>NZ_CP033740.1:0-1047500 GCF_003812305.1 Enterococcus sp. FDAARGOS_553
GACGATTGTAACGATCATACTGGTTGCCCAAGTAAGAAATCCATGTACCAAACCAACGCGTCTAGCTGCTACACCAGAAACAAATCCTGCTCCGAACAATGAAAGAATCAATGTCACAACAGTCCAAATCATCAAACCTGTTCCCACACCATCCAATGGGTTGTTTGAGGTAGGTTCCACCATGCCAAAGCCGATCGCTGAGCCGATTAATGAAAATGTCATAAATAATGCAATAAACGTCACGACTCCTGCGAAAATAGAGCCCCAAGATAAGTTATAACCTGCCTCCCGCTCATTTGCTCCTAAATAATCTCTAAATCCGTGTTTCATTTTACATCCTCCTTTTTTTCCTCTAAAACCAGTCTAACAACCCTACGTTTTTTTATCAATCAAGCCGACTTATCCCTCGCCCAGAAGTAAAAATACATTTGTTTTTCTATTCATCAGCACTAGCTTTTCAACTTATATTTATTAGGTTTTGTCACCATTTCTTGAAAGATAATAAAAATAATCGTTTTTGAAGAAACCCACGCCATTCTCAATTGTCTCCTAACCATTCTCACCCCTAAATGGACAACAATTTTTCAGATTATTTCCATGTAAACAAAAAAGCACAACTAACATCTCTCTTGTTCGCTAAGAATAATCGTCAAAAAGCTTTTGTACCGCCTTTTTCTAAGTTCAGCATGTAGGATTTCCTAAGGATCAGCATCGTCCATTTACTGAAATCACATAGATAAAAATAAGTACATGCACTTGTCACTGTTTTTTAACTTGTAGGAACAGGTATTATGTGTTATTTTAAAAACAAAAAATCTTCTTATATCGTTCGTTTATTAATTACGTACATATATTTAAAGACCGAATAATTATTCTATAGTGATTCTTTTACTCTAAAAAAACGCATAAAAAAAAAGTGAAAATCTGCTATTTTTGAATAGCGATTTTCTTCACATAAAATCCAATGATAATTTTACACCGAGATTATTTAATTACACAACACGACAAAAGAAGAACTTTTTTAATCAAAAATTGGTATCTCAAACTTACATTTTTGATTCATTATTAAATAATATTTATGATAATATTTTTAAAAGGAGGATGATTATGTTTGAAGATCTGTTACTCACCAATCATGCAAAGAAAAAATTAGCAATTTTGACTTATTTAAATGAGAATACCAATCAACCAATCAATATCAGTAAAATCGCCGAGCATCTGGGCTTGTCTTATCACGGGATAGCACCACTCATAGAGGAAATGCAACAAGAGTTTTCAGCGCTTTATCAAGTTTCGTTATGTGAAAAAGGTTTCAAGGTTCGTTCATTAGAAGAACCACTTTCCTATTCTCTTTATCAGAAGTATTTGATTCAAGAAAGCCTGGCTTTCCAACTTCTTCTTACATCGCTCATGAAGCCGGAAATGACCATCAATGACATTTCGACTGTTCACTTTGTCAGTCATTCGACGATCACTCGAGCACTTAAACCGCTAAAGAGTTATTTATTGGGTAAAGAGATCCATTTGAATGTTTCTCAATTAAAACTGTTTGGGAATGAAATCAATATCCGTTCCTTTTACGTCCAAATTTTAACTTATTTAGAGAACTCACCATTAGAAACGGACTTCTTAATGGACTTCAGTGATCAAACGGTTTTGATCAACGAATTAGCATTACAAAAGTTTTCTCCGGTGAACCAGCGACTGATTTTAATCATTTTATTTGTATCAAAACTGAGATTTGAACAAGGCTACTTGCTTGATCCGATTAATGGCTTTGATAATTTATTTTCTAGGATGAACCATCCTTTAAAAAACTATTTTATGGCATTTATGACTGACGAAAAGCAAGTAACCTATCAGATTAATTATTTTAAAGGGATGCTGTTCTTTCTCGTGCGTTTCGCTGAACCAACAGCGGAAAGAGCGGATCTGCTTTGTGATTTCTATGAACAAATCAAAGAAGATGATCCGATTTTTCATGAATTCATGGCTGATTTTAGCCACATATTATTAGCAGAAATCGTTGGGATCCCTTTTGATGAAGAAGTCTTTTCTGAAATTCAAAAAGATAGCTTCATTATTCTGTATATTTTTTATGCGAACAAAGGGCAATTGATTGATTTTTGGTCTCAAAATGAGTTGAATCTATCCTTTCAAAAGAAAGGATTTACAAATCTACAGAAAAAGATTCGTCCATTTTTGACAAAATACACTCGACGTGTTGGTTATGAATGGCTCAAAAAAGCCAAATCGCTAGTCCTAGACTATCTGACTTTTTTCATATATCCGTTTTATCAACAGCATCATTTACAAAAATTACAGGTGGGAATCATTCCTTCATTGAATTTATCAGCCATTCAGCAAATCAGTTTTTTACTGGATCACATTCAATTTGTGGACTATGATATCGTAAGAAACCACGAAAAAGACTTTGACTATTACATCGTTCCAGCAAATAGATTGTTGCCAGCAATTGAGTATCCTGCTTATGTCATGGAAGAAACTGAGACTCTAAAAGAGTTGTCGCCATTATTTGACGCTTTATGGGAGGAATATCTGACAATCAACGACTTTTCTATAAACTAAAAAACCAGTGGCTTCCTTTTTGGAATGCCACTGGTTTTCTGTCTATCATTCTTGATTTAACATAGAAAAAAGCAGAAATCGCTGTTTTCCTGCTTTTTCCTACTTCAAGTTCCTGTTTCCTCCTAAGATCGACAGCCTGGAATGCCTGCTAAGCAGGACTTTGGGGAGAGGTCAACGACCTTGGAGGAGCAAATAGTAAATTATTACTAGAAACCACCTATTTTTTGCGCTATCGAAATCTGAATTCAATCAGATTTACTGAACGAACGTTTAGCGTAAGAAAGAAAAAATGTTGATCATATTTTCAACAACTTCCCATGGAAATCCAAATAATTGAAACATTTTCTTTTCCTCCTTTAATTGACTTTCCTTTAGTTTAATTGGAAAATAGGACTATAGTTGATTTGGACTATTTTTTCGTCCACCTATTTTCTAGGTGCATTTAGGAGGTGCTTTTTTGGAAGCCAATCTATTACTGAAAAAGTTACGTACTGAACGTAATCTTTCCCAAAGAAAGTTAGCAGCCGATATATCTGAGCGGAGCACATTAGCTACTTTTGAACAAAAAGGGCATCGAATTGCTTTTGATATCCTTTACAAATACCTTGATCGCTTGAATGTGACTCTCGAAGAATTTGAATACCATTTGACAAATAATCAATTAAATGAAAAGAAGCAACTCTCGAAACAATTTCACAATGCTTATTACCAACATGATTTTGATCAGCTGGCCGTCTTGATCGAAGAATCTAAAACAACGTATCAGGAAACGCAAGACTTTTTCTATTATTTGCTTTATAGCCAATACTATTTGATCTTGAAGAAAAAGGGATACGTACATACTATCGATGAAACAGAAAGAATTGAAACCGTGATAAAAGGTTATCTCGACAAAATCGAAACTTGGGGAAGATTTGAAATCACCATTTTTGCAAATCTAATGTTTCTTTTTACAGACGAATATATTTTGTTTCAAATCGAGCAATTGAATAAGCAGGAGTTTTATAATAACTTGCTTAGTCTCAATTATCATATTTATTCTAAGCTGTTGACCAACGCTGCCTTTCTTTTCATTGACCGCAGTCAAATCGATCATCTTAAACAAATTTTGTTTTATATGACCAAAAATATTCCATTAGACAATGACCGGATTCGATTGATGATCCGCTATTTTGAAGGAATCATCGCGATTTTCCATGGTGAGATCGAAACTGGGAAACAAACAATTTCAAAGACTATTGAGATCCTAAACTTTTTAGGACAATCTGCCTATGCCGCTGAATTAACAGAATTAGCAACCAACGTCCTGTTGACCGTAGCGCCTTCTGAAGAACCTTTCTTATAATGTCGTTGTTCTCAAAATCAATGTAAGAAAAAAAAACGATCTGAATGCCTTTTTTCGGCCCCAATAAATGGTGACCGGAAACAGTGACTTTCAGATCGTTTTCTTTAATTGATTAATCCAAGGGAAGTTTTCCATTCAAGGACTCGTTTGACGGAAGCATCGATGGCTGCTTCCGGATAATTACCACTTCTGACAGCATCCACAATCACTGGGATCTGTTGCTGATAGGTAGATGACATCACTAAATCATTCCCTGCTTCTAATGCTCTCAGCCCTGCTTCTGATTGGGAAATAAAGTCTGCTAGGCCCGCCATATCCATGTCATCCGTCATGATTACTCCTTTGAAACCTAGCTGCTTCCTCAATAAATCATGGACAGGCTTCGAAATAGAGGCTGGTGCGCTGGCATCAATACTGGTAACAATATTATGTGAGACTAAAATACTGTCAGCTCCCGCTTTGATTCCAGCTTCAAAAGGCAAGAAATCATTCGTTTCCAACTCGTCTAACGAACGTTCATCTGTAACGATCTCTACATGAGAATCACGGTTATTGCCGTATCCGGGAAAATGCTTCAATGTTGAGCCAATCCGCTTCTCTTTCAAAACTGCAATGTTTCTACGAACAAATTCACTGGTTCCTTCGGCATCTAAGCCTATGGTTCGATCGTAGATAAAGGCATTCGGATCAGTCGCTACATCGGCGACCGGAAACAGACCGGTAGAAATGCCATATTCGTGGAAAATAGCTGCCTTTTGAGCAGTATCTTCTTCAATTGCTTGCCAGCCCCCTTGTTGGTAAAGTTGCTGAGGGGATAAAAATAGTGTTTGTACCAATGCAGGGTTGCGACTGATTCGAGTGACAGTTCCCCCTTCTTCGTCCATTCCGATCAGCAAAGGTATGGAACTGGCTTGCTGATAATCAGCAATCTTTTGCTTCAACGTCTCAGCTGTCTCATTCTCCGTATCACGTCCGAATAAGACATAGCCGCCTAAATGATAGGTTTGTAGATCTTCGACTTGATTGATTTCAGGCACTCGTACAAAAAATAGTTGCCCGACTTTTTCTTCTAGACTCATTTGGTCAATCCGCTTATCAATCGTCGTTTCCTCCTCAGTTGATTGTTCGGGAATACTCGACTCGGTACTTAGAGAACTTGTTGACGTTGTTTGTGAAGCGTTTGTCGGTTCTTCCCCATTTGACTGTTGGTCCATCAGCCACTTCATTCCTCCTATAATGAGCAACAGAAGCAAAATAAAGCCACCCATAAGGATTCCTTTTTTATTCATAAATTCCTCCAGTTCATAAATTCCTCGTCTTATTTTACATCAGCCTATTTTAGCATGCCTTTTAAGGTAAAAAAAGCGAACACGACACACTCAAGTGTACTGTTCGCTTTATTGGATGTTTGTTTTTTATTCTTTTTTTGTTGCTAAAATGATTAGGTAAAACGCCGAGTCAAGCGTTTATAAGGCACTGCGCGCCCAACAAAGTAGATCAAAACTGTCTGAATAGGAAACATGATAACAGCTTTCATCAATCGAGCCGACCAAATTGCCCAGCTTGTTAATGGAATATTCAGCATCATTGCCAACCAGATCGGTGTCAAAATCAATGTGATCAGAAGGGTATTCAGCAAGACCACTGTTGCTGCCCGTTTCCAAGTTACTTCCTTTCTATAAAAAAAGTAACCGTAGATCAACCCACCTACGAATGCATTGATCGTAAATCCGAAGAAATAAGCGGATTTAGGGAATAAAATCATTCCTGCTATATCAGCGACCGAAGCCCCTACAGCAGTCCAGAATGGCCCAAAAAGCATCCCCATAATCAACTCAGGAACAAAAGTGAAGGTGAGTTTCAAATAGGCTGTTTCAAACCCCAAGATTTGCGACAAGACCACCATCAGGGCAATCAAAAGCCCCATGACCGCGATCATGTGTGCGTCGACTTTTCTTTTCATAACGAGCATCTCCTTTTAGAGCTGCTACAAATTCATGCAGCGAATGCGAAAATAAAACCGCGAACGAATCGTTCTTCGTCCAAAAGGCAACATCCCATCCTTTCGACACTTAACGCTTTATTTCCTACTCTGATTTATTTAGGTATCTCTACCCAGACAAACTATAGCACAGATTCTAGTGGTCTTCAATTTTAGTCCCTTTAATGACAGCTGTTTTTTAAGAATCGTTCGTTTTTTTGCCGTATCTTGGGCAAAAATTAAGGCAGAGCAGTAATGGAACCCAATACCACTGCTCTGCCACTTTGATTAACGTTGATCAGCCAATGATATTATCGTTGATCAACACACGCTTGATGTTTTTCAATTCGTGAGCAATCTCAACTTGCTCGATCGTCAAACGTTGATTTACTTCTTCCATCGAATGGATTTCTTTGTTCAATTCATTGACATTGTTTACCAAATTTTTCAGTGCTTCTAAAATCAATTGATTACTGTCCATTATTCCTACACTCCTTGTCTTTATTCTTCTCTCGAACGTTCTGAAATAGCGGCGCTTTCGACGACTTTTTTTGTTTTATAAAAGAATTTGTACAGTACAATAACAACGACCGGAATCACTCCGCAAATGATATAGATTTGAGAATAATTAAACATCCCCTTTAAGCTACCTAATGCATAAGGACCGACACCTAATCCTAAGTCTAGACCAATGAAATAAGTAGAAAGTGCAACACCGATCCGATGAGAATCGACTTCTTTTAGACATACGGCTTGTCCATTAGACATGAATGTACCATAGCCAAGTCCAACAAAACAGCCAGAAATCAACAGCATCAAGCTATTGCCAGTAATACTCAACAAGAACAATCCTAATGTCAAGAAGATAAAACTTGGATACATCACTGCATCTGCACCACGACGATCAAACAAGCGACCTGTCATTGGTCGAGTGAAGGTTACGGATAATGCATAAACAACAAAGAAGAATGCGCCTGCGGTTTCTAGGCCAAGGTTTCCGGCATAAATAGAAAGGAAACCTAATACACTGGAATAAGACAACCCAATCAAAAAGGCCAGACCTGAAATAAACAAGACTTTTGGCTCAACAAAACTGCTGAATGACCATTTCTTTAGTTCTGCTCGGTGTTCTGGTGTTAAGGAAATATTTTTCACTGGGAAAGCGAAACAAGCAATGGCTGTTACTATCGAAAGAGCAGTTGCTAATAGGATAATAAAATCAAAACCAAAAGAGGGTAACAGCAGCATTCCGATAAATGGACCGACAGCAGCTGCTAAACTCGTGCTTAATCCATAGTAGTTGATTCCTTCTCCATGTTTTGAAGAGGGAATGTACGCCGTAACAATTGCATTTGCCGCTGTAGACACTGCTCCATAGGCGAAACCATTCAAGAAACGGACACCATCCAAAATCATGATATTCGATGAAATCAAATAAGCCGCCGTAGTTATGACATAAAAAATCATTCCCCAACGTAAGATGGCTTTTCGTCCAACTAGCTCCAATACCTTACCAATATACAAGCGGGCAATCAATGTTCCTATAATATAGATCCCTGCTGCAAACCCAGCTTGTGCAGCGGAAGCCCCTAATTCTTGCGTAGCAAACTTTGCCGTGATGACGACAAAACAATAATAGACCAGAAAAACAATAAAATTAATCAATGTAATAGTAATAAAACCTTTGTTCCATAGTTTTTCTGTTTGTTGCTCCTGTTCTGACATGTTGTGTTTTGCTCCTTTTTTATTGTTTCTTTGTTTCATCATCCTCTTTCTCAGATGACAGGTCTAACTATACCTGATATTTCAAGAGCGCAAATTCGCTTTTGTTGCTGAAAAAACGCAAAAACATAATACATTAACATTTGTTATTGCTTTTTGAGTTAGAATGTTCTTTAATTAAAAAAGAATATTCACCCAGATTTGGCGAATGTGACTGTTCATTGAAAAGGAAACACTATAGGAATAAGAGGAGTGCTTTGTTTGGTAAAACAGCTATTAATGGACTATTTAGAACAAAATAATATTCCAGTAGTCATACGTAAAAAAAGAAGTTATTTGACGTATGAAGGAATCCCTGATCGTTATGTCTATATTTTGAAAAAAGGGATCATCAAGACAAGTGTCGTCACTCATGAGGGGCGTGAATTCAATTTGCGCTATATGAATGATTTCGATATTGTTTCTCTTTTTAAAGATGAATCTTCACAAGAAGTCGAAGCGCCCTTCAATGTGCGTGTCGAGTCAGAAGAAGCCGAATTATATAAGATCGTGCGCGATCAATTCTGGACAGATGTCAATCAAAATCGGGCGTTACAAGATTATGTCAAAGAGTACTATCGCAAAAATCTAATGTACTCCATGAAAAAAATGCAGCAAATGCTGATGAATGGCAAATTTGGTGCGGTCTGTACACAATTGAATGAATTATACGAAACCTTTGGGGTACCAGTGGGTGAAGGAACCTTGATTGATTTTGAGGTAACCAATGAGGAAATCGCCCGCTTTTGCGGTATCACTTCAGCAAGTAGTGTCAATCGAATGATGCAGCGGTTGAGAGAAAGCGGTGCTATCAAGACTCAAGACCGGAAACTGTTGGTTTTAGATATCGGGTCAATTCGCGAAAATATTATTTATTAAAAAAGGCAGCTAGTCGAATTTCTTTTGACTAGCTGCCTTTTTGTTTAACGTGTTTTGTGTTGTTTGAATTAAATGAAATGAACTGTTTCTGCTACCGTGATCGTTGGATCTAATGATTGGATGACTGGACAATTCGGAGAAACGAGTTTGAGACAGCGAATGGCTTTTTCTTGATATTCCGCTGAAATCCGCGCATAAAAATTGATCTGGATCGAAGAGATCGGCTCTGCTTTCTTCGTAGAATCTCTCGTATAACTGACTTCGATTTTTTCAATCTCAGCAGGCACATGAGAATTTTCCAAAACAGAAGTATACACATAACCGCCACAAGCTGCGGCTGCAGTTACAAGCATCTGAACCGGTGAGTATCCTAGTTCTCGAGCCAAGACCCAGTTGCCATTTTGCTGTGGTAATTCTAATTTATCTTTTCCTTTAACCAGTGTTAAGGTTTCAACTGCCATTTTTTTCTCTCCTTACATAATGTTCTTTTTCTACTTCTATCCATTCAAAAAGAGGACTTAAAGTGATCGTTTCTTGGATGTCTTTCTGATCCATTGCTGCTCGAGCCAGAATTGGATCAGCGATTGGTGCTGCTGCCAATAGTTTCTTTGTATAAGGATGCTGAGGGCTTTCAAAGAGTCGTTTTGTTGGCGCCAATTCAACCAATTTTCCTTGATACATGACTGCGGTGCGGTCACTGATATGACGGATCACGGATAAATCATGGGAAATAAATAAATAGGACAATGAAAATTCTTTTTGCAGCTTTAGAAGTAATTGAATGATCTGCGCTTGAATCGACACATCTAATGCAGAAGTTGGTTCATCACACAAGACAAAGGCTGGTCGATTAACGACTGCTCGAGCAATCCCGATCCGTTGACGTTGTCCACCACTGAAATTCCGAGGAAATTTATGGATGTCCTCTCCTTTGATTCCAACGATCGCAAGTATCTCTTTAGCCTTTGCTCGTGCAGCGTCTTTCGTTTCTTTCAGTAAAGGCTCCATCACTAACTCCAAAGCAGTCATTCGTGGATTCAACGCAGAATAAGGATCTTGAAAAATTACTTGCATCTGCTGATAGCGTTTCTTTTGTTCCTCTGGTGGCAAACTTGCCAGCTCTTGTCCCTCAAAAAAAACTTTGCCTGCAGATAAAGTTTCCAGATTCAAAATACTACGGCCTAATGTTGTTTTACCACTGCCTGATTCTCCTACAAGGCCTAGAGTTTCGCCCCGATGGATCGTCAAACTAACATTCTCTACTGCGCGCACTTCTGTCACTACCCCACGCCAGTTTTTGCTTCGAAACGTTTTGCTGGCCTCTTCGACTCGTATCAATTCCTTCAATTGCTTGCCCCTCCTTCCCAAACACGATGCGTCTCAGAGATTTCCCGAACGTGTAACACATCAGGAAGTTCTTCCTGATAGTCAAAGACAACTGTTTCTTCTTTATCCCCTAAGTGGGCGGCCTCGAGCAGTTGCTTCGTATAGAGATGCTGAGGTTGATAGAAAATTTCTTCAGTAGTCCCTTCCTCTACCACTCTTCCTTGGTACATCACCTTGATAAAATCACACATGCCAGCGACAACCCCAAAATCATGGGTCACCAGAACGACCGAAAGGTTCTCTGCTCGCTGCAATTGCTTGATCAATGCCAAGATCTGAGCTTGAATCGTTACATCTAATGCAGTCGTTGGTTCATCTGCAATCAGCAACTTCGGCTGTGCCAACAGTGCCATAGCGATCATGACCCGCTGCCGCATCCCCCCTGATAATTCATGGGGATACTGCTTCATCCGCTGTTCAGGAAGGGGGATCCCTACCTTGTTCAACTCCGCAATGGCAATTGTTTGCGCAGCTTTTTTTGACATCTTCTGATGTCTGCGAATGACTTCAATCAAGTGATACCCGATGGTTCGCAAAGGGTTCAATGATGTCATTGGATCTTGAAAAATCATGGCTAGCGGTAATTTGCTGCGATCAACAACTGGTTGGCCTTCAAAAACAAACGAGTCAAAGGAGTCGGAGATATTTTCTGGTAAGATCCCCATCACGCTTTTCATCGTCATACTCTTGCCACTGCCTGATTCACCGACGATCCCCACGACTTGTCCTTTAGGAATGACTAGGTCGATTTCTTTCAGCAGCTGCTGATCTCCTTGTTTTCTATGAAAAAACACGTTTAAGTTTTTCACCGTCAGTAATGGCTCTGTCATGCTTGCTACACCTCCCGCTGCAAGACACGTTTGATCATGTCCCCCAGATTATTAAATGAATAGATGGTAAAAATCACGAATAAGCCGGGCAGAATTGCCATATAAGGGGCTCGTTGCAAACTGCTTTGGGCATTTTGCAGCAAACTCCCCCAAGAAGCCATTGGCTGTTGGATTCCCATTCCCAAAAAACTCAACGCAGATTCTGTCATGATCGCTCCTGAGATGCTGGCAGAAGCTGCCACGATCAGCGTAGGTAAAACTGCTGGAAAAATATGGCGGAAAATAATACTAAAGGATGTCCGACCAATAAACTTACCATAGACAACATATTCTCTTTCTTTCGCAGCAAGTGTTTCTCCCCGAATCAGACGAGCGATATTCATCCACGAAAAGCCTCCAATTACAATAATGATCGTCGTCAATCCCGGACGCAGAAAGACACTTAAAACAATCACTAATACCAACCAAGGAATGGAAGACAAAACATCAACAAGACGCATCAAAAGACTGTCCACCCAACCACCAAAGTATCCAGCAGCTAAACCGACCATCGTGCCGATCAATGTCGCTGTAATCATCGCTAGTACTCCCACTAATAACGAGACCCGACCGCCGTAGACAACTCGAATGAAATAGTCTCGTCCAACTTCATCCGTTCCGAACAGATGGGCCCAGCTAGGTGCTTGGGACATATTGCTGACATCCGTCGCATTCGGATCGATTGGAATCAAAGGTGCCGCTAATGACAACAAGATCAGCAACGTCAAAAAGATAAAAGAAAAGGCGTAAACTGGAGAAGAGAAAATCGCCTTTCTGATTTTCTTCAATCGTTTCATGAACGATTCCCTCCTTTACGTATTCTTGGATCAACAATCGAATAAAGAACATCCGCCAATAGATTGCCTAAAATAACTAAGGTCGCTGACAGCAACATGATTGCCATGATAACGGGATAGTCCAAACTTTTCGTAGCACTCATCAAATAAGGACCGACCCCTGGCCAGCCATAGATGGTTTCTGTAATGATTGCTCCTGTGACCAGCATTGGCAGTGCCAAACCAATTTGCGTCACGATCGGGATCAACACATTGCGACTGATATGACGGCTAAAAATCTGCCATTTCGTAGCGTGAAATGCCTGCTGTACAACGACATAATCTTCTGATACTTGTTGCGTAGCTGAGGCGCGAATGTACCGAGTTAATTCTGGGAAAAAAGCGACCGTCAGTGTTGCATAAGGCAAAATAAAATGTTGCAGAAAATCGTTGAAATCTCCTTCTTTTCCAACAGTATACATCCCAATGATAGGAAACAGATTCAGCCGATACCCAAAAAGATAAATCAAAATCATTGCAAACCAGAATGTAGGCACCGCGATTCCTAAAGAAGCAATACCGTCGATCAGACGATCCCATACTTTTCCCTTGTTTGCTGCCGCCAACAGTCCGAGTAAAATTGCTAACAGCAATGCAGTCAGATACGCTGGCAGAACCAGTCGAATCGTATTAGGGATTCTGACCGCTAATTCTTGAGCGATACTGTTCTGGGATACTAATGAAAATCCCAAGTTCCCTGTAAGGATGTTTTTGATCCATAGAAAGTATTGCACTAGAAATGGTTGATCCAATCCATAGCGTTGCCGCAACAGATCAATTTGCTCTTGTGTCATATTTGGCGTTGTGATTGAATCGATCACATCATAAGGTGCGATATGAATCAGTGAAAAAACGATGAATGAAATAACGAATAGCAGAGGAATAGCCTGCAATACTCGCTTCATAATATATCGGAACATGGTTTCCCTTCTTTCTCTCAAAAAAAATCATGACAGAAGGCAGCTAGACAGATAACAAATCGCATGCACCAGAGGAGCAAGAACCTAAGTATTTCATCCAACTGATATCCGAAGAAACTTGAGATGGCTCCTGTCATACAAGAGCGGTTGTACCTTCAGCGTCTACCTCTATCTCAACCATTTCAGGCATTTTCATCTGGATGTTACTTAGGGCACAGCCCAACTTCTTGGTGCAGATCCGCCAACTTTAAAGAAGGCGAATCCGTCTATGTTTTCCGTCTTTCTTTGACTTCTGTCACAACCATTCATGTTACTTGATCGTCAATTTTGACATATCTTCAAATGTGTAGATTGGAATCAAGCCAGCTTCTTCTACATTGGCAATGCGATTGTTGACGGCTAAAATCTTTTTATTATCTACGATAGGATAGATTCGAGCATCATCAGCAATGGCTTGTTGCAGCTGGTCATATAACTCTTTCCGTTTTGTTTCATCTAACTCAACCGCTGCTTTAGCAAACAAATCATCGGTAGTATTGTTCTGTGTTTGGAAATAATTTGAGCTGCCATCCGTTTTGAAAAGCATACCATAAAGATCTGGATCATTTCCCATGATATAGCCGCCTAAAAATAAATTGTATTTTGTCGAACCGGCTTTTTTCAATTCTGTAAAGATCGCTGTTCCATCGCCGCCTTCCAATGAAACGTTGATACCTGCTTGCTGTAATTGTTGTTGAATCAATGTTGCCTGAATCGTTTGCGCAGGATCCGTTGAAGTAAATGCTAGATTCAGTTGGAGATTGGATACACCCGCTTCTTGCAAAAGTTCTTTGGCTTTTTCCACATTTGTTTCATATTTTTCCACGTCTTCGGTCGCGTAAGGATTGTTCGGTGGCAAGAAAGAATATGGCGTATCAAAATATTCATCACTCAAATACGCTGCCTGATTCATTTCATTTTTGTTCAAAGCATAAAGAACCGCTTGTCTTACTTTGACATCTTTGAGGGCATCAGAATGAGTATTCAATCCTAGATAACCAACCCGATTTTCAGTATACGGATATACTGAGATCATTGATTCATCCAAATCTTCAATATCAGAAGGCAAGACAACTGCCGCATCTACTTCGCCTTTTTGTAAAGCGACTTTAGCCGTATCAGTACTTTCAATGATCCGCAACGTCACATTTTTGATTGCTGCTTCGCCGCCGTAATAGTTTTCATTGGCTTCAAAAGTAAAATATTCGCCGCGCTTGTATTCCTTTAATTTGTAAGGCCCTGTTCCTACGGGGGTTTCAGGCAATTCGCTAACAGAAAAATCAGTCACATCTTTATAAATATGTTCAGGAATGATATACGTTTCAGTTGCGATATTATTTAATGCTGCTGCACTTGCAGAAGGTAAAACAAACTTCACTGTATAATCATCAACTTTTTCAATGCTGACCGGTTTTCCATCTACCCATAACGCATCTGCATTGCCGTTTTCTTTTTTCACTTTTTGTTCATAAGTAAAAACAACATCCTCTGCGGTAAAGGCTTCGCCATCTGACCATTTCACATCTTTTTTCAAATGAACCGTCAAGGACAAGCCATCCTCAGCTGGCTCAACGGAATCTGCTAGTGCATTTTGGGTTGTTCCATCCGCTTCAACAATCACTAAAGGAGAATAGATCATGTTGGTGACAGTCAGCCCCCAACGGTCACTCGTATTGATTGGATTCGTTGACGTTGGATCACCGCTGATCGCATAAGTGAACGTGTCTTTATCTCCTGCTTGAGTTGAAGTTTTTGTTGTTGAATCTTGTGTACTGGATGAGGAGCACGCAGCTAAGAATAAACCTATACTGATAATCGCTGTCCCAATCAATCCTTTTTTCCAATTTTTCATCGTTCTCCTACTTTCTTACCATACAGGTATACTTGATTTTTTTGTTACTTTATCAATAATTTCTTTGACTTCATCTGTTTGATAATACTTAATGATCGTCTGATACGTCTGATTTTCTTTTTCCTCCGCTCGGGCCGCGATCACATTGTAATACGGTTTGGACGAATCTGCGACAGGCTCTAAGAAAATCGCATCTTCTGTTGGCACAAATCCGGCATCAACAGCCATCCCATTGTTAATCAATGAAATATCGACATCCGTTATTGCTCGCGCGGTCTGATTGGCATCCAGCAACTTGAACGTCAGCTGCTTCGGGTTATCGGTGATATCATTCGTCGTTGGCAGCAGACCTTTTGATTGATCCAATGTGATCACCCCGGCTGTCTGCAGCAACAATAATGCGCGGCTCTCATTTGAAACGTCATTTGGTAACGCGACAGTAGCACCATCAGCCAATTCAGCAATGTCTTTGATTTTGTCTGAATAAATCCCCAGTGGATTGAGTGTGGTATAAGCAATCGTTGTATTGGAATATCCGCTTTCCTGATTGACATTATCCATAAAAATCTCTGTCAAGGCTGCGTGCAGATCAATCGAACCGTCCTCTAGTGCCAGGATGGGCTGACGATAATCAGTAAATTTAACGAGCTGTAGATTGATTTGCTCTTTTTCCAACAATTGTTCCTGAACATATTCCCAAGCTTCATTTTGCTCTCCAACAACCCCAAGCTTTACTGTAGTTGCCTCTGAGGCAGGTTTGCTGCAGCCTGCCAAAGCAAAAACCAATACGCCTAAAAATACGCTAACCCATTTTTTCCAACTTATTTTCATTTTTTTCTTCCCCTTTTTCCCCCTTTGAGCGAAGCCTACAGAAGCAACGATCCCTTTCTTGTGATTGTCGCAAATAGACGCAATGACTGGATAGAATACTTAGTACTTAACTACAACTTTACATTTCCTGCTGTAGTCAGTTGATCATCGGACTAACTATTCATATGTAGTGTAACTTTATCTTATACACCAAAAACTGTCAATAAAGAAACTCTAGTAAAGCCTTGCGCTATATCTTTCTATAGTACTCGCAAAAAGGGGTTTTTTTAGATGTAAGACAATGCCTGCGTAAGATCCGCAATCAAGTCCTGACTATTCTCGATCCCAATAGAGAGCCGCAAGAGATCCGGCGTCAAACCATAGGACTCCCGTAACTCTTTAGGGATATCTGCATGTGTCTGCGTAGTAGGATAAGTGATGAGACTTTCAACTCCGCCCAAACTTTCAGCAAATGTAAAAATTGAGAGTTCCTTCAAAAATGAACGGACTTTCACTGCCTCCTTTAACCGAAGACTGATCATACCTCCTACACCAGGATACAGTACGTCTTTGATTGCTGGCTGGCGTTTTAAAAACGCAGTGATTTCTTTTGCGTTTTGCTCTTGTCTTTCAAACCGTAACGGCAACGTTTTTAAACTGCGAATGAACAACCAACAGTCGAAGCTGCTTAAAGTTGGGCCAGTGGTATTGGCAAGATAGGTCAAGCGTTCACCAAGGGAGACTTCTTTTGCAATGATCACACCAGCCAAAATATCATTGTGACCTGTCAGGAACTTGGTCCCAGAATGAAGAACGAGGTCTGCGCCTAGTTCCAACGGTTTTTGTCTCAATGGTGTCAAAAAAGTATTGTCAACGATGAGTAAAGCATTGACTTGATGCGCGATCTCGGCGACCGCAGACACATCAATTTCTGTCATCAATGGATTTGTCGGAGTTTCTAAAAAGACCGCCGCAATCGTTGAACTGATTTGTTCTTCAAGTTCGTTTAGCGTATTGAAATAGTGAAAATAAGCAATCTGGCGCGCTTGTAACTCTTCAAAAAAACGATAACTACCCCCATATAAATCTCTTGATACGAGAAATTCACTGCCGCTTGGGAAAAGTTCAAAAATCAATGCGATCGCACTCATACCTGAGCTCGTGACGATTCCTCGAGCGCCATTTTCTAAGGTAGCCAGCCCAGATTCTAATAGCTCTCTCGTCGGGTTTTTGGTACGTGTATAATCATAACCGGTACTTTGACCTAATTCAGGATGCGCATAGGTGGTAGAGAGATAGATTGGTGCACTGACAGCTCCCGTCGCTTGATCCGAACGATTGCCTAGTTGTGCTAAAAAAGTCGTCATATCAACAGTCATAATCGTATTTTCCTTTCTTGGTTTAGTGTGCTCAATGAAGCGGGATAAAGTCGTTGTCGCAAGATTCTGACGATAGTAGTGAAACTAGTTGCCTTAACTGCCAAATTGTTCGTTGATGAGTAGAATGAAGCAATCATAGCCTTTTGTGAAACAATGAAGCAAAATGAGCTGTTTTGATCATTCGCTGTGGAAAACCTGACCATTGATGGAGGGTAGAAGTAAATGAGTACAGCAGTCACTGGTTTAAAACTAGCGGGCTTTTCAGATCAACCTTCTTTGTCTAGCGCTCTTTTGTTTCACTGAAAAAAACATTGACTAAAGTCACTGCCGCCTATGTCCGCCCTCCCATTCATTACCTATATAATAACCAGTACGCGTTGGCAGAATCTGTAAATCATAGGGCGTGCGCTGGTAGGTTTCGTGGATCCAGTTACTGAAAAACAAGGACGCATGCCCTCGCCAGCGATTGATGACCGTTCCTTGCTGGTCGGAAAAATAATTTTTGGGGAGTGCCGTTTTGAGCCCTTTGGCTTTATCTCGCAAATATTCTTCTTTCAACGTTTCTGTATAGTATTCCAAATGCCCTAAAAGAAAACTATTTTTATGGTCATGGGAAACTAAGAGTGCTGGACCGGTCTCTATTCCTGTAACAAGCACATTCAGAGGTGCAAGTGGCAGCTGCGCCTCATTGATCCCCGTATAACGAGAATGGGGCATCATGAAGGAATCATTAAACCCTCGTATCAGCGGATGAGCCTCGATCACTCGCTGTTCAAAAATACCAAAAAGTTTTTGCTTATGAAGCACTTTTTCGATACCATAATGATAGTACAGCCCAGCTTGTGCTCCCCAGCAGATATGCAATACCGATGTGCAATTTGTTTGACTCCAAGCCATGACTTCCTGAAGTTCCTGCCAATAATCAATCATTTCAAAAGGCATTTTTTCGACTGGTGCTCCTGTAATGATCAAGGCATCGAAACGTTCCTCACTGACTGCCTTAAATGCGACATAAAACTTGTCTAGATGAGTCGAGCTAGTATTTTTGCTTTCATGTTGCTGCATTTTCAATAATGTTACTTCGATTTGCAAAGGACTTTGGGACAAAAGCTGCAACAATTGATTTTCTGTAGTGATTTTTTGCGGCATCAAGTTGACGATCGCAATTTTCAAAGGGCGAATTTCTTGTTTGATAGCTCGCTCTTGTTGTAAAGCAAAAATGTTGTGCTTCAAAATAGCTGCTGCCGGTAATTCTTTGGGGATGATGATTGGCATCTTCTCACTCCTTTTTCAATCGACTCCTATGAACATTTACTTTTTATTACCTTATCGTTTCTCGTGGTTTCACCTATCGTTGCTTCTGAACATGGTTGGTTCAGTGTGACTTGCATGCCATGCTTTGCATGTCAGTCGCAGTGATTCGAGACGTGGTGACTACGTTCCCTTCGGTCGCCTAGTACTGTTCATCATCTGCTCGTCTACTCTGTGCTTCGCCTGCAGTCGCTTCTAAGCATAGTTCGCTAAGAAGGACTTGCATGCCATGCTTTGCATGTCAGTCGCAGTGATTCGGGACGTGGTGACTACGTTCCCTTCGGTCCCCTAGTACTGTTCATCATCTGCTCTGCCATGCTTTGCATGTCAGTCGCAGTGATTCGGGACGCGGTGACTACGTTCCCTTCGGTCGCCTAGTACTGTTCATCATCTGCTCTGCCATGCTTTGCATGTCAGTCGCAGTGATTCGGGACGTGGTGACTACGTTCCCTTCGGTCGCCTAGTACTGTTCATCATCTGCTCTGCCATGCTTTGCATGTCAGTCGCAGTGATTCGGGACGTGGTGACTACGTTCCCTTCGGTCGCCTAGTACTGTTCATCATCTGCTCTGCCATGCTTTGCATGTCAGTCGCAGTGATTCACAGCAAAAAGTCGTCCCTTTTATCGTTAATGTAACGATAAAAGGGACGACTGACTCGTGTTACCACCCTAATTCGTGCTGCCTTTGCAGGCGTGCACCTCAACAGTACCAATGATACTTGGCGCGTTATCGGGCGCATACCGTCTATTTGGCGTGAACCAAATAAAAACTCAGAGCTCATCTTCAACGCCTGTCTCATGTCTCCTTTTTCACCAACCGGAGTCTCTGTACCTTCAACGTAGCGCTTACTCTTCTCTTCAACGTTTCATCTCTATTTGTAATTTCTAAGAATTATAATCGTTCTTTCATTCAATGTCAATCCGCTTTTAAGACTTTGGCTTATTTCTTTGAAAGATAGAGATATTGTTGATCCATTTGTTCATAGATTTCTTGCAGATCATCTCGTGAGACTTCACGATCCTTGTAGCCATAAGGATCGTTGACATACATTTTGTCTCCATCTATTCCAGTAATAACAACGGAATGGATCAATGTCGTTTCGTAGATCATTCCCGATTGCGTCGGCCACTCAAAAAAATCAGCATTGGTTGGTACTTGCAATTCAAGGGTAGCAATCATCCAGATAGGCGTGCCCTGCTCCAAAACTTCAATAATCTCATCAAAAGATTTGTCTCGACCACTTACCACTTGATAGGAAGCCCCTACCATCTGGCTCGCAACTTTAGCGATTGGCTCTACCGCAACCCCCATTGCTCCATCGCCGCCATAAATATTCCCAACAAAACCTTCTCGTGGGTCTCCTCGATGAGTTTCATCTGCGTAAACAGGGACATAGTCTAATTTGGCAGCCAGCTCATTTTTATTTGTATCATACCCGTAGAAATTCAACAGCATGGATAAAGCAGTGACTTCACAGCCATTTCCTAAATATTCTGGATCAAATTGGCTTTCCAATGGTACATCTAATCGAATCACGGGCTCTTCTTTTTCTGCAGTCAGATCCAGTCCTGATATCGAAGTCACCGATTGTGCCGCTTGTTCTTGCTTCTTCACATAAGGAGTTGCTCCAGCTTTATCATAGAAAAGCCAGATAAAGAACAAACTAAAGGTGAGCAGACCTAAAAGCAAACTAATGCTTTTCTTTTTCATCAGTTTACTCCTTTCTTCTTTGACTATTATACCTTGAATGTCAAAGGAACGAAAAGAATTTATGTTTTAGAACCATAATTTAGGAAAACAATGCTTCTCAAAGCGTTGAATCCAATGATTTAGACCATCCCTAAATGAGCATAAAAAGAAGCTAAGAGAACATGGAGAAAGTTCCCCTAGCATTTACCATTACGCTTTGTATTTGTTGTCTAATTCTAAGAAAGGACTTGTTTCTTTTTTCCTAGTAATAGTTTTTTTGCGCTTGAAAAGGAACGAATATCGAACTGTTTGCTTAGTGCCCCGGCAACAAAATAGGCTAAGTTATAATCTATCAAACTATGGATCAAGCCACCGATACCCATCAAGACAAACAAGAAGTAGTAAAAATTGCCATCAAACGCGGTGCCTGGTACATTGCCGGTAAAATAGAAAACAGCTACAACAAGCATTTCCACAATAGAATGGATAAGGCCAATCACAAGATTAAAGGCTTGAAAACGAGCATTGAATAATGTTGGCTTGCCGTTCTTTAATAAAATACTTGGATTTTTTTGTAAATAAAATGCCCCGATCACGGCAAAAACAACGTGCGACAATGCCCGCAAAGCAATGATCGGCGGTAATGTGATAAAAAAGCCAAATGTGGTACCTAAAGCTACTGCTATCGCCATCCCTGGTGAAAAGAACATCGCCACAAACAATGGCACATGGCTAGCTAAAGTAAAGGAAGCCGGCCCGATGACGATCTTGGGCATCACCATTGGAATAACGATTCCCATACCAATCAAAAGTGCTGCAATCGTTAAATGACGTACTGAATGTTTCTTCATGAATAATTCCTCCTTCAATGTGTCTTGACACATTTATCTCGCTCATTGTAGCTTGAAAACACCAAGGTGTCAAGACACAAAAAAACAGGACGATGACCTAAGTATGAACAGACAAAAATACCTGAAGGAGATAAGGTAGCGAATTCTGTTAAAAGTGCCCCTTGAACCAACGATACGGTTGGAATAGGTCCTTTCCCCTTTCCTTCAGATATTCAGTTTGTTGCCTCACTTATGCCACAGCCCCTGCTGTTTCATTATTCATTTATTTCAAGTCCCTTTTTGTGCGCCAGCATTTCATTGCTCAAACGTGCGAATTCTGCTAATGACAATGTCTCTCCGCGACGAGTTGGATCAATTTCACTGGCAGCTAAACTCGCTTTAAGCCATTCTTTCGTTTTTTCATCTTTTCCATAGGAATTCTGCAGGTTATTCCACAACGTTTTCCGTCGTAATTGGAAGGCTGCCTTCGTCAACTTGAAGAATTCTTTTTCATCTGTTACTTCAACCGCAGGAGTTGCACGACGAGTCAGCTTCAAGATTGCGGAATCCACATTTGGTTGGGGCACAAAAACCGTCTTAGGGACAATGAAAGCAAGCTCTGCTTCCATGTAGTATTGGACAGCGATCGATAAAGAGCCATACGCTTTCGTTCCTGGAACAGCTGAAATACGGTCAGCCACTTCTTTTTGCATCATGACAACCATTTCTTGGATTGGTGCCTGTGATTCTAAGAAATGCATCATGATCGGCGTCGTAATATAGTAAGGAAGATTCGCTACGACTTTGATTGGCCGTTCATCGGTAAAAGCTTCTCTGATCATTGTAGACAAGTCTGCTTGTAAAACATCTTGATGAATCACTTGAATGTTCGAATAAGGAGCCAATGTATCTTGTAAAACTGGAATCAAACGGTCATCAATCTCAAAAGCCAGGACTTGACGCGCATGTTTCGCCAATTGCTCGGTCAGAGCGCCGATCCCCGGTCCGACTTCTATCACATTTGTTTGATCATCGATTGCAGCAGTCGCAACGATTTTGCGCAAAATATTAGGTTCAGTCAAGAAATTCTGCCCCAGGCTCTTTTTGAAGGTAAAGCCATGTTTTGCTAATATTTCTTTCGTTCTTGATGGGGTTGCAATATCCCTTTGTTCTTTCACAATTCTTCCTCCACTATCTTCATTGCTTCAGCCAATTCTGTTTCAGTAATACGAAACATGGCAAGACGTTTTTCCAACTGTTTGGCATTCGTATAACCGATTCGTAAAACATCTCCGAGTTTTTCCCGTTTTGCTCGTGCTTGCTCACCAGCAATCAGTCCATAGCTTGCTAAAACTTGACGAGAAATTTTCTCACTCTCGTCTTCATCTTGTTGACTGGCTGGCGTGACGACTTTGCGAAGTGCTTCTCTAAGCGCTTCATCACTAGCGTGTTCCACACCTAAACTGCCCTTTTTCTTTGGTGCAGCTTGGCTTCGAGGCAAAAAGGCATGTTGGGCAGCCGGGACAGCTTCCATTATGATTTTACGAATTTTTTCACCCGAAAAATCAGGGTCCGTAAAAACGATCACGCCACGAGTCTCTTGGGCATGTTCAATTTGACTTAAGATGGTTTCGTCAATCGCTGATCCGATCGTTTCAATCGTATCGACATCAAACACTTCTTGCAATCGGCGCGTATCGTCTTTCCCTTCGACGACAATGATCTCTTCGATTCTCCATCTATCCTTCATAAAGGTTGAACAACTTCTCAGCATTGATACACGTTTGCTTGGCGACTTCCTCAAAAGACATCTGACGCAGTTCCGCGATTTTTTCGACTACATAGCGGGTATACCCTGGTTCATTGCGTTTTCCTCGGTAAGGCATTGGTGCAAGATAAGGTGCATCAGTTTCGACTAATAGACGATCGATCGGAACCACTTGCGCAGCTTCTTGGACATCCAACGCCTTTTTGAAGGTCACTACACCACTAAATGAAATGTGCATACCTAGATCCAAAAAGCGCTTTGCCCATTCGCCATCACCACTGAAACTATGCATGATGCCGCCGATATCAGTGATTTTTTCTTCTTTTAAAATCTGGTACGTGTCTTCGATCGCTTCTCGGGTATGAATACTGATAGGTAAATGCATCTCTTTAGCGATCGCGATTTGCCGACGAAAGACAGCCGATTGTACCTCTTTTGGATCTTCCATCCAATGATAGTCCAGTCCAATTTCTCCTAAAGCTACAACTTTGGGTTGTGTCAGGCGCTCTTGGATGAATGCCTCAATCTCTTTTGTGTAAGATCCCGCTTCTGTTGGGTGCCATCCAATGATACTGTATATCCCATCATATTCTTGACTTAATACCAATGACTTTTCAATCGTAGGTTGATCAAATCCGACAACTGCCATTTTCGTTACTCCTAGCTCGTGAGCTCTGGCAATCGTTTCGGGAATCTCTTCATTAAATTGTTCTGCATTTAAATGTGTATGTGAATCAAAAATCATAAAACTTCCTCCTTGTTTCCTCTATACTCTAGCATATTTTGCGGCTTTAAGAAACGAATCCTTCTTGTTTTTTCATTTGCTAAAGAAAGTTTTCAGCAATCAAGAAAAATCAGCCCAAAGGTGGAGGGAGAAAAAAAGCCAGTCGATTATAATAGACCTATGATCCATCAGATTCGGAGGTGAAAAGATGGAAAAATCAAAACCATTTACAAAATGTACTTTACGGCAACGCTATCACTATTATCGTCAGCAAAATGCTCATCAACAATTTAACGGGAATTTTCAACAAAACTTCCAAAAAGATTTCCCAAGTTTTGCTAACTGGCTTAAATTGCAGCAAAAGCCGATTGCCAAAGATCAAACAGCGACATTTTCTCACTGGTTCTTACTGATTCTATTTAGTTTAGTGACTGTAGCCACATTTACCCAACAGCTCTTATTTCTTTTATTTGTTTTTGTCATTGCAGCACTAGTCAAAGGTCCTGGAATGATTCTCTGGGGAGTTGTCTATTCGTTTCTAGTGACACTCTTTCCTCCTCTTGGTTTGTTGCTTTCAGCGCTTTTCTTTCTGCTCACTCTCAGGCAGTTGACAAGAAACTTGACCTTTATTTTTACAGCTGTGTACTTTTACAGCTACCCTTTCTTGATCACAGCGCTTCATCATTTTACAACATTCGATGATCAATGGATCATGATTGCAGCGGTTATTTTTGCCTTGATCAGCGGGCATCTTTTGTTTAAGCGAAATTATCAGTTTGCCTCTAGTAAAGCAGTTGCTTGGCGACTGATCACCACTCCTTATGATTGTTTGACTGCATTGATTCCTTCAAAGAAAGGACGCCGATTACAACGACTGCGAAACAAATGATTTTTCGGAACCTAAAGCTTGATTCCACGCTGACATTGAAACTGATTTGCCAACATTTAAGATCCATGCCTAGTGGAAAAGGACGCGGACATGAACACTTAGACTTCCTACAAAGGGCTTCTGCAATGCAGGAGCCCTTCGCCTATTATTTAAGATGTGCTTGACTGCTGCTCTTGTTATCTAAGCTGGATATTTTCATCGTTAAACAAAAACAATGGAAAAAGTAAATTTGTTTTTTTATTTTTTGAAAATCAATAAAAAAAAGGAAAAAAATTTTTACTGAATGTCTTTTGTTTGATTGCTTTTTTGGGGTGAATCTACTATGCTATTAGTTAGCTAAACAAAAAAGGAGACCCGCTATGCTGACCTTCATTTTTATCTTTTCCTTCCTTGTGGGCTTGCTTTTTTACGCCTTTATTATTGAGCCGCGCCGATTAAAACAGCGGCATTATTTGATCAAAAAAGAAAAGCAAACGGTCCTTGATATTTCCAAAGCCTATGATCTTTATCAAAATGAACAGAATGTAGTAGTCGCACATATCAGTGATCTACACTTTTCTCGTTGGTTCAAACCGCAACGCATCAATCGTATCATCCGTTCCACGATCTTAAACAAACCTGATTTGATCATCATCACGGGTGACTTGATCGACAATTACCGTAAGTGGCCTCACCGTTCAACCAGCCGCCTCATTGAAAAGTTAAAGAAATTGAATGCGCCAATGGGGAAAATCGCTGTATTAGGAAATCATGATCATTTGAATGATGGGAAATATTTTGTGAATGAAGTGTATGAAAACGCCAATTTCACCTTGTTGGACAATGAATCTGTATTTGGTTCTGATGAGAAAACCTCGATGAATATCGTAGGGATCGATAGTGCGAGCAAAAGCGCCCACTACCATTACGAGCCAACCTTAGCAGAATGGCAGATTCTCTTGATCCATGAACCTGACTATGTCTCTCGAGTAGACAACATTCGTGACTATGATCTCGTTCTATCCGGTCACAGCCATGGAGGCCAGATTCGTGTGCCCTTTTATCGTGCGAAAACGAAAGGCGCCCTCAAATACACAGATGGTCTCTATCTTTTGGCCGCGAACACACTTCTAAGTGTGTCCAATGGGGTGGGGACCACGGCGATTCCAGCGCGCTTTGCTGTGCCGCCAGAAATCACATACTATCATCTCGTGCCCGCCGAAAAACATGCTGTAGCCTAAAACAAGCTCTTAAGTGATCCTCCTATCTCGTTTGGATAGTTAGGATACTTAAGAGCTTGTTTTCGTTATTGGCGTAATCCGTTATAGATCGTCTCCAAATTCCACTTCATCATCGCATAATAACTATCGCCATCTTGTCCAGGTTCAGCGATGGAGTCTGTAAAGACAGTGCCGTAGATCGGAATACCTGAATCCCGAGACACGCTTTGCATTGGGCGAGTATTAACGCTACTCTCGACAAACAATGAAGGAACTGCCGATGCTTGCAATTGGTCGACTAAATTCTTGATCTGAGCAGGCGTTCCTTCTTCTTCGGTGTTGATTTCCCAGATATAAGCGGATGGCACACCATAGGCCTTCGAAAAGTACTTAAAGGCGCCTTCACTTGTCACGATCAATTTCTTTTCTTCAGGAATTGAAGCAAAATTATCTTTCGCTTGTTGGTCTAATTCGGAAAGCTGCTGCAGATAGTGTTCCAAGTTTTCTTGATAGACCCCCTGATTTGCAGGATCTTTCTTACTCAATTGTTGGGCGATATTTCGCGCATAGATCATCCCATTTTCCAAATTAAGCCATGCATGAGGATCTGCCTTTGTATGATCAGCATCATCCGATAGATACAGGACTTCTACGCCATCACTGACGGCAAAATAATCTTCACCTGCTTTTTTGTTGGCGTTGTTCATTAATTTAGTAAACCAGCCGTTGCCGCCCGTCTCTAAATTCAAGCCATTATAAAATAGAATGTCTGCATCAGTGGCTTTTTGGACATCTTCTGACAGTGGTTCATATTCATGAGGGTCACGCCCTACAGGAACGATGCTGTGGAGATTGATTTTGTCCCCAGCGATGTTTTTGGTCATATCTGCTAAAATCGAATTGGTCACTACAACATTTAATTTGTCATCAACGGTTGCCGCCTGCTCTGCTTGCTGATAAATCAAGAATCCTCCTGCAACAGCGGCAGCAGAAACCATTGCCGTGGTCAGCCAGCGTTTGGCAGGACTCGTTTGTTGTTTTGGTGAAAAGAGAAATCCTAAGACAAACAAAATAGCTGCAGTGAGGACAATGCTTGATCCGGCTGCAATATTAAAGGAATAACCGATAAATAACCCAATCACAGAAGAAGCACCGCCTAGAATCCCTGCAATCACCATCATATGGCTAAGGCGTTTTGTAAATAAATAAGCAGTTGCTGCTGGCGTAACCAGCAAAGCTACAATCAAGATCGTACCGACACTTTGCATCGCAGTAACGGAAACTAGTGTCAAAAGCAGCATCAACAAGTAATGATATACCTGTACATTCATTCCAAAAGCTTTCGCCATCATCGGATCAAAAGAAGTGATCAGCAATGGCCGAAAGAAGATCATAATCAGTGCAATGACCAGTAAAGCAATCGCAATCGTGACCCATTTATCCCCCTCTTGGACTGCGAGCACATTTCCGAATAAGATATGAAACAAATCCGTAGAACTGTTAGCTACGCCAATCAAGATCACTCCCAAAGCTAAAAAGGAGCTGAAGGTGATCCCGATCGCCGTATCACTTTTGATCAAACTATTGTTAGAAATATAGGTGATAATGATCGATGCAAGAACACCAAAGAAAATTGCTCCAACAAAAAAGTTCACCCCTAAAATATAGGATAATGCTACTCCGGGAAGTACGGCGTGAGAAATGGCATCTCCCATCAATGACATTCCCCGCAAAATAATAAAACAACCAATCACCCCTGCAACAACACCGATCGCTACGGCGGTGATCAAGGCATTTTGCAGAAAATGGTAATGAACTAATCCATCAATAAACTGACTAATCATCTTAAGCCCCTCCTTTCACGATGATCGTATCGCCGAATGTTTCTTTCAAATTTGTTTCAGTAAAAACAGTCGTCGTCGGACCATATGCGATTAAATGCTGATTCATCATCACTAGTTCATCGAAGTATTCAGTCACTTTGCCTAAATCATGATGAACAATAAAAATTGTCTTTCCTTGTTGGCGAAATTCACGCAGAAGTCCTACAATAATTGCTTCACTCATCGCATCGATTCCTACAAATGGTTCATCTAAAAAAATGAATTCCGCTTCTTGCAGTAATGTGCGAGCGATCAATACTCTTTGGAACTGACCGCCAGATAGTTCGCCGATCTGCCGTTCAGCAAAGTCAGCCATTTGGACAGACTCCAATGCAGCGGCGACTTTCTGCCAATCTTTGGCCGTTATTCGTTGAAACAGAGAAAGCTGCGGATAGAGTCCTAATGACACCACTTCTTTTACTGTAATCGGAAATGTATAATCGACTGCAGTCTTTTGTTCCACGTAGGCTATCTTTTTTTGGAACTTATTGAGTGCCATTCCATTCGATGTGACATGTCCTTCAGAAGGGATCAGCTGCAGTGCAGCTTTGATGAAGGTAGATTTTCCCGCACCATTCGGTCCGATGATCCCTACAATGGCCGGCTTATCAACACAGAAAGATACTCCAGAGACAGCTTGATTTTTCCCATCATAGCTGGCGGAAATTTTTGAAAATGTGATCATAGTTTGCGCTCCTTTACATTTATGTTAAAGTATCGTTTATTTATTTTTTAGGCATGCCTAATTTATTTCCAATTATACCGATTCTCCTGTTGAATGCAAGGGATTTTTTACACAAATAAAATCCAATTAGAAAAAATAAAGTGTCCCTTCAACTACCTTGCCCCTAGCAGATCGTTTTATTCATTCGCCGTTACTTTTAGTGTGACCAAACAAAAAAAAGTTTCCACTCCTTTGAGGGAAACTTTTTAAAAGAAAACTTTCTAATCAGCATTCGCTGTTTTTTTCAAAATTTGTGATGAAGAATCAACCTGGAGTACCAATTGTCGGCAATATACTCGTCACTACTCAGACACTACGTTGACTGGTTGATTCTCTAAGAAATGCTTATAATTTGAGACAGCGATAGCTAGCAATCGTTGCCGGGTCTCTAATGGTGCCCACGCAATATGCGGCGTCAAATAGCAGTTAGGCGCATGCAACAATGGATTGTCAGCCGTGATTGGTTCTTTCGAAACGACATCAGCTGCCAGAGCAGCAACTTGTCCAGCTGACAACGCTTTTGCTACTGCTTGTTCATCTAGTAATCCACCGCGAGCAGTGTTGATCAAGATAACATCCTTTTTCATTTGAGACAATGCACGGGCGTCAATCATCCTCTCAGTATCGGGAAATTGCGGTACATGGAGACTGATCACATCTGCTTGTTGAAAGAGTCTCTCCAACGAAACTTGTTCTGCCCATTCAGCCTGCGGCGTTTTTGGTCGATGATTGTAATAGATGACCTTCATTTGAAACGCATGAGCAATTTCAGCGACTGCCTGAGCAATCGCACCATAGCCGATCAAACCGATCGTCTTGTTGGCAATTTCAGTCAGTGGCGTTTGCCAATAAGAGAAATCGGGACTGTTTTGCCAATCTCCTTGATGGACGGATTGGTTGTGCCGCCCTACTTGATTCGTTACCTCAAGTAATAAAGCAAATGTAGCTTGCGCTACTGAATTCGTACTATAGCTGGGAATATTTGTGACGGTAATCCCTTGAGATGCTGCAGCTTGTAAATCCACAACATTGTAGCCAGTTGCCAGCACGCCGATATAATCGATGTTAGGGCATGCTTGTAGTATTTCCTTTGTAAGGGGCGTTTTGTTCGTAAAAACAGCCGATGCTTTGCCGATTCGCTCAATGATCTCCTTCGTATCTGTATAGGAAGTGCGATCATAAATCGTGATTTCCCCTAATCCAGCTAATGGCTGCCAATCTAAATCTCCTGGATTCAACGCATAGCCATCTAAAACAACAATTTTCATTTTTTTGCTCCTCTCTGTTGGAAATAAAAGACTGGAATCCCTAAACAGGTGATCAAAATACCGATCAATGCAAGCACAGGGGCCGTAAGGATCGTCATTATTAAAATGAATCCGCCCCCTAAAAGAGCAATGATCGGTGTGATCGGGTACAACGGAACCTTGTATGGACGATTGAGCTCAGGTGCTTTTTTTCTTAACAAGATCACACCTACAAACAATAATACACTAAAAAACCACATCACAAAAATCAACATATCCGTTAAGAGATCAAAACTACCCAACAACATCATTAAACACGCAATTGCTAATTGGAAAAAAACCGCCGCATAAGGAGCCTTGGTTTTATTTGTCAATTTAACAAAGGTCGAACTGAATGGAACTTCATTCTCGAGTGCCATGGCATAAGGCACCCGCAATCCGGTCATCGTATACCCATTGAGTGCGCCATAAACTGAAATCAAAATACCAATCGTCACTAGTTTGCCCCCAAAATCAC
Source organism: Enterococcus sp. FDAARGOS_553 (assembly GCF_003812305.1). Lineage (NCBI taxonomy): Bacteria > Bacillati > Bacillota > Bacilli > Lactobacillales > Enterococcaceae > Enterococcus > Enterococcus sp. FDAARGOS_553. Next base: position 29,429 of record NZ_CP033740.1, read on the forward strand.
CAAATAACTGCAATGCGGTTTCTGAAGCACTATTTAAGTTTCCAGCAATCTGTTCTAAGGGCAATGTTTTCAAGAAAACAAGATTGATCAGGAGATAAACCAAGGTTACAAAACTTAATCCAAAGATAATCGCTTTCGGAAGATCTTTTTCCGGCCGCTTCATTTCACCAGCAATATTCCCAACACCTAACCAGCCATCATAAGCGAAGAGAGTCGCTAGTAATGCACTGCTGATTCCTGCAATGATCGAACCATCACTTGTTGTAGAAAAATTGATTACCGAGACTGACACTCGTCCTGGTGTCATCAATCCCACTAAAACGATCAATGCGATGGGAATCAATTTGATTGATAATGTAAATGACTGTACGCCTGCGGCGGTTTTTGTCCCTAATAGATTGAACAAACTAACACTGGTACCGGTGATCAACGATAGCGGCAAGAGATAACTTGCGGGCAAATGAAACAGATTCAAACACTGAGTGGCAAAAATAATACTCAACGCTGCTATATTGGCAGGGAAATAAATAATGCTTTGAGCCCATCCTAGCAAGAAAGAAGGCAATTTCCCGTAAATTCGTTCAATGTAGCGAATAGGACCACCAGTTTCTGGTATTGCTGTTGCTAGCTCCGCTACCGTTAGTCCGCCACAGATCGTCAAACAGCCCGCAATCAACCACACAAGCAATGTTAAGCCAGAGGATTGCGTATGTTGGACCACTGCAGCCGCTTTAAAGAACACCCCGGCTCCAATCACAGTTCCCATGACTGTCGAAAGTGCTCCGAAAAAAGTGATTTCTTTCTTTAGTTGACTCTTCAAATACTCACGCTCCTTTTTTTGACTAAATCAAAGTATAGCGGATAGATGCTTTGTTGGCTAGAGTGATTCGTTTGGACCACAAAAAAACAGCTGCTTTTCAACAGCTATCCCTCTTATTTATTTACTGTTGAAACCAAAACTTGTGTACGCCTTTGGTGCATTCGTTTCACTAAGAAAACTGCAAGCAACAAGATCAAAGGAAAGATCCCCGCTCCCAAAATTCCTTGCTGCAAACCTTTGTCGCTGCCTTCTGCCAACAAACCGACCAATGAAGGTCCCAATGAACAACCTAAATCACCCGCTAAGGCTAGGTAAGCAAACATTGCTGTACCTCCATTACGAATGTATTTTGTCGTTAAACTAAAAATTCCCGGCCACAATATACCGACAGCAAATCCACTCAATCCACAACCGATAAAGCCTAGAATTGGGACACTTGATAACCCGATCAGCAAATACGCCACCAAGCATAGCAATAAGCTTGCAAACATAAATTTCCGTAGATCGATACGTTCGCCAAATTTCCCATAATACAGACGAGCAAGTCCCATCATGATCGCAAACAACATTGGTCCCGCAAGATCACCGACCGTTTTGGACACACCAAGTCCTTGCTCTGCAAAAGTGGATGCCCATTGACTAACTGATTGTTCACTTGCCCCGGCACAGACCATCATGACTAGAAACAGCCAAAAGCTTTTCAATGAGAACAGTTCACGATTCTTCAGTCCTACTTCGCCTTCTGCTACGATTGGTGCTAATGGAACTTGAGTAAAAACAACCAAATTGACCAGCGGCAAAATAGCCCAGATCAATGTAAGAAATGGCCAACGAGCAATACCGAAGACAAAGAAAAAGAGTGTTGAGACTAAGACGACCCCAACATATCCCCAACAATAAAACGAATGCAGCATACTCATGTTTTTTTCTTTATTCGGGGTTGGACAAGCTTCGACGATTGGGCTCACTAATACTTCCAGAAGTCCGCCACCAATTGCATAGAGGAAGACTGCCGTCAATAAACCGGTAAAAGGGGTCGGAAAGATAAGTGGAAAAACAGCCAACCCAATCAATCCTACAGCCGCAAAAAAATGCGCCGCGACAATCGAGATACGATAACCAATCCGATCGACAAAAAAGATCGCTGCAAAGTCCACACCCAGCTGCGTTAGAAAATTAAATGTAACCAAAAGCGTGATTTGACTTAGCGGAATCTGATACTGTGTTTGAAATGTCAAAAATAATAAAGGTGCAAAGTTATTGATGATTGCTTGAACAATATACCCAGCAAAGCAAGCAATGATCGTTCGTTGATAATTTTTCATTTTTACCTCCTCCAGATTTGTTTAGTATAGCAAGAGAACTTTCACAATCGCCATGGAAAATGCTATTCAAATTGCTAGAGTATGTTCTCTTTTTTGGTGTATTATCAGTTGAAAATTGCTCCCTACTGGTATTGCAAGTCAGATCTCAATAAAGTTAGTGGTGATAAGTGCTAGTATCATAAAAAAAAACGAATCTCCCCTGCCGATTTCAGCAATCTGGAAATATCGTTTTTTTTTTTGAAACACAACGATTGAAGATCTCTACTGGCTGAAGATCCTTGGTCATTGTACTAATTCTGTCCAAAAGTTCTTTTATTTTGAATAAGTTGTCCGAAAAGGATTATACTTGCGCTTTTCAGAGACAGCAGATTAGTTGGAATGTGCTGCCAGCATTTTGACTGTGGCTTCAAAAATTGGTCCAATAAAGATGATACAGAGCAATGTACCGATACCGACATTGGCACCCAAACCAAAGCCAATCAAGACCATCGCTGCATCCAAGCCGATCCGGATCGTCTTTTGGGTCAGCTTCGTACGTTTATAAATCAGCGCAGTTAGTGCTTCTAATGCTGCTGATCCTTGATTTGAAGAGACATAGATCCCTGCCCCAACGCCGAACAAGATGGGGGCGATGAAAATCGCCAACCAAGAATAGAATGGCAAATGAACAAAAATCTTATCCATAACCGGCTCAAAAATCCCAATCAGCAAACCAAGACCGATCCCATTGATATAACTGCCGATTCCAAGCTCCTGGCGATCGAAAATAGCTACGATCAATAAGACGACCAGATTAAAACATAGACTGGCGATCCAAAACGGAACAGACACATGATTCAAGATTCCCAGCAAAAATGTACTGATCGTATCATACCCCTGATGGGCAGTGATCAGCAATGAAATTGCTAACGCAATCAAACACGTACCTAACAAGATTTGCCAAATTTTTTTCACGACATCACTCTCTTTTCCAATTTAGTTTTCTAGACTCTCTTAGTGTACCTTGCCGTTTCAGAGATTACTACTATTTCCTTTATCTGTCTAAAAAACCCTTCAAGCGGTCAATCCAGTGATTCGTAACTTTGCTCATACTTCTCTCGAAATTCTTTTGGCGTCAGACCATTCAATTTCTTGAACATCTTTGAAAAATAATTCGTATTATTGTATCCGATCGCATCGGCAATCTCATTAATTGTTTGTCCCGTATGCAGCAGAAGCTGCTGAGCTTTTTTGATCCGAATAAAATTGACGTATTGATTAAAGCTTAATTCCGTTTCTTTTTTGAACACTTGCCCCAGATAGACTACACTAACATGCAGAACTTCGGCAGCCGATTTAACCGTCAGCTCTTGCGTATAGTGCTCTTCAATCATGCCAACCGCTTTTTGAACAATCTCAGAATAACGCTTTTGCTGAGGCTGGTCTTTGGCCAACTGCAAAATCTCGTTGAAGAGCTGACGCAGTACCTGGATCGTATTCGATGCTCGAATCCGAGTGATGATCCGATCATAATTTTCTCTAGTCAAAGCAGGGAACTGGCGGTAAATATCATTGAATAATAGAAAGGCTACGTAACGGACATGCTCAGGGTCAGCCTGCATCCCCTCGAGACTTGAAAAGATTTTGTCTAATTCATCTTGAACGGTTTTTGTATCCCCGATCGTCAATGCTTTATTGAAAGAGAGAAAAGGTAGCGCTTCGTTGCGGTCTAAGATATCGACTTGAATGATTTGTTCATTAAGCAGCAAATCCGGGTAAAAGGTCTGCAGTGATTGGACTTGCTTGATTTTCTCATACCCTTTGTATAAGTTTTCCCATTCATTGATCGTTTCACTGACCACCAATTGCCAATTTCCTGCTAGAATCGCTGACAGTTCTTTGAGCAGACACCAGAGACGTTGACGTTCACCATAAAAAACGATCAGCAACTGATTCTCTCCCAATCGTCCTGGCAGTAGCAATGGCTGTTCTTTTTCGACAAAAAAACGAAACCCATTTTCTAAGATTTCAGGTGTCCCTGTCAGCTGTAGAATCGTATAAGGCGGATGGATGGGTTGTGTGGACTGTTCCAATAATAAGTGGTACTCACTTTCATTTAATTCATCATTCAGCCAAAGCAACAAGCTGGATTCTCGATACAAGTCATTTTGTTCATCGATTCGTTGCTGATGTGCCAGTTCCTCCGCAATTGCCTGCACACTTTCATAGAGTTCGACCTTGTTGACTGGCTTAACGAGATAATTTCGGACTCCTAACTGCATGCCTTGCTTCACAAATGCAAATTCTTGGTAACCAGATAAGATGATGGAAAAAAAGGTATTGCCTTTTGCCTGTGCTTTAGCGATCATATCAATCCCATTCATTTCCGGCATGCGAATATCAGTGATCAGTAGATCAATGGCTTGTGTTTCTAAATATTCCAACGCTTCAGAAGCGCTTTTAGCTGTGTGAACGACTTCAAAGCCTAATTCTTGCCAAGGAATGATCATCTTTAGGCCTTCTAGAATCATGTACTCATCGTCCACAAACATGGCTTTATATAAACTCATCATTCAACATCTCCTCATCGATCGCAATGGAAATCTTGAATCCGTGATTTTTTTCAGATTCAACTTCCATCTGATAATGATCGCCAAACATCCCCCTTAATCGTTCATGAACATTTTTCATGCCTATGGATGTTTGTACGACGACTCGGTCATCTGCAAGCTCTTGGCGGATCATCGCTAATTGCTCTGGATCTGCTCCTTTTCCGTTGTCCCGTACTTGCAAAAGAATCTTGCCATTTTGTCGGAAGGCTTTGATACTGATGGCATTATCATTTCGCTGATAGTCGATTCCATGCACAAAATAATTTTCTACTAAAGGTTGCAAAGTGAACTTAGGCAAGAGCAGATGTTTCAGATCTTCTTCGATAGTTACGTGATAGGCGATTTTATCCGGATACCTCATTTGATACAAGTAAACGTATTTCTCACAAAACGTCACTTCTTCTGCCAATGTTTTGATCTTTTCCTGTGTCGTATTGTTGCGCAAAAGTGCCGAAAAAGCGTATACGACATCCGCTAATTCTTCCTGCTGGCGGCTCAATGCGTACATCCGAATGTATTCGAGTGTATTGTATAAGAAATGAGGATTGATCTGAGCCTGCAATGCCCGCATATCCGCATCCCGCTGCTTGATTTCCAGGGTATAGATGTCCTCAATGTAGTCATTGATACTGCCTGTCATTTGATTGATCGCCTCGGCGATTGTTTTTAATTCTTGTTGAACCCCCGTGGTATCAATACGCTCATTAAAATCTCCGTGACTGACTTTTTGGGTTGCTTGAACGATCTGTTTGACCTGCTGGGTGTAACGCTTGAACGTACGATGCAAAATCAATAGCAGCACAAAAAGAATCAACGTACCGCAACCAAAAATCAACAATGTATAATTTAGGACATCCCGCCAAATCGCTTGCTTATCTAGTAAAACCAGCGTGATTTCTCCGTTGATATTCCCTTGTTTTTTTATGTAAAAATCATGGGACAATTTCGGCACGATCTCTTTTTGATTATTGGCCATTGCTTGATCGATTTTGTCGATCATCGCCTGATTCAGATTCGGTGCATCTTTATAGAGACGCTGTCCACTGCTTGTGTATATGAAACTTTTGATACCGTGTTCTCTATTTTCATCACTACGATTAGCTAATACGTTTTCTTCATTAAATACCACAAACACTTGTCCCATTGGTTGCGCAAAATTACTCGGTTGTGCGATCGATCGCGCAAAATATAGGCGATTTTTCAATTGGATCTGGTCGCCCCGCAGTTTCTCTCCGTAAGGTCTGTCTGGTGTAGCAACTAAATATTCTTTGCTTTCATCCAATTGAACGATGATTTCTTCAATGTCAGGATGACTGCTGATCAAACGGTAAAGGATATTTGGCAGATAAATATTTTGTCCTGATTGTCGAAACATATCATTACTATAGGAAAAATAATCGGCGATCGATAACTGTAAATAGTTGCGCAATGATTCAAAGGTGGCATCCGAACTGGTGAATTCTCCTAATACTTCAGAAACAATCGTATTACGCTCTTGGATATACGTATCTAAATACGTGCTTGTTGCATCGACGAGTCGATTACTCATCCGAAACCGATCCACACCCGTATAGACACTCAACCCTAACATGATCAAAATCGAAATCAGAATCAACAAGGCACTATAAAGTTGCATCAATTGATTGATCAGGAAGTCACGCTTGAAAAGGGCTAAGATTCGTTTATTCATATTGCAGTTTTCCATCGATCAATGCACGGTCTTTCCGGGAAGCAGAATGGACCCATAATAAGATCAAACTGAAGGTACCAAATAAAAACAATCCTTTCATGCTCCAAGTAAACACCAAAATACCTACGAGACCAAAAATGACTTTAGCGAAGGTGCCAAAATTTAGAAATAAACTGACAAATGCCAGTTTGATCGTATTCAATAAAGAGGTTTCATAAATTGATTCAAACAATAAACTATACAAATACAGTAAAACCAAGAGACCACTTACTACTACTAGCAAAAAGTCGATCATCAGCCACAGTAGTCCTTGGATCTGACTGGAGAGATACAAATTATAAGCTGCGATCGCCAACAAACCGAAAAATAAATAAAAACGGGCGTTGGCTCGCCAAAAGTTTTGCTTCCAGCAGCGAAGGGCCTTCCTAAACGTTTGGTCCTCGTAAGATAAGCCCTCTTCTTCGATCAAATCACTGATGGTTTGAAATGCCGGACCAACCCCAAACAAAACTGCGCCCATCATTGTAAACAATACGAAGAAAAGATTCAGTTTAATGACCGCCCAAATCAGACGAAAGGCCTTTACTAATCCTCCACTTGTTGTCTCTTTCATTCTTCCTCATCCCCTCTTGGTATTTGCCCGTTTTATTATAGCGTTTTTTTGTCACTTCTCAAAATGCGAATCTTTACTTTTTCTGACGCTTATCGCCGCTTATTCTATCTTATTCTATTATGTACAACAAATGAGGAGTGACGAAATCATTCATCGGCTACTCCTCATCTGCTCCTACGCGCAGTTGCTCCGCTTATTTTAACTAATTATTTTCCAGATTCACGGTATTCGTCGAATTGTTTTTGCATTTCATCACGAACTTTGTCCCAACCAGCTGTTTTCAATTCTTCCACTAGTTTTGGCACATTTTCTTCTGGATCGATGGTCCCTGTTGCTAGACTTGCTTTATAACGATTCATGACATTGGCGATGTTGGTGATTTCAGTCTTCACACTATCTGTTTTAAAGTTGAAACCTAGAATTGGTGATTCTTCGGCTTTAGCAATGTTTTCGTCACGTTCTTTGATCATTTCATCAGTGATCGATTCTTGCGTATACAAGATCATATTGTTCCCAGTATTCCATGCCGCCATGTGAGTGTTTGGTTTGTAGCCATCCAACAATTTGATTTTGTTATCTTGCCCTTCCACTTTTTCCCATGCTTCTCCTTCAACACCCCAGACAAGTCCATTCAACAATTCAGGGTCGCTGTTTAACAAACCAAGGAATTCGACAGCTTTTTCTTTGTTTTTAGAAACATTTGCCACCACAAAGTTCGCCATTTGGGCTTGCCCTGTTGATTTCAATTGTTTGGTAAGCGGACGAGAAATCAATTCGTGACCGGCAGCATTGTTCAAAATTGTATCGCCGTAATCCATTGGTCCTTGGGTTTCTTCACGCATGAACCAAGTATTTCCTTCTAATGGATAGCCAGTGGTATTGGTTGCGGCATCTGTTGGGATCAATCCTTCTTTATACCATTTGTGCATCAATTTCAAGTTTGCCATTTGTTCGTCATCTTCATATGGGTTGATGATTTTTGTAGTGTCTCCGTCAAGTTTGACCGCAAATGGATAGTCTTTCCCCATGACATAGTCATAGTTTCCTGAAATGTTGAAGGTTTGACCAATTGCGAAGCTGGCAATATTCGGTTCCTTCTCATGGAATTTTTTCAAGGCATCTTCTGCATCAGCATAAGAATTGATATTGCTGATATCAATGTCGTATTTATCGAGATATTGTTTGTTGAATGTCAATACTTGTTGCGCATACACGTTTCCATTAACAGGAAAGGCATACAGCTTGCCATCGATGGTGTTGCCTTTGATATATGCTTCATCTAATTGATCATAAGCTTCCTTAGCATATTTTGGTGCGAGGTCGGTCAAATCCGCATATGCTCCTTTTTGGGCATTTGCCACAAAATTAGATGCAAAAGAGATATCATAGTTCTCGCCAGAAGAAATGATCGTACTCATTTTTTGATCCCAATCGCCCCAGCCAATGTACTGTAGGTCGATCCGTGCATTGATTTTTTCCTCGATCCGTTTGTTGGCGATCTCCATCAATTGATCAAAGTTCTCTGGTTTGTCCCCGACTTGATACATCAACAAAGTCGTTACGCCATCCGCACTATTAGAATCAGAATCCGACGACTCCCCGTTTGACCCGCAAGCAGCTAAGCTCAACAGCATTGCTGAAGCGAATCCTGCAAACATTGTTTTTTTCCACGATTTCATTTGTTTTCCTCCTATATCCTTATTATTCTTTGACACCGCCAATTGTCAAGCCACCCACGAAATATCGTTGGAAAAATGGGTAAGTAATGGCAATTGGTAATGTTGCTACTACAACGATTGCCATCCGAGCAGTCTCGTTTGGCAATGCGGCCAATCCACCTTGAACTTGAGCAGCCATACCGGTACTTTTAGCTAAATAATCCAAGTTCGATTGAATCCGCATCAATAGTGCTTGTAACGGCACTAGTGAATCCTTTTGAATGTATAACAATGCATTGAACCAATCATTCCAGTAACCAAGTGCCGCAAATAAACTGATCGTAGCGATTCCTGGAACCGCTAATGGTAAGACGATCGAGATGAAAATCTTCATTTCGCTGGCACCATCGATCCGAGCTGACTCAATAATACTGTCTGGCACAGTCTTCTTGAAGAAAGTCCGCATCACTAAAATATTGAAAGGACCTAATGCAATCGGTAAAATCAATGCCCAAATCGTATCTTTTAATTGAATCAAATTAACCATTACTAGGTAATTGGCTACCATTCCTGGGGCAAAAAGCATCGTTACCAATGCAAAGAGCGTAAAGAATCGCCGAAATGGGAAATTGGAACGAGAAATCACATAGGCATACAGTGAAGTCATCGTTGCATTGATGACTGTCCCGAAGACGGTGATAAAGACGGAGATCCCAAATGCTTGAAAAATCTTACTGCTCATGGCGCCACTAAAGAGATAGCTATAGGCGGCAAAAGAAAATTCACCGGGCCAAAAGCGGTAGCCATTCTCAGCTAGCGAGGTTTCACTCGTCAGAGAAATTGCAATTACAAATAAAAATGGTAAGACACAAGAAAAGGCAAATAGCGCCAAAACAATATTGAAAATCAGGTTGACCGTTGGATTAAAGGAACGGACTTCGACCTTTGCTACTTTCTTTTTCATTCGTCCATCCTCCTTAGAATAATGCTGAATCTGGTTCTAATTTACGTACCACTAAGTTGGCAGCTAAGAGCAAGCACATACCCACTACGGATTGATAAAGTCCGGCGGCAGCAGTCATGCCAAAGTCACCTGTGGCCGTCAAGCCGTTATAGATGTAGGTATCTAAAACGGAAGAAACTTGATACAATGCACCTGAGTTGCGAGGAACTTGGTAGAATAGACCAAAGTCGGCCCGGAAGATCCCACCAATATTCAAAATCAATAAGACAGAGATCATCGGCAATAATTGCGGCAGTGTCACGTTTTTGATTTGCTGCCATTTATTGGCCCCGTCCACCATTGCTGCTTCATAATAGGTTTGATCGATACCCATCACCGATGCGTAATAAATGATACTGTTGTAGCCCAAGCTCTTCCAGACGTTCATGAAAACAAAGATAAATGGCCACCATTTTGGATCGGCATACCAGTTGATTCCTTCACCACCCATGTTGGTGATCCATTGATTGATAATTCCCTTGTCAGGGCTCAAAAAGGCATAGACAAAATAGGAAATAACTACCCATGAAAGAAAATAAGGCAGCAATGACATGGTATGATACACTTTGACCAATCGCTTGTTCCGCAATTCACTCATCACGATCGCAAAGGCGATGGCAAAAAATAGATTGAATGCTAGAAACACGATATTGTAAAGCAATGTATTTCTAGTGATCAGCCAAGCATCATTTGATGCAAATAAAAATTTGAAATTATCAAACCCGACCCACGGGCTCTGTTGCAGACTGGCAAAAAATCCGTCTGGTGAAAGACGAAAATCTTTGAATGCAACGACATTGACAAATACTGGAATATAGAAAAAAAAGATGAACCAAATGACACCGGGAAGTGCCATTAAGATAAGTGCTTTAAATTGCCACACATTTTTCCAAAATCCCTTTTTCTTCACATTTGATCAACTCCTTCTGCTATAAGAATAACGCTTTCATTGTGAATAATTAAGGAACAAACTAAAGATAAAAAGAAACAAATTAAAGATTTTGTCTTTTCTATTATCTTTTGTATGATTTTCCCCATCGATCAAAAGACAATTTTTCTTCACAAAAAAACAAGCAGCACGTATTGCTGCTTGTTTTACTTTTTTTATTGGGCTTCTTTTCCTAATAACAGACTGCCAATAATGCCGCTTTTGTTCGGCAGCCCCCAAGCAACAATGTATTCTGTGACTGTCGGTGTTTCCATGTAACCAGCCATTTGCTCAGTAAACTGATCGTGGATTTTCGTCAAAAGATGCGGTTGGTTCATCACTCCGCCTCCTAATACAATTCGATCAGGGGCAACTGTCAAAGTGATATTCACAAGTGCTTGCCCAATATAAAAGGCTTGTAAATCCCAAATCTCATGATCTTTTGGCAAATGTTGTCCTTTGATACCTGTCCGTGCTTCCAGTGAGGGACCAGCTGCTAACCCTTCCAGACAATCTTTGTGATAGGGACAGGTGCCGACATAATCGTCCTGCGGATGCCGTTTCACAAAAGTGTGCCCAACTTCCGGATGACCTGCGCCTTGGAAGATTTCCTCATTGATTACGATTCCAGCTCCAATACCAGTGCCAATAGTTAGATACACGCAGCTGCGCATTCCTTGTGCTGCACCTTGTTTCAGTTCCCCAAAAGCCGCAGCATTGACATCTGTCGTCCAGGCAAAACGAGTGGCGGGATACCGTTTTTTCAAAGTCCCTAAAAAATCAAACTGCTGCCAGCCTTTTTTGGGTGTTGCTAAGATTTTGCCATACGTTTCTTGTTGAGGATCGATCCCAATCGGACCAAATGATCCTACCCCCATGGTGGCTAAGGTGTACTTATCAAAAAAAGCAAAAATAGCAGCCATCGTTTCCTCTGGTGTCGTCGTAGGTAGTGAGCACTCATCAATGATAGATCGTTCATCAGCGACCGCACAATTCATTTTTGTTCCACCGGCTTCAATTGCACCATAAAACATCTTTTTCACTCCTTCAAACCGATTGTTCGAATTTCATAAGCAGCCAGTGTTTCTCCAACTGATTGAGGCTGTTCTTCTTCCAACAAATTAAGCAGGCAACGATCTGTCTTTTCTTTCTTCGCGACAAAAGGTGTTGCTGTATCGGCAAGATTGTACCCTCTTAGAACGAGCAAGTCATCTTGGCGACGACGTTTAAGAGCCGTGATCGCCACTGTAGCGCCATTGGCTTCCACGAATTGTGACTGTTTTTCTAATAGACCTGAGTGGATGGCTGTTTGCCGGGCGATCCAAGGCACTTGAGCTGCTTGTGCTTGTCGATAGGTTTCGTAGCGTTCGTTGGCTTGAGCATGCAACTCAATCCCGTACTCAAACGTATGCTTACCGATACATTGCGCTTCTGGTGTTGGGAAATAGCCCCAATCGCCAAGTTCTCCTGTGCATCGTAACAATGTCAAACAAATTTTGTCTTCTACGATCTCGTATTCATTTAATCCAGTATTGGAAACTGTGACGCCGAAATCTTCCTCATGTAAATTAACAAATGCGTGTTGATGCTGCGGATTTGTCGGATTTTGCCAATGGCTAGAGACTTGATTCGGCCTTCTAACTGCTTCATAGATACTATCAGCTTCATGTTGATCCGTATGGATACCCGTAGGGAAAAGCGCCCGTAACCGGTGGTCTTTGCTTTGGTTGTTCACTGTCGTTTTAAAACTGATTCGTTTACTGTTGCAGTCCAAGCGAATTTCTGTTTCCAAGGTAAATGGCACTGTTTGTTGCGCCCTTTGTGCTTTACGGAAACGGAAATCGACGACTGCTTTTTGTTCTTCAAGTAATTGCTCATCAGCCGATACTGGAATTTGCATCATCTGCGTTACTTTAACGACGCCATAAAGAGCAGAATTTGCGATGACCTCAATTTGATGAGGAAAAGCTGTTGAGTAAATGGCGCGGTCCCCTTCAGGTTGTTTGAAAATATACTCATTGCCGATATCGCCAACATCTTCAAAAACCAATAAATCCGTCAATTCTTTCCCGGTTGCTTTTTCTTTGATGGTCAGACTGCCGTTTGAAGTGATCGTTGCTTGGACAAACGCGTTTTCTAAAACACGACCATCTGCTGAAACGATTTTTTCTGTCGTAGATGCTACTTGTGGCTTGTCAGCCTCAATCAGTGCAAAGGTCTGCCATGAAAATTCCGGCATTTGATCCACTTGGACTTGTACATTGACAAAACGCTTCATAAAAGGAATCCGAAAAGCGTCTTTCGGTAATTCATAGTCAAAAAGCACTTCTTCTTCGCTGATTTTTGCCGGTAAGATCTTTCCTTCAGAATCAATGATTTGGTAAGAACCTTTAGGCTGTTGCTGCAACTCTTGATATAACCGGCTAGGAAGCCCTTCTCGGAATGTTTTCCGGCTCAGTTCTACTTCCACTTCAACGATGCCCGAACGTGTCGTCCCTGAGGTATTAAAGACTACAAATGGTCGGCTTTCTTTTGGAAAAGCGGAAGTATCGATGGCATTTAGCAACTGTGCTACTGCTTCATCAGCGACATATTTGCCGATTTCATTGGCTTTTTCAAACCGCGGCATCATCTCCCGATGCACTTCGTCCACCGAACAGCCACAAATACTGTCATGAGGATGATTTTGCATCAACAGTTTCCAAGCGTGGTCCAGCACATCGTGGGGATACTTCTTCGTTACCTCATACGCCATCGTTGCTAATGGTTCAGCCACATTTTCCAATTGACGTGAGACGCGCGTATTCCATTGTTTCAAATAAACCCGCGAGGAGGCCGTGTTGGCTAGCGTATACCAGCCGTCTGTCTCTTGACTTGTCAATTCGCCGCTCACGGTCCCAAGGTCTGCTGGCAAATCCGCTTGAACTGCTGCAAGGTATTCTGTGAACCCAGCATGCTTGAATTCATAATCAGGGAACAATTCATTCGCTAAGCGGATCGCTTCACTGATATTTTTTTGGACAGGCTGATGATCCACCCCATTCATCATCAAGTAATGATTTGTCGAACCAAATTTCTCAACATCTTGCAATTTTTGAGTCCAAAACTGGTGTGCTTCTTCCCGATCAACCGGAATCTCATTGCCATTGGAATACCAGTTGGCAAAAAGTAGACCAAAGATCTCACTTCCATCTGGACCTCGCCAATTCATTTCTGAGTATTGGGAGGTAAACTGATCATCCGGTAAAACTTCGTTATCAAACCCGATTGGCTTAACTCCTCGACCAAAAGCTGCACTGTGTAAGTTGGCTTGCTTCATCATTTGCGGTGTTTGGCCCATATTCCCGAATGTATCCGGGAAATAGCCCAGCATGACGGGTGTTCCCCATTTTTTGCTTTCAGCCATCCCAATCAACATGTTGCGGGTATTGGACTCTGAACTAATCAAAAAGTCATCTTGAAGAATATAAAAGGGACCAATTTGTAATTTTCCTTGATCGATTGCTCGTTTGACCGCTGCCCGCTTTTCCGGACGAACTTCCAAATAATCATCTAGGATAATGGTCTGACCATCTAAATGAAAACTGTGGAACTCAGGATCTTTCTCAAACAATTCCAATAGATCATCCATCAATTCAATCAAGCGCATATGGTGTTGCTCATAAGGCATATACCACTCACGATCCCAATGACTATGAGATACGATATAAATTTGTTTTTTCATTGTCTAACTCCTCTCGTTTTTGCCGGAGATGCTTATTTTTCTACTCGAATATCAAAGTAATCCATGACAAGCTCACAAAACATCATATTGGCCCATGAGAACCATTCCCGGGTATATTTCGTCGGATCATCCACATCGAATCCTTCATGCATCAAATGGGTGCCAGCATCGGTTGCAACTAATTGATTGAGGATTCGTTCTTTCTCCGCCTTATCTGGTGTCGTCATGCCTTCCATTGCCATCGCGATCGGCCACACATAGTTTTCTGGTGTATGAGAGCTTCCGATTCCCTTCGCATATTTTCCTTCATAGAAGTAAGGATTTTCGGAACTGAGCAACGTTTTGCGTGTGGCTAAATAGGTTTCATCTTGATCTGATCCGTAACCTAAATAAGGGGCGGCAACCAAATTCGGTACGTTGCTATCATCCATCACAGTGGCATTGCCTTGACCATCGACTTCATAGGCATAGATCGTTTGACCCGCTTGATTGGTGGTTTTGCCAAACGCATCGATCCCTGCTTGGATCTCTGATTGGAGCTGTTTTGCTTGAGTAACAATCGCTGGTTCATTCAAGATAGAACTAAAAATCTCAACAATGTAGCCTAAAACCACTACAGCAAACATATTCGAAGGAACCAGATAACCATAAGCACATGCATCGTCACTGGGACGAAATCCCGACCAGGTCATACCAGTTGGTACGACAGGCGCTCCTTTCCCGTCATTGATCAAGGTATCTTCTTTACGCCATGTTTCTCTCTCAAAGCGATAAGGAGATTCTTGATGATTTTGTTCCGTGGCAAAAACATGAAGGGCTTTTTTGATACCGCTCACAAAATCGTCATTAAACTGATCTGTTCTGCCAGTATTCTTATACAACAGGTACGCCAATTGAATGGGATAACACAAAGAATCGATCTCATATTTTCGTTCCCAGATCCAATCATTCATCTCTGTCAAATCGCTTTGATGCCCGGCGCCATTTGCTGCTTCATTAAAGGCATTGGCATAAGGGTCGATATTGATATAAAAAAATTGCTTCTTGACTAATCCGCTGATCATCGCTGCCAGCTCTTCATCTTCCTTGGCAATTACTAAATAAGGCCGTACCTGCGCGGTTGAGTCTCGCAACCACATCGCCGGAATGTCCCCTGTCAGTAGAAATGTTGTGCCATCTTCATGGCGTTTGACCGTTGTCAACAATGTGTTAGCAAAAGCAGCATTGAAGTTTTTTGCCCAATCCGCATGTTCACTTCCGCAACGTTCGGTTATTTCCTGCATAAAGTTTGCAACTGAATTTGGTATTTCTTGATAAGCCATTTGGTCACCGTCCTAAATTTGATATATCATTTTACGAATTCAGTATAACGATGTTTCTCAGCATTGTCTAGTGAAATTTGACAAAACTCTATTTTCAATTTTGAACGAATATGCTATCCTGTGAATATGATATATCAAAAAAAGGAGATCAACTCATGAAAGAACCATTATACAAAAAAATTTATCACGAATTGTATGAGCAGATTCAAAGCGGTGAGTTAGCTCCGGAAAGCCGTGTCCCTACTGAAAAGGAATTGTCAGAGAAATACCAAGTGAGTCGCATCACCTCCAAGCGAGCCTTAACTGAATTGGAACAAAATCAGCTGATCTATCGTATTCAAGGAAGTGGCAGTTTTGTTCGTAGACCGATCCAACCACAATCAAAGGGGAAAGTGCTGTTTATTTTACCCTTCGCGAATGACCTTTCCCTTGGCAATTTTACGGAAGGCATCTATCCAGTCATGCAGGAACAGGGATTCGAATTGATGCTGACACCTGTTGATTATCTGGAGCAAACCACGGCCGAAGCTTTGACAGAAGAATTTGACGGAATGATCTACTACGCTAACAACACGAATTCAAATTATGATCTGCTTTTCGAACTGGCTTCGCAAGGGTTCCCTGTCGTCACACTTGATAAAGCACTGCATGAGTTCTCATTCCCAGCTGTTTTGGCAGACAACTTTGAAGGAGGACAGTTAGCGACTGAACATCTTTTGGCACAAGGTCATCAACGCATTGGCTATATTTTTGGTGAACGTCACCATCCACAGTCTGTCCGCCAACGTTATCTAGGCTATGTGGATCAATTAAAAAAGCAACAGTCGTCTTTTCGAACAAAACTTGATGATCCTCAGGCACTTTTGTCATCAGCTGTTAGTTATATTCAAGAGAATCAGTTGACTGGGGCTGTCTGCGAGAATGATCTTGTCGCCATCGAATTGATGCGCCAATTGAAACAAGTTGGGGTTCAGGTTCCAAAAGAGTTTGCTGTGATCGGCTTCGATGACATTCAAGCGGCTGCATTGGTGGATCCACCTCTCAGCACTGTAAAACAAAATTTTGCCGAGTTGGGTCGTTTGGCTGGTACAAAATTAGTACAGTTGATTCAGTCAACTGCTGCCGACTTATCTCCGCTCGCCAAAGAAGATGAGTCTGCAACAGCGAATCAGAAAGTCGCAGTCACTTTAGTTGTCAGAGATTCAACAATTGACCAAAAACAATGACATAAAGGAGCAAACAAAATGAAAGTAACAATGATCGATACGAGGCATGGGACAGATAATCAATACAGCTTTTCTCACGGCAACTGTCTCCCTTATACAGGGGTTCCGTTTGGCATGAACTATTTTGCCCCTCAAACAAGCGACCAACGTGGAAGTTGGTGGTTCCATCCTGAAGACCGTACGTTTCAAGGATTTCGACTGACCCATCAGCCAAGCCCTTGGATGGGCGATTTTAGTCACCTTACTTTTTTGCCTATTAATGGGAAGTTATCAGAAAATACACTATTTCATGCCCAAAGTTCCTATCGTCCAGAAGAAAGTGTCTTCAATCCAGCTTGTTTACAAGTGAAAAGCCAACGCTACCAACTCACTACAACATTGATCCCAAGCATGTACGGAGGCATTCTGGCTCTAGATGGTGCAGTGACTGATCCTGGCTTAGGAATCTCTTTGCCTGGGCGCTATCAGCTGCAGCAAGTCGACGAACAGACCGTCAAAGGACAGGTCATCAATTACTCTGGTTGTGAAGACAATGACTTTGCTTTTCACTTCATCTTGCGTTTTGAAACAGCTGTTCATGCGATTGAAGGGGAATTATCAGGAGAAAATGGCTTTGTGGTGATTCGTTTTGAAGAAAAAAATCAGCAAACGATCCGTTTTGGGACATCCTTTTTAAGTTCTCAGCAAGCCTTTCTGAATCTCAGCCGTGAGTTGGATCAAACAACAACTGACTACTTGTCTAATGCGCAGCAATCATGGGAAAATTACTTGAATCGAATAGATATCAAGCACCACGATCCAAAACAAGTTTCAACTTTTTATCATAATTTTTATCGGTTGTTTTTATTCCCACAGACTTTTTATGAACGAGATCAATCTGGTCAAAAAATCCATTACGATACACTTGCCAAGACCATCAAACCAGGACCGCTTTATACAAACAATGGTTTCTGGGATACTTACAAAACAGTCTACCCACTCTTTTCTCTGATTGCGGTCGAGCAGCTAGAAGATATGTTGGAAGGATTTTTGAACAGCTTTAAAGAAAGCGGATTCTTGCCAAAATGGTTATCACCTGATGAGCGAGGGCTGATGCCAGGTACATTGATCGATGCTGTGATCGCTGATGCCTGCGTCAAAGGAATTCGACCTGACTTGATGCCAGAGCTCTTAACAGCTATGAAGAAAGCAGCCTCCATTCAGAGTCCAAATCCAAATTACGGCCGGCAAGGAACTGCCGATTACTTGAAATACGGCTATGTTCCTAGTGAGTACCATGAATCTGTCAATCATACCCTTGATTATTGTTACAGTGATTTTTGCATTGCCCAAGTGGCAAGTTCTCTGGCTGACCCTGAAGCAAGCTACTATCAGCAGCAAGCAAAAAACTATTTAGCGATCTTTGATTCAGAAACAGGCTTTATGCGAGCAAAAGACAAAGCCGGTGATTTTCGGACGGATTTTGATTCCTATCGTTGGGGTCGTGATTATGCAGAAGGGAGTGCGTGGCAAAGTAGCTTTGCTGTGTTCCATGATTTTGCTGGCCTGATCGCAGCTCATGGCGGCAAACAATCCTTTGAACAAAAACTGGTGGATTTGTGCAATCAAGCTCCCCATTATACTACCGAGGGCTACGGTTTTGAGATTCATGAAATGAGTGAAATGGCGGCTTTGGATTTTGGTCAGTTAGCTATCTCGAATCAGCCTAGTTTCCACTATCCTTATCTCTTTAGTTACATTGGCAAACCAGAAATGGCACAACCATTGATTAAACAATTGCTGACCCAATGTTTCGATGATTCTCCAAAAGGGTATCCTGGAGATGAGGACAATGGCAGCATGTCCGGTTGGTATGTTTTTAACGCATTAGGTTTCTATCCTGTCACTCCTGGTACCGGCGAATACGTTTTGGGGATGCCTTTGCTTGACGAAGCGACACTCTTTTTGTCGAATGGAAAAGAACTTAAAATCCACAGCACGCCAAATCAGCCGCAGCAGCAATTTATCGACAATGTGACTCTAAATGGTAAACAACACTCTCGGTTGTTCTTTACTCATGATGAACTGATCGCTGGTTCGACGATCCGCTATACTCTAGGCATCGTTCCCCGCAGTAAGACTTGGTCAGCGGAAGCTTATCCTTATAGTCTGTCGCATAGTCAAGAGTCGAATGAAGACCATAATGAAAATCGGTAGGTACCTTTTTTAAAGAACGAGCAATACCGAAAGAAAAAAAGGTTGCGACATAAGGATCAACCAAACTAAACTATCTGAATGACAGTAATTGAATTGCGCGAGGTATTTCCCACTTATGGAGATACCCTGCTGACCGCCGGACAATTACAACAACCTTCAGATAGTCAGTTTGTTGAAGAACTTATGTTGCAGACCTTTTTTGCTGGTTGCTCTTTTGCAGCTATCAATCAATGAACCGATAGCCTAAATCGATTAGATCAATGATTAGATTCCTGTAACGCCAAAATCAGTTCAATGGTTCGCAGCACACCATTGTCATCATTGGAGCGGGTCACAAAAGCTGCAGCTTCCTTGATTTCCTCAAAAGCATTTTTCATTGCAAAGCTGTAGGTGCCAGCGGCCATTAATTCGCTGTCATTCAATCCATCCCCAAAGACCATCGTTTCTTGGGGACTCACTGCCAGCAAATTCTGTAATTGGGCTACTGTTGTCCCTTTATGGACACCTTGATTAGTGATATCGATCCACGCAGCTTCTGAAGCAACGATGTAGGTATCTGCTGCAAAAGAAGACAGCTGCTTGACGCTATCGAAACAACGTAACTTAGGATCATATACCGTCACTTTCACGAAGTCTTCTTGGATCTCACTATAACTGGTGACCGTTTTGACAACACGATAAGAACCTCGAACCCGGGCTGCCTTTTCTTCCGTTGTCGTTTCCTTGATATAAGCGGCTGTTGGGGTACAGGCAATGATCACATGGTCATCTGCTATTTTTTCTAATCGTTGGATCAAACGCTGCCCCAATGCATTTGGAAGTAAGGATTCAAACACATAGCCTCCTTGATGTTTGATTCGTGTGGCACTATCCCCTAATATCCAGATTTTCGCCGCTTGATCCCCAAACAGTTCTTCTACGCGCTCGCACTGCTTGCCAGTACAAGCGGCAAAGGCTATCCCTCTTTGTTCCATCATCTGGCTGACTTTATCAAAATAGGTTTGATCAAAGGCCCCCTGGCTATTTAAAAATGTTCCATCTAAATCTGTAATGATCAGTTTGATCATCTCATTCCACATCCTTCGCCGCGTCGCTGCCGCTCTATTTATTTAACTACCTTAATTAAATATACTTATTTAACTGAAAACCGTCAATCGCTTTAGGAACTTTCTTTACATTACTGCGCTTCATCGCTATACTTAATAAACTAGGTTCACTAAAGGAGGCAATAACATGTCTGCCAATAAAAACTTGATTCGCCACCAGAATATTCAAGTCGTCTTAAAAGAATTGTTTCAAAAAGGGACCTCTTTTGCATCCGATCTGGTAAAAGAGACCGGCATCAGCATGGTGACGATCAATTCTTTATTAAAAGATCTTGTTTCAGAGGGAATGGTAACGAAAGGCAAGCTCGTTCAAAGAGAGATTGGGCGCCCAGCTATCGAATATTGCTTTAACTATAAGTACTCAAAATCATTGTTGCTCGCTTTGATAGAAGTAAATCGTCAATTGGAGTTGAGAAGCTACCACATCGATTTGAAAGGAACGATCTTAGCTGCGCAGCACCAAGCTTTTTCCGAGATCACACCGACAGCCTTTCAGAATCTTGTCCGACAATCTATCGAAGCTTTCGCTGATGTCGAACAGATCGCTGTGCTGTTGCCAGGAAAAATCAGTGAGGGTGTCGTGACTTCCAGCTGGTATGAAAAGTTTGATGGATGGGATCTTGACCAGTTATTCAAGGAGATTACGCCTATTCCTTGCTTTTATCAAAATGATGCCCATTTGCTGACCGTTGGCCATTGTATCGCCAAGCAGATTTCTCTCTCGGAAAACATCGTCGGTATTTATAATCCCGAAAACAGCATGCCAGGGATCACGTTGATCTTCAATGCTTCTCTGTTAGAAGGCCAAAATGCGCTTGCTGGAGAAGCAAAATACTTACCCGGCTTTATCGACAAAGGTGCTCCAAAAAGTACTCAAGAATTGGTGGCCCGCTTATCTGCTTTAGTGCCTTTTTATAATGCTGCTTTTGCTCCTGATCGCTTTGTTTTTGCCAGTACAGCAGCAATAGAAGAAGACTTGCTAGCGGCTATCACTCACGACCCTTTTATTACCAAACAGCCGAATCATCCTGTATATACCTTTGTTCACGACTTCGACCAAGCCATGATCTTGGGTATGCACTGGCTGCTTTTCCGCAATACCCCCTACGATCTATCTTGCTAAACCTTTCCGTTGGGCATTGGGAGTTGCGCCAAAAAAACGAACGAGTAGATCTCTCCTTTTTGCAGGCGAAAAGTTACGCCAAATCAGGGGATCACCGTTCGTTTTTTGTTTACGCAACAGTAATTTCGATCAAATTCCCTTCAGGATCTTGGATCACCGCTTCATAATAACCATCCCCTGTTGTGCGGGGACCGCTCAGCAGAGGAAAGCCATCTGAAACAAAACGTTGGGCATAAGCATCCACTTCCGCTTGGCTTTTCAGAGCCATCGCTAAGTGCGTGTAACCCAGTGTATCTGTTCCACCAGGGTGAAGATGCTGCTTTGTCGTTAATTCGATACGACTGCCAGAATCAAAACGCAAAAAATAAGATTGAAACCCAGTCTTGGTGTTGTGATATTTTTCAGAACGTTGGGCACCAAAATACGTTTCATAAAATTCGGCCATTTTTTCTAGATCACGAACCCAAATGGCAATGTGTTCCACAAACATTGTATCCCTCTTTTCGCTTTTTTATGAAAAGAATCCACTTTACTTGTCCTTTAATCATGCACATCCAAATTCTTCTCTTATTCATTGTATCGAAGTTTCTTCTTTCCAGCAATTTTAGTCCTATCACAGAGCAATCCTCTTTCTTCTTATTTCCTCATATTTTAAGCCATTACTTGAATGGTTTTTCTGAAACCAGTCGCAATAGTTGCAGTTCCTCAAAAATTTCTCTAAAGTGAAAGAAAATAAGTCATCGATCAAAAAAGATTCTCCAGTTTGCGAAGGAGGAATGAAAATGAACATCGCAATCATCGGTGCTGGACCACGAGGACTGTCACTATGTGAAAGGTTGATTGCTCAAGCAAGTATCAATCAGCAGTCTCTATCTCTCACATTGATTGATCCCTATCCCCCTGGAGGCGCTATTTGGCAAACGAATCAACCGCAAAGTTTGCTACTCAATTCTGTGACCAGTCAAGTCACCCTTTTTACTGACGAAACGCTAGAAACTGGTGGCCCGATCAACCCCGGTCCCAGTCTTTACGAATGGGCAAAAAAAGACGGTAGGAATTTTGCTAAAAAAAATCAGCCCTCACTGGTATCAGAAATTGACAAGTTGGATCCTGACGGTCATTGTTCTCGCGCATTATACGGGCTGTATCAGAAATGGTTTTATCAGCAATTGATTGAAACATTGCCCCCATTCATCACATTCACGTATTTGCAGGAAAACGCCATCGGCCTAATACCGAAACAAACGCACTATTTACTAAAAACAGACAGGCACTCTCTTCAATCGGACCGAGTGATTCTGGCAGTTGGGCATCATCAAGTCTCGCTCACTGAAGAAGAAGATCGATTAAACGAATTCGCCCGCCGGAAAGGCTTTTTGTATTCTCCGCCTCAGAATGCAGCGGATGTCGATTTTAATAAAGTTAAAGGCGGAGAACACGTCATTCTCCGAGGTCTAGGATTGGCGTTCTTTGATTATGTCACCCGTTTGACCACTGATCGCGGCGGTGTCTTTATTGGTTCTGATCGCCTTCGCTACATTCCTTCTGGCAATGAACCAACAATCATTGCCGGATCAGGAAGAGGTTTGCCATACCACGCACGAGGAGCCAATCAGAAGCATCCAACAGAACAGATTCTGCCTCGCTTCTTGACAACGGAACGACTCCGCTCTTGGCAAGCGAAAGGGCAAGATCAGTCCACTGAGTTTTTCTTTTATTTGCAGAAAGAAATGGAACTTGTTTATTATCAACGCTGGCTGTCTCAAGAGTCTGAAGATGATCAAGCGGCTTTTACTGAACAATTTGTCCACCAAAATGGCGCCGCCGATGTTTTGACAGACTTCCAAATTCCTCACCAAAATTGGTTGGACTGGCGCTATATCTTCGATCCTTACAAAAGAAAAGAAAGCCAATCGGTTCGCGACTTTCTGTTGACCTATCTTACTTGGGATGTTACAGAAGCGGCCAAAGGAAATTTAACAAGTCCGATCAGTAGTATGTTTGAATTGTTAAAAGATTTGCGTGATCCGGTTCGCTTTATGCTTGATCAGCAATTGTTTTCGCCAAAAGCATTAAAAGAAAAATTCTGGCAGTCTTTCGTTCCATTGAACGCCTTTTTATCGATTGGCCCCCCACTTCAGCGCATTCGTGAATTGATCGCACTGATCGAAGCGGATATCGTCACGATTCTTGGTCCAAAGATGATCGTTGAAGAAAGCGGCACCTTTGTGGCTTATTCAGCCAGCTATCCCCAACAACGATACGCCGCTAAGCAGGTATTGGAAGCTCGGATTCAATCGACGGATATTCGTCGTACCGCTAATCCATTGTTAAGACAATTACTAGCTGATGGCATTGCCAGTCCTCATAAGTTATACATTCCTAAGGAGGCTCCGTTTTACACAGGTGCCATTGCGCTTGATCCGGCCACAAGCCAGTTGCTTGATCCAAATGATCAGATTCAAGAAGGACTTTACTGTTTTGGTATCCCAACAGAAGGCATTCACTGGCTAACCGCCGCCACAGCACAACCGGGAACCAATGCTTTTAATTTACGACAAGCAGATCAGATTGCTGCCCATTGCTTGACTAGTTCTCTTCTTGGGGATAGGCGCTGCCTTCAATAAATTGCGATTGCAAATAAAAACCGATACAATAAAAGAAAAGGCTCAAGGAGGTTGAAAAATGGCAGATGAACTACAAAAGATCGATGCGTTGATCAATGAAGTCGAGAAAGTGATTTTAGGAAAACGTGATGTGATCCAATTAACTGTGGCGGCATTATTGGCAGGTGGTCACGTTTTGTTTGAAGATATTCCCGGAGTAGGGAAAACGATGCTAGTCAAATCATTGGCAAAAGCCATCCAAAGCGACTATAAGCGTGTTCAGTTTACCCCAGATCTTTTGCCCAATGATATCTTAGGTGTATCGATCTTCAATTCAGAAAACCAGCAATTTGAATTTCGACCGGGACCTATCTTTACTTCTGTGTTATTAGCAGATGAAATCAATCGCACAACACCTCGTACACAAGCAGCATTATTGGAAGCAATGTCTGAGAATCACGTGACCATCGATAATCAAACCTACGCGCTAAGCCCTCACTTCTTTGTGTTGGCGACTCAAAACCCAATCGAATATGAAGGAACCTATCCTTTGCCGGAAGCACAACTGGATCGTTTTTTGTTTCGATTACACATTGGCTACCCTGCTTTTCAAGATGAGCTTGCTTTACTGATTGGACAACGCCAGCAATCCCTCAATCAAATTCAGACAATATTGACCTCGCAGGAAGTTACCGCATTGAAACAAATGGTCGATCAAGTTTTCGTGGACAATCAAGTTGCTCGCTATGCGCTGCAGCTGGTCCAAGCTAGCCGCAACCATAATGCCATTGATTTAGGCATCAGCCCTCGTGGCGGCATTGCCTTTTTGAAAGGGGCAAAAGCATTGGCTTTGACCGAAGGAAGAACCTATGTGACACCGCAAGACTTGCAACGAATTTTGCCAGCCGTTTTTGGTCATCGCTTATTATTAAAAGGCGGGATTACTGCCAGCCAGGAAAGTCTCTCTGAGATCATGAAGCAAATGATCCAACGCGTTCCTGTACCAGTGAGGCGCTGATGATGAGCAAACAGCGGTTATTGGGAAAATATCTGGTATTTTTTGTTACTTATTTTCTTTTACTAAGCTATTGTATCGTTTTCAATAATGAAGCAGGTTGGAGTCTCCTCTTTTTTGTTACTTTATTGGTACTAGCAGACTTGTTATTCATTCTGCCTTCCCTTAATAAAATCCAAGTGACTCTTGAAGAATCGATCCAAACACAAATAAACAAAGAAACGCCTTTGCCGCTGCAAGTTTTCAAGTATCGGCCAACGCTGTTGCCAATCCCAAAGCTGTCTTTGCTCTTTCAAAATCAGGAACAGACGCTCACTTTTTATTGGGGCGAATCCATCCGCTTAGAGGTGCTGTGGCTTCCTACCGCTCGAGGAGCATATAATGGACTGCCATTGACCCTCACAAGTCAGGAACTTTGGGGATTCTTCAGAAAAAGGCGGCAAATGAAAATCCAACAAGAAATCCTCATTTTGCCAGAATATCGACCCGAGGTCCTATCCTTGATGACACTTTTTGAAAAAAAGCCGCGAAAATATACTTACGGGGAATCAAATTTCACCATTCGAAACTACCGTAACTATCAGCAAGGGGATTCATTAAAGCATATTGACTGGAAGCTCTCCAGTAAACAGCAAGAACTGATTTATCGAGAACATGAAACGGAACAACAACAGGAGTTGACTTTGTTGTTTTGGGGTGAATCTCACCCTGCTTTTGAAGACACATTGGCGATCTTCTTTTCGCTCCAAAATCTCTTGCTTAAAAAGATGCCTTTTCAGCAACTATTGATCGGCGAGGACCTGGATTCTCCTTATCAAATCCATGCTGGAGCTTTCGCAGCGATTCAGCCATTTATCACAGTCCCAGAACCATTGCCCAAAATCTCAGGGCGTCAGGTGATTATCATCACACCGGCTGTCTCGCAATCCTTAGAAGTCTATCTGGAATCCTTGACGCCAAGCAACATGCTGCAAGTTTATACGTATCATGACCTGATCCAACGACTGTCGAACAAAGAGGTGTCTGAATGAATCCTTTGATCAAAAAAGCCATAATCGGAGCTCTGACTTACATTGCGATCATTTTGACGGTGCTGCCGTTTTTAGCAGTCTACCACTTGGGGCACCAAACTACGTTGCTTCTGTACGCCTTTCTGATTTGCTTCGTGAGTATTTTAAGTCCTCGTCTTCGCTACAGTCTGCCTTTTTACATCGTAGGCTGGTTTGTCACTCTTTACCGATTTTTTCCTTATGGTGAAGGATTTTCCTTCACTTGGTTCCAAAGATATTTTTATGATTTGCAAACAGCTCTCAGCGAGATTCTGGCTGGCAAAGTCGGTTATATCACTGAACTTGTTGCAGTGACCATTATCGTCACCGGCATTCTTCTGTTTGCTGTGTTCTCGATCTACATCCAGCATTTTTATATTGTCTACGGTGCAATGTGTCTCTATCTGCTGACTGTCGTGATTTTTAATGATTTCAATCTAACGTGGCATTTGTTGGGGGTGTGTTTTTGCGGAGTTCTTTGCAGCCTGATCAAAACCCAACAGCTGAAAACAGTACGAGAATGGTCGTTCTGGCTGGGGCTCACCCTGCTATGTTCGTTGCTGTTGGTTGGAGCAACACTGCTGCCAAGAACCGCGATTCGCGATCGCTTGGTAGCAGCTACCACTGGTATACGCACACAAGCGAATCAACGCGGCTTTTATCAGTTTATCGAAGAACATGGTGCACCTAGCGGGTCCCGTACAGGCTTTAGCGAAAATGATCGGCAATTAGGCGGTCCTTTATTAGACGATGATACCGTGTTATTTACAGCACAACAAGATACCCGCCATTATTGGCGAGTAGAAAGCAAAGATTTTTATTCTGGCAAGGGTTGGATCAACACGATACGAGAAGAAGATCTGCGAACAGTGCCTGATTCCCTCCGGATTGCAGATGATAATTATCAACAAGATTATCTTAAAGAAGAAACAGTCCAGCTTTATTTGCAGAATCAGGGAGATTATTTGCCATTACCCTATGGAAGCAATCACCTCACTATTAAAGAAGGAGCCACTGGATTTATTGTGGATGATGCGGTTCAACGAGTCGATCTAATGGAGCCGCAACAACAGATTGAAGTTTCACTGGCTTGGCAGCCAGCGGACTATGCCGCTGAAACATTGCAAACCTTGCCGCTGCAACAGCCAGATACTCCTGTTGACTATACACAATTACCAGAGAACCTTCCTGCTCGGATTCGGCAGCTTGCGCGCTCAATCACAGAAGATCAAAGTACCATCTTCGAACAAGTCACAGCCATTGAAAATCACTTGAAAAATTCAATTGAATTCCGATATTCAAAAACGGATGCCGTCTATCCAGCAGAAGAACAAGACTATGTCGATCAATTTTTGTTTGAATCAAAAGTTGGCTATTGTGATAATTTCTCGACTGCGATGGTGGTATTATTACGAACGCTCGATATTCCGGCGCGCTGGGTCAAGGGTTTTTCGCCAGGAGATGCTCAAACTGAAAATGGCCTGACAACATTTACCGTGAGAAACCGCAACGCGCATTCGTGGGCGGAAGTCTATTTTTCCGGTTTTGGCTGGGTACCGTTTGAGCCGACGCCGAACTTTCAAAATCCTGATCGTCCCGAATTGCAAACAACAACTGTCTCTTCTGAAGTATTACCTGAAACGAGCAGTTCTAGTCGCGAGTCTTCTACCAGCAGCAGTAGTGAGACCAGCAGTTCCACAACAATGACGACAACTGTTGCGCCAGCAGAAGAACACCTTTTCTCACCTGAAACATGGCAATGGATCCGTTATTTTCTGCAAGGTATCGCATGCTTGGTTTTCTTGGGATTACTGTATCTTTTGCGCCGCTACTTTTTCCGAATTCGCATCTGGTTGATTGCTCGCTTTCGCTCCGAACCATTACCAACCGCCTATCCTGTCTTGATGAAACAAGCAGCAAAAGTTCTTTTCCATGCTGATTCGGAACCTCTTAGTGAGTACGCCAGCCGATTGGAAGCTGTTTATCCTATTTTCCACGGGAGTTTTATCCAACTGACGGCAACCTATGAAGATTATCTTTACGGTGGGAAACCAATAGACGGCCAACAACAGCTGATTCTTCATGTCGCCCAGCAAATCAGTCAATTAAAGAAAATCAATCAAGTCCATTAAATGAAAGCAAGAAAAAGAACCGAAGACGCAGTGCTGCATGCTGCGCCTTCGGTTCTTATTTTGTTCATCTGATTAGCGAAAACACTCCCGCAAGTATCATGAGTTCGTGTTGTTCCCTCGAGATTGTACCGCTAAAATAATCAGTTTTGTGATTTCCATCATCAAGACAGCACCAGCTGCCATAGCTATGCTTAACCCAACATGGTTCATTGTAAAGGTTTCTGGAATCGCAAAGACTTCCCGAATTCCAGGTAGCAATGTCACACTATAAAGCAGACCACAAACCACGATCGCCAGCCAAACCATTTTATTCGCAAACAATCCAGCTTGCCAAGCAGTCTCTGTATTGGAACGAGCAGGCAATGTTTGTAATGTACGGCTCCAGATCAAAGTTGAGAATGCCATTGCAACACCTAACTCCGGCGATTGATTCATCCCGATCCATTGCGCTATAATCACCACTGCCGCAATCAAGATCCCACGATAAGTAACTGAGATCAGCGTTTTACCAGAAAAGATGCCAGCATCAGGATTTCTAGGTTCTCTTTGCATGATAGTTGGTTCCGCTTTTTCCATCCCTAAAGCGATAGCAGGAAGCGAATCATTCACTAAGTTGATAAACAGCAATTGCAAGGCTGTAAATGGATTGTCCCAGCCCATTACTAAAGCAAACACAATGGCGATAATCGCGCCGAGGTTACCAGCAAAAAGATAAGAAATCGCCTTTTTGATATTATCAAACACATTGCGGCCAACTTCTACCGCTCGAATAATTGAAGCAAAGTTGTCATCTGTCAAGACCATTGCTGCTGCATCTTTTGCAACGTCCGTTCCGGTCCCCATCGCAATCCCGATATCCGCTTGCTTCAATGCTGGTGCATCATTTACGCCATCACCGGTCATAGCAGAGATTTTCCCTTTATCTTGCCATGCTCGCACAATGCGGATTTTATTCTCAGGAGAGACGCGGGCGTAGACAGTGATTTTCTCCAATTGATTCGTCAGTTCTTCTTCCGACAGTGCATCAAGCTCTGTACCGGTCAATGCTAAGTCACCTTCTTGCGCAATCCCGATCTCCTGAGCAATGGCCACAGCCGTCGTTTTGTGGTCACCAGTGATCATCACTGTTTTGATGCCAGCCGATTTCGCGTCTGCCACGGCTTGCTTGACTTCCTTCCGAGGGGGATCAATCATCGCCATCAAACCAACAAAGATCAACTCTTCTTCGAGACCTAAATGCAGTTCTTCGTCTTCAGACACTGTCAGCGGACGATAAGCAAAAGCCAAAACCCGCAGCGCTCGTTTAGAGAATTCTTCATTTTGATGCTGCAACTGATGTTTGATTTCCTCAGTCAGTGGAACGATTTCGTCATTGATAAGAACCTTTGTACTTCTTCCGATCACAATATCCGGTCCCCCTTTTGTCAAAAGGAGTTGTTCCGAATCAATGGTATGCAATGTGGACATCAATTTCCGATCGGAATCAAAAGGCAATTCTTGTAATCGCGGGTATTGTTGACGAATCTCACGATACGGTTGATTCAATTTTTCTGTATAATCAAGAAAGGCAATCTCTGTGGGATCTCCTAGTTTAGCTCCTTCGGGACTGATTGCCGCATCATTTGCAAGCACACTGATCTCGATCAAGCGACGTTCAGGCACTGTCCATTCAGCAGGATTCTCAGAAAATTCACCCGTCTGTCCATTTGGCAAATAAAAATCAACGACCGTCATTTTATTTTGGGTCAATGTTCCTGTTTTATCTGTACAAACGATACTAGTAGAACCTAGTGTTTCAACTGCCGGCAACTTACGAATGATCGCATGTTGACGAGCCATTTGTTTGGTACCGATCGATAAAACAATCGTAACGATCGATTGGAGTGCTTCAGGAATAGCAGCCACCGCAACAGCGACTGCAAACATAAAAGCGTTGACTAGATCGGCGGTCATATCGCCAGACCCATCACCTAAAAATAGCCGAGCAACTTGGACACCTAAAATAATCAAGGAAAGAACGAGGATCGCCAAGCTCAATTTTTTGCTGAAGCGATCCAGCCCGCGTTGTAATGGCGTCTTGTGTTCCACTGTGTTTTCTAATAAACCAGCGACTTGCCCGATTTCTGTCACATTTCCTGTGGCAGTCACAATGAAACGTCCACGGCCGTAAGTCACGATCGTTCCACTAAAGACCATGTTATCGCGGTCTCCAATAGGCGCTGTGCGGTCAATAACCCCAAGTTCTTTTTCAGCAGGTGTCGATTCACCGGTCAGCATTCCTTCATCGACTTTCAATGCCCCTTCTTCAATCAGACGGCCATCAGCAGGTACATAGTCCCCTGCTTCTAGAATAACGATATCACCCACTACCAATTCTTTTGCCGGTACCGTTTGTTCCTTTCCATCTCGGATGACATTTGCATTGGGTGCCGAGAGGCTTTTCAATGCATCTAACGATCCTTCTGCTTTTTTCGTTTGGATGACACTAACAACCGAATTCAGTAGCAAAACAGCAAAAATGACAATCGATTCAACATGGGCGCCCATGATCATCTGAACGATAGCCACGATCAGCAAAACGATCACCATCGCATCTTTGAAGGTTTCTAAAAAGAGTATCAAACTTGATTTTTGGGGAGCTTCTTTCAGCTGATTCAAGCCATTTTCTAAGCGCTTTGCCGCTTCTTGCTGGGACAATCCAGATGGACTGCTGTTTACCTCGTTCATAACCTCTGTGATTTCTTTTTGATACATTTCTTTTGCCAATGATTTCTCTCCTTCATAGTTGCTATCCCTTGCATGAGTCCTTTTTTAGAAAAAAAGAGACCTAAGACAAGTGGATGCTTGTCTTAGGTCTCACCATTTCATATAATACCAGAAAACTGTCGCCAGTTTACTTACTGTTGATATTATCGCAGCCGAAGCCACTGGTTACTCCCCTAAGGGTTTATCAGAATGTAGAATCATCATAACGAAATTTTTTGAAGATAGCAACCTTTATGCACAAATTTGTCTTTTCTCAGATATATTTTTTTGAAAAAAGCTTCTTTTTTCTGTTACACTAATCTACAGCGTAACAAGCGTGACAGAGGAGGAACAATAATGGAAACCATTGATTTTTTTACAAGTCACACATCGGTTAGAGACTTCCAAAAAAAGTCTTTATCAGCAGAAATGAAGCAACAACTTGTCAAAGTAGCACAAAGCGGTTCAAGTTCAAATTTCGTTCAAGCCTATTCAATCATCGAGATCAAAGATCCTAAAAGATTGGCAGAAATCGAGAAAATCGCCGGTGCTCCCCACTATATCACACAGACGGGTGTCTTTTATCTGTTCGTAGCAGATTTATATAAACACCATCAATTGTTGCAGCAAGCAAATTTGCCTAGTGATGGGTTGTCGAATATGGAAGCCCTTCTAGTTGCTGTGGTAGATACCACGATTGCTGCTCAAAATATGGCAGCCTTTGCAGAAACCCAAGGTCTGGGAATCTGTTACATTGGCGGAATCCGGAATGACTTGTTCCGTATCACTGAACTCACGGAGCTGCCCCCGTATACACTGCCATTGTTTGGGTTGACTATCGGTTATCCCGCAACGAAAAATGAGCCGAAAGTTCGCTTACCGCAATCCGCTGTGTTAAGTGTCGACCACTATCAGCCCCTGACCGAAGACCTCGTTGCTCGCTACAATGAAACTACCGCGGACTACTATGCCCATCGGAGAAGCAATCAACAAAAAACGGATTGGCAAACCAAAATGACTGGCTTTTTCCAAGAACCTCGCCGTCCGGACGTAGAAAAATTTTTGAAAAGGCAAGGCTTTTTGACACAGTAAGTGCGAAAACAAGCACCTGCTCCTTTTTACCGGTCGCTAGACTGTCTCCATCAAAAAAACACCTCATGAAGAAGTTCTTCATGAGGTGTTTCGAGTTGTTTTATTTTGCCAAACGGTAGATGGCATCTGCATAAATCACTGCCGCGTTGAATAGATCATCCAAGCTCATAAATTCGTTTGCTTGGTGCATCGTATCTGTGTAGCCTGGGAACATCGCCCCATATGCGACACCACGTTTTAATAAACGGCCATAAGTGCCACCGCCAATGATTTGTTCATAGCCTTTTTGACCAGTATGTTCTTCATAAACTTCAAGCAATGTTTTCACCAATGGATCATCAATCGGCACATAGTGAGGCTCCATGTTGCGCTCGTTCCGAGTCACTGTTGCGCCTTCCATGCCAACGGTTTTTTCAATGCCGATTTCCAGACCTTCTGCAGTTACCCCTTGAGGGTAGCGGAAATTCAAGGCAATAAAGTTGTCTGCTTGAACACCTGATTGATTAGCTTTAAAAGCAAACAAACCAGCATTCATGGTTAGTTTACCCATTTTTTCATCTTCATGCGCCACGCCTAATTTTTCACCATAAAAATCTTCATGGACATAAGCTGCCGCCGTATGGATAAATTGTCTTGCGCCGCCGCCAAAGGCAAAGTTATCTAAAAAGACTGCCAAGAAAGTTCCCGCATTGATCCCAGACTGAGGACTTGCACCATGGGCGCCTTTACCGACTAGTTCAATGGTAATTTCTTCATTTTCTGTTTCGATGGTGCCAGTCACTGGTTGACCTTCGACATAATCAAAAAAAGCTTTTTCCATTTCTAATGCAGCTTCTGTAGATGGGGCAGTCAATTTTGCAACCGCAGTTCCTGGTACCATGTTTTCCCGCAAACCAGCAGTGAATTGTTGCAGTTGATAAGCACCTTCGTTATTTCCTTGGAAATGAAGCCCTAATGTTACATTCCCTTTTTCGCCATTGATGATTGGGAATTCCGCATCGGGAGAGAAACCAAAATCAGGTTTTTCTTCATGCTCGAAATAGTAATCCATATCACCCCAGCCGCTTTCTTCATCAGATCCTACGACAAAGCGGATTTTTTTAGATAATGGCAAGCCTAACTCTTTAATGATCTTCATTCCGTAATAAGCAGCCATTGAAGGACCTTTATCATCGGAAGATCCGCGAGCATAAATTTTATTGTCTTTGATCACAGGATCGTAGGGATCTGTCGCCCAACCGTCACCAGCAGGGACAACATCCATGTGGCCGAAGATCCCTAATGTTTCGTCTCCTTCACCAAATTCGATATGTCCAGCATAGTTATCGACATTTTTCACAGCGAAACCATCACGTTCCCCATAAGCCAACATGTGCAGCAAGGCATCACGAGGTCCAGGTCCAAACGGAGCATCTGCCGTTACCTTGTCATCTTCTCGTTCACTTTTTACTTTCAAAAGATCAATCAAGTCATTTAGCAAATCGTCTTTACGCGCTTCGACTTCTTTTTTCCAATCGATTGTCATACGATTCCCTCCAATTCTTTTCTCGCCTTTTATGATAACACTCTTAGCTAAAAAAAGGAAAAAAAATTGTGTATTTTCAGACGATATCTTTCATAAAACGAGTATAATAAAAGCAATAGGTTTATTCTAGAAAATGAGCCCAGTGAAAGAAGCAGAAAAGGAGTCATTGTATGAAGCAACTGGAGCAAACTATTTTAGCAGCAGTGATTCGCAAACGCCCCGTCGAAAGTCACAAAGGAACCTTTGGCCGTGCCGTAGTGATTGGCGGTAACCAACAGTACGGAGGCGCAATCTTGATGGCGGCACAAGCCAGTGTTTATGGCGGAACTGGACTAACCACGGTGATCTCCGATCCTGTCAATCGTACGGCGCTACATGCGCGACTGCCAGAAGCGATGTTCGTCTCTTGGGACCAGACTGAGCTTATCAGCACAGTCACTGAATCTGCGGATGTCCTATTGATTGGCCCAGGCATGGGCGAAGGCAAAACCAGTTTCAATCTATTGCAAACAGTCGTCGCTGCACAAAAAAGCCATCAATGGCTAGTTGTTGATGGGTCAGCGATCAATTTAGCTGCGAAATACCCATTGACTTTTCCTTACCCCAGTCACGTCGTATTTACCCCTCATCAAATGGAGTGGCAACGATTAAGCGGCATTGAGATCAGTGAGCAAACACCGGAGAAAAACGCAGCCTTCCAAAAAAAATTAGCCAGTATCGTGGTCTTAAAAAGCCATCGCACCCAGATTTATGGCACAGAAATCGTCGAAAACCCATTAGGAACGCCAGCTATGGCCACTGGCGGCACCGGGGATACCTTAGCCGGGATCATTACCAGCTTTTTGGCACAATTTGATCGAACCGAAGAAACGGTCCACGCAGCGGTTTATCTCCACAGTTTGATTGGCGAACATTTAGCTACCGAGAACTATGTTGTCTTGCCGACACAGATCAGTGAAGCATTGCCTAAATTTATGAAGGACCATTCGTTGCGCTGATTGGCGTAACGAATGGTCCTTTTTTCTTAGTGTACTTCAGAGGGGTGATATACGATCCTGACTTCATAGGGTGCCAACGTGATTGCTCCTACTAGATGTTCATTGGTTTCCAGATCGGTTACTGGCTGCTTCAATACTAGTTGCTGTTCTTCCTCTGAAAAATTCATAATAAATGAATAGTCTCGTTGCGTCCCAACTCGCGTTTGAATCGACACCTCAGGAAGTGCTTCAGCAATCGCTGTTCTTCTCAATCCCAACTTTTCAATCAACTTTTGATAAAAAGCAGCTAAGAAATCACTGTTCGTTCGGGCAGCCAAATAATACGAAGCCCCTGCACCGAATGGCTTCTTCGTAACCGCAGGCGTGCCTTGATAGAAATCTGTCTGATAATGGCTTAAAACTTCTGCATCCAACACGTCAATGATTGCTGAATAGTCTTTGGTGACAAATCGCTGATCTTGAAAATCAATCTGATTGTGTTCGTCTTCTAAAAGTGTTTCAAGCTCTAATACCTCAATGCCAAAGAGCGCCTTTAATGGTTGAGGCAATCCGCCAATATAAAGCAAATCTGTTTCATTGACCATTCCTGTGAAATAGCTGGATACTAGTATTCCACCCTTTTCAACATAGCTCGTTAATTTTAGCATCGTTTTTTCTGTCATCATATATAGCATTGGCGCAATGACTAATTGATAATCAGAAAAATCCTGCTCAGGAGTCAGAATATCAACCGGAATGTCTTGTTCCCAGAAAACCTGATAATGCTCTTGCAACGTTTGGGGATAACGTCTCGTAGGACGGCCGAATCCTCCCCCGCGCTTCAACGCCCAATTGCTTTCCCAGTCAAAGAGAATCGCCACTTCTTTCTTGCGAGTGGTTCCTTTGATTTCACTGATTTTTTCGAGACGAGCGCCATATTCAGCAACTTCTTTAAACACTCGATTGTTTGTGGAATCATCATGACTGACAACGGCGCCATGAAATTTCTCCGAATTGCCACGAGATTGGCGCCACTGGAAATACAAGGTACTATCTGACCCATGAGCTAACTGCTGCATACTACTTAAAATATGGACCCCGGGGCGCTTCGATTTGTCGTATTGGTGCCAATTGACATAACTTGGGGTACATTCCATAACTAAAAAGGGTTGTTTCTTCAAAGACCAATACTGATCATGGACATAGGCAGACTTCATAGCGGTTGTAGCGATTGCTTCAAAGCGATTGTTCCAATCGGGATAACTATCCCAACTAACCACATCCACATACTGAGAAAACTTGCCATAGTCGATTCCTTCCAGAGGAATGAAATCCTGTGTGGCATGACCTTCCGCCATAAAATTCGTCGTTACTGGGATATCAGGGGTTCGTTCCCGAATAGGGACAATCTCATTCAAATAAAAATCAATGGTCTGATCAGTGACGAATCGTTTCCAATCCAGATCCATCCCATGAACTTTATGTTCTCCTAAAGGTGATGGTGGCAAGACTTGTTCCCAATCGGAATAGCGATTGCCCCAGAAACTCATCCACCACGCATGATTCAATGCTTCTAGGTTTTTGTACTTTTTCTTTAACCAGTCACGCCAATTTTCTTGGCAGTATTCGCAAAAACATTCCCCCGAATACTCATTGGACATGTGCCACATGGCTAGTGCCGGATGGTCGCCATAGCGTTCAGCTAATTTTGTGTTGATCTGCCGCACTTTTTCGCGATAGATTGGTGAAGAATAGCAATGATTATGGCGAAAGCCATGGGTATGTTTTTGTCCATACGCATTGGTGCGATTGACTTCCGGATATTTCTGACTCAACCACTGGGGACGACCACCGCTGGGGGTAGCCAAAATGACATTGCCCCCCATAGCATGGATCGCATCAAACTGTTCATCAAGCCAGTCAAACTGATAGACCCCTTCTGTTGGCTCCAAAGCGCTCCAAGCAAACACCCCAAGTGTGACCGTATTGACGTGGGCTTTTTGCATA
Organism: Enterococcus sp. FDAARGOS_553; assembly: GCF_003812305.1. Taxonomy (NCBI): domain Bacteria; kingdom Bacillati; phylum Bacillota; class Bacilli; order Lactobacillales; family Enterococcaceae; genus Enterococcus; species Enterococcus sp. FDAARGOS_553. The sequence goes on from NZ_CP033740.1 coordinate 65,902, forward strand.
TACGCCAAATCCTTCTTTAGGATTTCCGGATAATCAAGCCACTGATCGGGATTATAGTCCCCACCATGCAGGAACCGCTGATCAAAGAAATAATTCGTCATCTTTTTACTCCTTTTTGATTGCTTTGATTTGATAAACAAATGACTGGAAATCTCCTGTTACTTGCGCCGTTTGGTGATTGACAGCATTGAATAAGTACGGTTTGCGCAGTCCAATTTGCTTCAGAACCTTGCCAGACAACTGCTCATTCTCCAGCAGATAGCTTCGATCCGGATCAATGAACGGTACCGGTATAAAAGCTTCCGCTGCAGGATTTGCTTCAGCAAGAATCCGAAAATAGGCAATCAGTGCTTCCTCTTGATGAGAGACTCCCCATACAACTTCATTTTTTTGGCTCAAATCGGTCATCCGATAGAAGGCGCCATAAGTCAGAAGTTGTCGATGAGCTTTATAGAAAATGATTTGTTCTTTGATTGCTTGTTTTTCAGCTGCTGATAAACTGAAAAGATCCAACTCGTAGCCTAATGGGCCAAACATAGCCACCGATTGCCGAAATGCCAGTGACGTATTGCGCCCCACTTGATGATTGGGACAAGCGGAGACATGATTGCTGAATGAAGACATCGGATAGCCAAGTAATGTGCCGGTTTGAATTTGTAGTCGTTCCACGGCATCGCTGTCGTCACTCGGCCAAATCTGAGGACTGTAAAACAAGATCCCTAAATCATAACGACCGCCGCCGCCAGCACAGCCTTCGATCAAAATCTCCGGAAATTCTGTTAATATTTTCTGATAAAGGGCATAGACCCCTAAAATATAGCGATGAAAGAATTCTGTTTGGGGAATCCCTTCATCTGCTAAATAAGGTGAATAAGCTTCTGTGATATTCCGATTCATGTCCCACTTGATATAATCAAGATCCGTTTCGACGATGACTTTTTTGATCGCAGCAAAGATCGCCTCCACGACTGCCGGATTGGCAAAATCTAAGACATACTGGCCGCGTCCCACAGAGATGCGTTCATAAGGATGTCGGACCACCCAATCGGGATGTTTTTGATAAAGCTGGCTGTCAGGAGAGACCATTTCCGGTTCAAACCAAACGCCTAACTTCAACCCTAGATCGTGGATTTGTTTTGCAAAATGACCGATGCCATTAGGAAATTTCGCTGGATCTGGCACCCAATCCCCTAAAGAACTGCGATCGTTGTCTCTTTTACCAAACCAGCCATCATCTAAGACGAAGCATTCCATTCCTAATGCCTGACTTTCTGCTGCTAATGCTACTAATTTCTCTTGGTCAAAATCAAAATAAGTTGCTTCCCAATTATTGAAGACAATCGGCCGCGGCCGTTTTTGCCAATAAGGGGCAATCACGTGCTTTTCAATAAACGCAGCAGACTCTTGCCCTAACCCATTCAACCCTTCATCGGTAAATGTCAATATACATTCTGGGGCTTCAAAGACTGCATCTTGCTGCAATGTCCAAGAAAACTGTTCGGGATGAATCCCCAGCATCAAGCGGACATTGTCCCACTCATCCATCTCGACTTGAGCGAGAAAATTCCCTGAATAAATCAGATTTGCTCCATAGACACGTCCCTGATCATTGGTGGCATTGGCAGCCTTCAGTGCCACGAAGGGATTGTGCTGATGCCCAGAGGCCCCTTTTAAAGACCCCACTCGAAAGGTTCCTTGCGTCAATGGTGTGGCTTTGATTTGGCGTTCCTTTAGCCAAGCACCAGAAAGGTGAACAAATTCAAATTGCTGATTTCTTAATTCCAGTACCCCGCTCATCAACGAAGAAAGTTGTTTTTTCTCAGCGCCAAGATTGGTGATCCGCTGATTGCGCGCAATCGTGCCTAAACCAGCAAAAATAGTGTAGGTGATTTCCATTTTCAATTGCCGCTGCTCATCGATCAACATTATTCGCAGGCTTTGGCTTTCTGTTTTTTCGGCAAAACTCGCCGGTTTGGCCAGCTCTCGTTCCTTTCCTGCGAAAGTTTCGACTTCTGCGACTTTAAAATCCACATACAAAGGCACGTCTTCTGCAAAAATAGTAACGGCTCCTTCTCGAAAGTCAGAAGAACCATAGGTTGGCAACTCTTGAAAGCGATCTGCTAACGTAAACAGGCCATCATTTTCAAAAAATTTGACCGTGCCGGCAGATTTATTTTCTTTTTTGGTTAAATAGTCCATGTCATTGGCACTCAAATGCCCCAAAGATGGACCAAAGTACAGATGACCTAATTGTCGATTTGGTAAAACATGCATCACATAACTAATCTTTTCATTGTATAAATGAAAAAGCGTATCGGTTATTATCTCAATCATTTTTTTCCTCTAATTTCAACTTTATTCTCGTCTATTTCATTATATTTCTGGCATGCAGTTTCCAAATACTGCATGCGTTTTTTGACCCCTTTGTTAAAAAAGAACTTATAGAATAATGCTGCCAGCATGAAACTATACGTATTGCGGGAACGATCAAAAGAATTCTGTTCCGAATACGTAACCTCAATCTTTTCTGCTCCCCTAGGAACAAAGCGATACCTTTGACAGATTTTTCCTTGTTCATAGGCTGTTATCAAAGCAACCTCATCTTGCGCGATTTTTTTGACTTTCATCACCGCTGGCACCAGCGTGGCCGCTGATTTTGTGCGAATCATCAAATCAATTTGACTGTTCTCGCCGAAAGGTTCTTCTGCTCCTTTTGAGCGAAAGAATGCCGCTTGTTGTGCGATCATCACTTGATAGAATCGTTCCGGCGTTGTACGCATCTGATAAGTATAGGTCAATGTATCTGTTCGCATCTTCGATCCTCCATTTTTTCAGTTGCCATGCTGACAGAACGGAATACTAAGCTTAGCTTTCTTTGATTCTTTCGTCGATGGCAGGGCCAGTTTGTGCGAGCGCTTCTTTGGCTAGCTCTTCTTTTTCTTCTTTCAAATAGCCACGATCCATCACGATTAGGAATGGCACCCAAATCAATGTCATCACAGCAACAGTTACCAATTGTAGAATGGCACCTGCTACAGAGCCAGTTCCCAGCCAGCCAGATAAGAAGACCGGTGTCGTCCAGACTACCGTTGCTCCGATTGGGCGAGGCACAAGACCAGCAGCGATTGCAAAATAAGAAATCGTCGTACTAGCAAGCGGGGCCAAAATCCACGGAACAAAAGCAATCGGGTTCAATACGATCGGCAACCCGAATGTCATTGGCTCTGACACATTGAAAACAGATGGTGCAATGACTGTCTTCATCAGCTTCTTCATCCGAATCGAACGAGCAATAAAAAATGCCATCGTAATCGAGATCCCTAATTGCATTCCTTGGTTTACAAAAACGCCCATGAAGGTTGTATTGATGATATGAGGCAGTTGTTCTGCACCTGCTTTATAGGCTTCGTAGTTTTCAATCGCCAATGCATTCATGATCGGATCAATCACGGCGTTAACAACCAGTGTGCCATGGATCCCAAACCACCAGAAGAATTGGGTGAATAAAACGGCAATCAAGACTGCAGGCAACGTGCCCCCCAAGCCCATTAATGGTTTCTGTAAGATTTCGTAGACAAAGTCGACCGCATTGCCCCATGACGTGAATGTAAACAAGTAACGGATCAAATTAAATAAAAACAATGGCGCAGCACCTGGAATGATAGCAAGGAAAAACTCAGCGATCATCGGCGGAACCGATTCAGGCATTTTGATCGTTAACCCAGAAGCACTGATCTTGCAATAAATTTGTGTAGCGATAATCGCTGTGATGATCCCAACGAACATCCCTTCCGCACCTAATTTTGAAAGGGGAATCACTGTTCCCAGGTCATCGGAAGAACCGTAGGGCAAAAGCATTAAGAAAGAGGACAATGAGATTGCTCCGGCAAAAAGTTTTGGCTGGCCATATTTTCCTGCCAATTGATAGCCGATCCCGAAAACAACAAAAATCGCTGTGATACTCATGGTTGCGTTCCCGATAGGACCAAAGAAATCATTCAAAAAGGTCATCAGTCCTGCGGGCAGTTTCTCAGATAAGCCAAAGGTAGCGGGTAAATTTTGAATAATGATCATGATTGAAGCAAACATTGTCGCGGGAAAAGCAACCATAAAGCCATCACGCAGACTCAATAAATACTTATTATTGGCAATGATTTGGGCAAAAGGAACCATCTTCTCTGCTAATTTATCAATAAATTTCATAACTAATCTCCTTTAATTTGTCTGTAAACGTTTACTACAATCAGTATAATTGTTTAGTTAATGTTTACAAAACTCTAAAATAAAAAAAAGATCATTTTTCATGATCTTTTTTTATCGGCAATCGATTCTCTTAATATCAATTCACTTTTACAAATCACTCGGACTGGCATTGTTCGAACGCCCAATAATTTGTTTTTCGCCAGCTCTACACTCATTTGACCCATTTCTTCCGCTTTCATTTTGACTGAAGAAAGCGCTGGTGTCATAAACTGGGCCATTTGAATATCATCAAAACTAACCACTGATATATCTTCTGGGATCTTCAATCCGTGTTCATTTAATGCTTTATAGACCCCCACTGCCATGGGATCACTAGCAACGATGATGGCTGTCGGCCGTGGGGTCATCTCGGCGATTTTTCTGCCAAAAGCTAATCCAGTCTCTGGAGACCATTTTCCTTGAAAAACATGACTGTATTCTTCCAGCTTGTTCATCAGCATCCAATTTTTGTAATTCTCTGCACGAATTTCTTGTTCATCATAAACGACTTCTCCTGTGATCGTTACTCGACTGGAAACACCACCAATAAATGCTATGTTCTCATGTCCTTTTGCTTTTAAGATATCCAAAATTTGATGGGTCTTTCGAGCAAAATCAGTTTGTATGCAATCATAGGCGTCGTTTTCACTATAATTATCTACCAAAATAATATGTTGATTGTACCGGCTGATTTCTTGCAATGCCTCTTGCGTCATTTCCCCAATGATGATGACAGCACCATACTTTGCCAGTTGAGTCAGATCTTTGTCTTGGTCTCGCATCGAGAAGACACGAACCGTTTTTAAACGCCATTTGGCTGCCTCTTTCTCTATTCCGTTACGAATCATCATAAAATAAGGATCATTACGCTCCGATTCACTGTTATGCCGTGTAATGATTGCTATCGTATTTTTATCGCCAGCTTCTCGCGAACTCGAAAAGCTCTTGTCTTTTGAATAATTCAGCTGGTTGGCGATCTCGATCACCCGTTTGCGGGTATTTTCGTTGATACTAAATGTTTCATCATTGTTTAAGATTCGCGACACACTTGCGACGGAAACCCCTGCCAATTTTGCAATATCCCTCATACTTGCCATTCTGCCACCCCGTTGTTTACTGTTTACTAAATCTCTTTTTAAGAATAGAGAGAAACAGCGATTTTGTCAATCCCTACTTGTTACGCAAGAAAACAGGTTAGGTTATCGCGTGCAGAAAAATAGTTGCTTCGTGTATGATAAAAGTAGAAATAGGAGGGATTCAGATGAATATCACAACAACACTTATGCAGCAATTGGAAAAAGACGAAGGGGAAATGATTGCGATTCGGCGGCACTTACATCAACACCCAGAGCTTTCATTTCAGGAAAAAGCAACCGCCGCTTATATCAAAGCCTACTATGAAAAACTAGACTGCCAAATCACAGAATGTGGCGACGGCTATGGCCTGATCGTTGATATCATCGGTGAGCAATGTGGAAAACAGCTGGCTTTAAGGGCCGACTTTGATGCTCTGGCTGTAGAAGAAGACAATCAGCTACCTTTTCGATCTCAGGTTCCTGGTGTGATGCATGCTTGTGGTCATGATGGGCATACGGCCTATTTAATGGTTTTGGCTAAGAATTTGATTACCTTAAAAGACCAGTTAAAAGGAAGCATCCGCATCATCCACCAACCAGCTGAAGAAGTATCTCCTGGCGGTGCCAAAGGCATGATTGCCGACGGTTGTTTAACAGATATTGATCATGTACTTGGCGTCCATGTGATGTCTTCAATGGAAACAGGCAAGATTGGCTACCACTCTGGCGAAACCCAAACTGGACGGGCAAATTTCACTTTGACCATTCGTGGCAAAGGTGGTCATGCTTCCATGCCGCAACTAGCAAATGATGCCATCGTAGCAGGCAGTTATTTCGTTACTCAACTACAGACGATCGTTTCTCGTCGGATCGATCCTTTTGACACAGCAAGTCTAACGATTGGTTCTTTTGACGGGAGTGGTTCCTTTAATGCAATCAAAGAGACTGTGACCCTAAAGGGAGATGTTCGTGTGATGAAAGAAACCACACGTCAAACGATTCACCAACAGATCCAGCGAATGGCAGAGGGTCTAGCACAAACTTTTGCGGTTGAAACCAGTCTTGAATATGATGACAATTATCCGGTTCTTTATAATGATCCAGCTTTTACAATACAAGTGATTGATTCCCTCAAAGAAGCTCACTTACCTGAAGTGAAGGAGATCTTTGATTGCGGTCCTCAAGATCCCTCTGAAGACTTCGCCTACTATGCACAAGAACGACCTAGTCTTTTCTTTTATATCGGTTGTATGACAGAAGATCATCTCAATCATCCTCACCACAGTCCTGATTTCATGATGAATGAAGACTGTCTCTTGATTGCAGCCAAAGCGGTCGGTACCGCTACAATTGCTTATTTAATGGATTAGCTCCTAATCAATGCAGTTAAAAAGAGTAGTCATAAGTTCCCAAAACGGCGGTCCCCATCATGCAGGGTATCGTATCGTTTTGTCTCAACTTATGTCTACTCTTTTTAATGAGAGATCTGGATTGAAGTAATCGAAGCAGGACAGATAATTAACTGAATCAAACAACAACCACTCATTCCCACCAAAAATAAGTACGCCGGACCGAAGAAGCCAAAAAACAACAATAGCGTAATCGTCCAAAAAAGATGGAGCAACACTCGTTTAGGTGAGCGACCGGCTTGATAAAAAGCATAAAAGAAGCTGACTTGCTGCTTCTTTTCGCCCATTAAAAGCGTCTGATAGAAAAAAATCAAGCTACAGATCATGAAGATCACGATCAGCATCGTGGCCATGACTTGAAAAAGCGGTTGTGGAAATCGACTAAGAATGGAATGATCAATCAAAAGAAAAAGACTATAAAAGCTGAATACAATATCTTTCTTTTTATTCAGTTGCCACAGCTCAGAAAATTTCGTAAAGAAAATCGTCGTCGTTTTCTCTTGTTCTGCCCTCTCTTGAGTGTCTTTGATCTGCTTAATCGCCGCAATCATACTTCTTGTCGCTGTTGCCACTGTAAAAAAAGGCAATGAGCAAACCAACCACAAAAATTGTAGAAGAATCAATTTGGGCATCCAATTGATCCAAGTGATCAGACCATTGAATAAACGCTGCGGCTCTATCTTTCTCATCCTTTGGTTCCTCCCGTCAGATCCATTCCCTCAATAAAGTAGCGTTGTGCAAAAAAGAATAATAGGATCGTTGGTAATAAGACCAGTGTTGCACCCGCCATCAAATAGTTCCACTGTGTCGTTGATTGATTTTGGAAAACTTGCAAACCGATTTGGAGTGTATATTTTTCTTGATTTTGAATATACAGCAATGGTCCTAAGAAGTCATTCCAAGCACCATTGAATGAATTGATGGCAATCGTGATCAGTGCAGGTTTGGTTAAAGGAATCATCAGATGGCTCCAGATATATAGATGATTGGCGCCATCCATTTTTGCCGCTTCAATCAGTTCATTATTGATCGATAAGTAAAATTGCCGCATCAGAAAGATATTGAAGGCATTCCCAAAAAATGAGGGAATGATCAGCGGCAGATACGTCCCTACCCAGCCGATTTTAGAAAACAGCACGTATTGTGGAATCATCGTCACAAATCCTGGAATCATCATTGTTGAAAGGACCAGAGAAAAAATCAGGTTTTTCCCTGGAAAATCCAACTTGGCAAATCCATAAGCGATAAATGAGTTTGAAAGCACGTTGCCGAACACAACTAACACCGTGATAAACAAGGTGTTCTTTGCATATTGCCAAAAAGGAAACGCATTGATCGTATCAAGATAATTTGAGAAATTGATTTCTTCTGGAAAAAACGTTGGTGGATAACGGACGATCTCTTCCATTGGCTTTAATGAGGTGAATACCATCCACAGCAACGGAATGATCAGAACGATGCCAATCACAGTCATCACTAAATAACTCGTTAACTTTTTGATCCGCTGCTGTTGAGAATTGCTCTTTATTTTGTACATCTGCATACAGTCAGCCCTCCTGAGATAGTGTACTTTGTTGAAGCCATCAGTTTTGTCCTCCTGCATAGTGGACCCAACGAGGAGCTAATTTCAGATTGATAAATGTTAAAACTAATACGATTAAGAAAAGGATCATCGACATCGCCATTGCATACCCCATATCAAAAGCTACAAACGCTTTGTTCCACATATGGAGATTATAGAACAAGAGCGAATTGGCAGGTCCACCAGTGCCGTTTTTCGTCATAACATAGGCTTCTTGGAAGATTTGGAAAGAACCGATTGTCGACGTAATGACATCATAAAAAATAATTGGTGTAATCAATGGAATCGTAATATGTTTAAACTTAGCCCACATACCAGCACCATCGATCTCTGCTGATTCATAAAGCGTTCCGGGGATGTTCTGCAATGTCGCCAAGTACAGCAGCATCGCCCCCCCAGAGCTCCAAATTTTCATTAGGATCAATGCCGGTTTGGTCCATTCAGGATCAAACAGCCAGGCCGGACCTTTGATGTTGAACCAGCTTAAAAAAGTATTAATCAAACCAGCGGAAGGCGACAGCAGCTGCATCCATAACACATATACTGCCACACCGGATAAAATCGCTGGCAAATAAAAAGTCGTCCGAAAAAAGCTGATTCCTCTAATCTTTTGATTCAATAATGTAGCTAGAAAGACACTGAATAAGGTCGTCAGTGGGACATTAAAGAGTACAAAATAAATTGTATTATAAAGTGATTTCCAAAAAAGTGCATCTTGCGTAAACATTCGTTTGAAGTTTCCAAAACCAATAAAATTCATTTTTGACGTTAGATTGTAATCCGTAAAGCTGCCGATAAACGAGAATAACATAGGGCCCAGCATGAACACCATGAAACCAATCAAAAACGGCGCTACAAACAAATATCCCCAGAGGGCATCTTGTCTTTTGCTTCTCGATCGTTTCTTTTTCATAATTCCCCTCCTTTAGTAAAGTGTTTTCTGCCATCTTTTTTCAGCAAAATAGCAAGGATGCAATGAGAACAGTAACGATAGAAAAGGGAATGCGGCTAGCCACAACTCCCTATCTCAATCTATTATTTATTTTGTTCTACAAGATCTTCCACTGCTTTTTGAGCATCTGCTAATCCTTCTGCTGGTTTTTTATTCCCTAGCAGAATTTGATCAATTTGTTCATTGACTAAACTGCTGAAATCTGGTGCATCCAATGGTACCGGAGTGATTACTGTATTAGCAAAATTCTCATCTGCCATTTGATAGATCATTTGACCTTTTTCATCTAAATGATCATTTTTGACAAGATTTTCATTTGCTGTTCGGTTAGCCATAATATCAAAGCTCTTTTCACCAAATTTTTCTTGAACTTCTGGGGTTGAAAGATACTCGATAAACTTGTAGGACGCTTCGGGATTTTTGGCTCCTTGAGGAACTTCTAAGACAAAGCCGCCACCCCATGACCAGTGACCAGAACCTTTTTCTTTTTCTGGAATCTGGATGACGCCAAAATCAAAGTCATCTGGCGCATTTTCCATCAAGCTAGAGTAATAATTGATATTCTGTGCCCGCATGGCCACCAAACCAGAAATAAATGGATCTGCTACACCGGAGCCAAACTCAGCTTCTAAACGATTGATCGTATCTTGCCCATAATAATCTTGCCAATCAAGAATCCAATCCAGAGCCTTCACTTTATTTTCTGTGTCAATCGAAACCTTTTCATCTTTGTCAAACCAACTAACACCGTTATCAGCGTTCAATGCCCAAACATCCGCGCCAAGGTTCCACAAAGGATAGAATCCGATACGCTCAAAATCATCGCCTTTTTTGACATCTAATTTGTGTGCAACAGTTTCAAGTTCGTCCCATGTTTGGGGTAACTGATCTTCACTGATCCCTGCTTCTTTGAAAATTTGTTTGTTATAAAAAATCACTTGGGTATCGGTATTGAAAGGAATTGCATAAGGGTCTCCTTCATATTCTACCGTATCCCATAATTGAGGATAAAATTCATCAGACATGCCATCTTTAACGTACTCGCTCAAGTTCGTTGCTTGCTGTGCTTCTGCACGCTGCGCGACTGAATTGATGTCTTGAACAATAACATCCGGTGGATTTCCTGCAGTGATTGCCGAGAGAGACTTCGTCCAAATATCTCCCCAAGGCTGGTAACTATATTTCACTTCGATTTCATCTTGTGACTGATTAAAATCGTCAATGATCTCTTCGATGACTTCTTGGCGAGCCCCCGATCCCCAAAAAGACCAAAAATCTAATGTTATTTTCCCATCACTTGTCTGTTTTCCCGATGCGTCAGTATTTTTGTCTTCCGAATTACTGCCGCAAGCCGCTGTCACCAATGCGGTCGAAAACAGCAACAGCCCTATTGATAGTGCCTTTTTCATCTTTTATCCCTGCTTTCATTTTTATCATTATTTTATAATGTTGTAATTTTAAAATATCATGACTCTTAGTAATGAGCAAACAATAAGCATTGTTTTTTTATCAAAAAAAAATAACGAATTTCATATCCGGAGATTTTTTGTAGCGTTTTCTTTGAAATCTTATTTATTTTCAGGCATGATAGTTTTAGAGGATTTTTCTTAAGCTATTGTTCTCTTTTTTCATTTTTTTATCACTTAAGAAAGAACAATGAAAATAAAACTACGTTTTATGAAAAAAAGAAAGAAGGAATCGTCAATGTTAGTTGTTATTGATATGCAGAATCAGATTCGTGATGAAAATAGTCAATCATTTATTTCTGACAGCCCTGCTTTGATCACGCGAATCGCAAAACGGCTTCAACAAGCTCGTGCAGAAGGTGAATATATCCTTTTTACAAGAGATATCCCGATTGATTGTAAAGATACTCCTGATGAAGAACAAGAAGCGTTACAGATCGTTCCTGAACTGCAACCGTTACCGAATGAAAAAGTAATAAAAAAATATTACTTTAGTATCCCACCTGAAGTTCTCTTGGAAATCAAGGAGCAACTTTTCAATGATAAAAATGAACAAAAACATATCGAAGTGACCGGAGTAGAAACCAACATCTGCGTGTTGTCTAATACGATCGAGATTCAGAGTGCTTTTCCAGAAGCCGATTTTCTCATTAATCAACAGCTAGTTTCAGGTAGAAACCATGAGTCTTCTGGATTGAAAATCTTACAAGACTTCAATGTCGAAGTGGTTGATCGGACAGATAACTAAAAAAGAAACGCCAACCACAGGCGTTTCTTTTTTAGTTATTATGCAGTAATTCTTGCGGTATCTCGATGCGGACATCATTTGTTGTCTGACATGCAGGACAGACAAAGGTGCCTTCGATCGCATCTTTTACTTCACCATAATCATAATGAATAGCGATTTCATCTGAGTGTAACTCGTTTTCTTCTAGAGGCGGAACTGTTTTCAGCTTCCCATCTACATCTTCTTGCAGATGAACAATCAATTTGCCATCATAATTTTCCTTGCAATTCACACAAGATGCTTTTCCACGAATCGTAATATCCATGTTTTTCTCCTCTTTTCTACTTTTATGTGAGTCCTCATTGGGGATACGCTTCGATGGATGAGCCCATCGATCCTGTTTTCGATCCACCTTTATAGTGTCACGCTTGTTTAGTTAAATCAACTATTCTGTTTTCAACTGTCTTGCCGATTGCAAAAAATTCGGCTGGTAAACCTTGAGCGTTTCTTTTGTCAAAAGCATTTTTTCCCGGCACAATTATTAAGAACACGAATTTTTTGTCATCCCAAAAGAAGAAATGGCAGTCAATCACACGACCAGGAACCTTTCCCGTCACATCTCATAAAAGGAGGAACAAGTATGCGTGCAGTAACATGGCAAGGAAAAGAAAAAATGGAAGTTCGAAATGTGAGTGATCCGACGATCATTGAACCAACAGATGCGATTATTCGAATTACAGCAACAGCGATCTGCGGCTCTGATCTTCATTTGTATCATCACGGTGGTGCAGTACTAGAAGAAGGGTACGTTGTTGGTCATGAACCAATGGGGATCGTTGAAGAAGTCGGCAGTCAAGTTCAAAAATTGAAGAAAGGGGACCGTGTTGTCATCCCTTTTAATATTGGCTGTGGACATTGTCATTTTTGTCAAAATGAGATGGAGAGCCAATGTGATAACTCTTCTGATCAACTTTATGGTGGCCTCTTTGGCTTTGGTAAGCTGAATGGCAATCATTGGGGTGGACAAGCAGAATTCTTACGGGTTCCCTTTGCTGATTTCACTTCGTTTGTCGTTCCAGATACCGCGATCCCGGATGAAAAAGTGCTTTTTCTATCAGACATTTTGCCAACTGCCTACTGGAGTGTCCAAAATGCGGGTGTCAAACAAGGCGATACCGTCATTATTCTTGGCTCAGGACCTGTAGGACTTTTTGCCCAAAAGTTCGCCGTTATGGCTGGTGCGAAACGAGTGATTGCGGTCGATCCAGTTTCCCATCGACTGGAAAAGGCGCAAAGCTACAATCAGGTAGAGACCTTCCAATTGGATGACCTTGCGACAAGCGCTGATGATTTGTATGAATTAACAAAAGGCGGCGCCGATGTCATCATCGATTGCGTCGGTATGGATGGTTTAGAACCCGTCAAAGAAAAAGCCAAAAATTTGGTCAGCTTGCAAAGTGGTACGATTTCACCGATCCAAATGGCGGCGAAAGCGGTCAAAAAATTTGGTACCGTGCAAATTACTGGTGTCTATATGACTCCAGCATCGTCCTACCCTTTACAAGAGTTTTTCATGCGCAATGTGGCAGTGAAACATGGACAAGCACCCGTTATCCACTTAATGCCAAAAATTTATGAAATGATCCAAAAAGAGGAGATCGACCCAACACCGATCATCACTCATACCATGCCTTTAGAAGAAGCCGCTGCGGCTTATGACATTTTTGACAAAAAAGAAGATAACAACATCAAAGTGGTATTAAAGCCAAATTAACGCAAAGAAAGGATGATCGCCCTCAGTGCCAAAAATCAAACGAAATGAACATCAGATCGAACTTGGTAAAGACGAAGACGTCATTATTAAAGGACGCCGTTTTCATGTCTATTTCAAAAACCGGTATCTGCTGATTTCCCTAACGAATGATATTTTGACTGGTTTATTTTATATTTTCGGAAGTATCGTGTCCTTGACAGATCTGCCTGCGATCTATGGAACTATCGCCTATCTGATAGGAGCAATCTTCTTAACGATCCGACCATTGTTGAAGATCGTCCGTCATGTATTTATTTACAATGAACGGAAACAAAATGGAGAGAAAGAAAAGAATATCGAAGTATCCGATGATGGTGAATAAACAGTGACGATTTTCTTCAAGCAGTATTTTTCCCAAAACAAAACACATGCTATATACTATAAATATGCACAAAGAAAGGAGAATTCTAAAATGAAAGTATTAGACAGTATAGCTTTAGCGCTACTTATCGTTGGCGGCCTAAACTGGTTATTGGTTGGACTATTTGAATTTGACTTGGTTGCAACAATTGCGGGCGGATCAACTACATTATTCGCTAAAATCATTTACGTAATTGTCGGTATCTGCGCGATTTATTGCTTGAAGTTCTTTGTTGGTATTGCTCGTCAAGACAACGTGAACCGATAATCATTGATAAATAAAAAGCAAGAAACGAATGATCTGATCCATAGTTGCTCTACTTTCTATGGATCAGATCTTTTTGTTTGCATTGCCTTTTGTCTCTTTTTTTATTTGTTGTATAATTAGTGTCAACAGCGAATTAAAAAATTTAGATAAATAGATTTTGGCTGGACTAGGAATAGCAGCTCATTCACAATGAACCGACAAAGGAAGTGACCCATGACTGATAAAAAACGTAACTCCAAGCTTCTCCCTTCTCTGCTTTTTTATTTCATCCTCCTGCTCATCATTGCAGGAATCTTAGGGATCGTTGTACTGACGAACATCAATATTGCCGAAAACTGGTTTGGACTGGATGAGTACACAGTTGTAGAAACTCGCGACCAAGTGATCGGCTATCTTCCGCTACTCTGGTACTTCGTTATAGCACTAATGATAGTCTTGGCATTATTTTTTGGTATCAGAAAAAGAAAAAGGGCTTTGTTCTATTGGATCGGCACATTGGTCATTCTCCCTAGCATCTTGTTAGCATTTGGTGCTTTAACAACCTTGCTACCCTTCGACCGAAATTTTTTTAGAGAAGAAGCCTCTGCTTCCGCGATCATGGCTGAATTAACCGACAAAAAAGCGCTGAAAGATCAAGAGGTTCAGCTCATCAGTTATAGCTATCACATTCGGAACATTCCTTTGAAAAGCGGCGTCTATGCAGTCGCGCGAATCATCAACCCTACCACTAAACTACAAGATGAATACTGGTATTATTCGACAAATCTTTTACAAAAATGGCAGAAAGACAGTGATACGATCGAGTTACCTATTCAAGAGACCATTGCTTATAATGAAATCGATTGGGGCGTTATTCCCAAGGTTATCAAAGAAACGGAAAAACGGGTTGCGAAATTAGACCATTATTATCCCGGAGTTAGTATCGTGATCTTAAATGGTTCTCAAGGCAAATGGACTTGGACGGTCGGTGTCGATGATATTCGGGGACATACTGCACTGAATCTGGTTTATGATCTTTCAGGAAATTATCTTTCTCAATGGGATTAATCGGTCAATACAGGCCCTACTTCCATCATTTATTAAGACAGCAATTAAACAAAAAACTATCTAAGCGATCACTGATTGTTCCTATCAAAGGACGACTTGCTAAAAAAAGCAATGAGACAATCAAGATTTTTTAGATAGTTTTTTTATTATTATTCACAGATACGCCTAGCTTTTGGCACAGCGAAAGCCTAAATTATTGGCCGCAGACATCCCGGAGTTTCCATTGCGGGCTGCGATCCGATAACGTTTGCAGTAAGATTCATGACACAAGAACGACCCTCCCCGTGTCGCATACATGGCATCATCCACCTGCTGAAATCGTTGCTCAAAAAAATGGCTGTCCCATGAACGAAATTGTTCCAATGGTATCCTTGCGGGATTGCTGCACCATTCCCACACATTGCCAATGACTTGATAAAGTCCATAGCCATTCGGCTCATAAAACCGAGCAGGTGCAGTACTCGCAAAGCCGTCTGCCTTCGTATTTGCTTTGGGAAACGCGCCTTGCCAGATGTTGCAGTGATAGTCTTCTCCAGCTAAAAAATCTGTCCCCCATGGATATAAGTCATTCTCTGTACCACCTTTCGCGGCAATCTCCCATTCAGCTTCTGTTGGCAGCCGCTTATCTGCCCAGCGGCAAAATGCCAACGCATCATTTCGCGAGACTTGGACGACTGGATGATCCATCCGTTGCTCAATCGATGAGTCCGGACCTTCAGGATGTCGCCAGTCTGCTCTCGCAACCGCATACCACCAACTCATATTGGGGATCAGTTGGCTCCTCTGTTTCGTCTTTTCGGAAAGAAAATAATGAAAGACAAACGACCAGCCAAACTGTTCTGCTTCCGTCACATAGCCTGTTGCCGCAATAAATGCTTCAAACATCTGATTGGTAACAGTCGTTTCATCGATTTCAAAAGAGGCCATCTCAACTTGGATCTTGGGACCTTCTTGGTCCTCTTCAAAGCCAGCTTTTGTATCCGTGCCAATTCGATACGTTCCAGCAGGAATCTTGATCATCCCATCTGCCTTCTTTCTATAATAATTGATAGCCGTTATAAAGATTGATGGTTAGCACCAAGAGGATGACTGTCTGGAAGACCAGCGTCACTTTTTGTGGTGAGAGGACAGTGCTGACTTTTGCCCCTAACAAACCGCCAACAATCGCGGCTGGAATCACAAACCACAAAATCTTTAAGTCATAGAGGCCAAATCCAGTGGTCCCAGCAATCGTCACGATTTTCGCCAATTGAGAGAAAAAAATCGTACAAATCGAATAGACTGTCGCTTCTTTGATTGGCAAAGCAAACATCAGCATCAGCAAAGAAACATTGATCGGTCCGCCGCCGATTCCTAGAAGACTGGCTAGAAAACCAAGGACTAAACCACAGAAGCAATACCAGAAGTTATTTTTCAGTTGGAATCCGGGCCAGTCATATTTGGTATAAAAGAAAGCAAACAACAAGGTCACGACGGTCAAAAAGATCTGCACCATCTGTACATGGTCTTCATTCTGGAAAAACAGCAACAGCTGATCAAAAGCGACATTGCCCAAGACACCGCCTAAGATGGCGCCTCCTGAAACCCAAAGGACGATTTGCCAATTGATCTTATGTCCGCTAGCCAACTGTCTTGCGGTAGAAACCAGCGACATAGTAAAGACTGCTACGGCAGAATAAAACGAGATGGCCGCAACAGAATGGGCGCCGATAAAATCAAAAATGGGTTTGATCAGAACGCCCCCCCCCATGCCTGAAACGGCACCAACCGTATTCGCCAACACGATCACTATAAAATAAATGAACCCAATCACACACTTACCCCCTGTAACAAACCTAAAATCCGATTGATCTGCGGCACAAATTCCTGCAAGAGTTGCTGATAACCGCAATAGTCCCCATCCACATAGATGGCATCTTTCATTCGTTTGCAGCCGCCACGACACATTTTTTGAAACGGGCAACTCAGACATTTCTTTGGCATTTCGGGCCGTTGACACACAAACGTTTTTGCAATGTCCTGTTCAAATAACTGACGCAAGGTCTGTTCTTGAATATACCCCATTCGATAGTCATCTAACACATAGAAATCACAAGGATAAACACTGCCATCTGCTTCAATGACATATTGCACTTGACAGTTTCCTAAGATCCCGCAGGCGGTGAATTGTTGCTTGACCAATAAATTCAAAAGATCATCAAAAAGCTTGATACTCACATAATGCCCCTCCGCTAATTCTTGCAGCCATAACTGCAAAAGCTGGTGGTAAAATCCCGCAAAACGTTTTGGTGTGAGGGCATAGCTATTTCTTTCTTTCGCATCTAAATCATCTAAACAAGGAATAAACTGGACAAAATCGATTTTTTGTTCTTTTAGAAAGCGAAAGACTTTCTTAGCCTCTTTAGCCAATGGATTGGTCAGGACACAAAGCACATTGTAGCCAATCTCAAAGTGGTCAAACAGCTGCTTTGTTTGCAGCACTCGCTGAAAAGTTCCTCTTCCTTTCGGATCGACCCGATGCAAATCATGGTAGAGCGGATGGCCATCGATTGAGAGACCGACCAAAAAATCATGTTCTTTCAAAAAAGCACACCATTTTTCATTGATCATGGTCCCGTTCGTTTGAATCGCATAATGGACCTGTACCTGCTTTTGCTGTTGATCCACTAGTTGGGTCACTTTTCGAAAATAATTGAGGCCCGCCATCGTTGGCTCTCCACCTTGAAACGCTAATGTCAATTGATCACCGTCTTCTAAGTCTGCATAAATATTTTCGATCATTTTATCTGTTACTTCTTCTTTCATTTTGCCAAACGAGCGGACTTCCCGCAAGGAACTGACATTGGCATAAAAGCAGTAGCTGCAGCGAAGATTGCAGAGGGAAGATGCGGGTTTGATCAATACTGAAATATGTTTCATGGTAGAAGCCTCGATTCTAAATAACTTTTTGAAGTTGCTAATTTATTTAATTTCTTAATCCCAAACGAATATATTCACTTTCTGGCACTTCAATTCGATCCATGATTTTTATTAATTTCTGGATCATCCTTTCTTCAACGTCAGGATTATCCAGTGGAGTCAACTGTTGCGGATCCTCCTCCAAGTCAAATAGCAAATGGCCAACTGAATAAGAATCAATGTATGTGGAGACTTCAATTTCTGTATAAGGATACTGATTTGTGAAGCGATTTCCCTTTCTTTGCTTCATGGTATCTAATGCTTCCTTATTGATGAACCCCCTTAACATCGCGTAATTCAATGTTTGGATAGTGATTGGGCCGTTGGAAGGATCAACAGACGCACGC
Organism: Enterococcus sp. FDAARGOS_553; assembly: GCF_003812305.1. Classification (NCBI taxonomy): domain Bacteria; kingdom Bacillati; phylum Bacillota; class Bacilli; order Lactobacillales; family Enterococcaceae; genus Enterococcus; species Enterococcus sp. FDAARGOS_553. The sequence goes on from NZ_CP033740.1 coordinate 84,149, forward strand.
ATATACACGTACTTCCCATCATAAATATTGACATGACCGCCATTTGTTCCAAAAATGATTTCATCATGTAAAACAGTCTCCTTAGACTTTAGAGCTGGCAATAATGATTTACCATCCATATCCAATTCATTCGCAATACCAAAATAATCTAATAAAGTTGCAGGAATATCGATCGTTTGGCTTAAAACAGAAGTATGGGTATCCACTTCAGCATTTGGGTAACTGATAAAAAATGGCAAATGGATAATTTCTTCATACATAGGAGCAACATTCTTTCCTAACCAATCATGCTCACCAAGAAGAAAACCATGATCCGTATTAATAATCACCAACGTATCCTGCCACATTTGATTCGTCTCAAGAAAATCAATGACTTTTCCGAGATGATGGTCACACATTGCTATCAATGCAGCATATTCGTTTTGTAATTCAATTAAATCATCGGAAGAAATGTCATCTGTAACCCGACCATACTTTGACCAAAAATAAGGTGACTCATTTGGACAGTCCTCATAAAGTTTACGATATTTTTCTGGAACAAAAAAGGGTTCATGAGGGTCAAAGCATTCTATTTGCAAAAACCAATTATCTTCTTTTTTATATTCTTCCAAGAAATCAAGTCCAGCTTGAATTGTTTGAACACTCGACATCTCATTTTCATCAACTTGTCTTGTGCGGTTCGCAAAATGCTGTTCAACTGAAATGCCTTGCTTATTCAAAGGATTTATTTCTGCATGGCCTTCAGCAAATTTCCTAGGTACCCAGCGATCACCTTCCTGCCCGCGAAACCCCTCCCAAGTAGAATAGCGATTATGATAGGTTGCCCCTCCATCCTCAAAATAGTGAGAATGGTCGGTCACTAGGTGACAGTAGATGCCATTTTGTTGTAGCACATCAAAAATGGAATGATCAAAAGGCTCCAATTGCCCCCACATGCGATGCATAAAGTTATATCTTCCTGTATGAAGTTCACGACGTGCTGGCATACAAGGCATACTTCCCCCATAAAAATTATCGAAAGTAACCGTTTTTTCCCTTAAGCGATCGAAATTTGGTGTTTGGATCCAATCATTTCCATAATTTGACAGAAAATCTTTTGACAACGTATCAAACATTAGCATGATAGCGCGCATATTTTCCCTTCCCTTCTTTACTATCGTATCATATAGAACACAACTTAATGAATCACTTGAATGACTTCATTAACAATATCTGGGATAACATCCAAATAAGTATCAGTATTTGTTACAACAACCGGTGTGATGATCGAGTAGCCTTTGGATTGAATTTTTTCTTTATCAAATCGAATCAACAGCTCGCCTTTCCTTACTTGCTGTCCTTGTTTTACGTAGGAAGTAAAGAAATCGCCTTTTAAGTTAACAGTATCCATTCCGACATGAATCAACAATTCAATGCCATTCGTAGATTTTAAACCGATCGCATGATTCGTTGGGAACAATGTTTCTACAGTAGCATCGAATGGCGCATAGATCTCTCCATTGCTTGGAACAATCGCTACACCTTTTCCTAATAACCCAGAAGAAAAAGCTTCATCTTCAACATCAGCCAATGTCAGTAAATCTCCTTTGATAGGCATCTCAATCTTTGTTTCCGTCATTAAATAATTATCTATAGCTATCTCTTGCTCTTCCTCTGATTCAGCTTCTTCTCGATCTTCAGTAGGATCATACATGAATGTAATAGTTAAAACAAACGATAGTGCAAATGCCACACTAATTGCAAGTGCATAGCCATAAAAACCACTGCCAATTCCATCACTAGGACTAATATAATTTGGAAGACTAAAAACGCCCATTCCTCCCATGATAAATGATTTTGTCCCAAAGAACCCCATGATCAGACCACCTATGGAAGAAGAAATCAAAGTTGCAATGAATGGTTTCTTACGGGGTAACGTTACCCCGTAAAGGGAGGGTTCAGAGACACCGAAAAGACTAGAAATAAAAGCGGGTATACCGATCGCACGAACAGAATTATTTTTGGATTTAATGATAACCGCTAATACTGCTCCAGCAGTAGCAAATGGAGTTGCTTGTCCTAAAACCATTACAGGATCGTATCCTAATACACCAATATTGTTGATAGCAATCGGGATAATCCCCCAGTGAAGACCAAACATGACAAGAACTTGCCAGATTGCACCCACCGCTATACCAGCAACAATCGGGCTAAACTGATAAATACTTAACACAGCAGCCCCTAAAATATTTCCAATCCATGTGGCTATTGGGCCAATCACGATAAATGTTAAAGAAACCATCAATAAAACTGTTAGAAATGGTACTAAAAAGCTACGTAAAACGCTCGGAATTAATTTGGTAATCACTTTCTCCAATTTCGCTCCAAAGAAAGTTGCAATCACAATTGGGATAACGCTAGAACTATAACTCATCAGAATAACTGGTATACCCAAAAAAGTTACATAAACAGGTGACTCAAAAATCGTACCATTAAATAAGGTATAAAGAGGTTCTGTATTAGCAGTTAACCCTGACAAGGCCGGATAGACCATTGCCGCACTGATAGCCATACCAACAAATTGCTTCAGACCAAATTTCTTTGCTGCGGTATAACCAAGAAAAATTGGAAAGAAATAGAAGAAGCAGTCACCAGCGGCTTGCAAGATGGCATAGGTTCCAGAAGTATTTTCAATCCAACCAAGAGAAACAAAGAGAACGTTTAATCCTTTGATCATTCCAGTAGCTGCCAGTAACCCTAATACAGGTGTGAAAATACCAGAAATAATATCTATAAAAGCATCCAAAGGTCCTTTCTTCTCCTTTTTTTCTTCCGAGGCTTCGTTTGATAACCCAGCATAGTCAATAAACTCTTGATAAACTTCTGGTACGTGGTTTCCGATGACTACTTGATATTGTCCACCACTTTGTACTACTGTAACTACACCTTTCGTTTTTTTCAATGCTCCAGTATCTGCAATTGATTCATCTTTTAAATTGAAACGTAAACGAGTAATACAGTGAGTGAGACCGGCAATATTTTCTTTTCCACCCACATTTTTCAATATTTCCTCAACTAAATCTTTGTATGCCATTTTATTCATCCCCTTATTCATAATCAAAAAGGCAAGACAAATAATTATTCCCAACAAAGGAATAATTATCAGTCTTGCCTGCTTTACCAGTAACAACCTCTATTCGTTCTCTATTAATTTTTGAATGTGTAGCGATAAGTATAACTTTTCATCATCACTTAGAGAGACTTTCAGATACTGCTCAACCAAAATCATCGTTTTGTAAGCTGCTGGGTATTGACTCTGAATGTGCTCCAGCAATGGATTTTTGCTTATTCATCTTAGTCCGGGTAGTCAATCGTTGGAAGAAAAAGCGCAAATGAGTGATAAAGCGATCAAACGCAAGCGAATCTTCATTGATTTGAATTTTATTAGATAGACGAATAAGTGAAATAATATCTCTAATTTTCTTTGCAATTAGCTGGACATCTTCAGGTTGATCGATCTCATCTGTCAGCTGAGCATTGATCAAATGCATTGCAATATTCCCTGCTTCTTCTTCTTCGAACTGGATACCCGTTTTTTCATTAATTAAAAATAGTGCTTTTTTCCCTATCTCAAATTCTTTGGGATAAAACTTCTTAATTTCCCATGAAAGGCGGTTATAAATACTCATTCCCTGTTTGTGTAATTTAATCAAATGATATAAATGATCGGTTAAGGATACATATAATGTTTCACTTAACTCATACTCTAGATCATTTTTAGCTAATCGAATAATATCATCAGCTAAGGAAACGTACTTTGCCGGGATTGATTCCATTAATGTCAAAAAACGTTCAGAAGCTTTGTTTTTATGCAATACAAATACTTTCTCTATTTTCGTCTCGTCTGCTGCTTGTCCCGGTTTCATTTTAAAGCCCAGCCCGGTGCCGATCCAAATAAAATCTTTGCCATCTTTTCCGACCAAAACCGCATTATTATTTAGAATCTTTTTGATCTTCAAGACGTTTCTCACCTCCTTAAAATGAAAAAAGGCTATACCTCAATACATGTGTAGGATCCATACACACGTACGAAGGTATAGCCTGCATTATCAGTAACTACCCATTTGATTGTTTATACTATACTATTTATTTGATTTTCGTGCAAGCGTTTTTATCATTTTTTTCTGCTTGCATGTGTTTTGTTGAGTAAATACTCCATTCCTACTCCTCATCCAGTAACCGACTTTGTCCTTCGATCTTTTGGATCTCTGTGATGTCTTGCGTGACTTCCAGACAGCCTAGATATTTCCCCGTTGGATTTTTCAACGCAAAATAGCGAATATAGATTTTTCGTCCCCGCATGTCAATCCAGAAATCAGCTGTTTCTCTTTTGTCTGACCGAAAATCGTCTAAGATTTTTTGAACGATGTGCATACTTTTAGGTGGGTGGCAATTCACTACTTCTCGACCAATCACTGAATTTGTCCGGGGGAAGACTCGACTCTTCCCTTCAGAATAAAAACGTACCCGATCTTCATTGTCCACAAACGTCAAATCGACTGGCAATGTTTGGAACATAGCAATCAATTGTTCCAGCTGCAAGGAACCGGTGGGAAATTGAACGGTTTGGTTCGTGGGAGCAGTCGTTGTCACTGGCGGTTCAGCGAATTCTCCAAACCCAAGTCCCGCGGCAATACCAGCTGTGGTTTCTTGGGCCTGTTTGATGGCCAATTGACGAGCTGGCTCCCGTTCCAATTCTTTCTCCAGTGACTCTTGGCTTGGTTTCCAAGGCAATGGTTCAGGAATATAAGCAAACCCAATGTCAAAGCTATCTTCCGCGATCCGTTGCCAATCCGCTAAACTGAAGACATCCAATGTCATAGGAACCATGATTTCTTCTTCTTTAAAAATCATTTCTTCAATTTCAGATTTTACTGCCTGCCATTTTTCAGCAAGAGGATTATATGCTGCTTTGTCAGTTGCCAAATACTGGTTCAACTCTTTGATCATCTCGCGAATATCATCGTCGACTCCCCACATGACTTTCGGCGGAGCAGAGATTCCATACTTCTCCATATATGAAAAGATCAGCGTTTCTTTTCTTGCATAATGTTTGTCGATCTGTAACAGATCCTGCAGTGCTGCTTGCAGACGTCCTTTTTGTGACCAGTCCCCTTTTTTGATTTTCTTGAGCAATCCATCGATTTCGTCCGTCAATAACGATTGCAGGACTTGGTTTTCTAGCTTGAGGGTATGGACTGGATGACCAGGTTGTCCATATTCTTCATTTGAATGATGGATCTCGTTGATCGATCCCTTAAATACAGCCGCATGAATATTGCATAGACGTTGGATCTCCGAAGGGTCTAAACCGCTTTGAATCAATGCTTTTTCTGCCGAGGTGATCTCAGTGACATCTACGCCGTCAAATTCTTCATTGAATAAGCGTTTGGCTTCTTCAAAAGAACCGCCTTGATGAAGCAAGCTCAAAATTTCGACGATTCGTTCTTGCCGTTGTTCCTTCGTTCTCATTTGTCGACTCCTTTCACAAGAAAACCTTGATTTTCAAAAGATTGAATGATTTTTTCCAAAGGTATCTTTTTCATTTGTGCGCCTTTCGGAATCGTCATATAGCGACCGGCAGTTTGGAGCATGCCGGGTTTATTGATGGCAGTAAAGCCAAGTTTGCTCATAATATCTTTGATTTCCGGATGTTCCGACACTAAATCAAAGAGATTTTTTGAGAAATCTGCTTCTTTCATTCTTATCCTTCCTTCTACTGAGAATAATTCTCAATCAACTGCATATATTATATACGAAATTGCTCACAATTACACGATCATTTCCAAATTTATCTCCCCTCACTTGGCACAAAAAGAAAAGAACCACTTCTCGACCTCTGCGAGCGAATGATTCTTTAATAGCAAGATGAAACTCTTGATTTAGTGATAGAAAATAATCAGCTGCGATAGCGACACACGCGATTCTCTAATCCATCCACCACACCAAAGAAGAAAAAGCCCATCAATGCAATCACAACAATGCCTGACAGCATTTGCTCATAATCCATTTTAGACCAAGCACTCAAAATCAAGTACCCGACGCCATAAGTCGTATTATAGTTTTCCGCAAAGAACAAGGAGGCAAGCGAGATACCAATACTTACCCGCATGCTGGCAAACAATGCCGGCATGATTGCTGGCAAAATCAAGAAACGGATCTGATGCAGCGGGTTTTGCGTGTAATTTTGCATCACTTGAAAGTAAGTTGCTGGGATTTCTTTTACCCCATCTCGAATCGAAACCACAACTTGAATCACGATCACCGAAAAAATCAGGATCACCTTTGAAACATTCCCTAAACCAAAAAAAATCATGAAAACTGGTAGAAAAGCGACCTTTGGAATCGGATATAAGAAATAGAGCAGAGGATCAACGATTGCTGCTATTTTTGTTCTTCCGAGAAAAATCCCTAAAGGTATACCGATCAGCAACGCAAAAAATAGTGAGATCAGGACACGAATCACACTGGCCCCTGCATGTAACCCTAATTCTGCACGCAATTGCCAAAATCGTTGGAAAGTTTGATAAGGGTCCGGCAGCGAACGGTTATCCGCTAACAAGCTGATTCCCCACCATAACAATAAAAACGACAGTGCCCCCCACAAAAAAGAACGTCCGGCTTTCATCTGACTTCTCCTCTCATCTTCTTTTTCAATGCCAATGAAAAAGCATAAAAGTCCATCGTCTCACGGCGGTTAGCTTGGTGGAAAACTGGGTTTTTGATCTGATGTATTTGATGTTCTTGAACCAATAGGATCGTCTCGCCAAGGTAAGCCGCTTCTTCTGTATCATGGGTCACTACGACTAAACCGTTCGCAAGTCGTTGTTGCTCAGATAAAATCAGATTTTGCGTACGTTCTTTGGTTTCCTGATCCAAAGACGATGTCGGCTCATCTAACAGTAAAAATGCTGGACTGGTCACTAATCCTCTTGCCATTGCCACTCGCTGTTTTTGGCCGCCACTCAGTTGACTAGGGAAACGCGCTTTGAAAGAATCTAGTTCTAACGCTTGTAAGCACGTTTCGACTAACTTTTCTCTTTGGTTTTTGGGGACTTTTTGGATTTGAAGAGGCATTTCTACCGCTTGATAAACTGTCTGCCACGGAAACAGACGTAAGTCTTGAAAAACCAATTCGATCTCAGAAGGATGGCTATCGCCATAATCGATATGACCTGATTGCGGCAGCTGCCACCCTTTCAACAATGAGAGCAGGGTGCTTTTACCAACCCCTGATTTTCCCAAGACGACGTATGTATGGCCCTTATCTAAGGTTAAATCTAGATTGTTAAAGATTAAGCGATCTTGAAATGAAAATGCGACTGATTCTAAATGAATCGCCATAAATTGGCTCCTTCTTTCTAAAAAATTGTTGTTCCCTCTTTCACATTCTATGCTATACTGATTGTTGCGAAAAAAAATAGAAAGGGATGCATTTGATGTTCCGCACACTTGTGTTTCATGAAATACGACCAGACAATGAGTTAAGTGAGCAACCAAGACCAATCGAAGTTGCCGATGGCTATCAAGATGCTCTTCCATTGCCGTTATTCAATAGCTGTTCTCATTTTAAACAACAAATCGACTTTTTGAAAGCAGAAAAATATCATACCCTTACTTTGAAGGAAGTCAAAGACTACTATCTTCAAAAGAAAGCTTTACCAGAAAAAGCGGTTTTGTTGACGTTTGATGATTGCTACCAATCCATGAGGGAATATGCCTACCCGTTATTGAAAGAGGCCGGCTTCAAAGCGACCGCTTTTGTTGTCAGCGGTTGGTTGTTTGCTGAACCGAGCCCTTATAAGCCGGCTGTTTCCAAAACACTCAGTCGCTCGGAATTGAACGAAATGAGTGATGTTTTTGAATACGCCAATCATACGACTCACTTCCATGAACGAAAAGGAATGATGGGCCGCTCAATGTGGGAACCGGCTGAAAAATTTGCGGCTGATTTAGATTGCTGCAATCAAACTGTAGCGATACAAGATGTTTTTGCTTATCCCTTTGGTTTCTATGATCAACAGACGATCAAAACACTAGAAGCGAAAGGTTTTGTCTTGTCATTCACGACGATTCCAGGGTTCAACACCCTAGAAACCCCACGCATGGAACTACGAAGAGACATTATTCCCTTCTCATTGGATAAGACATCTTTTGAACAATTATTCAAAAAGACCCATTAAGAACATCCCTTCAAGGAATAAATAAGAAAGAGGAACGAAAAATGAAAAAAACGATTTTATTTACTTGCTTATCATTATTGGCTTTAGGAGTTGCTGCTTGCGGAAACAATTCAGATTCCACTTCAGAAACTAAGACAACTGACACCTCTGCGACAACTGCTGAAGTGACCGATCAAACGTTGAATGTGGGGATTTTACCAGCAGAATCTGCGATTCCAATTATTCTGGCCAAAGAAGAAGGCTATTTTAAAGATTTAGGTCTAAATGTAGAAATCAAATCTTTTACTTCTCCAAATGATCGCAATGTTGCCGTACAAGCCAAAGAATTGGACGCAACTATCAGTGATGTGATGACAGAAGCGACGTTTAAGCAAAATGGCATTGACATGACAATCACTTCGGACATTCTAGAAGACTTTAAAGTCTTAGCTTCGCCAAATTCAGGCATCTCTGAAATGAAAGGATTGGCTGATAAAAAAATTACCCTTGTACCGAACTTCATTTTAGAATACATCATGGACCAGTTTGCTGCTGAAAATGATTTTACTTATCAAATCGTTGACATTGCTTCTTTTGCGGCTCGTTCTGAGGCACTATTAAGCGATCAAGTTGATGGTGCTGTCTACACAGAACCGCAAGCGAGTATGTTAGCCGCTCAAGGTGCAATTGTTTTGGGCAGTTCCAAAGAAGCTGGCATCAAAGGTGGTACCTTGCAATTTATGACTGATGTGGTAAAAGATCGACCACAAGATGTTGCCGCATTTTATCAAGCTTACGATCAAGCCATCGATTATATGAACAGCCACAAAGCTTCTGAATATGCTGATATCTTAGCCGACTATCAGTTCCCAGATGCCATGAGTACTTACTTAGATAGCCAAAAAGAAGACTATCCTTATGCTGCCAAAGTCCCACAGGACCAACTAGACAAAATCGTGGCTTGGACTAAAGACAAAGGACAAATTGATCAAGCTTACACTTATGATGAATTGACTGATTTTAGTTTCTTAGCGAACTAATTCCTGATCACTTATTACACAAAACCAATACTCGAATCCATCAAAGCCAGTGCTGTGATAGATTCGAGTGTTTTTTATCCAGCCATTATTTGACGGATGCTCGGTCACCGAGTATCATTCACTAAAGGGTTGTGAGCGATGAAAACTACTTTATCTGTTCGTTTCACTACATAAGAAAGGGAGAAAATATACCATGCCCAAAATTGATCTTTATTTACTGCAAAAGCCAGAAGAGACACAATTTTATGACTATTTACCTCAATCGGAGTCTTGGCACAGCGCCTATAAACAACTTCATGGTGAATCCTTGGTGATTCATTCTTCTGTTTTGACTGAAAGCATTCTGCCTTTCATTACTCACCCACTTGTATTGGAACTTCTAGAGCAAGAAGATCTCGCGTGCTTGCCTTTAGTTTTTGCAGAAAACAACCTTTATTGTAAGGGGCGTCTTCCTACGCTCACCGAATGGGAAGAATTGACACACGTTGGTATTTCGATTCAGGAATTAGATGAATCACCGAGCGCCACGAAAACAGCGGTCTATCATGATCTTATATGATGGGGAAAACTATCTGCTAAACTGTCGTTGGTAAGCCTTCTCCTGATGAAAGATTCGGTCTTTATAGCTATAAAAAACAACTATGAATGAGAGTGAAATTATGGAAACGATGACTTTTGAAGAATTAATCCAAATCAACTGTTTTTCTGAAGAAAAAGAAGAACGAAAGAAAGCAGCTGAATTATTAGAATATCGTTATGGCTGCGAGATTCGTTGTGGTGAGATGGACAAAAGTGTCCGCTTTGCTCACCATGCTCGCGGCTGTACGATCATTGCTGCGAAACTTTGCGCCAATGTTGTGATTTTCCAGAATGTAACGATTGGTTCAAATCAGCGGTTTAACCGGAAAAAGAATGCCTGGGAAAATCTGGGCACACCTATTTTAGCAGAAAATGTAATCGTTGCAGATGGTGCCAAAATTCTTGGCCCAGTCATCATCGGTGAAAATTCTGTGATTGGAGCAGGCGCCATTATTACCAAAGACATTCCTGCCAATAGTGTAGCCTTTGGCGTCAATCAGTACAAACCAAAAAATCCCGACTTCGATCTTATCATCAATGACCAAAATATCCCTGGAGAAGAGATCATGCGGATCAACGCAGAACGCGTAGCCGCATTTAATCAGCAAAATCAACGCTAGCAGATCATCCGATTATCGCTAGCAAGACAACCAAGGAATTATAAGCGATATGAGCAAACACAGACTCCCATGGATTTTTGTTGCGCAAATAGACGATTGTCAGCCAAAATCCAATAATAAAGTAAGGGTATAACAAAAAAATATTACCATTAGCATTAACAATATGGGCCCACGAAAACAACAAAAGACTGCACAATGTCGTAACAATTCTCAGCCATCTTTTTCTACCAGTATAAATAAGCGTATAGCGATAGAACATTTCTTCGAACAATGGGCCTACTACTAATGCCCCCAATAGTAAAGGAACGGTTCTCTGAGACGATGGATAATAAAAAGTCATTGATTGTTCACCTGGAAAGATAATCTGGTTGAAGAAAACCGTTGTTAAAAGAATCGCTACAAATGTCAGCAAGCCTATTTTTATCAATGAGAGAACCTTCAGTTCTTTTAAACGATCCAACAAATCCCTATAAAAAAGGATAACAAAGAAACAAAGCAACACTAGCTTGGCGCCCAACTCATGATAGCCCATTAAAAATTTCGCATAGGAAGAAGGAATTCCATGTATGGCTATTCCTTTCCAGATAACAAAAGCCAAAAGAAAAAGCAGTTTCTTCAAGTCTTCACTCCTTTTTGAGTAGTTTCACTAGAATTGCATGGTGCTTCGCTTCACAATTAACCTCTATCAGGATTCTTCTCGTTCCGTTCTTTCTCATGATTCTCTTTGGGTAGTTTTTAGATCATTCTCAGCATTTTTTTACTCACACTACAATTATACACTATAAAAAGGTATCAAAAAAACATTCATCCGAAAGAATGAATGTTAATCAGACATTTTTTTACTGAACAATGTCATTGACTGATTGGTTTTTTAGGAAGAACAGAAATGACCGTTCTCGCGACCAAGAGATAGCACCAGATAACAAGAATAAGCTAATGGCCGTTCCTTCCCTCACAACCAAAGGAAATGAAAAAGCTGTAGAAAGGCCGATTGAGATTATGACACACAGCACATCAACACTATACCGATATTGTTTGAAGGAAAAGCGACTTCTATCAGCCATCAGCTGACAAAAATTTTCAATAGGAAATTTCAAGTGATTGAGTCGCAACACTTGTCCCGTAGCGAGTCCTGAAATCAATGTCCCAACGATAAAACATGTGACTTGTGCCAAATAGTTTGGCACTATCAGTTTTGGCAGTAAGCCATATAAAATACCATTGACTAAATTGCCAAAGAAAAGCAATGCTGCCATCATAATCAAATAGTTGATCCATTTCCGATAACGGTTTTTTTGACTGTGGTCCAGAAACCAACAAGTGACTAAGAAGAGCAGATTGATGGCTGTCGTAATGGTTCCGACCTTGATACCTGTGATTGTGGATAGTGAGACATTCAATGAATTAAAGCTGCTTACACCAACAGCTGCTTTGATTGTCAAGCTGATCCCTAATGCGCTGATACCATAGAAAAACAGTGACCAAAAGAGGGTTCGTTTCATATGAGATCTCCTTTCATTTGCTCCTTCTCCATTATGTGGTATGCTAAGAAAAACAACTAGGAGATTTCTCCTAGAAAGAGAGGAAAAATGAAACGAACCCTTTATCCTGTTGCCAAAAAGTTTCATCAATTGGACTTGCCTTTTTCCACTGGAACATTAGAACAGTCCTCTGTTTACGAGTTTTCTCACAACGAGATCATACAAGAAGAAGCCGGGACACTGACTCACTTGTACGTGATCCTTGAAGGAAAAGCAAAGATTATCAAGTCTCAAGCCAATGGCAAACGATCGATTTTACAATTTTTGCATTCCGGTGATTTCATCGGAGATCTGACCTTAGTGTCCGCTGAAAAAACGACCAAAGAAGTTTTAGCGATCGGTCCAACTGTTTGCTTGGCGCTTCCTATCGATCATGCCAAGCAAGTATTGATGCAAGACATTGATTTTGTCAAAATGATCAGTCAATATATTGGCGATAAATTAATTAGACGGATGGAACATTTCTCCATCAATCAGACTTACCAATTGAATTATCGTTTGGCGCTGTTGCTCTTGGAAGTAGCTGTAGCGGGAATTTATCAAGAAAAACTCACAGAAACAGCAGAATACCTTGGTGTCAGTTATCGGCACTTGACCTACACGTTAAAAACATTCAAAGAAAACGATTGTGTCTATCGTGAATCTAGGGGTTATCGCATCAATGAAGCAAACCTTAAGCAATTGATTCGATCGATGCAACGCGAATAGACACGCTCTTTTCCTTCTATCACGCTTCTTTGCTGATTGCGCATGCTATTTGCTAATTTGAGAATGGCCACAGTTGAATAGCCAAACTGCCAGTCCCTGAGAAGACGATTTGGTCTTGCTCTTTTTGCGGATAAAGTCTGGAAGTAAAGGTATACTCCCCATTGTTTATGAACACTTCCATCGATGAAGTGTCCATAAACAGTTGGATCTGTCGTAATTCTGATAGTTGAATGCTTCTTTTTTTGCGTCCATAGCCGGAAGGCCCATGAGAAAGAGTAAAAATATGGCCATCATAAGAGAGAATCGTGTCTTGGCGCAAGAGAAGCTGCAGTTTTTTTGTCTGTTGGGTTAGCTCTACCTGCAGTTCGTAGACCTCTCCAGCTAATTTTGGAGCAGTAAAGCTATCCTTTAACTCGACATTCCAGAAGAAAGGCTTTCCACGTAATTTTTGATATTCTGGCAATGGTTGTTGGATCAATCGTTGTCCATTGAAGCTCAGTTCTCGCGGCAATGTCGCCGCATGCTGCCATCCTCGAGTAACAGTGGGATTCGAGTATTCAGGACTTGTGTCCCCTAGTCCCATCCAGCCCCATAACAATCTGCGCCCTTTTTGATCCAAGAACGTTTGCGGAGCATAAAAATCAAACCCTCGATCCAATTCCACGAAATCCGATGTTGGCTTAAATTTCAAATTTTTCCAATCTACTTCCCCTAATAAGTAGCCAGACTGGTATAAATTATTGAAAGCATAAGCTTGCGGATCTACTCCCTGTGGTGAAAAAAGTAAAATATCTTGTCCGTCAAGTTGAAAGAAATCGGGACACTCCCACATATAACCAAGGGAATAATCATCCCCTAAAAATATCCCTTGATACGTCCATTGTGAAAGATCCTCTGACTGATAAATCAAAATCTTTCCTTCACTTTCCCGAGTTCGAGCCCCTAAGATCATATAGTAACGGCCCTCTTTTTCAAATACTTTTGGATCACGGATATGATCGGTAAACCCTGCAGGATATGCTTCATGCGGGATCACTACTTCTTGTTTTTCAATCGAATAACCATCACTAATCACATGGACCGTATTTTGTTCTCTGCCACTAAAAGTATAATCATGGTCCCCTTCGTTTTTCACATTTCCTGTATAAAAGAAATGGATCTGATCATCCTTTACAATCGCACTGCCAGAAAATACACCATTTCGATCATACGAATGTTCTGGTGAAAGAAAAATTGCTTCTTCTTTGAAATCTACCAAATTGGTTGACGTTTTATGTCCCCAATGGGGTGCTTCTTTTCCTGCAGGATTTTGAGGAACATATTGATGGTAGAAATGATAAACCCCATTAAACTGACAAAGCCCATTGGGATCATTCATCCACCCAGTTTCCGGCATTAAATGAAAGTACAGTCGCCAGTTATCCTGAGCGATCTTTGCTTTTAGTTCCGATTGTTGTTCCAGCTCTTGCCAGGCTTCTTTTGCACACAAATCCATCCACCACTTTCTTCTCTACAATTTTTCCATTAATTCTCGGTTGCGCTTAACGTTTGAAGGTCATCCTCAATCGTTGTTTCTTCATTCAATTCATCGGAAATCTTTCTCCGCTGCAGTTGGACGCAGGCAAAGCCCACACTAAACGCAATGAGGATCACTGCAATGTATTTCAACATGGCGCCGAAATCTCCTGTATACAACAACAAACCAGGAATAAATGTAATGCCCATTCCTGTTGCTGCCAATTGAAAAACATACGTCATCAAGCCGCCGATGGCTCCCCCAACCATGCCAGAAGCAAAAATACGCAAGGACCGAAGATTGATCCCAAACAATAATGGTTCCGTGATCCCAAACAAGGTTGGTACAGCCGCACTAATGGCATTCGAGCGTTTGACTTTGTTTCGGTAAAGAAAAGCAGCTGCGATTGCTGCCCCAAATTGTCCTGCCATACTCGCTGTTCCTAGAACTTGCAAGACATTCTCTCCTGAAGTATTTAATAAACCAAGTTCGATGATGCTCAATGAATGATGCAAACCGGTGATAACAATCAATTGCTGAACCGCTGCATATAAGATATAGCCAATACCAAAAGGCGCTTGTACGAGGTAAACAATGCCGTTGATCACTGCTTTTTCTGCAACTTGCAAAATGGGACCTAATGCAAATAAAACTAATGTCAGCGTCACTACGATAGTCAGAAATGGAGTGACGACTAAATCCATCATTTGTGGAACAAATTTTCTAAATCCTTTTTCTAATTTGGAAACAAGCCAACCAACAATAATTGCGGGGAAAATCGAACCTTGATACCCTGAAATAGAAAGACCGAATAAATGAAACGGCTGTGCATCGCCACTAGCAACTGCCCAAGCATTGGGTAACTGAGGTGCTACCATCATCAAACCAACAACGATCCCGATGATCGGATTACCGCCAAATTTTTTGGTGGCACTATAAGCAATCAATACAGGTAAGAAAGCAAAGGCTGTATCTGTCAGCATTTCAAAGAGCGCATACCAGTCCGCACTAAAAGGAACCCCTAATTCAACTAGCAGACCACGGATCCCCATCAAAAGTCCAGTTGTAACTAATGCCGGAATCAATGGCACCAACACATCAGAAAGAGTACGAACAACTTTCTGAACAGGCGTCAGATTGGAATAAACATCTTCTTTAAAGGCTGTCTGCTGCTCACCATCTTTACCCATTGTTTGAGCAAAAGCCTCATAAACTTCATTTACTTTTCCAGTCCCAAAAATAAACTGATGCTGTCCTGTATTAAAGAAATAACCTTTGCTTTCAGAAATGTTTTCTGCCTTCTTTTTGTCTAGCAACGCATCATTTTTCAAAATAATACGTAGTCGAGTGGCACAATGCTCATAATTTTTAACGTTTTCCTTACCACCCACTGCTTGGAGCAACTGATCAATGATTTTCTGATCTTTCATTTTAATTTTCCTCCATTTCAACTCACTTTATTTTGTGGAACCGGTTCTACAAGAAGAATAACAGAAACCGTTTGCAAAATCAACCCGTTTTATCAAAAAAAAAAGACTGTGACAAAGTCATCATCCAACAAGTTAAACCGAATCATATGCTATTGTGATAGATTCCTCGGACTTTTGCGACGAGGAGCCACTGCACCGCAGGAGCAATAATAGAGACTGTGACAAAATCATCATCCAACAAGTTAAACCGAATCATATGCTGTTGCGATAGATTCCTCGGACTTTTGCGACGAGGAGCCACTGCACCGCAGGAGCAATAATAGAGACTGTGACAAAGTCATCATCCAACAAGTTAAACCAAATCATATGCTATTGCGATAGATTCCTCGGACTTTTGCGACGAGGAGCCACTGCACCGCAGGAGCAATAATAGTTAAGGTTCGGATAGTGTTACTTGTCGGAGACTTATGGCACAGTCCCTTTCACGAATCATTATGGTATTTGTTCTATGGGAATCGTTGATTGTTTGATCACCAGTTGATTCGGTAACTTAATCAATTCTGGCACTTGAACTTTTTGGATCAACTTCTGGATCGTTTCCACCGCATCGACACCTAACTGATGGTAAGGATAGTGAGTGGTCGTGATCGTCGGAAAGACATAATCCGTCGAATCATATCCACCGAAGCCGCTAAGGGAGAAATCCTCCGGCACTCGCAAGCCTAACTCATGCGCGGCTTTCAATACGGCAACAGCAATGTTGTCTGTGGCACAGGCTAAATAGGTCGCTTGATTCTCTTTTAGAAATAAGCGAGCTTTTTGATAGGTTTCACTTCTGGAAAAAGACGTTTCGATGAAAGATAATTTGGTCCCTTCCATTTGAGCGACCACATCCGTAAAGCCTTTTTTTCTCAAGATCCCTACTGCTTCGTCTTTTTCAGTCACTCCGATAAACAAAAAAGACCGATGGCCGAGTTCAATTGCATACTCTGCCAGTTTCTCTCCCGCACGATAATCATCATGGACAATCGAATGGACTCCTTGTAAGTGTTGACCCAACATCAGTACAGGAACGGTCAATTGCTGCAAGACTTGTGCTAGCTCACTCGTGATCTCTCTAGCCAGCATAATGATACCAGCAACCTTTTGCTTGACCAGCATCTCAATATTTTCTAATTCGCGTTCTTCATTTTGATTAGAATTCGTGATTAACAATTGATACCCATTCTTTCGAGCTGTTTCATCGATCCCTTCTAACACACTGTTGGTGGAAGGAGAATCCAGCCTAGGAATGATCACTCCCAACAGTTTTGTGTCTTGTGCTTTTAAACTGCGGGCAAACGTATTGGGCCGATAGCCGGTCTCTTCAATAATTGCATCAATTTTTTTACGTGTTTGCTCGCTAACATAGCCATTATTCAAATAGCGGGAAACGGTGCTTTTCGCAACGCCTGCTTTTTCAGCGATATCTTTAATCGTTACCGTTACCATAGTCACCCTACTTTGCTTTTTCTTTTATTATACCAAGAACTGAAACAAAAATAAGCACTGATTCTCTTTCGGATGCCATTCACTTCATCAAAAGATAGGAAGCCACAAAAAAAGATGCTTGCTACTCATGAAAGAGCTAGCAAGCATCCGTTTATTTCTCGTGATCAAACGTTCAAGATCCACATAAAACCAATAAAGACAAAGAATAACACATACATGATCGGTGAAACTTCTTTACCACGTTTGGCCGCAATCATTGTGATTGGATAGAAAATGAAACCTAGCGCGATCCCGTCAGAAATACTATAAGTCAAAGGCATGCCTAATAAAATCAGAAAAGAAGGAATCGCGATTTCCATTTCATGCCATTTGATTTCTTTTAGTGATTGCGCCATCAGTACTCCGACAATAATCAATGCTGGTGCTGTAACCTGAGAGGTCACTACTGATAAAAGCGGAGAAAAGAATAGACCAAACAAAAAGAAAATACCTGTGGTCACAGCTGTTAGTCCAGAACGACCGCCGACAGCGATCCCTGCTGAAGATTCCACATATGCGCCTACTGGAGAAGTTCCTAGTAATGATCCTGCCAACATCGCTGTCGAATCTGACGCTAATGCTTTCCCCACTCGAGGCATCTTATTGTCTTTCATGAAACCTGCTTGATTGGCTAAACCAACTAACGTACCGGCAGTATCAAAGAAAGTGACTAGTAAGAATGTTAGGACAACGACCCACATTTGCAATGTGTTGATGTCACCGACATGCTTCAATGCGACTAAAAAAGTCGACGACATACTAGGTGCTGCCGAAACGATCGAACTTGGTGCGTGGATCAAACCTGTCACTAAACCAAGAATGGTCGTCGCTGCCATCCCAATGAAAATCCCGCCAGGTACTCGACGAACCATCAACACAGCCGTAATGACCAAGCCAAAGATCGTTAACCATGTCGTACCTACACTCAATGATCCTAAGGCAACTAACGTTGAATCGTCGGAAACAATGATCCCACCTTCACTAAGACCAAGGAAAGCAATGAACAAGCCTATCCCACCAGAAATAGCATATTTCAAGTCGGAAGGAATCGCATCAATGATCATTTCACGAAGTTTAAAAATCGTGATTGCAATAAAAATCAGCGAAGCGACAAAAACACCGGCTAGTGCCGTTTGCCAAGGCACACCCATCCCGATACAGACTGAATAAGAAAAGAACGCGTTGATTCCTAACGCAGGAGCTGTCGCAATCGGGTATTTTGCCAAGACTCCCATCAAAATACATCCGAGGGCACTTGCTAATGCTGTGGCTGTAAAGACCGCTCCCTCATCCATACCAGAAGCACCAAGGACCGTTGGATTGACAAAAAGAATATAGGCCATTGAAATAAATGTCGTGAATCCAGCCAAGAGTTCCCGCTTGATGGTCGTGTTGAGCTCATCAAGCCCAAAATAAGAGTGAAGCACATTTTTCATTTTTTGAATCCTCCATTATTCAGATAGGCGCGATTATTTTCCCTCTGAATCCTTAATAAAACAACGAAATCAATGATATACCAACTTTTCCTCCAAGTAAATAAACTTTTCTAAAAATTTCAGAACTATTTTCATTTTCATTTAAGATGCTAAAACCGCTTATTTCCCATACACAGTGCCTCATACTCGTTATGCTTCGATTGTACCACTTGAATAGCAAAAACAAAAAAAGTCTGTACTGTCAGAAACAAAAATAGGCAGCCAAAGAACGATCATCTTTTCCGCAGAAAAGCCAATCCTACCTGACAGAAAGATCCTATCAGGATTTCTTTTGCTGACCTATTGGTTAAACTGTTTTTGTGAATGATCAATCCACAAAATTTTGCTCTTCCTCAATCAAAATCTTTAATTGTTCTGCTGTCGTTCGTTTCATTGACAACGGCGGCAACTCTTCCAACGTAAAGAAACCACTGGCAGAGGTTTCACTGTTCGTCACAAAAGAACCTTCTTTGATCGAACAGGCAAAAACTAATTTATAATATTGAAACAATTGTGGAATGTCTTTGCGCAGATTAGTATCAAATACTGCACAAAGTTTGTCAACTTCAACAACTAATCCTGTCTCTTCCAACACTTCTTTTATAACGTTTTCTTTGGGTGAGAAACCGACTTCTGCATAGCCACCCGGTAAAGACCACTCTTTTGTATGAATGTCTTCCACTAATAAGACTTTGTTATCCTGGCGAATCAATGCTCGAACATCTACTTTTGGTGTTGGATACCCTTCATTGGCATCTAGCACAAGTTTAAGCGTATCGGTTGTTTCTTCCGTCGATCGGCTCATCAATTCCACTAGAATTTCTTTCATTTCGACATAACGCTCTTGATCATAAATATCCTTGCCATAATAGATCCCAGCATCAGCGATTGCTAACAATCGCTGATACTTCTCAAAAATCTCCTGCATCTGCTCCCCTCGCTTTGTGCTCTGTCATTCTCTCTTTATGATAAAGCAAATTCTGGCAGATAGAAAGCCAGACAGCACTAATTTCTAAAGTCAGCTAGCATAATTCAACAAGCAATCATTCTTTGCGATAGATCATGCTTTGCTGGATTTGCTTTAACGCAAAATCCATGAGAAAAATCAATCCCATAGCCAATAAACTACCGATCAATGTTCCCGAGAAACGCCAAGGAATCAGATGGAGTGGTACAAAACTACTGCCGATAGTCATCAAAAGCAGCACTTGCGGATTGGTAAAAAAGTTGGCGATCGTATAATTGACAGGCATGAAATATTCCGTCAATACATTCAATACAATCAAAATAGCAGCTTTTGCTTCTAATGGTAAATCCAGTGCCATGAGTAAGAAACCTAATAAGAGCCCAACTATTCCTCCTAGCACACGACCGATTGTTCTTTTTTTGATGTTTTCCATATGTTCGCCAGCGAGTACCGCGGCTGCAGAAATCAAGATCCAATAACCATTGCTTGCTCTCAACAGATATCCACTATAAGTAGCAATAAATAAAATCATCGAAAAATGCATCGCTTTTAGGATCATTTCCGGTTGGTGGTAAAGAGCGACATAATACTTATCTTTGAGAGAAAGCTGCTGAAAGCGATCTTTGGGTAAATGAAAAGGCAGCCTTTCTGCAGCGGAGATCAGCAACCCAGCCGCCAGAGAACCTACGATTCCATAAAGAAGATAGGAGCTTTGATGAAGAATCGCCAGTAAAGCAGCTGTCACATTCTGTGTTTGATGGTGAAAATTGAATCCCGTTGCGTAGAGCATCAGTACAAAGAAATAATCTGGTTTTGGCAAGCGGTAGATTTTGGAAAGTAAAAAAGCCGTGAAGGACAAGCAGCCGATAATAAACGGTGCACTCCAAGGAATCAATGAAGTAATCGCCCCTAAAATAAAGGCACTCAACAATGCAAAACCGTGGATCAGGATTGCTTTTATATTGTAACTGAAGGAACGGTGCTGAAAAGCCAAATAAGAAAAAGCTCCCATGGCTCCAACAGAACAAATCATGGGGTCTTTGGAAAGAATCCCAGTAATCAAAGGAACGCCCATTGCGATGCCAGAGCCCAATGGACGTAATAGTTTGGTAGTTAAATTCATGACATTCCTCCTCTAGCCCCTATTGGGAGCGACATCTTTTATAAGTGGTTGTTTGGGAAAAAATTAGTATGTAAATGATCAGAAGAAAACAAGATCTTCAATGAAAAACACGGCATAACTGATGAAGCAAGCTATAGAAGATGGAAGATTTTTAACAATGAAAAAACAAGCAGCGACTTTCTAGCAGAGAGGCAACGGCCTCTCTATCAATTATAGGAATGAAAATCGAAATATGCAAACTTTTCAAGAAAGTTTCGTGAATCACTTGATCTCAGTTAATCTATCAGAAAAGACAGTGCTCTCTCATTGCCGTCAATTATACGGTTCAAGTGATATAAAAAAGATCAAAACTATTCTGGAGCAAACAAGAAGTTGCACTCAGTTAGTTTTGATCGAATTATTTTATTCCTCTATCTCCTTTAGGATAGGAAAAATTTAGTCCTCTTTTATTTTACAGATGCACTAGAAACAGCATCGACTACGACAGCCTCTGGCGCACCAGTTGTCGTAGCTGACTCTGCGTTATCTTCGTGGACAGAAGCACTGGTAACAGCATCTGAGTTCTCGTGAACAGAAGCGCTAGAGACAGCATCTTCGTTTCCCACCAATTTTTGACCGGTTTGTTGCAGATACCATTCAATGATTGGTTTGAAATCTAGAATATACTCGTTGATACCTGCATATTCGCCATTTTCATCATGCATGGCTTGGTAATTGTGGACGATGTATTTCTCTGGAACCTGTTTTGGTACATGAACCCGAACAGCATCTGTAGCGCCGCTGCGCAATTGTTGGATCACCCATTCCACATTTTTATATGATTTTTCAGGGTGACAGTTTGCTAATGGATTGCCCACCTGACCGGGAACACGAGCTGCCAACATTTCATGGGCTTCTTGACGCAAGTTATAATACAAGAATTGATTATTGCTATCCGCAAAGGTCAACTCCATCGGCATTGAATCTAAAAAGTAATTGATTTGATCGACGGTCAATAATCCACGATTTAACTGAACGTAAGTATTTCCAGAAACGGCCCCTACTGCTTCTGCAGCTTTCTCAAGCCATTGATCATCAGACATATCAACGCCTTCCACCGTTGTAGCGATCTTCCCAGTCGCATGTAAATCTTCTGGTGGCAATTGTTTAGGTCCAGCTAATGCAGAGACTACGTTAATAAATTTGACGAAGCTTGCTAACGTGCTGCCTAAAAAATCAATTGTTCGTTGATCGATCAGATTCCCATCTTCATCAAAAGCTTCTTTTGACTTTCCTAGTAAAAACTCATTCCCCGGCATCACAAGTGCATTGACTCCTGGGGCATCCAAGATTTGACGCAAATGCAACTGTGATCTGGAAGTTCCTTGATCATAATACGAAGCACCCACGACCATTACTGGCTTATTTTCAAGAGGATGAATCTTAAATGAAAGCCATTCCAAGACACTTTTCAGGCCTGCTGGTACTGTATGATTGTGTTCTGGTGTAGCAATGATTACGCCATCGGCTAAAATGATTTTTCGATTTAGTTGCTGGATCTCTGGACTGTTCGTTTGATCATCATCTTGATTGAATAATGGCAAATCTTTGATTTCGACCAGTTCCAAAGTAAAAAGTTCGGTGAATTGTTTTTTGATGAATGTTAATAATTTTCGATTGGTTGAAACTTCTGCTGTTGATCCGACGATACCGATTAATTTCATCTTTTCTATCTCCTATCGCAATTAAATGGTTTCCCAAGAAAAATTTTCTGCTTCACGTTTATTAGCTTGATGGGCATGTTGTAACTGACTTGTGATCGTCACAAACAAGAGAAAATCACTGAATAGCTCCCGCAATTTTGTTACTTGCTCTTCATCTTTCAGGCGTCCTTGTTCATCAAAAGCTTGCAATGAGTGCCCCAAAAGAAATTCTGAACTTGGCATGATCCGTGCTTTTAATTCCGGTGAATCTAAAATCTGCCGCAAATGAGCCTGTGCTCTGGAAGACCCTAGTGTGCCATACGACGCCCCTGTGATCATAACGGGCTTATCAACAAAAGGAAAAATACCATAAGAAAGCCAATTCAAGGCATTGATCAGCGAAGCTGGAACGGCGTGGTCATATTCTGGGGTACTGATGATCACGCCATCAGCAGCTTCAATTTTTTCTGCAATCCTTCTGACTGCTTCCGGCAACTCATGGTCTTCCGGCTTATTGAATAAGGGAAGACCGGCGATTTCGACAAGTTCGATCTCCGCTTCACTAGCAAAAAAGTTTTTCATGAAGTTTAACAAATCGCGATTCGTTGATCGTGATGAGTTGGTTCCTACTAAGCCTATAAATTTCATTTTTTATTCTTCCTTTCCAAAATAATTTTCTTTGATCCCTGACGTGTGGCAGACCCGATTCTCCCTTGTGACAAGAATTCCTTCGATTCCGGTCTGAGCTTTCAATTGATCCACCACTTGAACGATCGGTTTACCAAATAAACGAGTTGTCCAGATTTCTCCTTCCAACGATGACTTAGAAACAATGGTCAGACTCGCTAAGTCACTTTTGGTTGGAAAGCCTGTTTTTGGATCAATGATGTGATGATAAACGGATGCTCCTTGCTGTAAATAGCGTTCATAGATACCAGAAGTCACAAGAGAGGCATTCTTGACTTTGATGATCTCCAATGATTGCTGCCTTGTTCCTTGGGGGTCTCTGATACCTATACGCCAAAAACCATCCTGATGTTTTGGAGACGCGCCATAGGTCACGATATTACCACCTAAATTGATCAAAGCATAAACAGCATGGTTCTGATGACAGTACATTCGTAATTTATCAGCAATGTAGCCCTTAGCTAATGAACCGAGGTCTAGCAGCATTCCCTGTTTTTCCAAGAAGACACTTTGCTCTTCCTCATTCAGACGAATTTGTTGCGGGTCTGTCAATGGCAATAGTGCAGTTACTTCTGAGGGTGTGAGGACTTTTGCATCCGTAAATCCGATCCGCCATCTTTGGACAAGAGGACCAATCGCAATATTCAAGTGACTGTCTGCTGCACAACTATGATATTTGCCGATTTTGATCAGCTCATAAAGTTCTGGATCGACGACCACAGGATGTTGACCAGCTGCGTGATTCACCGCCATCAATTCTGAGTGGGGATCGTTTGCGCTAAATCGTGTTTCATATTCATGCAGCAGGCGTTCTAATTCTGATAGTAACCACATTGGATCGTTATGGGCAACTTGTAATGTGATGGTTGTACCCATTCGATGAATGACCCTTGTTTCTTCTCGAAAAAAGTTTTCACCCATTTGTATCCCTTCTTTGATTCCAAAAATCAAACGACTCGCTAGCGAACCATCATTTTTGTTAGTATTTTCACAATCAGAGAATACTCCTTTAAAACATTTTTGTCAATATCATTATATATTTTTTTATATACAAAACCGCGCTAATCTTATATAAAAAAAAGAACAACCTTCGATCTTTCGTTGCTAGATCAAAGGTTGTTCCCTATAAAACGGATCAAAAATAACGACTCATTTTCATTTGCTTTAGTCATGCATCATTATAGCTGTTTTTTCATCTGATTTAACTCATTGATCAACAGCCGATTTTTGTTGATTTTTGCAAACGCAAGTGCATCTTGTATCAATTCTAGAATGACAGAAGCTGGTTCGCCGGCAGCTTGGGCATTTTTGGCCAACTGTGCAGCTGCACGGGCCAGATAATAGGTCAAATGATTCTCTGAGCAAATGGCGATCGCATAATTTAATAGTGCGTTGCTGGTTTCAAGATCATTCGTTTGCGCGTAAAAAACCCCGCAATGGAAAACGATATTCAAAACGCGCCAGATGTCTTCCGTTGTCTGGATGGGATACGTATAAATTTCGCTAAATACTTTATCGAAATATACTTCCGCTTTTTCCAACTCAGCTTCACGCGCATAAGCGATGCCGATCCCCGTGTAGGCCAGCAGTTGAAATACTGTGTCGGTCGTCTTTGACATCAGCAATTGATCAAAATGGAACAAGACATCCGTAAACGGCGCCTGGTTAAAAACCATCTCGAATCCTTTAAGATAATAATAACGAGCTCTTAAATCGGCGTCTTTGATCGTTTTGGGATCGATTTTCTCCAAAATTTGAGCCAATTGTTCAAATTCACTGGTAATCAGCGAAAATTCAGCTTTTTCTAGTTGTTCATCTAGTTGTGAATTCACCACATTGATTGAAGAAAAAAGATCCACTAAAGGCAGATTGATTCGATTGCATAACTTGATCAATATTTTCAAGGAAGGGACTTGTCCATTATTTTCAAACCTGCTCAGAGTTGCTTGTGTGCAAATACCCTCTGAAAGTTCTTTTTGTGACATCCCAACAGCCTTTCGTGCTGCAATAAATTTCTCTACATTCAATTGCCTTTCCCCTCTCTGCTTCAACTTTGGCAGCCATTCAGTATCGATATGATTTTAGCATGTTTTTTTGAAAACAGGCACCCTCTTTTGATTTTATTTTTCACTTGTGAAGGGGAAGACTCTATGGAACAATCACTTTTCTGAGAAATCGCCTTTTACGACAGCCCGCTGGGTTTGATAGCTTCCTTTCTCTTTTCCTGTACGTATCTCGGCTAGCTTTGTTTCGATCATTTTCATAATTTTGTTCAAGTTTTGAGGGTCTGCTACAAAATCTAGTTCATCCCCATCGATCTGCATTTTCGGACAGACATCAAAATTTTCATACCAAGCATCATACCGTTCGTTCAACAATTTGTAGTAATCATACAAACTTGGATCATTTGCCACCTGTTCATACGAACGTCCTCGCTTACCGATCCGATCGATCATAGTCTCCAAAGAAACTTTGATGTGGATCATCAAGTCTGGTTGTTTCATTGGGGCGGAGTCTTCCAACTCACGCAGCATCGTGTTCAATAAATTGTCGTATTGCTCGACTTCCATTGGTGAGATCCTTCCAAGATCTGCATTCAAATGAAACATCATGCTGTCTTCATAAATCGAACGGTCGATCACATTGTCATCGTGAGACAAGGCTTCCCGCATTGCAAGAAAACTTTTATTCAAAAAAAAGATTTGCAACAAAAAAGCATATCTTTCTGGATTTGAGTAGAACAATGGTAACACATCGTTGTCCTCAACATTTTCATAAAATGGTTTTGAAGCCATTTCCTTCGATAAAAAATCGGTCAAACTACTTTTACCTGCTCCAATCGTTCCTGCTATCAATAACACATGCATCCATCCTTCTTACTAAAATATCGTTGAGCCATCCTTGTCTCGCTTTTTCCCTCACTGATAAACCTAACACTGAAGCTGATTCAAAACGTAGGCGTATCTTTACATGGCATTTGGTTAGCAGCAAAATACTCATAAAAGACCTTGTTTACTGATTTCTCTTTGATAACAAAAGATTTCTCGCGACTAATGTCTCAGTGGCAACCTCTCTAGTGTATCAAATCCAGCAGGTATTACAAGATTGAAGGTCCTTTTTCCAATAACGGGCACTCTTCTGCTAACAGGTTGTCGTCTAAACTCGTGCGTTTCTCAGAGTCGTAATGGCGGATTCTTTATGCTTGTTTGCCTCACTTCGACACAAATCCCTGCTAAACGATTATGACAAAAACAGCGCTCCTTCCAAACTTCAAGATCCATTTTACCTAATCTTTAAAAAAAGTAAATACAATATATAGTGAACAGAGTGTAAGAAAAAGATTAAAAAATACTATATATTGTGAAGTAATGGTATCTAAAGGAAGGAAATATTCAGTCACTGCAGCTGATTTTGTTATTCATTTTTTCCCCCAAAAAAACACAACACCTGCTCTCCTATCAGAAAAAAGAGCAGGTGTTGTGTTTAAAATGTTGCTATTCCACTTCAATGGATCAGCAATCAGTCGTTTTTGTCCCCTTGAATCAAAAAACAAACTCTAGCTAGGGTATATCCTTTGTGTCAGTGAACTGATTTCCGCCTCTTTCCACTAAAGAATATCTTTCCATGATCCTTAACGTAAGATTTCGATCGTTTTCTCGATTTTAACCGTTACACGACCGTTCTTGATCACATAAACCCGTTCGGGAATATCAATCAATGCATTGCTTTTCGACTTTGTATCTAACAATACAAGATCGGCTTTTTTACCAACAGCTAATCCATAATCAGCTAGTTTCAACGCTTTCGCCGTGTTGGTAGTGATCATCGGTAAAACCGTCGGCAAGTCGGCAGCCCCACCTAAGTGGGCAACTGGAACAGCTAGCATCGCAATCTGAATCAAGTCCCCATTCCCATAAGGTGTGAAGGCATTGCGGATGTTGTTGCTTCCTAAGCAGATATTTACACCACCATCTCTTAATTTGCGAATCGGAGTGACTGCACGACGCACATTATAAGGATCGTTTCTCGCCCCTAAATGAAGATCGGTGGCAGGCAATGGCATGACATTGATTTGTGCTTCCGCCATCAATGAGATGACTTCTGCTAATTTTTCAGGCGGCATCGCATGCAACGCGGTCAAATGACCTACGGAGACACGCCCGTGATAGCCTTCTTTAATGGTCTTCTCACACAGATAAACAATTGATGTCTCATCCGCTTCATCGGCGAAATCTTGATGGAGATCAATGTCTTTATCAAACTGTTTGGCAATCGAAAAAACCAAATCAATATGCTCATTGGCTGGTGCATCATTATAAGGAATTCCCCCTACAACGTCGGCACCTTTTTCCATTGCTTCGATCATCATCTTATCAGTACCAGGCGCCTTGAAGATTCCTTCTTGGGGAAATGCGACAACTTGCATATCAATCAAATCCTTGTATTCTTCTTTTAATCGCATGATCGTATCAAAGCCCGTAAATCCTTGGGCTGGATCAAACTCTGCATGAGTCCGCACAGCTGTCGTACCATGAACGATCAGCATCTCAAGTGCTTGTTTTGCCCGTTGGTATATGTCTTCCTCTGTGAAAGTTGGCTTTAATTTTGCAGTAACCGCGATAGCTTCTTGCAGTGTGCCGGAATTGTTGGGTTCACGGTCAGCGATCAATGCTTTATCCAAATGAATATGGCTTTCTACAAGACCGGGAATCAGCACTCGTCCATTGGCTTCGATGGTCTCATTTGCAACTGTTTCGATGGATGGTGCGATCTCGACGATTTTGCCAGCAGTAATGCCAACGTCTTTTAACTCTTCTCCATCCTCGATTCTTGCTTGTTTAATTAGTAGATCCATTTCTTTTCCTCCCTCTTACTTACCCAAAAATCAAACCAATGAACAACAATATAATTGAAGCAAGACTTAGCCATTTCACATTTCCTTTGACCGCATCCAAAATGGGGATTTGGAATCCTGAAGATAATGCTTGCATCGTGATGTTGACGAAACTCATTTGACTGCCTAAGCCCACGCCCATTGTGACAAAACCTAAAGCAATCGGTGGGAATCCTAGGGAAACGGCGACTGGCAAAACAAGTGTCAACACTGAGCCCACATACGCTCCAGCAGGAATGCCAATCAAGACTCCGGTTAAAATCGCCACAGGTACTACAACAAATTCCGGTGCATTTTGAGCTACCCCAGCAATGACGGCAAACGTTCCTGTTTGCGCAATGATATTGATGAATGCCAAGAAGATTCCCACTTGAAAAAGACGAGTCAGAATATACGTTGATCCATCTACCATTGCTTCCACCGATTGATTCATTGAAAAATCAGTACATAAGTAAATCAATGCTAATGTGATCACCATATAAACAAGCGGTGTGAAGAAAACAAAACCAATCAACTCATTGACTAGCGGGCCGAATATAACTGCAAAAAGCAAGAAAATCGCTGGTAATGTGATTTTGAACAACTCGCCATTACTTTTTGTTTCATATTCATTTTCTGCAGAAGCTTTAAAGCCGATGTGCCGGCGCTTCGTTCCCCAAAAAGCCAAAGCGATAGCTAACACGACAAACAACAACCAAAAAGGACGCATCTCAACAACATAAGAAGAAACGCTAAAGCCGCCCAGTTTGGAAACAATACTTGATTCTAAGGAGGCAGGAGAAGTTGTAAACGAGACAGCTGCCGCTAGCGACATGGCTGCAATCAATTCTGGAACCACTCCCACTGCTGCAAAAGCCAGTGGTGCGATCACCATTGCACTGCCGCCGCCAATACCAGACATATAAGTAGCTGCTGCAAGCAAAATGACAATAAATGCAGAAACATATTCTACCTTGCCTTTTGTTCCTCGTTTAGCCAAAGTCAAAGCTGCCGTATAGCTTCCCGCTTTGAAAACAGCCATTGCCACAGCAGAATTGATGATGGGGACAGTGATACTCAACATCGTTGGCACAGCTTCCAGCAGTTGCGTATTGGCTTCTGCTAAACTGATACCTCCGATGATCATTGCTAGTATACCAGCAACCAGTCCAGCAATGATCATATCTACCTTTCTAAATAAAAGAACTAAAACCAAGACCAATGGAACTAAAACCAAAATAGCTTTAAATCCTGTTGGTGCAACGATTTGGTCAATTGCTTCTTCAGCATGTACAGCAATGCCATAAAACATTCCTACAAACATAGCAGCAAGCAAAAAAAACCATTTTTTAAATGTTTTCATTTTTCCACGTCCTTTTTTGGATAAAAATAAATGCATTGAAAAAAACGAATGATTCAGTCTATTACGTAACTAGCAAAATAGGTTATTCCATTTAGAGAAACTCAAACGGGGCCTGCTTTCTCCTTTTATAAAACAATTACTGCCGATTACCTATTGAAATCAAAATGAGATCACTCTTAAAAAACTACCCCTTTCACTACTTGCTATTCAGCTACAAGTTCTCTGAGCCACTCCTCCCTAAGAATCATTCCCTGCACTGTCCACTACTAATAAACGGCCACAAGATGCCGTTGGTGAATCCTTTGAAGTTGTCGGACATACAAATACACCGCTTTTTTGTGGGAATGATTCTTCCTTTTCTCCTTTTCTGCCTATCTTCCTGTTTTCTATTTTACGCGAATGTGAATCCGCTTTCTTTGGACGTTATTCTAAAAAAAACGATCTTTTTTTAGCCGATTGTCTAAATCATTTGCATCAAAGTGAAACAAAAGCGGCTGTTCTGCCTATTCTGACCAGCCACTTTTATCAATTATCTGGTTCCACTGAAGAATCGCTTAATCCGCTGATAGACCAGCAATTGTTTGCGGGCACGTTGAATCCGGCGATACCGATGAGGATTTTTTTGGTAAAACCCTTGATGGTAATTCTCGGCTGGCCAGAAAGTCGTGGCTGGTCTAATCTCTGTGATGATTGGTTTTGCATAATGACCTGCCCTTTGCAGCTGTTCTTTTGACGCTTCAGCAATCGCTTGTTGCTGCGGATCTCCGACAAAAATGATTGGTCGGTACTGCTTTCCCCGATCTTGAAACTGTCCACCAGCATCTGTGGGATCCGTCAACTGCCAATACAATGAGACTAGCCCCTCATACGTAATCAACCGATTGTCAAAAATGATTTCCACTGCTTCTACATGTCCGCTTAACCCGCTACTGACTTGATCGTACGTGGGATGCGGGATATTCCCGCCGGTATATCCTGAAAGAACAGAAGTGATCCCTATTTTCTGTTCAAAAGGCTCCACCATACACCAAAAACAACCCCCCGCAAAAATGGCTGTTTCTTGATGACTCCAGTCAGTGATTTGATGTGTCTTTGTTTTTTGAGTTGTTTGAGTTGTTTCTATCCCTCTTAACTGATCATAAAAATCCTGAAAATCCGGTGTCAAGTTGCCTCGAAGTGCCAATGGTCGCAAAGCAGCTTCCAACTCTGATAGGACATTTTTTTGTTCTTGTCCGGATTCTAACCGATCTCGGGCTGCCAACAACTGGGATCGTTCCCAATCTCTTGTCCCTGGATTGATGATCAAATTGTAAAGCTGACTTAATCGTTCCTCGTCCATCCTTCTCATCCTCTCTGCCAGCAAAACTTTGAAGTGTTCCATCCTCTTGCAATTACTTGAAATGATTTATATGCAAATTACCATATTTCCTTCATCTGGCCTACTGATTCGCTTTCTGACCAAAGAAAAAATTCTCTAAATGACAAAAAAACCGAACAAATAGCGGTACAGACCATCAACATAGGAGGGTCTGAAATTCCTGTAGAACAGAAATCAGCTATCGTTCAGTTCGAGGTATTTTGCTGTTTGGTTATCTTAAGAGCATTGTTTATCTTGTTAGTGAAAAATACAATGGACTTAATTCTTCTAATGCTTCAGTCGTCAATCTCTCAACATCTTCGATGCTCTCTGATGGAAACCAAAGTTTGCCGATTTGAAAACTGCGTCCTTGCAGCTTTTCTTCAAGTTGTCTTTGTTTTTGCGGCTCTGAGAGGTATACAGCTAATGGGCAATGATCTTCTAGTTCATGTTCCACCTGTGGCCAAATATAATAATCAGCCAAATTTTTGTCTTTGCTCCATTCTTCAATCTGCCAGCGTAAGTCATTATAGGCTGCTAAACTCCCTGAACGTTGGCCACTTTTGTAATGTTGGAACATGAAATAGACTTGATATTGCTTTTGATTGATCAATGCAGCTAGGCAGGCATTTTGATTCGGATGTGCCTCATTCCGATAAGCACACCAAAAATGACTGCGCAAATTCCAACCATTCGTCCAACTCTCAACTTTCGGTTGAAGGTCTGCTGATACATTGGTTGCGACAGTCATTTGGATATGTTTCCATTTTTGCCAGCTCATCTGATAATCCTCTTTCAGCCGCTGAATTGTTTCTGGTGGGTAGATGTCTTTGATTTGTTTAAAGGCAAATACCTCACGATCGAATAAATCAAAATCTGCCTTAGCAAATTCCATAATGTCACCTTACTTTTAAGCTCTATTTTTTTAGTGGTAGTAAACAGCATCTAGGAACAATCCTTGGGAAGGCACTGTCTCTCCGGCTGCTTTTCGGACTTGATTCGTAAATATCTCATCGATCGCCGAAATGTCCATTGTACCCGCACCAATCTCTAAAATCGTCCCGGTGATGATCCGTACCATTTTATAAAGAAAGCCATCTCCTTTAAAGCGAAAACGCAGCATATCTCCTTCTCTTGTGAGTGAGAGTTCCTCGATTGTACGAGTAGTGGATTTTTTGGTCTTTTTTAATGCAGAAAAGCCAATAAAATCATGAGTGCCAATAAACTTCTCACAAGCTGCTTGCATTTTGTCCCAATCAAGCTCTTGCGGACAATGAAAACTCCGATGACGTTCAAATACGGTTGGAATCGGACTATTCCAAACATAATAACTGTATTGTTTGCCGGTCGCATTGTAACGGGCATGGAACCGTTCAGAGGCTTCTGCGACCTCTTTGATGACGATGTCTTGAGGTAGGTAGCGATTCAGGAATTGCAACATTTTTTCGGGGGACAAATCGCTTGCTGTCTTGAAATTGGCTACTTGTCCTCTCGCATGCGTCCCTGCATCTGTACGTCCAGACCCGATGATTTCGATTTTTTCATTTGTCATTTGTGTCAAAATACTTTCAATTTTCTCTTGGATCGTTCGATCAGAATCGCCTAAACGTTGCCACCCCAGATAGCGCTTGCCATCATATTCAATCGTAAGTTTAATATTTCTCATTTATGTTAATTGCTCCTGTCATCAATGATTTACCCCAAAAAAACGGGTTCCCTTGCTTATCATAAGGGAACCCGTCACCGGTGTAAATGCTCTAAAGAAGATTTTAGCGATATTTCAAGAAAACAGCCAAAGATTCAAATTTCTGATGTCATTAAAAACTTTTATTTCCCAATCACTAATCTCCTTGTATAGACTGCTTGGCCCGAATGCATGACTGCATCATCGACGATGGAGACGATCCGAGCTTGTCGTGTCACAGCTGGCGTCCAGTTCTCATCAATCACTTCTGATAAGCTAGTTTCATCGATAGACTGAAGGTAATTAACTGCTAACTCGACACTAGCAGAAAGATAATCCACTAATAGTTCTTTTTGATTAACAATTACCTTGGCGGCTTCTTCTGGTGTATGACGCCAATCTTCTGTATCGTCAGGCAAATCCAAAGCAAATCGCTTCGTCCAGTCCGCTAGCCAAAGTGGTTCTTGATCCGCTAATGCGGAAATCTGCAGATCGATTTCGCGAGCGGTATGCCAGATCAGCCAAGTGACTGACTTAATCAGTGGCTCCGGCATCGTGTTCGCTTCCGCGATACTCATTTGCGCCAACGTTTCTTCAAATCGTTCTTGGGCCCGTTGCAATGTCTCGATCGTCAATTGTGTTTCCTTCATGATACTCCTCCTCTTTAGTAAGTGCTTATCTTTACTCTACTACAGAAAAAGGGAGAAACCAATGAATCAACCTGCTGGTAAAAAGGACTGAAAAATTATTCTTCCGCATAAATTTCTTTGGCTAAATTGAATGCCGACCATGCTTTAGGCCATCCGGCATAGAAAGCCAAGTGTGTGATCAATTCAACGATCTCTGCTTGAGTCACACCATTTTCTTTGGCGATTCGTAAATGAGCTTCTAATTGAGGCACACCTTGTGTCAAAAGGCTGGCAACAGTGATCAAACTGCGATCTCTGGCGGACAATTCTTGTTCTCTAGACCACACTTCTCCGAATAATACGTCATCATTCAATGCCGCAAACTGAGGGGCGAAGTCACCCAATCGTTCGCTTCCTGCTGTTTGTTTTTTCATTCTCATTGCCTCCTTATTTTTGTAACTGCTGATAGTCTTCCTCCGCCACAGCTTCGAGCCATTCAGGCGTTCCGGCAGTAATAGCCAGATGTTCAAACCAGCTATCTTTTGCTGCGCCATGCCAATGCTTGATGCCATCATGGGTGACGACAATATCTCCTGCTGTCAAAAATTGGGCTGGTTTTCCTTCTTCTTGATACCAGCCTTCACCACCAGTAATCAGCAAAATCTGATAACCATCATGATGAATATGCCAATTATTGCGGCAACCTGGCTCAAAAGTTACATTCCCAACGCCAACATTGACCGAGGGGTCTGCAACTAAAGTGTTTAAATAACTTTGTTCAACAAAGTATTGGGCATACGCTTCATTTTTTGCGCCACTTGGGAAAATCACGCCATCTTTTACCTCTTCAAATTTTGCCATTGCTTGTCTCCTCCTTGCATACCTCTTTGTCTGATACCATTGTGCCATTTTGTCAGCTTTCACAATCAATAAAGCGGCAATCCTTTCAATAACTTACAAGTTCATGTTACTGCTTGATCCACATAACGTCCAATACTTGTTAAGCTGATTTCTATGCTTGCAAAGCATGCTTGAATTTCTTCAAAAATGTTTGGACTGTCGGCGCCAAAATCGTCTCTTTCCTCCATACCAGAACACAGTTCGTTTCCAGAGGTGGCGAAAAGGGGATGAATTTTATTTGGTTTTCTCGATGATGAATCGCTCCAGCAATTGCTAAAGCAGCACCAACATTGTTTTCGACCAATAAAAGCACATTAAAAATCAAATTGTATCTCCCAACGATTGTCAACTCTTTTTCAACGAATCCCCCCCACGTGCAAAACATTTCCAAAACTTCTTTACGACTCGAACAAATCAACGGTGTGGTGAGGATGTCTGCAGGTGAGATACTGCTTTGATCAGCCAACGGGTGTTCATTTGCAACAAACAGCCCCCAGACTTCTTTCTTAGGCAATGGTCAGCCGATTGTATTGATCCGTCGTTGCAGGATCAATCAAAATCGCCACATCAAGCAAGCCTTTATCAAGTTTTTCCAGAATATCATTACTAGTTCCGCTAAAAATAGTAAAAGACACTTGGGGGTGATCAGTAACCATTTCTTCGATGATTTGTGTGAGCAAATAGGAGTTTTCTGCTTCCACACAACCAATCGCAATTTGTCCATTCAGAATCGTCTCCTGATAATTGAACAATTCTTGTTCTGTTTTCTGATTCAATTCAAGAATTTCTTCTGCGCGCTTTTTTAAAAACAGACCTGCTTCTGTTAAATAAAGTTTCTTATTTTGGCGCACAAACAATTCTGTGTGCAAACGCTCTTCAAACTCTCGAATTTGTCTGCTTAAAGTGGGTTGCGTAATGTTCAGCTTTTTAGCTGCTTGGGTAATATTTTGTTCCTCGGCTATTGCTAGAAAATACTTTAATACACGAGTTTCCATCGAAAACTCCTTTCTTCTATGACACAACATTTTTCCTACTGTTATCTCAGATTTTCGGGAAAAGAACGCATCCTTATTTATCTGTAACAACGAATACTAGCTTTATTCTACCACCTAACTAGAAATTCTTGACCGCTATTCGTTTGGTTCATCCAAACAAAAAGGCCCTTCATTCACTGAAGAGAACGAAGGAACCGATAGAATTGAATTTCAGTTGTTTCTAAAGGACGTTTTTATTACAAGCGAATCGGTGTAGCAGTCTTTTGCAGAACATTGTTTAGCGCTTCAATATTTGTACGTCCTTGGGTCTGCAGCCACTCTTTCGCCGCACCTTCTCCCTGAGTCACAAAAGGCTCTACACCGTTTGCCCAGGTTGCTCGTCCACAAAGTACGCCATTGAATTTTGAGCCGGATGTTTTGGCAAATTGCAGTGTTTCTTGGAACAATTCAGCTGAAACCCCTGCACTCAAGAAAATATAGGGCAGATCCGTTGCTTCCGCTTGCTCTTTGAAATAAACCGCCGCTTCTTCTTTAGTATAAGCAGCTTCCTCCGCATAGCCCTCTACATAGTTCATATTCACAGGGACTTCCACTTTCAAGACATCAACGCCATAGTATGCTTGCGAAAATTCTCGCATCATATCATTTACTTTATGAGGTTTTTTCAAAGCATATTCTTTCGAAGTGGTATCTGGGATAGCAGCATCATAAGAAACCAGTTCTAAGAAAAATGGTAGATTTTCAGCAAGGCATTCCGAACCAATCCGTTCGATAAATGCCTTCTTTTGATCATTGATCTCGTCAGGTTCGTCCACATCATAATAGAGCAAAAACTTACAAGCATCCGCGCCATTTTCTTTTAGCCGTTTCACAGACCAGTTGGACAAAAGATCAGGCAAACGACCCGGAGTTGAAGCATCATAACCGGTTTTCTCGTAGGCTAACAATAATCCAGCTTGTTCATCCCGAACTTGGGCTGCTGGCAATCCATACTCTGGATCTAGTAAAATTGCTGAGGCATAGGGCGTCAACTCGGCTGACACGATTTTTTTGAAGGCACTGATTTGCTCTGTCGTGACTGAATGGTCTTGGAATCTGCCAATCATTTTTTTCAAAGCCCCTCGTTGATCAATGGCTAAAGCACTAATAATGCCATTTTCATTACATAGCTGTTGGATATATGCTTGCTTATTTGATAATGTCATGCTTTCACTACTTCCTTTTTTAGTTTTCTGCCAGTTTTCCATTTAAAATTTCGGCAATTTCATCAGGAGACTGTGCTTGCTTCAAACAATTTGTCACCTCTTTATGCATCAAAAGCCGTGCCACTTGAGACAATAGTTTCAAATGTGTCGTTCCCGCTTCTGAATCAGGTATAAAAAGAGCAATAATAAAATCAGTTCCTTCCCCATCCAAACTTTTCCAATCGATTTTGCTATTTAATTGGACGATGATGACATTGGCTTCTTCGATACTGTGATCTTTCGCATGAGGGATAGCAAATCCATCCATCATCCCCGTTGTACTCTCCTCTTCTCTTGTTAGCAATTTTCTATAAACAGCAGCTTGATCACTGCTGATGCCTAGAGTAACTGCTTGTGCTGCAAGGAAGGTCATTATTTCGTCTTGTGTCACAAAATCTCGCTTCATAAAAATGTGGTCTGTTTTGATCAACGTCATTTGTCTTCCTCTTTTCTATTCTTTCGCTGTTTCTTTCCATTCATCAGCTGAAACTTCTGCTTCACGTTTTTGTACACTGCGTTTTTGGATGAACCCTAAAATCACTCCACCTATGATCGAGCCAAGTAAAATCGAACCTACCCAAGCAATTTTCCCCGTGACAACCGGCAATACTAAGAAGCCGCCATGAGGAGCAGGAACTTGGACTCCAAACATATAGGTCAAAACCGCTGCGATCGATGAACCCAACATCATCGTAGGCAGAACACGCAGAGGATCTTTGGCTGCAAATGGAATCGCCCCTTCAGTAATATGCGTTGATCCTAAAATAAAGTTGACTAGCCCTGCATTGCGGTCGTTCGTATCAAAATATTTCCCAAAAAATAAGACAGCAAATCCCGTAATCAATGGTGGCGCGATACATGCCGCAGAAACACCTGCCATAAAGGTATGGTTTCCTTGAGCTAACAATGCCGTTCCCGTAACGTAAGCGGCTTTATTGACGGGACCGCCCATATCAAATGCGGACATACAGCCAACAATGATGCCTAAAATCAATGGATTCGAATTCTGGAATCCTGCCAAGAAATCCATCATACCTTGATTGATCGCCTCCATCGGGCTTGCTAACAAAGACATCACCACACCAATGACTAAAACACCAATCACTGGATATAAGAAAATAGCCTTCAATCCATCTAATTGTTTCGGTAATCCTTTCATGACTTTTTGCAAGAACAGAATAAAGTACCCAGCTAAGAATCCAGCAAAGATCCCGCCTAGAAAACCAGCGCCACCAGCATTGGCCAACAGGCCGCCGACAAATCCCACCACCAAACCAGGTCGTTTAGCAATCCCTTCAGCAATGTAAGCCGCTAAAATAGGGACCATCATTCCCATTGCTGTATCCCCAATTCCTTTTAACATCGCTGATGTCGGATTATAGGTGGGATCATTAGGATCAAAAGAGTAGACACCCCAGATTGCGAATGAGACGGCGATGATCACGCCCCCTGCTACGACAAATGGCAGCATATGAGAAACACCATTCATCAGATTTTTATAAATACTATGTCCGATTCCAGCAGCCATTCCCCCATCTGCTTGCTCCAATGCATCGACCGTCTTGTTTTCTGCAATCAGCGACCCTCTCAATGCTTCTTCAATTAGCTGATCGGCATCTTTGATTCCTTTGCTGACCGGAACATTGATCACGCGTTTTCCCGCAAAACGTTCCGCTTGGACATCTTTATCTGCAGCAATAATGACCGCATCTGCATTTTTTATCTCTTCTGGCGTTAACTGGTTTTCTATCCCCACTTGTCCATGAGTCTCTACTTTAATAGCTATTCCTTTGCGTTTGGCGGCTTGTTCCAACGCTTCTTGTGCCATATAGGTATGGGCGATCCCAGTGGGACAGCCCGTTGCAGCAACAATCTTGTAAGTGGTCATTTTTTATTCGCTCCTTCTTTTGATTTCAATTTGTTCTTCCAACTCTGCAACATCCGAAAAATCAGTTAGTCCCTTACGAAAAGCGGTTGAACTTCCAGCAGCTAATCCTTTCTTCAAATTGACATCCAGCGGCTCACCTGTTAAATACCCTGCAAGAAATGTTCCTAACAACGTGTCTCCAGCACATGCTGTATTCACTACTTTGCCTTTAGGAGAGTTTCCAGAGTAGACCGTATCTTTTGTCAAGAGAAGGCCGCCTTCTCCTCCTAAAGAGAGCAGCACATGTTGCGCACCACTAGCCACCAATCGTTTGGCGTAGTCGATATAGCCTTTGCGATCATTGATTTCGGTCTGATACCATGCTTGCAGCTCTTCTTCATTGGGCTTTAACAAGAAAGGCTGATAAGGCAGACATTCCAACACCTCTGAATAACTTGAATCAATAATCAGATTCACTTGCTTTTCAAAGCAAATACGACTGATTGCTATAAGAATTTTGGGCGAGACACCTTGTGGCATACTCCCAGATACACAGAGATAGTCACCAGCTTGCAGATGTCTAATTTGTTCTAGCAAAAGATTGATCTGCTTTTTTGAAATTTCAGGTCCCTTATTCACAAGTTTGTACTCCTTATTATCGCGATTTACATGCGTAAAAACGTTGATTCGCGTAAATCCCGGAACGGGAATAAAATCGGTCTGAATCGCTTGTTGATGCAAGTAGTCCTCAATATAATTACCAGTAAAACCAGCTTTGAACCCTAATGCTGTACTATCGATACCAAGTTTTTTCATGATCAATGAGACATTGACCCCTTTTCCATTGGCTTGGATATCATCATCCTTTGTGCGATTCACTTGAAATGGTTTCATCTCATCTGTTTCGATAAAAAGATCGATCGCTAGATTTAACGTACATGTATAAACAGCCATTTGCGCCCCTCCTTTCCTACAAACCTATTATGGATCACTACTTGATGTAAATGTTTTCATAAATAAACAAAACCGCTGAAAACTTTTACAAGAAATACTTCATGACCTTGAAGTAGGTGAATCTTTCGATTTACAATAAAGACTAGCTGAAGGGAGGCAGAACATGGATACAAAATTAAGTGAGTCAGAGCAATACCTGTGGGATTTTATCCAAAGTCATATCCTTGAGATTCCGTCTTGCTCCATTATAAAATTAAGTGAATATGCAAACGTTTCAACGGCGACTGTTGTTCGTACCATGAAGAAAAAAGGATACGAGGGGTTTACTGCTTTCAAGCATTCACTAAAAGAAAAAGATAATACCAATATCAATTTTGCAGCGCTTGATAAGGTGGACGAAGGGATAAAGACGGCGATTCTAAAGAATGAACAAGAAGTGATCCGCACGATCAATATGGTGGAAAGCGGCAATATCGAAGACGCGATCCAACGAATCAAAGCTGCTAGACGAATCATGATTTTTGCTCGTGGATTTTCTGAACTGATTGCTCAAGAAATGATGGTCAAATTTCAGCTTACTGGCAAATACTGTGAGATGCATACCGATCCCAACATCATTAAGAACATCAGTAAGAAACTATCAAAGGAAGATATCGTGATCTTCGTTTCTTTAAATGGTGAAACCAAAGAATTGATCACCGCAGCTGAAAACTGTTATGAAGCGGAGATCGGTACCATTCTGCTGACAGCCAATCGGCACTCTAGCTTAATGGCGCATATCGAAATTCCTTTTGTTGGCTTCAAATCAGAAGGCTCCTTCTTTCCAGACTATGAAGTTCGTTCAAGACTGCCCCTCTCGATCCTTGCTAGAATCTTGCTCGACGCATATGCGCTGCGGACTGCAGAATCAAAGAGGCACTGATATCTTGAGAAAATCATAACCGGTAAGGAAACTGTAGTTGATTTGAGATTTTTCAAAATGAAATGATTCACGCTGAACGCATTGTTTTTGCAGTTATTCATATAGAATTCGATACTCGTCAAACGATGGGGTTCTTTGATTTTTATCCAGTTAAATTTGCTTATATTTTTTTGTCAAAAAATGATCATCCGAAAAAAAATCTTTCGATTTGATAAAGCGGTTCGTAACCGTCTATCTGATCGAAAGATTTTTTTGAACTGTTTGCGTATAGAAATGCTTCCTTTATTTCGCCTCCTGATTATCGTCGGTACGAAACGTCAGGCATTAGGAGTCAGCAACTTTACTGGATAACTTAACTCGAATAACTAAAACCTAAAACTTAGTAGAATGTTTCATCGTATGCATGCATTTAACCCAACAACTACGACTATCACCAGCCCGCTCTTGCTTAATCCAAATCAATTGGTTGAATAAAATCAACCTGCCATTTCCCCTCTTTCTCAGAATAGTTAAAATACCATAGTTGAGAAAAAGATTGTTTTCGATGTTTCTTTCCTGAGAGGATCTGCTTACTCACCCGGTCTTCCACATAATCGCAACAACTGAAATCAATTCGAATGGAGAAGCTGTCTGCACGAAGTTGTCGATAATTCTCCACTTGATGTAGGATGACTTTCTTTGTATGATTTTTTATACCATCCTCTTTATTCTGTTGCAATACTTGACTGTGTTCCAACAATAGTTTTTCAGTATAGTGTCTGCTGGATTTTTCAAGTGCTTCTTGATCCCAAGCGGTTTGGATCGCAAAAAAAGTCTGTTGGATTTCGTCAAGCAGTTTTTTCTTTTCCTTTTTATTACCAGGAATTTGAGCGAATAAATCATTCCTTCTGGTTCGTTGGTCTTTTTTTCGTTTAACTAAAGAGAGAATCGCGGCTCCGCCTACTGACGCCCCAACCAAAACATAATTTTCTATAACTGATGATGAACCATAGGGGCTATAATATCCATACCCTCGTCTTCCCCAAGAAGCTCTGGAATAATGATCCGAATAGTCATCAACTGTTGTGACACCGCCAAAGCCGCCACCGGATCCGCCACGACTGGTCGAACCACCGCCGTGTCCCCCAGCAACTGCCATTCCCTGCACTGGCAGAGCAAATAAAAAGAATAAACTAAGTAAAAAAGCCATAAAGTAGTGTTTCTTCATTGGATACCCTCTTTTGTCTGACTCAGAAAGCCCGACAATTTTTTCAAAATCTTTTTCATGCCATTCAGTTCCAAGTGTTCTTCATCTTAGCACTGTTTAACGATTGGCAAGCTGAATAAATGCATTTTTTAATGATTCATTCGCTGTCTCTTTAAAATACAGATAATTGTTTTGATTTCCTTGATTTTGTTGTGTGATTAGAACTTTTGGCTGCTTTTGCTGGAAGCCAAAGAAATAGAGATGCCCTCCAGCTGGTGTAGCATGGTCGATGTCCGAATAGATTGCCACAATCTGAAAATCGGCTTGTCCCTCACCATTTTCTGACCACTCCACCGAGACGGGCGTTTGATTAATGACGGTTGTCCATTTACCATCAAAAATATCTTGAGGTACTTGGAGACCATAGTAATTCGCTTGCACATGGTCGTCATAGCTTCGATATTGCTGCCCCATTTCTTGTCCCCAACTCTGCATAAACGTCGCAAGCTCTGCAGACTTGGAAGCATCCCACAAAACGTGTGTCACCGGTTGACTTGCTTGTGCAGTATTCGTGGAAGCTTGTGGTTGTGCGCTTTGCTCATTTGACGATTGTTGTTCAGATGATTCAGTGGTCCTGTTTTTAGACGCTTCGGTACTCGTAGCGTTAGCTGTTTTGGTTGAAATTGATTGAGACGTGCTTGACTCCGTTGTCACGACTTTTTCTGTAGAAGATGTTTCCTCTGTTTTATTTGCGGAACAGCCAGCCAAAAAAAGCAGTAGACCCATCGTTGTTACTAGCATTTTTTTTCATTTATTAAACCACCCTTAAGGAGTATTCAGTGTACATATAGTAGCAGACCATATACTAAATGCTTACTAAATTTTTGCGAAGTTTTTTCTCACAACTTCCTCATACATGAGATTGATAAATAACATTACATGGCATTGCTATGGATTTAGAACTGCGAAGGTTACTTTTAGGACCATAAAAATAAAAAAACAGTTTAGTGTAGTTGTTTTGAAAACATTGAATCCTTTGCGCTTTTCTTCGCAAGTTTGCTTAAATATTTCAACTAATGACAAAATGCTCGTTTGTTCCCTAAGAGTTGCGGTTCGCCTTTTTTGATGCCTTTGGTCGACTAGCTATTTTTCCCAGCTTTGCAATAAAATAGTCCAACCATCGAATCAAGATGATTGGACCTTTTGACGCAAGTTGCCTTTCCAAACAACTTTGCTCTCAATTTTTTTGATGTTTAATCCTTAATTATTTTCTTTAACCAAAGAAGCTCCATTAGTCGCAATCACCTGTTTGTACCAGTAAAAGCTATCCTTTTTAAACCGATCATAGGTTCCGTTCCCTTCATCATCCGCATCCACATAGATAAATCCATATCGTTTTGACATTTGAGAAGTCGATGCACTTACTAAGTCAATACATCCCCACGTAGTATAACCCATTACTTCAACGCCTTTTCTGATGGCTTCATTGACCGCTTTAAAATGGTCTTCAAAATACTTTATGCGATAATCATCATGCACTTTTCCATCTTCAAACGCATCAAAAGCACCAATCCCGCTCTCAACAATGAACAGAGGCATTCTATAACGATCGTACATGTCGATTAATGCAATTTTCAATCCTGTTGGATCTACTTGCCAACCCCAATCACTTGTATCAAGATAAGGATTCTTCACACTGGTGACTAAATTTCCGCCAACTTTTTCCCGATCTTCTTCATCTTCTGTTTTAATCATAGACATATAATAACTAAAAGAGACAAAATCCACTGTGTGTTGCTGAATGATCTCCTCATCCCCTTCCACCATTTCAATGGAAAAATTGTTCTCTTGCCAGTAATTTTTGACAAAAGTCGGATACGTTCCAAAAACCTGCACATCAGAAAAAAAGTAGTTCTCCCGATTATGTTGTTGGGCTAGCATCACGTCCACTGGATTTGAGGTTAACGGATAAGCTAAAGCTCTTGTAACCATGCACCCCACCTGCGCATTAGGAATGATTTGATGGGCATATTTAGTCGCTAGGGAACTAGCTACAAACTGATGATGTAGCGCTTGATAAATGGCCTCTTCAGCTTCTTTTTTTGTTTTGTACTTTTCTTCCACCACTCCCATCGTAGTGAAGGGGTGTCTAAAGACGCTATCGATTTCATTGAAAGTCAGCCAATAGTTTACATACTTTCCGAAATGTTCAAAGCAAGTTTTGCTAAATCGTACAAACATGTCGATCACTTCTCGGGAAACCCAGCCGTCATATTCATTGACTAAATATAATGGCATTTCATAATGAGACAATGTGACTAGAGGTTCAATCCCATTCTTCTTCATCTCTTTAAATAAGCTTACGTAAAAATCGATTCCAGCTTGATTGGGTTCACTTTCAATCCCATTGGGGTATAATCTTGTCCATGCAATAGATACCCTTAAGCATTTCAGTCCCATTTCTTTAATTAATGCCAGGTCTTCTTTGTAACGATGATAAAAATCGATTCCTCGTCTTTTCGGAAATAACTTATCGTTTTTTGACT
This sequence comes from Enterococcus sp. FDAARGOS_553, assembly GCF_003812305.1. Lineage (NCBI taxonomy): Bacteria > Bacillati > Bacillota > Bacilli > Lactobacillales > Enterococcaceae > Enterococcus > Enterococcus sp. FDAARGOS_553. The sequence continues at coordinate 127,768 of NZ_CP033740.1, forward strand.
ACATGGCTTCCTCGATTTGTTCAGGAGACACGTGCCATTGACTGATATAATCTGTCCTATCTACATCAGGTTTGTACATTGCGACATCTGCTACCGACATCCCTTTTCCATCAACGTTCCAAGCCCCTTCTACTTGATTCGCCGCAATTGCTCCGCCCCAAAGAAAGTTCTTGGGAAAATAGCTTTTATTCATTCGATTACCTCTTTCAGATTGTTGTTTTTATGCTATTATTTCTGTTTGTATCGTTTTTTTGCCAGTGAAAGTTTGGATGATTTTACCCTTAGAGTCGATAATGTCTACCTCATCAAGATCATCCAAATTGGTTACTACAAGGATCGTGGTTGGATCATAGCCTTCAGACTGGATGCCTTCAATATCCACACTTCCGATTCTTTGCCCCTTTTGGATGTCATCGCCTGCTTTAACAGCTAAATCAAAATAGTTGCCGTTTAATTCAACGGTATTGATGCCAATATGAATCAATACTTCTACACCAGATGTTGACTTTAATCCAATCGCATGTTTTGTAGGAAAAACCAGTTCGACCTTTCCACTAAATGGTGCTTTAATTACGCCATCAGTTGGTATTGCAGCAAATCCGTCACCCATCGTTTTTTCTGAAAACACTGGATCGTTGACTTTTTCTAACTCAATCACTTCCCCATCCAATGGTAAACTGATTGTATTGACTTGACCTTCTGTTTCATCATTACTTGATGAAGATTCTTCTCCCAGTCCAAAAGCAAAAGTTAAAATTGCTGACAGGAAGAAAGCAAGAGCGATTCCGATGAGGTAATAAACAAAGGTATCACCCAAAAAGGCTGGTAACGTTGTTAATGCTGGAAAAACATAGACAATCGCCTTTGTCTGCATTGCTCCCATGAAAGCTCCAGCAATTCCACCTGCGATTGTTTGGGCAATCAATGGTTTTTTATATTTTACCGACAAGCCATAGACGATGGGTTCAGTTATCCCACCAAGTAAAGCTGGTACAATCGCAGATAGCGAGAGCACTTTAAACATTTTTATCTTTGCTTCTTAAAAATACGCCTAACGCCACACCTGCACTTGCAAAAGTGGCAGCCGCAACCATTGGTCGAATAACGTCATAACCATAGACTGCAAGATTATTGATCATGATTGGCACAACACCCCAATGAATGCCAATCATTACCAAGAAAGTCCATCCTGCCCCAATAATCAAACCAGCCAGTAACCCACTGCGGTCACTGATAAAGTTCATAGCGCTTCCAATCCCATCCCCTAATGTAACGCCGATTGGTCCAACAACTAACACAGTTAGCGGAACCATAATAAGAAGGGCAACCATTGGCAACAAAAAAATTTCTAAACTCTTTGGAATCATTCGCTTTAGCAGCGTTTCTAACTTTGAATAGAGGTAAATGGAAATAATCGCAGGAATGACAGTTCCAGAATACCCTATTAAAATTGCTGGAATACCTAAGAAATCAACCGTCACACCATTTTCTGTGACTAATGCTGTGAAATTAGGCTCTAAAAGTGCTGCTACAATTGCTAATGAAATAAATTGATTTGTTCTAAACACTCTGGCCGCACTAAAAGCCAAAAATAACGGTAAGAAGAAAAATACACTATTGCCGGCTGCTGAAAGAATCTTATAGGTACTTCCATCTGCTGACATAAAATGATAGGTCATTAAAACCACTAACAAGGCTTTAATCATTCCTGCCCCAGCTAAAGGCATAATAATCGGATTAAAAATGGAAGACAGTGTATTAAAGAAGCGGATGAAGATATTTCCAGATCGGTCATCATCTAATGCTTCCGACTCGTCTGATCCCAAGGCGCTTTTAATGTCATAGTTAGCCATGATCGTTTTATAGACATCTTCCACTTCATTTCCAATAACGACTTGGTACTGATTATTTGCTTCGACGACGGACAAGACACCGGAAATCTTCTTAATTTCATCGGTATTTTTTTGTGCAATACTTTCATCTTTTAACTTGAATCTCAATCTAGTGATACAGTGATAAAGACTAATGATATTCTCTGTTCCACCAACATAATCAATAATACTTTTGGAAAGAGCACTATAATTTTTCCCCATTGTTACAACTCCTATCAATTTTGTTTATGTTTGTTATAATACATGTGTAATATACAATTTTTTCAACATATTAAATAAAAATTTCGTTTTTTGGAAACTCTTTCACAGATAGGAGCTAGTATTTATGGGACCCTTAATTATTAGACTATTGACTGTTCTTAACAATGAAACAACTTCTTCTACCTACTACCATATCGCTCAGACACTTTTGAATAACTATAGCATTATCGATAAATCAAGTATCTCTGATATAGCTACTTTATGCACTGTCTCTAAATCAACCATTTCAAAATTTGCTCGTTCCATCGGATTTGAAGATTATTATGAATTAAAAAAATCCTCAACCTTTGCTGAAAATAAATACCATTTCGACTTAAATTACATTTCAAATATTATCAATCCAATTGAAAAAAATGGTTATGATGATTATTTAGATGCCATCATTAAAGATATTAGTGCGTTCAAACAGCAAAGCAACATGAGAAGTATTGATGAGTTAGCAAAATGTCTGACTACCTATAATAAAGTAGGTGCTTTTGGACTGCTATTTTCCGAATCAGCAGCCATTGATTTTCAATACAAATTGGCTTATGCGGGAAAGTTTATTATTACTTATCAAAGTGATCTCAAACAAATCGAATTCATAGAACAAGCCGATGAAGAGACACTATTGATTATTTTTTCTAACTCTGGCGGTTTTTTACAGCGACAACAACTTAGAGATGATATACCCTACAGAAATGTATTTGAAAACACAAAAGCCAAGATTTTCGTAATCACAGCAAATGAAGAGGTTCGTAACTATCGTTTCGTTCATGATGTTATTCTTTTCCCTCATGAGACTATTTTTCAAACCCATTCTTTTATCTATCAAATCATTATGGATATCATCGTTAGTAAATATCGACAGTATCTTGAACCTCCAACAATCTCTCACAAACAATAATAACCTACGAATGAAATTGACAAAAGAACTGCTAGTGATGAGAAACCTATCACTAGCAGTTCTTTTTGAGGTTTTATTTTTTAATTAGGAAGAAGTAGTCATCTACCATTATTAGCAAATATGCCGGCAATACTTTTCCAATGTATTTCTTCTCAATTGCAACTTCCATCTAACTATTGTCTATAAGGTTTTCTTTCTTAGAAAAATCAATTATCAGCATTTTTGTTATTTAAGTTATCCCGTCATATCATTTTAGTGTTGGGCTTTTCTTGAAACACTTTTCTAATGATTAATATATGCAATTGCACTTCCACTACCAAATTTAATCTCCGGCAACGATCGTTTGTATAAATTCAGCTCTCTTAACGTATCATCTCTTTGAGAGAGTGCACGAAACGCATAGCGTGTCCGTCCGTTTTCGTTTTTCTTCGATCCTGAATATTGAGAGGAGACTTTATATGCAGCAACAACCGCATTATCTGCTCCAGTATTAATCGCTATAATGTAGCGAATCCGATGAATTTTATCACAACCAATTACCCAATTACCTAGCGTACGAGATTTTAAATTATGATCATCACGAAATTTGTCGTCAATCGGATATTCATCTGACTCATCTTTACAAAGTTCAAAAGCATCTCTCACTTTTACTGCTAAGACCAACTCATCCGTTGCTATTTGATTTACAGATATGGGTTGAAATCCATATCGCTCTTCTACCTCTTCCACTAGCATTGGCTTAGAACCATGTCCTTTTACTAAATTCGTCAAAGAGAGTCCTTGAATCAGTTGAGCATAATTAATCAACGCATTTTCACTAGCGTAAGCTTCATTCTCAGTTAATCCATAGCTAAGTATATAACTCAATGGTTGCAGATTCATTCCGTTTATTTCTTGGATAGTTTTTATTTTTAATGTTCTAGCTGATTCATCTTCTTCAAAATAATCAGATTGACTTAACATACTTAGAGCCGCTTGACGATGTGCAAAAATACGGTTACCTTTGCCTTTCCCAATATAAAAAGTCTGGTTGTTTCTAGGATCAACCAAACAATAAACATAGTAAGGATGTTGCTCATCTTTTTGCAACGCAGCTAATGTAGATGCAGAAAAATGGTTAAGTTCACTCATTTGTTACTCCTCTGTTTTACTATTTTTTCTTTCGTGGAGAAAACACCCTCACTTATGATAAGGCGCGCCTGTATTGATGCGAAAAGCACGATAGATTTGTTCGACTAGAATCAGTTTCATCAACTGATGGGGATAGGTCATTTTGCCGAAAGAGATTTGGGTGTTGCTGCGCTGCATCACTTCTTGGCTGAGACCTAAGGAGCCGCCGATTACGAAGACTAGTTGGCTTTTGCCTTGGATTCCTAATTGCTCGATCTGCTGGGCAAAAGCTTCACTGGTGGGATTTTTGCCTTCAATCGCTAATGCAAAGACGTATTCCTGGTCTTTGATCTTTGCCAAGATTTTCTTACCTTCTTTTTCTTTCACTTGAAGCATTTCAGCTTCACTCATACTTTCTGGAGCTTTTTCATCAGGAACTTCCACGAATTGGATTTTACAATAAGCACCTAATCGTTTCACGTATTCATTGATGCCTTGAATCAGATATTTCTCTTTTAATTTGCCTACTGTGACGATTTTAATATTCATGACCACTCACCTTCCGCTATCATTATAATGGAATTTCTTTTCAGAATATATGTCGCGTACCAATTTTTTCTTCTATAGTACCATTGATACCACGAATCGTTTCAAGTGACTCTTTTCTTACTAAAAAAATGATTGGTAGTCTAAAAAAAGAAATTTCATTGTTTTGGTCTAAATCCTCCCTATCTTCTTCATATTTTTTTCAAAATCTCTTAGTAGACTATTGTCAGAAAGAAAGAATATAATAAATACATACAAACAATTCAATAGGGGGAATAACAAATGGTACGAAAAAATGTGACACCAGGAAGAAAACCTTCTTCCGGCTTATTAAAAAAATTAGGTATTGGCATTCTTGGCGGAGTAGTTGGTGGTTTGTTGACCTTCGGCGGACTTTATCTGGCGATGGGCTCTTCTTTGACTTCACCTGTAACGACCGCAACCAGCGGTGTTCAAGATAACAATGGACAAACGAAAGTCTCCAATGTTAAATATGACGTCAACAGCGATGTAACAAAAGCAGTCGAAAAAGTGCAAGGAGCAGTCGTTTCGATCATCAACTTGCAACAAAATAATGCGAATGGCCTCGAAGGGTTATTTGGCTCTGGTCAGCAAGGTGGTCAAGGATCAGGGACTGAGAATTCAGGCGATGACAGTTCACTAGAAGCTTCTTCTGAAGGAAGTGGCGTGATTTATAAAGTAGATGGTGACAAAGCGTATATCGTTACGAATAACCACGTAGTAGAAGGACAAGATGGTTTGGAAGTCGTTCTCTCTGATGGCACAAAAGTCAAAGCTGAATTAGTCGGAACAGACGCTTACACTGACCTTGCTGTTTTACGCATCTCTTCTGATAAAGTAGACACGGTTGCTTCTTTCGGCGATTCTGATTCACTAAAAGTTGGCGAACCAGCAATTGCGATTGGTTCTCCATTAGGATCTAGCTTTGCAAATTCTGTAACGCAAGGGATTGTTTCTTCTCTGAATCGTCAAGTAACGAATCAAAATGAATCTGGTGAAGCAGTCAGCATCAATGCGATTCAAACAGATGCAGCGATCAACCCAGGAAACTCTGGTGGTCCACTGATCAACGTTGAAGGACAAGTGATCGGAATCAACTCTAGCAAGATCGCCAGCACTTCTGAATCAACATCAAGTGTCAGCGTAGAAGGAATGGGCTTCGCGATCCCAAGTAACGACGTTGTCGATATTATCAACCAATTAGAAAAAGACGGCAAAGTTGTTCGTCCAGCATTGGGTATTCGAACAATCAACTTAAGCTCAATCACTTCGCAACAACAAGAACAAATCTTGAAAGTACCATCTTCTGTCACTGACGGAGTAGTCGTATACTCAGTAAATAACGCGACACCAGCTGAACAAGCAGGATTGAAACAATACGATGTCATCACGAAAATCGATGATACCGACATCAGCACAACCACAGATCTACAATCTGCACTGTACAAGCACAAAGTCGGTGATACGATCACAGTGACGTTCTACCGCGGCAAAGAAGAAAAAACAGCCAAAGTCGTTCTATCTGTAGATACTTCGATCAATGAACAATCGACTGACAGCAGCAACTAAATTCAAGTCAAAAAAAGATCTGCCACACAAACAGGACGTGGCAGATCTTTTTTATTATTTTCCAACTGGAAAAGCTTCACCAACAACGGCATCTTGTGGTAATTCAAGAATTCCTTTTTTCAATGGTGCATTTGCTAAGTGCAGTTCACGAGCAGAACAGATCATGCCGTAGCTATCGACGCCACGAAGCGTTCCTGGCCAGATCAATAACCCATCCGGCATCATTGCCCCTGGTTTAGCAACAACGACTTTCAATCCTTTGCGAATATTGGCAGCACCACAAACGATTTGCAGGACCTCGCCTTCTCCGACTTCTGTTTCCGTTACAGATAAATGATCACTATCTGGATGTGGTTCACATGTTTTGACATAACCCACAACGATTTTCGGCTCTAAATCAATTGCCAATTGCTCCGTAAAGCCAGCTTCTGTGATCAATCGGTTCAAAGTTTCCACTTGTTGTTTCGTCAAAACTACTTGTCCGTTTCCTTCAATGGCAACTGTATCAGAAATGTGAAAGAAGTTCCAACCTACGATCGTACCTTCTTCATTTTTGATTTGAGCGACATTTCCTTTTCGTACAGCCGTTTGTTCCAGCCCTTTATCATCTGCTGTGATCACGATCAAAGTATCGCCCACATATTCTTTGTTGTATGAAAAAATCACTTGTCTTCCTCCTCTTACTTATTCCGCCCATAATCTTAACAAATTTTTGTCTGTTCGTCATGGGAATTTTCTTAGTTTACAATCGCTGCACTTCCCAATCCATAAAAAAACTGCGACAGAAATCAGACCAACAGGCAGCTAGTGAATGAAAAAGCACTCGCTTGCTCTTTTTTCCTGTCTCTGTATCTTCTGTCACAGCTTTGTCTTTTGCTTATTCTTCGCTAGGAGAGACAACCAACACATCACATTTCGCTTCGCGAATAATATAACTCGCTACACTCCCGGTGATAAACCGCTCAACTGCATTCAGTCCGGATTGGCCTACCATGATCAAATCAATCCCATATTTTTCTGGTAACTGTTTGGCCATTGCTTCTTTCGCAGAGCCGTAAGCAATGATCCCTTCGATCAAATCAAAATTAACGGATTTACCATATTGTTTACAGGATTCGATTAATTCTTGGGCAGTATCCTTTTCCTGCTCAATGATCGTTGTATCTAAAGGAGCATATCCCATCATCGTGGGGATCTGCTGATCGATGATATTCGCTACATAGACTTTCCCCTGATTGCGTCGTGCCACTTCAACTGCTTTTTTGAACGCTTCATTGGCTTGGTCGGAGCCATCGACACCTACTAAAATATTTTGATATCTTTGCCCACTCATGTTTTTCACCTCGAAAGTTTAATTTAGACTTGATAAGAAAGATTCGATTTCTGCTTTTGTTTTTCGATCTTTGTTGACTAAACGACCAAGTTCTTTGCCGTCTTCGATCACTACAAGACTTGGAATTCCAAAGATATTCCATTCCACAGCCACATCCATATAAGCATCACGATCAACTTCAACAAATTGAAATTCAGGGAAATCTGCTTCGATCTCAGGCAATTGCGGTTTAATATAACGGCAATCCCCACACCAGTCTGCTGTAAAAAAGAAGACATTCTTTCCTTTTTCGACATATGTTGCCAATTCTTCTAAATTTTTTGGAACAATCACACGCTCACCACTTTCTTTTCTCTAATCAAATTATACACCTTTTAAAACAGGGAACCAACTCACAAGCAAAAGAGCTGTGAACACGCCCATGCTAGTCACTGAAAACAGCACCCTAGTTGTCCCATTTCCTGATTATCGTAAACAGTTACAATAACAGATCAAAAATTGAACCAAATAGGTCTGATCTAGCGTTGAGTCGTATCACAGCTCTTAATTTTTATTTTCCTTCTACAATTGTAGCAACTGTTGATTTATCCAAACCTTTCAAGACTTGGATCACCATTTCTCTCGCAGCATCAAAGTCAGCGATGCTGAATAGTGTTTGATGGGTATGGATATAACGTCCTGGTACACCAATCACAGAACTTGGAATTCCTTCATTGGCCATATGAGCTGCACCAGCATCCGTACCGCCTTTAGACACAAAGTATTGGTAAGGGATATTGTTTGTTTCTGCTGTGTCCAGCAAGAATTCTTTCATCCGAGGCAACATGATCATTCCTGGATCATAGATACGCATCAGTGTACCTTCACCTAAATGCCCAAAAGTCCCATTCTTCGTCACTGTATCATCAGCTGGTGAACAGTCAACAGCGAAGAATAGATCTGGTTGGAATTTCGTGACAGAAGGTTTTGAACCACGTAAGCCAACTTCTTCTTGCACATTGGCACCAGCAATCAATGTATGACCCAGTTGTTCTTCTTTCAATGCTTCCAATGCTTCTAATACAACCGTACAGCCATAACGATTATCCCAAGCTTTTGAAATAATGTTTTTGCCATTCGCTGTCTTGATTGTTTCTACTTGAGGTACGATGGTGTCACCTGGTCGTACGCCAAAACTTTCCGCTTCTTCTTTAGAATCAAAACCAGCATCGAACAGAATGTCCGTTACTTCTACTGCTTTTTGTCCAGCTGTTCCACGTAGTAAATGTGGGGGCACTGATGAAGAAATACATGGATAGTTGCCTTTCGCAGTTTTTAAAGTGAAGCGTTGTGCTGAAACGACATAAGGGTTCCAACCGCCAAGAGGTGTCACTTTAAATAACCCGCGTTCGGTGATTTGTGTCAACATGAATCCAACTTCGTCCATATGAGCAGCTAGCATCACGCGTGGTGCATCTGCATCTGAATGATGACGTAATCCGAAGATCCCGCCAAGTCCATCTTGTTGGATTTCGTCCACTAATGGAGTCATCGCTTCCCGCATATAGGCCCGAACATCCTGTTCAAATCCACTAGTTCCTTGCAATTCTGTTAATTCTTTGATTCGTTGAAACGTTTTTTCTTCCATACTTTTTTCGGCTTGAATCGAAACAAGCCTTCCCTCCTCTTGCAAATCTATATTTATTATAACGCAAATTACTCATTCTGGTTCTTTTCTTATAGAAAAATTCTAAACTATGGTAAAATAATCTAAACAGACAAAAGGATTTCCGTTTATTCCTTAACAGGATAGGAGAAGTCTTCAAGGAGGCACAACATTTATGATCAATGAACGTCCATTCAATTATTTTAAAAACGGCCTGGCCATCGGCGTGGGTGTCGGTTTTGCAGGCGGGATCTTCTCGACATTATGGATGAAGAAAAAACAATCGATGAATGCAGATGACGTCCTCGATCAAATCAAAGCAGCATTTTTAAAAGAAGGTCCGATCGAAGGTTCCTGGATCAATTTTGAGAAGCAACCCCTTCGTAAATTTGCAGTGACATCTCAAGGATATACCGGCGGTATTACTCGGACCGAAGACGGACAACTGATCACTTACGAATTTTTAGCAGATGCGAAAACAGGAACTGTTTTGGATATTCAACGATCGATCATTGATTAATACGCATTGCTATACAACAGACGCTCAATGATTCAAACTCATAAAATAGTCGAACATCGCTAGATGATTTTTCTTGTCGTTCTTTATGAACAACAGTGATCATCTTGAGTTGTCCGACTATTTTTTAGTTGCAGCAATCTTTTTGGGACGTTTATTTGCATGAAGCAACGTTGCTAAGTCTAGTAATAAAACATTGGCTAACACAGGATTGGCTTTCTCGCGATACGCTGCGGCGCCACTTTCAAACAATACTGCTAGACGATCTTCTAAAACAACGATTTGTTCCAAATACGGTGGAAATTTGATTCGTTTTAGGATCCGGCTAGGAGAGTCCCGCTCGGACACTAAGAGTTCCGAGGTATAAGGACCATAAGAACGACTGGCTAAGAGATAATGGCCATAAAAAGCCACACCTTGAATCTTATCAGATGTTTTTCTGCTCATTGTCACGGTTGGTTGGATTTTGTCTTTGCGGCGAATTGCTGTTTTCATTTCAGCTATCGTCGGCAATAGATAGAAAGTCAACTGTCCTTCACCTTTTAGTGTGAAGTTGCCAGATACCAGTTGATCATTGTTTTGAGTCAAATACGATGCTTGTGGAATCTCTAAGAGATCAGTTGTCAGCCAATAAGCGATTGGCTGTCCCGTCTCTTCAGATGTATCTGCTAAGATATCGATCAAACGTAAAGCGGCTACTCGTCCAGTAGCAGATCCTGTGATTGTCAACCATAAAAGTTCCCGTTTTGTATCATATACTAAGCCCCCTACATGTGGCCGTTTAGGTAAAATCAGCAGTTTGATCGGCTGTCCTGTTTCTCTATCCAGTACATGAATAATAGAATGATGCTGATGGTCATAGCAGTAGGCAGAAATAAACACAAAATCTTGAGAAAAAGCCAACCCTTGCGGCGTCATCCATTGACAAACCTCATTTTCGCCGGTTTCCGGCACCACCATTCTTGTTTCTGTTAATCCAGGAATGTTATATTGTTTTGCTTCAGCCTTTTCCCAAGCTGCTTGAACAATAGGATACCGTTTTAACTTTTTTTCAATATCCTGATGTATCCGTTGCTGCTTCCAATGCTTAAACTTTAGGACATAGTAAACAAGGAGGCCAATGACCAGCAACACTAAAATCATTATTGCTACCCGCTGAGTCATTTGTTTGCCTCCTTGTTCTATTCGATCAATCGTACATATACCGCTATTAATTACAGTATCTACATGTTTCTTTTACTAGCGTTTCTTTATAGGATCTTTCATAATCTCATTTATAGTAACATTAAGAATCCCTTATTCTACTATAGTCACTTCCACATCAATATTGCCTCTTGTTGCTTTAGAGTATGGGCAAAATGCGTGGGCTTCTTCTGCGATTTTCTCTGCTTGGTCCTTCTCAAGTCCTGGCAAAGAAACTTCTAAAACAACCCCGATTTGGTAGCCCCCATCTTCTAATTGAAATAAAGATACCCGTGCTTTGACTTCAGAATCAGACTCAAGATTATTTTCTTCCAGCATGTGTTGAACCGCGCCGTTGAAGCAAGATGCGTATCCAGCCGCAAATAGTTGTTCCGGATTTGTCCCTTCACTATGGATTCCTGGGCGGTCGATCTTCATGTGCATACTTCCGTTTGGTGCCTCGACCTCGCCATCACGGCCTCCACGATTGATCATTGCTGTTTCGTACATTTTTTTCATTGAGATCATCCTTTCTTTCGTCTTTCTATATTAAGTGTAACGAGTATTTTTTAATCTGACAAAGGTAATGCTTGCATTTGGCGACATCAGTTAGACAACATCGATGATCAGTGATAGAAGCAGTTTGTCTATACAAAAAGAGAAGCAGCGAAAAGCTGCTCCTTAAGATAATAGGTAAAATTGCTGATATATTTGACGATTAACCTCTTGAACGTCCCAAGAAAAATGATACTACAGCAACAACGATGATCGCACCAATGATAGAAGGAATCAAAGCCATTCCTGCTAATTGAGGACCCCAGCTACCTAACAATGCTTGTCCAATTGCTGAACCAACTAAACCTGCAACGATGTTAGCGATCCATCCCATTGATCCACCTTTATTTGTAATTGCTCCGGCAATCAAACCGATAATAGCTCCTACGATTAATACCCATAACCAATGCATAATTTTCTCCTTCTTTCTGTGAAATATTTATTACACATATTATGTTACGCTTCTTCTTAAAAATACACAAAAATTTTGCTCTTAAAAAAACAAAAAAAATTTAAAACGTTGTTATATTAAGGATAAATCAACTTTTTTGGAATCGTTAACACTCACTGCAAGAGGTCAAAAAAACTGCCGCAGCTCTTTGAAATCGTTTTGATCAGCAAAAAGTTATTTTCTGATAAAGGGTACCTAGACTATGTACGATTTTCTTTCATTGTCTGCTTTCAACCGTCATCTTCCCTATGAATAAAAGCAATCAAAGAAACCAGATTGTCGTACACACCTCATTCACTACATCCTTCTGATGAAACATCAAAACAATTGGCATTCCTTTGATTCTGCCTTTTGTATTTGAAACCTGCTTCCCCTCACTATGTAAAAGGATTATGAGAAAAAGCAGCGATAGAAGTGAGCGTATGCAATAGCGAGTAAAGTAAAAAATAAATTGTTCGGATTGTACCCCGGCCTTTCTTCTTAATATTTTTCATTTCTCGCTTCTCCCCTCTGCTTATTGGACAGTCTTCGCGATTGTGAAGTCACGAAAAAAAGCAACTTTGCCCAGCGTTCAATGCTAGACAAAGTTGCTTTTTTATTTTGTTTTTGAAAAGTCTTTCTTTGAAAGATAGACAGCAGTAAGGATGCCTACTAAGACAGCTAACCCAAAGACTAGAATCGTTCCTATCGTGTTATCCTTCCCAGGCAGTCCGCCAGTGTTGATCCCCCAAAGTCCAGCAATTAATGATGGCACTGCAACCACTAATGCTGCTGAATCTAAATATTTCATCAAATGGTTCAAATTATTGTCCATCATATCCGAGAATAGACCACCGATGGTTTCCAATAAATCGCGATAGATCGTGACAAGCTTGTTGGCAAATTTCTGTCGCAGTTTAATGTCGTAAACTAACGATTCATTATCTAGTTTGTCTAAAAACTCTTTTCGTTCCATCAAGTGATTCACTGTAAGATTCTGATCTTTCAATGTGTGATCCAAATAAACCATATCTCGTTCTGTGTCTGCAAGATTAAATAGTTCATTATTTTCGGTTGTTTTACGGGCAGCCGCATCCAATTGGTCGATTTGCTTTTTAATCTCTTTCAACCCATTGATAAAGTGGGTATAGATCATTAATGTGGCAAAAGCAATGATATCCTCAAAATGTCGAAGCTCATTTCCATGTTTCTCGATCAATCGCTCAACGAGATTCGATTCTCTAGAGACATAGGTGATCATCAATCCTTTGGAAAGAATAAATGTGACAGGTTCAAGGCGTTTTTCAATGCGTTCTTGATGATTTGAAGAAAGATCGATCAATGTATAAAGAAACGGATTGTTTAATTTAGTGTCTCGTAAATGTTCTAATCGAGAAACTTCCTCTGGTTCATCGGAGCCAATAAAAATATCTTCCGGTAAATCAAAAAGTGTCAGCAGCTCTTTTTTTTCTTCTTCATTTCCATGTTTGACTACCAACCAATTATAGTCTTCTTCGGATGATTCTCTGATTTGGTTCTGTTCGATTTTATAGTACGAATACATTTTGCCTCTCTCCTTTAACTCCTTCACTTCTCTTCAACTATCTAATGGCGACTGCTTTTTGTCAAGAAAAAGCGCTATTTCAACGGTTTTTATTAATACGGAAATAAAGCAAGCGTTTGATTAGACCATTCTAAATAAACGTGAGAGAATATTTTTGGGCCCAATAAAAATCATTTTAGAGGAGGACAACTATATTTCTACATCAGAAAGAACTACAGTTCGAAGCAAAACCAGACAAACCAAATCCATTAATTGCGAAGTATCTTCAAGAATTGATCGGTGGCCAGTATGGCGAAATGAGTGTAGCAATGCAGTATCTCTTCCAAGGTTGGAGCTGCCGTGGAGAAGAAAAGTACAAAGATATGTTGATGGACATTGCGACAGAAGAAATTGGACACGTTGAAATGCTTGCTACAATGGTTGCTCGTTTATTAGAAGGTGCACCGGTAGAAGATCAAGAAGCCGCAATGAAAAAAGACCCAGCAATTGGCGCAATTATCTCTGGAATGAATCCACAACATGCGATCGTTGCTGGCTTAGGACCACGTCCAGCTGACAGTGTCGGTAATCCATGGAGTGGCGCTTACATCATTGCCAGCGGTAATTTACTGGCAGACTTCCGTGCCAATTTAAATGCAGAATCACAAGGACGATTACAAGTCGCTCGAATCTATGAAATGATTGATGACCGTGGAGTTAAAGACCTCTTATCCGTGCTATTAGCTCGGGACAGCTATCACCAAAACCTTTGGGCACAAGCTGTCAAAGAACTTGAAGAAAAAGAGGGTACAATCTTAGTACCGAGCACTTTCCCTCGTAATGAAGAACGGTTAGACATCGCCTATGACTTTTACAATTTCTCTGAAGGAGATCAAAGTAAAGAAGGCTCTTGGGCAAAAGGAAAAGCACTTGATGGCGAAGGTGAATACCAATGGCTTTCTACACCTAAAGTTGAAGGCAAAGCGCCAAAACTAGATCCTGTCACACCAAAAATGTATGGCACGCCACCTGAAAAATAAATTGATCGAAACGAATAAAAAGAGCAATGATTCCATTCACAAGAAATCATTGCTCTTTTCTTGTCTTATTGAGCAAGTTGGTTACCTTAAAGCTAAAAAAGCGTTAGAGTAGAATGTATAAGAAAAAGGAGGAATCATTATATGAAAGCACCTTTACTTACACTAAATGACGGCAATATGCGCCCAGCCGTGGGCATCGGTACCTATCAAATTCGCGGTGGCGAAGGCTTAAGCCAGTTGCAAGCAGCGATTGCAGATGGCTATCGTTTGATTGATTCGTCAACGAACTATGACAATGAAGGAATCGTCGGTAAAGCGATTCGCCGATCCGGTGTCCCTCGTTCTGAGTTTTATATCACCTCAAAATTACCAGGAAAATATCATGGATATGATGATGCACTGACCAGTATTCAAGAATCGCTGGCGCGCATGGGATTAGATTACTTTGACGCCTTTTTGATCCACTGGCCACTGCCTAAACGCGGCAAGTACATTGAAGCGTGGCAGGCGTTAGTGACTGCGCAAAAATTAGGTTTGATTCGTTCTATTGGTGTATCTAACTTTGAACCTGAACATTTAGATGCCATTATTGAGGCAACTGGTGTCACTCCAGCCATCAATCAAATCGAGATCCATCCTTACTGGGTCCAAGAACAAATGGTAGCAGAAAACAGAAAACGTGGGATCATTACTGAAGCATGGAGTCCATTAGGCCGCGGCAGCGCGGCGCTCAAAGAATCCATCATCACTGATCTAACAAATAAATATCAAAAATCTGCGGGTCAAGTCATCTTACGCTGGCACGTCGATCGCGGGATTCTACCACTACCAAAATCCCGAAACCTGAGCCATCAGCGAGAAAACTTAGCTATTTTTGACTTTGAACTGACTGAAGAAGAAATCAATGCAATCAATCGCTTGAACAAAGAAGATGGACGTATTGAAGGTCAAGATCCGAATGAATATGAAGAATTTGAGTAAAGTGAGACAGCACAAAGCTCCTGAGGGATTTCATAGGCTCACATCAATTATAGGAATTGGAATGGTCACAAAAAAAGAACTGCGAGATGACTTGCCCCAATTGAATTCCTTAGATCTACTAGCAGCAAGGCTCTACTGAAGTCTTGCTGCTATTTTATGAGAAGTAAAAACTTCTGACACGATCAGTTTTCATTTGGATTATGCTTTTCTCACAGTTCTTTTTCTGAGTTAAAACTTCTGTACAATCAGCGTTACAACTGATAATGAATGGCTTCTTTGTATTGTTCAAACAATGATTGGTTCAATTCATCGCCGCCATCCATATTTGCGGAATAAAAGATGGGCGGATAATCGATTCCTGCTTGTTTCAATTGTTGGCAAACTTCGACGATAATGGTATTAAGGATCGTAGCGCCAATCACCGTTGAAGTAGGCCCCACTTTTTGATCCATCCCCTTAATCTGACAACCTGCATCACCAATTTCTCCATGATTATCGATTACAAGATCAGCGACTTCAAACAGACGAAGGCCCGAAGAATGGCGGCTAGTGACTGATTGCGAATACGTTTTGTTTGTTAAAGCGATAATTTTGACGCCTTTTTCTTTTGCCGCTAGTGCTAAATCGATTATGACAGGATTACGACCTGAAACTGAGTGTAAAATCAGCACGTCTCCTTCTTTGAACGGCTGGATTTCCGCTAATGCGGTGCCGTAGCCTTCTAGTCGTTCCATTTTGCTAGTAAAGGTGATGGGACTGCGATCCAACATCAGTTCTCGTCCAAAGATCGCATTGATCGTCATCATCCCTCCCGCGCGATAGTACATTTCTTCTGCCAAGATCCCCGCATGACTAGCCCCAAAAATATAAATCGAATGCTTTTCTAGATTTGCTGTAGTCAAGAGACGAATTGCCTCATCGATTGCATGCTGTTCCTTTTTTTCAACGGTTTCTAGTAATGCATGAATTTTATCAACATATTGATACATATTAAATTCCCCCAAATAGACTGCCGAGACCACGACCAATGATTCCCCAAAGTGATAAGTCATTGCCACCAAAGATCAGAATCCAGTTTTGAATCGTTGTGCTGAATAGAACGGCAGATACACCAACTAACAAGACCATCACAAATGATGCGGCAATGGTACCAATGACTGCGCCACGCAAGCCGCCTTGTCCTTCTCCAATAACTGCTGCGCCGCCACATTCAAAGAAACTGGTGATAACTAATGGTACGATCAAGATTCCAAAAACATTCGTCGTATTGACAATGATCACAAGGATCGTTGAGGTGATCATAGCTACGATAAAACCAATAATCACGGCATTCGGACGATAATTGAATAGGATCGGTACATCAAAAGCTGGTTTGGCTCCAGGGACGACTTTTTCAGCAATCCCTTGGAAAGCTGGAATAATTTGGTTGATCAATAGGCGGACCCCATAAAGCATGATCAAGAGTCCTGCGCCAAAGTTCAAGCCTGCTTGAACAGCAAACATGACCAGATTCCCACCTTCTGGGACAAGAACTGGTGCGATAATTCCTACAACAATATTCATCAAAAACATCACCAAGGCACCTGTAATGGAAATCTCACGGAAAAAGGACAGGTTTTCTGGCACTTTTAAATCTTCTGTCGATTTTTCTTTGTTTCCTACTCGTTTTGCCACGAAGCCGGACACCATCGATAAGATCCCTGTAGGATGTCCAATCAAGAACGAATCATCGCCAGTGGCATCCCAAACATATTTCCGCATGATCCAAGGCATAAATGACCAATAACAAGCAGATAAAACAGCTCCTAAAATCAATAATGGAATCCCCGACATTCCACCTTCAACCCCACCAGCAACGATCACAAATGGGAACCACCATAACATATGACCCGTCAAGAAAATCGTCTTAACTGGTGTAAAACGAGCAATCAATAAGTGCAAGATCAATCCAAAAAACATAGCTAACCCAACAGTTCCCCCGTATTCTGCTGTGAAGGTCACATCAGAAAGACCATCGGCTACTTGAACCCCCAACTGTGTCTGAACCGCTGTGTTGATTGGTGCGATCGTTCCCGTCAGCATATTGACCCCTGCGGTCAATGCTACCATCCCAAAGGCTGCTGTCAACGAGCCTTTCACCACTTCGGCAAAAGGTTTTCGTTGCACGATCAACCCGATCATTGCAATCAGTCCGAGCAATACTGGCGGATTCTTTAAAATATGATCTGTGACAAAACTCATGATTATCCCTCTCTTTCAGCTAAAAACTTTTCCATTTGCATTTTGACTTCAGCGACATCCATATATTTTTTGATGGGATAGACAGGTGCTTTGACGGAAGCTTGCAAATCATTCAATAATTCGTGGCTTGTAAAATAAACATCTGCAGGAGTTGCTTTTGCAGTAGACAAATCCGTATTCTCAGCAGTCGCCTTCAGCCCCAGCTCCTTAATCACCTTATCGATCGTCATCTTTAACACCATTGAACTTCCAACACCAAATCCACACACAGCTAAAATTTTCATCTTCTTTTCCTCCTATTGGAATAATTGGCAAATCTGTTCTTTGTCACCATTCAAAATAAGTTGATACTTTTCCTGATCCATAAACACTTCCATGATTTCCTGCAAACTTTCCAAATGACTTTGATTGTCTTTTGCAGCTAAAACAAGGAAAATACGGACCGACTTGCCAGCTAAATCGATTTCGTTTTTAGTCACTAGCAAACTCATCCCTTGATGAAAGACACCTTCCCCCGGACGAGCATGCATCAATGCAAAGTAATCAGCCAATACCATATACGGGCCATTCTCCTCAACGCTATGGATCATATTAGCGACATATTGTTGATCGATGGCTTTTTCATTTAATAGCGGCTGACTCGCCAATTGAACTGCTTCTTGCCAAGTGAGGATTTGATTCGTGGTCTCGATATGATCCTCAGGCAGTAATTTTTTTAAATTGATCATGATTTTACCTCCAACATTTTTGAAATGAACCATTCTTTGTCTTCGATCCCTTGCATGATCAACTTCATGACAGGTTCTACTTCTTGGGCCTCATCTTCTCGTATCATTAGTAACACGATGATATCGACTTTTTGGTTGCCCCAATCAACAGGACGATCCAAAATCAATACAGAAAAGGTCGTTTTTGAAACAAACTCAGGATTGCCATGAGGTATGGCAAAACCGTTATCTAAATAGGTCGACTGCAATGCTTCTCGTTCTAAGACGGAACGCTGAAAGTCCGTACGCTGATTTTCCGACGAAAAGTCATTTTGACTGATCAGAAAATCCAGTGCTTGTTCTTTGGTCTCAAATCGTTCAAAATAAATCTTCGGTGCAATCAACATCCGTGTATCTTGCAGGATTTTCACCTTATCCGCAATCGGTTCATTATCAATAATCAAATCGATATAGTGATTCATGATCCGCTTCATGTCTCGATTGGTCACCATCGGCGAGATGCGGACGACTGGTTTGGAAACATCAGGTAAATCGATCGTGGAAATAATGAAATCGATGGCAGAAATATCCATCTCTTTGAGCTTAGCGACAGAAGCGGTTTCAATACTATCGACATTAGGCAATATTCGACGAATCTTGGCAGAAATAAATGAACTGGTGCCAACACCGTTCGGACAAACAAAGACAATTTTATTCAATTGCCGCATCCGTTCTACTGCAGCTTGAAAGTGAATCGAAACAAACCCGATTTCATCCTCAGATATTCCAATATGGTAGGCCTTTAGAAAGTCGTTCAAAGAGAACCAAACGACCCCATACAACGCCGGATAATGCTGTTTGATCTCATCTAGCAATGGATTGACTACAGTAGTTTGGGCCTCAATGCGTAAAAACAGCTGGTACAAATGAATCGTCAAATCTTCTTCTAAGCGACTATCCTGTGTCAAATCGATCTGGATGCCTTCACTGACTTTCTGAATCAGATTTCTGACTTTCCCTCGAAAAGAGAACGGAATCGATTCGTTCTTCATAAAAAAACGTAAGCCACTACCTACAATGAGATAGGTTAGGTACTGAACTTCTTTCGATGAAAAATGGTAGATTTCTTGTTCTTCAATTTCTTTCAACAATTCATAAATCAACGGATACTTGTCAAATTCCAAAAACAATTTTCCAAATTGGCGCTTCTCTTCTATATCCAGCTGATTTGCCTGATTCGAGCGCTCGACAATCAGCAAGATCGAAACAACGATGCTTTGGATGTAGCTTTCTGGGATCTCCATTTGCTTTTCGATGATCGAATGGCGAAAAGCCGCATTTATCTTTTCAAATAATGACACATTTGTCAGAACAGAAAGGTTCTCCCCATGCTCCACAGTAAGGAGAATGAATCGCTTCAACATTCGTTGGATTTGTGACTCGCTTCCTTGAAAATAAGTGCCTGAATTATCAAAACGCAACAGTAAATTTTCTTTGACAAACAGTGTTTTTAGATAAGCGATATCCTTGGCGATACTGCTCCTAGAAACATAATACTCATCAGAAAGTTGCTGGTAACTCAAGTGCTCCCCATTGATCAGCCGCTTAAAAATTTGCATGCGTCGGTCTTCGATCAAAGAATAATTGTTTTTCATTTGCTCACCCTCTACCTTTATTCTAGTGATACCTTAACAAATATGAAGACCAATTGTTAGATTAAAAAATGATTAAAAGGTGTGCACACCCTTTCCCTTGATAGCAATATCGGTCGTTTGTTCCGCAAAATCGCTTCAAGCAAGCCAAACTTTTCTCATCTTCCTCGTTTTCTCTTATAATAAATGTAAACAGTCAAATGAGGAGGAAACAAAATGAAATGGCGTGGGGGTAGACAAAGTTCCAATGTGGAAGACCGCTCTGGTCGTTCCGCAGGTTCAGGAGGAAAAATAATGGCCGGCGGTGGTATCGGTACGATTGTTATCGCAGTCCTCTTTTTTCTATTCAGTGGGGGTGATTTAAACTCCGTCACAGATATTTTAGGAGGCGGACAAGCCGCTAATTATCAAACAGAAAATGTGGCTTCAGACGAGTATACAGAGGAAAAAGAATTCTCCGCTGTCGTCTTCGGCCATTTGGAAGATTATTGGAATGGTGTTTTTGAAGCAGAACAGACTACGTATCAAGATCCTAAACTGGTTTTATTTACAGGAAGTGTTCAATCGGCTTGTGGGAATGCAACTTCTCAAGTTGGTCCCTTTTATTGCCCTGCCGATCAAAATGTTTATCTGGATCTCAGCTTTGCAACAGAACTTTCTCAAAAGTATGGGGCCAGCGGAGATTTTGCCATGGCCTATGTCATTGCTCATGAAGTTGGTCATCACGTACAAAACGAACTTGGTATTACACAGCAACTCGATAAGATCCGCCAACAGGTTTCTGAAAAAGAATACAATCAATATAGTGTTCGATTGGAACTACAAGCGGATTATTTAGCCGGTACATTTGCCAAGTATCTACAAGGAAAAACTTATAACGGCCAACCGATTTTAGAAGCTGGTGATATCGAAGAGGCTATCACAGCTGCTAATGCCATTGGTGATGATACGTTACAAAAGGAATACCAAGGATATGTCGTACCAGATAGTTTTACTCATGGGACTTCAAAACAACGAGTTGAATGGTTCAACCGGGGGTTCAAATATGGTGATTTGGAGCATGGAGACACCTTCAATGAAAAAAACCTTGATTTGGTCTACGGATCGTAACAAAAACGTTCCTTTTTAGTCACTCTTTTTTCACATTTGGGCGGTATAGTTTATTCATACCAACAAACCCTAACTTTTTCATTTTACTCCTTGCCTGCCAGTCCCCGCTGGCAGGCCCTTTTTTTTCATGGTGCTATTTTAGTTTTTTTTTAACCTTTGGCCTGTTTTTTTCTTTAAAACGCTAAGGGTTGATCACAATTTTTTCATATTTTCCGGTTACTATATAAATAACCCAACAAACAACCCAACTTTTTCATTTTTTACTCCTTGTCTGTCAGTCCCCGCTGACAGACTTATTTTTTTTCTTGCCAAAATTCTCAAAATGCGCTAAGGTTATTTATGCGCGGAAGTGGCGGAATGGCAGACGCGCACGCTTCAGGCGCGTGTGAGTATATCTCGTGTGGGTTCAACTCCCATCTTCCGCATTTTGAGCAGATCATCTTGGATGATCTGCTCTTTTTTATGTGTTTCTTTTGTCTAAATAAAGAAAAAAGCTTAAGCTAGAAGTATATCAATAGGAAAAAGACAGGAGGAAATCCAATGAAAGAAGTACCAACAGCGAAAATCAAATTAACTGAGGTCAAAGAACTCTTTGATGCTGGTTATGAAATCTTAGGAGAATTACGGTCTGAGGTGAATGCCCCAGTCGTTAGAGCTAAATTTCTGAATCAAGAAGTGATTGCCATTTATGGAAAAGAAGCAGCAAAAATTTTTTATGATCCACGAAACTTTAAACGTGAAGGAGCAATGCCTAAACTCGTCCGTTCAACCTTGTTAGGGGAAGAGGGGGTTCAAACTTTAGACGGGGAACAACATCACCATCGGAAAAACTACTTTATGGACTTGATGACACCTGAGAGAATGACCGATTACCATGATTTGTTGGAACGAAACCTTTCTCATGAACTGGATAAACAATCCGGTACCTTTGAGCTTTTTTCACTCACAAAAAATGTTCTATTCAAAACGATTTGTGAATGGTCAGGAATCAATCTAGCACCACTGTCTCAATCAGAGATCAGTGAGTTAGCTGATTATCAAGTTGCTATGTTCAGCGGGACTGTCACCTCCCCTGTCGCCCATTTAAGAGGCGTCGAAGATCGTAAAAAATCTGAGAAATGGGCTCAAGGATTGATTGAAGAAGCTCGTCAACATCCTGTTGCTGGCAAAGAATCATTAGCACTCTATACTTTCGCTACTGCCACTGATCTTGAAGGTAATTTACTGCCGATCGAAGTTGCAGCCGTCGATCTGTTAAATATCATCCGCCCTACGGTTGCTTTAACCGTTTGGATCGCTTTGATGGGACATGCCCTTTTTAGTACAACGACTATCTACCAAGCACTTAAACAAAACTTTTCGGAGTTACAGGATTCATTTATTCAAGAATTACGCCGCTTTTATCCTTTCTTTCCAATGATGCCTGCCATTAGCTTGCAAGATGTTGTCGTCGATGGTTATCTGATCCCTAAGGACAGCTGGGTCGTCCAAGATATTTATGGTACGAATCATGATCCGAGAACCTTTGATCAGCCAGATGACTTCAAAGTGGATCGCTTTGTCGGACGTACACAAGCCATTTCCTATGAGGAAGAATATGAAATGATCGCACAAGGAGGCGGTGATTTCCGCAAAATGCACCGCTGTGCTGGTGAATGGATTACCTTGCATACGTTGCGCGTGTTCAGTGATTTACTGGTCAACCACTATCAGTTTGAAGTTCCTGAACAAGATTGGAAGATTCCAATGAATCACTTTCCAACCTATCCAGAAAGTAAAGTTCTCTTATTTAAAGAAGCTGCAATGACCACAGAAAATGAGTAACTACTGATCGTTGTTATTAAGTGCAGCTCACAAAAACGCAGCCCAAGCAAGCTTAGGGCTGCGTTTTTTGCTTACTTCTCTACAGATGCCGTACGGAAATAAAAATAGGCACCGTATGCGGGAAATTGGATATCTTTGATCGTTGACCTGATCATATAATTTGATGCACTCTGATATAGAGGAACTTGAGCTGCATCTTCTGCTAACAGAATTGATTCTGCTGATTTGTAATCTTCAAATACTTTATCTGGATCATTGGCATCCACGGTACGTGCGTTTTCTGTCAATGCCGTATAGTCCTCGTTGACATATCCACCGTAATTGTAAGAAGAACCTTTTTTATATAAATTGAAATAAGAGTCCAAGTCACTGCTGCCAGCAATCCAACCAGAAATCGACAACTCATATTGACCATCTGCTCGTGATTGATTCAAATTCGTTCGTGGTTGTTTATTGATTGTAATCGTCAAACCAGGCAAATGATCTTGAAGCTGATTTTGCAGATATTCACCGATTTTTTGTCCATGATCATCATCTGTTACCAATAAAGTCAGTTCAATTTTGTCACCGATAGCTGATTGTGCTTGGCTCCATTCTGCTTGTGCTTTGTTACTATCGTATTCATTGTAGTCCCCACTATAAGTGCGAAAATCTTCATTGGTATTCGGATTGGCATAAAGCCCACTGGGAATAAGGCCATTCAATACGCTTGCTCCATCGTTCAACACATCATTCACGAGACTCTCTTTGTCAATCGCCAAAGCGATGGCTTTACGAAGGTGGACATTTGCCAATGGTTTATTTGCCTGTTTATTAAAATCTAAAAAATAGTTGGCAATATCCTTTTGAGTGACTAAGGAGTCATTATTTTGGTACTGTTGCACATAGAGTCCGCTGATTTTTTGCAGATCCAACTCCCCGCTTTCAAACAACTGGATTCCAGTATTCTCCTCTTTGATCGTGGAACCTTTGATTTTATCCAACTTAACTACCGCTTGATCGTAATACTCAGGATTTTTGGCAAGCGTCCATTCTGCACCGGTCTGTTGCCAGTCTTTCAGAATGAAAGGTCCCGTATAGAGCAAGTCTTCACTTGTTTTCCCATATGCCGTCCCTTTTTCTTCAACATAAGACTGTCTTTGAGGCGCTAACCAGCCAATCGACACCACCGATAAAAAAGAAGGTTGCGGCTGTTCCAAATGGACGACAAAGGTCTTTTCATCCGGTGTTTCTAAGCCAATCGTCGCAATGTCTGCTTTCCCTTCGCGAATATCTTGACTGTTGACGACATTGTCTAAAAGATACGCATTTGGCCCCATGGTTTTAGGATCGACCAGTTTCTTCCAAGCATAAGCAAAATCTGCTGCTTGCACTTGCTGCCCATCACTCCATTTGGCTTCTTCCTTTAGTTTAAAGGTATATGTCTTGCCATCTTCACTGATGACTGCTTCCTCCGCCAAACCGGGAACTGGCTGACTCTTTTCATCAAAACGATACAACCCTTCAAAAAGATGCTGGATAACGGTAAACGTAACTTTATCCGTTGTTTGCGTCGTATCTAATGTTGTCAACTCTGCCGGTAAGCTGACTGAAATCTCTTGAACTTCTGGATCTGTCTCCTTTGCGGACGATCCAGTCGTGCTACATCCTGCTAACAAAAAACTTAAAATCCCTACAACAACCAAACCCTTTTTCATTTACTCTCCTCTTTCCTTTTCACTTGCGAGTTGCAAGCTTGATTAAATAAAAAAATCCTCGTCCCTTTGCTGATCATCATTGATCAACAAAGGGACGAAGACTTCGTGTTACCACCCTTTTTCGTGTCATTTTTACAAATAACACCTCATCAGTACGTATGCATACTCGGCAGGATAACGGCTGCGTTCCGTCTAACCAGCGTAAACCAGTTAAAAGACTCTGAGCTCATCTTCACTTAGCGTTCTGTCCCCTTTCTCACCAACCCGGGTTCTCTTTAAACAGTCATCAAAGCTACTCTTCTCATCGATGTCCTATATTCTACTGAATTGATAAAAGTATACTATTCCTCGTTTTTCAAGTCAAACAGTTTTTAGAATTTTCAATCTTTTCAATAATGGCTTCAAGACTTTTTGGAGGGCAAATACTTGCCAGCTTAGTGTTTTTTTTCTAGGATAAAGAAAAGAAACCTTGCTCGAAAGGATGAAATCAATGAAACTTGCTGAAGCATTATTACTACGAAGAGATCTTGAATCCAAACTCACTCTGTTACGAGAAGAGATTGCCAGTAGTGCCGTGATCCAAGAAGGCGATACGTTAGACCGCAGCATCGACGACTTACTGCTGGATTATGAAACAACAAACCAAGAATTTGCCCAGTTGGTCATTGCAATCAATCAGCGAAATGCGGTCGCCAAAATCGGTGGACAAGAAACGATTGCTGCTGCATTAGAGAAACGGGAAGCTTTAAGGCGTTCGCATGCGATGCTAACGGCAACATTGGAAGCAGCCAAGGTTGCTCCACGGATGGGACGTAATGAGATTCGTATGATCCGAACGATCGATACCAAGCAAATCACCGACCGTTTGAATCAAACCGCAAAAGCCTTACGTGAATTAGACGGGCAGATTCAACAAACAAATTGGCTTGTTGATTTATAAAACAGCTGGGTGGGAGTCAAAAGCGAGCACAAAGCAGGTACAGGCTTATATGTACACCAATGGGGTCTGGCAGGGACCAGTTTAATGACTGCTGTTCAGTTACAAGCGTACAACTTATATTTTTCAATTAACGACCACGTGCTGGTTTGACAAGGTGGGTGCCTCTGTTTATCTTTTGTTACGCAAAAGGTAAACAGAGGTTTTTTGTTCAGCAAGACCTCTTTCAAAAGAAAAAGACCCCCTGATCCGTTTCCAACATAGGAAACCAGATCAAGGAATCTTTGATCGTTTAGCTAGTTACTTTCTTTTCTGTCTGCGATATACCACTACTACAATGCCTACTAGTAACAAGCCTACTAACATCCAGCTGACTTGATACGTTTCACCGGTTTTTGGCAGTTCGTTTTTCTTCGTCGGTGTTTTTGTATTCTGATTTTTTGCTGGATCAGGAGCTTTTTCTGGCGTGTAGCGGTTAGTAAAGGTTGGCTCGCTACCATAATCTGCTTTCGCTTCCAATGTTCCGTTTTGATCTTTGACATTTACGGTCACTGGAATCTCTGCGTCATCATAAGTGATTGTACTGTCTTGTCCGGCTTTTTCCCGGATCGTATAGTTGTACTCACCGGCTTTGTCGTACGGAATCGCATCGAAGTAAACTTTCCCTGTGCCGTCGTTGGTTTGGCTTTGAATCACTTGTCCCTCTTGATCGACTAATTCAAAGGTGAACTCCCCTGCGACTAGTGAACGGCCAGTCAAAACTTTCTCAGCTTCCAACACTACACTGCCGGCTTTTGGTGTGTAAGTGTTCGTGAAGACGGCGTTGCCTTCATAAGTCGCTGTTGCTTCTAACTGTCCGTCGTTATTTTTCACCTCTACTGTAACATTGGTGATTGAATCATCATAGCTAATCGTAGCGTCATGTCCTTGTACTTCATAAATTTTATATCGATAGGTTCCTTCTTTTTGATAAGTAATCTCATCAAAAAGAATATTATTTGCCTTGTTCGTCTTTTCTTGAAGGATTTTATTTTCTTCATCTGCCAAAACAAAAGTGAATTCCCCGTCTTCGATCTGTCGGCCTTCCAAAGCTTTCGTAGCCGTTAAAGCTAGGCTAGTTTCGATAATTTCCCTTGTATTAGCTAGTTCAAAGACATAATCGACTTCCTCGTTCGAGATCGTAAACGTATATTCTTTTTCATCCCGCTCATATCCATCTGGTGCTTTCGTTTCTTGGATTTTATAATCTCCATATCGTAGCCCATCTAAGTGGTCAAATTCGCTAGTTCCTTGAATCAACTTATTATTTCTGACAACAAGTTCGGAGAAAACAACTTCGTAGTTTCCTTCGGCATTTTTACGACTGAGTTGGAAATGTGCCTCTTTGTTGATCCCAGCTTCCTTATCCCCTTCTCTGTCATATTTATTGATTGTCAACGAGCCATTTGTTCCCGTTGAAGTACCGCTACCGTTGGTAGATTTGACGATTACGTCTTTGCTTGGTAGCTGATAAATATAATAATCACCGTTTTTGATTTCCTCCTGATCAGATAATGACCAGTCAAAGTGAATCTTAATATTGTCGTTATAATAAGGAGGATTGTTTTGATCAAAAGGTTGATCATTCATATCTGTAATTCGTACATTATCAAATAGTTGAATTCCTCGAGCATTTAAATCTGGATTAACAGCATTTGGAGTGACTGCTTGTTCGGTAGATTCAGTCTCTGAATCCTCCGTGGGTGCACTTGGCTGTATTGTATTTTGATTCAACTCTGAAGTGGACGTTTCAGTCGTAGTAGTAGTGGTCGCTTTTTCCGGTTGACTGTTTGAGGTATCTTCGACTGTTTGACTAGTACTCTCCGCGTTTTCTGAAGTTGTTGTTGATTCTTCCGTTTTTGTGTCTGTCGCAGGTGAATTCGATTGACTCGTTTGACTTTCAACTTCTATATTTGAAACCAGTTCAGCTACTGCAATTGCCGGTGTACAAAAAGTCGCACCTAGCAAAACCAACAAGCTCAAATATGCACATAGTTTTTTATTCATAGTGATTCATCCTTTCTAAAAAAACAACTGTTACTTTTTAGAAAAACTTAATTTTTTTACTTTTCTAAAATATAAGTTTTTCTAAAAGAACCAACCAATATAATTATTTATGATGGCACCGTACTGTACGTTCTTCCCTCATTCTTCCGAAGACAGCATAACGATTGATATAGCTAGACCAGAACCTATTTTTCATTCAATAACATACCTTTTTTATAGAAAATCAGAGACAAGTATCAATAAAAAAGCATGTGTTATCTCACCTTTATTTTCCCAAATTTGGCATAAACTAAGTGTTCAAAAAAATCATTTTTCAAATATTTTTGACTATTTGGAAAAACGTGCTACCATCAATACATAACTGATTGGAGGAAAGCTATGTTCAGAGGTTTATTGTCAACTGCTTCACAAATAAAATTGTAGTTGATTGAAAGTTTGTTGCATGACCGTCACTGTTTTATTGCTGATTTGCTGGATGAATTTGACCTGTCTTTGTCGTTGTTCAGAAAGTATGTGACAGAGATCAATCACGATCTGTCCTTTCTTCAAATAAATATAGACAATCATTCCTAAGTGAGTCTGGAATTCCATTCTTTCGCTTCACGATCGGATGTCTATAGTTTTTTCTTGGCTGACTCTTCTGCTTTCAAACTCTTGGAACTTCTGTTTTCATCCCACTTTTCCAGTTATGAGACACTAGCGATTGAATTGAATCTAAGCAAATCCTCAATTATTCGTTTAATTAAAAAAATCAACACGGTCATACGTCCTTTTGATTTTCATATAGAAAAAAAACCTATCCGCATAGCCGGGAATGAAATGACTATTCGCCAGTTTTACATGGTTTTCTTTTTGGAGAAATACCAACATGAGTTTAGAGATGCCAGTAAAAATCAGGAACAAGAATTTTTAAAAGTTGCACAACTTTTGGCTGAAGTTACTCCATTAAAGCTGTATTTTTCTGACATACGAAAAATAGCGTTTATCATTTATGTACATAGTAAACGAGAGAGGCTTTTTGCCACGGAAGTGCAATCGAATAAAATTGAATATTTTCTAGAAAAAATCGATCTCGCTGAATTCTCTCGCTACAAACGATCTTATTTAGAAAAAGTTATGGGTTATCTGACTTCTCATATCACAGCCGACCCAGCTATCTATAAACAAGTAAAAAAAATCTTCTATCGATTGACTAAACAAATTTTTCTTAAATACCATTACACCGAAACAGACTTTCAAGAAAAATTGGATGCTGTTAGTTTCAAATATTTGCTGGAAACGAATTTGAATGTTCCGTATTGTATTTTGAATGATCGCCTGGCCCATTTTGTTGATAACTGCGATCCTGTCCAGCAAGCAATCAACAAGGATATTGTTCAGCTAGTGACTCATTCTGAATTACCGGCGATTCGCCCTGCTACGATCAACCATTTGATTTATATTTTCCATACTTCTTTTCCACTATTTACAAAACAAATCATTGATCAACATGCAGATTATCATCTCGCCTTGTTCTACGATACCAATAGCGACCATACGGAAATGATCCGAACACAAATCAAACAGTTCGTCCCCTACGACCTGAAAATCACGATTCTCAATCCGTTAGACTCTTTTTCAATCCCTGCCGTCAAAGCAACCTATGATTTGATTATCGGAAATATCGTCCCTCCTTTTCAGAAAGTTCCTTTCAAAGCAACAGACATCTTTATTACACGAAATGAGATTGGCTATATCGCAAACAGTATTCAAGAAAAAGCGATCCAGCAGATTGAGAAACAAAAAGAACCTCTTAGCCCTACTCACTGAAAAAGTGAGTTTCGCTAAAGAGGTTCTTTTTAATTTTGTCGTTCGAGTAATTGTTTGCCTTGAGCACTCTGATAAAACGTTTCAATTAAATGATTTAAATTTGTTTTTGTCTCACTGGCGCCAAAAAGTTCACCGCCAGGTTCTAGCATAAGACCATTGGCTAGACGACCGATCACTACCGGATCAAAGCCAAAGTCGTCAACGATTTTGGCCGTTTGAGACATAGATTCCGGATCATTACCAGCGATTGCCATGGCTTTTCTGGCTGGTGAACCAGCCGGCCGAGCTTCGTCTTGAACATCATGATAACCCATATGGTTGAATGCCTTGATAACTCTGCTTTGGTCAAAATATTTTTGGACCCTTTCTGAAGATGTTTCTTCAACAGTCGAATACGTTTTGCTGGTTCCATCAACTTCCCACCAATAGTTCATTGCATCGATCACAAGTTTACCAGCCAGCTGCTCCTTGGGAAGTGACGGATAGTTGCTTAAAGGGATTGCTAATAAAATGACTGGCATTTCCGTCAGGATGTCTGAGACATTCTTCACCTTTGCACCTGGAGCAAGGATTTCAACAGCTAGAGCATTCTTTTCCGCTGGCTTTCTGCTAGCGATCCAGACCTCATACCCAGCTTCTGCTCCTAATTTTGCTAATGCTAACCCCAACTTGCCGGCTCCTAAGATGCCAATTCTAGATTTTCCCATTATTTCCCACCTGATTTCAAGAGTTCTTTGACCCTAGGGATTACTTTTGTACCATAAAGTTCGATAGTCCGCAGACGGTCTTTTTGTAATTGTCCACCGGTTCCATAAACAAGATCAAACCGTTCGACGCCGACTTGCGGCATCGTTCGCGCAATTTTTTGTGCCACAGTCTCAGGACTACCTACATAGTAAGAGCCATGTTCTACTTCAAAATCGAAACGTTCTTTCGACATCTCGGGCCAACCACGGTCTTCTCCGATTTTATCCATACTTTTCTTGATATAGTGCCAACCGATTTCGTACGCTTCCTCATCCGTCTCCGCAATCACCCCATGGGAATGCATCCCTACCGGAAGAATCGGTCTGCCCATTTGCTGCGTTGCTTTTTGATAAAGTTGTACATAGGGGGCAAATCGCGCAGGCTCCCCGCCAATGATGGCTAGCATAACTGGAAAGCCGTAGCGAACAGCACGAATAATCGACTCCGGTGTTCCTCCCACGCCAATATACGTATCCAGTGTTCCTTCGAGTTTTGGATAAACTTCGGCATTCTCCAAAGATTGAGTAAATTTGCCTTTCCAGGTCAGTGGCTCCCCTTTAAGGAGTTCGTAAAACATTGCTACTTTTTCTTCAAATAATTCTTCATAATCTTGCAGATCATAGCCAAACAGTGGAAAAGATTCAGTGAATGACCCCCGTCCTAACATGATCTGCGCACGACCATTTGAAAGGGCATCAACTGTCGCAAATCGTTCATAGACCCGAACTGGATCATCAGAACTTAATACAGTT
This sequence comes from Enterococcus sp. FDAARGOS_553, assembly GCF_003812305.1. Lineage (NCBI taxonomy): Bacteria > Bacillati > Bacillota > Bacilli > Lactobacillales > Enterococcaceae > Enterococcus > Enterococcus sp. FDAARGOS_553. The sequence goes on from NZ_CP033740.1 coordinate 158,801, forward strand.
ACTCCCGTTCCTAATTTGATTCTTTTAGTGACCATTGCCAGCGCAGCTAATACTGTATCTGGGCTTGAGATTGCATACTCTTCGCGATGGTGTTCGCCTAATGCGAGGATATCGACACCGACTTCATCGGCCAACTTTCCTTCTGCAATAATATTTCTTAATGATTGGCTGTAACTGATTCGTTGATGGGTCTGGTCATCAAAGGCAAGATCGCCAAAGGTATCTAACCCAAATTCTATTTGTTTATTATTGATTGTCATATCATTTCCCTCTTTTCAAATACTTCCTGCATTCACTATAACAACTTCTTTTTATTAACGCGAAAGATATGCTTACTTTTTGTAAGTCAACTGTTTATGAATTGCTTCAAAAAGAAAAGCGCGTCCTTGCTTCAAACAAGGACGCGCACTTTTTTGTTTTTTTATTAGCCATCAGAGATAGATTCCTTTGCTTCTTAAATTAGCTAAACACTCCTCTAAATACATTGCAGTATGTTCAGAATAAATAGGGACTGATTGCTCAATCGGCTCTAACACCTGATAAGGAGCTGTCTTTTGCCCCCGATAAGTAGGCTCTAACCACGCTGCTGCTGGACGATAGCCGCGACGCTGCATCTCTGCCATGACAAGGAGATGGTATTGGTACAGCTTATATGGAGAATGAGCAAAAACGTAATCGACTGTCGCATGTTTCTTTCCCCAGCCAGCGCCTCTCAGCGCAGCTACTTCCCGATGCTGTCCCAGTAATTGTTGTCTTGGTAATTTAGGCAAAAGTGCTTCATGCCACAATCTCATTTCCGCTCTTCCTCTACTTCGCTTGATTTTTATCCAGATTCTCTTGGTTGTCGAGCACGATTTTCCCTACCGCATGGTGTGTTTCACTTAATGCATGGGCATCATAGACACCTTGACGAGTCAATGGGAAAGTTTCGCCAATCACACTTACTAATTTGCCATCAGCCATTAGTTTAGCTAATTCGCTTAACTGTTCTCCATTTGTACGTAACCAAATTGCTTTTGCTTCAATTTGTTTCGTTGCGGCTAATGTTTCATCTTCAATACTCAGTACAGAAATCAAGCGGCCATGCTCTTTTAGAACGGAGAAGCTTTTCTTTTGGATCTCGCCACCCATTGTATCAAAAACTAAATCAATGTCAGTAAGAACTTCTTCGAAATCCGTTGTATGGTAGTCGATCACTTCATCTGCACCTAATTTTTTAACAAGTTCATGATTACGGGGACTTGCCGTCGTGATGACATAGGCGCCGGCATTTTTCGCAAGTTGAATGGCGTAGGTCCCAACTCCGCCAGCTCCGGCATGAATCAACACTTTTTCGCCAGCTTTTAACGAACCATGATCAAATAGAGCTTGTAATGCAGTCAATCCTGCTAGAGGCACAGCTGCAGCTTCCGTGAAGGCAATAGATTCTGGCACAGGCGCCAGTAAGTTGCTGTCCACAATCGTATAATCCGCATAGGTCCCAAATCGTGTCGTCTCTGGACGAGCGAAAATCCGATCGCCTACGTGATAGTCTTTAACCTTCTGACCAACTTCAACGATTTCTCCAGCAACATCCCATCCTAGAATAATCGGAAATGACCAAGGAAACATTTGCTTCAAGTATCCTTCGCGTAATTTCCAGTCAATTGGGTTGATCGAAGTTGCTGCAACTTTCACCAACACTTGATCCGCACCGAGTTCAGGTAGTGAAACTTTCGCTTCTGCTAGTTTTTCTTTACCACCATATTCATTAATAACAACTGCTCGTGTTTCCATGTAAATCACTCCTTGAGATTATGTAAATGAGCTTCCGTCATTTTTCTAAAGAAACGAAAGGTCTCTTTCATAGCTTAGGCAATGATCCCTGATTTTACAACTGATTCGACTTTCCCTTTTCTATCAGAAAAAGCAGTTTTTTCACTGACTAACTTTTTATTGCCTTTTTAAAAGGTTTCATTTATTCTACAGGAATAAGAATGTGATAAGAAAGAAGGAATTGATGAATTGAAAAGATTGCACGTATTTTTTGGCGGGATCATTGCGATCCTAGGTATTCTTTTTGTTGGCAAAGCTGTACTGTCCAATGAAACAGGAAGTGCATCAGCAAATGATGCTAACACGGTTATTATTTATAATTGGGGAGAATATATTGAGCCCGATCTGATAAAAAAATTCGAAACTGAAAGTGGCTATTCAGTGATTTATAATACATTTGATTCGAATGAAGCAATGGAAACAAAGGTCAAACAAGGCGGTACCAGGTACGATTTGATTTTCCCCAGTGAATCGATGATTCCTAAAATGATTGAGGAGCAGCTGCTGATTCCTTTAGAACATGATAAACTCGTCGGCAGTGAAGATCTTTCTGATTTTCTGATGGATCAGCGCTTTGACAAAAACAATCATTACTCCATTCCTTATTTTTGGGGAACTATTGGAATCATGGTTAATAGTGACCAAATCGATCCTACCACCATTCATGGCTGGGCAGATTTATGGCGCCCGGAATTTGCCAACGATATTCTAGTTGTTGATGGCGCAAGAGAAACGTTAGGAATGGCTTTGCAGACTTTAGATCTTTCTCAAAATGAGCTAGATACAGCAAACCTTCAACAAGCCATCGAGAAATTGGAAGCATTACGCCCCAATGTCAAAGCAGTCCTCACTGATGAGATCAAGACTTTGATGGTCAACAACGATGCACCGATCGGCATTGGCTATTCAGGAGATGCAGCGTATGTCATGTCTGAGAATCCTGCTATAACCTATGTCGTCCCTAATGATGGCGGTGCTATCTGGACAGATAACTTTGCGATTCCAAAAACAGTCGGCAATCTTGAAGGAGCTTATGCGTTTATCAATTTCATGCTGCGTCCTGAAAATGCCGCTCAAAACGCTGAGTATGTCGGTTATGCGACACCGAGTGAGACCGCGAAGCAACTGCTACCGACTGAATTGACCTCCAATAAAGCTTTCTATCCAGAGCCGGAAGCAATGCAACAGATGGAACACTACGAATACTTAGGAAAAAATGCCGTTGAACAGTACAACGATCTTTTTCTCGAATGGAAGTTGGGATTATAAAATGAATATACTATTGAAGTCTTCCTACATTTTTGATACAGAAAGAAAAACGACCTTTGCTGGTTTTATTTTGATTGAAGGAACTAGGATCAAGGATGTGGGTCCTTTGGATGCCACACCTACCAACTTACCAGCTGAAACAACGATCATTGATTGTCATGACCAAATGATCATTCCTGGCTTTATCGATGCCCATATTCACTTTTATCTTTCCGCTTTGCTCCATGCAGGGCAGTTAACTCATGTCACTGGAACAACTGAAGAAGCAGTTGCCCAGCAAGTACCGCAAATTCCTGTGACCCATGGCTGGAAAATTGGGATTGGTTGGTTCAGCAGTGACTTTGGACAACAAGTCTATCCCACAAAAGCAACGATTGATCACTACTGTGACGAAGTGCCAGTCATGCTGATTTCAGGAGACGCCCACAGCATTTGGTTAAACAGTAAAGGAATGGAAACCTTAGAAATCACAACCGATTCAGTTCCTACCGGAATCAGTGGAGAAGCATTGATGAAAGATGGCGAATTGACGGGTTGTTTTCTTGAGGCAGTTGCTATTAATTACTTGGCGGAGGTGCTGCAATCTTTTCAAGCCAACAGTTACTCAACGTACCTTTCTTACATGAAGCAGCTCAATCGTTATGGCATTACTACAATCGGCGATGTTGCCCTGACTGGCGAAAGCTGGGACGACTTGATTTATCCAGAGCTTTACCAAAAAGTTGCCGAAAAAGCGACTTTACGGGCGGTTTTTTACCCTGCGATGCGAATGGAAATAGAGCATTTAACTGATATCTATCAAAACTATCGATCTGAGAAAGTCCAAATGGGTGGTGTGAAACAGTTCTTTGATGGTGTAACAAGTACCCATACTGCTTTGTTGAAATCGGAGTACGAAACGCCTTATTTTACTGGTGATATTGGTATGCCGCTGATTGCAATTGAAAAAATGCGCCAGTTGATTTTCTTAGCAAACCAGCAAAATTGGCCGATGCGCATCCATACGATCGGTGACCAAGCGATCCATCAAGCGTTGTCTTTTTTTAATGAAAGTCATGCGCGCTTCCCTCTGTCTGCCGGTAAAAATAATACACTGGAGCATTTGGAAGTCATGGATCCTGCAGATCTTTCTTTAGTGGCACAAGACAATTTAGTTCTTTCTGTTCAACCTAGTCATTTATTAGTCGGCTATGAAACGTTAGATGAAGAAGTAGGTCCGCAACGCGCTAGTCAAATGTTTCCTTTTCAATCCTTTTTGGCCCACGATGCTGTAGTAGCATTTGGAACCGACAGCCCAGTAGTGATCGATGTGTCTCCATTGGATTCGATCTATTATGCAGTGGCTAGAAAAGAAAAAAACGGCTCTCCAGTAGAAGGATTGATGCCCTCTGAAGTGATGAATGTGGCAGATGCTCTGGTTGCTCATACCGCTGATGCAGCTCGGGCACTCAGTCGACAAGACATTGGTTCGATCAAAGTCGGGCAGTTGGCTGATCTTTGTATTCTTTCGAAAAATATTCTTTCCCTTTCAGAAAAAGAGCTGCTTGAGGTAGAAGTCACTGCAACCATTTTTAACGGTGCATTTGTCTATCAAAAAGACGAAGCTTCGCAGCAAAATTCCTAATTGGATCTTTGACCATATCCCTCGAATACCCGAATAATGGCTGACTTGCTTCTCTCGTCCGAGGGCTCTCATTCATGGAAGACCCTTGACTGTGTTCACGTTCACGCTAATCAACCGTATTATTCGGGATTTTTTGTCAACACCACCCTAATCCCCCATCCTTTTTTCGTTCTGGATACTGCCAGGCTATAATTTGGTTCCTCTTGATTGTTCCCTCTGATCATTTCTCGCTTTGTTTCGTCTTGATTCCTGCTCAATCATTGCCCTCTTGATTTCCCTCCAATTCCTTAAAATATATACAATATGACCAACAGGATCCCACCAACGATTTCACTTATTGGATACTTGCGATTAATCGGTACCAAACAATTCCTGCACTTGCCTTTTAAGAATAAAAATGACCAAATAGGGATCAGCTGCCACGGGGTTAGTACCTTTCCACAGTGCTCACAATGAGAGCGGCCTCCCAATGATTCCTGACGGGGCAAACGATAAACAACAACCATCAAAAAAGAACTAAGACAGCTACCAAGACTAAATACTGATAAAATGGGTAATAGCAACGCTCTTCCCAAACCACACACTCCTCTCGTCTAATCGACACCTCAAATAAAGAGCCTATTCATAAGCAAATACGCTCTTTTAAACACGAAGTTTTTTTATTCTTCAGCGACGTACTGCTGACAGCGGATACCTAGCAGTACGTGATCGTCTGATTTATGTCATCAAATTGATTGGATGTGACTCTAGCCTCTTGCTCTTATTTGCTACTGCTGACACCTCCTTTGTTGCGAAACAAACTGAGTGTTACTGACCATTTCTTAAAGAAAATTCATTGATGATTCGAGGATTGATTTCCCACAATAGTCGATTCCAATCCTCTGCGTCTGGAATTGACTTAAAAAGCAAATGCCAGTTTCCAATCAATTGATCACTGACATATTCACTATAATTTGTCACTACTAGATCAATATGATTCTGCTCTAAATAATCTAAGTTCATCTCTAATGCATTCGGGAAAAACAGGTGCTGGAACCGGCCAAGATATTTGATAGCCATTGCTTGGATATTCTGACAAACAAGGTAGTTTCCCTCTAATAAAAATGCAATATTTTTAGGTGCTCCCCAATGGATTTCCTTTAGTGAGTCCATGAATAGGACGGCCATCACGGTGATTTCTGTTACTGCTGTCTTTCCCCCTGAGATTGTCTGATGGTGTTCGGTAAAGAATGCTAATAACTCAAGATACAAATCTGGGTATTTCTCTTGGACGACTTCATGAATATCAAGAATATTTTGATTTGTGACTGGTGATAGCTGTTCTTTTAAATACAGCATAGTAAAAAAAGAACGCACAAGGATCATGTCTCTCTGAAGGTCATTACTCTGCTGGCCAAAAGCGGATAAAAATAGTTGGGCACAGTCTGTAATCCCAACATTCGGCTGGAGTTCCTGAATAAACTGCTGCTCTCCAGCCAGATCCGTCAATGAACGCCGACACAAAATCATCACATACAAATACAATAATTCCTCCACTGGCAAACGTTTCCCGATTGACGCATCAATCACATCATTGATAGTTGAAAAACGCTGGAATGCCTCTCGTTCTTTCAGCGCTTGAATCATTTCTGACTCGATAAGCAAGTCTCCCTCACGTTCTAAAGTAATCATTAGAGTATAACTAAAATCTCCCAAAGAAACATTGGGATAGCTACTGAAGAAGTGCTTTTTTTGTAAGGCAAAGGCAATCGACTGGATGGCAATTGATGGCAAGACCGTGTGTGGAGTTATTTCTGATTCATAATAAAAATCATGAAAGAAACTGCGAATATCGATTTCTTTTCCAATGAAATCCACTTTCTTCAGGGACAGTGTCAGTCGATAGCGCGCCAATTCATTTTCTACCATTTTGAAATAGCGCAGCAAACTACTTTCTGAGAAGTGGAGTTGATCGGCCCATTCTCCGATCTCTTTGATCTGCCTTTGAAAAATCCCTTCAATAATGTGAAAGAGTGGTTCATTTTCAAGCAATGACCGCTTTTTAGTTTGGTACGCTTCTCGATTGGTTTCTTTGAACAAATAGCCTGAACTCGTGTTTTCAATCAGAATCGACTGCTGAAAATATTGCCGAATTCCGGTAATATCGGCAATGATCGTTCGTGAAGTGCTTTTTGTGAATTGGGCTAGTTCTTTGACTGATCGCGTTGGTATTCGCTCGAAGGTATGCAAGATTTTCAGCCATCTTACAGTTTCCTTATTGGTAATAAAATTAAGTTGAAAATTTTTCATCTCTTTTCTCCTTACTGGTTTTCATTGCCGTTATTGACTGAATCGTTTTCCTTATTATACGCCCTGCGGAGGAATTATACTCAGTTGCAAGCTTCTGGCAGCACCAGTTATCGTGATTTATACGAGATAAAGGAACCCAGTTATGAAAAAAACGGTCATCTTGACAAAAACAGGTATCGAATTGTATAAAATTGTTATTTTTTGTTAAAGCCCTCTTGATTGTAAGCGGTATTTTTGTTATTCTTTAAAGGTAGAGGAGGTGGATAGTGCAGTGTATGCTATCAAGATATTTCATGGTTATCTGACAGCACAAGGAAAAAGAACTCGAGATAAATCAATTGCTTTGACTTATACATGCAAAGAAGATGCCGAACGCTTCGCAAATAAAATTGGCGGGAGAGTTAAAAAAATTGGATAACCTAAACTATTGAAAAAGAGTCGTCGACCATTGATTGTTGACCACTCTTTTTGTTTTGTTAAAAAATATTCTCTAACAAATCCTTTTTTCTATTTGTTTTTATTTCTCGCTTGTCAAAAATAAAAATACACTGCTGCGATCAATTGTTGAATGGCCATTTCTTCCCCTTTTCACTTCTATTAGCCAAAAAAAAATGACTGAAACGTCTGAGTTGAAACAAAGTGTTTTCTCGCTCAGAAACGGTTCAGTCATTTTCTTTTTATGGAATCGCGATAGTCACATCGACTGTCTGGATCGCCACGTCATAAAACGGATCTTCTCGTCTTCCCAAGAAATCTTTTGCTTGAGCTGGGAAAAGTGCATACATCAGTACATCTTCTTCCGTTTTGGCATATTCTTTGATTTCTTGCTCGAATTCCGGGAGCTGCGGTGGAATCAAATCTGCTGGTCGTTCGGTGATCACTGCTTCCGTCCCAATGATTTTTTCTTGGATCTTCGTTTTGATTGGTGCCGGAGGACGACCGTAAAGACCACGAACGTAATCTTTGATCTCAGTTGGGACTAGTTTGTAGCGTTCCCCAGAAATCACATTCATCAAAGCCTGTGTGCCAACCATTTGAGACAAAGGGGTAACTAAAGGAGGAAATCCAAGGTCGGCACGCACTTTCGGCACTTCTGCCAATACTTCTTCGTACTTGTCCTGCAGACCTTGTTCTGTCAACTGACTCAATAAGTTGGATAACATCCCACCAGGCACTTGATAGATCAGTGTTTTTGGTTCTGTATCTTTGACTTTAGGATTCAAGATCCCTTCCTCTCGGAACCGATCGCGGATTGGATTGAAATAATCAGCAACTTCAGCCAATTTCTTTTTGTCCAGGTTTATATCAAATCCCAGTTCTTCTAATGCGATCGCCACAGATTCTGTCGCTGGCTGACTCGTTCCCCCTGCAAATGAAGAAATTGCTGTATCGATAATATCTGCCCCAGCTTCTGCAACTTTCAAATAAGTCATTTCTGAAATACCACTAGTAGCGTGGGTGTGGACCTCTAATGGCAGATCCACAGCATCTTTGATTCGGCTGACCAATTCAAATCCGATTTGAGGTGTCAGCACACCAGCCATATCTTTGATACAAATCGAATCTGCTCCAATATGGGCCATTTCTTTTGCTAATTGCACAAAGTATTCAACGGTATGAACTTCGCTTGTTGTATAAGAGATCGCTGTTTGGCAATGACCACCAGCTTCTTTTGCTGTTGTGATAGAAGTCGCCAAATTTCTGGTATCGTTCAATGCATCAAATACGCGAATAATATCGATTCCGTTCTTGATCGATGTCTCTACAAATTTTCGCACCACATCATCCGCATAATTTTTGTATCCTAGTAGATTCTGTCCGCGAAGAAGCATCTGTAATTTCGTGTTCTTCACTTCACGGCGAATCTGTCGAAGACGTTCCCAAGGATCTTCATTTAAGAAGCGGATACAAGAATCAAAGGTTGCTCCACCCCACATTTCTAATGAATGGTAGCCTACTTCATCCAATGTTTTGATGATGGGCAACATATCTGACGTCGGCATTCTGGTAGCGATCAAGCTTTGTTGGCCATCACGTAAGACTGTTTCCATGAATTGAATTTTCTTAGTCATCTGCTTGCATCCTTCCTTTTGAAACTAATTCATTTATTTTTTGCTGTATTGCTTCGACTGAATGCGTTCTCGATCGTCCGCATAGTTTTGCTTCCTTGTCACAAAGAAAGCAGCGCCGTCTTGGATAGCCTAACGCTTCGCGACTGATGGACTGCACTTCACCCGCTTCTAGCCAAAGCACGTCAAGATCTGCTAATCGCCCATAAGGATGTCTTTCTTCAAGTGCCACCATCCTTTTCTTTAGTTCTTCTTTTTTTAAAGGAAGTAAAAGAAAATATTCATAGCCAGTTTTTTCATTTCGATAAAGATGAAGGAATGAAAAGGCATCCGCCACTGCTCGCTCGACTTCATCCGTCAAGCTTTTAAACACAGCTTCTAACTCATCTGATGTTTTGACAGGTCCGGGAATATTCATGGTGGCAGATAGCAGTGTGTATTGGGGCGCCGACTCCAGTAACTCCTTTTGCCGTTTTGCACGCTGTTCTCTAGCCGCCAATACTTCTGCTAATGAAACTTCCGGTCCCTCAAATAACAAGCTACACATTTCTCACAACATCAATGAGCGTGCCGTCTCGATATTCAATCAATGCCACTACTTTATCGCCATAATGAATGGCTTCAGGCGTTCCAACAATCTGGTAAGCTTTCTCTTTTAACTCTTCGATCGTATACTGAGGCACATCTAGTGTTTTAAAATGTTCAATCAAATCTTGACGATCTGGATTGATGGCAATCCCTACTTCTGTCACGATCACATCTATACTTGTTCCTGGAGTGACCACTGTATTTACTTTGTCAACGATCGTTGGAATTCTGCCTCGCACTAAGGGTGAAATAACGAGACTCATTTTGCATGCCATACTCGTATCAGAGTGCCCGCCTGACGCTCCCCGAATCACACCATCGGATCCTGTCATCACGTTCACATTGTAGTCTGTATCGATTTCCAATGCGGACAAAATAGCGGTATCTAATTGGTTGATCACTGATCCTTTACTTAACGGCGAAGCATACATCTCAGCATCGATTTCATAGTGTCCTGCATTGCTTCCTAATGAAACGGCTGAAGAATGATCGAAATCTTGTACATCAATGATTTTTTCAACCAATCCTTCCTCCAATAGTTCCACCATTGCATTGGTAATACCGCCTAATGCAAAGCTCGCTTTTATTCCATCTTTAAGCATCGCTTCGCGCAAAAAGCGGGAAACAGCTAATGCAGCACCACCGGTACCTGTTTGAAAGGAGAATCCCTCTTTATAGTAAGGAGAATTTGTGATCACTTTTGCTGCGTATTCTGCGATCAATAGTTCTTTCGGATTTTTGGTAAAGCGGGTGGCTCCTTTGGCAATCCCTTGTGGGTCACCGATTGCTTCCACTTCAACCACATAATCCACGTCGGTTTGCGGAATACTGATTGGTGTATTCGGAAATGGCACGAGCGTATCTGTGATGATCACGACTTTGTCTGCATATTTTGCATCGATCATTGCGTAACCTAATGAACCACAGGTTGCTTTTCCCACCGTACCATTGGCATTGCCATAGGCATCTGCACTTGGTGCGCCTAAAAAAGCCACATCGATATGCACATCTCCAGCTGCAATGGCCCGAGCCCGACCGCCATGTGAACGGATCACAACAGGATTTTCCATGATTCCTGCTGAAATAGCAGCACCCACATTGTCTCTCAATCCGCTGGAAGTAATATTGGTTACAACGCCATTTTTGATATGGTCAATCAACGGTGCATGGACATTTGCGATGGAGCTAGGGGCAATAGAAATATTTTTGATACCCAGACCAGCAATTTCTTCCAAGACCATATTCATGACATAATCGCCTTCACGAAAATGATGGTGGAAGGAAATCGTCATGCCATCTTTCAGCCCTGTCTTTTCGATCGCCTCGCGAATACTGCTAAAAAGTTTGGTATCTCTTGGACGAACGGGGGTAACGGTACGACTTGCTTCTTGATACGTATCGATATGCGCCAATTCCCCTTCAAAAACACCGTATTGGTCAGCATATACTTGTGGAATATCTTTTCCTACTTTATTCATGACCATGCCTAAATATCCTCCTCCGTAATCAACTTCGCTGCCTTAGCCAATGCAATCACTCGCTGTGCACGTTCAACGATTGGCTTGTCTACCATTTTCCCATTGACTGAAATAACTCCAGAGCCTTTCGCTTCGGCCTCGCGAATTCCCCAGATAACTTCTTTGGCATTCTGGATTTCTTTGTCTGTCGGTGTATAAATAGCATTTACCAACGGAATTTGTCGTGGATTGATCACTGACTTTCCATCAAATCCTAGCTGCTTGATTTGTTGCACTTCATTTTGGAATCCTTCTACATTGTCCACATCGGAATAGACAGTATCGATAGCCGCAATTCCTGCAGCTCTGGCTGCATGCAGAATCATGTTGCGGGCAAAGGATAATTCCTGTCCATCCGGATAGCGCTTGGTTTTCATATTTGTGACGTAATCTTCTGCTCCTAAAGCAATTCCGATCAGTCGCTCTGACGCTTTGGCAATCTCCCGTGCGTTCAATACCCCTTCTGCAGATTCGATGGCTGCCATCATTTTCGTTGTGCCCACTGGAATCTGATTGTCTTTTTCAACAGATGTAATGACCGCATCCACATCTAAAATATCTTGTGCCGTCTCTGTTTTTGGTAAGCGAATAACCTCAACGCCAGCCAAAACCATTGCTTCGACATCTTGGGCGCCACCTGCCTCCAAACTATTAATCCGTACGACTGTTTCTACATTGCTGTAATCAAATGTTTTCAATGCAAAGTGAACCAATGTACGCGCGGAGTCTTTTTCTTTAAGAGAAACTGCATCTTCTAAATCAAACATAATTGAGTCTGCACCATATAAGGGTGCGTCCCTTAGCATTGCTGCATTTGCACCTGGAACAAACATCATGGTTCTTCTTAAGCGTTCCATGAATCAATCTCCTTCCAATCATATGCGTCTTTTTTTGCTGCCCGATGAATCGCGGTAATGGTTCGAGCTTGAATCGTACAATCCAAAGCGCCTTTATCAACGGCAGCTACTCGAACAGACTTGATCCCTAAATTTTTGATGGTCTCTTCGATCACCTTTTTGATTTGTTGACCAAATTGTTTCTCTACACTGCTTTCCAAAGAAATTTGGATTTCGTCTGCTTCAGTCGGCTCGACAGTAATCAAAATGTCGCTTGACTCTACTGTACCGGCTACTGCGATTTGTGTAATTTCCATATGGTTTCACCTCTCGTTTTTTAAATAATGATATGTCGTTGATGGCAAAAATTGTCTCAAACGGCGGTCATCCTGATTTTTCAAGGCTTCTCTAACTTTGGTAGCACTGATGATCTCACCATCAATACTCAATCTAGGTAAAATAACCAATTCTAATGAGTCGCCAAACATTTCCTGCATCGCATGATTATACGTATCGGTCACCTTTGAATAGGGTTCTTCTCCGACAAACCGTGTCCGAATGTCTAATACAGGTGCTATCTTCTCTTTAAACAGTTGCGCATCAACCTTTGCCTGGATCTTCGCTACTGTTTCTATGGCACTGTCTTTCAGAAAGTAGGAAGGAAACGTTGCGGAAGATACAAGGTAATCATTGGTGGGAAAAACTGTTACATTGGACAAGTGTGCGACTCCACGTTTTACCATTTCCATCCGATCTGCAGTCGAAAACTTTGAACGATCTTCGGATAACACAAAGACATAAACTTGCTGACTCTGCTGCGCAGCTGTCTCGACAAGATACTGATGTCCTTTGGTAAAGGGATTGGCATTCATCACTATCCCGCTTCCGATCCCCATTTTTTTCCCTTTAGCCAGCGTAGAAAGATAGCTCGCAAAATTTGGCAATCCTCGTTCCATAAAAAGAATTTCTGAGGTTGCGATGATTTTCTGAAACCCTAGTGAGCGAAAGATCAATTCATTGCTGGGTTTTGAATACAAGAAATAATGTTGTTCCCCTTCTTCTGCCAAGCGATCAACCAGATGTTGAATGATGTCCGTCAGTAGATTTTCTGATTGAAAGGCTTTGCAAACAACCAAGCATTTCAATATGTTGTGATAATAGGATCCAGTAGCAACCAGTAAATCGTTATCGTAGATTCCCACTGTGTAATCAAGTTCTTCCTCTTTATTCAGACCGGCTCGATCCATCAAGGAAGCCCACTGTTTATAGACTCCTTGATCTCTTAGCCATAGCCGTTTTAATGAATACATAAACGTCTCTTCTTTATCTTTTTATTTTTTTATTGGAAAAAGTTTGCTAAGCAGCATCGAAGCAAGATAGATAATCAAGATAACCACGAAGACGCCGCCCCATCCCAGCACTAATAATTCCAGTGATTTCATTAAATCTGCTGACATCGAATCTCTCCTTTCTTAGGTTAGTAAGGCAAGCAATAAACCACCTGCAATAACTGAAGCAATCTGACCAGAAACATTGGCACCGGCTGCATGCATCAAAATAAAGTTTTGTGGGTCTTCATCCGTTGCCATTTTTTGGATCACTCGACTTGACATAGGAAATGCAGAAATCCCCGCGGCTCCAATCATTGGATTGATTTTTTCTTTTCTGAACAGGTTCAGCACTTTTGCAAACAAGACACCACCTACAGAGTCCATGATGAAGGCAACCAGGCCTAAAGCGATCACCATCAATGTATCGACTTGCAAAAATTCTTCATACTGCATTTTTACTGAGATAGAGAGCCCCAACAAAATACTAATGATATTTACCAGCTCATTTTGAGCTGTGATAGAAAGTCGGTCTAATACGCCGCATTCTCTCAAGAGATTTCCGAACATCAAGAAACCAACTAATGGCAGAGATACAGGGGCAATGAGCCCGGCAACGACAGAGATAACGATCGGAAAAAGAATTTTTGCTGTTTGCGAGACTTCGCCAGCGCGATAATTCATATGAATCGAACGCTCTTTTTTCGTTGTGACCGCCTTGATCGCAACCGGCTGAATGATCGGCACCAAAGCCATATAAGAATAAGCTGCAACCATGATTGCTCCCATATATTTGGAATTCAAAGTGTTGGCTACAAAGATGGATGTTGGACCATCGGCGGCTCCAATGATTCCAATGGAAGCTGCATCATTTAAATCAAATCCAAATAAAACAGCGACGATAATCGTAAAGAAAATACCAAATTGGGCTGCAGCCCCAAATAAAAGCAGAAAAGGATTTTGGAGCAGCGGACCGAAGTCGATCATGGCACCAATTCCGATAAACAAAAGCAATGGAAATAACTCGGTTGAGATCCCCATATCAAACAATACTTGAAAAGGACCAGGTTCCCCGCCAGCACTCAAAACACCAGAGTTCGGGAAATTTACTAAAATCGTTCCTAGTCCCATCGGAACTAGTAGTGTTGGTTCATATTCTTTTTTGATTCCTAAATACATCAGGATGCCACCGACTACCATCATGACAATCCGTCCGGGTTCTTGTCCCATCCCTAAAAAGCCTTCAATCAGAGTTTCCACTAACGTCACTTCCTCTATTCATTAAATTTTTTATTGATTCATCCCTATTAATGAATCGTAATCAATGGGTCACCAGGATTGACCATCTCTCCTTGATTGACATGAATACCAGCTACCGTTCCCGCTTTTCCGGCAACAATCTCATTTTCCATTTTCATGGCTTCTAATATCATCAATGGTTGATTTTCCGCCACAGTATCTCCAACATTCACTAAGATTCTCAAAATCGTTCCCGGCATTGGAGAAGGCATGGCATCTGCGCCTGCGGCAATGGGTGCCTCAGAAACAGATGGTGCCTCGGATGCGGCTGGTGTTGCGGTTTGCGGAGCTGGTGTTTCAACTACAGGTTGAACGGGTAGTACAGGTTGTGGTGTACCACCGATTTCTTCCATCTCTACTAGATATTCTTTGCCATCAATCGAAATTTTAAATTTACGTAACATTGTTTTTCCTCCAAAATGCTAATTTTTGTTGATTCTTCGAATAACAAACTGACTCTTTTCATTTAATCCAGCAGCTAGACTTGACGCGATGATGGAAACAAGTTTCGCCTCCGGATTGCGCTGCATTACTTTCTTGACCACAAATTGGCTCTTAGGTTGATCACCTGCCGCAATGGCTGTCGCGATCAAACTAACAAGTTGATATTCTTCTTCACTAGCTTCGATATATGCAGGAACCGCTTTCCATTTCATTTCAGATTCATTATCATCGAGCGTTTCAGAAGATGTTTTTGTTATTTCTTGATGTGGTTCACTTTTTTTGAACAGTCGGGCGAATAATCCCATGAAGTTACTCCTTTCATTTTTTTCGTTCTCAACCACATTATATTGATAATGGACCAATCCGGTAGTTCTAAATCAAAGATTATTGTTTTTTTTCTGTTCCTATTTCTTCACCTTACAACAAAAAGGCTTATAAACATTGTTAAATCAACGTTTATCAACCGTTAAGATTTTATTAATATCTTGTTAAGCCTCTTTTAAGAACACCTATACCAAATTGTTTTTTTCCTGTTCTTTTTCAGAATTCAATCTATCTTATCAAATGAATATTGCTTATTCTATAGTCGTCAAACGGAAAAGCTAATTGTTTCCAATACGTGTCTTTCTCCCCCAAAAGGCATGAAGCTTTGTTTTTTATTGGAATGAATTGGCACCGTTTACAAAAACAGAAATTATTAAATCAGTTGTAGAAAGGAAGAAAAATATGTTATTGACGGTTTTATCTTATGCCATGATTATTGTCTTTATGTTTGTAATCATGAAAAAGAAAATGTCTCCATTCACTTCTTTGGTGGTCATTCCTTTGATTTTCACCTTAGTTGCAATGGTGTCAGGAGTATCCAAAGAAGGAAACATCGGGGATTTTGTTCTAGAAGGAATCAAAACAACTTCTAATACGGGGATTATGTTGCTGTTTGCGATACTATACTTCTCGATCATGCTGGACGCTGGATTATTTGATCCGATTACAAAAAAAATGATCTATTTCGCAAAAGGCGATCCGATGAAAGTTTTGATGGCAACTGCTGTCGTTGCGGCCACCGTTTCTTTAAATGGGGATGGAACGACTACTACCCTGATCTGCTGTTCAGCCTTTATTCCGATTTATAAAAAATTAAACATGAAAATGATGAACCTTGGGGTACTGGTGATCTTGCAAAATACCATTATGAACTTGCTCCCTTGGGGAGGACCTACTGCTCGAGCTATGGCCGTTTTAGAAGTTGATGCCGATATCCTTACTTATCTGGCACCAGGAATGATCATCTCAGTTCTTTATGTCATCTTCTTTGTTGCTCGCAGAATGGGGAAACAGGAACGGGCACGCTTAGGAATCACTGAATTGACTGCAGATGAAATCGAAGAAATGACAACGGTAACAGACCCTGAAACACTACAGATTCGCCGGCCAAAAAACTTTCTTTTCAATGGTATCTTGACGATTGGATTGATTGCATGGCTCGTAGCTAGCTCATTCATTGATTCGATTGCACTGCCACCACTTTTGTTGTTCTTAGTTGGAACGTGTATTGCTTTAATGGTCAACTACCCTGTTTTAAAAGACCAATCTTCACGAATTGGAGCCAATGGCGGAGATGCTGTTCAAGTCGTTATCTTAGTCTTTGCAGCGGGCGTATTTATGGGATTGTTCCAAGGTTCAGGTATGGCAGAAGCATTGGCTAACAGCTTTACCCACATTATTCCGAAAGAATTAGCCGGCTTCTGGGGGCTAGTTATCGCCCTTATTTCTGCGCCAGGTACCTTCTTCATCTCAAATGATGGTTTCTATTTTGGTGTGCTACCTGTATTAGCAGAAGCAGGGCGTGCTTATGGCTTTACCAATATGCAGATGGCTCTTGCTTCATTGATGGGACAGGCGTTCCACTTATTAAGCCCATTGGTTGCCTTTATCTACTTGCTGTTACGTTTGACTGGATTGGATATGGGTCAATGGCAAAAAGAATCAGCAAAATATGCATTGGGAATCTTTGTCATCTTTATCGTTACCATTGTGTTATTAGGTCATATGCCGCTTTACATTCCACAATAATATTCAGGATTGATAGGGACGGGTCGTCATTGCGGTCTCGTCCCTATTTTTATTAGTAATACATGAGGAAATCAAAGAAAATCTTGAAAAAAATTTACTAGCATGTTTTATTTTCAGAGGTATCATGAGAAATGAGGAAAATAAATGAGTAATATAGTTGAAGCCGTTAAAAAAAATCTTGATTTAACACAAAACAAAACATTAAACGTTCTGATTTATGAAGCGTTTCGAAAAACCATCATCCTTGGTGATATTCCAGCAGGTACTCGAATCAACGAGAAAGTCTTTGCTGAAGAATTGAACATTAGTCGAACTCCTATTCGCCTGGCTATGAAGCAATTAGTGAATGAAAAACTTGTCGAACATATTCCTAAAGCTGGAATCGTCGTCAAAGGTATTCGTATCAAAGATGCCTACGAAATTTATGATATCCGTAAATCATTAGATACCCTAGCAACGATCAAAGCCATGAATCAAATGACTGAAGCAGATTTCCAAGAACTGCAAACATTATTAGAACAAGGGGAACAATATAATGAGGCCGATGAAATAGAGCTGGTTTTAAAAAATTTCTCTGATTTCAACGCATTTATCTATGAAAAAAGTCAAATGCCTCGCTTAAAATCAATTGTCCTAGAACTACAAGCCTATCTCGTTTATTTTCGCGACATCGCTATCCGTTCGACGAAACGAAGAGATAAAGCATTGGAAGAACACTGGCTGATTTTTCGCGGGATGAAAACAAAAAATGTCGAACAAATCACGCTGATCACGCATGAACACCTTGATCGATCCTTGCAGTTTATTTTGGCGGAAATGGAGCGTAGACAAATTGACTGAGTCCCTTTCGAACCAGATTACCGACTATGCCATCAAAGCATTGTTCTATGAAGTCAGTCTCAGTCCTAAACCTGGACTTGTGGATCCCTTGACAACCGGTGCGCACCAAGACATGAACTTATTCACATTTATCGATAGCACGATCAGCTTACGTCCTTATTTTCAACAGTACCTACATGCAGGGCTGACACACAAAGGAACCCCTAGGGAGTTGTTTGATAAGCTTAGAAAAATCGGAGTAGCTGCAGAAAAAGCCATGCTGCGTGCAACACATGCCATCAATACGCATAAAGGAGCCAATTTTTCTTTTGCAGTCATTTTAGGGGCGACTGGCTGGTACTTGCAAGAAAAGGCATTGCCTTTAATAAAAGAAGATAGTGAGAGGATTTTGACTTACACGCAGCAAATGACAAACCACCTACTCGCAGAAGATTTCAAAGACTTAGAGATAAAGACCCAGCTCACTTATGGCGAAAAGCTTTATCTGGAATACGGAATAACCGGAATTCGAGGAGAAGCCGCAGCAGGCTACCCTAGTTTGTCGCATAAACTACTCCCCTTTCTACGGACAACTGTTGATTTCCCAATGGAGGAACGTTTATTGCGGGGACTGATTTTCTTGATGAGTGAAATCGAAGATGGGAATTTATTGCATCGCGGTGGTTTATCCGCTTGGCAAACAGTGAAAGAAGAAAGCAAAAAAATTCACCAAGCCACCTTCTCAAAAGAAGAATTGCTTGATGAATTACAAAGCTATGATAGGATTTTGACTCAACGCCACTTAAGTCCTGGAGGTTCTGCAGATCTATTGGCATTAGGTATTTATTTTGCTCAACTAGAAGAGATCCTTTAAACACCATCGGGCAAAAAGGTATAGCCTAATCCCCATACTGTCTTGATATAGCGAGCTTGCTTTGGATCATCTTCAATCTTATTTCTTAAATGATTGATAAAAACCATGACCGTATTTGCGTCTAGCTCACTGCCGTTCCATACGCTTTGATAGATTTGTTCTTTCGAAAAAACTTGATCCGGGTTTTCTATAAAAAATTGCATCAATTTTGTTTCCTTGGATGAGAGCTTGATTGGTTCTTCCTTTTTGTAGAGTTGGTAGCGAGACTTGTCAAAGCAGAAATCTCCAATCATGATTTTGCTCTCTTTTGAAAGGGCACGATGCTCTTTGATAACTTGCCCTCTATCAAGGGTCACTGTTACTTGTGCTCTTAATAAGTTAGGCAAAAATGGCTTGGTAATATAATAATCTCCACCCATTTCCAATCCAGTAATGATGTCTTCTTCATTTTTCTTGCCACTGAGAAAAATGATCGGGACAAGTGGATCTTCTTCACGTATAATCTGAGCAAGATAGTACCCATCGTTTTCATGTTCTAAACTAATGTCCAATAAAAATAAATCAAATTTTACCCGTGTCATGATATCGACTGTCTTTTCAACCGAATCACTTTGATAAATCAAGATTCCGGTCGATTGGAGTGATTTCCATATCAATCGTCGTATTGCTGGATCATCATCAACGACAAGAATTTTTTCGTTTCTCACTTTTTTTCCTCCTAGTTCTTTGGATCAAATTATTAAAGGGAGCGTTTTTTATGAAAAAGCCTTCAAGCAGATTGCTTGTTCTAGGAATGATGACCGTCCTCTTTTTGACTGTATTAGGAATGGTCATCACAGCAAACAGCTATCAGCAGACACAAAAACATGCGTTAAAAATGGGGGAGAATCAACTAGCCAAAATCAATGACTCTGTAATCAAAATATTGCGATTGGAAATCAAATCTTACACTTTAGCACTGGAAGATTATGCTTCGAATATTTTTAATGAAAAAAATTACCATGAACTGATCGAAGACACTCAGTTGGACAACAGTCTCCTATTCAAGACCTCGGCTGCCGCCGGATTATATCTTGTTTCACCAACGGGCACTCTCCTTTCTGGCAAAGACATCCATGCTGACCAATTTGTTAAAGAACCTGTCAAAGTCACGGCTTTTGATCAAGATCCCCTTTATCTCAAAGCTTTAAAGGGTTCGGTTCTTCAAAACGGCGAAGCTTACTTTGCTGATGATACGTCTTATGTCAATTTATATCGACCGGTCTATGACAAGCATCATGTGCTTCAATCTATCTTGGTTCTGCCAATCAATCTTGAAGAGCTATATCAGCAAGAGATTGACACAACAGAAAAACAAAATGGCTATACGATGGTCAAAAATGAAGAAATGAAAGTGCTCATGCACCCTTCCACCGAACAAATCGGATTAGACATCATCAATGGGCGAAAGCTGAAATATCCTGACCTCGACTACAGCGATTTGGCTCATTTAGAAGATGTCCAAAAGACCAATGAAAAAGGAACATTAAGCTACAATTCTTACTGGTGGACAGAAGAAGACCCCAAAAAAGTTTTAAAAATCTCAGCCTATGAATGGATTACGGTTGGGGATGCACGCTGGATCGTTGCCAGTTCATCGGACTTTTATGAACGAAATGGACTCGCACTGCAAAAAAATCTGATCATACTTGGCTTACTGACCATTCTCTTAGCAATCATCATTCTTTTAGCAGTCAGTTTTAGTCATTACAATCGCCAAAACCGGACCTATATCGAAAATCTGCGTTTAGTTGAACGGCAAAATTTTTTGAAGGAAAAGCATGCCCTTGAAAAATCAATGATGCAAAAATCGCAATTGGAAACAGTAGGTCTGCTAACCACTACCATTGTTCATGACATGAATAATTTTCTTACTCCGATGATCGGAAATCTGCAACTGTTGATTGAAGAATACCAGTCAAACGAAGCGCTCGTTGCTGATCTAAATGAAGTCTACCAAGCAGCGCAAAAAGGCCAAAACCTGTCTACGAATGTATTGCGCTTTACTAAGACTGGAATCAAAACGAAAGAATCCCTCTCGATCGAAGAAGTGGTATCAGAAGCCATTGACACCATGCGCGTACTCGTACCAAAGAAAGTCACATTGTCCTATCAAGCTTCTTTTGTGGGCACTGCACTCATTGAAGCCAGTGACTTACAAGTTATTTTATACAATTTGATCACCAATGCTTATCAGGCTCAGCCAGAAAACCCGCACATCCAAGTCAGACTTAGTGCAGCAGCAGATAAGCAGTTGACAGCATTCCAAAACCATTCACTTGCTTATTGCGACAAACATTTTGCGCAACTTACCGTGACAGATAATGGTCCAGGGATCCCGAAAGAAATAGAAAGTAAAATGTTCACGCCTTTTTTCACAACGAAGACAGAGTCCAATGGAACTGGTCTCGGCTTATTCATCGTCTCATCGATTGCTAAGAAAAACGATTGGATCTTACAAGTAAAAAGCACCGTCTATGGAACGACCTTTACACTAGGGATTCCAGTAGATAGCGGCAACGTTCAGTAATCGCTTGCATTACTTATCTAAGCCTTTTGTTCGTTCATTCACTATACCTTTATTATAACGAAAAAGAATGAAGGTTTGACGAAAAGTACAATAAAAAACCAGCTATTGTTTGTCGTCATCAGCCGAAACTCATTTTAGTTTGTCACGGAAATTCCCTCTTGTTTTTCTGCAATGAAAAAATTACAGGATAGCTCATCGCGTGACTATTAGCGCCGGCTTCTGTTCTGCTTTTATGTCATTAAAGCCCTTCTCAAGGGCTTTTTTTGTTGCAGCTGTTTTTAATTGCCGCGATGATTTTACAAAAATCAAAAGTTTTAAGGTGTGTTCGCTTTACAAAAGAGAACGTATGTTTGTATTATACAACTAGGGAGGCGTTTTTGATGGGGAGATTTAATTATGAAGAAGAACCGTTACGGGATATTTTGTTCATTGATGTAAAATCTTTCTATGCATCTGTCGAATGTGTCCAGAGAGGGCTAGATCCTTTGACCGCCTTGCTAGTAGTCATGTCTCATTCAGATAACACAGGAAACGGATTAGTCTTGGCAGCTTCGCCAATGGCGAAAACTGTTCTGGGGATCACCAATGTCACTCGTGCTGACAACTTGCCCAACCATCCGGATCTATATAAAGTTTCACCTCGCATGAATCTATATATCAAAGAAAATTTGAAAGTCAACAACGTTTATCGGAACTATGTGGCGGATGAAGATCTCTTACTCTATTCAATTGATGAGTCGCTGATGGATGTGACGCAAACGTTACATTTATTTTTTCCTGATCCTTCTCTTTCTAGAAGCGAGAAGCGGCACAAAATGGCAGAAAAAATCAAAGCCCATGTCTTCAAAGCGACCGGACTGCGGGTAACTGTCGGGATCGGTGATAATCCTCTTCTTGCAAAATTGGCCCTCGATACCGAAGCAAAGAAAAATCCCACCTTCATTGCCGAATGGACATATCAAGATGTGGAAAGCAAAGTATGGGGAATTTCGCAGATGACTGATTTTTGGGGGATTGGTTCTCGAACCCAAAAACGATTGACTCAGTTGGGGATCGAATCGATCAAAGCATTGGCTCATGCTGATCCAGATTTTTTGCGCAGCCGTATGGGCATCATTGGGGAACAATTATACCACCATGCCAACGGGATCGATCGAACGATTTTAGCAGAACCAGCCCCAAAGACAATGGAAAAAAGTTATGGCAATAATCAAGTCTTAAATCGAAATTATTACTTGCAGAGCGAGATCGAATTAGTTATCAAAGAAATGGCAGAACAAGTCGCCGCCCGAATCCGCCGTGAAGGCTGCCAAACACAATGTATCCATCTCTATATTGGAACAGCTTTTGGAGAGACACAGAAGGGCTTTGCCCACCAAATGAAAATCCCTGCGACAGATAACACCAAACTATTGATTGCTCACGCACTGTTCTTATTTCGCAAATACTACACAGGACAAGTGGTTCGTCATGTGGGGATCACTTATTCGAGACTGGTTTTTACCCAAAGCGTTCAGCTCGATTTGTTCCAAGATCCGGAAGAACAACTAAAACAGCGAAAGCTTGATTTACTGATCGATAAAATTCGCGCCAAATATGGATTTACTTCAATCGTTCATGCTGCCAGCAAATTAGAAGGCGGACGAGCGATTGCACGGGCGAATCTCGTTGGTGGTCATGCCGGTGGAATGGATGGTATCTCAAACGAACCTCAAGGCAAAGCAGTTCGTCCAAAATAGGATGGCTGCTAAGCATTTTGCTATACGCCTATCTCTTTTGCTGATAAATTGAATCTGTGGACCAGCCGGAATTCACAGCATTGCTAAAAAGGAGGAAACACCATGTGTGGGAGATATTTATTTGATCCAAGGACGGGTGAGCTGTCTGATTATTATCAAGAACTAGTCACGATAGCTAAAGAACAAAACAAAAAAATCGCTGTTGATGAAGTTTTCCCTTCCAACCAGGTCGTCACGCTGATTGCCGATGACACGCAGCAAATCGTACCGATCCTAACCCATTGGGGCTTTACTGGTTTCAAAAAAGGCCAACTTTTAATCAATGCCCGAGCAGAAACCGTAGAAGAAAAACGTACTTTCAAGAAGCCATTTCTGGAAAAACGCTGTGCCTTTCCAATGTCTGGCTTTTATGAGTGGGATAGCGATAAGCACAAGTTTCTCTTTGACTCCTCGGAGCCCCTCTACCTTGCTGGTTTCTATCGGAACCATTCTACTGCCAGCGGTTCGGAAGATGAATCCATTATTTTGACGACCAAGCCCAATGCAACGATTGCACCAATCCATGATCGGATGCCTGTTTTGTTGTCGAAGGCAGATGTTTTGCCTTGGATCACGGATGTGACTTTCGCAAGAAACTATCTACTCCAAACGATGCCTGATATTCACCCACAACCTGTTTCGTAAACCAAAACGCCGCCAGAAGAATTTGCTTCTTCTGACGGCTTTTTTTAGCGAGTGACGGCTTTAATAAACAGTAAAGGTCCGTCCTGTCATGATACCAAAAACTGATTTTTCATAGGCAGCAAATACTTTTTCATCCGCGACAGGCAGAAAGCCTTGGAATGAGGGAGCATAGGTCTCCCAAGAGCCTGCCAGCGCATTCGGACTGACCGCATTGATACGAATGCCACGACCAATTTCTAACGCCGCTGAAGCAACAAAAGCACCGATTGCGCCATTCACCAATGCCGAAGAAGTACCCATCGGAATAAACTCGTCTTGAATGATGCCTGAGGTCAACGTGATACTGCCGCCCTCCGTTAAATAATGCTGTCCGATCAACACTAGATTGACTTGGCCTTGCAGCTTGCTGTCAATGGAGCGCTGATTTTCTTCCGGTGTCAACTCCGCAAAAGGTTTGAAGACGGTACTACCCGCTGCGGAAATAATAGCATCTACAGTACCGATCTCTGAAAACAGCGTCCGAATACTTTCTGGATCAGCAATCTCCACCCGGTAGTCCCCTGCACTTCGACTCGCCCTGATAACCTCAACAGATTTGTCTTGTAAACCAGCCAGCAAAATTTTCCCTAACGTTCCGGTATGTCCCACTAAAAGAACTTTCATCCAATCATCTCATTTCGCTTATTTTTTCTCATTCTACGGCAGATTTTTTCTTTTTACAAACGTTAGCTGTCCTTTTCCTCTTTCTCCTCTTTCTGTGCAGGTAAGTCTTGATTTAAGAGGATTGGATAAAGACAGCTATTGTCAAATTACGAAAAAAGTTTGAATGTTTTGTGAAACGCCTTCCTTGTAAAAGGACTTCTATGGTATAACTCTAAAAAAGAAGGTGAAGCTTATGAAAAAAGAAGAACTTTGTACAAGTAAATCCTATTTAGCGAAAGTAATCGGACAACCTACCTTACAAAAGATCAAGATCGTTCGCTTACTGAGCAATACAGCGACTGTCGAACTTTTAGAAGGGGGCAGCTACGGCGTAGCCAAACTCAGTGACATCCAGCCATTGACCGATTAGCGGTTAGTAAAGACTGCTCTAAAAAAGCGTCAAGCAAACAAGGAAATTCCTAGGCTTGACGCTTCTTCTATCTTATTAAAAAAGTGAGTCTTATCCTTGATGAATCAGAGTTGCTCTGACTGCATTTGGTACATTTGCTGATAGATTCCCCCAGCTTGTATCAGACTGGCATGATTGCCCCGTTCAACGATTCTACCTTGATCTAAAACTAGGATTTGCTCAGCTTGCTTAATCGTTGATAAGCGGTGAGCGATCATAAAAGTGGTCCGTCCTTTTTGCAAGACTGTCATTGCTTTTTGAATGATTGACTCCGTTTCGGTATCAACGTGACTCGTTGCTTCATCTAGAATCAAGATTTTTGGATCAAATACCAAAGCACGGGCAAAGCTGATCAATTGACGTTCGCCACTGGAAAACTCATTGCCCTTTTCTACGACGGGATGATGGATACCTTTCGGGTAACGCGTCAGCAGGTAACCGGCACCAACTTTTTCTAATGCGGATAGGATCATCTCTTCTGTGATTGACGGATCATTCATACCGATATTGCTGGCAATCGTTCCTGTAA
This sequence comes from Enterococcus sp. FDAARGOS_553, assembly GCF_003812305.1. Classification (NCBI taxonomy): domain Bacteria; kingdom Bacillati; phylum Bacillota; class Bacilli; order Lactobacillales; family Enterococcaceae; genus Enterococcus; species Enterococcus sp. FDAARGOS_553. The sequence continues at coordinate 184,277 of NZ_CP033740.1, forward strand.
ACAGATAGGGATCTTGCATCACGATCGCCATCGAACGACGAACGCTGTGACGGTCGAATGCTTCGATCACTTGATCATCGATCGTGATAGTCCCTGCTTGAGGGTCATAAAAACGGAACAGTAAGTTCAAGATACTGGATTTCCCAGATCCTGTATGCCCTACTAATGCGACTGTTTCACCTGCAGATACTTGAAAATCAATCTCGTGTAAAACAGCTTGCTCTGGGTCATATCCAAAGGTTACTTGATTGAAAGAAACATTTCCTTCTTTGATCGCAATAACTGCTTCTTGCTGTTTTTCAATTGGCTGATCAGCAAACTCGAAGACTCGTTTGCCAGCAGCTAGCGATTGCTGAACATTGGTGATCGTTTGGACCAGACCTTCGATTGGGTCATAGAGTCGATTGATATAATCAATAAAGGCATAAAGCAAACCTGCGGAGATAGCGAGCCGACCATCCAAGAAGAATGCCGATAATGTCGTGATCAGAATCAGGATCGTTGAATTCCGCAAAAGATTGCCCAATCCCCAGGCAATACTCGAATCCAATAACAGATACTTTCGACCTGTCTGAAACCATTTCTCGACGGTTTCATTGAATTCTTTCTGCAGTTGGCCTTCTCTCTGAAAGGCCTGAATAACTGCCATTCCTTGAACAAATTCATTTAACTGACCACTGATTTGAGAAATATATTCCCGCATGGCAATATTATAACGGGAAGCATACTTCGTATAGACATGTTGCCAAATACCCAGAATCGGAATCAGAATAAGCATAGCCAATCCTAGAGTATGATTCAGGAAAAAGAGTGCCAAGAAAGCCCCAATGATTTGAATGATATTGCTCATCAAATTACTGATGACGATCACATAGAAATTGGAGCGCAAAACTTCCGTGTCATTCGTGATTCGCGCGACTACTTTCCCAGCAGGAATCTGATCAAAATAAGAAACGGGCAATTGGTGCATATGGTCAAAAAGCTGGTCCCGCATTTTCTTCACAATGCGATTTGACATTTTACGCAGCTGCAGCAAGCTGATATAACGAAAGAGCGAGCCAATCAAATTGATCAGCAAGTAACCCGCTAATAATTGGATCAAGAAAAGGATATTCAAATTCCCTGTCTCAACCGATGGAGTCATGACGCCGTCAATCAATCGTTTGGCAATCAGCGGTGATGTCAATTCCAGTGCAGCACCTAGCAGTAGCAATACTGCACCGATCGAAAATTGTTTTTTGTAATAGCCTACATAAGACAGCAGGCGCTTAATCGTTGAGAACATCTGGATCGTCCTCCTTTAACTGTTGATGATAATATTGCTCTTGGTACCATCCAGGAACTGCGATCAGCTCCTGATGGGTCCCTCTTTGGATAACATGCCCCTCTTCCAAAACAATCACTTGATCGGCGTCCGTGATGGCGGATAAGCGGTGGGTCACGATGATCGAAGTCGGTGCATCTGTCATTGCTTTAAGGTTTGCGATGATCGTTTGCTCTGTTTTTGCATCGACAGCTGACAAAGCATCATCCAGCAACAGTACATCACTCCTTCGCAGAAAGGCCCGTGCTAGCGACAAACGTTGCTTTTGACCCCCTGATAAAGAAACTCCCTTTTCACCGACTAATGTTTCAAGGCCTTCTGGCATCCGTTTGATGTCTTCAGCGAAACATGCGAGTGATAACGCTTGCCATAAGCGTTCTTCGGATGCGTCTGGGTCCCCGAACAATAGGTTTTCGCGAATCGTTCGTGAAAACAACGTATGCTCTTGCGGAACTTCCGCAAAGTGACGACGAATCTCTTCTGTCTGAAAAGCAGTCAAAGGCTGCCCATTGATCATTGGCATTTGATTTGAATACGGGTACCGATGTCCGAACTGACGTAGCAAGGAAGTCTTACCACTACCTGTTTTGCCGACGATCCCCAACACTTCTCCTTTGGTAATAGTCAGATCAACGTCTTGTAAGACAAATCGTTCCGTATTCGGATATTTGAAACTGTACTCAGAGAATTCAATTGTTTGGATCATCGGTACAAGTTGTTGTCCTGTAGATTCTAGCTGATCGCCAGTCTGCAATACTTCATTGATCCGACGCCAAGAAGCAGCCCCTTGCTGCATCACATTTACCAGATCTCCTGCTGAAATCATCGGCCAAACCACCATCGTTAGATAGACTTGGAAAGATACCATCGCACCAATAGTGATTTGTTGATTGGCTACTAGGAAAGCCCCGATCCCGAAACTCATCACAAAACTAATCGCCAAAATAATTGTAATCAGCGGCCCAAAACGGGAATCAATCTCGGAAACGATGTCGTTTTTTTCACGAGTTTCTGTTGTTTTTTGCTGAAATTGCTGCGTCGTTGCTGCTTCTAAGCCGAATGCCCGTACCACTCGGATACCATCGATGATCTCCAACACTTCACTATTCATCTCTGAAACAGAGTTTTGTGCTTCTGTAAAAGCTTTATCTACTTGCGAACCCCATTTGAAAATGTAGTACGCCAAGAGGGGCATAGGAATCAGTGCAATGATTGTCAATACCCAAGAGACTGTAATCGCCATCATGGCAACGATGAAACTCAAATAGAGACTCGTATTCAAGAAAACCATCAACCCATAGCCTACGGTCATTCCCATGACTTGAACATCGTCACTAGAACGAGTCATTAAGTCTCCCGTTCGAAACCGATGATAAAAGGGAGCCCCCATGTTTAAGAAATGCTTCATCAATTGCTGACGCAATTGCTTTTGCAAATCGTATGATCCGATAAATAAATTAAATGTCCAAATAAATTCTGCAATATAGCCTAAAAGTATCGCACCGGCAAACAAGCTGACATAGCGAATCAAAATTGCCATCGTAAAGTCATCTTGAATCAGTGCATCAATGAATAAGCGCAAAATATAGATCGGTGCTACATACATCGCACTGGCAATAACCATAAAAATAAATACGATTGCATAACGCAATTTATGCGCTTTAAAATACGTCGTTAATTGTTGTAAAATATATTTCATTTTCTTCCCTCTCAATCTAAAAAAGTACACAAAAAAGCTCTGCCCTTTCGGAAAAAGGACAGAGCATAACGTCAAAAAATATCGACACTATCTGTGTACTAACGGATTACCGAATAAGGGATTAACTACTATTTTGTTGTTTGCGAATTTTGCTGTAACGTTTTGCATCGTAATCCCTCCTTCTTTTTTTATTTGCTGACTACAAGTAACACTTTACAGATAACTATGAGAATTTGCAAGAATTTTTATTAATTTTTTTTAAAACGATTGACTTTCTTATAGTCCTTTTCATCACTTAATGATAAAAAAAGACCCTTTATTCTTTTCCCATTCTGAAAGAATTCTTCTTGTTCTTTTTTCTCTTTTGTCTTGATAATCCTTAGTCTGTCAAGACAAAGGACGCCATTATTTGGCACAAAAAAAAGTTTTTTATAATCCGCCCACAAAGAAATCTGCTTCCAAAAAAAGACTTCCTGCATGGGAAGTCTTTTCTTAAAAAAGTTTCGTTTTTCAACACTTTGTTCTTTACTATTTTAATAATCGACAAACTATTACTCGTTTGAACAGGCTTATGAAGGTCATTTTCGTCTCTTTTTTGCCGCGCTTTTTTTGAAATAGGATGTCCGATACCAGTTCAGAAGATGAAGAAATGGGGAACATCCTTTTAGGTCTTAAATAAAATGTTCATCCTTCAAAAATTCCAATACTTGATTTTTCAATGTATCCGTATCAGAAGCTTCCTGACGACGGTTAGGTGAGACCGCAGGCTGAGCGATCGATTCGACGGTTTCTTGTAGAGATTCTGGCGGCAATTCCAGCAATTGGAAACTATCTACTACAACTTCGGCACCATAGACAGATTGTCCTTCCTTGGTTTCAAAAGGACACATATGCAAATGTCCATTGATTTTAACACTTGCACCTTTCTGGGTATACCGCAAAAAAGTTTCTGCTTGCTTGCCGTTGATAACACAAGCAAACCATTCTGTTTGCAACTGTTCGCTTGTTTGCCACTGTGCAGCGACTGCTAAATTAAACCGTACACACGTATTATTTGCTGCTGCAGAAGCCAGTTGTTCTCGACTGGGCATCTCATTAATTTTCCCAGTAAGGATCACCTTGTTCGTTGCCACGTTACTCCCTCACTCTACATTTTATTTAGACTCGCACTAATGCAAGATTAGCCATAGTCTATCACAAAAAAAATTTCTTGCAATTCTTTTGAGAACATCTATAGTGATCTTCTACAGTTTTTGTCGCTGACTTTTAAACAAAATTTAACCGAGCTTAGCCTTCATCAGTCGTTGAATCTATTTCAGAGACATACGTCCACGTCATGCCATTGTCTTCTGAGGTAAATACGCCTTTGACTGTTCCACCTTTGTAATCCCCCATGGGACCTTGATTGACCATAACTTTCAACTTTCCATCTTCTAGATAAGGTGCTTCAGCAACCACGAAAACCTTCTTCCATTCATCAGGCATTTCAAAAGCAGCTTCCAGCCACGTGTTTCCTCCGTCTGTCGTCACATAGAGACTTGGTTCTGTTGGCGTTACTCCGCCGAAACTCATAAAGCCAACATTCTCGTTGAGGTAGCACGCGTCCGTCAAGAGTCGGCTGATTCCCTTAGCCACTTGCTTTTCCTGCCAAGTCTTGCCACCATCTTGGGTCACATATGAGAGATAGCCTTCCTGCCCCATTACGCGGCCACCCGATAAGAAAATGTAACCAAAACCGTCTTGGCCAAATGTCAATTTGCGAAAACGTACAGCTGCTGTCTGCTCTGCCAGAGCAACATTCTTCCACGTATTTCCTTGATTTTCCGTATAAGTATAATAGACATTTTGAGTTGGACTGCCCTCACTAGCATATTCCGTTCGGATAAATCCAGTCCGTTCAGGAGTCAAAATATAGCTGCCAGCGATCAGCGCTTGTTTGTCGCCACTATACTCGCCGCCAAAAAAATCATCTAACGGATAGGGCAGAATGATTTGATGTTTCCAGCTATCATAAGTTAATTTCAATTGACTCTTACCAATTTCTGTTTTATACGCAATCGTCTGATTCGTTTCCTTTGAGGTGGTCATTTGATTGTTCTTATCGGTGATCGCACTTAGATCTCCCGCATCTACATTCGTGATCGCTTTGTCCCCTTGAGCAGTCGTAGCAACCTTAACTTGCCAACAAATGTCCCGCACAGAACCGTCATCGGAAACTTTCCCCCAATAAGATGTCATCGTCTCACGATTGATCGACTTGGGCCACACAGTAAATTTTACCGTCAGCAGCCCATCTTGATAGGTTGCACCACTCACACTGTAAGAATCGATCCGTACATCTTCTTGCACCTTCACAGAAGAAAAATAGCGCATCAAATCATAAAATAAATTAAATCCTTGTGTATTCGGATCATAGTTAAATTCGCTTTCAAAGGGCAGAAATTGATTAAAATAAGTAACGGGCTGTTCTTTGATAGCGGATTGGTTTACTTGAGAAGTCTCTACAGTTGATGATTTTGAACCACTCGAACTGACCGCTCGTCCTACAGAAAAGCCAATGATGAACCAGATGACTAGCCCAATCACAATCAGTGTCAAACCGACAGCTAACGCTACCCGAATTGCTGCTATTTTTTTATGCTCTTTCACGGGAAAAACCCACCTTTTGTTTTCAATTACTTGAAGTATAATGAAAAGTTTCTTTTCTCACAAGATGCTTTTTCACTTCTTAAGAAATTAAGAAAAGGGTTCCTCATTAAATAGTTTTTAGAAAAAATAAAAGCATTCGCAAAAAAGTGACATACTTCAGGCTTTCCAAAGATGGAAAAACTGAAGTATGTCATTTCTAACCATTCTACTGTTTCTTTCATATTTATTCTTATATTGCTTCTCTGGTTTCTTCACACACGTTGATTAATGGATCAGATTATTCCTTCAGATACCTTCTAAACATCTCCTATCATCTAATAAATATGTGCGAACTTGCGATACAAAATATAATGAACCAGTAATAAAAAGAGTATCTTTCGATCCCATTTTAGCAACAATCTCCTTAATACCTTGTTGCCACTCTTGATAATATTTAAATTGGCTATTTTCTCGAACAAGATCTTCTTTTTTCAACGCTTTCGGGTAATCGAATGTGGTTATTATAAGGCAATTATTAGGGATTTGCTGCATCTGTCGGATCATTTTCCTACTATTTTTGGTTGTTAGCGCTGAAAACAAAATATATTTCTTTCCTTGTTGAAATTTTTCTGTAACTGTATCAACAAATTCTTTTATGGCATGTGGATTGTGTGCCCCATCGATAATGATCGTCGGTTGTGAACTGATTTTCTCCATACGACCTGGCCATCGCGCTTTTTCTAAAGCTTTCTGTATGCTCTCTTTTTGTATCGCTTTGTTTTGCTGCTGACAATAAAGCAAAAAAAGTTGAAGGGCAGTTGCTGCATTTTCCACTTGGTATTTTCCACATAAAGGAATTCTAAGATTTAAAAATTGAAAGTCTTCATTTTCGAAGTGAAACATTTCTCCACTTATAGAATCCTTAGGACTATGACTTTCAGGGCTTTGCTTCACATAGTGAACTTGGTAAGAGGTATTTTTCTTAGAGAGTGGCGCATTTTTTTTAGAAGCGACTTCTTCAATTATTTTCACTGCATTTTGCGAAATGTTTCCTGTAAAAATAGGTATGTTTTTTTTGATAATGCCAGCTTTTTGCAAGGCAATTTCTTCCTCAGTTTCGCCTAATATATCTGTATGATCTAATCCAATCGTAGTAATAGCAGTTAAAATTGGTATAAAAACATTCGTACTGTCCCATTTTCCCCCGATACCTGCCTCGAAAATTGCGATGTCTGCGTGCTTTTGAAAATAAGAAAAGGCCATTGCAGTCAATATCTCAAATTCTGTTATTCCCTGATAGCGTGTATCCTCATCCATACTATCTACCAGAGGGCGAAATTCATTTGCTAGCTGGACAAATTCTTCTGCGGAGATTGCTTTCCCATTAATCGAAATACGTTCATAAAAACTTTCAATGTACGGCGAAGTAAATGTACCCACTGCTAGCTTCTGCATTTCTAATAAACAACGCAAGTAAGTTACCGTCGAACCTTTTCCATTTGTTCCTGCAATGTGAATCCCGATACTATTCTTTTCGGGATGACCGCACAGCTTCAGTAGCTCGTTGACTCGTATCAAACCAGGCCGCGATCCAAATTTTTTGCGCGAATGAATCCAGCGTACTGCTTCATCTCCTGTTTTAAACATTCTTATCATCCCCAATAGAATTGTTAGTTCGTTTAGAAAATATTACGAGCGAAGCGTTTCAAAGGAATCGCATGACCAAAGAATACGATCATGGCTGTTTGTACAGGTAGCATGATCACCGCTTTGACAATACGTATTCCCCAAAGTTTCGTATCGGTCAAAGGAATTGCATACATCATTGACAACCAAATTGGTGTCAGACACAAACTGATAATTAATGTATTGCAAAGAACACATAGAAAAGAATTTTTTATTGTAATGGGCTTTTTATAAAAAAAGTAGCCATAAAGCAAACCTGCAATGAATGAATTCAGTGTAAAGCCAATGAAAAAAGGAGCTTTCCCTAAAAGAGTATTCCCGATAATATCAGCAATTGAAGCACCAATTGCTGTCCACCAAGGGCCAAATAAACTAGCCATAACCACTTCTGGAACAAAATCAAAGGTAATTTTCAACAGCTGGGTTTCAAACCCTAATACTTGAGACAAAACGACCATTAATCCAATCAGTAATCCCATTGTTGCGATAATATGTGCGTCTATTTTTTTCTTCATTCTTAGCATCTCCTTTAATAGAGCTGCTACACAATTAATTTATGCAGCGAATGCAAAGATAGAATCGTGAAATTTGTTTCTTCGTCTAAAAGGCAACATCCCATCCTTATAGCACTTAACGCTCTATCTTCTACTCTGTTTTTTTATTTTTGTCAAAACAGCAATCCTGTTGTTTGCAAGATTCTGTTTCTCTGATGAACTAGATTCCACTTGTATAAATGTTTCATCTTTTATAACCAGCATTTCATTTTTTTGCAACATTTGTCGCTGTGTCCTATCGCCCAGAAGCACTATTGAAAGATTCTCCAATGCATAAATGACAGCAATAGTCTGCGGTTTAATAAAATGCATCTCATTTCCTTTAAGCGCCTGAACAAAGACGTCGTAATCGTCTTTAAAAATAACATTAAAATCTTGACACTCACCCTGACACGTTGTTTTTAATTTACCATCGAAATGGTGGGGCTCAAAAGCATTTAGGCTAATCCAAGAACCTAATTGCCCTAATCTAACTGGATTATCCAAAGACATAAGGATTCGTTGATAACCAGTAAAGTCAGAAAATTCCACGGTATTCATAGTCACTGTCGCAGTTGAGAGACGGAAATCAAAATCTCGTTTAGCTAAGCTACTTGAATCAGGTTCCACTAAAAGTTCTGTAGTCTGTCCTCCAGACCACTTTGTGGACAAGTAATCTTCACATGTTTTCTTCTCGATTGTTCCCACACTTCTTCCTTAAACAATATCTAATTCTTCAAATTGACTCAAAATTTTAATATCTTGTGCCACACTGACAAAAGCCTTTTGATCAACATCTTTCATGATTTGATCCAAAATTTCCATTTCGTAAGTAGTAATAACCAAAATCAGAATCGCTTGAGTTTCTTGATTATATGCGCCTAGTGCATATGGAATGATCGTGATTCCACGACTTAATTTTTCTTGCAGAGCTGGGATAACTTCATTCGGCTTTTGCGTAATAATCGTCACCTGAACTTTTTTATGTTTGACATACACTAGATCTGTAACTTTTCCACTTATAAAAATGGATAAAACACTATAAAAAGCATAGGGCCAGCCAAATAAATAACCGGCTACCAATACAATGACTCCATTCAAAACAATCGAAATCACGCCAATACTTCGACCGGTGATTTGTCTGATTGTAAGAATGAGCGCATCCATACCACCAGTTGAAAGTCCATATTTTAATGCCAGCCCCAAAGAAAAGCCATTGATTGTTCCCCCAAAAATGGCGCAAATAATCGGATCTGTAGTTAGCTCAGTACTTGGGACGATGTGGATGGCAAATGATGCAACCGTTACACAAATAACCGTATAGATGACAAACTTGCGATTAATTTTGAACCATGCAAGCATAAACATTGGAACATTCAGGAGATAATATATAACTGAAATAGGGACTTCAATATGGCTTTTAGCAAGACCAGTCGCAATGATTTGTGCGATCCCAGTTAAGCCGCCGGCATAAATATTCCCTGGCTGCCAAAAAAGATTCAGCGCCAAGGAATATAAAAAGGCATAAATAAGAATCACTGTTAATTTTGTAACCACCTCTTGCCAGATATCTATTCTTTTAAAACGTGACATAATCCTCTTTCCTTTTCTTTAAATAAAAGGAAGACATCTCTTCCTCTGATATCGGTCAATCGGCACAAATCAGGTCATACCTTTAAAACTGCAGATCCAATGTCACTTGTTTCTCAATTTCTTTTAAGAAATCTCTATCTTCTAAAACGGTAGTTGCTTTGTTTAATTCATCATACATTTCGATGTCTTTATCATGCTCAATAAAGTTTACTTGTCGACGAAATGCAAGATAAGCTGCTTTTGTGCCTTTGCCAAGTCCTGACTGATATCCTTTGATGTCTAGTGCTTGGCAAGCCGCCATGATTTCAGTTGCAACGACCCGCCGAGAATTTTTGACGATTTCTAGAGCTGTTCGGGCAGCAGTTGTACCCATGCTAACAAAGTCTTCTTGATTTTCACAGGATGGTATTGAATCTACACTAGCTGGGTGTGCCAAGATTTTATTTTCTGAAACCAGAGATGCACATGCATATTGTGTGATCATAAAACCAGAGTTCAACCCCGGATGTTTCACCAAGAACGAAGGCAGATTACTTAATTGGTGATTCACCAATCGTTCTACTCTTCGTTCAGATACATTGCCAATCTCAGCGGCAGCAATACCCAAAAAATCAAATGGTTGCGCCAAAGGTTCTCCATGAAAATTCCCTCCGGAAATCACTTCACCATTTCTAGAAATGATTGGATTATCAGTAACTGAATTAATCTCAATTTCTACTTTTTCTTTTACATATGCAATCGAATCTTTACTAGCACCATGAATTTGCGGCATACAACGTAATGTGTAAGGATCTTGAACATGATCTGGTGTCGCTTCCGTAATATATTTACTATCTTCAATTAAACGACGAATATTACGAGCGGTTGCTAATTGCCCACTTTGCGGGCGAATCGTATGAAGGTCTTCTTTAAAAGGACTAGAAATTCCGTCATGAACTTCCAATGAGAGTGCTCCTGCAACATCTGAAAGTTTTAATAACTGAATAGCATCATACGTTGCCAATGCCCCAACCGCGTTCAAAACTGTTGTCCCATTGATAAAAGCTAATCCTTCTTTGGCACTTAATTGAATCATTTTCAATCCTGCTTTTTCCATTGCTTCTTTCCCAGAATACAACGTGCCCTTATAATAAGCCTTACCTAAACCTAGTAATGGTAAAACCATATGAGCTAATGGGGCTAGATCACCGGATGCTCCTAATGAGCCTTTCTCTGGAATGTAGGGATGGACACCTACGTTCAACATCGCTAACAATGCTTCTACAGTGCTTAAACGAATACCAGAATAGCCTTTAATCAACGAATTAATTCGAATCAGCATAATAGCTCGTACAATATCTTCCGAAAATGGCTCGCCGTAACCAGCAGAATGAGTACGAATCAAATTTTCTTGTAATTGCACAGTGTCTTCTTTTGAAATACTGACATTACAAAGAGAACCAAATCCCGTATTGACTCCATAAACAACACGACGTTCCTCTACAATTTTATCAACAATCCTGCGCGACTCTTTCACTGCTTCTTTGGCACTTTCGGCTATTACACATTGACGATGGTTGCGTGCTACAGCCACTACGTCTTCTAAAGTTAGGCTAGCACCATCCAAAATAATCATTTCTTGACTAGGAATGGTATTCTGAGCTTCTTCTTTTATCAACATTTTCATCGTTTTATTCCCCACTTTTCTAATAAATTCCTTCCAAGTATCAGTTTCCACAAGTTTTCTAATTTACTTGCTTCGATTTATTATTGTTTAAGAGTAGATACAAGATGCTTGCTACTATAACTCCAATAACTCCAGCTATTAAATTGATCGGATTGGCCGCAGCGACCATCCAAATACTAACAACTATGGAGATAATTGGAATGACTGGACCAAACGGCAGCCGGAAAGCAGGCACATTTTCCATGTCTTTTTTTCTCAACCAAATAACTGCCAATGCAGTCGGAATGTACTGGAAGAAACGAAAGACTACGGACAGTTCCGCTAATTGTTCAAATGATCCGCTTAGTAGAAAAGCTATGGTTAGTAAACCAGAAAAAATAATAGCAACGATAGGTGCATTTTTATTATTTTTTTTAGCAATCACCTTAGGTAACAATCCTTCATCCGCGATTGAAGCTCCATATCGCGGAATCATCAGAGAATCTCCCATATTCAAGCCAGCAATTGAAATCAAGGCCCCGATTGAAATAATCCATTTCCCAGCTGGTCCAATCATTTCAACAAAAGCATCTTGAACTGGCGCATTGCTTTGTAAAATTCCCGTTCCAAGCATGGCAATCGTTCCCGCAATAATCATAAAATAAAGCAGCGAAACAATACTTATGGATCCAATAATCGCTTTTGGCACATTTTTTTTGGCATTCCGCATTTCTCCAGCTACTACAGGTAAAGCTTCAAAACCAATAAAAGCATAAAAGACAGTGAGTGACGTTGAGGCCATGGCTTTAGATAAAGTCATGTCAGGATTCAATTGTAGAAACGGTGTAAAGTTTCCTTGATTGATTCCATTTTTGATGAAAAAAACTGCAATCAGTGTGAAAGCAATAATTGGAATCAATTTAGCTATTGTAATAACAATCGTAAAAATTTTTGAAGTCTTAATCCCCATACTATTAATCACAGATAAGAAAATAACCAAACAAATGCTAATCAATGTATTCTGTCCTTCTAACGCTGGAAAAGTTTGGATCAGAAGTTTCGCAAAACCTGCAGCCATTGCAGCCCACGCAATAATCGTCACAAACCACCCCAGAACACCAACATTAAATCCAATAAAATCGCCAAATGCTGTTTTCGAATATTGGAAAGCTCCGCCATTCTTATTGAAGTAACCCGCAACTTCGGCGAAGCAAACGGCCAACATCAAAACCAAGACCGCATCTAAAACCATTGCAACAAGAGAAGCAGGACCTAAATCTTGGTAAATGGTTCGGGGCAAAAGAAAAATTCCTGAACCAATTACTGCATTGATTCCGTATAGCGTCGCACCACCAAAGCTAAATTTTGCATTCTCATTTTTCGCTAGCTCTGCGGAGTCAATGTCTTTAATATCCGTTATCTCTGAAACCTCGACATCTTTTTGCATACTATTTCACCTCTTCTTTTTTTATTGTAAAACGTTTTCAATTACACGTTTTATTCTAGTAAGCAGTTCATGTTAGCTATTTTACAAAGAGAGTTCCCTCCACCTCCTTGTAAAATAGCTCTAAACTGCTAGAATAATCCGGTTATATTTCCTTTTTCATCAATATCAATTCTTTCAGCTGCTGGAGATTTTGGTAATCCCGGCATCGTCATAACAGCTCCTGTCAACGCAACAATAAATCCTGCCCCGGCAGATACTTTGAGATTACGGATCATCACAGTAAAATCTTTTGGCGCTCCAAGTAGTGACGCATCATCTGAAAATGAGTATTGGGTTTTTGCCATACAAATTGGATAATTACCAAATCCAAGACGTTCCAATTCCTTTAATTCTTTTTTCGCACTTGGTGCCAATTCTACGCCTGCCCCACCGTATACTTTTTGGACGATTTTATTTAGTTTTTCTTCAATTGAATCATCCAAATCATAGACATAGCTAAAATGATTTGGCTCTTCTGCTAGTGCAACTACTTTTTCCGCCAGCTCTTTACCGCCAGCACTTCCTTTCCCCCAAACATCAGATAGAACAACTGCAACGTCCATTTCTTTACAAGCTTTCTCTACCGCAGCTAATTCTGCATCTGTATCTGTTGGAAATTTGTTAATAGCTACAACAACTGGCATCCCGTATACTTCTTTAATATTCTCTAAGTGTTTAGACAAGTTAGGTATTCCAGCAAATACTGCATCGACATTTTCTATTCCTAAATCGCTTTTCTTCACGCCACCGTGCATTTTTAACGCACGAATCGTTGCTACCAAAACAACCGCATCTGGTCGTAGATTAGCTAAACGACATTTGATATCTATAAATTTCTCAGCTCCCAAGTCAGCGCCAAAGCCGGCCTCTGTCACTGCATAATCGGCATACTTTAGCGCAAGTTTCGTTGCCAATACGCTGTTGCATCCATGTGCGATATTTGCAAATGGACCTCCGTGAATAAAAGCAGGGGCATGCTCCAATGTCTGTACAATATTTGGCTGAATTGCCTCTTTTAATAGGGCGGCCATTGCCCCTTCTGCTTTCAAATCCCCAGCAGTTACCGGCTCCCCATCGTAATTATATGCAACGATGATTTTTCTCAGCTTATTTTTTAAGTCAGCAATATCGTTAGCTAAGCATAGAATGGCCATAATTTCTGATGCAACTGTAATGTCATACCCATCCTCACGTGGCACGCCATTTACTCGTCCTTGAAGACCATTTACAATGTGACGCAATTGGCGATCATTCATATCTACCACACGTTTCCAAGTAATTCTGCGAGAATCAATTTGGAGAAGGTTCCCCTGATGAATATGATTATCTAATAGTGCCGCTAATAAATTATTGGCGGCACTAATTGCATGAAAATCACCGGTAAAATGTAAGTTGATGTCCTCCATTGGGACTACTTGAGCATGTCCACCACCAGCAGCACCACCTTTCACACCAAATACAGGACCTAATGAAGGCTCGCGTAATGCAATCACTGCTTTTTTCCCAATGGCTGTCAATGCATCGACGAGACCTACTGAAGTAGTGGTTTTTCCTTCTCCAGCAGGTGTAGGCGTAATTGCGGTCACTAGAATGAGCTTGCCATCCTCGTTGTCATCCAATGACTCAATATTATTGATCTTTGCTTTATATTTTCCATAAAGAGACAGATTTTCTTTAGCAATACCAATTGATTCAGCAATTTCTTCAATCGGCTTCATCACAACAGAATTTGCAATTTCAATATCTGATAAGACCATGTCCATAAACTTCCTTTCTATCTACCAATCTAAATGATTACAGCGATTCAAGTATTTGTTGATAGGTTGCATCAGCAATTTTGCTGCCTTCCTCAACTAGCGATTCCCCGGCTTTGCGGTATTGGCGAACAAACATTTCGTCTTTGATGCTTGCAAGGTTAATCAATACATTCAACCACGCACCTTGTAAAGCTGCCTTTAAATTCAAAGCAGCTACTCCCAAATCACTAGCAGCATTGGTATTTGATTTGCCAACCGCAGCCTGTGTGACTTTTAACGCATCCACAATTTTTTCCATCATAGAAAAAGGTGTAACAGCTGCTCCTTTTAAAGCACTCTGCATTGCTTCTCGGCGGGCTTTTTTTTCTTCTTCGGTTGTTTTTGGGAGTCCAAAAACAGCTGACACTTGATTAAAAGCTTCTGTATCTTCATCAATTGCCCTGAGTAAACCCTCTTGCAAAGATTTAGCTTTTTTTTGCAGTAATTCAATTTCGTCTTCGAACTCTGCATATTTTTTTTTGCCAATCGTGAGTTCTGTCACCATCTTTGTCAAAGCAATTCCTTGTGCGGCAGCTAATGCTGAAGCAGATCCCCCACCTGGTGCCGGTGTATCCGAACCTAAAACAGCAATGAAATCGTTTATTTGCATCTCAACGAGTTTCATGACAATCCCCCTATCAATTCAATAAATGATTTTCGAAAACTTGCTTATTATAATTGAACTCTTCAATCTGTAAATAATATTCAGCACAATCAATCAAGGCTTTTGCTGGCGTTAATCCGATTACTTCACTGCCAATAACCGACACACCATAACGTTTTGCTTCAAAGCGAATCGTTTCAAACACACGATACAGCGGTGTTTTCTCGAAGTTCACCATATTCATAGATACTTGAGCAATATTACGATCTTCAAGCATGACACCAATACCCTTGCAGTATTTCCATCCTCCAGAGGATCCGCGAACAATTTTAGCGATTTTATTGGCAATCTCAATATTATCTGTATCCAAATTCACATTGAATGCAACTAAAGGCATTCTGGCACCCACTGCTGTGACACCAGCGGTTGGATGAATTTTGCGTTCGCCATAATCTGGTTGCCATTCTTCTTCCAAAAGTTTTTCTGGCATTTTCTCAAATTGTCCTTTGCGGATCTTCGCTAAATTTTTACGTACGGGTGTAGTGGCTGAATCTTCATATAGAAAAATGGGAATCTGTAATTCTTCATTGATTCGTTGAGCTACTTTCTTAGAAATAGCAATGCACTCTTCCATGGTGACATCTTTGATCGGCACAAAAGGAACCACATCTGTTGCCCCCATACGAGGATGTTCTCCTTGATGCTTCGTCATATCAATATTCTCACTTGCAAACTTCACTAATTGAAATACTACTTCTTGGATTCCTTCTTCATCACCAACGAGTGTAAAAACACTACGATTATGAGATGTGTCAGAAGAATGATCCAACAATGTGACACCTTTAACATTCTTAGCGATCTCCACCAACCCATCAATAACCTTTTGATTTCTTCCATCACTGAAGTTCGGAATACATTCAATTAATTTTGTCATGGTCTATTGCTCCTTGTTTTTATTTTGAACTTTAGGTACGGCATAAATTTGTTCTTACTACATTAAAAAAAATCTATGAATAGCGTTATTTTTATTTCAACACCTCCTAATATCCCAATTTATTTGTTACCGCTTTCATTCACCGAAATCAGCTTATCACTCTTTCAAATCGGTTGCAAACTCCGTAAAAAAAAGCTTTTCATAATTTTTTCATAATTAAAATTCTGTTTTTTTTTGGAAAATTCTCCTAATTGTCTTCCGCATTTTTTTGTCTTTTATTTTATTTGACCTTTTTTTGACTTTCTTTTTTAAACTGAAGGTAACCTATCGTTGCGCATTGAATAAAAAACAAGACAGACTTTATTTAATCTTTTTGATTTCTTTTACAAAGTACTTTTTTTGCTTGAATAGGTACACTCATAAACAAAAATTTGTAATCAACACATAAAAAATCTTCAAGTTTTATTTTTGACGTTTAATAGTCGGTGCCCTTCGTTTTTTATACATAAACATTAGAAAAAAATAATTATTATGCCGATAATTCTTTTGAACTTTTGGAAAATTATCAGCAAATAAAGAGGTGGAAACATGAAGAAAATTGTTTTGTTGATTGATTTTGGCAGCACATATACAAAATTAACTCTGGTCGATCCTAGCGCCATGGAAGTCCTTCATACAGCTCAGATTCCCACAAGTAGTCAAGACGGGTTACAGTTGTGCTATACAGAAGGGAAAAAAGCATTACTTCAAACGTTAAAATTTTCTGATCAAGTAAAGATAGAAGAATATTTCTGTTCTTCCGCATGGGGAGGCTTTAAAATGATTGCCATTGGTTTAACTGAGAGTTTGACATTAGAAGCGGCGAAAAGAGCGGCTCTGGGGGCAGGCAGTCGTATTCTTCAAACTTTTTGTTATCGTTTGACACTGGACCAGCTTGAGGAAATAGAACAACAAAAGCCAGATGTTGTTTTGTTGACAGGAGGGTGTAATGGTGGAAATCAAGAAATCATCCGTCACAATGCCCGTCTTCTTACTCAGCTTTCTACAGAGATTGCATTGATTGTAGCTGGCAACGAAGACAGCTATGGAGAATTATCTAAGCTCTTGCAAGATCGAAATAATACTTACTTTACCGAAAACGTGATGCCTGATGTTAATAAGCTGAATCCTATTCCGGTTAGAAAAATTGCCCAAAAAGTTTTCTTAGAAAAAATTGTTCATTCAAAAGGGATTCATCAAGTTGCAGCTCACGCAAGTGCCCCCATCATCCCCACCCCTAAAGCTGTATTAGCTGCAGCCAAGCTATTAAAAGAAGGGACACAAGCTTCGAAAGGTTTTGGGAATTTAGTCGTTGTTGACATTGGGGGAGCGACAACAGATATTCATTCTGTTGGAGATGGTTTACCCCAAGCAGAAAATGTTTACTTTGAAGGATTGGAAGAACCCTATTTGAAACGTACCGTAGAAGGTGATCTCGGTATGCGTTCTTCTGCAGTAAGCTTGCTAAGGTGCATTGTAGAAGATTCCAATCGAATCAGGGCATTGTCTTCTTGGAAATTTACGACTCTTCAAGCTGCTTGCTATTATAGATGTAGTCATCCAACATATGTACCAAAGACACGAGAAGAATGCCTAATTGATCAATTTTTAGCTCAATCGGCAACGGCTATCGCTTTAGAGAGACATGCTGGAAAGATAAGAAAAGAATATACGCCAAATCGTACAATCTACTACCAGCATGGAAAAGATCTTCGAAATTTCCAAACAATCATTGGTACTGGTGGCGTTATCATTCATAGTCAATCTCCTAAAAAATAGTTAAACCTGACATCAAGGGCATGTCTAATACTTTGCTACCAGTAGATCCGCAAATTCTTATTGACCAAGACTACCTTTTATCTGCAATGGGACTTTTAAGTCAAAACTATCCCGAAGCAGCATTGAACATTCTAAAGAAGAAACTTTATCGACTCAACCCTTAGTTGTGAAAAGAAGCTGTGACAAAAGTTTTGTCACAGCTTCTTCTGAATAAGCGGTTAGTAATAGCTTTTTCGGAATTTTCTTCTCATTTCTTGAAACTGATCACATCTGTCACAGCCTCAGATATCAATCTTATAGATTTACATGAAAGAATTCTTTTAAAACTTGCAACTCATAGCGGTCTCGATATTGACTAAGGTTGTCCATTGCTTTTGTCAAATAGTACGATAAATCTTCTTTAACCAAATGATTTAATTGTAGATTTGCATGCCTCTCATTTAGACACTTTTCTTTTACCAGTGCTTTGATAAAATAAACGAGACCACTATCACGCGGATTAGCTAGTTGATTTTGGTAACAGCTTGTCTTTTCAATAAACTCTATCACTTTTCCATAATCTTTTTTGTGAAGGTAAATTAATGTTAAATAAGCATTTAACTGAACCCTTTTCCATAATGAAGTAGTAACTTCAAAATATTCATTTGCCTTGAGAAAATAGGTTTCCGCTTGATCATAATCTTTTTTTGCATACAGTGTAATTCCCATATCAACATAAAAAATAGCCAAGCTCGTCACCAAATTATTTCCTTCACACAAATTGATGGCTTTTTGTTGCAGTTTGATAGACTGCTCATAGTTAGACCGCAAACGCTGGATTTCTGCTAGATAATCATACGCGGCAGCAATATTGCTGTTATACTTTTCGTCAAAACGGTTGGCAATATTAAAAATTGTAATCGATTCTTGGATGTACGATTCTGCTTGATCCAAATCACCGATCATCAGATGATACAAACCTTTCAATCGCAATAAAATACCGATAGATTCGTTGTTATTGGCAGTAATTGCTACATCCATTGCCAAATCGATATAATGTGCCATGTCCGTCGCATTATCAGTTTGAATATAGTAATAAATCATTTGACGATACCCGCGCAATAAATAGGTTGTTAGATGAAAGTCTTTCGCTTTTACGATTACTCGCTGAATGTTTTCAATTCCTCGATTATAGTCCCCGGAATTGATGAAAAAGCGACCTTCTAGATAAAGAAATCTGACGAGCAACAACTGATAAGTACTATCTTCTGCATACTGTCCTTCAATTTCTTTAAGTCTTGCACCTATCTCTTTGAATTTTTCTAATTCATTTGGGGCTTCTCTTCTGACCAATTCACGTGATGCCAAATGTTCTTGATGATAGATTGGAAAGAGTTCATGTTGAATACGTAAAAATAATTGATGATGAGAAAGTTCATAATCTAAGGACTTAAGTTCTTGATGCGCCTGACGATAGTGATACCCGATTGCTGCCAATAATTCGCTATCGTTTTTTGCTTCATTTAACTTTTGCTCTAATAAAACAGCAATTTTTTCATGTATCACACGTAATTTCATATCTGATTGTTGTGCATAAATAAATTGTTTCATCTTATTATGTTTAAAACTAAAGCATACTTCATCGAGATAAATATTCTCATTGATCAATCCTTGCTTGATTAAATTATCGAGCGCTTTATAAACCTCTGCTTTTTGACCATCGACTAACTCAATTAGTACACTCATAAATGCTAATTTCTGAAAGAAAGAAATCAAGTCAATCAATTCCACTTCTACAGGCAATAAGTTTACAAACTGTAGACTAAGCTTATCCTTTATGTTTTGCGTTAATCTTTCCAATGTGTTGCTCTCTTCCAATTGATTTAAGTACTCACTAATGTACAGAGGAACACCTTCTGATTCTCTCATAATAAAATCTATTGTAGATGTTTGGAACGTATGATTAAGCAATTGTTTCTCACAAAAAGCCCTGACCTCAAAATCTTGAAATGGAAGTAATTTCAATGTGATAATTTTTTCATAGCGGCGAACGCTTACGATAAAGTCTTGTATTTCCTTGCGAAAGCTTGATTGCAATGTCATGATAAAAATGATATCCCGATGGGGGTTATGCAGAATTAAACTCGTTAATAGCCTAATACTGGTTCGATCCATCCATTGTAAGTTTTCAATAAAAATGACAACAGGAGTTATTTTCCCCAACTGTTGCAAAGCTTCCGATATGCATTGTGCTAAAAAATTTAACTCAACAGAATCAATGGACCGAAGTACGCGTTGTGCTATTAAATCATTAAAAAATGGAAATTGTTGACTAAATGTTTGTTGCCATTGACTAACTTCAGCTAGCTTTTCTCTTTGCAATAAATGGATGATCTGTTGCAGTAGTTCACGCCATGGACGCAAGCAATGCTCTTGTTCCGTTTTATAACAAGTCACTTTGAATAGCTCATAAGGATATTGAATATTTTCTATGACTAATTGACACAATGAAGACTTTCCCACACCTAAATCTCCAGTAACTAAGACCGATTGAAATGGCTTTTTTTGTTTTAAATTCGCCAAATTCAACTCCAAGCGCTCCACTTCATTGGATCGACCATAAAAGTGATTCGCGTGTTTTTTTTGACTTACTCGCTGTTTTTGATTGGCAATCTGTAATGTTCTTTGATAGAGCTGTTTTGTTTCTTCACTTGGTTCAATTCCTAATTCATCTCTAAGTGTCTCTACCAATTCATAATAGGTTTCAATTGCTTTCCCATTGCGATGATTTTCAATATAAAATTGCATCAATAATTGATAATTGCGCTCATCAAATTCATCAATTGCAATTAATTTTCTGATATTTTTTTCTACATCGGCTACGGCATGAAATGAAATGTCTTCTGCAACCTTTTGATAGCAGCATTCAATAAATTGATGTTCATAGAGATTACGCATCTTAGTCAACCATGCATCAAACAGATCGGAATCTTTCAAATAAAATCCTTTTAAAAATTCATCCCGATAGTCTTCCAGATGAGCATAAGCATCCTTTTCAAAACGATACGTATCACTCTCAATGATTAAATCAGAATTAAACGTCAAAATAGATTTATTCGGTGAAACAATAAATTCCCCTCCCAACGAGCGATTTGCTTGATAAATTGTATTTCGCAAATTCTTCTTGGCACTTTTTTCATCTTTACTAGGCCATAAAATACCTGCTATTTCATCCCGACTAATTTGTTTGTTGATCACCATGTAATACAGCAAAGCATTGATTTTTGAAAAAGAAAAAATTTTTATGTTCCCATCCACTTTTATTGTTGGTGTTCCTAATAATTTAAACGACAATGTATGCTCCATCACTGCTCCTTCTTTCAGTTTTACTAATCTTTATTTTAAAACAACCAACCTAATAAAGATACCGCTTACAACACTGTCCATTATAACCTTCTAAACCTTCTAAACCTTTTATAAGAAAAACTCTCTAACTCTATCACTAGAATTGGAGAGTTCTCTGCAAAAAGATTTCTAACTATGCTGACGTTGCGAGACGACAAGATCTCCAGCCTTATATACATGTGTAACCAAATTAGTCGCAAAAAAATACAATGGAAAATCGATATTCGGTGCATCAAAAATAGTAATATCTGCCGATTTTCCTTTGTCTAGGCTTCCTACGCTCTTTGATCGACAAATAGAATACGCAGCATTAATCGTAACCGCATTAAAGACTTGAATTGGAGTAAGCTTTTGCATAAAGCAACCTAACTGCATAATAAACTGTAAATTTGCTGTTGGACAACTTCCAGGGTTACTATCTGTCGTTAATGTAATTGCCATACCCTTGTCGATCATTTTTCTTGCTGGTGCATACGTGTCTTCCATTAAGCTAAAGGTGGTTCCAGGCAGCAAATTCCCGATAACTTTGGCTTCGCTCAACTTTCTGATTCCTTCGTCAGTTATCATCATTAAGTGTTCAGCACTAACTGCACCTAACTGTGCAGCAATATCTACTCCCCCAATCGATGCAATCTCGTCCGCGTGTATACGTAATTTAAATCCCATTTCTTTTGCGGCTTTTAACAATCGATAAGATTCTTCGGCAGAGAAAACCCCTTCTTCACAAAACACATCACAAAATTCTGCTAGTTTTTCTGCTTTTACTTTTGGGAGCATTTCATCAATGATTAAATCAATAAACTCATTAGAACGTCCCTGATACTCTGCTGGAATCGCATGAGCTCCCATAAAAGTAGAAACAATATCGATTGCATGTTCGTTATTCAATTTTTTTGCAACTTCCAATTGTTTTTTTTCTGTTTCCCAATTCAATCCATAGCCGCTTTTAGCCTCTACTGTTGTCACACCATGCATCAGCATTTTATCCAGCAGATCTGCAGATTTATTATACAGCGTGTCAAATGAAGCTTGTCTAGTCGCATTCATTGTACTTAAAATCCCACCACCATCAGCTAAAATCTCTAAGTAAGGCACACCATTTAATTTCTTGGCAAACTCA
The DNA here is from genome assembly GCF_003812305.1 of Enterococcus sp. FDAARGOS_553. NCBI lineage: Bacteria > Bacillati > Bacillota > Bacilli > Lactobacillales > Enterococcaceae > Enterococcus > Enterococcus sp. FDAARGOS_553. The sequence continues at coordinate 206,527 of NZ_CP033740.1, forward strand.
TGCTCTCGGCTACCACCATATACGAGGTGTGTGTGACAATCAATTAATCCAGGTGTCGCTAGTTTCCCTGTGTAATCAATAATTTCCGTATGTTTATCAACCAAATCATTGTTTGGCTGTCCTTCCCCTACGTGCAAAATCTTTCCATCCTTGATAGCGATATAGCCTCCGTTGATGATTATCGCTTCACTCATCTGCTTTCCTCTCAATGGTGCACCCTGATCAATCGGACAAAAAATTTGACTAAAATTGTTTAAAATTTTTTCTGCTTTCATTATTCTTACTCCTCTACAAATTATTCATATTCTGAGTATAAAAAATCATAGTCTAACAGAAGTCAAACGATGCGTCTCAACCATTTATAAAATTGGAATAAAATTATTTGTGCGGATAGACGTTTCGTTGACACCGCTTATATATACTGAGAATCGTAAGCCGATTAAGAATATTTTATTCATTCACCATTATTATACACTTGAGGAGGAAATATTAATGATTCAATTACAAGACATCGAACAAGCGATGACAGTTAAGTTAGATGACTTTTTACCTGAAAAAACTATTTTTCAAGAAGGCATTCGCCGCGCACCTGATCGCGGATTCCGTTTAACAAAAGACCAGACAGAACTCGCATTAAAAAATGCATTGCGTTACATTCATCCAAAATATCATGAAATCGTGATTCCAGAATTTATAGAAGAGTTAAAGACACGTGGGCGTATTTACGGTTATCGGTGGTATCCTAAGGAAAGAATCTATGGCAAACCAATTGATGCATATAAAGGTAAATGTACTGCCGCAAAAGCAATGCAGGTAATGATTGATAATAACCTTGATTTTGCTGTGGCGCTTTATCCCTACGAACTTGTAACTTATGGAGAAACTGGTCAGGTTTGTTCCAACTGGATGCAGTATCACTTGATTAAAAAATATCTCGAAATCATGACAGAGGAACAAACATTGGTGATTGAATCAGGTCACCCTTTGGGCCTTTTCAAATCAAAAAAAGACGCTCCCCGTGTGATTATCACGAATGGATTATTAGTTGGGGAATACGATAATATTGATGACTGGGAAATTGCCGAAGAAATGGGAGTAACCAATTATGGACAAATGACCGCTGGCGGCTGGATGTACATTGGTCCTCAAGGAATCGTTCATGGCACGTTCAATACCCTTTTGAATGCTGGTCGTTTGAAACTTGGAATTAAAGATGATGGCGATTTAGCTGGAAAACTGTTTGTTTCCTCTGGACTTGGTGGGATGTCTGGCGCTCAGGGTAAGGCTGGAGAAATCGCCAATGCAGTGGCAATTATTGCTGAAGTGGATAAGTCACGAATCGATACAAGATTAGAACAAGGATGGATTTCTAATCTTGCGGAAACTCCAGAAGAAGCAATAAACATTGCTACAAGCTATCTAAATAAAAATGAAAAGACTTCAATTGCCTATCACGGCAATATTGTCGATTTATTGGAATACATTGACCAAAATGATGTACCAGTTGATTTACTATCTGATCAAACCTCTTGTCATAATGTGTACAATGGAGGATACTGCCCTGCTGGCATTACGTTTGAAGAAAGAACAAAACTATTAGCCACAAATAGTGAAAAATTCCATCAGCTAGTGGATGAAACATTGAAACGCCATTACCATGTAATCAAGTCGCTTGTTGCAAAAGGCACCTATTTCTTTGACTATGGTAACTCTTTCATGAAAGCAATCTATGATTCTGGCATTAAAGAAATCTCAAAAAATGGGATTGATGATAAGGATGGCTTCATTTGGCCATCTTATGTTGAAGATATCATGGGACCAATGCTTTTCGATTATGGCTACGGTCCATTTCGTTGGGTGTGCTTAAGCGGTAAACACGAAGACTTGGTCGCAACAGACCATGCTGCAATGGAAGTGATTGATCCGACTCGCCGTTATCAAGACCGAGACAATTACAACTGGATTCGTGATGCAGAAAAAAATCAATTAGTCGTTGGTACACAAGCTCGAATCTTATACCAAGACTGTATGGGGCGAGTGAATATTGCACTTAAATTTAATGAATTGGTTCGAGAAGGTAAAATTGGTCCTGTTATGCTAGGACGTGATCACCATGATGTTTCTGGAACAGATTCTCCATTCCGTGAAACATCAAATATTAAAGATGGAAGTAATGTTTGTGCCGATATGGCTACACAATGCTACGCCGGAAATGCAGCTAGGGGGATGTCTTTGATTGCACTGCATAACGGTGGTGGTGTCGGAATTGGCAAATCAATCAATGGCGGTTTTGGACTTGTACTAGATGGTTCAGAACAAGTGGACGAGATCATCAAGTCAGCGATTGCCTGGGATACGATGGGCGGAGTGGCACGTAGAAGCTGGGCTCGAAATGATCACGCAATTGAAACGTCCATTGAATATAACAAAATGAATCAAGGGACTGATCATATCACTATCCCTTATCTTGCAGAACAAAGCAGCATCGATGCCGCAATCAATGCGCTTTTTGATTAAATCAAACACGGATTATTTTTTCCCAGGAACTGTGATATAAGTACTTTTTAATAAACTAAACATCTGAACTGCATGATACCATTTACGGTGAAGTCGGTCTTCAGCACAATCATAAGAGAAAGACAATTCATCATTATAGAGAACGGATACCTTTTGGCTAGTTTATACTTCTGTCACACTTCCTTTTTTAAGTGATCTACTGAAAGGAAGCGAACCATGTACGCACCAGAAGAAATTGTTGAAATAGCAATCAAAAACGGGGCAAACAAAACAAAAAAAACACTAATAGCAAAATGTTTGTTAGGCTTTATTGGCGGTGCTATGATTTCTTTGGGATATTTAGCTTATATCCGAGTATCCGCCCCCATACCATCAAACTTTTCCGGATTAGGGACATTGTTAGGATCAGCAATTTTTCCTATTGGATTAATCGTCATTTTACTAGCTGGCGGGGAATTAATCACTGGAAACATGATGGCTGTAACAATTGCCTTTTACGATCACCGGATTTCTTATCAGAAGCTTGTAGGCAACTGGGTATTGATTACAATCACAAACATGATTGGAGCAATTTTTGTTGCCTATTTTTTTGGTTACTTTGTTGGACTGACGCATACTGATGTCTTTAGAGAACAGGTCATAAAAATAGCGCAGCACAAGCTAAACACTTCTTTTTCACAAGCCTTCATTTCCGGTATTGGCTGTAACTGGTTTGTTGGACTCGCATTATGGTTATGCTACGGTGCAAAAGATGCGGCAGGAAAGATTCTATCTATCTGGTTTCCAGTCATGATTTTCGTGGCAATTGGATTCCAGCATAGTGTCGCTAACTGCTTTGTTATTCCCGCAGCAATCTTTGAAGGAGAAGCTACTTGGAAAGCGTTTGTTTTAAATTTTATCCCTGTCTATCTAGGAAATATAGTAGGTGGTGCAGTTCTCGTATCTGGATTTTATTATCTTAGTTATTCAGCAAAAAATGCTACTACCAAAGATAACTAGCACAGAATAAAAGAAGATGAACATATGTATCCTCAATACGTATGTTTATCTTCTTTTTAAGACGTATACCTATTCGTTATTTTCCACTATAAAATAGTTCAGCACCTACTTCGCAAATGCATCTTGCCCTCCATACTTATTCTGGTGGATGATCTCACTGATCAAGTACTCGTAGATGGAACGCGGAATCTGTACACCATCTTGCTTTGCTTTCTCAAACTGTAGTTGACTGATCTCGCCTGGATAATAGACCGTTGATTGTCCTTCTACAGGCGGAATTTCATGTAATTCATTTACCATTTGATCCATCTGTTCTTTAAATGCCGAAAGATCCGTAAAGCGTTTGGGATCAATGACTAGAAACATTTGTCCTAGGCGTCTTTTTTCAGTGAGATCGGCATACATAGAAGATACATGTTTCCCGAAAGGCAGTCCTAACAGTGAACCGGCTAAAATATCCACCATCATCATCAAGCCATAGCCCTTGGCGCCAGCGATCGGTAATAATCCTTTAACGTCCGTAGGATCTGTGGTTGGTTGTCCTGTATCGTCCACTGCCCAATTTTCTGGGATCGGCTGATTTTTGGCTCGGGCATCGAGTATTTTGCCCCACGCTTGAACGGTGGTAGCCATATCAAAAACAATGGGTTCATGTCCCGCTCGTGGCGCAGCAAATGCAATTGGGTTCGTGCCAAAGTAATTGCGGGTACCGCCAAAGGGAACTGCCATTGGATCTGATTGACACATCGCTAATGCGATCAACTCTTCTTCTGCCGCTTTTTTGACATAATAAGCCATGGTACCACTATGACTGGTTTGTTCGACACCGACATAGGCAATCCCAGCTTCTTTGGCAAGATGGATCGCAATCTTCATCGCTTCATTACAGACGTATTGTCCCATGCCATTGTCGCCATGAAAAATCCCTGTAGCAGGGCCGGTTTTCTCAAAAGATAATTTAGGCGCCAATGTGATTCCGCCTTTAGCGATCCGTTCGGCATAATAGTCCATGCGTACAGCACCGTGGGAATGGACACCTGTTGCATCTGCAATAGCTAAATGTTTCGCCGTTTCGCTGGCAGCTTCTTGCGGCAACCCAGCAGCAATCAGTTTTTTCTTCATCAATTCTTCCAATTGAGTAATAGAAAGAGTGACTAGTTCTTCCATCGTGAATCCTCCTTTAACAATAAAGGAGAAGTACCTGATAGTGACAACAGCGACTTCTCCTTTCTCTTATTGATTAAATATCTGATAGTCCAATTCATCCGCAGATTTCGCAATGATCATCGCAGAATAAACATCTGAATTGACATTCAAAATCGTTCGCAGCATACCGACAAACCATTCTACACCAGCAAAAATCGCGATACTCTCGATTGGGAGTCCTAATTGAGGGACGACAATCGCCAGTGAAACGAGGCCAGCTCCCGGAACAACTGCATTCGCCAAGGACACGAATGTTGCAGTGACAGCCACTGTAATCATTTGGATCAAATCAAAAGGCATTTGATACATCTGGGCAATCGTCATCACTGTGATCGCCATATGCATCGCAGAACCATTACTATTTAAAGACATTCCTAGTGGTAAGACTAGATTTGTGATACGGCTGCTTAATCCCAGCTTATGTTGGGCTTCTTCCATAGCGACCGGTAATGTGATGGCGGACGAGGTAGTCGCTAATGCCATAATGGTCATATTTTTCATATTTTGGATCAAGCGCCATGGATTCACGCGGCAATAGATCATCAAAGCAACAATCCATAAGGCAAGAAACGTCAGTGTGGCTAACCCATAGATTAGAAGATACTTTCCTAGAGGTAAAATGATCTGTAACCCCAAAGAACTGATCGTTGAAGCAATCAGCGCAAAGATCCCGATGGGCGCTAAAATCATGACATAGCGGATGATCGTCAGCACGACTTCATTCAAGTCAACAATGATTGTTAATAATTGCGACTGCGGATTCTTTTGCAAAAAACGATTTAAAGCAATCCCAAAAAACAGGGCAAAAACGATGATCTGAATAATCGATCCTTTTGACAAGGCATCGAAAATATTGGTAGGAATAAAATTGATCAGCGTCTCCGATGGTGAGATTTCTTGCGCTTGGACAGTGTCAGCAGCCGTTTGTGAAAAATCGATCCCTTTACCAGGGGTAAAGAAAACTGCCATTGCGACACCCCAAGCCGCAGCAAGTAAGGAGGAAATCCCGAAGACCGCGATTGTTTTCCCACCTAACCGTGTCAATTCTTTGGGGGCAATGCCCCCAACAGCCTGAATGATTTGCCCTAAGATCAATACCGGTATTGCCATTTGCATGAGCCGTAGAAAAATATCGCCAACGATTTTTAAGTGAACGCCCGCTTGTGAAAACAGCAATCCAAAAACGATCCCCAACAAAACAGCAATAACGATTTGTGTGACCATTGGTATTTTTTTTATTTTCACCTTGATCCCCTCTTTATTTGCGGAGTATAGTCCCTACCTGTTGATCAAGTACAGCTAAATTTTCAATTGAAGTAATGATCGCTGTCCTTGACGCATCCTCGTTTACAAAGCCGATGGCTGCCTGGATCTTCGGTAACATACTGCCAGCAGCAAAGTGTCCTTCTTCAATATACTGTTCTGCTTGCTCGACAGTGATTTCTTTGAGAGCTTGTTGGTCTGGTTGATTGTAGTTAATGTAGATATTATCAACACCCGTTAAAATAATCAGACGATCTGCTTGGACATTGTCTGCCAAAACCTTGGCTGCAAAATCTTTGTCATTGACTGCTTCCACGCCAACATAGTGCTGATTTTCTTGATAAACAGGTACCCCACCACCTCCAGCACAAATCGTGATTACCCCGGCATCGACTAGGGTCTTGATCACGTCTTTTTCGACGATTTCTTGTGGCATCGGAGAAGGAACCACTTTTCGGTAGCCCCGTCCGGCATCTTCTTGATAGACACCCCCGGTTTTAGCCATCGCTGCTTCCGCTTCTTCTTTATCATAAAAAGGACCAATCGGTTTCGATGGTTTCTGGAAAGAAGGATCGTTTTTATCCACTCTGACTTGTGTGATTAAAGAAATCACGGATTGCGGCACATCCCGTTGGGCAAATTCATTGGTTAGTGCATGTTGCAACCAATAGCCGATACTTCCTTGTGTCATCGCAACACAGGTATCCAATTTCAGCTGTGGATTTTTTTCGCTTTCAGCAGCTTTTTGCTGAAGCAGCAAATTACCGACTTGTGGGCCATTTCCATGACACAAAATCACTTGTTCGCCTTTTTCAACAAAATCAGCAATATATTTGGCTGCTTGAGCAACTACCGCTTTTTGTCCACTATCACTAGGGTCTTTATCCAAAATGGCATTTCCGCCTAGTGCGATCACATTTAAACTCATTTTACTGTCTCCTTCTCATTTTCCTTCGCTAATACGGCAAATATTCCTAATCCGATCAGCAGCAACACACACGATAAGTAAAAACCGACTTGCATTGATCCTAATGAATCTGCTAAAAATCCTGTGACATATGGCGCGAGGATCGAACCAGACATTCCGATGAAGTTGTAGGCACTAAGCGTCGTGCCTAACGCTCCGGCTGGTGCATTTTTCGTTACAAATGTCACCACGATTGGATCAAGAGCAAGCTTGCCCGTCAATCCATACAAAATCAACACGGCGATCAATATCGTGCGGTCTGTAACAAAGGCAATCGCAAAAACTGAAAGTGTCGCAAGGGGTACCAAGAAATACACCAGTTTTTTCGTTGCTCCTGTTTTGTCGTTCAACCGAGCAAAAATCAAGGCACCAGGAATCGAAGCCCATGGGACGAGAGAAGCAATAAATCCAACACTTGCTCCTTCAAATCCACGTTCTGCGATCAAAAATTGTGGTAACCATGTAATGATAACAAAATTTGCATAAATGCTAGTAAAACATAAGATAAAGGCAGCCACTAAATTACGATTAGAAAAAATTTGTTTAAGAGAGATTTTTTCTTTTGGTCCTTCTTCTTTAACCACTTTTTCTTCATCTTCAGGACGGATGACTTTCTCTTTCAATACCGTGTAAAACAAGATACCGAGAATCAATGTTGGGATCGCCATGATAAAGAATGGTTTGCTCCAATGATCGCCATTATCCAAAACAAGTTTACTTGACAATAGATACCCGCCAGAAGTCCCAAAAGCCATTCCGCTGTTGATAATCGCATTCCCAACGGTTCGTTTGTTATCTGGAATCGCTTCTGTTGATAACGCGTATTGAGGCCCATAATACGCACCTTGACCGATACCGGCAACTGCGCGAATGACTAAGAACAAGACAAAACTCGTAGCTAATCCACTGAAATACGTGGTCACGGCCAGCAGTACAAAACCAATGGCAATGACTAGCTTTCGACCGATTTTGTCCCCAACGATCCCAAAAGGAATTTGGGCGATGGCATAGGTCAAGAAGAAGATACTATTTGCTAGACCTAGTTGCGTATTGCTTAAATTGAATTGTTCTCCGATCACACCCATGATTGGATTAAAGATCGTCCTTGTGGCATACATTAAGATCCAACCCACAAAGAAAATGGCAACAACTTTTTTCCAATAATTGTTACTTACTTTTTCAGCTGGTCGCTGGTTGATAGATTCCATGATTTCTCCTCTTTTCTATTCTAAAGTGATTGATTCCAATGCTAGCAGCATGCCAAAACACAAATCAATGCCCGATGAATGGCCGATTTTCATGACATCCTTTACATCTTTTTCGATCAGCTGCTGATCTTGGCTTTTCAAATCAGTCAATAATCGATAGATCAATGAATTGACATAACCTTTGATAGAGGCGGAAATATAGGCTTTACTGACATCAGTAGTAGACAAAGGAACCGCTAGAGCAGTTGCTAACTTCTCCGCTGATTGGTCAAAGGCATAAAACATTGCTTGGTAAGCAACCAATAGATCATCTCCGCTAGGTGTCAATCCCTTCCCTCGGCCAATTAGATAAGCAGTCACTTGCTGCCAATCTGGCTCGGGATGCCGCAACACTTCAAAAATTTCTAAGGCTCGTTTTTCTAAAGGAAGTCCAATTTTTTCTACTAAATTTTGCTGGGTCAGTATTTCTTTTAAGCTGTTTCGCTCCGCTGCAGTGAAGGTAAGGTCCTTCACTTGCAGCGAAACAAAAGCAACATCTGTCAAAGGCAAAACAATCGTTCCTTTGGTACTATAAAATGTCAAACTATGACTACGTATCTTGACTAAATTTCCCGGCTCCACATAAGGCATGATTGCCCGAAACTGTTCTTCAGGTAAATACATCCCAAATCCTGCCAGATAGCTGCGGTAATTATTGATGTTGATCAACTGTTCATTGACTTGAATATTAAATGAACGATCAAATACACTATGGATTTTCCCCATTCCTCCAAATTGCTGGATCGGAGACAGGTAATCACTCGCAATGATTTTTTCAGTCAACGTCGATCCCTAGTTTCTTCGCATAAGCTGTTAGAGCATTTTCAAAACAGCCTAGAGGTGCTCTAACCGTTCCCGCACCAACTTGTCCTACTCCAGCTTCTTTGTGGGCGATTCCAGTATTGATCACTGGTGTGATCCCTGTTTCGACTACTTTTCGAATGTCAATTCCTAAACATGTTCCTTGGAAGTCCCATGTTGGGATCGAAAATGTCGAATTGTGTCCCAGACAAATTTTTGCCATTTCATTCGATGTTTCCAAGGCATCTTCAAAACCGCCGGCACCGACAAAACGCGTCACGCCTGGTGCAGCAACCATGGCCATTGCCCCAACACCGACGGTTTCCGTAATGGCGCTGTCTCCGATATCAGGATTACCGTCTGCTTCAGTAAAGCCGGTAAAGTACAGACCTTTTGGCGTATTGACCGGGGCAATGTGCCATTCGTCCTCTGTTTCTGCGATACGAATCCCAAAATTGACACCGTTACGGGTCATCGTTGTCACCACTGTCCCTTTTGTTTCTGAACGAGCACCGTCAACGATGGCCTTACCGGTAGCCATCATGATATTCAAGAAGAATTGATCAGTATCTGCTAAGAACTTGATAACTTCGTACTTTTGATCTTCCGGAATATCTGTTTGAATGATTAGTGGCGAAATTTCTTTCAAGAAGTTCAATGAGGCCGCAATGTTTCGTTGGTGGAATTCATCCCCCATCGTGATCGAACGCGCGATCAAGACATTCAAATTGATGCCTTCTTCTGTCAACTGCAATGCTTTAGCGATCGTCGGTCCTAAAACATCTTTGATCCAATCCAAGCGATCAATGACTTCTTGGGAATAAGCACCAAAACGTAACACTTTACCGATACCCTCGTTCAAAATACAGTAAGCACGATTTCCTGTCAGACGATTTTCAACCACAAAGACAGGCATGTTTGCAGAAGTGATCCCTCCCATCGGGCCGACAGCTTGTACATGATGACAAGGCATGAAACGAACTTCTCCGCTTTCCAACAATCGGCGTGCTTCTTCTTCATTCGTTGCCCACCGTTCAAATAACGCCGCGCCAATACAAGAACCTTGCATCGGTCCAGTCATTTCTGACCACTCAATTGGAGGTCCAGCATGTAATAACGTTTTTTGCTGCTCATTTAGTTCAGCAATGACTGTTTTAGCAGGTACCACATCGATCAAGAAAGGTTGCGCATTCTTGATTTTGTCTGTCACTTCTTGGTTGTCCGCTGTAATTTGATCCTCAAAATCTTCCAGTGCATCCAGAATGCGAATCATTTTTTTATTGCCGCTCGCTCTAGGACGCCAGTTAAATTGCTCCGTTTGTCCACCATATTGCAAGATTGATTCATTAAAACTTTGTAAGCCGACATTGATGATTCGCGGTTTTGTTGTCAATAATTCCATCACTTGCTCACTAACCGTTGGTACATCAATCGTTGTCCCCGTGTAGTCTTCCACCGCTTTATCTGCTTCTGACATTTCGACACCTTTTAACAAGAGTGCTAATTGAACAGCTTTCGCGTTGCTTTCTGCTACATAAACCCCCGCTGCTTTCAAGCGATCGACTGCATCTTGATAATTTTGCGGATCTTTCGTGGTTCCGCAGACTGTAGCCACGAAGTAAAGATCACCCCCAGCTGTTTTAGCTTTTGTTTGTGCTGCTTCGATGGCAGGTAGCAATGCTCCGACCATATCTTCATGTGCACCGTAACCTAAAACCACATCGAACAAAATAATTCCTGTTTGTTCATCCTCTGCATACTCTTCGATTTTTTGAATCCGTACCTCTGGATCGATCATTGGATGAGGTTTTCCTTGCGTATAAATATCATCGCCTAAATCGATCACATCGTAGCCGTGAGAATGCAAAATATATCCTTCTTGCTTGACTAAACCTTCTAAGTTCAACGCTTCCGAAATCAACATGCCCGCTTCAGCAGCTAGTGTGCCGCCAGAATAAAGGCCTTTAACAACTTTGTCTTTGTCTAAAGTGGATACGTTTGGTTTGTCCAATTTTGTAAAATAATTCCGTTTGACAGCTTCTTCATTTGCTAAATCAACAGCGATTTGTGCAGTTTCTTCCAATGTGTGTGCCAAGTAAACTTTTCCTTCATGGGCTTCAGGTTTTTCTCCTAAGAAAATAGCAACGACTGGCTTGCTGATGCTTTGCAGCAATTGAACGACTTCATCCCGCACTTCTTTTGCAGGTGGCTTCGAGATGACACAAATCACATCGGTTGGTTCATGATTTTCCAGAGCGACGATCGCATCTTTCACAGTGATGGCTCCCACCTTATCACTGAGATCACGTCCACCAGTTCCGATTGCATGTACTACCCCGCCACCTAGACGATCGATGATCGTTGTGACTTCTTGGATCCCTGTCCCTGATGCACCAACTACACCAATATTTCCAGGTGAAACCACATTGGTGAAGGCAATCGGGATACTAGAGATGATCCCTGTTCCGCAATCTGGTCCCATCATTAATAGTCCTTTTTCATGTGCTAATTTCTTTAAGCGAACTTCATCTTCAATAGCTACATTGTCCGTAAAAGAAAAAACATGCAGACCATTCTTCAAAGCCTTTTCCATCTCGGCTGCGCCATATTCTCCCGGAATACTGAACAACGCCACATTGGCATCCGGCAAAGCAGTCAGTGCTTCTTGCCAAGAAGCTGCAGCAGGTTTCTCTTTGTCGTCACCTTTAGCGGAAAGATCAGCTAGAAAGGTATCGATCGCCGGTAAAACTTCCTCCATGATTTGCTCGTCTTCACTGTCGACAACGATCATCATGTCATTCGGGGAAGCAGCTTCTGCTTCAGGCGTCAGCAAGCCAGTGTTATTTAAAATATCTTTGTTTGCATCTGTCCCCATCATGATCTGACTCATTGTCACGCCATCAAGATCATTGATCGTATTCGTCAACAACATGAGATTGATCGAATCTTGATAGTTGTTCTTTAAGATCACTGTGTTTAACATTTGTTCTCCTCCTTTTCTTATATTTTTATTCTAACGCGACTTGTTTGCGTTTTCATTGGATAAAAGTCTAAAAAAATGCTATACTTTTTATCCAAAAGGGGAAAAAGGAGAATCTTATGCAATTAAAAGGATTGATTGAGCTGCCGCTTTTCAAAAATAGCAAGACACTGACTGGCACGATTGGTTTAACAAATCCAGTGGCCTCTGTCATGGTGCTTGAAGCCATCGATATTGAAAAATGGAGTAAGAAAGATCAGTTGATCTTGACTTCATTCTATGCCTTCACGGATCTTTCTATGGATCAGTTGCGTGTTTTTTTTGAAAAGATGCAGCAGATTGGGGTCAGTGGGTTAGTCGTCAAAGTCGATCGCCTGATTCCAATGATTCCTGAATGGATCATTGGTCTTAGTTTTGATTATCAGATCCCATTGATCAAAGTACAGCAAGATGTTAGTTACGAAGCAATCATGTTGGCGGTTTATGAACCGCTTTTGAATCACCAAACACATCTCTTGCGAACCTACTATGAGGTCCGTCAGCGTTTCATGAAGGTTGAACGCAACCATTCGTCCTTTGAGCAGATCATGCAAGAGTTTTATCAGTTGATCGAAAAACCTTGTTCATTACGGATCCCCCATTTGGATGTTCAAGTTGCGATCGGTCAATCCTTTAAGAATTATGTAGTCACAAAGAGTGAACCAATGAAAACCATCGAATTCACAAAAAATCATTATGAATATCTAGAGCTTTTTTCTCATGAGAACAATCAGTATGTCACTGCAATCAAAGTGGATATCATCAACCCATTCAATGACTTATGTACATTGATCGTTTATCAAAAAGATTCTCAGATCCCCGAAGCAAAGGTCATGATTATCGAGAATGTCGTAGACGTTATTTACGAACGGCTGCAAATGGAATATCTTCTAAAAAAAGAGCGCTATAATCGGATGAACAATCTGGCCGAAGCCATTTTGCAAAGTACACCGAATAATTCCGAAGAATTAGCTGCATTGCTGCAAGAGGCACAATTAGATCGTTATGATTACTACCAAGGAATTGCTTTTGCCTCCAATACCTTTAAAGATAAGCAAAGAAAAATAGCTGTCCTGCACAAATTACGGGCATTGAAAACTGCCCATGTGTTTTTTGAGCATCATAATTATTTAGTCGTCCTGTATAATTTTCAGCAGCTAGCCCAAGAAATCAGTAAAAAGAACTTGGAAAAACAATTTGAAGTCTCTCTCTTATCAGAAGAATCTGCTTGCTTAGCAGTCAGCGAAGTCTTCACTAAAGAACATATCAAGGAAATCTTGCCCCAATGTCTCGATGCCATTCGCTTCAACCGCCAGTTCTATCTAGGACCGATCTTAACTTACAGTGATTTAGGAATCTTTAGCTCCTTTATCAAAGAAAATCAGCTGGAACGACTGCAGCAAAGCATTCCCCCAAAGTTGTACCAAATGTCAGAAGAAGACGAGGAATTATTCACTACTTTCTATACTTTTTTTATCAGCAACCGCAATTACAAGAAAACTGCCGAGGCTCTTTTTCTGCATTCGAAAACGATTCGCTATCGTCTCAACAAAATCGAGCAGTTGCTGGAGATTGATTTGACAAATCCTATCCAATTGGTCAATTATGAAATCGGTACGTATTTATTAGAATTGAAGAAAAGGAGTCGTTTATAAATGAAAACAGACTTTTTATTATCTACCGGTGCCTCAGTTAGTCTTTATCCTGCTGATTCCATTGAGCAAGAGAGCTATCTGATTTACTTGCATGGCGGTGGATTCGTTTACGGCAGTCGGCAGGATATTCCCAAACCATTGATCGAATTGTTTCATGAACACAACTATACGATCCTATCTATGGACTATTTGTTGGCACCAAACAGTTCACTTTCTGAAATTATTGCCGCTACCTGGGAGAATTTCTTGGAATTAAAAGCGAAAGTAATCAAGGAGCACCCTTATCGAATCTGCGGTCGTTCAGCGGGAGGGTATTTGATGATGGCATTGACGAAAAAAATTTTTGCTGAAAAACTGCCAATGCCCGAAAGCCTAATTAACTTTTATGGCTATACAGACTTAGCTTTCATTGAAACTTCTCGTCAGACGACTCAACCACCATTGTCTGAGTCCCTTCTGCCAAAAATCGAGTTAACAGAGAAAGTATGGGATGATCCCCAGTTTCAGCGTTATCTCTTTTATATTTATGCACTTCAGCAACAAAAATTGACTGAGGTATATGGCATTTCCTCCAATCAGTTGACGGATTATGCGCTCCCAGCGGAAGAGCTACAACTCTTTCCTCCTGTTTTTAGTACAGCCAGCAGTACCGATGAAGAAGTCCCATTTCGCTATAGTAAGGCATTAAAGAAAATTCCAGATAGTAAATTTATAGCTGTTTATGACCTGCCGCATGACTTCCTGAAAGAAACAGATGATGACCAAGTCCAAATGGTTTTTTCCCGTTTAAATACCTGGTTAAATGACCACTGACAAAAAAACTAAAACAAAATCATTTTTGACAGGCAGCAGAGTGTTATAAAAAGAACCCTCTGCTGCCTTTGATCAATTTTTCTTCTCTTTCAACTTGAAAATCAGCAAATAATGCTTACTTACACCAAGATTGCTGGTTACATGCTATACTAAAAATGATTATTTGAAAGAAAGAAGGATGAATTTAATGGAATTTGTGGGTATCTTATGCCTAATCCTCCTCACAACAACTCTTTTCTCTCATATAGCAAGACGGATTGGCGTCCCTGCTGTAATTGGGCAATTGTTGGCTGGTGTTTTATTAGGAGGTGCAGGACTTAATTGGGTACATCCAGACATTTTAGTACACGATTTTTCTGAGATCGGTGTTATTTTGCTAATGTTTTTAGCTGGTTTAGAAAGTGATATTTCTTTACTGAAACGCTATTTTCGCCCTGGAATGTTTGTAGCGATCTTGGGGATCCTCTTCCCGATGTTATTCGGCTATCTCACAGGTATCGGATTTCAAAGCAGCGGAACGGAAGCCTTCTTTTTTGGTATTGTTCTAGCAGCAACTTCTGTCAGTATCTCTGTCGAGGTACTCAAAGAACTAAATGTTGTTAATACCAAAGAGGGTTCGACGATTCTAGGCGCCTCAGTTGTCGACGATATTTTGGTCGTTTTGGTATTGAGCCTCAGCCTTTCCTTTTTGGGAGGTTCTGGTACGCAAAGCACCCCTTTGCCTGTCACACTATTTGTAGAACTTATTTATTTTGTTTTGATCTTCTTACTTGTTAAATGGATTGCGCCGTTCTTACTTTCTTTAGCAGAAAAGCTCTTTGCCAATGCCTCAGTCATCATCATGTCTCTGATCATCTGTTTAGGTATGGCTTATCTTGCTGACTTAGTCGGCTTGAGCTCTGTGATTGGTGCTTTCTTTGCCGGGATCGCTGTTAGCCAAACAAAAGTCAAAGAAGAAGTGGAACACAGTGTAGAAGCATTGGGATATGCCGTGTTTATTCCAGTATTCTTTGTTAGTGTCGGCTTAGAAGTAGACTTTTCTTTGTTGAATGAGCAATTACTCTTTATCTTAGCCTTTACGGTAGTAGCTATTTTGACTAAACTTGTCGGAGGTTTTGCTGGCGGAAAAATCGCTCAGTTCTCCAACAATAGTGCTTGGATGGTTGGTGCAGGGATGATATCTCGCGGCGAAATGGCTCTGATCATTTTACAAATCGGACAACAAAATAACTTGATCACACCTGCTCTTTATTCACCCTTAGTAATTGTGGTTTTATTGAGCACACTGATCTCCCCACTGATTTTGAAATATTTTACAAAAAAAATCTATTGATGCATCGTAAAAGGCAAAACACCTTCTCAATTCAGTTGAGAAGGTGTTTTATTGTATTTAAAGCAAAAAAACATTACAATAAAGCTATATAGGATCAAAAGGCCGACAACACACCGTGAAAGGGCGTATTCTCATGAAAATCATCAAGAACTCCATTGAAAATCACCAAAAGAAAAAAGAGCAAAAAAAACTGATTTTAAGAAAAAAGAACTTTGAATTACGTGAAAGAGGAAAAGATCCTCATAAAGGGTGGCACCCCATGGTCGATACCGGATCCGGCGGTGCAAATGGTGCACTCGTTAAAATCAATAGAGGCACCATCGATATTACCGGAAACAATGACGAAACATTCAACTATTTTTTAGAAGAACAAAGACGAGTTGTTGATCATTCAAAAAGGCAGAACTAACTCTTGTTTAGAATGACTGGCAAGAGCACTTTTCAACTGCTTCTACGATAAATACTATTCAATCCAGACGGTCTCAATCAGTAAATATAATAGTCATCGCTTCCTGCTTGATAGATCTCGATCACTAATTTATGAGGCAAACAGATACTGGTTTGTCCATTTTGAGAGATCCAGCCCGTTTTAACAGCAATCTGATCTGGACTATTGTCTTCTTTCACGCGAATGTTCCCGTTATTTATTTCGATAATATTATATTGTTTTCTAGACGGAACATACGTTTTTGTCAATGATTCTATTTTTTCGAGGTTGAATCGATCAACCTCCTGCCCGTTGATTCGAACAATGGCGTAACGATCACCTGTATGTTCCGTAGCTTGGGCAGAGAAAAAGACTGGCAGAAAAGATCCTACAATCAATGCAGCAAAGAGGAGGTAATCAAAGGGTTTTAATAAACGAATAAAAGAATCTAGCAGCCTCATTCGTATCACCTCTTTCTTTTTTTACTGTTTTTTCTTTAAAACAGCTAGTCGTCTAGTTATGTCCTTTGCTGATTTCAATAATTGAATAAAAAGGCATTGGCAAAAATCACCTGATTTTGCCAATGCCTTTTTATTGAATACAATTAAAATCATAAATGATTGGTTGTGCTCATTATGCGTTTCAATGGATGCTTCCTGTTTTTGCATCATTGTCAGCTGTGGCTACTTAAATCGTTTCTTTTTTAATGGTTTCAATCATTTGATCGATTGCTTGTTTGATTTCATCTTCTGTATCGGGTAATTTGCTTGGTACCCCATCATGCTTACCACTGTCGACTTCTCCGGAAAAACTTACTTCATCCCCTGAAACATTGATTTGGTCTTGATACCCTTTTACAGCGATATAGGCTTTGGCAAGCACCTCAGTTTCTTTCACATCTTCAATTTTTTTCATTGTACTTCCCCTCCTGAATCTTATTGTAGCAACTTCTATTTAAAAACCAAATTGATTTGCTTTGTTTTTCCCAGTTTTAATATCTCCAAAAGAAAAACGAAAGTAGGAAGGGCTATTTTTCGGATGGAAAACAACACCGTTTTTTTGTTAAAGTATTTGCATATCTTCTATTGAAAAAAGCTTTTTTCAATTGATCTTTCTATTCGATAGTTGGTTCTGATAATCTACGGTCTTCAAAATAAGCCGATAAATCAATCAATTCATCCTCTGTAAACTGATTCATTTCTACTTCACCTAAAATCCTTTCTTGCAGTGTTCGATCCATTTCCCAGAAATGGTCGATCTTTTTGAAATGGTCAGCCGAAAACCTGGCAAATACTGGATAAAGAATCAAGAAGTCAGTGTATGTCAGGTCCATGGACTCTGTATAATCCTTTACGTAACCTGAATCTAATGCTTCTTTGGTTGGTTCACCCTTTGGCCCAATCAATCCTTTGTGATATAACAGCTGAAAAATTTCTGCTTTAGTGACTGTCGGATCAACTTTCTTTTTGTAGCAATAAGCCTCTTCAACCAATGATGGATATTGGATCATCATTATTCTCTACTTCCTTTCAGTCATTTGCTTTCGTTATGATCAGTTTCTTCAAAAGATATTCCTTTAATGACACATGGTGACTTCGTGTATAATTCCCACTGGTACTGTCAAAATGGATGGCTGGCTTCTTCAATTGTTGATTTCTCCGCCGCCGGTTTTTCTTTGCCTTTGAAGTTTTTCTAGCTGGTACTGCCATTTTTTAATCCTTTCTTGGAAAAATAGTTTCGTTAGCTAATTTTTTTCTTGTTCCGCTTGTATTCATGGATAATTTTTAGCGCACGCTTGCGAGTCTTGATATTTGGACTTTTCAAGCGGCGATAAGCACTTGCCAGATCTGTTTTTTCCAATCATTTTTCCTCCTTTATCGTCCTACTTCTCTCTTTAAGATTCATCTGTATTCTTTACTCACTTCTTTATTTCACGAAAAATTGCTTTTCGCCGTAGTTTTGGTGAATATTTTTTTAATTCCAATCGATAGGGTGTGTTGCGCTGATTTTTGCTAGTCAGATAGAGTCGTTCTCCGGTTTCTACACATTCCAATATAATATTATTTTGCATCCTCAAACTCCTTCCAAAAATCTCTTCAAAAACAAAACGTAACGATTACGTTTTAAACCTTATCATAGAAGAGTAGAAGATTCAAGAAGTTTTTTATATTTTTGTTATTTTATAAATGAAAGATGTTTCATATGAGTCGTTGATCGTTTCTGAAAAAAATTCTATTTAATAAAATACCAGAAATAAAAATAGCTGTTTCTCTCTTTAAAAACTTTGATTTAACAAAAAAATAAGATACCCGCAAGCTGGTATTTTAGAACAACTTCTTAAAAATTGTTCTAGTAATTATCCAATACTTTACTGGTATCTTGTTTTTTATTATTCGTGTGTCTTCATCCATTCCGTGATAGCCGATAAGCGTTCAAGACGTAGATTGGGCAACCCGCTGCGAGAAAGGCCATGACTAGAATGCGGAAAGAGGATCAATTTCGTGTCAATGTCATTCCGTTTTAATGCCGTATAAAATTGTTGCCCTTGTTCTTGCGGACAACGCAGATCATTTTCGCCATGTAAAACAAGCGTTGGTGTGCTGACATGATCTGCATACGCTAATGGTGACATTTCCCAGAGTGTCTTAGACTCATCTAGGTCATGCAGCAACTGATATTTTACGAAAAATGGTCCAATGTCGCTGGTTCCATAGAAACTGATCCAATTGGAGATCGACCGCTGTGTGACGGCAGAGCAGAAACGATCCGTGTGCCCTACGATCCAATTGGTCATAAAGCCCCCATAACTACCGCCAACGACATGAATTTTTTGGGGATCGATCTCTGGATGATGATTAAGCACGTCATCCACACCTAAGAGCAAGTCTTGGTAATCTTTATTGCCATAATCTCCTAGGATCGAGCGAACAAACTCCTGACCATAGCCTTGCCCACCGCGAGGATTCAGCAATATCACTCCGTAACCATTGGCTGCATGAACTTGCATTTCGTGAAAGAAAGTCTCCCCGTAGCAAACTTGCGGTCCACCGTGAATATATAAAATCGCAGGGTGCTCTTGACTGGTCTCGATCGGTGGTAGATACCATCCTTGGATTTGCCAACCATCTGCTCCCTCATACCAAAAACGCTGCGGTTCACTGATCGACAGTTCATTCATCAGAGCTTCATTCGGATCAGCTACTAGTTCTAGCTCGCCACTAGTTAAGTCAAGCACCGCTAGTCGACTTGGGATCGTTAGTGTCGAATAAGTGATTGCTAAGTGGGTTTCATCAATCTTTGCTGCATCAGTGATATCCATTAATTGGTCAAATAGTAATGTCCATTGTCCTTTCGTATCGACACGGTACAATTGCAATTTTCCATGAGTAGTCACTGGTACAATAAACTGTTGTTTGTTGATCCAGGTTACTGAAACACCACGATTTTTTTGTTGAAAATCACCGATGATCGTATTGCCGATGGCAAGGTCTTGTTCATTTGAGAGGTTGACTACTTCCTTTGTTTCAAGGTCCATGAGATAAAGATCTTCCTGGGTAACAAATCCATAGGTTAGGTCATTCCCCAAAAGCAGCAGTTGGTTGCCAGATAAAGCAGCAAAAGAATAAGTCCCTTCAGGCAGATCAGATTCAAATGAGTGATGCTGATTCGTTGTCAGATCATACGCATACAGCATACTTCCATAATGCCATTCTCGTTCGGGTTTCGTCTCTGCGGTATAGAGTAGACCTTGCTCTTTTTCCATGATTGCTTCAAGATGGATTTCCAGATCTGTTTCAAAAATAGTTGCTGATTCTTTCGTCGTTAATAAGACTTTCTTTACGCGCGTGATTTTCTCAGATAAAAAGCCCGCACCATCTGCTTGATAGCCTAATTTGGTCGTCATTTTTATTTTAGGAAAATCGTTTTCAGCAGCTTTTTCTTTTGACGTATCGTATTTTTTCTCAGAGTCATCCACTCGTTCTTTTGATTTATCTGCTGAGACTTGATAATAGACCGCTGTAGCATCGTCTGTCCAAAAATAATTGCTGATTCCCTGCTCTGCTACTAAGACAGAAGCTCGTCCACCGTTTAACGGCATAATCATTAGTTGATTTTTTTCTGTTTCTTTCTCTGTCGACAGAAAGCTCAGCCATTTTTCATCGGGAGAAACTTTTAGCTCGGTACTATTTTTTAATTGGTTGCCCCATACCTGCCTTTCTTTTGTCTCTCGATCAACACTGAAAATTTCTGATTGATAGCAGTTCTTTTCTTCGTTAACCGTATTCTCAAGATAAAAGATACGGTTCCCAGCCGCTACTGGCTGTGCCACACTCTTCAACTCAAACAACGACTCTTTTTTTATTTTCATTTACCCGCCTCCAAAATTAGGATAATTCCATTATAGCAAAATCCGCTGACGTGATGTCAGCGGATTTACTCTTTATTCTTAATAGGTATATCCACGAACGATGCCGGATTCTTCAAAACCGGCAGAGAAACCCGTTTGTCGGAAAATCGTCTGACCATTTTCTATCAACGTCAGCAAAATCTCCGTACTGGCACTTTCCCGAATAATTCGATTCATCACACCATCCGTTGGTGCCATCAAGGAATGGCCCTCTTTTTCTGCAACTTCAATCGTTAGTTCAAGCACTTTTTGCCTAACAATAATCACTAATCGACCTTGTTTGCGAGTCACAGAATCTAAGCGGGCACCATAATACGTTGCCAAGCGATATTCTTTATCCCCTATTTGTAAGACTGAAATAATCCCTAAAAAAGCCGTTCCTAAAAAAGGAATGTCTGCTGCTGAGAAAAAGAAACGGACATCAGGTGCCTCAAATCGATTGCATTGTACCCATAGATAGGCAGCAGGAAACGAGGTTCCCCAGTCTTTTTCGAGATACCCGATTCCTTCAGAGAAATCAAGTGACTGCTCATTCCATAGCAAAGTTCCCGAGAGGCTATGAGCCATACTTAAAATACCATGGTAGCATTCCATAAATGAAAGGTAGGAAAAAGGCCCCATAATACTTGGGGCATAGCGACTCCGAGATATTGGATGAAAGGCACCGTAGGTCAATGTGCCTTTAACTGATAATTCAGTACTCTCTAATGATAGCGAAATTCCTCGTTCACTAAAGTAATTCTCCCCGATCTTAATTAATAACTGGTCTTCAGCAGCTGAAAATTCCGCTTCACTAAAGGGGAAATAATGGGATCCTTCATGGCTGATCACTTGAATAAATGGCTGTTTTCTTCCATCCGATTCAATCGATAGCCCTGGAATAAATGCATACACCTCATCCCCAATTTGATGTTTGAAATACCATCCTTCAAAAAATGCAGCTTTCTTCGTATTGCCATGAAAAAAAAGATCTGTTGTAATCGCCATACGTTCCCTCCATTCAGCTACAACTAGTGTAGCATGAATGGCACAAAAGATGGGTTATGACGTTTTCACCAATCCAGGATTGTAAGATCTACGATTTTTCTGTTCGTATTCTCGATCACGGCTTACTTATCTTTTGCAGAACGTCTGGTCCAAAGGATATAAACAGCAAAAGCTGCCACAAGCAATGCAATCAACAGCCCTTTAAACCGATTATCATTTGTCAAATTCTCTTTGGAGGCCCATCGTTGAAGGATTCCAAGTATAACGAAAATCGTTAGCATAAAGGCGACGGGATAAAAGTCTTTTTCCTTGCGCAAGAAAATCAAGGCGCAGGCAGCGACTAATAGCACCAACATTAGCACCATATCCATTGGATAAGATAACGTCACCACAAAAAGGTTAGGGGTATATAGATTCAGTAAAACCAAACCACCAATCCAGACCATCGCTATCACCCACAAAACCAAAAATTTCTTTAACTTACTCTGAAAAAAACCTTGCTTTAAATAAATCGTTTTTTGCACCCCAAAGAAAAAAAGGATGACCAAAACGACTGAAAAAACAGCAGTTGTCACATAAGAATAAAGATTTAACTGCAAGACACTATCAGAAGAAAAGTCATTAAACAGTTTGACCAGCCATGAGACGCCGACCATAATATAAATCAAATTCAACTGATCGATCAAACGGCTTTTAGGTGTGTTACGCAACAGCTCATCTGCCATTTCTTTAGGATTTTTCCCAAAATATTCTTCTGCTGTTTCACCATGATTTTGGGCTTCAAGTAAATCATTGGCTATCTCATAGACTTGAGCAACCACAGCATATTCATCTTGAAACAGGCTAGAAAAAAATAAGTACTCCCTCAAATCTTCAAAATATTTCTGATTGCTTGCTGACAGTTGTTTTGAAATCTCATTTGTTTTGTCTCGGTAATAAGCTAGTTGTTTTTTCTTATTCATGTTCTCACTCCTCAATAATTCGTTCTACTTTACTCACTAGGTTTTCCCACTGTTGTTTAAAGCTGTTTAGGTACTCTTCTCCAGCTTCTGTCAATGAAAAATATTTCCTGTCTGGTCCATCTGGTGATTTTTTCAGTTCAGCTTTGATCAAACGTTGTTTCTCCAGTTTCTGAAGTAAGGGGTAAATCGTACCGCCAACGATCGTTTCAAAACCATATCCTCTCAATTCTTGTACAAGCTCGTACCCATAAATTTCTTTTTTTGAAATAATCTGCAAGACACATCCATCTAAGACGCCCTTTAACAGTTGCGTTTCTCTCACGACATTCACCTCCACGAATCATCTCCTACTAGTATGTTTTACCTATTAGTTGATTTGAGTATATCAAAAAGCATCTAGTATGTAAAGCATACTAGCTAAAAAAATAAAAACACAGTACGTGTAAACATACTGTGTTTTCGGTTATCTTTTGATTCCTCGCCCATAGGAATCATTATAAGGTTGAAATGAGCGATCGTGGAGCTGGGTAGCGGCATCTGCCAACCAGTGAATATTTCTAATCAACGCTCGTCCTTGTAAAATTAAATCCGCTTGCTTGGTTTGCAGAATGTGTTCACATAAATTAGGGTTATCCAGCATCCCAACGGTAGCCACTGGGATCTTAACAGCTGCTTTCATAGCTGTTGCAAAAGGTGTTTGATACCCTTCATAAACCGGGATCGTTGGCTTTCTATCTAACAAACCGCCCGTAGAGATATCTAAACAATCAATCCCATCTGCTTCAAGCCACTGTCCAATTTGTTGCCATTCTGTGATTGAATTTTGTTTATCCTCTGTTTCATAATCGGTTAACGACAACCGCATCCAAAGTGACCCATCAAAGACAGCTCGAACCGCTTGAACAATTTCTTTGACGAAACGATAGCGGCTTGCTAATGATCCGCCATATTCATCTGTCCGCTGATTCACGATTGGTGAGAGAAATTGATCAATCAAATATCCGTGAGCTCCGTGCAATTCAATCATGTCTACGCCAGCAGCTTGCGCACGTTTGGCTGCTGCCACAAAGGATTCTTGGACACGATTGATTTCAGCAAGCGTCATTTCGTGAGGAACAGCATAGCTTTCGTTAAAGCGAACGGCGCTAGGTGCTATTGGGTAACCTGCATCCGCTGCTTTGCGCCCAGCATGGTTCAACTGAAGCCCCACTTTGCTACCGAAACCATGAAGCAATGCAACGAGTTTTGATAACTCAACTTGTTGCGCTTCATTCCATAAACCAAGATCATTCTTGGTGATTCGTCCATCTGCTTCCACAGCAGTTGACTCAATGATCAGCAAGCCAACTTTACTTAATGCACGAGCACCATAGTGAACAAAGTGAAATGGCGTGGCAATCCCATCCTCTTTTTTCACTTCATACATGCACATTGGTGAAAGGACAACACGATTCTCTAACGATAACCCCGCCAGTTCAACTGGCGATAATAGTAATGACATACTGACATTCCTCCGCTACTCATTAAATTGCATTTTCTGCTTGTTATCAGTATAGTTGTTACACATAGAAATACAAGCAGAAAGAGTTTGTTTTTTTGAACATGAATCAAAGAACAGTAGGCGAATAGACCAAAAGTCAATTTACTTTGCTGAAAACTACAGTCTCCCGTTAGCTAAGTATGGAGTTAGCCTTTATTATTTTTAAAAACAAAAAAGAATTGCTGATTAATAATTCTATCAGCAATTCTTTTCCCTATAGTTATTATACAGGAAAAAACGAGTAAAAAACAGACTAGTATTTTTGCCGCCACCTCGTATAATGAAACATACTCTGGGAAATGGATGTGAAAACAGATGGAAAAGCAACGCATATTAGAGAAACGTCATTTATCTTTTGTTTATCAAAAATTGGTCACTCGAAAAAAAGCCCTACGCTCTTTTCTGGATAAAGGCTACGCAAGCCATTTGCAAGACCTCCAAACAATTGGCACGGATATTCGACTCAATTTTGATAACTTGTCAGACAGTCTGGAAACTTATGCTGCCATTGAGAGCAAAAATCGTGAAATTGACCAAATGAATCTGAGTTTGCAAACAGCCGAAAAAGAACTGGCAGCCGTAGAACGTTTGCTCCAGTCACCCTATTTCGGGAAAATAGTCGTTGACTTTCTTGATGGTGAATCCGCTGAATCCTTTTATATTGGCATCAACGGCTTTGCAGTTGAAGATAGTCATAACTTAGTCTATGATTGGCGCTCTCCAATCGCTGAGCTTTTTTATAACAATACGTTAGGGGATTCTTCTTACCAAGTCAATGAACATGAAATTGCTGTATCTATTAAAAATAGACGGCAATTAATTGTCGCTCATGATAAACTGATCCGCTTTTTCGATACTTCTGTCGCGATCCAAGATGATGTCTTATTGACCGCACTAGAAAAGAACGACGGCAAAAAAATGCGCGACATCACAACATCCATCCAAAGAGAGCAGAATGCAGTCATTCGTGACCAATCAAGTCAAACCTTATTGGTCAATGGAGTAGCCGGTAGTGGAAAAACCTCAGTTATTATGCAACGGGTCGCTTATTTATTGTATCAATACCGTAGTCAGATCACATCTGACAATGTACTGATCCTTTCACCCAATCAAGATTTTATCCACTATATCTCAGATGTCTTGCCTTCATTAGGTGAAAAGAATCCTTTAAATCAGACGATTCGTCAATTTTGCTCGTATTTGCTGCAAGAAGCAAATACAGTTCCTTTAGAAAATGAGGAAGCCTATTTTTTCCGTTTACAAGAACCTACTTCTTTTCAAACAGAAACGCTCCGCAGCAATGAGTTTGTGGCCTTTCTGCAAGAATCAGCCAGCAAGACAGCCCTGATCGAACCTTCGTTTCACTCAATCCTTCGAAAGGGTAAAGTCGTTATAGCCAAAGAAAAGATTCAGTCAATCTATCAATCTACACCACAACTCCCTATGATCGAGCGATTGCAAGCAACCAAGAAACGATTAATAAATGAGTGGGAGTCACAATTGATCAGAAATGCCAAAAAGAACCACTTGCAAGATCAAGTATTAGCACTTTCTGAACAGCAGCAGCAACGATACTTTGGTCATTTGATCGAAGACGACTCTCCCTCCAGTATTCAAAAGTATACTGAACAATTATTGCGAACGAGGTATCAAGTCGTTGATGAACAATTGAAACAGAATAGCTGGATCGATGAGGATCAATTTTTAGAACACTATTATACGGCGTTCACCCAACA
This sequence comes from Enterococcus sp. FDAARGOS_553, assembly GCF_003812305.1. Lineage (NCBI taxonomy): Bacteria > Bacillati > Bacillota > Bacilli > Lactobacillales > Enterococcaceae > Enterococcus > Enterococcus sp. FDAARGOS_553. The sequence goes on from NZ_CP033740.1 coordinate 232,407, forward strand.
GCCTTATCTGAAACATTCTACTATCACGTTAGATGAAGCAGTAATTCGTTTATTCAACCGACACCTATTTATCGAGAAACTTCCTGTAGCCTCGCTGGCTTTTTTGCTGATCGATGAAATCCAAGATTATACACCCGCTCAGTGTACGCTGTTATTGACACTATTTCCCCGAGCAGCCTTCACCATGGTTGGGGATGAAAATCAAGCAATTTTTAATTCTGCGATTGATTTTAGAGAGATTCAAGAAATCTTTGAGGCTAACAATCAATCAGTCACACGCTATGACTTACGAACTAGCTACCGTTCCAGTGGTGAAATTACTAAATTGTTTGCAAAGCTTGCCAACCATACAACTATGTCGATCATGCCTGTTCGCCCGGCCGGAGAGCCTCCCCGATTTATTCGTTTTGAAAACGAGTTGGAATGGCTGGCAACTATCACACCTTTCATAAAAAACGGAAGGCAATATACGATACTGACAAAGAGCCATAAGGAGGCTGCTTTTTTGGAAGAATATCTCAAAGGACAGACAAATCAACTCCCCTTTCCTGTTTATTCGATTGACATCGCTAAAGGAAGAGAATTTGATCATGTCATTCTTTATGACGTTTCAAACGAACAATTCTATACAACACAAGACAAGCGAATATTGTATACACTGCTGTCCCGTAGCATGGAAAGTATGCTGGTTACTTATAAAAAAGAACTTAGTGCCTTTTTCTAATCCGAAAACCATTGATTCTTGAATAAAGCCCAGAATCAAACTACTGCCAGATCCAGCACTTAACAACTAAGTTTTTTTAGAAAAAAGTACCTTTTTGTCTATTTGAGCAAATGCATCTGCCCAGGCTTAGGATAAATGAAGTTTCACTTTATTTACCCTAAGCCTTTTTGACTTGTCCCTTCAACCTCCGACTCTTCTTCGTTGATCCGCATCCCTTTGTGATAATCTTACTTGTCTTCTTCTATGATCTTAAAAACGTAGATGCAAAGATTTCCCATGGGATGAGAACTAGACGGAATAATTTCGTCACAACATTTGTCCAATAATTGAAATTGCAGCGGTCGTCAACCCTGGAAGCTCGTGTCAGTTGCTCCAATTCAATTGTTTTATTCAAGCGCGGAAGGCTTTTTTACATAAATTTTCACAACAGTAGAGCATTGAAGCCCAACTGTCAGTTGGAATAGTTGGAGCAGCGTCCGCTATTTGCAGATACAAAAAAACCACTAATGACGAATCATTAGTGGTTAAATCTATTGATTAACGATGAATGTAAGTATAACCAGATGCATTCATTGTTGCTGTGTTTGGTCCTGTAGGTGAAGGGAAGCCCATTCCACCTTGAGAGATCGTAATGGTGTTGCTTGCAGGATCATAAGATTCTACATAGGCTACGTGTCCATACGTACCATCTGCTGTCCACTCTCCGCCAACGGATTGGCCTGCGGCAAAGACAACAACTGCTCCAGCGGCTGGTGTTCCATTCACTGTGTATCCATCAGCTGCTGCTGAGGCACCCCATTGGGCACCATTTCCCCAGTAAGTACCAACCCATGGTGCGCGATTTTTAACATACCATGTACATTGTCCTACTGCATACATGTTACCTGATGATGAGTGGTCTTTACCACTACCACCGGTATTGACTGTAGAATTATTGCTGTTATTTGTATTTGATGAAGAACTGTTTGATGAATTTGAACTATTACTTGATGAACTTGAGCTGCTTGATGATCCAGCAGTTGCTGTTTCAACAACAAAAGTATCTGAAGAACTTTCTGTCTTCGTTGTACTTGTTTGAACATCTTCTGTAACAGCTGCTTTTTCTTGTGCTTCTTTCAATGCTGCTGCCTGTTTTGCTTCTTCTGCTTTTTTAGCAGCCGCTGCTTCTTGTTGAGCTTTCAAGACACGTGCTTTTTCAGCTTCCGCTTCTTGTTTTTTCTTGTTCAACGCATCTTTGTCTTTTTCAGCTGTTGCTTGTTCAGCAGCTAAATTAGCTTTCAACACATTCAAGTCTGCTTGTTTTGTAGCCAATGCATCTTTTTGATTTTGCAGCTCAGCTTGAGTTGCTGCTACTTCTTGAATTTTGCTTTCATTTTCTTTTACTTTTTGTTCAACATCTTCTTTGTCGCGTTTTTGCTGCTCAACTAGATCATTGTTGGCATTTACGATTGTTGTCATGGCTTGTACTCGACCAATAACATCCGTCAAAGAATCTGCTTCTAGAACTGCATCGATAAAGTTTGTGCTTTGACCATTTACTTGCACATCGCGTGCTTGTTTTTTGATGGCTTCTTCACGTTTTGCGATACGTAATTTTAAAGTGGCAATTTTATCTTGTAATTTTTCTGCTTCTTTACCTAGTGCAACTTGTTTAGCTTCTAAGTCACTGACTTTTGCACTCACTGAATCAATTTCTGCTTCTAGAGAATCGATTTGTGATTGAGCATCTGCTTGTTGTCCTTTTAGGGAATCGATTTTTTGATTTTGTTGTTCGATTTGATCATCAATGGAATCTGCTGATACTAATCCTGGTCCTGCAACTGCTGTTAATGTTAGAGAACACACCATTAATGCTGATAACAAACTTTTCTTCACTCGTTTTTCCTCCGACTAGCGCTTTTTGTGTAAATTAGTTGTCTTAATAAAAAATTTACTTAATATAAGAAAATTTAAAGTTCGATTTAACGACAAATGAATTCTAACATAAGCATATGACATACAGATAAAAGAAATGTTACAAAAATGTTTCAAAGACAATTCTCATCAGAAATATTCTTCTATGCTAGCTATAAAGCTTGATAAAACAGCATTTTTAAAATGTTTTTCAAAAAAAGAAATCGATAAAAAAGCGCTTTTTTATTTTTCAGGTAGTCCAAAAACTCCTGAAAAAACCAAAAAATTTGCTTTTTTACAGTGTGAATCCCCTTTTTTCTCTCTTTTGGCCCTCTCTTTATCCGTTTCTTTTTTCATTAAAGAAGATACCGTGTAAGCAAAATACTTGATCCTTTCTAAGTGACAAGCAAGTTTTCTCTTCCTATAATAGGAAGAATACCGCTCGAAAGGAGGAAGCATCATTTCCAAAAGAAAAATAATTATCTGGATCAGTAGCATTTTGGTTTGCGGCTTACTTTTGCTTGCTCTTTGGACGACCAAAAAAGCGAACAGTGTGTTGCAGCAAGATTCAGAAAGCGAATTTTGGCTGCTAAGCGATGTTCATTTCCTGTCGTCAGCACTTCACGATAATAGTATAGCCTTCAACCAGTTTGCTGAAGGTGCCGCTGGTAAAGAAATGCGCTATCAGGCAGAAAGTTTGGAAGCTTTTGTTGCTGAAGCCCTAGAAAAACGGCCAACAGGAGTGATCTTGACAGGGGACATGACATTGAATGGAGAGAAAGCAAGTGCAGAATCTCTTGCCGAGTTATTGGCACCATTACAAGAAGCTTCGATCATGGTACTGAGTTTGCCCGGCAATCATGAGATTTACAATGGTTGGGCCAGAATTTTTGATGGGGATAAGGAATTTTATGCCGATCAAATCAGCCCGCAAGATTTCAAAGATATTTTTTCCGAAGGCTACGAGAAAGCTGACAGTGTTGATCGGACCTCATTAAGCTATAGCATCAATCTCAATGATCAGTATCGCTTAGTATTACTTGATTCATGTATTTATGAAGAACAAGTGAATTGGAACCAGCCAACTACGAATGGCCGCTTGAAAGAAAGCACCTTAGAATGGCTGAAGGATCAACTAGAAGCAGCTAAACAACAGCAGCAGACACCGCTTCTCTTCATGCACCATAATCTTCTGGAACATAATTCATTGTTGAAAGAAGGTTATATTTTAGATAACTCGGCGCAATTGCAGCAATTACTAACTGCTTATCAGGTACCAGCGATTTTTTCTGGACACATCCATATCCAAGATATTACAGAAGGACCCTCTGGTATTCAGGAAATTGTCACCGGCTCTTATTCCACACAAGAACTTGGCTATGGGGTCGTAACACTTACTGATAAAACGATCAACTACGAAAAAAAGGTGATTGATTTGGACCAATGGGCTGCTAAGAACAAGCGGAAAGATCCTCACCTTTTGCAGTATAGCAACTATCAAGCAACCATCTTTCAACAAGATACAACTAAAATGGTGCGCCAACAGCTCGCATCTGTTACTGAATTGACAGAAGAACAAATCAACACATTATATACATTTATTGCAAAGATGAATGCAGCGTTATTTACTGGTGACGACGTTTATTCGCAAGAAGAAAAAGAAACGATTCGACATTCTGAAGAATACCAGCTGCTGGCAACATATTCTTATTTTCTAAAACAATATGTTGACTCGCTATTGGAAGATAAGAGTCCAGATAATGCGCTGACACTTCCCATAAAATGAACGATAGCCTTCCTGTCATAAGACGGGAAGGCTATCTAACGATGCAATATTTATTCTTTGAAAGTTGAAGCAGACTATTACTACTATTATTTATTTCTCATTTAAACGATGCAATCCCTAATCTCTACTGCATCCTTGTAACTCTGAAGTTACGCCAGTTTTGAATAAATTTCCTAAAAACAAGATAACGTTGGTACAAAAATATTTCTCGTATTCAATCAGTATAACACATTTTGGCAAAAATGTCGTCAACAGACTTCCTCTCTCCATTCTTGTGTAGATTTAGCTTGGTATTCTTTCCTTAACAGGCAACATCACTTCAAAAATCTGCTGTTCTTTTTGATCCGTGGATACATCATCTTGCCACATCAGTTCCCAGATATCTCCATCTATCTGTAAATTAGCTGATTCCAGATAGGCTTTGAATCGTTTTGTAAAATCTTTTAAATGATGGATCTCCCCTCTGACGAATCCCGACACATAATTTCCTGCTGGTCTACAAATAATTGCTTGATCCGAGTAAAGAGGCAGTCGTTCTTTGGGAATCATCACTAATGCACGGTAAGGCGCTTCATGGATCGACTCTTGATCGAATGCAGATCCTTCTACTAAATAACCGATGGGGTAGCCACTAAATAAATCCTTGTAATCTAAATAAGGATAAAAACGTGAAAAAGCCTGAAAGACCGAAGTCTCATCATACTCATTGATTTCTTCAGAAACAGCAAAATATACTTCTGACCGATAACTATAAGTCATATTGGTAAAATCGGCTGTCTGTACTTTTTCAAATCGCGAAATGAACCGATCCAAAACGGCTTTATGTTCCTCTAGTTCCGTTATTTTCTGATCTACTTCTTTACGACGGATGATCAACTCTTTTTGCATCGTCTCAGGATTGCGGTTTCTTAGAAATGTTTGGATTTCCTCTAAGGACATATCCAATGCTCGCAAGACCAAAATCACATCTAATTCCGCACACTGTTCAAATCCGTAATAACGATACCCGTTTTCACCGATCTGTTTAGGTTTGAACAGCCCGATTTGATCATAATAAAGCAGTGTACGACGACTAACACCGCCATAAGCCGCAAGTTCACTGATGGTCAAAAATTTTTTCAAAAAAAATGCCTCCCTCCTATTGACTGTTACGTTACGTTACAGTTTATTCTAGCACAGAACGACGTAATTGGAGGGAATTTTTATGAAACAATTAAAACAATTTTTTTTCACCGAAAAACGCCTATTTCTAGGTACTTTTTTATTTATGCTGATCCATTCTTTCGGGACACTTTTTCTTCCCTATTTTGTAGCCAAGATCATTGATGATGGCATTTTAAAACAAGATCAATCAGCTATCATCCGCTATGGGGGCTGGATGCTGGCTGTTGCACTAGGAACTGGTGTGATTGCTGTCAGTGCTAGTTATTTTTCTGCCCATCTAGCAGGGAAATTCGGACATCATCTTCGGATCAAACTATTCAACAAAATACAGGAGCTTGCGATCTCTAGTTTTGAAAAATATGGTACACCAACCTTGCTTGCAAGAACAACGAATGACATCAATAACATTCAACAAATCTTGATGATGGCTTTACAAACGATTCTTCCCGCTCCACTGATCATTTTGGCTTCGATTATTTTAACAGGTAGTGTATCTTGGCGAATGGTGTGGATCCCTATTGCAGCGATTGCTTGTTTCTCGATCGTCGCACTTTTCGTCATTTATCAAGCAATCCCTTTGGCAAAGAAAACGCAGAAAAAAGTAGATACTATGATGCGGATTTTGCGTGAAACCTATACAGGCGTACGGGTGATTCGCGCCTTTGACAAAGCTAGTTTCGAAAAAAAGCGGACAGACCAAACCTTTGAAGGGTACGCAAAAGTGATGATCCAAGCCAATCGTTTATTCGCTGTTTTGAATCCAGCCGTACACTTTTTCATGGGGCTGTCCATTCTAAGCATTTTGGGATTCGGCGGTTTCCAAAGTCTCTCAGGAAACCTGCCCATCGGCAGTATCACTGCGATCATCGAATATACCGTTTTGAGCCTTTGGTTTTTGACCATGGCAGCAATGGTGATCGTCATGATCCCAAAAGGATTGACATCCTTGCAGCGGATTGAAGAAGTTTTGTCTGAAGAAGAAACGATGACAGACGGTCCACAGCCAATCTTGCCAAAAGAAAGCTCATTAGTAGCTGCCTTTCATCATGTCTCCTTCACCTATGCTGGGGCAGAGGAACCCGTACTGGAAGATATTGATTTTGAGATCCATCGCGGACAGACCACTGCGATTGTTGGCGGCACCGGATCAGGAAAAAGTACGATCGCCAAAGCACTTTTGCGGTTAAAAGACGTTTCTAACGGCTCAATCACATTATATGATCGTGATATTCGAGAAGTCTCACAGGTCGCACTACGATCATTTATCAGCTATGTTCCTCAAAAAGCATTGTTGATCAGTGGATCGATCTGGGACACATTGACTTTCGGGATTGTCAATCCCGATCCGCAACAAGTAGCACAGGCCGTCAAAATCGCGCAAGCAGAGTCGTTTATCAAAAGTCTACCCGATGGGATCGACAGTCACGTTGCTCAAAAGGGCAGCAATTTTTCTGGCGGCCAAAAACAACGCTTGAGTATAGCGCGCGCATTAGTGAAGCCCGCTCACATTTACTTTTTTGATGACAGTTTTTCGGCGCTTGACTATCAAACAGATGCAAATTTACGGCGAGCATTAAAATCTTATGTCCGTGATTCAGCCGTAGTAATCGTGGCTCAGCGTGTTGCAACTGTCATGGATGCTGATCAAATCATCGTTCTTGATGAAGGAAAAATCGTCGGAAAAGGGACCCATTCAGAACTGATGGAAACCTGTAGCACCTATCAAGAATTTGCGGCTTCGCAAGGAATAGGAGGAGAAAAAAATGAGCAAAAAAATAACTGATGCACCAAAAAATTTAAAACATACGAGCATGCGGCTCTTACAATTATTATTCCAGCAAAAAAGCCGCTTCGGACTGATTTTGATTTCTGCTCTCTGCTACGCGACACTTATGACAATCGCACCATTACTGTTGGGTCAAGGATTGGATAATCTCATCACTTTGCTTCAGCAAGGAGGCTGGCAACCAAGTGAATTCTTGCAAGTCATCAAATGGCCACTGCTCCTTCTAGGGATCTCCTGGCTGATGATTAGTCTATTTTCATTTTTACAAGAATACACAATGGCAAGTGTCAGCGAAACATTGACCTTAACCCTCAGAAAAGAATTGACGCACAAGTTTAATCGGTTGCCGGTACGATTTTACGATACGCATCAGACAGGCGATATTTTAAGCCGAGCAATTCTAGACCTGGATAAAGTCTCTGAAGTCCTTCAAGTCGGATTGATGCAACTCATTACAGCCACTCTCAGTATCTTATTTGGTCTTGGTGTGATGTTTTGGCTCAGTCCATTATTAACTGTAGGGATTATCATTATCCTACTGATAAGTGCTTTCGCTACCCATCGACTGGCTCAGCGAAATTTGGTTTACTTTTCAGAAAATCAGACAACATTGGGAGCAGTCGGTAGCCGGGCAGAAGAGTTTTATACTGCCCATTTATTGATCAAATCCTACAATCAGCAATCTGCTGTCGCTTCAGAAATGCACGAATTAAGTGAAAAGCAATTTCATGCTTTTCGTAAAGCACAATTTGCTAGCTATGCGATCAATCCGTTCATTCGCTTTATCAACCAAATCGGGTTTGTCGTAAGTGCTGTGATTGGTGGAATGATGGTAATCAATGGACAGTTATCCATCGGGTTGATCCAAGCCTACTTGCAATATACCAATCAAGTTTCCGAACCGATCACACAAGCTTCTTATATTATTAATACGTTACAAAGTGCATTAGCGTCATTGGAACGGATCTTTGAGATTTTGGATTATCCAGAAGAAAAAGAAACCCAACACCCTCTTGCAGTCCCAGAAGAATTGTCGGGGAGAATCGATTTTGAAGATGTTTCTTTCGGTTATTCTCCAGATAAATTATTGATGCAACATGTGAACCTACAAGTTGCACCTAGACAGACAGTAGCCATCGTGGGGCCTACTGGGGCCGGCAAGACAACTTTGATCAACTTGCTGATGCGCTTCTATCCACTGAATGGAGGCAAGATCCGGATCGATCGCTACAATATGACGGATTTTTCAGCCACAGACATTCGCAAAAAATTTGGGATGGTTTTACAAGACACATGGTTGTTTGAAGGAACGATTGCAGAGAATATTGCTTACGGCAAAAAAGATGCAACGAAAGAGGCAATCATTGCCGCCGCAAAAGCAGCACAATGCGATCATTTTATTCGGACACTGCCGAAGGGCTACGAGACGATCATAGGATCCGAAACCGAACTATCACAAGGTCAGCAACAACTTTTGACGATTGCTCGTGCAATTTTGGCAGATCCAGCTATTTTGATTCTGGACGAAGCGACTTCCAGTGTTGATACCCGAACCGAACAAATGATCCAAACAGCAATGGACACATTGACGAAAAATCGAACAAGCTTTGTCATTGCCCATCGCCTCTCCACGATCAAGAATGCTGATTTGATCCTTGTGATGGAAGCAGGACAAATCATTGAGCAAGGCAAACATGAGGAACTGTTAGCAAAACCTTCATTATACGCCCAACTCTACAATAGTCAGTTTGCCAGAAATTGATTAGAATTTTTGTCACGTTTCATCTAGAGATCAAAAAGCAAAGGCCATCGCCAACAAAAAAGACTGCGTCTAGTATACAGACGCAGTCTTTTTTTGAGATTCATTGACTCATTCCTTCATTTTTCCTTGGAGATCACCAGGTCAAGAAAGTAATTTCCGGAAATGAATTTTTTACTTTAAAGCAAAAAAAGAAGACCATTGCCGGTCTTCTTTTAAAAGTTGTTATTATGCTTTAACGATGTTTGTTGCTTGTAAGCCACGTTGGCCTTCTTCAACGTCGAAAGTCACTGCTTGACCTTCATCTAAAGTTTTGAAGCCGTCGCCTTGGATAGCTGAAAAGTGTGCAAATACATCATTGCCATCTTCACCTGTAATAAATCCAAAACCTTTATCTGCATTAAACCATTTTACTGTACCGTTATTCATAAACGTATACCTCCATATTACACATCGTGTGTGTTTATTTTTGTAATAGAAAATGATGTGTAATTGAAGTGTGTATCAAAAGATAAACAAGTATTAACATATCAGAACTTTACTTTTATAGAATACCATGCCAGAAGAAAAATAGCAATGATAATGCCGCTTTTCTTTTTCGATACTCGTAAAACCTTAAGTTTTCCTTGGCAACAACTTTTCTAATCCTGTCTCTAGCTCTTTTACCACCTTATTCCTTTCACATATCCTTTGCGCTTTGTAGAATATTTGTAGAACACGCGACGCTTTTGCGTACATAAGAACATGTAAAATAGCGAATTCTAAGACAGTGCTATCTAGGCTATTGTTTCAAGTACAAGATTCAACGCCAATCGATACTTGCCTCTTGCAGAAACATGCACCGAACAATTCTTTTATTTTATCAAACTTGTCTCTGGAAACTTTAAGGAAATTTTTAGCCTTCTTTTTATTCTAGTTCTATTTAAAATTATTTAAAAGTTAGTAGAGAAAATCCCCAATGACTCGCTGAAACGTAAATTGATTCATAGATGTCCTTCTCATTCCTGTAAAGATAATTTCCATTAAAGCTGCCTTTCTCATAAATTTTTCTTTCTTGAAACTGGATTATGATATTTTCAGTAAGAATTGCTTGATATTTATTAAATTTCTCCTCATTTATGTTTTTTGTTTCACAAACTAAACCCCTCTATGGTATAATCATTTTGTTTTTAAGAAAACTATGGGCATACAAAGGAGAAGGTAACATGAAAAAAACAAAAATCACTTTAATCGCTGCTTCATTGCTAATGGGAGGAACTCTTCTAGCTGCATGTAGTTCTGATAACAATACAACTGCAAGTTCATCAACTGCTGCTTCAACTGCAACAACTGCATCAACAGATGATGTTGTTTCAACAGCTTCAGTAAGTGACCAAACTTCAGTCATTGAAAAAGCATTGAGCGCAGACGGTAACTGGATCGTTGCTGTTACAGACAACATGACTTTCGACAAAGATTTGACAGTTGACGGCGAATTCCATGACAAAGGGGACGCTGCAAATGATATCTACCGTAAATTTGCATTGTACTCTCAAGATGAAAACCGTACAGTAACTGCTGAATACACTGTAACTGTTCCTAAATTAGTTGTTAACTCAGAAAACTTCAACATCGTTAACGGTGTAGTGAAAGGCGACATCGAAGTAAATGCAAAAGGCTTCGTATTGAACGGCACTAAAGTTGAAGGAAACATCACGTTCGCTTCTAAAGAAATTCAAGATTCAGCAACACTTGATAAAGAAGGCGCATCTGTTACAGGTGACGTGAAAGTCAGCGAATAATTTTTTACTGTTTTCTTTGTGAAAAACACTTTCGAAAAAGGAACCTTGGATTTGATTTTATTCATCTCCAAGGTTTTTTCTGTGTTTTTTTATTCTCTGTTTTATCGTTGTTCCCACTAACTTTGTGTAAGTAGCTACAAAGATTTTCTGATAATCTAAAAAATTCCTCCCATCGTTTTTCACTCTGACGCACACTTGCCAAAAATGTTTGACGATAAGAGGATTTTTTACTTCTTGCCGATTAACTGCTTAATTCAATGCTACTCACTCTTCAATAGAAGCCCATTTGTAATCATATTGCGCACCTGCACCATGAGAAACGACTCCTTTGACTTTTGGCGCCCGCAAATGGGCTTCCACGTTTTGGTAAACAGGAATGACACCTTGTTCTGCCATAATGATTTTTTCTGCTTCTAGTAGATCTTGCCAACGAGCTTCAGGATCTCCCGCATGGGTTGAAGCAGCGGCATTCACTGCTGCATCATAATCTGGATTACTCCAACGACCACGGTTATAGGAATTTCCAGTAACAAACAGATCTGTAAAGCTGCTGGCATCTGCATAGTCGGCCCCCCATCCGCCCATTACAACATCAAAGTCACCGTTGTTGGAACGATCTAGCCGAACAGAAAAAGGTACCGGACTCAAGCTGACTTTCACACCATCCAATGTACTTTCGATTGCACTTTGGACATACTCGATCGCTTTTTTAGTCGAGTCGGTATCAGAAGCCAAGATTTCAAAATCTAATGAATCGATTCCTAAAGCTGCTTTGGCTTTTTCCCAGTGTTCTTTCGCTTTGTCTTCATTGTATTCGATCACACTGCCAGCATCTTCAACAAAATCTTTGTTATCCGTCGGGCTGAAAGTCATACCTTCTGGAATCAATCCTGTCGAAGCTAGAGATCCGTCACCCAGAATGGAGGATACAAGTGCATCACGATCGATTGCATAAGAAATTGCTTTTCGCAAATCTTCATTACGGAATGGAGAATTTTCTTCTCGCTGATTCAATTCGATATAAGAGGTCCGGGCCAAAGGCTCTGAAACAAAAGCTTCATCATTTGCCATTTGCTGCGCCAATTCTCCTGTTAAGATCACATCGTCTGCTTGACCATCTTGGAATAGATTCAACGATGTCGCAGATTCTTTGACAACACTGACATTGATGGTTTGTAATTTAACATTTTCTTGGTCCCAATACTGATCATTCTTTTCGTAGGACCATTCCGTATCTGTACCCGGTCCATCAAATCCTGTCAAAACAAATGGGCCATTGTACACAGAATTATCACTGGTCGTTGCATATTGATCGCCTTTTTCTTCCACAATTCCTTGATTTTGCGGGAAGAAAGATGGGAAAGCGAGTAAATAATCAAAATAGGGGGTTGCTTTTTCTAAAGTAATCTCTAATTCGTACTCACTGACTGCTTTGATCCCTAACTCGCTAGGATCTGTTTTTCCTGCAGTGATCGATTCAGCATTCTTGACTGGGGCAAACAAATAAGCGTATTCTGAACCTGTTTCGGCTTTTACTGTCCGTTGCCAGCCGTAAACATAATCCGCAGCTGTTACAGGATCACCATTCGACCACTTAGCATCTTCTCGCAATTTCAATCGGTAGATCAATCCATCTTCACTCACTTCTGCGAGTTCAGCAGCTCCAGCAGGTTGCGGCTTACTGTCAGCATCCAAACGATACAATCCTTCATAGACATTATTCAATGCACTGAAGCTGATCGTATCAGTTGCAAGAGAAAGATCTGCACTAGGCATTTCTTGCTGGACGACAACATTGAAGATCTGTTCCGCTGCTGCTGTTCCATTCGAGGAAGTACTTTCTCCTGTGTTACTCGTGCCTCCTGTCGTACATCCGGCTAATAAGACACCACACACTGCTACCAATCCAAAGGCCCACTTTTTCATTTTCCTCTTCCCCTTAAGTTCATAATTTTCAGAATTTTCTGAAGTTTAATTTGATTTTAATCAATAATTATGATAATTGCAAGAGTTTTTCGCTCGTTTTTTTCAAAAAAGATTAAAAAAAAATTCTTTTTTTCATAAATAATTAATCTACAACCTTTATGTTCTCTTTCAAACAAGAAAAAACTGTGATACGCAAGAGCATCCTATCAGCTCCTTACGTATCACAGTCAAACAATTATCAAGCTTCCATTTTGTAGCTTTCTCTACTATTCTTACGATCTCTTATCACACTAAGAATCGTAGGGATCGCACCAATTGCAGTAAACAGATAGACAAGAGCTAGGTTCCCATAGTATTGACTAGCTTCCAAATAACCTTCTCTTAGCAAGTCAGGCAATATCCGAAATGCATAGAAATAATCAACATTGGTATAATAATTGGCTACACTGATAGACCAATCAATCCGATTGCCTAGATAAACCATGATGACCATAATCAAAACACTACCGATGATGCCTTTGTTGCTCAGCTTTCCGCCAAGAAGTTCATACCCTTTTAAAGCACAGACAGCCATTGCAATACCTGATAATGCCGCTACATAACCTAATTGGCCAAGTAAAATAATGACACCGACCCCAATCAGTGAACCTATAAATGCACCAACTATCCCAGCCAGCCAGTTTTCTTTCTTCTGATTCTGCTCATGCAGGCTAGCAAGCATCGCTTCATTTTGCTTTTTGAAACAAGCACTGCAAGCGATCACTGGCAGCCCACCTATGCTGTAGGTATCTATCGGCGCTTCCGATGTTCCGCAAAACTGACAGACTGTTTGATAGTGATTTTCTTTAAGAAAATCAGTGACTGTATCTAGACCAGCAACCAATTTTTCTTTGGTTTTGGCAACAGTCATTGCCCCTCGGAATGTATAAGTGACTTGGTAACCTTGTACAGAGCAGTCCAATATGTCTTTGGAATCAGTCACTACTTGTCTCACTTGCTCTGAGCTAGGTAGTTCTTGGTTTTTGCTGATCGAAAAAGTTGCTGCGAAAGAATAACTATTATTATTCAATTGTGTCAATATAACTTTATACGAACGATACGTACCGTAAATCACACCCATTTTTGGATCTACCGACAACCCCAACGTCTCCGCAAAACTAGATAATGTTTTTACGAGCTTCTTATTCATTTGTCCTCCTTATAAACGATAGATTATAACAAACGTTATAACTTTGAGTGTAAAATAGAGGCCAAAATCGTGTCAAAAGATACGTTTGTGTATTTTGTAACACGATTTGTTTTCTTTAAGCGATTCCCGATATTACCATCTGCTGGCCTTCAGGAAGTGATCGATAAGACAAATTTCTGAAGAGCAGCTGCAACTCCACTGTCTTTATTTGAAAGTGTAACGGCATCCGCCTGTTCCCTGACTCTTCGTGGTGCATTGGCCATTGCGACCCCTACTCCAGCTTTTAGTATCATAGGTAAATCATTGAAGTTATCTCCTATTGCCAACGTTTGCGCTAGAGGCACGTTGTAATAAGAAGCCAGTTCCATCAATGCTTTTTCTTTTGAAACTTCTCGATGCGTGACTTCTAGGTAATTATCTTTTGAAAGGTAAAGAGCACTCGTCTTCAAAGATTGCTTTTCCCAGTAACCTTTTACTTTTTGGATCTCAGCAGACGTACCGATCAAAAGTAATTTATGAACGGGTATTTGCAAGGACTGTACTAAGGCCAATAAATCTGCCTCCTGCGCTACCTCCTGCGTGATTGCGGCTTCTTTTTTTACCCATTCATCAAGACGATCCACATACCAAACTGTATCTGAATAAAGATTGATAGAAACTTGTGAGAAGTGTGTTCTTGTCTCGCTGATGATTCGCACAACTTCTTTGATGGCAACTTCATGACTTGAGATAGGCGGAGCAGAAAGATTTCCGTTTGCCAGAACTAACGCGCCATTGTAACAAGCCAAAGGATACTCGCTGATTCCTAACGCTTCAGCTAAGTGCTGCATCCCTTTTGGTGATCGTGCAGACGCTAAGACAAAAGGAATTTTACTTTCTTTTAATCGTTGCAGCACCTGTTGTAAGTTTGGGTCAATCTGATGGGTATCATCTAAAATCGTTCCATCAATGTCGCTTACGATTAATTTGATTTCTCTCGTATTCATTTGTGCCTCCTAACTTTAGCTATGACTTTCATTCGACTATCTTCATCCTCAAATTCGCCTAAGGATGAATCCAATTAGTGTGATTTTTTGATTCGTAATGCTTGATTCTTCGCTAAATAAAATGGACGCAAATAAGCGACTGTGTTTGATAAAAGTAGAACATCGGGAGATAGTTGGATGTTCAAGTAGTTTTCGAGATATTCTTTGCGTTTCGTGATACGTTCCCACAGTTCTGGATAATCGGCTTTTAATTCTTGTCGCAGTTCTTGATCAGCTAATGCAATACATTCTTCCGCACTGACACCAGTATACTCAGGAACAGATGGAATGATATCTACTTGGAACATCATGCCGCTTTCTAAAGGTGTAAGAGAGTCCGCGTAGATTGGTGAAGACATCCACTCATCATCCGAAACCAGATGTCCAGGATTCAAGTGCCAGTGATAACTCTTTTTTGGCAGAACTTCTTCAATCAATCGATACATCTCGCCACCCGTTTGGTTGATTCGAATTGCTTCCAACCAAGTGGTGATCGCCTGGTAATACGGTTTCACGACACGTTCAAGGTAATCTTGTTGTTCAGCCGGCAATTGACTTGCTTCTGAAACGACAAATCCCGTGCGACTGGAGAGTCCTCCTTTATAACCAATCGTCATTGAGAAAGGATCACCCAAAGCAATTCGTTTGTGCGTTGGATAAAGATTGGCAAATTCAAATCGTTTACCGCTAGCAGCGATTGGCACCACAGAAGGCATTTGTCCCTCTGCCAACAAATATGCCCCAATTTCGGCTTCTTTTTTGCCAACTTCAATCGCATTCATCGCACTCAAAATACAACGAGAAGAAAGGTTAGCCCCATATTCATAATGAGCGATCTCATTGGCATTGTTGTGACTACGGCTTCCTTTTTCACCAATCAGCAAATAAGCAGCATTTACCACATGACATGTCCTTGTGACTGCCCGTTTGACTGCATCTACGATAAAATAAGGAACATCAAAGAGTGTGGCTGGATCTTCGTGATGCGTCGTGAACATCTTCCACCCAATGATGCCAATTTTTTTCTTCTCTTTAAACCTTAAAGAAGAAAAAACAGAGGATAGTGATTTTTCTCCTGTCATAGGCTGATTCGGCAGCGAAAACTGCGGGTAATGGACTAGCTCTGCCGCTATGCGGGAATGAGCCTGCAGCTTTAAATTTTCATTTCCCAAAATGAGTGTTGCGGCGCCAGTTTTATCTAGAACCAATAGTCCTTCCTCGAATCTTGGCAGGAATCCTGACAGATATTCAAAGTTGCTGCCATGTTCTTTGTCTGCATAGATCACCAACGTGTCAAACTCTTCAGCAGCCATTCGCTCTAAGACACTTAGTTTGCGCTGACTCATGGTCGCATCACTTAAAAAAACTGGAGCGACCTCTTCAAAAATAGGTGGTTCTGGTAAAATGGCTAATTCAATCGCTTTTTTCATGATTAAGACTCCTTCTGATTTACTCTGTTACATAAATGGTCACATTCGCTGCGGCAAGTGCTGCTTGTAACTCGATGTCTGGTTGTTGATCGGTGATTAAAAGATCGATCTCCGGCAGATCACAGACTTTAAAAAAACCAGTCGTTGCTAACTTTGTATGGTCAGCTACTGCAATGACATACTCTCCTTGTTTCACCATCTGACGCTTGACCATGCCTTCTTCTTCCGTATGGATAAATACGCCTTCTGTAGAAAGGGCAAATACTCCTAACAGTGTGTAATCTGCCTGAAATTGGGCAAGTTTGGCAACAGTATCCGCACCATATAAAAATAATTGTTCTTTGTCTAATCTTCCAGGCAAAACCGTAATCGTACTCTGTTTTAGCGCTGCCAATCGTTGGGCATGAGTCAATGAATTAGTAATCGCTTGAAGAGGATAATCTGACAGTTCATTGATCACCGCTTCTACAGTTGTCGATGCATCAAAAATAATCGCAGCTGGCTGTTTGATCCAATGAATAGCTGCTTTAGCAATTTTTGCTTTTATGTCATAAAATTGCCCGGCGCGAGTTTGATAATCATAAATCACGGCTGCAGGGTTCGTCGAAACCGCCCCTCCGTGGGTTCGTTTAAGTACTTGCCGTTTTTCTAATTGAATCAGATCACGACGAATCGTATCTTTTGATACGGATAACAACTTGGACAATCGTTCAATCGAAGCACTTTGCTCAACTGCTAGCACTTCTTGGATTTTAGCTAGGCGCTGTTCCACAAACATCTCTCTGTCATTCCTTTCCACTAAAAAATACAATGCAAAAAATTGCTAAACAATGCAAAAAGATGCAAACGATCTTAAAAAAACTACCTCCAACAAACATGTTGCAGGTAGTTTTGTCGTCATTGTTCTTCTTATTTTACACGAAGCGCAAAGCTGGCTGTTGAAAAACCTGAACTTGCTTCGGTAACCGTGTACCCAGTGCTTGGTGCATGAATGAAGCTGCCGTTACCAGTTGCAATTGCAACATGATACGTATTGCCTTTTTCACCCCAGAATAGAAGATCTCCTGCTTGGGCTTGAGATACAGGGATGATCGTACCGGCACTTTCTTGCGGAACGGTCCAATCGCCAATATTTTTCCCTGTTACTTGTAAAAAGACATAACGAGTGAAACCGGAACAGTCAAAGACATCTGGCCCTTTCCCTCCCCATTGGTAGGGTGTCCCGATATATTTACGGGCTTCAGCTACAATAGCAGCACCGTTAATATTCGTACCGATAGTATTGTTGCCAGAATTGCCAGGATTTGTTGTGGTATTTCCACTGACTTCTTTTACGTAAGCTGCCGTGATCCAGCCACCGCTAGATAACTTATACCACGTCGTATTACCATTGACA
Source organism: Enterococcus sp. FDAARGOS_553 (assembly GCF_003812305.1). NCBI lineage: Bacteria > Bacillati > Bacillota > Bacilli > Lactobacillales > Enterococcaceae > Enterococcus > Enterococcus sp. FDAARGOS_553. Next base: position 250,266 of record NZ_CP033740.1, read on the forward strand.
GAAGTCCCTTTTTTCTGCGCCACTGCTTTCACTACAGCGTTGCTGCTCAAACTGCTGACAATACTGGCAGTAGTTGAAGCGTTCGAACGAACATTCATCCCAGTCGTAGTCTGTAGATTTTTACTGATTGCTTGTTCGGCAGAATTATTTGATGAATTAGAATTATTGCTGCTTGATCCACCGGTTGATGGACTGCTCGTATTGCTCGCATCTTTGACATAAGCTGCCGTGATCCAACCACCTGTAGATAATTTGTACCATGTCTTATTGCCGTTGACGGATGAACCTGATTTTTGAGCGACAACTTTAACGGTCGTGCTATTGCTCAGACTTCCCACAACACTACCACTTGTTGATGCACTGGAACGTACATTCAATGAAGCGGTGGTCTTGACATTTTTGCTGATTGCTTGTTCTGTAGTTGATGTGTTTCCAGGATTGCTTGTCGTTGAACCGCTAGACACAGCCTGAACATAAGCTGCGGTAATCCAGCCACCATTAGACAATTTGTACCATGTTGTTGTACCATTCACGGAAGTTCCTGATTTTTGAGCAACCACAATGACCGTGGCATTGCTGCTCAATCCCCGAACGACACTCGCACTGGTTGATGCACTAGACCGTACATTCAGTGCTGCTGTTGTTTTGACGGTCTTATTGACAGCTGTTTCTCCGCTAGTACTGTTGTTGGAAGAGTTGCTGTTGCTGGCGGTTGTTACATAAGCGCCAGAGATCCAGCCCCCAGATGACAACTTGTACCACGTTGTGTTCCCATTGACGGAAGTTCCTGATTTTTGAGCAACAGCTTTGATCGTGGTATTGTTCCCCACACCGTTGATAATTCTCGCACTGGTTGAAGCGTCTGAACGCACATTCAGTGAAGCGGTCGTTTTAAATTGTCGATTGATCGTTGTTTCTGACGATCGAGCAAGAGTTGTCGTTGCAGTTGATTTAGTTGACTTTGCTACTTCTGTTTCATTTACTCCTGTAGCGTTGGCCTCTGGTGCGTTGACCAAAGTTGTGAATACACCTGATGTAGAAGCTAACACCGTTGTAACCCCTATACTTTTTTGAATAAAAAGTGATCGTTTTTGTTTCACTAAACGCTTACGGATTGCTTTTCGAGATTCCAATGAAACACCCCCTCCTTTTCATTCTATCAAAATCGATTGATTTTTAACATCTTTTTTCTGTCTGTAACATTTATTTAATGTAGGTTTATTCCTTGGCACCGAAAAATTTTCTTTCTAAACCCACGTTTTACCTATACAAACGATACAAATACAATTCTATTTTAAATGAAAAAAATATAGAACGCTATCAAAACGAATGAACCCGACTGTTTTTTTGGAAACTAGAGTAGCTCCTATCAAATAAACAAGGTAGGCCAATTTTCTTCAATAATCCTGCCATCTACTCGACATTTATTTGCAATCTAGTCCTTTTTTCTTCACAAATACTATTTTAAAAAGCGTTAAAGCTTTAAAAACAAAAGAGAAACCGTTTTAATTCTTTGTGAAATTATGCTATAGTAAAAAAAAGGAAGAGGTGACTTAAAATGAAAACGAAATCGAAAGAAAAAGTTTATGCCGAGCGTCAGCATAGTTATAAGCAAGAAAAAGAGGAAATTTTCAAAAAAGCCCTTGCTTCTGTACCAAAAAAAGACAAAAAATCCGCCGCTAAAGACAAACGATGACCCTTATCTGCCTGCGACATTTACTTTAGGCTGCTTTGTAGCTTGAAAAACATGCCTGACTATTCAACCGATCCGAGTAGACTCTCGGTTCGGCTAAATAATCAGGTATTTTTTGTGTCGTTAAAGCTTTAAAGATCCCGTCATTCCTTTGACAAACCCTCGTTGCATAAAGAGAAAAAGGACTAATGTAGGGATCGTTGCAATGACAATTGCTGTCATCTGCACGCCATAGTTCGCAACATAAGAAGCCGATGATAAGTTCGATATCAGCAACGTCATCGTTTGACGATCTTCTGTCTGCAAAAAGATCAGCGGGAGCAAATAGCTATTCCATGAGTTCATAAAAGCATAGATAGCCGCTGCTGCATAAGTTGAGCGCATCATTGGAAAAACGATCCGAAAGAAAATCGTATACTCACTTGCTCCTTCGATCCTGCTGGCATCTAAAATGCCATCGGGAAAGGACTTGAAATTTTGACGAAAGAAAAAAATCAGGAAGAGATTATTGACTAGCGGCAAAATAACGGCGATATGCTGATTTACAAGATGCAGGCCTGACATCATCTTAAACAATGGGATGACTAATGCAGCCAGTGGAATCATCATGCACAGTAAAAAAAGCGAGTAAATCATTTCACTGCTGCGGGTTCGAAATTTCTCAAAACCAAATGCCGCCAATGATGTGATCAGTAAACTAAATAGAACAGTAATTACAGAAATCTTGATCGAATTCCACATGATCAAGGAAACATTATAGTTAGAAAATAGTTGCTGAAGGTTCGTGATCAGCTGATTTCCTAGTGTGAGTTTTCCAGCAGCAATCTGATTCGATGTATTCGTCGCTCCCGCGATCATCCAATAGAAAGGAAAGATAGAGACGAATGCCGCTACGATCAAAAAAAGATATTTTATCAGTGTATTCACATTTCGCTTCATCGCTGCTCCTTTCTGCTTATTGTCGGTCGTCTTTTGCTAATTTGAACTGCGCATAGGATAAGACCGCAATGAGCACTACCAACGCCCACGACAATGTTGCTGAATAACCAAAATTTGAGGTATAGACAAATGAATGATTGTAGATCAGTTGTGCTGCAGTCAATGTCGCATTTGAAGGGCCACCGCCTGTTAAATTCACCACTTCATCAAAGAGCTGAATCGTTCCGATCGTCGATGTGATTGTGGTAAAAACAATCACTGGCTTCAATTGAGGAATAATGATCCTAAAGAACTTCTGAAAGCTGTTTGCGCCATCTATATCCGCAGCCTCCAACGTATCATCTGAAATATTTTGTAATCCTGCTAAATAAAAAATCATGTTATACCCTGTCCAGCGCCAGCATAAGGCAATGATCACCGTCACTTTCGCCCAAAAAGGGCTATTTAACCAGTCTAACGGTTGTTGGATAATTCCAATTGCCAGCAAGCCCCGATTAATGATCCCACCGATCTGGAACATCATCTTAAACAAAACCGCATAAGAAACCAGAGAGGTGACACTTGGCAGAAATAAGGCAAGCTTAAAAAAAGTTCGTCCAACTAGTTTTGGTGTATTCAACACAAAAGCTAGTAAAAGTCCTAAAAACACCATGATTGGCACTTGAAAAATCAAGAAAACAAAATTGTTGAATAATGCTTTGTGGAAAATGGTATCTTGAAACATCCGAACGTAATTGCCTAAACCAACAAAAACGGATTGCAATCCTTGCATCGTATGAAGAGATAAATAAATTGAATAAAGAATTGGATAGATCATGAAAATACTGCTTAAGATCATTGCAAAACTAATAAATTTCCATACTTCTCGCCTTTTTCTCGAAGGATCCATCTTATTCACTCCCTGCTAATGCAAATCGGCTACTCGCCGACTTGCATTGTATAATTATTTTCGGCTTCTTCTAGCATTTCGTCCAAACTCAATGCATCATCAAAATAACTCTGCATAACTCCTCGAAGAGCATCAACCGCTGCTTGCGTATTGTTGCCATAGTCGACACCAGGGATTTCAGCCATCCAACTCGAAAAATCTTTATAGATGGGCGCATCATTGAAAAATGGGTCTTTGTATTGATACGCATCCCCTTTTTGAGATGGTAAATACGTTCCCACTGCCCCATTCTCGACCAATATCTCTTGATAAAATTCATCATTGCCTGCAAATTCTGTCTTCAAGAAATCCATTGCCAGTTCTTTATTTGGCGAATCGTTCAAAACTAACCAGCTTGATCCGCCTAGGTTTGAATAGGGGGTCGCCCCATCAACTGTCTCTAATTGTGGCAGATGTGTATAAGCCCACTTGCCTTTTTGATCCTCCGCGGAACGAATCGTTGCTGAAAACCAAATGGCAGAATTAACCGCCGCGACTTCACCACTCGTAACTGCTCCGATTCCCTCAGGAGCAAAATAATCTACCGGTTTTGCTAACTCTTTCTGGTCAATCTCTTTTAGGATCGGCATCATTTCGCGGATCGCTGGATTGTCTTTCAAGAAAATTTTGCCCTCTTCATCGAAATACCACAGTCCGGCAGACTGCATCGCCATCTGCAGATAATGGGTCCCACGGTTGGGAATGAATGCGACAAACCATTTACCGGTCTTTTCTTTCACATCTTCACCGATAGTGACAAATTGGGACCAAGTCAAATCTTTCATATCTTCTTCACTGTAGCCTGCCTCACTTAAATAATCGGTGCGATAATATAATCCGGCAGAACCAGAATCAAATGGGACTGCATAGATTCCCTCCTTATAGGTAGCATTCTCTACTTTGTATTCGGCAAAATCAGCAAAGTCGATGGTATCAGATAACTCCGCAAATTTCCCTTCATAATTCGTAAGATAACTTTGTACATCATAATCATCCATCAAAACGATATCAGGCAATCCTTCTGATACCCCCGACGTGAATCCAGAAACCATTTTTTGCTTTGTGTCCTCATTCGACATTTCGATGACATTCACTTTAATCTCATCATGCCCATCCTTACGGTAGTACTCCCCTGCTTTTTCCATAATTGGAATATTGAAATTCGTATCCCAAGCCCAGACAGTCAATGTCTGCTCATCTGAACTAGCAAAATCTCCTGATTCACTACTCTCATTATTACTGGAACAACCAACAAGCAACGCAAAGCTCAATATACTATATAGAAAAATCAACCTTTTTTTCATTTTTCTCTCCTCCTATTTGCTTTTTCCTAAAATCCCAGCAAAGGTGCAATAGAAAGCGATTGCACCTTGCTTTTATTATAGATATCAGATGAAAAAAACCAAATAATTGAATTTCTGTTGATAAAAATGAATAAATTTGAGCCATGATGAATGGAAACAAAATATGAAAGAAGTGCAGAACAATGAGATTAAAATGAGAAAATGATATAGTAGTGCTAACATACAGGAGGTGAGCAGATGGTTTTTACGATTATTCTAAAATTATTCTTTGGGTTATTTGGCTTATTGTTGGTGGCAAGACTGTTAGGGAAAAAGACACTGTCGGAAATCACACCTTTCGACTTGATTTATACTCTCGTTTTAGGCGGAATTTTAGAAGAGTCGATCTACGATGACAACGTTTCGGTCTTCCATGTCCTTTTCGCTATCGCTTTGTGGGCACTGTTGATTTACTTTATTGAAGAATTTGTTAAAAAAAATGAGACAATCAATCGCTGGTTGAAAGGCGAACCGGCAGTCTTGATTCACAATGGTCAGCTCAATATACAAGAGATTACCCGCAATCATATCGAAATGGAGCAGTTGCGAACCATGTTACGGCAACAACAATGTTTCTCCCTTGCAAATGCCAAGTATGTTGTACTGGAAAACGCGGGGCAAATCAGTGTTTTAACACATTCAGAGGATGAGCAAACATTGGCAATCATGCTGGTTGACCAAGGAAATATTCAATATCCTGTACTGCAATCCCATCATTTGAGCGAAACTTGGCTACGAGAAGAATTACAGAAACAAGGCTATTCTTCTTTCAAAAATCTTATTTATGTAGAGTGGTCCCAAGACAATGGGTTTTATATCATCACCAAGGCAGAGACGATCCAGGCTCGCTACCGAATCGATGGCTAAAACAATCATTCGATTTTAAGATACTTTTCCTCTTTAGGAAGATGCCATCAGGAAGATACCATCCATCAAACAACTATTTTCGACGAGTAATCACTTAGCAATCAGCATGAGCAAAAAAGACTTACTTTAAAAACGTTATTTTTTCCTCACTGCCTCTTCATAGAGATTTCTTTGTTTTCTTGGAATTTTTTCAGATGAAAGAAGTATTCTACTGAATTAGATGGAGGTGAAGGGATATAGAGGTAATTGGTGGATTGATTTTTTGGATTCCTGTTTTATTGTTTCTTATTATCGGATCGATATTTATTACATGGCGAAAGAATGTCGTTGTACTACTCTTTCTTTTGATACCATTTTTGTTTTTTTTACTAAATGTTTTTGATCATCATCATTATGAACCCATGTCTGATTTGATGTACAATCTTTTAGGACTAGCTCTTTCAACGATTGCTATCATCTTTTATTTGCTTTTTCAAAGCAAAAAGAAATAGAGTCTATGCCATAAGATCTTCGACAAACGGATATCCCATCGGTGACGATGTCCCGTTGTACTCCAGTCGAATCTTGTAACAAAAGAGCGATGATTCAACGATCAATCAGATGTTTTTTATTTTTACTAAGATTAAATAAGTGAACGAATACTCACTCAAATAAAAGATATCCCAACAATGAGAAATAGTTAGCCCGTCTTCACGATTTTATCGCGAGTATTGGCTAGCTACTCTTAGGCGGGATATCTTTTTTCGCTTGAATCTTCTTATACAAAGCAGAACTCAATTTTTTCACTAGGGCCTTAGCTATTGCTATAATTGCAGGCAACTAGTCCACTTGTTCGATAGTCGTTGTCCCCCAGTTCATGACATTTGCAACATGGACATACCCATCATAAAGATTTAACAGCAAAGCGATTGCACAGACAATATAAACAAGTCGATAAAAAGAATTTGTCTTCTTGTTGCGCCAAATGGCAAAACCGCTTAGGAGGATGCCTAAAGGAAAGATGAATGAGGATACGCCGGCTAAAAGCAGCAAAATCAATCCTTCATCTTTATCAGAAGACATTTGTTGGGTGATAAAACTCAACTTCTTCTTTTTATCTTCAATTTCCACATTATTCTTTTGAATTTGTTCTTTCAATTGTTCATTTTCCTGCAGCAATTCATCAATCGATACTTGATAAAGTTTGCTTAGTAAAACTAAATTATCAATATCTGGATAGCCACGCCCATTCTCCCACTTAGAGATCGACTGACGAGAAATCTTTAATTCTTCTGCTACGGAAGCTTGCGACAATCCGCTTTTCTCACGATATAATTTTAGTTGTTCCGCTAAGGCCACTAATTTCATCTCCTACACCTATTACTTTACAACTAGTTTACCATTAGAAATGGTTGCGGTCACGCTTGCATTTGTTGTAATCGTTCCAGCTTTTTGTTTAAAGCTGCAAGTAGCCTTAGTAGTCGTATGGGTTAATGAACTCGAAAGAATACTTCCTTTCAATGCTTTGATGCTCAAATTTGTCGCCGCTGTGATCTGTTCTTTTGAGTTGATCTTTACATTATAAGAAGCAGTCCAACTTCCTTTGACTGTCTTAGACACTTTATAAGTTCCTTGAGCAATTCGTGCAAAGGGTTGAATATATTCAACAGATAGTACGACTTCATCACCCGCTTCATCAATATAAGATATCTCTTGAGAACCGACGCCAGCGGTCATTTCATAAACAAGCTCATCTGTATTCTTTTCATCCGCTGCAGCTGTGACAGACACCCCCAAAAAACCTAAAAAACAGGCTACTAAAATAACTAATTTCTTCATAAAAACACTCCTCTCTTATTTGTTTTCACTTTATCGCTTTTCTTGAAATATAAGGAGAAACTATAGGTTTACAGGGGGAAACCATTGGTTTACATCCTTCATTTCCCTTTCATTGTAAACAAAAGGTTGCTTCTTTTCTATAACAATTACTGTAATAATGGAAAAGTACGATCTGTGGGGAGGTGTCAGAATGAAAAGGCAAAATAAAATCCTATTATTCAGTTTTAGTCTGCCGCTTTTTAGTGTTTTTTTCGGTCCAGTATCTAGCCAACAATTTGGTCCCTTGTACGAATATGCTTTTGGCTTCCCGCTAAGATTCATCTGGTATAGGAGTATCAATGAACCTCTTGAAAGTCATTGGGCACTCTTTTCCTTTGAAAAGATCGCTCACTTGCAAGTTGATTTACTTGGCTACTTTCTTGCAGTGCTGCTGACTTATCTCGTTTCCCGATTTTTGTTCGAGCAACTCTCACAATGGCTGCATAAGCATGTGCAAAGCGGACTATTATAAATAAAAGGAATGTTTTCGTTAAGAGGATAAACCCTTTCTCAATCCACAAAGACAATACGACCTCAAGATGTCGTAGGCGAAAACAAGTTCCCCCTATATATTGTGGATAAAACTGTTAATATGTGCATAACTCGGTCTTTGACACGCTGTTTTACGAATAAAACGGCCCAACAAGTATCCTTTTCACAGATAAATGTTGGGCTGGTATCTTAACTCATCCTCATTTTCCAGCAGACCTTCGCAAAAAATTTTTTGCCTTGCTGCTAAACTTATTTCTGTTATTCGTCATTCTCGTGCTATCCATCGATCTCTTTCAGTGCTGCTGACGGCACGTCTTCTTTGGCAATTTCTTCATACGTCTCAACATGTGCCCCTTTATTCGTCAATTTCAAAAAGCGCTCTGTCTTCAACACTTGTAAGCCTTCAAATTCTATCATTCGAGTCTGGCCATCTGCCGTGGCAGCTACTTGTTTGTAATGAGCAGTGCCATAGCCGTTGACCGATTCAGGCGCTTGCGTTTTTACATACATTTCGCTTTTTGGAACAAGTGGATTCAATTGATCTAAAATTCCTGCCACCTCTCCCGATGCTCGGTTAGTGTACAACATGATTCCCCCGCACAGAAGTAAGAAAAACAAACCAATGGATAAGATTGCTCGTACGATTTTTTTCATCATATTCTCCTTTCGTCTCTCTTTCTATCTTAGCAAAATAAAAACAGGGGAAATCGGCCTTAGGTCCCAATCCAAAATAACAAAATTGAAAGGTTGCCGTAAGAAAACTTCTACAACTTATTGATATTTGCTTAATACTGCTTATCCAGCTAGGCAACAAAGGCAAAGAAGATTACAATAATTAAAAAAAGGAGTACCTATATGCTTACACATTTCAATCTTATTGCTATTCTTTTGGCAACACTTGCTTTTATGATCAGCGGGAGCTTACTTTATAATCCAATCCATGCTTGGGGGCGCTTTTGGGCAAAAGAATCTGGCATGCTAAATAAAGAAAGTCATCATATGTCTGCCGGCGATGTCGTTTTTACTTTTGGCGGGACAGCTGTTGGCGGACTATTATTGGCATTTACACTAGGACAAGTCACCTATTGGTTCAATAAGTTTGACCATGACGGTTGGATGATGACGAGCTTGCAAGTGGCCTTTTTGCTATGGCTGGGCGTATTTGCTGTGGCAACTTTCGTAAATGCAGCCTATGCTGGACAAAGCAAAAAACTGATTGGTCTGCATTTATTGAATGGTGCAATCGAGTTAGTCATTATGGGAATCATCATTGGCTTGTTTCCAGTGGTAGGTTAACAAGCTGATACGCAATCATAAGCAAGTGTTTCTCAAGCTATCGGGGGCAGAAAAAAACAGGTAATGTAAACCAATCAGTGAAAACCTGTCGTAAGGTATGAGTGGGCTAGCTTGTCGTTTTTTGATTATTCTTGGGCCAAAAAAAGAAAGAAGGGATCACCATCAACTACCTGCCCAATCTCTTGTCCATTGCACGGATCGCGTTAGCTGGTCTTCTATTGATCAATCAGCAGCCTTTGTTTTCAGTCTGCTACCTCATTTGCGGATTGACGGATGTTTTAGACGGATTTATTGCACGAAACTATCGATTGCAAACGACCTTGGGCTCAAAACTAGATAGTTTAGGTGATTTTGTTTTTTGGTCCATTGTCCTATTTCTTTACATTAAAACTAAGATCTATCCAGATTGGATCATTTATGGCATTGTCTTAGTCGCTAGCATTCGATTTCTTAATTTGATTTTGACTAAAGTTAAGTTTGCTCAGTGGGGGATGCTGCACACATTGAGCAACAAGATAACAGGTCTTGCCTTGTTTCTCCTGTGTTTCGTGGCATTTACTTTTGGTGACGTATCAGGATATATTTGGGTCGTGACATTCCTGCTCGCTTTGTTTTCATCTATAGAGGAAACACTGATTGTCTGGCGCAGCACTTATTACGAACCGAATCCAAAAGGCTTTTTCACTGTTTCTCATCAATCCAGCTAAATTTTAGCAACAAGAGTATCAAAAAAACGTCCAGCTGTAATAAGAGCTGGACGTTTTTTGCGTACTATCTATTATGAATAGTAATGTTTATTTATTTTTTAGCGTATTCTGAAGCTTGGACCCCTGCTTGACGACCAAAGACCATGATATCAGCAACTGCATTTCCGCCGATACGGTTTTGTCCGTGAATACCACCAGTTACTTCTCCAGCAGCGTATAAACCATCAATAACAGAACCGTCTTTTTTCAAGACTTGTGTATTGGTATTGATTTTTACACCACCCATTGTGTGGTGGATTCCTGGTGCGATTTTGATTGCATAGTAAGGACCAGTTGTTAAGTCATAATCCATTGCTGTTTCTCGACCAAATGCTTCGTCTTTTTTATCTTTAACAGATTGATTCCATGTATCTAGTGTTTTTGCCAATGTATCAGCGTCCATGTCGATTTTCTTCGCTAAGGCTTCGATCGTATCTGCTTCAACGACTACACCTTGTTCTTTGTAGAAATCAACTTGTTTTGCTCGACCTGCTAATGCATCGTCAAAGATCAAGTAAGCATAGCTTTCTGGAAGAGCGGTAATCGCCGCAGAAACATTGTCGCGGGTTTCTAATTCGTTGTAGAAACGTTCACCTTGTTGGTTGACTAAAATCGCACCTTCTCCACGGACTGTTTCACTGACTAACATCCCTGTATCTTGAACAACTGTTGGGTGAACTTGAATTTGATCCATATCGACTGTTGCACCGCCAAGAGATTCAATCATCTTGATGCCGTCACCTGTACTGCCTTCAGATGTTGTGCTGACATAGCCTTTTAAATCCGGACGATATTTTTCAATCATTTCTTTGTTTGAGCCAAAGCCACCAGTGGTAACGACAACTGCATTCCCATTGATCGTTTTTTCTTCATCACCGATTTTTACAGAAACGCCAGTGACTTTTCCGTCTCTTTCGTTGATTTTCTTCACATCAGCATTCACAAACAAAGGAATTTCCTTTTCATGGATATTTCTCAATAGTCCATCTACCAAGTAGGTTCCGACAGCAGAGCCGTCATGTGGACGGTGGATACGTTTGACACTTGCACCACCACTGTAGCTGATGTTGTCTAATGTGATTCCCATGCCGTCTAACCAGTCAATGGCTGAAGCTGAGTTATCGACTAAGTAGTGTAAAAGTTCTTGGTCATTCGTACCTTTACCACCTTTTAGTGTGTCATCAAAGAACTGTTGGTTGCTGTCTTCGATTCCTTGTTCTTTTTGGAATTTTGTTTCAGAAGCATTCATCCCACCAGAAGATTTCAATGTGTTTCCGCCTGCGATCGGCATTTTTTCCAAGATGACTGGATTCATCCCAGCTTCTTTGGCAGATAAAGCAGCTGCCATTCCGGCACCACCAGCACCAACAATGACAATGTCATATTGATCTTTTAGTTCAGAAGGATCGGTATATTCTTGTTCAGATGCACCTGAAGCCACTTCTGTTTCGCTTGATGATGCTGAACTTTTTGCTGTTTCACTATCTTTTGTCGCCCCGTTACTACCACAAGCACTGAGCAATAATAAACTTGCAGCGCCAATGACCAATTTCTTTAATCCACTTGTTTTCACTTTTTTCCCCCAACTTTCTTTCTTTTGTTTGATTGTTCTTTGATTCTTCCACTGAAAAAGCAGCGCTCTAGCACTATTGATTGTTACTTTATTAACAAACAAGAATAAAAAAATATTTTGACTATTAACAATTTCAATTGCTTTAAAATCAGCGTTATCATCTAAGAAACAAACCCAACATATTTATATAAACATAATAAAAATAGAAAATAATAAAATCACGCTTATATTTTGTGTAATTTTTCATTAGTTGTTCTAATCGAAATTTCATTTACTGTGTATATGTCCCCATTGATCAGCGGTGCATACATAGAAATATATACACACCGCAGGCAAAACCTTAGGAATTTTTCTTTGATTGCTTCTGGTCAAAATTTATTTGATTGCTTCTATTCTTTACTTGCCAACTGCTAGTTGCTTTTTTGGAACGATAATTTTCTACATCTTTATTACACAGAAATATCCTTAGCGCTTTCATGATTTTCGAAAACGGCACTGACTACTTGTTGCGAAAAAACAATCACATTCTCCTGCAAGATGTGTTCTCTTCTGATGGATTCGATTTTCTTTGTCAGACGTTCAATCTCTAAACTGTCGATCGCTCCACTCATGTAGATTGCCGAACGATTCTGGTAGGTGTTTGAGATAATGATGTCTGGCTCTTCAACTAGTGATTCCGCAGCAATAAAATCAATATTATAAAGAGCGGAGAAGATCTTTTTCAGCTGCATAATGAAGAACTGTTCAAATGAGAAAGGAAAATCTGTTTCTACAGAAACAATGATCTTTTTCTCAAATAAAGTAGGTGTGATCAGAGCCGTGTAGGCAAGAACATATCGTAAGAGCAGAAACTCCTGTTTTTCTGTAAGTTGCCCTGTTGTGCTGCCAAAACAAATGGTACGTATTTTATTCACAAGCACTGGGTAGTAGTGTCTGTAATAGCGGATGATATCTGAATCGGAACCTACTTCCAGGAATCCTTCAAAAGCGTCATAAAAAGAATGCACCGCCAATAAAATGCCGAAGACATTTTTCTCATTTCCGCCATTTAACGGCAATGTCAATTTTTCTGAGAGACTGACTGCTTCTAAATACACCTCTGCTTTTTCTCTTTCCCAAAAATCGATGATTTGCTTATAGGTCGCCTTTTTAGCGTAAAACTGCGTGGAAGTTTGCATCATCAAAAATAGAAAATAAATGCTTTCATCTCTAAAAAAGCTATACTGAAAGAAAGAATCTTTGATATTTTGAAACTCTTTTTCAAATAGATCTTGAGTCATATTGATCGACCATTGAGGCATTTCCTCCATTTTCAAGCGGTTGCCTTTTTTATCTCTGAGGATGTTGATCGCAATCAAGTAGCACCATTTATCCACGATCGATTGCTTCAGTTGAAAATCAAAATTAGGTAAGATTCGCTGAACGAATAATTCTCTGATATGAGCATAATTCAATTCGGGGTAGGGCCACTGACCGCCTTTACAAATCGTCCAAAAAAAGGAATGACCAAAGTAACGAATTTGGCTTTCGGACCCTTCAATCACGATTCGTCTATTTTTGGTGCCTATCTTTAATTCAAAGCGTTGCAGACTACGGTTGATGCAAAGAAATTTTTTTCTTAGGTTTGAAAGGCTTATGTAATTCAATTCACAAAACTCTTCAATCTTAATTCTTTTTGACAATAGACAGTTCTCGATCACTTGATATATGACTGACTGATTATAAATTTCATGTTGTATATCAAAATAAATGTTTTTATTGCCACTAAAAGAGCACCCTAATGCTTTTTTGATTTTGATTGCTTGCGGATTGATTTTTTGCAATTCATTAAGAATACTATCCGTTGTTTTTCGATTCACATTCAGTCTTTCTGATAAATTAACGATTGTTACAAAACTATTTGACTGATAAATATAACGCAAGCAATTGACCATTAATTGGGTTCGCTTTTCAAAAAGATCCTGAATAATCATGTCTTCCTCCTGCATTAAATAGAAGTTCGTTCATAAGTTGCTTTCTTTCATACTCATATAAACTGACAAAACGATTAAATATATATATTAATTTTTAATCTATTTTTAAACATTTGTCGAATAAGTCGCTCATTCTTCATCTGTTCTATGTAGTGCGACTCAACAAAGGAAGAACGCTCAACTTTTTACTGTTATAAAAAAAGGCATCTGACTGCCTTCTCTGACCTTAATTCTGTAATTGATCCTCCCTACTACTTAAGTGCTTCCTTTCAGCCATCAATTTTTAATGAGAATTTAACTCCACTAACTAAAAATTATAAAGTTAATCTGTATCTTGAGAAACCCAATTCGGGAAAATGAACTCACTTTTTTTTACATTGTCACTAGAAATGTTTTGGCAGGAACTCCTATAAATGCAGGAAAATTATTGTTAATAAAGACCTTTTTATCGCTGCTTTCGGTTAGCCATTTACTGACGATAATTATCCATGTGATGCTTTTATACTTTTTCAGGAAAAACAAATCCCCCTATTTTATCTTACACAAGCAAAAGAGACCTTCGAGAATAGCCAAAGGTCTCTTGAGAAAATTATTGTTGATGTTTCTGGACTCATCCTATACGAACGTTCTTGCGAGCGGTATATATTTTAAGATGATTTGCTTCGTGTTTTTTTTAATGCTTTAAATAAGGTGTGATATTGGCCTTTAAAGGACATGGCTTGTTCAAAAATATCTTCGCCGTCATTCAGCATCTTAACAGTAACCCAACCTAAAGATTCAGTAATAGCACTGGCTACCCCCGCGTTAATGGACGCGCCGGCGATCGTACCGACCCCCGGTACGAACTTGATAATATTCCCCACAGCGCTTCTACCTAAACTAACAACAACTAATTCTTTAGAAATGCTTTTTGCGATTCCCTCGACCCACGATTGACCAAACAACTTGTGTAGTCTAGCCATCATCGTCATTTGAACAGGTACAAGGAGTATCGCATCTGAAAACGGAATAGGTGAACAACCAATGATGGCCGCCGTCAGAGAAGCGGCATGGATGATTCGATGCGCTTTCTTCTTCGTAGCATCATCCACACCCATTAAAAATTCAGAGAAGACGGCATCAAATTGGGTACGGCTTTTTGCTTGGATCTTTTCTGCCGTATGTTTTGACTTCTCAAAAGATCGACGAATGATCCCTGCCGTTTTGTTTGGTAGTTTGGTTAAAACTTCTGCAAAGAATGACTGAAACTCTTCTTGTTCTGCCGATTCTTTCACTGGTTCATCCACTTGTTGCAGCAAAATCTCTTTTTGAGATTTTTTATTTTTGGGAGTGTTTCTCTTTAATTTCATAAAAACCACCTTTAATGATTAGTTGTCATAGATTTAGTTGCTTTCTCAACCTCTTATTTTCATCATACACTAACAAACAAAAATCACCTAAAGCCGCGCTCCAGGTGTTATAATTCTTAACGGAAGCACAAGAAATCAACTTCTTTCTAACAAAAAAGCTCACATGACCGATCCAACGATACCCCCTTTAAACGAGAGTCTCTCCCGTGGTATAATGACTACTTGTTTCTTGGGTATTATGAAAGTGTCATAACCTCTATTCAGAGAAGCGTGTCTAATCGAGCGTGTTTTATTCATATAGGCAGCAGCTGCTGCCAATCCCCACAACAAATCATCAATTGATAAGGAGAAAACAAATCAATGACCTATGCACTTGAAATAAAAGATCTAAAAAAAGTCTATGCGACCGGCGTCGAAGCATTACGCGGTATCAACTTGACAGTTGAAGAAGGTGACTTCTATGCGCTTTTAGGGCCGAACGGTGCTGGCAAATCAACAACCATCGGGATCATTACTTCACTAGTAAACAAATCTTCTGGCAGTGTCAAAGTTTTCGGTTATGATTTGGACAAAGAATTGGTTCAAGTCAAGCAACAAATCGGCTTAGTTCCACAAGAATTCAATTTCAATCCTTTCGAAACAGTACAGCAAATCGTCGTCAATCAAGCGGGCTACTACGGCGTTCCTCGCAAAGAAGCGATCGCTCGTAGCGAAAAATACCTAAAGCAATCCAATTTATGGGAGAAACGCGATGTTCGGGCCAGAATGCTTTCGGGAGGAATGAAGCGCCGTTTGATGATTGCACGGGCTCTGATGCACGAGCCGCGACTCTTAATCCTCGATGAACCAACAGCTGGCGTAGATATCGAACTGCGCCGAGAAATGTGGGCCTTCTTGCAAAAATTAAATAAAAATGGTACGACGATTATTCTAACCACTCACTATTTAGAGGAAGCAGAAATGCTCTGCCGCAACATCGGAATCATTCAATCCGGTGAATTGATCGAAGATACCAGCATGAAGACCCTTTTGTCCAAATTACAGTTTGAGACATTCCTCTTTGACTTAGATACCTATGTGAAACCACCTGTGATCTCCGGCTATAAAAGTGCTTTTGAAGATGATCAAACGTTAGCAGTCGAGATTGAGCGCAATCAAGGCGTTAATGATTTGTTTGAGCAATTTACTAAGCAAGGAATCAAAGTTCTTTCCATGCGCAACAAATCGAATCGTTTAGAGGAACTCTTTTTGAAATTAACCGAAGAAAAGCATGAAGCGGGGGAAAAAAATGTTTAGTCTTTATTTTACAGCATTAAAAAGTCTAGCGGTCAAAGAAACCAACCGCTATTTACGGATTTGGGTCCAAACACTCGTACCACCAGTGATAACGACTTCGTTGTACTTTATTATTTTTGGGAAAATGATTGGCGGCCGTATTGGCGAAATGGGCGGCTTCTCCTACATGGAATTTATCGTTCCCGGGCTGATCATGATGTCAACGATCACCAGTTCTTACGCGAACGTTTCGTCTTCTTTCTTTTCTCAGAAGTTTCAAAAGAATATTGAGGAACTTTTAGTTGCACCCGTACCTACTCATGTGATTATTTGGGGATTTGTTTTCGGTGGTTTGGGCAGAAGTATTTTAGTTGGTATGCTGGTCACAGTGATTTCTCTCTTTTTTGTTCCTTTGCATGTTTTTTCTTGGGTAATGGTTATTCTGACATTAGTGATGACCGCAATTCTTTTCTCACTAGCTGGTTTGCTAAATGGTATCTTTGCCCAATCATTTGACGATGTATCGATCGTGCCAACGTTTGTCCTACAGCCACTGACTTATTTAGGAGGCGTCTTCTATTCCATTTCGATGCTGCCACCAATTTGGCAAGCTATTTCTAAAGTGAATCCAATCGTCTATATGATCTCTGGATTCCGTTATGGCTTTTTGGGCACAACTGATGTGCCGATTTTAGTCTCTGTTCTGATTCTAGTTTTATTCATAATTGTTTTGTACGGTATCTGTTGGAAATTAATTGAAAAAGGCCGCGGTCTACGCAGCTAAGAAACTGACGGCTATCTTTCACTAAAAACAGGAAGGCTGTGCCAAGAACTCTCTTAGTTCTTGGCACAGCCTTTTTCTAATTCTTTTTGCCTTGTCTTTCGGGACTGACCCAAACACCGCTGCCGTGTCCCAAAATTGTTTTGACCGCTGGTATGAAGGTCGTTACGATCGTTAAAGCATTGACCATCCAATAAATCAGCATATAAAATGGTGCAAAAATGAAATACTTGA
The DNA here is from genome assembly GCF_003812305.1 of Enterococcus sp. FDAARGOS_553. NCBI lineage: Bacteria > Bacillati > Bacillota > Bacilli > Lactobacillales > Enterococcaceae > Enterococcus > Enterococcus sp. FDAARGOS_553. Next base: position 267,612 of record NZ_CP033740.1, read on the forward strand.
TTTTTCTGCCAGCATCGTCCACCAATAAACTAGTCAACAACTGCATGATCCCAGCAACCATTTCAAAACAAACGAATAGGAAGGCCATTGTCACCATATGATACATTCGTTCAATGTTTCCTTCGAATGCAAAACGAAGAAAAGAAAAGATGAACAGTGCTGAAGAGATCCAAAAGAAGATCGACCAAATAATACTCAATGTTTGATCCACAAACATGACGGACCGACCAATATTTTGAAATGGATGAGTGAATACTTTTTTGAAATTTGTCAGCCAGACTTCTGTACCGCCTTTTGCCCAACGTTTCCGTTGGCGATAAAGCATCTTCATGGTCTCAGGAACTTCCATGAAAAACATGATCCGCGGAGCAAACAAGGACAACCAGCCTTGGAATTGGTGATCCCAGGCAATACTGATATCCTCGGTGGCACGATTTTGGCGGAAGAGTCCCACATCGATCAAAGCATTTTTTCGATACATCGTGTTGGCACCGCTGTATGCATAGATAACACCTAGCACGCCTTGTTGCGTCCGCTTGATAATACCTACGATACTTGAAAATTCAACAGTTTGTGACTTACTGACAATCGTCGTCCGATTCTGAACGTCCATGTTTGCAGTGATCGCTGAAATATTTACCGCATCTTGGCGAATAAAGTAATTGACATATTTCCAGAGTGCATCGGGTTCCGGTACAGTATCTGCATCGTTACTCAAAATCAGTTCTCCATTAGCAAAACCGATCCCGATATTAAAGGCATGGGCTTTTCCTTGGTTTTTTTGGATGCGTACCACTCGTAGATTAGGGTAGGTTTGCTGCAAACGCTTAAGGATTTCTGGTGTTTGATCCGTTGAGCCATCATCTGTGACTAACACTTCGTAACGGGTATAATTCAGTTTATTCATTAAGTAATGAATGGTATCTTTAATGACCACTTCTTCATTATGGGCAGGGACCATGGTCGTGATCATTGGCTCTACTTCTTCGGGAATGGGGATCCATTCAATCTGTTGATGCTTAAACAAATACGTATGACAAAGGACGCCAATGAACCAAGCAAAGCCGCCTAAGATTGGATAAGTAAATAAAATGGCCACTAATAGAAAAAGGAAGAAATCCACTATCGGGTATCCCGTATCGATTTGTTCAATCATAGAGAGACCCCCTTATCTTTATACAACTTTACTATTTCTGTTTCCGTTAGATTTTGTTCCGGTTTCACTTCATAATAACAAACAGAATGCCGCATCTCTTCAGGACCAAAACGGTCATCAAAAAATTCTTCCAACACTTCTTTGCGCTGTTCAAGTTTTCTTTCATCATGCAAGACTTCTTTCCGCAATGTATGGCGAAAACGCCGATTGTTCCTCACGGTCAACAGAACAAAAAGAATAACTAAAAGAACGAAGGAAATTCCTAAAAACAATGCTAACAATCTAAAAATAGTGGCTTCCTCCACATAGGTCCTAAATCGTATTTGAGCGGCTGTTTGCGGAAAGAAAACCGGGAAAGCGACCCAAACGAATGGTACGATCACAGCAATCCACGCAAGCAGTGTCAAAAATGATTGCCACAACGTTAACTTTAAATGTCCTTTTTCAAAAAACAAATCTGAAACCAGCTGTTGACTGACTTCTTCTCTGGTGATTCTTTTTTTCATCCCACATCCTCCTTTTGGCTGTAACTCTCTTCTCCATCTATACATCGCTTATTCCTAAAAAGAAGCATCAACCCTGGTAGCGGTCACAAAAACACTTAATCAATAAAAGCTATATTTGACCTCTTGTAGGACTAGGTCTAAGCGAGTATACCTACATTTTAGTTGAATCGATTCGAAAGAAAAAGAAACTAGCTTGCGCCAGTTTCCTTGTGATCCTATTCTTTTAATTCGACTTCCTAAAAAGAAAACCGCTAACAACAATTTCAAAAGTTATCAGGCAAGTCCATTTTTTTGAACACCCACGAATCTTGCTTTTTAGTACCCTTTCATCCAGACAGATTCTAATTGATTTCCGTCCGGATCAAGCACTTCAAAACCAAGCATTTCTTCCTCTGGAATCCCCATCTCTACTTGAAACGACTGTCCCCCATTGGCTTCAGCCGCTTTAGCAAAGTCTCGAGCTCCTTCAGGTGTATCAAAGCTAAATGCGATCAAGGCAGCATTCGTCTTTTGCGTATCCGCAATCTTTCTACCATTTAAAAACTGTTCATAAAACGCATATTCTGACAGCATCACCCAAATCGTCTCATTCCACATCATTCCACTTGATGTTTCATTCGAAAATTCTTCATTCTTGCTAAAGCCCAACGCTTCATAAAAACTAGTAGCTCGCTTGATATCTTGAACAGGCAAATTGATAAAAACCATCTTTCCCATGCTGTTTCCTCCTTTGACAAACCCGAGCGACATGTCATTGCTCCTTTATTATAAAGGGCCGATCCAGATATACAAAACAATCAATTTGAAGCTATTTTCACAAAAAATGCAGCGGCATTTTTCAGGATGACTCCTTTTCTCCATGCCAGCTGCATTGTTTCATATCGATTTTTCCGTTTGTTTTAAAGACGATCCCTTCTGCTAGCAGCCGCTGCTTTCGTTCTACGGCGGTAAAGCCCACGATCTCGCCGTCTGCTCGTACTACCCGATGGGCTGGTAATGACTCTGGGCAATATTTCATGGCGCGTCCTACAGCTCGTGCACCATTCAAGCGACCTAAAGCCCAAGCTATTTGGCTGTAAGAAGCCACTTTGCCATACGGAATCTTCTTTACGAAACGATACACCTCTTCATAAAATGGATTCATACCTATCAAGCAGCTCCTTTCAATCGTTAACGAATTTGCTTGTTCGCTCAATGCACGATAACTTGCATGCCATAAAGGGCATGTTCATAAAACCATTTTGCATCTGCAACAGTCAAACGGATACACCCATGAGAATTGGCTTTTTGTCCTAGTTCTTCTGCTTCTTCTTCAATGTAATCTCCCGAAGCGTCAATCGGCACCGAATGAAACAAGTAGACGCCATGATCTTTCCAAGATACCCAATAGTTCGCTCCCTCGCCAGAAGATTCATTAAAAAAAGTTTCTCCTCTTTCAGCTTGAATGGAATAAGTTCCTGTAGGCGTTCTTCGGTCTCCTCCTGATCCGGTAGAGCAAACCATCGTATAAAGCACTCGATTCTTCCGCATGATCTTCACCCGCTGGTTTGCCAATGAGACATCGACCCAATCACCTTCTTGTAAAACAGGATAGGCTTTCTTCTCAGATGGATGACGCCAATCTGCGACGGCTACTTCTGTCGAAGAAGAATCCTCTGAGGATTTAGACGTTCCTGATCTCTCCTTTTTAGTAATTGCATTTTTTTTCGTAGGGATCGTTGCTTTTTTAGGAATGGTCTGTTTGGTCTGTTCTGTAGACTGGTTCGTCTGACCAGCGGCTACGTTATGTGATAGGCTGGCACTAACGATGAATAACAGCACAGCACTCACAAACATACCAATGGTTCTTTTAGGGTATCTTTCTTTCATTATTTCTATCCTTACTAAGCCGTCGAAAAATCTCTCAGGCACAATTTCCAGTTCATTTTACCAAAGCTGCTTCTAAAACGTGATTTTAATCAGCAGTGACAAAACAAGTTAACAGCAGATTTCGTTTCAGCGTCTCTTAAAAAACTCTTGATAAAATGATCCATTAGCAGTTTAACGCCTTTGTAACTAAAAAGCCAGTTAAAAATGAAAGAGTAGAACCAGCCTACAACATCGTGCAGCGCTTCAAACGGATGCGGACAGGCCTCATTCAATCGGGTGGTAACTAAACCCTCGTCCTAAAACTTCAGCTACATTGCTGGCAATTACAAATGCCTGCGGATCAATGCTTTCAATCAATTGTTTGATATCAGCAAATTCTTGATCGTTGACAACGATCAATAAAACTTGTTTCTCACTTCTTCGATGAACACCTTGTGCTTCTAACAAGGTTGCCCCTCTAGAAATTGCCGTTGCAATGGCCGCTTGAATCTCGTCAAGATATTCCTCACTCATGATCATCACAGACTTCTTGCGGTCCATCCCGGTTTCGATATAATTCATCACGATCGAAGTAATCACAATCGAAAGAATCGCAAACAAAAATTCTTCAAACCCAAAAACCAGTAAACTCATTGTTACCACAACCGCATCTGTGGCTAAAAGCCCGATGGAAGGATTGATATGGAAATATTTCTGGAAGATCAGCGGCGGAATCGTAGTTCCGCCACTAGAAGAATTATTTTTATATAAAATAGCAACCCCAGCAGCAAAAATCGCACTCCCAAAAATAACAGACAGCAGACGATCACTGGCCAACATATATTCAGGCACTACGGCAATTGCTAACGGAAAAACTATGCTGCCGAACAGCACCTTGAAGAAAGGCGCTTTCCCCAAAATAACATAGGCCAGAACCAACATCACACTGTTCAGAACCATGATCACAAGCGCACGGTCCCAGCCCAAAGCAGATTCCATCAAGATTCCAATGCCACTGACCCCTCCAGCTGCAATATGATGAGGACCTAAAAACATGTTGATGCTCACCGCTAGAATCACCAGTGCAGAGAGTATTTTACTATAAGTTATCAATTGCTTCATTGTCTTCCTCTTTTCTTTGATCATCCGAATAGAAGCTGTCATTTTTTCCGAGAACTTGTGCTTTTACTATACCCTCATCTCTGAGTTGAGACAAAATTTCTGTTCAGAAGACTGAAACTTTTTTTTCTTATAAGATCAAGTACAGGTAAGAAAAATTTGCTCAAAACTTGGTTGTTCAGGAACCTTTTGACTTGCGTTCTGACGTTCATTTTCTCACAGAATCGTTGGAAAAGAGAAGCATTTTTTTCAGCCTTCTCTGAAAATGATCATCCAGAATGCTGCTGCATTTCCATCTTTTTGCCCTTGACTCTCTTTAGAGATTCCCTTATTATCAAGGTTAACGATTTTAAATCAGAATTTTCTGAATTTTTAGGCGAAATAAACAAAATGAGGAAGGATGAACCATTTGAAGACAAACAAACAAACCACTTGGTCTGGCGAACCCAACGAAGCAGCAATCCAACTGCTCCAGCAAGAAGGCAAAGTCATCGTTTGCCCCACTAAAGTAGGCTATATTATTGCCGTCTCTGACAAGAAAGGACTAGAACGCAAGTTTTCTGCCAAAAATCGCAAACGTAATAAGCCAGGAGTTGTATTATGCAGCTCATTGGAACAATTACAAGAATTAGCGGAATGGAACGATGAAATTGCGGCAGTTTACCAAAAATGTTGGGACAACGATGTTCTTTTTGGCGCGATCTTACCATGGAAAGAGTCTGGAAAAGCATATATTCCTGACGGATCGCAAGAATTGATGATGGATACCAGGGAAACGAGTTGTTTCGTCATCAAATTCGGCGTTCCTGGAGAACAAATCGCTAAAGCTCTTTGGGAGGAAAAGCAACAGCTATTGTTTGCCAGCTCAGCAAATCCTTCTGGTAAAGGCAATCGTGGTCTGGTGGAAGGAATTGGTGAACAAATCGCTAACGAAGCAGACCTCATCATTGAAAGCAATGACTATGTCGCTTCGATCCAACCAGATAAAACGATAGAGACCCGCTACGAACAAGGAGTCATGGTTTCTTTCGTAGATTCTGCTGGCAAATTGATTCCTCATCAAGGCTCTCAGCGATCGATCACCCCGGCGCCTGTATTGATTCGGAAGGGTTTAGCTGTAGATAAAATCCAACTGTTTTTGTCCGATCACTTCAATTCCTGGGACTATCGCCACGGTGAATACTACTAAGCAATTCATAGATTAGGACATCAGTCCAAGCATTCAACTAACCTTAGCTACGACTCTTCGACCGTAGCTGAGACTTTAGATCGAACTGCTTACAGCTGATGTCCTAATTTTTTGAGGGTAATTCTTGCATACAACAGCATTTTCCTTTCAATACTACTCTTCACAGATCAAATCATTTCTTTGATCGTCATGATAGCGTTCCAGATTTACTGATTCAGCTTACTGGTTACATCAGCCAGTCCCCTATGAAAACAGTCTCTTCCTAAAGAATAGAGCTACTATTTCTTGATGATCATCTGAATCGCTTGTTCCAGCTTCTGTGCTTGTTCTTGAGGATCTTTTTCTGGATTCTCGAAACAATCTTTCAAGTTCTCTGCAACAATCATGCCCATCACACGATCGATACTTGAACGTACCGCACTTAACTGAGTGATGATATCGATACATTCCTTCTCTTCTTCGATCATTTTTTGAACCCCACGAATCTGCCCTTCGGCACGTTTTAAACGATTCAGCACATTTTTTTGTTCACTTCTTGTCTTATCCATCGTCTCACTCCTTTCCCATTAGAATATACCCTACAATGGTATAACGGTCAAACATTCTTTTCGTATCCGCAATGTTAATCAAATCAAATCATTGACAAATATAGAAAAACGGGGTTTAATATCCCCCATACCGTATATAAAGGAGAATGTCTATGTTTTCATTGTTTCGTTCTGTCCCTTCCATCTCTATTCGTGATTTTTCCGCAGCACTGACTGCAAAAACGAAAGTTATTGATGTCCGGACGCCCTCTGAATACCGGGGTGGGCATATTCGAAATGCCGCCAATGTCCCATTAAATAAAATCGCCCACTATTCAGGAAAAAAAGAACCGTTATATGTGATCTGTCAATCAGGCGTCCGCAGCAAACAAGCTGCCAAATTATTGATTAAAATGGGCTATGATGCCACAACGATTCGCGGTGGCATGAATCAATGGCAAGGACCAATTCAAGGAGGAAAATAAAATGAAAGTACTGATTGTCGGTGGGGTCGCCGGAGGCATGTCTGCTGCAACTCGATTACGTCGCTTAATGGAAGATGCTGAAATCATTGTTCTAGAGAAAGGTCCTTATGTGTCCTTTGCGAACTGCGGCCTTCCTTACTTTATCGCAGGTGAAATTACTACTCGCGATCAATTACTACTGCAAACACCAGAGTCCTTAAAGGCACGTTTTGGTTTGGATGTTCGTCCAAATCAAGAAGTACTGGCTATTCACCCAGAACAAAAGACGGTGACTATCCATCGAGATTCTGAGACTTATGAAGAATCATATGACAAGTTGATTCTTGCTCCGGGAGCAAAAGCAATCATACCAAAAATCCCAGGATTAGACCGTGCCACAAACTGCCGTCAGTTACGAAACGTGCCGGATATGGATGCTATTTTGCAGAAAATCGATCAACATACCCGCCAAGCCGTCGTAGTCGGTGCCGGCTTTATTGGATTGGAAATGGCAGAAAGTCTGAAAAACCGTGGCTTAGAGGTCACCGTCGTTGAGAAAGCATCGCAGGTTTTACCTTTGATGGATGAAGAAATGGCTGCCTATGTCAAAAATGAATTGATAGCGAAGGGAATCAAGGTCATTACGGGCCAATCCGCAGTTTCTTTTGAAGAAGAAGGGAAAAAAATTCGGTTAGAAGATGACACTGTACTGGACTCAGACCTGACATTATTGTCTATCGGGGTCCAACCAGAATCAAGATTAGCAGCGGAAGCTGGGATCACTACTGGTATTCGAGGAGGAATCCTTGTAGACGAAAACTACCAAACGTCGCAAAAAGACATTTACGCTGTCGGAGATGCTATCGTCACGAAACAACAACTAACTGGAGAAGATGCGTTGATTTCTTTAGCCTCACCAGCTAACCGGCAAGGTCGGCAAGTCGCAGACGTGATCGCTGGTCTGCCAAGGAAAAACCGTGGCAATATTGGAACTGCTATCCTGCGAGTCTTTGGGCTTACAGCAGCCATGACCGGATTAAGCGAGAAAGCAGCAGTATCTGCGGGCTTGCAGCCAGCTGTGATTCATGTCAGCGGAAAAGATCATGCTGGCTATTACCCTGGTGCTAAAGATCTGCTATTGAAATTGATTTTTAATAAAGAGACAGGTACTCTCTATGGTGCTCAGGCCGTTGGACAGAGTGGCGTCGATAAACGAATGGATGTATTAGCCACAGCCATCAAAAGTGGATTGACGGTGGCAGATTTAACAGAACTGGAACTGAGTTATGCACCGCCTTTTGGTTCCGCCAAAGATCCAGTGAACCTGATCGGCTATGCGGCATTGAATCTAATCGAAGGGATCAGTGAATCAATCCAGTGGCATGAACTTTCTGCAGAATTAGCTGCCGGCAAACAATTACTAGATGTCCGCAATACAGCGGAAATGACTGGCCGCTTCAAAAACGCCCTGCATATTCCGCTGAATGAATTACGAGACCGACTGACTGAACTTGATCCGACTGCTTCTTATATCGTCAGCTGTCATAGCGGACTGCGAAGCTATTTAGCCGAACGGATTCTCAAACAATCTGGCTACGAGGCAAAAAATCTAGACGGGGCTTTTGCGCTTTATCAAACCGTCAGACCGGAGGAAATCATTCATGTATCGCTCGATCACAATGCCTGAATTTTATCAAGCAAGCAAACAACAGAAGTTCCACCTGATTGATGTCAGAGAAGTCGATGAATTTATCAGCGGCCATGTACCAAATGCGCAAAATAATCCGTTATCTCACTTCACTACTGCCAATTTGGAGAAAGACCTTGACTACTACGTGATTTGTCACTCAGGTGCTCGGTCAGAGCAAGCCTGTCACTATATGGACCAGCAAGGGTTCAAGGCGATCAATGTATTAGGCGGCACTTCTGCTTGGCCAGGTGAACTCGTTTAAAACACGTTACACCAAATAAAACCCAATGACCGCTACTTTGATCCAAGTAGCAGTCATTGGGTTTTGGTTTAAACTCGTCAGTTAACTATTCAAAAACAAATTGATTGTGGTAAAGTTCGGCATAAAACCCGTTTTCTGCCAATAATTCTTGATGGCTACCTTCTTCGATGACTTGCCCCTCCCGCAAGACAACGATTCGATCGGCATTCAAAATCGTCTTTAGACGATGGGCGATGACAAAACTGGTCCGCCCTTTGATGGCTTCATCCATTGCTTGCTGAATCTTCGCTTCCGTCACCGTATCAACATTACTGGTAGCTTCATCCAAAATCAATAAAGATGGATTGGTCAAAATCGTGCGAGCGATACTCATCAACTGCTTTTGCCCGGTACTGAATAGATTGTTTTCTTCCGTGATTGGTGTATCATACCCTTGTTCTAACGTCATGATAAATTCATGGATGTTGGCCTGTTTTGCTGCTGCAATAATCGCTTCCTCACTGGCATCCGGCTTACCAAAAGCAATATTTTCCCGAATCGTCCCAGAAAACAGTACCGAATCTTGCAACACGATCCCCACATGCTCCCGCAATGCATCTAAATCTAACTGTCGAATGTCCTGACCATCAAATGTTACTGAGCCATTCGTCACATCATAGAAGCGATTCAAAAGATTCATGATGGTTGTCTTTCCAGAACCAGTTGGTCCTACCAATGCCACCATTTCACCCTTTTTGACATGGATGGTGACATCTTTAAGGATTAAACGATCACTATCATAACCGAAATCAACATGATTCAATGCCACTTCTTGCTTGATACCAGTGATTTTTTCACCATTTGCCGGTTTTTCTTCATCCGGTTCATCAAACATCTCATTCAAACGACGGGCGCCAGTGATTGCCAATTGAATCATGCTGTAACCAGAAGAAATCTGCATCAACGGTTGATAGTATTGTTGAGAATATTGAACGAAAGTCACCACAAGGCCTAGAGCAACTGAACGTTCCAAATCCCCATTCAATGCTAACCAACCGCCAAAGAAAATCACGATCGCCGTGTTGACCAGCGACATTCCTTGCATCATTGGGAAAAGCAATCCTGAGTAAACTTGTCCTTTGTAAGTGGCTTCCCGAACACTTTGGTTGTGCTGCAAAAATCCATCAATCGTTTCTTCTTGAAGACCGTTGGTGATGATGATCCGTTGGCCGCTGATTTTTTCATCAATGTACCCGTTTAGTTTTCCTACTTCATCTTGCTGCAGATCGACATATTTGCGAGCTTTTTGGATCACAATGACTGCAATCAGGATGGCAATTGGTGTAGACGCAATCGTCGCCCAAGCTAATGTGACATTTTGTCGGAACATCATGATCAAAATCCCGATCATCAATACCACATTGGTCAATACTTGCAGCAATGCTTGATTCAAGCTGTTTTGAATGTTATCCAAATCGCTGGTAAAACGACTCAAAATTTCACCATCTTGATGGGAATCAAAAAATTTGATCGTCAATTTTTCCAATTTATTGAATAACCCGATTCGCATTCGATTGGTGGATTTCCCCACCACTTGCGTGAACAAGATACTATAAATAAAGTTTGCTCCACTTGCCAATACGTAAAACAGCAGTAACTTCCAGATGACAGATACGAATTTTGACTTGTCATCTACGCCTTGCATCAATCCACCAACATAATTCGCTAATTCCTGAAAGGCTTGCCCCACATAGACCGGTGCTTGGACTTGCAGATAAGTGGCTGCAATCACGGTAATGAAAATGAAAAAGAAAGAGAGTTTGTATCGTTTTAAATAGTGATAAAAAAACTTGCTTGCTTTGATCAAATCCGTCATGGTTATTCAGCTCCTTTCTGAGTCTCAAAAATTTCCTGATAAATTGGATTGTTGGCAGCTAACTCTTGATGGGTACCTACTCCAACCAGACGACCTTTATCCAACACCAGGATGCGGTCCGCATTCACAACAGAAGCAATTTTCTGTGCAATGATGATCGTGGTGGTAGCTTGCAGTTCTTTTTCAAAGGCTTCACGAACCAGTTTTTCCGAACGAGCATCCAATGCACTCGTACTATCATCTAGAATCAAGATTTTTGGTTCCCCGATGACACCTCGTGAAATAGACAGCCGTTGCTTTTGACCACCAGAAAAATTACTGCTTCGTTCCGCTACGGGTGCTTCAAAACGGTTCGTCAATTTTTGAATGAATTCACTTGCCTGCGCGATTTCTGTTGCATGGGTCATTTCAGGGACAGTGGCGTTCTTTTTGCCGTGGCGCAGATTTTGGGCAATGGTTCCGGAGAAAAGAATCGCTTTTTGTAGAACAAAGGAAACGGTTTGACGTAAGCTTTGCTCATTTACTTCTCGTAAATCGACGCCTCCAACTCGCACGGTTCCTTCTGTTGGATCAAACAAGCGCGGAATCAATTGAGCTAATGTCGATTTCCCTGCACCAGTTGCCCCGACGATCCCAATCATTTCTCCAGGAGCGATTGAAAAACTGATGTCTGTCAAAGCATTTTTCTCATCCCCAGGATAACGGAAAGAAACGTGCTCGAATGCCACACTGCCTGCTAATTCTTGCTGTGGAACATCTTTGTAGGACAAGTCTGGTTCGGTAACCAGAATTTCTTTCAATCGTTTGAGAGAGACCGCTGCCCGAGAAGTCATCATCATCATCATACCGCCGATAATGATCGCCATCATGATCTGCATCAAATAATTCATGAAAGAAGCGATTCCCCCGATCAATGTCGGATCGTCTTTTGCAAGGTCGCTGACAAAGAAGATCGCGCCTACGACCGCTAAGTTGGCTGCCAGCATAAAGGACGGAATCATCACAGAGAAAAGCGTACCAACGATGATGTTGTGTTTTGTTAGTTCGTCGCTGACTTTCGTGAAACTGTTCAATTGATTTTTTTCTTGAACAAATGATTTCACCACACGAATCCCTAAAAGGTTTTCTTTTGCTGCACTATTGATTTTGTCGATCAAATTTTGAATGATCATGAAATGTTTGCCCATCTGTGTAAAAGAAAGACCAGTAATGATCACTACTGCAACGATCAATGCGACGATTACCCACCAAAGTTGAGGCATCGTGGTCATGGCTAAGATAAAGGCACCAATAAATAAGAAAGGAATCCGAAACAACGACTGCAAGGAGATCATCACTAAATTTTGGATTTGGGTGATGTCATTGGTCAGTCGAACCACCAGATTTCCTGCTGAGAATTTCTCGATATTACCAAACGAGAAAGTTTGGATTTTACGAAAGGCTTCTTCACGAATATCCGCACTGACTCCTTGCGCTACTTTGGCAGAGAAAATAGTATTGATGACCCCAGCCACCAGCCCAAACACGGCTAGACCGATCAATTGGACCCCAATCGATTTCATTTCATTGTCGTCTTCTTTAATGATTGCTTCCAATACTTGTTGCAGCAGCTTCGGCTGCCATAACGTAGCCAGTACCATGACAGCTACAGAAACCAGCGCAATGAAGACAGCGCCTTTGTATTTCTTTACATGGCGTAAAACAAGATCCATCTTAAAACACACTCCTTTACAGTTTGACAGGCATTATTTAACACTGTAAAATAAAGCCGGACAATAATTTACCATTTTTAGAAAAATGTTGCAAGCGAACAAAGGATGATTTTTTTATGGAACAAAAGTTATCAAAAGAATCAATTATTCATGCGGCTTTTGCCTACCTAAAGGAAACATCTGACCTTTCTCAGTTAACCATGCGCAAATTGGCAAAAGTACTTTCTGTTCAAGCACCGGCATTGTATTGGTATTTCACGAATAAACAAGAGCTGTTGCAAGCGATGGCTGAAACGATGGAAAATGATCTGCCGGATGTCCCTGCGGGTAGCTGGCAAGAACAGTTGCAAACCTTTATGGCCAATTACTACGATCTCTATCTCCAATATCCCTGTGGTGCAGAACTAGAGATTCATACGATTCCTTCCTATCCTAGCCGACTGCTGCATTTAGAGCAAATGATCACTATATTGATCGAAGCCGGCTTCACTCCTGCCCAAAGCCGTCAAACCGTTCAGGCATTGCATCATCTCTTATTGGGACACTTACTCGATCGTCAAAAAGAAGAACAATTACGAGCAAAAATTGTAACTGGCGATGAAAAATTGCGGGCACATGTCTCTGCTATGCGCAGCTATGTTGTTGAGAATCATTTAAATGGGATGGCAGAAGGCATCCAACAACGCAAACAAATCGACGAACGTCAAGTTTTTCTGGAGAGTATCGCGATTTATCTGGCTGGCTTAAACAAGCGAAATACCTCTCTAAAATAAAAAAACGCCAACAAATCTCACTAAGTTTCCTTAAATCGCTTTCCGATTTCAAGGCACGAGGCTCGTTGGTGTTTTTGTTGCTTTTTTTAAAGCGTTGTTAGTTCTTCTTTTTGTTTTTTCGTCAATTTCTGATAAACCAGTTCATAAGAGGTCAAAATCAACTGTTCAATTTGTTCGTCTGTTACCTCATCCGCTGCTAGACGAATAGAATTCCAGTGGGTTTTATTGGCATAGTATCCGGGAATAATCGCCTCAGGGTATTGTTCACGTAATTCTTCATTGACTTCCGGTTTATTTTTCAACGTAATGATCGCATCATCATTCGCTTCAGGACTCATCATACCAAACTGTTTGCCGATTAGACCAAAATAAATCGTCCCCCAATCCTCACGATAGGCCACATTAGCACCTGCCAATGACTGACCGTAACTTTTCAGGCGATCGATTCGTTGTTGGATCTGATTATTCATTGCCATCCCTCCGGTTTGAAACTGATTTTTTCTTTAGTGTACCATATCTTAGAGGGTTTCTTTCATAAGCAAACTGTTGATTTAGATAAAAAAACAGACCCGCTAAGCGAGTCTGTGATACGTATGAATGTTTGGCTTGATTAATACCAACCGTTAGCTTCCCAGAATGCTTTTGCTGCAGACCATGAACCATAACGTGAAGCAACATAATTATCGGCTACTTTTTCTTGATTGGCCGCTGAATAGTCCCCATTCAAGTAAGAGTTAGTCAACTGATAACGTCCATAGTATTGGCCATTTGTTGCTGTATAAGAACCGCCAGATTCTTTGTTCGCGATCCATTCTTTAGCTGAAGCTTCTGAGCCTGTTGCTGCAGAACTGCTTGATGCAGATGAGCTTGGGCTTGTTTGTTGGCTGCTGGCAGGTTGTGAAGCTGGTTCTTCATAAGTGACTGATGATTCTGCAGCTGCTGAAGAACGTTCAATTGTATAGCTGGCATCGTCTGTTGGTAAGACCAGTGTTTCACCAACATAGATCAAGTTTTTGTTCGTAATGCCGTTTGCTTCAACAATTTTATCAACGGCTTCTGAGGTGCCAAAATAGTTATAGGCAATCGTAGATAGTGTATCCCCAGATTGCACCGTGTATTCTTCATCAGCAAACGCATCTTGTCCACCTAGAAACACACCCAGACCTGCAAGGACAGCTGTACTAAGCAAAACAGTTTTCAATGACTTCATAAAATAATTCTCCTCATCTTGTAGCGTTTATAGTCTATCGCAGGAGAAATCTCCAACGCATAGACTAGTCTAACACCAGAGAATATTTCATAGGTGAAAATCTCGTTACAGATGATTACGAATGCGTCGAGTTCCTTACGTTTCGTAAGCGTCGCGTAATTCCTTTTGAATCAACAACGATTATCAACATAAAAATATAAATTAGTTATTTTATTTCAATAAAAGTGAATCCCCTCTTTTTTATTTGTGAATTGTTACAAATTGGATGAATTTACACACAGTCGTAACAAAAAAAGCTGCAGCTGAACAGCGCGTTTCCATGAATGCTTGTTGCATCGATTGGAGCAGGCGTTCACTTGCTGCAGCATCTTTCGCTGACACTTTATCAAACCGTTTTTTTCACTGGAATCAACTTATTCATCACAATAGCAGCAATCGCACTTAACGCAATCGGTGAATCCAATAAGTATTGTAGAAATTGCGGAGTTTCTTGTTTGATCTCAGCCGGCATGAACAAAAGACCGATCGCTAAGATTAGCGGAACACCAATAATATAGAGTTCACGTTCAGAAAACTCTTCATTCTTGATCACTCGAAAGCCGCTAAGCAAAATGATCACACAGACAACTGCGAAGACACCACCGATTACCGCTGAAGGTACGGCATGGATCAACGCTGATAACTTGCCGACAAATGACAAGAGGATGAACCAGCAGGAAGCCATCACAAAGACTTTTTTACTGGCAACCCCAGTAATGGAAATGATACCGGCATTTGTTGAATACCCCGTCACTGGTGTCGTTCCTACTAAAGCAGCCACCAGGCAACCGATTCCTTCACCAATGACACCTTTATTGATTTGTTCATCTGTCACAGCTTCCTCAGTGACAGAGCTGACGGCATACCAAGTTCCTGTTGTTTCTGCTAGTAATACCATATAAATCACCAGCATCGTCAAAATAGCTGAAACATCAAAATGAAGACCATAATTGACGAAAATAAGTTTTGGCAAACTGAAAAATGAAGCATCCGCAACAGACTGGAAGCCTACGCCGCCCATGAACCAAGCAATCAGCGTCCCGATCATTAAGGCAATAATCACCGAGCTAATCCGGAAATATTTACCTAAACGAGGGAAGTAATCACCTAACATCGAGAATAAAATCAAAATTGCTGCTGTCACTGCAGCCAAAAACATGTTCTGATTAGCCGATAATGTCTCAGTAGCTGGATAAATGTTGCTGGTAAAAGCTGTAGGTAACAATGTCAGTCCAACGATCATGATAATCGTGCCACTGACGATCGTGGGAATAAAGTTGCGGACAATATACTTATAGATCCCTGTCATCCCTAAAAGAATAACAGCCAATGCCCCGACAATACTAGCTCCTAAGACAGTATCCATACCTTGCGCTCCAAAATAGATACCAATGATTGCGCCTACTGGTACAAAGGACGGCCCTTGACAGACGGGCAATTTCAAGAAAAAGAGAACTTGGATCAGCGAAGCAATCCCAGCACCTAAAAAGGTGGATTGGATCAGCCCGGCTGCATCCGACGAGCTCATGGCAACAGCAGTTGCAATAATAAAGGGTGGGACATACACATCCATTGCCAACACGTGTTGTAAGCCAAGAACAATGGCTTGTCCTAAAGGTATATCTTCATTCATTCCGATCGTTAAACGATTACTTCTGGTTTCCACAGTATCAATCTCCTCATTTTTCATGTACTTTTTTTCCTTGCACCCAGACCTGACGAATGTTTTCAGCCGTTGCTAGATACAAAATCTTTTGTAATTGTTCTTTCGGTTGGTTCAGTACACCAAAAGCTGGCAATGGATTACCAGAATAACAAGTATCGATCACTTGAAGGTCGCAAGCGTAGCCTTCCTTGATAAGACCAATCGGTAGTCGTAGCGCTTCGCCCCCTCCTTTTGTCGCCAATGAAAAAGCGTCGATGACTGAGATACGCGCATTCGCAACACCTCGATTCGTTTGGGGCAATGTAACATCCACACCGTCTTCTAACATGCGGGAAGACATAACAGCTTGCTTGATATTGTCATACAAACTTGGAGAAAAGCCGCCGGAGATATCTGTGCCTAGTCCAATCGTTACGCCTTGTTCTTTAAGCCGATTGATAGGGATCACACCATTGGCAAAGTACGCATTGGAAATCGGGCAGTGAGCAACAGCAGTCCCTGTTTCCACAAAGATCTCACCATCTTTTTCATCGATAAAATTACAATGAGCCATCACAGCTTTTTCTCCCAGTAAGCCAAAATCCCGCAAGACTTCTGTGTCGGTTTTACCAAATCGTTCCAAGACGTGATCGTGTTCCCATTGGCCTTCACTGCAATGGGATTGTACATGGACGTCGTATTTTTGTGCGAGTTGTCCTAACCCAGCCAGACCTTCATCCGTGCAGCTTGGGACGAATCGTGGTGTCACTACTGGATAGACTCCTTGACGTGTCGTTTTTGCCAACTTTTGGACTTCTTTAATGAAGGTTTCGGTCTCTGCTAGTGCCGTAGCAGTTGAGGTATCTCGATAAAAATCTGGGTTCGCGTCGGGATCATCCATGACTACTTTCCCCACTAGCCCTCGTTGACCCTTCTCAGCACAAATCTTGGCTAATTGTAAACTTGCTTCCAAATGAACGGTCGCAAAATAAAGAACCGTCGTTGTTCCTCGAGCCAGTAGTTGCGCAACTAAATCTTGGTACACTTCTGAAGCAAAACTTGAGTCCGCGTATTTTGCTTCCAACGGGAAGGTACACTCATCTAGCCATACATTCAACGGCTCATCCAATGCAACTCCTGCTTGCGGCCATTGGGGTGCATGAACGTGCAAGTCGACGAATCCCGGTAAAAAATACTGTCCCTTCTGCAATTCAACTAGCATTCCTTGTTTGGCAGCTGCCAGCATTTCTGGATAGTCTGATTGTTCTGTTGTGACCACCCTTTTGATCATCCCTTCAGCATCCACGCAAATGAGGACATCCTCTAAGTATTCCAGCACGCCATCTGTGGGTGTATGAAATATAGAACCTTTAAAATATTTTGTTATTGACATAAGTTTTCTCCTTTAACAAACTGCATCAGACTGCTGCTTTGACATTAGCAGTTTTCATTAAAATAAGCATCAATGGTTTTATTTTACATTCATTCGGATTTTTTTCAATAAAAACCGTACATTAATCCTGACAAAAAGAATCTAATGTTCGTTTTTAAGGCAAAAAAAAGACATTTGGTGTGTTCACCAAATGTCTTTCCTTCACTTAAAGCTGAATTGTCGTACCACTATTGCCAGCTAAAGTTTCCGCCGCTTTTTCCAATGAAGCGATCACTGCTTGACGCCCATCCTTGGAAGCAGCAAATGCGATCGCTGCTTCCACTTTTGGCAACATACTACCAGGTGCAAATTGATTTCGGTCAATGTACGTTTGCATTTCAGCGACAGTGGCTGTTGTCAATCCTCGTTGATCTGGTTGACCATAGTTGACAAAGACTTGGTCAACAGCGGTTAAGATAATAAAGATATCCGCATCGATCAGTACCGCCATCTTGGCTGCAGCAAAGTCTTTGTCAATCACCGCGTCAACTCCTTTATAGCGAGTGCCTTCATAAACCACTGGTATGCCGCCTCCGCCACATGCAATCACCACTTGACCTGCATCTACTAATGTTTTTAGACTGATTTTTTCATAAATGTCCACTGGTTTAGGAGAAGGAACGACCCGACGCCAACCTCGGCCTGCATCTTCTATATAAGTGTCGCCGCTTTCAGTCATTAATTGCTGAGCCTTAGCTTCACTATAGTAGCCACCGATTGGTTTCGTTGGATTCGTAAAAGCTGGATCAGCTGGATCGACCACCACTTGCGTCAACATGGAAACGACCGGAATATGTGCCAATCCGCGAGAAACAAGCTCTTCATCAATCGCTTGTTGCAAATGGTAACCGATGTACCCTTGACTCATAGCTGTGCATTCAGGAAATGGCATGACGTCTTCTTGCGTTTTGCTGGTTTCCTCAAATGCTAAGCGAATTTTGCCAACTTGAGGACCATTCCCGTGAGCAATCACCACGTGATGGCCGTCACTGATTAGATCAGCAATCGATTTTGCTGCCACTTGGGCTTTGGTCAATTGTTCGTGCGCAGAGTCGCCTAAAGCATTTCCGCCTAAAGCGATGACAATTTTTGACATACGTCTCCTCCTATCTTTGCGGTTGTTGTTGCGTGATACAGTGAATATTCCCGCCACCGTATACGATCTCAACTGTATTTACGCCCACAACTTCTTTATCTGGGAAAATCTCTGCTATTTCTTCAAGTGCCCGCGCATCATTTTCGTCTCCGTATTGAGGAGCGATCACACCGTTGTTTGTAATTAGAAAGTTCATATAAGAAGCAATACAAATGTCGCCATCTTCTCGCGGCATGGTTCCTTCTACGTAATCAATCTTGAAATCCCCATTGATCGTGACATTTTCTACTGGGCAGCAAAGCTTATGAACTTTTAATTTGCGGCCTTTGGCATCGGTCATTTCATTCAAACGCTTGTATGCAGCTTGAGCCGCTTCATAAAATGGGCTGTTTTTATCTTCAGTATAGATACAAGCCACTTCTCCAGGACGTACAAAACATGCCACGTCATCCACATGTCCATTGGTTTCTTCCGGATCGATCCCGTCAGCTAACCAAAGGACCTTCTCACAGTTCAAGTAGTCGCATAATTTTTGTTCGATTTCTGCTTTTGTCATATGGGGGTTCCGGCCATCACTCAACAAACACATCTCCGTCGTTAACACAGTGCCTTCCCCATCGACATGGAAGGATCCCCCTTCTAAAATAAACCCTTCCGTCCGATAAGAATCCACTTGCTCGATCTCACAGATCTTTTGAGCAACTAAATCATCTTGATCCCAAGGAAAATACAAGCCATCGACTAATCCGCCCCAAGCATTAAATCCCCAGTCATTGCCTCGTAATTCGCCTTTGTCGTTGATGACAAAGCTAGGACCACAGTCACGAATCCATGCATCGTTATTGGACATTTCATAGACAGTGATGTCTGCAGGCAATTGACGACGGCAGTTTTGATATTGTTGTTGCGACACGACCACATTCATTGGCGTGAATTTGCTGATCGCTTTTGCGACTTCAGCAAATGCTACTTGAGCTGGTTTGCCCCCATCACGCCAGTTATCCGGGCGCTCTGGCCAAATCATCCATACTTTCTCTTGTGGTTCAAACTCTCCGGGCATTCTAAACCCGTCTTGTTTCGGTGTGGTCTTTTCGATTCGTTTCGCCATGATACAGCACTCCTTCTTTTTTGATTTTTTTGATCCAGATAATGGCTTCACCAACGAGGGCAAATACAATTGCTCCAATCGTGATTGGTAATTGCTGACTCAGTGATTCAGCGTCAAATTGCAAAGGAAGCGCTGTGAAAATCAATGAGATCACGATCATGATCATCGGTAGTGCGACTAATACCTTCAAGAACAAATCGCTGCCGCTCACCTTGAAAGGTCGAGGTGTGTCTGGATCAATTTTACGTAATTTATAAAACGCAGGAAACACAGGGACATACGATAGTAGGAACATTACTAGGTTCAGTGAGAAAAATGCCCAGAATAAATCTTGATTTGGTAAAATTGGGGCGATGACGACGACGATAGAAGCAACGATACCATTCATAATTGCCGCACCAGTAGGCATGCCATTTTTTTTGCTGCGTTTGGCAAATACTTTCGGCATATCGCCATTTTCGGCCGCATAGCAAGCAGTATTATTGACCCCTAACGACCAAGAAATCATGTTGCCAAACAATGTCAGCAAGAACAAAAAGGCCATCGAAATAATGAACCAGCCGCCTGTTGATCCTGTCAATAATTTAAAACTATCCATCAATCCACTGCCGGTACTGATTTGATCCGTAGGAATCGCTACACCGATCCCGAAAGCAGAAAAAATGTAAATGGCGGCAATCACCAGTCCACCGGCAATGATCGATTGAGGAATTTGCTTCTTAGGGTTTTCCATGTCACTTGCAAATGTACAAATCACTTCGAATCCTAATAAGTTAAAAATGATTACCGAGATAAAAGACAAACTATTCAAATTGAAGCTTGGCACCATCGAAGAAAGAGTGAACTCATTCGCAACACCTTTGGTAAGGGCCGTATAGAGACCTAAGCCACCAATCAAGATTGCTAACAGCATCTTGATCACTGCTGCCCCATTCAAAATCCACACACTGTCACTGACCGGATAAAAACTGATCCAAACGATGACCCATATAAAAATCAGTTCGATCACGATAGCAGCCACCGTGGAAAATTCACGACCTGTGATAGTCGTCAACAAGTCAGGACAGACTACGGCTAGAGAGGCTAACCATAATGGATAATTGATCCAGTAGTACCAAGAAACCCGAGAACCCCAGCGATGACCGAAAGCTTGTGTCACCCAATCATAAATACCGCCATCACCAATATACGTTGTTCCTAATTCTGATGAGATTAACCCATAGGGCAAAAGGAACGCAACCAATAGAAAGATCCACCAAAAAAACTGTGAATTTCCGATTGCTGCTACCGGTGCAGCCGCTTCTGCCACAAATACAACACAAATAACCGATAAGATAGCACTCATCAAACTAAATTTTTTCTTTTCTCCCATTGTTTTCTTCCTTTCCGGTACAAGGGAATAAGGGTTGACCAACGATTGAAGGATTCTTGCAACTAGCGGATTTCTCTCTCGTGAATCCCAGTTCAGCACATAAGCTGCGACATTATTAGAACGAGCTTCCGCTCAAAAGAATCGATTCGCAGTTCGTTGGCCCCTCCTCAAGAACCAAAACAGTCTTCACGCATCCCCTTGATACGCAGACTATTTCCTTTCCTCATCTCTTGCGTCTAGTTTCATCTAACAAAACTTCCAAGTCTTTTTCAGCCGCTGCTTTTTTGGTCTCGTCGATTGGATTTTTATCCGCATAATCTCGCATCAAGTACACTAAGAGACCGCGAATCGACGTTAACCGGTTTTCTGCTTCATCAAAACAGATCGAGTTTGGTCCATCCATGACCTCATCCGTGACTTCTTCTCCACGAGTGGCAGGTAAGCAGTGCATAAATTTCGCTTGTTCACCAGCGCGTTTCATCAAGTCAGCGTTCACTTGGTATTTAGGGTAAAAAATACGCATGCGTTCCTCTTCTGATAATTCTGCTTCATACAGTCCATACCAAACATCTGTATAAACAAAATCCGAACCTTCGATCACATCGATTTGATCTGATATCGTATAGGAACCGCCAGAATCTTTACAAATCGCGTCTAATCGTGCGCGATGGTCTTCGTTTAACTGGAACCCTTCTGGACCAAATTGAACGAATTCCATCCCCATTTTTGTTGCAATCAATCCTAAAGAGAAACAGACTTGTGTGGCATCACCAATAAAGGAAATCTTGCAGTCTTCGATTTTTTTGCCTGCTGGAAGATGTTCGATCATGGTGCAAAGATCGCCAAGTTCCTGCGTTGGATGGTTGAAGTCAGACATACCATTAATAACTGGGATCGTCGCATTCGTTGCTAAGTCATACACACTATGATGCCGTTCCACGCGAGCCATCAAAATGTCAACTAAACGAGAAAGAACACGGCTTGTGTCTTCTATTGTTTCATGACCACCCAATTGAATTTGTCCTGGTGCGAGATATTCTGCATGTCCTCCTAATTGTGTCATTGCTGTTTCAAAAGAAACCCGAGTTCTGGTAGATGATTGTTGGAAAATCATCCCTAATACTTTGTTCTTTAGTAAAGGGGGGTAATAACCATTTTTGATGGCCGCTTTGATTTTCAATGACAGGTCAACGATTTGTTGGATCTCCTCCTTCGTGTAATTTTCCGTTGTAATAAAATCTCTTTTTTCCATAATGAAACCTCCTAAGTGATTTGTTTGCTTTTGCATCTTCACTTTAGGTAAAAAAGGCGGAGTTTACGATAAGCTATTAGTTGTAAACGTTATCACACTTATTCTATACTTGCTGAGGACAAGTTTATTTTTGGATATAAACCAGTTATTTTCCAAGGGTTTACAAAAGTTTAGAGGAAAGTTTAGCGGAATTAAAAGTAAAGAAAAAACAAATGGTGTTATAATTAGGATAAGAAAATTGGTGTAAGAAAAATTGAAAGGGGATTCAATATGATAGCTATTTTTATATACAATATTTTATTGATCATTCTATATTCAATCACGATGACTTTTGCTATTTATTCTTACTTAAAAGAAAAAAACAAATTATTTCTTTGGATTAGTTTGTATCTGGCATTCTTTATTTTTGACAATACAATTATTTATATGACGGAATTTCTCAATTCCTTTGCCCAAAGTTATGATCAAGCATTTATGAGTGCACCAGCAGTTAAAACTATTATATTTATGGGAAATGCCTTTTTCTCCATTTCTATTCTTGCCGAACTACACAAAGAAAAACCCTCTCCCCTCCATTATACGCTATTGATCGTTTTGGCCATTTGGATGATTACGACCCCACTGATGGAAAACTCAGCATTTAAAGTTTGGCTCTATTATCTGGGTAATCAACTCTTCCTTTTTTATCTAGGAATTTATTGTTGGCAAGGGACCAAAAAGAAGCTCCCTCTACTGAACAAACGCTATTTAAAACAGTTGATGATCATCAATCTCTTCTTTAGTATTTTGATCATAATTGAAGATAGCTTCGTGATTTTCAATGTCGACCAGTACAGCTCGTTAGCGACAAAGATTTATAATCGCAGTATTTCAGAGGATATCTTTTCGATTGTTGTTTGTATATTATTACTGCACTTCTTTATCAAAGAACGCCAACCACAGGAAGAAAAACCGCAAGAGCAAGACGCCTCTCTCTTGATTCAAAACTTTTGCCGTATTCATCAGTTTACCCAACGAGAAACGGAAATCTTTGCGTTGCTGTTGTCCCATCAAACCAATCAGGAAATCGCCGATCAGCTCTTTCTTTCATTGGGAACGGTCAAAACCCATGTTCATAACATTTTTATCAAACTTGAGATAAAAAAACGCACGCAAATTATGATTCTTTTTGAAAAGTACAAAGAGACCCATGAGGCAGCTGCCTAAAAAAGACCTGGAAGGATCGCTTCCAGGCCTTTTAAAGTTTAAAAACCAGTCATTCATTGCTCTGAACGGCTTATTCTTCCATATATGCATACTTGATGATCGTTGACGGTCCGAAAGTTGGATAGTACACACCTTTCAGGGAAGGATTGACCATAATACTACGAGCTCTTTGGTAGATTGGGACAATCCCGGCGGTTTCTTCTACTAATAGTTTTTCTGCTTTGATCATCGTATCCCAACGTGTCGCTAAATCATTGGCATAGGTCGTATTGCTATCAGCAATCAACTGGTCATAGTCTTTATTTTCATAATTCGTGTTATTCGGTGAAACGAGATTGTAAAGGTACGTCATCGGGTCTTGATAATCTGGTCCCCATGTTCCGATAGCTAACTCGTAATCGCTTTTTCGTGTCAATTCAATCGAATTATTCAATGGGACAGACTTGATTTCAACGGTCAAGCCCGGTAAGACTGTCTGTAACTGATCCTGGATGAATTCAGCCACTTTTTTATCTGCATCAGTGTCTTTGGTTAACATCTCGATGGAGATCTTATCCCCAATATCAGCAGTGGCTTTTTGCCAGTAAGCGAGTGCAGTGGCTTTATCCGGTCCTTCGAGAGGCGCATCTTCTCGAAAATCTTTGCCAGTTTCCGGATTGAAGACAAAGTTATTCGGAATAAACCCATTGATTGCTTCTGATCCATCTGATAAGACATCTTTGACTAAAGCTTCTTTATCAATCGCATAATAAACGGCTTTTCGTACATTTTCATTGGCAAAGATCGTATCTTTACCATCTCTTTTCTGATTCATCTTGAAATAGTGGATATAAGAGGTCAGCACCGTCTGTAGTTCTTCGTTAGCGGCATTTTGCTTCACGTATTCCCCATAAATATCCGCCATATCCAACTGTCCTTCGTTGAAAAGATTATATCCTGTAACAGCTTCTTTGATCACTTCATAATGGATATTCTCCAGTTTGATGGCATCACGATTGTAGTAGTCTTCATTTTTTTCCAAATCCCATGTAGAGGAAGCTTGATCCCAATTTTTCATCAAAAAGGGGCCATTAGTTAAAATATTTTCACTTGATGTGCCATAAGCATCCCCTTTTTCGGTGACAAAAGCTTCATTTTGTGGAAAAAATGGAGTAAAGGCCAATATCGAAGTCAAATAAGGAACTGGCTGTTCCAATTGGATCTCGATCGTGTACTCGTCCGTAGCTTTCGCACCTAGTTCAGAAGGGTCTTTTTCCCCATTGATGATTTTGGTGCCATTTTTAAATGTACCGTCCAATAAAAACATGTAGTTTGCTTGATTGGCTGGCGTGGCTAGCCGTTGCCAAGCATAAATAAAATCTTTAGCCGTCACTGGCTCCCCATTACTCCAAGTAGCATCTTCTCTCAACGTGATCGTGTAAGTCAGACCATCGTCGGATATGTTGGGGAAATCTTTGGCGATAGCCGGTGCGACCTTATTGGTGTCATCGATTTGATACAATCCATCAAAGACATTGACTTGGGCATTGATACTTGCCGTATCTTGTGTAGAGAGTGTATCCATTGATCCGATTTCGCTTTGTTCCATCAAATTGACCACACTGCTCGCTTGGGCAGTCGCTTTGGATTCTTTCTGATAACTACAACCTGAAAAACCGATGACGCTAGCAACAACCAACAAAAACATCATTCTTTTTTTTCCTTTATTCCTCATTTACGTCCTCCTTTTTTACATGCGTCCCAACCGCTTATCGAAGCGCTTTTTCTAAAATCGTCATCTCAATCAATTCAGCTTGCCAATCCAGCTCATCATATCGGTAGCCTTTCTTGGCAGACTCAAATTCTCCCCGCTGATTGTCGATGGGGTCTGCTCGTAAGAATTGCTTCGCTACGGTAAATCCCCCTTGAATACAGTTATTAGCAGGTAAGCGAAAAATATCTAGGTTTCCAAAATAATAAAGCCAGCGCTCTTCATTTCCGCCTCGAAATGCGCTGCCCCCAAACGAAACATCTACATAAAGCCAACCGTACTCTGGTAGATAGAAGCGCGCCCAGTCATGAGGGCCCACAAAAAATTCTGAAACATATAAACCCGACTCCCATTCAGCTGGGATATTCGCCATACGACACAAAGTGATAAATAAAAGTGCTTGAACCCCGCAGTCTCCTTTCTGATTGACTGCGCAGTACTCACTGATATTCGGAATCGCATAATATTCTCGCATAAATGAATAGGTCACTTTGGTGGTCACAAAATGATAAATCGCATACGCACGTTCCAAGGGATTTTTTGCTTCCGGCAAAATTTCCTGCAATAATTGCTGTAGAAAAGGCGTAAATTGAATATGGGGAGCGAATTCATTGAGCGCTGATGCAAATGCGTTTTTTTCCGACTCAGTCAACTCACGAATCATGGTTTGCTCATCCAACAACTGGAATAAGTCCGTATAAACAGCCGTCAATTCATAGCTGTGTTCCACAGTCGCTTCAATTGAGGAAGGGTCGTTGGTTTCAAATGCGATCGTTCGCTGTGGTGCAGCGAAGGGATCAATCTGCTTGACCGCTCCTTTTGTCTGAAGAATCTTGGCATTTGCTACCTTTCCAGTGTCTCGAGGCAAAGGAATGTGCGTCAAGAAAGGACCGTCTTCTTTATTAAGCGTTGTTAGTGGTCTAAGTGATTGTTTCAAAACGATTCGAGCAGTCCTTTGTCCGAGTTGTTTCATTTTTTCTACATTCTCATCCAGTTCTACTTGTCGGGCACTGTCAATTCCGTTTTCTTCCTCAAATAAATAGCGCGTATAATAGTCTGAGCGCGTCTTAACGAGATTAGCAATAAAGCGTTCATGGAAAACTTTTTTGCCGTTCAAGTAGATCCATTCAACCTCTCCTGCTTCCACTAAGCGATCCAGTTCTTCTCGCTGAAAATCGACAAAGGACTGTTGCATCATCTCCAGAGCTTTGGTTTCTTCATAGGGATATTGCTTTGCTTCAAAAACAGTCAAAACCTTTAATTCCGTGTGCAAACGATCTTTTAAGACTTCACTGATACGGGCATTGTTCAACTTCTGATGAATGAGTCTACGTGTTAAAGAAAAATCACCAAAATCTTTGGCTCGTTGAATGTCTTCTGGCAAAGGAACCACTAGATTGGATAGATCATTAGGATCCATACTCACTGCGCCACCTCCTCTTTTTGTTTAACGCCTAATCCAGCCGCTTCATTAAGTTGAATCACCGGTGTTTTTTCTGTACCAACAACCCCTTCATACGCAAGAACTGCTAAATCAAACGTCGCGTCGAGGTCAGCGAAACGAACATTTTTTTGTGCAGCAACAAAGTGAGCTGCCGCTGCGATACTAATATTGGTCTCCCCTGCCATACAACCTACCATACACGGGATATTCGCAGCTTCGCAAATACTATTGATCTGTAACGCTGGATAGATGCCGCCACATTTCATCAATTTGATATTGACAGCATCTACTGCATCTTTTTTGATCAATGATAACGCATCTTGGGGTACAAATGCCGCTTCATCTGCCATGATCTGTTGGTTGACTTGAGTTCTGATAAAGGCTAATCCATCAATGTCACTAGCAGGTGTTGGTTGCTCAAAAAAAGCGATGTCATATTTCTGCAACTGTTCAATCATTTTTATTGCCTGCTTTGCTCGCCAACCTTGGTTGGCATCAATTCTCAATTCGATGGCTGGACCGACAGCTGCCCGAATTTGTTTTACTCGTTCAATATCGTCTTTCTCATCCAATCCGACTTTGATCTTCAGTGCAGTAAATCCTTGTTCCACAAACAATTGAGCATTCTCTGCCATCACTTCTGGAGTATCGATGGAAATCGTCATATCTGTCTCTACTTGGTTATCCTGACCGCCTAACAACTGGTACAAAGGCAGTCCTGTACTTTTTCCCAATAGATCATAGCAAGCCATATCGAGAGCTGCTTTGGCAGACCCATTGCCTTTCATGCACTGGTTCATGATGCTATGGATCCGGCTTAATTGCCGTGGATCTTCTCCAGTTAATGCATCAGCCAATAACTTTAGAGCAGCTTCACAGCCTTCAAGTGTCTCCCCTGTCACTAAGGGTTCAGGTGTTGCCTCACCGATCCCAAAGTCCCCTGTGTCAGTGATCACTTTAATGGTCAAATTGCTGACCTCAGTAATAACGCCTAATGCAATTTTAAATGGCTTGCGCAGCATCATTTTATTTGCAGCAATTTCCACACGTTCAATTTTCATCTTCATTCCCCCCTCTAACTTAAAACTGACTATATCATTCCGTTTTTTTCTTTTCAACACTTTTTCTGAATTTTCTGAATTTTATTTTTATACAGATTATGCATAACTCTACCAACTTATCTCCTTTGAGCAGTAAATTTAATAACAAAAAAAGAGCAAAAATTTGCTCTTTTAATCAGATAATTGTATTTTATTAATAATCGTCGGATGCCAACGAACATTGATTTGTTTGATTGTATCAAGCGGACACTTTGGTTGTCGATCAGCTGTTAACAAACCGTTTTTTTCCTGTTCCACATCCGTCAACTGCGTATAACAAAAGCCGTGAAGAATTTCTGACTGATAGACAGCATCAATCACCCGCTGATAGTCCTGAATAAACTCTGCTTCATTAGCTGCATTGGTATATCCCCAGCCTTGAGCCCCTGTATCATAGCCGATCCCGCCAAATTCTGTTAACAAGATAGGAACATCTTGATGTTGAAATCCTGGACAATAAATTTTTCTGCGATTGGGTTCAGAAGTTAAAATCGTATCTTTTGTTCGCAAACTCGCCGCAAAATGGTCGTATTTCTCCAGTTCTTCTTTCGTTCCATGAACATAGCTGTGAATCCCACAAATATCACTTTCTGTCATCTCCCAGCCATCATTTGAGATAACCAATCGAGTAGGATCTAAAGAATGGATCAAGTGATAAATCGCCTGCGAAAAATGCTGTTGCTGACGATCGACACTAATGTTCGGTCCCCCCCAGCTTTCATTGATCGGTACCCAAGTTGTGATACAAGGATGATTGTAGTCACGGTCGATGATCTCTTGCCATTCAGCCATCACTTTCCCCCCGCTAGTTCGTGTATAAACACTCGGTGAGGCACATTCTCCCCAAACAATGAATCCTAACTGATCTGCCCAAAACAAAAAACGGGGGTCCTCTACTTTTTGATGTTTGCGACAGCCGTTGAAGCCCATTGCTTTGGCTAATTCGATATCTTTCTTGTAATCTTCATCTGTAGGAGCTGTCATGAGACTTGTGGGCCAGTAGCCCTGATCCAACACTAGTTTCTGATAATACGGGCGGTTATTTAAGTGGACCATGCCATCTTGAATATGAATTTTTCGCATGCCAAAATAGCTTTTAACGGTATCGATACACTTTCCTTGTGACCAAACATCAAAGACGACATCAAAGAGATTCGGGGTCTCTGGAGTCCAAGTCCATCCGCGACCGTGAAAGTCACTGCGGTCGATCTTTTGATTGAATAGACTGTAAGAGCGTGTGAACTGGTGCTCGGTCAACTGCTGGCGATCAGAAACGATCAGCTCTTCGCCGTAATAAATTCTGGTACACAATTCTTTATCCGTCAAATCACCAGCATAATGATAGGCGATCTCTACGGATCCCCGATCAAACTCACTGGTATAAAAGACCTTTTCTAAATAGCCGTTTTTGTCAACTGCCTCCAACCACACCGTCTGCCAGATACCCGTTGTTCGGGTATACCAGATAGCAGCAGAATGTTCCTGCCAATATTGCTTGCCTCTTGGTATTTCTTCATCTGTTGATGGATCAAAGACCTTTAGTGTGAGAAGATCTTTGTCAAAGGTCAAATAGTGAGTCACATCAAAAGAAAATGAGGTGTGTCCGCCAATGTGTTCCCCTACTAACTGATGGTTGATGTAGACCCAGCAATGGTAATCGACAGCGCCGAAATGTAACAATAAACGTTTGTCTTGCCAAGTATCTGGCACCATCAGCTCTCGCTGATACCAAACACCGTCATGAAAGCTTTTGATTTCAATTCCACTTTGCTTGGACTGAAAGACATAAGGAACTTCGATCATCTGTGTCAATGCTTGTGGCTGTTGTTCCTCTAAGTTGTCGGTAAAATCAAATTGCCACTTACCGTTTAAATTCAGCCATTTCTTTCGTTCAAATTGTGGGCGCGGATATTCTGGTCTGTTCATAGTCGTCCTTTCCTTTTCAATTTTTTTATTACGAGGCAAACTAGCCTTTGCTTCCAGAAGTAAGACTGATTCCTTGAATGAAATACTTTTGACCGAAGAAAAACAAGACTAACGCAGGAATCGTCATTAATGTAGAAGCCGCCATCATGATATTCCATTGAGAAGAAAATTGCCCTTTTAGTTGCAATAATCCGAGAGCTAATGTTTGTTTGCTAGGATCATTCAAGTAAATCAAGGGGCCAAAAAAATCATTCCAAGTATTCATAAACGTAAAAAATCCTACAACCATCATGGCAGGTTTAACTAACGGAAGCATGATCTTATAAAAAATCTGCCAGTGGGTTGCACCATCCAGGATCGCCGCTTCATCTAATTCTTTTGGGATACCAGCAAAAAATTGTCGCATCAAAAAGACATTGAACCCACCACCGCCAAAAAAGGCTGGGGCGATCAAAGGTACAAAGGAATTTACAAATCCTAATTTATTCCACATCATAAATGTCGGAATCAACGTCACTGCACCTGGAAGCATCATTGTCGCAATGACCATCGCAAACCACATATTCTTGTATTTAAAGTTCAAGCGGCCAAATGCGTAACCGCATAAGCAAGAAGTAAAGACATTCCCGATAATGCAGGGAATAATAATCAAAAACGTGTTAACGAGATAGGTCTTTAGATCCAAAACTTGAAAGACATCTGCGTAGTTAGAAAATAATAATTGATCAGGCAGCCACTTAGGGGGGAACTCAAAAATTTCATAGGAATCCATAAACGAGCTGCGTACTAGCCATAAAAATGGAACCAATGAGATCAGTCCAATCACCACTAATGGAACATACATCATGTATTTTGCTTTTCTCATGGTCATTTTTCTTGCCCTCCATAATACACCCAATTTTTTGCCGTACCAAAAACCAGCATCGTAAACAAACCAATAATCACAAATAGGATCCATGCTAATGCGGATGCATAACCAAACTGATTTTCTTGGAATGCTTTCCGGTAGATCAACAATGCGTAAAACAAGGTCGCATTATTGGGGCCGCCTCCAGTCATAATGTATGCTTGCGAGAATGTCTGGAAAGACCCAATCAACCCCATCACCAAGTTAAAGAAAATGATGGGAGAGATGGCTGGCAATGTCACATACAAAAATTTATGGCGCCAATTGCCGCCATCTACTTCCACAGCCTCCATTAGGTCTTGGGGAACATCCTGCAGCCCAGCTAAGAAAACCAGAGCGGTACCGCCACATCCCCATACGGCCATTAAAATCAAAGATGGGATCGCTGTTTGTTCATCAAAAATCCAGTTAGACGGCGGCAAATGGAAAAATTGCAAAACAGAATTCAGCAAGCCAAAATCCGGGTTGAATAACCACATCCATAAAATGTTTGAAGCCACCGCTGGAACTACCACCGGCAAGTAGAACAATGTTCGAAAAAATGCCTGTCCTCGAACTTTGACATTCATCAACAATGCGATCACTAGTGCAGCGATCAAACTACTTAGCGTACTGCCAAAAGCAAAGGTGAATGTCACAACCACCGATTTTTTGAAAAAAAGATCATCCATAAAAATCGTACGGTAGTTATCGATGCCGGTAAATTTGAAATCACCGATGACATTATAATCTGTAAAACTAAGAATCAGACTAACGATCATTGGGATGATGGTAAAAATCAATAATCCGAGAATTGCAGGGACTGCAAAAGCATACCCTGCACGATTCTCTTCTTTGTGTAAATCATATTGTTTCTTTTTAGATTGTTCATCTGTTTTAAGTGTGATCATTCCTTCGTCCACCTACTTCACATACTCGTATTTGTCCCCGAACTGTTTCTCTAGTTTTGGCAAAATGTCTTCCTCAACTACTTCTCTTGGAGCTTTCTTGCCAGTCCAGACCTGTTCTAACGCGGGGTTCACGATTTGCTCGATCGAAGCAGCATCTTCACTGTAGAAGGCCTTGTTTTTTGTCAACGCTTGCTCTTTCGCTTCAACCAGTGCTTCTTTTTTATATTCTGGTGAACGATCGCTTACGGCCCATTTTTGAAGGTACGTTTCATCTGAGAACCAATTGTCTTGGTTAGGTAACCATAATCCTGAATCGATGACATCTAAACTATTCTCAGGGTCTAAAAGATACTCTAAAAATGTTTTGGTTTCTTCCCAATGTTCTTGTGTGTTTTCATTATCAAAAACCACGATTGGCGGACCAAAATTCATTTGAACGACTTTTCCCATTTTTGGTAAAACACCCATACCTAACGCTAACCCTTTTTGTTCGATAGCGTCCCCCAGGGAACGTAAGTCCCAAGATCCTGTGATCGTCATCGCTACTCTATCTGTCAGCATTGCGGTATCAGTTGAAGGAATCGTACTTGCCTGTGAGGGTTTCGGCATCACATAATCTTTGTACATCAAATCCTGAATTTTCTCTAACGCTTCAATCGAAGCATCTGTTCCAATCAGGATTTTTTTGCCGTCCTGACTAAGCACCCCACCGCCATTGCTGATTAAGAAAGATTCATAGCCTAGACCAGTAAAATTGGAGATCCCATAGGTTTTGATATTTTTTTCGTCAAAACCAGCATCGCCTGGATGATTGCCATTTCGGTCGACTGTCAGTTCTTTCAGAATGGATACAAATTTATCCCAATCCCACGCTTGATTGACGTCATGAGGTGGAACTTCAACCCCCTTTTCTTCAAAATATTTCGTACTGTAGAACAGTGTAAGCATTCCTGGCCCTGCAGGCGATCCAAAGACTTTCCCGTTGTACTCCGAGCGTGTCTCTGCGATTTTGTTCTCAAATGGTCCTCCTGATTCATACAGCTCTGTCAGATCCCTTAAGTTGCCGCTCTTCCCCCACTCTGCCGTGCTTGTTTCAACCATATAGCCGACATCTGGAAGTGTTTTGGTACTAGCTTGTGTGTTTAGCTTCTCCATATAATTGTCATAAGGGATCTGCTGCGCTTTTACTTGGATCTCGTCTTGTGATTCATTAAAGTTTTTGATTAATTTATCGATCGAAGCTTTCTCCAATGTATCGCCCCAAAAAGAAAAATTGAGGGTAACTTTACTCGCTTGATCACCAGCATCATCATTGCTCCCACATCCCGATAATAAAAAACTTCCGCCTATAACCAATGTGGAAATGAGTAGACCAATTTTTTTCATCTTCTTTGCTCCTGCCTTTTTATATTCCATTTGTATGCGCATACAATAGTTCAAAAAGAAAATCAGACGGATTATTTTTTACAAAATGATTGCTTCATGTTGCCAAAATAATGCTGTCTGTTTTTCTTTACAATTTATACTATACAAAACGAAAATACATATTTCTTCCCGAGTTATGTGTTCCTTATTCCCGATTTTTGTTTGGCTCTATTTTCTAAATTAGAAATCGATTACATTTATTCTATCAGGCACATCACACAGTAAAATAAAGAGAGCAACACCGCATCACTATCTATAGAACAAAGGAGTAGAATACATGAGCTTATACTTGGAAATTCCTGAAATCAATCCGCTGTTCCCTTTCAAAACCTTTACAAATGAAGGGTGGTCGATCACTTATCCTCACTGGCACAAAGAAATTGAATTTATTTATTGTTTGGAAGGAACTGTCAGATTAGGGGTGGATGACGAGATCATTCAAATGCATGAAGACGAGATCTATTTTTTTCTAGTGGTGAACCGCACTTCTTCTTGTCTTCGCCAAATAGTGAACGAATCGTTTATCAATTTGATATCAAACTCTTTCAAGGGCATGACAATATCTCGCCAAATGATCGTCCATTGGCCAAAGTATTTGAGACCGTCGTCAATTACAGTAAAGATTGGCCTACCCCGATCCAAAAAGAGATCCAGACTATCTTGCTTTCTATTTATCATGAAAACCAGAAACAGCGTGAAGGGTATCAATACAGTATTTTGAGCAGTTTGTATAAATTAGCGAATCTCTTGTACCAACTGCCATTGAAGAACAAAAAAACAGAAAAAGCCGCTTTAGATAGTACATTAAAAAATCGCGAGACATTGTTCCAGATCGACACCATCCTCGACTATATTGAGTCCAATTATTTACATGCGATCACGATTCAGGATGTTGCTGATCATGTGGGGTTTAGTCCTAGTTATTTCTCACGCTTCTTCAAAAAAAATATCGGGATGTCTTTTACCAGTTATCTGGCAGAATACCGCATCCATCGGGCAAAGTATATTTTAGGAACAGAGCTGGTTCCCATGGCAGAAGTAGCTGCCCGCTCAGGTTTTTCTAGCGTCAAAACCTTTCATCACGTCTTTAAATCAATGGTTGGCACTTCTCCTATGAAATTTCAAAAAAATATTTTCGGCTTTCACTAAATAACTACGCAAGAAACCTATATAGTCACCAAATCGGCGAATTCTGCATTTATAACATTTTGTCCAAATTAGGCAACGCCCAACCATAAAAAAGAGATCTGGAAGCATCAGATCTCTTTTTTATTCACTCTAAATTGAAGTCCTCAAAAAAAGAATCAATTGGTTTTTTTACCAATTGATTCTTGCGAATGATCCAGCAAACAGTTGCTCACGGCTTACAACCTCAGAGCGGTTGCTGACATCTGCTCATTATAGAATGTTGTCATGCTCTATTTACAGACCTTCTTTCAGATGTTCTTTGCTAGTTTTTCTCACCCAGATGTCTTTACCCGTTTGTTCAATAAATAATTCAGTTTCAGGAGCTAGCTGACACTCAACTTTACCTTCCTTTAAAGTAATTCGCAATTCTTCCCCTTGATAAAAAAGCTTAAAGGCAAGTTCTGTTATTTCTTTTGGTAGGTGATTGGACAAGCGAATGCCTTCATCATAATAAAGACCAGCAAAACCATAAATCAAACTTAGCCAGCTGCCTCCCATATTTGCCCCATGGATGCCATCGACGACGTTTTTTTGCAGATCAGTCAAATCCATCAATGCCGTATCCATGAAATAGCGATATGCTTTTGCTGTTTCTCCGATACGACTAGCCATCACACTGAAAATCGAACGAGACAGCGAAGAATCATGGGTGGTGACTTTTTCATAATACTGATAATCTTGTTTTAGTTGTTCTAGGGTAAAATCACCCGTAAAAAGCATTTGCGCTAATACGGTATCCGCTTGTTTGCAGACTTGATGTTTGTAAATTATCATCGGATGATAATGCAACAATAAAGGATAGTTAGCAGCTGGTGTCTCTTCAAAAGGCCAGACAGATTGTTCAAGAAACTCATCATCTTGCTTGGTAAGTCCACGAGACGCATCATAACCGAAATACATGAGGTCTGCGGCTTGCTGCCATTGATCGATCAGTTCCATATGCTTTTCGTATCGTTTCGCCAGTTCAATGGCATAATATAAATTGTTTTGAGCCATTTTGTTGGTATAAAAGTTATTGTTGACCAATGCACTGTATTCATCAGGTCCGGTGACCCCATTGATACAAAAAGAAGGTTTGCCGTCTTTTTCGATGAAATCACCATAACTCAACCAAAATTTTGCCGTTTCGAAAACGACTTCACTGCCGACTTCTTCAATAAAGCGGACATCTCCTGTGACCCGTTCATAGAGTTGAAAAGCATAAACGATATCGGCATTGATATGCAGTTGTGCGGTTCCGGCAGGATAATAGGCACTCGTTTCTTGACCATCAATGGTGCGCCATGCAAACAGTGCACCGTCTTGGCTCAGCTCTTGTGCCCGTTTTTGCGCTTGCGGTAAAATAGTTGCTCGATAAGTAAGCAATGCTTTCGCAGTGTCTGGATTGGTGTAAGTAAAAAAAGGCAACAAATACATTTCAGTATCCCAAAAATAATGACCTTCATACCCTTCACCTGTCAACCCCTTGGCAGCAAAATTGGTTCTGCCATCACGTCCTGCCCCCTGATTCAGGTGAAACAGATTGAAGCGGATCCCCTTTTGTAGTTCTTGATCACCCGTGATTTCGATATCACTCGCTGCCCAAAACTGCTGATAGCTTTCCCTCTGTTCGGCAACAAATGTTTCAAAATCAACCGCTTCTTGATAAAAGGGTGCGCCCTCTGCTTCTTGTAATCGCAGTTGAAAAATCGTCGTCAGGGATTCTCCAGATTGGATTTGCCCATCGCCGCCTATCACCCGAATCGCCAGTTTTTTTTGACTATGAGGGGCTGTCCAAATGGCATAGTCGCCATGCTCTTCTTTCAGAAGCTGATGCTCTTTATTCGCAACACGAGGATCATCTGTTTGATTGACTGTGAAGCGCTGGTCCAATGGATGGGAAACAGTGATTGGCTCTGTGAAATTTGCATTTTTGATTGTGTAACGACAAACATAAAATTCACTGCGCGTCATGGAGGCAAAAGATTGCATCTCAAGATCAAAGCTTTTGCCTAATGGGGTTTCTACATGGTAAGACTCATGAAGGATGCCTTCTGCCATATCTAATGTCAGCTGGATTTGTTCCGTCTGCCAAACGCCGTCCGACGACTGCTCTTGTCCGATGCTTAAAGAAAGCCCCCGCAGGTTGGGTAACTTGCAGATGGTTTGGTGTTCTTTAGCATAGCCATAAGCCCATTCGCCGTATTGGATCGGTTCACTGTCAAAAAAACCATTGACAAAAGCCCCGGGATTCCCAGGATAGTTCGCATTCACTTTAAGGGGATGCCCTGCTCGGACACCGATTTGACCATTCCCCACAGCAAACAGCGTTTCTAAATATTCCGGTTTCTGATGAGAGAGTTCTTGTGCCTGCAATAAAAATCGTTTGTCCATCTCTGTTCGTCTCCTCCGCTTTTTTCTTTCAGTTCTATCCTACACTACTAAACACCCATTGCAAAGAATCCGACTTCAGCTGGGAAGGGCATCTACTTTGGTTCTTCTGACAGAGTATGGTACCATGAAACAAACTTGAAAGAAGGCGATTACTTGGATTTATGGCTAACAAATATTCGAATGGAAACAAGCTACATCAAAGAAAATGGCTGGACCTCTGGCAGCCAAACCAAACGGGCGGCAATTGGGATCAGTGAAGAAAAAATTACCGAGATCCTTCCCATGGATGAATGGAAAGACACGCCAGGAATAACTGTTATCGATGGTCAAGGCCAGTTATTATTACCCGGCTTGATTGAAAAACACTGCCATTTGGATAAAAGCAAATTAGGAACTCCATGGCGTCCTGTCACACCGGCAGCCAACTTAGTAGAACGTTTTGAAACAGAGATTCCTCAATTGGATGCATTGCCTCTTTCGATTAAAGAACGGGCACAACAATTGATCGATTTGGAATTGCCTCATGGTGTCGTGTCCTTTCGCTCCCATATTGATATTGAACCAATGACTGAACTGCGCTATTTTGATGCACTAACTGAATTGCTTGCTGACAAACCATTTGGTTCGGAACTTGTTTTGTTCCCGCAACACGGTCTGCTGCGATCAAATGCCGTCGCATTAATCAAAGAAGCATTAACTACTGGTAAAGCTGCATTCATTGGTGGGGTCGATCCTTATACATTAGATCAAGATTATCAGCAATCATTAAAAACAACCTTTGAGCTGGCAAAAAAAGGCAATGTTGGCATAGACATTCATCTGCATGACCGCAAAGAAGCCGGTCGTGCAACGATCAAAGAAATCATTCGGCTGACCAAAGAATATGCTATGGCAGGCAATGTCTTCATCAGCCATGCCTTTGGCTTAAATGATTTTGAAGGAGCTGAACGCACAGAAGTTTTTCAAGCTTTAGCAGATCAGGACATTCATATCGTTTCAAGTATTCCAATCAGTCAGGGAACGATTCCTCCCCTTAAAGAATTACAAAGTTATGGGGTTGCTGTTCACATTGGTTGTGACAATATTTATGATTCTTGGTCATCACTGGGTGACGGCTCCTTGCAAGAAAAGCTCGCTCGTTATTTAGAGATTTTTGGCGTTCAATCACAAGAGGCATTGACCCAGGCATTAGGCTTGGTAACAGATGGCAGAGTGCCATTAGATCAAGAAGGAAATCAACAATGGCCAAAAGTTGGCGATTCTGCTGATTTTCTTTTGACCCCTGTTTCTTCAACGGCTGAATTTGTCGCCCGCAAAGGTCACGTCAGCTGCAGTTTCTTTAAAGGACAACCAATCTACAACGCATAACCAATAATTACTGACAAAAAAGCCGATTTGCTACAGAGCTGAGAATCTCGCTATCGGATTTAAAGGATGTCGACAAGGTCCAGATAAACGGCAGAACCGTTGTCAAACTGATCAGAATCACCAAGCAATACCAGATGAATGACTGCATATGTTTTGTTTTAGCCATCGTTTTTTCTCCTTTAGTTTGTTTCTGTATTGGTCAAACGCATATTCACCAGTGAAAAAATGAAAATGATCATGAACAAGATAAATGACAGCGCAGAAGCATACCCCATTTCTAGTCCACCAAATCCTTTATTATAAATATAGTAAACAAGGGTGATTGTGGAATTTCCAGGTCCGCCTTTTGTCAGCATATAGGCTTGGTCAAATACTTGGAAAGCGCCGATGATCAATTGTGTGCTAACTAAGAATGTTGTTTTGGATAATTGGGGCCAAGTGATACTCTTAAATTTTTGCCACGCATTTGCGCCTTCAATATCTGCTGCTTCATAAAGAGCAGGATTGATCCCTTGTAAACCCGCCAAGAAAATCATCATGTTTCCGCCAAAACTCATCCAGACACTCATAATGACGATTGCAGTCATTGCCCAATTGGAACTATACAGCCAAGCTGGACCATTGATTCCAATCAAACTAAGCAACTGATTGAGCAAACCATACTGTGGATTTAAGAGCCAATACCAAATGGTTGCTGTAGCCACCGATGAACATAAGACTGGCAAATAAAAAAATGTTCGGAAAAGACTGGTGGTCTTCATTTTGCGATTCAGCAACATGGCGGCTGCTAGAGAGACGACTAATCCCAATGGCACATACAGTAAGGTGTAGACGATAGTGTTCTTTAAGGAAATAAAGAAAAATTCATCTTGAAAGATACGCGTGAAATTCTTTAAACCGATCCAATTGAGGCTTTCAATGATCGTATAATCGGTAAAACTATAGAAAAGTGCCATCACTATCGGGATAATTGCAAAAACAACTAGTAGAAGAACAGGAACCAGAATAAATACATAGGCAATGTTTTGCTGTTCATTGATCCCTCTCTTTTTCTTTCCTAACTCCATTTATTAACCCTCTTATTAAATATAATATAAAACTATTTAATATATTAAATATCTTTAAAAGCGAATTATATAGAATTAAAAAGAATATGTCAACGGTTTCATAAAAAGTTTTTTTGACTAAACTGCTTGCTTTATTAATATAATATATTTAATATATACATAAATAGTTCTTTTATTTTTTGAGAAATGGAGGCGCATGCATGAGTAAACCTTTGTACCAAACGATTTATGAAGATTTGAAACATCAAATCGAAACAGGCACTGTCGCAATCAATGACACACTGCCTACTGAAAAAGAATTATCAACTACCTATAGTGTTAGTACGATCACGGTCAAAAAAGCACTGGATCTGTTAAAAGAGGATGGCTACATTGTCAGAAAGCCTCGAAAAGGTTCTGTCGTTGTCACAAATAAGAAGGCAGACATTGTTCCGAACAAACTCATTTTCGGATTGATCATCACCAACTTTACAGACTTTTTTGGCGCTCAAATACTGCGAACAGTTCTAGAAACAAATACTGAAGAAATCAATTTCATCGTCAAGATCAGTTATGGTGATCCTGATCGCGAAAATGAGTTGATCCAAGAATTGATTGAAATGGGCATTCAGGGTTTGATCCTACTGCCGACATCATCAGAATATACCTCGCCAAAAATATTAGAATTGATTTCTAAAAATTTCCCGATCGTTGTAATTGATCGTCTGATGGCAAATTTGCCGATCTGCAGTGTGCAAACGGATAGCTTTGCTGCTGCAAAAGAATTGACAAATTATCTCTTTGCCAAACACCATGACAAGATTGGCTTGATTACTTCCGATAGCAGTGTTTCAACGATTGATGAACGAGTCAATGGTTTTCTCTCTGCGCATGTGGATGCCAACCGGGCTGTCAGCCAAAAGCAGATCTTGTCGAGGATCGACTCTGTGGTCCCCAGTTCTTCTCGCAAGATCGAAGATGATGTGGCACTTATCGTGGCCTTTCTTCAAAAGAACCCAGAGATCACAGCTCTTTTTACCACAGAATACAATATTGCTTTACTTGCCAAGAGTGCGATTGAACAATTGGGAAGGCAAGTCCCACATGACTTTTCAGTTGTTTGCTTTGACCATCCTACCGTCAACATTTTTGACTTGAATGCTTTTATTTTCACTCATATCGAGCAAGACCAAACAGCCATCGGCAAGCATGCCATTGATCTTTTACTGACAAAAATTGCTCATCCTGATACGATTGAAAAGATCAACCTCGGCTATCGGTTGATTGAAGGAGATTCCGTTATTTCTAGATGATCGTCTGTTCCTCTATCGAAGCAGTACATTAGCGATCCGACTACAAATAGACAAAAAAACACACCTCCGTTCTGACTCGCTGAACGAGTCAGAACGGAGGTGTGTTTATTGGGATAGCTGTCATTCTTTAAACTAGACAGTCCTCCTTTTAGTTATTCTCGATGACTGCGACTTCTTTTCTTGTAGGCATCCCCGTTTGGGCACCTAATTTTTGAACAGAAAGTCCTGCACCAAGATTCGCTAAAACGACCGCTTCTTTAAATGGCACCCCATCACTTAATGCAGCCGCTAAGATACCATTGAAGGTATCTCCTGCACCGGTAGTATCAACGACGGTCACTTTCTTTGATGCCACGGTCACGATTTTACCGGAATCAACGAAACTTACCCCTTGACTGCCTCGTGTCACTACCAATTTGGTAGCGTGCGTTTGCTGCCAAGCTAGAATCGTTGCTTCGATTTCAGGTTCAGGGATCAATTCTTTACCGATCAATGCGGCAAATTCCGTCTCATTTGGCGTTAAGATATCGACATAAGGCAGTAATTCCCCTACGATATCATGATAAGGTGCGGGATTCAGTAGTGTTGTCACGCCATTTTCCTTTGCGAGCTGTAACGCATACCGAAGCGTATCTACCGGAATCTCAATTTGTACCAGCAAAACATCGCTTTCTATGATTTTATCAGCTATTTGATCTACATATTCACGATCTATCAGTCCATTGGCACCGGAGATTACAGTGATGCAATTATCTTGCGGTAATTTAAAAATACTTGCGATACCAGTAAAGATATTTTTTTCTTGTGCAACTGACTGAACATCCAGTTGCTCTTCACTTAAGTGTCGATAGACTTTTTCCCCAAACGTATCTTGACCAATTTTTCCTAAGAATGTCGTTGTTCCGCCAAAACGGGCGGCTGCAACTGCTTGGTTGGCCCCTTTCCCGCCGACAAAATAATCAATTTGATCTCCTATGATCGTTTCGCCAATTTTTGGCATTCGCCCAGTCGTGATAACAATATCCATATTCACACTGCCCAAAACTGCTATTTTACCCACTAAATCACCTATTTCTTTTGTATATATAGAACGGGCCAAACGCTTCGCGACCCGTAACAGAAGTTGTCTCTATCAAAGAAAAACCGGTTTTCTCAAATAAGTGCTGCATCGGCTTATTCGTATGGTTGGTCAGAGAATAAATGGCATCCCCTGCTTTACAAAAGTCTCTTAGACAAGTTTTCACCCAAGCCGAGCCCAACCCATTCCCCATTTCTGATGCTTTTGTCACGAGCCTTTGGATACATTTTGTATGTTCATTATACCCATGACTCTCTTCGTGCGCCAAAAATTCTGGACTAAGGGTTCCTGCACTAACGATTTCTCCTGATTCATTTTTATGAATCAGTAATTGTTTTTTACAGATATCTGTTTTGACGATCTCCTTATCAGGGTAACTGCTTGTCCATTGGCAGATCCCCTGTGTCTCCATATTTTTTTTTGCATCAACAAACAACTGCCAAATTTCATCCAGTTCTTCATGGCATGCATATATTAACTTATCCATCAAATCAATAAGGCAGTAACAACAGCGACAAGACAACTACTAGGATAATTCCTATGATCGTAGGAACACTGGTCCGTTTCAGCAAACGAACCGGACTCACACCAATCGATGACGAAACGATCATGACAACTGCTGCAACTGGTGAAATCGTCCGCGCTAAGTTAGCAATCATTTGCATTGGCAGCGCAATCAAGATACCATCGATACCGGCTTTTTGGGCAATATTGGGAATCAGCTCGATCACAGCATAGAACATGGCTAATCCACCACCACTCAAAATACCAAATAACGCTGTCGCGCCACTGAAAATCAGTGTGGTTAGAACACCGGCAGATTGAGAGTTTTCAACCGCACTCATCAAAGAATCGATCACGCCTAGACTTTGAATCGCTGTGGTGAATAAGGAACCCCCGACTACTAACATAACGACTTGGCTGAAACCTTGTCCCATTCCTTTGAACAGTTCGACTGCACTTTCTTGGGCAATCTTAAATGATTTCTTACGGAACCCTTCAATGATCAATGCTACGAAGAATGAGATCATTGTCAAAACAAAAATGTCCATCGTCACATTTTCTCTAAAAATACCAATAATTCCAACGATAATGATCAAGACTAAAGGTAATAATGGCAAAATGGCATAAAATGTCGGGACAACTTTTTCATCCGCCGCACTTTCAACTTCTTTCATCTCGACAAACGCTTCTGAACCTTCCTTTTTATCGCAATACGTTTGCCAGAAGTAGTGGACAACAGCTAAAATAAGTAAGGTTGGGATCGAGACCTTCGCATGATACAGCACATAAGTCAGAATGTTGTAATCCAACGTTTGTGCAGCAATCACATTGTCTGCTCCTAATGGTGTTGGCATGATCGTTGCGGTCATTGCAATGACCCCTGCTGCTGTCATTGATGAAATTCCAATACCTTGTAAGAGCGGATACAAAATAGCCATTAAAATAATTGCTAAACTAGAGGCACTTGGAACAACTAGAGACATCAAATTTCCTAACAGGAAAACAATCGGTATAAACAACGCTTTGGATTTGATTTTGGTCATTGGCTTGACTAAGATATTGACCGCTTTTTGATTGGCACCAATCAAATTCATATAGCCGGAATAGCCAAATAAAATCATGATCACTAATCCTGCTGAGCTAACTTGTGAGATGATCGTGTCTTTCAGTTTCAGAAAAATATCAAAGAAA
Source organism: Enterococcus sp. FDAARGOS_553 (assembly GCF_003812305.1). Taxonomy (NCBI): domain Bacteria; kingdom Bacillati; phylum Bacillota; class Bacilli; order Lactobacillales; family Enterococcaceae; genus Enterococcus; species Enterococcus sp. FDAARGOS_553. The sequence continues at coordinate 310,576 of NZ_CP033740.1, forward strand.
GCCAGACCAGTTCCTTCTCCTTCAGGATAGAGAGGATTTCCCAATGCCACCGACGCACCTAATAAGACAATCGCACCGATAATCAAAATAAGCGCTGGATTATAACTCTTAATAATAAAATAACCAACGATACCTAAAACAACTAATACTAAAATTGCTTCAATCATTTTTTCCCCTCCTATTTACACTGACTGATTGCATGTAAAAACCATTCCTTGAATTTATTCTCATCGACATCGACACAGACACGGCAATTCTTTTCTTTGCCAAGTTTATTGTTCAGATCGATGATCGTAGCGCCAGAAGTATACTCCCCTTTTGTTTCTACTGCGACAAAGGTTTCTTTGATCTCAAACATTTCCGGACAAAGAACGTAAGCTAAAGCACAGCTGTCGTACATTTTTAATCCGGTACCAAAACTTCCACCTCGATATTTCTTGAAAAGGTGGTACATCATATCTCCAGTTTGATTCATGTCTTTGATTTTTTCGCTGTCTTCAGGATAAACCAGTGCTTTCAACCCGACATCTAATGGTGCGACTGCTAGCGAAAGACCGCTTTCAAAAACGATTTTGGCTGCTTCCGGATCAATCGCGATATTGAACTCTGACAAAATACCAAAGTTTCCTCTGCCTAGCGCACCACCCATTAAAACCAATTCTTCAATTCTTTCTTTGACTTCAGGATGCGTTTTAAGAAGAAGTGCAATATTAGTCAGTGGTCCGATTGCGATAATCGTCATCTTCTCTGCAGAAGCCATCAATGTGCGATGCATGGCTTCAACGGCACTCTCTTCCAATAAACAACTGCGATTTGGTGTTGGAAACTCGTACCCTGCCATTCCTGTTACACCATGAACATCGCTGGCATCTTTTACTTCACGAAGCAAAGGTCCAGCTGCGCCTTGGGCCACAGGAATTTTCAAGTTCCAAAAAGTCAGCAACTTCAACATATTTTCCGTCACATATTTGATCCCTACGTTTCCAGCAACTGTCGTGATTAATTTCACGTCTAACTGATCACTGAACAAGCCAATTCCTAATGCTACTGCATCGTCAATTCCCGGATCCGTATCAATAATTACTGCTTTGTTCATAAGTAAACCCCTTTCGTTTTTTGATAAAACGTTTTATCAATTGGCTAAAAATAAAAACGTTTGATAAAACGTTTTATCATTTGTTCTCCCAAAGAATACCACTTGTGTAAAGCGCTGTCAATAACGAATACAAAAAAGCTTTCCATAAATTTGCGCTGAATTCTAACCTAGACAATCGTTGTGTTGATCAGTTAAACAGCTACGTCCTGATATAAACACAACGATTACCTTTTTCATTCTATCTTTGATTCCAACCGTTTGCCAACGCTTTTTTTTCGTACGATTTTTGGCGTCAATTGAAGATAACGCGGCGCTTGTTCTTTCATCGCTGATAATAAAGAAGCAACTGCTTTTTCCCCCAGAACTGTCACATCTTGTTCGACAGAAGTAAGTGGTACTTCTAATAAATCATTTAAAATCAAATTATCATAGCCAACGATGGACATTTCTTCTGGGATATTGATTCCTAACTCCTTGGCTCTTTTCATGATCCCTAAAGCAATCAAATCATTTCCCGCCACGATACCGGTGATTGCTTGATTGTTCAAAAGCTGGTCTGCTTTGTCATAGGCATCTTCAAACTGAAATTTTGTGACCACCCGCCAGCTTTCTTGCTGGGGCAGCTGCGCTTCTTTCAGAGCATCCAGATATCCTTGGTAGCGATAAATACAGTTGATATTTTTATCGGGGTTCATCATAATACCAATGTTTTGATGGCCATTATTGATCAATTCCATGGTCGCAAGATAGCCGCCTTGTCGATTATTATAAAACACTTGTCCAACCGGAAAATTATCCAACCCTCGATCAACCAGCACCAATGGTACAGAAATACTGCTTAAAAACTCTTTCAACTCTTCTTCGTAAGTATAAGATTCACTCGAAAGGGCTAGTAACAGTCCATCCACATTACGATCGATCAATAATTGAATCAATTCTTTCTCTGCCGCAAAGTGATCATCTGAATTGACTAAAATCAAAAGGTAACCAATTTTTCGCAACTGGTCTTCCAGTACTTTTGCTAATTGTGCAAAGAAAGGATTATTGATGTCTGGTATGACCAATCCGATCGTATTTGTTTTGTTTAGCACTAAACTTTTTGCCGCAATATTAGGCGAATAATTATTTTCCTTCGCTAATTGTTTGATCAAGCGTTTTTTCTTTTCCGAGATGCGAATCGGTTTGTCATTTAAGACTTGTGAGACAGCAGCGATCGAGACGCCTACTTCTTCAGCGATATCTTTCAAGCGGATCTTCACTCTTCTTCTCCTCGCTTTCCTGTTTTATTCTACGCCAGTCCTTAAGGATCGTCCTTTCTCTATTCTATCATAGCTCTGTTTATGTAAGACATTCAGAATCAAACGATTGGCTATTTTTTCTGACATGAGTATTTGGAATTCGCCTACGTAAAGAGCGCCTATTGCGTTTTTAAAATACAGCACCCATGAAACATAACAATGACCGGACGTTCTTTTGGGTTTCGAGAAGTCCGGTCCTGTTCTTTTACACGTTTCCTTAGTTTAATCATTCTTAGCGTGAGTGATCTTGGTTCAAACTAAATATTAAATCGAACCCAATCGGCAAAGAGCTCGGGCCAACGAACCACCGAGTCTTCAATGGCGTGTTCGCCACCACTGGCCGTTTCTTTGGTTCCGAGACTTAGACCATGCCCACCTCTAGGAAAAATGTGTAATTCATAAGGAATGTCAAACTTACGCAGTTGTTTTGCAAACAAGAGACTGTTTTCTGCCGGTACCAGACCATCTTCTAATGTGTGCCATAAAAATGCTGGTGGTGTGTTGCGACTTACTTGCTTTTCAAGGGAAAGCTGCGCCTTTTGTTCTTCATAACGGTTTCCTAAAAGAGCACGGAAAGACCCTTCATGAGCAAATTCACCGCTTGAAAGAACCGGATAACTTAGCAACAACCCATTTGGGCGCCATTCGTGATTGGCTCCTGACAATGTTTCTGTTAAAAAGTCTTCTTGCCAAAATACGCCCAAACTTGCTGCTAAATGCCCACCAGCCGAAAAGCCCGCGACAATGATTTTCTCCGGATCAACGTGCCACTGTGAATGATTTTGGCGAATCAATTGAACGCTCGCAGCAAGCTCTTGCAATGCTAATGGGTACACATGGGGCTTGATACTATAGTGGAGAACAAATGCCTGAAATCCAAAACTCATCATCTTGATTGCTATGGGTTCAGCCTCACGGTCTGATAAAAACTCATAGCCTCCGCCAGGACAAATAATGATTGCCGGTCGCAACCGATCCTGCTCCATCTCTTCAGAGTTGTCAATCGCATAGGTAGTAAGCGTTGCTTCACTTTTAGAAAACGGTTGGATCACTTCATGGATCATAGTAATTGCCTCATTTCATGATAATTTTGCTAACAACTGGTTCTTTGATTTGTAGATGAGTATACTAGATTTTTAGACCAGCTGTAGTTACTTGTCAAGTCAAGGAACGATCGATGGCGAATTCCTCTTGTTTTTTTCAAAGGGGTTGCCGACAATTTGAGAATAGGTATCCCAGATCGAAAGTCCTTTGCCCCTTCATTCCAGGCTCCTTCAATCTGGTACGCGGCAGCAATCGCCCCATGAAAATCCCGAGGAAAAAGAATCCCATTTGCTGTAAGACCTGTTCATAATCCTTCCCAGCAATCACAATAAAACGATTACATATGATCGTATCATATTTTCAATCATACATAACAGATTTTTGTTTTTTTCATAAAAAAAACTGTGGCATAAGTTGAACAAATAATTACCCGATCAGAAGGGTCGCCTCCTGACGAAAATGGTCGATTTGCCTCAAAAAGCCATAACTTGCTGACTTCTCTGGTAGCAATTAGGTAGTTATCTGTTTCGGCTTATGTCACAGCCTATTTCATTAAATCAAGTAATCATTCAAACGAGATTTCACGTATTCAATGTGGCTAGATTCCAGCTCCACTTGATCATGTGCCAATGCGTAATCCGTTAAGCTTTCAAGATCCTCCTGATCTGCCACAATCTTTGCGCCGATCCCTACGTTAAATGAGGCATAGCGTTTTTCCTTCAATTCATCTAAGAAACGATCTTCTTTGATTTTTGCTGCGGCTTTCAATGCTCGTGCATAGGTATCCATCCCAGCAATATGTGCCAATAGCAAGTCTTCCATTTCAAAAGATGAACGACGGACTTTGGAGTCAAAATTGATCCCGCCTGGTGCGATACCGCCATTTTCCAATACTTCGTATAATGCCAGCGTTGAGTCAAAAACATTCGTTGGAAATTCATCGGTGTCCCATCCTAGAAGCATATCTCCTTGGTTAGCATCTAAAGATCCTAATGCATTATAGCTACGAGCAACAGCAATTTCATGTTCAAACGTGTGCCCAGCTAAAGTTGCATGATTGGCTTCAAGATTCAACTTGAAGTCGCCTTCTAAGCCATAATGTTGGATAAAGGCCATCGTCGTTGCGGCATCAAAGTCATATTGATGTTTCGACGGTTCTTTTGGTTTAGGTTCTAATAGAAATTGCGGTTTGTGACCAATTTTTTCTCCATAAGCAATTGCCATTTTAAATAGGCGAGCAATATTGTCTTGTTCGAATTTCATATCTGTGTTCAACAACGTTTCGTACCCTTCACGACCACCCCAAAAGACGTAGTTTTCGCCGCCTAGTTTTTTAGAGATATCTAACCCTTTTTTAACTTGGGCAGCTGCATAGGCATAGACTTCTGCATTGTTCGTTGAAGCTGCACCGTTGTTAAATCGTGGGTGAGAAAACATATTGGCTGTGTTCCATAACAATTTGATGCCTGTTTGATCCATCTTTTCTTTGATCAGGTCTGTGATCACATCTAAATTTTGGAAGAACTCCTCTAAAGTTTCACCAGAAGGTGCTACATCAACATCATGGAAACAGAAGAATTCAGCGCCTAGCTTCTCGCAAATTTCAAAGAATGCTTCTACTCGATTTTTCGCGGTTTCCATTTCCGTTTCACCGAACCAAGTGCGCTGATTGACCGGTGCCCCGAAAGGATCTGAACCATCTTGTGTCATAGTATGCCAGTAGGCAATCGCAAACCGTAAATGGTCTTTCATTTTCTTGCCTAGGACTACTTCTTCTGCATCATAATGCCGAAAAGCAAACATATTGGCCGTTTCTGGACCTTCATACTTGATTTTATCAATCCTTGGAAAATAATTCATTTTGGTTCCTCCATTTTTAGTTTTTTAACATAACAAACTAACTTACTTCTAAAATAAGTTACATGAAACCTTTAGTAGTGGCGATTCTTTCATTGATTACTCTGACTGCAATGCTGCCAATTCGCGACAAAGAGGTGCTGTTTGTTGATACACTTTATGATAAACAGAATAAATCCGTTGATACTCCGTTACATTTTCTGCGATTGGCTGGATTACTGACCCATACTTTACAAAAGCCTTCACACAAGCCGCTTCGTCAGGATAAAGTCCGCTTCCGATTGCCGCTAACATCGCGGCCCCCATGCCGGGACCTTGCTCTGTGGATAATGTTGTGATCTCTGCAGCAAAAATATCCGCCTGCATCTGAAGCCACTCTTTGTTTTTCGCACCCCCACCAACAGAAACGATTTTGCTAAATTTCCGTTTTGCTTCTTCTTCCATGATCAGTTGAGAGTCTTTCAGAGAAAAAGTGATGCCTTCCAAGACCGCTCGGCTGAAATGCCGACGTCGGTGATGGGTATCTATCCCTATGAAGCTTCCTCTGACAGTGCTGTCCGTATAAGGAGTTCGTTCACCAACAATATAAGGGGTGAACAGCAGACCATCTGCTCCGGGAGAAACCTCCCCAATATCTGCTAGCAATTCGGAGAAGTCTACTCCTTCTGCGAATGTATCTCGGTACCAACTTAGTGAGTTACCGGCAGCTAGTGTGACACCCATCGAGTATTGTTTTTTTGCCACTGCATGATTGAAAACATGCAATTTCCCTTGGTAATCAACGTTCTGCGCTTCAAAAGATAAGAATACACCGCTAGTACCGATCGATACCATCCCAATGCCTTCGTCAATAATCCCAGATCCTAGCGCGGCACATGCGTTATCGGCGCCGCCTGCAAAGATTTTGACTTCTTTTTCAAAGCCAAATTCTGTTTGTAAATCAGGGACCAGTGTCCCGACTTCAGCTGCTGATTCAAAAAGTGTCGGTAAGATTTCTTCTGGAATAGCAAACTTGTTGAGGATTTCTGCAGACCAACAGCTCTTCTCACTGTCCAGTAGTAATGTCCCAGCAGCATCCGAATAATCCATTGAATAGGTACCTGATAGCCACAATGCTAAGAAATCTTTCGGCAGCATCAAGTGCTGGACCTTCTGCCAGTTCTCAGGCTCATGTTCTTGAACCCAACAGATTTTAGGTAATGTGAATCCTTCTAGTGCAATGTTCTTTGTGATTGAAAGAATCTCTGGCATCTCTTCCATGATTCGCTGACATTGCTTCGTCGTCCGAACATCGTTCCACAAAATTGCTGGTCGAATGACCTTGTTTTGTTCGTCTAGCAAGACTAAACTGTGCATTTGTCCTGAAAAGCTGATGCCGATCAATTTTTTGCGCAACTCAGGCACTTTATCGATCAACGCTTTGATAACTGCATGAGCCGCTTGACGCCAATGATTAGGATCTTGCTCACTGAATCCAGGTCGGGGGGACGACAATGGATAGTCTGCACTAGCAGTGTTAATCAGATTCCCTGAGTGATCAAAAACCAATCCTTTCAAAGAACTCGTTCCTAGATCCAGTCCTAGTAAATAAGCCATATTCTTCTCCTTTGCTACTGATGAAATTCTTATTTGTTATGGTTTACAAAATATTGCTTTTAGGTTAATTTGCTTAAAAAACTAACTAATTGGATAGTAAACGACCCATCCATTTTTGTCAAGCGCTTTCAATAGTTATTTGAGACTTTTTTAAGCACCTAACTGAGGAATATCTCCTTTTACAGATAAACTTGCACTTTATTAATTTGCACGGTAAACTAACATTACTATAGACGAAGAAGGAGATACTATGATTATTAACAAAATGGGCATCCGAGAGCAGAATGAAGCTGCCGTCCTGAAAACCATCATTGATAACGAACATATTTCTAGAGCTGAAGTTTCCAACTTAACGAATCTTAACAAAGCCTCTGTTTCGCAAATAATGAAAAAATTGATTGAAACCGATTTTGTCAAAGAAGTAGGAATTGGTGATTCCACATCGATTGGCGGACGCAAACCTATCCAGCTTCAGTTCAATCATCAAAGCAGCTTAGCGATTACGTTTGATATTGGTTATAATTATGTCAATGGCATGCTATCTTATATCAATGGTCAACGAATAGCCATTTTGGAAAAACAAGATATCTTGATTACAAAAGACAACGTATTCACCACGATTGATTCGATAATGGCAGAATTTACCCCCAAGATGCCTCCTACTACCCATGGATTGGTTGGTATTTGTTTAGCGATCCACGGTATCGTTAATCAGGAGAACATCACTTTTACACCCTATTATGATCTGGAACACATTGATTTGGTCTCTCCCCTTAGTCAGAAATACCATACCGCAGTCTATATCGAAAATGAAGCAAATTTGACTGCATTAGGAGAGTATTGCTTTTCGTCTGATTCAACTAATCTGCTCAGTGTCAGTATTCATAGCGGCATCGGTGTCGGCATTATTGTAAATGGACGTTTACAGACAGGAACTCACGGAACAGCTGGAGAAGTGGGTCATTCTACATTGTTCCCTCATGGAAACCTTTGTCCTTGTGGAAATCGCGGGTGTTTAGAGCAATACGCTTCTAATAAAGTTTTATTCGATACCTACAGTCACTATACAAAAAAAGAGCTTGTCAATTCAGATATTTTTGCAAAGGCTATTCGTTCTGGCGAGAAATCAGCGCTTGAACTAGCACAACAAAATGTCGAATTTTTGAGTATCGGCTTAAATAATGTCATTACATTTTTCGATCCTGAAGAGGTTTATATCAACAGCTCTGTCTATCGCAAAATCCCTCAATTGACCAAAGACCTGCAACAAAAATTAACCAGTCAGTTCACTCAGAATACGAAAATCAAAAACAGTCGTTTGGGCGAACAGGCACCTCTGTTCGGTGGTAATGTTCTGATTGCCAAGAACTTCTTAAACATTGAAGATCTGCGCTTTCCAACGATTGATTTCCTTTAATCCATAAAAATTTTTTTCTGATACAGAAAATCCACTCATTCATTTAGCCACCGTATAACTTCAATAAGTGGCAACACAACAAATGGACTGGGGCATAAGTTTGGGTAGCTGACTGTCGCTGCGCTGCAGGAGTACTCTGTGCTCCTGCACAATTTCATACGTGTTCTCCTGTCAGATACTTTGGTTCTCATTCTTTATTTTTCCTTATATCATACAGTGCCAGCAAGACAATATTGAACCCCCCTCATCAATCCCTTCTCCCAGCGGCTTACTCTTTTATGTCTCCTGCAGTGATCCCGCCAACGATATATTTCGACTGCAATCATTTACTCCTATTCAAAATCAAAAGGTCTATTCCCCTTCTAAAAAAGGAATAGACCTACAAAGTCAGAATTGCTTGAATTTTCCCCATTGCTTTTGATCATTACTCATCTTGGTTCTTTAGTTTTGTCTTTTTTAGTCTTGCCCTTATTGGAAGGCTTGATTTTCCTTCTGATACAAAAAGACCGAATAGCGTTAACGTCACGCCTAGTAGTTTCACTAAACTGATCCCTTCTCCTAGGATAAGAAAAGAAGCAAATAATGTCGTCACAGGAACCAAATAAATATAGAGGCCAGCCATAACAGCACCTAGCTGTTCGACGGTGTAATTCCATAGAACGAAGCACAACGCGGAAGCCCCCAGTCCAAGAAACAGCAGATAAAGCAGATTGTCCGTTTGAAGCAATTTATCTAACGAAAGGGAACTTTTCGTCAAAAAGAACAGCGGCATAATAAATAGAATGCCATATAGGAAGATCATTTTCGTCGTGTCGATCACGGAATGTCCCCAACTAGCGATCTTTTTGACCAACAGTGAATAGACCATCCACATCAGGGCGGCTGCTATAGCTAAAAAGTCGCCAAAGGGATGAAACGAAAGATTTCCTGCAAAGCTGATCAGAAAAATACCACAAAAAGAAAGCAAAAAACCAATAAAGAATGTTCCCTTTAATTTCGTTCGATAAATGAGAGCAGAGGCTAAGCCAATGAAGAGTGGAGAAATGGAAACAATCACCGCAACATTCGATGTACTTGTATAACTTAAAGCTATGTTCTCTAAAAAGAAATAAAAACAAACGCCAGATATTCCTGCTGCCATCAAATAAAGATGTTGACGAAAGTGATAGTGTATCCTGCTAAATTTGGATAACACACTCAACGCCACTAGTCCGATGATAAATCGTAAAAATAATATCGCCGTGGGTGAAAAATCAATCAGCAGCAGTTTTGTGGCAATAAAAGTTGTTGACCAGAAGAAAACCGTGATCAAGGCAGTGACATGGGGATTCTTAAATAAATGATTCATTCTGTACTCCTTAAATACATTTTTTGATATTGTTTTGGTGTCAGCCCAATAAAGCTTTTGAATACATTGGAGAAATGACTTTGATCGGAGAAATTCGTCATCAACGCCACTTCTGATAAGGACTGCTGTTTTGCCAGTAATTTCTTTGCTTCATCAATTCGGATCGATAACAGATACCGATAAGGTGTCATGCCATAGTTTTTTGTAAATTGATGAATGAAAGAACTTTTTTTCAAATTCGTCAACGCAACGAGATTCTCTAAACGAATGTCTTCTGTATAATTTTTTTGTAAATGATGGCAAACATTTTCTAACAGGACATTTTCAACGGGTTCATTCTGATACCCTTCTGCTGTATAGGCAAGTAAGTTTTCAATAAGCAAATACATCAATTCCTCTCGATATAGAGGTGATTTCTTTGAAAGAATCGCTTGGTACAATTCTTCGACTAGTTCTCCTGTGCTATTGTTTCGCAGGATGACTTGACTAAAATAAGGCAGATCCTTTTTGCCGGTAATTTCTTTTACCACTTGTGTCATTGCTTGCTTGGAAATGTTGAGGGCGTGGTAGGTAATTTCTTGGTTCTCCAGACTTTGGCAGCTATGAGGCTGATAGGGATTGAATAAATTCAGATCGCCTTTTTCGAGGATTTGTGTCTCTCCGCAATACAGCTTTCTTCTTCCTGCTAACAAAATACCCACTACATAATAATCATGAAAATGGAGGGGAAAGCTCTTTTGATACTTTTCTAACGCATAGGCCTCAATGCCAACTATTTCATCATAGTGAACCTTTTTCATACTGTTCCTCCTTTTCTATCTATTTTAGCATTGAACCTTTCGATTTCTTGTAAAATATTCCATGCTTTTCTCGGAATCATCCTACATTTAACCTTTCCAGACCCTATTTATGAACCAACGAAAAAGCAGATAAAAGAAAGATCGCCTTTCCTCTATCTGCTTTAATTGTTTGATCCGCTCTTCTAGTTTGGATTTACCAGACATTTTATAGGCGCACGCTCACGGAAAAATCATCCCTCAAAGCCATTATTGTCAGAGACTTGCTTGAACCAATATCCTGATTTCTTGATACTCCGTTTGCGGTCATTTTCTAAATCAACAGAAATAAAGCCATATCGATTTTTGTAAGCATTGGTCCATGACCAGTTGTCCATGCAGGTCCACATGTGGTAGCCTAGGCAATTTGCCCCTTCTTGAATTGCTTGATGAACATATTTCAAATGCTCTGAGACAAATTCAATCCGATAGTCATCATGAATCATCCCATCTTCACCTAAGAAACGACGTTCATTTTCAACCCCCATGCCATTTTCGGAGATAAAGCACGGCAGGTTGCCATAGTTATCCCGCAGGTTGATCAGGATATCGTAAATGCCTTTTTCATAGATTTCCCAACCACGATAAGGATTCATTTTTTTGCCTGGCATATCATACACATCAAAATAATTTTCTGGCATTGGCTCTGCTGCAGAATCGACAGGCGTTTCTTTCGCTTTGATCCGCCGTGGCTGATAATAGTTGACCCCCAACAAATCGACAGTATTATTTTTGATGATGTCGAGATCGCTCGCTTGCATCTCAGGTACCATGTCTAATTCTTTCACGATTTTCACCAGTTCTTCTGGGAAAATTCCTTTGACCGCAGGATCAAGAAATGAACGATTGAAAAAAGCATCCGCGATTTCTGCTGCTCGAACATCTTCGGGATTATTACTGTCTCTTGGATAACTTGGAGTTAGATTCAGTATGATGCCGATTTGACCAGTTTGCCCACTTTCATGGTAAGCCTTGATCGCCAAAGCGGAAGCCAATGCTTCATTAAATCCGACTTGAATGGCATGTTTCATGTTACTTTCTTCTGGATAATGCAATTGATACAAATAGCCCGCCTCAACAGGAACGATCGGTTCATTATGAGTAAACCATTTTTTGACTTTATCCCCAAACAAGTCGAAACATGTCTTGGCATATCTGGCATATGCCTCCACAGTCTCTCGCTGGAGCCAGCCGCCTTTTTCTTGTAATGCCATTGGCATATCAAAGTGATACAGATTGACAAATGGTTCGATCCCATTGTTGATCAATTCATCAAAATAATCATTATAAAAAGAAACAGCTTTAGGATTGACTGCCCCCGTTCCATCAGGAATCAAACGGCTCCATTGAATCGAAGTCCGAAAAGAGTTATGGCCGGTTTCAACCATCAATTGGACATCCTCTTTGTAGTTGAGATAGACTTCCGATGCTTTGTCTGGACCTACTTGATCAAAAAATTTTTCCGGTTCTTTGGCATACCAGTAATCAAAAATATTCTCGCCTTTACCGTCCCCGGCTACCCGACCTTCTGTCTGTGGGCCGCTTGCTGCGGAACCCCACCAAAAATTTTCTGGAAATTGAACCTTCATGTTTCTGCTCCCTTCGGTAATCCTAGTAATTGATTATCCATTAAGACCACTTGTTTTTCAGTGGCCGCTTTTCCCATTTTGATTCGTTCTAAGACAAGTTCTGCGGCTTTCTCCCCCATTTTTTCTGCTGGCGGATTCACAGTTATTTGCGGCAACAAACTCTGTTCTGCTTCAGAAAGATAATCATAGTGACCAAAGGCGATATCTTTTCCAACGATCAGTCTCTTTTGATTGAAACATTCCAAAGCCCCCACTGACATGTTGTAGTTACTGACAAAAATTGCAGTCGCTCCCCATGCGACTAATTCTTCAGTTCCCCGATAACCGCTTTGTCTTGTGTAGTCCCCCACCACGATTTTCATTTCTGCTTCATTGTTTGCCATAGCAGCTTGCGCACCAAACAGTCGTTCTCTCGCAGTGTGATCCGACTGTGGAGCGGAAAGATAACCGATTTTTTTATGTCCAGCTGCTAAATAATGGTTGATGACGTCAAAAACACTTTGACGGTCGTTCAATAAGAGAACATCGGCGATTCCTTGTGTCTCAGGATGATTCAAAAAGACAATGGGTATCTGAATGTCCTGCCATTTCAACAAATCAAACTTTTTTTCATCAGAAAAGAAAACAATCAATCCGTCGACAGCATGCTGCAATAAATAATCGAGTTTGTCATGGTCCTCTTTGCTATTCGTAAAACCACTCAGCAAAATACTATAGCCATTTTCTTCCGCGACTTTCTCGATACCAGAAACAACTTCCGAGCCAAAACGACTGGAGATGCGATTCATCAATAAGCCAAATGAATAGCTACGATTGTTCTTTAAACCCTTCGCAATAATATTCTCTTTGTAGTCAAGCGACTCAATAGCAGCAGCAATCTTTTCTCTGTTCAATTGTTTCAGCTGATGTCCATTCAAATATCGGGAAACAGTCCCTACAGAAACACCTGCTAATTGCGCAACATCTCGAATCGAAGCCATGTTTCTCACCTTTCTCTGATGCCATTTTTCACGATCCATTTTCTAATGATTATGAATCGCTGGATTCATTGATTTGCTTTTGGTAACGAGTGTTGATCCCCTTCACGATCTAATAAAAATCATCAGCTTGTTAAAAAATTGAACCGGTTCAATTTTAAACTATAGCACGTTTCTGTAGAATTGCAATCTTTTTTTTGGATGCGTATTCATTTTCTCTTTCCACTAAATTCCGAAAAAAAGAAAAAGATGAATGGTCTGCAAGATGTCTCAAGAGCTAGTCAGCACCATTCATCTAGATTAAACCAAACAATGTCCCGCTTATCCAAGTAATTGATTGGCTAGTAAAAAGTCTTTGACTTCGGTTAAATCAGTAAAACGCCGAACACCTTGAAAGAGCGCCTCTTTGTCGATGATTGGTTGTTTGCTCAATGGGTATCTTCCTTTTCTTGTCGGTAAGTCTGTCAAATCATCTTCGACCATAAACGCTGAGATGCCCGCTTTTTCAGCAGCAGCTATCCCGGCAAACGAGTCTTCTAAGACTAAGGCATCTTTTGGGAGAACCTTCGCCTGACGACAAGCCGTCAAAAAAATTTCCGGATCGGGCTTTCCTTGCTTGACTTGATCGCCAGCTACGATGATATCAAAGGTAGACGGCATCTTTTCTAGCTCAAAATAGGTGGCGATTTTTTCTCGGGAAGAAGAGGAGGCTAATGCGATTTGGCAGGTGTGCTGCTTCAGCTCCTTTAGTAAATCGAGCAAACCTGGCTTTTTGTAGACTCTTTTTTCTTCGGCTAAAATGGCTTCTTTGTATCGGTTCATCGAATCCCGCCATTGGTCGACAGGGACATCGCCGTACAACTCTTTCATTCCTTGACGAATCTCGGCTTCTCTTTTCCCGGTCAAATAATAATAGACATCGTGGATCAATTCAAAATCGTGTTCTTCAGCAGATTTTAGATAGGCACGGTAGGCAAGTCGTCCTGTTTCAAACATTAAGCCATCCATGTCAAAAATTACTAGTTGGATTGTGTTCATTCGCTTTCTCCTACTTTATTTTAAAAAAGAGCCATGCGTCTAGCATTAGATCGCACCGCTCTTCGTTTTGATACTCAGGTCGATTCAAGAATTGCTTTTAAGGATGCTAAATGTGCATCCCCTTGCTCATAATCTCTGACCAGCTCTTCTGAAAGGATGAAAGAACCCCCAACTGCGATTACTTGCGGATGAGCAAGGTAGTCTTGGCAATTGTCCTTAGAGATTCCGCCAGTTGGCAAAAATCGAACATCATAGAAGGGACCGCTTAACGCTTTGATTGCTTGTAACCCGCCATAAATATCTGCTGGAAAAAATTTCACAGTTTTGATCCCAAACGATACGGCTTTCTGAATATCATTTGGTGTCGCTGTTCCTGGAAAAATCGGAATCTGATTCTTTAGACAGTGATCGATAACTTCTGGAACAATAGCTGGAGAGACAATAAACTGGGCCCCCTTTGCTACCGCTTGTTGGGCTTCTTCAAGTGTTCTCACCGTGCCGGCTCCCACGAGCAACTTCCCTGAGCGTGCTAAGTGTTCGATTGCTTTTAACGCCAGTTCGCTGCGGAAAGTCACTTCAATCAAACGAATATCATGTTTAATCAATAATTCTTCTAGTGGATCTAGCAACGACATGTCTATGGCGGTATAAAGCGGTAAAACTTTCGTAGCCGCTAAATGTTCGGTCAATGATTCGACGTTTGCCATTCTATTCCCCCGCTTTCTGATCAATTTCTGCAGACATTTGCGATTTGACAACCGCTTCATGCAGTCCTTGCAAGTAACTAATCCCCAAAGCTCGATCATACAGACCATATCCTGGCATTGCTACTTCCCCCCAGATCGTTCGCCCATGATCTGGACGAATCACTCCAGTAAATCCTACATCCACCAAGGCTTTCATAATGGCATACATATCTAGTGAACCTTCTGTAGACAAGTGTGCAGACTCTTTGAATTTGCGGTCTCCCATAAAGAGAACGTTTCGGAAATGTACAAAATTAATTCGGTCGCCAACCTCATGGATGATCGACACTAGTTCATTTTTCGGATCGGCGCCTAACGAACCAGTGCATAGCGTCAATCCATTATAAGGAGAGTCAACAATAGACAATATTTTTTTCAAGTCAGACAAGTTTTTGGTGATTCGCGGCAAGCCGAAGATCTCCCAAGGCGGGTCATCCGGATGGATGGCCATTTTAACATTCATTTCTTCGCAAACAGGAATAATTCGTTTCAGAAAATAAGCCAAGTTATCGAAAAGAACCTCTTCTGTCACTCCGTCATAAGTCTTCATCAGCTGATTGAATTTCTTTAACCGTTCTTCTTCCCAACCAGGCAGCTTGAATCCTTTTGATTGGCTGTGGATCAATGTGTACATTTCGCTAGGTTCCATCCCATCAACCACTGCTTGGTCATACAGCAATGAGAAACTGCCATCCTCATTTTCATAAAAAAGATTGGTTTTTGCCCAACCAAAAATCGGCTTAAAACTATAACAAATCAGATGTATGCCACAAGCAGAAAGATTTTTGATCGTCTGAATGTAATGATCGATGTAGTGATCCCGTTCTTCTGTTCCTGCCTTGATCGCGTCATGGATCGCCACACTTTCGATTCCTAGTAATGTCAGTTCTTCTTTTTCGATTGATTGTTTTAATTCCTCAATTTCGGCAATTTCCCAAATATCTCCTGGCAGTTTGTTTAACAAGGTGCCGATGACCCCATTGATGCCAGGTATTTGACGGACATTTTGCAAAGGAATCGAGTCTCCTTCGCCATACCATCTAAAGCCCCATTTCATAGTCAACATCCTTTCTTAAAAATCATCATCGTCATCCTCATCGCCAGCAGCTGGCGTCTCATTCGAGATATGCCAAAAAGCAACACTATCTTCTCCTTGATCGATCACTGCTTGTGCCGCTGATGCAATTGGTGTTTGCAGTAATTGATGATTGATTGCTTCTAACACCATCGGCAAGTTGGTACCGCCAATAACGTAAACTTCTTCTTGCAGCTCTTTTTCTAACTGATTGATCGTCAAAACTGACTGGTTGTAAGGGCTAGCGCTCAGTAAGTCTACTAAGATCAGCACCCCTTCTTGTTGATTGACTTGATGTACCGCGGTACTGATTTTTTCTCCCAGTGCTTGAACATCATCTCCTTGATACAAATTGACTGTCGCTATATTTTCGACTGCTCCCATGATGACTGTTGCCGCATCTTTCAGTCCATCGCTTAATGTGCCATGAGTAGCAAGTACGATTCCCAACATTGTCATTCCTCCTTTGTCTCCCTGCATGGATTTCCATGCAAAACGTTTACTGTAACAAGGCAATCGTCTTGTTTACATTTTCCATATTGATGTCTTTTTGCCTTAATAATTGTTTAGGCAGATAATATCCCTCTGTTGATTCCTTATTTCCGCTGATCACATAATTGATTGTTGCATGGATTCCTTCTTCTTGAAGGATTCCGAGTCGTGCTAATTGTTTGCGATCAAACTCTGTTCCTACTACATGTAGAGGTGCTTTGGCACCAACAGAATCCAGATAATAAATCGTAGCCTTGCGTTTGGCTGAGTCTCGCAAAACTTCTAATCCTCGTTCGCCATAGCTTCCTTCATCCAAGAACGCAAACGCAGTGTTTTGTCGTTCATTTTCACTGATTAAAGCCAATAATGCCAAAACCGAAGAAGTATTTCTCGTTAAGTTTTTCTGGAAGACCGCCCCTTTTACCACTTTTCCCAATAAAAGAAAGTACGAACCAAATGCCAGAACTAAGAAAAATGTTTGCCAAGAAAAAAGTACAAAACCGTCAGCAGCAAATTGACTATAGAACCATGTCGCTACTGCGCCGATCCCAATCGTTATGAATGAGCTGACAAGAATAAAATTCATTGTTTGACGACCTTGCGCCTTTCGATCAAAAAAATGATAAGCGCCAAAATGTTGCGGCGGTGTATCATAATACGTACAAATGATTCGATCTGCTTGAGCAATATCTCCGATGTAAACATTTCTCGAAGCTGCTTTATGTTTCAAATCATATTCGATTACGCGAATATCTTTTCTTATTTGTGAGATATCTGTCACTAAAGCATTTAGGAATCTTTTTTTGCTGCGGTCACTTAAGCGAGAACGATAAATATAGCGGTAACGAAACAGCCAATCATTGAAACGGTCTTTCTGCATCTTTTTCATCTCCCATTCTTCGAAGGATCCAGCACGTTTTCAACAGCCTTTGAGCTAGCAACCATCAAATGACCGTTGCTTTTTTGTTATTGATGGAACTAGCTCAGTTGCTGTATTTGGCAGTTATAATCCGAATTGTTTCAAGACCTCTTTTAAAGAGGATTTAGGAGCAGAAGGTGTTGCTTGGAAATAGATGTTTTCGACTCCATAGTGTTCATTCATTTCCTTTAATCTTGCGGCATCTGCTTTATTCAAGTAGACGGATTTTGTGACTAACAGATCTTTTTCTGGATCTTTCTGTGCGATCCCGCCAATGTTCAACTCTTTCATTGGCACACCATGGGTGACCAGATCATAAATCACACTGATGGTTTTTGCGATCAGGATGCAGTTGTACTCTTTAAACGCATATTCATCCCAATAAAATTTTGCTTTTTCTGGTGTCACGACAATCGTTTTTTGTCCTGTGCGACTGCCGGCATTTTTGTATAGATCTCGCATGAATTTATCCTTAGCAACCACTTCATCAACGACGAAGATAGAGTTGACCCCGCTTTTTTGAGACAACGTCATCATGACTTGCCCATGAATCAACCGTTCATCCACACGTGCTAAATTTACTACACCCATTGTTTTCCACTTCCTTTTCTATAAAATCCCTACGCCGGCTAGAATGATCAAGATCAAAGTCAGCCAGAGCAGTGCTTGCGTAACTTTTAAGCCTTTTTTCGTATAGAACCAATAAACACCCATTACAACAGCCAATGGCAAGATACCTGGAACAATCTGGTCAAGAATATCTTGAATGATAAATTCTCGTCCTGAAATATCAAATTTCAGCGAAGAAGAAACATTGACATAGTTTCCAGCTAAGACCCCCATCATAAACAACCCGAGAACAGACAACGTTTCGATTGCTGTCTGAACACCGGTGCTTTGCATCAATCCGGTCGCGTTTCGTCCCATTGCAAAAGCTTGTCGAGCAAAAAATACACCTAAAAATGCTTGGTATAAAGCGAAACAGACAAATGGGAACAATGCACCTAGCGGACTTCCCTGCTGGGCCCATGGGACAGCGATCGCAATAAAGATATACTGTACTGTTCCAGAATCGATCGCATCACCGATCCCTGCTAAAGCACCCATCAACCCTGCTTTTGTGTTGTACATCAAATCATCTTGCATCAGAACTTCTTTGTTTTCATGTTCTTCTTCTGCCCGCTGCTGTTCCATAGAAGACATCAGGCCTGTGATCACGCCGCCCCCCCAGCTCAATTGCGTGTTGAAAAAGAGCAGTTGCCGCTTATAGGCAGCCTTGAGGGCGTCTTCGTTCTTATATAATTTTCGTAAAATCGGCATCATTGCGTATAAAAGTGACGGTGCCAGATAGCGTTCAAATGAATGAGGGATCTCGTTGGCAAAGTGCCAGCGAAGATATGCTTTCGTGACATCTTTTTTTGTGATCTCCTCTGGAGCGATCTGTGTTGCTTTCACTGATTCTGTCATTTTTTCCTTCCTCCTTGTTTCTTAGAATCCATCATCGTAATCGTCCTCATCAAAGGATGCATTGGACGTATTCGTTTCAGCAGCTGGAGCTAATTTTCCTTTTTGTGATTGTACAAAGATCAATGCGATCAGAACACCAAAGATTGCGTAAGTAACCATAGTGATTTCCAATGATTTCAGTACGACACTCATAAAATAGGCAAGGAAAAAGAAAACCATGTAATCTTTCCGACCAATGACATAAACAGTCGTTGCAATCCCGATCGCTGCCAAGCCACCACCTACTACCTCCAGAATATGGATGACGACAGTCCCTTCAAGGGCATTGATGACATCAGCGATCAGTGGTGCACCCAGATAAAGTGCGATGAAAACAAGCGGTACAAATAAAATAAATGAGGCCAACGTTGGATACAAAATGATCGAACGAGTAATTGCTTTTGTATTCATGTCTTCCACTGCTTTATCCGTATATTTCCCTAAAAATGTATTGATAAAGAACCGGAACTGATACAAATAACTGCCTAAAAGTCCCACTGGGACAGCAACTGCGATCGCCGCTTCGGGCTTCAGATTACCTAATAATGCTACCGGTACAGCAATAGCCGCAGCAATCGATGGTTCAGCTGGCATTGAGCCGCCGGGAGAGAAGACCCCCATATAAATCATCTGTAGTGCAGCAGTAACGATCATCGCCTGCGCTACATCCCCCATCACGATCCCAACAACCAACCCAGTCATCAATGGCGAGAAACGAAGGGTTAGTGTTGCCCCACCACCAAGCCATCTAGACATGACTGCCGCAACCCATAAAGCAATCAGTAAACTCTGTGTAATGCTTAAAGTTTCCATTTTTCCTCCTCCTAAACCTGCTCGATATAGTTTTCTAAATCTAAAAGTGCTTTTTTCAGCCGTTCTTTCGTTATAGAAACCGGAATCAGATGAACTTTCTCTTTTGAATCAACAAATGCCACCAACTGATCGATCACTTGCGGGTCTTCTGGATAGATCCCCATTTGATGCAGGGACATTGGCAACTGCAATTCTCGATAAAACGGCAATAACTGATCAATGACCGTCCATCTTTCTTCAATCGCTAATTGATAAAAAATGCCGTAAGCAACTTTTTCACCATGCAAAAACTGATGACTTGCTGGTAGATATTTGCTGATTGCGTCATGCATCGCATGGGCTGCCGCATTGCGGGCGTATTTGTCACCCAATCCACCAACTAAACCGGCAACTGCAAACACAATCTCTGACAAGTGAATGAATTCTTCTGTTACCTTTTGCTCTTCCATATCTTGGATTGCTTGTTTTGACTGAGATACAATCGCTTTCTCGCATAGTTTGGCTGTGTAGCCAGCCAATTGTAGAAAAGGCTCATGTTGAAGCTGTGGTTGCGCCAAAATTGTTTCTGATTCATACCACTTTGCTAAGGTATCTGCTAGTCCAGCAATAAAGTAGGAAACTGGCGCATCAATCACTAGTGTCGGATCTGTAATCAAAAAAGCTGCTTGCCGCAAGAAGTGCTCTGACATTCCTTCAGATTCGCCGTTTTCTTTATACATCACAGCTAACGGTGTCCATGGTGCACAATTACTTGCTAAGGTTGGCACGACACCAAATGGCGTATTGGTCAGATGGGCTGCGTACCCGACCAAATCGGTCAATTTTCCGCCGCCGACACCGATGATAAAGTCAATGTGATGTGCTTCTACTTGATCTTTGATCAAATTTGCACCGTAGTAACTGCATTCCCCAGTATACTGATGATAAAAAACATCCTGGGGCGCCTCGTTGATAAAAGTCAATTTGGGTTGCGCTTTTTGCCATGAAATCGAGCCATGAACGATTAATAATCGTTTGGCTTGATATTCTTGCAGCAGCTCTGGAATATGGGCTAATGCACCTTCATGGTAACGATAAAACTGAGGACCAACTTTTACTTTTAAATCAGTTAACATTTCCTTCCCTCCTTATGAGAAAACAAGAAAATCGCTTTGATCTTGAACAGCTCGTTCTGGTAATTGCCCTTGAATGATCTGTTCGATGTCCGTCACACATTTTTCTCCCATCTGTTCGAGACACTCCATTGTGTAAGCAGACGTATGAGGTGTCATGATTACGTTATCAAATGCCAGGTATGGGTGATCCTTGCGCCCCGGTTCTTCTTCTAAAACATCTGTCGCTAAGCCAGCGATCTTCCCGGATTTTAAACCGTTTACAATTGCTTGTTCATCTAAAAGTGCTCCGCGAGCACTATTTGACAAATATACTTGGTCTTTCATTTTTTCAATTTCTTTGGTTGAAATCATATGATAATTTTCATCTGTCAAATTGGCACACAGACAAATGATGTCTGAACGAGTCAGTAACTCATCTAACTCAACTTTCTTCCCGCCATAACTTTGTATGTGGAGTGCTGATTGATAGGGATCATAGGCTAATACCTCACAGCGAAACCCATTGCGCAAAATCTCCACGACACAACTTCCTGTGTTGCCTACACCTATGACACCTACTGTTTTATTGAACAATGCTCGCCCGACGAATTTGGCTCGTGACTCCCATTGATCTTGCCGAACTTTCACAGATGACTCTACGGTACACCGCAAAAGCGCCAACAGATTCGTCACATTATTTTCTGCCACCGCATCTCGTTCCACCAATGCTGGGATGATCGAAACGATCGTTTGACGGTTACGTGCAGCTTCTAGATCGATATTGTTGTAGCCAATACCATGACGAGTGATCAATAATAGCTCATCTTTGTGTTCAAAAAATTCCTCTGTAAAGTGAGGCGTCACACTGGCGATGATCAGATTATAACCTTGTAAACGTTGCGCCAATTCCTTCCCGGAAATGTCACTTTCCACATCAAAATGAGTCACTGTGCCGATTTTTTCGAGCCTCTGGATATGTTGAGGAAATATTTTGCCAAAACTACTAGAGTTGACTATCGCAATGTTATACTCAAGCATCCTAAGTCTCCTTCCTTTATTCCGTTTTTGTTACGATTTCGTGTCCGCCAAATCCATTTCTCAGCGCAGACACCACTTTTGCTGAGAAGCTGTCTTGTTCTTGTGATAAATTTCTCATGAAAAGACTTAATGCAATTGTTGGAACGGCAACGTCCAGTTCCAGTGCTGTTTCCACCGTCCATTTGGCTTCTCCTGAAGCAGCAACGATACCCCGATATTCTTCTAAGTGGGGGCTGTTGGAAAATTGTGCTTCGGCAATCTCCATCAACCAGCTGCGGATTACCGATCCGTGGTTCCAGACATGGGCTACTGCTGCTAAATCAAAAGCATACTCACTCTGCTCAATCAGTTGGAACCCTTCACCGATTGCTTGCATCATGCCATATTCGATCCCGTTGTGGATCATCTTCAAGAAATGACCGCTTCCTGATGCGCCTGCATAAAGATATCCGCCTTCAATAGCAACATTTTTGAATACTTGTTCGATCGAATGAAAGGCATTTAAGTCGCCGCCGACCATCAGACAAGCATTCTTGCGCGCACCGGAGATTCCTCCTGAAGTGCCGCAATCCAAATAGGCAACCTCTTTGTCTGCAAATTGTTTCCCTCGTCGAATCGAATCTTTATAATTTGAATTTCCACCTTCTATCACGATATCTTCTGGTAAAACAAGTGGCAGCAAGTCTTTTAGTACCGATTCTGTGATTTCCCCTGCTGGCAGCATCAGCCAGATGACTCGTTTGCCAGTAAATGAAGCGACCATTTGGCTGATAGTCTCATATGTTTCTATTCCCTCCCTTCGTGCAGCAAGTCGTGCTTGTTCTGAAAGATCCAGCCCTTTCGTTCGATAGCCATGATCTTTTAAATTGCTTGCTAAGTTCAAGCCCATTTTGCCAAGACCGATAATACCAATCTCCATGATAGCGCCTCCATTTCTATCTTCATTATACAAAAAAATATTTTTTTGTAAATATAAATAATAAAAAATATTTTTTATTTGCATTTCTTTGGAAATCGTTGTACTTTAAAAATGAAGGCTTCGGAATGTATTGAAAAAGGAGAAAAACACTATGACTATATCGATTCGCTTAAAAATCAAGACCCTCTATAAAGACTTAAGCCCCAAAGAACAAGCAATCGCCGATTACATACTCGAAAACCCCAGTAAGGTTAGCCATAGTTCCATTAGTGATTTAGCAAATGAGCTAGGAATGGCGGATTCGACATTTTTTCAATTTACAAAAAAACTTGGTTACAACGGTTTTAAAGACTTTAAGATGGCCATGTTGATGCAAGAAAATGATTTATCCGCCATCTCTTTCCACGAAAATATTCAGCAATCAGATAACGAGCTGACCATGGCGCGCAAAGTCTTTGATTCCAACCTCACCACATTGACCGATACGCGAAAACTACTGCAAGAAGAAGATTTGAAACAAGCCGTCCAAATGATCGACAGTGCCAAGCGATTGTTCTTTTTTGGCGTAGGCGGTTCTGAAATCGTTGCAGCTGATGCATACCATAAATTCTTGCGCTCACCGATTTCTGTCGTTCACAGTGCGGATTATCACATTCAGTTGATGGAAGCAGCGTTACTGACCCCAGAAGATTGTGCCCTGTTGATTTCTCATACGGGTAAATCGAAAGAAACGATTGAACTTGCGCAAGTCGCCAAAGATTGCGGCGCCAAAGTTATCGTTATTACCAGTCACGCAGCATCTCCGCTAGCCAAATTAGGGGATGTCGTATTTATTTCTGTTTCCGAAGAGATCGAATTTCGTTCAGAAGCTCTTGCTTCCAGAATCTCTCAACTAAGTATCATCGATTCGCTCTATGTGATTTTGATGTTTATCAACCGCAACAAATCCCAAGACTCCATTGCGAAAGTTCGACGTACGATTTCTAAAATCAAAGAATAGCCTTCTTTAAATAGCGTAGCAGCCTAATCTTTAAAACCTTTCAATCATGTACTAATGGGTTATGAAAAAGTAATTTCCTCTGCTCTCCTTTCTTTGGACTTCAGAGGATTGATGGCTAGTCTAAATAAAAACCAAAGCTAACGATTAAAGTTCTGATACCGTCTAAGCATAAGCGTGTTCGATTTTTAGTCCATGATAATAGAAAAAAGCAGACTGTCTTTCCTCATAGAAAAACAGTCTGCTTTCTCTTGTTAAAAATCCTCACAAGTCGCGATGATCCCTTAAGCGATAACCGAGACCAATCTCAGTGATCAAGTATTCGGGACTGATGGTATTGGTCTCGATCTTTTTTCGTATATTTGACATATTGACCCGCAATACTTGCGGATCAGTGCCATAAGGTCCCCAAACTTCTGTCGCCAACGTTTGGTACGTTACGACTTTGCCTAGATGTTGGAACAAAACAGTTAAAATTCGGTACTCATTTTTGGTTAAATGGATCTCTGTTCCGGCCTTAGCCAAAAGCTGCCTTTCAGTATCAAGTGTTAATTCACCATTCTTGATGACTAGCGGCATTGGCTCTTGCTTCCGATGCCTGAATGCTGTGCGGATCCTTGCAAGCAATTCATTCATACCAAATGGCTTGGTCACATAATCATCCGCACCAAGATCCAACGCTTTGACTTTCTCGCTTTCATTGCTGCGAGCTGAAATCACGATCAATGGCACCGCCATCCGTTTGCGAATGATTTTCAATAACTCCATGCCGTCAATATCGGGTAGTCCTAGGTCAAGTAAAATCAAATCAAAGGATTGTTCCTGAAAAATCGTCAGAGCAGCCATTCCAGTCTCTGCTACTCGAATATGATACCTTTCTTTTTCTAAAACGACTTCCATAAAATCGGCGATCGTCGGATCGTCTTCAATCAGCAAGACAGTTCTTCCCATGATGCCCACCTCCAGTTAATTCAAATAAATGCGTACGACCGTTTGACCATCTGCTACGGCCATCTCCAACTTGCCATGATGGGCATGAACAATGGTTTTGACGATACTCAGGCCGATGCCGAGACCATTTTTTGAGTCTACCGGCACTTCATTGTCTGAAGACAGATTTGATTGGATCCGTTCAAACTGCTTCATCGATATTTCCCCGGTATTTTTTATTTCACATACCGTTTTCGCTCCTTCTTGAAAGACAGACAAGTAAACTTTTCCCGAATCTGAACCATGACGAAAGGCATTTTCTACCAAATTAAAAATTGCTTGTTCCATCAAAATCGGATCTACCTCCACGAACAGGACCGATTCCGGCAGCTGAACGATCAACTCTTTTTCCGGATAGACTTTTTTGGCATGTTCATAGACTGCACCAATGATTTCTTCAATTGGTTCTGCGGTTTTCTTGACTTGCATCGTGTCCATGTTGATGCGAGTGATCGAAAGCAAATTCTCCACCATGCGGATCAGCCATTGAGACTCACTTTGAATGTCTGTCAATAACTTGCTGCGAGTCGCTTCTTTCAAGGAATCATTGTTTTGTAAGAGTGTTTCAGCAATTCCTGAAATCGCCGTTAAAGGTGTCCGTAGATCATGAGAGATGGCCCGCAACAAATTGCTGCGAACTTTTTCTCGTTCATTTTCTAATTCAATTTTTTCTTTTTCATCCTTCAATTCTGTTTGTTCTAAAATCACAGCTAACTGGGTCAACACTAAGCGCAGATAATTTAGTTGGCTGTTCTCAAGTGAAAAATTACGGCTTCTGCGAATTCCTAAAACGGCCAATGTTTTGCTATTGGCAATAATCGGTAAATAAAATCCCTTTGCACCACTTAATGTATCGGTCCCATAGCCAGACTCTTTCTGATTTTTGGCAGACCAATAAGCAACAGCCGCTTCTTCCGGATGACTCAATGCGGATTGTTTTTTTGCTCCATATTGGCTTTGCTTTTGCGCTTGTGCATCATACAAAATCACTTCGCGATCTAACAAGCGGGCCAGATAGGTGGCTGACAAATCAAAAATCTGCTGCCGGTCTTCTGCTAGAACAAATTGCTTGTTCAACTCATAAAGTATTTCCATCTGCTGTTCTTTTTCCATTGAATGAACAGCTTGTTTTTTTAAACGAACCATTAGATTACTGATCATTAGTGCGACAAGCAGCATGATGACTAACGTAATCGGATAACCTTGTTTATAGACGGTCAAGGAGTACAGTGGTTCAACGAAGAACCAGTTGAAGGCTAGGACGCTCAGGATCGAAGAAAGAGCGCTCCAGAAATAGCCCGAAGTTAGCCGCGCCACAAGTAGAATAAAAAAGATATAGACGAGCATCAAATTCTGATCACCGAAATGCAAATACTGCATCACTTCAGTGGTCACAGTCGCTAAGAAAACACTGATCAGGGCAATCGCTAGATCCTTTCCCCCTCCTTCAATGACTTTCTTGGAAAGAGAAAAAATAGAAGCACGCTCTTCTTTGTAAGGAATCAGATGAATCTCAGTGTCAGGCAACCGTTTCAGTAGCCGCACATCAAGTTCTTCCACAAACAGTTTCTCATACCATGGCTTGGCCAGGTTTTTACCCATGATGATGTCGGTGGCTCCCACCAGCTTGGCATATTCGATGATTGTTTCAAAATAATTGTCTTCTTCAATGACAACGACTTCCGCGCCTAACTTTTCGGCTAATGTCGTTGCTTCATTTTTTTCTTCCGAACGTATGTAAAGCACGGTCCATTCAGCACCTAGGCCTTGCGCTAATCGCGCTGTCCAACGAATACTTTTTTCTGCCATTTTAGGGAATGCATCCTGGACAATCGTGATCAGTTTGCTCTGGATTCCATTGGTTCGGCCACTGATTCGATTGATGTGGTCAGAAGCCCGCTGAATCGCCAATCCCCGCAGTTGTTCCAGTTTTTTGGGGATAAAAAAATTCTGCAACGCTCGCTTGGCATTTTCGTTGGCATAGATTTTTCCTTGTGCCAACCGATTGATCAGCTCATCTGGCTCGACATCGATCACTTTCAATGTTGCTTGTTGGAAGAATGTATCTGGGACCGTCTCTTTGACTTCGATCCCAGTGACTTCTTCTACAATATCATTCAAGCTTTCAATGTGTTGGACATTGACCGTCGTATGCACATCAATACCGGCATTTAAAAGTTCTTCAATGTCTTGATACCTCTTGCGATTTCTTGATCCTTCAGCGTTCGTATGGGCCAATTCATCGATTAAGACAATCGCAGGCTGCTGCTGAATGATCGCATCGATATCTGGTTCAGTCAACGTGATCCCTTTGTATTGGATTTCTTTCAACGGAATCTGCGGCAAACCAGCCAGCAGACTATTGGTATCTGGACGATCATGGGGTTCGATGTAGCCTATCACCACATCTTTGCCGAGGGCTTTTAGTTCCTGTGCTTCTAAAAGCATGGCGTAAGTTTTTCCTACTCCTGCAGCAAAGCCAAAGTACACCCGCAGCCGGCCTTTTTTTCGATTTTCTGCTTTCAATGTATCTACTGATATTGGTCTATCCATGTTTGCTTCTCCCATCAACAATCACTTACAGTTTATCTAATGCTAAATTCAGTTCAAGCACATTGACAAATGTTCGATCAGAAAACCAATCTTTTTGTGTCTTTTCTTTTATTATAGCACGAATGGCTGTTTCCTTCTGTTTACGTTCTTTGGCGATGCGAGGTACTTGTATCTCGGCTGCAGCGACACTAATATGCGGATCTAATCCGCTGGCTGATGCAGTCACCAGATCAACCGGTACCTCTGTGATTTGATTTTCTCTTTGAAGCGCCGTCTTTCTGTCGGATACCAGTCCCTCTTGTTCCGCAGAGACCGGAGACAATTGGGAGACCGCATTGCTTCTGCCAGCAAAGTAGCCTGGTTGCAGGAACTGCTGACCAATCAGTGTTGAACCAACTACTTCTCCCTCTACCATTCGTTGACTACCATTGGCTTGGTTGGAAAATAACAATTGACCGACACCAGTGATCACAGCAGTATACACCCCGCCAAAAAACAAAATACTAAACACCAAGAAACGCAATTGAGTCCCTAGAATCTTTTTCATTTCTGCATCCTTCTTTCAATTTGTTCATAATAGGAAAAAGCTTAGCACGATATCGATCAATTTGATAAAAATGAAAGGTGCGATCAATCCGCCTAGTCCATATACCAGTAAATTGTGGCGCAAAATTTGGCTGGCTGGTTTTTCTTTGTATTTGACTCCTTTTAGAGCTAATGGAATCAAAGCAACGATAATGACCGCATTGTAAATCACGGCTGACAAGATCGCCGTCAGCGGACTACCTAACTGCATCACGTTCAATTGCGCCAGTTCAGGATAGATGCCATAAAAAAGAACAGGGATCACGGCGAAATATTTCGCCACATCATTGGCAATGCTGAACGTCGTCAATGCACCACGAGTCATCAACAGCTGTTTACCGATTCGTACGACCTGCAGCAATTTGGTTGGACTGGAATCCAGATCGATCATGTTGCCAGCCTCTTTGGCAGCCTGTGTTCCAGTATTCATAGCCATTGCCACATCTGCTTGAGCCAATGCTGGTGCATCGTTGGTTCCGTCACCGGTCATGGCAACCAAGTGTCCCTTTTCTTGGTATTGACGAATCAATTCCATTTTGTTTTCTGGCGTTGCTTCAGCGAGAAAATCATCGACTCCCGCTTCTGCTGCAATCGCTGCTGCGGTCAACGGGTTGTCTCCTGTGATCATGATAGTTTTGATACCCATTTTCCGCATATCGGCAAAATTTTCCTGTACACCGTTTTTGACGATGTCCTTCAAATAGATGACCCCCATGACTTGGTCATTTTTGACAACTACCAACGGGGTACCCCCAGAGTGCGCCACTTTGGCTACGATTTGGTCACACTGTGGTGGGTAGGTACCGCCACGAGCGAGCACATATTTCTTGATCGTATCCGCCGCACCTTTACGAATTTGATCGCCACGATAATCCATGCCGCTCATCCGTGTTTTGGCACTAAAATCGATAAATTTCACTTCGGATTGTTCAAAAGCGCGTTCTCGAATCCCAAATTTTTCTTTGGCTAGAATAACAATACTGCGGCCTTCTGCCGTTTCGTCAGCTAATGAGGAAAGCTGCGCGGCATCTGCTAATTGTTCTTCACTAATACCGGCTACAGGTAGAAAGGCACTTGCCCGACGATTTCCCAGTGTAATGGTTCCTGTTTTATCCAATAACAAAATATCGACATCACCAGCCGCTTCGATGGCACGACCGCTCATGGCAATAACATTTTCTTTCGTCAGACGGCTCATTCCAGCAATCCCGATCGAAGAGATCAGTGCACCGATGGTCGTTGGGGCTAGACAAACGAGCAATGCAATAATCACGATACTAGAAAGCGCGGTTCCTTTTTGCGAAAGAATACTACTTAATTCCGTAAATGGGACTAATGTTACTGCCACCGCTAAAAAGATGATCGTCAATGTGATCAGAAAAATCTGCAGCCCAATTTCATTAGGCGTTTTTTTGCGTTGTGTCCCTTCTACCATTGAAATCATTTTATCCAAAAACGAATGTCCATTTTCAGACGTCACTCGAATGACCAAGTAATCGGAAACCACCGTTGTCCCGCCAGTGACTGCACTGCGGTCTCCACCTGATTCTCGAATTACTGGCGCTGATTCACCCGTAATGGCACTTTCATCTACCGAGGCAGCACCTTCAATGACGTCGCCGTCTGCCGGAATCTGTTGTCCAGAAACGACATAAACCAAGTCACCTTTTTTCAAATCTGATGACTTCATTTCGATGAACTGCTCTGATTGGATATCCTGTAAATCATTGATTTTGTAAGTCATGACGTCTTTTTTGGCTTGTTTTAAGCTATCTGCCTGAGCTTTTCCACGACCTTCCGCGACCGCTTCAGCAAAATTTGCGAACAGCAATGTGAGCCAAAGTAAGCTGGTGATCGTGATGGTAAACCACAATGGAATGTCAGATTGTTCAAAGCAGAGAACCGTCGCTGCGATGGCACCAATATAAACCACGAACATCACTGGATTTTTTATTTGTTGCCGCGGATCTAGTTTGAGAAATGCTTGCTTGATTGCCCAGCGATATATCTTTTTCATTTTATTCTTCTCCTTTTTATTTCAGTGTAAGAAAATCTGCGATCGGACCTAATGCCAATGCAGGTAGAAAACTTAATGCCCCGATCACTAAAATCACAATCATCAACATCGTGACGAATGTCGGATTGACGGTAGAAAGAGTACCGTCATTCACAGCTACTTTCTTCTTGCGTCCCATGTTTTCAGCCAAAAATAAAACGGCGATGATCGGAATATACCGAGAGAAAAGCATGAGTCCACTACCTAAGACATTCAAGAATGGGGTATCTGCTAACAACCCATTAAATGCACTTCCGTTGTTATTAGCCAATGATGTTGCTCCGTATAACAGCTCACTAAATCCGTGAGCCCCTTTGTTGGTCAACCATTCCAAAATATCCGGGTGCATCGCAAGCGCCATCGCCCCAAACAGCGTCAGCAGAAGCGGCGTCAAAATGACTAAACTTGCCATTTTGATATCAAAGGCTTCGATTTTCTTGCCTAAATATTCTGGTGTGCGTCCAACAAGCAGTCCGGCAATGAACACTGCTAAAAGCAGAAATGCTAACATCCCATAAAGCCCGCTACCGACACCACCAAAAATGATTTCCCCTAGTTGCATGAGAAACATCGGCACTGCACCGCCTAATGGAGTGAAGCTATCCAACATCGCGTTGACCGATCCATTGGAAGCTGCCGTGGTACTGACTGCCCACAAACTTGACCAGCCAATCCCAAAGCGAATTTCTTTGCCTTCCATATTGGCTGAACCAACGACATCGTTGAAAATCGGTCCATAGTTTTCACTGATCAATACACCTAAAAAAGCGGCAAATAGGAAGAACAGCGAAACAAATAAAATCGTTCGTCCTTGTTTCCAGTCTTTTACCCAAAAGCCAAAAGCAAAAATCAGCGCAGCTGGTAAAAGGAGAATGGCTAAATTCTCGATAAAGTTTGAAAAAATCGTCGGATTCTCAAATGGATAGGCCGAATTGGCCCCAAAAAAGCCGCCACCGTTCGTCCCTAACTGTTTGATAGCCACCTGACTAGCAACAGGGCCAAGATATAACCAAAGATTTTCTCCTTCCAAACTGTTGTAGGCCATTCCGCTACTGAAGGTTTGAACGACTCCTTGAGAGATCAATAAAATCGCAATGATCGTGGACAGTGGTAATAGGATATACAATAATCCGCGAACCATGTCTTGCCAAAAATTGCCTAAATAGGATTCTTTTTTCTGAACCAATCCACGAATGAATGCACAAAGAACAGCCAATCCAACTGCCGCCGACAAGAAATTTTGGACAGTCAAACCAAAGACTTGTGTACTATTGGATAGTGCCAACTCGCCAGAATATGCTTGCCAGTTCGTATTAGTGATAAAGCTGACAGCTGTATTAAGTGCTAAATCAAAAGACAGATTATCAACCTTTGCTCCACCCGGCAGCCAACCTTGAACCATTAAAAGTACCGTCAAAAACAGCAGCGAACTGATTCCTAGCCCTAATACACTGATCAAATAACGTTTTGCGGACATTTTTCGCTGACTTTCTGAACCGATCAACCGATAGAAACCCCGCTCGATCGGTTGGATAAAGCGGACGAAACGGGGCGTCTCCCCCGTCATGATCATCTTGATATAAAACCCTAAAGGGGCTGCTAAAATCAGTAATACAAAAAAGAAAAACAGCCCTTGAAAAACAAAGCTCATCATAACTCTTCCCCCTTGAACAGAAACCAAAATAGATAAAGCATCAATCCAAAACTCAAACATCCTAAAAGTAGTAACATCTTCTTCCTCTCCTTTGATCTTATCTTAAAAAAAATGTTGTAAAGATAGTATCAAGGTTCGCTGGATTTCTTTATATCTTCTTTATACGATGAGCTGTAACACAATCTGTCTGTTTACAGCGAATTAGCGGATTTATCTTCTTGCCCACACTGTTATATTTGGTTATACTTGTCTCACTTAATCTAGAGAGGAGCAATCAATAATGCAGTTTACGATCTCGGGTCTGGTCTTAATCCCGTTATTTCTTGTTACTTGCTATTTGATTCTGCGTTACAATGCTGCTCAGCTTTCACTTTTTCAAAAAATAACGGTTGGAGCTTTGTTTTCTATAGTTTCGCTGTCCTTTACTTGACTTTTTTCCCTTTTCAAATCCAAACAGGGGTCTATGCCAATCAATCCGATTGGCTTAGTCGCATCAACTTCTCCTTAGCAGCAGATCTTTCGATACTCCCTAATCTCATTATGTTGGCGCCATTAGCTGTTTTTTATTATTTGATGGCTAACAAAACTTCTATTTTTCGAGCTGTTCTGCTGGGATTTTCGGTCAGCTTTAGTATCGAAGTACTGCAGTTTTTAAGCAATTATTTCCTAGGCGGCTGGCGAGGGGCAGATGTCGTGGATTTGATTGCAAATACCGTTGGGGCATTACTTGGTTATTTACTCAGTCGCTTTCTTTTCACTGTGCTGCCTGAGCGATCCTTTCTTAGAAAATTTATGCTTCATTCCCCTAGTGAGTCGTAAATCAACTATCGGAGCAAGCAAAAAAGAGCCCGTCAAAAGGCTCTTTTTCGTATCTGTCTATTCGAAAAGAAAATCTTGCAGTTTTACTAGATGGGTATTGCTGTTGCCGGAAATCAAGCAGATCACTTTGTTTAGCGATTTGTTGAAACGATCGTGGCACCAAAAGGCATCAATGCTAGACCCGCTAGTTTCAGCGACTGTTTCGCAAAAGGAATCCCAATAATCGTAATCGTTAAGAGAATGGCACTCATCAGATGAGCGATTGCCAAAGGTATTCCTGAAAAAATCAGCCACAGGATATTCAATAGCAAAGAAACCCCTGAACCACTATAGACAACTTCTTTTCCAAAAGGAGCCAATGATAAAGAAGCGAATTTAAAACACTGCAAACCAATCGGGATACCGATGATCGTCACACACCACAGACAACCGGCCAAAAACCACGAAATTGCACCAAGCAATCCACCAAAAATCATCCAAATCAGGTTTCCTAAACAACTCATACTCATCACATTCCTTTCCTTTGAAAAAAGCGGCCATCATAGATGACGACCGCCTTGCATTATCCTTCGTTCGTTTTTGATTACATTCATTTAGCCAACTGCTTATTCGTTAGAATTTCCGCCAAATACACCCGTGATCGAAGACCAAAGTCCACTGAAGAAGTTTTTAACATTTTCCCATAGTCCTTTGGATTTTTCTTCAATTTGTTTGCGGGCTTCTGAAAGATCCAACTCTTTGACAAAATCTTCAAAAATATTTTTGTCTTTCATGTCGCTCATCAATGTTGTCAATTCAGTAACTTGATCCGAAGTCACGATTCCCTCTAAACCATTGTCTTTCAATGCTTTTTCAACAGTTGCTTGAATATCGGATTGGGTCAATTCTGAGCCATCAGCTGTTTGGGCAGCTAGCTCTGTTTTCGCTTGTTCTTGTGCAGCATTCAGAGCTTCATCAGAATAGCCTTCTTTGTCTTTGTTTTCTTCTGTAATGGTTGATAAGACATCCATTTCATCTTGCGCAACACTGACACGATCTTGATTGATGATGCCGCCGGATTCTTCAACGATTTTGTAGACTCCTGCCAATGCCCCAGAACCGTCAATCGGTACAGCAGAAGCTACTGTTAGCTTAGCATCTGTGATCCCAGCAGTCAGTGCGGCATTTTGGTATTGTGCGGCAGTGATGCGGGTGATATTTTTAGGTGTCGCAATATCCACCGTGATTCCTTCGCCACTATCAAGGGTCTGCATGCGGACAGAACTATACACCGCCCAATCTTTAGTAAAGCCACCATCAGGGATATATTTCATTAAATCGGAACCTGAAGTCGTATAGATCGGTGTTTCTCCTTTGATCCCCAGTTGATCCAGGGTATAGTTTTCTTGCTCTTTTGTTAATGCATTACCAATGGCTACCGCATTGATCTGCAATTTTTCTTTACTATCCGTCGTAGAAGTCGCAGTTTCTGAGCTTGCTGTCTCTGAAGCTGCCGAAGACGAGGTTTCGATCGTTTGTGAGATTGCTGAGCGCCCTTCACTTGAAGTTGATTCTTCAGCAAATGCTAATGGTGCGGCAACTAAAACTTGGCTAGAAACCAAGAGAGTGGCTAAAATCATTTGTTTTTTTCTGATATTTTTTTTCATAGTATCCTCCATCTAACTATTTTCCTGTTTCTATTATTGTACTATAAGAGATACGTTTCGACCTACGGCTAGGGTCGGATTTGAAGGAAAATTTATGATCTACTTGTTTAAAGAAAAAATTAAAATGTTTTTTTATCGCAATATTGAGGATACTGACTACAAACGTATTTATTATCTTTATTACATTTGTTATTGACTGTGTGGTTACCCGACACTATATACTGATTATTAGGAGGCGAACGATGAAATTACTGACAACAAGTGAACTAGCAACCTTATTTTCTATTTCAAAACACACAATCCGGCACTATATTGATATTGATTTGCTGACACCTAAGGAAAGGAGAGACAATGGTTATTTCTTTTTCGATGAAGAAAATGTTTATAGATTATATCAAATTATCGTTCTTAGGAACATTGGCTACTCTCTTAAAACAATTAAAACGGTTTTAACTGAAGAGGATGTAGCCCACTATTTTTTGGAAGCTGAACAAAATCTTCAAAAAAAAATCGACGAATTACTTGCTATAAAAAATACCGTGCAGAACATCATCCAGGCTCAAGAACGCTACAAGCTAAATGAAATAACTTTCTTTGAAAGAGCGGATCGCTACTTCCATCCTTTTCCGGAAACGGTTATTGATAATTCCGAGATTGATTTGATCAAAGCAACAAAAATGAACTTCTCGTCCCTCGATCAACTATTCTATGTTCATAATGAAAATGAAGTGATTCCTTGCTTTCAAAGCAAAAATAAAGAGGATGATCTTTTCTTTGCTAAAGGGACTTATGCCAGTATGAGCTTTATCGTTAATACGGAAGACTGCATTAAAAAAAATATTGATCTTTTTTTAGCTGATAAATTACTAGCTATAAAGGATACTTCACCACATCATTTCTTAGTTTTTGAAAATATCTATTGTTCATTAGCCTATAATAATGCCACCATTTTTACTGTTGAGATTAAATTATAAGAAAAGAGGATTGGATATGTTTACAGTAACAACGGAAACAATTGCGGATAAAAGAATTCGTGAAGTAAAAGGAGCTATCTTTAATGAACAAGTCATTTCAATTAACATTGTGAAAGATACAATCAGTGGTATTAAAGGGATATTTGGCGGAAAATCTACTACTTATTCTAATGAATATTCAAGCGGAAGGAAATTGGCTCTTTTAGAATTAGAATCACAAGCCCGTAGTCTATCTGCAAACGCGATAATCAATACCCGTGTTAGTTATAATCAATTTGTAAATTCTGATATCATGCTCATCGTTGTAACAGCTAGCGGAACAGCAGTTGTTGTTGAAGAATAGATGCACTAGGCTTTCATCTATAAAAAATCAGCTTACTAAACAATGTAAGGCAGCATTATGCCGTGATAGCTCATTCTTTCCACATTAATTTTTCGTCTGAGAAAAAAGTATGTTTTTTTGAGAGTCTAGGTATAAGACCCTTTTAATAACTCACAACTCCAATCAAGCGGCACTATTTTTTCCCAGCAACAAGTATAGGAAGAAAAGTCTATCATTTACACTATGCACAATTAAAAACAAAAAATCACCTGTGACAAAGTGATTTAAATAGAAAATTTATTAGAAAAAAGAAAAAAGCCTTCGCTTCTATTTGTCTATTAATATATCTTCAATCGCTAAACACATAGACCTCTTAACAAGTCAAAAAAGTACGGCCTATCGATCAATCCTGAGTAGATTGACCAGTAGGCCGCTTGTTCATAATTGAATCTATTCCTGCTTCTTCATTATGAAGTAAGCGTTATATGCCTCGTTTCTTTGAAACTTATAAGAGTTATCTAAGTTCTGTATGCTATCAATACTCAAACTGGCGATAGTAGCGTCGTATCTCCATTGGGTGGCAATTCATTTGCTCGACATAGGCATCAATGCGTTGTGTCACGCAATGCATCAATAAATGAGACAGTACACGGCCACGATATTTCTCACTGATTCCTGAAACAGGATAGTCTTTCGTGTCGATCAATGTATAGTCGCCACAAATTCTTGGCAATAATTTAGCTACTCTTTCTGATAATGGCCGCTGTTCATCTTCGCCTAAAAAGACGGTCACAGGGGTTGTTTCATCAACGATTTCCAACGTCCCGTGAAGAAATTCAGCGGCGTGGATTGATTTAGAACGCAACCAGCTTTGTTCTTCCCAGTAACACATAGCGTAAGAATAAACAGCACCCCATTGATTTCCCGCACCGATGAAATAGTGCATCGCATCATGACGATGTTTTTCCGCAAACGATCGGCCAAATTCATCCGCTTGTTTCTCTGCTTCTACTAATCCTTTTGCTAGATGCTGATCCAATTCTTGATAATACTCTTCGTAATCAGGAAAATCCCCATGATTTTTCATTAAACGATCCGCAACCATAAAGAATTTGATTTGTTCTGTTCCTGGTGCAGGATACGTGATGACATAGTCACACTGTTCTGCCAAGACACTGCCTTTTGTATCAATAAATCCTAGCAATGTCGCTCCTACTTTTTTGATTTCTGCGACAGCCTTTACCACTTCTTGTGTCGTACCAGTGACAGATGACAAGATAACTAATGAGTCTTTTGTCAAGCGACGGTTCCCTGTTGTATAGTATTCCGCCGCATGTTGGACATAAACAGGCAGATCACTTTTTCCATTGATATAAGTAACTGCTTGCATAGCAGAAGCATACGTGCCGCCAATTCCTAGATAATAGATCGCATCAAAGCCTTTTTCGTCAAGGGTGTCGACCAACTTTTCAATTTCTGGGCGCAAGTCTAACATTCCTTGGATATCATCAATTTGTTGTTGTTCATTAAATTTAAGCATTTTTCCACCTCTAAATTTTACTTTTTAACACTTGATCAAAATCGTCAAAAATACGTTTACTTAAATCGATTCCTTTAGCAGCTGCCCCAAGATAGGAGAAAATTTGAAACGGAATAACTAAGAGCAACGGAGAAAAAAGTTCCTCACATGCAACATCCAGCCCAAGTGTATCGGAGTCAGCCGCTGCTGCTACAGTGATTGTATAAGCTTTCCCCACATGAGAAGTCATATAATCACACAATAACTGAGATCTTGTTTGATTCGAGCTTGGCGCTTCAATAAAGAAAAGCACATGTTCATGGTTTGCTTCAAGATAAGGACCGTGCATATACGCTTCTAATTCCACGCCTTGAGAAGGTACTCGAACAGTTTCGGTAAATTTCGTTTCAAATTCTTTTGCGGTTCCCCAGTTTGGACCGTAACCAATTGTCACAAACCGATTGGCTAGTTTAAAAGTACTGACGTTTTTCTCAAAAAAAGCTATCGTTTTATCAATGACTTGAGGAACGGCCTCAATCATCTTCTCTAACTGGCTTTTGATAATCGACACTTGGTCATCGGACAATAAGCCTTTGCTGTAGCCAATCGATACGCCTAACAGATAGAGTTGCAATACCGTTGCGACATATCCCTTCGTCACGAATCCAACGGTCTCGATCCCGGTTCCTAAATCAATTCTTTCGTTTACTTTTTGCACAAGGGGGCTTTCGAGATCACTGCTCAAACCGATGGTGTAAAGACCTTGCTCTGACAAATGCGCCACGGCATCTATTGTCGAGGCACTTTTTCCACTTTGAGAAACCGCCAGAACTGTCTCAATTTCTTTTGAAAGATGACCATAATGATTAAAGTGGTATGGTTCCTCGATCGTGACAGTGATCTGCGCCAACTTCTCCAGTGCGTACTTTGCTGCTAAACAGGCATTGGCAGAAGAGCCTGTTGCCAAAATCATTAAATGTTCAATCGCTAATCTTCTTTCTTCTTTTTTAGGAACAAATCCTTGCAATATCTCAACTAATGTTTCTTGCTCTTCCTGAATATAATCCATCATCGTTGCCACAACAATTCCTCCTTAAAAAAGTCCAATCAAGGATCCCAAAATACCAACTACTGCTAATCCAAGCAGAATAATCAACGGCTTGACTTCTTTTTTCAGCAGATAAAAGACAGCCCCAAACGCACCTAATGATAAAATTTTCGGGACGATATCATCAAAGATACTTTGTACTGTAACAGCATTTTCACCCGAACCGATCTGTAACGGGATATTGATATCGATCATCGTAGCTGTCATTCCTCCCACGACCATCAATCCAATGATCGCGGCGCCGTATGTTAAGCTTTCCATCATACCGTTTTCCTGGATTTTCTTTAAAAATCCTGTTCCAAGCTTATATCCCCAACCAGTAGCAAAATAACGAAACAGTAAATGAGGAATATTGAAAATCAGCAGAAAGAGAATCGGTCCCAATATGTTTCCTTGTAAAGCCAATGAAGTTCCTACTCCAGTGGCGATCAGCCGTAACGTTCCCCAAAAGAAGGAATCCCCAATCCCAGCTAAAGGTCCCATCAAGGATGTCTTGATGTTATCGATCGCTGAGGAATCAAAATTTGGATCATTCACATTTTCTTCTTCCATCGCTGCATTGATTCCTAAAATAAGTGTCACGATATGAGGGGTCGTGTTGAAAAATTCCAGATGACGTTTCAATGCATCGGCCATCGATTCTTTTGTTTTGTAAAGTTTCTTTAAAATCGGAATCATCGCATAGACATAAGCCAGGTTCATTTGCCGCTCATAGTTCCATGAGAACTCCATTTGAAACGAACGCCAGAAGACACGATTCAATTCTTTTTTGGTAATTTCGGCTTTCTCATTAGAAGTCTTCATCATCATCTAGTACCTCCCCTGAAGTCGTTTGAACAGATTGCCCTTGTTCGCGTATGTTTCTTAGATTCACAACTACAACGGCTGTTATCGCACCAAAGATTGCAATTCCTGTAACAGGCAGCTCTAAATAAGCTGCTAATGCAAACCCTAAAAAGAAATAAGGGGCAACTTGTTTATTGATCAGTAACCTAGCCAACATGGCAAATCCAAGGGCTGGGATCAAGCCAGTTGCTACTGATAAACCGTTCTGAACAAAGGCCGGAATCATATCCAACAATTTACTAATCGTATTACTGCCTACCATGAAGGAAATCGTAACTACAAGAGCCAACATCAGTGATAAGCCAAAACCTGCCAATAAGTGCATTCTTTCCACACCTTTGTAGTTACCATCTGCCGCATACAAATCGGCTTTTTGGTTCATCATAGGAATGAGCAGTCCCAAGTAAACATTTTTCAAGATAAGTGTCAATGTTGCGATCGGGAGTCCTAACAATAAAGCCGTCTCCGTTCCTGCTCCTGCTGTAATTGCAAAGGCTGTACCAAGAATCCCACCAGTTACGACATCGGGCGGAATAGACGCACCAACAGAAAAAGAGCCGATAAACGCTAGTTCCAGTGTTGCACCCATAATGATTCCGGTGCTGACATCCCCTAATACGATTCCTGTAAACAATCCAGTAACAATAGGACGCGACAGTAATGACGTTCCTAATGCATATTCAGATTGCGCGATAAATGCAACAATTCCAAGTAATATTGCTTGCAGCATCTCTGTTACTCCTTTCTTTATAAAACATCTTCGACAGCGACTTTTTTATCTGAAGGTACTTGCCGGATATCGACAGCGATTCCTTTAGCAACCATTTTTTTCAGAAGTTCTTCTTCAAACGGTAAAACATTGACTGCTTTGCCAATATTCTTGGTGCCTTCTTTGGCTTTGATCCCGCCCAAATTGATTTTAGTGATCTCTGGATAGTTTTCCGCTAACTTATAGGCATCTTCAATGGATTCCACCACGATGAACAACTTGTATTTATCGGTCACACCGCTTTTCAACGCATGAATAGAATCTTCGATTGTTTTGATTACTAGCTTAACGCCTTGTGGTTTAGCTAGTTTGATCGTTGTCTTACGAATGTCATTTGTCGGCACATCATCATTGGCGATCAAGATACAATCTGCCCCTAAGCTTTGCGTCCAAGAAAATGCAACTTGTCCATGTAAGAGTCGGTGATCGACTCGTGTCAAAATAATCATGTCGTTCCTCCTAAAATTCTTCTTCTTCGATTTCTTTTGCTACACTCTCATTGCAGAACTGGATCATATCTTTCGAATTAGCCAACGTTTGGTGGATCGTTTCTGAGATGGCACCTCCTCCTTGAAGTTGTGTTGTCAATTCAATCAACAATGGCAAATTCAATCCTGCGATCAAGTAGAAATTCGGTTGTTGGATATAACGTAAAAATTCATTGTTCACACTGCCACCGAAAATATCTGTGATAACGATCATTTCGTGCTGTTTATAGGTTTCCATCAGTGTATCTATAGTTGCTGTTAGATCGAATGTTTCTTGAACATAACAATCAATGGCAATGACTGATTGTTTTTTTCCACAAATAAGTTCTAAAGAATGCAAGATTCCTGATGCAAATTTACCGTGTGATGCTAAAATAATGATTTGCTCCACTGCTTTCACCTCTCTTTGCGCCAAGTTACACTTTATTAAACGCAAAAAGCGTGCCAAAAAAAGTGGCACGCTTTCCTTATCGATTAAAAATCCGCTTCAACCATTGAAGAATCAGTGTTTCCAAATAAAACATCATAGATATAGCAAACTTCAGATTCTGGTATCGCGACACTGTAAACCTTTTCAATGACACTAAACGCCTTTTTGATCTCTTTCAGCTGTTTTTCATGACACTGAAGCAGTGTGTCGCTGGCATGATAATTCTCAATGGCTTCATTTCGAATCAGTCGTTCGATCAAACAACTTGTATGGACAAACAACGCAAGCTTGCGGTCATTAGTGATTCTTTGCTGCCATATACGTTCCAGATTCCCCACAAAGAATTCCATTTGAGAAATCACTTTCTCTGTATCTAGAATCGTCACAGATTGAATCACTCGATCCAGCGAAAAGTTTCTTACTAATTGATTGTTCACATACGCAATCATCTCTTCATCCAATTCTTCTTTCAGCCAACTTAATAGCACTGCTGTACCTGCGCCAGAAATCAGTTCTTCTAAAGAAATAAAAGGAGCCAGCTCTTGACGAGGTTTGTTGGTTCCTACAACACCAACAATGTCATACGATGTCAAAGCCTGTTTGACATGTTCCCTATTTTCCAACTGATTGAACTCATAAGGGAGAATTCGAATCTGTAAATGATCTGGAATGCTCTTTTCTAATAAATTTGAGATTTGAACCGCAGTTCCAATCCCTGTTGAACACGTTGTGATGACAACTTTCTCTTTTTTCGTTTGCGGAAGAATAATCTCCCATTCATTTTGACTGTAGGCATTTACCCGTTCTGGAATTTCCCTCAGCGAAACATTTTGCTGGATACATTCCCCCACAGCGATGGCTACACTTGTCGTTACATTGTTCATCATGACGATTGGAACCGTCAATTCTGGAATATACTGATAGATTTCTTTCAACGAACCCATGTCGAACAAGACCACTAGTCCATTAGATACATCATTTTTTTGAATATATGCGGTGACCCTTTCTGCAATTTGCTTGGGCGTGACATCTAATGGCATATCGAAAGACTGAAAAACCGATTCATTCAACAAACGATTCGCTACATTCGCAATGCTGCTGGCAGTTGCGTAGCCATGAGCCACGATGATACTTCTCGGAAGCAATGAATCTTTGGTATACCCCATATCGTTGATATAGAGTGTAAAGATAATGCGATCCATACTGGTTAACTCGATATCCAATGCTTTTTGTACTAGCCCTAACAGATTTTCGGTGTAGCGATCACTTGTCAAATAATGCTTTTTAACGCTCTTCAGTAGGTTCTCTGTCAATAAAAGTTTGTCTTGATCATCCGGCAGCCACTCCACATTTCGCCGCAGCCATAAATAATAACTGATCGTATAAACCATGCTGCCGTTAAAGCTGATTTGGAAGGAATGTTCAATCTGTTCCATCATTCGCTGGACATGCTCGGTCACAAAAATCATCGTCCGCTGCTTTTGTTCTTGCTTATGATCAAACAATAAATTTTCGAATAGTCTTTCAATCACTTTAGAAATAGGATCAGCTGCAGCTGTAAAATCCTGTCCTGCCTGGACATAATTGAGCAGGATCTGTTCATATGTTTGAATGATCTTTTGTTGTTCTGGCTCACTTTCGGCAGTCAGCTGCTGGATTTGCGTTTGCCCATCGATAAGAATCGATTGCGTCGTCGCTGACTCATTGGGTTCATCTGTCAATTGCAGTAAATGTTCTGGTAAATGATAGACCGTGACTGCTATTTTTTTGGCTTTCCGCTTTAGACTAGCAGTATAGCTTTTGGCAGTAATAATCTTGATCGTACTTTTCAATTCACCGACATTCCCAGAAAAATGACTCGTCGTTAACATTTCGATCACTTGAGGTGAGAGTTCTAACGGCAAACCGATGCGCTTTTGCTCTTCAAAAAATGCTTGCAAGATCAGTTGCTTCCGTTCAGAAATCGTTCGTTCTTCCAAAGCAGGCAATGTCGCTTGGATCGGGATTCGCCGCAAAAAAGTTGTTAGAAAAGTTTGTTTCAAATCTTCTGTCGTTGCAAACACCAACCGACAATCCACCGTGATTGGTCGTCTTGTATCCCCCATTCGATAGATGACACCTTGATCCAGAAAAGTGAATAATTTTTCCTGTCCTTCAGCATTCAACCGATGAACTTCATCGAGAAACAAGACACCGCCATCTGCTGCTTCAAAAGCACCAGCACGATCTTCCTCTGCGCCGGTAAAAGCCCCTTTGACATGTCCAAATAAATTACTAGTCAATAGCTCTTGGTTGTTGGCGTACTGTGCGCAATTGATGGTGATCAAAGGCGCATCGACCTCCAATAATTCATTGGCCACACAATAGTGATGGAACATTTTTACCAGAAAACTCTTCCCCGTCCCACTTTCCCCCGTCAGTAAGAAGGGAAGCCCACCATTTGGATAGAAGGCGGCCATCTTGATCTGTTCAATGACTTCTGCCAGACTGCCTTTGCTGCCGATCACACTGGAAAAGAAATCTTCTTTTTGATCAAAAAAAGGTTTTTCCGCCGCAACAGCAGCCAGACTCTCGTATACGTTTTGTGTTAAGGGGTAGTTTTGGCTCTCAAATGCCTGCTTATGAAAAAAATAAACGGGTCGGGTCGCAATTTTCACTAAACGACCTTCTTCCGTTAGCTGATTCAAATAGTGACTGATCGTGTTTCTCTTGACTGAAAACTTCTCGGCAATATCTTTCGCTGTAAAGACATCGCTTACATTTTCTGCAGAGAAAAAAGCCGTCTGGTTTTGCAAGTAAGCAAGTAATTGTTCTTTCATCGCTGTTCTCCTTGTCCTCTTTCTCCGTTTATCATAGCTTACGATTCTTAAAAAGCCAAGAGGTGACAGAGGAAGTTGCTTGGAATGAATAATTTCGAGGATATTTCCCTCGACTATAGGTCATCTTGAAAAGAGTCCTTAGCATAAAATTTATGATCCAATAAAAATCACTCAAGGCAGTCATATTTTTTTTAGACCGTTCACAGATCTTGCCCTTCCGCTAGAGACTCTTTTCATTTTCATAGATACTTCTATTTCTTGCAATCTAAAGTAAATCATCAAAGCTGACGGTTCCGCAACAAGTCCTCCCTTTTTATTCCTTTACAATACTCTCTACTTATTGCATTCTATTCCTTTCTTAAATCGTTGCTTCCGTACGATCCCGGCTCAAGGTATATAGGCTGGTTTCGACTTTGAAGTAGTCTTCGACTAATTTTTTCAACTCAGCCATTGCGGCATCAGCCCGTAAATGTTGTTCTTCATTGATTGATTCAATGAACAATACTGCGTTGACGGTCTCTTCTTTTAACATCGTGCGTTGCGCTTCTCGCCAATTTAAACAGCGGCAGATGGCTCCTTGCTCGTCATAGTAAATCAATTCTCCTGCTAGAGCTGGCGCATCCGCCTCGGCACCTAATGGGAAAAATGACTCCCCACCCTTGGCTAGTCCAAGGTGTAAATCACCTGCGATTGCAGCCAAATCTTCTCCACCTAAAGGCATCCCATACTTCATAGAGACACTATTGTAGAGATCTACTAATGGATTGATTGGAAAAAAAGTTCGATCTTGATTGACACGCTTCAACAATGCTTCTATGGAAGAACGGGCACCTTT
The DNA here is from genome assembly GCF_003812305.1 of Enterococcus sp. FDAARGOS_553. Classification (NCBI taxonomy): domain Bacteria; kingdom Bacillati; phylum Bacillota; class Bacilli; order Lactobacillales; family Enterococcaceae; genus Enterococcus; species Enterococcus sp. FDAARGOS_553. The sequence continues at coordinate 354,684 of NZ_CP033740.1, forward strand.
TTTTGTTTTAAATTTTTGGAAAGCTTCCCGCCATTCTTGGACAACTGGATTTTCACTGAAGGTTGCATTCGTTAAGAATCGCTTAGCTTCGCGCTTACCGTTTTCCAGCAATTCCGTAAAATAACTTTCTTTTGCAGGATCGATTGAATTGTCGATCCCTTTCACAACGAGACAACTAATTTGTGCTTGGGGAAAGATTTCCCAGAATGCTTGATCAATTACTATTTTCTTCATTGCTTTCACACTCCAAATGTATTAATAAAAAAGCGGCAAAACAATATTTGCTAGTTCCGCCAATTGATTCCAAAAGTTGATCATTATTTAAACCTGTCCTTTTAAACTAGGGAAGGTTGATCACATTTTTGAAAAAGAAAACGATTTTCTATCCTACAGTGCCGATTTCTCTTGCCCTATCTAATTAGTAGTCTCTTTTTCCACCATTCTTTACAATCGCCCAATCCGATTCAATAGATTCTCTGATCTTTGAAAGTAAATTTGACACCGTTTCTATTTCTGATGCGGATAGTTGAGTGGTAGCGATTTTGTTCGAGTATTCGTTTTCTCTTAAGATAAACTGCACAACATGCTTTCCTTTTTCAGTTGTGTATAAATGTTTGATTTTTTTATTGAACGGATCGGATTCTTTTAAAATGAATCCATTCTCTTCCAACTTTCGGACAGCTCTTGACAGCGTTGTCCGATCGACTTTAATCACCTCTGCTAATCGTTCAGGGATAATCCCCTCATTCTCAAAAATACGAACCAAATAAATATACTGCCCTTTGTTCAGCTTTAACTCTTTAAATTCAATATTGGCAATGGCATCAAGCATTCGGCTAATCGAGCCAATTTCTCGTAAAATGTCATTCATTCTTCTTTCTCCTCTTCTATCATTATCCTACCTTTTTATTGTTGCAAATGCAATATTTTTTCGGAATAGAAAAGAGCGAAACCAATGTTTCACTCTTTTAAAAAATATTTTTATCACTTATACATTCTGTTGCTAGTTGATCATATTTCGCCAACCACATGACTAACAACAAAGATTGTTTCATTTGCTCATTGCTTGGAGGAATAGAGCTAAACCATTGATCATTCACTAGAACCCGTCAGAGGTATCTTCTATCTAAAGACTAGCTGATTTTTTCCCTCAGTTCGTTTTGTCTGTTTTTCTGACACGTATTCTCTTTTATTCAAAAAAGAACTCTTTAGAATTGTTTCTTTTTCATAATCGAAATACTGATCCTCACAGAGAGTGCAAAAAGTAGCATAGCAATTACTAATGCAATAAGAAAGAGCATTCCCATGCTGACAATGGGCAATGTGTTCAATTGAGCAATCAGATCAACATTAAAGAAGAGCTTTGCCCCTTTTACAATTACAACACCAGCGACTACCAGAAGTCCAACAGCACCAATAATGGCAATTCTGCCCTTTTCGCCGCCAAACTTTAGTTGGAAGGGAAACATAATAGATTGGATGATGATCATGATCGGCAGGATCATTGCTGCAATCTGCCAGACTTCAATGAGAGAAGTATTATGTCTAACCATTGATGCAATTATTCCTAAACAGGTTGCCAAAAGCCATGAACTAAATCCCAGTAGGAATCCTAGACAATATTTTTCCAGCACATAGCCCACTCGAGTAATAGGTAAAGTGAATAAAAACGCATACCCATTGTCAAATTCATCATAGCTGATAGTGCTTAATGTGAATAAAGAAAGCGCAAAGGTTAAGAAACCTAGTGGGAATGATACATCCTCTGTAAACGAGATCATTCCTATTACAATCAAAAGAATAACCAAAAAGAAATTTTTTTGTGTGGCCATCAATTTAAAATCTTTTACCAACAAACCTGTCATTATTCACGCCCCCTTACCATCATCATAATCACTTCATCAATTGATCCTTTTTCAATGACTATTTTAGGAAAATTCTCCATATAAAATTGTTTTTGATTCGTTAAACAACTATACCCATAGCTTTCTTCTTTGTATCGGAGAATAAATTGTTTATCCAGTTCTTTGTATTGCTCCGGATCAACTTTCAATAGTGCATAATCACTTAACAAGACATCGGTCTCTTCGTGTAAGATCATTCGTCCATCATGGATCATATAAAGATCATCACAAAGTGTTTCTAAATCACTAGAGATATGGGAACTGATCAAAATCGCACACTCTTCATCTTTTTCCATGAACTCTCTCAACATCAAAAGTAATTCATCTCTGGCAATCACATCCAAGCCAGCTGTCGGCTCATCTAAAAGCAACAATTTAGCGTGATGCGATATAGCTACTAATACTTTTAGTTTTGCTTTCATCCCTGTTGAAAAATCGTTGAGTCTTTTATCCACTGGTAGTTGGAATCGCTGAATTTGTTCGGTAAAAAAGTCTTCGTCAAATTCGCTATACATTGTCCGTAAAATCGGAACAATATCTTTAATCCTTAAATAGCCGCTGAAGCCAGAATCGGATAAAACAACACCTAACTTTTCCTTCTCTTTTGGGGTGAGTTCTTTACTATCCTTGCCTAAAAGTGTGATCTTCCCACTGTCAAAAGGAATTAAACCAAGAGCTGCTTTAAACGTAGTACTTTTACCTGCTCCATTTTGACCAATCAACCCTGTGATAGTACCTTTTTGAACTTCTAATGAACAATCAAGAGAAAAATTATCATACTGCTTTTTTAGATGCTCAATTTTCAACATGTTTCAACCCTCCAATATCAATTCAAACAAACTTTTTATCTCTTCATCACTAATCCCGCAACGTCGCCCTTTTAGAATTGCTTGTTCCAAGTCTTGTTCCAGCTCCTTTTTTTGCTCTTCCAATAAAAGCTCTGTATTGGTAGCAGCTACATAAGTTCCTTTCCCGTGAACCGTTACTGTAAAACCTTCAGATTCTAACGTATCATAGGCTTTTTTGACCGTTAAAGCACTGATCTTTAATTCTTTTGACAGTGTGCGGACAGATGGCAACGGATCATTCTCATTCAGCTCCCCATTTCGAATATGCCCTTTGATTTGATCGACAATCTGCTCATAAATCGGCACCATTAAGGAAGTATTAATAATCAATCTCACATTTTCTTCCCCCTTCTCGTTGCAAACAGTATATAACAGTACACAACTGTTATCAAGTGTTATATACTGTTTATTAAAAAATTTTTGAGTTTTTACTGAACATAAACAAAAAAAGCTAGGCAAAAGCCTAGCTGAGAACACGATTTAATCGTGAAAGATAGATAGTTATTTCATGCGTATGATAATTGTCCCACCTATAACACTCACCATCATTATGCAGAGGACAAGCATCCAACTCGCCTTCTCATCATTTGTCTGTGGAAGTTTTTTATCATTCGTTTTATTTGAAGCGTTTAAGGCAGCAGAGTGACTTGATTCTGATTGATTGTTCTGAGTCCCTAATATGGACGAATCAGTTGTGTTTGGTTCTGTCGTACTTGGTTCTGTCGTACTTGGCTCCGTTACGCTTGCTCTGTGACACTTGGCTCTGTCGTACTTGATGTTTCTTTTTTAGTATTGGTAATAATGATGGTACCATCCTCATTGGTTACCGCACTTTCAAAGTCATCTGGAACATTGACTTCTTCGACAGTGTAAAAGAAATCTTCCCCTTGGTTATTGTACTTTGGTAATACTACATTTTGGCCTTCAACTGGGACTTTTGTGCGTGTTCCTTGATAGCCCTCGCCTTTATTCGAGGTTAAACTATCTGACATTTGCCAACTTTCAGCACTAACGGTGGTTGTTCTTTTGACTTGGTATTCGATCTGATCAGGAATCTCAGCATCTGGAACATTGACCCACTTCTTCATAATTTTCAATTCTACGACAGGTGCCTTGATGGATGGAATAGGAAAATCTAAATATTCACCATCACTTCCTGTTGTTAATGTCGTACGTCCATTACACAAGACCCATGTTTCTCCTTGAAACTCAGCGGATTCTGTATTTATTCGAACCTGATAAGTTAGGGTAAGTTTTTCATTTTCACCTAACGCGATGTTGCTGATAGAGATGGTTTGATTAGCTTCAGTTACTTGAACTGCTGCAACAATTTCAGGAGCTTGGATCCATGCTCCTTGATCATTTTTGCGCCACCCGACCAATTGATAATGGCTATTATCAAACGTACCGGCTCCTTGTAAAAGGATTCCTTCCCCCATAGGGTCTGTGATCGTTCCATTGGGAATCGTTTTATCAATGTGGTTCGCAATTTCTTTCAATGCTGAACCAAGACCGCTAAGGTTTTCGTCCGTCGTCAAATAATTAGCCGGTGCAGTAGCAAGATTACGGGCAATGTATTCACCCCTTGCCGAAGGTGCCGTTGCCACTGAATAAACCGTAAAGTTCGATTCCTTGATGTCAACGATCGTTCCTAATGTTTCATCAGTCACCACTTGACTGCTGACTGGAACTGCTAAACTATCTGTTGAAGTCTTACTTGTTGTATGGTATTGAGGATTAGCTGTTTGGAAAGCTTTGGTATAGCTGCTAGTATGATAACCATTATAATCATTGATCTTTCCTGTATTGGGATACACAGTTGCATTTTCAGCAGGTAAATAGCTGCGATTGGCACTATCATCGCCAATATGGATAAACATCTTTTCAGCTTCAGGTCGACTTTGTTCAAGAAGCAGACGTTGTCCCTCCATCAAGCCTTTTTGCATAAATGTTCCTGAGTGTGATTCCGCCGTATGCTGTAAAAAATTTTGCAGATAATCGATATTGGTTACCTTGGACGTATCAAAATTTTCTATGGCCAATTCTTTAAGTGAACTCGTGCCATTAAACATGGCTGTCATGTCAATTACCGAGGATGTATCCCATTGATTCAAGTCAAGACTTTCCAAGGAGCTTGCATTCCCAAACATCCAGTTCATATGAGTAACTGAAGACGTATCAAATTTATTCGCACCTTCGATTGCCCTTAAATTTGATGCCCCCATAAATAATTGTCCTGAATTTGCTGGTAGGACAACCGTTTCTTTAACAACAATAAATTCAGTAGCCATTGATGGAAGTTTCCAAGGTGCTGCATCCACAAGCCCAGCAACCCCTCCATAAAGCGTAATTGTTTTTGAAACTTCATCATAGTCCCATGGAACAGTTCCCCAGAGAGAAAGCTGACGCTGATAAACGAACACAACTGTCTGTCCCGTATCCGAGAACGTTCCTGATACATTATCGGGTACCGTAATTAATTCCCAGCCTTCGATTGTTTTAGCTTCTGCGGTATAAGTGTCTCCGTAATAACCAGTCAATGTCGCACTCTCCGTAACGTCATTTCCAGATTCATCAACATATTTCACAAGAACTTCTCCGGCTGGAATTCGCTTATAAGTAAAAACGACGGTCTGGTCAACTCCAGTAAACGTACCAGCCGCATTTTGAGGAGTTGTCATTAGTTCCCAGCCCGATATATTCTTGGCTTCTGCGGTATAAGATTCTCCTTGATAGCCATTCAGAAGCACGGTATTCGCAATCTCATTTCCAGATTCATCGACATGCCTAACTGTCACTATTCCTCCAGGAATCCGTTCATATATTGCTTGAATGACTGCTTCACCAGCTCCTTGTACCGTGATCAAGGAAGATTCTGCATAAACATCATTGACAGAAACCCCAATGCTGCTACTAATCTCCCACTTGACAAACCGCCAATTAACATTGGGTCTTGCCATTATACCTGGGATCGATCCCGTAGGTGTTGGACTCACAAATTGTTGAGGATTTCCTCCTTCTGGCGGATTAGCAATTAACTGGACTAAGGGATTATTTCGCTCTAGAGGATGATTCATTACTTGTTCTGATTCTTGCCTATTTGATTCGACGGTATTATTGGATTGAGAGATCTCCTCTGCATAAACCATATCTATGGGAATATGCGATAAAAGAATGGAGAAGACAACTAGAAATTTAATCAGTTGATCCATTTTTTTTACTTTTTCCATCATTCCCTCCTTTTGTATAAACTAGCGAATTTAACCATGCGTTTCCTACTCTACATAAGCAATAACTGCGTTTTTAAACTCGTTTAACATTCGACCGTTTGTTATTGTCTATTTTTTAGACACATTCCTCCTTCCACCTTTTAAAATCAAAAATCTTCGTTTTTAATAAGCAAATAAAAAAACGGACAAATGACTTTGTATAAAGACAAAAATCCTTTGTCTCTAGACAGCGCAGATGAAGTGTGTCCCCCATAAGTAAGCGTCTCAAAAACGAAGGCTTTTGAGACAAAAGATTGAGAAATTTAAATTTCTCGAGATTAATCATAACAACTCAAAAAAAATAAAACCCACCAATATTTTCTTTACCTAGTGAAAAAATTGACGTGATGTTCCCCTTCTTCAGCAGAAAACATTTTCTTCCTCAGGGGATTACATAACAAACGAACCGATATATTTAAAAACAGCAATGTGACAGGGATTGTTTTTTTAGAATGTTTTATTTCCGTAAATAGCAAAAAAAACTTAACGACCGCCATTTTTTTCTTGTCCTTACTCAACGCCCTGCTCTCTTCTAGACAAACAAATTCAGCAATTATTGTTTTGGTTTATCTGCTATCTTCAAAGAAAAAAAATGAGTGGGGAAAAATAGGATGTTTGAAAACGAATTTTCATTTAGTCAGACAAAATAATTCGTTATTTTACGTTATATACTTCATGTACAAAAAAAGGTATTCTTTCACTAAGAAAAATTTTCAACTGGAGGAATATAGATGTCAGGAATGGTTTATGGTTATGCGCGAGTCTCTACAAGACAGCAAGATCTTTCACGTCAATTGGATTTACTTGAGAAATATAACTGCCATAATATTTATACAGAAAAGATTAGTGGTACGCAGGCCAATCGGCCAGAGTTGATCAAATTAAAAAAGCGCGTGAAGCAACAGGATCAAATCATCATCGAAAGCTTTTCCCGTCTTGGCCGCAGTACCAAAGACTTAATTGATTTGGTATATTTTTTTGAACAAAAAGGTGTGAAAGTAATCAGTGTCAAAGAAAATTTTGATACTCAGACACCGCAGGGGAAATTGATGATGACCGTTTTCCAAGCATTTAGTCAGTTTGAACGTGATATTATTGTCGAACGTACCAAAGAAGGGCTGATTTCTGCACGGGCAAGAGGAAACATTGGTGGTAGACCCAAGGTAGATCCTCAGTTAATCCAAAAAGCTCTCCTTTTGTATCAAGAGTAGGGCTATTCAGTAGCAGAAGTTTGTCAAAAGACCGGTGTCAAGAAAGCAACGTTTTATCGTTATTTAAAACAATCAGCATTGCAAGGCTGATCACTTGGCTTTCCTTCGCTAACCCAGCAAACCACATCAAAAAACGACCATTGTTTTACGATGAAAGCAAGCTCATCACGAGTAATCCAATGGTCTTTTTTCTAATTTTAACACAGCAAATTTTCTAGTGTTTAATCAAATATTCTCTGGTTCTTCTTGTTTCTGATAATATTTTTTTTCGAAATCAGTCCATGATCGGCTAAATTGATGATTCGAAAAGGCACTCTTTAAGCCGGAGCTTTGTTTGAAACGAAAGACTTCTTCTGCCTCCATTCCCAATTCTTTGGCAATCCGATCATCTGTCCATCCGCTTGCTACTAATTGTTGAACGATTTTGCTCATCTTCTCGATACCATGAGTGCCTCGAGCTCGATTATGTCTAACAGTGGAAGCCATACGGTGTTCCAATGGCTTATCGATAACAGTCACTGGCACTTCTTTTAGGTTCAACCGTTCTTTGGCCACTTGATAGCGGTGAAAGCCGTCAATCAGTAAGTACCCTTCTTTTTCGTTGTCAAAATAACAGACTAATGGTTGTGTGAATCCGTCTTCCCGAATCGACAACTCCAAAAGTTCCAACTCGGGTTCCGCTACTTTATTGGGATTGTAGTGATTGGCGTGAATTTGAATCAATGGAACCATTTTTACAGCTAGCACAGGAAAAGCAATTTTTTCCATTAAACAGAACACTCCCTTTTGAGAAAATAATAGTTCTTCGTTTGGCGAAAAACGGTGAACCCTTTTGTCTGGAACAACGCCACTTCGTTAGGGTGACTCGTTGTGACTGTGATTTCTTGATCCGGATGTTTTTTTCGGATGTCATGCAGCATTTTTCTTAACAAAAGAGTTTTTCTGCCTGAAGCAGGCTCTTTTTCATAGAATTCGCCAATCTCGATGCGAGCTGTTTTTTTTTCATAGTAAGAGAAGCCCATCACCTGATTCAGCGAATCCACGATCACATACCAATGGCAATCCCCAGAATTAACGAGATAGGGAAATTGCTTTTGGTAGATTCGCTCAGCAAAGAAAGGCCCCATCAATTGATAGAAATGTCCTTTCTTATATGGTGGAAAAAAGACGATCAGTTGTTCTTTCAACTACTCCACATCCTTTCAGCAAATAACTGATTACGGCTGATTCTTGGTCAATTGTTCATAGGTCTTTCCTAACTTCTTCAATTGGTATTTTGGCAGGTGTTCGATGCCTAATGCCGCACCAAATTCCACGGCTAACGCATAGAGTTCAGACTCGTCTTTCTTGGTCAATGCGTATTGTCTGGTACTCAAAGAAAAATCATTTTTTTCCAATGCTTTCGCGATCCCCTTCCAGTCATGCCAAAGTACTTCATTCTTCAGCCATTCTTTGCGTTTGGTTTCATCGGGGATCGCCTCTACATGAACACCGTACTTGTCCCGATAGTGAGCGATCAGAATCGATATTTTACGGTAGTAATGGTCTTGCAGATTTTTGGAATATAACCCAATCGATTCCAGCAAAAAGACAGCGTACTCCTGCCAAGTCATGTGGGCAGGTTTTTGAGTATTGTAATGGGCCAACAAGGAAGTCCGTGCATACAAGCGGCCAAAATTCGCGCCAGAAACACGGTTGACGATTTTCTCCCAAGTATCCGGTTCGACTAACGCATATTGAGAAAGTCCTTTTCGTTGCTGCAGGCCATATGGCTGACAAATCCGCATTTGGGAGAGGGACACTCCATAAGTGTAAAGCTTGTCATAAAAACCATTCATTTCCCAATCAAAGTGCGCATACGCCCCCCAGACGTCCTCTGTCTTCCAGTCATAAAGCGGATAAAAGTTGAGAATCTCCCCTTGATTGGTTTGATGCTTGATCCAGCAATGTCCTTGATAATTGAAATTCCGATTTAAAATAGCCCGGTAGCGATGCAAGCTTTCTTGGGTACGAATGCCGATGCCGCAGGCAACCGGCTCGCCTTTATGATGATTCGCATACCAAAAGGCAAAATTTTTCAGAAATTTATCTGGGTTTAAATTCGCACTTTGGTACAGTTCCATCATTGATTCATCGAGATCTGACAGCGAAATCGCATCCCTGGGCATTTCTTGGACCCACTTATCCCGTTCGACTTCATCCCACATTTTCCACTGAGGTTGAAAAATACTAGTCGTGTTATCTTCATAAAATGGCAAGCAGAAATGATAGACCTGTTGAACGCTTTTCAGCCGTTTGATCGATTCCATAAAGTTCCGAGTTGAGCGATAATTGGCTTCGATGTCTAAAATCAACAAGTCAAATTTTTTCCACTTTTTTGGGCAATTTGGTCAGCTAATTGGACCATTGCTCCGCTGTCTTTCCCACCGCTAAAAGAGAAATAAACATGAGAAAAGGTATTGAATATATACGTCAGACGTTCCTCAGCAGCTGCCAACACATTGATATCGTAATATTTCTTCATAAACCCCGCTTCTTTTACTTATTTTTGATTGAATTTGTGCATGTATTCACTTTCATTATAAAGTGAATTGGGGTTGCTTACAAGCCTACCTCTTAATTGCAGAATCCTTCTTAACGAAATAAACATCCAAATATTTCCACTCTTTCTTTCGATTAGGAAAAAAATTTGTCTGTCTAACCCTGACATTGCTTGAGCTGGATCATCAATTAAGCGGATTGGGAAAATCCAATGGTTATCAAAACGTAAAAATCCCACTGGACTAGTTGCTAGTCTAGTGGGATTTTCCTTACTCCAATGGAAAATCATCGTTCGTTTTTATTGTTTCGTCACTTTCTCCAGTTGAGTGGTTTTTTTTCCACAAGATGTACACAACGATGACAGCAACCATTAAGATACCGCAATTCAACCATTTGGCATCATTTAATACGTGTAAATCTGGAGATGACAATGGATCGTTTCCCGATAGCTGTAACAAGATATTCATCGGGCGATCAAAGAGAGTTGTCATAATCAGTAGAAAAGCCATCATGACAAATTGATGCGTGACACTCCCCTTATTTTGAGTGGTAAATTTGGCGATCATTCGTTGATCAACAGGCAAAGAAGACTCCTGCGCATACTGCTGATTCAACCAGCTGCTAGTCAAAGATTGCCAAAAGCTTAATAAAAGCAAACCAAGAACAAAACTTTGTGGAAAAAGAAGCACAAACAGTGAAAGAGCCAAACCACCAAGCAGAACTGGAACTGTATTTGGAAAAATCCCTTGCAGAATACGTTTGCCTAAGATCATGGACAAAATCATTCCTCCAAGATAAGGCAAATACAAATAGCGAGTCAACGCCTCTGTCCCATGTAGACTTCCTAGATAAAGCGCTCCAAATAAGAAAACAAAATTCCCTAACATGCCATTTAAAAAAGTTAGCACGTTGAGCCATGAGGGCAGCTTCCAATGCTTCTTCGCTCGTCCCAGATAAAATACGGCACCTAAGAAGAGGAAAAAGAAACCATAAATCGCCCAATCAAGCAATTGGATATTTGCCAATAAACGTGCATTCCGCAGCAAAAAGAGTAACAAGAAAAAGATTAGAAAAAGAAGCAATTCTTTAAAGGCGATCACTTTTGAATTCATTTGCTTAAAGTCGATGCTATATCTAGGATAGTGGGTAACTGTATGGTAAGCCATGACGTAAAACATCGTATACAAGCCAAATGCGGCTATCAGCTTCGTTGTGCCTGACCATTCCATCACCACTAACAACAAAATCAGTAAGAACAATGCAAAAGGCACTTTTTTACGAGTCATATTGATAAATCCCAAGTTCTTTTCATGAAGATTGACCGTGCGATTCGTTGGAACTAGCCAAGAGGCACTCAGCCCTAGCAGACTACCGGATAAATAGAAAAATGGAAAATAATAAACACCTAGAACTCCAGCAAAGGCTCCAACACCACCCATCAGCAAAGCACCAATCAGCAGTGTATAACTGTCTAATCCCAAACGTATACTGCGGATGAGAAAAATTCCTGTCATCCGTAATGTATAAAATAAAGTAAACGGCAAAATCGTTAACCAACTCTTGCCATCATTCAATCCTAGGAATAACAAATACGGAATCACGATTACCGTATTACTTAAAAGAAATGGGGTCGTTTGTGCAAACGTCACGAGCCATTTCTTGATTCGTTGAACCATCAGGAACCTCCTTATTTCTCTCTACCAATCACTCATCTGTGGTACGATCTATTGACATGTACAAGTGATCGTTTCTCATTTATTATACCTTTTCTATATAAAGACCGCACGGCTTTCCATAAAAAAAGAAGCTAAGAGTCGAAGGCGTTATTCCTTTATCGCTCGTTTAGAATGTCGTTTTTATCACTTACATCTTTTCTTCCATTGAATTCAATCATTCGCTATGCTACACTAGCGTTACTTTTGTTTGGCTGACGAACCGCTGCCCCAACCATGTTCGTTTGGACCAACTCGTTGCGAGTATTCGTGTTTTCGGATGCTCTTTTTGTCGCGTTTTTTGCCAAAAAAGAAAGTGAGTGAATCCAAATGATCCAAGTGCAACACCTCAACAAAAGCTTCAAAGTCGCGAAACGCCAAAGTGGTTTTCGTAATGCTACCAAAGCGCTCTTTCATCGAGAGGTTTCAATGATCCCCGCTTTACAAGATATCAGCTTTACGATTCAAGAAGGAGAAATGGTCGGATACATCGGTCCGAACGGTGCCGGGAAAAGTACCACCATCAAAATCATGTGCGGCGTTTTGACACCTGATGACGGAACGTGCTTGATCAACGGGCGCGTTCCATGGAAAGAACGGATCGATCATGTCCGAGACATTGGCGTTGTCTTTGGTCAACGCAGTCAGCTCTGGTGGGATGTCCCAGTCATCGACAGTTTCGAGCTGATTCGTGATATTTATCGGGTCGATCCGCAAGTCTATCGGCAAAATCTGGAAGAGCTAGTCACTTTGCTCGATCTAAGCGAAACGTTGAAAACCCCCGCCCGTTCCTTGAGTCTAGGGCAACGTATGCGCTGCGAGATTGCCGCTTCGTTGCTCCATGATCCCAAGATTTTGTTTCTAGATGAACCGACGATTGGCCTTGATGCGGTGTCTAAGATCGCAGTGCGCCAATTCATCAAAAAGCGTAATCAGGAAAAGGGAACGACTGTCATCCTAACGACCCATGACATGCAGGACATTGAAGCATTGACAGAACGCATTTTACTGATTGGTAAAGGGCAAATTTTATTAGATGGTCAATTGCCAGAGTTGAAGCAACGCTTCTCTGACGCCAAAACATTGCAGATCGATTATCTAGGAATCGCACCGACACTTCCAGCAGGCGTCACTGTAACCCAAGCAGAAATCGGGCGATTGGAACTAACGATTGATCCAAATCAGCTGACCGTTCCGCAAGCTATCACACAGCTTAGCCAGCAAGTGGAGATCACTGATCTGTCTGTTTCCAGTATCACAGCAGAAGAAATGGTTGCTAAGTTGTATAAGGAGTACCATATATGAACAAGTATCAGGCACTTTTTCGCATCCGTTTTACAAATAGTCTGCAATATCGATCGGCAGCATTCGCTGGAATGGTGACACAATTCGTTTGGGGCATGTTGGAGATTTTCGCTTTCCGCGCCTTTTATCAGACCGATCCAGCTGCTTTTCCAATGACCTTTCAGCAAACCGTCTCTTATGTCTGGATGCAGCAAGCTTTCTTAGCATTGTTCATGTTATGGTTTTTTGAAAATGAGATTTTTGATGCCATAACATCAGGAACGATCGCTTACGAGTTGGCTCGTCCAATGGATCTCTATGACCGCTGGTTTTGCCAATCAGCAGCGAACCGCTGTGCAAAAGCTTTGCTGCGCTGCCTGCCGATTTTTGCTATCGTCTTTTTGTTGCCAGTGCCCTATCGTTTGGTCTTACCAGAAAATCTGATGAGCATACTGCTGTTTATGCTGTCGCTGGTTTTAAGTCTAGGCGTCGTAGTGGCTGTGTCCATGTTGATTTATATTTCGACATTCTATACCCTTTCTTCTCTCGGGGTGCGAGTTGTGATGGGGGCAATCGGTGAATTTCTCGCTGGCGCCATTATTCCGTTGCCATTTTTCCCACAGCCTTTTCGACAAATCGCTGAATTGCTGCCTTTTGCCGCGATGCAAAATGTCCCGTTACGGATTTATAGCGGGGATTTGGTTGGACATGCGTTGTGGCAGATGCTGGGAATGCAGCTCTTTTGGTTGGTGGTATTGGTAGCTGGTGGCAAGTTTTGGATGGCTCGTGCGTTAAAACGAGTGATTGTACAGGGGGGTTGAAGATGTCTCTTTACTGGAAATATTTTAGTATCCATTTGAAAAGTCAAATGCAATATAAGGTTTCGTTCTTCTTGACGGCATTAGGCCAATTCCTTGGTTCCTTTACCGCTTTTCTGGGAATTTTGTTTATGTTTTCCCAGTTCCATCAAGTGGATGGCTTCTCATTTGAGGAAGTGCTGCTGTGCTTTGCGACAGTCCTTTTTTCTTTTTCATTAGCGGAATGTTTTGCCCGCGGTTTCGACCTATTCCCGCAAATGATCGCCAATGGCGAATTTGATCGAGCATTAGTCCGGCCTCGTCCGCTAGTCTTTCAAGTGCTGGCTGCTAAAATGGAATTCACTCGCATTGGTCGGCTCCTGCAAGCATTGCTCTTGTTTTGCTATGTACTGCCAACAAGCGGCATTGATTGGCAGCCAATCAAAGTGCTGACTCTGACTTTGATGATTCTCTGTGGTGCCGTCTTGTTCTTTTTTCTCTTTTTGATTTATGCCGCCATTTCTTTTTTCACCCTTCAGGGATTGGAATTCATGAACATTTTCACGGACGGCGCCCGCGAATTTGGCCGTTATCCATTTAGCATCTACGGCAAACAAGTCTTGCGGATCTTGACCTATGTCATTCCAATGGCTTGGTTTCAATACTATCCCTTTTTATTTATCATTGGTTGGCTGGAGCAGCCACTGTGGGCGTTCGCTCCATTACTATGCTTGCCATTTGGTATTCCCGCCCTCTTGTTTTGGCGCTTTGGTCTGAGCAAGTATGTTTCTACCGGTTCGTAATGAAAAAGGAAGTCCTCAGTCGGGGCTTCCTTTTTTCGTAAGTCTGCGGATATTTCTTTTAAAACGATAGGACAAAAAAGCCGAGCGAGTGTACAAGTCGATCCCAATTGCCAGCCAAACACCAGCGATCCCTAAATTCAAGCTATTGCCTAACACTATCACACCTACTATTCGTATCACCCACATCCCAAACGCTGTACTATACAATGGTGTCTTGGTGTCTCCCATTCCTTGCAGCACGCCAGCTAGAATGAGACTGATCGCTAATCCTGGTTGATTGAACGCATCGATCCTCAAAGCCACCACGATTTGACGAAGTGCTTCGGGATCTTTCGTGAACAAAGTAGCAACAATCGGAGACCCAATAAATAGTCCAATCCCTAAGAGACTAAGAATAATCACACCATATTTTACAGATAAAAAAGCAATTCGTTTTGTCTCATCATAATCTTTCTTTCCTATACTCATTCCCGTCAGTGTAGCAGCAGCCGTCGCCAACCCATAGGCAGGCATATACACAAAGCTTTCAATACTGCCAGCAATGGTGTGTGCTGAATAGGTTTTGGCACCAATCGCCACGATCAGACCAAAGTACAATACCTGTCCCAAACGCATCACTAACCGCTCCAACGCTGCTGGAAAAGAAATTCGCAACAGTTCATTGAAACTACTTTTATTCAATCGAGTAAACAATGGAAAAGCAATAACAGAATGCTGTACTTTTCGATAAAGTAATATCGTACCTAACGACCTGGCAATTAATGTTCCTAACGCTGTTCCCATCACACCTAAAGCTGGAATTGGCCCTACACCAAAAATCAAGACATAATCCACTACGACATTCAATACGTTCGTAATAATACCGATTTTCATTGGTGTTTTGGTATCTCCGATTGCTCGTAGCATACTTCCTAAAGTAGACATCGTTGCAATAACAATAGCTCCGCCCCCTACAATACTAAAAAATTGCAGGGAAGAATCAAGGGTTTCTTTTGTCGCTCCCATGATCGTTAAAAGCTGAGATCCAGCTACTAAACTTACAATTCCAAGAAAAAGACCAGAGATGATTGCCAACAACAACGATTGCTTAGCGATCTGCTTTGCTTTTTCTAGGTTATTTGCGCCGATACTTCGTGAAATCAATGAAGATGTCCCAATTCCTAAAGCAATGAAAATAGCTATATATACATTCAATATTGCATTAGCCAAACCAACACCTGCAACAGCAAATAATCCGATTTTAGAAACCATCAATGAGTCAATAAAGCCCACTGTCGTTTCCAAGACATTCTCCACAGTTGCTGGCAATGCCAAATGAATGATTCGTTTCTGGATTTGCATGTCTTTTGGCAAATCTGCATTTAATTTAGTCATATTCTGTCACTCAATTCAACTTGTTGTATTGGGTGATCACCCGTTTCAAGGCCTTCATTTCTTCCTCCAAATCCGATCCTTCACTAACATGCATCAATGCATGATCCGCTTGGGCCTCCAAGAGGATTTGGCTGATTTTTTGAATGGCCGAACGAGCTGAGTTCAACTGGATCATGATATCCCCATAATCTTTATTAGCGACGACCATCTTTTTAATCCCAGAGACTTGCCCTTCAATTTTATTCAGGCGTTTAAGTAATTCATCTGTTTGATGTTCTTTGGCATGTGACATGTCGACTCCTCCTTTAATATAGGGGTACCCCCCACCCCTATATTAATCAAAAATTATTTCCAAGTCAAAAAGTTTTGTTTAAATCCTTCTATTGCTAAAGTCATTTCAATTATCTTTCCTCGGAGGTGCTACAAATCCGCTCATGAATGAGAGAAACAGACAGCAACAAACTCACTTAGTGCAACTTTTACAAGTACTGTCGTTCCATATAGTAATTTTACACTTTGAATATTGTTTTAAACACTATACTGTGAGAAAATCAAAGAAGAAAGATCAACTTAAAAGGAGCGAATCAACATGCAGCCATCTGAAAAGCCAACAACCCATAAAACGCGCAAGCCAAAACGTCTTGTTCTCATCCTCCTCCCTACCCTGGTTGTTGTAGTGTTGGGTCTGTTCTTGAATCACTTCAATTACTGGCCTTTTCAGGGTAGCAAAATAGCCGGTGTCCCTGATGGTCAGCTTGTTCAACTAGAAAATAAACCAGATTTAACGGGTTTGCTACTGGCATATGGTTCGCAACTAAAATTCAACACCACGGCAACCTCATTAACAGTCTATTTTGATCACTATCGCAAAGGTGAATTAAATACTCATGACTCAGTTGCTTCTTTGATTTATGAAAAAGATGTTTCCATCAGTGGCTATCTAAACTTTGGTATTGCGGAAGGACAGAATCATTTATTGGTGAAGCTATTCTCCAATGGCGCCATGTCACAAACAGTCACCGATCTTTCCGACTATGACTTTCCCCTTACACAGGAAGACAGACAATTTGGTGCTGTGACTACTATCAAAAACGGCAAAGTGAAACTTGAGAAAAACAAAAAAATCCCGCTGCTTTATTTAGCAGAAGGAAATGATGGACTAAAGATCTATGATGATATGGCGAATAATCTAGCACCAGATAACTTGAAAACCTTGCCAAATGCCTATTTGATTTACCTGGAAATTAAATAACATAAGTCCTTATAATTATCTAAATTGAAGCAGCTTTCTCTTTTCTATGAGGAGATATTTTTCTGCACCAACAAATTGTGAACAAAAAGAGTGCTATTTCTTAATTCGTTTTCCTTTACTTTTTTATGCTTTTTACTTATTATTCTTTTGAAATAAGAATAAATTAAAATAAAAAAGGAGAGCAAACATGGAAAAATATCAAGTGTTTCCTGGTCAAGACTATCAGGCAAAGGTTATTGGCTTTAGTGGTTTACAAGATGTTAGCGTTATTCATGTTTACGAAAATACAGCTACAGTGTTGATTCAAGGTACTTCTGAAACAGGAGTTGCGAAACTTTGCAACTTTTCAATCAAAACTGCATCATTGGTGGGATAAAACTTTCAGAGACTGAGGAAACTGATTTTAGGTACAGGATCCCCAAGACAGAAAAAAGGCAGCCCAATTAGTGTTGCTTCGTTGAAACACCAAAATGTATAAAGTATTTTTATTTTATTTATTCAATATCTCTCTACATTATTTGCAAATAATGTTAAAATAAAAAAACAGGAGATGTATCAGGCTTCCCCCAAGAGAATCTTCCCCAAGTGCTCTTGCCTGGTACCTCTTCCTTGTTTGTTTTTCGGAACTACAGAACAATGGTAAGCCATTCTTCTACGAATTTCAAGTGGTCTTATTGCTGAGCAAAACAAAGATTTACTATTCTATTCCCCTCAAATCTCCCAATAAAAAAACATTTCTTCTACTTTTGTTGATAAATTTCCAGCTACGGAGATCTGCTGATAATCCTATCCTCGAATAAAAAAACTGCGAAGGCACTTCTTGTTGAAGCGTCCCCCACAGTCGTTATCTATGACACATTTCTCATTTTGATTTGAATCCTTCTAGTTTGGAATAGTCTCTGTATATACAGTCTTCTTTCCATACAATTCCTGTGTGATTCCTGAAAGATAATCGGCAGAGTTGGTGCTGCGAAGATTATACATTAGGAAAATCCCGTAATTTTCAGCTTTCGTCCGTTTAGCATATTGAATGCTCTGCGCTTGGTTTCTTCCTACTTCTACAGCCGCTGGTCCTAAACGGTCGGCCCCCATTCCAACAAAGTAAGGAACCTGCCAAGAGCCATAATATGGATTCCAGCTATAATCGATCGTCTTTGAAACATTTTCATTATACATTGAATTCTCGGCAGCAGGACCAATATTATATAGTGTGATCAGCTTATCTGTCCCAAGACGATTTCTCAATGCTTGAATAAGCCAAATGAATGACTGATCATTTGGTTGAGGTGTCCCATTCTTCCCGTATTCTGCATACTCATCATCAAAATCGATTCCGTCTAAACCATACGTTTTCACCACTTGTTCTAGCTCCGCAGCAAACGCATCAGCACTGGCATAATCTGTGAAATTTGCAAAACCAGCTCCTTGGTGATTTCCTAATATCGATAAGAGAACTTTTGTGCCTCGTGCTTGTAACGGTTTGATCTGGGTTTCCTTTTCGGCTAGTGTTTTTTGTACTTGCTCATTTAAATGAAGATAGGCTTGCTTTGTCGCTGGATCATAATTGATATTCGCAGCAAAAATGATCCCGATGTCGATTGCAGGTTTGTCCGTTCCGGCTAGCGTATATTTCCCAATGTTTCTAAATTCGTTGTCATTGACTTCAACATACATCACTGTTTTCGGTGTGACTTGATCGGCAGCCTGAGCTTCTAAAACCGGTGCGGCCAAAGAAAAGAGACTTAAAAGAACCATCATTACAAAAGCAACTGTGAATCTTCGAGATGGTTTCACTGCTAGTTGATTCTTATTGTTCACTGTCAACGCCTCCTATAATAATCAGATATTTACACATCATTTACGAAGAGTTTTTTTGCATAGAGTCTATTGTTCTGCTGCCATAAGCGCAGCTTCTTTCAATGGGTCATATTCAGGGCTGACCGCTTCTTCATACTTAGCAGCCAAAAACACTCGATTCACTTCATAATGAGAAGTGGCACGTTCGATTTGTTGACTTAATTCTTGAACTTGGCGATTGGAAAACTGGTCGTTCTTTCTAGCAAGATAATGCTTAGCAAAAGCTTGCGACTCCGCCAAAGAGTAGCCTTTTGATTCCAAAATCGCCGTTTTTGTCCAGAGAAAGTCCGTCTTCAACAACTGATCGTTTCTTCCTTGGATACCATCGCGGTCAATCGCATAAAGAAACATGCCTCCAGTTTCAGTTGTACGGACATAATTTGCGACACTATAGAGATTGCTGGACTCATAAGGTTCACGGGTATCTCCCCATGTTTGATTGGTACGTTCTTCAGGAAACGAGAGACCGACTAAATACTGAGACCGTTCGATACCTGTCTTTGAGAACGTGTTGTTCCATGAAGACTCCGCCCGCGTGGCATTCGATCCATATTGCTGTGCACCCAAAAAACTGAACGCTGATGAAACAGGAGTAAATGGCTCTAGGGAAAAGATATCTACAGTATCATAAATCAGCAGTGTATCTGTGTCTGACTTCGGTCCAATATAGTGTGAGAGGGCCTCGATCACCCCATGGGCGATTTTCAGTTGACTGGTAGTATAAGTACTTTCCATATCAAAATCAAGGCCATCGATTCCTGGTGTCATATATTTATCTAAAAGCTGCTTTGCATAATCGTCAAATTCTTTTGCTGTTGGTTGGCTCTGCGTTGTAGGAACTTTCAATAGTTCGCGATAATCTAATCCTCGTACAAGCTTTGTTCCTCGCTTGTGTAATTCTGGTCCATAAACATTGGCGACTTCATCAAAAAAGACTTTACTATCTGCATCACTCACATTTGCGTGGAACACATTGACCACATCAATACCATAAGGAATATCTGTCATTCGGATCTGATTATTTTGTTCAGATGGAATACTTTGATCTCTCCATGTGCGGTAATAGACCATAAATGTTTTTTCCGATTTATCAACAGTCGTGGCAGATCCCTCAACCCCAAACAAAAACCCACAAAGCAACAACGAACTAGCGGCAAACAATCCCAAAACGACTTTTTTCATCAACATCCATCCTTTCAGAATAAAATTTGATACACTTTATGTTAGCGCTTACTTAATGAAATATCTAAGAACAAATTATAGGTATTTCATAACAAATTAAAGATTTTTCTTTAAAGTAAAAAAAGAATGCACTAAAAAATAGCAACAAAAGAAGCCCTCTATTCTCATGAGGGCTTTCTTATCCTTTTCTTGCGAAACGGCAGTCTCCTAAAAAAGAATGGTGATTTTGATAACACATTTTTAGAGCATTGCTTAACTGCGAACAAGCAATTCAAACGGTAAAACGATTTGTTCCCTACTCCGTTCCTGGAATAGACGGAACGCTTCTCGTCCACAGAGGTGCAAATGGAATTCAACGGTTGAAAAGTTCAGTAATCGACTGATCAGTAAGTTTTCTTGACCGATAATCAGAGGTGCTTTTCTTTCCCCATATTGAGATAATATTGTCGCTGCGATTTCATCTCCATTGGTAATGATCCCGTCAACGCCCCGGTCTTTGAAAAAAACAGCCGCAGCCTCGCCATCTTCTGCTTTGATACAATCCCAAAAAATGTCCTCTTCTGAAAACCCGGGAAAGAGCTCCTTTGCTTTAGCGATCGTATTGATCGAATTACAGCTGAGTCGTTTGCTGCGGCCAAGAGTCAAGCCTAACCGTTTAACGCCTTGTTCTTTAAGATAAAGGATGCTGGCTGTCACTGAGCCAACTTGATCGATCGTTACAAATGGGACATCCGTTCCGCTGGCATCTTCACAAAAAACGATAGGACCATTTTCAAGATAGGGGCGAAATGTCTCAATATGGTTGGCACGAGTGATGACAATCAATCCATCGAACCCTTTGGCAGCGAACTCTTCTAAATAGTCCTTCTCCAAGGCTTTATCGAAATTAGTTGGTAAAAGCGTCACCTTATATTGTTGCGCAAATGCTTCTTCCATAATGCCATTTAGTATTCTATCGAAGAAGGGATGGTTCACAAATGGTACGATGACTCCCACATTGAATGTTTTTCCTGAGCTTAGTTTCTGAGCGATCTTATTCGGCTTATAGTTCAGTTCTTTCATCATGGCTAAAATGGTTTGACGCTTTTGTTCTTCCACATACGGATGGCCGTTGATAACCCGGGAAACCGTAGTGATGGAATAACCAGTCATTCTTGCAATATCTCGAATCGTTGCCATAAACAGTTGCTCCTTATGCTATGTATTTTCACTGCTGCTTTATCTTCCTCTGTCTAGTTGTAGTCTACCATAAAACTAGTCCAAGAACAGACTGCTGGCTATGAAATTTATGATGGAACGTTTCAGGAGTATTTGCTACAAAGCGATATATGAAGAGTATTTGGCACTGTCAAAGTTACCAAACAAAATCTGTGAACATAAAATACCCGAAGAATAGTTGGCTTGTTCATAATCTCAATGAGCCTCGTTGCACTTTCTCAACCGCTCATTATTAGCCATTTCTTCGGGTAGATTATCAACGAATCACTTCAATCCTAGTCCTTGTATGTTCAATGACTCGATTCCTTCGGCTGATTTTCTTTATGTCAATGAATGCCTTTAATCCCTATTCTACTCGCTTGTCACAACGACTCCTATTTTTCTGTGATCAAAGCTTGGTTGCTTCTGTAGATAATCCTCGAACAAATGCTTGAATCACAGCAACTTCTTTGTTGGGATCTCCTTGATTTACTAATCGGTAGTTTTTCACTGCTTCTGGTACAATGAATGTTTCTCCATAATGAATCTCGAAGGGGGCAAAACTGTCGGTCACACTTTCAACTGTGATTTTTTCTCCTTCCACCAAGTTCAACATATTCACACTTTGATGGACAGATACGGTGACCTCTTTTTTGAACCAATGGCGGTGTGTTTCAATAAATTCTAGCTCATGCAACCCTGTCTTTTCCACCCGGATTTCTTCATCTTCATACAATGTTTCAAAGGGATTGATTAAATTTTCTTGGACCCAGGCGGTATCATACGCTGTATTGACATTTTCTTCTCCATGTACAAGATGGACCGGTCTGGGGATCCCATCTAATCCTAGACGTCCCCAATCCCAGAGTTTGAAGGTGAAAATATAAGGTGTCTGGCTGATTTCTAAAACGACCGTATCTGGTCCGCCGCAATGGATCGTTCCTGAGGGAATCGAATAATGGTCATGCTTTTTAACTGGAAAACAATTGATGTATTTCTCGTCTGGAAAACGATAGTCGCCATTCTCTGCTTTTTTCAATTCTCTAAATAATTCTTCCTTCTCTGTTCCTTCGGTCACTCCCAAATAGATCGTCGAACGTTCACCAGCTTGCAAAATATAGTAACTTTCGTTTTGCGTATAAGTCATGCCAAATTTCTCTTGAATATAGTCCACGCGTGGATGAACTTGCAGACTCAAATTGCCTCCTCCAACGGTATCCAAATAATCAAAGCGGATCGGAAACTCATTGCCAAAACGGGCCTGTACTTTCTTGCCAAGCAAGGCGACCGGTCTTTGGTGAACAATGTTGATCGCGGGTATTTCGATTTTAGTTCCTGCAAAATTTAAGCACACACTATTTTCTTCTGGCACGCCATCAAATGCCCAACCATAATTTTGTTGGCTGGAATCCAGATTGAATTCTTCCTTCATCCATTGCCCGCCCCAAACACTGGAATCGAAGTAAGGTAGTAGCCGAAAAGGTTGCTGGACGATTTCGTCTAATGCGGCACGATAACCTGATCCTGTTACCATCTTTGGCTGATTCGCTACATTTGTATCAATCAAGTAATCGATTTTGTCTGTAAGTTTCTGCTTCAGTCGATCAGCGACACGCCATTCAAAGAAGAATCCACGTTTTACTTTTTTTAAATTATCTTCCTGCGCATTTGCAGCTTTCCAGTTGGTCAACCCTCTGCGGTATCGTTTTTGGATTTCCCAACGCGTCAAATCAGCATAACAAAGAATATCTGGATCAGGTAACAAGAGGGTTGCACCAGTTCCATAAACAAGAATTTTTTCCATCTTAGATGCTTTCTTTCGCCATTGCTGTATTTCATAGTGGGGGAAAAATTGCGCAAGATCGGCATGAGACATCACGCCAAACACACGGTCATCCGTTAGATTTGCTGCAATCATTTTCGTTACCGTTTCAGCATCATATGCATAGTCATCCGCTTTGACACAGCATATATCTGATAGATGACGAAACAAGTGTTGCTCTAGTTCCTCGAGATTCACACCCGGATAGCATTCTAAAGCAATTCTATTCTTCCCTTCATTTAATAGACGGTTCAACTCTTTGCTGATTGCTTCATAGCTTTCCCAAGTGTCTGCAGTCTGACTGATTTTGATTTCTGGTTGTAAATTATACATTTGGATTCCTCTCTTTAACTTTTTTGATGTTGAAAAAGCGGACTAAATTTT
Source organism: Enterococcus sp. FDAARGOS_553 (assembly GCF_003812305.1). Classification (NCBI taxonomy): domain Bacteria; kingdom Bacillati; phylum Bacillota; class Bacilli; order Lactobacillales; family Enterococcaceae; genus Enterococcus; species Enterococcus sp. FDAARGOS_553. Next base: position 378,121 of record NZ_CP033740.1, read on the forward strand.
GCTCCGCTTCTTTTATGTTATTTTGTCATAACATTTAAAAATGAGAAGATTTCCAGTTAGATATGTTTCTCTCATAATCGTTATAAAGAAAGTACAAAATAGCTAGCCTATCTTGCACTTTACTTTTTTACGATTACATTTCAACGTAATAACGATATTGGTCACCCACGTAGTAACAATCACTGATTTCCTTGTATTGTCCATCACTGCTTGAAACCATCCGTACCCGTTTTAGAATTGGCGTCACATCCGATATTTCTAAAATTGCTTGCAATTCAGGTGTCGCCATGACTGCCTCCACATATTCTTTGGACTCGCTCAATACAATGTTGAATTGTTTGAGGTACTCGTACAGTGACCCGTAGTAGTCGCTGCTATCTAATGAGAACTTCTCTGTATATGGAATGTGAGTGACAAAATAAGCGAATGCTTTGCTGCCCTCGACTCCCCTTGTCCGTCTGATTTGAAGCACTTCTCCGCCATTTTCAATCCCTAATTGCTGAGAAATCCGCTCAGAAGCATGAATCAATTGGACGTGCGCCATCAGTGTACGAACAGTCTTTCCTAACTCCTCCATCTCTCGTGTAAAACCGCGGACCATTGTATAATGCTCTTTTTCTGTCGTGTGATCCAAGGACAAAACAAAGGTTCCTTTTGCTCGTTCACGATACAAATGTCCTTCTCGAACAAGTTCATCAATGGCTTTTCTGATCGTGATTCGACTGACATCGTATATTGTACATAAATCAAGTTCCGGAGGGATTTTTTCTCCTGCTCTCCATTCTCCAGATAGGAGTTTGAATCTTAAATCATCCGCGATTTGACTATAGAGCGGGCTGGTTCCTTTCTTTTTTGCTAACTTGTCTTTCAATGTCCATCCTCCTACTAGCTTTATTGTCATAACAATAATATATTCAGAAAAAAATAGCAAGCTACAATGAATGCGCTTCCTTAACCATGAGTGTTGACAGCTTGATATCTGAATGCACTACGCATTCCTGCTACTAGGAGGAAGAAAATACTATTTCTCTGTCATCACCAGTCCTTTTTCAAAGTTTTTGTTCAAAACACTATAAAGAAAAATCGTTGGAATCGATGCGATCGCACAAGCTAATAGTACTGCAGGCGCATTCGTCGTTGCTCCATTTGGTCCATTCAACTGGGACAATACAGTCATGATCGGACGAATGTTTCCCGATTTGCTAAACGTAAAACCAAATAGAAGATCATTCCAGACGAATGAAAACTGGAACAAAAACAATGCGGAAATAGGTGCTTTAGCCATTGGCAAATAGATTTTATAGAAGACGTGAAAATCAGATGCACCATCGATGCGAGCCGCTTCCAGCTGCTCATTGCCTAATCCGTCAAAAAAATTTCGCAATACAAATATACAAAATGGAATGGAAATCGCTGAATAAAATAGGATCATCCCTATTTGTGTATCATATAAGTTGAATTGAGTATACATTTTGTACACGGGGACAAGGTACATTTGAAAGGGAAAAATCGTTCCACTATATATCAGCATGAACCAAAAGAAGCGCCCCTTTATCTTTAGTTTGGTAATGGCGTAGGCGGCTAGTGCCGCTAATAAAATCGCTATTGCTGCCGAAAGCACTCCATAAAGCAAACTATTCAAGAACCCATTCATGAGGGAAACCCGTTCACTGATAAAATCGATGGATTGTTGGATTGCTATTCCCGTAGGCAGATCCCAGAAATTCCCTTGGTTGTATTCAGCGCCTGATTTCACGCTATTTACTAATACAAAAGTAAAAGGAAACAGCCAAATGAACCCTAGGATACATAAAATCAAATTATTTATCCTAAAATTTTTTTTTGTTTTATCCATCTATTTCTCCTTAAATGTTTGTCTTAGGTAAATGATTGAGATGAGCAAAACAATGACCGATAACACAGTTGCTACAGCCGATCCATAACCATAGGAACCATTGATGAAAGATTCTTTATACATGGTCACTGCTAGTGTCTCGGAACTCCTATACGGTCCTCCCCCTGTCATTAACCAGATGCCGTCAAAGGTTTTGAAGCTATTGATGATCGCCATTAAAAGCACAACGATCAATGTTGGTTTTAATAAAGGAAGAACCACATATCGATAAAGCTGATTAGTCGAAGCACCATCTAATTTTGCTGCTTCGATTGGCTCTCCGGGAAGATTGCTCAATCCGACAATTAACAGAATCAAATTTGTGCCGATCCCCTGCCAGATACTTGCGCCAATCATGACAAATGTGTTGACATGTGGAATGCCTAACCAATAGGTGGTGTTCTCAGTAAGACCCCATAACTCTAGTAATTTCGGTAATCCATAATTCGACAATAATGAAGTCATGATCAGTGCACCAATCGTTGGAGAGACGGCATTCGGCAAATAAAACAGATTTTTGAAAATAGACCCCCAACGACTATTGGTTATCATTATTGCTAACAACAATGGAATAATCACTGGAATGATCAAAGCAAAGAACACCCAAATCAACGTATTCAGAAAAGATTGAATAAAATACTCATCCTGAAACAATCGGAGATAATTATCCAAGCCGATAAAATGAAGCGCGGATAATCCGTCCCAATCCGTAAAGCTTAATCCGAGGGTATAAATCGCTGACATCACAAAAAACACCGTGACCAAAACAGCTGCCGGGAGTACATATAGATAAGGGACCAGTGATTTGAGAGAGAATCGTTTTGCTTTTTTTCGCAGTAGTACTTTTTCCGTATGTTCCATAGTTCCTCCTCATAAGAGGCTGCTCGACTAGTAGGTCTATATTCTGATTCCATCTATCTCGCAGCCTCCGTCACGCTTTATTTATTCAGACTTTCCCATTTGTTCTGGATGGCCTCTAAGCTTTTATCTACCTGATCTTTCGTAGGATCAGAAAAGATTTTCCAATATTCATCGATAGAGAAATTGACAAGTTCTGGATTGAATTGCTCATAATACCGTAGATGCAAGGAATAATTGTCGGTATCATTGACTTCATCAACCAGTTTTTTACTGATTGGGTCATTAAATGACACGTTTGTCACTGCGGCCATTCCAGTTTTGTCTGCATACTCTTGCTGCACTTCTTGTGTGAAATATCCTTTCAATACTTTTTTTGCGTTTTCTTTATTACTGCTGTTCTTACCGACCAGCAATGGTGCCACCTCATAAAAAATTGCTTTTTTATCTGCACTGTTTTTTGCTGGCAGAATAAACATATCTATGTCTTTTCCCGATTCCAGACCGTAATCCTCATTCAAACTCGTCAAAGAATTCGTTGCATGATAGAACATCGCTGTTTTATTACCGGAAAACTCTTTGATCTGGTCTTGCTGCACATCGGAAAAATAGCCTTTTTGAATCATATCGATCCATTGATAGAAAACAGTTTTAACTCGTTCATCTGTAAATGGCACTTTCCCAGCGATCCATTCTTCGTACAAGTCTGGATCAAGGCTTCCCATCAACGCTTGCGGCCAGCAAAATGACTGCCATGTATTCCCAATTCCAATCGGTGTCTCTCCGTTTTCTTTCAGCACTTTACACACATTGAGAAATTCATCAAATGTTTGTGGTTCCTCAATGCCATATTTATTGAAAATCTCTTTGTTGTAATAAACACCGTTATAAATCATATTCAAGGGTGCTCCATAAACTTTACCGTCCACTGATAATGCATCCTTTATTTGATCACTGACACCCGCTGCTTCATAATCCGCCCATTGATCAGACAAATCTTCGACTAAATCGTTTTTGACCAAGTCTTTCAACATACTTCCTGTCCACCAAGTAAACAATGCTGGTGCATCATTTCCTTGTAAGGACTGTTGGATATTTGTTTGATATGAGCTTAGATCTGGTGTATTGATAAATTTGACTGATAATCCCGTTTCTTTTTCTAAAATTGGTACAAATGTTTTTGCTTTCCCTGTCCCTTGATTCTTATCATTCAAAATCTCAATTGAGTCTTTCTGATCTTTACTTGCTGTGGAATCCGATCCTTTGGCACAACCAACAGTAATGAGCAAAACTGAAAACAACATGGCCCCTGACAAAATTTTTGATATTTTCACATGATGACCTCCCTTTAGTTGAATTAAATTGATAGACCGATTATCCCTTGTGCTAAATTCGTAAACTGTGTTTGACTATCTTGCTGCATGTCATCACTGTATTGGATCGAATAATTGAACTCATAGAAACCGCTGAGGTCTGCTTTAAAGTTCGTTTCCCAATAATTATTCATTATCCAAGAATAGGCAATCTCTTGGTTTTTCCATGCGCTCTGGTCATTGGCTAACGTAATTTCATCTGCTGCTAAGTCCCCAAATGTCACTAACGGTGCATCATTGCAATTGATCAAAAGCCGCTCTTCTTCAGACTGATAAAGCAAGCCATTCTGAGTCAGATAAAAATCCATATTTGTATCTGGAAGTTGATCGATGCCCGGACGAATCAAACAACCCATTTTATCCACGAACAATTCACTATTGGATAAGTTAAACGGCAGTGCGACATAAAGATTCTCTGGTGCCCATTCGCTGGTTTTGTGCACCCGGATCGTGGCATCGATTCTGGAAGCCATTTTGTAAATTTTTAGGTAGACAGCATAAATATTGGTTCCTGCAAGTTGATAGTCTAAAAGAACACTCGTAAACAAGTCACCATCAGATAAAATCTGAACATCTGTTAGTTCCGCTGTATAACGTTTGGCAAATTTTCCTTTACGATTTCTACCCATCACTCGTCGCTCTTCTACTGGATTTGTTCGTATCTGGGTATATTCATAAATTCCCGAAAATAAAGCTTGCGCTCGTTTTGGATGTAGAATGTCAGATTTGGCTTTCTTAAATACCAATTCATCGATTCCCTGAGTGGAATCAATGCTCATTCGAATAAAATCATTCTCAATTCGATTAACTGTAGCGATATCTTTGCTGGAAGATGGTACGACATCTGCTACGCCTTCTGATCCTTGTGACAAAGAAAGATCATATAATTTCTCGGGCACTTTTCCAATTGTAAGTTTGATAATCTTCTCTTCTTTAGGATTCAAAGTGACCCATACTTTTACTTCGATCGCTCGTGCCGTTTTAACTGTTTGCGATGGGATGATTTCGCCTGTAGCACAATCTGTGGCTGTTATCAGAGACATGTTCTTCTCAGTGATGTAGGTTCCATCAACATGCTCCCATTCCTCAATCAAAACCGTTGCCATATCTGTAACCGATTGATCATGGGGATTGAGCAATTTGTATTTCTTTTCCCGATTTGGATAGATGGATACTTGCCCATAGCTTGCCAGAATCTCATCGAGATTTTTCGAAGCAGCCACATTCGCAATCGTGGCATAGCTGGTTTTTCGATATTCTAAATCATTGACCAGCGTATTCCATGGTTCAGAGATTGATGAAGAATAGCCCCACGTATGTTCGGCATACATGATCAAATTATCTTCAGCTGTTTTCACCTCTGAAGCAATTCCTCTCGTTGCGTCAGGATCCAATTTTTTCGCCAAGTGATACTTTCGCTGGGCTTCTTTGTAAATCTTCGTGGCAGCCGGTGTTGAGCCCACACCATCGGCCCACCAGTCATTCCAGTCACCTGAATATACCGGCACCGTTTCTTTTTCAACAAGTGCAAAGAAATCAGTAAGCGTTATCATTTCCAATTCGATTTCATCGCCATGGCGCGCATTCCATTGATGGATCGTATCCATCAATGCACCATTAGCGGGCGCATTATCAGAAACAACCCCCGAAATCATTACTGGCACATAATCATACGCATATCCATATTCTTTCAACGAAGCCACATATCTAAAAATACGTCGTTCCGTGATTTGAAATTGATCGGTAGTTGTATCGTTCTCAAATTCGTCTTTTAAATGATACGTAAAACGCGTATTAGGGATCAGCAAAAATTCATTGCCTAACATGTAATGTCCACCATTCCATACTAGTAGCTCTTTACCGTCGGGTGTTCGCCATTTGAAAGGTCGCTGCTGCCTCCTTAATGGTGCTAACCCATGATGCCCGTGGACACATGAAAACAAGTGATCGATCCCGTTGTCAACAAGCGCAGAAGCATAGCCCCAACTATACCCATTCACATCAGCCGTCATGGCTGATTTTCCGGTAAATCCAAGCTCCTGCGCCCACCTTTTCCCTGCTGCCAATTTTGATCGGTAGACTGTATCATCAGCCAACTCGGTCATATTCAAGTAATTCAGTGAAACATCAATTTTTCCTGCCAAAACCAATCGATTAAATTCTGCAATTTCTGCTTCCGTCGCATGATTGATGAAATTTTCAACTTGCCAATAATTCTCACAAGTCCATTTGAATCCTTCCCATTCTTTGTGGATGCCTGACTCGATCGACTGAAAAATATTGATTGCTTGTTTGATAAAGTCTACATGGTACCGTTCAATTTTCTCTTGTCGATCTGTGTAACCGATATCCGTATGGGAATGAGAAATCAAATACATCTTAAATTTTGTCGCCATCTATAAACCTGCTTTCTTTATTTTTAGGGTATTTAATCCCTGAATAACTGCTTTTGAGGTATCCTTTGTTGCCCTGACCGTTGTCTGAATGTTCTCCTTTGTAAAGACAGCCAGAATTCCTGTCTCCATAAATTCAAAGCTTTTACTGATCTGTCCCCCAAAAACGATCTCATCAGGGTGAAACAGTCTGGCATAGGGCGTCAATATTTCTGCCGCTCGTTGGCCAAATTGATTAAAAATTGCCAATGCAGCTTGATCACCCCTTTTGGCACGATCTGAAATTGTCTTGGGACTTAATTTCTCACCGATTACCTGCTCAATCATTTGTTCGAGTCCTCTTGCTGAAAGATAATCATCAATAACACCTTCTTTATACGGTTCGTTAAAAATCATTCCTGATCTAGGAATCCCATAGGCTCCGCGAATCATCTCCTCATTTTTGATAAACGTTGATCCGCACCCCGTTCCTATCGCAATATAGATGCCCTTTTTTTGGGCAAAAGACTGTGAAGCATACTCCCCAAATGCAAATGCAGTCCCATCGTTAAAAATCGAAATACTGAAGTCAGTTGTAGTGGGCAGCTCTTGTGAATGCTTGATTCTTTGTCTCAGAGCATGTTTGATATTCGTCTGATACAAACTCTCATATTTATTTAACCCTTGAATAAGACAAATACCTTGCTCATAATCACATGGACCGGGAAAGGCGATCATTAGTGTTTGGACTATTTTCTCATTGATAGCCACTTGCTGATACAAATCACTCATAATCTGAAAAAAATTCTCCAATATCTCCTCTTTGCCTTTGTTTGCATGGGCAGGATAATAATTTATCCCTTCGAGTATTGGCTTATTCTTGTTGTTATATACAGTTCCTTTAACAAAAGTACCCCCAACATCTAAACAAATAACTAACTGATCCAATAAGCTCCTCCTTCTGGCAGTCTCGATTTTTCCAATAAATTTGAGATTGCCTATGCAAAAATTCCGTTTGTCCGATCATTTGAAACACGATATTGTATTTTAGTTATGACAATAGTATAATCGTTAAAAGAAGCGTTTTCAATAGCGTTTATTGTACATTTTTAACGGCTGAAACAGCAGCTTATTTCAGATTATGTTCTATTGTATATAACAATAAAAGGAGGTTCATTATGTCTAGCGGAATTCCTTATTACTTACAGATTGCAGAAGAAATGAGAAATAATGTACAAATGGAAAGATGGCGTGAAGGGGAAAAAATCCCAACCGAGTTTCAGCTCTGCGAGATATTCCATGTTAGCCGTATTACGATCCGAAAAGCTATTGATGAACTAGTCAAAGAAAATTTATTGCAGCGGGAACGCTCCAAGGGGACCTTCGTTAAAAAGAATAGTGTTTTAGAGGACAATCGTTTCACATTGATCAAGAGTCTGACCGATCAAATCGAAGAGTTTGGTGATTCTTTTGTAACAAAAAAAGTCAATGTATTGATTACTCACGCTGACAAAAAACTCGCCACCTATTTAGATGTCGAAGTTGGAGAGAAAATAATCGTACTAAAACGTCTTATGGGGCAGGACAAAAAAAATATTGGTTACTTTCTAACCTATTTTAAATTTAGTGAGTCCTTTAGTTTAGATCCGTTTGATTATTATGGTTCGTTTTATACTTATCTAAAAAACGAACAGGGTATTACAGTTGTCAACGATAAAGAAGTCATTGAAGCCATCATGCCGATGCAAGAAGTCGCTTACCATCTGAGGATCAAATTGGGCACACCCGTTTTAAAAAGAAGCCGTTTTGCCTCAGATACATCGCATGACTTCAAGGAATACACCGAATGCTATTATACTGGGAATGAATACAAGTATTATATTGCTTTTCGATGAGCCAAAGGACTCTTTTATCTCACAGAATAATCATTTTTCTACTTTAATAATGAATTGATTGTTTCTCCTCAAACACACAAAGTAAAAAGACAAAGTCGCAAAAAAGAGCGATTTCGTCTTTTTACTTTATTGTTCCTCTTTGTGCTAGTAAAACAATATTATGAGGTTTGCTTTATAAATTTTATTTCTTATAAAATACTTTTTTTCAGATTATGCCCTACGCTCCTTAAACACATACATCCAGCCCGTTAGGCTAATCATTAAACTGGCTAAAACAAGCCAAAACCCGGAATCAATGGTGATTCTCCCCTCTGCAACTAGCTTCTGTGAACCAATGACCATGTCTCGACAGTAAAGAAATGTTCCACCTGCACCGATAATTAGGGAGACAATCAATGTAGTATAAATTTCACCTTTACTAGCATTGTGTCCAAAAAAACTGCCGCTCAACATTTGATAGCCTACTATCACACTACCTACGATCCCCATGAGAAAAAACGCAAAATCACTAGGATTACTGAAAAAACCCGGCATAGTAAATAATAATATAAATCCAACTTTCAATCCCCACTTATAGCTATTGCTTTTCAACTGATTCTGCCGTTCATCATAAGACTCTTTTTCCATTCTACTCACTGATCGAAGAAGTAATCCATACAAGAGATAAAAGCCAAGAATAAATAAGACTCCAATAAACCAATAGCCTACCCAGGTAAAGAAAATCAAATTTGCTGCTACCCACAGCACGTGTAATACTTTCTCAAAAATACTTGCCCACTTGTTTTTCATTCGTTTGTGCCTCCAGTCAATTTAAACAGCTCCTCCACTGATAATTTAAAATAATGAGCAATCCGTAATGCCAACTCTAATGAAGGATTGTATTTGTGGGTTTCGATGGCGTTGATCGTTTGACGAGAAACGCCCATAATCGCTGCTAATTCGCCTTGTGATAATCCTTGTTCCTCACGTATGCTTCTTAAACGATTGATGACTGGCATCTTCTCACTCCTGTCAAGTTTCCTTTACATAGAAGTTACCATATTTCACAGCTTGTGTAAAGATTCCTTTACATTTCCGATTTTCGATAAAATCCAATCTATCCTCCAAATACAAACTTATTCCTTCAAATGTTAGATATAGCCCCTCATTAGTAACAAAATAACTTATCATTCTATTTTGACAATATAATCTGTTAAAATGAATGAATCCCACCTATAAAAAATTGATTGGAGTGTACGAGATGAAGAAAGTATTAATCGCTCTTTTTTCCGTCGGTGCAATTTTAGGACTGTCGATCCATTTCTTTGGACTACAGATCGGACTCGCACTTTTTAATAAACCGATCTATATGATTCCACCTTCCGTCTATCGATTAACAAAAGATGCATTAACAATTATGGAGAATTATGGAGTATATGCAAAAGAGACAGGATTTGAGAAAGAAATACCAAACTATCTAGCTCAAGTCAAAAAAGACGATACGTTTGATGATGTTGTGCCCATGCTCAATGAAGCCATAAAGGAAGCTGGTGGTGATCATTCAGCTATTATTGAAGTCCAAGAGGATAAAGCGCCACTTTTCAATCCAGCTCTGCTTACTTTCCCTAGAATCTTGGCAGAAGACAACATTGTGACCCTCATTTTGCCTTCATTTCCTGCTAGTGATGAAGAAAATGTGCACACTTACGTTACTACAGCACTCGAACAACTTTCCAAGATTTCTGATCCCAAAGGTGTCATTATTGATCTACGAGGGAATACCGGTGGCAATATGATGCCTATGTTAGGGGCATGCGCTCCTTTCTTTAAAGAAGGTAAACTATTCGAATTTACTTCTCCTAACAAAAAAATCCCCGTCTTCAAGAAAGACGGGAAAATATGTTTTGAAGAAGATAATTTAAGTCTACCAACTAACTTAAACTTTCATCACTTGCCTATTGCTGTCTTAACAGATCATCAGACTGCTAGTTCAGCTGAAGTTGTACTGGTTGCTCTTTTAGGACAAGACCATGTTTCCTCTTTTGGAGAAGAAACAGCTGGTTATGCCACAGGGGTTTCAATGATTCCTCTTTATGGAAAATACGCTTTGTCCTTAGCAGGTGCAAAAATCAAAGGTTCCAATGGGATACTGTATGAAGAAAAGCCAATTCTTCCTGATGTCATAACTGACCACCCGGAAGATGCTGCACTAAAATGGCTTAAGTCCATTCATTAACCAGCAATTTGAGAAAATCCTTACTAAAAATACTTTTTTTCCTTAGATTCTGACCTACTCTATCTCAGCGCCTTCACAAGCGCTGTTTTCAAGTTAGGATTTTTGAAGGACACCTTTTTTAGCATAGCGCCGAAAAACACGATGGATCAGTTTGCTCGCTAATCGTTGGATAAAGACGGAATAGTTGAGTAATGCGATCAACAAAATCAAATTGATATAGGTCGTATTGCCGAGATTAAATAGATCTCTTCCGACAATCAATGCGATAAAGTAGAGGAGCTGTGTGCCGAAGAAGACAAATGTTCGGTACTTGCTGTTTAGCGGATAAATTTTCCGCTGGATCAAGATGTAATTCCATGCAGTAAAAATCACACACATGATCGATAAAGCTTGACCACTGCTGCCGAACAAGTGCCCGATATTAATAATAAGTAATGTTCCAATTGCGATTGACAGCGAAGCCGGGAAGGCATTTTTGAAAATAGTAGACAAAAAGGCGCCTTTGATCCGATTGAAATCCGGTTCGAAATTCAACAAAAAGGTAGGAATGCCTACAAAACAAGCATTGATGATCGTAAGTTGGATCGGTTCAAAAGGATAAGCGGTCCCCGATAACAGTGTTCCCATAGTGATCAAGATGGAGAAAAGCACTTGAACCAAAACGAGCGACCCTGAGCGGGTAATATTATTGATGACTCTTCTCCCTTCATCCAGTACCGAAGGCAGCGCCGAAAACTGGTTTTCCAGCAGAACTAAATTTGCCACTTGTCTTGCTGCATCGACTCCTGATGCCATTGCGATCGAGCAATCGGCTTCTTTAAGAGCTAGGACATCGTTGACCCCATCTCCTGTCATAGCAACCGTATGATTCATTTCTTTTAAATAAATGACCATTTCTTTTTTTTGCTGTGGAGTCACTCTACCAAAGATCTGATAGTTGCCGACTACCTCTTTCAGTTCTTCGGAGGTAAGCGTCGAAACATCGATATAATCAGACGCTCCGGGAAGATTGACTTTTTTGGCGATTTGACTAACCGTGACCGGATCATCGCCAGAAATGATCTTGCACTGAATGGCTTGGGATCTGAAATACTCTAGAGTAGCTTTGGCATCTGATCGGACCGTATCCGATAATAAGAAAAATCCTAAAGGTTCAATCGTTGCAGGTAACTCATGATTTTCGCAAATCTGAGAGCTATGTGCCAATACAATGACCCGATACCCTTGTTCAGCCAGCGCTCGTTCTTGTTTTAAAACAGGGGCATGCTCGTTGGACAAAAGAATAGAGGCCGCACCAATAAAGTAGGTCCCTTTTCCTTCAAAAGAAACACAACTGAATTTTCGTTCCGAAGAAAAAGGCACGACATGCTGCATCGCATACGTTTCCTTCTCTGGAAAGAAGTCTCTTAATGCCATGGCCGTTGGGTTCTTGTCCGGTAAATGTGCCAGTAGATTTTGTGTGATCTCTGCCATTTCTTCTTCTGAGGTAAAAGGGATCACTTTCTCTACTGTCATTTGTCCTTCTGTGATCGTTCCCGTTTTATCTAAGCAAAGAACATCCACTCGTGCTAACGCATCGATACAGTTAAGCTCTTGCACCAAGACTTTTTTTCGTGCCAGATAGACGGCACTGATGGTTAAGGTCACACTCGTCAGTAAAAATAATCCTTCTGGAAACATTCCTACAGCTGCGGCGACAGTTCGCAAAATGGCTTTGTTGAAAGAGGCATGCGTAATAAAATATTGTTTAAGGAATAACAACGTACACAATGGAATCAGAATCATACTGATCCAGCGAATGACTTTGTTCAGACTTCCTTGAATCAAGTATTTTTGCCGCTTGATCGTTTTCGCTTCCTTATTGATTTTTTCAATATAATTTTCTTCGCCGACGTGGATGACTTGGCAAAATGCCTCACCGGCTGTGACAAAGCTGCCTGAAAACAGTTCAGCATCAGGTTCTTTACTGATGCTATCCATTTCTCCTGTCAATAGCGATTCATTCACTTCCAATGAACCTTCGATGACTTTGGCATCTGCCGGAACTTGGTCACCATTCTTCAATAACAGAATGTCATCTAGGACTAATTTATGGATCGGCAATGTTTCTAAATTGCCATCACGATACACATTGACTTTGGCAACTTTTAACAGCGCCAGTTTATCAAGGGTTCGCTTCGAACGGATTTCTTGAAACATGTTAATGATCACATTACTAAAAACGACAAAAACGAATAAGCCATTCTGATAAGAACCAGTTAATGCCACTAAGAAAAAGAGGAGGCTGTTGATCAGATTAAAAAAAGTAAAAACATTTGTAAAAATGATTTTCGGATACGAATTCGTCTTATCTTTCTTTGATTTGTTGACTTCTCCCCGTTGAATCCGTGCTTTTACCTCTGCTGAGGTTAATCCATGTTTGTTTTCGATGATGTCTCACCCTTTCTTCTTATCATTTGTCATACTCTCATTCCATCTTACGTAAGAATGGCTGGTTAATCTATAGGACTTCCGGTTGGTTTTTGCGGAACTTTTATTTTTTATAGTCTAAAGAATAATTTATCCTCTCATAAAAGATGACCTAATTGTGTAAAATATAGCATAATATGCTGCTGCTTGGCGTTTCATTTTTGTCACTTCACTGTCACGCTTTGGCATAATGTTCCTTTCTGACCTCGTTTGTTTAGTACTTGAACATTCAGCAACCTTGTTCTATCAACGATACTCGTAATCCCTTTCTGCTAAAATAAATAACTAGAGAGGTATCATCTTTTTTGCGGGTTGTTTTTTATCTTTAGAAATTCTAAAGGGTTGGAATGAAAGTTAAAAGAACACGCTTCGACAAAAAAGGCTCAAAAACTTTTTATCAAAGTTTTTGAGCCTTTAATGATTTCCGTTTTTTTGATCAGTAAATTTTCATTCACAAGTATCCTATGACGCTCTGACTAATTCAAATGTTTCTGATCCAAAGAGTCAATGGCATGCATGAGACCTTCCAACCCAGCAATGATTTTCTCTTTTGGTGCACCTAGATTAAACCGCAGGTAAGTCTTACCTTCTGGTCCATAAACCTTACCATTCATGATCGCGATTCTTTCTTGTTTTACCAGAACACTTTGCAATTCATCCATACTATAAGGTAAATCTTTTATGTTGATCCAGCCTAAGTAGGTTGCTTCTGGAATAGTGAAATGAATTCGCGGATCAGCAGACAGTATCTTCTTTGCTTCGAAAAAGTTCTCGTCGATTGTTTGATTGAGTTCAACGGCCCATTTCTTTTGATTCCGATAACAGTCCATTGTCGCTAGTAGTGCAGGATATGGAATCGACGATAGACCATCTCTTGCTTTCAATATCGTCAAAAATCTTTCTCGTAATTTTTCATCCAAAAAGATAGCATAAGAGCCACCCAGTCCTGGCGTGTTGAACGTCTTTGATGCGGAGGATAGCAAAACTGCAGGCACCTCTATCGAATCAATAAATTCTAAGATAGGTCGATGTTTTTCTCCTGGGCGCCGGACATCCATATGGATCTCATCACTCAAGATAGCGACGTTATGCATTTGGCATAGCGAAACCAAGTTGGATAGTTCTTGATCAGTGAACACTCGGCCAGTTGGATTGTGCGGATTGCATAGCAGAAAAATTGCTGGTTTTTCGATAGCAAATACGTTGGCTAAAGCATCAAAATCAACCGTAAACCGTTCCCCATCATTGGTTAAGGAAAATGGGATCAACTCCCGTTCGTTACCGGCGATACAATGATAAAAAGCATCATAGCATGGAGTAAATGTTACTACTTTGTCTCCTTTTCGACTTAATAGTTGGATGCAAAGAGATAAGCTATAAATGACACTTGGCGAGTAGACACACCAGTTTGGATCAATCGTACAATCAAATTCCTGCAAAAACCAATGGCTGATGCTCTGCTTATAATCAAGATGATTCCAGCGAGTATAACCAAAAAAACCTCTAGTCACAGCTTTAGCCAATACTTCTTTGGTTCCATCAGGGATCATAAAATCCATATCTGAGATTGAGAAGGGCAATAGCCCTTTTTCTCCGAAACGATCTTGGACATAATCCCACTGGGTCGAATACGTGCCGTAGCGAGAGCGCTGTTCTTTAAAGTTACTCAAGATCGATCCCTCCTTCATCCAAGGAACGAATAACCGCAGAAATCAACTCGATCGTCGCTTCAACGTCATTGATGTCCACGATGGAATGCCACGAATGGCAATAGCGAACCGGCACGCAAAAGACTAGGGTTGGTTTACCGGCATCTAACTGAACCGAACCAGCATCCGTTCCACCTCCGGCTAACAAATCATATTGCCAAGGAATTTGATTGCTTTCAGCAACTTCCTTGCAGTAATCCAACAGCTTTATATTTCCTAATGCGGTTTTATCGGCCAGAACAAGACCTGGACCTTTGCCTTGAATACGATTAGGATAGTCCGCAGCTTTTGGCGTATCTTTCCCATTGGCTACATCAATAACGATATTGATATCGGCATCTACTTGCTGCGCGGCAACTTTCGATCCTCGTGTCCCAGCCTCTTCTTGAACAGTCCCCACACCAATGATTTCGACATGTTGCGTTTTAATCTGATTTTTGATCTGAGCCATGATCGTACAGGCAACACGATTGTCCAATGCTTTACCAATAATCTTCTGCTGATTATAACTTTTCTTGGCTTGAGTATTTGGCAAAATCATATCACCAATCTGCAAACCAGCAGCTTCCAATTCAAGTTTTGATTTGGCCCCAAAATCTATATACATCTCACTGATTGGTACTACTTCCGACATTGCATGCGTTGATTTTGGCAGCGTTCCCACCACACCTTCTATGATAGAGCCGTTTTTACGACAAGTTGCTCGCACTTGCTGCCCCAAAATGACATGCCCCCACCATCCACCAATCGGATAGAAGTAGACAAAGCCTTCCTCTGTGATACGGTGGACAAAAAAACCGACTTCATCCATATGGGCATAGAGTGCGATTTTTTTCTTTTTTGTTGTCAAATCTCCAAAATAGAGGTTTCCAAATGAATCTTTGACGCCATTCGAATCAATGATCGTCATCAGCACCTCTTGCACTTGTGACTCTTGACCAGGCAATGCATCTAAATTAGAAAGACGCATTAATAATTTATCGGTTGCAATCAATAGTTATCCACTCCTTACTGAATTTCGTCAAAAGTTCAGCATTCCCCAGATCATTTACTAATATATCGTCCTCGATGCGAATACCGAATTTTTCTTTCGGGAAATAGACTCCTGGCTCAATTGTGAACGTCATATTGGCTTGAATTGACAACTCATTTTTGGGTGCTACGGCCGGATATTCATGACAAGAAAGACCAATGCCATGTCCCAAATTATGACTAAAATGATCCTCAAGTCCCTCTTTCCTCAGTGCTTGTCTTGCAACTTGATCAATCTCTCCTAACGTTTTATTGAAAGAAACCTTTTGAACAGCTGATTTTTGAGCTGCCAATAGGATCTCATAAGTTTCTCGGATCTCGGGTTTTACTTCGCCAAAGCCTATCGTCCGTGTGATATCCGAATAATACCCGTCGTAGATCGTTCCAAAGTCAATCATGATCAGCTCATTCGCTTCAAGTTTTTTCTGACTAGCATGGGCATGAGGCAACGCGGTACGCTCTCCGGAAGCGACGATTGTTTCAAAAGCCGGGCCTTCGCTACCTAATTTCTTGCTACGATAATCGAGTTCATTCGCTAAGTCTAGTTCTGTCATCCCTACTCGAATCATTGGCATGATCCGTTCTAATGTTTGATCGGCAATCTGCGCCGCCTGTCTGAGGGCACAAATTTCTTTAGATGATTTGATCATTCTTAAACTTTCCACCATGTTTTTGGTGGTGATTAGCTGACCATTGGCCTCCTTCATTAAAAAGTGAAGCTCAGTAAAAGTCTGATAGGAAATGGTTTCCGCCTCAAAACCTACCTTCATTCCTGCAATAAATGGTCGCATTACTTCGATCAAATGACTTCCAATCGGGATCTCACAAATTTCCACACCAGTTGTTTGTTGAGACGCTTGTTCTGTATAACGACCGTCCACAAACAAAGTTAATTTATTTTCAGTAACTAGTAGTAAGCCGTTTGACCCCGTAAATCCGCAAAGATAGCGACGATTCGTTTTATCTGTGACTACAAGTCCGGATAATTTTTTTTCCGCTAGTTTTGCTCTTAATGCATCGATCCTCATCTATTTTCCCCTCATTCCTTTTCTAACCTGAATCATCTTTAATAGTTGATTCTCGTCTCAAGGGTAAACAATATACTCAGAATAGTAAAAACGGGGCACAAGTTCACAAGATAAGTGATGACCGATAGAATGGTTTCTTTTGCAAGAGGACTAGTACCCCAATTTACCAGACAAGATTCCCCACACTATTGTTTATCCGCTACTTGTTCTAACTTATGCCCCAGCCCCTTTGGCTAGAAATCAATATCTGATAAGTATTGTTCATCTTCATCTGAGATGACTGAGTTGCCTTTTTCTGCTTCTAATAATGCTTCCCGCTCGAATTCTTGTTTCTCCAATACTTTGAAGAATGGCAAATATAAGCCAAAAGATAAAGCGACTTGAATCACTTGAATGATGACTGCTCGCCAATCGAATCCTGTGAGAAACCCTTCCATAAATATTGGCACATAAGGCGGATCAAAAATCGGGTAGTTCAGTAAACCTAGTTTCATACAAATCATTGGGAACATTCCTACTAATGCCCCACCAAAGATAAATGGAATCATCAAAACTGGATTCAAGATGATCGGCACACCGAACAACACAGGTTCATTGATACCAAACATGGAAGGGAGTAAAGCAACTGCCCCTACTTTTTTGTATCGTTGTGACTTACTGATGATCATTGCTAAAACTAAGCCAATCGTCACACCAGAACCGGTAAAGTTGGCAAAGGCCGATAAGGTACCATTCGTAATGACATGGCGTAATGGTTCTCCCGCTTCGTGCGCTGCAATGTTCTCGGACAAATATTGCACTGCGATTGGTGAAAGAATCGGGGAAAGAACCGCTGAATGGATACCAAAAAACCAGAAAACCAACCGTAAAACTAATACTAGATAAATCACCCATAGCGAATCTAGACTGCCAATAGCCGGTGCTAAAATATCCATGATGACTTGCGGTAAAAGAACACCCCCAGATAAACTATCGGTAACCGCACGGATCACAATAAACAGAACCCCGATAGCCGCAGTGGGCGTGATCAATTCGAAAGAACTGGAAACAAAATCCGGAACCCCCTCTGGCATTTTGATCACCAACTTGTGCTTCGTGAAGAATTGGTAGAGTTTGACCGAAATAATCGCTATGAAAATTGCAGTAAATAAGCCCTTAGAATCAAGATAGCTGGCGACGATATTGCCGTTGTCATCCACATCCATTGCTACAATCAAAAAGGCAATTGCTGACAACATCATTGATCCCACTGTATAAAGCTTATAGTGTTCACTTAAGAAATACGAAATTGCTAGAACTGCATACAAACCAACTAACCCTAATGAAACTTTTGAAATAATCCCAAAAATATAACCGTAGCTTTCAAACCAATTTGCAACTCCCTGTGTAGTAATGAACTCAGGAATAGACGGAAAAATTGCTGCAACAGACCCTAATAATAGCACTGGTGTCATTACGACCATTCCTTTTTTGATCGCAGTCAAGTAAGCATTACTATCAACTTTATTAGCAACCGGCACCAATGTTTTACGAATAAATGCTTCTACTTTTTCAAAAGCACCCTGTTTTTTTGGACTTTCCATTTTTTTCACTCCTAATTATTGAGTTTTCAATGCTTCATTCTTACGATATGCAACCAACGCTTGTTTCATTACCGTAGCCCCATCCATGGACCCATAGATATCCGACGTTAATAAAACAGTTGGTTTGTTCACTTTATCTGCTTCCCCTTTAATGAAATCATATTTGTGACTCAATTGTGGCCCAACTAAGATGACATCATAGTCATTGATATAGCGTTCCAATTTGTCGACACCGATTGCCTCCATTGGATAGTCTTTTTCATCTAAGCTTTTTGATTCTTTGACAACTTTTTTCATTGACTCCATCATCATTGTCGTTGAGAAGCCTCCTGCACAAACAAGCAATATTTTCATGTTTCTTTCCTCCTACTTTTTTTTTGATTACTTATTTTCTTCGCTTTTTTCCTTTAACATACCAATCATTTCTTCAATCAAATCGCGTGCCAATAAGCTTGTCATTAAATGATCCTGCGCATGAACCATTAATAGACTAGTTTCTGTTTTCTCGCCATTCAGTTCACCGGTAATCAACTTTGTCTGGACATCATGGGCATCAATACTCCTTTCTTTGGCTTCTTTCATTTTTGCTTCTGCCTGTTCAAAATCCCCTTTACGGGCGAATCTTAGCGCTTCAAAAGCTGCTCCTCGCGAATCTCCTGCTGCAGAGATGATTTTAAAAATATCAACTTCTTTTTCGTTCATTGTTTCATCCTTCTTTCATTAAACTTTGTATATAAGACTTAAAGTCTTGAAAATTCGTGATTTTGGCTAGTTGATTGTCTAACGCTTGGTCTTCCATCATTTTGATCATCAATCGACTGATTTCTTTATGCAGATTTAAATGATCTTTCTTGATATTGATCAAGAAAATAACCTTGATTTCTTTTTTACTGTACCAAATTGATTTTCTTAACAAAATGACATCGATGACTTCCCTGATCGCTGCCTGCTCCATAGGATGGGGTCCTGCGATACCATTTTGATAGATGGTATCGATCATTTTTTCTCTCTCAAGAACACTGTGCTTAAATCCCTGCTCGGCCCACCCATCTTCTAAACGAGCCGCTTCGCTTTCTAGTAGTTGCAAATAATCTTCTGATTCCGTATCAATTTGAAACCACTGAGGATCAAATAAACTGAGAATAAACTGGTGTACATCAAATACTTTATTTTCCGATTCCCGCAATAGGCTTAAATCTTTTTCGATTTTATTGATTTCTGCCCGATTTAAAATCGTTTTTGTGTAGATGATAGGGATAGCAAACTGTTCCTGATCCAGAGGAACAGTGGAAATCAGTAAGTCAAAACTTTTATCAATCTGATCAACTTCGTTCAAAGCAAATGTGGTGACTTCAGCATTGCTGAAAAGCCGCTCTAAATTAACTTTCAATAAATAAGAAGCACCGCCACCCGTAGAACAAATGACAGCTATTTTTTTATAATCATCGATTAACTGATTCGCCTGCTTCTCAAGACTAGCTGCGAAATAGATAGCAACGTAGCCTATCTCATCTTTGCTGATATCTGCGTCCAAGTCCTTGTTTAATTCACTGATGAACACCATCGCAACGTTGAATACATTGGCATATTGCGTATAAATGTCATCAATGATCGGATTATCTAGTTGATGTCCGGTATACAGTCTTTGAAGTAATGGAGCGACATGCATCAACAGGGCATTACCTAATTCTTGATCTGTTCTAAACTGTGTATGGTAACGTAAATCGACAAGCTCTAGTGTTTTTTCAATTGCTTGTTTCAATTGCTGATTACTGGTTCGATCATCAAGGACCGAAAATTTTCCTCTCAGTTGCTCATGCAAATAATTTTTTTCCATAGTAGAAAAAGTAATGGGATAAGCCGTTTCCAAATAGGAGACCAAATCTTTTGTTAAAAGGTCATACTTATCGGTTGCTGTCCTTACGGTTCGTTCGTCATTCGTTAAAGTGTTATTTTGTGTGATTCGAAAAACAAGCAATCGAATATGCTGTATGATATTCTCAAAAACAATATCGCTCGCTTTAAGTTGATGCTGTTGCAACTTTTCTGATAAACAGGAACGTAGCGCCTCTTCATCAAAGACGAAGTGAAAAGCTTTATATCGTTCCGTCAGGACGGGTGTATGGATAATGTTGCGAATCAAATAAAGAATTGCTTGTCTTTTCTTCTCTTCAGTCCCGACAATCTTCAAACCATAATGTGCTTTGCTGAATAAAGTTAATCCGTAGTCCTTGCAAAACAATTCGACTTGTTTGATATCTGCTTTAACTGTTGAAAGACTTACCTCTAACCATTCTGAAATCTGCTGCATCGTAATGTATTCTTCATGAAACAGCAGGAGAAGTTCGATATTCTTAATTCGTTCGTTCGGGTTCCCGTTATCGATCTTTTCTTGACGTTTTGCATGAGATAAAAATCTTAGAAACTTTTTTTTATCAGAAATTTCCAGTTGATAGCCTGCCGAACGAATCCGCTCTATTGAAAATCCTTCTGTTCGTCCGATATCTCTTAACCACTTGATATCATTAGCCAAGGTCCGCTCAGAAATCTGAAATTCAGCGGCCAATGCCTTGGGAGCAATTGCTTGCTTCTTTGCATATAAGTATTCAACAATTTTTTCTTGTCGCATAATTTCCTCCCGCCTTCACATAAACTATACAATGTAAGCCCTTTACTTAAAATGGCAACTTTTTCCGATAAATGATGCAAGAATAATCTGATTCAAAAGAATAACCATTTCCTTCTACGAGCAAACGATTCGGTTTACATAACCGGGATCGATCGATATTTTTCTGAACACTGCTGATCCTGCATCATTTCAGCTGTTAGCCTCATTCAACTACTCCATTCGCATTCTAAAAAAGATAACTAATATACAAAAACAAGCCAAAAGCCTCGTTACAAAGCTGTTGGCTTGTTCAATACAGAACCATTATTGATCGAATCGATTCTTCTATTTTTGATCAAGTATACTTCTATTTATACACCCTAATCGCAGGAGGCACAAAATCAGTGACAAATGCGTTGATTTCGGCAAGTGATTCGGCGAAAAGAATTTTGTCGAAGTCTTCTTGGGTCAAGAACCCTTCTGTTACCATTGCCTGGTATTGTTGTTTCAATGGATCAAAAAAGCCGTTGAAATTGATCAGCACACATGGGTTGGCATGTTGCCCGATCCTGCCCCAAGAGATGACTTCTGTAATTTCCTCAATGGTTCCCGGTCCTCCTGGCAATGCCACATATAAGTCAGCCAGCTCGATCATTTTTTGTTTTCTTTCATGCATATTCGAGACAACGATCAGTGACGTAAGATTCTCTTTTGCTAATTCTCGTGCCACCAAGAATTCTGGTATGATGCCTGTTACTTCACAATTTTCTTCAATAGCGGTTTCGGCAATTATTCCCATCAATCCCGCATTACCGCCTCCATAGACAAGGTTATACTGATTTTCACCTAGCCATCTACCTAATTCTTTGGTGATTTGCTTGTATTCTTCTGAACTTCCGATACTTGCTCCACAATAGACTGCGACATTCATTCTCAAATGATCCCCTTTCGATCTGATTGCACTTCATGTTATTATAGTCGAGAAATAAGGAGGGCTCAATATGAAAATCAATGAATACAACTCATGGGTGATCGACTTTTATAAAAAACGGAACTGGTATCAATATGATCCTTTTATTCGTGTTGGATTTCTTACGGAAGAAGTAGGAGAACTATCCCGGGCCATTCGCGGCGTTGAAATTGGGCGAGATCGACCTGATGAGTCTGCAAAAGATCAAGCCTACTATCGAGAGAATTTGATGGAAGAACTTGGCGATGTCTTTGACAACGTATTGATTCTCGCAGATAAATACGATATTGCTCTCGAAGACATTATGGGTCATCATAAAGCAAAACTGGAAGAGCGATTTAAAGAGGAAGGATAGCCTAGCTGCTAACTATCACTTATATTTCTTTTCCTACGCGTTATCTTGCGTTATCCTAAGTTGTGCGCCCAGTTGATCACCTGTCATTGTCAACGAGTTAGCTAAGGGAAAAATATTGTCAGATTTTCTAGTCTACTTGAAGCAAAAAAAAGGGACTGTGCCATAAGTCTCCTACAAGTAACACTAGCCGAACATTAATGATTATTGCTCCTGCGGTGCAGGGACTCCTCGTCGCAAAAGTCAGAGGGATCTATCCTAGCAACAGACTATTATTCGGTTTAACTTGTTGGATGATGACTTATGTCATAGTCCCGTATTATAAATCATTATTACAGATCAACGATTGAATTTTTTGCTGCCTAATTTCATATGAAATTGCGGATCTTTTGGTGTGGAAGGATCGACACCTCGCAAATGAGGAATTTCTCCACAGATCAATTGCAATAAGACAATGAAATTGAACGTCATAAACTCTGGATCGGTGGTCACAGGTAAGACCAGATCTGCTGCGTCTGACTCATAAGTCGTAATCAGAAAAATAGTATCCGACCATTCGGACAAAACTTCTTTCATTTTCTCAGACCTTGGCTCATCGCCGTTGTCTAAAATAAAGACCATCGAATCTTCATTGATCGCATTATAGATGCCATGAATAAACTCTTCAAATTCATATCCACTCACCGGACAACGCATCGTCTCTAACAACTTCAGGGCACTTTCTAAAACATCTCCATAAATAGCTGCCGGACCAGTCACACGGATTTCTTTTGCAGTGACTAATCGTTCCTGATTTGCAGAAATCCATTTTAATGAAGTCTCATAAACAGCTTGGAACTGTCCAGCAGCAGTTTTCACCCCTTGGATCTGTTGTTCAAATGTCTCTTCAGAAATCGTTCCTTGCTCAAGTCCCAGATAGAGAGCAAGTAATAATAGATTCAGTTTTGTACAATAAAAGCCCTTTGTTTTTGCCCCTGCTTTCTCAGGTCCACAATGGACAGTCAGAACAAAATCAGCCATTTCATCAATAAATGCTTGTTCTTCTCCTGCCATGGAAGCAGTGATACAACCTTTGCTTTTCGCTAGTTTCATAGCGTTGTAGGTGGAAAAAGAGCTACCTCCTTGAGAGATTCCGACAACTAATGTCTGTTCATTATCACTTAAAAAAGTCTCTTCAGTGATCGTGAAAGGATAGACCGCTCTTACTTCAAGTTGTAATAGTTTTTGCATTTGCGGAGCCATTTGCAACGCGGAATGATAGCTCGTTCCAGACCCTGTCAAAAAAATCCGAGTGATTTTTTCTTTTTTGATACTTGAAAAAAGACGGTCTCCTTTTTCGATAATTTCTAACAATTTACTTGGTGTCTCTTGTAAATACTCTTGAATTGATGCCATTTTTTCTCCTCCAATATTATAGAATGCCAATCAAATGAACAGCGATCCCAAAAATAATAATGCCGATCGTAATCTTAGTAATGCTCGCTTTTTTTAGCAGCTTATAAATGCCAAAGGTGAAGGCTAGCGGCAGCATCTTTGGTAATATCTGATCCAGTATATCTTGAACCACGATTTCTGCTCCGCTGATATTCCACTTTAATGGAGTCGTGATATTCAGCATCGTCGCCACCATACCTCCAACAACACATAATCCAACGATCGTTGCTACTGCCATAATTTTATCCATCAAGCCCTCTTTTTGGATACGGTCCAACGAATTGACCCCTACTTGATACCCCAGTTTCAATCCAAAGATCCGAACCAATATATTTGGCAAATTATACAAAACTAAAAACAGCAATGGACCAAAAAGATTGCCATCTTTTGCGATCGATACACCAATACCGGCAGCAATGATCCGAACAGTTCCCCAGAAGATCGAATCACCGATCCCAGCTAAAGGCCCCATCAGTGATGCTTTGACAGCGTTGATTGATTGGACATCAAAAGCCGGATTGTTCGCATTTTCTTCTTCCATCGCTGCGCTGATACCCATGATCGTTGGTACTACCGCTGGTGTCGTGTTGAAAATTTCCAAGTGGCGTGTGATTGCTGCTGCTTGATCTTCTTTATTTCTATAGAGCTTTTTGATGACTGGCAACATGGCATACATGTAACCGACATTTTGCATCCGTTCGTAGTTAAACGCACCTTGAAGAGCAAAGGACCGCCAGAATACACTTTTTAGCTGCTTCTTCTCAATCTTATTCAAAATCGATCTCTCCTTCCGTCAAGTTATCTGGGACACTGGGGATAGACTCTTTCTTCTGTTCAATATAGAAGTGCAAGATCACTGCGATACAAGCACCGATTAAAGCAATCGCAGTAATATTTAGTCCTCCGTAGGCAGCTGCTAAAAAGCCCAAGAAAAAGAAGGGCGCCATTTTCTTTGAAAAAAGCATGTCCAGCAACAAAGCAAATCCGATGGCAGGAAGCAGATTTCCAGCTACAGATAACCCATCTAATATGACATTTGGAACAGCTTCGATCATTCCCGTTACCTTATCCGCACCTAATAAAATAGCTAAGAAGGTTGGTAGAAATGTACTTAAAAAGAACAAACCAACTGGAATCCACATACAAAAGGCTAATCCTTTGTAATTTGCTTCTTTCGCATAGCTATCTGCTTTGTGGGTAAAATAAGCATTGATGATCCGAACCAATACGCCTAAAGATTGCGCTAAAACTGCGATCGGCACAGCTAATGCTAAAGCTACTTCAACACCGCTATTAGACAAAATCGCAAATGCTGTTCCTAAAATCCCTCCTGTCACCACATCTGGCGGTGTAGAAGCCCCAATACCGGCGATCCCCATCCAGATCAATTCAAGTTGCGCCCCAATGATAATTCCATTCTTTACATCGCCTAAAACCAACCCCACCAATAAACCGGTAACAAGCGGACGATCAAACATCATCTGACCAAATATTCTGCCATCCAAGATACCGATTCCAGCAATTAACCCTAACATTATTGCTTGAGCAACCATCGTGTAACCCTCCTTCTTCTAAATGTCAAAGTCCGTCAACAATTTCTTTTTATCTCTAGGCAGCATCCGAAATTCTACTTGGACACCGGCATCCTTAATCATTTTTAAGTTAGCGATATCCTTTTCGTCCACTGCCACTAGATCCGTTAATTTCTTTTTCCCCTCGCCATAACGCAAACCCCCAACATTTAATGTGGTAATTACCCCACCTGAAGCTTCGACCAATCGGCGAGCATCCTCGGTCGTCTTAACTAAAACCAAGACATTACTCTTTTTTGATGATGCAAATTTTTGAACGATTTCTCCGGATTCCGCTACTCCTCGAATGTATAGAACAACATTGGAAGGTTTCGCCAGATTTAAAGCCATAGATTTCATTTGATCATTTTTGGCATCGTCATTTACCACTAAAATCGTATTGATCCCTAAGGCCGTCGTCCAGCCAAAAGCTACTTGGCCGTGGATCAACCGATCATCAATCCTCACTAAAGATATCGTCATTGTTTTGTCCTCCTTGCTGTTTGATTAGTTGATTAATGTGTAAAATTCCTTTCTTCCCTTCTTCTATTCCCCTAAGTACCCAATCCTCAACAGATAGCTCAGCTGTTTCCTCTGAGAGTATGAGAGAAAGTAACATAGGTAAATTGACACCGGTGATTAACTGGAATTCATATCCGTTTAATAAATGATTGGTAAATAGATTTGCCACACTTCCCCCAAAGACATCTGTTAGGACGATCAACGTCTGATCTTGATTCTGCTCTAAGTAAGCAGTCATCTCTGCTTCCGCATCATCACTCGATTTTTCTTTGGTCATTGAAAAACAATCGATCTCGATATCTTCACCAGCAATCAATTTCAAACTATCAATAATCCCTTTAGAAAATGTGCCGTGGGTTGCTACTAAATATTTCATCTCTTTTCCTCCTCACTACACTTTTTTATAATGCAAAAAGCGTGCCAACTAGTGACACGCTTCGAAAAGTCCTCATCTATCAGTCAAGAAAAAGGATATTATGGATATAGCAAATTTCTGGCAATGGAATCTGCACACTATAGATTGTTTCCAGCACACTGACCGCATCTTTGATCACTCTGATTTCACGTTGATGAATAAATACAAATTGTTCAAGATCTGCAAATTCGGTAATTTCTACTTGCCGTATCAAACGCTCTACCATGCAGGAGATATGAACATAAAGACCGATTTTTCGTGGATTCGTTAGCTTCAGTGCTAATCGTTCTTCCAGTGTGACAATTAATTCTTCTATGATCGACATGATTTTTTGAGTATCTAAAATAGTTAACGAATCGAGGACTCGAATGAGGGAAAAATTTTTTACCATCCGATCATTCACAATCTTCATGCCATTTTCATCCAAATCAACGCCAAAGATCTCTGACATTTTTTGCGCGTTCCCACCAGAGATAATGGTTTCTAAATAAACAAACTCGGCCTCTGGAATCAGAGGATCGTCGGTTCCAATAATGCCTAATAAATTATAGTGTTGAGAAATACTAGCGGGTATCCCGTTGGTAACCAATTCACTATATTCCATAGGGAAAAACGCTACCTCAAGCAATCCTTCCAAACATTCCGACAACATTTTTTGAATCTGAATCGCTGTACCTATCCCAGTAAAGCAAGTGGTGATTATCGCTTTTTTTTGAGCCTTTTCCGGTTCGAACAGTTGAATGTTCGGTGAGATCGATTCCTTCATCCGTTCCGCAATCTCGGTTAAAGGAGTGCCTTGAAGCATCATATTGCCAATCTCTAGTGCCATCAAAGTCCCTAGCTGATCCATACACAAAATTGGAACTGCTACGGTCTTTTTCAATAAATCATAGATCATATTCAACGACCCCATATCAATTAGGATTACCAGTCCTTTGACTGTTCCGTTTTCTCGTACATACTCTTCTACCTTTGTAGAGATGTCATGAATGGAGGCCTCGATTGGCATATCAAAGCTGGTAAATATTGACTCTCCTAGCATGCGATTACACACATTGGCGATACTGCTAGCGGTTGCGAAACCATGAGCAATGATCAATCCATCAATGTCTTTGCTCTTTCTTGTATAACGTAGTGTCGAAAAGAATAATGAGAAGAGATTAATGTCTAATGAATCGAACTGAATATCTAAACGTCGCTCAATTTCAGGAAAAATTTTCTTTAGCGTTTGCCGTTCTTTCCCATAATGCTGCTCAATGTAGGCTTCCAGTAAAAATTCAGAAGGCTGAGAAACGAAAGACGTTCTCAAAATATACTTGTAAATGTAGTGAGACACAAATAGAACGAAGCTTCCATCATAATGAAAGAACGCCTGATATTCGATTTCCCGAAATAATTCTTGCATCGTTTGATGCACAAACTCTTCCAAAGCAACTGGTTTTTGCTTTGAATCCGTAAAGACTAACCGATCCATAAAGCCAGCCACTTGTTGATCGATCAACGTACGCATCTCCGCATCCTCATCATTTTTTCTCAACGAATAAATTTGATTTAATCGATGAATAAACGCATAAAGGTCTTGCCGGCCATCATTTTCGGAAAGAGATTGTTTTTCCCCATCGAAAACGTAATTAGTTGACTCAGAAAACTGGCTAACGATTTTATTTCGAGGAAGCGTATACATTTGTGCGGGCAGATCCTTGATGGAAACATGGACTTCATCTGAAGTAACATTTTGAGAAATCGCACTGCCGCAAACATACTTAATGGCATTTTCAATTTCACCAATATTTCCTGAATAAATGGTATGAAGAAAAATATTCATTACCTGCGAGCTGACCACTATTTTCTTTTCAAGCCGTTTGCTTTCAACTTGAAAGAGCTTCTCGATAATTTCTTTTTTTTCTAAAATACTGCGTTCGCTCAGATTAGGTAAATAGATAGTAATAGGAATTCGACGCAAAAACGTCTGTAAAAAAGCGGTGGTTTTCTCAGTTGTCGCGAAGGCCAATCGGACAGTTGCTTTTCGCTCGGTTGATTCACCGATCCGAGAAAAGGTCCCTTTATCCATGAAAGTAAAAAGTTTCTCCTGTCCTTCCGCATTCAACCGATGGACTTCATCTAGAAATAGTAGACCACCATTCGCATCTTCTAATAACCCGCGCTTCTTTTCGTAGGCACCAGTGAAGGCTCCTTTGGAGTAACCAAACAATAATCCTGACAAGAGCTCTGGATTATTATAATATTGTGCACAATTTAATACTTTAAATGGGGCTGTTTCTGATAGAACTTCTGCTTTGACCATATATTCATACATGATTTGCACGAAATAACTTTTTCCGATGCCTGTATCCCCCATCACCATAACAGGAAGACCATTATTTGGATAAAATACAGCTGTCTTCAATTGTTCAATGGGTTCAGCCAAACTTTTATCGTAACCGATCACTTTTTCAAATACACGATTGATAGGTACTTTCTCGATTTTGTCGCTTAACTCTTTTACTGAATTCAGGACTTCAGATACTTCGATAGCGAACTTTTCTTGATAACCCCCTCGATTGCCAAACAAGACGGGCCGTGTATTGATTTTAAAAAAAATGCCTTGATCAACAAAACGATTGGCCAATCGACTCGCTTGTGTTCGACTAAAGGAGAGTTGAGCTTCAATATCGGCTGTTGTAAACAGTCCCGATTCAACCGCTTCTTTAGTAGCACGATTCGCTAATTCTCGGCTCCATGTAGTCACTTCTACTTCAACATTCATTTCTACACCTCTTTCTTTGCCCTCGAAATAACAAATGTTAAAAAAGAGTATACCACGGAAAAATTTCTTTTAAAGACGAAATTAAATCTCACAGAGAATCGCTTTCATTTATTTGTTATTTCATGGCCTGTCCAATGCCTCATACTTTCTGTTTTTATTACTAAACAACTTTGTCACAAAAAAAACATCGAAGCTGTTCAAAACGCGCTTCGATGTTCTTTAGTAATTTTATTTTTACAATGAACCAAGTTTCCATATAAAAAGCTCATTATCAACGAACGAATAGGATTGTGTTGTTATTCGAAAACTTCTTAATGATGTTTGTAGCTGGCATAGTAAAAGCCGGATACAAATAGCGCACCTCCGATGATATTCCCAATATAGACAGGAATAAAATTCGCAAAGAATTCCAACCATGTGCCGTGGCCTTCGAAGATCGCTGCTGGAATGACAAAACAATTTGCCACACTATGCTGAAACCCGATGGCAACAAAAATCATGACTGGAAACCATATCGTCAATACTTTCCCAGCCGCATCTTTCGCACCATAAGACAACCATAATGCTAAACCGACGAACCAGTTACAGCCGATACCAGAACCAATTGCTTGTAACCAAGACGCAGCTATTTTATGATCAGCAAGGTGAATGATTTGGTCTAAATAAACTCCTGAACTTGTCAATCCAACAAAGTGACCAAAAAAATACGCCACAAAGATCGCACCGACCATATTAGCTAAGGTAATGATCAGCCAGTTTTTCACTAGTTGCAGAAACGTGACTTTCTTATCCATAAAAGCAATCGCTACCGCCATCATATTCCCTGTGATCAATTCACCGCCCCCAAGCAGGATGACGATCAATCCGATTGGAAAAACCGCTGCTCCAACTAGACTGGTGAGACTTGAAAGTGATTCTGGAATAGAGGCAGAGACTCTAACATAGGCTAAATAGCCAAGAGAGATCATAGCCCCTCCGATAAATCCTAAAATAAGTTTCGCAATGATCGGTTTTTGTACTTTTTTGGTGCCTAGATGAATACTAATGTCCATAATTTCTTCTGGTGTGTGCATAACTCTTTGATCCCTACTTTTCCAATAGATTTTCTGATATAAAACAATAGTGATTTCCTTCACATTTCCATCAACGATTATAACACCATCGTTTTTGATTTTGCATTGTTATTGTAAAAAAATTCACGAAATTTTCATCAGATTCTATTAAAAAATCCCCGGTTAAATCAACGTCCGTTGTTTACCGAGGAATCCGTTTGTTTTTGATCTGGGGAAGCACTCTAGAAGCAAATCCCCTTCTTGAGTTGAATATCTTAGAATTGAATGACTAATTCAGCTCTTTTATTATTCAAAGTCCTTTCCTTTAAATGCGATGGCATCCACTTGAAACAAGATGCCTACCTCACCACGGTGCGCAAAAGAAGTCTGAATAGACTTTCTGACAGGGTATTGTCCATTAAATTTTTCTTTGATGATTTTTTCCATTATCGGAATATCAAAGATATCTTTGAAAAGAGCGTCCATTTGGACCACGTCTGCTAACATAAGTCCCGCTAGTTTCAACCGTTCTTCCAAGTGATCGAAAGCACCGATTATTTGTTGTTCGACCGATTGTCCGATATTTCCGACACAATAGCCAACAAAGACTAAATTCCCAGCCTCAATCACTCCTGAATTTGCCCAATCTCGGTTAATGTCATAGCGCTTCATCTAACTCGCCTCCTGAAATAATCTATTTAAATTTTTGTCTGAAAAAACAGCCTCTGGTTTCTTACTAAAATACATAAAATTGTTCTGCTTTGTTCCAACGAGATACTCAACACCTCTCAATGCCTCCTCTGCTTTTTCTGCACCTTTAATTATCGCCTACCACTTAGAAAATGAGGCGACATGTTTGATGTAAAAAAAGAAAGGTTGCGTCTTGTTCCCCTACCTTCAACAGTGAATCAAAACAGCGATTCGAACACACGTGATCCATATTGCTGCTCGTTCGATAGCTCTTTTCGCTAATCGCTTTGATCCTTTTAGAAAATAATCTCCAACCAGGCGCTGGAAAAGCATAGTTACGTCTCAGACTTTTACTCTCACGAATGATTCAGCAGGGCAAACAAAAAAAGCCAGTTGATCCTTCAATCAACTAGCACGAGTGGAAACAGACCGGCAGCCACTACTCCCCGAGTCAGAAACGAAAACAGTTAGGTAGCGGTCAATGTCTTTTTGCTCACTACCCCCTCCTTTAAGCAGCCTGCTTACGAAGATATATCGAGAATTTTTCTAAAAGCTGTCGACTGGATGATCTTACTAAGAATGGTATAAGTTTGTCGATCATTCTTTCTGAGCAAGTTTAAGATATTCGTTACTTCTGCGCGATCTTCTGCTAGAAAGGCTTTAAAAAAAGCAAAGTAGAGCTGCGTGGTCAGAGAGAAGGTAGAATCAGTAAGCGATTCCGTCAATTTTTCATCTAAGAGTGATGCCTTCTCTAACTCATTATTTGTAATCAAGAATTGAATCATATTGACATACAATGCGCCGATTAGTCGATCAATCAACTCTGGGTAAAGTGACCACCAAGTGATTGCGGCAGCAATCGCTTTTGAGAGTAATGGCTCAATTCGTTCTTCCTCATCAAAAAAGATAAAAAAAGTTGTAATGAACAATTCCAGTTCCATCATTGAAAAACTCTCAAGACGTGTGAAATATTCTCTTAAAGTCACTAAAGGCCAGTGATCGATGGTCGGTTTTAGTGACCAAGCCAAAGCATATGCTGCAGAGCTGATCAACCGATCTGAGCTTATCTCTGACGCTTTATTGTCCCTATAGATCACTAATAACTTATCGACAGAATGCAGATTGAAGTCATAGTAAATAGCAATGACGTCTCTAATCGTGATTCGTTTAGTTGCAGGATTCTCCTTATCATAAAGGAAGAAAAATTCTGGTTCACTCATATTCATATTTTCTAAGATACGCTTGAATTTAAATGCTTCGATCGCATACTCTCCTGCTTCAAATTTCGCATAAAAGCTGCGGGAAGCTACACCTGAATAAACTTCTTTTTGAGTGTAGTGTTTCGACATTCTGATTTTTTTGATCAATGGGCCATACGCCTTCATCTGACCACTCCTTTTCACGTATAGTATACTACACATTTTTAAATACGGGGGAACATTTACCGATGATATAGTAACGGTAACAAGTGGAAAGGTGGTGTTCAGATGAATACAGTACTAAGCTTACAAGCATTTAAAGAAGATTCTGCCGTTTCTCCAAATTCAATCTTTACGTTTAAATGTCAAATCTCACTAAAAGTACCAGCAACAAAATAAATGCGATTAAAAAAGAATAGAATACTCCCCCCTTGGTCATTCTATTCTTTTTTAATTAGATACAAAGAGATGTCAAAGTCCCCCTTGCTTAGGTTTGATCCTTGTCGAGCAAAAGGGGAATAAAGCCAGTTTTTCAAAAAAATGAAATCAATACGTCAAGAAAAGAGGGAATCAATGGATTTCATCAATACATTCCACTTCATCTATCCTGATCTAAAAAATACATATACAGATCAAGCATTTACTTATTTAAACATTAACCAGAACGTTCCCAAGCAAGGATGGAAAATTCATGTTTCTGCTACTTATACTAATTATTTTTTGATACTGAGCGAATGTATCTCATGCTGTATCGAAAATGATGTAGATATGAAATTTTTGAAGAATCTTGATCAGTTTACAAACAACCTTTCTAAAAGTACCCCTAGAGCCTATTCAGGAAAGTTCATCACAATCTATCCCTCAACTTTAGAGAAGTTTATTGTGATGTGCGAAAAGTTATATACCCGATTAAATGATTTTCAGGGACCTTACGTTCTTTCAGACAAGAGATATAAAGATTGTAAAGTCCTCTACTACAGGTATGGACGTTGTCGAGCGGACGAAAATGAATCAGAGACAGAAAGAAAGCAATTAATTTGTCCCGATGGCTCTATTATCGAAGACAAACGGTTGCCTTATTATTCTCAGCCGCCTTTTGTACAAGATCCTTTTCATGATAGTTCACAACAAGAGAACCCATCTGCATTGCTGAATAATAGATACAAAGTAGAAACAGCTGTTCATTACTCCAATACCGGCGATGTATATTTAGGAACGGATACTATCGGCAATCGAAAGGTGATTATTAAAGAAGCGCGCCCCTATATCGAATCCTCTTCATCAGGTGATTGTATTGACATGCGCAAGAAAGAAATAGCCTTCTTTAACCTTTTTCCGCAGTATTACCCAAAGGTTTATGACAGTTTTTACGAGTGGGAGCATTATTTTACGGTAGTCGAATTTATTGAAGGACCCACCCTCTCTGAGTTCTCAGATCGAGTAGTTGAAGAAGTGTATTTCGACGATCTTACTGGCAGCTATCGCCAGGATGCTCAAAAGATAATCATCGAGTTAATGAAAATGATAGTAGCGATTCATAAATTTGGAATCACGATTCATGACATTTCCAATACTAATATTATGTTACGAGACGGACAGCCAGTAATCATAGATTTTGAAGGTGGAAAATTTGCTTTTGAACAATACGATTACATCGTAAAGACTCCTGGTTTTGATAATGGGGATCATTCAATCGACAGAATGAAGCGAGATTATGTTTCCTTAGGGCTCCTGATTATTAACCTTTTCATCGGAACAAACCAACTGGCGCAATTGGATCAGCAAGCAGCACTGGAGACATTTTATCTTTTTGCTTGTCATTATCAGCTAGACCCTCGTTATTATTCACTGATCAGCAATTTACTATTGAGACCTCATTCGACGAACCTTGAAATCCAGCTCCATCTTATGTGCACCCACCCACTTGAAGCCGTCTCATTAGCGTATAACGAAATAAAAGAAAATCTATTAGCTGATGATCTTTCCAACGTGGATAAGAATGCAGTTCATTTGATCGACTCAAAAAGCAGTTCGGTTGATTTAACAGACTTAGCAAACGAAAAAGAACTATTCATTTTGGCTTATCTCAGTTATTTAATGGACAATCAAAAAATAACTTTTACAAATAACATAGATTTCTCTTTTGAAAAAATAGGACATGTAAATAAAACCGGTTCGGTTGATTATGCTCACTTGATTATTCTTGTTTTGGTTATGAGTCCAGCAGAAACGATCAATCGATTGAAACCTATGATTCACCTCTGGATACAAAAATTAATCGGTTCTCAGAATCAAGATGGCAGCTTTATTTCAGAATTTGATGGGGTTGAGGGAGAGGGGCTTCTTGATGGTGCAGCAATGATCGTCTGTTCATTGGTGGAAGCTTATCGTTTTTTTCGTGAGGAAAGAATACTCCAGAGTCTTACTGATTGGCTGAACTATACAGAAAAATTTGGCAAGACACATTTCCCGCAAATCAGTAAAAGAAATGCGAATAAATCACCTTATTTGGCAAATGGTAAAGCCGGTCTGCTACTGGCAAAATGGTATGTTTTGCGAAGTGGATTAGGGACAGAAGCCATGAAAAATGAAACCTTTGAGCAAATAAAAGAACTGCCACTGGTTTCTTCAAATGTCAGCTTTGGATACGGTATTAGTGGTATCGCCTATTTGAAAGTTCTGACAAATAATCTCAAAAGAAACGATTACAACTCTCTATTAACGAATCTACTATCCTACAAGGTCAATTTCAAAGGAAAGAATCGATACCCGGACTGCACCAATTCAAGAATAGAAGCGAGATTTCTCACAGGGGAAATCGGCGTCTTATTCTTAGTGGATTGTATCCGACAGAGATTGGAGGATCATCAGTGAAAACACTCTATAAACATTATAAAAGCAATATTCTTAAAATTTTGTTGCTGTCAGGCCTCTTATCCTTTTTACGCGTTCTGCCAAGTTATCTACTGGCTTTTGCCACGAATGCTATCTTTGCCAGAAATATCAGCCAATTTCTTTTTTGGGACCTAGTGATTCTCATTCTTTGGCTGATTTATGTCTGCTCAAACTATTTATTTTCAGTTTATCAGGAGAAAGAACTACAAAAAATCAGTCTTTCATTGCGAAAACGTGAAGCTGACTCTATCAAGACAGTCCCATTAGCAGACTTCAATAAAATCACGGCTGATGGCTATGTGTCCAAGCTGACAAATGATATCACACAAATCGAAACGCAGGGCGTGATGAGTTTATATCGTCTTTTTTCTAACGGATGGTTGA
This sequence comes from Enterococcus sp. FDAARGOS_553, assembly GCF_003812305.1. NCBI lineage: Bacteria > Bacillati > Bacillota > Bacilli > Lactobacillales > Enterococcaceae > Enterococcus > Enterococcus sp. FDAARGOS_553. The sequence continues at coordinate 413,408 of NZ_CP033740.1, forward strand.
TTTTGTTCTCAATTGTTGCATTGGCCCTTTTTAACCTTTGGCTGGTCGTTTTGGTCCTTGGTTTAACGGGATTGATCCTTTATATCCCTAATAAATTCGGGACAGTTCTTGTGGCGCTTGGACAAAAGTTATCTACTAGTAATTCCTCTTATACAAAAAGGATTGCCAATATCTTAAAAGGTTACAACGTTTTCCGTTACAATAATAGGCTGGCAGAAATTCCAAAAAAGATTACCGAATACTCTCAAGACCTTCCTGAGAATAAGGATGCCATTGCAAAAACAAATCACAAGATTATGAACCTCATTGCTTTTTCTAGTTTATTGAGTCAAGTAGTCGTAGATATTGTGACAGGCTTTCTGGCAATTATCGGACAAACGACGATTGGAGCTATTAGTTCCAGTGGCAATTTAGCAGCAAACATCTTTAACTCTGTATCGTTGGTAGGTCAATCGGCCATGGAACTAAGATCCATAGAGCCCGTCATAGAAACATTTTTTGTTGATAAGCCAATCGTTCGCGCCACGAAAAAAACCTACAACGAATTCACTGATTGTATACGAATCGAAAATTTATCTTTCGGCTATGACGCAAATCTTCCGATCCTAGAAAATTTCAATTTAGACATAAAAAAGGGGGGAAATATCTCCTCACGGGTGATAGTGGCAGCGGAAAAAGTACTTTATTAAAAATCTTGATTGGTGATTTGGAAGGCTATTCAGGCGAAATAAAGGTGGATGGTCATCAGTTGATGGATATGGATAGCCACTCTTTTATTCAATATATCGACCAAGACAATTATTTGTTCAACACTTCTTATAAAGAAAATGTCGCTCTTTGGAACAACTACGCAAACACAGAAATAGCCGAAGCATTGAATAAAGCCGCGGCAGATTTTGTAGATGATATTGACAAAGTAGTTGAAAACAACGGTACCAATCTTTCCGGTGGACAAAAACAGCGCATTGGTTTAGCCAGAGCCTTTATTCAAAAAAAATCAGTCATCCTCTTTGATGAAGGAACCTCTTCATTAGATAAAAAGAATACGTTGCTCATTGAGAATCTCCTTTTGGAAGACAACGAGTTGACGGTTGTGATGATCAGTCATCATCCACTGGAAGAAAACCTTCATAAATTTGATCAAATTATTTCTATCAGCGCACCTTTAGCATCGGAAAATCAACTGATTGCAATGGCGAACGCTAGTCGTTCATGAACCGTGGAGCAAAAAATTCTCATTATTATAAATCTTCTGAAAAAAAGTGCCTCCCAATTTTTGGAGGACACTTTTTTGGAAGTCTTTTATTCAAATTTTAACAGCTGATGAAAAGCTGTTCGCAACTGCTGCATCTTCTGTGTAGCGGATGGTTGATTTGACGCATTGACAGAATAATAAATTTTAAACTTTGGTTCTGTACCTGAAGGTCTCAGACAGACCCACGAACCATCAGTAAATGTATATTTTAGGACATTGGATGATGGCAATGTAATTCTTTCGATTGATTGACCGGCAACCCACCGTTCAGAAGTCAGGAAATCTTCTTTGACCATTAAGACAAAATCCCCCAAATGAGAAAATGACAGGGATCTTAAACGATCTAGCTGCTGATTCATTTGCGACAATCCATCTTTGCCAGGAAAAACTTGGGTTTCTAATTGTTCCTCGTAATAACCATAACGGTCATAGATTTCATTCAAGCGATCAACTAAATCAATTCCGGAAAGGAAACAGTCCAGTGCGGTCTCAACTAATAATACAGCTGCTTGAATCGCGTCTTTATCCCTGACAAATGGGGCTACCAGGTACCCAAAACTTTCTTCATAGCCAAAAAGAAAGGTTTTATCTTTTGTTTCTTCTGATAATTGGATTTGTTCCCCAATAAATTTAAATCCTGTTAACGTGTTTCTAACTTCAATGCCATAAGCTTCGGCAATTTTTGCCCCTAAATCAGATGTTACAATCGTTTTTGCGATAAATGAATTTGCTGCTTGTTTTACTCGAACCAAATAATCAAGCAATAACACCCCTATTTGATTGCCATTTAGAAAGACTGGCTGTCCGTCCTTACGTACAACAGCACCCAAGCGGTCCGCGTCTGGATCTGTGGCTAGAATTAGCTGTGTTGGCTGTGTTTGAGCCTCTTTCAATGCTAGAGTAAACGCCTGTTGGTCTTCTGGATTAGGAGAAGAGACAGTTGTAAAATCAGGATCAGGCAGTTCTTGCTCTTTCACTGTCCGAAGATTCGTAAATCCCAAGCGTTGAAAGGCCTTTTGTATCAATACATTTCCAGTACCATGAAGTGGGGTATAAACCATTGAAAGCTGTGATCCAAAATGGCGGATCCTTTCAGGATTTTGGGCCACCTGAATCAATTGATCTAAATACAACGCATCTACTTCTTTCCCAAAAATATCAATCAACTGTTGCTCGACATAAGTTGACAATAAATCCGCTTCGATCATTAATTCATTTTGAATACTTGCTAATATTCCCATCAATTCTTCGGCAGTTCCTAGTGTAATTTGACCGCCGTCCGAAGCATACACTTTAAATCCATTGTATTGCTTAGGATTATGACTCGCAGTGATCATGACACCTGCAAAGGCTTTATAATACCGAACTAGAAAAGACAATTGCGGGGTCGGACGTAATTGATCAGATAAATAGACCCGAATCCCCTGACTGGCTAATACGCGAGCGGTCCATTCCGCAAATCGTTTAGAACCATGTCGATTATCAAAAGAAATCACTACCCCCTGTTGTTCAGCATGCGCTTTTTGAACATAGCGAGCTAATCCAAGTGCTGCCCGCTTAATGGTGTAGTCATTGATTCGGTTGATGCCAACACCTAGCTCTCCCCGCATCCCCCCTGTCCCAAAAGCCAAATAGTCATAAAAGTGTTCTTCTATCACAGCAGGATCAGACAGAGCGAGCAGCTGATCTTTCAAGTTTGCTTCCAAAGATGGATAATCTAACCATTCTTGATATTTTCGTTGCCAATTCATTTTGTTTCCTCTTTTAATTGTTTGAGAATCTCTGCAATCGACAAGGTGCAGCCAGCCATTGAAGTATCTGCTACGCCATAATACATCGTCAATTGATCAGCAACTAGAATACCACCACAGCCAAAGACGACATCGCCGAAGAACCCATTCTTCTCATAATCAGCTTCTGGTTCCATGATTGGTTTTTGGCTTCTAGCAAGGACTCTTGTTGGGTCTTGCAAGTCTACTAAGGCTGCGCCCATACAATAGCGATGTTCGGGAGTCGCACCATGATAAATAATCAGCCAGCCTTCGTCGGTTTTAATAGGAACTAGCCCGCCACCTACACGCCCACTATCCCAACAATCTTCACGAATCCCTAGTAAATGTCGGTGCTGCCCCCAGCTAACTAAATCTGGCGAAGAAGCAATCCAAATGTCATAGTTGCCAATACTTTTCAGAGAAGGACGGTGTAAAGCGTAATAACGCCCATTGATTTGTTCTGGAAAAATCAGCACATCTTTGTTCTCTGGTGCAAAGATATTCCCTAAATCTTGATAGGATTGAAAATCCTTGGTAGCTACTAATGAATCACAAACACCCATTGGTGAGACAGAACTAAAGTTGATATAGTAAATATCGCCAATCTGTGTGCATCGCGCGTCTTCGATGCCATATGATTGATATTCATTGAAAGGATACAAGAATGCCTCCTCATCAATCGTAAAATGATGCCCATCTTTACTGCGGGCAATTCGAATATAAGAAAGAGATGTCAGATAGACAAAACTATCCAACTTGTCTTTTTTGCGGATCATTCTCGGATCGTCAAAATCATAATCTGGATCATCTCGGTGGAATGTTAATACTTCCATCGTTTGTGTTCTTGGATCAAATACAGGCGCTTTAATAACGTTAAGGTCGTCAGAGATTGGGCGCTCTGCCACACGTAATAAAAGTAAGACTTCATCGTTGTATTTTGCTACTCCACCATTAAAGGCGCCAATCACTTCATACCCTTCATGTAATGGTTTCACATCTGCGGGAGTGATCAATGGATTTTCATTAAAACGTTCTATTTTCATCTGCTTAACCTCTATCTAAATGGATTTTCTAGTTTGATTTTCTGCGCGCCTGCATCACTGATGCCGGCATATAGTACAATATGATCTTTATATATATGAATACCACCGCTAAAGACGACATCTTCTAAATCTGGGCGTTTCATTGGTCCTTGTTGGAAATCGTTTCTTTCTGCAATAATTTTTGCCTGTGTCATAGCAAATTGATTTCGTTCCAGACAGAAAACCATCGCATAATAATGACGATTTCCTTGATCATCGAAATTCGCGATATGGCCTAAGACCCAAATGTCGCCATCAATCTCATGGATCTCATTGCCGCCACCCCATTCGCTTTCACAGAACTGGTCAGACAGTAACGGGGCTTCTGTAATTGTTTCAATGGTCAAATCACTAAGAGTATGAACGATCGTTGCACCTATCTTGCCTCGGCCACCTTTAGTTCCTTGCGGTCGTGTCAGCACTAGGATTTCTCCAGAAGATAATTGTTTCAAGCGCAAGTCTTTCATCCCCCACGGCCCCTCAAAGATTTTCTTTGCTTCGGAAAGAGTCGCCAAGTGATAAAAAACCGTACGCCAATTCGCTGTGCCATCTTCTAGAAAAACAACTTCAACCCCCCCAAGGATGACTTGTCCGTCAATTCGAGTATAAAAAGGATCCTGTAAAGAAAGTTCGATACTATCAGCGATTAGTGTCCACCTGTTTGATTCAACCTCTTCAAATAAACTGACAGTGGAAACTTCACTGTCTCTTGATTCAATGCGACCTGCAATCACTTCTTTCCCCGCCAATTCAAAAGGGGCAGTGATATTATAAACATCTTGATCACCCATACCGCTAAATCGCAAAATTGCGGCTTTTTTGACTACTTTGGCTTTCTCATTTCGATACTCCTGCAATAATTGCTTGATATAAATCATAGCTGCTCCTTTCCAATCCAACATGCCTTTGCCGGCAGATGAACCCAGTGACCATCTTCACTTAACATGCCATTTCCAAAAATGGTCTTTCGATTTCCTTCTAACGAGTGCTTGATCGGCTGTCCAAAATTTAAAATAATTTGTAGGCTTTCCGTTTGATAACTCAAGCAATCTCCTGTTAACTCAATGTTGCGGATGGCTGTAAAAGGTCCTTCTGTTTTTCGCAACCGAATCAGTTTTTGATAATCTGCCAAAATCCCCTTCGCCTCCTGGTTCACCGCTGCCAATCCGATCCAACCGCTTTGCTGATTTGATAGCCAAGGAAGCATGCCCCTCGAGCGGTCACGATTCACTTGGTTGGCCATTATTAAAGCGTGTGACTTTCCTCTTAAAATCAGTTCTTCTTGGTATTTATTTTTTGCTTGAATATCCCTGATATCAGCTAGCTGCTGAGGCAAATAGTCACCGACACCTTGTTCTTCTCCCTGAAATAAAAAGGGAATGCCACGATTGATCAACAGAAACACGGTCAATAAGCGATAGATGTCGCGGTTTTCATTTGCAAGCCGCTGCCATGAACGGCTCATATCATGGCTGTTAAAGAACAGCGTAGGCATTTTCTTTTGTTGACTCATTTCTTTAAAATCCCTAGCTAGTTTCTCAAGATCCAATGCTTCCATGCTGCCCAAATTAAAATGAAATGCGGTATCGAACAATCCATCTTCTGTATAACTGTTGATCAATGAGAGTTGATCCGAGCTAATTTCAGCCACTGTAAAAATTGATGGATCGACTGCTTTGATCCACTGATTTAATTCCTTTAACACACGTTTGATCCCCGGTTGATTCACATCATTGCGATGATCTTGTTTCCCATCTTTTCCCACTGGATTATCAATAAATTGATCACTGACCGTCAAATTATTGATGACATCAAAACGGAACCCATCGACACCTCTGTCTAGCCAAAATTGCAAGACATCAAAAACGGCTTGTCTCACTTCTTGATTCTGCCAGTTCAAGTCTGCTTGCTCTTCGGCAAAGCTATGGTAATAATATTGATCCGTAGCCGCGTCATACTTCCAAGCAGAACCACAAAAAAAACTTTCCCAGTTGTTTGGTTGATCTTGCCATATATACCAGTCCCGCTTTGGATGTTCTTTGCCACTGGCTGATTCGATGAACCAAGGATGTTCGGTAGAAGTATGATTAACTACGACATCAATGATAATTCTCATTTCTAGCTGATGGGCTTCTTCCACAAGGAGATCAAAAGCGGCTAAAGTACCATACTGAGGATCAACCCCACAATAATCGGAGACATCATATCCATTGTCAACTTTAGGCGAAGGATAAAATGGTGTTAGCCAGAGGGCATCCATACCGGATTCTTTTAAATAGGGCAATTTTTCACGAATCCCATTGATATCGCCTATTCCATCTCCGTCACTATCTGCAAATGAGGCAATATAAATTTCATAAAATACAGCATTTTCCCACCACATTCGTTGGTCTCCTTACTTCAGTGTAAATTGCATTCCATCTTGGAATCGTTTTGAAAAAATCAAAAACAAAAGGATCAATGGTAACGTGAGCAACACAGAGGCTGCATACATTGGTCCCGGATATGTCCCATAAGGCCCAAACATTTGCGAAATCAAGACATTTAGCGTAACAGTGGCGTCACTCTTTGAAACGATCATATCCCAAAGCAGGTTCGTCCAACGATCCGTGAATAGGAAAAGAAAAATCACCGTTGTGATCGACTTAGACATTGGCAATACCACTTTGAATAACACTTGCATTTCCGTTGCCCCATCCAACTTTGCAGCCTCGATCAACGCATCGGGAATGGCTTTGAAAAAGTTGGTATACATAAAAATCGCCCATAAACTAATTGCAGTCGGAATGATCATTCCAGCATAAGAATCCAATAATCCCACTTTGGTCACCATTAGAAATTGGGGGATCAGCAAAATGATCGCTGGGAAAAACATTTGAAAGAGAATAAAATGATTCACGAATTTCTTCCCTTTAAATTCGATTTTGGCAAGCGCATACCCTACCATCAATGCAAAGACCATCATTAAAAACGTTGCGATCGTAGCCACGATCGTGGTATTCACGAATGCACCGATCCAAGGAACATCTGCTGAAGTGGCCGAACCGCCAAACAGCCACGTCCAAGAACGTAAGCTAAAAGTGGTCGGGATAATTTTTCGATCGACTTGATCCCAAGCAGCAAACGAGTGCAAAACAAGATAGACAAAAGGAAACGTCATGAGGAGCATCACCAGGGTGGTTACTAGATATAGGACACTGTTCTTTCCCTTCGTTCGTTTATTGCCAACCATTTTTTTCACCCCACTTTTCTAGTAACTTCCGAATAACGCCGATAGATGCAAAAGTAACGACAGAAGCCATTAGTGCAACTGCAGACGCGTAGCCGGATTTCAAATTAACAAAGGCTTGATTGTAGATTTCCATTTGCCATGTATTGGTCGCAAAGTTTGGTCCGCCTCCTGTCAACTGGTAGACCTCTGTGAAGATACCAAAGCTGATCCCCACCGCCAGAACTGTAACCGTAAAGAATGCTGGGTACAACATGGGAAAGGTGATTTTCCAAAACCTTGTCCAAGGACTCGCACCATCGATTGCCGCTGCTTCATACACTTCTTTGTTGATATTCCCTAAGCCCGAAATTAGGATCAGCGCATAGTAGCCAGACATCTTCCAAGCGATCATCAGAGAAACGATGATGATGGCTGCATGGGGATTACCTAGCCAATCAATATCCCAGCCTAGTCTCGTTCGCAAGAAGGTATTAAAGGGACCGTTGTAGGAAAGCAATCCTTTGACGATCAAAGAAGTGACAACCCCGCTTGACAGGTAAGGCAAGAAGAAAGCCACCATGTATAACCCCTTCAGCTTTGGCAGGCTGTTGACTAATAGCGCAATCACCATCGAAAGAACCAGCGCCATTGGTACAAAGATAATCAGAAATTTATATGTAACGACGAATGCAGATTGGATCGCTGGACTTTTTATCGCATCAATAAAATTCTGAAATCCAACAAATTCAACGGTCGGTGAAATCATATTCCAACTCGTTAATGCTAGCCAAAATGACCAAAATAAAGGAAGTAGAAAGAAAATCAATGTAAAAATCAGATAGGGGCTGGTAAATGACCAGCCCAATTTTGTGTTCTTACTCATTATTGTAGCGCCCCTTCGACAGCTGTCTTCGCATCGCTCACAGCTGTTTTCGCATCTTTTTCACCCCGAACAACTGGCACCCATGCTTGTTCGCCAAATACTTGCTGAATGTCATTGTATTTCTCGTTGTCCATTGCTGGAACCGCATACGGTACATTCTCTGCGTAGACTTTCATCGCTGGATTTTCTTCAAAGTAGGCTTTGAAAGCATCGTTTTCTGTTGCATCATCGCGCGCTGGAATAAGCGAAGTCATTTCTAGTAATTTCATGTCGTTGTTTTCATCAGAATAAACAAATTCCAAGAATTTCATCGCTGCCGCTTGTTCTTCTTCTGTTGCTTGGGCGTACATCACGATTCCTTTAGCATCTGCATAGGTGGATACTTGTTCTGCATCCGCTAAAGCATCAGGTACCACAGGCGTAGTAACCGTGTAGTTTTCACCAAACTTCAGCTCTGGGTATTTTTCTTCCCAGTTAGGGAACGTCCAAGGACCCAAATCGGTCATAATACTATCGCCGTTTTCAAAGGGATCCGTTGCTTCACCGGTGCGCAGTACTTTTGCATCCGCTAATGTATGCATCAAACCAAATACATCTGTCATGGCTGCTTCATTAGCTGTGAATTGATTGTTTTCGACAAAGCTCGCACCTTCACTGGCCGCATTGTAGAGTGGGAAGAAATCAAACCAACGCATCCAAGCCGTTGGATCTGCTAAGTCTTTTTTCGCCCAAAGTGCTTTGTCCGTTCCTTTGATTTTGTCGACGACTTTCAATAAATCTGAATAGGTTCTTGGCACTTCATCAAAGCCTAATTCTTTCAAACTATCTAATCGCCAGCCAAACAAAATCGGATTGGAATAAACAGGTAGCACGTATTGACTACCATCAGAGAATTTCCAACTATCGATGGTTTGACTCATATTACGAGCTTTGACGATCGTATCGAAAGAATCTTGTTTTTCTAATGGTAAAATAGCCTGACTAGCAGCCAACTGGGCAGCAAAACTACGATTGATGTTTTCAGATAATGTTGGTGCGGTGTTAGAAGCAATCGCACTTTGGATTGTTGCTTCAGAAGATGGACTTTCCTTCATTTGAGAAACTTCAACTGTAATGTCTTCATTTTGTTTCTCAAAGTCTGCGGCCATTTCTTGCCAATACTTCAATTGTGTTGGATTGGGTGCAGCCCAAAAAGTAATCTTTGTCTTCCCATCCGTTGCCCCAGAACCGCTCTCTTTTGATTGATTGCTACAACCAGTGAATAAAACTGTCACTGCCACTACCGCAGCAATACCAAAAAGCATTTTTTTCATTTTCATGATCGTTCCTCCTAAATAGTAAGCGATTTCTTTTTACACCGTCATCATACCACCCGTCATTTTAATTGTCAACATTACGTAATTATAATTACAACATTACTTTTGTAATTGTTTTAGGCTATTAATTTTGTAACATTATGGTATAATCAATATAAGACTAGGAGAAATAAGGTGAAAATATGAAAAAAGCCTCTATGCAAGATATTGCCGATGCATTGGGCATCTCAAAAAATTCTGTCTCACAGGCGTTGAGAAATAAGCCTGGTGTCAGTCAACAAACCAAATTACTCGTTAAAAACAAAGCAGATGAATTAGGCTATCGTTATCAAACGATGAATGAAGATACCACGATGTCATTCTTATTGATGGCAACCGAATTTGCTTTTTCTCAAACGAGTTTTTTTGGCGAAATCGTTAAAAGTGCAGAAGTAGAAGCTCAAAAAACAGCGATTAAACTTGATACTTATACCATTACAGAGGAAGACTTACTTAGCCTAAAGCTTCCGCCAAACTTAAAAAAGTATGACGGTATCCTGATCCTGTCTCATAGTAAAAATGCCTACATCAAGAAAGTAATTGATACTGGGCTTCCTGTCACATTGATCGATCACCATGATCCTTCACTCACAGCAGATGCCATCTTGACAAAAAACACCGACGGAACGTTCCAAGCCATCTCACTTCTGATTGAAAATGGAATGAAGCGAATTGGCTTTATTGGTGATACAGCATTTTCTCCCAGCTATCTTGAGCGTTATCGCGGGTATCAACGGGCTTTACGAGAACACAATCTAACACATGATCCTACGATTGAAATCACAGAAATTGAAGAATCTCAAGGTGCTTTATTTAACAGCTTAAAGAATATAAAACAAATGCCAGATGCATGGTTTTGCGTGAATTCTGGGCTAGCTTTCATGTTAAACAGTTATCTTCAATCTTCTGGTTACACGATCCCCAAAGATATCAGTGTGATTTGTTTTGATGAAACTGAATTTACACGCATGGCGATTCCTCAATTGACAAATATCGCTACCGATCTGCAGTTTATGGGCCAGTTGGCGATTCGAACATTGGTCCATCGAATCGCCCATCCCCAAGAGCCAATCGTCCATCAGCAAATCGTTCCGCAGCTGAACATCCGAGAATCTGTTCGACTTATTAAAGCAAATTAAAACAAAGCGCTAAATTCTCCCACAAGGTAGAATTTAGCGCTTTGTTTTTGTTGAATCTATTGTACTGGTTACTTCCCCCTAAGCGAAGCAGGCGAATCTCCAAGAGAAACGAGAGTCATTGGATCAAGCAGCAAACCAGAAAAGAAGGCGAATTAATTCTTGATTGCTTTAAGAGATTTCCCTCTAATTTTCCAAAAAGAATAACCTGCAATCACGACGGCAATTCCGGCAAGGATCCACGGACCGGTGCTTCCTCCTGTGACTGTGATGGTTTGTTCCCCTAGATTGGCGTTGCTATAAGTGATCGTTTGACTGCTGGTTGCTTCTACTTTCAGCTGTTCAAAAGGAATCGCAACTTCTACTTCATCTGAGTAGGAAGTGTCACTGAAATCCGTTTTTACACGCGTAAGTTTCCCGGGAATCGTTACATTAACGGAATTATCCTCTGCCCAAAAATTGACTTGCACGTCTTTGGTTTGTCCAATAACGGATAAGTCTTCACTTGGAAACGTATTGTTGAATGTCATCCAGAATACTTTGTTTCCGATCGTCAGCTTGTGTCCACTAGGCTGTAAGTTATGGTAATTGTGTCCTTCTGGTGCCATGTTCAAATAAAAATATAGATTTGCTTCATCGGTGACCAGACTGGCATGTTTGATGTTCTGTCCATTTTCATACGAAAAAGACAATTCCGTCATCGGTAAACCTGACCAGTCACTGAAAGCACCGTCAATGACGATCCCGTATTTATTGTCCGCATGGGCATTGATTGGTATAAAGACACTTACTACAGCTAAGATACTTAAAATCAATGGATAATATTTTCTCATTTTTTTGCTCCTTCTAACTTTCTTCAATCTGGTGAAAAGCCGCCTAAAGAAATGAACATGGTTCCTTTTGGTTTTCATTAACATATTCCTAGGAAAGGAAACTTGATCGTTACGAAATATGTTTGATCTTTCCCTCCATAAAAATGGCATTGCGCCCTTCTCTTTTTGCGATATACAAATACTTGTCTGCTCGCTTGTATAGATCTTCTTTATCGGTGTCCGTTTTTCGGCAACGGGAAACGCCGGCTGAAATCGTAACTCGAACTTCTTCCCCTTGGATATTCAAAGAAAAATTACCTACTCTTTTACTAATCGTTTCTAAAATCTCTGTAATATCGTGTTGGCTTTTTTCTTGAAACAAAATCCCAAACTCTTCCCCGCCAATACGAAAGACTTGACTTTCAAGCTGGTACTGAAAAAGGGTTTGACTAATGATTTTAGCTACGTTTTTTATAATGATATCCCCGATATCATGGCCATAATCATCGTTGATCCGTTTAAAGTAATCAATGTCGACCATAGCAAAAACTAAATTTTCCTTGGTATGAGAAAGTGCAAAACGTTGGCTAAACTCCCGATCAAAACTCAGCCGATTCCCGATCCCTGTTAAAAAATCGGTTCGTGCTTCAAGAGATAAATTATCGAATTTCGTCAGCTGCCTTCGTACCAACTTATTGATCATACGAACCATGATCATCAGCATGACAAAGTTTAGTAAGAAGAAAAGATAGCCGGCAAACCTAAAATCTAATGCCGGATACATCTTTAACCCCCAGGACGCACCATAAAATAATGTCAGCAAGAAATAGACACCGATATTATTCAGATTTTTGTCTTTTAACTGTAAGACTATCCGACAACAAGTGTAAATCAGCACAATCGTGATGATTGCTATAAAATAATTTTGAATCGTCTGGTATTCCCCTTGGTACATATAATAAAAGGTGATGGCAATAGATACGAACACATTGAAGTGCAGCATCATGGTTCTTTTGAGCATATGCAAAAAATAAAAAAGAACGATCAATTGTAGATCCATATTTTGAATAAGCGTGGTACAGCGATCTTGCAGAAGATTTTCCGATAACACGGGCACCCCTTGCAAAATCACCAAACTGATAATCATGATACCAATCCAAGCAATTTTTCTAAGAACAGCTTTCGTTTTCAAAAAAATGGATTCTTTCATCGATAAATAAATCAAGTAGTCAAGGAATACAACACCTAGAACAACAATTAGACGAACGATTGTATAATATAGCCATAATATGATATCCATCAAACATAGCACGCTCCTTAATAATCGATGGTCACTATTTTTTCCGGTGTCGAGTAGAGATAGCCTTGATGATAACAACAAACATTTGTTTCTAACCAACTAGCAAATTTTTGATTTTCAATTCCCTCAACGACAAAGGTCTTATCTAATTGGACAGCGATGCTTGCAAACAGCACGATGATTTTCTGAAGAATATCTTCTGAAACCTTCTTTTGAAAAGACAATGCCGAAAATTTGACGATCTGAAAATAATTCTTCAATTCCAAAACATTGTCCAAAGAGTTGATGCCTTGGCCAATATCATCTAATGCGATTTGGTAGCCATACTGAGCGATTTTCTTGAAGGCCTCCACATTGACTGCGGAAAAATAAGGGTAATTTCTCTTCATTGGCGGTTTTTCTGTGATCTCAATAATCAGTCGCTGCTTGTATTCCTTTAAGTTCTCAAGTAGATCAAAGGTCTCTTCGTACTCCAGTTCTTGCGGGTCGAGATTAAAACTAAACCGCTTCGTCGGGTTGGCTTCTAAAATTCGGGTCAATGTTTTTTGCAGCCATTTTACATACTGTTGATGCTCTTCCTGCTGGCTGATCATTGATAAATAAGAATCTTTAGGGAAAATGTTTTTGTTGTCTTCTTTTCTCAACAATAATTCAAAAAAAACAATTTCCTTCGTCTTTGCATGATGGATCCCCTGCCCATAAAATTTTAATTCATCATAATTCATTATTTATCCCCTTTGATCCTTTGATCCAGTGTAAAAATTCGCTTAACAAAACGTATACTATCACCCATCGTAAGGCTTGCCAATAATAAAAAGAATGGTAAAAACTGGATCAAATAACGACTACGCCCACCTTCGAACAAAAGCAGGAAGAGGAAGCCGCCTACCAAACTCAACCGCAGCATCTGTTCGTACTTGCCTTGCCGTTTCCAACCGAAAGCCATGATAAGCAAGCAGATCACCCACCAGATTTGTGCCATGAAACGAAAATCGGCAATGCGATTTCCATATAAATAATAGCCTTCTTGCAGCCAGCGGGTAAAGCCTTTGCCCTTTGGAGTCTCTCCTTCTTGAATGAACGAACCTTCTTTCAACCACGCAAACGTCCCATCTGCGGTATTGTTGCGGTGCTTCTGAAAAAGAAAGCTGATGTAGCCAAGAACGCCTCTTTCTTTTAGCCGCTCTTGGATTTTCTCTTTGGAGTAATCGATTTTTGCTTGTTTTGTTGGCAATTCTGCCATTGCTTGCGCATCTTCAGGACTATATCCACCGTCATTCGTCAAGCCAATATTCATGAAATGGATCATCGGGATGGCGCGGCTTTCATCAATGGCAATGTATTGTTGATTTTCTAATTGATGATTGCATACAGCATACGTGCCGCCAGCCGTAATCAAAGTAATCATCAGCAAAACGATGCGCCCTTTTGATTGCCATTTCTTGGCAAAAAAGCTGATTGCTTCGATCAATAGAACAGCAATCAGGAGGATCAGCGCCGAAGGTTTGATGAAATAACCGACTACCGCAGCAATCCCCAAACCAACTGCACCTAACAGGTTGTATTTAGTCGGAAGCTCTTTTTTGATCATAAGAGCATAAAAGAATAAGCTTGCTGAAACAAAAGGTAGAACCCACGTATCTGTATAAGGCACAATGATCGAAGGAAATACCAGTAGCCAAGCGCCATGCAGATAAATGGCAGGCACTAGATATTTTTTGCATAGCAGACGAATCGTCAGTATATTGAATAGGACGGAGAGATCGACTAAGAACAAGGTGACAGAATCAAAGAACAGCCAAGAAGTTGTAGAAAACCATTCTGCTAATTGGTGCTGCCACAAAAGAATCGGCAAGTTATTTTGGTTCAAACTATAATAAGCAACAATCTCAGGATTCGTTGTATCCGTCAAGGCATCATGGATAGCCGCGACATCCCAGCCGATCGCCGAATGCAAAAACGAGACGAAGACGATTTGCCAAGCCAATACTCCTAAGACGAATACCGTGACCGTCCCATAGCGATGGGTCACAAAAAGCCAAGTTAAAAACTGCTGGACTTTTGGATAACAGTACACCGCAATGATGAATGCAATGGACCCCAAAACGAAAAACGTGGTTGCTAAAGTGGTGCTTGTTCCAAAGACCGAGTTATCGCCGATCGTCATATTTGGTGAAATCAAAGCAAAGATCAGTGTCAACCCAAAGAATAAGCAAAATAGTCCATTGATGATCCGATTACCTGCGATAAAAAATTTTGATTTCATTTTCCACCTCGACCTATGCTTGTTTTTCAATGCAATAAAAGCGAGTAGGCGATTCCCCTACTTCGATGCGAATCAGTTCTGTTTGGATCGCTGCTAGTCGTAGGGATAATTGGTCATAAAAATAATTGGTCACATTTTCGACAGAGGGATTGATTTCCAAAAAGGGCGGCATTTCATTCAAAAAACTACCAGAGAAAGGTTGGAAAAAGTCTTTCAGCACCCCTTCTATTTCTTCAAACAGATGCATCTCATCATCTTGAGATTTGATCTCACAAATAATTTCCCAAGTATGGTTATGCTTAGCACCCATACCACCTTCCCAGCGCATCGCATGACTGGCATTCACATGAGATTTAAATTTATAGATACAGCGTTTTTCCGCCATTTGAGGTCACTTCTTTCTAATTTTCATTATATCTTGGGTGATAGTGTCTTTGATCTGGCTCATTTCTTTAGAGATTGGCGTCGTATTCCATTTTGCAGGAGACGTGATTCCGTTAATGATTCCAATCAGACGGAACCAAGAGACAAGGAAATTGTAAAGTGGAAACGTAATGACCTCTCCCCATAATTTCATGTAAAATCGCTGGTCAGATTTAAATGATTTCAGGAGTAAAGAGATACTGATGAATTTGAGCAGCGAGTCAACGAAATAGAGCAAGTAAATCAGCAAATACGACAGCAACAATATTTTTGCCGTATAACCAAAAAACAATAAAACGGCGCTGGCGAAAAGCCAAATCATTTTTGGAAAAATGAAGGTATGGTCGATGATCAGGCGGCGTACCAGAAAGTTTTTAAAGAAATTCCCTAAGCCGACTTGTTCTTCGGAAAACTCTTTTGCTACTTCTACCTCACCTCGTTGCCATCTTTGCCGTTGGATATACAATTCGTCAACACTTTGAATTGGTTCAACATAAAAAATAGCATTCTCGCATAAAGAAACTTTTTCTTTCAGACGATGTCTGATTTGAAAAGTCATATCAGTATCTTCACCGACAGTGTCTGTGTTATAAAGATACGTATTGACCAAAACTTCTTTTCTGAAACCAGAGAAAGCGCCAGCCATTGTGAACAACTGATTATTCAACGCTTCGACATTCCGTCCAGCCAAAAAAGACTGGGCATACTCAATGTACTCACTTTTTTGCAGCCAGCGAACCATAGGTGATTTGGTCTTTTTGATTGCTTCTTTTTGCGTTAAGACCGTACCAGACATTGCAGAGATGCTATAGTCATTCTCGAACTTCAAAACCATGTTCATGAGTGCCGTAGGTTCCAAGAACCCATCGCTATCAATATTGATAATGTAAGTCCCAATACTGTCATAGATCGCGGAATTCAGCGCCT
This sequence comes from Enterococcus sp. FDAARGOS_553, assembly GCF_003812305.1. Classification (NCBI taxonomy): domain Bacteria; kingdom Bacillati; phylum Bacillota; class Bacilli; order Lactobacillales; family Enterococcaceae; genus Enterococcus; species Enterococcus sp. FDAARGOS_553. The sequence goes on from NZ_CP033740.1 coordinate 429,830, forward strand.
GGGCTTTGCCTTGTTCAGTGCGGATCCAATGCATATTCAGCTGATTGAAGTGATTGTGCGCCTCATTGAATACTGCAAAACTCTCATCGGTACTGCCATTATCTGCTAAGAGAATTTGAATGTTCTCATTCGGATACGTCGATTCATTGATGGAACGAATGCAGGCATACAGTGTCTCGGCTGAATTATAAACAGGTACGATCACTGAGATAAAGGGCAGTTTTTCTGGAATATCCAGTTGCTTCTTTTGGAAATTTTTCACAAACAAGTAACAGGTGGAATAGATGCCCGGGATGATCTCTACGAGTAAAGGAATCAACAGCCAAGTAATCCAGAACCCCATCTGCGTCAAGGTTAAATTGAATAAGTAATCCATCAGTGCTCCCCTCTCCTAAACAAGCGATTCTTCTTCTCATACAAACTTCTGGCGACTTGAGAATACGTAAATGTATGATAGTACAATGTGATCACAAGTCCATAGAAGAACAATCGACCCAAAATCGAGTGAGCGAGGAAATAAGCATCGCTGCCGCCGAAATGAACAAATGCCACAACAAAGAGTAATCTGATAACATTGCTTGCAAAAATCCACAGCGTTCCAAAAAGGGCATAAAACACTTTTTCCTGTCGATTGTATAAAGGATAAAAGGTCAGCAAGCCTAAATAAGCAGCCGTTTCGATGACGCCTGAACACTCGTAATCAACATACAAAGACATCTGCTCGTTGGCGCTGTGGATCACAATCAAGCTATATTTGCTGAATTCCTCTGTTACATTGGCAAACGAACCAAATAAATCCACGACTTTGATCACTAATTGTGTCAAAAACCACACCCAGTAAGGTCGGCTGAATACAATCAGTAAATAAAACAGGCCAACACTTCCCAGAATAAAATAAAAGGCTGAGAGTTTGGAGCGTTTCATCACAGACAACAAATACAGCCAAACAACTATGCCAATCAATACGTATATGTTCATTTTTCAACCCTTTTTCTTTTTTTTCATCCTAATCGTTGCAACAGTCACTATGATCAACAAATAACAATCTTTTTTGAGCATAGACCATTGTCACTTTGTCTATTTTACACACTAAAAAAAATGTAATCAATCAAATTTATTTCAGAAAATGGTCCGTTTTTACATTGTAAATCTGCAAGGTTTACTTGACAATAGATTCTTGCAAATATTAAAATCCTCTTATTTTTTATCACCAAAGAGCCCAAGGACTTGTTAATAAATACTCATCGCCGCCTATTTGTGCACTCAGTTTTCTCAAATTATACAAAAGAAAAATAATAAAAGAGCATTGACAAGCACGCTGTCAACGCTCCTTTATTTGAATGGCTGATTTACCATCTGAAAACACCTGTCAAAGAATGCAACACTAAACAGAAAAATGTTCACAGATAGCGCTGTAAAAGGGAAGATAGGATAATCGCTGTTTGTTACTCAATGAATAAAGATAACAACTCTTCCAGACTGTCAATCATCTGATCCGCCTGGCTTTGATCGACATCAAAGGGCTGCTTCAGCGCAATCGTATAAATACCAGCTGCTTTGGCAGATTGAATGCCGATTGGCGAGTCCTCTACGGCTGCGATCTGCTCGCAGTCTAAATGGTTTTGTGCCAGTTGATAGATCTCCGGGTGGGGCTTGCTTTGAGTCAGCTCTTCCCCACTGATCACATAACAGAAATAAGACTGCAGTTGACACGCCGTCAACATCTCGTCAATCATCCGCCGTGGAGAAGAAGAAGCAAGAGCCATGGGGATGCCAGCGGCTGATAACTTTTTAAGAACCGGTTTTACTTCTTTTCTTAACGCTTGTTCAAAATCAATGGGATGCTGCTTTTGATAAGCGCGATAAGTTGTTTTCAGTTCTGCTCTCAAAGAAGGATTCTCTGGAACCAGCATCTGCCAAATCTCTGCTTCTGTCTTTCCCACATAATCATTGATCGCCCGGGATCCTGGTGACAGCTGTACTTCCGCAAAGAAATTCATTCTGCGCTTGAAATAGTAGACTTCACTATCGATCAGTACCCCATCCATATCAAAAATAATTCCTTTTTGCATACCTCTGCTCCTATCCTTCGATAATATCGTTCAGCAAGCGCACTTCCAAATCAGGGACTTGGATCGTATATTCTTTCTCGATATCACTGAATGCCAAATGAATCAACTCCATTTGTTTTTTATGTTCTTTTTTATAAGCCGCCAGATCTTCTTGTTCATCGACAGACTCTTTGCGTAAAATACGTTCAATCATACAACAGCAGTGTAAATACAAGAGAAACAGTTGATTATTTGAAAATTTTTGCGTTCTTAGTTTCTCGATTTCACTGATGGCCGATTGGACCGACGTCAACACTTTATCGGCATCTAAGATCGTCAAGTTCTCAACGATTTTACTGAGGGAAAAATTAAAGATCAGATCTTCTTTTAGCGTCTCCTCTTCAATCTCAAAATTGCCATAAAGGCAATTGATAAAGGTCCCGATCGCCTCCCCATTGATCAAACAGTCTAAACCAATATAAGGAACATGGGGGATCTGCGGATTCTCTGTGCCAACGATCATTAAGACATCATAGAGTTGAAAGGGAATCTCATAGTTTTTATTCTCAAATAATTTTTTATAATCGTAGGGAATGATCTCTAACTCTTCAGCTTTTTCTCCCAAGCAGCGAATCAAGATTTCTTGAATCTGTCGTGCACTGCCGATCCCTGTGTAACAGCAAGTGATGATGGCTTTTTTCTTCTTGACGACAGGAAGAACTAATTGCTTTTGAATCGTAAACTGTGCTTGGATTTTCTCATTAATCTCTGTCAAACTGTTCCCAGACAATACGGCCTGACCCACTTCCAATAATAAGGGGGTGTTCACATGGTCAATAATCAGTAATGGTCCTTTTAGCTGCTTTTTCAACGACTCGCCCAACTGATTGAGAGAACCCATATCGACTAACAAAATCAAGCCATGATCAGTGCGGTTCTCGCTGATATAACGAATGATCTGTGCTTCTATTTTACGCAATGAAATATCGATCGGCATATCATAGGCTTGAAAGACATTTTTCCCCAATATCCGATTGGCCACATTCGCCAAACTGCTAGCGGTCGAATATCCGTGAGCCAAGACGACACTTTTGACGCCAGTTTGAACCGTTGCACTATTCAAGCTATAAAAGAAGATCGTCATAAAATAGATATCCTCTTCTTCGACTGTCAAGTCTAGATTTTGGGACAAGTGGTACAAGATCTTTTTCGCGTAAAGGTACGGCGTCTCGGCAATATTTTTTAAAAATTCACGGAATGTCTCTTTCAATGCCACATTCTCTTTTCGATCATCAAAATAGGCATAATTGCCTTTGATATAGAGATAGTTTGCCAATGTGATCACGCGATTGCCGTCTTGTTCAAAACCATAGCTGTCATGGAGAAAATCGATGGTTTGGCGGATATGATACACCAATACCGAATAAATCGAGTGTTCCTCATCATAGGACTCTTGAAAAATAAACGCATCCATGATGCGGGTCACTTTCTTCGATAGCCGATTCATGTACTCTTTGAAGTTTTTGTTGTCATTGATAACTTCAGTAAATTCTAAAAACATCTCATCAAAAAATTGGATCAGCAGATCGTTGCTGTTCGTGCTTAAAAGATTTTTGTTCTGATCCGTAGGCGAATAATGCCGATCGCTGGAATTTTTTCGAGGTTTTGTAAAATTTTCTTTGAATTTGCTGCTGTATTCGATCGGCATATCCAATAATTTGATTTGAACCGTGGGCTTCTGTTTCTGATGGACATAGGCATTGCCGCAAGCATATTTAATGATATTCTTGATATTGCCCACGTTGCCATCAAAATCGCTATTCATCAAAAAATCGATCAATTGATCAGAAACGGTCAGATTCCGATCTAAGATTTTGCTCTCATTCAGGAAAAATTCATCAATCAGCGCTAGCCTTTCTGATAAAGGGCGTTGCTGAAAGGTAGGCAATGTAACGATCACCGGCAACCTTCGCAGAAAAGTGGGCAAAAAAGTGGTGTAAATGTTCTCTGTCGTCGCAAAAATCAGCCGGACATTGGCTTTTCGACGGACACTATTGTCTCCCATCGGGGAATACTCCCCCGTGTCCATAAAGGTGAACAGTTTCTCCTGCCCTTCTTCTGATAACCGGTGGACTTCGTCTAAAAAGAGAATCCCGCCATCCGCTTTTTCAAGTAGACCGCTATGGTGCTCATTGGCACCCGTGAAAGCCCCTTTGGTATAGCCAAAGAGTGCAGCAGACAGCAATTCCGGATTATTAAAATACTGGGCACAATTATAGGCAATGTAGGGACTTTTCGGCTGCAAGACGTGTTCTTCCAATGCATAGGCATAGATTTTACTCGCCAAAAAGGTCTTTCCTGAACCGCTGGCACCTACTAACAGCAATGGCAATCCCTGATTTGGATAAAGTACCGCTGTTTTTATTTGATCAATGCTCTCTTTTAAACTTCCCGTTGCACCAATCACTTTTTGAAAAACGGACTCAGGAGCGTCCTTTTTTAGAAAATCAAGGGAGTCATACTCACTCTTAGAGAGGACATAGCCTTGATCTTCTAAGCTTTTTCTATGTAAAAATAAGACGGGATACGTTTTGACTTTGATCAATTCCCCTTGCCGCACGCCTTCATTCAGGTAGCTGCTGACTGTACTGCGATTCAGATTCATTGCATTGGCAATCTTATTTGCCGAGAAACAAGCCGCATCGATCTCTTCAATTTTTGAAGTCAACTTAAATAAATAATTGTTTAACGTCTTCATATTTGCCACTCCCTCATTGAATTTACTCTCTTTCCAAGATCCATTTATTTTACCTTATCTTGAGGCTTTGATCTGAGAAAAACCAAGCGATTTCTCCTAAAATAGCAGATTATTATCACACGAATCCCGCTGCTAATTCTGACTGCAAAATTGTTTTCCGACAAATATCGATGCAAAGAACCTGCCTCATCAGCGACACAACAAGGAGATTTGTATCGACTCTCCGAATCAAAGAAAAATCGCAGGAGGGATGGTACTATTCCAACAAATCCTCTCGCGACACTGTCACGAGAGGCCTCCATCTTTGCGATTGTTGGGATCATTTCGTCGGTTATTGACTTCAATCACCATTTTTTAGTAAGTTCTTTATTAGTAAGTTAGTTTCCACATGTAACGTCTTTTCGTCAAAGGATGTTCTCTTGCTTCAGAAAGTTCTTCTGCATAGACTCTAAACACAGCGGTGATCACAAATGGGTTGAAGTAATCAAGCACTTCTTTGCTGATATGAGCCGACAAGCCATAGTCTAAAGCATCGACTACTTCTGTTTTCGTATCAAAGCGTTCTAAGAAGGTTAATGCCCGCGCATCGATCTCTCTGGTTTTTCCATCATTCATCAATAAGATAAACGGTACATCTTTGTCCACGATCTCGAAAGGACCATGGAAAAATTCGCCAGAATGGAATGTACCTGAATGGATCCATTGCATTTCCATCAGCAAGCAAATCGACGTGGAATAAGCCACTTCATGGGTCGCACCGCTACTCATCACATAAATGACTGGTTCATCTTTGAAGCGTTGAGCGAAAGCTTTTGCTTGCTTGCGGGCAGATTCGGCGCTCTTTTGTGATAAATCATAGATAGTAGCAAAGCCTGCCATCATGGCATCATAGTGTTCATATCCTTCGATTTGATGAAGCAATTCAACTGCCAATTCCAAACAGAAGCCGGTCTTCTCCAGTTTTGCGGCATAATTTTCTGCAAAGCGATGGTAGATAACATAATCTGCATCTTTTGTTAACGGTGAATCTACGCTTCGTGTTAAACTAATGACAGTGGCACCTTTTTCTTTCGCAACTGCATTTGCTTCAACGGTTTCAGGAGTCGTACCTCCTAAAGAAGCTGAAATAACGACAGTCGTTTCATCAAGGGAAGCAGGTGTCGCATGATTGAATTCGTTGGCTGTATAATGACTGATCCGTAATTGCTTCGCATTTTGGTCGAGAAAATACTTAGCTGGATATAGGTCTGCTTTAGAGGCGCCGCAGCCAACGAAGACAATCGATTTTACCTCTTTCTCTTTGACAATTTCTTGGACAATTTGTTTTGGATTCATTGAATGAATTCCTCCTTTAAATTTTTAACCATAAACCATAAATGGTTGGTTCACTTATGCAAGTATTCCTAAAAGACTCATCACGATCCCACCGATCAAACAGATTGCTAACATCCACCCTGTTTTCACTTTTTTCTGCAACAGCCAATACATCAAGAACGTGATGCCTAATGGCAGAATCTGAGGCATGACATTATCTAAGACATCCTGTAGCACGAATGCTTCACTCATTTGAATCGGTGTCGTAATCCCGATCATACTGGCGATCATGGAGCCAATTACCATCAATCCTACAATGGAGCAAATGTACATCACCTTGTCCATCAAGCCTTCTTGATAAAGTTTGGCCAAATACTTGTTTCCCATGGTATAGCCGATCTTGCCCCCATAATAAGTCACAAAAAAGGATGGCAAGAAGGAAACGATCATGGCTAAGATTGGGCCCAAGATACTGCCTTGCTGGGCTAGGTTGATTCCTAGACCAAATGCCAATACGCGAATGGTTCCTTGAAAGAAGGAATCACCCACCCCTGATAACGGTCCCATCAAAGAAGTCTTCACCGCACTAATAGATTCCGGATTGAAACTAACTGGATCTTCGTAATATTGTTCTTCCATCGATGAAGCTAATCCTAGAACAAAGGCACTTGTTTGCGGCGTACAGTTGTAGTACATCATGTGTCGTTCGTAGGCCTCTTTTTTTCTTTGCTCATCTTCAGGATTCTTATAGATGGCATCCAAAATCGGTGCGATACCATACATAAAGCCCATATTCATCTGTCTTTCATAGTTCCAAGACGCTTGAATCGCCCAGGAACGCCAGAAAAACTGACGATATTTCCATGCATTTGGATCTTTCTTTTTCATGAATGAACCTCCTTATAAGTCATCTAATGGATCTGGTTCTTGCGGCTTGCCTGCTCGATTTCCTACTTGAACCATGACAAAAGCCACAATACAAGCAAAGGCCGCAACTCCAGTCACACTTAAACCAGAATAAGCCGTGATCAAGAACCCTAGAAATAGAAATGCGACCATTTTTTTCGTCAGCATCGTTTGCAGCAACAACGCAAACCCATAAGCTGGCAAAATCTTACTAGCCACCGTCAAGCCATCTGTCAGCCATTGCGGAATAGCCTCAACGACTTGTGTGACTAAGTTCGTGCCAAAATAAATGGCCATGAATATCGGAATGAAATACATCAGTGCGTATAAGCCCGTCCCATAGAAAATATGAATTCTTCGGGCTTGATTAAACTTCCCTTGCTCAATAAATTTGTCTGCCGCGTGTGTCAAATTCGATAAAATCGTTCGCATGAGAATCCCGAGCATTTGTCCTAAAACAGAGATTGGAATCGCAATCGTCAATGCAGCCTCTGCATTGGCATTTGATAAAATAGCAAAAGATGTCGCAATGATCGACGCCATATTCATGTCCGGTGGTGCTGCCGCTCCAATATTGACAAGTCCCAAAGACATCAATTCCAATGAGGCACCGACGATCAACCCTTTTTCCAAATCTCCTAACGCTAGACCAACTAATGTACTAACGATCAAAGGTCGCTCAAAGTTCAACCTTCCCAACAGCCGTGAATCCAAAATACAAAAAACACCAATTAAACCTAATACAATCGACCGAATGAGCATTTTTTTCCTCCTTTATAGCATTGTATTTAAATCCTCTTTCTTAGAGGTTGGTACCTGCTGCATATACTGCACGATCCCCAGATCTTTCATTTTGCGTGCATCTTCTGCTTCCGCATCTGTCAAAAAAATGGCATTGCTGTATTGCTTTGAACCGGCTTTTTTGATGATTCCGCCATAATTGATCTCTTTGACTTTAGGATATGCTTCGATAAATCGCCGCGTCTCATGGGTATTCCCAAAAATGATCATGATGTTTTCGGCGAGTTGTTCGATCTTAGGCATTTTAGCAATTAGTTGATCCGTTGCTAAAATCGTCAGCTTGATACCCGCCGGTTTGGAAAGATTCAACGACATCTTCTTGAATTCATCATTGGCAGCTTCATCGTTTGCGACAATAATGCGGTTGATATTAAAAAACTTACTCCAAGAAAAAACAACCTGACCATGTAACAAACGATGGTCGATCCGTACTAATTTGATCATAATTCATCCTCCTCTGCTGTTGCTTCGACTAGTAATTTCTTACAATTCACAATAGATTGCTGACTTTCCTGAATAATAGCTGCTAATTCTTCTTGCGAGACTCGGTTGACTTGTGTCGCAAGCGTGATCACCAATGGAAGATTCATTCCAGCGATCAGTTCCAAATCGGGGTGCTCTTGAACGACCCTCAGCAGGTCGTTGTTGACACTCCCTCCAAGAATATCTGTAAGAATATACGTGTCTGCCAAGTCTACTTTGGCTAATATATTCTGAATTTGCTCTGTCATCGGTTGATCTTCGTCTCGAAAAGCAGATAATGCATAAATGTTCGAATGATCTCCTATAATCATTGCAGCAGTCTGTTTTAATCCTTGAGATAACTCTCCATGGCTTGCTAGAATGATTGTTGCCATATCATTAACCCTCCTGTCTGTTTACACCTTTCTATAAGCAAAAGGCGTGCCAACTTCATAAAGCGCTGTCATAGCAAGGATTCTATCAGCATTCAACACTGGGAAAAAGCGTGCTGAGAGAGTGTTGGGCGGGAGTGTTGGAGGGCAGTATTGGAGAGAACATTAGAAGGAAGTCTTAGTTTATTGCAACTCTTGGTGTAACGACTTGCTGCCAAACCAACCGCTGATAAACTGATAAACCAAAAAAGCGTCTAGACAAGCAAATCATTGCCTAGGCGCTTTTCTTAAAAGATAAATGTTGTATCACTGTCCATCAAACAGAACACTTCTTTACGGGTATATGCTTGCGGTTTGCTGCATGATAATCACTGAAAACTTTCTTCGATCTCATTTAGATGAAAACAAGCAACTTCCGCCGCCCCTTGTTGGATCAATCGGGGTTTTTGCATGTGGCATTTTTCTGTCGCGTAGATGCAGCGAGGATGAAAAATGCAGCCAGTTGGTAATTGCTTGATGTCAGGAATATCCATACCTTTCAAAGGCAAATCTGGGACAGTGTATTGCCGGTTAGCGACTCCTTGCGGGACGGCTGCTACTAATGCCCGAAAATATGGATGATTCGGATGATTGGTGGCTTGTCGAATATCACCGACTTCCATCACTTCTCCTAAATACATGACTAAGAGTTTCCCACGATCTGAAATATAACGGGCAGTGGCAAGATCGTGCGTAATATAAACAAAAGAAATTCCATACTTCTGATTCATTCTCCGCAACAACTTCAACAAGGAGATCCTTAGAGACACGTCTACCATTGAAACAGGTTCATCTGCCACGATCAATTCTGGTTCTACAGATAATGCCCGTGCAATCAGTACACGTTGCCGTTGTCCGCCGCTTAACTGATGCGGGTATTTATCAATGAACTGTTCTGTAGGAAATAACCCGACATCGGCTAATAGCCCATGCACTTTCCTTCGCGCTTCATTCTGATCCTTAGCGAATCCATGCTTTCGCATCGCTGCTTGCAGTGAATGGAAAATCGTTTTCAAAGGAATCTTGCTGGATCATTTGCACTTTGAGGCGATACGCCTGATATTCTTTCTTTGTCATCGTGCGCAAGTCTTGACCTTTATAAAGTACCTTTCCCGCTGTAGGTTGATGGAGATCCGTGATCAGCTTTCCTAATGTCGTCTTGCCACAGCCGCTTTCTCCTACTAATGCCAAGCTTTCTCCTGGAGCAAGCGACAAATCGATTCCTCGGAGAATCGCTGGCTCATTTGGCGAAAAAGCTTTGTGGACAGCTACTAATTCAAGTAATGGACTCATGGTCTTCCTCCTGTACCTGTTTGAAGTGGATACATCGCGCAGCTTGTTGTTTACTGACAGGAAAAAGCATATGGCAAGTCTCCTCGCTGCCATCACAAGCAATGCGCACAGCGAAAGGGCATCGTTCTTTAAAGCGGCAGGTCGCGTCCGCTTTAGCTAAATCAAAAGCCACTCCTTGAATCGATGAACGTGTATCAATAGCATCCGTCAAGCTAGGAATTGCCGCCAATAACGCTTTGGTATATGGGTGGGCAGGATGCGTCATGACGGCACTCACCTCGCCTACTTCTACCAGTTGTCCAGCATACATCACAGCAATACGGTCTACCATTGAACTAACAATTGATAGATCATGGGTAAGAAAAACAATCGTAATTCCTTTCTCTTGATTGATTTTCCGCAAAATAGCCAGAATATGCCATTGAGTAATCACGTCCAACGCTGTCGTAGGTTCATCAAGAATAATCACCTGCGGGTCAAGCAGCAAACTTAATGCAATCAGCACTCGCTGCTTCATCCCGCCGCTTAATTCAAAGGGATACATTTTTCTGACTCCTTGATCTAATCGCACATATTGCAGCAAATCATTGATTTTGGCATCCAGTAGAGCATCGCCCGTTTTTTGATGGGCTACTGCTGTTTCATAGAAATGTTCCTCTACTGTTAAGATCGGATTCAACGCACTTTGTGCCGCCTGGAAAACCGTTGCGATCTCCCGCCAGCGGTAACGATTCCCTTCCTGTGAAGGCAAGGAAAGAAAGTCAACTGCCTCCCCAGATTGCCAATAATATACTTGTCCAGCCAGTATTTCTCCTGGCTCATCAATCAAGTTTAAAAGGCCAAAAGCCAATGTGGACTTTCCGCTGCCGCTCTCACCAATGATTCCCAGAATCTCTCCTTTTTCAATCGTTAACGATACTCGATCCACTGCATTGATCGTTCCACGATCCATCTGCTTCAAAAGCATCTCCGAAGCTTCTGATCCCCCTCGTTCTCCATGCGCGTTTGAACCTGCTGGCTTTAGTTGATTCTTTCGTGACGGCTTGTCAGGATTCCGACTGATTCGCCATTTTGATCTACTTTTCGAAGTTGCGTGACGACGAAACCCTATAGTTAGCTGGTTTGCTTCAAGTATCTTACCCATCGATCTCACTCCTAATCCTTGGATTAAAGGCATCTTCTAATCCTTTTGAAAAAAGAAAGCAGGCTGACTGGAAAACAACGATGCCAACGATCGGTGTAATCAAATAAATAGCAGCTGAGGATCCAAACATGGCACCGGTTTTGGTCATTGCCAAATTCAGCATGATTCCCCAATGCTCCCCTTTGAAAGGTGCCAATCCAAGCAACATCAAGCCGACAGAAGCAAGAACCGATGCCCGCATGATCAAGACAAAATTGATTGCAATATAAGGGATCAGACTAGGTAAAATATCTTGCCGAATCATATATCCCTTAGACATTCCCAAAAGCCGGCTAGCCAGAATGTACTCACTTCCCCGCAATGTCATGACCTGACTCCGAACGCTGCGAGCTAACCCTGCCCAGTTCCAAATCGCCAAAAGAAAACCAAAAGCCAGAACATTTCCCGCACTGATCACCAAAGAAAGTGCCATAAGTACGGGAAAAGAAGGAATCGTCAAAACAACATTCGTGAGGAACATCAAGAGTTTATCTGTTGCTCCTCCCACAAATCCCGCAACAATGCCAATCGACATCCCAATCAAAATCGAGAAAAAACCTGAAAATAAGGCAATTAGGACGACATCCCTCGTTCCTAAAATAAACTGCAGCAATGTATCTCTACCAGTAAAATCGGTTCCTAAAGGATGTTGCAAAGAGGGACCTAATAATCGATTGGTATAATCTGCGGGCAAGTCGCCAATCAGCCATTGCCCAAAAAGAGCGAAACCAACTAAAATCAGTAATAAATACATTCCAACAGCCGCTTGACGATTTGCACGAATCACTTTGATAAAAGAAGACAATTGTTTCATTCTGTCTGCCTCCTTAATCGAGGATCCAAATAGCCATATAGTGTATCTACAATGACATTGGCACCAACTACTGTGACAATGATCATAAAGAACATCCCTTGCATCAAAGGAATATCACGCACCGCAATAGCTGTGTTCAAGTAATAGCCCAATCCTGGATAAGAAAAGATGTTCTCAATCAAAGGCGCACCGCCCAATAAAAGACCAAAAGTCGTTCCTAATGTAGTAATCATGGGTAAGCGAGCATTCTTACCGACATATTTCTTGCGGATCACACCATCGCTCAACCCACGCGCACGGGCATACTTGATGTATTCTTGGTGCATAACATTCATAGCACTTCCCCGCATATTCAGAATCCAGTTCGCCAAATAAACAACAAAAATGGCGCTGATAGGCAATATCCCATGACGTGCCACACTAATGAGAAACGGAAGGTTCAAACCAACCGTCACTTGTGATCCATAGGCACCGCGGCTCGGCAGCCAGACAAGCTGCACGGCAAACAAAGAGACCAAGAAGAAACCAATGAGGTAATCCGGAAACGAGCCAACCATGGAGGTCAGTGTTTCTGTCACCGTATTTAAGCGTTTATTCTTGGACCATGCAACCATCAAACCGATTCGTGTACCCGCCATGTAAGAAAGAATAGTCGCCACGCCAGCTGAAAAAAGCGTCCAAGGCAATGCACTTAAAACAATGGATAAAACAGGCGTCCGAAAACGAATCGAAGTGCCTAGATCTCCTTTTAAGAGCTGCAGAATGAAATGGCCGATCTGCTGCAGCAATGGCTGAGATGGATCATAATTCAGCATACTGATCGCTCGGCTCATAGCATCCGCTTCTGAGATTCCTTGCGTACTTCGCAGCTCATTTGCCAAAATCGTTACTGGATCGCCAGGCATGATTTTGATAATCAAAAAAGTCATAAAGACGCCTGCGGTTATCGTAAAGAAAACATTCGCTAATTTCTTCATTTCTTATACACGCCTCCTTCCAGTCTATTTGTTTAATCAGTGATTCCCATGCTCTTTCGCAGCGTTCCTTCCGCAATCAATGAAGAAAACATTGATTCACCAACGCCAATAAAGCGTGGGTCTTGAACCAATTGGTTTGCAGGAACTTGAAAGTCGATAGCCGGATTAAGGACACGCACTGGAAAACCTTTTTCTAGATAAGGGATGAACAAGATATGCTCATTTGTCACTGCCATCAATTCTTTGGTGGTCGCAATAAAATCGTCTCCCTCACTGTCAAACAGATGATTCGTTAAAGCGATCACATCAACTTTCCCTTGAGCGTTGGTCAAGTATAATTCTCCTGTTGGCTCCGTTTCAAGCCCGAATAGCCAACTGCGGCCCTTATATAATTGTTCATACGTCCCATAAGGATTGGCATAAAGAATATTAGAAGGCGGGGCAAATTCGATAGCAACAGTGTGCTCTCCATTTCTCAAATACGCATCATAAGAAGCGCCTTCCATTGGCAGAAATGTCACATCAAAGCCAAAACTATTCAATTCATTAACGATCGCTTCTCCCGGCAACAAAGCTGAACCCCAGCCATTATTGCAAGCAAAATCAAAGGCCACTTTATTTCCTTGCGCATCGATCCAGGTATCTTCTTTTGTCCAACCAGCTGCTAATAAGACGGCTTCCGCTTGCTCAACATTGTATTCTCGTGCGGTGAGCTCCGACTGCACCCAATCTGTCAATCCATAAACTTCTTGTAAGGAAAGCGGCAATCCTGTACTCCCCGTCTCACTTGGCATACTGCCGACTTCTGCTAACGGAAGAATTTCATCAGGATTCACCAAATAGGCCACAGCTTCGCGGAAAGCCAGCTCCTGGGCAAAAGCCTGCTTTACATTGAAAACTACGGACATTTGTGAATACTCTGGTAAATAAAATTCAGTAAAATGGTCCAACTTACTTTCAACTTGGCGAATCAAATCTTCTGTCATACCGCCACTGTGCATATCGAGAGTCCCATCGATCATACTGTTGGCAGCTACTTCAGGTGTGACAGCGCGAATAATCGTTAATGAATCGATGCCAGTCTCTTGATAAAAATGTTCATTCTTCTCCAAGACTGCTTCACTGGTAGAAAGAGCAGCAATCGTAAATGCGCCCGAACCAACCATATCTGTCACTTGCGGCATATATCCTTCCAATTCTTCATTAAGGATTTGTAATTGTTCATTTCCTGCTTCTGAATACCAATACGTATTGGTCTCATCATGCCATTCCCGCTCTGCATCAGCGATGCCTTGATATTGCTGTGCCCAATCACCGTATTCCTCGAAACGAGCAGCTACCTTTACATCAGTCAGTAGATTCAGCATCAAGTGACTTTCATTTTTAAAATAAAACGCCACTGTTTGCTCATCCGGGACTTCAATTTTCTCTAAAAATTCCCAAATCTGTTTCTTACCAACCCACATTTGGTAGCTGGTCAGTACATCTTGGGCAGTGATGTCGCTGCCATCACTCCATTTGATACCTTCCTTCAGTGTGATATTGATCACATTTTGATCAATGCTGTAACTCGAAGCTAGCCTAGGCTTGAAATTCTCGCCGCCTTCACCTACTGGGGTGAATGAAAACAACGCTTCTTGCACATAAGGTTCAATCCCACCACCAATAAAACCACTAATATAGGGATTGCCATGGGCAGTTGGCGGAACAACATAATCGCCATTGATCACTAATGTTTGAGAGTCCTGCGCTGTTTGATCGGTCTCCTTTGTTTCTTCTCCACAGGCCGTTAAGAGAAAGAATGCACCCAAGCAAACCAGCCCTTTGAATTTTTTCATGTGTTCACTCCTCAGCTAATATGATCCCTGTTGATCCGATAACGATTGACGGATTGTCTCCAATGACTATCGGATCAACCATAGGTGAATAGAAACCAAGGCTTGCCAACTTCTGGACCTAGGATAGAAGGATTGTTCACCCGACGAATGTAACGACTTACTATTCGTTCAGCTATGACTACCTATTTATCAGTAAGCATTATCATTACGAGGCTTTTATGCCTGCCATTTGTCAAAAACGATTCTGCGCATGAATGTTTAGACAACAAAAAAGGCATCGGACAAGACTGTCCAATGCCTTTGACATAGCAAAATAAGCGTCTAGCATCCCGCGAAAATTTACCAAAAAAACACCCCGCTACTAGAAATGAAGGGAAATTTTGGGTACAATAAACACGTTGATGCCGATGGCGTTCAACTATGGCAACTTGATTGGTCATCTTGGTTAAAGTGCTGACTGATCAGGGCCTCGCCGCTCTGCGCCAACAGAGTTGCGAGGTGCCTATTTTTTTGGTTTCTATTCGGTTATAAGTGTAGCCGATTTTGGAAGGGGTTGCAAGCGAACATCAGAGGAAAAACGAACAAAACATTCAAAATATGGCAGTATTTTATTGAGATATGGAGATTATCCTTGATATTTCTATTGTTTTAACAAGAATCAAACGGATGTACAGGACTTGCTGCTCTTCTTTTAAGAACACAAACCGTAGGGCAGTTACTGGTCTTTGTTTTGTTCCTTCTTTCGCAGTGCTTCGTCTAATAAGTAAATCACAGTCAAATATTTATCCTTCTCTTTATTAAAAGGAATACGCAAGTAATACCCAGCAATGAGAACCAACAACAAAAACACAGGTAATGTGAATTCTGGACTTTTTATTTCGAATGTCAAAGCCAACATAGCTAAGATAATCGATAACGCAGACATCGAGTAGGACATTTTGTCATATGATGTAAGCAGCTCTTTCTCTGTATTAGAAAAACGTGTGCTCCAAAATCGCAAAATAAACGCATCTTCTTCCGCAACCCTATCAATCAGTTCTACTAATTCTGCTTTTGTGCGCGCTTGTTTTACATGCGTGTATAAGATATCTTTTACCACTTTTCTTTGATTCTTTTTTGTATAGAAATCAAACAAAATTTCTGATAAACAATACTGAGCGTTGTTCTTTGGTCTAAACTTCTTTAACATCTACTTCCTCCTTTGGTATTATAATCGCAGCATACCATAAATATTTAATATCAAACTATATAATTTTATCAAAAAGTTAAACTAATTTTTCATTGCCTGCAACTCCATTTCATTGGATTTACCAACCTAAATAATACTATGTAAATGTTACTCCTAGTATGACTCTCTACACAAAAAGAGACCAAGGATCCTTCCGATTCTGGTCTCTTACGTAAAAGCTATTACTCACAACTCGCGGTATTTCTTCTTGGAATCCTTGCTTTGTTCCACCGGATATTTCACCGCATTTTTCTGCAGTTTCTCTTTGATGATCTCATCAACATCCAGCTTTAGATTATCCGCCAGCATATAAATGTTTTCATTCCTACACTTCCTCCCCAACAAGCGTCAAGAAAGCCTCTTCGAGATTCTTCTTATTCACTTTTAATAGAATATCAGCTACCGTCCCGCTGGCAACTTCTTTGCCTTTGTTTAACACGAGAATCCGATCACACAGCGTTTCCACTTCATCCATGTAATGAGAGGTCAGAAAGATAGTGACCCCCTTGTCTTTCAAAGCGAGCAAGTATCGCCAAACCTCGCGCCTGGCCTGGGGGTCCAGTCCGGTTGTCAATTCATCCAAAAAAATGATTTGCGGATTCCCCATGATAGCCAAAAGGATACATAGCTTCTGTTTCTCGCCCCCCGATAATGTTCCGAGAAATGAATTCAATTTAGAGGCAAGACCAAATTCATGGAGCGCCTGCATCCAGTTTAGCGGGTTTTCGTACAACGAATGGGTGATTTCGCAAATCTCTCTTACCTTTAATTGATTTTGAAAGGCAGATTCTTGGAATTGGACCCCTACATACTGAAACAGTCGTTTCCGTTCAGCCTTAGGATCTCTTCCCAAAAGCGAGATCCTTGCCGAATCACATTTTTGTGTGCCCAAAATACAATCGATCGTCGTGGATTTCCCTGCCCCGTTATGTCCTAACAAACCAAAGATGGTGCCCTTTTCGACTGTGAAACTAAGATCATCAATCACTCGTTTCTCCCCAAATGTTTTGCACAATCCATGAACCTGTATCGCTGCTTGTTTGCTCATACATTCCCTCCCATCTGATCTGGACTCAGTTTAGCCGAAAATCAAACAATGATGGGATAGTGGAGGGAATGGAAATTTTTTTCTAAACAAGTTTGCAAATTCCTAAACATGTTCAGAACA
The DNA here is from genome assembly GCF_003812305.1 of Enterococcus sp. FDAARGOS_553. Lineage (NCBI taxonomy): Bacteria > Bacillati > Bacillota > Bacilli > Lactobacillales > Enterococcaceae > Enterococcus > Enterococcus sp. FDAARGOS_553. The sequence continues at coordinate 447,054 of NZ_CP033740.1, forward strand.
AAGGGAAAACACTTACATTTCAAAAGAGATTCTTTATACTAGGTTTTGAAGAAACAGTGGCCACATCGTTCTTCTATTCAAAAATAGCCTTCAGTGCTGCACTTAGCAAAAGCTCAAATTGGTTCAGTGTTGTGCCAAAGAAAAGATTCGGTTGGTAATCGGAGATTCTTTGGGGAGTATATGTTTCTGTACTAATGGTCAGTGTGGCTAGGCTGCCGATTTTTGAATTTTTTTGACCAACAAAAGCAATCACATCGATATGGTGGTCGTTAGCCATTTTCGCTAGCTCAGCTAACCGAACTGTATCCCCAGAATTAGAAATAATAACGAGCAGAATGTCTTGCTGCACTTGCTGTCTAAGAAATTCCAGATGGCTATTGGCAGTCGCACGAAAGCCATATAAATTAAGAGATTCCGAAAAATAATTGGCGAGATTCTGAGAGAAACCGGAGCCAAGGATCATGATGCGCTTGTTGCGATACTCAGAGAGTAAATCGATAAATGCCGCCTTTTCCTCATTGGAGAAAGTGCTTGGCATCGCAATGTCCGATTGGCTGTTACCTAGTGCAAAAACCAACTCGCTATAACCGGAATAGCCAATTTTCTTGGCCATATTGATGATTGTTGCTGTAGAGACATAGGTTGCTTTAGCCACATCACGAATCCCGATTGTTTTTAATGACTGTCGATTTTTTTTCATAAAACGCAAGACTTCTGCTTCTGAATCATTCAGTTGGTATTTATCTATAAGCATTTCAACATCCATAAGATCCACCTCAAATTTTATCAATTAGGAGTATTATATCATGACAGAAACGAAATTTATTCAAGATCCCTGGGCAAAAATGACGACCCGCAACGGCTTACGCGGAGATGAAGTTATCTCGGCATTGCAAAAATCGATTCGTCGAGGCAAAGAAAAAGAGGCGTGTGAATTTGCCTATGAAATGTATATCACCTCACCGCAATTTGAAGAAAAACTGTGGAGAAGATTACTAGCGATCAGTGTTGAAGATGTAGGTATGGGAAATCCAATGGCTGCCATTATGATCAATAACTTAAACACGATGCGCAAGGAATTCCAATACAACGAATCCGACCGGGCGATGTATTTCTTCCATGCGATTCGTTACTTATGCCAGTCGGAAAAAGACCGCTCATCAGACTTACTCAAGAATATTGTGATCAAGAGTTTCGCGATGGGCTATGTTCCAGAAATTCCTGATATTGCCTTGGATAAACATACTGTCCGCGGACAGGAAATGGGCCGTGGTTCCGAACATTTCTTACATGAAGCCAGCAAAGTAATCCCACAAGCAAAAGTCACTAATGACTACAAAGAACAATACGAAAAAATCATCGAGAACTATGATCCAGATCACGTTGTGCCAAGCGCGTTTTCATTCAATCCTTGGCAAGTATAGGAGGAAGTTACATGGAAAACTCTGCATTTATCATGAAGCTGAATGACGTCCTAAGCCCCATCGCAGCAAAAATCGGCAATCAGCGCCACTTAAAAGCTATATCCAGCGGTATGATGTTTGGACTACCCTTTATTGTTATCGGTTCTTTTTTTCTAATCTTTGCCAACCCACCCATCAACATGGATCAGTACCATCCTGAAACAGCCAATATCTTTATGACATTTATGGCTGGCTGGAAAGATTTCGCTGTAGCAAATTATGATCTCATCACCGCGCCTTATCAATTGACGATGGGCATCATTGGTTTCATCAGCGTCTTTGGGATTGCCTTCTCTCTTGCAAATGAATACAAAATCAACCCTTCCATGAATGGTATGGTTGCATCCGTCATTTTTCTAATGGTTTGTACACCAGTAAAAGAAGGCGCGATCAGCCTCAATTTTCTAGGAACAAACGGACTCTTCGTCGCAATCATCATCGGCTTGTTAGTGGTAGAAATCAATCGTTTGTTTGAAGTGAAACAGATCAAATTGAAACTGCCAGATACCGTTCCACCCATGGTGGCAACCTTCATCAATATGCTCGTTCCGCTGTTGACAAATATCATCATCTTCTATGGGATCAATTTGATCTTCTTAGCAGCAACAAACAAAATCTTTCCTGAAGCAGTGATGGAAGTTCTGACTCCTGCAACGAACATCGCTGGCAGTCTCGGCGGTTTCTTGTTGATCGTGACTTTGGGCAACATCTTATGGCTGTTTGGCATCAACGGTTCTTCAATCATCTTTCCCATCGTCTTTACACTGGGAATGGCTCAAACTGGCTTGAATGCCGAGCAAATGGCAAATGGCGAAACCATGACACACTTAATGAACTTACAAATGTTTCGGATTTCAGTCCTTGGCGGAGCTGGTGGTACTTTGGGATTGGTTTTATTGATGATGCGAAGCAAAGTTCCCGAATATCGCACCATCGGAAAATTATCCTTGATTCCTGGAATCTGCTCCATCAACGAACCAGTGATCTTTGGCTTACCAATCGTTTTTAATCCCATTCTAGCAATCCCATTTTTGGTCACTCCGATCATTTCGTTATTGCTGACCTACTTTGCTCAGAGTCTTGGATGGATCGGAATTGGCTTTATTGTTGATCCTTCCTTCACACCGTTTTTTGCACAAGCTTATCTTTCAAGTATGGACTGGCGCAACATTCTCTTTTGCCTACTGTTGATCGTCATCAGTATCTTCATATATTATCCATTCTTTAAAGTAATGGAGAACAATAAGACAAAATTAGTCGATCAAAATCTATAACCATTCTTCGTAACAAAAACTAGAACAGCTAAATGATTTTGCTTTATACTAAAAAAAAGACAAATCCTTTCCCATTCATCGAATCAACTCGATTCGAATCAGAAAAGGATTTGTCTTTTTTGGTTAAAACTCCTTCATTTAAAAGACCTGAAAAGTCAGCACAGGTTTAGGCATAATGAAAGATTTCAAAGCGGAGGCCTTCTGGCGTCTCAAAGAATAGTGCATAATAATTAGGCGCGATCCGTTCTTTGTATTCCATTGGTTTCCCATGAAGAATCTTTACTCCTAGTGCTTTGATTTTTGGATAGATCGCGTCTACGGCTTCCCTGCTTTCTGCTTTAAAAGCAATGTGTTGGAGGGAACCAGGCTTTCTAGAATCAATTGTCTCATTGATCCATTCTTGCTTTGGCGAACAGATCCCAAAATCAAAGGTATCACTCAAATACTCTACTACTTCCATGTCGGCATGTTCGAGATAGCCTGAATATTTCTTTTGAACATCAAAACCTAACAAATGGAACAATTGATCATAAAAGGGTTCCGCTTTTTTTCATCGTTGACAGTAATTTGAATGTGGTGGATTTGATACATCAGTGGCTCTCCTTTCGTTATAAACCAAAACAGTTAACAGTTCTCGATAGCAAAGGGTGGGTACTGAATCGCTCTTGTCGCCAAGTGAATGAGTTTTTCCTGATTGTCGTCAGCCGCAATTCGATTCGTCTTTAGAGTACCACAATTTCGGCAACGGTGAATGATTGCCCATTCGCCATCCTCCTTGGACCAAATACTGATAGGATCCATCTTCCCTCGGCACAAAGAAGCTCGGTCTCCGGGAAGAGTATCCGCATGAAGACTCGTTAAACAGTGGGGACAGTGGTTGCGATGCTGACTACCTGCATTTTCAGGATTTACCGGTCGACCGCATTCTTCACAGATAAAACTGTCAAAACAATTGAAAGTAACTCTAACAATTTTTAAATTGTTCTATCAGTTTCCTTGAAGGTGGTTTACGATCAATTTTCTAAATACTTAGTTTATTTAGTATAAGAAAGTTTAAACTTTACATATATTTTTCTTGTACAAGGATTAGTTCTTCTTGTCTATGATAAAATTTATTAAACAGTTTGAAAGTAAAAACTATTCAAAGAAAGTGGGCGATAACAATGGGATTTTGGTATTTTTTAACGTTAGCTGTCGGTATAACTTTGTTGATCATAAGTGTTTCAAATAAAGAAGTATCTAGATCAACCAAATTCGTAATAGCCTGTTTTGTTTTAGGGATCTTGTTAGTCATAGGTAGTCTACTTTTATTTTTACCAGGCAGCTCTTCGATTATTGAGCAACTACTTCAACTAAATTAGCTTCGTTATTAAAAGCCGACTTTCTAAAAAAAGAAAATCGGTTTTTATTTGTACTGGTCGAAAAAAATTTTTCTACGGCTGGTTCTGACTTTATTTTAGATCCAGCTGAACGATCAACGGCTCCCCTTCTTGCATTGCTTCATCCAACATTAAAGAATAAACATCGGCATCCTCTTTCGTGATACGTAACTGTTGCGCACTCATTTCGCCAGCACCCACTTCTTGAATACGCATCATTTGGTTCTCTGGATCCACGCTAAGTCCTCCATTCTTTGGTTTGGCGAATTAGCGGTAAAAAAACGTATCTGGGGTTTGAAGTTAGGATTCAAAAAAATATAAGAAAAGCCCCATTTATGAAGCGCCCCCCCAAAAGTTAGACCAAAAAATCTAACTTTTGGGGGTCGTTATTTGTATGGCAAAATATCCTTTTGAATTAAAACTAAAAATCGTTAAAGAATATCTTAGTGACGTGGGCGGATATCGGTATCTTGCCAACAAATACGGTATTTCAAGCAAGTCTCAAGTAAGTAATTGGGTGAATGTCTATCGTGAATACGGAGAGGAAGGTCTATTGAGAAAGCATCAAAATCAGAAATATTCTGTTCAATTTAAGTTAAATGCGCTAGAGTTATATCAAACAAGTGAGATGTCCTATCGAGAAGTTGCTAGCACTTTAGAAATGAACAACCCTGCGCTTATTGCCAATTGGATGCGTAATTTCAGAGAAGCAGGTATTGAGGGGCTCTCAAAAGAGAAAGGGCGACCACTTACTTTGACTAGAAAAAAAGAAAACAAAAAAGAAAAATACAACAACTGAAGAACGCGATCGTATCAAGGCATTAGAAAAGCAAGTCCGATCCCTTCAAATTGAGAATGCCTTTTTAAAAGAGTTGAGGAAGCTGCGAAAACAGGAAGCCCAGCAAAGACGCAAGAATCAATCGCACGAATCATCGCCAGCCTCCGAGGATCATTCAAACTAGTTGAGCTTCTTGAAACATTGAAATTTCCTAAAGCAACCTATATGTATTGGCAGAAACGGTTTGACAGACCAAACCCAGACCAAGAAATTGAAGAAAAAATGCTTGAAATTCGCAAAGATCATAAAGATTACGGCTGTCTGCGACTAAAAAAAGAATTAGAGAATCAAGGGATTCATGTCAATAAAAAGAAGATTCAACGTCTGATAAAAAAACTAGGTATCGAAGTAAAGTCTTACACTCGAAAATCTCGACGGTACAATTCTTATCGTGGGAAGGTTGGCACTGTCGCCAAAAATCGTATTCATCGTCGGTTTTATACAAATATCTGTCACCAAAAAATTACAACTGATACCACAGAGTTTAAGTATTATGAAGTAGACACCACAGGTGTCGTTCGTCAGAAAAAGCTGTATTTAGATCCTTTCATGGATTTCTACAATAGTGAAATTCTATCTTATCGGATTTCTGAAAAACCAAACGCACTAGCCATAATGGAAGGATTAGAAGAAGCAATCCAGATGACAAATGATTGTCCATTTCGTAGAACCTTCCATTCAGATCAAGGATGGGCCTATCAAATGAATGCTTATAAGAATAAATTGAAGCAGCATAAAATCTTCCAGAGTATGTCTCGTAAAGGGAATTGTTTAGATAACTCACCTATGGAAAACTTCTTTGGTTTATTAAAGCAAGAGATTTTTCACGGAGAAGTCTATCGGAGTTTAGATGAATTGAAAACAAAAATTGACCAATATATCTATTATTACAACCATAAACGCATCAAAAAGAAATTAAATTGGCGAAGTCCGGTTCAGTTTCGAGAAGCTGTAAAAACAGCTGTCTAACAGTTAATCTTATCATACAAAAAAGGAGTGGATTTCTCCACTCCATAAAAGTCTAACTTTTTGGGATCACTACATTAAGGGGCTTTCCATTTAAGGGGCTTTTTTATCTATAAAATAAAGTTCAGAAAAGTCTCTATCGTGCCACTTTCATACATGATGTATAGTCCAAGTGGAATGAATACTAAGGGCACAATGATTCGCTCGTATTTTTCAATTGTCTCGGATATTAACGGAATAGAGGATAGCACCCGACTAAGCTCGCAAAAGATAATTATGCCGATTGCAAACACAAGCAACGCCACGAGGGTCTGTGACCAATCTAACGAAGCAAAATAAGGTATATAGATACCTAAATTATCTCCGCCAGACGCAATTGTCAGCAATGTAACTGTCCAAAACAGTTGATTTGCCTTGCTTTGTTCTAATCTTTCAATAATTTCTTCCTCTTCTTCTTCCTCACCTTCTCCAACAATTGCAAAGCGAATCCCTAAATAGATAGGGATTAAACCAAGCAATCCAACCATCCATGCTTCAGGCACGAAATTGACGACATAAGCAGCAACTAAACTCGCCCCTACAAGTAAGCCTGTGCCTAGATATTGCCCCGCATAAATATGCCATTTCTGTTTATTCTGTGATAGCTGTGCAAATAAAATAATCAATATAATTAAATAATCGATACTGGTGGAAATATAAACACCGATAGCAGATATGATTGTCTGTCCCATAAAAAAACCTCCTGTATTAGTCAGTAATAAATCAGCAGATTTTAGGGGAGCACAGACACATTAATTTAGCTATCGCTAGTGGGTAATATCGAACGTAGGAAAGCATTTTACTCCTCCTCAAAACGTAGTTACAAAGTAGTTTCTAACTGGAATTCGGTGACTACTTGTTTGACTTTCGAATATAAGCCTGCATATTTTGCCAATTTTGTTTGATTTTCCAATCGTTCAATTTGACCGATTTCAACGATTAATTAAGTGGAGTACACCTTTCCAATACCTGGAACACCGGGCAAATATTGATATTCTCGAATGCCGACAAATAATTGCTTGATTGCTTTTCCAAGTCTTTGATGTTCTTTTCAAGCGCACGAATTTCACGTACAAGAACACTTAGAACGACATTGCTGGATTCTTGTGCAAGTCTACCTAACCGATAACTCATGGTAATTGCACGTTGAATGATTTGGCAATTTTTTCTGGATCTTTAAAGTAACCTTTTCCTTCTTCTTGTATTAAGTCACAGAACGCCTCTAAGGCTTCTTTAGCTATAGTCGCTGCATCCGCAATATTTCCATAGTTACTGCAATTCCTTTTACGGTATCTTCACCCATGACAACCATTCTAAAAATTTTCGCTAACTCGTCCATTCCAGCTGGAAAAGAATCCCAAAAATCAATATCATAATTACCATTTTAGGCTTCTAAAACAAAACTACACCAAGAAAGGATATCACCATGGATCATTGTACTAAAAAATTGGGTTCTATGATAAATAGTGTTGGTGACCAATACTATTTGACACAGAACCATTTAACTTAACTTGATGCAAATAATAACTTATCTAAATCAAATATCTCAACATATTTTTGAGTATGCTGTTTAATTAAACCTCTCTCTTCCAATGATGAGAACTTACGACTTATTGTTTCTGGGGTTGTACCCAAGTACGAGGCTAGATCTTTTTTCGACATTGGTAAAGTCACATAAGTATGGTTTTCTTCATCTTCAACGTATTCTGATAGAAAATCAATAATACGAGACTCTACTTGCTCCATACCAACTTGCATCGTTTGCTTTTCTGATACCTGTAAACGTTTCGTAACATCTGATAGTATTCTTCTCATAATTTCTGGGTAAGCGCCTAAATAGTCATCCATATCCTTTTTATGAATTCTACATATGCTCACTTCTGATATTGCTTCAGCATAATTAGAATGGTAACTTTCAGTTTGAAAAATAGCCACTTCTCCCATAAAATCACCAGGATTTAATATGCGTACAGTTTGTTCACGACCAGATTCATTTAAGTTATAAACACGTACACGCCCATTATTTATAATATAAAGTGTGTCATCTTTATCACCATTTCCAAATAACAACGCATTCTTTGCATAATGTACTTCTTGCGCTGATTGCGCAATTAAACTCATTTGTTCTTCATTTAGGTGATTAAAAATCGGAACTAAACGTATACAATCTATATGACTATGGTGGTGATGGTGTGCCATACAACTTTCCTCCTAATTAATCGTTATCTATATAGTCATCATCTTCTAACGCATCCTTGTTAACAAAGGCTTGAAGTTGCCAAATATTTATCTCTAAGTAATCTTTATAACTAATTAGTAAATCTTCTAATGCATCATCTGCTTCTTCTTGTGCTAAACGCATTGCACGAACGGTGAATTCACGATTAGTCCTAAAATCTTCTACTAACTGTATGACCATTTCTTCAGCAGAATAATATTTTTCAGACGGATCTTCAGAAATTATTGTAAATTCCTGAAATTCAGTAGTTGTTGAAGCTGGCTTAAATCCTGAAGCTAGTAAACGTTCTGCAATCTTATCAAACCATGTCTCATTCTCATTGTATAAATTCTCAAAAACACTATGCAATGAATAGAAATTTGTGCCTTATACATACCAATGATATTGATGTAATTTTACATGTAAGGTATGGATATTAGCAAGTATATGATCTGTGACAGCTACAGCATTAATCTTAGTATGATGAATGTGTTCTTTATATGCTTTTTCAGCAGCTAATTTTTCTTGTCTTTCATTTGCTGTTGTCATTTTATACACCTTCCTTTACTTTTGAACTAATAACTGAATATCCTAGGTTTTCAATAGCTCTTTCAATTGTACTCAAATTGACTTGTTCTTCATCAAAATCTACTTTTACCTTACTTGCATTGAACAGTATTTTTACAGAATCTTTTTCTACACCAGCTGTCTGTTTTAAACCACTTTCAATTTTTTGTAAACATGATGGACAAGTTAATGTTTCTAATTTTAATGTTGCTTTAGTCATATCTATCACTCCTTTAAATAAATTATACAGGACATTTCTTTTAAGATAATTGACATAGATCAATTATCTTAATTGATATCTTCTTAATCTCATTGCATTTAAAATAACTACTAAAATACTTGCCTCATGAACTAACATACCTATCGACATAGACATCCATTCACTAAATATTAAACTAACCAATAATATTATCACCACACCAACAGCAATTAGAATATTTTGTCTCATATTCGCATATGTCCCTTTAGCTAAACCTAAAGCATGGGGGAGACGATTAAAATTGGAATTCATTAGAACAATATCTGAACTTTCAATAGCCACATCTGTCCCATTTCCCATAGCAATCCCTACTTCTGCAGTAGCTAGAGAAGGGCTATCGTTCACACCATCACCAATAAAAGCAATAATTTCACCAGTAGACTGTCTTTCTTTTAGAAACGCTTGCTTGTCCTCAGGTAACATATCGCCATGAGCCTCGGTTAATCCTAGCTCCTTTTTAACTAAATTAACTGTGCCTTGATTATCCCCTGATAATACAGTGAGATTTTTAACACCAAGTGATTTTTAATTTTTGTAGGTCTTGTTTAACACCTGCTCGAACTTGGTCACGGATTCCCATTAAAATAATTAACTTACGATCAACTGCCGTTAATACAATACTCTTCTTTTTTTTCAAGAATTCAAAAAAGCGGAAAATCCCAGATTTAAAAATCTGAGTTTCCGCTTTTGTCATTTCAAGGATGGACTATTGTCTCAGCCTCTTCTAATTTATTCTTAAGATATTTTTACTTTCTCTGCAGGTGCTGATACTTCTTTTTGTTCTTTTCGACCTTTCAACTTATACTTCATTAATCTCATGCCATTGAAAATTACCACCAAGATACTACCTTCATGAACCAACATTCCGATAGACATATTCATCCATTCGCTGAAGAAGACGCTGGTCAACAAGACCAACACTACTCCAATTGAAATCACGATATTTTGCTTCATATTATTTGCGGTGGCTTTTACTAATCCTAATGCGTGAGGCAAGTTGCTGAAGTTCGAGTTCATTAAAACGACATCGGATGTTTCAATCGCTACGTCCGTTCCGCTTCCCATTGCGATTCCAATGTCTGCTAAAGCTAAGGACGGACTATCGTTAACGCCATCTCCAACAAAGGCTACAATTTGACCACGTTGTTGAAGTTTTCCGATATAAGCCGATTTGTCTTCCGGCAACATGTGGCCGTGAGCTTCGGTCAAACCAAGTTCGCCGGCGACCACATCAACGGTTCCTTGGTTATCTCCTGAAAGAACGACTAGATTTTTCACGCCCAAGTCTTTTAATTCCTGCAAATTAGCTTTCACACCCGGACGGACTTGATCGCGAATGCCCATCAGTACTTTTAATTCACCGTCGACCGCTGTCAAAACGAGAGAGTTCCCTTGTTGTTCAAACCGTTTGACATCTTTTTGCACTTTTTTGCTGAGAGTGACATTTTCTTTTTCCATCAAGGCCACATTCCCAACAGCCACTCTATGTCCAGCTACACTTGAAACGATTCCGCCGCCTTTCACGACTTCAGTTCCTTCAACAGGATAAAAATTTGTTTCTCCAATTTGATTTAAGACCGCTTTTGCTAATGGATGATCTGATTCCCGTTCCACACTGGCCAGATAGCCAAGCGTTTCAGCAGAATCTTTTTCATACAGTTCAGTCGCTGCAACGGTTGGGTTTCCGACAGTTAAAGTACCTGTCTTATCAAATACAATTGTATCCACATTGCTGAAGTCTTGAATGACTTCACTCCCTTTTAAAAGAACACCGTTACGAGCACCATTCCCGATACCGGCAACGTTTGAGACAGGCACTCCGATAACTAATGCGCCTGGGCAACCTAGAACCAAGATGGTGATTGCTAACTCAATATTTTGACTGAACGCCCATACAACAATTGACAGAACCAAGACAGCTGGTGTGTAGTATTTAGAAAAGCGATCAATGAACCGTTCCGCTTCGGATTTAGAATCTTGTGCTTCTTCCACGAGTTCAATAATTTTTCCAAATGTGGTGTCCTCACCAACTCGGTCAGCTCTGATTTGAATCGTTCCGTTTTCTAAAATGGTTCCTGCAAAAACTTCTGCATCAGCTAGCTTGTTGACCGGAACAGCTTCCCCTGTAATGCTAGCTTCATTGATATGCCCTTCGCCCGTAAGGACTGTGCCATCCACTGGAACTTTCGCACCCGTTTTAACGAGCAAGATATCCCCTTCATCTACATCATCCACTTCTACTTCTTCAAATTCGCCATTATCCATTTGTTTCAAGGCGCTTTCGGGTGCCATTTCAGTCAATTCTTTGATAGCAGATCGCGTTTGGTTCAATGTTCGTTGTTCCAAGTAGTGTCCGAATAAGAATAAGAACGTGACAATAGCCGATTCTTCATAATTTTGAATAAAAAGCGCACCAATCGCTGCAATACTGACTAAGACATCAATACTGATGACTTTGACTTTCATTGCTTGAAACGCTTGAATGGCAATTGGCGTAATCCCAAAGACAGAGGCGATGATCAAAGACCACTCTGAAAGTCCTACGTTTTCTAAAACAAAGTGACTGAAGAAACCGAGTGCGATTAACAATCCACTGATGACGGTGATAACATTTTTCTTGCTTAATATATATTGTTGCATGCTTTTTCCCTCCAAATTTAATTTCTCTTTTATTGATAAACACAGTATAAGATAATTGCCTAAGTAATTAATTGACTGACATCAAGTTTTGAAAAAATACGTGTCCCTTCTCACTATTTTTTTGATCTAACAGCCTCAATGACACTTATTCCTCTTTATAGTTATAACGATACCCTCTTTTTATCGAATAAAAATTTACGGCTATCAAGTTTAGAAAGTTCTCTTTTATCGTTTCTAAGCACCTCGAATCGGATTGCAACAAAAAAGCAATCCCGGAAAAATAGCTTTTCTTCCAGAATTGCCTAGTTCATTTAATCTGTTAAGCGGCCTTGACTTTTGCTTTAAGGACCGGATAGCCTACGTTTTCGATAGCTTTTTGAATCTCTTCAATCGAAGTGACAGCTGAATCAAAATTGGTTTTGACTTTGCTGGAGTTGAATAATACTTTAATGCTGTCTTTATCAATACCGTTAACTGATTTCAAGGCACCTTCAATTTTTTGCATACAACTTGGACAAGACAACGTTTCTAATTGCAATATAGCTTTTTCCATAATTCCTATCTCCTTTATGTGTTTTTATTTTATCCGCAGCAGATTAATGAACACTGCCTTTTCCTCTTTACAACTGTAGTATAGCTCACTTTTAGCAAACGAAAATTGACGCATATCAAGTTTTGCACTTCTTTTTATCTTTTTGCTCAATTCACCATCTTAATAGTCTTTTTCTGCCCCTTATTGCCATCAGAATAATAATAAATTGGTGGATAGTCTTGTCTGCGTATAAACCATACTACAATCGCGCCAATAAACAGGGCCAGAGACAAGGCTTGCGAAACGCGGATCCACTCGCCAATCCATAAACTGTCCGTTCGCATACCTTCAATGAAGAACCGACCCACTGAGTACCACAAAACGTAACTCAAAGCGACTTCTCCTTGACGCAAAAGCTGTTTTCGGTTCCGTATAGTGACGATGAGGACAAAGCCCAACAAACTCCACAATGACTCGTATAAAAAAGTCGGATGGTAGTAGGTACCATTGATATTCATTTGTTCAATGATAAATTCAGGTAAATAAAGATTTTCCAAGAATTGACGAGTAACCGGTCCTCCATGAGCTTCCTGATTCATAAAATTGCCCCAACGACCAATGGACTGGGCTAACAATACATTGGGCGCTAAAATATCAAGAACGAGTGCCAAAGAAGTACCTTTTTTCTTTGCATACCAATATAGCGTACCCCCTCCTGCAATCAATCCCCCATAAATCGCAATGCCGCCATTCCAAATCGCAAGGATTTGTCCTGGATTTTGCAGATAATAACCACGTTCAAATAACACATAATAAAGCCGAGCGCCGAGGAGTCCAATCGGAATTGCCCATAAGGCCATATCGATAACGGTATCCTCTTCCAGTCCTTTTTTCTTTGCTTCCTTGGTGCTCAACTGGAGAGCCGCTAATATGCCCGCTGCAATAATGACTCCATACCAATGAATCACAACAGAACCAATCTCCACCGCATGGGGATTCAAAACGCCTAATACGATTTCCATTCTATTTGCTCCATTTCTTCAATTTTTCGCGTCATTCTAGTCATGGTGATGCTGAACAAGATTCCGGCTAAGCTCCATGGAAACCAAACAGTAAATACACTTTTATCTCCCTGGTCACTCGCTTCGTAATACGCCACTTTTCCGTGTCCGATTACGCCGGCTCCTTTTACAACTTCCTCTTCTTTTTCCATAGCTAACCTATCTGCCTCAACAACGTTAGACGTTTTTGCTTCGCCGCCAATCGTGTTCTTGGTGAAAGGGACGACAAAGAATGCACCCGCTGCTGACAACGTGATGGCAACTATCACCCAAAAATAATGCACATTCACCCCTACTTATTTTTACGTTTTGTTCGACAACCCTATCTTAAAGAAAAATAAAACAAAAAAACTTGAGGGTTATCATGTTTGTGCTTTTATTTTTCCAATGAATGAAGGTCGTTCTGTCTTAAAAAAGCCAAAAACGGACAGATGGAAGCAAAAGCACTGAGTTCTGTCCCGTTGTTAATGAAGAGCGACAGAACACCAACGTGTAGAAAAAAGTGTGTCCGATTATTCGCTGTAAAGCAATAAATCATCTAAATCCTGAATCTTGATCCTTTTCCCAGACAGCTGTTGAATCAATCCCTCGTCCTCCAATTCTCCAAATTTGCGACTGATGGTCTCAGGTGTCGTTCCTAAATAGGAAGCAATGTCCTTTTTTTCCATCGGCAGGGTGATGGTGGGAGAGTTGCCCATTTCAGGTTCCACATTTTCTGCCAAAAACAAAACTAAACGGGTAATGACACTCTCCAAGGCTACTTGTGTCGTTTGACGTTCTGAACTTTCTAACCGTTTAGACATTTCCGCCAATAGTTTTAAAGAAATAGCTGGGTATTGTTCCAGAAAATCTTGGACATCTTTTTGCTGAATCATACAGACAACGGTATCTCGGGTTGCTTCGGCATATTCCTCGTGTACTGCATCCGGGTTGAACAAGGTCCATTCTCCGGTGAAATCACCAGGGTTCAAGATCCGCACTAGCTGCTCTTTGCCAGAGTCTGCCAATCGATAAATACGGATTTTCCCACGATTGATAATATATAAAGTATCCTCTTTTTCTTGTGAACGAAACAGAAACTCTCCTTTTTGATACTGTTTCGTGTGGGCTTTTTCAGCAATGTAATTCATCGCGCTATCCTCTAAGTGATTGAATATTGGAACCAAGCGGATACAGGCTGCGTGGTCGCCAATTTCATGATGGGTATGTTTAGTCAATTCATTCTCCCCCTTTATTTATTTTGTTTATATTCGCTGCTTTTATTATATAAGTCTCTTACTACAAAAAAATTGATGCACATCAAGAAAATGGAAAAAGGACTGGAAAGAATTCCAATCCCTAAATCAGCTTCTACTTTTACCTTAATCTTCATCCTCATCAAGAGCGTCATCATCTTCTAATGCTTCTTTACCAATGAACGCTTGCAGCATCCAAATGTTCTTGTCTAAGTCATTTTTAAAAGCAATCAATGTATCTTCTAAAGCATCGTCACCCTCGTCTTGAGCTAAACGAATCGCGCGAATAGTTAGGTCACGAGTGCTTCTGAAGTCCTCGATAATATTTTCAACCATGTCTTCTGCTTTAGCGTATTTATTAACTGCATCTTCCGAAAGCATCGAATATTTTTCAAATTCAACCGTTGTCGAAGCAGGTTTATGCCCAGAAGTAATTAGACGCTCCGCAAGTTTGTCGAACCATTTTTCATTTTCGTTATACAACTCTTCAAATTTTTCATGCAACGTAAAGAAATTGGCTCCTTTTACATACCAGTGATATTGGTGCAGTTTCACATGTAATGTATGCATGTTGCCTAAAAGATGATCCGCAATGGCCGCTGCATTAATTTTCGTATGATGAACATGTTCCTTGTGTTCTTGTTCTTCTTGCAATCTTTCTTGGGGTGTTCTTTCTTGAGTAGCTTTATTTTCAGTCATGATTTATTCCTCCTATAATTTTGGTTTGTTTAAAATAGCTTTCTTTGATTCCTCCTTTTTCTTTACTGAATTTAGTATAGGATAGATTTCCGTTAAAAAAATTGACGCTCATCAAGAAAAGTATTTCTTAATAGACGCCAGGCTTCTCTATTAAATTCAACTGAAATAATCAAAGGAATGAAGTCGTTCCCTCCAAACAAAAATTTCATTAAAGTAGGGCCTAAAAAAAGAATAGCAACTATACTTTGTCAAGAGACCTGACTGCTATTTTTTTGCTTGTTATTCTTCAATTACCATATGTCTTGCCTTGCAGTATATTTAATGCTCTTTCTCACTAGTGTTGCATGCAACACTAGTGAGAAAGAGTATTAATAAGATTAACCTAGAAGAATAACTTTACTTTATTTATGTCATACCATAAATAAAAATTGAAAAGAATTTTTTATTTATTTTTAGTAGATCGATTAATAGGAGTTTTAGCTTGGGAGCGTCAATAATTTTGTGTAAATGGTTCTTTCCTACTGTAGATTGTTTCTAATTCTCCATCGGTTGACTCAGCATTTGTTCAAGTTCGCCTTCGGCCTGTTGAAAGCCTTTATGACTGCGACCTAGGAATTTTTGGTTGTAAGTATCAAAAGACGAGACTAAGAAACGTTCCATCGACTCTTCGTTTTGGAACTGTTCCTTGCGGTGGCTGTATTTCTTGATTTGCTTATTAAAGGATTCAATCAAGTTCGTAGAATAAATACTCTTGCGTATGGCCAAGGGGAAATCATAGAAAGTGAGCAAGTGATCGTTCGAAAGAATCGATTCAACCACTTTTGGATAGCTGGTTTTCCTTTTTTCCGCAAAAGCACCACGTGCTTCCAACGCCACCTCTTTAGATGAGGCTTGATACACCATTTTAAAATCATCACAGACTTCCTTACGATCATCGACACGCACTTTGTGACTGATATTACGGGAAACGTGTACACAACAATGTTGAAAACGAGCTTTGGGATAGAACCGACTAATCGCTCCTACCATCCCCTTTAAGCCATCCGTGATGAACAGGAGGACATTTTTCAAACCGCGCTCTTGAAGGTCCAATAAAATTTCCTCCCAAATCGTGATGGATTCAGTCGGTGCAATCGCATAGCTCAATACTTCCTTTGATCCGTCCGGGCGAATGCCAACTGCGATATGAATAGCTTCCTTGGCGACGGTTTTCCGCTTTAACGGAATATACGTTGCGTCCATATAAATAGCAGCATAACGGTCATGAAGCTCCCGCCCTTTAAACGCCGTTACCTCTTCTGTAAATGATTTTGTTATATTGGACATGGTTTGGGGCGTGTAGTAATGCCCATACATTTTCTCAATCAAGTCTGCGATTTCCGACATGGTAATACCTTTTCGGAAGAGGTGAATGACGGTCTCCTCTAACGTGTCATTCGTCCGTCTATAAGCAGGAACAGTCTGTTGCTTGAACTCACCATTGCGGTCGCGCGGAATCTGGAGATGAAGTTCCCCATACTCGGTCTTGACCGTACGGTCATAGGAGCCGTTACGAGAATTACCCGTGTTAAAACCAATGCGATCATACTTTTCGTAATCTAGGAAAGCCGTTAACTCCGTTTTGAGAAGCGTATTGACTGCTTTCTCCAAATGGACACGGAATAATTCATTCAAATCGCCTTTGTTCGCTAGAGTCTTTAGAATTTCTGTAGTAAAATCGTTCATAGGGAAGTCCTCTCTTCTGTGAATGTGTTGTGGTAACTCTATTCTACAGAAGGGACTTCCTTTTTTCTATTTACACAAAATATTTTACACTCTCCTGAGTTAAACTGAATATCATTCTGTCTATATAAATTTTAAGATGGATTACCATACTTTTGTTTGACTCATTGACAAAAATCTAAAAAACTTATCCTCAGCGAGATTGAGTGTCTTTTACCAGACACAAATCCCTACTACAGATAAGTTTTTTATTTTTTTATGCTTTTAGGCTTTTAGGTATATGGATATTTCAGTTTTTCCTTACTGATAAGTTTCTGTCCGCAAGAATTCTTCTTGCTTTAATAGCTCCTCGATGGAACAATTTTTTTCCAATGCTTCTTTGACAAAAGCAGTGGCTTTTTCATAACCAATTTGCGGTGAAAGGGCTGTAATAGTCCCTGTACTGTTATTTACAGCTTTCGAACAAGCTGTTTCATTGACGGTAATACCTGCCACACATTTATCGGCAAAAATTTGACACGCTTTGGTCAACAGTTGACATGATTCAAATAAATTATGGAACATCACCGGCTCAAAAGCATTCAATTCCAATTCTCCGGAAGCTGCCGCAAAGGTGATGGCACCGTCATTTCCAATCACTTGAAATGCAATTTGACTGATAACTTCTGGAATGACTGGATTGACTTTGCCCGGCATGATCGATGAGCCTGCTTGTCTTGCTGGCAAGTTGAGTTCATGAAAACCAGTTCGCGGACCGCTGGCTAAGAGACGCAGATCATTGGCGCTTTTGTTCAATGTGATGGCAATCGTTTTTAATCCACCTGAAATCGAGGCGAAACTGTCGGTATGCTGTGTACTATCAATCAGGTCATTCGCTGGCCGTAAGGGTCTTGGAAAACGTCGGTTCAATTCTTGATAGAGGTATTCTTGATAGCGATAGGACGCATTAAGACCTGTCCCAATGGCTGTCCCACCCATATTTAAGGTCAATAGTTCTGCCGATAAGTGGTGCAGCCGTTCACGGCAACGCGTCAAACTGTGGGCATATGCAGCGAAACTTTCCCCTACTGTCATTGGCACCGCCTCTTGCAGTTGGGTTCGCCCCATTTTTGCCACGTGCTGAAATTCTTTCGCTTTCATATGCCATCTGTCAATCAACTGTACCAGCGCTTCATCCAATTGTTCAATATATACAAGCAAAGCCAGTTTCCCAGCACTAGGATAGACATCATTGGTGGATTGGCTTTGATTGACATCGTCTAAAGGATGAAGATATTGATATTCCCCTTTCTTATGCCCCATCAATTCTAACCCGCGATTGGCGATCACTTCATTCACATTCATGTTGGTGGATGTTCCTGCTCCCCCCTGAAATGTATCAACAATAAATTCTTCATCCCACTTGCCCATGATGATTTCTTCCGCAGCAGTCACAATGATTTGTGCTTTTTCTTTGGATAGCGTGCCAGATTGTTGATTGGCTAGCGCAGCTGCGGCTTTGATACGTGCTACTTGTTTGATCATCGTCAGATCAACTTTTTGATCAGTGAAAGCAAAATTTCCTTTTGCGCGATAACTATGAATACCATAATAAGCCCCCTCGTATATAGGTAGACTGCCAATTGTATCTGATTCGATCCTCATCATGATTTAAACGCCCCTTTTTGTATTATATGTGATAAAATATCACATAAGAGAAAAAGACACGAGCCTTTTCAGCCATCTCTTTGTTAATCCTTGAAATTGATTCCTTTCACTTTGAAAAACAAAGAGAAACAGTACAAAAACAGAAAAGAGGAAAGTATTTGGATGAACTAGATAAAAAGTTGTTGAATCTGTTGCAGCAAAATGGTCGGTTATCGATCAAAAAGTTAAGTGAAGCGTTATTCATCACTGCACCTGCTGTTTCCCAACGAATAAAACATTTAGAAGAAACCGAGCAATTGTTGTATTATCAAGCGACGATTGACTATGAACAAGCCGGCTTGCCGATCAAAGCATTTATCCACCTGTCGATCGAACCACAGCAAAAAGCAAGTTTCTATCCTTTCATACAGGCGATCCCCAATGTGTTGGAATGTGATTGTGTCACCGGCCCTTATTCAATGTTAATCAAAGTCGTTTTCCCTTCTACCAAATCATTGGACAGCTTTATCAATGACTTGCAAAAATTCGGTCGAACCAACACCCAAATCGTTTTCTCGACGCCAGTTCCCTCTCGAGGATATCAATTCTGAAAACCCAAAAAGCGCGCTTATCTCACATAGACAGGCACGCTTTTTTTATATACAGGGGTCACTGGTCATCGACTGGCACTTGCAACCCTCGTGGTCCGACATTCGTTGAAAATACAATGTGGGTTTTGGTATCCCCATAAAATTGCAAATCTGTGATAAACCGATCCAAGACGACCGTATCACTAAAATAAACCTTCAAGAGCATAGAATAATCTCCAGTGATACAGTCACACTCGATCACATTTGGGATGTCTGCGATATAGGCATAGAAGGCTTCTTTATCTTTGGCATTCACTGCGCAATGGACATACGCTTTGATCAGATAACCAAGTTTTTGGTAGTCGATCAGTGCCTGATAAGAACGGATATACCCAAGGGTTTCAAGGTTTTGTACCCGCACAGAAACAGATGGCGATGAAATAAAGCATTGCTCTGCGATCTGTTTGACAGTGACTCGGGCATTTTGCTGCATGATGTTCAGTATCTTGCGGTCTAAGTTATCCATAATCATCCCCCGTTCTCATTATTTTCTCAGTTTATCGAGAAAACAACAGAAGCGCAAGTTGCAGATTACATCCTATGTTAAATTTCCTAACATCAACGCTGAGATAATTGGAAATAGCGATAAACAATCATCGCCCCACAAGCAAACAGACCACACCCAAAAAACATCATGTCAAAGCCAAAAAGACTGGCGATGATTCCCCACAAAAAAGCCCCACCTCCATAAGCTACATCTAAGGCTGCTGAAAATACCGCTGTCCCTTGCCCTCGCTGCGCCTCAGACACTGATTCTAATACAATCGTATTCATCACAGGCAATAAGCCGGCATAACCGACACCATAACAACTCGCGGCCAGAAGCAAGCTACTGAGCTGTGTCGTAAATGGCAACAGACAAAAAGAAACCAAAATCAATAATAAACTGCCATAAATCAATGTAGCCGTTTGGATTTTGGCGAGCAAACGTGGAAATACGACCCGTGTTGTGACCGTCATGATCGACATGACCGTAAAATAATAGCCTGCGCCGATAATCTCACGTTCAAGGGCATATTGTGCAATAAACGCCACCACGCCAGAATTGGCAAAGCATATCAAAAAAAGGATACCGCTAGGAAACACAACCGCTTTGATGCGAAGCAGTTCTCGTAACGATGATTTCGCTTCGCCAGAGTGCGTATTCCTCCGTGAAAAGGGCTGTTCTTTCAAAAAGAAACTCAACAAAAAAGCTGTTCCGCTCAACAAGACGGCCATCCGAAAAAGTACAGGAAATCCATAATTTTCTACAACAGCAAGTCCTATCAACGGGCCGATGGCACTCGGCACAGCCTGGGCGATACTGAAATACCCCAATCCGACTGCTAATTTGCCTTCAGGAATCGTATCAACTGCCATCGTCGCTGCTGCTGTCGCTTGCAAACTATTGCCCACCCCTTGCAAGATGCGCAGACAAAAAAGCATCAATAGCTCCTGCAGCAGATTCAATAAACTAAAATCAATCAACAGAATGGCTAATCCCATACAAAGCAAGACTTTGCGTCCATATCGATCCAATGCCACACCGATTGGCAAACGGCAAAACAAAGCAGATAGCCCCAAGACACCTACAATGGCGCCGGATACTGCTTTAGAACCACCTAAAGAAGCAACATATAACGGCATAGTCCCCATTTGGGTCGTGATGGCTGTCATTGCTAGTACCGTGACCACCATCACTAAGTAAAAATCTTTCGACCAAAGCCGACTAGAGCTGTTCACCTTTTCCATATTGTGCCTCGCTTCTATACAGCTAATTGAAAACGTACTTGTGTCAAAAATTGCTGTGTACGTTCTTCTTGCGGATCCTCAAAAATTTCTTCTGGTGTTCCCGCTTCTACCACCACACCATCCGCCATGAATATCACTTTATCCGCGACTTCTTGTGCAAATTGCATTTCATGCGTCACGATGATCATCGTTTGCCCACTATCAGCCAGTTGCTTCATGACATTTAGGACATCACCGACAAGTTCTGGATCGAGCGCTGAAGTGGGTTCATCAAACAGTAATAATTCTGGCGTCAAAGCCATCGCTCTGGCGATACCTACACGTTGTTGCTGTCCGCCAGACAGTTGACTAGGATACATCATAGCTTTATCTGCCAAACCCACTTTTTCTAAGGCAGATAACGCTGCTTTTTCTGCCAGTTTTTTTGGGAAACGCCGTGGTGTGCGTAGTCCTTCCGCCACATTTTGCAACACATTCATGTGGCTGAACAGCTCATAGGATTGAAAGACCATCGCTGTTTTGCGGGCGATCTCCAATCGTTGGGTTTTGCCAATATGTGCGAGATCATACTGGAAGTCACCGATAGAATAACTCCCCGCATCAGGCTGCTCCAACAAATTCAAGCAACGCAAAAAGGTCGTTTTTCCAGAGCCGCTAGGACCAATGATGCATACAACTTCCCCACGTTCAATTTGTAAGCCAACATTTTTTAAGATGACTTGTTTATCGAAAGACTTCTTCAATCCTTTGATTTCTGCTTGCAGCATACTCCCACCCTTTCTTTTCTATCGCTCAAAGCGCGATCGTATTGGCAGATTGTCCTTCTAGCAAAATATCTCTTGCATTGTTCAAAGCTGTTTCTGCAATTTCTTGTACAGCCAATTGGGTATAATACGCAATATGCGGGGTCAAAAGCACATTTGGCAGTTGATTCAGCTGTTGATAATAAGGATTTTGATCCCACCCAACTGAAAAATACCGTTCTTCATTGGCGATAGCGTCTAATACAGCACCAGACAAACGCCCTTGCGCGAGTGCGGCAATCAACGCATCCGTATCAACGATTCCCCCACGTGCCGTATTGACCAGACAACTGCCAGGCTTCATCTGTGCAAAAACAGAGGCCGAAAATAGCCCTTCTGATGCTTTTGTCAGCGGGATATGGATCGACAAGACGTCCGATGCAGCAATCAAGGTCTCAAAGGACACATATTCGACAATCCCCTTCAACCGAGGATTTTCACTCCTACTAGTGGCAATCACATGTCCCCCCATATGATAAATCGCTTCTGCGACTAGAGCACCGATTCGACCAGTGCCTAACAAACCGACTGTTACGTCTTGTAGCTCCCGACCAATCACAGACCGTCGATCAAGTTTTCCTTTGATCATTGCTGGAATATTGCGTAAAGCCATCAAGATCGACATCACAGTGTAATGGCCCACCGATGTTGGGCTATAAGAAGGGACATTGGTGACCGTCAACTGATGCTTTTGCGCCCAGTCAAAACGAACACCGTCGACCCCCGTTGATTTGATCGATAACTGCTTCATCCCTAAAATATGCAAGCGTTGGTACAGGGACTCATCTTGCTGCATAGCCAGACTAGGATACAAACAGATGCCGTCGTGCCCTGCTGCCAAATGGATATTCTCCCAAGACAAGCCCTCCATTACGATCGTCACTGGTGTTTTGTGGATAAATTGCCACCGTTCGATATAAGCAATTTCCTCTTCACTTACCCCGTAATAAATCAATTTCATTGGCAACACCTCCTAAATGACCCCTTCATATGCTGGCGGCATAGCGTATTCCAACGCATCACCTAATAAAGCGATCCCTTGATCGATCTGTGCCAATGTCGGCTTCGTAAAATTCAGCCGAAATGAATGCTCATAGCCTTTTCCCGCAACACTCATGATATTGCCTGGAATGACCGCAACTTTCGCCTCATCAAGGTAATCATAGAACCGCTCTGCGTCCATCTCAGTCGATAGGAAACAGGTGATAAAATAGCCGCCTGTTGGTTTGATAAAGGTAAGCTTATCCGTTGGCAGTGCCTGTAATGCTTGCAGCATGCGGGCATATTTCTCTTGATACAACAAGGTCAATTGGGCCACATGACCTTCGAAATCATGATGATCCATATATTCGGCCAATACCACTTGCCAATAAAAATTGGTGTGGGAATCGGCGGATTGCTTGGCCAAAATCAATTTTTCCATTGCAGGACCAGCAGCCATCATAAAACCAATCCGGCTGCTGGGTGCCAAAATTTTTGAAAAAGATCCCGCATAAATGATTCGTCCTTCGGTATCTAATGTTTTCATCTTAGGGATCGGTGTACCTTCATACAACAACTCACCGTAAGGATCGTCTTCAAAAATCAGCACATCATATTGACATGCCAATGCATAAATGGCTTTACGTTTTTCCAATGGCATTGATGTGCCTAAAGGGTTTTGGAAAGTGGGGATCAGATACAACATTTTCACTCTTGCGTCTGTTTTGAGGATTGTTTCTAAAGCGTCAAGATCCATTGATTCTGCTGCAAGATCCATCGGTACCGGCACTGGTATCGCCCCATATCCTTTGATAGCATTCACCGCACCGGAAAATGTTTGCTCCTCGCATAACACCACATCGCCTTCATTACAAAAGACTTTTACCGCCAAATCCATGGCTTGGGTCGAGCCCGAAACCACCAGCACCTCCTCTTCGTTATCGATATTTGACAATTGACGCAAACGTTCTTTGATCAAGGTCCGTAAGCGCGGATACCCCTCTGATGCCCCATACTGCAAGAAAGACTCTGGGTCCGCTTCGTTATATAATTTTTGCGAGATCTCTTTCAATGTAGCCATTGGAAATGCTTCTGTCGGTGGAAATCCGTAAGCAAAGGAAATAGCTGCTGCAGACTCCATATTTTTTTTTGCATTCTCTCTTAATGGAGATGCTTCTAATGTCATGATACGTTGTGCGAATTGATAGGCCATTCTATTTCCTCCCTACATAGTTGTTAGCCGGCCAGCTGTGTGGTAAAGCGGGCTAAAAAGGCTTTGGTTCGTTCTTCTTTGGTTTCCTCGAATACTTGTTGCGGTGTGCCTTGTTCAACAATATGTCCATTCTCCATGAAAACTACTTTGTCTGCTACTTCATACGCGAATTTCATTTCATGGGTCACCAATACCATGGTCGCACCGGCTTCCGCAATTTCTCTGAGTAGCGCCAATGTCTGTCCCACTAGTTCCGGGTCCAATGCCGAGGTAGGTTCATCAAACAAGATGACCTTAGGATTCAACGCCAACGCACGGGCGATCCCGATACGCTGTTGTTGTCCACCTGACAGTTGGCTAGGATAAAAATCTTGTCGTTCAGACAAACCGACTTGATCCAACAAAGCCTCTGCTGTTCGCAGGGCAGTTTCTTTGCTTTGTTTTTTGGTCACGATCAATGGCATCATGATATTTTCTTTGGCTGTTTTATTTTGAAACAAGGCATAATTTTGGAAAACCATCGCTGTTTGCCGTTGATGGGTCAATATTTCTTTTTTACTTGCTTTGTGCAATGTGGTGGTGGTTTCTCCCAATTGAATCACACCTTGATCTGCTCGTTCCAAAAAATTGAGACAACGCAAGAAGGTCGTTTTTCCCGAACCGGAAGGCCCCAATAAGACGACTACTTCGCCTTTAGCGACATCAAGATCAATCCCTTTTAACACTTCTTGTTTGCCGAATCGCTTATGGATATCCGTTACTTTCATCATAATGCGGCCCTCCTTAGTTTGCGCAACAGCCGATTTTCCAGTAATTGTGCCCCTTTTTCGATGACCAAACTAATCAGCCAATAAATGATCGCAACAGCCACATACGCTTCTAAAAACCGATAATTTTGCTGGGCCGTGATTTTAGCTGCCGCAAAAACATCGACAACACTGACCATGGAAGCTAAGGCCGACGCTTTAACCAACGAGATCAGCAAATTACTGAACATGGGCAATGAAATCGGCCAGGCTTGCGGGAGCAGCACACGACGGATGACTTGTAAGTTCGTCATGCCGATCGATTTGGCTGCATCGAACTGCCCTTTTTTGACTGCCGCAAATGCGCCCCTGAAAATCTCGCTGCTATTGATAGCAGACATTAAACTCAAGGCGGCGATCGCTATCCAAACCATGTTGAAATCTTTAAACCGCAAAGTCCAATGCATCGACTCCGCCCAAATATCAAACTGTTTAGCAGAAATAAGATATAACGCTAAAATCACTAAAACCACTGGGACCCCTTTTAAGACCGTGACAATCACTTGCAGAACTGGTGCGAGGATCTTGATCCTATACAGACGAATCAAGGCGATGATCAACCCAACCACCGCGCCAATGACTAGTGCGGTCAACGCCATAAAAAGCGTCGTACCAATATAATGACTTGCTGTTTTCAGCGCTTCGATCATAATAGACAATTGAAAACTCATCGCCATTCCTCCCTATTCTGGGACGTAATCCCCATCTAGATATTTTTCTGATAATTCTTTGATCGTTCCATCTGCTTTCAATTCCTCTAATGCTGTATTGACCGCATCAATAAAGTCTTGGTCAGCTTCTTTGTTGAACAATAAGTAGGCATCTGAGTTGTGGACTGGTTCGCTGCCGATCTCTAGATTTTCACTAAATGAATTGTTCCAATTATCGACTTGATATTCTGGTGCTAACGTTGCATCGACCGCACCTGAAGTGACTGCTTGTACGATTTGCTCGTTGTTGTATTCCCCATAAACCAATTCAAAAGCATCGGGATTTTCTGCCAGATAAGCCTCAGCCATTGCTGCTTGGTTAGTAGCAGTCGTCACATAGACTTTTTTTCCTGCTAAATCTTCGAAGCTATCGTAGACCGTACCGGCATCTGAATCAGAGACAATATACGTATCCCAGACCACATACCCAACATCCCCATAGACGAATTTTTCTTTCCGTTCATCATTGACTTCATATTCATAGGCAGCCATCTGGACTTTATTGCTTTCTAAATTTGATAACGTCGTTGGGAAATCCGCTCCTTCAAAGGTAAAGGTATAATCAAGTAATTTTTCGTCGATTGCTTTAACGACGGCGACATCATAGCCATCATATTCACCATTTTCGTCTAAATAAGCATATGGCAATGCTTCATTCCCAGTACCCACCTTGATTTCTGTTGCATCACTTGCTCCACTGCTTGCAGTGTCGGCAGAACTGCTTCCGCAAGCCCCTAAAACCAAAAGTGTCACCAATGTAATTGCACCTAAAATCGTTTTTTTCATTTGAATTCCTCCCTTTCCCTCTACCCAAAATTTTCCTATGTTGTTTTGATTTTTTGCTGTTTTTTGGTCCATGATATCAGTGGTACTTTTGCTGTTTGTTGTTTTGTTTTCGAAAAACTCATCCGACGTTCCAGACCGGTGAAAACACGTTCTAAGAGGAAGCTTAAGGTAATAAACAAGATCGCCGCACCGACATAGCCTTCAAGTGTATGGAAGGTCACTGCGCCTATCGCTCGCGCTTTGCCGACAACATCCACTACCCCAATGGTAAAAGCCAGCGATGTGTCTTGCAGCAGTGCAATCGTAGTTGTACCAAATGCAGGTAATGCGACACGGACAACTTGCGGTAAAATCACTTGTCGATACATTTGTGTTTTCGTCAATCCGCAAGCAATACTCGCTTCCTTCTGTGTGACCGGTACACTTAGAATCGCAGCCCGGAAAGTTTCAGACTGAAAGGCAGCAGTATTTAATCCGTAGGTGATATAGATGAAAATAATTTTATTCCATGAGGAAACATCGATTTGAATCATTTGTAATAAGGCGGGTACACCATAATACACAACATACAGTTGAACCAATATCGGTGTGCCTCGAATAAATGAAACGAAGACTGCCGCCAGTTGACTCAGAAATGGCACTTTTTCGACACGAATAAATGCAAGTAAAATCCCTAAAAGCAATCCTGTAATCGACGCCACTGCTACTATCATCAACGTAACCGGCAAAGCACTTAAAACCTTTGGAAAATATTCCCAAACTAATTTCCACTGAAAAAATTCCGACATATTGCCCCTCCTTTTTCTGAATATTCTGATTATTAGACAATATTACTAATGGAAAAAAATTTTTCAATAGATTCATTACTAAAACTTCATTAATTTTATAAATTCTCCCTTTTAACTAAAAAAAGAAAGATGCAAACGGTATCTTTCTTTTTAATATAAGAATATAAAATACTACCCGTGGTGCTAGTTAATTTTTTCCTAGAGGAAAATGTCTAAACATGTTGGTAAATCAACAAAAAAACGCATATAGTAGTCTCAAAACTCCCAAGAAATGAGGACTATTTAACAAACTACGATGGTTACGTCGTGACAACTGAACATTTTGACTTAGCCAATCCTGTTACTAAAGTCGATGATATCCCCGATTATGAAATGTACAGTCAAACAATCGATAGCTTAAATAAGCGTTTTGGCAATCGTGTTTTAAAAGGCATCGAAATCGGTTACATCGCTTCTGAAAAGGATCGGATCATCGACTATTTAGCCGATAAAGATTACGATTTAAAATTACTCAGTGTGCATCATAATGGTCAATTTGATTATTTAGATGACGAAGTCAAAGATATGGATCCTGCTATTGTGATTCCTCAGTATTTTGCACAACTTTCAGAAGCACTAGTTGTTATAGAAGCAGATGTCTTTGCTCATTTTGACTATGGTTTTCGGGTATTTGGTCTATCCGTTGCTGAATTTAAACAATATGAAGCGCAGTTTTTACCGATTCTAGATCAAGTAATCAAAAATAAATTGGCATTCGAATTAAATGCTAAGAGCGCTTACTTGTATGACAATTTAGCGTTATATGAATATGTCATCGATTTATATCTTTCACGTGGTGGTACCTTGTTTAGTGTTGGATCAGATGGGCATTACCTTGAACATTTCCGTTTCCATTTCGATGATCTTTTTGCTCTGTTAAAAGCAAAAGATGTGACGGAATTAGCGATTTATCAAAAAGGAAAGCGAATTATGGTTCCATTACCAGTCTAAAAAAACGTCCTCAGCATCAAAAGTGAGGACGTTTTTTTAGATTTCTTTTTCTAAAATCGGACAAATACGATCTTGTTTTCCTAAAGGAAAATGTTTGATCCCGATTTTTTTAAATCCATGACGTTCATAAAAACGAATACCTGCATGATTTTTTTCATAAACAGTCAAACGTAAATAACGTTTTTGTTTCGTTTTAGCATAACGATTCGCTTCATCGAGTAACCGTTGCCCTAACCCTTTGTTTTGATAATCTTTGAGCAGATAGAGCCGTTGAATCTCTATAGCATCTTTTTCATCATTGACTTTCATATAACCAATGAGTATTTGATGATCCTTAATACCAATAAATTTACTGGTTGACTGTGCCAATTCTACTGCCAATATTTCAGTTGTCAATTGTGTCTGTAAATATCCTTGCATATCAAGTGGATCTGCGCCATCGATAAACGATTCATAAAAACTGACAACACTTACAACTTGTAAAGCATCTAGATCATCATAATCTAAATACGCTAGTGTGATTTGATTGTTCATCTAACTCCTCCTTTTGACATAGTATACTATAAATCACCCGTGGTGCTAGTTAATTTTAATATCCTAAAGAATATCTCAAAGTTCCTTCAAAACGTCGTTGTGCTCGACTTAATAGAACACTGTAAGCCAGTAATATGCTTTCAAATCTACTCTCTAGCCCTTTAACAGAACGTGAGTTGAAATTTTGACAACCTAATTTTTCTAAGGAAGAAAAAACAGTCTCAACTGTTTTTCTTTGTTTCCCAAGTAAGCTGTGGTCTAGTTTTTCAGATTTATCCATGTTTTTACGTGGCGGAACGGATATAGTAATGCCCTTAAGGGCAAGCTTTTCATGGATTTTATGGCTAATATATCCTTTGTCCCCTAGGATATTGGGAAGATTCGCTTCTTCCGATAAAGTCTCTAACACTTTCACGTCATGGACACCTGGATTCGTGATTTAGTAAGTAATCGGAAAGCCAGTCTTAGTAACGATCATATGAATTTTAAGACCATAAAAATAAGATTTTTTTGTTGAGTTATAGCCAACTTTGGCTATTTGATTCAATAGTTTTGCTTGTCTATTTCTAACTGGTTTACATAATAAACTAGGAAAACTATCTATAATTCCGACTAGTTCACCTTTGGTGAGCTTCTTGATGAAAAAGTATCGAATAATCTTGATAGTGTAAGCTAAGTTTGAACTTAAGCGAGTGAATCGACTCCTACTAGGAAAGTCACCATTAGGAAATAAGACGGAACAAACCGCTCTATACGTGGCTCTTTGGTTAGTATAGCCATTAATTTTGCCCCATATAACACAAGCAATAATCACTGTATCGCGTTGCTTCAGTTGATCAGTATTTCTTCGGTTTTTAATCTTATCTGGTACACAATTGTGGTATATGTTAGAAACAGTTCTCATAATTTCCTTGAATGTTATAAAAGTATCTGTATAATGTTCAGTATATTTTGATGAACGCATATGTAGTCCTCATTTCTTGGGAGTTTTGAGACTACTATATGCGTTTTTTTGTTGATTTACCAACATGTTTAGACATTTTCCTCTAGGAAAAAATTAACTAGCACCACGGGTTTAATAAGTTTTGTAATAATTACTCGACACGGTAGTTCGTTAGCTACGCAGCCACTGATCGTTGCATAGTTTCTGACATTGTTCTTATGATTCAGTAACTCTTATTCCGTTTGACTCCTAATAGTTCATGGGCGAAGCGCGTCCGTCTAAAATAGTTGTTTCTATCGTTTGAACCTCATTGACAATTTTTGGAGAATCTTACCATTCCTTTTCAGCAGTTAAATGTAAAATTCTTTAATAGCTACGCTTATTTTTCATCCAGAATGATAACCTCCCAAATTTTTCCTTCTATCTATATAGCATCATTTTGTGTTTCACGTAATTGAACTAGTTGAGCAAAATCAATTAAAGATTCAATCGACAATCCAGCATTTCGCAAGTTTTTTGCTAGATAAATCCAATTTAAATCATTGGTAGTATAATCTCGGTAGCCGCTCTCGTGGCGGTGAACGGGTGGTATCACGCCAACACGCTCATAATAGCTTAGTGTATCCACACTTAAATCAAACATTTCAGCTGCTTTTTTATATTCATCGAATCTCCTCCTCATTCTTCTTATTTATAATAAACCATGGAGTTAACTCTAGAGAAACCAGAAGCCTCTTGTCTCTATGCTAATACTATACTAAATACCTCCTCACATTCCGTAGACTATTAAAATATTAAGCAATAGATAAAATCAGTTAAATGCAACTTCTCATATTCTAATGTTTATTAAGTAAGAATAATGTTAAAATAAAAAAACGAAGAGTATTCGGCGCAGTCCAGAAAAACTTCCCCAAGTTTTCTGTGCCGGTACTCTTCTTAGATTAATGCATGTTGCTTAATCAGCCTACGCTATATATTTCTTTTTTGCAAGTAATTACGATGTAGAAGCAATGCTTAGGAATCCCTTACGTTTTTTCTATTTTTACTTTTGACTTCTTTTAAGTGCTATACTGGATAAGTACCATGAAAGTAGGTGTTCAAATATGAATACTAATTTTTATCCAGTGGAAGTTTTTAGTTCGGACTACCGTTTATATTCATCAAAAGCAAAAACAAATTTGTATGATTTTCAATCGAGACCACCTTTGATCACGTCATTTGCTGTGCTAAATTTGAAAGAGTTGCACAATATTCAACTCAAATTATTTATTTACGATATTGATATCGAAAAATTTTCTACTTTAGAGGAAGCTAAGGGAGTGTCAATAATTTTGTGTAAATGATTCTTCCCTACTGTAGATTGTTTCTAATTCTCCATCGGTTGACTCAGCATTTGTTCGAGCTCGCCTTCGGCCTGTTGGAAACCTTTATGACTGCGACCTAGGAATTTTTGGTTGTGAGTATCAAAAGACGAGACTAAGAAACGTTCCATCGACTCTTCATTTTGGAACTGTTCCTTGCGGTGGCTGTATTTCTTGATTTGCTTATTAAAGGATTCAATTAATCCAGTTGCTGCACTATATAAAAAATTTCATCATAGTTTCGCCCTAGTCGTTCCAAAGATTCGATGACAAAAATATCCTTCTTCCTTAAAAAATGAAGTTCTTTTTGTAATTATTCTCGTGAGGTCTTCTTTTAACTACATAAAATTGTAACCACTGGTTTTAAGAGTAGTGTATCATCCCAAATCATATAATTAATTGACTGCGATTGTTATAAAACTCACGGTAAGCCATATAACTAGCAATAAACGAAGAAATCGCAGTAACTGAAATCAACATAAACATCACAACAATTTGGTAACGAATCGCTTGAACAGGATCAATTCCCGCAAAAATCAACCCTGACATCATACCTGGTAGGCTGACAAGTCCAACCGTTTTTGTTCGGTCAATAGAAGGAGCCATGCCCGTTTTGACGCTTTCTCTTACAATACTCATGGACGCTTGTTTTTTATTGGCTCCCAATGCCAATTTTTCCAATACCTGTTGGCGTTGGTCCGTAAATTTTGAATTCAAAGACCGATAGGTCACTCCAATCGCAGTCATGGCGTTGCTGGCAATCATGCCTGTAATTGGAACTATTTGGGAAGGGGACCAGTCAATGACTCCTGAAAAAACAAGAATGAGTAAGGACAAGGCTGTTCCTACTCCAATAGCCGTCGTTGAAATTTTAAAAGAGCGGTTGATCCCCTCACTGCGTGTATGGGCGTTATAAGAAGCGTTGAACACAATGAACAAAACCATCGCTAAAGTGAGAAAGTTGTTATCCACTCGTAATACGTAGCTCAATACATATCCAATAAGGAATAATTGAACGACAGCGCGAATTCCCGCAATAAAAATGTCGTTTCCTAATCCCAATTTCTCTTTGTAATCAATCAACAAGGCAACTATCAAGAGGACAGAGGATAAAAGCAAAGAAAGATTACTGATTTCCAAATTGTTTGTCATTTCGATTCCTCCATTTTTCCACCTTTGATAGTAATCAGACGAGAAGCTTGATCGATTTCTTCCTGGTTGTGAGTGACGGCCAACACCGTAGTTTGTTGGTCTTTCATCATGTCTCGGACTAAATCAAGGACAATCGCTCTGTTTTCTTGGTCCAATGAACTGGTAACTTCATCCAGGAGCAACACTTTCGGTTGATACATCAAATTTCGGACCAATGCAACCCGTTGTTTTTCCCCTCCTGATAGTTCCTTGACCTCTTTCGATAAGTAAGTTTCAGGTATTTGAACTCGTTCTAATAATTTTTTTGCACGTTCCCGATCAAATCCTTCTTCTCTTATGCGGGCAGGAAAAGACAAGTTCTCTTGAACTGTCTCATCGAATAGAGAAGCGTTTTGAAAGAAATAAGAGACTTCTTTTCTATACTCCACAGGATCGATTTTTTGCAGATCCGTACCTCGATAATAAATTTTTCCGGAAGTTGGGGAAAGCAGCGTACCAATTAATTTCAAAAGGGTACTTTTTCCACTTCCAGAAGGACCAGAAAAAACAATCACTTCCCCTTTGTTTACTGTAAAAGAGATATCTTGAAGGATTTGGTTTCCGTTTGCCTGAAAACCAACCTTCTCTAATTGAAACAATGAATCACTCATACCACTTCTCTCCTTTATAAAAAAGCCCTGCACCAGTGGACCATCCATACGGGTGCAGGGCTTTTGTTTCATCCTAGTGTACCTCAGTGTTCGTTTGGATCGTTTTTGGCGTCTTCATGAGTAGGGTGAACCGTTCCTTCAAGGTGATCTGGACCAGCATAAATGGTATACAGTCTGAGCGGCTTATCACCGGTGTTTTCGATGTTGTGCCACATGTCCGCCGGAACAAATACGGCGTCATCATCCATCACTTTTTGTTGAACATGTAAGTTATCTTTAGAAGGCCCCATTTTACACACGCCTTCTCCTTCTTCAATACGGATAAATTGGTCAATGCCTTCGTGCACTTCCAAACCGATGTCATCGCCCGGTTGAATGGACATTACGGTGACTTGCAGTTTACTGCCTGTCCAAATGGTCGTCCGGTAATTATCATTTCCTGTGGTGGCGTCTTCAATATTAATGATATACGGCTTCTTCCCATGATCCTTGTAGTCTATTTCCATCTTCCATTCCTCCTAGTCTTTGTACTGAAACAATGATACCTACTTCTTATTTATAATAATTCTAATTAATGGTACCACATCTAAAATTCTATGCAAAAAAATTGGCTTTTTGGAGAGCGATTCTAAACAAAGACCATATAACGCGCAATTACAATTGGTACCCCTTAATCCTCAGCACATAAAGGAAAAAATATGGAATCAAAAAATAACCGATATGTACTCTGGTTATGACTTGAATCAGGGAGAATTTCAGAGACGACACATCATACTTTTTTAGTTTACACTTGTAAACTAACTAGCGTACATTAAGTTTATGCTCACTATCAAGCGTTGTCAATCCTTTAGACTCTTATCAATTTCGAAAGAAAGTAGCAAGGTTATTGATTGTGACTGTAAAAGTGGGGTGTTCCTATAAGCACATTAAACTATCTTCTCTAATTTATCATGCTATTTAAATTCTGTTTTTTCATGAGAATTTTTGTCCAAAACTTGTTAAAATGATTTTAAAAAATACTTACATACACAATCCCCAAAAGACACTAATGTCATTTCAGTCAAAAAAGATACCGCAGAAAATTTCCACCTGAGATTCAATACGATATTACTCTCTTGACAGCCAGCTTAATTCCTTAGTTGAATAGATTATTAAAGTGCACAAAAAAACAATGCGGCGTTTGTTATATTTTCTGGTATAAGCGACGGTGCTATAAACTTTTTTGCAGATTAAAAATCATATGAATTTAACTCCAGTAATAAGAGATTAAGTGCCAATGCATAAATGGAGGCATGTCCAGCACTATGCGAATGCTAAAACATCAATAGTACAGGAAATCATGAAAAGAGCGAATAGTAATAATGCTTAAGGAGAGTGTCATGTTTTCTTGGTTTGTTATAGGAGGTTATATCAATGAAAAATACAGTAGATAATTTGTCGAAAAGTAAAGTTATTTTAATGTGCGGCCCTGCGGGAGCAGGTAAATCAACACTAGCAAAAAAATTTGAAAGTACCGGGATGACAATACTATCTTATGATGAAGAATCATTCAAACGAGGTTTGAATGAACATCCTTTACCTCAGGAGGTTTTAGAAGATATTAAAACCTATCTTGATGAAAAACTAATTTCACTTATCATGCAAAACATTGATATTGTTCTCGATTATTCATTTTGGTCTAGAGAAATGAGAAATGAATATATTTCATTATTAAAGAAATACGACATAGAACCCAAAATCTATTATATAAAGACACCTAAGGAAGTTGTTATGGAACGTATTCGAAAAAGAAACGGAAATCATCAAAATGATATCATATTGACGGAGCAAACAGCTTCCACTTATTATGATCATTTTCAACCCCCAACTGATGAAGAAGGTGAAGTTATAGTAGTCGAGGGATATTAATATTGTGGTTTTAGGCATGGAAATTGTACTAGATGATAAGTTTTGTCAAATTTTTTGAAAGATATACTTCCAACAAGGGGATACCAGCTTCAGGTGATATCATTATTGTCATCTCAGAGCAGGGGGTAGTATTGATTCAGCCGGAAGAATAAGTGGCGATGCAATGAAGACGATGAATGCATTATTGAAATTACAGGAAAAAAACTTACTGAAATACGTTATGTTTATTCTTTTGACAACTCTACTCAATCATGATTATGCAATTAGACACGTTATTTTTTATCATGAATGGATATGTTCCCGTCTACCGATAGTGCTAAAAACGCAGTGGATATGTTTCCGAGAACGAACATACTCAAATGACATTCATTCTGTCCTCTCAAGCCACATCGAGTTGGTGGGATTGATAATAAGGGTGGATAAGTAGAGGCTGGAAATGGCTTGATATAGCGGTATTTTGAGGATTTTGGAGAGTTGAGATTATTTCTTCTTCCATTTCTAAATCCAATGTTACTTGTTCTGATTCTGGTTCTGTTGGCTCATTTGGGATTAAATCCACTACTAGCGTTGAGTTAGTTAACTTTGCAATTTGTTCTAGTGTTTTTATGGTTGGATCTGATTTTCCTGATTCTATTCGTGAATAATTTGATCTACTCATTTCTAATTCTTGGGAGAATTTTTCTTTTGATTTGGTACCTCTCATCTTTTTTAAGTTTTCTCTAAATGCTAGTTCCAAGTTTCTCCCCCTGTTTATGTAAATATTTTGCACGTTTTCCATTTAATTATATCGTTACACCTTGTAAATCACAAGTGATTAATCACAAATCACTTGTGATTAGTGATTTTAGCTTTTATCTTAATTTATCAACTGTTTAGAATATTAAGTATGCTATACTAATTAACGGCAACTTGCCCCGTAAGGGGGTGCTATTCATGGAACAAATTATCTCGTTAGTTATCGCACCACTTTTAGTGGGTCTAATAATCACATTAGTTGATCATTGGTTAGATGATTAGACGATAGCAAGCAAGTTGCTGTCTAACTCACACGCTTGTATTCGCAACAAGTGCAAAGAAAAGCCCGACCTACTCGCAATAGGTTGGGCTTTTGTGCTATTCATTAGAACTTATCTCGTTTCGCACATTCATTATAGCATGATTTTAAAATGAAGCCAAGTTGCTGATTCTATCTGTTGTTATTGGTGTTGCCTAGAACGATTCTAAGCACATGTTTAATTTTAAAGTGGGCAATTTTATCTTTAAAATGTCCTACAATGATTCAATAAAAGCATGGCTGCTAGTGAAACTTGCGACCATGCTTTTAAATTTACTTAAATTCTCTTTTTAAAAATGATTCCTGATCCTAATACCATTAATGAACCTAGGACAGACAATGCAATATTTGCTGTTTCACCTGTTTTTGGTAAAACTTTCATTTTTCCGTCTAAACCTTTAACTGTAACTGTTCCGTCTTTTTGAACGTCTGCTCCAATTTCTTTAGCTTCAACTTTTTTTGTTGTTCCTATATTCAAAAATCATTTGACGATTAATTATTTTTTAGGTAGCGTATGTTTCAATAAACCAATTGAGTCTATCGTTAATAAGCTAAATAATCAGCCTATAGAATAGCAAGAATGGAAAAACTAACATGAAAAATTTTACGAAGAGTCAATTTTTTTGACTCATCTAAAATAATTTACATATTATCTCCACCAAAAAACATAGCTATTACCGGCATAACGATAAGGAAGATTGGAATTAAGCAAATTCCTGTAAGCCAAAACTTCTTTGATTTTTTATAAATTCCATAAATAATTATGGCTAATGGTATAAACCAAACTGCAAAAAAATAAATTGTGTATGAGAGCATAAGTCTCTTCCTCCTTTTAAACAAAGGTATCATGACAAAAAACTTAACTCTATAAGAATTTCAATTCTTTAAACCTTTTTAATAAAAAATAGTGTTTAAAAAATACTTATTAGATACTTTATCTCATTTTTATAATTTTTACAAACACTCTTAATATTGAACTTAATTAGACAATTCTAGTAGAAAAGTATCTTTCATGCAGCACTATTCAAACAATTTTCGCAACTTCTTTTTTTATCTTCATTTCTTCATTGTGTAAAGGGCCACGATAAAATGTAGGAAAAGGGCCATCGAAAATGTAGGTTAGATTTAAAATCTGATATTCTTTTTCATGAAACCATTCAAGGAGAGTGACTCATGCGAGAAGATGTCTTAGAAGGAGTCTTACGACACATTATGAACGATATTCAACCTAACTATGCAGCCATGGTTAAGCAATATAATTGTGATTACCGAACAGTCAAGCGTTACTATGAAGCTGGAACTAAATGGGAAGTAGAACAGATCAAAAAGAGACAATCTTCTGCTCCTCTTTTATTAAGCGGTTTTGAAGAAATTATTAAAGATAAAATGGAGTTAAGCTGTTCCGCTTCTTCAATTTATTATTTTATTAAGAAAAAAGGATATCAAGGTGGCTATACCACCGTCAAACGATATTGTCGGAACTATCGAGAAAAGCGTGTAAAAAAAGCAACCATTCGAATTGAAACGACGCCAGGTCTTTCTGCTCAAGTCGATTGGAAAGAAAATATTAAGATGGTGAGTAAACATGGTGAAGTCTTTTACTTCAATCTTTTTCTATATATTCTAGGCTATTCTCGCATGAAAAACTTAGAGGTAACCTTTGATCGAACCCAAGCGAATGTCTTCAATTGTTTGGTCAATGCGTTTGAGTACTGCGGGAATGGTGTTCCTCAAGAAATTTGGTTTGACAATATGAAAACAGTTGTTGATAGAAGTAAAAGCCAATTTAGTCAAACCGTTTTTACCGAAAATTTCGTCAATTTGCTAAAGATGCTGGATTCAATCCGATTGCTTGTCGCCCTTTTCGTCCACAAACCAAAGGCAAAGTAGAAGCTTTAGCTCGTACTGTTAACCGCTTAATGGTCTTTAACTACGAGTTTGAAAATGAGCAGGAGCTAAAACGAATCGTCTATGAGTTTATGAATGACTTAAATAATGAACGTTCTCAAGCAGTGAATAATCATCCCTCTAAGCTTCTTATAGATGAACAATCGGTGTTGCGTCCTTTCAATCGTTTAGAATTAGTCAGATATGTTTCTAGAACCCAACACGTAATTAGAAAAGTTTCCATTGAATCCATGGTCCAATATCAAAACTCAAAGTATTCTGTTCCCGTGAAATATATTGGTAAAGAGGTAACTTTAGATGTCCGTAAGGACAGTCTATTCATTTGGTATGGCCATCAATGTATTCGCTCGCACCCATTAAGCAAAAAAACCTTAAATTATCAACGTGATGACTCTCTTGAGATTCTTCGATCTGATGTCTTCAAATACTTAGAAGACGAAGAGTTGGAGCGCTTTGTAGAAGAAAATTTAGATGCTTACGATGAATTATAAGGAGGCTCATATGTCAAATTACCATCAGTTATTAAATCAATTATCAGATTTAAATCTTACCTGTATCAAAGAAATTTTACCTGCCCATTTAGATGAAGTAGCTAAAAATGAACAATCTCTAGTTGATTCTTTATTTGAATTAACACATCAAGAAATTAGCTATCGTAGAAAGGAGACCCAAAGAAAAATTTTAAAACGGGCAATGTTTCCCTATCATAAACGCCTTCATGATTTTTAACTTTGATTTTCAACCCAAAATCAAAAAAAGTGAAATTCAAGATTTAGTGACATTACGCTTTTTAGACACGTATGACAACCTTTTATTCATTGGAAATAGCGGTGTTGGAAAAACCCATTTAGCCGTTTCAATTGGTTTAGAGTGTATTGATAGAGGGCAGAGCTGTTTATTTATCACTAGTACAGAACTGGTTAATCGACTTATCCGGGCACATAAACGTGGGACAAGTGATACCATGCTCAAAAAATATGCGAGCTATTCTGTATTAATTATTGATGAAGTCGGGTATCTCCCCTTCTCAAAAGAAGGATCTAACTTACTGTTTCAACTAATTAATATGCGATACGAAAGAAAATCAACGATTATTACAACGAATATTCCTCTGTCTCAATGGTCCGAAATTTTTGGTAATAAGAAATTGACTAATGCTTTATTGGACCGATTGGTCCATCATTCTAAAATTATTCAAATTACAGGACCTTCCTATCGAATGAAAAGTTATAGTGAAACGAAAGGAAAAGAAACGAAACGATAAAGAGAAAACTACCTACAATTTCAATGGCCCAAAACCAACATTTTATTATGGCCCTTGACACCAACAATTGATTCCAATAGAACTAGCAAAAGAAACAGGTCAAGACTTTGCTGATATGATGGCTCATCAGTAAAAGAGCTGGTCAAAAGCTGGTCATTTCTAGTATACAGGCAAAACAAAAAAAGCTAGAATCCTTATATATCGGCTCTATAATTTATGGGACTGATGAATCAGAATTGATTCTTCAGCCCCATTTTTATTTTAGGTATTAAAAAACATATCGTTCTCTAGTATGATTAAATCACGACAAAATAAACAACTGAGAGGACGATATGCTATATGAATGATTCTATCAAAAAAATGCTGCGATTAATAGAGAAAGATTTGATGATTACAGAGGTCTCTTACGAGACCTTTCAGAAGAAAAAGACGTTGATCGTCGATGCTGTTTTCTCACCTGCTCCCCATACCTGTAGAAATTGTGGTTCTACTGTGGTAGATGGAAACGGGAAAGTAATTGTAGTGAAAAATGGGAAGAAGGAAACGATTGTCCGCTTTGAACAATACAATCACATGCCTTTGGTTATGCGCTTAAAAAAGCAGCGCTATACCTGTAAAAACTGTCGAACCCATTGGACGGCTCAAAGTTATTTTGTTCAACCCAGACATTCAATCGCGAATCATGTCAGATATAAAATTGCTTCTTTGCTGACTGAAAAAGTATCTTTATCTTTTATTGCGAAAAATTGTCAGGTATCTTTGACCACCGTTATTCGTACGTTGAAAGAGTTTAAAAGCTACTTACCAAAGCAATCTAAGAGGATTCTCCCCAGAGTATTGATGGTTGATGAATTTCGTTCGCACGCTTCCATAGAAGATAAAATGAGCTTTATTTGCGCAGATGGCGAAACAGGACAATTAATTGATGTCTTGCCTACGCGTAAATTGCCTCGATTAACAAGCTATTTCTTAGGCTGCACTAATCCTGAAGAAGTAAAATTTTTAGTCACAGACATGAACGCCGCCTACTTCCAGCTTACCAAACGTATTCTGCCAAATGCGAAAGTAGTGATTGATCGGTTTCATATTATCAAACACATGAATCAAGCCTTTAATGAGTTGCGTATCCGTGAAATGAATGAACTTCGTAAAGTAGGACAGAAAAGTCAGGCAGAAAAACTGAAAAAGAACTGGCGCTTTTTGCTAAAAAATCGTGCAAACATCAACCATTATGAATACAAAACATGGAAAAGTTTTCGATCACCAAAATACCCATTTCTTACGGAAGCGATGATGATTGATCGATTGCTTGGCTTTTCTACGTCCCTGAAGGAGGCGTATCCCTATTTTCATGAATTAGTTGAAGCCTTTCGAGACAAAGACCCTGACTTATTTTTCTCCTTATTGGCAGAACTTCCCGAAACGTTAGATGACGGCTTTCGGGAAAAGCTCCAAAACCTTCTGACCTATGAAGAAGGCATCACCAACGCGATGATCTATCCTTACACCAATGGAAAAATAGAAGCGAAGAATACCCATATAAAGACAATGAAACGAGTATCCTACGGATTTAAATCATTTGAGAACATGAGAATTAGAATCTTTTTGATCAATCAATTAATCAAAGTAAGATAACAAAAAATCTGAGCCAGAATGAGGTTCATTCTGACCCAGATTTGATTTTGTACAACCCATCAGTCCTTATTGACAAAGAGCCTATATATCAAGGGTTCTAGCTCCTATAACAGGTTTAACCTACACTGCCTTCCATATAAAAGAATGGGTTTTGTTAATCGTGATTAAGAGCAATTAACACTGGTGTAACAGGTTTCAACTGATATTTAACATCATTAGGAAATTATAAATGTAAGTGCATGCACTTACAAACGCACTTACAATTTTATCCACCAACGCCAATTAGAATAGATATCAAAAATTCGATATTACAGCTTCGATATTAAATACATACTACTATTTGGCGAACATATAAAATTTATGTTTAATATACCATAACTGGCATATTAGTCACAGCTTTGCAACGAGCGCTTAATAACAATCACTTTCCTTGGTAAACAAATGACTTGCTAAAGCGAGTTTGTACATAATTATATTCATATTACTTGCAGTAATTTAGTTTATGCTATAAATTAGTAATTGCGTGCAATACTTTAAGAAGAGTAGTTAGGCGGTGAAAACTTGGGGAAGTGCGCCTAATACTCTTCTTTTTTATTTTATCATTATTTCAACGTAATAGAAATTATTGATTAGAAAATCGTCATAAATTGGTTGAATTTAATTAATAAAAGGTGTACAGGAATTATAAATGCTTGTCATAGGGCATTGTCCATTCTCAATATATTTGCAAAACCACATAGCACCGCCAAACCATTTCATTGTATTTTAAAACGTGTTAAGTGTTTGTGGGTCAATGTGTGGGTCAATAATTCTCATTGCGCGTGGGGCGCTTACTTTAAATTGTTATTAAGTTCTGTTTCATTTACATATTTCCACAAATCAAATTTCTTCAAACTACTTTCCACATCTTTTACCATTTTAGCTGATCGTTTTAAATCCGATTTGTTCTCGGAATCTTTATAACTAACTAATGTAAGAATACATACTTCTTCTGGAGTAACTACTGCCTGTTTTGGTTTTTCCTGATACTCATTTAAAAATTCCTCAAACTCTTTATACAATCTCATTGCTGTTTCCTCCATTATTTTTTTCTTGATTAAGATATTCTAAATAATCGTCGCATATAATCCTAATTTCCTTGCCTTTTTCATTGATACCAGAAAAGAATATTTCCTTAGGAACTAATTTTAAGAATTCTTCTCCAAGATTAGAACTTGTAGATTTCACTTTCAAAACATTTGTCTCTTTTGGAGACAAAGATATATAGTTAACAAATTGATCGTTTAAAAAAAGATCTTTTTTACTGTAAACCTCATTGTCTTCTGATACATAGTTGATTTTCAAATCGTATAAAGCTTTAGAAAAATCTGACGGATTATATAATCTGATATTAGTGTCTACATTTAAAAAATGATCATTAATTACTAGAACTTCTTCTGAATCGCTGCTAAACGTTTGTTCGTACGAATCGAAAAATTCTGATCCGAAAAATACACCAGTTATATCAGTATCTACTTTTCTGTCTTTAGCTAACCATAAAGATACTAAAACTGCAGCTAATGTAGACCCTGCGCTTATCCATTCAATGGCTCGACCGTCTAGTTTATTATCAATAACAAAAAATATCACAACAAATATGCCGCCTATCATCCCCAATAGAAAGCTTTTCATGTTTTTCTTCAAAGTTAACATCCTCGCTACAAATATTTATATGATTCATTTAATCTAATCATCTTTTTTCTTTCAGGATATCCGCAAAGTTTTCTTCTAAGAACTCCAATGTTTTTGATTTCAAAAAAAGATACTTGTCGTTGCCCTCCCCTGGGTAATACACAAACCCTTCAGATGATTTTGAAATGTCGATTCTATTTCTATATCTAGGATTTTTTAAAACTTTCTGACTAAACCAATCATATTTTCTATTTATGCGATCAAGCACTTCTTTTAACGTCATCCACCGGCCTAGGTTGTTAGCTTGAAGAAGCTCCTCATACTCAACCCTAGAAATGATTACATAATCTTCTGGTACAAGTATTTTCGCTTCTAAAAATTGTTGCATAAAAGCTCCCTCTTTCTGAACGAATGAATGTAATATATTATTCTAGAAATAATTCTGGTCTAACCTTTTTAAAATAGAATGGTCTTCTTGCTATAAAGTCCACTGCCGCATTCCCAGTTAATACCTTTACGTTGTTATGCTCGTTACTAACATTCTCTTTGTTGTCAAAGAATTTATTTTTGTACTCTGTAGTAACTTCTATACAGCTCCCTTTAACTACCATCTTTGTTTGAAAAACTTCATTTTTACTATAGCCTTTACGCGGCTCATATTCGTGGCTAATTCCATCAAAATCACCATTTTCCAATGCTCTTAAAATTGCCAATCTATCCATTCGGTTCCTCCTTGTATTTCTTTACTTTCTCAATTACATAATACCTCTTTACACATACGAAATTCAAACTTTATTTGCAACAAAAAAAGACACCCAGCCGATAAGCTAGGTGCCTTGTATTTAACCTCCCACACCGGCAAGTGCCTGTTTGCTTGCACGGTAAAATTTACGGTTCATTTTGTTTAATTCGCTTGGGTTATTCGCATCGACATTCCCAATGTGGATATGTTGTTCCACTTTGGAAGGCTGTACTTTGCCGCCAATGCCTTTGCGTTTTTCTTCGTCTGATAACGGAGTAACAGTTGTCTTGCCGTTTTTATTCGTAAGCAATTCTGGTCCAGCTTCACCAACGATCGCTTGGCCATTTAATATATGACCGCCATCTGCCAAATAAGGCAAAGTGGAAATGCTAAAGCTTTTGCCGCCTACGCCAGGAACCCATTTTGGAATTTTAATGTTGTTTAATCCACCAAGAAATGCATTGATCAATCCAATCATTGTGTTTAGCGGTGCTTTAGCCATAGCAGCAATCATATCAAAAATACCGCCAAAAATATTTACAACACCGTTCCAAGCGCGTTCCCAATCACCTGTAAATATGCCAGTTATAAAATCTATAAATCCGGTGAAAATTCTCTTGCCTGCATCGAAAAAGTTTTGGAAGTTTTGAATGATTCCTCCAAAAATATTGCTAATGTATCCGCCCATAAAGTTAAACACTTCTACCGCTATATCAGAAACGCCTTGGAAAAAGGCATTCACACCGTTCCTAAACCATTCAACATTGTTATAAGCCCAAACTAGCCCAGCGACTAATGCGGCTATTGCTATTACAGCTACGGCAAAC
Organism: Enterococcus sp. FDAARGOS_553; assembly: GCF_003812305.1. Lineage (NCBI taxonomy): Bacteria > Bacillati > Bacillota > Bacilli > Lactobacillales > Enterococcaceae > Enterococcus > Enterococcus sp. FDAARGOS_553. Next base: position 490,679 of record NZ_CP033740.1, read on the forward strand.
CATCCACCAGATAATCCGAATAATTTGCCTAGCCCACTCCACACAGTGGCCAGATCTTTAACCCCAGCCGTAATCTTAGTAACGGAACTCATAAGCGTTCCTATGACAACCAAAGCTGGTCCGATTACTGCAGCTATACCAGCGAGTGTAATAATCCAGTTCTTCGTACCTTGATCCAGAGAATCCCACCAGCTTTTAAAACTCTTCAAAGCATCAATCGCCATTTCAAAGAAACTCTTCAAGGTAAATAGCTGAAACTCCGAGCCACTTTTGCAACGCTACTTTAGTTGTTAAGATGTCTGAATCAACTTTGCTTGCGTTTCTCGCCGCCACAATTGCCTCTATAATCGCTTCAAAAACACTATCGGATATTTGTTTCAACTGTTCATTAGAAAGCGTGTGAGACACTTCTAATTGCATTTTTGGCACTTCAGCCGCTTCCATTTAATCAACTCCTGTGTAATTTTTCGACTTCTCGTTAATCAACCAATTAATAATTTTTTTAAAAACAGTTTTTCTAACAATCGTTTTTTTCTCATTTTCAATTTCTCCTAATGTTTTAGAAGATATTCCGATTTCCTCGGCTGCACTTTGTAAAGTCGAGTTCTTCCTCGCTCTTTTTTCTCTTATTTTCGCAGCCATCTCAAGATCTATTTCAAACAAAATATCACCTCCTCACTAATTACTCTAAAAAGAACTTATTACACAATTTAAGTTCTATATAGAATTTACTACTTTAAAAAAGAACTGTCAAGTGTTAAAATAGTTTTATTTAAAGAACCGGAAAGAAGGTTATAAATTGAACAACATAAAAAAATTTATGATTATGAAAGATATTGGTTTTAACGAGTTACAGGAAGGTACTCAAATATCAAAAAGTACACTGTCTCCTTTGGTGAACAATGATGCTATACCTAGTAAAACTAAATTAGAAACTCTGAGAAGGATTTCAGACTTTCTTGGTGTTTCCATGTTAGATTTACTTGAAAAAAATATTTCAACCCTGAAAGACATTAAATTTATAGATTCAAGATCCGATGTTAAGAAACAATTGCTATGTTATTCGTACGATGATAATGAATTTCTATTCGAATTAGAAAAACAAAATTACGAAGTTAATGAAAAAATTGAATACTATCTCTCTCTAACACTTTGCAATTATGAAAGCAACGCTCTATTAAACACACTATTCCGGATGCTTGAAAACTCCACTTATAACGATATTTCCGAATTTTTGGAGATTTCACTCAACAGGCTAAAATTAAAACTACCTAATGCTAACAGTAGTGTTATCCCCGTTGAATTACAGATTCCCTTAGAAAACGAATCTGTTTTTTCTGCAAGAAGAATTGGTCTCTATACTGTTGAACATTTATTTTTTAACCTTCCGAGAAAAGACGGGAATGAATACCGAACTAACAGAACTGTGTATAAAATATAATTTCTTTTATATCTACTCTAATTGGCGTTGGTGGTAGATAGGAGTACAAACATGACAAAGATACAGAAGTACACAAAGAAAGACGGATCAACAGCGTACGAATTCAATGTATATCTAGGAAAGACAGATAATGGAAAGAATATATATCGACGAAGAAGAGGATTTACAAATAAGAAACAAGCACAAATTGCTTTGTCCAAGATAATTGAGGAATACGAGAATAACGGCTTGTCAAATAAGCCTACTGTTATCACATTTAAAGATCTTTATGATAAATGGTTAGCGCAACATAGGCTTAATGTAAAACCATCCACGATAGCTTTAAATAGACGTTTCGTCGAAGGCCATGTATTGCCATACTTAGGCGATGTTAAGCTTGCATCTATAACGGTTATTCAATGCCAGGACTTGGTAAACAAGTGGTTCAAGCAAGGTTATAAGCAATACAACTATTTTCGTAAAGTCACTGCTCAAATTATGCGGTATGGTGTGGCCATGGAAATTATGGATAGCAATCCAATGTCCAAAACGATTCTTCCAAGAGCCAAAGAAGAAGAGAAAAAACTGCAGTATTACACTAAAGATGAACTAGCACATTTTTTTGATTGTTTAAAAGAGTTCGGTAACTTTAAGCAATATGCTTTTTTCCGCTTACTTGCATTTAGTGGTGCTAGAAAATCAGAGTTGCTTTCTCTACAGTGGAAAGACATTGATTTGGCTGGCAAGAGTGTTTCTATAGGCAAGACACTAGCCCTTGATGAAAATACCAATATTATTATTCAAACCCCTAAAACAGCTTCTAGTACACGATCAATAAGCTTAGATGCTGAAACAGTGAAAGTCTTGGCCAAGTGGCGAACGGTACAAAGAACAGACTACTTGAGCATGGGCTTTAATACTTCTAGCGATGATCAATACATTTTCACCAATGAACGCAATGAATTGTATTATCCTCAAGTTGTGAATGACTGGCTAAAGTATTTGATAAAGAAGTATGATCTGAAAGTAATATCTCCACACGCTTTCAGGCACACTCATGCAAGCTTATTATTACAAAGTGGTGTTCCTGTAAAAGAAGTCAGTGAACGACTAGGCCATAAAGATGTGAAAATCACGCTAGAAATTTATACTCATGTAATGCCTGAAGAGGCAGAAAAGACTGCTGATAAATTCGCCAATTTTGTTGGCTTTTAATCAAAAGCACTTACAAAAACACTTACATTCATAGTTTTAAGCAAAATAAAAAAGCTAGAATCCTTATACATCAAGGGTTCTAGCTCATATAATAGGTTTACCCCACACTACCTTCCATTTAACGATTTTCTATCTTAATACGCACAAATGCTGTTATATCAACAAAAAATCTCTAAAAGTTATCTTCTAAAATCCATATATTCACAACTATTTTTACAAATAGATAGTTTTTAGATAGCTTTTTTAGCTGGGGGCAATCAATTGTTCTATAATTTTTTTCTTCTTATCTTCATCAAATTTCCTTGGTAAACAAATGACTTGCTAAGGCGAGTTTGTACATAAATATATTCATATTACTTGCAGTAATTTAGTTTATGCTATAAATTAGTAAGTGCGTGCAATATTTTATGAAGAGTAGTTAGGCGGTGAAAACTTGGGGAAGTGCGCCTAATACTCTTCTTGTTTATTTTATCATTATTTTAACGTAATAGATATTATTGTTTAGAAAACCGTCATAAATTTCTTGAATTTAATTAATAAAAGGTGTAATGTAGTTTCATAACCACAAAGTTTATTTTTTCATTTACACTTCTTTGATAAATCCACTCTAGGCAGAATAGAGTGGATTTTTTGTTTAAATAAAAAATATTACCTTGTAGAATGGAGTCATAGCCTTGACCGGGGCTATTTCATTTTTTATCTTTTTTCAGGCCCACTCTCCTTGAGGGTGGGTTATTTTTAAACAAAAGATTATTACAATGGTGCAGTCGATGGACTTTGCGGAAAGAAAACAATCAAAGCAATGCGGAAAGCTTTGGGTACCATACAAGATGGCACCATCAGTCCAACTTCTAATATGGTAAAAGCAGTACAACGGGCGCTTAACAACAATAAACTTCCGTGGTAAACAAAAATAGCCCGCTTTGGCGGGCTCGTACATAGAGATAACATTAAAAATAGTATTAATTAGTCAAAAAGAGAAGTTGAAGTTATTGCATTTCATTTTTAATTGTGTATATAATGTTACTGGATAGTAACAAAATAAGTGTTGACAAGTAGAGGTTTTTAACGAAATAATAAAAATATATATTATTTCGGAGGACAGATATTTGGGATTTGATACAGAAGCCAGAGTTAGATTGTTCTTACTCAACTTTAGAAAATTGTTTGATCAAGGATCTATTAAATATGAGTTTAATAGAAAATCGTCTTTATATTTTAGAGAATTGGGCTGGACGAATACTCAGGCTGCTAGATACGTAAGAGAAAAATTGCATATATCAAACTATAGTGAAGGGCCAAGTGAACATCATTTCATAGAAGGCACAACAGTCACTGTTTTTGGAATGCTCCTAGGTAGTGTCGAACTTTATGTGAAAATCTCAATCGACGAAAACCATTGTGGATGCATGTCCTTCCATCCTGCAGAGAGACCAATGAACTATCCTTTAAGGGGGTGTACTGAATGACTAAAAAGGTTATAAAAAATAAGTACTGTTCTGAATGTGAGCATTTATCTTCATTTGAAGAGATTAGAATTTTAGAAACAGTCAAAGTGAAAAATTCTATGATAGAAAATGAACATATATATTATAAATGTGGTCACTGCGGAGAATTATTTGAACCTTTTGATGACCCTGATTATAATGCAAAACTTGACTTTGAAAAGTACAAAAAATTAAATGGGTTGTTATCATCTCGAGAATTCAAAGAAATTCGATTATCTTACTCTCTCTCATTGAGACAAATGGCTGATCTTATTGGAGTAAGTTATAGTACGTTAAGCGAGATTGAAAATGGAAGTATACAAAGTAAACTACTGAATAATATGCTTCTAACTTTTAAAGACCCATTTGCTGTCAGAAATGTGTATAAAGAAAGAGAATCTTTTTTACACGAGAACTTTGAGGGATTTTTGAAAAAAATAGATTTCTTATGTGTAAGAGAAGAAGAAAGTTTGTCAGAATTAAAAGAAGAAATTCAAAACGAACTCTCAGAATTGAGAAACCAAACGAACGAAATGCTTAATAGAGTAAACTTACTGGAATATGATATTAGTCAATTCAGTGAAGAAACGACTTCGGATAAAAAGAATGGAGAAATTAAATGGAAAGTACCGACTATGCGTATTATGGAACGAGTCTTATAAAAGTTGACTTTAAAAAAAGTTTATTGAAAAATAATATTGATGTAAGATTTGGAGTGTCTCCTAAGTTAAATAAAAAGAAAGATGTTTATATTAAAGGTAAAGCAGAGTTTGTTGTTGATGAGGAAGTTAAGGGATTGATAGCTATGCAAGCCGTTTTCAAATTAAATAAACAAATTGATAATGAAGATATGGAATTTTCTGATTTTGACATTGAAGATCAAAATTATTTTATAAGACCACTTTTGTCAGAAATAAGTCTTTTTATATCTATTCTAAGTCAAAAAGCGTCAAGATTACCTATTATACTTCCTATAGAAGAAATTCTAGAAAATAGAAAAGACCTTAGTGAAAGTTAAGGTCTTTTTTTTACTTAATAATTTTTATTTTTAAACAAAAAAGCACAGCGTATTTACATACACTGCGCAAGTGAAACTATGTTTCTACATCGTAATCATTATAGCACATTTAACGTCCTATTTAAAGACTCATATTCAATCATAATCTTCGTCTTGCCAATAACCCTCCTAGTATACGATATTCCAAGCATAACAAAAAAGACACCCAGCCGATAAGCTAGGTGCCTTATATTTATCCTCCTATTCCGGCAAGTGCTTGTTTGCTTGCACGGTAAAATTTACGGTTCATTTTGTTTAATTCGCTTGGGTTATTCGCATCGACATTCCCAATGTGGATATGTTGTTCCACTTTGGAAGGCTGTACTTTGCCGCCAATGCCTTTGCGTTTTTCTTCGTCTGATAACGGAGTAACAGTTGTCTTGCCGTTTTTGTTCGTAAGCAATTCTGGTCCAGCTTCACCAACGATTGCTTGGCCATTCAATACATGACCGCCTTTCGCTAGATAAGGTAATTCTCCAATACTGAAGGTTTTACCACCAACACCAGGTACCCATTTAGGAACCTTGATTTTATTCAGCCCTCGAATAAATCCGTTGATCAGTCCGATCATGTTGTTTAGTGGCATTTTCGCAATCGCAACAATTCCATCGAAGATACCACCAAAAATGTTTACAACGCCATTCCAAGCTCGTTCCCAATCCCCTGTGAAAACTCCAGTGATAAAATCAATAAAACCAGTGAATATGCGTTTCCCAGCTTCGAACACGTTGGAAATATTTGTCCAAAGTCCTTCGAATACCCCACTAATGTATCCACCAATAAAGTTGAACACTTCAACGGCAACATCAGATACACCTTGAAAGAATGCATTCACACCATTCCTAAACCATTCTACTTTGTTTGTAGTATTCTCGTTGAACCCTCTCCAATATGTTTTTGTTCTTAATGCCCAATACATCTATAAGTTGTTTCATTGAGCTGTTATGCGATTTGATTAACTGATCATTTAATTGGAACAGTCTAGTAGTTTCTGTTCCCAGTAAAGCAGTTACTTCAGCGAATCCTTTGTTGTCAAATAGTTCTTTTGCTTCAGACAATAAAGCAGCTTCTTTTCTGTTTGTTTCATTTTTTAACTGATTGATGTAATTCAAATAAATACTATCGGTGATCTCTGCACGTTCTTGGTACGCCTCGGCAATTACCTTCTCAAGATCTTCAATATCCTTATTTGCTTCTTTGTTAGCCTTGAATGTCTCTAAGCTATACTTACCTTTTGCTGAAGCTTTCTTGTCTCTCTTTTCAACCAGAGTGTCTAACTCTTTTTCCAACTCATTGATATTGATATCGATCTCTCTTAATTCTTTTACCTCTGGTGTAGTTACTGTGTACTCTGTTGTCATGCTTGATTCGCTCCTTTGATTTTTTCTTTGAGTTTACTTACAACTGTTTTCTTAGGTTCTTTGATCTGCGTTACTCGTTCTTTCTTGTATTGAGCCAACAACTCTCTGCGGCGCTCAATGGCAATTTCATTTGTACTGTCTTCCTCGATCAGCTTATTTAATTCAACCAGCGATAGCTTTTTAATAGCATCTGGATTTCCTTCCAGCTCTTGCTTCATTTGTTGTTCTTCCAGGTATTTCTTCCATTCTCTATAGCTAAAGAAGTCATCTTCTGTTTTCATTTGCCAACTCCTCTACTTTCTTACGAGTATCAGGATCTAACCCATTTGTGTTCTTTGCTACCAAGGTGAGCATTGCTTTGCGTTTAAACTCAGCGGTACAAATACCTTTAAGCAAAACCAACTTCTTCTTATCAGCTAACAATCCATCCCGATCCTCATTTAGAGCATTCTCCACTTGTTCAGGACTTAGCCCTGTGACTTCGCACAAATGCTTCTGTTTGATTTTACGTGTCTTCATAATCTCTACAATAGTCATTTACACTTTCCTTTCTGCTTAATCAGTCAAACCATATATCAATAAATTTTATATACTCGTCTCGAGGTTCCATTTTCTTTAATCGAAGGTACATCTTTAGCTGGCGACCCTGTGTAGAGTCCTGTTTGAATCTTTTCGCTTTGGACCTATCTTGCGTGAAGATATAAGAATCTGGATCCGCACGCTTTCCCTCGATAATTTGATAATCCTTCAAATAAATAGTCCCAACGCCTAGAATGTATTCCTCAAGTTCGTCAGCATCAATTTCGATAAACTCTTTTCTCAACCGATTGAGAATAGCCTGTAATTTCGCCTCTGACTTGCTCCTGATTTTTCGATATTCAAGAACAGATATTCCTCTTCGGTCAGCCAATACTTTATCTGTTATAGGTATATAAGTTCGATAACCGTTATGCATATAACTAAAGTTGGCACCTTGTTCAGTTTCGTAATACTTCTCAGAAAGAATTAAAACGTCTTCTTTTGGCAGCTCTTTTAAAGCAGTAAATAGCAAACGAGCATATCCTGCTGTATTCCCCTCTTTTAAATGATTTCTATTTACAACAAAGGCCTTCCATTGAGTGAGTATCCATTTTGGGCGAATGTCATAATCATAAACCACTATCCAAACACCTCCGCCATTAGTGCAATATTCGAAAACAAATCGTCTGTTAATTCAACCTTTTCTTGCGGCACTTCCCATTCATATCTGAACGCCATAGCTGTTTCTATCTCGTATATTTCATCGAGTGCTTTCTGTTTCAACGATGGGCTTTCAACCCCTTTTAAAAGGCTCTCACGTTCAGATACAGGCAATTTATCTAAGAAGTGCATAAAATGCTTGTGCCTAAATTTCCACCGCTCTATCCGCTTGTCAATGAGCATACACGCTTCAACGTTATCTGCTACTAAATAATCAATCTTGGGAGCTTTTGCATGGATAGCAATTTCATCATAGGCAATTCCTGTGCATAGGCTTTGGCAATAAAGTTCTTGCCTGATTAATCGTTTTTCTTCTTCCAGCTTTCTGATATAAGCCTCTATGTTCAAATAGCGGTTTAAATTGTATTCACTATCCATGCTTCCCTCCTAAAAAACAGTATTCTATTATGTTGCGGCTTTGATCGTTGGTCTAGCTTGGGATTGTCATCATCTAGGACGGCTTTTTCAGCAACCGCAGTATACAGTTTTCAAAGGACAACTAATAATAAAAAACGGACACGAGACGTCTGCCATATTACTGGCTTTTTTCGCCTCATATCCGTTGGTTCTTCCTAATCAGATATTATTATTAAGTTGTCTTTATTATACCATATTTGAGCGATAAAATCTTTATAAAACGTTGATATATCAGCTTTTAAAACACTTTTTTCACTCTAATTTATTTGTTGTTTTCGTCTCATATCTAACTACTTGACCATCTTTTACGATCAGGATGATTTCCCCATATTTAGGTAACTCGACACCCACTTTTTTTGTTTGTTTATCAATATATACTTTATCCATACTCATTGTTCATTCTCCTTATTTTGCAATTTTTAATGATTCTTGCCAGTTTTTTAGATCTGCTTGTTCAATATTCGTGATTGTTTGTTCCATACTCTTAAATTGGTTCTTGAAAGCTTGAAGACCAATAGTCCGTTCAGCTTCGTTGGTAGCGATAAACATGCCGCCTTCATATCCTCTGACAGAAACAATAGGCACTCCTTTGGCTCGCAGCATTTGAATAACTGCTTTTACGTCTCGTTCGTCCAGATCAATAATAGAGCATATATCAGGTACTTTAATTTTCCTTTCAAACCCTCTCGGAATTAATTCAAGTACCGATTGTTCAATAATCGTAAGTTCTTCCATTACATGCCTCCGCTCATTTTTTTAATTTTCTTCAAACATTGGATAGTCATTTGGGTAGAGATTATGACTTTTAAAATCCAAATCATTTCTTGTGGCTAACTTGATAATGTAACCAGTTTTTATAAACGGTGAGTGTGGGTTAATGCAATGCGCCACCCTCATTCCATCTTTCTTTCCGTGAAAATGCCATTTCGAACAATACGGACACCAGACTGCATATTGTGATCCTGTATCATAAGCGATTAAAATTGGGTATTTTCTTTCGTTTTTATTGGTTTTCAGTGTTTTCACTCCCGCCTTCTTCAGTTGCACTCTCGATTGCAACAACAGTGTACCCTCAATAGAAATTATGTTTCTACGGCCACATTGGACACCTGTTCTGAAATGCTTTTATATCAGCGTTTAAATGTAACATTATTAATTTTTTTTCGTTTTTACGCTGGACACCTACTTGGACACCCCTTCAACCTGTCCAACATGGTGTCCAAGTGTTTTTCGTTCAAACTTCATTTGTTGTGTTTAAAAATGCTGATATAGCAGCGTTTATAGTTATATGTCCAAACTGGCCAACGCTTCTAAGCTTTCCGTCGGGGTATACTCTTTTCTTAAATGTAAATGCCTGTATCTCCATAATCGTGTACCTCTAACGCTTTGCTTAACTTTTACAATTCCCATTTTCTCGAGTTGTTTGCTAAACTTAGGTTGTGACAATTCACGTAAACTTTCTTGGTAACAGAATTTTTGATATTCTTCGTAAATTGTTTTAGAAGAATCACCTTCGCTGGATTCCATATCAATGCTGCATTTTTCTTCAATGAACCTCATAATATGGTTGGATTCTTTCAACCATTTATCTTTTGCTTGATTCATCTTGTCTGATACAGTCAGTTCTTTGCGGTCTAGCGCTTCTTTAAACATCCTTATGCAATAGGTGGCGAATAGTGGAATCTCTTTCTCAATGGCCTTCAAATCGTGCTTAGTTTTAAAACTTTCGTCTATCACGCAATCAAAAGGAACTACATATAAGCGCCTCTCAAAACCGTGTGTGAAGTCATTGAACGCTGGCAACTCATTGGCTGAAAATATCAACTTCGCAAAATTCACAAACATAAAGTGATCTTTTCCTTTAAACTCAGCAGATAAACGATCCCCACCAGTGAGGGCTTTGAGTAGCCCTGTTGACTTGAGAAACTCGGAATCAACATCCGCAAACAGATTGGCTTCTTTCTGAAATAGGTTGGCACCAGCAAAACGATTCTGTTTGTTCCCTAATTCTTGAAGCGTCATATTGCTGGTATTGTCCTTACCGATGACTTTTGTTAGAAAATCTAAGAAAGTGGATTTACCATTCTCGCCGCTCCCTTGCAAAATCGTTATCGTTTGAAAAGGTGCATAACTCCGGTAGAAACAGTATCCTATGATTTCCATTAAATGCTGTGCGCTTTTTTCATCACCAGTCAAATCTCGCAGCCATTCGATTGCCTTCTCTGGCTTCAAATTTGATTTCGGATCTACAACATAATCATGGCTTTGAAGAATATAGTCTTTAGTATCGTGCGGTTTCAATTCTCCAGTTTTAATGTTGTAAGTTCCGTTTTTAAAATTGGCCAGATACGGCTTGCTATTGTTAAAAGGATTTTCTTTCATAGTCGGGTCAAAAATCTTAATCATGATGAACTTTTTTGTTTCGCCTAGTTTTTGCTGGCTCCACTTATTGAAAGATTCCAATTTGTCAGTGATATATCCGTCTAAAAAGTCGCTCAAACTATCAATTCGCCATGATCCTGTTTTTTTTATCAAACCTCGCACCGTAGAGCAAACCATTTGTTCGGATCATTGGTATCTCGTTCATAATTTCATAGCCTAACTTAGAAGCATTTACTTTAGTGTTTCCTTTTTCATCTGTGTAAATCCAAGAAGGCAGTTTCTTTTCTTCGCCAATCTTCTTTTTTTGTAATTCTTGTAACTCAATAATTTCACTCAATTGGCTCCCAACTCCTTTTTCGCTATCGAATAGAATGTTTCCTCCACTTCTTTTTCGGATAGCGGTTCTGTAAAATATTGATTGGCGACTTTAACTAATTCGAATACCGCCTTTACGTCTACTGCTCTTGCCAATAACCCCCCTGTGATTTGTGCAATGCGATTATTGCGATTTCCCTCTTCACATCCGCATACAATGCTTTCGAAAAGTTCAGTAGTTGTATTCCTATATCTTGACCCGCCTTTTTTGAATTGGCTTGTGTTTTTGTACAATTTTCTTGAAGTTACGCCTTCTGTGTCTTGTTTGTAGTCTTTCAGCCAACGTTTTGCGGCATCTAAACCATCAGATATGGGAAATAATTTTTCTCCATCATGGACAATAATTTGTTCTTGCTTAGTATATTGTGTCAACACTGGTAGTAACTGTATTTGCGACCAAGTGAGGTTTGATTGATCCGCAGTGTGAATAATTCCATCCAGTATTTTATTTAAAAAAAAGTAAATCAGTAGCTTGTATTCTTGTTCATTCACTGGTTTATCCAGTGGAATTACTAACCGATAGCGTACGCCTTTTAACCCATGACTAACACTTGGATAAAGAACATAAGCAAATTTGGCTAGTTTTTGTTTGATGACAGCTATCAAATCAATTTCAGATACGGTCACATCATCTAAATCTAAAATTAGGCAATCTCGATTGATCAAATTTTCATTTTTTCGTATCAAGGCCTTCATTTCACCAGCTATGAACCCATCAATTACAATCGTTTTTAATTTCTTCTGTTCTTCGGGATCATCAGAAACATTAACTTTAATCGGTGTATATTCTGAAAAGAATTGAATAATGCTTTTATCTATTGGTGGTTCCATAATGGATGGCCGCACTTTTCCTATATAAATCATTGCGCCACCTCATCCCCATGGTCTAAAATTTCATCAGCTAATGAATTTATTTGTTTGCTTAATATTTCTAAATTACTCATAATATTGTCAAATCCTTTTCCATGTATCAGGCTATGCAGAATCAAAAATCTATCATTGTTATCTTTCGCTCTGACAGCTTGCAGTTGTAAGCAACTAATATAATTTTGAGTTAAGCCAATCACAGCATCTAAATCTGCAATATCATAAGCAATTTTGTTTAATTCTCTTGTTTTCATAGTAAATTCCTCCAATATTTGATATACTAGAGAAAAGAAATATAGGTATTTTACCTACGTGTAGCCATTTGCTGATTCTCGCCAAAGAATTGTACAGCAAAGGCTTTTTTCTTTTCTCTATCCATAGGTTTTACTCCACTTCTTTTAAACTTGGAAACTGACTTTCTAGCCATGGGATCATGACCGCTAAATTTTTTCTTGCTTGTTCTTCGGTTAAATTAGCTATTTGATTTTGAAGAACAATTAGATCAGCGTAAAGTCGTGCATTCTCTTTTTCTGCTTCCTTACACTCTTTCAAAATACTTTCTGCTTCTTCTACAATTTCACGTACAGAAAAATTCTTGTACTTCTTAGGTATCCAAACTAATTTCAGCATTTCAATCCTCCAATTAGTAATTCTATTGTGACTGCCACTTGACTAACCCGCTTTCCTTTTGCCCCCAGCAACTAATTAAATTTCAAATTGCGTCATCCATTCATCTACTCTTTTTCGATTACAACGCTTTGTTTGATTGATAGTAGAAACGGGAAAATCTAACTCTTTGATAAATTTAGATAAATTAGATCGTGATACTTGTAGATAATCACAAGTCGTTTCTAAGTCCATCCATTCTGGAAAAGTTCGCTTTTCAACTTCTCGTTTCATCGTCTCCACCCATACACGACTAGCGACTTCTGTCAGTTGTTGCTCGATAGTTGGGCTTAAATCTACTTCTAACTTCATTAGCATTCACCTACTTTCTTTCGAACATTTAATTTACATATATGCTTTTATATTGTAAACTATACATACATAGTAAGGCAGAAACGAATACTTGTCAACTATATATTCTGTTTTTATAAAAAATTGTAACGTATACATTCAGAAAGGAGAAAGTAATGCTCTATTTTAAACTAGATAAAATAATGGATAAAAGAAAATTAAGTATTAATAAAGTTTCTTCAGAAACGAAAATTTCCAGACCAGCTCTTACCGCTATGTATAATAATGAATCTAGAGGTGTACAGTTCGAAACTCTTGAGAAACTGATGGAATATTTCAAAGTACCTTTAGAAGAGCTAATAGGCGAAAAAATTAATAAAAATTTGTTTATATTTAAAACTATCACTTCAAAGGAAAACTTAGTCAAAGCAGAAAATGGAGAGCTCGAATCTAGAGATGATGGGTTTGTCGAGGTGAAGCCTTCTCAAACTTTGCCCTACGATGCAGTTTTGATGGAAAATGAAAAAATAGGGGATAAGTTTAGTTTCGTTGTGTACCCAATTGATAATTTAGGACAATCTTCTCCCCTGCTTTTTCAACAGGAAAAAAGAATAACAACTTTATTGATTGCATTTTATAGAACTGATGAGAATGGGAAAGAAGTTGAAATTAGCGATATAAATACTTTTCTAGGTAATCTGAATACAGAAGCTGCAATCACTTTAGCACAAAATATATTCAATTCTTGGTTCTCAATATACAGACTATTGAAAAAGGAATCTGAAATTGCCTTCTCAGATTTTTTACTTTTCGATATTGGGCTCATAGGAAGAAAAACTAGGATTCCTTTAATTGCTAAAGTTGAAAAGAAAAACAAAGGATTCGGCATATTATTGAATTTTGATACTTTTAAAAAAGAATCTAAAATTCAAGGCAATGATAAATATTCTTCTTCATTAGAATTCAAAGAGATACCAGGCGACATGCAAATACCAAAAATAGAAAACTAACCTCCACCACTTGCCCCCAGCAGTACTGGGAGGGAACAATATTGGCAAAATTTGAACAATACAAAGATAAAAACAATAAAAGAAAATGGTTATTCAGTGGATATGTTGCTACTGATCCTATTACAGAAAAAAAGATTGTCACCACTCGTAAGGGTTTTGACACCAAAGCAGAAGCAAGTCTTGAGTTTGATAAATTGAAAGCAAGCATTCTAAAAGGTTCTAAAAAGAAGCGTACAATCACATTCCAAGAGCTATATGACGATTGGTTGGAACAACACCGCAAAAGTGTTAAATCTTCTACAGTAGCCACCAATAGACGGTTTATTGAAGGTCATGTATTGCCAAAATTCGGCAAGTTAAAACTGGACCAAATAACCGTTTCTTTTTGTCAAAAATGTGTGAACGAATGGCACGACAAATACAAGCAATATCACTATATAAGACGTGCTACTGCTCAGGTCATGAATTATGGCGTATCCATGGAATTAATGGAAAGTAACCCCATGAAAAAGACGATTCTTCCACGCAAAAAAGAAGAGGAAAAGAAACCTAACTTTTATAGTAAAAATGAATTACACGAGTTTATGACATTCGTTAAAACACTTGATAACTATAAATACTATGCGTTCTTCCGTTTGCTTGCTATTACTGGCATGCGTAAATCAGAAGCGTTAGGGCTGTATATTAAAGACTTAAATATATTCAACAAGACACTAACAATCGGTAAAACGATAGCCATTGATGAATACGATCAGGTTGTTTTACAGACCCCTAAAACAAAAAATTCATACCGCACCATCAGCTTAGACGATGAAACGATACGAATTTTGCAAAAATGGTTCAGTATTCAAAAAGAAGATTATTTCAAACTTGGGTTTAATACTTCAAAGGCAAAACAACTCATGTTTAGCAATATGAGTAATGATTTATATTATCCGCAAGTGGTAAACGATTGGCTTGATTGGATTTATGACAAAGCAGAAAAAGAAGGCTTAACTTTAAAAAGAATAAGTCCTCATGGTTTCCGACATACTGCTTGTTCACTTATGTTTGAAGCTGGCGCAACGATTAATGAGGTTCAGAAGCGCTTAGGTCATAAAGACGTAAAAACTACCATGAACATTTATAGCCATGTTACACCGCAACAAGCAGAAAACACCAGTCAGAAGTTAGCAAACTATTTAGGTTTCTGACAAATAGATAGTTTTTCGGATAGTATTTATGAGATGGAAGGCAAATAAAAAGCCAAGAACGCTATGATATCAACGTTCTTAGCCTATAGTTAGGTTTTAACCTACACTGCCTTCCATCTCATAACTTATCAATCGGTTTAGCTCGACGGCGTATTCCATTGGTAGTTCTTTGGTGAATGGTTCGACGAAGCCCATGACGATCATTTCGGTGGCTTCGCTTTCGGATAGGCCGCGGCTCATGAGGTAGTAGAGTTGTTCTTCTGAGATTTTTGAGACTTTTGCTTCGTGTTCTAATGATACTTGGCTGTTGTGGATTTCATTGAATGGAATGGTATCGGATTTCGATAGATCATCCATGATGATAGTGTCACATTCGATGTGAGAGATAGAGCCTGCGCTCTTCTTGCCGAAGGTGACTTGTCCACGATAGTTTACGGCGCCGCCGTCTTTTGAAATAGATTTCGAGACGATGGAGCTGGAAGTGTTTGGTGCGTTGTGGATCATTTTAGCACCTGTATCTTGGATTTGGTTCGCACCGGCAAATGCAATGGAGAGCATCGTACCGCGGGCGCCTTTGCCATCGAGATAGACACTTGGATATTTCATGGTTGTTTTGGCACCTAAGTTGCCGTCGATCCATTCGACTGTGGCACCTTCCAATGCTTTTGCTCGTTTGGTTACGAGGTTATAGACATTGTCGGACCAGTTTTGGATGGTTGTATAACGGCAGTAGGCATCTTTCAAGGTGAAAATTTCGACGATAGCTGCATGCAAACTATTACTGGAATAGGTTGGTGCGGTACAGCCTTCCACATAGTGGACGCTGGCACCTTCATCAACGATAATCAATGTTCGTTCGAACTGACCGGTGTTTTCGGCATTGATCCGGAAATAGGTTTGCAGCGGTACGTCAACGCGGACGCCTTTTGGTACATAGATAAAGGTTCCACCGGACCAAACAGCTGAGTTCAGTGCAGCCAATTTGTTATCGGTTGGCGGTACTAATTTTGAAAAGTATTGCTTGAAGATCTCTGGGTATTCTTTCAAGGCTGAATCGGTATCGGTAAAGATGATGCCTAACTTTTCAAACTCTTCTTTCATGTTATGGTAAACGACTTCTGATTCATACTGTGCCGAAGCCCCGGCTAAATAGGCACGTTCTGCTTCGGGAATTCCGATTCGTTCAAAGGTTTCTTTGATTTTTTCTGGTACATCATCCCAGTCTCGAGCTGGGCTGTCGCTAGGTTTTTGATAATATTTGATGGCATCGAAATCGATGTCGGACAGATCCGGTCCCCAGTTTTGCATGGGCATTTTGTTGAAGGCTTCTAATGACTTCAATCGGAATTCCAACATCCATTCTGGTTCTTGTTTGACCCGTGAGATTTCACGGACGATGTCTTCGGTCAAGCCTTCACCGGTACTAAATACGGGCTGCACGTCATCGTGGAAGCCAAATTTATATTCTTCTAATTCGGGTACACCCATGGTTCTCACTCCTTTGTTTTGCTGCAATCTACTCTACTTGATGCTCATCGGTTTCCGAGTGTCTGTGTTCCACATCTGATTGTTGGGTATCGTCGGCGATCGCTTTTTCCAATGCTTTCCATGCAAGGGTGGCACATTTGATCCGCGCGGGAAACTTAGCCACTCCTCCTAGCATTGAAGCATCACCTAGACGGTCACTGTCAGAAACAGTATGACCTTGGACCAATTCAGAAAATAAACCTGACAATTCTCCAGCTTCGGTCAATGTTTTGCCGATCACTGCATCTCCCATCATTGAAGCACTGGCAGTGCTGATAGAACAGCCTTCACCGGTAAATGCCACGTCTTTGATGGTCTCCCCTTCAACGGCGAGTTCTAAATGAATCACATCGCCACAAGTGGGATTATTCAATTCAACTTTATAGGTAGAATCTCCTAGTGTTCCGCGATGATGGGGGTGACTGGAATGATCTAATATGACTTGTCGGTATAAATTATCTAATTTCGTTAATGCCATGTTGGAAAAACTCCTTTGTTAACTTGATGGCGTCAACCAATCGATCGGCGTCCTCTCTTGTATTATACAGGTAAAAGCTGGCACGTGCAGTTGCCGGTACGTGCAAATAGTTTAAGAGGGGTTGTGCACAATGATGACCGGCACGGACAGCGACACCTTCCATGTCTAATGCAGTCGCTACATCATGGGGATGAATCCCGTCGATGTTAAAAGCGATGACACCTGTTCGTTTGGCTGCTTCTTGTGGACCATAAATCGTCAGTCCATCAATGGCTTGCAATTTTGGCAAAACATAAGCGACCAGTTCAGCCTCGTGTTGATGGATGGCCGCTAACCCAAGTTCACTCAAGTAATCTACCGCTGCCCCTAGCCCGATGGCGCCAGCTATGTTTGGAGTACCTGCTTCAAACTTCCATGGCAATTCTTTCCACGTGCTTTCTTGAAGATGAACGAAATCAATCATTTCGCCGCCAAATTCCACTGGCTCCATCTGATCTAACCAATAACGTTTGCCATATAAGACACCAATGCCGGTCGGGCCGCACACTTTATGACCAGAAAAAGCATAGAAGTCACAATCTAATGATTGGACATCAACTGACATATGGGGAACTGCTTGGGCGCCATCTACTACTATCACGGCTTGGTGTTGATGGGCTAGTTGCGTTAACTCAGCAATTGGATTGATCACACCAAGAACATTTGAGACATGAGCAATGGCAACCACCGCTGTTTTATCCGTGATCTGTTGACGTGCATCATCCATGTCAAGGATACCTTCTGGCGTCAATTGGATATATTTCAGAATCGCTTTCTTGCGTTTTGCCAGTTGTTGCCATGGGATGATATTGGAATGGTGCTCCATGTAAGAGATCACGATCTCATCACCTTCATTGACAAATTGATCCCCAAAACTGCGGGCTACCCAATTCAGGCTTGTCGTCGTACCACGAGTGAACAACACTTCGGCGGTTTCTTTGGCCTGAATAAAATGGCGAACTTTTTCCCGCGCGGCTTCATAAGAATGGGTCGCCCGTTCCGCCAATGTATGAACGCCACGGTGAACGTTGGCATTGTCTTGATGATAATAGGCAGCGATCGTCTTCAAAACGGCTTCCGGCTTTTGGGTGGTGGCAGCATTATCAAGATAGACTAATGGCTCATCATTGACGACTTGATCCAAGATAGGAAACGCTTGTTTCACTTTTTGGGCATCGATCATGCAAGTAACTTCCCTTCAATAACAGCCACCAGTTCTTGTTGCACTTCTTTCACAGGAATGGCTGTTAAGACAGATCCCAGAAATCCGCGAATCACTAAGCGTTCTGCTTCTTCCTTGCGCAAGCCGCGACTCATCAAGTAGTACATTTCTTCTGGATCGACACGACCCACACTGGCAGCATGTCCTGCCGTAACTTCATGTTCGTCAATCAATAGAATCGGATTGGCATCGCCACGAGCTTGGTCAGACAACATTAAGACCCGACTTTCTTGTTGGGCATCGGCACCTTTGGCTCCTTTTAAAATATGTCCGATACCGTTGAAGGTCAAGACGCCGCGTTCTCTAATGACACCATGTTGCAAAATGTGGCCGATCGAATGTGGTGCTTTATTTGTCACTCGCGTATCGATCCCTTGTGTTTGCCGACCGGCACTGATAGCAACAGCTTTTACTTCAGAATGGGCGCCTTCGCCAACGAGGTCTGAATCAAAGTCAGCAATCACATCGCCGTCATTCATGACACCAATCGCCCAATCAACCATAGCGTCTCGTAAGACATAGCCTCGTCGATTCATATAGGTAGTGATATTGACCCCCAATTGATCAATAGCTGAGAATTTGACTTTAGCCCCTGCTTTGGCGATCACTTCTACAACGATATTTCCAGATAACTTTTTGGCTTGATCCCCTTTGGTTTGGAAACGTTCCAAGTAGCTGAATTCACTGTGCTCATCTGCTACGATCAAGACATGCTTGAAGAAATGCGCTTGGCTATTGCCATTATGATAGAAGATTGCTTCTAGTGGTTCTTCAATGATGACATTCTTGGGTACATATAAAAATAAACCACTATTCATAAATGCCGCATGGGCCGCAGTCATTTTGTCTTCATCCATTGGGACTGCTTTAGTCATATAGTATTGATTGACGAGTTCTGGTACTTCTCTCATTGCGGTAAACAAGTCCGTAAAAATGACACCTTGATCCACTAGATGTTGCGGTAATTGTTCAAAGACCGTTGTTTCATCAAACTGAACAACCGTTGGATGGCTATCCATTGCATCAAAGGATGGAACTGCCCCCAATCCTGCTGCCGCTGGATCAATCACGCCAGAGAATTCTTGTTCACCGACAAGTGCTGCTTCATTGATATTAAACAAAGGCCAGCGTTCATAACGGACCCGTTCAATTTTTGGAAACGGGAGTTCATCCACTTTTGCAAGGGCTGCTTGGCGGAGTTCCAACATCCATTCAGGTTCTTCTTTCAACGCTGAAAACACGTTGACTTGGTCAAGATAATCCTGTAATTTTGCCATTTGCCTTGCCTCCTTATGCTTCTTCTTCTTTGTAGTCGATCCCTAATTCTTTACTGATTCCAGCATAGCCTTCAGCTTCCAGGCGTTTCGCTAAATCAGCAGATCCCGTCATTACCACGCGACCTTCCATCATGATATGTACCACGTCAGGAGTGATATAATTCAACAACCGTTGATAGTGTGTAATGATGAGCGCGCCAAAGCCTTCCCCGCGCATTTCATTGACCCCTTTAGCGACGACTTTCAAGGCATCAATGTCTAATCCAGAGTCGATTTCATCTAAAATCGCAAATGTTGGTTCTAGCATCAATAATTGCAAGATTTCGTTCCGTTTCTTTTCCCCGCCAGAGAAACCTTCATTCAAATAGCGTTCTGCCATTTCTTCTGGCATGTTCAATAGATCCATTTTTTGATCTAATTTCTTTAGAAAATCCATGACAGAGATTTTGTCCTCTTCATCCCGTTTAGCGTTGATAGCAGCTCGCATGAATTCAGCATTTGTGATTCCTGGAATTTCACTAGGGTATTGCATCGCCAAGAACAAACCTAAACGTGCTCGCTCATCCACTTCCATTTCCAGCACATTTTCCCCATCGAACAAGATTTCTCCTTCAGTGACTTCATAATTCGGGTTTCCCATAATTGCTGCAGATAAGGTAGATTTTCCTGTCCCATTAGGTCCCATGATGGCATGGATCTCACCGGTTTTTAAAACAAGATCAACACCTTTTAAGATCTTTTTATCTTCAATTTGGACATGCAGGTTTTTGATTTCTAAAACTGACATTCTGTTCCCTCCAGTATCTTTTCTTTCTCACTATTTTAGACTAATTGAGAATGAAGTTCAAACGCAATTGCCTACTTTTTTAAAATTCTTCTAATCTAGCCCCTAGAGATACATTGGAATCATTACAAACTGCTGTGAGGATCCCCTTTGAAAGAAACTAAAAAAAGACACCCTCAGCCCCGACGAAAGCATGTGCTTTTGTCTTTAGGAACAGAGGGTGTCCTACTTGAAAACTCTAAGCTTGCACGAGCAAAATGATGCAATCAAAAAGAAGCATCAACATTTGCAAGCGGATGATAGAGTTGATTCATTAATTCTGTGTCGCTTTTACGTCCACGATTGGATAGTAGGATCACGCTGGTTTTGTTGTCTTTAGAAAACAACCCAAACGATTCGAATCCTCCTTTACCACCATGAGCCCGAAAATAAGTCCCTTTGTCATAAAAACCTGCGGCATAGGACCCGCCAGCGGCTGGTTGCCACATTTGCTTCAGTGAAGCTTTATCCAGCAGTTTCCCATTCAATAATAAATCATAATAGCGATACAAGTCGCCAACTGACATATAGAGATTTCCAGTTCCTACCTCAGCTGCCAAGTTGGCTGAGGAAATATTGTTAGGGTTCCCGTAAGGATCTGCTTCGCCATCCGTTTTGTAATTGACCGTAGGATGATCCTGCTGTAAAAAGGCTTTATACAAGAAAGATTGTTTCAACCCATTCTTATTGATAAAAAAATCCGTTAACAACGCATCATAACTTTTTCCTGATACTTTTGTCAAAATACCTGCCAGTAAATTGTAGTTGATGGGACTATATTTGAATGTTCCTTGGGTTCCGGATAAGACAGCATGGGTGGCATCCCAGTCGAGGATCTGTTGCACGTCTTCCAGCCCTTGCGGATTTTCTGAAAGTTTGAGTCCGGAAGCCATCTGCAGCATTTGCTGAATCGTAATCTTGGCAGCGCCTGGAATATACGGATAAAAGCGCGCTAATGTATCCGTCAAGGATAGTTTCCCTTCCTTAATTGCCCGCATGATCAAGACCGCCGTCAATCCTTTTTGCATCGAGCCAATATTGAATAATGTTGCCGGGG
Organism: Enterococcus sp. FDAARGOS_553; assembly: GCF_003812305.1. Lineage (NCBI taxonomy): Bacteria > Bacillati > Bacillota > Bacilli > Lactobacillales > Enterococcaceae > Enterococcus > Enterococcus sp. FDAARGOS_553. The sequence continues at coordinate 512,082 of NZ_CP033740.1, forward strand.
TGTTTTTGACATCAGCTGCTTTGTCAGCATATCCGTACCCTTTGTGCAGCAGGACTTTCCCGTTTTTTACAACCAATGCACTTCCAATAAAACCACTGGAAAGAATTTTCTGATCGTAGCTGGCTCCTTCGGCTGTGACGACTTCTTGGTCACTAATGAGATTGTCATAGTTCCCCGCATCCAACAAGTCCTGTTTCTTGTTTGCGGGTTGCTCCTTTTTGGAGGAGGAGCTGCTGGCAGTACTGGAATGTGCGACTTGCTCACTGTAATGATCAGAAGCAGCCGTTGGTTCCGTTGGCAAAAACAAGTAGTAGATGCCAATGAGACCACAAATGATTACCAGGATATCAATCCCAAGCAATAGTTTTTGAACGTTTCTTTTTGAGCGTCTTTTTGAGCGTCTTTTTGCATGTCTTTTCGTATGTCTACTCATTGAATGAAGCCTCCAGCATTCCTATTCTCCAACAGTCCTCCTTTTTCATTTCCCCTGAATATCTTTTGGTGCCTCTTGCTGCCAATTTTTGGAGAGAAAATAATGGTTGATTTCATACAACGGTTTTTCTTTGACCTTGGAATCCAAGAATGGCTGAATGTATTCATCTGCTGCCAACCAGCCACGCCAGCCTAAGTGAATCGTATCTTCCATGAAATAGGGTTGATTGCCCTTCGTTGATAAATCAGCGATATTCATGAAGCCCTGGCTTCTTAACTGGTAGCGGATCTTTTTGTCAAAACCGGACAACACCTCTTGCGGCAAGCCGGTATAATCCATCCACTTCTGATTGATGGGCGGAATCACAAATAAGACATCCACATTGTTGCGAGCAAATTCTGTCAGTACTAGTTGAAAGTCGCTATATTCTGGTCCAAAACGATAATCCCATTTCTTTTGAGAGCCTTTCATTTTATCTATGCGGCTTTGCAGATTATGTTGGTAAAAAGAATTCTTGATCCCTAAAGAATTATTAGTCGTTTCTGCTTTTCCTTCATTATCGGCTACTTGTTCTATTTGAGCGAGATTATAGGTAGAAGGTAATTTCTTTGCAGCAGCAGTGATTTTGTCAGTCAAGTTGTGCCCCAACCCAAGACCACTAAAAAGCTCATCTTCCCGTTTCAAAATAGATCGTTGCAGATCAATCTGTTTTTTCTGCCAATCAGTCGGTATCTTACCGGATTTCACTTCATTCAAGACTTGTTCCGTCAAGCTATTTTCTTTCACTTTCGAATAGTCTAAGAGACGTTCGGCATAGTATTGATCGGTGTCAGAGACTTTCTTTAACGAAGAGAGCCAATCGTACACATGCTGTTCGGAATAATGATGGTTGAAATAGTCTCCTTTCAACCCTTTAGGAACGAACCATTGAGGGGAAACGATGAAGACTGCTTTTTTCCCTGCTAATTCTTTCGCCATTGATTGAATGATGGCGTACTGGGTCAGCGACTGGGTGCCAGGTGCACCAATCAAAAATGGCGTATAAGAACGTTGATATTTCTGCGACAATACGGAAGGATGGGTGGCACTCACACGGTTTAATTCGGATGAGCCAAAAAATGGGACATATTTTCCTGTTGCTATTGCCTCATTTTTGATACGATCCCCGCGAAACACCACATCATTCATTGCCGTCGCCGCTTGAGCGATGACTTTCGGATCGTGGCTATTGATCTTCCAAGGGCCAAGGAAGAGTACCCCGACAAGAATCCCCACACAAAGAAGCGGTCCAAAAGCCGTGAGTAGTCGTTTTTTCATCATCGGCTTTGCAGCGTGTCGACTTTCTCAATGATTTTTGCTGGTGTATTCCACTCTGCCCGGTCAAATTCCGATACGGGAAATTCAATTCCTAACTGCCCTTCTAGTTCAACCAGCAATTGAACAGATCCTAATGAATCTAATAATCCTTCACCAAAAAGATCGATTGTTTCGTTTTCTTTTACTTCATCACTTCCTGTAACTGATTCTAAAATGTCTAATACTGCTTCTTTGGTTGTCATATTCTTTTCTCCTTTTATTTAACGAATAATTTGTCCAAGATTCCTGAGAAAATCAGAAAACTAAAGCAAACTGCTTGGAAGGTCAATACAGTGGACACCGCTTTGGTTAGGTTGTTCGATGGCAGATTTCCTTGTTTTTTCTTCCAACGGATCCACGCATCATTTCCGCAAATCAATGTCGCATGATATACCCCGTATAAAATGTAATACCAGGTAAGTCCATGCCAAATGCCCATTAACAAAAAGAGGGCAAAATAGCCGACATTGGATGCGACGATACGGCTTTTGAAAACTTTCTTCTTGATCAGTGTGAACATTAAACGCATGTACACATAGTCTCGGAACCAAAAAGACAGACTCATGTGCCAACGATTCCAGAATTCTTTGATATTAGGCGCCAGAAAAGGTTTATTGAAGTTAGCTGGTGTATCATAACCCATGAAGTTGCTGACACCAATCGCAAACAAACTATAGCCAGCAAAATCAAAGAACAGATACATACTATAAACATACATATAACTCAGCATTCCCCAAGAGAACAAGCCATTTTGCAGGGCTTCTTTGGTTACGATCGGCAGTAATACTTGACCGAGATAATAACCAAGAATGAACTTATACAGGAGCCCTAGCATGATTTTGGCGACTCCTTTGTTTAAATAATCGAGATACACTTCTTTTGTCGGCGGATTCAGCAGATCCTTCTCAAAGCGGCGATACCGATCGATCGGACCCGAAGAAATCGTTGGAAAGTATAGTAGAAACTGGATATAACGCCAAGGATGGTATTCTTTGATCAGTCCATCCCGTATCTCCATGATCATTTGCACTGATTTAAAGGTCAGATAAGAGATACCCAAGAAATAAATCAATGAGGCATGTCCAACAAAGAAAGGGGTGACTTTGCTCAATGCCAATGGTAAAATCGCTGCTACCACTGCACCATAAAAGACGCCTGAAGTATTTGCTCGTTGGCGATGCTGATAATAGCCATAGACGAGTAATGTCTGATACACGACGTATCCGATCAGCGCTAGCCCCTGTTGCCAATATTCACCACCAAAACTTACGTACAATACCACTAGTGTGAGTAACGTTTGATACCATTGCCAACGCTTTTGTTTGAACAGCAGCACAAGCATCATCGGAAGCAATCCTACCATTAGCCAAATGAAATAGGTGGGATTTGCATAAGGAATCATATGCTGCAGGTTCATGAAGGATTCACCTCATTTGTCAGCCATTTGCGGTCGATTTTGCCATTTGCCGTATGAGGCAACTGCTCAACATAGATAAATCGCTGCGGAATCATATACTCCATCACTGTTTCACTCAGTGAAGATTTGATGGCTTTTGTCAGTTGGAACTCTTTCTCGAATGGGTGCGTTTCGGGAACGACATAAGCAATCAGCTGTTCCACTTTCTTTTCTTGATATTTAGGGACTACGACGGCTTGTTTGACCCACGAACTATTGCTTAAATGATGGTCGATCTCTTCTAATTCCATTCGATACCCATGGAACTTCACTTGAAAATCAAGACGCCCTTCATAATGCAACAAACCATCTTCCGTCATTCTGCCACTATCGCCGGTTCGATACGCTGGTTGCCCTTCATGGACAAAAAATGCCTCTTTTGTTTTCTCGGGATTGTTCAGATACCCTTTTGACACGCTAGGACCACTAATGATGATCTCACCTACTTGCCCTTTAGGAACTAGTTGATCTTCTTCCATAAAGAAAACCGTCGAATCTTCTTTCACATACCCAATTGGCACTCGATCATATTGCTCCAGTAATTCTTCAGTGATTTGCACTCCGGATACGGCAACAGTCGCTTCAGTAGGTCCATAGGTATTGTAGATTTTTGCATTTGGAAAACGTTCCAGCAGTGCGTGAGCGGTTTTTTTTGGTAGTTCTTCCCCACAGAATAAGAAACGTTCCAACTGAGGAACGTGCATCCCGTCAAAGGTCTCTTCCATCAAACATAGTTTCATAAATGAAGGTGTCGAGATCCAAACATTGATAGCCAATTGCGGCAAGGTTCCAAACAATGTTTTGAAGTCATTAATGACCGCCTTTTTTAAAGGCACCAAACAGCCGCCAGAAGTCAATGCTGGATATAACCCCATGACAGAGAGATCAAAGGAATACGGTGCCTGTGCCAAATAATGCATCCCTTCGCGTAAAGAAAAATCCTTCAATGTCCATTGCACGAAACTCAATAAATTTCCATGACTAATCTGAACTCCTTTAGGGATGCCGGTCGTTCCTGATGTGAAGATGATGTAGTAAATATCATCCTTCCCTAGTACTTTTGTAGTGCCTAAATTGCGCCCACTTTGATAGATTTCTTCCAATTGATTTATTTCTAGCATTGGAATCATTGTTTCCGGACCTTGCCAGTCAGCTACGCTAATGATCAAATCTGGCGTAACCACAGAGAGGATCAATTCAATACGCTCTTTTGGCGTGGTACTTTCAATCGGAATATATGCCCGACCTGTTTTGGAAGCTGCCAAAAAGGCTGTTAGCATGTCAAATTCTAACTCGCCATAAACCACGATCGGTCCGCGAGTTTCCAGAGTTTCCTCGAGATAGGCAGCTAATTGGTCGGATCGAGCTGCTAATTGTCCATAAGTATATGTTAGGTCATCTTCTCGGTAGGCAATCCTCTCTGGATCCTTTTGTGCCCATTCTTCAATGGCTTGCACAATATTTACCACGTTCATGAACATTCCTCCTAAAATTCATTATAGATAAAGGTGCCACCTTGCACGTTTTTATAATGATAAAGATAAATCAGCATCAAAATGATACAGAAATAAAAAAGGGTTTTGCCTGCAAAGAAGAGTGCTTGACGCACATGTTCATTTTTGATTCGTTGTTTCACCAAATCCCTCCTTTTCTTGCTATATTGATTCTAGAATGAAGGAGTAAATAATTGACCTTGAAATGTTAAACAATTTATAAACTGGCGATAAACTTTTTATTTCATTTATTAGTTTTTTTTTAATCTGCTTACATTTTTGTAATACAAAATGGCTTTCACGAACAAAATTGTCATCTCTTCATAAAAAAAGCAAGAATCTCTTTAAACAGCACCTATGCTGAAAAAAGATTCTTGCTGCTATATTTTTTGGCAGCAACTAACCACTTTGCTGCAATGTTACGCCTTAAAGCGATACCCTGCTCCCCAGACGGTTTGAATATATTGTGGATTGGTGGGATCTTCCTCGACTTTTTCTCTTAAACGATTGATATGGACGGCGACGGTTCGGATGTTGCCTAGTGCTTCCATCCCCCAGATTTTTTCATAGAGTTGTTCTTTGCTGAAGACGATCTCTGGATTTTCCATCAAAAAGAGCAATAACTCATACTCTCGATGTTTGCAGTCAACTTCGATTCCATCCACGTAAACCCGATGCGTTTGTGAATTGATTCGGATACCGCCTAATTCGATTTCACTAGATACAGTTTCTGTCTGTTGTCCGCGCTTGATCCGATTGTATTGTGCAATGTTCGCTTTGACCCGAGCGACAAGTTCGGTTGGCGAAAAAGGTTTCGAAATATAATCATCCGCACCTATACCTAAACCTCGCAGCTTTTCTAATTCTTCTGACTTGGCCGTGACCATAATGATTGGAATATCGACTTTATCGCGAATGTTTCGACAAATCTCATGTCCATCCATTCCTGGCAGCATCACATCCAATAGGATCAATTGGTATTTCTCCGTCAATGCTTCATGATAGCCCACACAACCGTCGTTAACGATATGGACTTCATACCCTTCCATTTCTAAAAAATCTTTTTCGATCATTGAAATATCTTCATCGTCTTCAATAATTAATACTCGTACACTCAACTTCGATCACTTCCTTTTTGATTTAACTGGGAGGGTGATAACGATCGCTAATCCCCCTGCTGGATGGTTGTACGCTTGAATCGTTCCATTGAATCCTTCAATGATTTTCTTCGAAATCGCTAAGCCTAAGCCATTGCCTTTGCTCGGGTTGGTTCTTGAGCGGTCATCGCGATAGAAAAGTTCAAACAAGTCTTCCAAATTCTCTTCCGAAACACCGCTGCCGTTATCAATGATCGACAAGATAAACTGTTCCTCAACTACTTCATAAGAGACGACCACTTGTTTATCGTTGCGATCCACATACTTGCGGGCATTTTCAAATAGATTTGTTAAGACTGTACGAAACTGAACTGGATCCACTTCTAGCGAAACGTTTTGATCCGTCGGTTCCAATAGAATCGTCAATCCATTCAATTCGTATTCCTGCTGGATAAAGCCGATGTATTCATCGATCAGTTTTTTACTAGTAGTTGTCACTAGATTGAAAGGAAATTCACCGGTATCCAACTTAGAAAACAAGAAAAGCTGTGCAATCACTTGGTCCAAATCATCGATCTTCTTTTTTACAATCGTAAAATATTTGGTCCGCATGGCAGGTGTATTAGCGATCCCCTTCTCTAATCCTTCGACATAGGCTTTGATCGAAGTCAGTGGGGTTCGCAGATCATGGGAAATACCCGCGATCAATTCTCGACGATTGGTTTCCAGTTTGTTTTGATTATCCATCATTTCTTTCAGCTGACGTGCCATACCGTTGAAGTCTTTTGAGACCGGTAAAAATTCATCTTGCTTCGTATACTGGATCTGATATTGCAGATCTCCTTCTCTGATTTTATAGAAACCTACAGTCAATAATTCCAAAGGATCGGTAATACTTCTTGTGAGATATCGCGTCAGAACACGGCTAGTAATAAAAATAATCGACAAAATCAAAATCACGACTAACACGATGATCCGAGACAACATCGCTTTGTAATCGCGATCCCATAATGGATCTTGATAATACAAATCATTGTAATAATTTGAATTGATCAAGATAATCTTGTAGTTGCTGGTATCAAATGTCGTAAGAAAGGTTTGATCTTTTAAGTAACTATGTTCTCCCTCTTCTTTAAGAGCAGTTTCTTTCATTTTTTGATCTGTTACTTCCCCTACAGACGAAATTAGCTTGTCGCCGCGATAAACCAGCAATGCAATATTTTTGCTATGATTGGTCTTTTTGAAATGTTGCATGTCGGCGACTACTTCTGCATCTGTCGTCTTCTCCGTATCCCATTTGATCACCAGACTTTCAACCGTCGCATACTGGGCACGAAATTCGGTATTCTTGATCATGGCTCCTTCATCTAGCCCCCAGAAATAACGCCAGACCATTAAAAAAGCAATCACTGAAGCTAATAAGCTCAATAAAACTGGGACAATAATCATCAATATATGCGATATAAATAAACGCTGCTTGATAGTCATTCTTTTCCTCTTCTCTTTGATAGCGATGATTCAACATAGTTATGCAGCCATCATTTAAAGTGTTCTCTTTGAAAAAATTGGGATCGCCTGTTTTCACGACGTGATCCGCCTCTTATTGAAAGGAGGTGCTGTCTATTTTTTTCGATTTTAGCCCATACTTATAGGTACTTCAACCGATGCCTTCAGTCAGTTGTGAAAGAGTGAATTCTTTCTTCCTTGCACACGCAATGATCCGATTTCTTACCTTTTTAAATAAAGAAAATAAAATTTGATTATCAGAATAATAAAAACTGAGCCAATACTATAGTAACAGGAAATAGTAAACAAAAAGTAAACTATTGCTAAAAAGTAAATTAAATACGAAAAGTACAGCCCGGCTTCTCCCCCTAACGCAAGACTAGCTGCTAATTGCGGCAACTGTATTTGTTCTTTGAGACAGCTTTCGTTATACTAAAAAAAATGGAAGAAAGGACATACACTATGACAGTCAGAATTGAAGAAGTGTCCCAGTCTACTTGGCGTACAGTTGCTGCCTTAAAAGTATCAGAATCCCAACATACTTTTATTGAAGACAACACCACCTCCTTGCTGGAAGCTGCATATGATACTTCTTTGCATTGGGTCCCGCTTGCTTTGTACAAAGAAGAAACCATTGTCGGCTTTGCAATGGTCGGTGCCTATAACGAACAAGAACAAAGTATTTGGTTGGATCGCTTGATGATCGATCAGCATTGGCAAAAATTAGGCTTAGGCAAGAAATTTATGCCGTTGCTCCTAGACTATCTTTTCTGCCATTGGACAGTGGAAAAAATCTATTTAAGTGCCCACAAAGAGAACAAAACGATCTTTTCGTTTTATACCGCTTTTGGCTTTAGGCATACCCACCACATAGATCCAGAAAATGGTGAACTGATTATGGTATACAAGAAAACGACTGCGACAGAACCTTTCTAAAGGTTCTTCGCAGTCTTTTTGCTTGTTTCAATGAAAATGCGATAGTCGGGTTTCACCTGACACTTGGACTAATTTGAATCTGTCTCTATTCTATTCGATCAGTCACTAAAGGAATATCGATTCTATTACTTTTGATTTCGTCAGGGATCCTATCTGAATCATTGCAATTTAGTAAAGGAGTTAAGCGATCGTCTATCCTTTTTTCAATTGCTGCAAAAGCTGGATGATTCCACAGCAGCAAAAATGGTTTCAAAGAATTGATAGCAAATTTTAGCGGGTTCGGATTTATCTTGCTTTTCAAATCTAAAAATAAGAAATGGTACCCATTAGTCGCAGCTCCTAATCTTCTTATCTCTAAATAAAGATATTCCAAGTCTGCTCTTCTTATGTGAAATAGTTCCTGTTCCTGCTTTTTCATAAACAAACAATGGTTTTCCCCCAACTTGATTATGTCAATCGTATCTTCTCCAATGATACATTTGCAATTAGGCGTTCCAGCTGAACATTTGACAAACCCTTGAGGATATTCCTTGGCGTCAATTTCAATCAGTGCTGCTACCCGCTTTCCATCGAGTAACATTTTTTGGATGTCATTTGAAAATGTACTATAAAACCATGATTGATTACTCGTTTGCTTGTCCATTTACCCAGCTCCTCCCTGGCATACTTGTTCAAAAACGTTTGTCTATAAAAGGCGCCATTCTATCATTAAGAGTAGTCTACTATTAAGAATAGTCTACTTCTTACTTCTCAAACATACAATAACATTTTTTATTTTGAATATATTTTTTTAGCTTACTTATTTTGAGCAATGGGCTTCGCCCAAAGTTTCTTGCACCATCACTCGTCTTATTCTCACAAATTCCACATCATGGATTCTTCTCAAACTCCTATTCAATGAATATACAAAAGAAGCACAGAAGTAACTTTCTGTGCTTCTTTTGGCTTGTTTTGATTCCTCACTTTGCACGTTCTTTCGTGACGTTTGATTCGTCAATCATCAGCTTTTACTGACTGGAATCCATAGCTCGCTTTTGCAGTCGGGTTTAGACAAATCGGAACTTTCATGCCACAAAAGTTCGGGTCCTCCAGTTAATTGATAATCAGACATTGCCAGCCATTCGCTGTAAATACGCGCCCAAGTTTCTTGAACTGCTTCTGGAAATGGTCCTACTACTGTAAAGACTGCCCAATCAGATTCTTCCACTTGTAACACATCATAAGGTTCTGATGCTTTTTGGGTAGTTGCTACACCGACATACTGATCAAGCGCTGTTCCTTCCACTTCTCGTTCGACAAAATTTGCCGACACACTGATAATTCCTCGCGGCTGGATATTTGCCAGATTTTTGAGTTCCATAATGCGCTCTGGCGTCAGCTTTTCATACAGTGATGTCATTTGCGGATTCTCTCCCTGATACTGCAGCGTGATCCTTTTTTTGAAACCGACGATTTGAAAAGGTTCATTGTGCACGATCCGATAGTCCATTTTGTTACCTCCTTTGATTGTCAGCTGGAAAGTCATTGGTGGAAATGCTTTTAGAATAACATCCAGCTGTTTTGCTTGTGAGGGAGAAATGCCATGCATCCCACGAAAGGCTTTGCTAAAAGCATCCGACGAATCATAGCCAAGTAACGTTGCAGTGTCGATTACTTTCGCTCCTTGTTTCAACAAGTCTCCTGCCAAAACCAATTTCCTGCATCGCAAATATTCGCTTAAAGACATACCCGCCAAATAGGAAAATACCCGCCGAAAATGATATTCCGAACAACCAGCTAATTTAGCCATGTGTGTAAAATCAATTTCTTCTAACAAGTTTTCTTCTAGATAGGCCATTGCCTGATTCATATTCTCTAAAGGATTCATTCGTCTTCTCTCCCATCTCCTACACAATAACAAAGTTCAAAGAACGTCACCCGGTATTATCGTTGCATGTTTTATCGGTTTTAGTCAAAAGTATTTTTTGATGCCCCAAGTATAGCATAGAACAAGAAATTCCTTTAAATGCATGAACGTTCTCTATGTTTTAAAAAGTGTATTTGTAAATAGATCTATTTTTTTGAGCTGTCGATGTACTGATTCCTAAAGACTACCGCACACAAAAATACCAAAACAAGAAGATAGGCTCCTTGTTTTGGTATTTAGTCGTTTACTCATCGATCGTTCTTAATGAACAATCCTTGTCTCCACTTAAGAATCGACATCTCGTAATCAAAAAGAACTGCTACCTTTTATTTTCGTCTTTTTATTAAATAGAATCCAATAAAGCTGACTAATCCAATTCCTATAAGGTTTAAATAACTTTTTGATACGTCATTGGTTTGTGGTAATTTTGCTTTTGATTCTGAATCTTTTTGATAATTTGTATTTTCTTTCTTAGATGTTGATGTCTTGTTTTTTTGCTCTGAAGTGGATGTTTTTGCTGGAGAAGCATCTTTTGTATATACATATGTGATGGTTTGCGGCTCTTTCCCTAGCTTTCCGATCCGATTTTCTGGTAATTGGCTCTCATCTAGATGATAACCATTGATCGACAACTGATATTCTTTCGTAGTAGCATCATAGTGATCACCGATATTTCCTTGAATGGTTTTCGCTGCATGAATTTCTTTGCCGTCTTTGTCAACATAGACAACTGTCACAGCTGCCGCTCTTTCTGAATCTTTGCCTTTATCCGAATTCTTCGTATACACATATGTCACGGTTTGCGCTTGATCACTCATTACTCCAGTGCCATTCTTTGGCAACTGTTTCGTGTCTAATGTATAACCATTGATCGTTAGTTTGTATACATCCGTCGTAGCGTCGTAGTCATCTCCAACATTTCCTGTAATGACTTGTGGTGCGTGGATCTCATTTCCATCTGTGTCCACATATTCTACTGTGACATCTGCGGCTGCTTCTTGATGATTGATCGCAAATTGATGCAAATAGGTACCTGAAGAAATCGCGTAGAAGCTAAACCCATCTGGTTGTGCATATGTCCCGGCTGGATTATTCAGACGTGAATTGTATTTCATCGTATGAATACCTTCAAATTCTTCTGGGGTTATATCAGACACAGTGACGTCTTGATCTGTAATAGATAGCTGAGAAGAAGGGAGTTGAACCCCGTTTAAGTCAAAATACGTTTGGCTTTGACTATTGGATGTTGAAAAAGGTGGAACATAGCCATCAAAATTTGTTAGTCGATTGGGCATGATCGAAAACGGGACAAAAAATGACTGCGTTGCAGCATCATAATTCAGCTCCTTAGCAGATATCGTAGTCACTCCATCACTTCTTCCTGTATTCTGCCCATAAGCCGCCAGATTTTCTAAGACAGGAAAATTGTTGATAACGGTGAAATCGCTGACCGCACAAAATTGAATCCGTAATTCCTTTAAATTCGGCAATGTAGCCAATGGCGCAATCGTAGTAATATTCATATTCGACTCAAAAGTAAGTGATTCTAAATTCTTCATTTCAAGTATCTTCGGATAGACAGCATCTGTGACATTAGCAGAAGAAAGGTTCAATCGAGTAAAATTGTCCCCAAAATCAGGAACATTGTCATCTGTAACATTCGCTCCCATTAAATAAGCATAGACTAAACTATCTATCTTAGTTAATACCGAAAAATCAGAAATCTGATTGGTTCCATTCATGTAAAAGGAAGACAGGCTTGTGGCATACTCCAAACCGGACAAATCAGCAAGAGCTGAATCAGTCGAATAAATATAGATTGTCTGCATTTTACTGATTTTTTCTTTAGTGATTTCTGATACTTCGATTCCTAATGCCTTCGCCACTATTGACTGTAATGTAGGATCTGGTAACCAACTAGAAACATCCTCAGTATTGGCTTGATTATCAGGCAACGAATTTGCGAACTGTTGAGCATTTGATGGCAACAAACTTCTAGCTGATTTTTCCTTTGATTTGGCAGAACTTGTATCTGGAATCGATGATTCTTCTGTACCTACTGTTGATGCTGTTGATGTTGTTGATGCTTCACTCTCAGAACTTGATTCCTTTGAATCAGAAGTAACACTTTCAGAGGTAGAAGATTCAGTAACAGTCTCAACTGAATCGTTGCTAGTTTCTTGGGTGGTGTCAGACTGTACAGAGTCGTTTCCCTCCGCTGCTAGTACTGTCACTACGGGGGTAGCCAGTGGTGAATTTAATAAGACAAATAAAGATACATAGCTAAATATTTTTCGTTTATTTTTGATCTCCTTTTTTGCTAATCATTACCTTTTCTTTTTTTAACCATATTCTCATTTTAATAATAATAATCCTAAAATGGAAAATAGTAAAGTTATAACTTAACTAGTGAAATATAGCACGAACGTTACGCACTTTTCACACCCCAATCACGCCATTTCATTTGCTAAAAATTAATAACTACTGTATCTGTAGACCAAAGTATTTCTAGGAATAATGGTAGCAAAAAAAATAGCTGTACCTGCTTTGACTTTGCTTCAAACAAAAATCAGTGTATCTACGCTTACTCTCCCATGACTTTCAAAAAAGGATTGCATCTAAAATTGTAAATTGATCAGCTGAAATAAAGCTGCTTCTTAGCTTCCTCGTCTTTCGATATTGTGGAGCAAGACAATCAATAACAGTTGGCGACAAAAAAAGACCAGCAAGGAATATCCCCAGCTGGATCCACAAATAGATATTTTTTACGTTTTAGCAGTTAGATCTGTTATCGATGCCAACAGACGGAACAAAAAATCCCGTTTATTGGTACAGTGCAGTTTTTTTCTTACCTGCCCATTCTTTGGTTCCATTCTTCTCGCAGCACACCGTATTTTACTGAGTCATAATAGTGGCCTTCCCAATAACGAACTCTACGGATTTGTGCTTCTTTCGTCATGCCCAGTTTTTCCCCAACCTTCATCATCCGGTGATTGCCTGACCAAGTCGTATATCCGATCCGTTGGATGAGTGGTTCTTGTTCAAATAAGAATGTGATCCACAAACGCATCGCATGACTACCGACCCCATGATTCCATATAGTGGCATCATAGATTGCTACACCAAATTCAAGCCATTGATGCAGATTGCCATCTTCCCAATATGCAGTGGCGATTCCTACAAGCCTTCCTTGATAATAAATAGCCTTCCGTAATGGATTATTTAAACAATTTTTGCCAAATCCATTTTTGAATTCTTCCCAGGTTAGGATAGGGTCCTGAAAATAAGGTCCATCCCACTTTTTCCACTCTAAGTCAGCTTTAGGACCATAACTGATCGACCAAAGAGCAGAAAGGTTTTCTTCGGTGATTGATTTCAATTGTATATGATTTTTCATCTTTCTCCTTTTCAAACATCAAACTGCTGAAAAATAAAACTGAAGCTACTTGTTTTTACCAAACAAACGTTGAAAAAAGCCATTTTTTTCGGACGCTGTTTCTTTGACTACCACTGTACCATCGGTGTCCTTCCACTTTCTCTGAAACGTAAGATTATCTTGTAAAAGTAATCCATTTAACTCGAGGATACCTTTTAACCCAGCAATCGTTCGGCGCAACTCACCGTCTTGTTGACCATAGAAATCCTTCTTCCCAGCATCTTCAAGTTCTTCTAGTTGCCGGATTAACTCTCGAAGTGTTTGAGCCTGATCTCCCAGAATAGCCGACATCTCTTCCACTTGACGTTCTTCTATCGTTGGTGCCGTTTCGTAAATAGTCACTAAAGATAAACTATCGACATAATCCTTTAAGTCAAAAAGAAACGTTTGGCTTGCTTCATCTTCAACCATTGATGTTTTCATTAAATAGTTTTGTAACGCTTCCATTTGTTTTTGCTGAACGAGTAAATCTAACACTAAGGCCTCTGTGTCCATCGGTACCACCTCCTACTCTATTGTTGCGTTTTTCTTTTGCTTCGTCAAGAAAAGCTTCGAGAATAATGTTGAAAAACAGACGGGCTGAATAGTAATTGTTTTCTCTACTGTATATTACATATCACATACCACTTCTTTTATAGTCAAATTTACTAGTTTCTGCACCACCCTACAGTTAACTCAATTCATTGTATCTCTCAACTACAAAAAATATCCCCTCGGCAGCTAAGATACCGAGGGGATTGGTGCATTCATTGCTTAGCCGTTATAAGCATCCACAATGATTTGTTTCAATTCAGAAATCAATGGTTCTTTAGGGTTCGCAGTTGTACATTGGTCTTCGTAAGCCAATTCAGCCATACGATCTACAGTTGCATCCAATACTTCTTGAGTCACGCCTTGTGCTTTCAAGTTCATATCGATACCAACGGATTTACCTAATTCGTAAACCGCAGTTGCTAATGCTTCAACTAGTTCCGCAGTTGTTTCTCCTTTAAGACCTAAGAATTTCGCAATGTCTGCGTAATCTGTGTCAGCACGGAAGAAATCATATTTAGGGAACATCGCATGTTTTTGAGGATCTTTGGCATTGTAACGGATAATATGCGGTAAAAGAATCGCATTGGTACGTCCGTGAGGAATACCATATTCTCCCCCAATTTTGTGAGCAACTGAGTGACAAATACCTAGGAATGCATTGGCGAAGGCCATACCTGCCATTGTTGATGCGTTATGCATTTTTTCGCGAGATTCCATATCCGGTGTTTTCACTGATTTTTCTAAGTAGTCAAAGACTAACTTGATTGCTTGTAAGCTCAACCCACGAGTGTAATCAGATGCCATTACAGACACATAAGATTCAATCGCATGGGTCAATACATCCATACCTGTATCTGCTGTTACAGAAGCAGGAACTGACATGACGAATTGAGGGTCAACGATCGCTACATCTGGTGTTAATGCGTAGTCTGCTAATGGGTATTTCACATGCGTATCGCTATCTGTGATAACCGCAAATGGGGTTACTTCAGAACCTGTACCGGAAGTTGTTGGGATACATACAAATTGAGTTTTTTCTGGTTTGTCGATCTTGTATGTCCGTTTACGGATATCCAAGAATTTTTGTTTTGCGCCAAAGAAAGATGTATCTGGGTGTTCATAGAACATCCACATGCCTTTCGCAGCATCCATTGCTGATCCACCACCAAGAGCGATTACTGTATCTGGTTTGAAATCAACCATCATCTTCGTTCCAGCATAAACGGTATTTGTTGATGGGTTTGGTTCTACATCTGAGAAGACTTCGATCTTCACATCGTTTTTGCGGCGAGCAAGAACTTCGCGAACGGTATCGCAGTAGCCGAATTGAACCATTCCTGGGTCACAAACGATCATGACACGTTCAACATTTTCCATTTTCTCTAAGTATAATAGAGAGTTCTTTTCAAAGAAGATTTTTGGCGGTAATTTAAACCATTGCATATTATTTCTCCGTTTCGCTACAGTTTTAACGTTGATCAAGTTCACAGCAGAAACATTACGAGAAACAGAGTTCTTTCCGTATGAACCACAACCAAGTGTCAATGAAGGGATCATTTCATTGTAGATATTACCGATACCACCTTCAGCAGATGGAGTATTCACCAAGATACGGCAAGCTTTCATGCGTAAGCCAAATGCCAATTGCAAATCTTCATTTTCTGTGTGGATAACCGCTGTATGTCCTAATCCACCTAAATCAAGCATAGCTTCACATTTTTGGAAAGCATCTTCTGTGTTGTTTGCTTTGATCATTGCTAGAACTGGAGAAAGTTTTTCGCGAGATAATGGGTAATCTGCACCCACGCCATCTAGTTCTGCAATCAATAGTTTCGTACCTTCAGGCACCTTGATGCCTGCTAATTTTGCGATCTCCATTGCTGAATGTCCAACAATTGCTGGATTTACAGCATATTTGCCTTCATTCATCACTGCATCTTCAAGTTTTTGCAATTCTTTTGGTTTTACCACGTATACTTGATGAGCTTCAAACTCTGCTTTAACAGCTGCATAGACTTCTTTATCAACGATCACTGCTTGTTCAGAAGCACAGATCATTCCGTTATCAAATGTTTTAGAAACGATCAAATCGTTGACCGCGCGTTTGATTTTTGCTGTTTTTTCGATGTAAGAAGGGACGTTACCTGGACCTACACCTAGGGCTGGTTTTCCTGTTGAGTATGCAGCTTTGACCATGCCTGCACCACCAGTTGCCAATACGATGGCGATTCCTGGGTGATTCATCAATAAGCCTGTTGCTTCGATTGATGGATGTTCGATCCATTGCACACAGTTTTCTGGTGCACCGGCTGCGATTGCTGCATCACGAACGATCCGCGCTGCTTCTGCTGAACATTTTTGAGCAGATGGATGGAAAGCAAACACGATTGGGTTCCGAGTCTTCAATGCGATCATTGCTTTAAAGATCGTTGTTGACGTTGGGTTCGTTGTTGGAGTTACCCCACAGACAACCCCGACTGGTTCAGCAATTTCGATCAACCCTTTTTGTTTGTCTTCATTGATCACGCCAACTGTTTTGTCATGTTTGATGCTATTCCAAATATATTCTGAAGCATACATATTTTTGATTGCTTTATCTTCATAGATTCCGCGACCCGTTTCTTCAACTGCCATTTTTGCAAGCGGCATATGTTTGTCTAAGGCTGCCATAGCCATTTCGTGTACGATATGGTCTACTTTCTCTTGATCAAAGTTTTCCATTTCTTTTAAGGCCACGTTTGCTTTTTTTGCAAGATCATCGATCATTGCTTGTACATCGATCGTCACTTCTTTTTCCAATGTCTTAGCCATTGTAATCCTCCTAGTTCGTTAACAATTTATTTGTTAATTACTTCACATACACATCATACAATAACTCTTTTCGTTTGTAAACAATTTCTGTGATTTTTTTCACAGTTTTTTAAAAATAAGTTAAATCAAGCGTTTTCAACATATCGAGTTATTTTAATCTGATGTTTAAGTGACTCGAGTATCCATGTGCTTTATTGAACAATCGTTGCTTTTATCAAGCTTTTTCCAAGAAAAAGAACCGATATATTTGATTGATTCTCAAATATATCGATTCTTAGTATGATGGATACTGATTTTGGTTTTGCATTTACATAGATGAACAATAACACTCTATTGTCCAATTTTGAAGGAGCGTGTTTCTTCAGAGGTGATTTTTTTCAAAAATTCACTCAATAGAATGATTGTTTGCAAATAATCTTCTTTGTGGATGATTAATCTTGAGGAATGCATATACCTTGTCGGAATCGATACTGTCATTGCAACAACTCCTGTCATTGCTTTATGGATGTTGCAAGCATCTGTCCCTCCAACAGTCATGAAGTCATGCCGATAAGGTAGTTTTTGTCTTACTGCAATCTCTTCCATTTTTGCAAGCAGTTCACTATTACCGATCGTTAGCGAATCCAAAACAGAGAGTACAGGACCTTTTCCCAGTTGCAATCCCCCTTGATCAAAGGGAGTGTCTACAGCGGTAGTGACATCTAACGCAATCGCCAAATCGGGCTTAATGCTGTGGGCAGCTGTACGGGCACCTCGTATACCGACTTCTTCTTGAGTCGTTGCCGCAAAGTAGACATCAACAGCTAGCTCTTCTTTGGCTAAAGCGTTCATGACCTCAATACAGACACCCACACAAACTCGATCATCCCACGCTTTCCCTAGCAAGTAATTCGGATCATTCATTTCACGAAAGACCGTCTTAGGTGTAACCATGTCGCCTACCATTATTCCTAACTGGCGAATATATTCAGCTGACGGAACCCCCATATCTAAATAAAATTCATTAGCTGGGATCACTTTATTCTTTTCTTCTGGCGGCATCCCGTGGGGCGCGCGACTTCCAATGACCCCTGTGTATTTCTTGCCTTCCATCGTTGTGACACGCATTTCCTGTGCGGGCATGACGTGTCCCCACCAGCCGCCTACCGGTAAGAGTTTCAAATAACCTTCCTTGGTGATTTTTCGAACTACGAAACCGACTTCGTCCATGTGGGCTGACAACATCACTTTGGGCGCATTCGCTTTAGAACTCTTTTTTACTAAGATCAATGAACCAAGGTTGTCATAAAAACAGAAATCAACTGCTCCTTCTGCATATTTCTTCACGATTCTGGATATTTCTTTTTCCCGGCCGCCGATACCATCGGCTTCACTTAATTCTTTTAGGATTTCTAAGTCTACAGCTCTCATAGGGATCGTCTCCTAGCGGTTTTCTTCTTTGAATGAAACAATCGCTGCTTCGTCTAAGTCTTTCAGAAAAAGATAGATGGCTTGACCGACTGTTTCATAATCTTCTTGCGAAACAACTTGAGCTGCTGTGTTCATATTTCTTACAGGCATGTTCATAAATAAGACTGGACATCCCGTCCGTAATTTGTTGAACCAAGCACCGTCTGAGTCTTCTAATGAGAAATAATATTGATATGGCAATGCTGCCTCTTCACAGATTTTTCTCAATTCTTCCATCGGCAACCGATTTGGCAAAACGGAAGGATCATAATATGTCAATAGAACTCCTTTTGAGAGTTCTCCTTGTACATCGCCAGCATCTTCCTGATAATCCCAGGCTCGATTTGTATCTAGGATGATCGTTAGGTCTGGTGCAACCAGATTCGCTGCTGTTTGAGCACCTCTGGCACCGACTTGCTCCTGAACCGTACATCCAACATATAGATCAAAAGGGAAGCTGAGTTGATTTTCATAAATTTGACGTAACAAATCAATCGTTTGATTGACAGAAATCCGTCCATTCCAATTTGGAGCGATCCATTCTTTTCCATTTTTGCTGACAGTAAATTTGGGCGCAAATGTCACCATATCTCCCAAAGAAACTTCTTCTGACAATGCTTCCTCTTTTGAAGAAAAACCAAAATCTAATAAAACGTCCTCTTTTCCCTGAACCTGGTTTGCTTTGTTTCGTCCTAAAATGACGCCTGGGAAGGCTTTCCCTTGTCGATTGTACAGGTGGACTTCCTGTCCCAATAAGCTATTCGGCTCGATTTTCCCCATTATCAGTCCGCGAATCAAGCCGGTTTCTTCGATTTTTTTGACAATAAACCCAAGTTCATCCATATGGGCAGTCACTAAAACAGTGGTTGGATTCTCCTTTTCAGATTTGATGACCCCATAGATCGAACCTAGATTGTCATAGATGATTTCATCGCAGTAAGGTGCATAATACTCTTTCAATAATTTAGAGATTGTTTTTTCTCTTCCGGAAATTCCGGGAGTTTTGACCACTTTTTCGAGCTGATCCATTTGTCCCATCTGCTTTACCACTCCTTAGTAACAATGTTCCTTCACGTAATCCGTTGTATCTTTTTTCTCTGCTTTCAACTGACAAAGAGTCAACATTTCGTTCATTGCTTCTGTTAATCCAGTACCACCCTTTTTTGGCATTTTTACAATATCTACTTGATCTTTAAATCTTGTGATTGCCTCTTGGCATTCAATGGACATCGCCGCAACAGCAGGGATCTGAACCTTCTCTTCGACAACTTTCGCAACTTCAGCAGCCATTTCCCCGTATGTTTCATAATTAAAACATGGACCGCAAAGCAACACATCTGCGCCTAATTTCTGTACCATTGCGGCAATCTTTAAAGAAGATTCCTTCGCATGCTTTCGGTAATAGTCATCACCACAATAAATCGTGGCAAGAACCTCCATATTCTTTTCCTTTAATAACTTTTCGAACATTTTGACAGAACCAATCGCTGTCTTTTGCCCCCCTAATGGCTGATCCCCATGTTCTTTCCCACCAAGTCCGGCTTGAATTTGATCCAGCAAAAAGATTATTTTCATTGTGATCCCCCTTCTATAACAAGTGATCGATGGAAATATCATCAAACGACAATTCCAGTTCTTCACTTTTGGCTTGTTCTGCTTCCCGTTCATCCTTCAGGTATTGCTTGTCTAATGCCATAATGAATGGATAGTAGATCAAACAACCAATGGCTAATAGAATCAATTGCCAGACAGAGGCAACCAGACTTCCTGTACTCAAATACCCTGAGAAGCCGATCGGGGTCGTCCATGGCAATGAAACGCCGGTTGTATAAGGAATGATTCCTAGGTTGGTTACCAATGTTGATAAAAGCAGATTAACCATTGGAACAGCGATAAAAGGAATAATAATGATTGGATTCAATACGACTGGCAAACCAAAGATGATTGGCTCATTGATCCCGAAAATTCCAGGAACGAGCGAAAGTTTCCCTAGTTCTTTGATCCGTTTTGATTTACAGAAGAGGACCATGATGATTACAAGGGAAAGTGTAGAACCACCGCCGCCAAAGTTGGTAAAGAAGTTCGAAAATGGATCCGTGAAGATGTTTGGCAAATCTTTACCAGCTTGAAAGGCATCTAGGTTTTCCATGGTTAGAATTCTTAAGATCGGCGCAAATACAGAATTGGCTACCGCCGGACCATTAATCCCAAAGAACCAAAAAATCGTACAGGCTAAACTATAGAAAATCTGTGCGGTTAATGTATTACCGGCTCCTTTTAATGGCATTTGCAAGACATTAAAGATAAAATCATGGACGGTACCAAAAGGGGTCATACCAAATAATATATTGATGACAAAAAATAAGAGCATGACTAGTGCACTTGGAATCAGCGCAGCAAAGGATTTCGTTACAGCAGGTGGAACCCCATCAGGCATCTTGATGGTCCAGCCTCGTTTTGTTGTATAAGCATAAATTTCTACAGAAATAAGTGCGACGAGCAAACCGACAAAAATCCCATTTGTTCCTAAGTGATCAAAAGAAAGCCCGCTAATTGGATCTGCCACTCCTTCAACGATCAGCTTATTTGGTGTTAAAATCAAAAACGCAATCACGGCTACCGCTGCCGCTTGGATGGGATCGGTTTTCTTTTCCCGTCCATAAGCATACGCCGTTCCTAGACATGAAAAGAAGCCAACTGTATTAAAGACAGAACCAGAAACCCGAGTGACCCACGACTCCCAACCTGTACCAAACATTCCTGTCCAAAACTCTGACCACCCTGGTATTGGAAAATTTGCGAACAGTAAGAAAATCGATCCTACAATCACTAATGGTGTCGTGATCAAAAAGCCATCACGCACTGCGATCAAAATTTTGTTCTGCCCTAACTTTACCGCAAGCGGCATCAACACATTTTCTAATTTATCGAACATTCCACTCTTCCTTTCGAGATCTTGCTCTTTGCAATCCTCTTTTTTTGAAATCATACCGGTGCTTTGATGCGTGCTTCATATGCATCAAGCCACTCTTGCGTGATCGGTGTGATCACCGTGGTTTGATCTGGACCAGGATTGGCCATATAAATAGCCGCTTCTTGGTCAGCTGTCGCAACGCTAAATGTGAATTCTACATTTGTTGCCACCCCCCATGCCCCATTTTTATCCAATGCTATCAACGAAAAGGCACCTGCTTTGCCATAACGTTTGCGTAATCGTTCTTCAAACCCATAAACAGCCCGGTCACAAGCGGCTTGTGGTGAAAGACCTTCTCCCATCAAGCGGACGATTTCATAAGAAAGACAGCCTTTCATCAAATCTTCACCCAAACCTGTAGCGGCAGCTCCGCCAATCGTACTGTCTACATAAAATCCTGAGCCGGATAATGGCGAATCTCCCACTCGACCCTGTTTTTTCATGAACAAACCAGAGCTAGAGGTACCGACTGCCATTTGCTGTTGCGTATCGAGAGCAACAACGCCAACCGTGTCATGGCCATCGTAAGGATCGAGGTTGGAAGCAGCGATTTCTGCTAATCGTTTTTCCCAGATTTTTTTTGCCCGATCGGTCAACATATTCTTACGTTCAAATCCAGCCAACATCGCGTATTCGGTGGCTCCTTGCCCTACTCGAAAGCTATTGAATTTCTCATCACTCAATTGGCGTGCAACTGAGATGGGATTGGCAACATCGGTAATCCCTGCAACGGCACCAATCTTAAATGTTTCACCATCCATAAAAGCGGCATCCATTTCGACGATTCCGCGTTCATTTGGCAATCCGCCATAACCAACTGATTTATAAAATGGATAATCTTCCACTGCTTTGATGGCAGTTTCTACTGCATCTTTGCATGACGCTTGTCCTTCTAAAAGTTCTTTGGCTGCCAGTACACCATCGTGTGCCATTCGCCAAGTTGCAATCATTCCCCACATATCTTTCCCTCCATCATTTGTAGCGCTTACAAGTATATTCTATATGGTATATACTAGTATGTCTATACTAAAAAACGAGTTTCTTTCAACTCTCATTGATTTATAAGAAACTCGTTTCGGATTTTTTTTATTGTTGAGGATTCATCCAGGGCATTCTTATTCTGTTAATGCTTTGATGCTGCGCATGTAGATCTCTAAATTCATCCGTAAGTCAGCACTGTCCATGTACTCATTCTTATTGTGTGCAATCCCTTTTTGACCAGGAAAAGACGGACCAAATGCCAAGATATTCGGCATTTTGCGTGCATAGGTTGCCCCTGTTGTGGTTACTGGTTTAGGGTCATTGCCTGTGACTGTGTGATAAATCGTCGACAGTTTAGCTATTTCGGTTGATTCTTTGTCTCGGCAAAACCCGGGAATACTGCGAATGACTTCTAATTCGACACCGATAGGCAGTTGCCTTTTCAAACGGGACAATACGTCTGTTTCTGTAACAGTCACTGGGTAGCGAAAGGCAACTTCCATCACTAATCCTGTGAGAGACTTTTGTATCACGACAGGCGTCAAAATCAATTTACCAGAATCTTCATCAGCCAGCGCCAAGTCAATCCCTTCTCCAAAATGCTGCTGATGAAAGCTTTGACAGATCCAACAAAAATAAGATTGTATGGTTGGAGGAATAGTTTGTTTCTCAGCCAGTTGGGCTGCCAGGATCGAAATTGCATTTTCTCCCAATTCAGGAGCATTGCTTGGAGAACGTTTCCCTGTGACTTCAAACTTCTGATCGGCAATGCTTACACTCAAGTCGTCAGGAACATGGTCTCGGAATTGATCCCCCTGAAACGAAGTGAGTTGCTGTAGTTCATCGTCTGGCAGCGGAAAATGGAGCGCTACATTGACGACCCCTCGTTCGCCATAGACTACCGGATACTTACAATCTGGCGTAAATCCGAACACAGGTGGTTGTTCTGCGGCCAAATAATGAGGAACATCCGACATACCACTTTCTTCATCCGTACCGAAAATGATCCGCAGATTTTTTTCGGTTGGTGTCCTAATTCTTTCAATAATTTCATCCCATAAAGGCAACTAATGATTGGTCCTTTGTTGTCTAGAATTCCCCGACCATAAAGGCGGCCGTCTTTTTCGCTTAAATCAAACGGCGGAAAATCCCAGTCTGAACCCGCAGGCACCACATCGAGATGTCCCAGGATACCGATGTAGTCTGACCCTTCTGGTCCCCACTGTGCATAGCCGATCGCATCATCGATCACCTTTGTTCCAAATCCAAAAGCGGCACTTTTTTCCATTACCAAAGACAAAACTCGCCGAGTTTCCGTACCATAGGGCGCCTGTGGCATAGGTTCAGATTTGACACTAGGAACTTGCATGACTTGTTTGAGTAAGTTTAGAAAATCCAGCCAGTTTTCCTCAATGGCTGTGCTGATTTGGTCCATTTTTGCCACCCCTTATTTTTGACGTACCAATGTATTTTTAAAGGTATATTTATCTGCACGATAAAAAGATGTATCGAACAAGATCGGTTTCGCAGAAGGGGAATAAGTCATCGAATGGACGAGAAGCATTGGTTCCTCTTCGGATACATGCAATAGCTTGGCAATGTCTGGCGGACTTTTGACCGCTTCCACTTCTTGATGGGAATAACCAATCTCAATGTTGGCTTCGATCACTTCATATAAAGAAGACTCTAACTGATCTTTGGTGATTTCGCCGGACTCTTTTTCTAAATAACGCTTCAATACATAGAGGTTCTCCACCGTCATCGGTTCATCATCAAAATAACGCAAACGAGTCAGATACACCATTGGTTCTTTCCCATAGTTGCCGAACATCTGTCGGATCTTAGTCGGTAATTCTTTCACTGTCTCTACTTGTAATACTTCGGTTCGGGTCTTTTTTCCTTGGGCTTTGGCCGTTTCGGTGAAGCTTTGCAATCCGCCAGATCCACTCTGGATCTTTGGCTGCTTCATCACATACGTTCCTTTGCCTTTTTCTTTGACTAGGATATTTTGGGTGATCAGAAGATCGATGGCTTTGCGGACAGTTAGCCGACTGCATTGAAATTCTTCCGCTAAATCATAATCAGAAGGCAGCTTCTGACTCGTTACATAAGTGCCATCATTGACACGTTGGGCGATTTTATCTGCTACTTCCTGAAAAACGGCTTGTTTTTTCACTTGATTCCCTACTTTCTACTCTACCATTCATAAAATGGACGATTCGCACTCACACCAGAAGCCACACTAACAAAGGCCTGGTTGTCGACGGATTGAATCATCCCTTCAACTGTCTTTAATTCTTTTTGGGAGATGACTAAAAGCAACAATTTCTTCTGTTGATGATCAAAGCCCCCCTCAACATCATTGATCACTGTGATCCCTCGCTGAAGTGCACATTGTAATGTTGCAATGACACCTTCTGCTTTTTCGGTTACTACTAGTAATTGCACACGCCTTTGCTTGAGATTCACGTAGTCTACCATTCGACCACTGATAAAGAAAGAGATTGCACTATAAAAAGTGTACGGCCAGCCAAAAATCATTCCAGCAACGAGTTGGAGACTGACATTGAAAAAGATAAAGAAACTGCCAATACTTTTGCCGGTCATTCTCTTCACTAAGATCCCTAAAATATCTAATCCTCCTGTGGAAAAATCATCGTTTAAAGTCAGACCAACGGAAAACCCATGGAGCACACCGCCAAAAACAGCGCAGATGACTGGATCTGTAGTCAATGTGACAACTGGGACCACCTTCATCATAACAGATGAGAGGAAGACAGTACAAACCGTCATAAGCGCGAAATCACGATCGATTTTGCACCATGCAATCGCTAACAATGGCGCGTTAAAAAATAAGACCAACACAGGGATTGACCACTCGTTACCAAAGTATACTTCCAAGAGCTGCGACAATAATTGTGAAAGTCCAGTAATTCCACTGGCAAATATATTTCCTGGCAGCCAGAACATATTCAATGCGATGGATGATAACAGTGCATAAATGAGTGCAACAGCTAATCGTTTTATTCTTTTTGGCATAAGCATCTCCTTCCGCTTCGATTATAGTATATATCATTAAGTATATACTGTCATCAAAAAACTTATTTTCTTTAAAGAAACCGCCTTTGCTGATCCATAGTCTTTCTCAGGATCGAGGGGTAAAATTTATCCTGACATGCGGGCTAGAAAAAGAGAGTAAAATACTTGAAAACTGACTAATTTTGACTAAAATAATAATTGGAAAGAAAAATAAAGAAAGGATTGATTATTATGTCACATGAGATTGAACCTCGTCGCTCAGATGCCTATAGTATGACACCTTTTAATTTCTTCGAAGATTTTGGTCGCAGTTTTTTTGATGGTTTTAAAGCGAACATGATCAAAACAGATATTCACGAAAATGATTCGGAATATCTCGTTGAAGCAGAGCTGCCTGGTATTCCTAAAGAAAATATTCAAGTCACTTATGAGAATGGTATTTTGACGATTGCTGGTCAACATCAATCGGATACTACGACTGAAGATAAAAAAGGAAAACTAGTACGCAGCGAGCGTAGTTTAACAAGTGTTCGTCGCCAATATTTGCTAGAAAATGTCAAAGAAGACGACATCAAAGCTTCTTATTCTGAAGGTATTCTTAAATTGACTTTGCCAAAAGATGATCACGGCAAAGAACCTAAGAAAACCATTCCGATCGAGTAGCAGCATCACTTTTACCAAACAAACAGCCCCCTTAACAGAAATGCTTGTTAAGGGGGCTATTAATGTAGAAAAAGACCTGTTCTCCATGCTTTGCTTGCTGATTTTTTTGCTCTTGCTAAAGAACAAGCGAAAATCTGGACAAACGCCACTCTATAAAAAAAGAGGCTGGGACAGAGGTGCTAAACTCCTAGAAATAAGAAGGAATACGCGGAAATTGCTTCTCAAATTTTGGGGTATTTCGACTTGTTTCCGAAGGAGTTGCTTCTGCTCCCACCATCTAGACGTGTTTAGAGCGTGGGACAAAAGTTTTTTTTACTTTTGTCCCACGCTCTAGTCCTAGCTGTCTTTGTCAGACGGATCGAAAAAAATTATTCTTTTGTATCGTCTGCTTTTGTTTCATCAACAACATCAGCTGGTTCGATTTCAGTTGCAACAGATGCACCAGTACCAGGTGTCACGGTACGAATCGCTGCCCGATCGAACTCTAAGAAAATACCTTCACAGTCGATGACAACTGTACTCTTGTCTGTATTTACTTCAGAAAGAACGCCATGAAGTCCGCCAATTGTTACTACGCGATCTCCAGCCTTCATATTTTCCAATAAGTTTTTTCGTTCTTGCTGTTGTTTCTTTTGTGAACGGCTCATGAAGAACCACATTGCCACCAAAGCAACAAGCATAAAGAGCATTGGTAAAGATTGTGCCATTTTTTTCACCTCGATTTTTTTACTTTTCTATAGATACTTTATCAGAATCTGACGTGTATTCCTACCGTTTTACCAGAATAAATTAGAAATTTTTGGCATTTTCTTTATTGAAGCCATATTCTTCGAAGAAATGTTGCCGGAATTCCAGCAAGTTGTCATCCATGATCGCTTGACGGACTTGTTTCATCAAATTCAACAAGAAATAAACATTGTGATAAGAAGTTAATCGGATCCCGAATGTTTCATCACATTTGATCAAATGACGAATATACGCCCGTGAGTAATTCTTACAAGTATAACAATCACAGTTTTCATCAATTGGTCGGAAATCTCGGGCAAACTGGGCATTCTTCACGACTAAACGACCTTTAGACGTCATACATGTTCCGTTACGGGCGATTCGAGTCGGTAATACGCAGTCAAACATATCGACCCCGCGAATAACGCCGTCGATCAGAGAATCTGCGGCTCCTACCCCCATCAGATAGCGAGGTTTGTGGTCAGGGATCCATGGTGTGGTAAATTCCAAGACGCGATTCATTTCAGCTTTTGGCTCGCCTACTGACAAACCGCCAATCGAATAACCAGGAAAGTCCATGCTGATCAAATCTTGCGCACTTTGTTTCCGTAAATCTTCAAAACCGGCCCCTTGAATGATCCCGAATAGGCCTTGAGAATCTGGATTGGCATGAGCTTTCAATCCGCGTTCTGCCCAGCGAGAAGTCCGCTCTACTGATTTTTTGACATACTCATAGCTTTCATCGAATGGCGGACATTCATCAAAACTCATCATGATATCCGAACCTAGTTTGTTTTGGATATCGATAGCTTTTTCTGGTGAAAGGAACATTTTTGAACCGTTTAGATGGTTCTTGAAATGGACACCTTCTTCAACAATATTTCGCATATCTGCTAGTGAGAAAACTTGGAAGCCACCAGAATCGGTTAGAATCGGCTGATCCCAATTCATAAACTTATGCAGCCCACCTGCTTCGGCCACTAGATCTTCTCCTGGTCGCAGCCATAAGTGATATGTATTACTTAAAATGACACCAGCGCCCATGGCTTTCAGTTCTTCCGGTGCAAGGGTCTTAACAGTAGCTAAAGTTCCTACAGGCATAAACATTGGCGTTGGAAAAGTGCCATGCGGTGTGATCAATTCACCTAAACGGGCACCTGTATGTTTCTCTTTCTTGATCAGACGATAACGAATGGCAGGTTGCGACATTCATTTCCCTACTTTCTTTATAGACTCGATTAACTGTGCAACGCTATTAATGATAAGGGTTGCGTTAGGAATTTGCAAGAAGGTTTCAGCTTCTCTTCCTCTTTTTCAAAAAAACTTTCCTTTCTTTGCTTTATTTTTTGTACAATCCATGCTCATTTGCTATCATGTTAAACAGATAGAAAGGAGGTTTTTTTATGAAAACTAGAGGACAACTAAAAAGTGAAGCCAAATCCGTTCTGAATGGACGCTGGAAAGATAGCGTATTGATGTGCTTGGTCCCTACGTTGATCTCTATTGCTTTTGCTGTTGTGATCGTAGTGATTGTTGTGTTGCCTTTGATGGCATTAAGTCAAAATGGTGCCTTTGATAGTCAATCCATCAATGAAGCGTCGAACTCAACTGGCGGTAGTGGCGGTGGCTTGATCAGCGGATTATTCTCAGCATTGTTTGGTGCCGGGATTTCTTGGACATTCCTTGATTTGTTACGCGGCAATAAACAAGAGATTCGTCCATTTTCTGATGTCTTTCGTGGATTTAGCGGTGTATTCGCACTTGGTATCATTGTCATCTATATTTTATCAACGATTTTCGTTAGTTTATGGGCATTATTATTTGTGATTCCAGGAATCATCAAATCCTATTCCTACTCACAAGCATACTTCATCTACTATGATACCTATGAGCAAACAGGTACACGGCCAGATTTTCTTGCTTGCATCACGGCTAGCCGCCGATTGATGAAAGGGTAT
This sequence comes from Enterococcus sp. FDAARGOS_553, assembly GCF_003812305.1. NCBI lineage: Bacteria > Bacillati > Bacillota > Bacilli > Lactobacillales > Enterococcaceae > Enterococcus > Enterococcus sp. FDAARGOS_553. The sequence goes on from NZ_CP033740.1 coordinate 540,836, forward strand.
AAAGGAAAACTGTTCTTACTTGATTTGAGTTTTATTGGCTGGCACATTCTAGCCATTATCACAGCTGGTATCGGGTATCTTTGGTTGACACCTTATATCAGTGCTACCAAAGCAGCCTTTTATGAAAACTTGCCAAAACAGACATTAGCTTAAAAAAAGGACCTTACTTTGACATATCAAAGTAAGGTCCTTTTTGATTGAATGAAAAATTGTTCTCAACGTAATGTTTCTTCCGTTAATTGACACGTTTTGCTTCCACAGCATCTTTGACTGAATTCGCAACGATTTTGGCTACTCCTTCTTGGAAAGCATCCGGAATAATGTTTGTTGGTGACAGCTCCTCGTCTGGAATCAAGCTAGCAATTCCTTTTGCTGCGGCAATCTGCATCTCAACCGTGATTTTGCGGGCTTGAGCATCTAAAGCTCCACGGAAAATACCAGGAAAAGCCAACACATTGTTGATTTGATTAGGAAAATCACTGCGTCCAGTACCAATGATATAGGCACCTCCTGCTAAGGCTTCGTCTGGGAAGATTTCCGGTACTGGATTAGCCATAGCAAAAATCACAGGCTTATCTCCCATCTCAGCGATCCATTCCTTCTTCAGTGCTCCTGGAGCAGAAACACCAATGAAGATATCAGCACCTTTCAACGCTGTCTGCAAATCACCAGAAAGATGGTCACGGTTTGTCACTTTAGCAATCTCTGCGTGATGAGGTGGTAACTGATCATTTTCTTCATTCAAGATCCCCACCTTGTCTACGACAATGACATTTTTTGCACCAGCTGCCAAAAACTTACGAGTAATAGAAAGTCCAGCAGAACCACCGCCATTGACAACGATTTTGGCTTCTGCTAGTGATTTGCCAATCAATTTCAGGCTGTTGAAAGCAGCCGCTAAGACAACTATTGCCGTCCCATGCTGGTCATCGTGGAAAATCGGGATCGCACACTCTTCGATCAGCCGCTGTTCGATTTCGAAGCAACGCGGCGCACTGATATCTTCTAAGTTGATTCCACCAAAGGTCGGTGCAATTGCTTTGACGATCGCAATAATCTCTTCTGTCTCTTGAGTATCTAAAACGATAGGAATAGCATCTACATCTGCAAATCGCTTGAACAAAGCGGCTTTCCCTTCCATGACCGGCATTGCTGCTTCTGCTCCAATATTACCAAGACCTAACACAGCAGAACCATCGCTTACAACAGCGACTGTGTTTTTCTTTGTTGTCAATGAATAGGCCAGCTGTTTATCTTCTGCAATCGCGGAAGATACGGCAGCGACACCCGGAGTGTAGGCAATGCTTAAGTCTCTTCGATTTTCAATCGCCGCTTTTGATACTACTTCCAATTTACCGCCATGTTCTTTGGCTTGTCGCAAAGCGATTTCTTTTACATCTTCTGACATGATTCGTTCCTCCAATAGTTGATCGTTTTTTCTATTTTTTATTAAAAAATCATTCGCAAGATTGCGGTCATGGCAATCACTGTGATGGCGCCGCCTAAACGGGTAGCTACTTGGGCAAAAGGCATCAAGTTCATACGGTCAGCGGTACTTAAGATCGCTACGTCTCCTGTGCCTCCCATACCGCTTTGACAAGCAGAAATAATTGCGGCTTCGATGGGATACATGTTCATGAAACGTGATACGACGAACCCGGTGGCAATTACCGTGAACACTACACTGATGACGACTAAGAAATAAGAGACACTCAGTGTTCCCACAACGTCTTTCAATGGAATATACAACAATCCTAAACCAGCCATCAATGGGAAAGTAAAGTTGCCGGAAATAAATTTATACAATTGTTTGGAGCCATGTTGTGTTTCTGCCGGCACCACATTCAAGTATTTCAAAAAAGCGGCTAAGACAATCATCAATACAGGACCAGGAACCCCAGTCAAATGCTGCAGTAAACTACCAGCAATGAACAGTGTACAAGCGGTCAGCACACCAGCGCCCATTTTCTTGATATCAAAAGCGCCGGAATCATCTTTTAACGCATCTGCCATGTCATCATCATTTTTCATTTTGACCAATTGTCCACCCCCAGAAAGATCTGGTCGTTTTTCTCCCCAGCGAGAGAGCAATGCGGTACACATGATCGCGAAGAAATTACCAATGATCGTTGCTGGAATCAGTTGTGCGACCAGCTGTTCACTCCCCATACCAGTAATGGCACTGTAGCCTAGTGATAAAGGCAAGATTCCTTCACCGATCCCGCCAGCTAACACTGGAGTAACGATGAAAAACAACGTATGTTGCCATTCTAAACCTAATAATACACCAACTAGCGTACCAACACCCATGGCGCAGATCATCCCAATCATCATGGGAATAATCATCCGCATCAAACCTTGGACTAAGATTTTGCGATTCATCCCTAAAATACTGCCGCAAACTAAACAAGCAATATAAAAATATAAGAAGTTGGCTTGCTTCATCAAAATATCGGCAGACTCAAGAATATTCGGATTGACTAAGTTGAAGAAAACCAAAATAGATGGAACCAATAAAGATAAAATTGCCGGACCACCGAAATTCTTGATAAAAGGAATAGTGGCACCAATCGTTCCTAATAACCACCCTAAAGTCAAAATGACCGCAAAACCACCTAGCATATTTACGGGTAATTGTTGTAACAGACCCGTGACTACGATGACTGTTGATAAAACAATGTATACTGGCAGCGGAACTGATCCAATTTTGATTTTCATCCACCGATCAATTAGCTTCTCTTCTTTTGCTTTAGATTCAACCTGTTCTCTCGCCACATGGGGTTCGATATGCTTTTCCATTTTGCTTTCCTCCTAAATTGATCTACTAGTTCTACGAGTACCTCGTTACACACAGATTAAAGCAAGCGTTTTCTTTTTCGTAGTTTATTTAATTATTTTAAGTATTTAAATTAATTAAAGCGTCTTTAGGGATTCCGCCGCTATGTTATAATTTACGAATAAAGGGGGAAATGTAGTGAAAAAAGGGTTACGGTTATGGGGGGTATTGACTTTAGTCTTTACAATCGTCTTACTCATTGTCACTTCCATTCTTTATGGTTTAGTCCTTATTCAAAATTCCACATTTATTCGCTCCAACGAAGAACACCTGCTCTTGTCCGTCGGTAAACAGCTGGCGATCGATCCACAAGTGACTACCGCTTTGGAAGAAGGACGTTCCAACGATCAATTGGAAGCTTACACAAATGAAGTGACACACATACACGGGTTGGATTTCGTGGTAGTTATGGATATGCAAGCCATTCGTTTGACTCATCCAGATGAGACCCAAATCGGCAAACACTTCGAAGGCGGTGATGAAGTCACTGCATTGGAAGGAAAAGAACATGTTTCTGTCAGTGAAGGAACATTGGGTCGCTCGTTGCGGGGATTCGTTCCCGTCTATTCCCTCACTGAATCGCAAAAACAAATCGGTGTAGTAGCTTTAGGGATCCGTATGCAGTCCTTGAGTGCTTTAGTAAAGAGTTCTCGGGAAGGGTATCTACTTGCCTTAGCATTAAGTATCACAATCGCCGCCTTTGCAGCAACTGGACTTGCCTATTATTTGAAACGGCAACTTCATAATTTAGAACCAAAAGAAATCTCACGTCTCTTTGAAGAACGCAATGCCATGTTGGAAGAAACTAAAGATGCGGTCATTGTATTGGATTTGAACCAACAAATCAATTTGGCAAATATCGCCGCCAACGAGCTTTACCAAAAGAACAGTGGACACAATGACTCCTTGGTCGGCAAACATTTGCAGGATTTGATCTTGCAGACCGATGCTGTAGACTTGGAGCGAAATGTTGAACAGCTCTATCGGCAAAATGGACAGGATTTTCTTTTTTCCTCTGCACCGATCAATGTGGATCAGAAACGGATCGGTTGGATCGTGTTTTTGCGCAATGCGACAGAATCGTTATTCGTCATGGATCAGTTAGCCAATACTACTGCTTACGCCAGTGCGCTGCAGTCTCAGTCCCATGAGTTTATGAATAAACTGCATGTGATCTATGGGCTCGCTGATTTAAAAGCCTATGATGAATTGAAAATTTATCTGGATGATATTTTGACTCCAGAAAAAGAGTTCTCTCATCGCTTGTCTTTTTTAGTTCAGAATCCGCAAGTTGCTGGATTTTTGATTGGCGAACGTCAAAAGTTCTTTGAGCGTAAAATCCACTTGATGATCGAGATTTCACCAGAAATTCCCGCCAATTCGCAAGAAGTTGAAACAAAATCGTTGATCGATCTTTACCGGTATATTCATCATGTTTTGTTGCAACTAAACACCATAGAAGATTTGCGGATCGAGATCCATCATGAAACAGGCCTGCTGACAACGACCTATACCATTCAGCTGACCACAACGGATCAGCAGCAATTGCAGGATAGTTTTCACAGCAACTATTTCCAACAAATGTTAAAAGATTACCAGGCAGAGTTTTTGATAGAAGAACAACCTAACTTTGTCGTTCTCCAATTACAAACGCATTATCATGGGGTGATAAAATGAAACCATTACATGGATTAATTGTCGAAGATGACCCAATGGTGGAATTTATCCATCGGAATTATTTAGAAAAAATCGGCAGATTTCAAGAAATCTATTCGGCAGATGCTGTGACAGATGCTGAATACTTACTACAAAACAAACAAGTTGATTTAGTGCTGCTAGATGTCCATTTGAAAAATGGCAACGGCTTAGACTTGCTCAAAGAGATCCGGAACTCTCAGCAAGCCATCGAAGTGATCTTGATCACAGCAGCCAATGAGACACAAACTATTCAGCATGGACTACATTTAGGTGTTCTGGACTATCTCGTCAAGCCCTTTACCTATGAACGTTTCCGGCAAAGCATCGAACTATTTCTAAAACGGCAAGAAGCTTTGGAACAAGACAGTCTTGCCCAAGAAACCATTGATCAAATAATGGTTGCAAAGAAGAGTCCCGAGTCATCCCTTACAGAACTGGATAAAGGACTCTCTCCTGATACCATGGATCGCATCAAAGCGGCTATCCAAACATTTCCAGACACTTTCACGATCCCAGACTTGGTAGAGATCAGCGGATTTTCTCATGTCTCAGTCCGTAAATACATGCTTTACTTAGAAAAAAATAACTATGTTACCAGTCAGATTATCTATACCAAAATCGGACGCCCTTATAAAGTTTACCAACGATCCTAACAATTAGTGGACTCTCTCTAGGAACGTCAACGAGTGATTGCTGATTTGCTGATTATTGAATAAACGATGTTTTAGTAAGTCAGCTTTTTAGATTTTAAATTGTGATTTGATCGTTGTACTTTGTATACCCTACCTATTTGCAAACGCTTCCTAAATATGCTATAGTATAGGTGTAAGGAAGGTAGCAACTCTGTTGGTGGTCTTGTAAATATCGCAAACTCAATCTACTAAAAGTTGTTGAACGTACAAGTTTCACCTAGTATCAAGCGTGTAAAGTAACAGAAAAGCGTAACACAAAATCGAGAATCTTTTCGAAAAAAGGATACGTCTATTACGTTGTATCAGTACACACGAAACATGTGTAAGTTTGTAAAAGAAAACAAATTTTGAGAAACAATTGCTTTGCATGAACCAACCATCAGCGACCACCACTTATACCTTCCCTTAGTTATAAGCTGGACGACAAAAAAGCAGTTCAAAAAGTTGAGAAGTATCCCAACTTAACGAGCCGCTCTTGTCGTTCAGTTTTTTATTTTAAGAACATGGCATCGCCAAAACTAAAGAAGCGATAACGTTCATCGATGGCATGCTGATAAGCTTCTAATGTTAGATCGCGTCCGGCAAAGGCACTGACCAACATTACCAATGTCGATTTCGGTAAATGGAAATTCGTTGAGAAGGCTTGGACAACTTTGAACTGATAGCCGGGGGTAATGAAAATACTCGTCCAGCCGCTGTCGGCTTTGATATCGCCATCAAATTTGGTACCAATCGTCTCTAATGTACGGATCGAAGTCGTTCCGACCGCAACGATTTTCCCACCATTTGCCCGCACATCGTTTAATTGAGCCGCCGCTTCTTCCGTCAATCGATAAAATTCACTGTGCATTTCGTGATCCGCAATATTATCGACGCTAACTGGGCGGAAAGTTCCTAGACCCACGTGTAAGGTCAAATAAACTAATTTGACCCCTTTATCAGCGATTTTCTTCAATAATTCTGGCGTAAAGTGCAAACCGGCCGTTGGTGCCGCTGCAGATCCATTCTCTTTAGCATAAACGGTTTGGTAACGATCTGGATCTTCCAATCGTTCCTTGATGTATGGCGGCAATGGCATTTCACCCAAAGATTCTAAAATCTCTAAGAAAATCCCATCATAGCTGAATCGAATAATTCGGCCACCATGTTCGAGTTCTTTTTCAACGACCGCTTCTAAGCGACCGTCGCCAAAGGTGATCTTCGTACCGACTTTTGCTCGCTTGGCAGGTTTGATTAATGTTTCCCAACTGTCCCCTTCGATATTGTTTAACAATAAAATCTCTAGATGAGCGCCGGTCTCGATTTTCTCGCCATAGATACGAGCGGGCAAAACGCGAGTATCATTCATCACAAGGGCATCGCCAGGAGCTAATTCATCAATAATGTCATAAAAATGTTTGTCTTCCATTGCACCGCTTTCTCGGTCCACGACCAATAGGCGGGAACTGGAGCGATCGCTAAGCGGCGTTTGAGCGATCAATTCTTCCGGTAACTCAAAGTCAAAATCTTCTGTTGTAAGCATGTCGTCACTCTCTTTCTTTCATATGCCCGTCTATTCTATCATGTTTAGAGATTACTCGCCAATTAGGAAACTAGGCATAGCTTTAAATAAAAAGAGCGCTAGAGAGACTAGAACCTTTTCACGGTGCTCCTAATCTATTAGAGAATTTTAACCGATAACACGGAATCTTCTGCCTTTTTTATCTGCTTTATCGTTTTGTGAATAAAACAAAATTTTTTCACGTGGGATTTTTTCTTGCTGAGCACATTTTTTCAATGTGTCATAAACATAACTGCTGTTGTTTTTATAAAAAACCATGACTTTTTTCGAGTCAATTTCTTTGCGATAGCCTTCATATTTCTTTCTTAATCGTTCAACTTCTGTAACAATCTCTGAATCTTTATTCCAATCGGGAATTGCAGTAAGCAAGCAAATTCGTTTCCAGTATTCTTTTTCCATTATTCAAACTAACCACGAAAGACATTTAGGTTGAACTGCTAACCTATGCTTTACGAATCACTTCGTCTCTATCGATTCACTTCTATCGAAAATTCATAAAGCCATCCTTTCATTCCTTTCTTAATCGCTCCAAGGAGAACTATATTCAAAAAATGCTACTTGTTCCATTACTTGTCCTATTCAACACTGGGATAATTAAGAATAATACGATAATTATCAATAACCGCTTTGATGTTTTGGCCGTCAGCAAAAGATACTTCAAATAGTGGACTATCTTTTTTTATTGAGGAAATTTCAATGTTTAGATACTTAAAATATGCCCCTAAAATTTTCTCAGGATCTATCTCTTGAAATGATTGCTCTGGGTAATATTTAAATTGGACGATTTTATTAGTCGATTCCTCAATCAGGGCTTCCCCATAACCTTCGATCGAAGAATAATTGATTTGCCAATAAACAGTTTCCGAATCAATCTTTAGATTCTGGGATAACGTAACCAAGTATTCTGAAGAGATTCCCATTTCTTTTAGCAGCTTCTCTATTTCCACCGCATATGTATTGACATACTGGCTTCCTTCTCCCGTATTATTATATTGCGTTACTTTCCCGGCGTTCGTGAGCACTTCTTCTAATGTACTTTTATTTGAAGGCAGCTCCAAGGATTCTTCAAATACGACTGGCTTTGACAATGAATCTGTAAACAGCATATTTGGTAAAAATAGTAGAAATACGTTGAAACCGACCCATAGGAGGATCAGACTTATCTTTATTCTTTTCCTCATCTTCAGTCCTCATCTAAAGGAAAGTCGATCGTAATAAACGTTCCTTCACCTTTCTCACTAGTGATCGTCACTTGCCCTTCATGAAGTGAGATAATATTCTTCACTAATGAAAGCCCTAAGCCTAAATGCCCAGAATTTCTAGTGACATCCCCCGTAAAAAATTCATCAGTGACTTGATCAATAATCTCTTCGGGAATTCCCTGACCAGTATCTTTCAGTATAAAATAATATCGTCCTTCATTACTGTAGCCAGTGATGCACATCTCTTTCCTATCCTTCATCGCATCTAATGCGTTAGAAAATATATTTGCAATGACTAATTTAAATAGGTTAAAGTCCATTCGTATGGTGGCCTTTTGAAGAGTCATCTGCAAAAGGATCCGCTCATCTAATCCAGAGACAAATTGAGTAATATAAGAGTCAATCTGGTCTGTCGATATTGCTTCGAGATTCATTTCATTTTTCTTCGAGTACAATAAACGCAAAACATCTTCTGATAGGCTTTTCAAGCGGAAACTTTCTTCTAAAATATAATCGACAAATTCCGAAGAAGGTTCCTTTAGATCCTCCCACTGCAACATTTGCGCATAGCCGATGATCGACGTTAGCGGGGTAGAAATTTCATGGGATAAACTTGAGACAAATAATTCTTGCTTTTCTTTTTCCTGACTGATTTGTTCTATGTCTTGATTTAATTTATTGGCCATGTCGTTTAGGCTGTTGGCAAGCTTTTCAACTTCATCTCCACGTTTTTCAACAACGAAAGGCTTTGTTGTTTGCCCTTTTGCAATCTCTGTTGCGCGATCAATCAATTTTTGAATCGGTTTAGTGATGAGGGTTGATAAAAACCACGACATTGGAATCAAAACGATCTGCAAAAGAAATAAAATCATTCGAAAATAATGACTTGCTTTCTTCAGAATACTTTGATAAGTGATTAGATTCTGCTTAGACACCAAATAATAGTCTGTCGTTCCAATTGTCGAGCTTGTAAATAAAAACTTCTCTTGTTTGATTGTGATGATTGGGCTAATGTTGATTGTGTTCTTCTTAATTGAATCGTAATCAACAACCTCTGTTATGCTTGGAAAGTCAGTTGTACTGGCATACACACTCTTTCCTTCTTTATCCAAAATTTCAAAATCATTCTTTACCGTGCTCTTGACTATATCACTTAGATTCCGTAACTGCTCTTTCGTAGGTTCTTGATCTTCAATTTTGGCTGCAAATAGTATCGCAGCACTTTTTTGGGTAGCTAGTGCTTGATCATATTCCTGATTGATTGCATGTTGAGCGATGATCCGCAAACTGATGGTGCTGATCCCTAAATACAAAAGTAAAAAAAAGAATAGCAGCCAATAGAATGCTTTTGTCGCATATTTCATCTTATTCCTCCAATAAGTACCCTACACCATAAATCGTTCGCAGCTCGTTTTCCAAATGCAGTTTCTTTCTGATCCGCTGAATGTGTAAATCAAGAGTTCTGCTATCTGGCTCACTTGGCGATTCCCAAATTCGTTGATAAATCGTTTCTCGCTCTAAAATAATTCCGCGATTTTGAACGAGATAAATGAACAATTGATATTCTTTAGGCGTCAATGCAATCAACTCATTGTTAAAAAATACACTTCTCTTCTCGTCTTCAATACGGATGTTGTGCCAATTTATCTCAGAAACAGAACTCTTTTTCCTTCTGCGAAGTACTGTTTCAACTCGAGCAAATAATTCTTCTAGTTCAAAAGGTTTCGTAATGTAATCTTCTGCACCTAACTTTAATCCTCGCACTTTATCATGCAAGGTATTCTTGGCAGTTAAAAAGATAACTGGGATATCAAATTCGACAAAATAGTCTATTAATTCATCCCCACTTATTTCTGGTAACATGATATCTAAAAGAATCAGATCCACCTCATGATTTTCAATGTAATCTGCGGCACTTTTGCCATCAAAAATCGGGATCGTTCGATAGCCTTTTTTTGCGAGGCTTTTTACTAGCAGGTTATTTATGGCTTGATTGTCTTCTACTATGAGTACATCCATTTGATTTCACACTTTCTTCCCAATTTTTGTAAAGAAGCTGTTTTATAAGCTGATAGCCGATCATGATACCGCACAAAAAAAGATAGAGCAAAAGTAAAAGTACGATCGATCGATTGTCAATATCTTCAAAATCAGCGAAAATTTTTTGAAGCGCTTGATTGTGACGCACAAAAATATCTGTACTATTAAGACGGGTAAATCGCCCAATATAAATCCCAATAGAATCCATAAATAAAAGACACGCAATCAAAAGCGCTGGGTAGACACCAATGGTTAATTTCTCTACTAATATTCTTGCAATCTTGTCAATGCTCCAGCAGCCCAAAATTGTTGAAGGCATCACTGCCAACAAAATCAGAAAAAGTTTGATCCAATTCATTAAATCCTTACTTATCAACAATGTTACTTCATCATAAGGTGTCAATAAAGAAAGATGAAATAGATCTGTCATGAGATAAAAATTATTTGGTAAAAAAACAAGCCAGAGACACACAACTACCACTATAATGTACTTTTTTTTACAATACATTGCAAGAAAGGTTAATTCTATTGGAATATATGCCAAAATAGTATTAGTAAAGAAAAGAAAATAGACACTTGATTGATAAAATGAAAGATATAAGATTCCCAGTAAAATCAAATAATATAACCGAATCCCATTCATTGTTTTATTTAGTAAATACATGGTTCCTCCTGTCTTAACGCGCTCTCCTAGCCATTGTCCCACTATTTAGAAAGAACAGACTTCATTAATTGGGCATAAACACTGCGTCCTTCCCCATTCAAATGAGTTTCATCATCATAAAAGTATTCTGGGTGGTCTTTGCTGTGGCTAAACCAGTCGATGATATTGACATTCTTGTAGCGACTAGGAAGCTCTGCTAATTTTTGATTCACAGATTCTTGACAGCCTTCCGGACATTTGATAGTTATCCAGTATATCTGTTTATCCTTTAATTGAGTAAGGATTTCATCGATTGACTCATCCGAAATAATACCATTTGTACCCAGTCCGATTACTACCGTCGAATAATCAGCTAAATTGGGATACCCTTGAAGAATCGTTGCCAAACTAGATATTTGCCGTGATTCTTTCGCATCAACGGTTGCTTGCCCACTAAACGTATCTTCCAATTCTTGATATGCTCCAAGCATCACAGAATCCCCTAGAAATAAGATATTTCCTTTTTGATTGGGTTGATTCTCTATCTTTTTCAGATTACTGCTTAACTCTTGTTTCAATTCGTTTTGATCCGCAGTCAGACGGTTAGTCGGTGCAAAAATGATCATTCCGATTGCAACAGCAACAAGACCTGCTCCAAGGTAACGTCCTGCTTTTCTTTTTAAATGCATGAAAGAATGAAAGCCAGCAATCATCAGAACCGTCATGATCAGAACCACTACCAATTCAATTAGAGGATTCATCTTAGGTGCTATATTCACTAGGAGAATAAACACCGAATAGTGAACCAAATATAATTCATAACTAATTTTGCCTATATATTGAAGACGGAATTTGGCGATTTTGGTTCTTTTTTCCACTTCTTTGTCATTTATCAAAACGAGTAATAGCATTGTTAATACACTGACAAGCAATGAGCTACCTGTAAACGAAGGCAGCGGAATAAAGACAGCCAGAGTCAAACAACTCATGATGAGCCAAAACTTCGTTACTTTTTTTGAAGAAATGACATCATTAATGTTCTTTCTATTGAAAAAACCAAACATGCCAACTATAAACGGATAAAGTCGAGCAAAGGTATTGTAATAAGCGATAGAAAACGGCGATAACAGACTGGTGAGAATCGAAATAATGGTAAGAAGATACATAAGCTGATAGCCTCTTTTTCTAGACAAACGCATGACTGTTAGAAAGAAGAGTGGAAAAACTAGATAAAATTGTAATTCCACCGCCAAAGACCAGTAATGTTTAAATAGGGACGAATTTGCGAAGCGATCAAAATAAGAGACTTTTTCGTGGATCTGCCACCAGTTGTTATATCCAAAGAGTAAACTTGGAAGTTCACTTTTGATGTTTCCTAGCATTCGGATTTGAATACTCCCAGCTATCAGAATAAAGATAAGTAAGGAGAATAAAAGAAACGGATAAATCCGTTTGATCCGTTTCTTATAAAAGCCAATCCAGGAGAACTGTTTTTTTTGATACGCATAGGAAGCATTCTTTGCCATCAAGTAACCCGAAATAACAAAGAAAATCGTTACGCCTTGATTTCCTCCTTGAAAAGAATATTGAGGCAAATGGTAGAGAATAACAGCAATAACCGCAAATGCCCTAAGAAAATCGATGCCTGCTGAATAGTGTTTATCCATGTTTAACCTCCGGCTGGCCGATGATCATTTTCTCCGTAATAAGTCTCATTGCTGGAAGGATTATTCAAAAGAGTATCTAAAGACACAAATTGATAATCTTCTTTTTTTAAATCACGAATAATCTCAGGGACTGCAGCAATGGTTTCCGGATGAATGTCATGCAACAAAATAATCGAACCATCATAGACAGAACTCGTTACTTTATCAATGATCATTTGGGCATCTTTAGATTTCCAATCTTCTGAATCAACAGACCATTGGATGATGGGACGATTGATCAATTCTGCAGCTTTTGCATTGACAGAACCATATGGCGGCGAAAATAGGCTGGTTTTTTGCCTGTGAGTTTCTTGATAGATTGATCGGTCTTCGTGATCTCATTAGTCATTCCAGATTCGTCCAATGTGCTGAGGTCTTGATGATCATAGGTATGGCTACCGATAGTTTGGCCATCCTTTGCGATGGCTTTCACCACCTCGGGATACATCTCTACGTTCTGTCCTACTAAAAAGAAAGTAGCTGGCACTTTTTCTTTTTTCAATAGTTCCAATAATTTAGGTGTATTGCTGGGATCTGGCCCATCGTCAAATGTCAAAGCGACCTTTTTTTATTTGAAGGAATCTCCTCTGTCTCTGTAGTGCTTTCTAGTATATTTTCCAAACTAGTCTCTGTAGTAGCCTTATTGTTACTTGTCACTGTTCTTGAAGAACTACTGTTGCTTGTTAACTCGGAGGACTGGGACAGATTGTTCTCTGTTTTTCCTCTAGCAAATTCCTCACTGATTCGTGCACAGCCGCAAAGTACTAACAAAAAGATAAAGCCAGTTATGAGTAAACGGATCTTTTTCATTGCTTTTCCTCCTTATTTGTTGTCAATACATCATGAACTCTTGCTATCTCTTCTGTCGAAACTGTTTGATAAGAGATTCCATTCTGAATCAATTCCTCTCCAATCACTTGGTCATGAATAATTGTTGGCTCTTTCATCAGTTTCTTCGCATGAAGAACAAGATTGGTAATGGGTAGATTGGTTTTGATGTTATCTGTCAAGATATCGATAAATGCATTCCATTTTGTGACTTGGTTCAATTGCGCCATATTTTCCAAAACACCTTTCAGTAACAACTGTTGCCGCATTTGTCTGCCATAGTCCCCTCGTGGATCCTCATACCTCATTCTCGCCCAAGAAAGTGCTTCTTCTGGAGATAACGTTAGTTTACCTTTAGGAAAATCGAATCCATCAGAACTAAACTCAAATTCATTTTCTACTTGAACAGCTCCTACTTCTTTGAGAATCTTTTGAAAATCTCCCATATCAATAGAAACAAAATAAGGAATTTGAATATCCAACATTTTTTCTACTGTTTTAACGGAACAGCTTGCACCTCCATAAGCATACGCCGCATTTAATTTATCCTGCATTCCTTGGTCTGCGATATCAACTAAAAGATCGCGTTCAACTCCCATTAATGTGTATTCTTTCTTTTTTAAATTGATATGAGCGACTATCATACTGTCACTTCGACCAGAATCCGTTCGCCCAAACTCTCCAGTATCAACGCCAAGTAGCAAAACATTAAAAGGTTCTTGTTTCAATTGGTCGTAATCTAAGTCATACTGCTCATCTGAAGGATTCAATTTTTCGTACACTTTTGTATTTATTTTATTTGCAGAATAGACTGCCCAGCCAGTAATACCACCAACAAGGACTACTGAAACAAAAAGCAAAATAAGAATTATTTTCCGCATCGGAACACCTCCTGCTGCTAAATTAAAGGAAAAATGTATCTGAAATGTATCGATTTAGTATTTGGTGACTCGATACATGCTCGCTTGTAGCAGCAATGTTCGCTTTTAATTTAATATTAAAATGTTGTATATCACTTTTAGTGAAGAAGAAAGTCTACTCATCCCCATTTAAAAATAACAATCAAAATGAAGAATAATGCATATATTCCCTATTGGATTTTCATTTCGATTGGATTTGTTTCAAACATTTTGCTTATAATATGCAAATATGAATAAAAAAGGCAGAATATTTGAATAACAGCAAACTTTTGGGCATACTAATTACAGACCCTAGGCGTAAATAAGCTGCGCCTAAATAAAACTAGAGGTGAAATCATGATTGAATTTCAGCATGTATCCAAAATCTATAAAGGCGGCAAAGTGGCTGTCGAAGATGTCAATCTATCCTTTGAAAAGGGAGAATTTATTTGTTTCATTGGTACCAGTGGTAGTGGTAAAACTACTTGTATGCGAATGATCAACCGTATGACAGACCCCTCCAAAGGAAAAATTCTGATTGATGGCAAAAGTGTGACCGATATCAATCCAGTAGAATTACGACGCCAAATCGGTTACGTGATCCAAAGCATCGGCTTGATGCCTCATATGACGATTCGAGAAAATATTACATTAGTACAAAAACTTTTGAAGGTCAGTCAAGAAGAACGAAATAAGACAGCAGAGAAAATGATCGATCTGGTGGAACTTCCTCGTGAAATGCTGGATCGTTACCCTCACGAATTATCTGGTGGACAGCAACAGCGGATCGGTGTTGTTCGGGCTCTGGCAGCCGACCAAGATATCATTTTGATGGATGAACCTTTCGGTGCTTTGGACCCCATCACTCGCGATTCACTGCAAGATTTGATCAAAGATTTGCAGGAACGTTTAGGTAAAACCGTCGTCTTCGTTACCCATGATATGGATGAAGCATTAAAGTTAGCTAGCCGCATCGTGATCATGAGCGAAGGACGCGTTATCCAATTCGATACACCACAAAATATTCTGCGAAATCCTGCTACTACCTTTGTTGAAGAATTGATCGGTGAAGACCGCCTTCTGCAAGCAAAACCAGACACCACACCAGTTAAAGAAGTCATGCTCAAAACACCAATCGCCATCACTCCTGAAAAATCTTTACAAGAAGCGATTCGCCTGATGAGAGAAAAACGGGTAGATACATTATTAGTGACGGATAATAGCAATGTCTTAAAAGGGTATATCGATGTAGAATCGATCGACCGCAATCGAGGCAAAGTAACCAGTGTCGGGGATATTCTTAATAAAGATGTTTTCTATGTAAAAGAAACCGCCTTACTGCGAGATACGTTGCAACGAATCCTTAAACGCGGTTTGAAATATGTGCCAGTCGTGGATGCTGAGAATCATTTGGTAGGAATTTTGACGCGTGCTTCATTAGTCGATATTGTTTATGACGTTATTTGGGGCGAGGAATCCTCCCTTCTTGAAGCGATCGAATCCGCAAAACCAGAGGAGGTCTAGCCATGCAAAGCTTCTTTAATGAATATGGCGGCCAATTGGTCACGAAAAGCATTGAGCATTTATACATCTCCTTTGCCGCACTATTTCTAGGCATTGTCGTTGCAGTCCCTTTGGGCGTTCTATTGACACGCTTTCCCAAAGCCGCTTCTATCGTGATCGGTGTGACTAGTGCCTTGCAAACTGTTCCCTCATTGGCACTGTTGGCATTGATGATCCCGATTTTAGGGGTCGGTAAGGTCCCAGCTATTGTTGCACTCTTTATCTATTCTTTGCTGCCTATTTTGCGAAACACCTATATTGGCATGAAGAAAGTCGATTGGAATTATCGAGATGTCGCTAAAGGAATGGGAATGACTAACTTCCAATCGATCATTAGTGTGGAACTGCCGTTAGCGATCCCAACGATCATGGCAGGTATCCGCTTGTCAGCAGTCTATGTCTTAGCTTGGGCAACCTTGGCTTCGTACATTGGTGCAGGGGGGCTTGGAGACTTGATCTTTAGTGGATTGAATAACTATCAACCGGCATTGATTTTTGCCGGCACAATCCCAGTGACGATTTTTGCACTTTTAGCAGACTGGTTACTCGGATTACTTGAGAATAAACTAACACCAGCTGCATTAAAGGGGGATGCCTAAATGAAAATCAAAGCGAAATTTGGTCTTTTGTTATCCATGATCATTATTTTACTCTCAGGCTGCTCCTTTCCAGGACTTGCTTCTACATCTAATGAAGACACCGTAGCTATCACAGGAGGAATCACTTCTGAAGCTCAGATTCTTGGCGCTATTGTAGCAGGAATGGTAGAACATTATACGGACAAAAATACCACTGTCATTAATAACTTAGCAACAACGACAATCAATCATCAAGCAATGATGAATGGCGATGCGTCTATCTCTGCCGCTCGTTATACCGGAACAGATTTGACAACAACACTTGGCTTAGAGCCAGAATCTGATCCAACTGCTGCCTTTAATACCGTAAAAAAAGAATTTGAGAAACGTTACCATCAGACCTGGTTTCCTTCCTACGGCTTTGATAACACATATGTTTTTCTAGTCAGAAAAGACACTGCAGAAAAATATAATCTGAAAAAAGTCAGTGATTTAAAAGGCGTTGCCGATCAGTTGGTTGCTGGTGTCGATACAGCTTGGATCACCCGTGAAGGTGACGGGTATGATGGCTTTCAAGAAGCATATGGCTTTTCTTTCAAAAACATTTTGCCTATGCAGATCGGTCTCGTTTACGATGCTGTTGACAACGGAAAAATGGATATCGTACTCGGGTATTCAACGGATGGACGGATCGCTAGTTATGACCTCGTAATGTTGGAAGATGATTTGAATTTCTTTCCACCTTATGATGCAGCTCCAGTAGTCGATGACAAATTAATCAAAGACACACCAGAAGTAGCGGACGCCTTGAACAAACTTGCTGATACAATCTCCACTGAAAAAATGCAGCAACTAAATTATCAAGTTGATAATGACCTGTTGGAACCGACAGTGGTCGCAGAACGTTTCTTACAAGAAAATAATTATTTTGAAGGAGAGTGACGAAATGAATGACATGAATCTATTTCAACAATTTATTGCCTATTTTCAGGAAAATGGCGGTTATGTCTTTGCACAGTTTGTTCGTCACTTCCTGATCTCTATCTATGGCGTTTTATTCGCTGCAATCGTTGGTATTCCACTAGGAATCTGGATTTCTAAAAAGATGCGTATGGCCGATTGGGTGATCCGCATCGCCAATATCATCCAAACGATCCCTTCGCTAGCAATGATCTCGATTTTGATGATTGGAATGGGATTAGGTGTCAATGTCGTTATTCTGACGATTTTTCTCTACTCGCTCTTACCGATCATCAAAAACACCTATACCGGCATGCGCCAGGTAGACCGTAATACACTAGATGTTGGTAAAGGAATGGGCATGACAAGTTGGCAACGACTGTATATGATCGAATTGCCTTTATCCGTCTCCGTGATCATGGCAGGTATTCGTAATGCATTAGTCGTTGCAATTGGAATCACTGCCATTGGCGCCTTCGTAGGTGCTGGTGGCCTAGGTGATATCATCATCCGTGGGACAAATGCAACCAATGGCGCTTCAATCATTCTTGCCGGAGCTTTACCCACTGCATTGATGGCAATCATCACCGACTTAGGCTTAGGCTTTATTGAACGTCGGTTAGATCCAGCAAGCCGCTCGTCGAAATAAAGGCCATTTCTTAGCGCTTTTATAAATATAGAAAACAAGCATCCTTACATACAAGAAGGATGCTTGTTTTTCTATATTTATTAACTAATTCACTCAAAGCAGGTGAATGCGCTTCTCGATTTTCCCTGAGATGATCGGGAATCACGCATCATATCCTAGAGGTGGTTGTTTCAAGGCTCGATCCATACAAATGGATTGGCGCCCATCGTTTTGCTTGAGGGACGACTGGTATGCCATCATTCCATACTTGATACTGATATGGGGTCGTTTTTTCTCGAACACTGCTCTGATCGCTACTCCAAAGATCATTCTGAAGTTTGGTCGCTTTTAAGTTGTACGCTTCGTCTTCCCCCTACTTTCTTTTGGGACTTTTTTTCCGATGAACCCCATGCCGTTCGGGTCCATTCCTGATAAACACAAGACACATTCTTCAGAATCTGTCTCATAATAAGCTGTAAATTCATGCCCCTGCCAAAAATAGCTCTTCTCCATTTGCTGAATGTCTGTAAGCATGACAAATTCTGAAGAAATGAGACTGGACTCTGCTGTAAACTGAATAATCTCCCACGTTCCTATGAGGTCCTCTTTCATAGGGATTTCAGGAATTGATTTCGCATAACTAATTGCTGATATGACCGGCCAACCACTATCTAACCAATAAATTTTTCTGACATCTAAAAAGAAATCATCACTAAAAGGTTGTCTCCGTGCATGATGAATAATAAATAATTCATTATCTGAACGTTTGAATATAGAATTGTGGCCAGGTGCATAGACTGCAGACTGTTCTTCGAATTGATAACTCCCTAGTAATTTAACACCAATTTTCTCCGGTACCGCCTCTTGTTCCGACAGAGACAGGCCATTCCAATCCGTATAGGGACCGGTAATCTCTTTCGCTCTTGCAACCCGGATATTATAGGTTTCATTCAAAGAATCAAAAGAGACAAATAAGTAATACATATCCGTTTCTGGATGATAATAAACAAAAGGACCCTCAATCGCAGTATCAACAGAAGCAGGTCGTTGCGCTATTTTTTTTCCGTATCCCTTCTCGGCTAACTTTCCAGTGCTTTGATCTATAGGTGCAATATAAATCCCGCCAAAAAATGATCCGTAGATCAGCCAATGGTGTCCCATACGATCTAGAGCAAGATTTGCGTCAATGGCATTATGATCGGCGATGCCTCGATGCGTTTTCACAACTTCTCCTTGATCTACCCAAGGTCCCAAAGGATGCGGTGCTGTTCCAAGACCAATAAATGAAGTGGTACTGCCAAATGTAGAAGCGGAATAGTACATTCGATATTCCCCTTGGTACTCTATCACTTCAGGTGCCCACAACCCTTCTGCTTGACTCCATTCTCTTGCAGATTGTGGCAATTGAGGAAAGGCCTGCTTTTCAAACTGCCAGTGTATGAGATCCAATGATGTCCGGATCGGTATTCCTGCCGTTTTAGGTTGTTGCGTATCTGTTGAAAATAAGTAATAAACGCTGTCTCGTTCAATGATCGTTGGATCATGAACACCATTTTTCCAGTTCATAGATTCTTCCTCTCAGTAATCGATTCACTTTAGTTTGACTTCAGTGAACGAAAGCAGAATCGATTCTTTTCTATATTTATTTAGTTCTTTCTTACTTATTACGCCACTTTCATTAAAAACAATCTATCTGCTCTTGATCTTTGCTACCTCCAAGATTACCCCAGGCTAGAGTTTCTATAACTGCTTATGGCGTAACAAACAGGACAGTCATTGAATGCTCTGCCCTGTTTGTGCCCACATTCCTGCAGGACAGTATTTTTTTGATAGGTTTGCCCGAAATTTATAAAAGCAGCCACACTTAGTACAGGTGTGATTGGACCGAAATGGGCAGGCTTCACAAATTTTTATACGGTACTGAACGACTTCAAGTGCAGCAAGGTCGTTCTCGATGGCTAGCTGTTCTTCAATCAACGCTTCTACATCTACCGTTGCTGCTGTTTCCTTGACATCGCAACCTTTACACGTCATTGAATTACACCGCCAAAGATATTGTCAATACACTCATAGCGGGTATATTGATCGTTAATTGGCTATTATTTGTTGTGTAGTCTTCAAATGATTGGATCACTACGTCTTCCGGATGATCAAAATCATTGTGTGCATTCATTTTATCCCCCACAATATAGCGAGCTTCTTTGATTCCTTGAATGGCAGTTTCAAAGTCAAAACTAATTGCTTCCGAGCCAGATACTGCGAAATTGCAGATCGACAGGTGGAGGGTATCTGCTTGTTTCGAGACCGTGTAGGTGATCGTTTCACTTGCTGCTCCATGACTCTCGATGCGTTCGGCATCTTGATGGACTTTGTACAAATCAAATACATGATAGCTTGGTGTTTTGACCATCTTTTCGCCATCAGTCAAAATCATTGCCTGCAAAACATTCACTGTCTGGGCAATGTTTGCCATGTGCACTCGTTCTGCATGCTTATGAAAAATGTTTAAGGTGATAGCAGCTACCATTGCATCACGAATCGTGTTTTGCTGATATAAGAATCCTGGATTCGTTCCGGGTTCAGCAGAAAACCAAGTTCCCCACTCATCAACAATGATGCCCACCCGTTTTTCAGGATCATATTGATCCATGATCGCACTGTGACGCGTAATCAATTCATCCATATGCGCAGCTTTTTGACAGGTAATAATCCATTCTGCTTCATCGAATGCTAACGCACTACCTTTTTTCTCCCACCCTTGGGGATGGACATAATAATGTAAGCTCAATCCATCCATCAGCCAATGGGCATTCTTCATCAACGTTTCTGTCCAGTGGTAGTCATCAACATTTGCTCCGCCAGCCACTTTGTATATTTTTTGATCACCGTATTGACGAACGTAAGTCTGATACCGACGATAAAGATCAGCATAATATTCTGGACGCATATTTCCACCGCAGCCCCAATTTTCATTTCCTACACCGAAAAATTTCATGCTCCAAGCTTCTTCATGACCATTTTCTCGACGCCAATCTGCCATTGGAGAAATTCCGTTCATGGTAATGTACTCGACCCATTCAGACATTTCTTGGACTGTCCCACTGCCGACATTTCCATTGACATATGCTTCACATTCCAGTTGTTTGACCAATTCAAAGAATTCATGTGTCCCAAAATGATTATTTTCAGTCACACCCCCCCAGTGAGTATTGACGATCGTTTTTCGATTTTCTTTTGGTCCAATACCGTCTTTCCAATGGTATTCATCGGCAAAACAGCCACCTGGCCAGCGTAAAACTGGAATCTTGATATTCTTCAAAGCTTCCACAACATCCGTACGCATCCCATTCTTGTTTGGAATAGGAGAATCTTCTCCTACGTATAATCCTTCATAGATACAACGGCCGAGATGTTCTGAAAAGTGTCCGTAAATATATTTGCTAATCGTTGTTCCTGATTTTGTATTTAGAATTTTGATTGTCATCTAACTCACCATCTCTTCAGATTTTGTTATCGCTACTGGCTCTCCAAATATAGGAAAGCCATCTTTATCCCAAGTGAAGCTCTGTGCCATCGCATGTCGATTAGGATTTGCCAAAGGATCTCCAGACTGATTTTTTTCTGGTCGTGCATGATAGACTAAAATATCTTCACCCTCTAAGCCTGTAGTAAAAGAATTGTGCCCAGGACCATATTGACTATTTTTCTCAGATGATTTGAAAACAGGCTCTGCTTTTTTATGCCAAGAAAAACCATTTAATAAATCACTATCTTCATCTGCCCAAAGCAAACCCATCGCATAGTTTTCATCGGTAGCACTTCCTGAATAAGTAATGAATATCTTCCCATTTCTAGTAATCACTGCTGGACCTTCATTAACCATAAAACCAATCTTTTCCCATTCAAATTCTGGAACAGAGAGTAATAACTGTTTCCCAGTTAGAGTCCATGGTGTTTTCATTTCTGACAAATAAAGATTTGAATTCCCTGGGATTCGCGGATCTTGTTGTGCCCAAACATAATAAAGTCTTTCGCGATGCGAAAATACCGTGCCATCCAAACTAAAACTTTCAAACTGGGTCTTAATCTGCCCTTTTTCAGTCCAGCTTCCTTCAAATGGATCATCATGTTTATTTTCAATAACAAACATTCGATGGTGATGGACTTCATTGCGAATCGTACCATGATCACTAGCAGCAAAGTAGATATACCATTTCCCCTGAATGAAATGAATTTCTGGTGCCCAGATGAGTTGGCTCATGGGACCATCTTTATGTGCCCGCCAAACATTTTTTGTTTCAGCTTTCTCTAAGTCATTCAATGATTTTGCTCGCCTAATTTCAATCGATTGATAACCTGGTACTGAACCAGTAAAATAATAATACCCATCACTATGATGGTAGACCCAAGGGTCGGCTCGTTCATACACAATTGGATTTATCAAATCATTCGTTGTTTTTTTCAGCATATCTTATCCCTCATTCTCTACAATAAATAGCGGAACACCTTCTTCAGAAATTCCTGTAAATGTCATCACTTGTTTTCCTTGGTTTTCATCCCAAGAAAAAATAAATTTCCCTTTGTATTCAATATCGTCAAGGATGAGTAGTGAATCCTTTGAAATATTATCCTCTGCTAACTTCCATAATCCAGAAACAGCCCCGGAAACTTTTTTATCCTTACTTAAATTGATTTTTAGTGGTGCTTTTGCATCATCAGTAATCAACTTATCAAAATGGATCAATCTGTATTCTCCGCTAATTTGATCATCCGAGTAATCAGCTATTTTTTCGTTACTGTACCTTAAAGGAGAGACAACAGGCCATCCATCTTCAGTAAAATACATTTGGTGTACTCTTACCGAATGATTTTCTCCACTATTTGGAAAACGCGTATGAAAAATCAAAAAATATTCTCCTGTTTTTTCATCATAGTAGGATGAATTATGCCCAGGTGAGATATAACCGGCATTTGTTAATCCGTCATCTTCTTCATATAAAAAATTTCCGATGAGCTTGGTTCCAAAACTCTGAATGCTTGTGTCATCAAATTGTGTGCCATATTTTCCTTTCACCTCACTCATCGCATTTCCTTGAATATCTTCATAGGGTCCATCTGGCTGCTTTGAACGAGCAACTCGAATGTTGTAGCCCCCATTTGCATCAAGTCCACCAAAAGAGGTGAAAAGATAGTAATAGCCAGTTTCAGAATTATATTGAATATAGGGTGCCTCAATGCGGCTATGATTTCCTCCCAAAAGGTGTTTTCCATAAGTATTTTGTTCTTTAGGCAACCCTGTCTCATCATCCATCTCTAAAATGAAAATACCGCCAGAATAAGAACCGTAAACCATCCATAGTTTCTCTTCATTGTCATAAAAGACGTGAGGATCAATCACATTGGGGTGAACTGCGGCATTGTATTCTTTCCCAAATTGAGGTGAAGTTCCTGAATACAAAAATGACTTTACTTTTTGATAGGGTCCTTCGATAGAATCAGATATAGCAACGCCTAAAACTGAAAGCGGGGAAGATCCTTGACAAAAGCAATAATACAAGTAATATTTACCATTTTTAAATTGCTGAATGTCACTTGCCCACAATGTATCTGTTTGAGCATAGTCAAACTCATCAGCAAGTTCTTCACGAATATTATTGAAAAGCGAACTATCAGCTACCGAATTTGAGAGTTGTTTCCATTGAATCAAATCATCTGATTTTGCGAATTGCATATGAGAACCAATAATATAATATGTGTCTTTATCTCTAATGATCGATGGGTCATGCACACTAACATCTGCATATTCTGGTCGTTCAATCACTTGCTCCGCTTCTTTCACCTGACAACCAGCAAGCAGTAGCATCACTCCAGCAAGGAAAAATCTTTTCATATAGATCTTAACAACCCTTTCTTTTGATAACCTGAGATCAGACATTTGCTAGCTACATAAAAGAACAATGGACTAGCCACAAAAAAGAACCAGTGATAAGCCAAGCTCAAAACTGCAAAAGAGAGGATCATAACTACGCACATTAGTGAACGACCGGGCAAAACTATTGGACTTACTAGCGAGAAAGCTATTTTTTTCAACCAACTGTCTCCACTCATCTCTGTCGCTAAAATCAAATTCAAAAGAACCAATAAGAGATAACTCATCATGATCAAGATTGGCCATTGGAAATAAGCTCTCATGATACTACTTTGCTGAATGAATACTAATTCAACATAAAAAAGTGAAAAAAGGATTGGAAAAACAATCACTCGCCATTGGAAAATTTTGATGGAGCGGATATATTCTTGCCAATATTTTTGAAAAATTTCACTGTAAGAGTAATAACCAGTGAACAGGTCCTGCTTATTTAAAAGCTTAAGTACCGCTCTTGTACTTGGGACTAAGCCAGCAAAGAAAAATCCGGCAATAATGCCAAGGAGCCATAATATATTCAATTCAATAAAAAGGATGACCACATTGATCCAATGCATTGCCTTAATAAACATTTTTTCACCCTTTCATACCAGAAAGCGCTACGGATTCAATAATTTGCTTCTGGAAAATAATAAATACGACTAATACTGGCAACAATGAAACAACGGAAGCTGCCATGATCAATGGATAATCTGTTTGAATCGCATAAGCTGCATTTAAATTAGCAATGACTACTTGTAACGTCTGTTTCTCTGGACTATTTAGATAAATCAATGGCGCTAAATAGTCATTCCAAGCTCCCATAAACCAGAGAATGAATTGTGCAGCAATTGCTGGACGGATCAACGGAAAGATTAACTGAAAAAATGTTTGTAAGTATCCTGCGCCATCGATTTTTGCTGCTTCCACGATAGAATCAGGAATATTGGAAAGATACTGCCTCAAGAAAAAGATCATGGTAATATTCCCAAACATGCCTGGTATGATCAATGGCAACAATGTATCGACCCAACCAATTTTCGAAAACATCATAAATTGTGGAATCATGACAGCTGGATATGGAATCATAAGCGCTGCTAACAAAAGTAAAAATAAAACATCCTTGAAAGGCATACGTAATTTTGCAAATGAAAAGGCAGCAAGGCTGGAAGTCAATGTTCCAATGATGGTGACCGAAAGAGAAACAATCACCGTGTTTTTGATACCTGAGAATAATGTATCTAGTTCAGACAAGCGCTTGTAGGCATCAAATCGAACTGGATTTGGAATCCATTGTGGAGGCAACTGAAAAACTCCAGCTTTATCTTTTAATGACGTAGAGATCATCCACAAAAGTGGTCCCACCATGATGATAGCTCCAAGGGATAAAATCAAAACGATGAGCATATTACTTAGTTTAATTTTTTTCATCATTTCTCCTCCTAGTCCAACTTGTAGCTTGAACGATTATTCATATAAAATTGAAATGCTGTAATGCCAAATACTAATATAGCTAAAATCAGTGCCATACTGCTGGCATAGCCCATCTGCCAATTTTTGAAGGCTTTTTGCCAGATATACCAGACTACAGTGGCACTACTATATTGTGGTCCACCTGTAGGTGTCATGATATTGATTTCTGTAAAAATTTGTGATCCACCAATGATATTTGTTACTACCAAAAAGAAAGTAACAGGTCGAACCATGGGCCAAGTAATATTTCGGAACTTTTGAAACGATGAAGCACCATCTAACTCAGCCGCTTCATAAAATGTCTTAGGAACACTTTGGATTGCTGCTAAATACAGAAGCATAGAATAGCCTAATCCTTTCCAAACAGACATGATAATGATAGCTGGCTTAACAGTAGCGGGATTTTGTAACCAATTAGGACCGCTTATCCCAAAAATAGCTAACACTTGATTGACCAATCCAAAATCCCCGTTATAAGCCCATTGCCATAAAATAGAAATTGCGGCCAGAGAAGAAATAACTGGAATATAATAAATTGTTCGGAAGATGGTCGTTCCTTTGATACCTCGACTTAATGCAGATGCCAACATGAAAGAAAGAATCAAGCCAATCGGAATTCCTAACATCAAAAATACAGTATTGTACATCGTTTTATAAAAATATTCGTCATTAAATAGTTTCCGGAAATTTTCTAATCCAACAAAGTTCATTTGTCCCAACCCATTCCAGTCAGTAAATGCGGCATAAGCTGAATAAACTAACGGAATAAGCGAAAATAAGATAAACCCAATGATAGGAAGTAGGACAAATAAAAAAGCAACCCGATGTTCTTTAGCATATAAACTACTTTTGTTTGATTTTCTTTTCTTTATTTCAACTTGTTCCATCGAAAAGCCCCTTCTCAACTAATATTTAGGGCCATAACAGGGGTGTCTTAAACTGACAAGTACTCGACCTCTCTGTCTTTTGACATCTGTCATAGCCCTGGTGACTTATTTTGCCGTTTCTTGTTGCTGAAGTGCGGCATCCAATTTAGCTTGCATCTTCGGTTGTACTTCTTTCACGTAATCTGCAGCAGTTTGGTCGCCATCTAGTACCGGTTGAATATTGATGAAAAACTCATCGTACCACTCAGCATTATAAGTAGTTGCTGCTGGCATAGCTCGACCATAGTCTTGAACAATATCCAAGAATTCTTGCTTATTTGTAGGGACACTTTCGGTATCTGATGCCCATTCTTCTGCCATATCGATCAAGTTAGGAATTTGAATCTGTGCATCTACCAATTGTTGTTGACCGTCTTCTGAAGCACTCAAGTATTCTACAAGCTTCACTGCTTCATCTGGATAATCTGTCTTACTCGCTACACCAATCCCCAAAGAACCGACGTATGTTGCTGATTTACCAGTTGATCCCGCTGGCCATGGGATCAAATCATATTCGAAATCTAATCCTGCATAGGTGCTCATATCCCATGGACCGACAGGGAAGAATGCAATTTCGCCATTCATCCAGCGTTGATACGTATCCAAGGTTTGTGCATCAGAGATCGACGGTGTTAGTTCATGAACGTTTTGTAAGTCGGCAAACCATTGCAATGCTTCCGCAAATTCTGGTGTATCCACAGTCACTGTATCTTTGTCTTCATTGATCCAATCTCCACCATTGCTCCATACAAATGCTTGAAGACTCCAATTGACATTAAAGCCAGTTGCCCATTGATCCATTTTTCCATCGCCATCTTTATCTTTTGTCAGCTGTTTCGAAACATTGACAAAATCATCCCATGTATACGGAGTGTCTGTGTCGGGTAAGTCAATTCCAGCCTCTTTGAACATATCCTTGTTGTATCCCAAAGCAAATGGACCGACATCTTTAGGTAGTCCGTAAAGTGCACCTTCACCTACCTTCTCACCATCGTAGCGGTAACTATTCACTCCATATTCCCAAATATTTGACAAATCAAAGTCGGAATTTTCGATTTGATCGGTTATATCAAGTAAAACACCGTTATCTACATAAGCCATTAAATTCCCTTGTTCTACATAAAAAACATCAGGCATATTACCACCTGAAATTGCGGCTTGCAGTTTTGTAGCATACTGATCGGCATCTGTTGCAATTATTTTAACGCTAACGTCATTTGCTTCTTCAAATTGTTTAATAGCTGTTTCATAGGCTTTCTTTTCATCTTCACCGCCACGGAACATAAAAGTGATTTCCTTTTTTCCGTTGTCATTGTTCGCATTACCACCACTATTTCCACATGCTCCTAAGATCAAACCGCTCAAACCCAATAATGCGCCAGAAAAAAGCAACTTTTTGATTTTCATTTTTTTCATCCTTTCAGATTTAACCTCTAAATTATTTGTAATCGATTTATGAAGTGCGTCAAAAACTTTCCTCTATAGATAAGTATGATAAGTGTCACTTTCTACAAAGACTTTTGAGGAAATAATACCTATGTGGTTTTGCTACAAACTGTTTTTACTGTTCTTCCTCCTCATTTACAACAATTCATTTAAAACAAATGATAAAAGCAACGTTTGCAAACACTTTCAATTTACAACTAAATAATAACTTTATTTGTAATCGCTGTCAACAATATTTTAATTAAACAACTCTAAATAATATATCTATTAATTAATATATATATTAATAGTAACTACTATAAATAATACTATTTACACAAATTAACAAATATGTTAACATTCAAGTAAATCATTTATAACTATAATGGGGGTGAAATGATGCAATTAGAAATCAATCAAGAAGCATTGCCCGTCTATGAGGCGTTAGCTAGTAATGTACGGATCAAAATCATTCAACTACTTGCAAGAAACAAAATGAATGTGAAAGAAATCGCACAAGAATTAGGATTAAGCAGTGCTATCGTCACGATGCATATCAAAAAACTAGAAGAAGCAAAAATTATCAAGACAGAACGTGTCGGTCAGCGAAAGATATCTAGTCTGAGAGTCGATCATATCGATATCAATTTTCCAGAAAAAATCTTTAATGCATTCGATACGAGAGAAACGTCAATTCCAATTGGTCATTATACAAATTATTCGGTTGAACCCACTTGTGGATTAGCCACGCTTGCTGGTTTTATCGGTCCAGTAGATGAACCTAAATTTTTTATGGACCCCAATCGAATGGATGCTCGCATCCTCTGGTTTACGAAAGGGTTTGTTGAGTACCAGTCACCTAATTTTCTTTCTCTAGATGAGAAACTAGAGATGATGGAGATTTCCATGGAGATTTCTTCTGAATTCCCTTTTTCTAATAATAATTGGCCGTCTGACATTACCTTTAGCTTAAATGGCATCGAGCTTGGAACTTGGACAAGTCCCGGTGACTTCGCCGATATTCGCGGCAAGTATACGCCAGATTGGTATCCTGATAACTTAAATCAATATGGGTTATTGAAGACGATTCGAATCATGGATCATGGGACTTATATGGAAGGAGAACCTTTATCAGACGTCACGATCAAGGATATTCCTGCTTATGAAGATACTTGGCATTTAAGAGTCGAGGTAAAAGAAGATGCTGAAAATATGGGCGGTTGTACATTGTTTGGCAAAGGGTTTGGAAATTACGATCAAGACATCAAAATCAAAATGTTTTACAGCTAAACGTTTTTAGGAATCACAGGCACACTCTCTCATCATTTTTGATGTGCGGTAAAAGATTCCTTCGCTGAAAATAAGACAAAAAAGACCATCTCGCTCGATATTAGAGTTAGATAGTCTTTTTTGATTATAAAACTTAATCTATTTCTTCAAATGATAACTGTAAGTTCCTACGACAATGTTTTCACGCCATGATAAACGGAATCTTAGACGCAGACTTGTTTGGTTGTGTAAAATATTTTGCCAGCGACGACGTGGCACGAACTGTGGAATGATAACTGTCGTCGTATAATTGTGTTTCGTTGCGTTTTTGCTGACTAGATCTACATAACGAATGATTGGATTTTCAATTGAACGATAAGAAGAATGCACTACAGAAAAACGGACATCCGGGAAATTTTGTTTGAACTCTTGTTCGATTTCTTTTTCCTTCTTGACATCTTCATCTAAAGATACGTGCATTGCAACTACATAATCTCCGATGGATTGTGCATAATTCAAAGCCCCGATATTTACACGGGTCACATTTCCTACTAATACAATAACGGTATTGCCATCATATTTGTGGAGTGCCACTTCTTTTTCCAAACGTAGCTGCTCAGCGACTTTCTTATAATGATCATGGATCTTATAAAAGACAAACAGTAGGATTGGCATGATGATAAAGAATGGCCAGATGTCACCTAGACGAAAAACAAACAAGATCGCAATGATCGCAAAAGAAATCAACGCTCCGACGATGTTGGCCAATGATTTCAAGAACCATCCTTTACCAGCTTTCTTCCATCGAACTACCATTCCTGTTTGTGAGAGCGCAAAGGGAATGAACACGCCAATCGAATAAAGTGGAATCAACCGTTCCGTCGATCCTTGGAAAATGAACAATAGAACGATCGAACCTGCTGCCAGCGTAATGATCCCATTAGAATAACCCAAGCGGTCTCCCCGATCTTGATACATATGAGGCATATACTTATCTTTCGCTAAGTTATAGGCTAACACTGGGAATGCGGAGAATCCAGTATTCGCTGCAACTGCTAAAATCAAAGCCGTTGCGAACTGCAGAACGTAATACATGAATCCGTGACCGAAGATCGCAGCTCCGATTTGCGAAAGGACCGTTACTTCTGCTTCTGGAACGATTCCATACCAATAGTTGATGAATGTAATCCCCACAAAGAAGAAACCTAGGATCGCAGCCATGATCGTCAATGTTGCAGCTGCATTTTTTGCTCGCGGCTTTTTGAAAAACGGCACGGCATTACTGATTGCTTCTACCCCTGTCAATGAAGAAGAACCAGAAGAAAAAGCGCGTAAGATCAATGCGACAGAAACCCCTGGCACAACAGCACCTGGTAAGGCTGTGGCATTTAATGGCTGTACCCCAGTGATAATATTAAATAATCCTACAAGAATCAAGATCGTGATCACAGCGATAAAGGTGTATACAGGAACCATCAAGAAACTCGCAGATTCTCGTAGCCCCCGTAAGTTCATCATCATGATCAGTAAAACAATAGTGATCGAGATAC
This sequence comes from Enterococcus sp. FDAARGOS_553, assembly GCF_003812305.1. Lineage (NCBI taxonomy): Bacteria > Bacillati > Bacillota > Bacilli > Lactobacillales > Enterococcaceae > Enterococcus > Enterococcus sp. FDAARGOS_553. The sequence continues at coordinate 571,218 of NZ_CP033740.1, forward strand.
CCACCTGATGCCCATATAGAGCGGGTACGGCAGAAGTAATCGCTTCTGCCCCAGCCGATACCGAAACGGCAACAGTCAGCATGTAGTCGATCAATAAAGAGCCGCCAGCAATCAAACCTGCATTCTTGCCCAAATTCTCACTACTAACGACATACGCCCCACCACCATGAGGGTACGCATGAATGATTTGACGATAGGATAAGGTCAATGAAATCAACAAGATAATAACGAATGCGGCGATCGGTAGTGAATACCAGATAGCAGCAGCTGACAAAGCAACTAAGACAACAACGATTTGTTCGGTCCCATAAGCAATCGATGACAATGCATCCGAAGATAACAAAGCCAACGCGGCTTTCCTTGTCAATTTTTGTTCATCATTCTCCGCGGATTTCAATGGACGTCCGACCAACAAACGTTTCAAATATTCCACTTTCTTACACTCCTTTTTTCATGAAAAAGATCATAATTGCACATACAAAATTTCTTTGATAATTACTGAATTAACAAGACTGTATGCTACTCCTGAAACCGACAAAAGTCAATGAAAATGGCATGAAAAATTTGAACAAACTCCCTCTTCTTTTTATCAGAATTCGCAAGAAGATTCAAGAAAAGCAGATAGAACATCGTGCCCTATCTGCTCTTGATTTTTTAATGGAAAAAATGACTCTTTTTCGAGACATTATTTAGTTTCTTAGTTACATCTGTTAGATAAGGATAAGCCCATGTTCCTATGATGCCAAATACAATAAACAACAGTGACAAAATAATCAACTGAGGAATGGCGTTTGGCCAATAGATCCCGCCGGCTGATTCCCTTAACAGATTGACTGCATGGGTGAATGGTAACAGCGGATTAATAAATTGGAAAAATTTACCAGAGACTTGGATCGGATAATTTCCGCCCCCACCAGAAATCGATAGAACAAGGATAATGATCGCGATCCCTTTCCCGACATTGCCAAACAGTCCGGCTAAGACGTAGACGATCATCATAAATGCTAGTCCAACGAGTAATGCGAACAAGACGCTGTATACCGGATTATGAACATCTACTCCTAATAAGAACATATTTCCTAGTGTAACGATCAAGCTTTGCGCAATGGCCATAGTTAGGAAAGTCAGCATTCGAGCAACGAATGTTTCTCGTTGCGTAAAGCGTTCTTTATCTTTCTTCTCTAAATGATACTCTGTTGTAGCCACACTTGACAACAATAACGCCCCGACCCATAAACACAACGCTGTATAGAATGGAGTGCTGGCAGAACCATTGTTGGCAATCGGATAGATGTCATTTGTTTGCAATTCAACTGGTTGTTTGAAGAAATCCGCTTCTTTAGTTGCATCAAGCTTCAACAACTTGATGATCTCGCCTAGATCAACTTCACTTTCACCTTTGCGAATCGCATTGGCTGCCTTATGAATGCCTGTTTTGATATTTGGCCAATCATTATTGATCAAATCAACTGCCGCATTCAATGCTTTTTCTACATCTGGCAGTTTCTCATCAACCATGTTCATGGTCGAAGTGATTTCAGCTTTGATGGTTGGCCAGTCATTTTGTAAGAAACCAGCCGCAATCCCTAACTTATCTTCAACGATTGGCAGTTCATTGTTGTAAAGATCGGCCCCTTTGTTGATGGCTGCGACGATCTCATCCATGTGACCATTGAGCATCGTATTGGCATCATGCAACTCTTGCTTAATAGCAGGTAATTCTTTTTGATACTTTTCTAAGATACTGATAGCATTGCTGACCACATTTTTGGTTGATGCCAATAAAGACTTGAAGTCAATGGCTTGCGCTTTTTTCAATACATCTTGAGCTGTGGTGATGGTGGTGATCAAATCACTTAGAATTTTTTCTATTGTTTTAGTAATTGAAGGAACATCAATGGATCCCAAAAGTCCATCAATTTCTTTTGCAGCTCCTGTTATCTCACTTAAATATTGTTTTACTCCTTTAATATCACCATCTTGAACTGCTTTTCTTGCTCTCGCTAGTAAATCAGATAGATTTGTTAATTTGATTTTGACCTCATTTAAATGTGTAATAATATTTTGAATTTGCGTATTTTCTGTTGAGCCTTCAATTCTATTTAAAAATGTAATCAAAGAATCTAACATACTTTGTTGTTGTTGGATGCTCTGTTGAAAACCATCAATCGTTTTGAGGATAGACTCACGGTCATTAGCTAACTGTTCTTCATCTAATGCCTCATTCAACGCTTCTGACCAACTTGCGGTTGAAGACGCAACTTGACGAACGGCTTCAATCGTTACTTGAACACTATTAGAAATACTTGGTAGCGCATCTTGTAACTGTTGGGCACCTTCTTTCGTCGCTGAGGCAAAGTCTGTTGCTTGGTCCCCTAATTGTTGGATTTCTGGCAATGCGGTTTGTACTTGATCAATGATTTGCAGTCCTTGTTTAGCTGTATCAATACCATCTGTCATTGTACTAGCAATAGAATCAAAATCATCATCGATCATTTTTAATTGCTTGCCGGCATTTTGGATCTCAGGGATCTTTTTCTGCAATGTCAGAATGACACTAGCTTGTTTTTTTAATTCTGGCAGCTTGTCATTCAATGCGATCAGTTTATCCCCCATTTCATCGACCTGAGGAATATAATCCGTAAATTCTTCGGCTTTGGCGATTTTGTCTTTGATTTCCGGGAACTTGTCATGCAAATCAACAATTTGCTTCGTGTAACTATCAATGGTGTCAAGATTGCCATCGGTCTCTAAAATCATATTTTTGACTTTATTGATACTAACTAGATTTGAATCAATATCATACCCGATTTCGTTGAACACTTTGACTAATGTAGAACTAGCAGTTTCAATAAAGTTCTTTGAGATCTGTTCTTGGAGACTGCTTGCTCCCTTGTCAGTAATCTTAGGTGCGATAGCATTGATTTTTTGGTTACTGTAGTATTCAATTTTCGGTTTAACGATCGTACCGCTGGTAAAACTGACCAGATCTTTTGAAAAATCAGCAGGCAAGTAAATTCCCGCGTAATATTTACCTGATTTGACCCCTTCCACTAATTCTTTTTTAGAATCTAGAAAATGCCAACCTAACTGTTTATTTTCATGTAAAGAGTCGATCACTTCATTCCCAATCGATAGCTCTTTCCCTTGGAATTCTGCGCCTTTATCCGCGCTGTAAACCGCAATGGGCAGTTCACTAGTGTTTCCATATGGATCCCATAATGCTTTGATATTGAACCACGCATAAAGCGAGGGCAAAATCATCAAAGCAATGATCAAAAAAGCGGAAATCGGATTACTAAAAATTCGTTTCCAGTCTAATTTGTATAAATAAAACACGTTTTTGATTTTGTTCATTTTCTTTCCCCCACTTTTCTTCGTCGAAGGATAATTTACCACGTTTTTTGTACGCCGCCAATGGGAATGATTCCCTTGATATCAGCCTTTTGACAAAAAGTACCATTTGTCAAAATGAAACCCCTTTACTTTTCGCGTAATTTCCCTTATTGTTAATCTTTTCTTTAACTTTAACACGACTGCTTTTGGCAGACGAACAATTTGTTTGCTAAAAGCAATCATAAAAAAAGCACCATTGACCGTTTCCCTTGATACGATCATTGGTGCCTGTTCTAGTTTGTCAACTGCTCAGTGGCCAATAGTTGATAAACGTACTCAAGAGAAGTCGTTTCGGCATAAAGGTTCAAACCTGCTTTTTCATCAGCTGAAAAATGATGAGTGAAACTTTGATCCGGTATCAACACCACTTGAATTCCTGCCCGAGTTGCCGCGGTAGCTCCTGGCAATGAGTCTTCCATAACTAAAGCTGATTCAGAGGTTCGTGCTGCTTTTTTCAATGTCAGCAAATAGGGAGCCGGATCTGGTTTGTGTGCTGGGACATCGTCACCAAATGTCTTGAAATCAAATGCATTCTGCAATTCAAAATGATCCAGTAGTTTTTCACCTCGAAAAGCCATCGAAGAAGTGGCTAATGCTGTCTTTAACCCTTTTTCTCGTGCCAGAGCCAATGTCTCACGAGCAAATGGTTTTGGCTGCAAGTTTCCATTGAGCAATTGGTCTTCAATGTACCCTTCTCGTTCTTGCCGAAGTTCCTCCACACGTTGAAGACCACCAACTTTTTTCGCTAGTAAGGTTGCTGTCTGTTGCCAACTTTGCCCACGCCAAGCAACGATATCTGCTGATGTGATCGGTAGATGGTACTTTTCAAAAAGTGCCAACCAGCCTTCATGATAGACTCTTTCCGTATCTAGCAGCAATCCGTCCAAATCAAAAATCAATAATTCTTTCATAGACTCTTTACTCCTTCTCTCCTTCATACTCAAGCAGTTTCAATATAAGTATTTTAATCAAGACATTTGACGATTCTTTTCGGCAGCTGCATGAACAGCCTTCATCACCGCAGCACGAAAGCCATTTTCTTCCAGTGTTTTTACGGCTTGAATGGTCGTACCACCAGGAGAACTGACATTGTCTTTCAATACACCAGGATGTTCTTTGGTCTCCAGCACCATCTTCGCAGCGCCTAAAACTGCCTGAGCAGCAAATTCATAGGCCATTTGGCGGGTCATTCCTTCGGCGACTGCGCCATCGGCCAATGCTTCAATGAACAGATAGGTATATGCTGGGGAAGAACCGCTGACCCCAATCACAGCATCGATCATGGATTCAGGCACTTGAGCTGCTTTTCCCATGCTTTCAAATAATTTTTGGATTTCTGCAACTTCCTCTACGGTCACATGCGGATTGTTACTGATAGACGTCATCCCTTCTCCGACTAGTGCCGGAGTATTCGGCATCACTCGAACGATCTTGCGCTGACCCAAAACTTCTTCCATCTGCGCAATCGTAACGCCTGCTGCGATCGATACAACTAACTGTTGTTCATTTAATTGCGCTTTTAGATCCTCCAATAATTTAGGAAACACAAACGGTTTGACAGCTAAAATCAAAATGGAAGCAGCTGCGGCTTCAGAAAGTTCTAATGTAGGGGTGATCCCTAAATCTTGTTCCAACTGTTTAAGTGTCGGTTCATACCGATGATTGTAGACTAAAATTTCCTTTGGTTGATATAGTTCCGATTGGATCAATCCTTTGATAATTGCTTTTGCCATATTTCCGGCCCCGATAAAGGCGATGGTTTTCATAACACTCACTCCTTCTAACATTTATGATCCTATGTTCGCTGTTTCTTGTAAAAAAAGCCTAATCAAGAGATTAGGCTTCAAACTCGATCACATAAGGATGCAATGCTGTATTATAGATGCCCTCTGTATATTCTACCACTTCTCCATGCAGATCATAAGAGCGACGGACGCGCTTTAAAGCGGAAATCTCTGGTGTGATCAGAAATTTTTGTTGTTCCTCATTCAACGTCAGTCCTGCAAATGAATCTTCAAAGGTATCGATCACCATCCGATGTTCATCTAAAATACGGTACAGTGATTTTTCTTCCAATTCTTCCATGGCAAGGCCTTTTAACAATTTGGGCAAATGATATTCATAATAAATAAATGGTTGATGGTCAAAATAGTACATGCGCCGCAAACGCATGACTTCTCTGCCCATCAAAGCAGAAGCTGGATGATCTTCTGCGAGCTCGACTAGGTTAAAATCAAGATTTTTCTTGGTATATTCTTTGCCGGTTTTTTCTAATAACTGGCTGAAAGTTGTCCCTTTAGACAACTTGTTATAAGGTCGATTACTTAAAACCGTGGTCCCGCGTCCACTGCGCTTTTCGACATATTCATCTGCTGCTAATAGCTCGATTGCTTTGCGTACCGTGATTTTACTCACATTGAAGGCTGCTTCTAATTCGGTTTCTGTCGGTAGAAAAGAACCAACAGGATAGTGTCCGGACATGATGTCTTCTTTGATTTTATCTGCCACATCACGATATAAAATATGTTTACGCTTCATTTCTTTCCTCGCCTTTCCAGTCATTGATTCTCTCTCAAAAAGAGGACTTGCACGTTACTCATCAAAACCCGGCACTTCTTCGGCTGCTGCTTCGATCAGCACCTTCCGAGGCTTACTGCCTTCTGAAGGACCTACGACCCCTTGGTCTTCCAATTCGTCAACAAGACGGGCTGCCCGATTGTAGCCAATCCGAAAGCGGCGTTGTAATAAAGAGACACTTGCCGTCTGCATTTCGATCACCAATGCTTTGGCATCATCAAATAGTTCATCCTGTGGTTGACCACTGCTGGTACTTGCCGTATCTTCTTCGGTAACCATCATTTTCTCTTCGTAATTCGCTCCCTGCTGCTCGGTAACAAACGACACGACCCGTTCTACTTCGTGGTCTGAGATAAAGGCTCCTTGCACCCGGATTGGTTTATTCTCACCCATAGGCAAGTACAACATATCGCCTCGTCCAAGAAGTTTTTCCGCGCCGTTGCTGTCAATGATTGTCCGGGAATCGACCCCGCTGGAAACGGCGAACGCCATTCTTGAAGGTACGTTGGCTTTGATGATTCCTGTGATGACATCCACACTAGGACGTTGTGTCGCCAAGATCATATGGATCCCTGCAGCCCGCGCCATTTGAGCTAGACGAATGATCGCATCTTCTACTTCATTACTTGCGACCATCATCAAGTCAGCCAATTCATCAACAATGACAACGATGAATGGCAAGATTGGTCGGTTTTCACCATCTTCTAAATTTTTATTGATCACTAGTTCATTGTATCCTGTGATATTTCTAACTCCTGTCGCAGCGAACTTCTCATACCGTTCTTCCATCTCTTTAACCACTTTTTGCAACGCTTGCGCTGCTTTCCGAGGGTTCGTCACTACCGGAGTCAATAGATGAGGAATGCCATTATAGACATTCAATTCAACCATTTTCGGATCGATCATCATCAATTTGACTTCGTGGGGTTTTGCCCGCATCAAAATACTTGTGATGATACCGTTGATTGCAACGGATTTCCCACTACCAGTAGATCCTGCAATCAGTAAGTGAGGCATTTTCGTTAGATCGGCCGTTTGGACACGGCCAGAAATATCTCTACCCAAAGGGACTTCTAACAACTTATCGGGATGATCCGGCTGTGCTTCAATCACCTCTCGGAAGGAAACCATGCTGACAGCACTGTTAGGCACCTCGATCCCAATCAGTGATTTCCCAGGAATCGGTGCTTCCATCCGTACATCTTTAGCAGCTAGTGCCAGTGCGATGTCATCTGTTAAGCCAACGATTTTGCTGACTTTGACTCCGACTGCTGGCTGTACTTCAAATTTAGTTACTGCTGGTCCTAAACTAGCTTTTACCACCTTGGCATCGACGCCAAAGCTTTGGAAAGTCTTTTCTAAAACACCAATGTTTTGTTCGATTTTTTTGTACTCGCTGCTTTGATCGGTTGCAGGGATCGAGTCCAACAATTCAGCGGACGGCAACTCATAGTCGCGATTTTCTGCTTCTTCGGAAATTTCAAATTCCAATACTTCGCCATCATCTTCCATTTCTTCAACGCTTTCTTTTTTCTCCTGTGCCGAAGCCGGAGAGGATGATGCAGCTGGCGGTGTTTTGGGCAATTCTTGAAAATGATCGATTGGCACAAAACTTAACTGCTCTGGTTCGATTTCCGACAAATCTGGTTCTGATTGGGCTGCTCGCTCTTCTTCCGTGAAGGGACGGACTTGATTCTTTTCTTTGATCTCAGCCAAAACAGCAGAACGCTCTGCTTCTTTTTTCGCTGCTTTTTCAGCAGCTTTTTGCGCTTTTCGTTCTTCGCGGGCTGCTTGTTTTTCAGGTGATCCTTCCAACCATTGCTGAACCTTTTCACCAGCGTGCTGCAGATGCTCCAACAACTCGTGACTGCTCATCTTACTGAACAAAAAGCCCCCGATCATGATCATCAAGACAGCTAAAATGTAACTGCCGATCTGGGATACAAGGAAATAGGTTCCGCGATAGAAGAATGCGCCGACCATGCCTCCTCCCACATTTTGTGAAACTTGACTGCGGCGAATATCATCCAGCAATGTCGACCAAGTCGTCTGCAAGACATTCGGCGATTCATTCATGACATTATTGAATAAATGCGCATGTAGGATCACTAAGATCCCCAAATAGATCAGCACACAGCCAACCACTCGACGTAAACTCGTAAAACGAGCTTCTGTGGTCTTGATTGCCAACCATCCCCCGTAAACGGCCAATGCGAGACAAAGCACTTGATACGTATTGCCTCCAATGATACGAAAGCCGTTAGCGATCAGCGTTCCTAAAAAGCCTAAGTGGAAAAAACCAAAGATCGAAAACAAGATGAAAAGCAAGCCGATGCCGACTAGAATCAGTTTCTCTTGTTGTTTTTGTTGTTTTTTTGTTTTGCGTTTCTTCGCGCGTTTTTTTTGCGCCATTCTTATCCCTCTTTTCGTCTCTACCTATTATAACGAAAAAAGAAGGCGAACAAAAGTTTTCCTGTCAGAAAGTTTACTACTAGAAATAAAAGATCCCACTAATGAAAAAAAGACCGCTCCATAAATCCATCAAACAAAGACGATCTAAAGGAGAAAAGACAAGAAATGCTTCTTAAAAATCTCTTTAGTAAGACTACAGTTAAGCTACCTTGCACCTGTTCATCAATCGCTTCATGCCAGGTAGCTACTGTGATCGTTTTTGTTGTGGCTTATGTCGCCGTCAATCGTTTTTCATTTATTCAGGAGAAACATCTTCTCCAAACCATTTTTCGGAAATCTCAGCAAATGTGCCATTTTCTTGCAGTTTCTTTAATCCCTCATTGATTTTATCCGCCAATGCTTGATCGTCTTTTCGTACTCCTACTGCAAAATTTTCGGCTTTGAAGGGACTTTCAATAACATTGTAATCGTCCGCTTTTTTCGTCTGAGTCAAATAGTACTCCGCGTAGACCCGATCGATCAAAAGACCATCGATCCGACCATTTTCCAAATCGATAAACGCTTCGTTGAAACTAGCATATAAAGTTGCTTCATTATCGGCGACAATGTCTTTCAATACTTCTGGTTGATTGTTGAAGGTATCATAGCCAGAGGATCCTTCTTGTGCCCCTAGAACTTTGTCTTTCATTGCATCAAATGAAGTGATGTTGCTGTCTTTGGCAGTTACTAGAACCTGCTTGTTTTCCATATAAGTATCGCTGAATAATACTTTCTTTTCCCGGGCTTCTGTTTTTGTGTAGCCATTCCAAATCATATCGATTGTACCATTATCTAATTCTGTTTCTTTCATCGACCAGTCGATTGCTTGGAATTTGACTTTGGTTCCTGTTAAATCAAAAACGGCTTTTGCTAGGTCAACATCGAAACCAACGATGTCCCCTTGGTCATCTTGAAAGCCCATCGGTACAAAGGTATCGTCCAACCCAACGATGACTTCCTCTTTGTCTGCAGCACTTTCTGCTTTCTCGCTACTGTTGCCACATGCAGCAAAAAGTAATAAGCTGGCTCCGGCTAACAACGTTAATCCAATTTTTTTCATTTTTCTTCCTCCTTAGTTCCCTTCAACTTCTAATAATTGATCGGCAATATTTTTTGCAAAAACCAAATCATGGGTAACCACGATCTGAGTAACGCCCTCTTTTTTCAAATCTAAGATCAGTTTTTCGACTTGCTGGCGCAGACCTGGATCTAATGCACTCGTAGGTTCATCATACGCCAATACTTTCGGATCCATCGCCATCGCCCGCGCAATCGCTACCCGTTGGCGTTGCCCTCCTGAAAGTTGGTAAGGATATTGCGTTAAAAGTTCAGATAATCCCAACTGTTTAGCCAAAGCAACAGCTTTTTCGGTATAGCTAGCTTTGTCTTGTTTCAATACCATTTTTGGTGCCAGTGTGATGTTATCGAATACCGACAAATGCGGAAATAGCTGAAAGTCTTGAAAAACGACACCGACTACTTGTTCTTGTTTTTTCGTATCCGTGGGATCAAAAGGTTGTCCATCTAGTAAAAAAGTTCCTGAATCGATGGTCTCCAATCCAGCCAGGGTACGCAGCAGGGTTGTTTTTCCACCGCCAGAAGGTCCGACTACCGCTAGGATGCTGCCTTCTTCAATTGTCAGGTCTAAGCGATCGATAACCTGCTTGTCGCCAAATGCTTTTGATACTTGTCTCAGTTCTAACATGTTCCTACGCCTCCTAACGGTAATAATCGAGTTTTGTTTCTAACTGTTTCAAAATCAGTGTAAAAATACCAGTCATCATTAAGTAAATCAGCGCAACGCCCAGTAATGGTACCAACGTGCTGTCTCGTTCCATTGCGATTTTACCGATACGCATAACATCCGACAAACCTAAAATATAGACAAGCGAAGTATCTTTTACTAAATTGATCACTTCGTTCCCTACTGAAGGAAGCGTGATCTTGACTACTTGCGGAATGATAATCTTGCGAATCGTCTGTAAAGGTGCTAGGCGCAGAACTTTTGCTGCTTCGTATTGCCCTGCAGGGATTGATTGGATCCCTCCCCGAAAAATCTCGGCATAATAAGCGGCATAATTGATAATAAAGGCAATCAGTGCTGCTTCAAACCGATCAAAGACAATGTTCAGGATCGGCAGACCATAAAACACAAAGATCAGTTGTAACAGTAAAGGCGTTCCTCGCATCAGCCAGACATACACTTGCACGATTGCTTTCAAGATCCGTAGTCGACTAGCAAGAATAAAAGCCAAGATGATCCCTAATGGAATCGATCCTATTAACGTTAATCCAAACAATTTGATTGTGATCCCTGCCCCAGAAAGCAGTTGCGGCATCACACTTACTAAATAATCGATCATTTCTTTTTGCCTCCTTGATTTTGCGGCAATGACTGCTTGCTTGATTTACAATCACCAAGCACCATCTTGCCGTGTTTCCACTTGATTAAAATCATTAAAATGAAAGGCGCCCAACAAAAAACGCCCTCCGGCCTAATGCCAGAGGACGTTTAATACGTGGTTCCACCTCAATTTGTTTTTCCTTCACAGAAAAAACCTCATGCAGTCAGTTGATGGATTTGCTGATACCGCCATTAAATAAAAAAAGTCCTTTAGCCATTACAGCTAAAGGACGTTATCAACGCGGTTCCACCTTTGTTTATCAGTGCTTCACAGCAACTGATCTCAGAAAGTCATCAAACAATGACTGCTGCTATAACGGGCACTCCCGGTCTTTCCTACTCGATTCAGAAAAACGACTCCAAGATGTGGTTCACAAGTCCTTGTTGTCTCTTCTCACCAGCCAGAGACTCTCTTAAAACGAAGAAACCTTGCTACTCTTCTTTTCGATGTCTGTTTCATTAAGTTGTTTATTACTTTATACGCAAACTGAAAAAAAGTCAAATACTTTTTTTCAGTTTGTTGATCGGAAAATTCATTTTCACAAAATAAGAGACGAATAGAAACATTCTATCCGCCCTAAATGCATTTTAGACTTCGTAATGATCAGTACAACTTTGTATTCCCTCTATGGTACTTTCAGTTGAACATGATAGCGATAGCGGTCCCCACGATAATAAATTTCAGCATATTCAACTAAGCGATTTTTGTGGTCTTTAGTCAGACGCTCGACATATAAAAGTGGTGTATTCATTTCAATTTTTAATAAGTTGGAGAGTTCTTCATCAGACACAACTGACTCAATGGTTTCTTGTGCTGTTGTTACTATAAAACCTTGACTACGCATAATTTGATAAAGTGATGCATGTTTGTCAGCAAGATCTTTTTCTTTTAGATCAATGTATGATGGACAATATACTCGTTGAAATCCAATACATTGATCATCCACGTAGCGAAGGCGTTCGTGTTTGCTGACCTCCGCTCCTTTTGGCAAATCTAACTTACTACACAACACCTCATTTGCTTCCAAAGATGTATTTAAAGAAATTAACTCTGAATGATTGGACTGCAGTTTATTTTCTTCCGAAAAACTTAGAAGGGTTTGTAATTGCAGTAATTCTTTCGTACTGAGTACAATTGTACCTACACCATGAATTCTTTTGATAAAACCTTCATCTACTAAAAGTTGCAAGGCATGACGAACTGTAATACGGCTTACTCCGTATTTTTCTTGAAGTTCCGGTTCAGTCAAAAAAGGTTGCCCAACTGGATATTTTCCTTCATTGATTTCTTTTTTCAGCTCTTCATAAATCGAGAGATATTTTACCTTTGGACTTATCATTTTCATTCACCACATTTGCTAAAGATTCAGCCAAACTAGTTAAATCGTAGCTATTCGCTGATTGAACATCACGAAACAGTGGCGTAAAACGTTCATCATCTGGATCAATCAATGCCCCAACCATGGATCCTACAATTGTCGCAATCGTATCAGTGTCGTATCCTACATTCACTGCATCTATGATCGCATTAAAAGGATCTTGTTTGTTTAGGGCGATAATTCCAAACGCACACGGAACTGCTTCTGAGATATGGAGCCCACTACCGATGATTTGAGCTAGTCGCTGTAGTTTTTCTTCATGGGTACCAGATTCATTAACTATAGTATACGCTAGTTTCATGCGTTCAACAACGCTGGGACCGCCAACTTCTCGGGAATAAACTTTGCCTAATTCTTCTCCCCGACAAGCGCCATAAATCCCTATTGCTACTAATTGGTCCACAGTTGCATGGTCACACAAAGAGGCTGACACTGCTGCCGCAACTGCAGCTGCTCCAGAAATAGCCAGTGCATTATCATGAGTTACTTGCGTTATAATCAACGCTTCTTGAATAGCTTTTTCAATATCTCCTGGGTTTAATATCCCTGCAGGTGCGATTTTCATTGCAGCTCCGTTCGTAGCTTTTGAAGCATAGTCTACAGCCATAGCTCCCGGTAAAGGCGCCATTTTTTGATCAGGATTTTTATACATTGCAATCGCACTTCGCGTAGTTGGACCTGCAAATCGATCGAAGTACCATGTATTTTCTGACCATTTCAAGATGGCTGTCTTCACTGTTTCAGAATCAATTACTCCTCTATTTTCTATAATACTGTGACACAACGTATAAATTTGCGAAAAATCATCTGTGACTTGTCCAGCTTCATTCCCTAATGCAAAAGCACCTTCCTCTGGTTTTAAAAAGGTAGAAACTTTGCCATTGAACTTTGTTCTAATTTGATCAAAAGTAAGATTTTCTGTTGCAGCTCCCATAGCATCTGCAATAGCTGCTGCCCCCAATGTACCTTGAATTTTTATTTGTAAACTCATATAAACTATCTCCATTCTCTTATTCTTTATTTCATTTCAGCTTCTGGGTCTTTTATACCTAAAATGATTGTTAGGATCATTCCACCAAAAAATGCAATCACCAAACCCACAATGTACGCCCAAAGTGTAGGACCCGCAAAAGCTGGAATGGTGGTTAATCCTCCAAATACAAAGGCATTACCAATAACATTAAATGCACCCATAAAAGCTCCACCCATTGCAGCACCAAGACAGCCAGCAATCAACGGTGTTTTAAATTTTACTCCTAGACCGTAAATAGCAGGCTCTACAATTCCAGATAAAAAGACAGAAGTAATTGCAGTCAAAGAAAAGTTCCTTAATTTGGTATTTTTTGATCGTAAGAAAACTGCAAATGCTGCTCCTGCCATCCCAAAGTTTGCAGTTGCGCCATACGCAATGAATGGTGAGTGACCTGTGCTAGCGATTTCCGGAATAATAACCATGGTATTTGGTGCCCAATGAACACCAAACATGATCAAAATATTCCAAATGCCACCTGTAATTGCCCCTGTAATAATCTGATTGATTCCTGCTAAATAATTTACAAATCCAGCAATACCAATACTAATATAGTTACCTAAGGGACCAAAAATACTGGCAGTTACAGGCACTAACACAAACAAAAGAACGGTTGGTATCAAAATCATATGCAAACTATTCGGAATTGTTTTTTTCATGAAATGTTCCATTTTCGATTGTACCCATGTTGTAAAAATTGCGGGCAGAATCTGCGAAGTGTAGTTAAAGACTGGAACTGGTAAACCAAAGAAAGAAATCGTATTGCCCCCGTCCCCTTGGATCAAATTAATAAAGTCTGGCATAATCAATGCACCAGCGACTGCAATGGCAATATAAGGACTCGTTTTAAATCGGTTTGCTGCAGTTACCGAAACTAGTAACGGTAAGAAGTAGAAGACAGATGTTGCAGCAAGTGTCAACATCAAATTTGTCGAGCTATCCGTAGATAAAATTCCGACCTCATTTGCAAGAATTGTAAATCCTCGAAGAAGACCCGATCCGGCTAATAAAGGTAATAAAGGCGAGAAAATACTCACTACGAGTTGAACAAACTCATTTATTAAGCTCTTTTTTGTCTGGACTTTAGAATTTTTTTCATTGGTCGTCTCATTATTTTCTCTATTCAATACTTTTAAGAAGTCTTCATAAACTTCCCCTACATTCGTTCCAATAATTATTTGATACCCGGAATCTTTATTGACTACTCCTGTCACACCATCCAATAATTCTATTTTTTCACTTTGAACTAACTCACGTTTCTTCAGACTTGGGCGTAATCTTGTTGCACAGTGAGTAATTGACTCAATATTTTCTGTTCCGCCTAGATACTCTAGAATCTGCTGGGCTAACCTTTCATTTTTCATGATAAATCCCCTTTCTATAATGAATTAGCAAGTCGTTATGACGTCATATCAACATCTAAAATATACCCCTAACGCCCTTGAGTGTAAACGATTACAAAAGAAATATATCCAAAGATTTATTTATCACTCATAAATCTGCTTTCAAGATTTAGCTTTTTTGAACACGTTCTATTGAAACTATTTTTTAACACTTTAGTTAAAAAGAGGATAGAAAGAAACTCCCTGTGATCTCTGTTCTAAGACGTCTTATTCTAATCATATTATAATCTGTTTTAATCAAAGTAAACATTAACTATAAAACTTTGAACTGTAAGAAGATGTATAAAGTCCACCAAAGTAGTTTCATTTAGAAAAATTTATCAAGTATATCTATTATTCAACTATCTCATTTCTAATTTTATTATAAATTAATGAGTTTGTATCAGACACCCAAGGAAGACTCTCTCGTCAAATCTAAAAATAAAAGGATGAATTTGAAAATTTATTGAGTTACCCTTTATTAGATGATACACTTTTTAAAAAGGAGTTTTAGCAATGAAAAAAATCTGTTGGATTTTTTCTATCAATGTTCGGGGTATGGCACCATTCGGTTACAGCACAACAATGAATCTTAGACAAGCAAAATCATTTCAAGAAAAAATCAAGACACTCTTACCAGCAGAAATTGAGACTCAATTTATTAGTTATGATATTTCAAGTAATGATATTCCTGCTGCAGATTTACTTGTTTTTAATGATATGGATTCAAACTATCTAAGCGAAGAAATAAAAAAACAAGGCATTGCTGTTTCTTTTAAAGATATGGTTTCCGGAAATACTACAGTTATCAGAAAAACAATTCTGAACGCCCTAAATTTAGGCGGAATTTGAACAGTTTTTCTGCTTGTAACAATAACGACACCCCTCTCATACTTATGAATATGAGAAGAGGTGTCGTTATGTATTATTTATCTTTCGTCCTATCTAAAATAAAGCAAGTAATAATTGATCTAAGCGCCTAGATAGGTCTCTACTAATAAGAACACTGATTATTTGATATCTTATCAATATTCATAACGGGGAGAATGAAGAGCATAAAACTAGATAGCTTTTTCTTTATTCGTTAGTTATCGTTCTATCTGCTTTTAATCCAAACGTAACACTTTCAAAAAATTACATTTATTGTTTTTCGAACTATATTGTATGCATTTCTTCAATATCAAGTAATGACGTACGATTATGTTGTTCTATTTCTGATGCTCCCCCCTATAACAGATGTTACTGCACTTAAATCTAGTATAGCAACTGAAGGTTTAACACCAATCCTAAATTTTTTCCATAACTCTTCTTTGATTGTATGGTAAGCCTACCATGATGCTCCACAATCAAAAAAATAGTATCTTTTTGCACTATATATGTATCAAATCACTATGTTATAGTTTACTTAAGGAGGGAGAAAATGAAAAAGATAGTACTAAAAAATAAAAAACTGCTTGTTACGCATGTGATTATTTGCGCAATCGCTGCGCTTATTCAGGTTGGCGTTGCACTTGTTTATAGCCTTATCACAGAAGTTGCTATGTCAGGAAATATACAAAAGCTTATGGTTGTTGGCTTATTCGCCTTCTTTTATATCTTATTAAACACCATGAGCGACTTTGTCCCCAGACGCAGTAAATCTATCTTGGTCCACTCAATAACGGATCAGCTGAGAGTCGGCCTCTCGCAAAAGATAGTCCGAATGGATCCAGAAAAGTTTTTAAAAAGCGAAAAAAATTATTACCTTTCAAAGCTAGCCAATGAAATAAAAGTTATTGAGCAAGAATTTTTGAAACCTGGATTTGGATTGGTTTTAAGCATCTTTACCTTTATTTTTTCACTTCTTTTCTCTTTAAGACTTAGTGCTTCCTTTTCAATTGTCATGCTATTGCTAGCCTTTAGCCCCTTGTTAGCTCCTTATTTTGCCAAAAAAATTCTTGGAACTCGTCGTAAAGCGGCGGTCGAGGCACAAGATCATACACTCAGTTTATTTGAACAACTTCTTTCTGGCTATCTGACACTAAGAGTAGGCAGAGGATTCCCGAAATATGCTACACGTTTTTCTGAAAGTAGCGAGCGACTGAAAAAGCAAAATATTCATTTTGAATCGTTACAAGGACTTACCTACGCGATTTCTTTTGGTCTTGGCGACCTTGCCTACTCTGGAACGTGGATTATTGGTGGTTTTTTTGTTGCAGCAAAAATAATAACCCTTCCTAACCTCATTGCTATGACTACCTTAATGAGTACGATTGCCGGTCCATTGGAATATTTCAGCACCTCGATTACCGATATTTTATCCAGTAAGAAAGTCGCTGATGATCTTATATCTTTTATCGATAGTACAGATGATGATGAAATGACTCGATCAATCATTCTTGAAAGTCCCATCACAACTTTGTCGATTGCTAACTTAAGCTATAGTTATGGTACCCGTACATTAATCAATGAATTAAGCTATCAATTTGAAAGAGGGAAAAAGTATGCAATTACAGGTGCGAGTGGCAGCGGTAAATCCACGCTATTGAATATTTTAGCAGGCATTTATTCTGTCGGTGACCGTCAACTATTTATCAATGAACAAGAGATGAATCAAATTTCTAGAGATTCCTTGTATCAAAAAGTCTCACTTGTCCAACAAAAGACCGCTATTTTTCAGACCAGTATTGCTTCTAATCTCTCTGTTTTTAATGATTTTGAACTTGAAAGAGTTGTTGATGCATTAAATAAGAGTGGCTTGGCCAATCGCTTTAACTACGAGAAATTATTAGAAGACCAAGAAAACAAATGGATAAATTTTCTTTCAGGAGGGGAATTAAGGAGAATCGAAATCGCTCGCGCTGTCTTTAAAAATTCCGATATCATTCTATTGGATGAACCGACTTCTGGGCTCGATAGTGGAAATGAGCTGATTATCAAAGATTTGATCAACTCTTTCAATGATAAGATAATTATCGTAGTTACTCATTCAACTAGTCCTGATTTTCTAGACTCTTTTGACGAGCTGATTCACTTAGATGCTTTACCCCTCAAAAAACAAAACGATCCCTTTATTCGCTTGTCTTTATGAGTCCCTCCTTGAACTTGTTAGAAAAAGAACTGAACCTAGTAAAATGTTCTTTGTCATACTACTAATGACAAAGAACATTTGAGGGTTATTGTTTGAGGCTCATTGACTTCCTACTAAAATAAAATTTCATCAGATTAAAAAATTCTTCTTACTCTATGTTAACAAAATATTCTGCTATTAAATTAGTTATAGAGCGCGACACTTTACAATCACCGTTACTCTAAGCCTTTCTTTAGTTCTCGCATTCGCTGCATCCATCCTACGTCTTCTACAGTAACTATTACTTAATAACAAAAGAACGATACTTGGAATAGGCTATTTGATCGATAATAGTAAAAATTTTCTTTATCTCTAAATCTGCGCCGATTGCCGTTACTTGATAGAACTGACTGTAATTGTTCCCTAATGCGGGAAGGTAGGCATTAGAGATCAATAAATCAAATGGTTCATCACTTGTATAGGGTAGGAGAACAACGTCTTGTTTCCCTTTCAACTCATTTTCTAATAAGTAAATAGAGGCATCTGCCAAAATACTAGAGCCCATATTTAAGACCGCTATTCTCACTTGATACTCCTCTTTAGGAGACAGCATGTAAATTAAGAACACTAATCTTTTTTTCAAATACTTTAATTTCGTGTGGTTGAACAATTTAGTCGGTTCAATAATATTTTCTATTATGTCTAAGACAAACTGATTTCTAAACGAATTGTTAAACAAGTTATGGTAATAATTCAAAGTGACTTTATCGATCGAATAATTGACCCCATGAAAATAATAAACTTGGGCGATGAGAGAAAAGACACTGGATTTAATGGTTGAATTTGACTTTAGTTTATAAATCGACTGGATCGCGGCCATTATTTCATCGGTTATCTCAAAGACGGGATTTTTGCTAGTATATAATCCTAGTCGAATTTCCTCATAGGGGATCCCACCAACTGTAATTAAAAATAAGCAGATAAAATAGGTGACGATTGTCGCTTCATCTGATGAACAAATATATTTTTTTGAAAAATAACTATGCCGAATGTATTTAAAAACTGGCATATCTAGACAGCGATTGATCTTTATTTGCTCATCTTGGCCTACTTCGCTGTCTTTTGACTCTGGCGTTAAACCAGTGACTTCTTCAACAGTTGGCTTATCTGCAGTGTAGTGCTCAATTTCTGGACTAGTCACCGCATCAAAGGTTGTGTCATCGTCTTTGGCTTGCCACTCACCATACGTTGTTTCCTCTGTGGCTTCATTGGTGGTGACTGTTCGGGTGAAAGTGACTGTATCCACCTTGTCTGGGGCGGCTTCTGTACCGTCTTCATACAGATAATGGATCGTTTGTTGCACTTCTTTGGTCTCGGTTGATTCCACCATGTTTGCCTTGTAAGTAACCGTTACTTCGCTGTCTTTCGATTCTGCTGTCAAGTCAACCATTTCTGCCACACCTTTTTTATCTGGCGTGTAGTTGGCTATTTCTGGACTGACCACCGCATCAAAAGTGGTGTCATTGTCTTTGGCTTCCCAATCACCATAGGAGGTTTCACCGGTTGCTTCATTAATGGTGACTGTTCGTATAAATTCTATTGTATCCACATGATCCGGCGCGGCTTCTGATCCGTCTTCATACAAATAATGGATTATCCGTGCGATTATTTTACTTTCCTCTCTCGTTTCTATTTTAGGGCTGTAAACATACGTGACTGTTTGGGGATTTTTGCTAACGATTCCTGTCTCATCACCTTGCACTTCTTTCAAGATATATCCAGGGATATCTTTCGGAGTAATCGTATATGAATCGCCTATATTGCCACCAGTCATTATACTTGGAGGAAGTAATTCTTTCCCCTCTTCATCGATATAATTCACTGTGATTGGTGCCCCTTCAATATACCTTGGCTGCCATACATAGGTATCAGCCATAGTCGCTCCATCATAATTCAATACCAGTTCCTTAGACAGGAATACCTGATCACCATAAGGAGCGTCTATCGTACCTGATCCAACATTTTGCCAATAACCGGTATAATAGCTTGAACTAAATCCAATCATTCCACTTGGATTTGTCAAATTAACTGGGTACTCATTACCTGGCCAATTGTTCCAGCCGACAAAGCTGAATTTTTCCCCTAGTCGTATTTCTTTTAGATATCGTGCATTTGCTAGAAATTGATTCATTCCAGCCCCTAAGGCTTTGATTACATTGGTACTATCAAAATTTGATAAATCTAAACTAGTCCCTCTAAAGCCATAAAACATGCTGTTCATTGTTGTGGCTTGACTTGTATCAAGCAAATGTAGATTCACGATTTCATCCAACTCTGAAGGCACTTTTCCATAATGGCCAGTGCTTTCAAATAGTCCAGGAACATCTGCTGGAAGAACAACAGGGGCAGTGAGAACTACTTTTCTAATAGTCATGTTTGATGAAACTTCTGCTATTGGAATCACTTGATCTACCGTTGTAGTAAGCGTGCCTTCTCCTACAGTTAGAACTCCCTCAATATCAAGGGTTGCTGGAGCAGTCCCCCACATTCCACTCCAAAGGATATTGTCTGCAAGAGCAGCCTTCTTTTCTTCAGTTGCTGCTGTACTGTCTGTCGACGCTTCTGAACTATTTTTCTCTGCATCTTCTTCAGATTCCGTTTTAGTTGCTGCAAATTCTTCTGCTGTCGCTTGCTCTTCAGATTCTATTGCTTCTGACTCTGTTCCTACAGTTTCCTCGACTACTTTTTCTACTTCTTGCTGTTCAGGCAACAACTCCCCCGCAGTAAGCATTGTTTCTTCTGCTGCTGAACTATTCGTTGTTTCTTCTGCTGCTGTAGTGCTAATTGATGCAGCTGATGCAGGAATACTAAAAAGTGCTTGTGTAAAAATCGGGCTGCCTAATATAAATACAGAGGAACTGACAAGAATACGTGATACGATTTCTTGCTTCTTCGATCTTCTCATTATTTTTCCTTCTTTCTATCTAAGTGAATGAACACAGTCTCGTTCTATCCAATGCAAAAAAGCTGTCAACTGACAACTACTTCAGACATATTTTAATACTCCTGTTGTCCTCATTCCTTAAGTATGTATTATCACATGGCTCTGAGTAGCGAACACGACAACATCTGCTCTAAAAAAGACAAGATTCGTCCTGTTTAAAAAAAATAATTAAAATCCTTTGGAAATTATGACAAAAAAGAAAATAATCACATTCATATCAGTATTTCAACGGATTATGCGAAAAGATTTTGAACATGGAAGATCTCTTTTTATTCCTAATCATTCACTTAGAGAAAAGACAAAAAAACCGCAATACAAGCGTTTGAGCAAATCAACTGTCTCAACGATAAAAGGACTTGCCCACTTGCGCAGCATTGCATCAAAAATATCGTTTAGAGTTGTTTTCACTGTCACTTATATTGCAGTCATAAAAATGGATAAGCAGTCATACTTGCAGCCACGTGTTTTGGGTCTGCTAAGTATTCGCTTGTTGATCTTGAACATTTGATTTAGTCAAGTTCACACCTTAGCTGTTGATACTGCCAATTCGAAAAAGATCGTCACTAGCAGATACGGATATCTAACGTTATCTGTAATGATTCTATAGTGAGGTATTTGTCCCTGTTTCTTGAATAGACTCATTAATAGACTCATTTTGGAACTTTTCGATCGCCTCGACTAATTCAAGCCAGCGATCTCCGGTGGGGAAACTATTCCATTTAAAGAAACGTACTTCGCGATTTTGATTAATAAAGTATTGACGATCGACAGGATAATCCATCACGACAAAATCCGGCTTTTCTGATACAAAAGAAAGAGTATATCCAAACCATCGTTTTAATCGCTCTTTTTGCCTAATTTCCTGAATTTTTCCAAATTTTGATTCATGAAAAACCCGCACAGTTGACCGATCAATTCTAGCTACAATCGAAAGAAGCATACTGTACTGAAAAAGCAGGCGGTTATTTGAGACATACAGCGTACTAAAAATCGATGATTGTTCTGATAACGATTGGTACATCTCTTGAACCAGTGGAAATAGTTTAGGGAATACTCTTCGATAATCTTTGTCTGTTGTTGTTTTTCCAAAAGCATCAATCTTATTTTTAGAAGCAAACATGAGAGAGGTTGAATGGATGTTCAATGCATTGACAAAAAGATACGTTGTAGCACTATCAGGAACAAGAAAAGCTTGTTTCGCTGTTTCCGAAAAAAGTTTAGCGGCTTGTAAGCTCTCTTCTGAAAAATGATTTGTCATCGTCAACTCTGTAGGGATCTCATCAGGTAAATAGGTGGTCATTACTGAAAACATATAATACAAGAAGATATACTCATTTTCTGAAGTTTCATTTAACAAATAATTATCTCTTAAGAGGGGCATTATAAGCTCCTTTTTGAATTGCTCAAAAGGAATAGTGAGATGGCATGTTTCTGTCATTCCCGGTGGAATTTCTTTCAAAGCAAATCCTCTCTTTAAACGATAGAGACTTAAAGCCAGTCATTGGATAAACTTTTCTTGATCGATTCCTCGGTAACAACTTGGATACATCGCGAGTCTTTCTTTGAAACCAGTAATACTTTTTTGAGTCAGGCCAAAATAACGTACATTTGAGCCATCCAAAATTTGCCAATACATGATATGAAAAAAATGCCTAATACGATATTCTTCTCCTACAAATAACGGCTTCCTCTTTAAATTCAACGAAATATTATAATTTTCAAGGATATCCATGATCTCCTTGAGTTTTCTTTGAACCGTGCGATTACTCACAAAATGCTGTTGCGCTGTATTCTCCAAGGATAAATATTTCTCTCTGAATAATCGGTCCAATATTTGAAAAGGCATGCTTTCTTCTAACATGACAGAATATAACTTAGAAAGTAAAAAATTTGAGGCAAATCGAAGTGAAATGGTTCTTCCGTCAATTATTTCGATATCATAAAAGGGATACCGTTCTCTCAAATCCAGTGCACGGTCAATAACTAAAACAATTCTTCTTTTCGAAACACTTAATTTATTTGCCAAGTCGCTTATACTTTCATATTCCTCAGCATTTTCAAAAAAATAAGCAAATACTTCATAGACATCTTGATCTAATTTAGTTAAAAGAAACTTATACATGCCCTCACCTCTTAACCTCTTACTTTAAATAAATTATACCTCTTCTACCTTCTAATATCATTGATTGTGCATTAATCCATAATGTTTTTGATTTTTTTGATAATTATTTAAATTTCTACTTAAATAGCCAGCCTATTTCATTTTGTCTCATAAGTGTCCTTTCTCTTTCTCCTCCTATTGATCTGCATAATCAACTTCCTTCAATGCTGCGTTACAATCCAGTGTCTTAATCAGTAACTTTTCAATGATTGAATATGAAAAAAGATATATTCTATAGGATTTTCATCTAGAACATTACTGTATGATACAAGTGCCATTTTTTAACATAAAAGTGATTTTTACTAAAGAAAAATTGAATGACTAGATGATACAGTCAAACTAGCAAACATTCAAATACAAAACAAAAATGAAGTGTCCAGAAAGCTGTTATTTCTTAGGTACTTTATTGTTTAAACTGAAAATTAGGCTTTTATACAAAAAACATCAAAGCTAATGAATACACTTTGATGTTCATAAAACAGTTTTAGGATAACTTATTAACGAATTATCTGAGTATCCTCGTATCATCAGTAAGAAATTCTCTAGATACATTGGTTAAAGTTCTATTACTCATTTCTTTGATAATTGACTAACGGACCCAGACATGAGATGCCCAAGGTTCGCTTTTATTTTTTCTTCCGGCCAGTCCCACCAACGGACCTTTTGTAAATACTGAATCGTTTCATCATTAAATCTTTTTCTGATTGGTTTCGCAGGAATGCCTCCTACAATGGTATATGGCGGTACATCTTTCGTGACTACAGCTCTAGTACCTATAATGGCGCCGTCTCCAATCGTTACGCCTGCCAGGATCAGTGACTCATACCCGATCCAGACATCATTGCCAATCACAATATCGCCTTTATTGTCCCATGCAGCAGCCACATCGGCTTTATCAAGACCCCACTCTTCAAAAAATAGCGGAAATGTATACGTTGGAACGCTTGATAATGAGTGGTTTGCAGCATTAAACAGAAACTTTGATCCACAAGCAATGGAACAAAATTTGCCAATAATCAATTTGTCATGATTGATTGGGTATTGATACAGCACATTATTCCTTTCAAACTCGCGTGGATCATTTACAAAATCATTATAAATCGTGTATTCTCCAACGCTAATATTTGGGTTAGTGATGGCATTCTTTAGATAGATCGTTTGTGTATCATTGGTTCTTGGGTAAATTTTATTTCATGAAGTAGTCATAATATTCTTCTCCTTTTGGTGTGTTAACGTTTGACTATTTCACATACTACAATGCACTTTTTCATTTTTTTACCTCTTCTCAATTTATGTACGTAATGAATATATCTAAATAATAGTACTTGAAATAGTAAGCAGCTGAAGAAAAAACCGCTACTAACATGGTATTTCATTCAACTGCTACGAATACGGGACACTTCAAAATCAATGTGCTTACCACAATTTAAATCAAATAAATTATAGCCATTGTATACTCATAAAAAAACTTACACCAACAGTTAAAATAAAACAAGGATATTTAAATAAAAAAGACAGGATCCTTTTTATTCATTTGTGTTCTCCAGAAACTATATACGATTCTTTTTTTGAACGTTACAAAGAACTAACCACTAAAAACTATTGGGCAAATTGGGCAAAAAATCAGTCTTTTCATGACTATAACGGAACAGGCAAGGAGACAATATATAGCTCGACTACTAATAGTACTATGCATGCGAATAACATAAGATTTTCTCGACGATCATGGTTTGGATGAAGATAGGCTTCTGATTTTGGTCTATCTTTAATATCATCTTGTCTAACTTTTCTTCTAATCAATGCCACTTCTGAACCGACCGCCCAACACAAAGTGAACAGAATAAACAGCCCAAACGATAGATAAATTTGTTTACCAATAGCAAGATACAGTAGAAAAAAGTCAATCAGCTTAATCGAAAACAAAGCGACTCTTCGCACCTTTCGTCCATAATAGATCCAACTATAACTCATGCACCCTCACTCCTTCTTAAATTTAATCACTACCTTTTGCTTTCATATTTTGACTTAATGAAAGATTTTCTCATCGATTCTTGGTATAATTTCCTCAATTTGTATCTCAACAAACATGATTATAAATAAATATATACTAAAAAAATAAAGTATCCAGAAAAAAATGATATCCGGACACTTTATTCATGTTCTTACTATAAATAATACACTTAATTTTATAGGTTCTTTTTTCGTTTACTGATTCTATACGATAAGAGAATTAGTAGGGTTCCTAAAATCACCAACATTGATTGTCCCAACGTTTCTTCTCCCGTAGCTGGCAAAGTCCCTCTAGAATCATTCTCTTTTTCATTATTTTTATGAAGAACACTATAGACATACACCACTTCCTGCGCTTCCTCGCTGAAAATTCCAGAAGCATTATCTGGTATCTCTACTACATACCAGCCTGGGATCTCTTTGGCTTCACTGGCATATGGTAATCCGACTTTTCCACTTAAGACAGTTGGCTCTGCTAATTGATTTCCTTCACTATCTTGGTATCTCACAGTCACTGGAGCAGCTTCACTGCGTTCGTATACATACACCACTTCCTGCGCTTCTTCACTGAAAATTCCAGAAGCATTATCTGGTATCTCTACTACATACCAGCCTGGGATCTCTTTGGCTTCAATGGCATATGGTAACCCGACTTTTCCACTTAAGACAGTTGGCTCTGCTAATTGATTTCCTTCACTATCTTGGTATTTCACAGTCACTGGTGCCGCATCACTGCGTTCGTATACATACACCACTTCCTGCGCTTCTTCACTGAAAATTCCAGAAGCATTATCTGGTATCTCTACTACATACCAGCCTGGGATCTCTTTGGCTTCAATGGCATATGGTAACCCGACTTTTCCACTTAAGACAGTTGGCTCTGCTAATTGATTTCCTTCACTATCTTGGTATTTCACAGTCACTGGTGCCGCATCACTGCGTTCGTATACATACACCACTTCCTGCGCTTCTTCACTGAAAATTCCAGAAGCATTATCTGGCGTCTCTACTACATACCAACCAGAAATCTCTTTGGCTTCACTGGCATATGGTAACCCGACTTTGCCATTCAAAATCGTTGGGTCGCTTAATTCGTTGCCGTCTGTATCTTCATATCGGACCGTAACTGGTGCCGCATCTGAGCGATCATACACGTAGACCACTTCTTGCGCTGCCTCACTGAAAATTCCATAGGCATTATCTGGCGTCTCCACTACATACCAACCTGGGATTTCTTTGGCTTCACTGATATAAGGTAGTCCGACTTTTCCGCTTAGAATCGTTGGCTCTGTTAATTGATTCCCTTCACTATCTTGGTATTTCACAGTCACTGGTGCCGCATCACTGCGTTCGTATACATACACCACTTCCTGCGCTTCTTCACTGAAAATTCCAGAGGCATTGGCTGGCGTCTCTACTACATACCAACCAGGAATCTCTTTGGCTTCACTGGCATATGGTAACCCGACTTTGCCATTCAAAATCGTTGGGTCGCTTAATTCGTTGCCGTCTGTATCTTCATATCGGACCGTAACTGGTGCCGCATCTGAGCGATCATACACGTAGACCACTTCCTGCGCTTCCTCATTGAAAATTCCAGAAGCATTATCTGGCGTCTCTACTACATACCAACCTGGGATTTCTTTGGCTTCACTGGCATATGGTAGTCCGACTTTGCCATTCAAAATCGTTGGGTCGCTTAATTCGTTGCCGTCTGTATCTTCATATCGGACCGTAACTGGTGCCGCATCTGAGCGATCATACACGTAGACCACTTCCAGCGCTTCTTCACCAAAGAGTCCGGAAGCATTATCTGGCGTCTCTACTACATACCAACCTGGGATTTCTTTGGCTTCACTGGCATATGGCAATCCGACTTTTCCGCTTAAGACAGTTGGCTCTGATAATTGATTTCCTTCACTATCTTGGTATTTCACAGTCACTGGAGCGGCATCTGAACGTTCATAGATATACACCACTTCCTGCGCTTCCTCGCTGAAAATTCCAGAGGCATTGGCTGGCGTCTCTACTACATACCAACCTGGGATTTCTTTGGCTTCACTGGCATATGGCAATCCGACTTTTCCGCTTAAGACAGTTGGCTCTGATAATTGATTTCCTTCACTATCTTGGTATTTCACAGTCACTGGAGCGGCATCTGAACGTTCATAGATATACACCAC
This sequence comes from Enterococcus sp. FDAARGOS_553, assembly GCF_003812305.1. Taxonomy (NCBI): domain Bacteria; kingdom Bacillati; phylum Bacillota; class Bacilli; order Lactobacillales; family Enterococcaceae; genus Enterococcus; species Enterococcus sp. FDAARGOS_553. The sequence goes on from NZ_CP033740.1 coordinate 598,244, forward strand.
TTCCTGCGCTTCCTCGCTGAAAATTCCAGAGGCATTGGCTGGCGTCTCTACTACATACCAACCTGAGATTTCTTTGGCTTCACTGGTATATGGCAATCCGACTTTGCCATTCAAAATCGTTGGGTCGCTTAACTCATTGCCGTCTGTATCTTTATATCTGACTGTGACTGGTGCCGCATCTGAACGCTCATAAACATAGACCACTTCTTGTGCTTCTTCAGTAAATACACCGACTGCATTATCTGGTATTTTGACCACGTTCCAGCCCGTGATCTCTTTCGGATTGCTTTCATAAGCCATACCGACTTTTCCACTTAAAACCGTTGGTTCACTCAGCTGTTCGCCTTCAGAATTCTGATACTTGACTGTTACAGGAGCTGCATCTATTAAATTGGGCTGCCAAACATACGTATCGGAGTCAGTTTCTCCATTGTAGTTTGCCATTAACTCGGAAGCCGACCAAATATTTAGCCCATTCGGGAAATCTATTGATCCTGTTCCAACATTGACCCATTTTCCTGTATAAATTTCTGATGAAATTGGACTAGGCAACATTGCATTTGTATGAAATGAAAATGACTGGCCTAATCTGATGATCTTCAACGATTGCATACCGCTAAACATAGAAGACATATTCGTTACCTTACTGGTATCGAAACTTGATATATCCAGACTAGAGACTCTATTTAAGCCCTGAAACATTCGATCCATATTCGTTACTTGGCTAGTATCAAAATTGCTTAGATCCATACTGAATGTATCGAGATCACTTCTTCTTAGGTTTGCGAACATCAAAGACATGTCCGTAACATTTCTCGTATCAAAATTGCTTAAATCAAATTTATCGATATTAATCACATTCGCGAACATCAAAGACATATTCGTTACATTTCTTGTATCAAAATTGGAGACGTCCAAACTAGTCAAATCGAACAGTCCATTGAACATCGCATACATATTAGTAACGTTACTTGTATCAAAGTTGGATACATCGAGCTTTGTTAACCCTCGAGTATTATTAAACATGCCAGACATATTCGTTACTCGGCTAGTATCCAGCTTGTCCAAGCCTTCTATTTCAGTAAGGTCAGTCCACGTACCGCCGGAGTTACCAAATAAATAAGAAGAATCCTCACCAGCAATAACATTCCCCTCGAACACAATTTTTTTAACCCTATACCGGGACCAAGGGTTAATCTCAGAAGTAGATCGGAATGTTCCAGATCCGATATGGAGAACTCCGTCATAAGTGATATACCAATCTGAAGTACCATAAGTTCCCGAGGCCATATTTTCAGTAGGATCTTCAGTAGTTTGATTCTCTATTGCATCTGTTTCATTTTGACTTCTAACTTCATTCTCACTTGAAGAAGAAGTCGATTCGTTCAGTTCGACAGGTTCTGAACTATCTGATTGACTAAGTTCACTGGGCTCTGTATTCCTTCCATCATTATCTTTCGTTGAATGAATGTGTTCATCCTTACTATCACGAGACATTAAAGTTTCTTCTTGTTCCACAGCGATCGTGCTCTCTACTGTATCCTGTATAGAAACAGTATCTTCAGTCACTGAATCAGCGCTAACAACCATTGTCCATGGCGCTTGATTTAACAACAAGCCTCCCAACAATAGTATCCTGCTACACTTTCCCATACCAAGTCATCCTTTCTCTTTTAGTCTTTCTCTTTAGTATCCATATTCCGATTATCATCAATGGATGTTATTACCTACATGTTTTGTATTGTCTCTGTGCTAAAGGTGTTTTGTTAATCAAACCATGCGCTTTACCTGCTGATTCGCTTTCAAGCTTTCAATAAGGTTCGATCTAAAGAATTTTCTTTAAAAAGTTGTTCCCAACCCTCAACTTCGACAAATGGATTTTCTGAGGCTTTCTGTATGCATGTACCTTCTTCTAGTGCCAAAAATCTTCGTTTTTTAGATAATAGTTTCTCATTTAGACATTTTTTCGACAAAAATCTATAATTCAAGTTTTGTAAGACATTCGAAGTTTTCGGATGTCTATTTTCGTGTTGTCCCAAAAACGAAGGTTTTTGAGACAGATAGATTATTTTACATTCTCTGAATATATTACTATTCATCGCAGCTTTCTCTTAATCAACTATTTCTCCAGACAGTGAAATAGTTGATTTGCTTTTTACTCCAACCTTATCTACAGTTCCAAATCAAATCGCTTCGCCTATCCTTGCTTTTTTTGTTAAGATAAAGAAATAATGAGTAAGAATTTAGGTGATGATTTATGCGACTGTTGTTTTTCTTTTTCCTTTTCACATTTTTGATTGGATTTCTCTTCTATTTATTGACCCGTCGCACGATCGCCGAAGTCTATCATGAATTGACCGATAAGAACCGCTTCTTTCGAGGCATCAAAGCTTTCTTCATTGGAATTTATCGCATTTTGACTTCTGTTTAAAAAAAAACTGTCCAACAACAGATCTCTTGATCGTTGCTGGACAGTTTTTTGTTTGATTCGTCTTCTATTTCAATGGTTTCCATTGCCAATCTTGGACTTCAGCAATGTCATAGCCATTCTCACGGATAAAGTCATGGTGATAGGCAACCGTCTCTGTCATTCGTTGCGCAAAGTCGGCAGCTTGTTCGCCATAGACCCACTCAGCGCCGTCTTTCGCTAAATGGAAGCGATCAAGTTCAGATAAGATCCGCATGTCAAATGGTGTGGTGATATCGCCATTTTCACGATAGCCATGAATATGCAGACGCTGATTCTTGCGGCCGAAGAAAATGTCCCGAATCAGTCCTTCATAGCCATGGAAAGCAAAAATGATTGGCTTGTCCTTAGTAAAGTAAGCCTCAAATTCTTCATCTGTCAATCCACGAGGATCGACATCCGGATGACGTAGTTTCAATAAATCAACAACATTGATAAAGCGGATTTTCAACTCTGGAAACGCCTCATTCAGCAGGCTTACAGCAGCGAGAGCTTCTAAATTTGGCTCTGTCCCTGCTGCAGCGATCACCAAATCAGGTTCTCCTTGGTCTGTTGAAGCCCAATCAATGATCTTTAAGCCGTCTTTTACCAATATCTCCGCTTCTTCTGCCGTATAAAACTGCGGCCGAGGATGTTTCGAAGAAACAATCAGATTGATCTGTTCTTCAGTTTGGAATGTTTCTGCCATTACAGCCATCAAGCTATTGGCATCTGCTGGTAGATAGACCCGTACGAATTCCGCTTTTTTCTCAGCGATATGTGTTATGATCCCTGGGTCTTGATGGGTATACCCATTATGGTCTTGCTGGAATACGGTTGAGGAAGCAATCAAATTCAATGACGGATAGGCATGGCGCCAAGGCAATTCTTTCGATTTACGCGTCCACTTAAAGTGCTGAGTGATCATGGAATCAACCACTCGCAAGAAAGATTCATAGCTAGCAAAAAAGCCATGACGCCCAGTTAAGACGTAGCCTTCTAGGAAGCCTTCTGCTTGATGCTCCGATAATTGGGAATCAATCACCCGTCCGGTAGCACTTAGCCATTCATCATAGTTTGGCTGTTTTGGTTCTAACCATTGGCGATTTGTCACTTCAAAAACATGGTTCAAACGATTGGATTTGGCTTCATCCGGACCAAAGATTCTAAAATTAGTCGGGTTTTCAACAATCAAATCCCGAGCAAACTTTCCGAACTCCATCATGTCTTGAGCAGTGGTTGAGCCAGGAACACCAATATCGATCGCATGCTGTCGCCAATCGGTGATTTTCAACGGTTGAGGATCGATTCCCCCGTTAGTGATGGGATTCATTGCCATCCGTTGCTGTCCTTTCGGCGCGAGTTCTTGAATCTCAGCCTTGATGCGGCCAGATTCATCAAAGAGTTCTTCTGGCTTATACGATTTCAGCCAATCGATTAGTGCATCCACGTGCTCCATCTGATGCGCATTGACTGGGATAGGTACTTGGTGGGCGCGAAAACCGCCTTCAATCGGCTCTCCCTCCCAAATTTTTGGTCCTGTCCATCCTTTAGGTGTGCGCACGATCAGAACAGGCCAGTGGGGCATGACTGCTTCATCAGCTTTTCCTTGACGAGCTTTGGTTTGAATCGCTTTGATCTGCTCAACGGCGCGGTCCAATGCTCTCGCCATTTGCGGATGAACAGTAGCAGGATCATCTCCCTCAACAAAATAAGGTGTCCAACCCATTCCTTCAAAATACTTGGTTAGGTCTTCATCAGATTTGCGAGCCAGAATCGTTGGATTAGAGATTTTAGCACCGTTCAGATGTAAGATCGGCAGAACAGCCCCATCATTTACCGGATTGATAAATGTATTAGAAAACCAGCTGCCCGCTAACGGACCGGTTTCAGCTTCGCCATCTCCAACCACAACAGCAGCGATCACATCAGGATTATCAAGGACAGCTCCTGTTCCATGCGCGATGGAATAACCTAGTTCGCCCCCTTCATGGATCGATCCTGGTGTTTCTGGTGCCGCATGGGAAGCAATTCCTCCTGGGAAGGAAAAAATTTTGAAAAGATGCTGCATCCCGGCCTCATCTTGGGTTACTTCTGGATAGATTTCCGTATAACTTCCATCTAGATAGGCATTCGAAACCATCACCTGACCTCCATGACCAGGTCCTTCAATGTAGAACATATTCAAATCATATTTATTGATGACACGATTCAAGTGGGTGTAGATAAAATTCTGACCAGCAATGGTGCCCCAGTGACCAATCGGATTGACTTTCAGATCTTTTTCTTCAATGGGCCGCCGTAACAGTGGATTGTCTTTCAAATAGATTTGTCCGACAGAAAGATAGTTGGCTGCCCGCCACCAAGCATTCATTTTGTCAAAATACTCTTGGGTATCAAATGTTGTCTCCATACTACTCCTCCTTGCTTTCTCTTAATTAAAAGTCTATGCGTCTCGATTTTAAAAGTCAATTTTGCTGATTGTACACCTTGCATCTCTCTTATGATTTGTCTGCTTCAGCACAAGAAAAAACAAGACCAGAGTTCCTCCCAACATGTTTCAGTATGAGAGGGTTTGGTCTTGTCAGTGTTGGCTCTTTTCTGTTGTCTTGTCTACTTTTTTAATAGCTACTTGATCGTCACATAGTCCAAACCAACGAGTTTTGCCCACGTCTCGATTTGATCTGACGTCAACGCTAATGAAACAACCGTATGATGTCCGCCTCCCGTTTCGATCCATTGTTTGACTCCTTGATGAAAGTCGGGACGAGGCGTCCACATCACGCGAGCCACCGGCAATTTAGGTGCGGCTTCTGTTGGCTCAAAAGCATCGACTTCATTGATCAATAATTTATAGTGAGTGCCAAAGTCGGCCATAGATACAACTACTCCTGCGCCACCTTGTCCGTCAAAGACTAATCGTGCTGGGTCTTCTCGATCCCCCATTGATAGCGGCGAAACGACGATTTTTGGTTTATTGACAGCCAATACTGGATCCACTTCCATCATATGCGACTGCAAGATGGCTTCTTTGCCTTCGGTCAACTCATAGGTATAGTCTTCCATAAAACCGGTTGCTTTATTATGTGCCATGATCTTCATAAGACGATCGATGGCTGCTGTTTTCCAGTCACCTTCACCAGCAAATCCGTATCCTTCCGCCATGAGTCGCTGTACAGCTAATCCTGGTAGCTGTTGCATGCCATAAAGATCTTCAAAGTTGGTCGTAAACGCACTATAGCCTCCTGCTTCTAAGAAACGGCGGATGCCGATTTCTTGTTTGGCCTGTACTTTCACATGTGCTTCCCAGATTGCGGCTTCATAATCTCCCTGATCAAACTCATACAAATTACGGTATTCTTCAAACAAGTCATTGATCTCTTCATCGGTCACAGCATCGATTACTTGAACAAGATCACCAATGCCAAAGTAATCCACGGTCCAACCAAATTGGATTTGTGCTTCGACTTTGTCCCCTTCTGTTACCCCAACATTGCGCATGTTGTCGCCGAAACGAGCGACTTTGATAGCAAAACTTTCATTGTAAGCAACCGCCACATCCATCCAAGCTGCGATTTCTTTTTGGACCGTCTCTTTTTTCCAATAACCGACAACGATTTTGTTTTGTTTCTGCAAACGCGCATTGATAAAACCATATTCGCGATCCCCATGGGCTGCCTGATTCAAATTCATAAAGTCCATATCGATGGTCTCCCAAGGAATGCGTTCATTGTATTGAGTCGCCAAATGAAGCAATGGTTTTTGCAGCAGTTTCGTTCCCCGGATCCACATTTTTGCTGGTGAGAAGGTATGCATCCAAGTAATGACACCAGCTACTTCATCCCGATAATTGACTTCCTTCATGATCTTTGTAATCGTGTCCGCAGTGACTGCCAATTCTTGTAAAACGACTGGATAAGGCAGATTTCCACTGTCATTCAAGCGTTTGACCATTTCAGCTGCATGATCCCGGACTTCTTGCAAGGCTTCTTCCCCATATAAGTGCTGAGATCCTACAACGAACCAAAATTCTTTTTTACTGATTGCTAACATATTGTCTGCTCCTTCTTGATTATTTTTGCCCATAGTAGGCATCTTTGCCATGTTTTCGTAGATAATGCTTGTCAAGGATGCGCTGCGGCAGTTCCGGTGCATAACTATTGATCTGACGCGTCACAACGTTCATCTTTGCTACTTCTTCTAAAACGACTGCGTTCATGACTGCACTTTGAGCATCTTTGCCCCAAGTGAATGGACCATGTCCCTGCAGCAAGACGCCGGGAATCTCTAAAGGTTGGATACCGCGTTCCTGGAAAGTTTCAACAATCACGTTTCCAGTCTCTGCTTCATAACCACGGTCAATTTCTTCCTGTGTCAAAAAGCGCGCACAAGGGACACTGCCATAAAAGGTGTCAGCGTGGGTCGTGCCCATTGCCGGCAAATCAACTCCTGCCTGTGCCCAACTTGTTGCCCAAGTGGAGTGGGTATGGACGATGCCGCCAATTTCTGGAAACGCTCGATACAATACAGCGTGAGTAGGGGTATCAGAAGAAGGATTCATCTTTCCTTCAACAACGTTCCCCTCAAAATCGCAGACCACCATATCACTAGCTTGCATCGTTTCATAATCAACCCCACTAGGTTTGATCACAAATAGCTGCTGGCTGCGGTCAACGGCAGACACATTGCCCCAAGTGTATTTGATCAAGCCCTGTTTTGGCAGAGCTAAATTGGCTTGGAAGACGGCTTCTTTCAATTGTTCTAACAAATGACTCACCTCTATTTTTGTTTTAAATCAATCCATCGATCGCTGCTTGCTCGATCGGCAGACCGTGTTGGTAGCGCTTAACAAACTCAGTAAAACCAACTATATCCTCAGGTAATGGCGCTAAAGTTGTCCCTTCTTTTCCTTGGAAAACTCTGGATAAAAAGACTGTAAGTGTTTCTTCTACCGATTTTTTTTTCATAAATGCTGCCAGTAAAGCGATGCCCCAAGCACCACCTTCTCCTGCTGTTTCCATCACCGTCACTGGTGCTTCCATCGCAGCAGCCAACACCCGCTGCGCAACAGTCGGAGTCTTGAAAATCCCTCCGTGTCCTACGATTCGGTCGATCTTGACTTGTTCTTTAGTTAGGATATCCATCCCGATCTTCATCGCACCAAACGCACTAAACAAATGGAGCCGCATAAAGTTTGCTAAAGTAAAGCGGCTTTCTGGGGAGCGAACAAACAATGGTCTACCAGCTGCTATTTTTGTAATATTCTCTCCTGAGTAATACCCATAAGACAACAACCCACCACAGTCAGGATCTCCTTTCAGTGCTTGGTTGAACAATGTCGTAAACAGAGCTTCTGTGCTCATTTCGACCCCTGCTGCTTCTACAAATTCCCGAAAAACTTTGACCCATGCATTGATCTCCGAAGTACAATTATTCGTATGAACCATGCCAACTAAATCTCCTGCTGGCGTTGTTACCAGATCAATTTCTGGATAGACTTTAGAGAGACCGCTTTCAAGAACGATCATAGCAAAAGCTGATGTTCCGGCAGAGACATTTCCACTCCTTTGCGCAACACTATTCGTCGCAACCATTCCGGTTCCCGCATCTCCTTCGGGTGGACAGAATGGAATACCCGGCAACAATGTTCCTGTTGGATCTAACCGCAAAGCACCTGCTGCCGACAAAGTGCCTGCTGCTTCACCAGCCACTAAGACTTTGGGCAAAATATCTGCTAACTGCCAAGGTAAATTTTCTGGAAGGATCAGATCATCAAACTGGGCCATCATCTGTCGATCATAGTCTTTTTGTAGGCTGTCGATTGGGAACATTCCCGAGGCATCCCCAATACCGATTACTTTTTCACCTGTCAGCTGCCAATGAACATAGCCCGCTAATGTCGTCAAAAAGTTGACTTCCGGTATATGCGCTTCTTGATTCAAAATGGCTTGGTACAGATGAGCGATACTCCAGCGTTGCGGAATATTGTATTGGAACAATTCAGTTAGAGCCTTTTCGGCTGCTTCTGTGCTGGCATTGCGCCAAGTGCGGAAAGGCACCAATAACTGATCATTCTCATCAAAAGCGAGATACCCATGCATCATAGCGGAAAAACCAATTGAACCAATTCTCGTCAAAGGTTCCCCGTATCGGGATTGAACAGAAGCTGCTAATGCTTGATAGCTTTCTTGGATTCCTTGCCAGACAGATGCCAAAGAATAGGTCCAGACACCATCTAATAACTGATTCTCCCACTCATAACTACCGGTTGCGATGGTTTGAAATTGCTCATCGATCAAGACAGCTTTAATTCTTGTGGATCCTAACTCGATTCCAAGTGCCGTGCGCCCTTCTTGAATCGCTTCACTTATTTGCTGCTCCATTTCTCTTCTCTCCTTTTGAATTTTGATATACATGAAATCACGAATGGCTCATGACGGAGCCGCGAACAATCAATTCTGGCTCATAATAAAACGTTTCTTCCAACGTAGTTCCTGAGGTGACCCATTGTGCCGCTAAAATCCCCATCTCTTCCTTTGGGTGAGCCAGTGTGGTTATTCCTGGTGAAGTCAATGTACTTAAAGGTGAATCATCATTTCCTACAATTGAATAATCTTCTGGTACACGCTTTCCATTGGCTTCTAATTGCTGGATCAACCCATGTGCAATTTCATCGTTATAACAGACGATTCCAGTGATCTCATTCGATTGGTTCAACCGGTCAATCGCTTGTGCAATGACAGCCTCTTTGGTTTCTGTGGTATAAGTCACGACATCTTCAGCAGCAAATGTTTTCTTTGCTTGTTCCAAAGCTTTGACAAAACCTTTCATCCGATATTTCCCTTGTAAATCATCAATTTTAGTGATCAGCATCAAGTGTTGATGCTGCTGTTCCAATAAATAATTCGTGGCTAGATAGCCTGAACGAGTGTCATTGACACAAATATGAGGCAGATCCAGTTCTTCATAGTAGGCATTGATCATCACTAGCGGAATCCCTGCTTCTTTCAATGCCATGTAGTAGGCCAAATTGGGATTGTATTGACTGCTCTTCGTCGGTTCAACGATTAAGCCATCTACTCCTTGGTCCATCATTTGTTGAAGGCAAGCTCGTTCTTGTTCATGGTCATTATTTGTTGATCCCAACAGCAAAGAATAGCCTTGTTCCCGCAATGTCTGCTCGACTCCGCGCATAATTGAAGGGAAGATATAATCCGACAGATACGTCATGATGATGCCAATCGTTTTATGGCTGCGTTGCGGAAGATTCTCAGGTTTTGAAACGTACGTACCAGATCCTCTTTCCTTACGTAAATAGCCTTCGTTTACTAGCAAAGCAATCGCTTGTCGCACGGTATGTCGGCTCAAATGATATTCTTCTTGTAATACAGCCTCCGAAGGAATCGTCATTCCTTCTTTATAGGTTCCTAAACGGATGTTTTCCCGTAATTCATTCGCAAGTTGTTCGTACTTCGTTGTCATATTAATCCCATCTTTCGAAAGTTGTCCGTACATATAGTATATTTAGAATGCGCTTTCTTGTCAATGTAATTTTGTAAAAATCAATTTTTTACCTGAAGCAGAAATATAATAGTCAGTGGCAGCCTCTGCTAAATGCACGATTCGATCAATTGCAACTGTTCAGAAAAGATGAATTGCTATACAATAAATGACAACGACAGCAAAGGAGGTTCTTCCTATTTTCTCTTTTAAAGATATTAAAGAAAATTACCCAAACGCTGCTTTGCATCCAGCAAAATCAACAGATCCAGGAATCGAATCGATTCCATTTGGTCAGAAATTCATCTGGCTGCCTACTGCCGATCTATCGGCAAAAGAAAGAATCATGCTGCAATTAGGCAGCGGTGCACTGTTTCCGGTAATCGACAACCGTTTTCGACCATGGTACCCGATTTTATTTGAACATCAGCCGATAAATGAGACCGGTGATTATCGCTTGTTGCAAGTGAAATTTACGAGTGGGATCGATTTATTGCAGACTGAGTGGCTGCAAGAGATCCAGCAAATGCTCCCCCATGTCGTCGACCTCTTTTTTGTTACCGAAGACAGTGCGTTGATTGTTGAACAGCGGGCTGGTGAGAACTTGCGCTTAGATGAACTGGATGGTTTATTTGTTGCTTTAGATATGGATTTTGACTGCTACTCGCATTTATTTGTAGGGCCGTTTCACCATTCGAGCCATGATTTCACACTTCTGCTGACTGAAGAAATGACTCTTTTTCAACAATTGACTCGACAAACCAATTTAAAAAGTTTGGATCTGGCTACATCTCTGATCCATTTGCTAAGCACTGCCGGTTCCGACTATCAACTATTATTTCGAACACTTTATCAGGATTGGTTTCAGGAAAGCGATCTTATCCATTTGATCGAGTCGCTGTGGAAAAATCAAGGAAATGCCAGTTCTACAGCCAAGTCACTCTTCATGCATCGCAATACACTACTTTATAAGATCGATAAATTCCAAAGTATGACTAATCTGAACTTAAAAGAAATGGATGATCTGCTGCTGTGCTATTTTCTTATCAAAAATTTCGCTCATCCAGCCGATTGAACAACTTGCACAAGAAAACGTTTTTTTTCTTGTGCATATTTCCGTTGCTGAATCAAAGCGTTTTCATTTATGATACAGGTGTAAACTAAATGGAAAGAGGTAATCCTAATGGTAGAAATGGCTCTGAAACACGTGCATAAAAAATACGACAACAATGATAATTATTCTGTAACAGATTTTAATTTAGATATTTCTGATCGCGAGTTTATTGTTTTTGTTGGACCTTCCGGTTGCGGAAAGTCAACAACGCTGCGGATGATCGCTGGATTAGAAGATATTTCTGAAGGAGAATTATCCATCGGCGGCAAAGTAATGAACGATGTCGCACCAAAAGATCGTGATATTGCCATGGTATTCCAGAACTATGCGTTGTATCCACATATGACAGTTTTCAACAACATGGCTTTCGGATTGAAATTACGTAAATACGATAAAGAAGAAATCAAAAAACGGGTAGAAAATGCTGCCGAGATCTTAGGATTGACAGAATATCTAGACCGTAAACCAGCCGCACTATCTGGTGGACAACGTCAACGGGTAGCTTTGGGTCGTGCCATCGTACGTGATGCCAAAGTCTTCTTGATGGATGAACCTTTGTCAAACTTAGATGCGAAATTACGGGTAGCAATGCGTGCGGAGATTGCGAAACTGCATCAACGTCTTGAAACAACTACGATTTATGTAACCCATGACCAAACAGAAGCGATGACAATGGCAGACCGAATCGTTATTATGAAAGACGGATTTATTCAACAAATCGGTTCACCGAAAGAAGTGTACAACTCACCTAAAAATATGTTTGTTGCCGGCTTTATCGGTTCACCTGCTATGAACTTCTTTACAGTTACTTTGAAAAACGGCATGATCTCAGACGGCCATGGATTAAACTTACGTATTCCTGAAGGCAAAAACAAAGTCCTTATCGAAAAAGGGTACGAAGGCAAGGAATTAGTCTTTGGTATCCGTCCAGAAGATATCCACAGCGAACAAATCGCATTGGAAGCTTCACCAGAAGCAACTGTCCGTGCAGAAGTAGTCGTTTCTGAACTGCTTGGTGCTGAAACAATGCTTTATACAAAGATTGGTTCCACTGAGTTTATCTCTAAAGTAGATGCTCGTGACTTCCATCGTCCAGGTGAAGTGATTGATCTTGCTTTCAACATCAACAAAGCCCACTTCTTTGATAAGACATCTGAGAATGTGATCACGTTACCTTAATTTGTAGTTTTCTTGCACTGTCCTTGGTTTGCCCCCTAGACAGTTGCAATTAACTAATATCCACTTTTATTCCTTATTTGTATCCCCTGAAAACAGACAGCTCTGCGGCTGTCTGTTTTTGGGTGGATTCTCTTTAGGTGAAGGGACTACTTTGAAGCTCTCTTCTCAAGAAAGCGTACATAAAATTTTTTGATCGTTGGGTATTGACGATATGCCAAGAAAACAACTTTGATTCTTTTAGTAGTAACTGGGTCGACATCAATGATTTTCTTATACCCGACAGTTCCGCATTCTGCTAAAAAGCAATCCTTGCCATCTTTTTCATAATAAAGTACTGCTTTTTCAATTCTCTGACTCTCGCGGATTTCTTCTTGTAAAATCACTGTATTGATTTGTGTTGGTTGTGCAAAAGTCACTGTTACCCACGGCTCATGATCGTTATCCGCAGGTTGCCAATACGTCTTCTTTGATGAGGTAACCTTCTGCAGGCTTTCTTGATCCCAGGGTGATTTTTGGGAAGAAGCTGTGATCTGTCCTTGGTACAACGGCTGATCCGTTTGTAATGGCCGTAGATATTGCCCTAATTGCATCAGTGACTGCTGATCTTTCGGGTGGATCGCCCCATTGGGCATTGGCGGAACATTTAATAAAAATACCGCGTTTCCTCCTACCGCTTTCCGATACAAAGAAAATAATGTTTCGGCACTTTTCACTGCTGTATCCTCTTCCGGATGATAAAACCAGCCGGGTCTGATTGATAGATTGACCTCTGCGGGATACCAGACTAAATCTCTGTTGGAATCGTAGTTTCTCAATACAGATCGGCTACCTAAATCTTCTGCCATACTTGAGATTGTCGTCCGGAATTCTGCTGTGTCTGTTTGTTGTGATTTTTCGGCCGTCTTTTCGGCATCCAATAGCTCACGGGGAACGACACTCCACTCATTCTGCCTTGTGTGCCCGGCTTCATTTCCGATCCAGCGAACATCTGGACCGCAAACGGCAATCACAGCATCCGGCTGTAATTGCCGAATCTGTTGATAATATCTTTGCCAGTCATAAAACTGCCGCTTTCCGTTAGGTCCTTCTCCATTGGCTCCATCAAGCCACACTTCTGCTATTTCACCATACTGCGTCAATAATTCTGTCAATTGACCCACATACACCTCGTTATAGGCCTGTCCGGTGCCGTAGCTTGCGGCGTGCTGATCCCACGGAGAAAGATAGATGCCAAACGCCATCCCTGCTTCTTGACAAGCCTCCGACAATTCTTTGACTAAATCTCCTTTGCCATTTTTCCAAGGTGTATAAGCGACTGTCTGCTGCGAATAGTTGCTGGGCCATAAACAGAAGCCATCATGGTGCTTACAGGTTAAGATCATCCCTTTCATCCCACTGCATTTGCAAAGCGTGACCCACTCTTTACAGTCCACTGCTTGCGGGTCAAATAGTGCTAAGGATTCTCTCCCATTTCCCCATTCCCGATTCGTCATGGTATTCAAGCCAAAATGAATAAAGCCATAAAATTCCCGTGCTTGCCATAGTAGTTGACGGTAACTCGGACGGATCGCCGTCAATTCTTCAACTTTCATCGCACTTCCCCTTTCTCCAACTGATTGTCAGCAAACTGGAACCCATTCAGATAAGTGTTCTTACTGGCGATGGCTCACTAACCGCAGTTGTTTTGTTTTTGGTCTTTACAGCAAATAGAGTAGTAGATGCCAAATGAATTGACAAGCCACTACTCTAAATTACATAGTTTAGTTTGTTTCACATAGTTTTTTTCCACAGGTTGCGTTCAGGATTGCAACACCAGAATAGCCGAGAACTAATTCAACTGCAATAATGTTAAACTATCTGCTAAGACCGCTTCACCATCAAGAAGCTCGTAATCTTCTGGTGTGATTAGTTTATACGGAACTGCTTTATAGTTCAAAAAATCTTTTAAGCGATTGATTTCATATTTCGATTGTGGTCCAATCAGTAATGCATCAACAGTCTGATTTTGAATGATTTGTTCAGCAATGATTGCTGGTGCTGAATAAATATGGACAGTTATTCCTTGTTCATCCGCTGCTCGCTGCATGTTTTTCACTAATAGACCTGTTGTGATGCCTGCTGTACAGATCAATAAGATCGTCTTTTGTGCTTCTGTCCCCATATTTACAGCCTCCTAAGATATTTTCTTTTTCTTATTATAAATATCTAAGACAACTGCTAACAGCAAGATCAATCCTTTGATTGCCTGTTGCCAGTCGACCCCTACACCTAGAATCGACATCCCATTATTCAGTACTCCCATCACTAATCCGCCGACGATCGCACCCATGATCGTTCCGATTCCGCCAGAAGTTGAGGCACCGCCAAAATAAACGGCAGCCATGGCATCCAGTTCCATAGAGGTTCCTGCTTGTGGTGTCGCAGCGTTCAATCGGGCAGCCAAAACCAAACCTGCCAATGCCGCCATCGCGCCCATATTGACAAAGACCCAGAAAGTGATTTTTTTCGTTTTGATTCCTGACAGTTCAGCGGCTTTCCTATTTCCACCAGTTGCATAGATTTGACGACCGGCAACTGTTTTATTTGTTAAGAATCCATATGCTGCGACGATGACTCCTAATAAAATCAAGATGATCGGGTAACCCTGATAAGAAGCGAACACATAAGTTGCGCCAATGAAAACGACGCCGATGAAAAGAGCTTTGAACAAAAAGGTACTGGTGGACTCTACTTCAAACAAATTTTTCTTGCGGCGTTCCCGGGTTCGCCATTGACCAAAAATCAATAGTGCCGTGATACCGACACCGATAATCATTGAAAGGAGATGAATATGATCGCTGCTGACAATATCAGGTAAATAGCCTGTTGAAATTTTTTGAAACGAGGTAGGAAATGGTGCTAAAGATTGTCCTCCCAGAACGACTTGAGTCAATCCACGGAACATCAACAGTCCAGACAACGTAACAATAAAAGCAGGAATCCCCACATAAGCTACCCAGAAACCTTGCCAAGCGCCAATCAACGCACCAATCAGTACACATAATGGCACAGCCACCCAGGGACTCATGCCATTATTGACCATCAAGACGCCGGCGATTGCGCCAACAAACGCCATGACAGATCCGACAGACAAATCGACATGCCCTAACAAGACAACTAGTAACATCCCCGCAGCTAAAACCAATATATGACTATTTTGCAAAACAAGATTGGTGATGTTCAATGGTCGCCAGAAAATACCATCTGTCATTGCTTGAAAGGCAATCAATAAGACGACCAGGATAATAATCATGCTGTATTTGCTAAAAATCTCTAACGCTTTGTCTTTGATAGAATGTTTTTGCACTTTTTTTAATTTATTCGTTGTTTCCATCCTAAACCCCACTCTCTTCTAATGTCATCAAGTTCATCAGCAGTTCTTGATCCGCATCTTGCCGCAATACTTCTCCTGTAAAACGCCCTTCATTCATCGTATAGATCCGGTCACACATACCCAAAAGTTCCGGCAGCTCGGAGGAAATGATACAGATTGCTTTACCCGCAGATGCCATTTCTTCAATGATCGTATAAATTTCATATTTTGCTCCAACATCGATTCCTCGTGTTGGCTCATCTAAAAATAAAATATCCGGTTCCGTCATCAACCACTTAGCCAAAACAACTTTTTGCTGGTTTCCGCCGCTAAGGCTGCCAACATTTTGATAGATTGAATTGGTTTTCGTCCGCATTTTTTTGCGGTATTCTTCTGCCAAAATTACTTCTTTCTCTTTGTCCAAAACACCGTTGCGACTGATTTTATTCAGACTAGCAATCGTTGTGTTCTCCCGAATGTCCATCAATAGATTAAGTCCTAATGCTTTACGGTCCTCTGAGACATACGCAAGCCCATTTCTAACGGCAGCTGGAACATCTTTTACGGAGATTTGTTGCCCTTCTTTATAGACTTCGCCCGTGATATTGCTGCCATAGGAATGCCCAAAGACACTCATCGCAAATTCTGTTCGTCCCGCGCCCATAAGCCCAGCAATGCCGATGATTTCTCCTTTGCGGATCATCAAATTGAGGTCTTCGTTCACGATTCGATTTGTATCGATAGGATGATGAACGGTCCAATTCTTCACTTCAAAAAAAGGATCACCAATCTGGGGATGCCGTTCCGGATAGCGATTCGTCAAGTCACGACCAACCATCCCGCGAATGATTCGCTCTTCAGAAATCTGATTGCCAGCCATCGTTTCAATGGTTTGTCCATCGCGCAAAATCGTGATGCGATCGGCGACATTGACTATTTCATTCAACTTATGAGAAATAATGATGGAAGTAATCCCTTGATTACGAAATTCTTTGATCAATTCTAGTAAATTGGCACTTTCTTCTTCATTCAGAGCGGCTGTTGGTTCATCTAAAATCAATAATCGGACTGATTTAGAAAATGCTTTGGCGATCTCTACTAGCTGCTGCTGCCCTACACCGATTTGTGAAACCAATGTATTAGGATCAAGACGCAAGCCAACTGTTTTTAATAAATTATCGGTCTTCTTTTCTGTGATATTCCAATCGATGATGCCATTTTTGGCTTGTTCATTTCCTAAAAAAATATTCTCTTTGATGGATAAATAAGGACTTAAAGCCAGCTCTTGATGAATGATTACGATCCCTTTTTCTTCGCTATCTCGTAAATCTTTAAATTTACAGAGCTCTCCTTCGTAATATATTTCACCTTCATACGTGCCATGTGGATACAAACCGCTTAGCACATTCATCAATGTAGATTTTCCTGCGCCGTTTTCACCACATAGCGCATGGATCTCACCACGTTCGATCGAAAGATTTACATTGCTTAATGCTCGTACGCCTGAAAATTCTTTGACGATATTCTTCATTTCGAGAATATAATCTGCCATGTCCTTTCACCCTTTTCTTTTTATGTAGTCAGAGATTCTGCAGAAGAAATAAAATGATCCATTCAAAAGAACGGCTCTTTGACAAACAAGAAAGAACAGGGCAAAACATTGGAGTATCCGCTGATTTGCCCCGATCATTATCCCTTCAGCTGCTCTTTTACCTTTTTTGCGCTTTTGACAGCCCCACTGTCAACAACTAGCCCAGATCTTTTTCCGTGTAATAGTCACTGTCCACAAGCTCTTCTTTATAATTGCTGCTATCTACAGAGACTGGATTAGATAGATAGGTCGGTACCACTTTGACCCCATTGTCATAAGTTTCGGTATCATTGACTGGGACTTCTTCGCCATTGGCGATTGCTTCGATCATTTCGATCGTGTTTTTGGCTAGAACTCGGGTATCTTTGAAAATCGTTTGCGTTTGTTCTCCAGCAATGATCGATTTAACTCCAGCAATGGTTGCATCTTGTCCTGTAATTACAGGTAATGGTTTTTCAGAAGAACCATACCCCACACCTTTTAGGGATGAGATGATTCCTAAACTGATTGGATCATAAGGAGAAAGAACGGCATCTAATGTTTTATCGGTATAGTTGGCACTCAATAAGTTGTCCATCCGTGCCTGTGCAGTAGAACCATCCCAGCGCAGTGTTGCGATTTGGTTGAAATTCGTCTGACCCGAAGGAACCACTAATTGACCACTATCAATATACTGTTGAAAAACAGACATCACGCCATTGTAATTGATCAACGCATTGTTATCATCCGGTGAACCACCAAACAATTCGATATTGAAGGGTCCTTTTCCATCTTTCAGGCCTAGCTTGTCTTCAATATAAGAAGCTTGTAAAACACCCACACCGAAATTGTCAAAGGTTGCATAGTAATCGACGTACTCCGAATTCATCAATAACCGATCATAAGCAATCACTTTGATGTCCTCGTTATGAGCCTTTTCGAGAACATCGGTAAGCGCGGAACCATCAATAGAAGCAATCACTAATGTATCGACGCCTTTAGTGATCATGTTTTCAATTTGAGCGACCTGATTCTCAACCTTATCTTCGCCATATTGCAAGTCTGTTTTGTAGCCTAACTTTTCCAGTTCATCTACCATATTGTTTCCATCGGCAATCCAACGTTCTGCTGATTTTGTAGGCATAGCGATTCCCACAAACCCTTTGTCCCCGCTGCTGGCTCCACCACTATCTGAGCCGTTTCCGCAAGCTGCCAACATCCCTCCCAAGAGAACGGTTGAAGCGATACCTACGATTTTTTTCATTGTGCTTTTCATTTATTGATCCCTCCATACTTTTACTTACAGGCTAAGTATAGAAAAAACAGCAATCGCTTACATTAACTATTTTTGGTAGTTTCTTTGATTTCTTGGGACATTGGAATTCAAACCTTGATTTTCTTTCGATTACCTTGTTTTTTTTCGGAATCTTGAAATTAAGAAAAGCGCTTACCTTTTTTTGGTAAAATAGAGGTCGGGGGTGAAATTATGGATAAAAAAAGGTTACACATCTTCCTTTCGATCCTGCTTATGACCAGTCTTAGCGCCTGCCAACGACCAGCTGAGGGGACCAATGAATCTGCTAAAGAGAGCATTGTCATTGGCTTTTCGCAATCTGGTACAGAAAGCAGTTGGCGTAAACGTCATACTGAATCGATTCGGACAGAGTTAGAGAAAGAAGGGTATGAAGTACTTTATCGAAATGGCTATATGAATCAAGAAAGACAGATCCAAGATATCCGCAGTTTTATCGTTTACCAAGTAGATGCAATCGTCTTTACTCCATTACAAGAAGATGGTTGGGAACCAATACTCGAAGAGGCGGCCAATGCAGGTATCCCTGTTTTTATCGTTGATCGTCATGTGGATCTGGCAGATCCTTCCTTATTTTTGACACATATCGGTCCTAGTTTCAAAGCGGAAGGCAATCGAGCTGGCCTTTATGTCAGCAATTATTTCAAGCATCATGAAAATGAAACGATCAACGTGCTGGAGTTGACCGGACTCAGTGATACATCCCCTACGCAACTACGTTCAGATGGCTTTCGAGAAACCATCAAACGAGATTATGCGAAAAACAATGTCACTATTCAAGTAACTGATGCCTTGAATGGCGACTTCATTCGTAGAAAAGGCAAAGAAGTGATTGAACAATATATTGCAGAAGGAAAAATGGCCGACATCGATGTTTTATTCAGTCATAACGATGAAATGACTATCGGCGCGTTAGAAGCCTTGAAACAAACAGATATCGTCCCTGGAAAAGACATTGTTATCGTTACGATTGATGCTCAAAAAGAAATGATCGACAATTTGAAAAACGGCATCGTTAATTGCGTTGTTGAATGTAATCCCGATGCTGGTATCTTCGTTAAAAATGCTATTTCCCGTTATTTAAGTCGGGGCAGAAGTGCAGTTCCAAAAGAAATCTATGTCCACGAGACAGTTTTTTCAAGTGATATGGATTTTGACCAGATTCCACCCCGAAATTATTAAGGAGTCATTCATGAAAAAGACAAGTATAAAGGGCATCTTCCAACAAACCAATAAATTGATGATCTTAGTCGCTTTTCTTCCTTTATTGATCAGTAGTATCTTTTATTCCCGCCAAATTTTTATTTATCAAAATACGATCAACAATATTGAAGAAGCCAATCAGCTCTCGGGTAAAGTGGATGCAATTGTTTTAGAAGAAATGTGGGATCTTGTCTTTGGCCAAAAGAGCGTGGCGGATGTTCAAGTCAATAACGTCATTGAAGAATTGCGCGCGGATCTTGACCATATCCAAACAAATACGAATACAGCCAAAGAAAAGAACACGTTGGCTGTTGCCTTACGTACACTGGATTCATTAGAAACCTACCAAAACAAGCTCATCGAAAATATTGCTAACGATGAACCACTAGAAAAAAATCAATATGTGATGGTCCAGGTGGATTCTGTAATTGAATTATTATCTGAAATCCTGCAGGAATTTGTTCGTGTAGAGATTAGTTTGGCAAGTCAAACCAATCAAGATTTGATTCAATCTGTCTTGTTATTGATCGCTTTTCAATTGCTTTTGATTCTTTTGATTATTTACTTTATTTCTAAAAATCGCCGCTTTGTTCGCGAAAATCTCCAAAATCCATTGGATCGTCTAGTCGAATTATCTGATGAACTTGCCCAAGGGGCATCTCGGCTTTCGAGCAGTCCTGCCTGATACACCGGAATTGCGCACATTGACGAGCAGTTTGAATAAAATGGCGGATGATTTAACCCGTTTATTAGAAGAGAATGCTTTGAAACAATACCATTTGGCTCAAAGTGAAGTTCGTGTGTTGCAAGCACAGATCACGCCTCACTTTATTTACAATAGTTTGGATGCGATCGTCTCTTTGATCGAAGTAGAACGATATGAACAAGCAACTGAAATGACGTACGCCCTCTCCGATTTTTTTCGGATTTCACTAAGCAAAGGGCACGACTGGATCCCTCTTTCAAAAGAGTTGCGCCATGTTGCTGACTATTTAACGATCCTAAAGATCCGTTATGGGGAGATGCTGACCTATGAAATCAACCAGCAGACCACTTCCCAAGACCTACTAGTTTTAAAGATGATCCTACAGCCTTTAGTTGAAAATGCCGTCTATCATGGCACCAAGTTTGTACGCCGAGTAGGAAAAATCACCATCACGATTCAGGAATATGAACAGACAATCCAGATGTCTGTCCGTGATAACGGTATTGGCATTTCCCACGAACGATTAATGGCCATCCAGCATAATCTGAAAGAAAATACAGATCCCGATCCAGAAAATGGGTATGGTCTTTATAATGTTTATCGTCGTCTATTACTAAATTACGGTAGTGACGTACAATTTGATATCGCGAGTATTGAATCACAAGGAACAACGATTTCGATCATCGTTCCTAAAAAAGGAGGAGCCCACTAATGTACAAAGTCTTCATAGTTGAAGATGAACACCTGATCCGTGATAACTTGCGGCATCAGATTATTTCTCTAGCTGAAAAATACCCCATTATTTATAGTAATGAAGCGGCAGATGGCGAGTTGGCACTTGCATCGATTCTTGACATTCGTCCAGATATCATTTTGACGGACATCAAAATGCCTTTTATGGATGGACTGACCTTTGCCAAAGAGGCCAAAAAATTATTGCCACTTGTTCGAATTATTTTTATTAGCGGCTTCGATGATTTTGATTACGCAAAAACAGCGCTACAATTGCAAGCTGATGACTATTTGTTGAAACCGATCAAAAATGAGGACCTTGAACAGACATTGATTAAAGTCATTGCTGCATTGGACCAACAGTCCCAAGAACAACACTATCTCTCACAAGATGATGAACTCCTGCGAATGGAGGTCAGAAAGAATCTCTTTTTGAATACTCTTTTCGCAAGTAAAATCACAATTTCAGAAGCTTTCCAGCAAGCGACCGAGCTAAAGCGTTCCTTTTCTGGTAAACAATTTTGTGTCTTGTTGGCCAAGACACCATACAATCAGAATTTTTCGGATTATACCCGCTTCAGTAAGCAGTTGACTTCTACTTATGGTTCCGATGAAACAGTCTTATTCTCCAGCATTTCCAGTCGCTTCATCAAATTCCTGCTTTTTGATTTCAACAAAGATGCTGTACTCGAGAAAGCCTACCAAATGGCACAAGCGCTCACCCATGACTCAAGTGAGGAAGTGGCAGTTGCCATCGGACCGGTAGTTGAGCGGTTTTCGGACATTCCAACTTCCTATCACAAAGCCAACGGGATGTTGAAAACGTATGGCGGCATCCGCAAGGAAAAGATCATTAGCTATGAGGATGATATGAAAGAAGGAGAATTATCTCCTACGAATCCTTTCAAAATCGACCTTGCCGAACGAATCTCCCAGACTGAGCCAGAGGCGATCAATGACTTAGTCAATGAAATCATGTCCGCTCAAGGAACTGCAGAAAGAACCCAAATGTATCGTTTTTTTGTTCTGGTAGAATTGATTGCGCTGGTAAAAAAGCGTGAAGGCAAAGAACAAAAGGACTTGCTAGCTCAAACTGCGGATTTAGACTATTTATCCCAACTGACAAGTGAGCCACACAACTACCAAGACAAAGTGACTGCACTGCTTACATACTTAGTCAAGCAGCAAATCAATCCGGCAATGGCAAAGTATCAAAGTGTGATCAGTCAGGCAAAACAGTTTATTGACAAAAATTTTTCTGATCCAAATATTTCGTTGAATGTCGTTGCAGAAAAAGTCAACTTGAGCCCCGCCCATTTCAGTACGATTTTCTCGCAAGCAACCGATGCCACATTCATTGAATACCTCACAGAACAGCGGCTTTCATTGGCAAAAAAACTACTGATCACAACAAATTTGCGCCTTTCCGAGATCGCCTTTGATATTGGTTACAATGATCCAAATTACTTCTCTTTCCTATTCAAGAAAAAAGAACAGATTTCACCCAAAGAGTATCGTCAGATCCACCATTGACAGAAGTTCAAAAAAACCAGCCCAACCTTATACATAAGGCTGGACTGGTTTTTTAGGCTAGCAAATAATGCAAGAAGCAAAATCGTTGAACGAACAAAATCAATACTGGCGTCTTGCCTTCAGCCGTTCGTCATTCTTTTTTCTCCATCGCCGCTTTTAATGCTGCAGCCAATGGACTTTCTTGCGGTTCTTCCTGATTGATCTTTTGCATCAACCGGCGTTCTTCATGTTTGGTCAATTTTTTGTTACGCTCTTTCTTATCTGCCATTTTCTCGGTGATCCCATCGAACTTGCAACGGAAGAAAGCACCATTCTTTCCTTCAATGATCTCCATCTTTCGATGACATTGTGGACAGCGATGGTTAGACACTTTAGGATCTTTACGACGACGATACTTACAGGTTTGACTTGAACAAACATAGATCTTGCCATCTCGGGTACTCTTTTCCCTTAATGGTTCCCCGCATTCAGGACATCGTTTTTGCGTTAAGGAAAAGTCTTGATATTTGCTTTCGCTTTGCTTGATTTCTTTGACTAATTGCTTGGTATGTTTTTCTATCTGAGCAAGGAATTTTTGTTCCGAGTATTTTCCTTTAGCGATCAGTTCTAATTCCTTTTCCCATTTCTCCGTCAATTCCGGAGTGACTAAAGATGGGTTGACTAGCACCAACAACTGCTTGCCTTTTGGCGAAACTTGTAAACCGCTAGGTGTTCGCTCCATCAACTCTGACTTGATCAATTTCTCAATGATCTCAGCTCTCGTTGCAGGCGTTCCTAAGCTATGTTTTTCCATTTTGCCTAAGAGCGTACCTTCATTCAATGGTTTCGGCGGCGTCGTTAGTTCCTTTTGAATACTGAATGTTGGTTTGACACTCATTTGTTCCTGCCAAGAAACAGTGGTTGCTTCTTCTTTTGACTTTTTCCAGCCTGCCTCGATCACAGTGTTATGGGTAAAGACAAACACTTCATTACCAAATTTGACTGTAACTTTTTGCTGCTGCTTCTTATGCGGTTTGGCAAAAAGCATCAAAAAACGTTCAACGATCATTTGATAGATTCGCTGTTCGTCATTACTCAATTTTTCATAACGTGCCCGTTGCTCTGTAGGCAACAAGGCATGGTGATCCGTAACTTTCTTATCATTAAACACAGCTTGCTGCTGAACTTGACCGCCATTTTTCAAATAGCTTTTGACTTCAGGAGCAAAATCGGCCACTGCTTGCAACCGTTCTTTCATCGTTGCTTTCATGTCACTGGTTAAGTATTTTGAATCAGTCCGCGGATACGTGACGATTTTATGGGTTTCATACAAGCTTTGGACCAATGACAACGTTTTTTTGGCAGAAAAGTCATAGCGATGATTGGCTTCTCGCTGAATCTCCGTCAAATCATAGGGTAAAGGAGCCGCTTCGGTTTTGATCTTCTCTTCAATAGACGCAACACGGCCATTTTGCTGACTCATCTTTTGAACCAGTGCTTCGGCTTCGCTACGGTCTTTCAATTGATAAGGATTGCTTTGTTGCCGCTTTGCTTTACTGTCGCCCACTTCTAAGTTGATGACATAATAGGTTTGGGGGCGGAAACCTTCAATCTGTTTCTCTTGTGCGCGAACCAAAGCAAGCGTTGGTGTTTGAACTCGGCCAGCGCTTAAATTATCCTGATATTTCACTGTTAAGGCACGGGTCACATTCAAGCCGACTAGCCAGTCTGCTTTTGCCCGAGCAATGGCAGAATGATACAAGTTATCATACTGCTTCGCCGGCTGCAACTTTGAGAACCCTTCTTTGATAGCCTTAGGGGTCTGAGAGGAAATCCAAAGCCGCTTGACAGGTTTGTCACAGCGGACCCACTCTAAGATCCATCGGGCCACCAACTCGCCTTCTCGTCCTGCATCGGTAGCGATCACGACTTCCGACACATCTTTGCGATGTGCCAGTTGTTTGATTGCTTTCAACTGATGCCCCGTCTTAGGCAATGGTTTGATCCCGATCGTTTTGGGAACCATCGGTAATGTTTCCATCTGCCACGAGGCCCATTCTTTGTTTAAATCTTCGGGCATTTTTAGACCTAATAAATGACCAAGGGCCCAAGTAACGATTACCTTGGGTCCTTCGTAATAATTTTTATTTTTTTGATTACAACCCAATACTTTGCTGAGGTCTTTGGCAACGCTTGGCTTTTCCGCTAGAATTAGTTGTTTCATAAAAATCTTTCCTGCTTTCATCGACGACTTGTTGGTATTCTTTAAGTAGTGCCAACCCAATATATTGTTGGAGATAATCGTCGCATTCTTCACACCAGCGTTCTTCGTCTTCATTCCAAAAAGCCGTCATAAAGTTGGTTTTTGCATTTATGTACGAATACTCTTTCCGAATCTCGTGCCATTTTTCTTCGTAAAATGACTGTGCTTCCGCAAAAGATGCAAATGTGAACGCCTCTTGAATATCTGCCTGCCATCCTTCAAAAAACCACCATGGCTCGTTATCACCATACATGACTATTACTTGATACATCCCATCGCTCCTCTCAAGATTCCTTTCCCATATTAGTCACTTTTACCAAAAGTTGCAAGGAATAAGTCTCAACAATTAAGCACCCTTTAAAAAATTCAAAAAATCATCGTTTTTTTATGTTTTTATACTGTCTCTTAAGATGACATCAAAATGATGTTACCCTTAGTCTAGCATAGAACACAGGGAATGTGAATATAACAAGAAAAGATAACAACTCTACATAGGTGAAATTATTTTACTTGGAAAATTTTTTTATGGCAAGAACAATTATGTTACACTAAACAAAAAATCTGTTAGGAGTTGGCGCGTTGATGTACCTTAATCAAATTACTTTTCCTGATCGTGAATCCGAAGGGTCATTTTTTGCGGGGATTATGCGAACTGTCTATGATTCCTATTACCCCTATCAAGTCTTGTCAAAGAACGCCTTTTCTCAAATCGATTTTGAACCAATCACTATCCTTTACGGAGGCAACGGTTCAGGAAAAACCACCGCACTGAACGTCCTTGCTGAGAAGATCGGCGCGCAACGGTCCGCCGCTTATAATCGTTCCAACTTCTTTGAAGATTACCTTGATCAATGCCATTGCATAGTTACCAACGAACCTAAAATCAAGCAAATTTTGACCAGCGATGACGTATTCGACTATATGCTCGACATTCGCAATTTGAATCAAGGCATTGATCGCCGCCGAGAAGAAATCTTCGACGAATATTTTGAAGCCAAATATGCAAATTTTCGTTTTAAAGGCTTTGAAGACTATGAGAGATTAAAAAAAATCAACCTCGCACGTTCCAATACACAATCGAAATTCACACGTAAAAATCTGATGGATAATGTCCGTGAATTCTCAAACGGAGAAAACGCGGCAAGCTTTTTCCAAGAAAAAATCGTGCCTAATGGACTGTATCTTTTAGACGAACCAGAAAATTCACTGTCGGCCCAACGACAAATTGAGTTAGTCGCATTTATCGAAGACATGACCCGCTACGAACATTGTCAATTTGTCATCGCTACCCACAGCCCTTTTGTCCTCTCCATCAAAGAAGCAAAGATCTACGATTTGGATCAAAAGCCGGTGGATGTGCGTCGCTGGACACAGTTGGAAAATGTTCAGACCTACTACCGCTTTTTCCAAATGCATCAAGAAGCTTTTGAAGATGAAAAAAGACGTACCGATCAATAAGAATCTCCTAGAATCACATAGAAAACGATCCGAAAGATCATGCCTGCAAATCCATACAGGCATCACTGATCATTCGGATCGTTTCAATTATCACTGCTGCAATCGTTCGAATCGTTTAGACATATTGCAATTCTTTTGCTTCTTGGTAAGCGGCATCGATCAAGCCACCGCCAAGACATTCCATGCCATCATAAAAGACCACTGCTTGTCCTGGGGTGATTGCCCGAACGGGTTCATCGAAGATCACTTCGGCACGGTCATTATCTAGCAAGCGGACAGAGACGCCGACATCTTGTTGACGATAACGGAATTTGGCTGTGCACTTGAATTCACTTGGACGATCCGTGTCTGTCGTAAAGTGGATTTGACTTGCTTCCAACCGATCCGCATACAATGCTGGATGGTGGAATCCTTGTCCCACATACAATGTGTTTGTTGCTAAATCTTTGCCGACAACAAACCACGGTTCTTGTGAAGTGCCGCCGCCACCGATTCCCAATCCTTGACGTTGGCCGATGGTATAGTACATCAGACCATCATGTTGTCCTTTGACTTCACCATCTAATGTGACCATGTTGCCTTTTTTTGCTGGCAAGTAATTGCTTAGAAATTGTTTGAAATTCTTTTCACCGATAAAGCAAACACCTGTAGAATCTTTTTTCTTAGCTGTTGCTAAACCAGCTCGTTCAGCAATGGCCCGTACTTCAGATTTTTCCATGCCGCCTAAAGGGAACATGGTTTTACTCAATTGTGCTTGCGACAGTTGGCTCAAGAAATACGTTTGGTCTTTGTTGCTATCCACTCCGCGCAGCATATGGGTAACCCCATTTTCATCCGTTTCGACTTGAGCATAGTGTCCAGTTGCCACATAATCAGCACCAAGATCCATGGCATAATCTAAAAAGGCCTTGAATTTGATTTCTTTGTTACACATAACATCTGGGTTTGGTGTACGTCCAGCTCGATATTCAGCTAAGAAATATTCGAAAACGCGGTCCCAATATTCTTTTTCGAAATTGACTGAATAATAGGGAATGCCGATTTGAGCTGCTACTTTAGCCACATCTTTGTAATCTTCCGTTGCAGTACATACACCATTTTCATCGGTATCGTCCCAATTTTTCATAAAGATCCCGACAACATCATACCCTTGTTCTTTCAGCAAAAGTGCTGTTACCGACGAGTCCACCCCGCCACTCATTCCAACCACCACACGGGTGTTTTCGTTAGACATGATTTTTCACCATCATTTCAATTATAGATTCTGAAATCATCTACGATTTGAAGGTCGCAACTTTTCAGTAATTTGCATTATACAACAGATTGGCAAAAAATTCACGGAGAGTTTCATCGGTTTAGCTTTTCCTGTAAAAAACTTAGATACTTCTTTAAATTCAAAAAAACCTTTCCCACATAAATAGTTCCTCCGACAGCTGCTGCTTAAGCCTAATGCTAGCCTGCTTTCAAGCAAAAAGAAACTATCATAAAATCGTATGAATTTCTTCATAAAATACAGAAATGTCTGTTGCAAGGATCAGCTATACTCCTCTTAGATAGTGACAAAAGGGGTAACAGAACATGAACAATCACGCAACGACTGACCGCAGAAATAGAAAAAAGCCAAAAAATTCCGTCAAAAAAAGTATTCTTGTCTTACTGATCATTGTCGCCGGTTCTTTCCTTTTACGACAATTAGTCTTTGAAAGAGTAAAGCATTCCGACTCACAAGATATCGTATTATTGCCAAAGAAATTTTCAGAGCAAGCCAATCAAGTGCTGCAAGAAGTGCTGCCGAAGTCCCAACAAGTCCCTTTGATTTTGCAAAGAGACGAACGTTGGGGGATGAAACGTTACGGCTCTGGGGAACAGCAAAATACCTTTGCCGATAATGGTTGTGCCATCGCATCTTTAGCAATGATTGATTCTTTTTGGCGAAATCAGGCACCAGAACCAGACAATATTCTCAACTGGGCAGGCAACCAATTTTATCTTGCTGATCAAGGAACTAGCTGGCAAATCTTTCCTCAGTTTGCCGAACATTTTGGCTATCAATTCTTAGATCTGGGAAATTCTTTCGAGGAAGCTTACAAGATGATTCAGCAAGGATTTCCCGTCATTGTCTCCGTACAGCCGGGAACATTTACTACCACAGGCCATTTGATGGTATTGGCTTTGAATAGAGAAGGGGGGATTCAAGTGCTTGATCCAAATGATTCACCAGATAAAAACCACTACAAAAAAACTTTCTCTAATGAACTGCTTGCTGCTGAAGGATTGAATTATTGGTGCTTTTGGCTTTGATTTTCAAAAGCAACTTACAGACTTGCACTGTTGACTGAGAACCATCAAAAAAAAACAGACTAGCCGATTAGCTAGCCTGTTTTTATATTTGCCGTAATTATTGAACTCGTGGTTCGTTGTTTTCTTGGATACGGCTGGCAGTTTTGTTGAATGCGCCTTTGGCTTTACGTGTTTGTTTTGAAGCAAATTCTCCAGTTGTTTCTGCAGCACTGCTAACTTTGTCTTGAACAGTTTCTGAATCTTTTTCGAATTGTTCACGAGTTTTAACATCTGCTACATTAACGTTCACTTCGATAACTTCCAAGTTTGTCATTTTGTTGACTTGTGTTGAAACGACTTCTTTGATTTGGTCGTAAATGGCAGTCATGTCGCTACCGTATTCTGCTACGATATCTAAATCTACGGCTACTTGTTTTTTACCAACTTCAACGTTGATACCGGAAGTAACATCATCCGTATTCACTAATTTTCCTGCGATATTTGAGAAGAACCCACCATCAACCGTTAATAGTCCATCTACGGATTCTAGCGCAATCCCGACAATCTTTTGAATTACTTTATCTTCGTAAGTCAATTCTCCTTTAACACCTGCAGTAGTTGTTGGTTTTACTTGATTTTCCATTGTACATTCCTCCTATATCTTCATAAAAATTATAATAATAAATGTTACCGATCACTAACGCCGCGGCTTTTGAAATTGATCAAAGAAACCGATCTCTTTGAGGTAGAAGCCAAGGTAACCTCCTAGTGCTGTAAAAATCAGTAGTAGCAATGTTTTCAAAAAGCCGACTGTCAGAAAGAGAATTGCTAGTATCAGTCCTAATGCAGCAAAGATAACCGGGATCTTATTTTGTTCGAACCATTTGTTCATCATTTCTCCTCCTAAACGACACGGGGTTGTGTGTGATGTTCTCTTGTTTCTTCAGCGTCTTTCAAGACAACTTCTGTTTGTATATCATGAGTGACACCGAATAGCGTTTGAAGCTTACTGCTGATCTCACCAACCAATGCTTCTTGTTGTTGCGGGATGGCTGCGGTCTGTTTCATTTCTCCATCGATCATGACTCGGACTTTATTCTTGATAATCTTGACCTTCACTGATGGCGAATGGATAAAATCAGCTTGTTGGACATTCTTTAAAACAAAATGTTCCAAGGCTTTCTTTTGAATCACCAATTCTCCGGATTTTTGCTGGATAACCAAACGATCCGAACGCTTTGGAAAGAACAAGACAACGAAAATACCAATGATCGTCAGCAGTGCAAAGCCGACACATGTCCAAAACAAAAACATGCTCATGGAAGCTCCGACCCACGGATACTCACGCAGTGGAATCAAGTAGAATGGTAAATCTACCGCTTGCTGATTCTCAATCATGCCAAAGAAAAAGACGAGCAACAATAACAGTAACCCAATGATCATGATCACTTTAGAAATCTTACGCATAGGCAACCTCCTTTACTACTTTCTATTTAAAGCATACACATTTCTTAAATATCCTTCAAATGATAAACCTTGAAACCGATTATTTTTTCATTCTATAACCAATGTTCAGCTTACTAGAAGCAGAAATTTTGTCTTGCTATTATAACTATTGTTAAAAAGATATATGACTATAATTCTTTAACCGACTGTTTTCCTTGTTATTTCTCAATGAAACGTTTGGTGTATTTCTGCTTGTTTGGCTTGAAAGATCCTTTCTAATTGGTTTTCGGAAATTGGTCGTCCAAACGGCCAAGGTTGAGGAAGGAATGCTAATTCCGGCGCATCGACACCGACATTGATATTCTCAGCGATAGGAAAACTATGATGATGGATATGCCCATGAAGGTTACGGCTATTCTTTGTCATTCCCAATAGCATCGGATAATGACTCAAATAATACTGGTGATGATCAAATTTTAACAACAGACCGACATCCGCAAAAGAAAACTTCGGCTCTCCGGAAATTCCGGGATCGTGCTTTGCTAGATAACGAAAGAGTGCGCGCGTATCATGGTTGCCTTTGATAAAAGCGATCTTTCCTTGCAGCCGTACTAATAGCGCTAAAAGCTCTGCAAACCCCGCTTCATGTTCGGGATGGAGTGCAATATCTCCTAGATGGTAGACCGTATCTTGTGCTTGAACCACCTGATTCCAATTAGCGACCATGACTTCATGCATCTCTGAGACAGACGCAAACGGACGTGGGGCAAAATCATTCGAACCTAATAGTTTTTCATGAAAATAATGAGTATCTGATGTAAAATAGCGCATCTTCTCTTCCTTTCTCAGGGTAAATGTTTTACATATCTGTCAGTATACGCTTAGCCTAAAAAGAAAACAGCAAACAAAAGCCATGATTGAAGTCACGATCTTTCCTTCAACTGTAACAAAAAAACAACCGAACGATTTCATTTCTGCCAAAGAGCAAGGGACAAGTCACAACAACATCCACATTGATAGTGTGGAACCGCTAACGTAGTGGATTAGCGCTAGCCTCCACACTCGCTACTGTGGACGATCCAACATTGTCCACGGAATAATTTGTTCATGATTGTCTTCCAGATACACTTTTGAAACGAAAATCTTTTGGTTGCTTTTCCTAAATAACGGATCATTTTGTTCGCGATGGTTTACGCTTTGATGAATAATCCGCGACTAATAAACCCATCCATCAAGAAATAAAATTTTTCTTGCAGCATTTTGTGTTGCGGGTCTTTAAAGATGTTGACTGCTTTCAATCCATTGGCTGTCGTAATCGACATCTTAAACGTTTTGATGTCCTTTGCGACGGTGATTTTTAATTTAAAGCCTTCTTTACTTTGCGGAGTTGCTTCCAACCCGCGGATCAATTGGAAATTGCCACTGTTTGTTTCAGTAAATCCATTGTCCCGCAGTGTATACTTTTTTGCTTCTGGTGCTAATTGGTAGCGGGTCTCTGCACCTAAGACAGTTGTTGTTGTTTCAAATGCCATTTGCTTTCCACCTCGTTCGACGTTTTGATTTCCGAAAAAGCTTCTCTAGAAAAAATACAAGTGCTTTTTTCTAGAGAAAGTCTCTTTGCTATCCGGTATTTCTTTCTTCAGATTATCATGAATGGTTGCATGAGTGCCAGTTTTTTTTGCTTTCTGCTCTCTTTTCGCTTATCTAGGAGCAGCCCCTTCGATTCCTCTAAAAACACGAAACTATGGGTACTACTTCTTCGTTCCTAAAACGGTTCGAGCAAGTAATTCTGCAAAACTATGGACCTCTTCTTCTGTGTTACCAAGACCAAAACTGATACGCACAGATTCTCCCACAGCGGGATGCTCTTTGCCATACATTGCTTCTAAAACATGAGAAGGTTCCACGTTCCCTGCGGTACAAGCTGAACCCGTCGAGATCGCAATGCCTTTTAGATCCAATTTCATCAACAGTAGATCACTAGTAACACCAGGAAATTGCAGATTGATGATGTGAGGCAGCTTGCTATCAGGATCTCCATTTAAACGGTAGTCAACGCTTTGCTCTTCCAAAACAGAAAAAACTTGCTTAGCAAATTGCTGATACGTCTCACTGTACGCACGCTGTACTTCTGGAGTCAGCAAGGAAACAGCTTTTGCCATACCTACGATCCCTGCCAAATTTTCTGTACCGGCACGGCGCTTTTCTTCTTGCTCACCACCGTGTAAGAGAGTGGGTAGTGACAAGCCGTCTCGTTTGTACAAGAAACCAACGCCTTTAGGTCCGTTGATCTTATGTGCTGAAATACTCAACAAATCGATGCCATACGCAGCAGGATCAATGGGCAGCTTGCCGTAAGCTTGTACGGCGTCCGTATGAAAAACAGCGGCGTGTTCTTTTAGCAGTTCGCCAATTTCTTGGATCGGCAAAATATTGCCCGTTTCATTATTGGCGAACATAATTGAAACGAGGATCGTATCTGGACGTAGTGCCGCTGCTACTTGTTCTGATAAGAGCTGTCCTTTTTTATCGACAGGTAAGTAAGTGATCTCGAACCCTTGCTTCTCCAAAAACTTCATGCTTTCGATGACTGCTGGATGTTCGATCGTCGTAGTAATGATGTGTTTTCCTACTGCTTGTTTTGCATACGCGGTGCCGAGGATCGCTGTGTTGTCGCTTTCCGTTCCGCCACTATTAAAAATGATCTCGTGGGCTTTGACACCTAACTGATCGGCGATTACTTGTCGCGCTTCTTCTAGCTTGGTATGGGCATCCCGACCGTACCTATGGATACTGGAAGGATTGCCAAAAAATGTCGTCATTGTGTCATTCATGGCTCGAATGACAGCCGGGTGCATCGGCGTCGTTGCTGCATGATCTAAATAAACCATTCGTTTCACCTATCCTTTATTAAAGCCATTATAACAAATCTAAACCAACCGTCTATCCCTAACGATTGATTTTCCGGTAGTTTAAAAGAATAGCAAAAAACAGCAAGCAGGTTTTCTTCTGCTTGCTGCGAATGATTTGGTTCTTCAATGTATTTTTTTAGAAAAAGTAATCACTTATGCGTTCTCACCAGGTTCAGAGGCGATCACCGTCAGTTCTCCCTGTAATGTCCATTTTTTGATTGGATTAGGCAGAATACAGCTTGTTCCCATCTTCAATTCATAGGAATGACCATCGATCACAAGTTGACCATATCCGTCAATCACGGTCATCAGAGTATAGTCTGCTTGTTGTTCCAGATTCAATTTGCCACGAACTTCCCATTCATAAACATTGAAAAATTCGGTTTCCAGATACGTCACGATTGCCGAAGATCCTTGCTTGATTTCACGAATCGACAGTTCTGGTGCTTTAGCGGGCACAGTCGTCACATCAACAGATTGTTGGATATGCAGTTCTCTGGTCTTGCCTTGATCGTCTGTCCGATCATAGTCATAAACCCGATAAGTGGTATCTGAACTTTGTTGTGTTTCCAAAATCATGATGCCTTTACCGATTGCATGGATCGTTCCGCTTGGCACATAGAAAAAGTCGCCTTTTTTAACAGGAACTTTCGTTAATAGATCATCCCAACGGCCGTCTTCGATCATTGCTTTTAATTCTTCTTTGGTTTGTGCGTGGTGGCCATAAATGATCTCTGCCCCAGGTTCTGCATCAATGATGTACCAGCATTCTGTCTTGCCTAGTTCACCTTCATGTTCCATGCCGTACGCATCGTCTGGATGCACTTGCACAGATAGATCGTCTTCTGCATCCAAGATTTTGATCAGCAAAGGAAATACCGGCGCCTCCGAATGACCAAACAATTCTTGGTGATCCCGCCATAAGTCTGCTAATGTCTTCCCTTTAAATGGGCCGTTTTCAATCACGCTGACACCATGAGGATGTGCACTGATCGCCCAGTCTTCACCGATCTTATCATTTGGCAGATCAAAACCGAAAACAGAATGTAAACGGCTACCGCCCCAAATTTTTTCTTGAAAAACAGGTTTCATAAATAATGGTTCCATAGTTGATCCCCTCTCTATTGATTCGCTAATATTATAGCACGAAAAACTTCAACGAACGGATTCTTTTAAATAACTTTGTACAATTTGATCCCGATGTTTCAGATAGCTGTCTCTGTGATCCTCTGGATGTACGCGATTCGAAAGAAAAATAAATGCTTTGCCATCAGAACCAATCAAAAGGAAGGTCCCTGTATACCCTGTATGATAGAGGTGTACAGGCGTACCTTTCAAGTCCCAGCCGATTGAGCGATGTCCTGTTTCAGATGGCGTATGGTCTAGATATAGTCTTTCCAGTATATCTGCTGAAAGAAAAGATTGCGTCGCTGTCTGACCTTTCTTCAACATCATTTGTACAAATTGAGTCAAATCATCAATGGTTGAAAACAGCCCTGCGTTTCCGGCATGTTTGCCCAAAACTCGTGCTTTGGGATCATGGGTGATTCCTTTCAGAACAGTCCCATCTTCTTGGCGCTGAGTGGCTGCTACCTTGCTTGCTGCCGGCAAAGGAGGAAACCCACTGTTGGTCATTTCTAGCGGTTGCAGAACCTCCTGCTGGAAGATCTCGGTGACAGAACAGCCAAAAAGTTCCTCCAACATGAAGCCTAGAAGAATCGTGCCCGTATCCGTGTACTGGACTTGCTTGTCAAGCTGTGGTCCGCTTTGGACTCGAAGATACGCGTGACGTAGCTCTTCAGCAGACAATTGATCGCGGCGAGGAATCCAAGTCTGGATATCGGAGGTGTGGGTTAAAAGATGTCGTAACGTTACTTTCTGATCAGTAAAAGCAGGCAAATAGCGGACCAGAGGGTCATCGATTGCTAGGACTCCCTGTTCCCATAGTTTGAGAATCACCGTCGTCGTACAAACCACTTTCGTCAAAGAAGCCACATCAAATAGGTGTTCCGTCGTAAGTGATTCTATTTGGGGCTGCCGAGCCGCGTAGCCTAAACAATGAGTCTCCATTTGCTCTCCATGGATGAATCGATAAACAACTCCCGGTAAGACGCCCTCCTGTTGCTTTTCAGCGATTAGCCGAATCGTTTCTGGATACATACCAGTTCCTCCTTTCGTGCGCCTCTAAACTGTTTTGATTATACCAGTCAGGCCCTAATTGCACAAAAAAATACAGAAGAGATTTCCAGAGAAATTCTTCTGCATCTTAGTGGTGAATCGCATTATTTATTTGCAACGAACCACCATTCGATCCCGATGGTATCGTAGGTAGTCAGTAAGTTTTTCTTTTTATCAATAAAGAATTCTTGCTTGCTGTCAGTCAAATGAGCTTCCAAAGTCAATAAGTCTTCTTTATCAATAGCGATCTTCAAAAAGTCCAATCCCAATACCTCATGTGTCGGTAAATCGATGGTTCCGCCTTGGCCTTCGATCAAACCAACTTGAAAATCATCTTCATTCAAATGTAAGAAACCATCTGCTTCTTTGGTCGTCAAACCTAACAGCTCTTCCAAAAAGTCGCGTTCTTTCGCTACATCACTGACATTCAGATGAATTTGGTTGAAGCGAGCTTTGCTTGATAACAGGACTACCTCACTTGGTGCAGCTTCGATCAATGCTTCAAGCGTTTTTGGCAAATCTGTTTCTTGAGTGCCTTCGTAAAAAACTTCGATTCGGTTTTCTTCAGGATCAGCCAAAACAACTGCGATTTGACTTCCTTCAAAAATAGATTCTTCAAAAGTCGCAGACTGTTCTTTCGCTTTTTTACAAATTGCTGCCAGTTCTTCTAAGGAAGCGACGGTCAAGCGGATCCGTTGCATTTTTTTGATTTCCCCAAAATGATCATTGGCCCGTGGACTTTCTTCTAGCCAGATGACTTCACCTTCTGCACCTTTGAAACCCAAAATGGCTAATTCGTTTTCTTCCCGTTTCAAATCAAAACCTAGAACATCACGATAAAAAGCAATCGCTTTATCCCGATCTTTTACTCGAATCGCGATTGTCCGCAACTTTGTGCTCTTCCCCAATACAAAATCTGTCATTATTTCTCCCCCTATATATGTATGCGTTTATCTATGCATTTGTCCTTATTGTACTGATAAACCGTTATACTAGCAAATGAAATCCTTTATCATTCTACCATTATCAAGCATTTTTTTTTGACAAAAAAATAGATTTAACGACAAAAAAGGTCACTGAACTTCTTTTTTTGTGGTTAAATCTACCTTTATTCATTGAAGGAAGGCTGTTTCTTTCATTCTTCTGATCTGAGTACCGTTTTTTTCTAATCGGTCGGTGATACTGACAGTTGCTACTCCGCTCATAAGCGCTTTTTTAGCACTGACTAACTTTGGCAACATCCCGCCAGTGATCACCTTCTCATTGATCAATGTTTTTATGTCAGTCAATGAGACTTGCTGCAGCCACTGGGAGTCTTTCTTGATTCCCGGTACATCTGTCAGCAGAATCAATCGTTCTGCTCTCAGACTGCTGGCAACTTTACAAGCGACTTCGTCCGCATTGATATTCAGCCACTGGCCTTCGGCTGTGATCCCAAGTGGGGCAAGGATCGGTATATGATTGCCTTTGATCAGCAGCTGAAGCAACTGCTGATTAATAGTCTTAGCCTTCCCAACATAGCCAAGTGTGGCGTGATTGATCATTTCCCCTTGGATCAACTGATCACAGCCAGCATTTAAGCCGATTGCCTGAAATCCAGCTTGCTGAAAATAAGTCGTGATCATTGGCTGGACTTGTCCCAGCAAAACCATGCGAGTGATCTCAAGGGTTTGCGCATCCGTTACCCTCAAGCCTTCTTTGATCTGAATCGGCAGTGACAATTTCTGCAGCATTTCCGAGATATAATGGCCGCCACCATGAACAATCACGATTTTCTTTCCTAGAGCTTGCCATTGTGCGACTTGTTCAAAAAAAACGGGGGTCAGATTATCTGAAGCAACACCACCCATCTTGATGACAATGATTTCCATATGTTCTTCCTCCTGTTGGATCTTGTGGCGATTTTTTGATTCTTACAGCCAATGATTCCGATTCTATTCGTTTGATACCTCCATGAGATAGGCATTACGTATGATAGAGTGCATTGATTTTGACATAATCATACGTAAGATCACAGCCCCAAGCTTTCCCGCGACCGGCCCCTTCTTGTAAAATGACATTGATTTTTACTTCTGAGGCTGTCAAGCGTTCTTCCATCAGTGTTTCATCGTAGTCAAGGGGGGATCCTCCTGCAAAAACCGGGATCGCCGCTAATTCGATCGCCACATTGGCAGGATCGATTCTTTGTCCGCTATACCCAATTGCACAAAGGATCCGGCCCCAATTGGGGTCTTTTCCATAGATTGCTGTTTTCACGAGTGGTGAACCTACGATCGTTTTACTGATCATGCGGGCAGCTAAGTCGGTGGGAGCCCCTTTTGTTTCAGCTTCAATCAGTTTTGTCGCTCCTTCACCGTCTTTAGCGATGGCTTTGGCCAATGTCGTTAAGACTGTCTGTAGCATTTTTTGAAATTGCTTATAAGCAAATGTATTTTCTTCAATCGGCGGATTGCCCGCTTGCCCATTTGCCAGCACCAATACCATGTCATTGGTGGAGGTATCGCCATCTACTGTGATTTGATTAAAAGTGACTTCCGTGAGTTTTCGCAGCAATGACTGCAGAAGGGACGGTGCAATAGCGACATCGGTAGTGACGAATGCCAACATTGTCGCCATGTTTGGATGAATCATCCCTGAGCCTTTGGCGCAACCTGCCATGGTGACAGTGTGGCCCGCAATCTCCGTCTGAATCACTTGATTTTTTTCAACAAGGTCTGTCGTTAAAATGGCCTTCTGAAATCCGGTAGGACTGCCAGAATGACTTAATTGACGAATCCCAGCAGCAATCGTTGCCATCGGTAGTGGTCGACCAATGATTCCCGTAGATGCCACCGCCACCTCTTCTGAGGCCACTCCGGCTTGTGCTGCAGCCAAAGCGATCATTTCTCTGGCATCTGCTATTCCTTGTTCTCCAGTACAAGCATTCGCATTCCCGGAATTCACGATCACTCCCCGAAGCTTTCCTGTTTTCAACTGTTCTCTTGTTACTAGGACGGGGGCCGCTTGTACTTGATTGGTTGTGAAAACTGCGGCGGCACTTGCCGGAACTTCAGAGAACAACCAGCCAAGATCGGCTTTTCTTTTTTTCACCCCACAATGGATGCCATCTGCATAAAAACCTTTTGGTGAAACAATTGTCCCTATAATTTCTTTCATGTTACACGCTCCTTATTCTGAACTAATCGAATTCCCAAGTATCGTTAAGGATACCAAGGGATCTGTCGTAATCCAGCTGTTTCCTCCAGCCCAGCCCATTTATTGACGTTCTGGATTGCTTGTCCGGCAGCCCCTTTTACTAAATTATCGATCACCGCAATGACTGTCACGATGTGGGTCATCGGATTTAAGACCAACCCAATGTCACAAAAGTTGGTTCCTGTCACCTGCCGCAGTTCTGGCAGCTTTCCTAACGGCTGCAAGCGAATAAATGGTTGTTCTTGATAGTCTTCTTGATACCTCTGATAAATATCTTCCGCTGTTCTTTCTGGCGCTACAGGCACATAAAGGGTCATCATGATCCCTCTGTTAACCGGAATCAAACTAGTGGAAAATTGGATGGCCGTCAATTCTGGATCCCATTGTTGAAACTGCTGGACAATTTCTGGGATATGCTGATGCTGATTCAATTTATATGTCTGCATATTTTCTGAAATTGTCACAAAATGACTGGTATCTGACAGTTTTTTCCCCGCACCAGAAAGCCCAGATTTGCCGTCAAAAATGGGAATGCCTGCCAACCATTTTCTTCTGACTAAAGGCGCAGCGGCTAAAATTGCGGCAGTGGCATAGCAGCCTGGATTGGCCATTAAATTTCCGTGGGACGTCTGAAACTCTGGCAATGCATATGTTGCAGCATGCAATAAACGATCCGCAGCTGGCGTCAGCTGATACCATTGCTGATAAACACCTGCTTCTTTCAAACGCAGATCTCCGGATAAATCCATCACAGGAAAGTCTTGTTCGACAAATGGCGAGACCAAATCTTTGCTAATACCAGCCGGTGTCGCAAAAAAGACCAATTCATTTTCTTGCATAATCTGCAGCGGATCAAACGGGTAAATCCTTTGGTTGACCAGTTGCTGCAGATGGGGATAAACATTGACTGAATTTTCTTGGACTGAATGACTATGTAACGTTCCTATCTCCAAGACAGGATGCAAGTGGATCAAACGAACCAATTCCAATCCTGTATAGCCGGTAAACCCGACGATTGCTGCTTTCACTTACTACACCCCTTTTTCACTTGTTCTCAAATTCTTTTTCAACAACCTTTCAACAACCAAAGCAGCTCTTCTTTCTTCATTCTCACCTTTCAGTGGTTTCTTCTTTCGTTCCTAAAACATGACGTAGAACAGCGAGTCCTTCAGCCATTTCTGCTTCCGTTATGGTCAATGCTGGCAGCAGACGCAGGACATTCGTTCCAGCTTTCAACACCAGTAACCCTGCTTGACGCAATTCTGTCATCGCCTGTTGGAGAGCAGTGCTATCCTTCAACTCTAAGCCAATCATTAGGCCCTGCCCTCGAATAGCCACGATCTGTGCCAGATCCGTTAAGCCTGCCATAAGCTGCTGATGTCTGGCAGCAACATTTACTAACACAGGGGAATCGGTTAGGACCGTACATACGGCATTTGCTGCAGCCATCGCTAACAAATTACCACCAAAAGTTGAACCGTGACTTCCAGGGCCAAACCCCTGCTGTAAATCAGTTTTTCCTAGCATGGCACCAACCGGCAGCCCATTGCCCAACCCTTTTGCTAATGTAAAAATATCAGGTTCGATCCCATATTGCTCAAAAGCATAAAAACTCCCCGTGCGTCCCATTCCTGTTTGAATTTCGTCTATGATCAGCAGTGCACCTGCTTCTTGACATAACGCGGCCACCTTTTGGACCCATTCTTTTTCAGCTGGGATCACGCCGCCTTCTCCTTGGACCAGTTCCATCATCACCGCAGCTGTTTCCTCATCCAACGCTGCTTGCAGCGGGGAAAATTCATTGAAGGGCAAATACTCAAAATCTGGTACGAGCGGACCAAAATCCTGATGGATGCTTTCTTGAGCCGTTGCTGTCATGGCACCAAATGTTCGTCCGTGAAACGAGCCCTCAAAAGTTAAAATCTTTGTCCGACCCGTTGCTTTTCGAGCTAGTTTTAAGGCTGCTTCATTTGCTTCAGCCCCACTATTGCAAAAATAGGCAAGATATGGACCTTTTGTTAGTTTTTGCGCGACTGTCTCTTGTAACGAATTGGTGTAGAGGTTGGGCGCATGCCATAATTTGTCCGCTTGCTGCAGCATTGCCTGCTGGATTTCAGGCTGCCCATAGCCAAGGTTGGCGACCCCAATACCGCTTGTAAAATCTAAATATCTCCGACCTTGAGTATCTGTTACATAGCTGCCCTTTCCTGCAGCAATCTCTAATGGCAAACGTGTATAATTGGGAAACAACTGACTCATCCATCAACGACCTCCTATGAATATTTATGTATTAATATACATTTTTAGCGAATAAATTGCAATATTTATTTATTTTATAACGAAAATATTCATTCCAACAAAAAAAAAGAGAAGCTTAACGCTTCTCTTCATTCTTGTTTATATTCACAAAAATCGATTGAATAAAATCGTTGTCTTCTTGTATCAGGCCGCATCTTCTGAAAATTGGCTGTTATACAAGTCCGCATAAAAACCATTCTTAGCCATCAATGTGTCATGGTTTCCGGTTTCGACAATCGAACCATGATTCATCACAATAATATTGTCGGCATCCCGAATGGTAGATAAGCGGTGAGCAACGACAAAACTTGTCCGATTTTCCAACAATTTGTTCATGGCTTTTTGGATGAGAATCTCGGTCCGAGTATCCACACTAGATGTTGCTTCATCCAAGATCAACACATCTGGATCAGCTAAGAAGGCGCGCGCGATCGTAATCAATTGTCGTTGTCCTTGAGAGATATTGCTAGCTTCTTCATTGAGGACCGTATCATATCCGTCCGGCAGCTTGCGAACAAAGTCATCCACGTGAGCAGCTTTAGCGGCTTCGATTACTTGTTCTTTCGTCGCTTTGTCATTGCCGTAATGGATATTGTCATAGATTGATCCTGTAAATAGCCATGTATCTTGTAGAACCATTGATATGTTGCTACGAAGCTCATCACGGGTCAGATCTCTTGTGTCCCGACCGTCGTAGCGAATACTACCGCCGGAAACATCATAGAATCGTTCCAACAGATTAATCAATGTCGTTTTACCGGCACCGGTAGGTCCAACGATAGCTACCATTTCCCCAGCTTTGACGTCTAGATTAAAATCGGTCATCAATAAGTTGTCTGGTGTATAACCGAATTGAACATGGTCAAAACGAACTTTATAGTCGCTTTCTTCCACGGGTAATCCAGAAGGTTCATCTGACATTTCTTCTTCATCCAAGACCTCAAAGACCCGTTCTGCTGATGCAACAGTTGATTGGATCGTATTCAATAAACTAGCAATTTGAGTGATCGGTTGTGAGAATTGGTTCGTGTATTGCAAGAATGCTTGCACATCCCCCAAAGTCATGTTCCCATTCGCTACTTTGATCCCACCCAGAACTGCGACAAAGACATAGCCCAAGTTCTTGATGAAGTTCATCAATGGCATAATGATTGCGGAAATGAATTGTGCTTTCCAACCAGCACTATACAGATGATCGTTTTCTTCTTCAAATACTTTTTGATCAGCCGCTTCATGGTTAAAGGTTTTGACAACGGTATGGCCGCCATAGGTTTCTTCAACCTGATTATTCAGTAATCCCAAGCTCTTTTGTTGCGCAGCAAAGAATTTTTGTGATTTTGGTGCGACGATCATTACGACGATCAAGCTTAGCGGCACCGTTGCTAATGCAACCAATGTCAACTGCCAGCTAATCGTTAGCATCATCCACAACACTCCGACTAAAGTAACAATACTGGTAATAAATTGGGTCAAGTTTTGTTGGAGGGTGCTGGCGATATTATCCATATCATTGATTGCCCGTGACATGATATCTCCGTTTGAATGGGTATCATAGTAAGAAATCGGCAAGCGATTCATTTTTTCTTCTAAATCACGACGCAGTTCATAGACGGTCCGTTGTGATACACGGGTCATGATGAATTGTTGCAAGAAATTGAAAATAGCAGAAATAACATACATACCGATAGCGATCATAATGATTTGTCCTACTTTATCAAAATCGATCGGAAATTCGGTGACAGTTTTTCCAGCTTTCATTTGCTCTGCACCAATCATAACACCTTTAAAGATTTCGGTTGTTGCTTCCCCTAAGATCTTTGGTGTTTGAATCTGGAAGATTACGGCGGCAATCGCTAAAACAAATACCGAAATGATTGCGATAGAACGTTTCGACATATAACCGAAAAGTCGTTTTACCGTTCCCCAGAAATTTTTTGCTTTTGGTCCTTTCGCTCCAATGTTGCGCCCTGGACCGCCACCCATCGGTCCACCGCCGCGAGGTGCTTGGTTTTTCCGTTCACTCATGCCACATCCTCCTCTCTCAATTGAGATGATACGATTTCTTGATACGTTTGGTTTGAGGCCATCAATTCTTCATGGGTTCCTTTACCCACCAATTGACCTTCGTCAAGGACAAGGATCGTGTCTGCATCCATTACTGTACTTACCCGTTGTGCGACTACAACCATAATGCTGTTCTTCATGTCTTTTTTCAATGCCGCTCGCAGCTGTGCATCTGTCTTAAAGTCCAGCGCTGAGAAAGAATCATCAAACACATACACATCGGCTTGTTTCACTAATGCCCGAGCGATCGCTAACCGTTGACGTTGGCCGCCGGAGAAATTTCCGCCGCCTTGTTCTACATGACTGTCTAAGCCTTCGCTCAATTCTGAAACAAACTCTTTGGCTTGTGCGATTTCCAGTGCTTTCCAGATTTCTTCATCTGTCGCATCTGGTCTACCGTATTTCATGTTTTCTCGAATCGTACCAGTAAATAAAACCGCTTTTTGTGGGACGAAACCAACTGAGTCCCGCAAATTATGCTGTGTTACTTCAGCGATATTCACTCCATTGATGCGGATCGCTCCTGATTCGATATCATAGAGCCGAGGCAGCAAATTGACCAATGTCGTCTTCCCAGAACCCGTACCACCAATGATTGCCACAAAATCACCCGATTTTGCTTGAAAATCAATGTCTTGCAGTGCTAATTTTTCTGCACCGTGGTAACGATAGTTGACGTGATCAAAAGCAAGTGTGGCTTGATCACCTTTTAATTGAATCATCTTAGGTGCTTTATCATCAACGATCTCTTCTTCTTCGTCTAATACTTCATTGATCCGATCTGCAGAGGCTTGTGCTCTTGGGACCATCACAAAGATCATTGACAGCATCATAAAACTGATCAAGATTTGCATGGCATACGTCATGAATGCAATCAGATTCCCAACTTCTAATGTCATTTCAGCAATATAATGTCCACCAAACCAAGTGATGGCAATATTGGTCCCACTCATAATCAATGTCATCAAAGGCATCATAAGTGCCACGATAGTATTTACTTTGATGGCCGTGTGGGTATAGTCTTTATTGGCTTCATCAAAGCGATTGGCTTCATACCCGGTCTTATCGAAAGCTCGAATGACCCGCACTCCAGTCAATCCTTCACGGAAGACCAAATTCAGACGGTCAGTTTTTTTCTGCATGCTTTTGAAAAGTGGCACAGCAAAATACATGATTCCACCAACCAAAACGATCATAATTGGAATAACGACTAAAAAGATTTTGGTTAACTGAGCGTCTTTTTGATAGGCCAAGAAGCTTGCTCCGATCAAAGTGATTGGTGCATTGATCATCATCCGCAAGAACATTTGTGCCACCATTTGAATTTGGTTGACGTCATTAGTCGTACGAGTGATCAAAGAGGCAGTTCCGAATTTATCAAAAGAACGTGCGGAGAAATTTTCTACTTTTTCATAAATATCTGTCCGTAATTTTTGCCCCAATTTTTGTGATTCTCTAGTAGCAAAGAATGTATTGCCTAATGCAGCCAGAATACTGATCAGTGAAAAACCGATCATTAAAAAGCCGGTACGCCAGATATAATCAATGTCTCCAGTTGCAACGCCATTATTAATGATATTCGACGTTAATGTCGGTAAATAGAGATCTGCTATTACTTGTACAACCATAAAGGCAACGGCCATCAGTGCCGAAACGAGTGAAACTCGTTTAATCAACTTTGTCATTCTTTTCCCCTCTTTCTTTTTGTGCGCCATCTCTTAGCCAGCTGATTTTGTTATTGAAATCAGTCGTTGCTAGCGAAGGATCATAGGCATGATTTTCTGCTAACTCTCGGTATGCTTCAG
Source organism: Enterococcus sp. FDAARGOS_553 (assembly GCF_003812305.1). NCBI lineage: Bacteria > Bacillati > Bacillota > Bacilli > Lactobacillales > Enterococcaceae > Enterococcus > Enterococcus sp. FDAARGOS_553. The sequence continues at coordinate 642,769 of NZ_CP033740.1, forward strand.
CAATCGTAGAAAAAACGGTGTGCATCAACAGTTGGACGAGCATTTTCAATTCATGATCATCCTTGACCCGTAATAAGTCTTTGTCGATCTCAGCAAAAAATTCTTCTTCCCACTTCTGTCTCGCTTCTTGATGCTCTTTGTGAGAGCCGTAGAGTGGTTTTTTGTGGATATCCGGCATCACTTTTCGCAAAGAACGATAATCCATACTCATGAAGAGATTGCGATAAAATTTTGCATTTTTTCCTTCTAACACTTCTTCGATCATCCGAGAAAAATACCATTCAAAGCCAGCAAACAGATCGCCCTTTTCGTGTTGAATGGAACGAATCAAATCCCGCTGACTGTTTTTTTTCAACGTATGAAAATAGTAGTAGTATAAGTCTTCCTTATTTTCAAAATACTGATAAAAACTTCCCCGAGGGATTTCTGCGTCTTTGATGATATTGGCAATCGAAGCATCCTTCAATGGGACCCGAGAAAATTCTTTCTTAGCAGCGCTTAAAATGCGTTTTTGCTTATCTAATGGCAAATGGAAAAACGTATCCGTTGGCATCGTCATCTCTCCTTTCAGTTCAAATGATAAATGACAACAATTATTATGACAGGTTGTCATATGACACTGTGTCATTATACACCCCTCATGAGAGAATGCAAGTAAAAAAGTTTGAATATTTTATGAAAGTCATTTTCTTTATAAAAAGGAAATTCGCTTAGTGATTTCATTTCATTGAAAATAGATTCATTGTCTTTTTCTGAAAACAAAAAAAGCAGCGGCTATTCCTTAAGAAAGGAAGCCACTGCACAACAGCCGTTTTTCGATTTTAAATAACATCTATTTTTTCTTTCTAACCCACAGGACACAGCCTACTCCGACTAACAAAACGACTCCAACGACTGGCAAAAACCAATTGACGGTCTCTCCCGTTTTTGGCAATGCTCGACTGTCCGAAGTAGCACTAGCTACTTCTGTTTTGCTAGTTGTTGTTTGTTCCGACGAAGTGTTGGCAGCAGACGTATCAGAAGATTCGGTATTCCCCGTTACTTCAGAAGCTGCTGGGAGATAATGACCTTGATTCACAGCGTAAATGATCCAGCCAATCCGACCTGGAAACAATGTTTCTGAACCACTGGCAGCTACTTCTTCATCTAAGTGTGACAAAATCGATGTCAACCATTCATCTGAAATTGGCTGTTCCGGGGAAATATAAACACCATTTGTTGGGTAAACAACTTGCAGATATGTTTTTAAGCGATCCAGTTCTGGAATCAACGCTGCAAAAGAAGAGTAGCTGCTTGGATCAAAGGCTAGCTGCGGTTCAATCTTCTCCCAAGATAAGAGATGATCGATAAAAAGAGCGCGAACGATCCGAGCAAAATAGCCGATATCCATTCCCATCACATCTTGGCTATATCGTAATGCTAATGTCTCTGCATCTTTTAATTGCTGATCGGTCAATTGATCCAACTCATCTTGCGTGAAAGCTGTCACACTTCCATCAGTGATGCCTCTAGTAAAAGCAGAGCGCAAATCACTTTGTTCTGTAATGGTTTCTGACTCAGGACTTGCTTGAACGCCTGTTTGAGCGACAATGGCTTCTACCACATCCTCGGGCTGTGTCGTCACGGATTCACTACTTTGTGCAGTGTCAGCGGTTGATTCCATTTCAGTATTCGAAACCGTCGCTTCTGTCGAAATGATTTCTTCAGTTGATTGCGTAGATTGAATCGTTTCTGATGATTCCGTTGTTTCCTCTGCAATGGCAGTAATTGGTAAAAATAATAGACAGCTCATGAACCAGATACTCTTTTTCATTCCTTTACCTCCTCAGGATTCTCAGGATTTCTTTGTAACACGAATGTAACACAATAGTAAATTATTCGCAATGTAAAAAGGCACTTCCTTAAGAAATTTAAAAGATATTCAATGTCTTCCGATGCACTCCGCTTCTTCCCTAACAAAAAATCCCGAACCACTTCAGATGATTCACATTAACAGAAGCATTAACGAGATCATCATTCAGCAGTACGGGACGAAGCGTTCTTAATCACCGAATGACACATGGATAGAAAAAATTGTACCATTCGAATCTAGCTGTTTTTTAACTATTTGACTTGTACAGTCATCACAGGACTAGCACTTGTGACTGTTCCTTTAGCAGTCATGGTTTCTGAGATAACTTGTTCCATATTGGTGAGTACCACAAGCATATCAGTTGCTTTATTGCTAGCTGCCAATTCTGCCAGATCAACTTCAGCAACTTGTGTAGCGGCAGTCACTTGTTGCCCTTCTTGGACGAGGATATTGAAAGGCTTGCCTTGTAGCTCAACGGTATCGACACCCATATGCAGCAGAATCTCAAGTCCATTTGGTGTCGTGATTCCAATGGCATGTTTGGTTGGGAAGATCGTTGTTACAGTTCCTGCAGCTGGTGCATAGATTTTTCCATTTGCAGGAGCTACATAATATCCGTCACCCATCATTTTTTGAGAAAAAACAGGATCCTTTGACTCTGTAATCGCATGAACGGTTCCTTCAGCAACTGCATATAGTTCAATGGTTTCAGGTGCTGCAGACGTTGCTGGTGTTGTAGCCGTCGTTGAAGTAGCCGCCGGTACTTCTTCATCAACAGCATTGACAGCAGCTAAACGGTCTTTAGGAATCCCAAAGAAGTAAGTAGCCACAAAGCCACCTGCATATCCTGCTAATAAACCAAAGACATAGCCTAACCAATGACCGTTCGCAATCAACGGAATCAAAGCTACTCCAGAAGGTCCAATGGCGGTAGCGCCGATATTCGACAATGCGCCGATAACCGCCCCACCGATTCCGCCTCCGATACATGCCGTAATAAATGGTCGGCCTAATGGCAGTGTTACACCGTAGATCAATGGTTCTCCAATACCTAAAATCCCTACTGGCAAAGCGCCTTTGATCATTTCAGAAAGTTCTTTATCTTTTCGCAGACGAATCCACAGGGCTAATGCCGCCCCTACTTGACCAGCGCCAGCCATTGCTAAGATTGGCAATAACTGTGTGCTGCCAGTTGCTTCGATCATTTGAATGTGGATCGGTGTCAAGATTTGATGTAGACCAAACATGACCATTGGCAAGAAGGTTGCTCCGAGAACAAAACCTGAGAATGCGCCGCCGACATTTAATACCCAATTGATTGAGCCAACCAAACTGTCTGAAATAAACCCAGCTAATGGCATGATCAAAAAGATCTCTGCCAAACCGATCGCTAACAAACACAAAGTTGGGGTAACGATGATATCAATGGCTTCAGGAATCACTCGGTGCAAAACAGTTTCCAGTTTAGCCAGCAACCAGACTGCAAAGATCACACCGATGATCCCTCCTTGTCCAGCTGCCAGAGGATCTCCTGTAAAGAGGTTGGTGATTGGGGCTTCTGGATTCATTCCAGTCAATAAGACGACCGACCCAATGACACCACCTAGCGTTGGGTTCGCTTTAAATACTTGAGCTGCATTGACACCTGTGAAGATCACTAAATAAGAAAACATCCCGTTTTTTAAGATATTTAAAATCATGACATAATAATTCCACGTGTCGCCATCGATTTTTCCTGCAGTGATCAAGTTCGTCATAACAGAAGCAATACCAGCAACGAGACCAGCACCGACAAACGCTGGGATCATTGGGACAAAAATATTCGAAATATCTTTCAATAATGACTTGATTGGTGATTGTTTTTGTTTCGCTTTTTGAGCAGCTTTCATTTCTGCTGCTTTCGCATTCACAGCCTCTTTTCCACTGGTAGCTGCCACAGGAATTTCTTGCCCTAGATCAACACCCGCTTGTGCCGCCATGGCATTTGCTACTTTATTGACTTTTCCAGGACCGATGATCACTTGCAGTTGTTCATCATCCACTACTCCTAAGACTCCGGGAATGTTTTGTAACCCTTGCTTGCTGACCTTGTTGTGATCTCGAACCGTCATCCGTACTCGAGTCATACAATGAGTGACAGAGGCAACATTCTCGATACCGCCTGATTCTTGAAATATTTTTTCTGCTAGTTGTGTAACTGTCAGTTCTTCTTTTGCCATTGATTTTTTCCTCCTATCCTTCTAACGTTCCTTTAACGAACCCTTCTGATTGTACCAGCTTTGCAGCAGCTTCTTCTTTTTCACTATTGGTAAGCAGCATAACGATCGCTAACTTCACATTTTGATCGGCTTTTTCAAAGTAGTCTGCCGCCGTTTCATAATCTGCTTCGGTGGCTTGCATGATGATTCTCTTGGCCCGTTCAACGAGTTTGTCGTTCGTTGGTTTAACATCGACCATTAAATTATTGTACACTTTTCCGATGCCTACCATCGAAATCGTGGAAATCATGTTCAAAATCAATTTTTGAGCAGTCCCTGATTTCAATCGGGTAGAACCTGTCAGAAATTCTGGTCCGCAATCCACTTCGATCGGGAAGCTGGCATGTTTTGAAATTTCTGCTTGTTTGTTGCAGGCGATCGTTCCTGTGGTAGCCCCGATTTCATTTGCATAGTCTAGTGCTCCAATGACATAAGGTGTGCGGCCGCTGGCTGCGATCCCAATGACCATATCATTTTCCGTCAGCTTCAGGTCAATCAAGTCTTGACGCCCTAATTCAACAGAATCTTCTGCCCCCTCAACCGCTACAGTCATTGCTTCTTCACCGCCAGCAATCAAACCGATCACCATATCCGGTGAGACCCCAAAAGTAGGGACACATTCAGCGGCATCTAAAACTCCTAGTCGTCCGCTGGTACCAGCACCGAGATAGATCAATCGTCCCCCTTTTTTGAAAGATTGAATCGTTTGCTGAATTACTTTTTCAATGCTTGGCAATTCCTTTTCAACGGATTGAGCAACTTTCTGGTCTTCGGCATTCATTTTCTGACAAGCCTCTGCCACAGTCATTTCATCCAAGCCAAATGTTGCTTGATTTCGTCTTTCAGTCGTTAAGTTTTCTAAATTAATCATTGTCATTTCTCTCATCTCTTTCTATTTTGAATCGCATTCCTGCTTTGATTTGTTGGAGCAAGGGGAGATCTTCTTCAATCACTTGCGCAGCGACATTGACTTTGTCATCTGCGGGCAGGATTCGCTTACAAATTTGGATTTCCCCCATATAGCGCAAGTAATCTTGATTATCGATAGTCACAGCTCCGACAACCCGTTTTTGAGCAGTTTCTGGGGAAATCAATGGGACTTCAGCAAATCGGGCATTTGCACTGCGAATCACATCTCTTGCCTCATCTTGCCGGCTCTCATGCTCTCCTAAAATATGTTGATAATAGGCAGAACCAATATCCTTTGTGCGAAGAAGGACGGTCTGATCGGCTAGATAAGAACTGAATTGCTTCAAAGAAGCAGGGGTCACGATACCATCACCAATGTAGACAGCATCAACGGCACAATCCCTCAACAACTCCAGTGCTGCTGCGAAGGGGCTCATGCTGCGATGCGCTTCCAGTGTCGGCAATCCTTGGTAAAGAGGACCTCTTTTATTCGCATCCCCAGCAACAAAGGCCTGTACAAGAAAACCTTGTTGTTTCAACCACTGATTTTTGGCCTGAAACCATTCTTTGTCTAATCCCGTCTCCGGACGCGGATAGTAATTGTGCCACGCCTCTAGATTAGAAAAATCTGCCTGATAGGTGTTCAACTCGTTAATATCTTTTTCAGTCAATGTACTCGCATTTAAACTAATAGTTATTTTACGAGATAATTGAGCAATGGTCTGATTGTCGATCGCGTAATCCATTCGCAGCCCAGTGACTCCCCGATCCGTCAGTTCATTTAACTCTTTATAGGAAAATCCTGCTTTAGCCAATGCCTCTCCTGAAATATCTACCATTAATGACAACCGATTCTTTTTTGCTATTTCACCAAGTGTTGTCAATCGTTGGCGATAACTGGCGGCATCATCTTCTGGTATATGCATGGATGTAAAAATCCCAGAAAAACCTTGAAGCGCCATTTCTTCGATGGCATCGATGTCTGTGGTAGTCAAATCGGCATTCATAAATACTGAAAACCCAAACATTGTTGATTCCTCCTTGCTGGTACCGTTTTCTACAAAATGATTATACAACGGCCTGTTTGTTTTTGCAACTATATTTCGTAATATATAATTATAAAAAGAAATATAATTTCATAACGGTGTATTTTTTAAGAAAAAGTTGTCCCTTAAACTTTCTAATGCGGTTCGGCCATTAGTTGTGGTACACTTTATAAGGAGTCAACGAGCGCGTAATTTTTACATAGTAGGAGGAATCACATCATCAATGATTACAATGGATGATATTATTCGCGAAGGCAACCCAACTTTGCGGGAAGTAGCAAAAGAAGTCCCCTTTCCATTAAGTGAAGCGGACATTCAATTAGGGAAAGACATGATGGAGTTTCTAGAAAATAGCCAAGACCCAGTGAAAGCCGAAGAATTGAATTTACGAGGCGGAGTCGGTTTAGCAGCACCTCAACTAGATATTTCTAAAAGAATCACTGCTGTTTTAGTTCCTAGTAGCGATCCTGAAAATCCAGAACCTGAATTTAAAGATGTGTTGTACAATCCTAAAATCTTAAGCCACTCCGTACAAGAGGCATGTTTAGGTGAAGGCGAAGGCTGTCTGTCTGTAGACCGGGAAGTACCAGGCTATGTCGTACGTCACGCCCGAATCACGATCAGCTATTATGACATGCAAGGCAAGAAGCAAAAAGTTCGTTTGAAGAACTATGCAGCTATCGTCGTGCAACATGAAATCGACCATTTGAATGGTGTCATGTTCTATGATCACATCAATGAAAAAAATCCTTTCTCATTAAAAGAAGGAATTTTAGTGATCGATTAACGATTAGCAAACAAGAGCGCACTCCCAAGTGGGAATGCGCTCTTGTTTACTTTAGTCGTCATTCATTAGGATTAATTTCCCTTTGCCAAGCTGGCTTGATGGTCCGCTTTGATTTGAGACAACAATTCTGGCTTTTGATAAAGATCTAATGCAGTCAATGCGAGTAATTCCGCTGCGATCGCAATCGAGTTCAGTCCTTTGGTACTACGAGCAGCCGCTTTAAATTCCTCGGAGTGACCAGCAATGTATTCATCCGAAATTGAGACAGTTGGCTGGATCGTGGGGATCACTTGGCTGACGTTTCCTACATCTGAAGAGCCTAAACTTGCTTTTGTTTCCACATCGATCTCTGCTTGGGGAACGCCAACTTCCTGAGTATGGGCAAAGAATAGTTCATCAAAACTTGGTGTTACGATCACATCGTCGACTGAATTCTGGAAGAGTCCAAATTCATAAGTCGTTCCTGTTGCTAAAGCTGCTCCTTTAACGATATTCTCCACTTTCTCATAGACTTCATCTAGTGTCGCCCGATTGGCTGCTCGTAAATAAAAACGTCCAGCTGCATATTCTGGAACAACATTCGCTGCCACACCACCATCAGTGATCACGCCATGAATGTTGACATCTTTCGGCAAATGAAGACGCAACCCATTGATCCCATTAAAAACTTGGATCAATGCCTCTAACGCATTAATGCCTTTCTCTGGTGCCGCTGCCGCATGGGATGCCCGACCATAAAATTTGATATCGACAGGATCATTAGCCAAAGATGCGGTGGTTTTGCCATAGCGATAAGCTGGATGCACGCACAATGCAGCATCGACATCCTCAAAAAATCCTTCACGCACAAAACTGCCCTTTGCTGAGCCATTTTCGCCCCCCTCTTCACCAGGAGTACCATAAACGCGGATTTCTCCTCCTAGTTCATCTACATAAGGTTGCAACGCACTAGCAGCCAATACAGAATAAGTTCCAAAGAGATTGTGCCCACAGGCATGACCGATGCCGGGCAGCGCATCATATTCTGCCAAAAAAGCTAATGTTGGTCCAGGTTTGCCGCTTTGATAACGGGCATCGAACCCTGTACGATGACCAGCCACTTCTTTTTCCACGGTGAATCCTTCTTTTTCTAATTGGGCAATCAGCGCATCTGCAGAATAAAATTCATAGTTGCTGACTTCTGGATGATCATGAATATCCAAAGCTAGTTCTTGGTATTCCGGTAAGCGTTGTGCGATAAATTCTTTAATAGAAGTTTTTACAGTTGTTGTCATATGATTTTCTCTCCCTTTAATATGGATAAATAAGTATGAATAGTCAGTGGTCTCACAGCTCCTGCCTCAGAAAGGTAGGCATTCTTGCTATACTCTTCTTTACTTCGCGCCAAATGTCTCCCAGGCTGGAACGCTAGAACCTTTCGATGTTTCTTCGATAACTTTCTTTGTTTCGTCCGTTTGATAAGCAGCAACAACTTTTTGATACACTTCGTTGTCTTGATCTTCTTTACGCGCAGCAATGATGTTCACGTATGGGCGAGCCGTTTCATCTACAGGCTCTAAGAAGATCGCATCTTCTGTCGGAACAAAGCCAGCATCCACAGCCATTCCGCTATTGATTACTGAAATATCAACATCTGATAATGCGCGGGCAGTTTGGGCAGCATCTAACTCAGAGATTTTCAACTTTTGATTGTTTTCAGTGATATCCGAAACGGTCGGCGTCTGGCCTGCTGCTTCATCAACTTTGATCAAGCCAGCGCTTTGTAGTAACAACAACGCACGGCCGCCATTGGTGACGTCATTTGGAATTGCTACTGTCGCGCCTTCTTTCAATTCCTTGATATCTTTCACCTTGTCTGAATAAATCCCTAGCGGCGCATTGACTGTATTGCCGATAGAAACAAGATCCGTTCCAAACTCTTTATTGTAATTGTCTAAAAAGAACTGGTGTTGAAAAGAATTTATATCGATAGAACCATCTGCCAACGCCGCATTCGGTTGATTATAATCAGAAAATTGAACATATTCTAAGTTGATACCTTCATCTTTCAAACGATCTTTGACATCATCCCAAACATCCGTGTCGGCACCGATCACTCCAAGTTTGACGGTTACTTCTTTCTCTTTTGTTCCAGCATTGCTATTGCTGCACCCAGTAATAAATAATAATGCCGCACCTACCACGATTGCTTTAAGTAATTTTTTCATTTTCTTCCTCCAATAGTTTCTACTTAATTTTATTTGTTTTTTTTGTCCTTTTTAGTGGCTGACTTTTTTAACCAACAGATTGCTGACAAATTGACTAAAAAAGACCAAAATTAAAATGATCAGTGTCGCCATGATGGTGACGTCGTTTTGGAAACGATTATAGCCGCGAGTGATCGCCAAGTTCCCTAAACCGCCAGCACCAACTGCACCAGCCATTGCGGTCAGTCCAATCACATTGATGATCGTTAAAGCAGAGACGCGAATGATCCCAGCCAACCCTTCGGGTAAATAGACCCGCACAATAATTCCCAATGGACTGGTTCCCATTGCTTCTGCCGCTTCAATAACCCCAGGATCAACTTCTAATAGGGCAATTTCGATTTGACGAGCAAAGAAAGGAATGATCCCTGCAATCAATGGAACCAAAGCAGCTGTTTCCCCAATCGTTGTTCCTACGATCAAACGAGTCGTCGTTCCTAACAAAGCCAATAGGATAATAAAAGGAATGGAACGTACGATGTTGATGATTTTATCCAAAAGTTCAAATAACCCGCGGCTTTCCAAAATACCTCCTGGTCGGGTCACGACAAGAACAATGCCCAAAATGATTCCTAAAATCCCTGCAATCAGTGCTGTCCAAAAGGTCATGTATAATGTTTGGATCGTTGCTTCTACAAATTCATCAGAGATAGCAACGACATTGGGAAAATACCGTTCAAAAAAAGTGCTCATCTAAAATCCTCCTTCAATCACGTTATTCAATGGTTCCGCGTGATTTTGCTTAATGATATTCGTGTAAACACCTTGATCCGCGAGAAAATCTAATGCTCGTTTACGCTGCCCATATTCCCCTGATAAACTAACGATCAAACTACCGATGGGAACATCTTGCAGAATCTCTACGTTTCCGTAGAGGATATTCGTCGTAACTTGATAACGACTAAACAATTGTGCGATCAATGGTTCATTGGTCTGATCCCCAACATAAGACAGTTCCACCAGCCATTCGTTGGCAGCCAATGAGGAGAATTTCGCACTGCCGAGAATCGTTTCCAGCGCTTGATCAATATGAGTAGCAGTCCGAATAAAGTCTTTTGTCAGCGGTTTTGCCGGCTGGCTAAAAATTTGAACACTCTTTCCTTGTTCAATGATCTCGCCATTTTCCATTACAGCGACTTTATTACAGATTTCTTTCACCACTTGCATCTCATGAGTGATAATGACGATCGTCAACCCTAATTTACGATTGAGTTTTTTCAATAATGCAAGTATCTGTAATGTTGTCTTAGGATCAAGTGCGCTAGTCGCCTCATCGCAGAGCAAGATCTCTGGGTCGTTGGCTAATGCTCGTGCGATGGCGACTCGCTGCTTTTGTCCCCCTGAAAGTTGACTAGGAAACGACCTTGCCTTTTCTTCCAGTCCAACCAAGGACAGCAATTCTGTCACTTTTTGACGACGTTCCTGTTTGGAGATTCCTGCATATTTCAAGGAAAAATCCACGTTGTCAAAGACATTCTGGCTATCCATCAAATTGAAATGCTGAAAGATCATTCCGATCGTTTTCCTTTTTTCTCTTAATGCTTTAGCCGGTAATGCGGTCAATTCAGTCTGATTGACTACGACACTCCCTGACGTTGGCCGCTGCAATAAATTGATTACGCGTACCAGGGTACTTTTACCCGCGCCGGAATAGCCGACGATCCCATAAACATCGCCTTTATCTACTTCTAGTGACACATTTTTGACCGCTTGGATCGTCTCCTTGTTTGGTTGTGTAAATGTCACCGATACATCCTTTAATGAAATCATTTTTTTCCTCCTTATTATCGCCGATTGATTAACTAGTTGATTTTTTGGGGATGATCAACTACGCTTCCTCCGGTCACCTACTACTGCTCATCATCTGCTCGTCTACTCTATGCTTCGCCTACAGTTGCTTCTAAGCTGACGCTAAGAAGAACTTGCATGGTCTTTGACCAATCGCAGTGATTCGGGGTGAGGTTACTACGCTCCCTCCGGTCGCCTAGTACTGTTCATCATCTGCTCGGGTCTTTGACCAATCGCAGTGATTCACAGCAAAAAGGCGTCCTCAAGCAAGCCAGTTATGGCTTGCTTGAGGACGCCTTTTTGCGTGTTACCACCTCAGTTTAAGCTATATTCACATATAGCTCCTCTTCGAGTACGATCATACTCTAGCAAGATAACGGATGCTGCCGTCGCCGCCTTGCATCATTGCTCGGGACGAATCACTCCTTGGCCATTTTCCAAAATTCGTTTCCTGCTTCTTTTCAGCTACCGAAGCTCTCTGTTTAGGAACATTCCTTTTGTACTTACCAATTCATCGTGTTGACTCTATTTTTTTATGCCGCTTTTTATTTTCAAAGATCGATGAAAACAAAAAAAGTCCTTTTACCAGCATCTGCTGATAAAAGGACGATCACTCGTGTTACCACCTTTTGTTCAGAAGGTTTCCCTTCCCTCAACCCAACGTCTATCAAGAAAATTCCATCAAGAGATTGGTGCTCCTTTTAACGGTAGAGCAGATTCCGTGATTGCCTACTTATCGACAATCAATCCTCCAAGGCCATTTTTCAACGTTTCAGACTTAACTCTTTCCACCAACCAGAGTCTCTCTTTAAAGTATCTACGATTACTTTCCTTATCAACGGATAGTTATTCTTGTTGAAATGTACTTTACCGGAAAAAGGATACCTTGTCAATCAGAAAACTATTTTTTTTCAGAATTTTTTGGCAATGCTAGAATCTGGGCATAGCGATCTTGCCAGATCCGCTCATACCAATGAATGATTTCAGCAGCTGACCAGCCTTCGGATGCATAAGTAGTCGTTGCTTGCTGATACAACACATTCTGATACCCTAATCCATGGGCAAATTTGATCGTGCCATCCATACAAAATTCAGTTTGCGCACCGATCCATTCGATGCTGCGAACATGGTGCTTTGTCAACAAGGACTGTAAGGAGGTATTGAAAAAGCTATTCGCATGAGTCTTGCGCAAAAACAAGTCGGTTGCTTGCACAGCCAAATCTGGATGTAAGAGCCATTCATCTGTTTGGTAGCCGAGTTCTTCTTCCTCATGCTGCACAAATAAAACGGGGCGTTGTGCATGACGGTAAGTTTGGATCCGCTGGTTGGCAAACAACAGCAGCGAATCGAGATGATCCAGTTTGGTGCCATTGTTTGAACACACGCCTTTTTGTAAATCAACGATGATCAGAATATCTTGCATCCACTTCTCCTTTAGTTTTGGTATAAGATTCCTTTATCAGCCAACAATTGCTTTGCTTGCTCTAACTCTGCTGCTTCTTGGTAGCGTAACGTATGGAGATGGATCCCATTGGTCAAATCAGAAAGCAGGTGGGCTTGTGAATGCTGGTATTTCCGCATAAAGTCTGCGACATCTTGTTCCGTTTTGATCCGCAGATTCCCTGTTAATTCCCCATAAATCTCATGCTCAACGATCACATCAATCACTTCGATTCCGCAAGAGACAAATGTCAACAATTCTTCTTCTGTTTGTTCCGGACGGTGTTGCACAGCAAGTTTGCTGACATGACCTGTCTCACTTGCAGCTTCTAAGCGGTAACCGCGAGCGGTAGCCACGATAGCCTCTCCTGCTGCTCGCAACAAGGCAATGTCACCAACGATGATTTGGCGGCTGACACCTAACTTACCCGCTAATTTACTAGCACTGATCGTTTTCTCGGCGGTCTGCAACTGCTTGATGATTGCTTCCCGTCGTGTTGCTCCATCCATCATTATCCCTCCAATTGATTCTTTTGATAAGTGCGAGAATGTTCCATGATCGACTCAAAGGTTACGACAATCGTTTCTTCGAAGGCTTTATTGGAAACGGACTGGCGAACATTGTTCAAAACAGCTTCTTCCCGAGATTCATCCAGAACTGCTGTCTGTTCCTGTTTTTTCCATTGGACGATTTCACTGACTGCTGTCATGCGTTTTTCTAATAATTCTGTCAGTTCTCGATCAATCGCATCGATCGTCTCCCGTTGATGATCGATAGCAGCAACGACTTCTGTCGTGCTTTTAGTTGCGGGAACGACATCTTTTGCGATCTCTTCGATGGTTTCACCAGATTCAATGGTTTTGATGATCCGAGCTGGATTTCCAGCGATCACCACGTTATCAGGGAACGATTTAGTCACGACACTTCCCGCACCAACGACCACGTTATCGCCTAAGCGAACACCTGGAAGGATAACTGCACCGCCACCGATCCAAGCATTGTCGCCAACTGTAATTGGTGCGCCATACTCAAGGCCACTATTACGCTTGACTGGATGCAATGGATGAGAAGCTGTAAAGAGACGAACATTTGGTGCTAGCATACAGTTATCACCAAAGGTAATGGGACAAACATCTAAAAAGATACAATCATAATTGGCATAGAAATTTTTTCCAACTGAAATATTATAGCCGTAATCAAAGCGGACATTCGGTTCGATATAGATACGGCCAGCCACTTGACCAAATGTCTCTTTTAGCAGTTGTTCTTTGATCATCGGTTCGGATTCCCGATTGATCAAGTGCATTTGTTCTCTGGCAAATTTGCGATCGGCAACTAATTCTGGATCTGGTGAAAAATACAATTCACCAGCAATCATTTTTTCTTTTTCTGTACGTTCTGTCATAATGTGCCTCCATACTCCTTTTCAATTTTAGTGTGAGAGTTTTGCAAAAACTGTTTCCCCACTTGCTAAAACTTGAGGAGTCGTATTTTGTTCAAGCATTGTTTGGTTGATGATCAAGCAATTCTGGCTATTTTGATACTGCAACAAACCAGCAAAAGGATAGACTTGTAATGAGGTGCCTACCACGACCACTAGCTGTGCATTGGCCACAGCGTTGATAGCTGCAGTAATTGTTTCTTCGCTGAAACCTTCTTCATACAAGACGATCGCTGGACGAATCTGTCCACCGCAATCGGCATGATGCCAGTCTGTCAAATAGGTTTGCCAAGGAACTTCTGCACCGCATTGACGGCAGTAACAGCGGTAAAGGGTTCCGTGGAAATCAATACGCTGCTGACTCCCCGCCTGTTGATGGAGGCCATCAATGTTTTGCGAGACTACCCAAACGTTCCGTTCTTGAGCGAACTCTGCCATCGTCTGATGGATCACATTGGGCTTTGCTTCAGGATGGTAGAGATGTTTGACAAATTGATAAAATTTATCCGGCTCTCTGACCATACAAGTATGACTCAACAGATATTCTGGCGCTTCAATGCCATGATAAATCCCTTTCAAAGAGCGGTAATCCGGAATACCGGAAGGGGTTGAAACGCCCGCTCCTGTCAAAAAAGTGATAGACTCGGCAGCTTGAATCTTTTCGACAGCTGTTTCAATCGATACTAACATTTTGCTGAACTCCTTCCGTGATTGTTCTACTTTTTAATAGTATACCTAATTTCCCCATTTTTTATAACCATCATCCGCGATTTTTCACAAACCTTCCCTTGAAAAAGCCTCAACAGGAAGGAAATCTTCACTTGGAATTTTCAGCTCATTTCATTGATTCTTTCATGACATTCTACAAAAAACGTGGTAAACTATTCACGAATCAAAGTGAGGTGAAATACATTGGTAGCATCTATTATTTATTGGGCAATGATCATCATCAGTTTCGGCTGGTTGGCAGTTAGCTTATACTTCTCTATTTTCTATTTATCTCGTAAAGAAAATGGAAATCTATGGGCGTTTGCTTTCTTAAATGTCATCACAGCAATCATTCAAGCACTCGTTCTATTGGTTTATCGTACATTAGGTCAAGACTGGGGCGTTACACAATACTCAAGTCTCATTTATTTAGCTCTAGGCTTATTACTAGGTCTGACAGTTATTCAAGCTGTCTTAGGCCGCGAACCAAAAGCCAAAGTTGCTTAAAGTAGCCGAAAGTAAAGAAAAGCAGTTCCCTTTTCCAAAGAAAAGAGACTGCTTTTTTTGTTGAAAAGAATTGACAAATCCACCTTTTTCTTCTACACTCGATTAAGTATCATAATCAAATACGAGTATCCTTTAACATTTAGGTAGAGGTCGCGAGGTTCATTAATCCTGCTGAGTGAAGCAACACGTCAAAAGCAGAGCTAGGGAACATCGCCGAAACAAACTGATTCTTGCTTGAATTATTTTGTTGGGACGCAAGTGAACAACTTGCGTACTGTCTTAGCTTGGCTAAGTTGCGCTATGTTTTGTGAAAGGTTTGTCGACGAAATTGTCAACAGCCGTTTTCCAATCATGGAGTACGGCTGTTTTTTTGTTACCTTTGCCTGTCTGTAGTGCCACTCGTGAAAGGAAAGAGAAAATGAAGAAAATGAATTGGTTTTGGGCATTTTTCGCCCTCTGTTTCACACTTGTCAATGTATCGATGACTGCTCATGCAGATGATCAAACTCCAGCTGATCAGTTTCGAGTGGGGATGGAAGCGGGTTATGCCCCTTTCAACTGGACCCAAACCACCGATGCCCATGGAGCGGTACCTATTTCTGGCGAGAAAGGGTCTGCCTATGCTGGCGGTTATGACGTTCAAATCGCGAAGAAAATCGCTGATGGTCTTGGCAAAGAATTAGTGATCGTCAAAACACAATGGGATGGCCTGGCACCTGCATTACAATCAGGGACCATTGATGCGGTAATCGCTGGGATGTCCCCTACAGCCGAACGACGGGAACAAATCGATTTTACCGATCCTTACTACGAATCGAACTTAGTCGTTGTCGTTCAAAAAGATGGTAAATTCGCAAATGCGAAAAGTTTAGCTGATTTGACAGGTGCAAAAATCACCGCCCAATTAAATACATTCCATTACACAGTGATCGATCAAATTCCAGAAGTACAAAAAGAACAAGCCATGAAAGATTTTTCTTCCATGCGCGTCGCGTTGGCTTCAGGCATCATTGACGGGTACGTCAGCGAACGTCCTGAAGGCGTCACTGCTACAGGGGCAAATCCTGATCTGAAGATGATCGAATTTGCCGAAGGTCAAGGTTTTGAAACCAACCCAGAGGATGTCCAAGTTGCCGTTGGTATGCGCAAAGGTGACCCCGATGTCCAAAAGGTCAACGAGATTCTAGCGACGATCCCTCAAAGTGAACGCACGAAACTCATGGATGCGGCTATCGAAGAGCAGCCTGCGGACACCAGCGGAGATTCAGCGAATCAAGGTCTGCTGGCCGATTTCAAAAAAATCATCGATGACTATGGTTCTCTATTTTTACGAGGGGCAGGATTGACGCTTTTCATTGCGATCGTTTCTACTGTCGTCGGATTATTGATTGGTCTATTAGTCGGTGTCTTTCGGACGCTGCCAGCTGCTGAAAATCCTGTAAGTCGCTTTTTCCAAAAATTGATCAATGCATTATTGACGATCTATATTGAAGTTTTCCGTGGCACACCAATGATGGTACAAGCTATGGTCATTTTTTATGGGACTGCTCTAGCATTTGGTGTTTCCATGAATCGTACGATTGCGGCATTATTGATCGTTTCTATCAATACAGGAGCCTATATGTCTGAAATCGTCCGTGGCGGGATCTTTGCAGTGGATGATGGTCAATTTGAAGCAGCACAAGCAATTGGAATGACTCACTGGCAAACGATGTTCAAAGTTGTCTTGCCACAAGTTATGCGAAATATCTTACCAGCAACAGGTAACGAAATCATCATCAATATCAAAGATACTGCCGTGTTGAGCGTAATCAGTGTCGCCGATCTTTTCTTCCAAGGAACATCGGCTGCCGGAACAAATTATCAATACTTCCAAACATTTGCGATCATCGGTGCAATCTATCTCGTTTTGACAATCTCTGCGACTCAAATTTTACGTTTTGTTGAACGCAAAATGGATGGTCCTAGTTCTTATGTCAAACTAGAAGATATCAACCCAGAATAAGGAGGAAGACAGATGTCAGCAATTATCGAAATCGATCATTTAAAGAAAAGTTTTGGCGACAATGTCGTTTTGAAAGACATTAGTCTTTCGGTCAATAAAGGTGAAGTCGTAACGATTATCGGCTCCTCCGGTTCAGGGAAATCCACACTGCTTCGGTGTATCAATCTTTTAGAAAAGCCAACCAGTGGAAAAATCATTTATATGGGCGAAAATGTCCTAGAAAAAGGATACAGCTTACCAAACTATCGGACTCATTTAGGGATGGTGTTCCAGTCCTTCAACCTTTTTAATAACATGGATGTTCTGGAAAATTGTGTCACGGGCCAAGTCACTGTTCTAAAAAGAAATCGCGCCGAAGCAGAAAAAATTGCTCGGGAGAATTTGGAAAAAGTCGGCATGAGCCGCTACGTCAAAGCAAAACCGGCTCAATTATCTGGTGGACAAAAGCAACGGGTAGCCATTGCCCGGGCATTGTCAATGGATCCTGATGTGATGTTATTCGATGAACCAACTTCAGCTCTTGATCCAGAGATGGTCGGAGAAGTTTTGAAAACGATGAATGCGTTAGCTCATACTGGGCTGACTATGGTCATCGTGACCCATGAGATGGGCTTTGCTAAAGAAGTCTCTGACCGAGTGATCTTCATGGACAAAGGTGTGATCGCTGAAGAAGGCACACCAGAAGAAATCTTTATCCATCCAAAAGAACAGCGGACGAAAGAATTTCTATCGCGGGTACTTAATTGATCCTGTGCTGAACTAGGGTACAAGTTGCAGACAAAATGATTTAGACGAACAGTCAGTGCCTTCCTGTCTTACGAGAGGGCATTGCTTGTCCTTACCGAATCATCTTCTTGTCGCTTGTTCCCTGGTTTCTTTTTTTGGCCTTGGTCAACTAAGAGTTGCTATTTGATCATTTTTTTGTTATTTTTTTTAAAACTAGAGAACTATAGGAGTAAGTTGATATGAAGAAAAAGTTACGTATTCAAGACTATTTGTATGTTGGTTCTATGTTGTTTGGTCTATTTTTTGGTGCGGGAAATTTGATTTTCCCAGTGCATATGGGACAAGAAGCTGGTAGTAATGTAGCCCTTGCCAATTTAGGTTTCTTAGTGACCGGAATTGGGTTACCATTCTTAGGCGTTATCGCATTTGGTCTTTCCCAAAGTACGGGTGTCTTCGAATTAGCTTCACGGATCAACCGCCGTTATGCCATTATTTTCACTGTGTTGCTTTATTTAGTGATTGGTCCTTTTTTTGCACTCCCTCGGTTAGCCACAACTTCCTTTGAGATCGGACTTGTACCCTTTGTTTCCCAAGATCTCCAAGCACCCTTGTTGGCCGTATTTTCACTATTATTCTTTGGGGCTGCGTGGTGGTTCTCACGCAAGCCTAGTAAGATATTGGATTACGTAGGAAAATTCTTGAATCCCCTCTTTTTGGTATTGCTTGGCTTACTTTTAGTCTTTGCTTTTACGCAGCCAATGGGTACAATCCAAGAGGCGCCTGTTTCTCCGCTTTACCAAGAACACGCCTTCTTCACCGGCTTCACAAATGGGTACAATACGTTGGATGCACTAGCCTCATTAGCCTTTGGCATCATTATTGTGACTGCGATCCGTAACATGGGTATCACGAAACCTTCCGAAATCGCGAAAGATACGATTCTTTCTGGCTCTATCAGTATCTTTCTGATGGGGATCATCTACACATTGCTTTCCTACATGGGAGCGATGAGCCTAGGAAAATTTGCGATCAGTGCCAATGGTGGGATCACTTTAGCACAAGTAGCCAACCATTACTTAGGCCGCTCTGGAAGTCTGCTCTTAGCATTGATCGTCATTTTAGCTTGTTTGAAAACTGCGATCGGATTGATCACCGCATTTGCCGAAACCTTTGCAGAATTGTTTCCTGCAAGAAGCTACTTGTTTTTCAGTGCTGTTGCCAGCATTCTACCGGCGATCTTTGCAAATATCGGTCTGACGAAAATCATTGAGTTTTCAACTCCTGTTCTGATGTTTGTCTATCCGCTGGCCATTACATTGATTTTGTTGGCGATCATTAGTCCATTGTTCCAGCATCGTGCCAGTGTGTACCGTATGACCACTTATTTCACCCTGGTGGCAGCCGTTATTGACGGATTAAATGCTTGCCCGGCATTGATTAGAGACACTGCTGTCGTTCAGCAGTTATTGAAATTTGCAGAGCAATACTTGCCGTTCTTCAAAATCGGCATGGGTTGGCTGGCACCTGCAATCATCGGTTTCATCATAGGTCTCGTTTGGGCTTGGTGCAAAAAAGAACCGAAATCCGTCAAAAATCATTAATTCATTAAAAATGACCTACCATTTTTGAAAGGTAGGCCATTTTTTTTGATAAAAGACTGACAGTTGAAACAAAAACAGGTACAATAGACCCATTAAAGGAGGATATTTATGTTTTACGAAGAACTTATGATGGATCCGCAAACGTTGATCAAATTTAAATTATTCCGGCGCATGCTTACTTTACAAAATCCAAATCATCCAATCGCGCAATTAGCCAAAGAAATGGACTTGAGCTATCAGCAAACATTCATTGAGTTGACTGAGATCGATCAAGATTTACACGAGTTGACCCCGGATCACTTGTCAATACTTGGACGTGGTGGCAAGCTGCAGCCCCAAAATATTGCGGCAACGATTGATGAGTACCGGTTTTATCTTTTGAACAAGAGCGTACCATTCTTATATGTTCTTTATATGCTGAATGAAGAAAATCCTACCATTACGGATTTTTGCAAGAAATATGATGTCAGCCGTTCAACAGTATCCCGAAAATTCGAACATCTAAAAAACCATTTGAAGCAGTTTCAATTGCGTTTTACTTATACAGAATCGAATCTCGTTGGCGACGAGCGCTTAGTGCGTCTTTCCTTATTCAATATCATTTGGTTAGGCGTCCGGGGGATCAAATGGCCTTTTGCCGTTTCTGAGTCTGATGCAGAAGCTTTCGTCGATGAGTTTGCTAGCTATTTTCCTATCTCTCGTTCTTATCTAGGGAAGCTAGAGTTAAAATATTTTGCTGCGTTGGTCCTTTTACGCATTAGAAAAGCGAATTTTGCAAAATACGACCGCCGTTATAATTTTTTGATGAAAAACAATCGCTATTATGATTTCAATCGCTTGCGTACCACGTTGACTGCCGATACTGAATTAACAGAAAAACAGCTTAAAGGAGAATCAAGTTTTATCTATTTGCTCTCCCAAATGCTACCCTTCTACTTGTCTGAGGAAGATCCTTCCTTGCAACAAACATTGACATTCTATACGACTAAACAGAATCCGATCTATCCGTTAGTTTCTGATTTCCTTGCCCAAATGAAACAGACCTATTTTGCTGGACAGCAGGAACTTTTAGATGATCCTATCTTGATTGGTAATCTAATCAATGCGACCTTTGGCAACTACGTCTTTCGACAACCGTTTCCTAATATTTACCGGCTGCTCACCCTTTCCATGGGACATGGTCTGCCACAGGAACAATTGCATCAGCATATCGATCAATTCTTTACCGACTATCGCTCTTCCAATAATGTAGACTATATCAATGACACCAATCAAGAACAGTTAGCAGCGATGTTTACTCACGTCTTGTTACCATTCTATGATAAGATCCGCTACGCCAATCGGCTGCATGTCGGTGTCGTTTTGGAAGACAACTTTTTACTTGTCCAATCCTTGAATCAATTTCTGCAAGACCTGACCTTTGTGCAAGCGGATCCTTATGATCCGCAATTGAAGGAACCCTATGATTTAGTGATTAGTTCCAATCAATTGATGAAAAAAATGAACCCAACGATGGCAACTTATCTATGGGATTATGCAGCTGCTGATGCTCAATACATCGATCTTTATCGTACGTTGAAAAAATACTTCAATGAAAAAAATCAGCACGTGTAACCGAATCGTTATCTTTTCTTAAGAACTTCCGAAAACTTTTGTCACAGAATATTCATATTTAGTTAGTATAGTATAAGCATACCAACAAACAACCCTAACACTTTTTCATTTTTAACTCCTTCCCGCCGGCCACCCACCGGCGGGTAATTTTTTGTCTCTTTTTCTCTAGAAAGCAATCTTTAAAACTTTCCAAGCTTTTCTCCACAAAAAATTCACATTTGCCGACTATAGTATAAGCATACCAACAAACAACCCTAACTAACACTTTTCATTTTTAACTCCTAGCCTGTCAGCCACCCACTGACAGGCTCCTTTTTTTGTAAAATTCCTTTCTGTAGTACAATCAATACAAAAAGGGGAGCTTTATGACAAACACCATTGAAACGGTTGATCAGTATATTGCTGGCTTTCCGGATCATTCCACTGTATTGCAGGAGGTCCGAAATTTGATCAAAACAGTCCTGCCGGATGCCGAAGAGCGGATTCGTTATCAGATGCCAACCTATTTCCAAACAGAGAATATCGTCCACTTTGCCTGTGCAAAAGAGCACATAGGATTTTATCCAACACCCTCTGCCATTCTTGCTTTTGAAAAAGAATGGCAGTCTTATAAGACCAGTAAAGGAACAATCCGTTTTTCGTTTACAGAACCTATTCCTTATGATTTGATTGCTCGAATAACCGCTTGGCGTTTGCAAGAAGTTTTAGCGAAAACAACTACCGATTAACTAAAAAAGTGTAACAAAAAAGTCTGTGAGTGTAATAAAACAACGTCCTAAGATCAGCTTGATTGCTTCTTCCGCCTACATGGCTGCTATCTGCTGTTTTGGTCTCTTGTTTTACTTACGTCACAGACTTTTTTTACTTTTCGGGCCGCGTTGCTTTGACCTTTAATGTGCTGACCTTTAAAACGCTGGCTAAAGGGATCATACGAATTTGTTGCCGATCACTTTGCAGTTTCAAAACGACTTGTTCTTTCGCAACCGTTTTTCCAACGATCCAACCGGTAACGGTTTCAAAATTGCCAACCTTCTCGGTTTTCACTTGTAAGACGACCAGATGTTTGTCACTGGCCGCTTTTTGCAAAATTTGCCGAATCTCATTGATCTTTTCAGTTTGATTTTTTTTATCGGCATTGTCACTGAAGAAAGTATCCAACAAGGTTGTCGAAGTCATGACAATCAACTTGCCCAGCTGTCTGATGGGAGATGATTTCTTTTCCATTGGTCTTTCCTTTCTGCTAACAGCAGCGGGTTTCTCTAAAACCGCACATACGTTCTCGTTTATTGCTTTTATTTTAACAAATTTTGAGGAAAAAACAAGCGAACATTCCCTTTATTGGGCAGCATTTTTTACTTTTTCTATCCAAAGGGGCAGTCCTGCTTGAATCAAGCGGTATGTTTGGTTGAAATCTCCTGTGTAATAAGGATCTGGAATATCTTCTCCCTCTCCAGGAACGACACTTAAGTACGTGTAAAGCTTATGCTGCATACCTGCTGGAGCCATTGCTGAAAGGTCCTCATAATTGTTACGATCCATGCCAATGATCCAGTCATAGGTTTCAAAATCCTCAGAAGTGATCTTGCGGGAAACCATGTTCTGCCAAGAAATCCCCGCATCTGCTAATAGTTGACGAGTTCCTTGATGAGGCGGATTACCCGCTTCCCATGAACTAGTGGCTGCTGAATCGATCTGCCAAGGCAATTGACGTTCTGCTATTGCTTGCTTGAAAAGCCCTTCTGCCATCGGTGAACGACAAATATTTCCTAAACAGACAAATAAAACTTTCGTCATGATTATTGCTCCTCTTTTTGATAAATTTGATAAGAAAAAAATTCCACATCTTTTGCCAAGCGAAAGAGTTGGGTCGCGATTTCTAATGGCATTTCCGGAAAATCATCACGAATCCAAGTTTCTAAGATTCCACTACAGCCATAAGAAAAGAAACGGCTGTAAAAAGCAATGTCTTGTTGCGACAATTGTTGCTCTTCATCGACTTCATCAAACAAGCGCTGAAATAAAGGCTCCGTAATTTGATAAAACTCACTCATCAGAATATCCCGGTCATAAGTAACAGATTTCCGATAGAAGGTTCCGTTTTGCCGCATCGCCTTCAACATTTTCAAAGCTGCTTCTTCCCAATTGTCTAGCGAAATGTTTTCAGATGTTAGATAAATCAGCGCATCTGTTTTGTAGATCCAACGAATCAATGCTTTTTTATCCGGGAAATGATAATAAAAGGTTTGTCGATTGATCTGGGCCATCTCAGCCAGCTCTTGAATGCTGATTTTGTTTAATTCTTTTGTCTCACAAAGTTCAACGAATGTTTGACCAATGACTGCTTTGGTTTGATTCCCTTCTGCCATGGTACACCTCTTTTTCAAATTCTCTCCTTATCATACCAAATTTCCAACTAAAAAAGTATTCTTGCAGAAAAAATCCCAGCTATTTCACTAGCTGGGATCAAAAAAAGAGCTGAAAACAATTTCAGCTCTTTTTTTAATAATGCAATCCTTCACGTCCCAATCGGTTGGGTGAACTTATTTCTCAAATTTTTTTTTCAAAAATTCTCTGCGGATGCCCACGACTTTCTCGGTAAAGTTGACCCAATCCACTGGACGCGGCGGCGCCAGCCACAAAATATGATTGATCCCCATTGCCCCATAAAAAGGCATGTTTGAAAGAGTCAGATGAGTCTTTTCATCCGGAAAACTTTGAAACTGAATATTCAAATCGAGAATCTTTTCAATATTGTTGCGAATCATTTGATTATACGAACGACCATAAGAAAAATCGACACATACATAGAGAGGAACAGATATTTCTTTTAATGGGATCGTTGAGATCAATAAAATCAGATAGCGAAAGAATAGAAATTCCTTGTTGTTCCACAAAATGGGTCGGTTCCGGTTAGCTTCAAGGTAATTCCGACAAAAAGCCACATATTCAGGGTATGTTTGCAGGAAATAAGTGACGTCCAAATGTTGATACTCGCATCGCGAACTGAAAGAAAATGAAAGCAGTTGGTAATGAATGTTCGTCAATTCAGTTGTAAGCAGTGCTAGAAGCTCTTGGGAAAGAGCAAAACGACCACTAAGTTCTGTATAGAAATGTTCATTTAATTGGGTGATATAATGATTTTGATCAATGTAGCGGTCATTTTCTACTAACCAGCCTTCTACGATCAGAAACCGCAATATCTCCTTTGCTTCCCGCTCTAAGGTAGTCAGGCTCACCGTAGGCAAGATCTTCGCCAGCCAGTCTTTCAGCTCTTCAATGATTCGTAAGTGTTCAGCATTGATCAAACCATCCTCAACTGTATTTTGCAGAAAATGACCATTGCACATTCGGGTAATAATGATTCCTAAGTATTGTTCTTTGCGGATCTGCATTCGGGCAGATTGCTGAGGGTTCAACCAGCCTTGACTATTAAGCGCATCGAAAGTCTTTCTTTTTGTTTCGATTTCTTTCGGAAAAACCGACTGATTCAAATAGTATTCTTTCATAAAAAACAATAATATGAATTCCCTTATTTCATTTTCTTCACCGATCAATCGAAATTCCTTCGTCACCTCAATGTCATAATCATTAAGGATCTGCTTGAATTGTTTAAATTCTTTATACACAGGCGTATGGCTTAAAAAATGGTTCGTAGCGAATTCATAAAGTGAAGACAGTTGTTCAAAAAAACATTCTTTCAGCATGGAAAATTTCAGTGACTGGTCCAAATAATAGGTCAAGACGTTATCAGAGGTTGCCAAACCAGAAGCATTTAATTTGATCACGGTCCCATCAGTCACAATACCAAACTCTTCATCCAATCCAAATTCATAAAAGTCCGTGTTTAATTCTTGAACGGTCTTGTTGATCAAAAATTCGGACATTGTCAGATTATCCATCAATGCCTCTTTTGTCTCGGATAAAGAAACCGCATTTTCCAAGTATTGAAGCAGCACCAATTTTCGCTTATCCGCTTTATTCAAAAATGTCAAAAACATGCGTTTTCAGGCCTCCATCATTCTTTTGCCCATAAAGGACACTTCCGGTAAATAAATAGCACAAGCTTGTAAGATAAGACGGCTGATCATTGCCATCACCACCTGAATCATCGTCTGGCATTGCTAAGTCGACCGACAGACTATTTGCAAGGAAGATATCTTCCACCGTCACGCGTTTTGCCAGCTGCTTGCCATCAGCCAAAAACGGTTTTGTTAGATTCAGTAACGGCTGTTCCTTTTGACTGTTTTCTTTTGATTTGGGTTCTTCCTTAGGCGATGCTGGTTCTGCTGCTTTTGGTGTCTTCTCATCAACAGGCGCCTCGTTGATTTCTGGAGGGTCTTTCGGAACGATTTCTTCTGAAGGATTCAGCGGATTATAGATGGTAGCGAATACGACCTGTTCGGTAACAAGGTCGATCATTCCGATAATAATACAGGCTCCTAAAACAAAGCCAAATTTGCGTTTCATTGATTATTTCACCGCCTTAACATAGTTCTATCTGGCATCTCACTTGGGCCTCTCCTCACGTACCATCAATAATCGATGAATCTATCAAAGACAGCCCCACACCATTAGGTGTAGCTGAAAAAGCCAGCTGTTCTTACTTGCTGCTAACTTGTTGTCCTAACTGGAGATCTTTCTCCATAAGACTTACTTTGAGAAACAGGAAAGAAAATGATTCCGCAATGAATCGGCTATCGCTCATCACTTTTCAAAACCAGTTACTCTCCTTCATTCTTTTTCTGACGATGCCAAACAATCAGAAATGCAATGATCACCAAGAGGAGTCCAATCAATAAATATTGCCACGTATGATCTTCTTCGATAGTGACATCTTTCCGATTGAGGTCTCGCGCAACATCGCCAGCCACTGTAAACTCTTTTTTAAATTCCCATCTGTATAAATATCTTTCTTCCTCATCACCATTCTTGACTTTATATTGTCCTTCATCGCTTTTTCCGCTGTAGGCAACAGATTTCAGCAGGTAAGTACCTGCTTCAAGCTTTTGTCCTTCTAATGAGATGGGATAAGAAAAATGGGAATTTGGTGCCATCTGCATACCAGAAGTATCAGAAGAATAGCGGCTGTCGTTTTGCCCTTTTTTAGTGACATCGTTGATCAAACAAAATGAATTCAAATAGGCAGCGGTCGGATTTTGAAAAGTCACATTGATTACATTGCGGGCATTCACTTGATCAGGTTCGACGGCTAACAACTTCAAATCTGGAACGATTTCATCCGTTGTTTGTCTCAACAAAATTGCGACGACATAGGCATATTCATTTTTGATCGCTAATCCTTGATCCTCGGACTGATCAGAGGCTTCTTCCTGCTTTTCTTTTAATGTCAGTCCACCGGAAATCACGCCTTTAAATGATTCTGAAGGCATGCTTACTTTTAAAGGCAAAGTCACTTGAGACTGTTTGGGAATCGTGATGGTCTCTGCGATGTCTACCAAATCCTTCAAATTGTGCGTTAAGGTTTCATCAGGTTCGATATCATTTTGACCATACTCAACAACGCCGTTTAGATTGGTGGTTGCCGAAGCGATCTTCGGCTCAATCACTACGTCCTTATCCGTATCATTTCTTAATAGAACCTCCACCGTTTGAACAGCACCTGGTGACATCTTCAAATCAAAATAAGTCTTAGATTTGTCTATTTGGTTCTCTGGTATGACTGAATTTACTGCAAAATTGAATTCAGAGGCCATGCCTCTTACCGAAATAAAAAAGAAAAGACTTGCCAAAACCAGTATAATGAGCTGTTTACTTTTTTTCATGATGGATTTTCCCTCTCTATCTATGTACCACCCTTACGTATCAAAACCTTACACTTAAAGGGACTGGTTGCTATGGATTTGTCGGGGTATCAGTTAGCAGCCAGGTAAATGTGGTACTGTACTTCACGGCATATTTCGTTGTTGAACCAGGCACTTCTAATTCAATACTATCTACTGCTGCGAATAAACTGTCACCCCAGCTCATAAGATAAGTACCGGCTCCTTCCCCTTTTTGGGCACTCATGACTAATGATTCAGCCCCATTGGGATCCAGGGTAATCGTGCTTTTAAAATTAGAAGGTTTTGGGGATTCGGATGGTGTAACGATCGTCCCGTTAGTCAAGCGAATTTGAGCTGCTTTTAATTCTTGGTCTTTCCCTGTTTTAAATTGGCCATTTTGTTTGACATGCAACGTCCAGCCGCTTTCCGTTCCTCGGTTATCTGTGACTTGTACAAAATTTGGTCCTTCTTGTTCTGCACCTGCTGCATCCTCATATTTTTGCAATGAGGCATGGTAGACTTCCGTTTTTGAAGTGATTTTTTGCATGCCAAAATACAAACTGGAGGCAAAGTCGATCGATAACGGTCCGTTGGTTCCTGGTTCAGGTTTGCCATCTGGCGTGGTGGGATCGACTGGTTTGATTGGATTGTCTGGATCTGGGTCTATTGGACTGATTGGATCCGTTGGCTCCGTGTTTGGTTCAAAGACAATTTGACCATTTGAATGATAAGCTGCCACTTCTGCTGCTTGAGCAGTGATCGTGCTCGTCATTCCCAATCCTACGAATACTGCTGCGGTTACTATTTTTTTCACTTTTCTGCCCCTTCTTATTCAGTCTCTGGTACATTTTTGAGGTACCAAGTCAAGGTTGTTCGATATTCTTTGGCTAATTTAACCGAACGACCAGGAATGTTTAATTTTACAGCTGCCGCTCCTTCTGATGCATCAGCACCAAAGCGATAGATCCAAGTCCCCATCCCTTTGCCTGCCGGGACATTCACCAAGTTCATTTCACTATTGGGAACAAATGTGTGATTCTCTACTACTGTTGGTGCATACTGCTTATCTGTCACAGAAATTGCTGTTCCGGAAGAAATTGATAATGAAGCCCCTGCTAGCACTTCACTCTGTGCTGTCTTAAATTGACCGTTCTGTATGACGCTAAGAGACCAGCCTTCTTGAGTCCCCCGTTTATCTGTGACTTGCACATAATTCGGACCTGCTAAACTTGAAGTGAACTCTTGCAGTTTTGCATAGTAATCCATTGTTTCTGATGTGATCTTTTGATTGCCAAATTGGAAACTGGAGGCAAAATCAATTGACAACGGCCCAGCAGTTCCTGGATTTGGTCCCATTGGATCCGTGGGATCGACCGGGTCGACTGGTTTTTCCGGATCGGTAGGGTCGACTGGTTTAGTGAGATCATTATCCGTTTCAAAAATAATTGCCCCATTTGATGTATACTCTGCTGCAACTGCGGTGATCGGCAAGATTATTGAACTAAGGATGACGATACCCATCGTTATTAAACTCTTTTTCATTTCATTTGCTCCTTTTTGATAAAATACCTAGTGCTGCCAACAAGCAACCCCCATCGCGAGTTAACTGGAAGAGTCAGAACCCGTTGTGGGTAAGATTTTATGTCCTTGTTGGTCGAATGGCTGATTTCTCAGTACTTTCGCCTATGGTCTTGGATTTTTTGCTGGATATTCCTAAACGCCATAAAATGACGTTCCGCCATTGCTGTCATCCGCGCCTATTTCAGCAGCTAAGGTAGTTGCCAAAAACAAGAATAATCAGCCGAGCAAACTTGCATTAATGACTATTTTTATCTTTACTCTTCTGCCTTTTATGGATTGCCTGGAGCAGATACTAGTTGCCAGGATAACGTTCCGCTATATTCGCCTATTTTTTGCTTTTCTACCGGAACAACTAATTTAAGACCTTTATTCGCTGTTTCTCCCCATTCTTGATTCACATGATAGTCGCCGTTTTCGGTCAATTGCGTCTCTTCAACGATAATTTCCCCATTTGTTAGTAATTGCTCTTCCCCATTTTTTACAAAGAACAACGTATTTTCTAAATGATCTGTCCCATTACTCAAGCTCTGCTGTTCTTTCACAGTGAGCCGCCAAGGACTTCGTTCAGATCCTCGTGTATCTTTGACAATCAAATCTCCTTGAATGTCAGGCCAATACGTTTGAGTGGTGGTAGTGATTTTTTGTGCCCCAAAATCGATAGTTGTCGGTACACTGCTCAAGGTCAACTCACCAGCGATCGCCACATTCACTGTTTTTTCAGCAGTTTGCCCATTTTCGGTGAAATGATACGTAGTTGTGACATTTTTTAGCAGCTCTTCTTCGCTTGTTTGCTGGATCGATTCGAGTGCTTCTGGTGCAACTTGCGGCAACTGCTCGTCTCGACCATCAGCAAAAATCGTTGCGGCTTCCGTATATGCTGCTAAATCAGCTTGATTCGTGATAGCCGTTGCTTCCCCTAAAGTTAAGCGGCTATCTTTGGCAAAGACAGCGAATTGCCGATTGCTTGCCAAGGCACTCTCATTTTTCACGACTACCAGATTGACTGCTTGTTCTACAGATGATTGATTTGCTGCTCCTGCTTTGAATGAAACAAGATGCTTGCGAGAAGTTGCTGACCCCAATGGTTTTTGAATCTCTGCTATTGCTTCTTCCGTCAGACTATCTGTAAAGAATGGGCGTCCTTGTGCCTGCAAATAGTCCAGTGCATCTTCTTTAGTGAGGTTCTCAGCTTCTTGTTCTGTAATGATTGCGTTCTGAGCACGAAGTTCAGCTTGATTCGAGTAAGAAACCTTCACTTGATAGCTGTATTCACCATCGGGAATCTGCCAATCGACTGGATCTGAAGACGATTGTTCTGGGATTGTTTCTGTCGCACTAGCAACTTTGCTTGACTGGATCTGTCCAGCATAAAACCAAGAACCTTTATTCTGGGTTTCTGGTGTAAAGGTCAGTATCGGTAAATTTGACCCAGTATACGGAATAAGCAGCCGCCCTTTTTGAACCTGGATGCCAGCAATATCTGTTCCCCATGCTTGAATCACAAGTGGCGCATTATTTTCTTTAACGCCTGTCACGTCATGAGTGATTGAACCTTGCCCATCAGCGATACCGGGCATTTCGACTTCATAGTCGATCACTGAACCAGGAATCGCAATTCCGTAGCCATTGACTCCCGTCACATCATTGTCCCCAATGAATGTTTTACCAGTCGCTTTTTCGATGCCGCTAAAAGTGATCGGCGTGATCGGCGTCGCATTGTTTGCAACTGGATTGATAGTCAATACTTGGTAGCTTGTGACTTCTCCAAACCAAGTGCCCTGACTTTTTGCTCGTGCTGCAGCATCATTCTCCGTATTTTTGATCCAAGTCAAATGATCTTTTTTTGAATCTGGCACTTCAAAATCGGAAAGGTTGATCCGACCAGTACCCGGAGGAGATTCAATGGTTGCCTCATCTTCGATGGTTAACTTACTGCCTGAAATCATGTTGTTTGCTGAAGAAATTCCAATACCGGCATTTTTCGACAGCTGGATCGTCCCAAACTGGTGATAAGTCGTACTATGGTTGGCCGCTGTAGCTGAGCGCCCATTTTTTATATCCCCACCGGTAGCCATCAATGTCAATCCGTTAGTCACAGTTAATTCGGTAAAATTCACGAGACCTAATCCTGTCATAGATATGGGCTCATCTTGGTAAGCATTGGTTCCATCTACATTCTCGCCAAAATTCATTTTGACTTGATTGGTGCTGTTAGCAACGATTGCATTGGTGAAATTGTCCGTTGCATTTCCGCCAGAGATCCCATTGATACTTTTCGCCCCTTGAATACGCATCTCTACATCGCGCAAAATCTGATTAGAGGAAATATTCGAGTAATAGGTGGTATATAAATTACCAATACTGGAATCTTCCGCTTGAATGTTCATCATGATCTTGCCGCTTCTCGTATTGCTAGCAGTTCGGCCGCCATCCCCATAAATCGTGGCACCGTTCAAGACATCCGATCCTGGTTTTGTATAGATGTTCAGCGTAATCGTATTGGATGTATCTGTTCCGACAATATTTGTACTGTTGAATGGATTTCCGCCAGAAATATTGGTCCCGCTAGGCAGCTTAAACTCACCGTCATAATTTCTTAAATCCAATGTTAAACTTGCATTTCCCAATAGTCTGCCATTATTAGTCACACCGCCAGAAAAACCATTAGAGCCAGTTCGTGGGGTACCGGAAAAGTTCCCGCCGAAAATCCGATTATTCGAATTTCCGTTGATCGTATGAGAACTGGAATCTCCGTATGAAGCCCCTAGAGAGGCATTGATCACCCCATCATAAACCGTTACTGCCACGTTCCCACCAATCAAGAGATCGTTCCAGCCGCCGCCAGACAAGAACCAATCCACTTGTCCGTTATTGACTGTCGTTTCACCATTACCATAGACTCTTCTACCGGTATAGCCAGTACCTTCAAGGGTGTCTACGATCCCTGAGTTCAATGTATTCGATGCATTTCCTTCAATAACTCCAGAGAAAGAGCCGCCATAGGTCCAGCGAGCAACCGTATTATTTAGAATTGTTTTAGTATTCCCTTTGATGTAGATATTCCAGGTAGTTCCCGGATCTCCCCCACCGCCGACAATATCCCAGCCAGATAGTTCCCCTCGATTTTTGGTTGTTGTGGAATAAGCAAGGTTGGTCGGTTTTGATCCTTTATAAGCAATACCGTCTCCACCTGGACTGCCATCTGCTGTAATCGACCCCACTTCAATCGTGGTATTCCCATCAATATAACCGCCGCGACCTGCAGCTGTAGTATATGTTGCACCATTTGAAAAAGAACCGCTGACCAGATGGGAGGTAATATTGCCGTATACTTTGAAAC
Source organism: Enterococcus sp. FDAARGOS_553 (assembly GCF_003812305.1). Lineage (NCBI taxonomy): Bacteria > Bacillati > Bacillota > Bacilli > Lactobacillales > Enterococcaceae > Enterococcus > Enterococcus sp. FDAARGOS_553. Next base: position 674,402 of record NZ_CP033740.1, read on the forward strand.
TTGCTCCCGCTTCTGCTAATTGAGCCCGTTGTGCGGGAGTATAATTGTCGTAAGTCGTTGTATTCGAAGCTCCCATCGAACTTTGTGAGAGCGTGCTGACATTGTTCCCGCCGCCGCCATTGAAATCACCGATCCCACCGACACTAGCGCTAGGACCCGCTTTGACCGTATTTACGATGTTTCCATTGATTGTGCCAGAGTATCGATTACCACCTTCAAAAGTTGCCCGGCCTGTAGAATAGAGACTCGAATCAAGATTCGTTACGATGGCATCTTTAGCAGGTTCCGAGCCAATATTTCCATAATAGGAACCGCCGATAAAACGATTGGCTGTCCCAGTCCAGCCTCCACTACCGGAAACAGTGCTGTTGATTCTACCGTCGATCGTTCCATACTGAACCCCTCCGACAAACGTTCCCAACCGAAAATTGGCATTTTTCGTAGCAATCGTCGTTTCAACATTCCCAGTCACATTGGCTGCATTTGTAGCACTTGATCCAACACCACCGCCATAATAGTTTGTCAATGTGCCATTCAATTGCTTGATCGCTACTTTTGTATTGCCATCGATCGTTCCAACATTGGCTCCCCCTGCAATGGTACTTATCCCAGAGACGGTATTGTTTACGTTGATCGTTACATTCCCCTTCAACGTTCCGCCGCTTTGGTTGCCCCCATAAATATTCCAAGTACCTGAACCCGTGTTATTCACATGGATCGTCGGATTGCCTTCCAGATCCCCACTGTTTGTGCCACCATATATCGTAAAGCCATTTCCAACGGCACCCCCATTGAGGAAAAGACTGTGCCCGTTCATGTAAATCGTCGATCCCCTATAGTCGATATTGCGAAACACGATATCCGAGCCAAAATAATTATTCGTTGAGAAATCAACCCGTCGACTGCCTGAAGCCAATGTTGTCGCATCTGTGATGGGATCGTTAGCATGACCAGTTAATATCAAGCGACTAACTTTCCCTTGTAATGCATAAAACGTGATATTGCTACTGTCTACTGTGCTTGGTATTGTTTTGGCTGTCAGATCAGCCGGTAAAGTCAAGGTACCCCCTGATCCGACATACAAAGCAAACTCACCGCCATTGCCATTTTGATACATATCAAACAAGGCTTGCCGAAAGCCATCGACACTATTTGCATACTCAGCGTAAGTTTCCCCATCGCCTGCAGGACTTGGAACGGCAACAAGTCGTGAAGGATCTGCACTTGCAATAATATCTTTGATGGACAGGTCTACTAAGGAACCGCTAGACCGGACACTCACGCCCTGTTTAAAAACTGCTAGCAGGATCTGATCATGATCTAGGTCCACGTTTTGCAATGCTTCATTACTATAAATTTTTCCTTCTAGCTGCCAGCCTTCAAAGGATGCCGGATTTTTAAAGGAAGGAATGTCCGTTGCTGTAAGACGTTCCCCTTTTTTCTTGCTGATTTGAAGGCTTGTTTCTCCTGTTTCCAACAAACGCCCTTCAGCACTTTTGAAGGTTATCGTCAGTTCTTCTGACTCTTGTGAAGAACTAGTAACAGATTCTTGGGAATGAGATTCAGATGCTGAATGTGCTGGCGATTCATCCGATTCTGCTGTTTCAGTCGCTTCAGATGTTTCGTTTGTTTCGTTATCCTGACTTGCGGTACCTTCACTGCTTTCACTGCTACTTTCTCTGTTACTCGTGATACTTTCCTTATTATCTATATCGCTAAGCTTTTCTAACTCGTTTAAAGTATCCGTTGTTTCACTTTTTTGCGCGATACTTTCTGCATGTGCAACTACCTCTGTATATGAAAAACAAGGAGAAGATACTAATAGAAAAACAAGAAAATTGGTTAAAAAACGATTCACTTTATCCCTCCTGACTGAGTGAAAATGAGTAAAATATTGCGCAATACACGCATTATGCTATCCATAGTCTATATCCAAATAAAAAAAGGATTATAATTTTTTTTTCATCCATTCCAAAATTATGATTATAAATTGACATCCTAACCGCTTGTTTCTTCTCATTTTTGGCCTTGTCAGGCAGTTTGTTTGACATTTACTTGAAATGCTTGGAAAGGATAAATTTAGAGTTAATTTCACCTAGCATACTAAAAAAACGTAAGAGTTCAAGAGATATAATTAGAATAAGATTATAAAAATCACATAATAAAGCAATCTTTACCACTGAAAAATTAATCTATTATCCGAATTATTTGTACTTGATGCCCCTATATAGAAATCGCTAACATCATTTATATTTCATAGAATTAATAATGTTATAACGAATAATAATTCACTGTATTTTCTAAAATAAAATAACTCAAAGTATAATAACCGAAAAAAAATTTATAATTTTTTCTAAACAACATTAGAAAAATAATACAATCATAAAAAATAAAATAACTATTAATCTAATTTAACAGCATGTATTTTTATTTCCGTGCGCAAAAAAAGCACCAAACAGTCCTCTGTTTGGTGCTTCATTTTCAATTATTTGGAAAAGAACGTCCATCAATAAATGTTGTATAGATATGCTCGTCCTCTACTTGCTCTCCTTGAATCGATTTGACGATTTTCTCTGAAGCAATCATTCCCCAACGATGCTTCGAGTAAGAAATTGTCGACAACCGCGGCTGTATAAACGCCCCTAATTCTGTATTGTCAAAACCAATGATGCGGATATCTTCTCCGATTTTTAAGTCTGTTTTACGTACATACTTATAAACCCCGATGGCCATTTCATCGTTTAAGGCAAAGATATCGATTGGTCTTAGCGGATTTTTTGCTAAAATTTCTTCTGCTCCCCGATACCCTGAGGGTTCAGTAAAATCACCAGCTATTACATCATAGGAAATGCCAAATCGGGTAAGCTCTTTGATACTGGCTTCTAACCGTTCTTGACTATCATAACTTTTTTCAGGACCAGCAAGTAAAAAGACATGTTGGCTGCCACCTGAAATCAATTTATCAATAGCCAGTGCCGCACCACCTTTATTATCCAAAAGGACTTGATGGATATTTTCATGATCGAGGATCCGATCTAGTACAACGATTTGATGTCCCCGCTGAGCATACCGCTCAATTTCCTCTGAAGGAAAAGTCCAATCTAAAATGATGGCTCCATCGATCATACGCTCTGGTATAAACAAATGGGATTTTTTGCCGCTGCAAACAATCATTTCGTAACCAAAAGTCTCGAGACTTTTTTTAATCCCGTCTAGCAACTCTCCATAGAAACTCCCCGCGTAGTCTGCGAGGTACACGCCAATGATGTTCGTTTGTCTGCGCTTCAGTGTACGAGCAGCCATGTTCGGAACATAATTCAAGTCACGAGCAATCGCTTGGATACGGGCGCGCGTCTCCTCCGTCACTTTAGGGCTGCCGTTCAAAGCATAGGATACAGTGGAAATAGACACACCGGCTTTTTTAGCAATATCTTTGATCCCTACCATGGCTCCTCCTTTCTATCGATAAATATCGATATGATTTATTTCCTTATTGAACAACGGCAGCACTGCTGATTTGTCTAAACAAAAGGCCCCTTTTCGATAGCTGTTTTCTGCTAGTGTATAGTCTACCGGTTGGCCATTGATCAATACCTGTTCTTTTGACGCTTCGTGAAAATGGATCTTAACCGGTTGATCAAAGACCCGGTAGGTCATCGTTAAGTCAGATAACTCAGTTGGCAAGACAGGATCAAGGAACAAATCATCTGCCATTTCGCGAATGCCCAAGACATTGCTGATCAATTGATTCAAATAGATACCTGGTCCGCTGGAGTACACGCGCCAACCGCCTTTTACACCGACGCTTCCATCTCTAAGTTTACCAAAATTCTCTTGGGCTTCAAGCCTTGTTTTGAAATCGCCGTCAGAGCTGCTGAAATAGACATTGGCTTGTCGCAGTTCTGCATTTGGCACGCGTTCTTGCAACTGAATAGGATTGATGACCCCTAAAGCATGCCAAGTTTCTTCTTTTTGTCCCAATTTGGCCATTGCTTCAGTAAAACGGATGTGGGCATGAACATATTGCAACCCGATTTCCCGACCAAAGTTCGCTGCTTGCTCTGCACGTTTGAAATTCGTACTGACCCCACCATGATAAGCCGCTGGACGATTCATCAAGCGAACGCCATCTGGATGTTGCAAGTGTTCTTTGATGATGCCTAAATGGTGCTCGGCTTCGTCCGGAGAAAGTAATTCACCGATCATGCTTTGCTGCATCGGCAACAATCGGTACTGAATCCCTGTCTTTTTGTCTTCTGGATGGATCATCAATTCCACATGTTCAGGGTCTTCCATATAAACAAATCCTGGGATGGTTCCTGAGGACAAAATGTATTTATCAAAATCTGTACGAATGCCGCTGACGATGGTTTGTAAATGATCAGCATAATTTGGATCATAGTCTTTCAGCTGTGCCGCTAGTTTCTTCATCACTTCATAAGTTAATGCAACTGTCCAACTGCTGGCCATCTGCTTTTTCAATTTGCTATTGTTTGGCTGCAGGGTATCATCCCAGTCCCCATCCCCATAACATGAAAGATACGTACCTTCCAAGAAATTCGCTTCGATATATGCAATCTCTTTCTGTAAATGATCATAAAGAGAAGCAGTTTGACTTGTCTTTAAGAACGTTTCGCGATCTGTATAAGGTATTTGCGTTTCTAAAATCGCGAAGTCCTTCGTTTTTTCCAAGTAATCGCTGACGACTTTCATTGGCCACACAATCACATCTCCATGACTTTCGTCGGCTTTTTGTTTTTCGTAGCGGTCAAACATAAACCATTGCGGCCAATTGCCATCGTCGGCAAATTGATTGGCAAAGAGGTGTTTGATGATCGACGCAACGATCTCTGGACGATTGACTGCTAAGAAAAATTCTGTTGGTCCTTGTGAGACATCTCTGGTCCCCCAAGCAGCACCGCCATACTGTTCCAAACCATGAGGAGACAAATAATGGACCAGCATGTTGTGCGTGTACCACCGAGAGAGCAAATTAAGAGTTTGGACTTCTGCTTGGTCATGGGTCAATTCAAATTGATTCAGCAGTGAATCAATGAACGTCACATATTTTGCTTCTTCTTGCTGCTTAGAAGACGCTTGTTCTCGGTAAGGATCTCCGGTCAACGTTCCTTGAATCTTAAGGGTAACTTCTGACTGATCCGCAAATGTCAGAACAGTTAGTGCGCCATCACTGTTTTCTTGTAAGAACAAGGAATCATCTGTCACATCAAAAGGCTGATCCGCCTGCAGATAATAAGTTAATTCTGGATACGCTTCTTTTACTGGTGACATAGTCCCGCTTGTGATCACTACTTGCTGCTCTTTTTTCACAACCGCTGTCGGTGCTTCTTCATCTGGTCCCATCAAAAACTGGTTGCTGATGGCCCATGAATAAGCCTTTTTGCTATGGATCGTCGTTCGGATCTCACGGCTGTCAAGCAGTGTATACGTCGTGACCGTGATCAAATCATCTGCTGTTTTGTAATACCACGTTGCAGAGTTCAGCCCCATCTCGAACGCAGATGGCATCGTCAATAAGCGCCACGTATCCTGTTCTTTCAAGTAGATCCGCTGTCCTGATCGTTTCATGACATTCAACGCATTACGGCTGTTACTCAATAATTTATTCATTGACGTATTCCCTAGAACGATCTGCGAATTGAAAATACCATACATATAAACCGTCGTACTAAGCAACGGCTGATCTACCACTAGATCACTGCCACTCAGCAATATATGCCCATGAGCCCGTTCCACGGCACTTTCTTTTTCCTTCAACACAACGTGACGGTAGTTTTCGGTAAAAAATGAATACATTTGGCCATCGATTCGTTCCATTGCTTCCTGTTTTGGAAATAGCGCGGAAATATCTGCTTCTGACAAGGTCTCTCCAGTCAATGCTGCTCCGAGTTGTTTTGCCGGAAGTAGCTGTGTCGTCAATGACTCAAAAGTCAATTTTTGAAACTGTTCCTTCAGAGAAGGGCGGTCGAATTGCGGACCGGATACTGCTTGTGGCTGATCTGCCTTGACAGCACTATAAAAAATGACTTCTGTTGTTTCGTCAGATAGCTGATAAGACTCGGACTGCAAAGCAATGTAGGCAAATTCATATTGATACACTTCATTCGCTAATGTTTCGTGCGCTAAGGCTTGCGGCAAATTAGTCACCTTGTATGTTCTGCCAAAAAATTGATACCCATCTGTTGAATAACTCCGCAAGGGTTGGAAACTTCCTTGTTCGACTAATGGAAATTTGCCGGATTGCGGTTGATTTTGACGAGAAGAGACGACGATCGTTCCGTTATCCTGAGTCACGTGGTGATCCAGATATTGAGAAACATACGCTTCATTGGACTGAACTGCTCCTTTTAGTGCATTGCCTATATCTTGACCATAAATGATATCTGCTTTTCCAGAACCCGTTAACTGGATTCGCCAAAACCAGCAATCTTCTGCCAGTTGCAAGTCCACTTGATAATGAACGTCCAAAAACTCTCCTGACCAAGACAACTGCTGTTGGGAATACCCAAACTTACTGGCTGAATTAGAACCGACCATCGGTGTCCAACGAATCCCTTCTGATGTATAGACTCGCAGATACAATTGATTCAAACTGCCGTCTAACGGATTGCCATTTAGTTGATTGATCATCATGCCATTGCTATCTATTTCATACAGATCCCCAGTTTTCAAAAATCTCAGGCGTGTCTGATTCTTTTCAAGAGTAATATATTGTGTCATATAAACCTTCCTATCCTTATCTTACGAATTTGAATGTAGCCATCTGCAGATCGCGACTGTTGCTGCCGACCATGGCTTGGAATGTGCCAGCATCACTGGATGTTTCCTGATTGCTGTGGACGTAACGCAACATATCTTCCGTAATTGAAAAAGTTACTTCTTTGGTTTCCCCTGGTTCTAACCATACTTTTTGGAATCCTTTTAATTCTTTGATTGGTCGGACAACTTCACCAACGAGGTCTCGCAGATATAACTGGACGGTTTCTTCACCAGCAAAGTCGCTATTATTCTTGATCTGAAGGGATACTGTCAGTGTCTCTTCAGCAGACAGTTGTGATTTATCTAAACTTAACTCACTATACTGAGCCTCGTGATAGCTCAAACCGAAACCAAAAGGATATTTTGCATAGTTGGAGACATCCAAATATTTCGAGACATATTTTTCATCAGGTGCACTTTCATAAGGACGACCGGTAGTTTCAGTATTGTAATAAACAGGTACTTGACCAACTGTTTCTGGGAAAGACATACTCAAACGGCCGCTTGGATTGTATTGTCCCCATAAAAGATTTGCTAATGCGTGACCACCTTCTGTTCCAGGGAACCATGCTTCAACGATGGCTTTTGCTTCATCAATGCCTTGAAGATCTAATGGACGACCATTATACAAGGTCACAACGAGTTGCTCATTGACTGCCTGCAATTGTTTGAATAATGCTAACTGCGCTTCAGGCAAGCGAATATCGCTGCGGCTCGCTGCTTCTCCGCTCATCCAGTCTTGTTCACCTAGTGCGAGAACCACTTTATCTGCTTGTTTAGCTAATGTAACAGCTTCATTGATCGCTGCTTCTGTTGGCGCAAAATAATCGAATGGTTCTTTTCCATAAAGAATGTTCTCTGAAACTGCTTTGCTCCCTTCGATCAATGAAACGGCTTCTTCTTGTTTCCCTTGCCATGACCATGCACCTAAAATATCTTTAGAGTGAGCCGCTGGTCCAATGATCGCGACCGTCTCCGTTGATTTAAATGGTAAGATGTTCTCATTCTTCAATAAAACCATTGATTTTTGAGCGATTTCTCTCGCGGCTGTTCGATGTTCTTGCGAAAGTACGACCCTAGCTTCAGCAGCTTCATCTGCCCCACGATGAGGATTTTCAAAAAGACCAAGATCATTTTTAAGGGTCAAGATCCGCAATACTGCTTCATCCAATAACTCTTCCGCAACAGCGCCTTCTTCGATCAATTCTTTCAAATAATCGTTGTAGCAAGTCGTCATCATTTCAATATCGACGCCTGCTTTGATCGCTAATTCTGCCGCCTGTTTCTCATCCTCTGCTGCGCCATGGGCAATGATTTCTTTGACCGCACCCCAGTCAGAGATCACTACGCCATCAAAACCAAATTCTTTTCGCAACACATCACGGAACAACCAGCGATTCGCTGTAGCCGGAATCCCATCTACCGTATTAAAGGAAGTCATCACCAATTTTGCCCCAGCTGCTAGTGCGGCTTGGTAGCCTGGTAAGTAACTTTCCCGCAATTGACGCTCAGACATATTGACTGTGTTGTAATCACGACCGCCAATTGCTGCGCCATACGCCGCAAAATGCTTCACACAAGCGGCGACCCGTTCAAAATCATTGGTCAAGTCTTCTCCTTGGTAGCCTTTCACGAAAGCCTCCGCAAGGCGACTGTTCAAGTAGGGATCTTCTCCGGTAGATTCCATCACTCGTCCCCAACGAGGGTCTCGGACTAAGTCCACCATTGGCGAGAACGTCACATGGAGCCCAGACACAGCGGCTTCTCTAGCTGAAATTTCGGCCATTTGTTCCGCAGCATTCAGATCCCACGAACTACCTAGAGCCAATGGAATCGGGAAGATTGTTCGAAACCCATGGATAATATCTGCCATTAGAATCGTCGGGATCTGCAGGCGATTGTTTTTGATGTATTCTTGTTGTACTCGGATCGCTTCTTTGGCACCGGAAACGCCTAGCGTTGTTCCAGCGTTGTTGATGGTTTCTTGGGTCAGTCCCAGATCACTCATCGGTCCGGTTTTTTCTTCCGCTTTGTCTGAATAAAACGCAGCAGCCAGTTGCAATAATTGATCGATTTTTTCATCGATAGTCATTTGTTCAAGTAAGTGCGTCAATTTTGTCTTTTCCATTTTTGTTCCACCTTTATCGTTCATCGAATCGGAGATCTGCTTCCAACGGGAAATGATCGGAAGGAAACCGTCCGTCACAAGAATCCGTCAAACACCCGGTTTTAATGATTCGAAATCCTTTAGTATAAATATAATCAATTTCTTCTAACTGGTTCCATGGGAGTTGATAGTCAAAATTTTGATAGGAACCTCTGGGACCGTAATGTCCTTTTTCATTTTGTTCTTTTGCGTTAACAAAAATCGTTTGCAGGGATTCATGGACGCGTTCAACTGCTTCTGCATTGAGATCCCCCATTAGTAAAACGGGTAAAGCGGCGATTTTATCCGCTAACCGTTCCAAGATGACTTTCATCCCTTCAAAACGGGCGATTTCTGAAATATTGTCCAGATGCGTGTCGATGACTAAAAAGTCATGTCCTTTTCTATCTCTTAGTACCGTCCACAAACACAGACGCAAGTATTCCGCTTCTGGATGAATACTTGGCACATCAGGTGTCAGAGATAACCAAAATGAGCCTGAATCTACTTTAGAAAACATCGTCTTCTTGTAATAGATCCCGATACCTTCTCCTGTTCCATCGCCGTCTCGTTCAGCAGTTACCGACTCGTAATCAGTCAATCTTGCTAAATCAGCGACTTGCGTTGGCCGGACTTCTTGTACGCACAAAATATCCCAATCATGATAATCGATCAATGCCAATACTTTGTCCGCACGATAAGACCATTGCCACTCTTTATCGTAATCCGTATCCACACGTAAATTGTAAGTTGCCACTTTCATTTCTTCATATCCTTTTTAACAATTTTTGGATCTGTTGCATTTCTTTTCGAATCTGTTTGGCTTCACCGCCGCCATGCCCTTTGTTTAAATACACAGTTAATTGTTTTGGGGTTGAGATTCGATGATAACTGACAAAAAAATCGGTCATTGGGCAGATAGGATCCTGGCTCCCTACTGAAGCAAAGACAGGGCCAGTGATTTTTGCTGCCAGATTTTTCAAATCATAGTAGGCCATTTGGTAATAGATGGTCTCCTTGCTATCTGGAAAGGTATCGATATATTCTTGCATCACATGATAGCTCCCAGTTCTGCTTTCGATGCGGTGAGAAATATTCGAGTGACTAGGAACATCTGCAAAAGTCGCAAAGATTGGCGTTTCAGCCAGCGCATTGACAATTAATGCAATCCCGCCGCCTTGTGACCCGCCTCTTAAAATCACTCGTTCAGAATCAATCTCCGGCAGCTCTGCTGCGACCTCTAGCAGGCGAAGACTATCTGCAATCATGCGTTTCATATAAAAATCTTCTTTTTTTAAAATTCCTCGACCAAACGGTGCCTCATGTTGCGTCGTTTCATAAGGATGTGTATCTTTCGTACGGCCGCCTTGCCCGCGATTATCGATCACCAAGCAGGCACAATCAATCAATGCCCAGTGGGCAAACTGAAAGGGTTCCTGTAGGTGATTCATATAACCTAAATAATCGATGACGATTGGAAGTTGGCTCTTATTTTTCGGAACTAAAAGATAGCCGTAAATCGTTTCATTGTATAAACTTTGGAAATTGACCTGATAGACATCGATTCCTGTCAGCAATGCTGGTTGTTGCTTTCGTTCAAACGCTAATGGAATCTGTTTGATTTCTTGTTTGACTTGTCGCCAAAAACGGTCGATTTCCTCCTGAGATGGTTCATTTCTAATTGATTTCATTGACGTCACCCTCTTTTGCCCACACCTTATGAAAGAACAGTACTTGCAGATAAGCGAATCCTGAAATACCTAAACATACGAATAAGAAAGAATTGATCTTATTCAGCAATAGAAATACGAATACTGGAATCACTAGCAAGATGATCGCATTTGCGGTACTGCTCAACACCGCATAGGCAGTTTCGTGTGCGGTTTGTTTGACTGTGGAAGAAAACAAACAAAACAGTAGGACAAACACCGTCAAGAATAAACCAGCTAAACTGCTGAGTATCACTGCCAACACCCCAAGATAAGTGGTGATTCCCATCAATCCATAAATGATCGCCGCGGTGACAGCAACATACCCCACGATGATCCCTTCAAGTACGATTCCACGTTTGATATTTGCTAGAAAAGCTCGACTATACCGTTGCCAAACTGGAACATCTTTTTCTTGGTAAAGCTGATCGATGGTTTGATACAAGGCGATCAAGGCTGGTCCTGTCAGTACAATCGTGACCGCAGGAACAAGGAACAAAAAACTTAATAGGATCATATCCGTGGCAAAGGAAAAGACACGATAGTACCATCCTTCATAAGAGAAAATTTGTTTCATCTCCACTCACCTGCTCCCTTTCTAGTTTCAATCCTACTGATTTCTTGTTGTTTTCTTACTCATCTCTTGTTTATTATCCTTTTGCTAAAGTAGTAAAAAGATCCTTTTACATATACTTTTGTTGGTACTTTTCTACATCTGCTCGTCTACACTGCGCTTCGCCTACAGTTGCTTCTAGGCTGGCGCCAAGAAGAACTTGCATGTCTTGCTTTGTAAGCCAATCGCAGTGTTTCAAAGCACCGAGTAGGTACTTTTCTACATCTGCTCGTCTACGCTGCGCTTCGCCTACAGTTGCTTCTAGGCTGGCGCCAAGAAGAACTTGCATGCCTTGCTTTGCAAGCCAATCGCAGTGTTTCAAAGCAAAAAGAGGAAAGGTCGTTGGGTCTCGCTTTCCTCTTTTCATCCTTTCTATAACTGATTATTTAAGTTTTTCGCGGTTTTCTGCCATTTTTTCAGATTTGACTTCTTTGATTGCATCCCAATTGTTGGAATCTAAAAAACTTTCAAAATCAGACAGTGTTGAATCAAACGTTTTTTCATCTTTTGAACGAATCAAGGAGATGACTGTGCTATTTAGTTTTGTTTTGATCGAATTATTGGAACGAGCTTCTGCAGTCCCAGCATCTGGATCTGTGTTCTCAATAACAAAGTGCGGATAAAGTTTTCCTTCGCCCCATTCTTGCATTTGGGTTAATGCGCTCTCTGTTTCTACTTTCAATGCATTGACACGGTCATTGTTGAAGTAGTTGAAGCGACTGATACCATATTTCTTGTTGTACCCTTCGTTATCTGTTTTCTCCATTTCTTTTACTTCAGGTAAGTAATCGATTTTGCCTTCGTCATTGTATTCATAAGTGACGCCTTCAACACCGAATTTCGTCAAGATTTGTCCTGGTTCATCGATCAAGTAAGTGAATAGTTGAGTGACTTTTGCTGGATCGACTGCATCTTTTGTGATATAGTTGATCAACCAGCCTGAGATACCGGTTTGATTCAATGTTGGTTTCCGGCCTGATGTGCTGGCTGGTCCATCAATAGCAATATAGCGAGTATCAGAATTCTTCATAAATTCAGTAAAGTTGCCGCCTTGACCACTAGTTCCTGCAACAAGCATCGTTGCATATTTCCCTTGTTTCACTTTTTCATCATAGGTCGGACCGTCATCTGTAAAGCTGTCATCACTGATGTTGCCTTCACGGTATACTTTGTTGAATGTTTTCAACCAATTGATATATTCTTCATCTAAGTTGCGGTCATAGTAATTACCAGATTCATCTTCTAATGGAACACCTAAGAAGTCTTGTAATTTATCTAAGAAAGGACCTGCTGTGTCACCGACAGTCGTGAAGCCCATTGGGGTTAGATCAGGATATTTCTCTTTGATTTGATCCATTACTTTGACAAAATTTTCTGGTTTAGAAATGTCTGGTTTGCCAAGTGCTTCATAGACATCTTCACGAATGACGAAGTTATCATTTACCGGAATATTGCCGCTTTCATAATCGGCTGCTGTATTCGAATAGTTTGGATAGCCATATGTTTTGCCATCGTCTAATGCAAACCAATTGAAGGTATCTTCTGTTACGACATTCAATAGGTAAGGATCATATTTTTTCGCTAGATCATTCAATGAGTAAGCCCAGCTATCTGCTTTAGTGGCTGCTTGACTGGTTTTGTCCATCAATGTCACGATGTCTGGCATATCGCCACTTGAAATAAGTGCATTCAACTTCGAGTCGTCTCCGGAAATAAATTCGATATCGATATTTAAATCTTTCTTGATCTGTGCGGTGGTAACATCTTCCCCAAAAGGTAATGCCGTCCAGTCTGAGTTGATGTACCAAGTGATTTTAGTTGGTTCTTTTTTGGTATCAAGTTTCCATGCTGGTGTTTTCTCATCAAGCTCATAACGATCTTTGATCGAAAAATCTGAGCTGCTAGCGTCATCCGAGCTGCCGCCACATGCTGCTAAGCTAAGTAATGCTGTTGCTGCCAATAAACTGCCTAATACTTTTTTCATACTGATCCCTCTTTCTATTCTTTTACCGCACCGGCCATCATACCGCCGATGAAGTGTTTTTGAAGTAATGGATAGATAATCAAAATTGGTACAGTCGTGATAACGATAGTAGCCAATTGCACCCCGCGGGTCGTTGCCTGCACGACAAAGTCGGTACTACCGCTTTCGGTCATCGTGCTTAAGTTGGACTGCACAATGATTTCATAGATCTTCATTTGCAGCGGATAGAGATATTCTTTGGTGATGTACAATTTTGTGGTCATAAAGTCGTTCCATTGTCCGACACCATTGAACAATATGATGGTAGCTAATGCTGGTTTCGTTAATGGTAGGAAAATCTTGTAAAAAATTTGAAATTCGCTGGCCCCATCGATTTTCGCCGATTCTTCCAAAGAAGGAGGAATCTCACGGAAAAAGTTCATCAAGATAACGACGTCATAATAGCTGAATAACGCTGGAATGATATAGACCCAAAATGAATCTAATAACCCTAACGATTTGATCAGCAAATAGGTTGGGATCATCCCCCCGCCGAAGTACATCGTAATGACTCCTAGCGTGGTGTAGATATTCCGGCCGATCAGCCGTGATTTACTGAGTCCGTATGCCACAACGGCACAAAACAGTGTATGTGTCACTGCCCCGATCAATGTTTTCAGTACAGAGATCAAAAATGCCCGTGGGATACTGTCATCGGAAAATACTTTCCGGTAATTCTCCCAAGTAAATCCCCGCGGCCATAAAACGAGACCGTTTTCAGCCAACCCTGAACTAGAAGATACCGATGAGACTAAGATATTCCAGATTGGAATAATGATCAGCAGCGAAAACAGAACGAGGATCACTGTGTTAAAGAAATAAAACCATTTGTTCTCTTGTGTTCTTCTTTTTATCACTTGGTCACCCCTCCTATAAGATAACTGAATTGCCATTGTTCAATTTGCGTGTCACACGATCGGTGATGACTAGAAGAATGACAGAAATGATTGCTATTCCCAAGCCAACCGCTGTTGCATATGAGAAATCGCCTTGTGTCAGACCCATTTTATAAACGAATGAGTTGATGACTTCCGATTTGTTTTGGTTTTGTGAATTCATCAAAACCAATGTCTGGTCTAAATTAGATCCTAAGATGCCGCTCACATTTAGGATCAGATTCAATGAAATGATCGGCGTCAAAAGTGGTAATGTGATTGTCCGAATCTGCGTCAACTTGGTGGCGCCATCGATTCTGGCCGCTTCATAAAAAGTTGGATCGATACGAGACATTCCTGCAAGATATAAAATCGTTCCCCATCCTACTTCTTTCCAAAGGTCAGATAAAACAGCGATCCACCAATATTTATCAGGATCCAACAAATGATTGACACCTTTATCCATCATTCCTAAAGACATCAGGACTTGGTTGATAAACCCATTGGTCGACAACCATGAAATCATCATACCGCCTAGGACAATCCAAGAAAAAAAGTGAGGGATATACGAAACGGTTTGAATAAATTTCTTCAATTTTCCGTCCCGCATCTCAAAAATCATAATGGCGAGAATAATTGGAATCGCAAAGCCTAAGCCTAACTTCATCATACTGATTGCTAACGTATTCCCAACTGCTTCCCAGAAAAAACTGTCGTGTAAAATAATTCGGAAATTCTCTAACCCTACCCATGGTGCAGAGGAAATCGTATCAATGACCGTATAATTCTTAAAAGCAATAATGATTCCATAAATTGGAATATAATTAAATACGATCATGAATGCCACGCCTGGTAGTACCATCCAATGCAGTTGCCGCTGCCGGTATATCTCTTTCAGCTTACTCATACGCAAAAACCCTTTCTGTTATCGTCTCAACGCTCATCCTATCTTTTTCTTTTTAGTGAAACGTTTCTACGAGTTGATTATAAATCGCGCTAGAAAGAAATGCAAGCCTTTACATCATTAAAGTTTTATCATTTTTCATTATCTTATTTTTAATGACTTACATATCCTTTAAAGATATTTTTCACAAACAAAAACCTTTAATAACAAGGTTATCCGCTACACCAGATCACTTATTTTTGTTTTTCTACAGCTCTTGCAACTGTTTATTGCGTTGTTTCTTTTCTCGAAGCAACTAATTTTAGAACATGAACGATAGAAAAACGTTTCACTAAACCATAAAAAAAAGAGCTTTACAGCTCTTCAAAATGATTTTCATAGCCAAAATGGGTATAAGCAAGTGTGGTAGCGATCCGTCCACGTGGTGTTCGTTTCAAAAACCCTCTCTGAATCAAGTAAGGCTCATACATATCTTCCACGGTCTCTGTTTCTTCACCGATGTTTACAGATAATGTGCTGAGGCCCACAGGCCCTCCACCATACAACTCGATCATCGTTCGAATCAGCTTCTGATCCACATAATCTAAACCAGCATGATCGACTTGCAAAAGCAGCAAAGCTTTATCTGCGATTTGGCGGTCAATGATTCCATTCGCTTGCACTTGCGCGAAGTCTCGAACACGTTTCAGCAAGCGGTTAGCGATCCTTGGCGTTCCTCGAGATCGTCGAGCAATCTCAAATGCCCCTTCTTCCACGATCTCCGTCTGAAAAATATCCGCTGAACGTAAGACGATTTCTTTTAAGTCTTGGTCTTCATAATATTCCATATGAGAAATGATCCCAAATCGATCCCGTAATGGTGCAGAAAGCATCCCTGCCCTAGTCGTAGCTCCTACTAGGGTGAATGGCGGCAACGGGAAATGGACCGGATGCGCAGTTGTTCCTTGGCCAACCATGATGTCCACGAAGAAATCTTCCATTGCAGAATAGAGCATTTCTTCGGCAACTCGCGGCAAACGATGGATCTCATCAATAAACAAGACATCCCCCGGCTGCAATTCATTCAAAATCGCAATCAAGTCTCCCGGCTTTTCGATAGCAGGTCCACTAGTCGTCTTGATGTTGACCGCCATTTCATTGGCGATGACCATCGCCATTGTCGTCTTTCCTAATCCAGGTGGTCCGTAAAGCAGCACATGATCCAATGCTTCTTCCCGATTTTTGGCTGCTTGAATGTAGATCGACAACTCTTCTTTTACTTTATTTTGACCGATATATTGCGCGAGAAACTGCGGACGCAATGATTTTTCGATCAATTCTTCTGTTTCATTCGTTTCCGGTGAAACAATCCGTTCATCCGTCACCTAACTCGCTCCTTATTTTTTCATCATCAATTTTAATGCTTCTCGTAAGTATTCATCTGTTGATTTAGTCGTATTAGGCGCTAAATATTTCTCAGCTTTCTTGATTTCTTTTTCACTATAGCCTAATGCTTTCAAAGCTGCCATCGCTTCGTCCAACGCGGTATTCGCCACAGTGACTGGTGCCGTTGGCTCTTCACCGACTAATTCTGCGACTTTTCCTTTTAAGTCCAATATCATTTGCTGTGCTGTTTTTTTGCCAACACCTGGGAATTTGGTTAAATAAGTGACATCTCCGTTTTCGACAGCCGTGATCAATCCCGCATGGTCTTCATTCGCCATAATTGCCAATGCACTTTTAGGACCGATCCCAGAGACGCTGATCAGTTTTAAAAATAATTGCTTTCCTTCTAATGTAGAAAACCCGTATAAACTATGGGCATCTTCTCTAATTACTTGATGCAGATAAATCTTCACTTCTTGATTCAGCTTGCCGCTGAACGCATACGGATTGCCGAATGCCACTTGATAACCGATACCGTGCGTTTCAACAACGATATACGCCGGAAAGATATCCGTGACTTTTCCAATAATATATTCGTACATAACCGTTCCTTTCTATACATCTAGCTGTACATACGTTCCCTTTATTGTAGCATAGACTGAAAGACAAAAAAAGAAGCAAGCGAAGCTTGCTCCTTTACTCAACAAGAGAAGTATATTCTCCATATCCTTGCTCAGCCATTTCTTCCAATGGGACGAATCGCAAGGCTGCGGAATTGATGCAGTAGCGCAACCCGCCTTTGTCTTGCGGGCCGTCTGAAAAAACATGTCCTAAATGGGAATCTGCTTCTTTACTGCGGACTTCGACACGGTGCATGCCATGAGAGAAATCTGCTTTCTCTTTGATTTCTTTGCGGTCGATGGGCTTCGAAAAAGAAGGCCATCCACAACCAGCATCATACTTATCTGTCGAAGCGAATAGCGGTTCGCCGCTGACGATATCCACATAGATCCCTTTTTCATAAAAATCATCATAAGTCCCTGTAAAAGGACGTTCGGTCGCATTTTCTTGTGTGACCGCATATTCGATCGGTGACAATTTCGCTATCAAATCTTCTTTTGATTCTGACATTTTTCTCACCTACTTTCTTCTCTTATCTTGCCTTTTTTCCAATCGTTTGTAAACGAACTTGCTTCTTTACTTAAGAAGAGGGCAGTTCTGGCCACCTTCTGGTTCTTTCAGCAAAATGATAAAACGGCGGCTGGTCTTTCGTATAGATTTCTTCTGTGAAAACTGCTTCTGTCAATTCTTGAAACAAACCAGTGGCAAAGAAGAATTCTGCCGTCTCCTGTGCATAATAAAATAAGCTAGAGCCACACTGGCGGCAAAATCATCTTTGCGCCCAATTAGAAGAGTTATACCGTTGAATCAAGGATTCGCCAGTAAATGTGATTTGATCACGGGAACAAGCGGCCAGCGCTAAAAAAGGACCACCATGAAATTTCTGACACATTGAGCAATGACAAGCAGTCACTTGGGGATGAACCTCCGTTAGCTCAATCGTAACTTGACCACAAAGACACCTGCCGGATAGATTCATTTTTCCAGCTCCTCCGGAAATTCTTTTAATAACTTGGCAACCGTATTAACAGGGAAGCCAACGATCGTATAAAAATCCCCTTGGATCGCTTCAACAAACACTTTTGCTGCTCCTTGGATCCCATAGCCCCCGGCTTTGTCTTGATATTCCCCAGTTTTCAGATACTCGGTAATCATTTGCTCCGTCAACAGACTAAAGGATACTTGTGCAGAAACCAATTTTTCTCGTCGTTTTTCTTGTTTTTGTAAAACGACCGCAGTATGGACCCAATGAGTCTTTCCACTCATCTTCTGCAACATCCGTCTGGCATCTGCTTCATCAGCAGGTTTGCCGAAAATCTCCTGGCCCACCACTACGGTAGTGTCACTGGCGATCACAAGATCTGTGGGAAAGCAGGCTGTGACAGTTGCTGCCTTTTCCCGCGCCATTCGCTGCACATACTCCTCTGGTGCCTCTCCAAATACCACAGACTCATCGATATCTGCCGGCTGTATCTGAAAAGATGGGACCAATTCCGCTAATAATTCTTTTCGCCGTGGCGATTGAGAAGCTAAGACAATCATTCCATTCCACTCCTTGCACGATGCGGATCTTGGATCCGTTTAAACATTCGCTCCATATCACTATTGGTAAAATGAATCAATACCGGACGTCCATGAGGACAATTGAAGGGATTCTCACACTTTGCAAGATCCGCCAACAGGATTCGTGCTTGCGCCTCATTTAGATAATGATTGGCTTTGATCGAACGTTTGCAGCTCATCATGATCGCTGTTGCTTCCCTGAATTTCTTGACGCTGACTGAACCTGTCTCTAAAAGCATGTCGATCATTTCTCGAATGATGCTTTCTTCTTCTCCTGCTGGGTACCAAGTGGGATGCGCCCTTACAATAAAGCTGTTCGCCCCAAACTCCTCCAAATGGATCCCAACTTCTTGTAATTTTTTAGTTTGTTCCTTCAACTTGATCGCATCATTATTGGGATAATCTAAGACGATCGGTACCAATAATTCTTGCAGATCGTCGCTCACTTCTCCGATTTTTTCCCGAAAATATTCATATTTGATCCGTTCTTGGGCCGCATGCTGGTCCACGATATAAAGTCCTTCGTCGCTTTGAGCAAACAGGTACGTCCCATGCATCTGTCCGAAATATTCTAAATGAGGGAAACGTTGCTTGGCAGGCGTTTCTTCTAACAAACGATCCACATATTTCGTATAGTTTTTCTGTCCGGCATGCAGTTCAGGATGCAGCCGTTCTTGCGCCTGCTCTTCGATTAACGACAAGTCCTGCTGACTGGCATCCTCGAGAACAGACGCTGCTGGTTGATCAACTTCTTGGACAATCTCTGTCACAGGTACTGTCGCAGCAAAGGGATCTCGCAACGTTTTATTGGGCAGTGTTTCTTCCAGACTATCGAAAACTGCTTGATTTTCCACAGAATATGCCGAAGACTCCGGAGCCTTTTCCCTTTGCTCCGCGCTTTCTGGAAGTTTTCCACCTTCCTCCACAGGGTTTTCCACAAAGTTATCCACAGTCTGTTGATAACCTGATGACGCCACTTGAAACTTTCCTGTCTCGCGGTTGAAAGTTAATCCCGAAGAAGTCGTAGGACTCGTTCCCAGATCCAGTTTCGTTTGTTCCACAGGTTCAGTGGTCACTTTTTTCTTAAAACGAAGATTATCGGCAGCATTCGGAATCAAATTCTCGTCTCGCAAACTGTCATTGATCGATTTACTGATCAATTTGGTCAGTTCTTCTTCTTTTGATAAACGTACTTCTTGTTTAGTGGGGTGAACATTGACATCGACTAATAATGGGTCCATCGTGATCTCCAGGACCGCAATCGGGAATCGTCCCACCATCAATTTTGAGCCATATCCAGCAACGATTGCTTTATTCAAGGCAAAATTCCGAATGCATCGTCCATTGATGATCGTGGATAGATAATTACGGCTAGCCCGGGTCACTTCAGGCAACGAGACATAACCAGTCAGCTTAAAATCAAGATCTTCACTGTTGATAGCTAACATTTTTTTAGCAGTCTCAACACCATAGATCCCGGCGATGGTTTGTTTCAAATCCCCGCTACCAGTAGTAGTCAGCATTTTATTGCCTTCATGGACCAAGCGAAAAGCAACTTCCGGGTGACTCAATGCAATACGGTTCACGATATCGCCGATATTGGCCAATTCTGTCTGCAATGTTTTGACATATTTCAAGCGCGCTGGCGTATTATAAAAAAGGTTTTCTACAGTGATCTTCGTTCCTTGCCGCAAGTTCGCTGGTATATGTTCTTCCACAGTGCCTCCCTTCAACCGAAGGAATGAGCCTTGAGAAGCATCTTTGACAGCTGTTTCGATTGTTAAAATCGAGACTGAGGCAATACTTGGCAATGCCTCACCGCGAAAGCCAAGTGTCCGTATCCGAAACAAGTCATCGCGGTTATGGATCTTGCTGGTGGCATGGCGCTTGAAGGCCGTAACGACATCTTCTTCGGCAATCCCCTCGCCATTATCGATCACCTGGATTTTGCGTAGACCGGCTTCTTCAATGAAGATATCGATCTGTGTGCTGCCGGCATCCACTGCATTTTCCACAAGTTCTTTGACAACAGAGGCTGGCCGTTCCACGACTTCACCGGCAGCGATTTGATTCGCTAGACGTTCAGATAATTCTTGGATCTTGCCCATCTGTTTTCCTTCTTTCTAGATTCGTTTTTGCAATTCATAAAGCTTATTTAACGCATCCATTGGGGTCATTTCTAAGAGATTCAGTTTTTTCAACTGATCGATGACGCCAACTTCTTCTGTGGACACCTCGCTAAACAATGAAAGCTGTTGTGTTTCTTCTATCACAGGCTTTTCGATCGTTGGTTCATGTTCTTCCAGAGCTTTCAAGATCGTTGCCGCCCGTTGTAGTAATCCGCTAGGCAGTCCTGCAATTTTTGCCACATGGATTCCGTAGCTCTTGTCTGCCGGACCTTCCATCATTTTATGCAGGAAGACAACTTCACCGTCTTTTTCTACCGCTCCTACATGAATGTTCCGCAAACGCAGTAATTCTTCGTCCAATATGGTCAGTTCGTGATAATGGGTCGAAAAAAGGGTCTTCGCTTTGACTTCTTTATGGATATATTCAATGATGGCTTGAGCAAGTGCCATCCCATCATAGGTGGCTGTTCCACGCCCTAATTCATCGAATAGGATCAAACTGTTTGGTGTGGCATGACGCAACGCCTGATTGGCTTCCATCATCTCGACCATGAATGTACTTTGTCCAGCAATCAAGTCATCGCTGGCACCGATTCGGGTAAAGATGCGGTCAAAAATCGGCATTTCTGCTGATTGCGCAGGAACAAAACAACCGATTTGAGCCATAATCACTAACAGTGCCAATTGCCGCATATACGTACTCTTACCAGACATATTCGGTCCGGTGATCAGTAAAATATCGGTGTCTTCATGCATCACGATGCTATTAGGAATATATTCTTGGTGCCCCAGCACTTTTTCCACAACGGGATGACGCCCATCGACGATATTCAAGGATCGCTCTTTTTTCAAAACTGGCCGTACATATTGATAGCGTTCAGCAATTGTCGCAAAACTTTGTAACACATCGACTGCACTAATGGCTTTGGCTAATTTCTGCAAGCGAAGGATACTTTTTTTCACTTCTTCTCGTACTTCCAAGAACAATTGGTATTCCAGATCCACCGATTTTTCTTCCGCTTCTAAAATCACTGTTTCCAGCTTCTTTAATTCAGGTGAAATAAAACGCTCCGCATTAGCAAGGGTCTGTTTTCGTTCATAACGGCCTTCTTCGAGACCAGCCAGATTGGCTTTGGTGATTTCGATGTAATAACCAAAAACACGGTTGAAGCCCACTTTTAAATTCTTGATGCCTGTTTCTTGGCGTTCTTTGGCTTCTAACTCAGCTAGCCACTGCTTGCCGTTGCGCATCGCTTCCCGATACTTGTCTAGTTGTTCGTGAAAGCCATCTTTGATGACATTTCCTTCAGTGATCTGCAGCGGTGCGTCTTCATCGATGGCGCTATCGATCAATGCCACTAACTCATCCAGTGGCTCCAATTCGATCAACAGGTCATTCCACTCTCCACGATTGATGCCTTTGATCAACTGGGCGATCAGAGGAACTTGCTGCAAAGAAGATTTCAGCTGCAGAAGATCCCGTCCATTGACATTGCCAAAGGCAACTCGCCCAACTAAGCGCTCCATGTCATATACTTTTGTCAGTGCGTCTTGTAAGTCTGCTCGTTCAAAAAAGCTGTCCAACAATGATTGAACCATTTCTTGACGTGCAAAGATCTTCTTTGGTTGGATCAAAGGACGATCCAACCACTGCTTCAATAAACGGGCACCCATTGCTGTTTTGGTTTCATCTAATAACCATAAGAGTGTTCCATGCTTTTGGCCAGTTCGAATGGATCGACTCAATTCGAGATTGAACTTTGAGTAATAGTCCATTTTCAAAGAATGATCTGGTTGATATTCTACTGCTTGCTGGATATGAGCCAAGCTGCGTTTTTGGGTGATTGCGAGATAACTCAATAATTTGCCAGTGACCGTCTTTTCATCTTCAGGCAATCCGCTAGTCAAAAAACGGAATTCAGCATTTTCTTCATATGTCTCTTGTTTTGAAAAAACAACACTCAAGCGAGTGGTCAACAGTTCTTTAAGGGAGTCAGGAACTTCGCTGCACAAAACGACTTCCTTGGTTTGTAAGGCAGCGGCCTCATTCAATACCGCATCCTCGTCTTCTAAAAGCGCGGTCTTTAACTCACCGGTACTCAAGTCTGCATAAGCAAAACTGTAACCTTGCGTCGTTTTCATCACAGCCGTCAAGAAGTTATTATCTTTGGCGGACAGCCCTTTGCTATCCATCACTGTCCCTGGAGTGATCAATTGAACGACTTCCCGTTTGACCATTCCTTTGGTGGTTTTGGGATCTTCGACTTGTTCACAGATGGCGACTTTATAGCCTTGTTCGATCAACGTATCAATGTAATTACTGGCGGCATGATAAGGGACTCCGCACATTGGGATCGGTTCTTCCGCATTTTTGTTGCGGCTTGTCAATGTCAGCTCCAAGATTTGTGCAGCTTTGATCGCATCTTCATTGAACAGTTCATAGAAATCTCCCAGACGATAGAACAAAAAAGCATCTTGGTATTGTGCCTTGATGCTTAAATATTGTTCCATCATAGGAGTGTTTTTAGTTTTTTGAGGCATGAGCATCTTCCTCCTCGATGGCTTTATTCACTTGCTTTTGGATTTCTGTTGTGACGTAGTGCAGCAATTCATCTGCTTCCTGAAGTGCCGCACGATAGGCGATCACGAGTGGATGCTGGTCATATTGTTGGGTCAACTCAGCCACTCGTCGCAAAGCATCCTTTTTTGCTTCCGGTTTATCATAATGTTCATACTGAACGATTTCTTTTTGGGTTTGCTTGATTGCTTCTTCTAACTCCAGCAGCTTTTGATTCTTTTGCGCCCGTTGTTGAATCCTTTGAAACTCTTGTACTACCGGGTGTTGTGCCAATAATTGCCGCAACGCAGCCAATTCTTGTGCTACTGCTGTTTCTTTTTCTAATGGGTCCATGATTCTCCTATTCTGTAAAAGGCCGGTCTTCGCTGATTTGGATTGGACGAATCGATTTGGCTTTTCCAGTTTGTTCATCGATCTCGATCAGACAAGCGGACAAAATACTGCGTCCGTTCTCGATCACTTCAAAGCGTTGCGGCAATGCCGTCAAGAATTTTTCGATGATAGGTTCTCGTTTCATCCCTAAAATCCCATCATAAGGACCAGTCATTCCTACATCTGACAAATAAGCCGTTCCTTGTGGCAAAATTCGGGCATCATTGGTTTGTACGTGGGTGTGTGTGCCGACGACTGCAGAAACTCGTCCGTCTAGATACCAGCCCATGGCTTGTTTCTCACTCGTTGTCTCACCATGAAAATCAACAAAGATAAATGGTGTACGCTTGCGGGCGATAGTCACCAACTCATCCATTTTACGAAAAGGGTCATCAATGTCGACCATGAAAGAGCGTGCTTGCATATTGATGACTGCTAATTCGATCGCATTGACTTTCACAAAGACCATTCCTGTACCAGGAGTCCCTTCTGGAAAATTTGCCGGACGAATCATTTTTTTTGCATCACCAATAAATTCAAAAATATCTCGATTATCCCATGTATGATTTCCTAGTGTGATCACATCGACGCCATCTTGAAGAAATTTCTTATAAATTTTCCCCGTGATCCCCCGACCCGCAGCTGCATTCTCGCCATTTGCGATCGTCACTTGCGGCCGATAGGCTTTCTTCAATTTTGGTAAATACTCTGTCAAGGTATTTCTCCCTAACGATCCAACCACATCTCCAATAAATAATACCCGCACACTTTTTCCTCTTCTCTTTTAACATCTTTCTTTATTATAAGTGTTTTTCTTGAGAAAAAAAAGAGCTATTCCATAACAGCAAACAACCTTAAACTACAGGAATTCCTTCCTACCGACTGCTCTTGTTGCTCTTCTAGGACCCTTTAGAAAATAAAACACTCTCCAAACAACGTTGGTCGTTTGGAGAGTCATCATTATTCAGCAACACGTTTCACGATCGCAACGATTAAGTCCCGCGCCTTTGCCATCGCTTCAACAGTGATAAATTCATATTGACCGTGGAAATTCTCGCCGCCGGTAAATAGATTAGGGGTTGGGATCCCTTTGTAAGTGATTTTGGACCCATCTGTGCCGCCGCGAAAAGGGGCTTCGATCGGTGTGATCCCTAAGTCTTTCATTGCTTGACGAGCAATGATAACACTTTGAGGATTTTCTTTGATTCGGTCGCCCATATTGTAGTATTGATCATACAGCTGATAGGTGATCCGCTCACCATAGTACTCATTCAACTTTTCAATGATCTGCACCATCTTCTCCTTGCGCTTTTGGAAAAGCGTTTGATCGTGATCACGAATGATGTAGGAGAGTTCTGCTTGCCCGATATGTCCAGAAAGATTGTGAAGTAAGTAAAAGCCTTGATAGTCTTTTGTTTTTTCCGGGACTTCTGCTTGCGGCAGTGCCGCATCGATCTGGTTGGCGATCTTTAATGCATTGACGAGACGACCATAAGCCGTCCCAGGATGGACGCTTGTTCCGTTGATTTGGATATCGATCCGCGCAGCATTAAAGGTTTCATACTCCATATGTCCCACACGACCACTGTCCATTGTATAAGCAAAAGCCACTGGGAAATCGGCTGGGTCAAACAGATCCGCCCCTTTCCCAATTTCTTCATCCGGACCAAAAGCGATCCAGACATCTCCCCGTTCTTGTGGATCAATCGTTTGTAAAATCCGCAATGCATCGATGATCTCAGCAATCCCGGCTTTATCGTCTGCACCTAGGAGCGTCGTTCCATCTGTAGTGATCAACGTCTCACCTATGTAGTCTTTGAGGTTAGGAAACTCAGCGACTGTCATCATGATCCCCAACGGCTCATTGAGGCAAACGTCTTTGCCATCATAATTTTCATGGATCTGGGGTTGGATGTTTTCGGCTGCAAAATCAGCGGTGTCTACATGTGCGATAAATCCGACAGCCGTTTTGTCCGGATTTCCTGCAAGACGTCCGATCACAAAGCTATTCTTTTCATGGTACAACACATCGTTAAGCCCCATAGACTGCAATTGATCCCGTAATAAAAGTGCCAGCTCAACTTGTCCAGGGGTAGTAGGAATTGTTTGGCTGCTTGCATCGGAACGGGTATTGATTTTGGCATAACGCAAAAAATCGGCGATCATTGGTTTGTCCTTCACTTTCGTCACTTCCTTCAAAAAGATAATGGTCGATGGTCCGTTTCATGGATGATCTGTCGGAAATCTGCAAATCCTGCATCTAATCCTCGGAGCAGCATTTCTGCTGTACCGATATTCGTAGCCAACGGGATTTCATAAACATCTGACAGACGGATCAATGCGGTCACATCCGGCTCATGTGGTTGCGCTGCCAATGGATCGCGCAAAAAAATCACCATATCCAACGCATCCTCCGAAATCATCGCCCCAATTTGTTGATCGCCTCCTAAAGGACCAGACTTATAGCGATGAACGGATAGTCCCGTAGCTTCTTGGATTCGTTTTCCTGTTGTTCCTGTGGCATATAATTGATGCTGTGCCAAGATTTCGCGATAAGCGGTGACCATCTTCACCATCAATTCTTTTTTGCGGTCATGGGCTATCAATGCTATTTTCATCTTCACTCCTCCTCTTTTTTCCATTGTACCAATACTTGCTGAAAAAAAGAAACTGTGCTCCCAAGAATAAGACATTGCCTAATCTTACACAGAGCTTCCATCATAGAATCAACCGGATCCCTTAGTAAAATAGGTAGGCTGCCACCTTAAGAAGGGGCACCGAAGGAAATCCTTCTGGCAATTTGCGGGGCTGATTTCTCTGATTTGGCTGTTGCAAAAAATTTCAGGTTTGTCTGTTTCTTAGGACACAGTTTGTTTAAATCAAGTCTAGTTCTTTCAATGCTTGCCAGATGCCATCCTCATCATTGCTGGCGGTGACTTTATCAGCAATCGCTTGAATCTCGGGAGCCGCGTTACCCATGGCCACGCCGACGCCGGCAGCTTGCAGCATTTCGCGATCATTTTGGCCATCGCCAAAACAAATCACATCTTTTTGTGAGATTCCTAGTTGGTGTGCCACCGAAAGAATCGTGGCTGCTTTTGAACCATCTTTTGGCACGACATCGACACTGTTTTCATGCCAGCGAACAAAACGTAATTTACTGTAGCGATCGTCAAAATAGTCTTCATACTCTTTCCCATAAAAAGCCAACGCTTGATAGACTTCTTTTTCTTCCGGAAAGTGCATGTCTAATTCAGGCAATTGTGCGCCAAAAGAGCGCATTGCTTCATCCATGATGCCAATATTTAAAGAAGAAGCTCGTTTAGCCGTATCCATTCCCACAAATGCGGTATCGATCCCTAACTCGTTTGCTTCAGCAACAAATGCTTTTAGCTGTTCTTCATCTAATAAATTTTTGTACACTTGTTGGTGTGCCAAAAATGCAGCAGCGCCATTGCATAAAATATAATTATCAAAAGCAAGGGAGCGGATGATGTCTTTCGCATGGAAACGACTGCGGCCTGTAGCAACTGTCACGAAATGCCCAGCATTTCGCAGCAACTCCAATGCTTCAATCGTACTTTCCAACGGTTGCTTGTTCGAATCCAGTAACGTGCCATCAATATCAAAAGCAAAGAATTTCCGATTCATATCCATAAAAAACTAAGACTCTCTTTCTGTAAGAAATAACAAGAATTTTTACTTTTGGATCATGTTCTCTCCAAAAAGCATACCCTATTCTTAACATAAAAAGCTGTCTATTTCAATAAGTGGCGGATCTTGGTGAATGACTCTTGCTTACCAATGAAGGTGGCTCATTTTTTGGGGAAACTGAAATATTTTCAACCACATGAAGTGTTTGCCTCAATCGTCTTTGTCTATTTGGCAGTGACTGGTTGAGTGCCCCAGACTTCATCTGCCACTTCAATGATCAGCTGCAATTTCTTCCATTGATCTTCTTCTGACAGAATGTTGCCCTCCTCTGTTGAAGCAAAGCCACACTGCGGACTCAAGCTCAAACGCTCTAAGGGCACGTATTGGCTGGCTTCTTTGATCCGGGCAATCAAGCTTTCTTTCTCTTCCAGAGCCCCATTTTTACTTGTGACTAGACCGAGAACAACTTTCTTTGTTTCTGGGACAAATCGCAATGGCTGGAAGTCCCCAGAGCGATCATCATCAAACTCCAAGAAAAAGGCTTCGACCGCTTCATGTCCCAACAGCGAATCCGCAACTGGCTCATAGCCTCCCGATGCCGCCCATGTCGAATGGTAATTGCCACGGCAAACATGGGTAGTCACGTGCAGGTCGTTAGGCAGATCCACCAATGCACTGTTATTCAACCGCAGATACAATTCTTGTAATTTTTGTGTATCATACTCATCGTTGGTCCTTGACTGCCAGTAATTTTTGTCCACCAGCATCCCCCACGTACAGTCATCCAATTTTAGATGACGACAGCCAAGATCATACAAGGCTAAAATGGTTTCACGATAGGCTTGCGCAATATCAGCAAGCAATACTTCCCGATCCGGATAGATAGCGTTCACTTTTTCTTCGTTGCTGCCTCGAACAAGTTCGACAAACAATTGAGCAGGCGCTGGGATACTCTGGCGAACAGGCACCCCATCTGCTTGAGCCGCGACAAAGCGATATTCCTCAAACACGGGATGTTCTGGATTGAATGCGACTTTCCCAGCTAATCGTGCAGAATCAGCACGGGTTTCTTCCCCATGGAACAAGTAGCCTTGATCCATCAAAATATGCTCTATTCCTTGAAATCCCCAGAAAAAATCCAAGTGCCAATAACTACGGCGAAATTCGCCATCGCTGACATATTTCAAGCCAACTTCTTTTTGTTTTGCGACTAACTCACTGATCGCCTGATCCTCAACTTCTTTTAACTCGGATCGAGTGATTTTTCCTTCAGCGAACGCTTCCCTTGCTTGCTTCAACTTCTCCGGACGCAAAAAACTTCCTACAATTTCATAATGATTGATCACTTGGCACATAGTTTCTCCTCCTTTTTTGGGTAAAAAAAAATCCTTAAGAGTTATCTCTTAAGGATGTAATAAATTTACATGGTACCACCTTAGTTTGCATCCGACTTACGAAGAATGCCTCTACTCCAATGCGACGCTGTTGCGTGATATTGGGGTCTCAGTAACGGGGACATCCGTGCGCTTCTAAAACTTGCGTTCTCGAAACACCCACTCAAAAGCCATTTTCAGATTCGTTTTCTTTCACCCTTTTTCAGCTGTCGGGGCTCTCTGTTAGAAATTCCACAGAATCTTACTTTCTTTTTCTACGTGTTTACTTATTGATTTTTAACAAGGATAGCAGAATGATTTTAGTGTGTCAATATTGATTTTAAAAAAAAGAAGCATTGCTGCTTCTTTCTTCGTTTAATCCACATAAGTTGATTTTGATTGATTGAGCCATGCATAGCCCAGACCCATGATCAAGCCGCCACCGATATAGTTCCCGATAAAGGCAAAGACAAGATTGTGAATCACGCTGCCGACAGTCATACCAGCTAAGTGGCCGCCAGATGCCCAGAAAGCTAACGTAAACGCTGGGAAGTTAGCGATGACGTGTTCATAGCCTAAGAAGGCAAAGATAAAGATAATGAAAATAATCGCAGCTACTTTCCCTGCATCATCTTTCATCCGCATACTTACTAAAACAGCTGTATTAACGACAATGTTTGCGAACATTGCTTCGACGACGATTTGGAGTGTCGGCTTATCAAGTTTTGCGGTAATGGAAGTCAATAAGAAATTATCCGCAGGCAACCCTTGAAAAGGTCCAGTCAAAGAAATAATTGATCCAAAAATCAAACCACCGACTAAATTGAAGAGCACACAAGTGAACAAAATCTTCAATGCCAAAGGAACACTCAATCGTTTGCGATAAACACCGACGGTCATATACAACATATTTGATGTGCCTAATTCTGCGTTCATATATAAGATCATGACAAGGGACCAACTAAACATAAATGCATACAACATTTTTCCTAGTCCATGTGCAATGTCCTCACCTTTCATAGCAATCGCAAAGGCAATCGCTGTTCCTAGCGTCAAGAAAAGACATGCCATCATGGCCCGTACAGCATAGCGTAAATAACTGCTTTTGATCAAATCGACCTTCTTTTCAATGGAAGAATCAATTTTTTCAAATAATGGGGATACTGGATTCATTTTTCTGCTCCTTTTTATGGGTATGATAATTGAGTTCGTTATAAAGTACACAATACCTTCACATTTTAATAACCAAACGCCTATTTGTAAAGTGTTTTCTGAAAAACGTTACTTTTTATATGAAATTTTCATCACATTTTCATTGCAATTGAATTCAATCATACCTTGACTTTTCCTCTTATTTTATCGTATACTGTTCCTTGTGTAAAATAATGCAGCAGGGAAATAACAGCTCGTCACCAGTTCGTTGCCTAAAAGGTTCAATTGCGTAACCACGGCTGCAAAGGTGAAGATTGAAGAACGAACTGCACGGATGTGAATTTTTCAACGGATTATTTTACTCCAAACTATATTTATTGGAGGAACTAAATTATGTCTCGTTATACAGGACCATCATGGAAAATTTCTCGTCGTTTAGGAATTTCTCTTTCAGAAACTGGTAAAGAATTGGCACGTCGTCCTTACGCTCCAGGACAACACGGACCAAACAGCCGTGGCAAAAAATCAGAATACGGTATGCAATTGACTGAAAAACAAAAACTTCGTCATATGTATGGCATGAACGAACGTCAATTCCGTACATTGTTTATCAAAGCAAGCAAAATCAAAGAAGGTAAACACGGTGTTAACTTCATGATCTTGTTAGAACAACGTTTGGATAACGTCGTTTACCGTTTAGGTCTTGCAACTACTCGTCGTCAAGCACGTCAATTAGTAAACCATGGCCACATTTTAGTAGATGGCAAACGTGTAGATATCCCTTCTTACCATGTTGAAGTTGGTCAAGTGATCAGCGTTCGTGAAAAATCACAAAACATCTCAACAATCAAAGAAGCAATCGAAGCAACTACTGGTCGTACAGCATTTGTAAGCTTTGATGATGAAAAATTAGAAGGTTCATTGACTCGTTTACCAGAACGCGATGAATTGACTGCAGAAGTTGACGAAGCACTAGTCGTTGAATTCTACAACCAAAAACTATAAGAATTTTCACCAGAAGCTGCGACAGAAATCTTGTCACAGCTTCTTTTTTTATAAATTGTTAGAAATAACTTCTTCGGAAAGAAGTCAAAATTTCACAGAAATCCGACAAGCAATTTTCGAACTCTCCTTTTCATCTCTCTTGAAGCAGACTACTTCTGACATGACCTCTTTTTTGAGAAATCAAAAAAACTGTGCTGGTTTCCCGAAGGAAATACCACACAGTTCGCGATTAATCGGCAGGTCGACTTCAAATAATATTGACGACGGACTCTCCGGATGAATTTTTTTGATGATAGTTGAACAACAGCAAATCTTTCTGACGCTTTTTAAAGATTACTTTCCGAATATTGCGTGGCACAAATTTGCGGATATCATCTTCATTATATCCTACTTGCAGTTTGTCGCCATCAACAATGATGGGACGTTTCAATAAATTCGGGTATTGCTCAATCAACGCTAATAATTCTTCTAATTTCAAGTCATCCAAATCAATGGCTAATTTTTGATACACTTTTGAACGTGTTGAGATAATATCTTCTGTCCCGTTTTTTGTCAAAGAAAGAATTTCCAGTAGTTCATCACTATTTAATGGATCGCTAAAAATGTTTCTTTCTTTGAAGGGTAGTTCATTTTCGGTCAACCAAGCCCGCGCTTTGCGACATGATGTACAGCTAGGCGTTGTGTATAGTGAAATCATTGATCATTCTTCCTTTCTGATTTTTCTGCGGATTCTTATTGATTATCTGTGATTTTTTCGATCGTTTCTTGTTTGACGACATCCACGATGCGAATGTTGATTTCTTTGACTTCTAAAGCAGTCAACCGACTAACTTCTTGCAAAACAATTTCTTGGATCTGAGCAAACAACCGGGGAATATCCTTCCCGTAGGCAACAATAACTTCCAAATCAATTGCTACTTGTTCTTTGCCAACTTCCACTTCGATCCCCGATGTCACATTGCTCTGGTCGGCCAAATCTTCCGTCATACTTGAAAAAAATTTTCCATCTGCACTGATTAAGCCATCAATTGACGCCAAGGCTACACCTACGATCGTCTGCAAGACTTTCTCCTCAAAGGTAAGCGAAGCAGTCTCTACATTTGCCGCTTGTTCATTTTCCATTTTTCACACTCCTTGTTTGCATTTCTGAAAAAAGAACGTTTTTTTTAGTAACAGATCCACCAAAACCAACAACCTTTTGCGGTTATCTGCCACCATAGGTAAAAATCCCCTCCTCTATTAGCATAGAAGTTTTTTGTTTTTTTTACAAAGAAAAACACTTGTTACCGGATACTTTTTTTGCAAATTACCGAAATAAGGTACGTTTTTTTAATATAAAAAAGCGATTCCAGAAAATATTTTCCTCGATCGCTTCTTATATTTTATCTGATTTATCTAAAAAGATTCTTCCTCAATCCTACCGCTCATTCAACCTTGTATAGCTCCGGTCAGAAGACACTTCCTTATAAGCTGGTCGCATGATTTTTTGGGCATTGACTAATTCTTCGATTCGATGAGCAGACCAGCCGACGATTCGCGCAATCGCAAACATCGGTGTGTAAAGTTCTTCTGGCAAGTCTAACATTTTATAAACAAAGCCGCTGAAAAAATCAATGTTCGCACTGACGCCTTTATACATTTTTCGTTTTTGAGCAATCACTTCTGGAGCGATTCGTTCAACAGTTGTGTAAAGTTGATATTCTTGCCAAGCGCCGATGCCTTTCTCCTGTGCGAGTTTGGCTACATAATTTTTAAAAATTGCCGCTCGAGGATCATTGTCACTGTAGACAGCATGTCCCATACCATAGATCAAGCCCTTGCGATCAAAAGCTTCTTTATCCAAAACTGCTTCTAAATAACGACGAACTGCAGCTTCATCTGTTGTATCAGCAATCTGGCGTTTCAGATCACTCATCATCTCCGTCACTTTGATATTGGCTCCACCGTGTTTAGGCCCTTTTAGCGACCCTAATGCGGCTGCGATCGTCGAATAAGTATCGGTACCGCTAGAAGTAACTACCCGAGTAGTAAAGGTCGAGTTGTTTCCGCCCCCATGTTCCATATGAAGCACCAGCGCCATATCCAAGGTTTGAGCTTCTTGAAAACTATAGGCTTTATTAGGACGCAGCATGGTCAAAATCGTTTCTGCCGTGCTTAATTCCTCCGAAGGGCGATGAATATACATACTTCCCTCTTGATTGTAGTGATTATAGGCGTGGTAAGCGTAGATCGCCAGCAGTGGAAAGACACTGATCAGCATCAAACTTTGCTCTAATACATTCTCAATACTGACATCATCGGCTTGCGGATCATAACTGGCTAATGTCAAAATACTGCGAGATAAACTATTCATGATATCCGCAGAAGGTGCTTTCATGATCACGTCACGAACAAAATTGGTTGGAAGCGTACGTTTATCCGCCAATAACTGACGAAATCCCTGCAATTCAGATAACTTTGGCAGCTCGCCAAAAAGTAATAAATATGCAATCTCTTCAAAACCAAACCGATTTTCTTCAACGAATCCTGCAACCAATTCATTGATATCGATTCCTCGATAACGTAATTCCCCACAAGCCTCGAGGGGCTTCCCCGCCACGATTTTTTCTGGATAAATGGTAGAAATGGTTGTTAAGCCGGCTAAGACACCTTTTCCATCTAAATCTCTCAGTCCACGTTTTACGTCATACTCTGAATAAAGATTCATATCGATTTGATTGTGTTTCTGACACAATGATGAAAGATATACGATATTCTTTTCTTTTTCTAATTTTTCCACAGCCATGTTACCTCCTAACATCCTTACGTAAACATGCTACTAACTTCATTTGATTCAAAAAATAAAAACTTTTAAACATTATAGCACGATGTTTATAAAATGAAATATTTTTCATAATTTTAATTGATTTTTCTTTTTATAAACGTATAATTATTCCTAATAGATTGATATTTAAGGAGGATGCTTATGAATTGGCACACAAACCTGATCGTGAATGATCAGCGCTATACGTTTATTGATTTAGCAAAGGTCGCG
This sequence comes from Enterococcus sp. FDAARGOS_553, assembly GCF_003812305.1. Classification (NCBI taxonomy): domain Bacteria; kingdom Bacillati; phylum Bacillota; class Bacilli; order Lactobacillales; family Enterococcaceae; genus Enterococcus; species Enterococcus sp. FDAARGOS_553. The sequence goes on from NZ_CP033740.1 coordinate 708,298, forward strand.
GCTGACTTTAACGCTGAATTAAAAAGATTGCCTTACTCGATTCGCGTGTTACTAGAAAGTGTCGCCCGTCACCAAGATGAAGAGATTACTGCTGTTTACTTGGATTATTTGGTCAATTGGAACGCTGAACAGCCCACAGGCGTCGTACCTTTCAAACCCGAACGTGTCGTTTTGCAAGACTTCACTGGTGTTCCAGCGGTCGTAGACCTTGCTGCGATGCGAGACGCCATCGTTGCCTTAGGTGGGAATGCAGATACGATCAATCCTGAGATTCCCGTGACTTTGGTTGTCGATCATTCCGTCCAAGTCGATTGTGCAGGGACTCCGGAAGCAGTGGCTTTCAATACGGCGCGTGAATTTGAACGAAACCAAGAGCGCTACCAATTCTTGAAGTGGGCTCAGGGTTCATTTGACAATTTTGAAGTCGTCCCTCCAGAGACCGGTATCATCCATCAAGTAAATATTGAATCACTTTCTGATGTGATTTTGGAAAAAAAAATCGCTGGCGAGTCGTTTCTTTTTCCGGATACATTGCAAGGAACAGATTCCCATACAACGATGATCAATGGTCTCGGTGTATTGGGCTGGGGCGTTGGCGGTATCGAGGCAGAAGCAGCGATTTTGGGCGAGCCGTCATTTTTCCCGACTCCAGAAGTTATCGGTGTCTGTTTTGTGAACGAAATGCCTGCCGGTACGACCGCAACTGATTTGGCGTTGACTGTTACTGAAGTCTTGCGAAAGGAGCAAGTGGTAGGAAAATTTGTTGAATATTTCGGAACCGGTTACCAACGGTTAAGTTTAGCTGACCGTGCGACCCTTGCCAATATGGCACCAGAATATGGCGCCACTTGCGGTTTTTGTCCAATTGATGAAGAGACCCTCAACTATTTAGCTACTACGGGACGAACACCCGAATTGATCCATAAGGTTGCTGCCTACACAAAAGCCAATCATCTCTTTTATGATGCGACGGAGATACCAGACTACACCAAAACGGTCACCATCGATCTAGCCAAGATCCAGCCCGCATTGGCAGGACCAAAACGACCACAGGACCGTATCTTATTACCGGAAGTTGGCACTGATTTCGATCGTTCCCTCACGGCTGACATCGGACCAAAAGGCTTCGGTCTTTCGGAGAAGGAATGGCAAAAAAGCAGCCAAGTTAACTGGCCAAACGAGCCTTCCGAAACATTGCAGACAGGAGATATCGTACTTGCAGCTATCACTAGCTGTACGAATACGAGCAATCCCTTCGTCATGCTCTCTGCGGGATTGTTAGCAAAAAAGGCGGTAGAAAAAGGATTGACCGTGCCAAAATCGGTCAAGACTTCCTTGGCCCCTGGTTCCCAGATCGTAACCACCTATTTGACTGCCAGTGGATTATTGCCTTATCTTGAACAATTAGGCTTTTATTTAGTTGGATACGGCTGTACGACTTGTATCGGCAACTCCGGTCCATTAGAAGCACCCGTAGCAGAAGCAATCGAAAACGAAAATTTACTGGTCGCTTCTGTTTTATCTGGAAACCGCAACTTTGAAGGTCGGATCCATCCACAGATCAAAGCCAATTATTTAGCTTCTCCTCCGTTAGTCGTCGCCTATGCCATTGCTGGAACCATCCGGAAAGATTTGACGAAGGAGCCTCTAGGCGTCGTAGCAGGACAAGAAATTTATCTGACGGATATCTGGCCAAGTAACGAAGAAGTCAATGAATATATTCAAGCTTTTGTTGGACCAGAAGCGTTTCGTGCAGCTTATGCGCATCTATTCGACGCCAATGAGCGTTGGAACCGTATCGATACAACTGCCAGTGATTGTTATGCTTGGGAGGACACATCAACATATATTGCCCACCCACCCTATTTTGATTCCTTGACCAAAGAATTACCTATCCAAACAAGTTTGTCTGATTTGAAAGTGTTAGCCAAATTGGGGGATTCTGTTACGACAGACCATATTTCTCCCGCTGGTAGCATTGGATTAGATTCTCCCGCCGGCAGGTTTTTGCAAACCAAAGCTGTTCCTTACCGTGAGTTCAACTCTTTTGGTTCACGGCGAGGCAATCATCACATCATGATGCGGGGAACTTTCGGCAACATTCGTTTACAGAATCAGCTGGTTCCTGGAAGTACTGGCGGGATCACCCATTATTTTCCTACAGGGGAAACGATGTCAATCTATGACGCTGCCATGAATTATCAGAAAAACGAACAGTCTTGCATTATTTTAGCTGGTAAAGATTATGGGATGGGTTCTTCCCGAGATTGGGCAGCTAAAGGGACCCAACTTTTAGGCGTCAAAGTAGTCTTGGCAGAAAGTTTCGAACGGATTCATCGCAGCAATTTGGTCATGATGGGTGTGATTCCTCTAGAATATCTTGCTGGGCAAACTGCCGCTTCCTTGGGATTGGATGGCTCTGAATCCTTCTTTATCCAACTGCCCGAAGAACCGCAGGTCAATCAGCAGATTGATGTGACAGCCAAACGTACAGATGAAACAATGATCACCTTTCCGACTCGGCTGCGTTTCGATGCACCAGCAGATATCCGTTACTGGAAACATCAAGGAATCTTACCAATGGTCATTCGCAAAAAAATAGAAGCAGGAGGAACTAGCAATGCATTCTGAAGCGTCCTTATCTAACACTGTTCTCACAATTCCTTATATCAGTGGTGACGGCATTGGTCCAGAAATTTGGCAAGCAGCGCAACCTGTGATTGATGCGGCCGTAAAACAAGCGTATGGTCCCAAAAGAAGGATCCACTGGCAAGAAGTTTTAGCTGGTGAAAAAGCATTTAGACAAACCGGCGAATGGTTGCCGCAGTCGACTCTTACCACTATCCAAGAGGCTAAAATCGCATTGAAGGGACCATTGACCACACCAGTTGGCAAAGGATTCCGATCCCTCAATGTCACATTGCGCCAAACATTAGACCTCTATGCTTGTGTTCGGCCCGTTCGATACTTTGCCGGGGTACCTTCTCCTTTGAAGCATCCGGAAAAGACGAATATGGTGATTTTCCGTGAAAATACAGAAGATGTTTACGCAGGAATCGAATTTGCAAAAAATGATCCCCTCACGAAACAATTAATTGAGGTGCTGCAAACACAATTCAGTGTCAAAAACATTCGCTTTCCAGAAAGCAGCGCCATCGGGATCAAACCGATCTCAAAAGAGGGCAGTCAGCGGTTGATCAGCGGAGCGATCGAGTATGCTATCGCACACCACTTGCCGTCTGTCACCCTTGTTCATAAAGGGAACATCATGAAATTTACCGAAGGCGGCTTCAAAAATTGGGGCTATCAATTAGCGGAAACGAATTATGCCGATCAGTGCTTCACGATGAACCAATGGGCAACAATTAAATCTGAGCAGAATATTGAAGCGGCTCAAGCAGCACTTGCTGCTGCACAACAAGCCGGAAAAGTCATTATCAATGATGTGATCGCAGATAATTTCCTGCAACAGATTCTTTTGTACCCAGAAAAATTTTCAGTGATCGCAACTTGCAATCTCAATGGCGACTATCTTTCTGACGCATTAGCCGCTCAAGTCGGCGGAATTGGGATCGCTCCAGGTGCAAATATCAATTATGTAAGTGGTGCCGCAATCTTTGAAGCAACCCACGGTACTGCCCCCGATATCGTTGACACAGGAAAAGCCAATCCCTGCTCGTTGTTGCTCTCTGCTTGTATGCTCTTGGAATATATCCAGTGGGATGAAGCAGCAGTTCTTATTACCACAGCCATCGAGACAGCAATCAAGGAAAAGAAAGTCACAACTGACTTTGCGGCAGCTATGACTGACGCGCATTGTTTGTCTACCAAAGCGTTCGGTGACTATCTGGTCACATTGATCACTCCATAATCATTCACCGCTCTCGTTGACTTGTCATTTTAGACAACTCAACGAGGGCTTGAATTTTTTTGAGACAACTCAACGAAGGCTTGATTGTATTTCAGTTGCTAGTTCCCCTATACTGGAGACACGAAAGGAGGAGTTCACATGAATGAATTCAACATACGGCAAATCGGCCAACGGATTGCCAGCAAACGTCGAGAACTAAATATGACTCAAAGCAACTTAGCAGATCAATTATTGGTCAGTTATCAAGCTATCAGCAATTGGGAGCGAGGCAATACATTGCCTGACATCGAAAAATTGCCCCAGCTAGCAACAATTTTGCAGTTATCCATTGACGAACTATTAGGAAATAGCGGAGTTGCAGTAATGCATTACCACGAGGGAGTCGCCGATTCTCAGGAAATCACCACGTTGGCGCCGATCATTAAACCTAAAGAATTGGCAGCTGCGACTCAAGCCCAGCCTTTTGAACTTGAGTTAGTGGAGCAATTGGCACCTTTTTTGAGCAGTGAAGAATTATTTGCTTTATTGAAACCTATAACAGAACCGCTGACCGAAGAAGCACTAGAAGAATTTTTACCTTTTTTAGAGACAGATCATTTGGAACAATTGATGAAAGAGGACTATACTTTCGCTTTTCTGGAAGAAGCAGCGCCCTACTTATCTGCCACTTTCTTAGCCCAAAAAGTTGAGCAGGCTGTCTCAAACTCGCTGTCTTTGTACGAGTTGGAAGATATTGCCCCTTTTCTCGAAAAGCAAGATCTAGGACGCATTCTTCAAAAGATCCTGGCAGCGTCAGTGAATCCGGAGCAACGGTTGTCAGAGCTTGAAGACCTGCTACCTTTTCTCGATGAATCTACGTTAGTAACGCTTGTCGGATACTTTCCTGTATCCTCTGAGGTTTTTGAACTGTTTACCCCTTTTTTGGCTACAGAAACTTTGTTGCAAGCGTTGCGAAAAAAACGTTGATTTACTCTTTACTTTTCGTTAACCAAGATTTATAATTTCGTTAACCAACTATTGGATTATGTGTTAACGAAAGAAGGATACTATGAAACTACCATTGCGAGAACAAATCTATGCTGCTTTTTTTGCCATCATTATTGCTGGGCTGTCTCAACTAACCATCCCATTAGGATTGATTCCTCTGACAGGCCAAACCTTTGCTGTCGGCTTGGCGGTAACCTTTCTAGGAATGCGCACAGGGACCATGTCGATCCTTATTTACTTATTGCTGGGGTTGATCGGATTACCAGTTTTTGCCGGCGGAGCAAGTGGCATCGGCGTCTTATTCGGACCTACAGGCGGCTATCTGATTGGTTTTATCTTTAATGGACTCTTGACGGGGAAACTTTTGGAAACAGGCCGCGCCGGATATGTGAGAGGGATGTTAGCGAATATCGCTGGTGCATTAGCAACATTGTTTTTTGGTACCTTATGGTTAAAATGGAGCACCGCTATGTCTTGGACTGCTGCCATCAATGGCGGTTTTGTTCTCTTCCTTCTGCCCGGTGTGATCAAAGCCATTGCTGCGGCTTATTTAGGGATTTTCTTGCGGAAAAGATTGCAGCGGTAAAAAAAGAGAAAGTAGCAAACGTGGACTGCTTCAAGCAATAAAAAGGAATTGCCGAAAATTGCTGCTTTATTTTTTTGAAATTTCTGCTTATTTCCGAAGAAGCTACTGTTAGTCGTTTATTCGAAAAAAAGAGGGACTGTGCCATAAGTCATCATCCAACAAGTTAAACCGAATAATAGTCTGTTGCTAGGATAGATTCCTCTGACTTTTGCGACGAGGAGTCCCTGCACCGCAGGAGCAATAATCATTAATGTTCGGATAGTTTTACTTGTAGGAGACTTATGACACAGTCCCGCACGCTTTTATCTCGTAGCGAATCAATAGTTGATCCATGTGATTGCTTGCTGGAGCTCTGCTCTTAAATGGGCTGCTTTGTATTGATTGAACGCTGCTTGATTAGTTCGCAAAAGTCCCCGTAGCTTTGTTGGCTGAAAATTTTCTGTCAACTGATTTTCCAGAACAAATCGTCGGGTCAATTGCCATTCATAGTAATAGCCCAAAGGACGACAGCTATAAATCGTCTGTCCAATCACTTGATCTTCAAACCGACGATGGGTATGACCAAAGACTACTTGACGCACATTGTCCGCCTCATCAATAACTGCCCCAAATTCTGGTGAACCTAGAAACGCGTTCAAATGATTCCAACGAACATACTTCCCCGTTTGTTTGACGATAAAGGTTGCTTTCGGAACAAAATGAGTCGTTACGATGACTTCTTTATCTTGAGGGAGCCCTCGCAATGTTTGACGCAGTCTTTCATTGATCTGATGACTGATTTCCGGATCGGTTCCTGTCCGCTGAATCATACGATCATACCAAAAGAGGTGCTTGAGACGAAGGATCTCTTCTGTGCTTTGCAAGTCAGAATAGCCGTAGTCATACCAGCCATTGACACCTAACAAGAGTGTTTTTTCCGATAAAGCGACTGTTTGAAAGTTCAAGAAAGCTGGATCAGGATAGGTTTCGATCAATGATTCTGATAAATCAGCCATTTCATGATTGCCCCAATGAAAGGTAGTAGGCAGCTGTCTTTGAAAGAAATCAATGACGGTCATCGCTGCTGTCTCTTTGTTTGCAATATCTCCAGCTAGATGCAAGTGCGTCGCTTGATTGGCGTCTAGCAATTCGGCTATCAGCTGCAAGTCTGTTGCACTGAAATGATTGATATCGACATGCAAATCGCTGATAACGGCTAATTTCCCCATATCAGTTTCCTGCCACCTTTTTGTCCATGCGCAACAGTTGAACGTTAGATGCCAGCAGACCGCTGTCACTAGTCAACTGCAAGCGCTGATAGTCAGGATCGACCACCAAGCGTGTCCGCTCTTCTAAATACATTGCTGCGCCTTGTTTTAACCAAACTGTTCCAATTGCTGTATCCAGCTTCGTATCATAGATAGACAATCCTTCTTCTGGATAATCTGCTGGTACGAGGATCAAGCGAAAACTAATATCTAACCGGCAAGAGATCGCCGTAGCCGGAAAAGGTCCCACACCATCTTCAAAATCTAGATAAATTCGATCTCCCTCCTGTTTGACTTCTGAGATTTTTGCTACTGCTGCTGCATCCATATCAATCGTTATTTCCATAGCGATTCTCCTTTACATGATTCGTTTTTGCCACTCGTCTCGGGTAATTCCCCGCATCACTTCGTCCACTACTTGCCCACGAAATCTTCGCGCAGCCGGAATCTGTGCTTCCACTTTCATGCCAATTTTTTCCATCACGCGACCAGATCGATGATTTCGCTGATCGTGCAGTGCATAAATACGAACAAGCGCTAATTTTTCAAAACCCAAAGACAAAAGCATCCGAGCAGCTTCCGGTACGATCCCTTGCCCCCAGAAAGCTTTATTCAAGGTATAGCCTAGTTCTGCCACTTCCTTTAGCGGGTCCACCCGCAAGCCGATCGTTCCGATCATATTGCCCCTCATTTTCTCTTCAATAGCAAATTTACCTAATGGCGCCGCTAAAAAATACGTTGCAATGGCGATTTTTGTATCCACAAGTGATTGATGCCTCGGAAAAACAAACTCCGTCGTTTCTTCATCACTTGCGTATTCGAATAAATCATTGGCATCTGCCATCGTCACAGGACGCAACCATAATCGTGGTGTCTCGATTCGTTGATTTTCTGCTAAAATCAATAAGTGGTTCTTTTGGATTTCCATGTTTTCACCAGCTTTCTTTCTGATCTTTTTTAGTCTTTCTTATGACCTCACTGAAATAGCTAAATGTTTCTAATAATCGACGCTCCCTTTTTTGTGCTATAATATAAAGCAAGAAAACGCTTAGGAGGATTTTCAATGTCCGATGAATTGGAGAAACGCCTAGATACAGGAATGTACGGGACACCTCGTGTTAATCCAGATGAACAAAGAAAATACTTGGGAACGTTTCGTGAACGTTGTTATCTAAGTATGACGGTAGCAGAAATGAAGAAAAAGGACAACCAAGAAACGTTACAGTCGGTTCTCCCTAACTATCAAGGGGCACTGATCTTGATCAACGGAAAATTGCCCGAAACGCTTCAGACGACCTTTATTTCATTGATTACGAAACAACAGCTCGATTTTCGAGTGGTGACTGACGCCCAGACTGCTGATCCTGACAGTATCGGTTTACTGATCGTTGCCAATGAGGCAGTGAATGAAGAGGTAATCGATATCGAAGAAAAGTATCCTCAAAAGACAAAATCATCTTCCGAAGAAGATCCCATCAAAGAAAAAAAACCATTCTGGGAACGATTCTTCCGCTAAACAAACCAACGGATCAATTACTAGTGATCCTTCACTAGTACGAACAGCAAAAGAAGTTGTATTAGAAATGGTCAGCTTTAAGATATTTCGGCTTATTTCCGAAGAAGCTACTTCTAACCATTTATTCTAAAAAAAGGAACAGTGACAAAAGCCTTGTCACTGTTCCTTTTTCAACTTCTGACTGTTAAGCGGCTGTTAAAATCGTTCCGGAAAAAGCAGCTTGAGGACAGACATGGTTAAGCGGCGGCTTTGTCCTTGGTACGGGTAAATATGCATATGCATAGCGGGATTGAAGTTTGCTTCAATAATGCCGTATGCTCCCGGATCCTCCGCGGGCTTTTCCTTGTCAGGAATAATCAAATCAATCCCACTGATTCGTGCCTGTAATGCGGTCACGGCATCTGCAGCGATTTTTTTGTAGTCATCATTAAATTGATCGGTGACATCGATCGAATCGCCGCCCGTGCTGATATTGGAATTTTCCCGCAAGTAAACGATTTGTCCTTTTTCTGGGACAGAATCTATGTGATAGCCTTGCTCTTTCAACATCAACTGTTCCAATTCACCTAATTGGATCTTCTCCAACGGTGTCCGATGGTGGGTCCCCCGTAATGGATCGGTATTTTTCTCTGCAACTAATTCCTTGATCGTGCGCCGACCATCTCCTATTACATTTGCCGGTATTCGTAGCAAAATTGCTTCAACTTGACCATCGATCACAAAGAAACGATACTCTGTTCCAGCAAGGAATGCTTCAACTAAAATCGACTGGTCTTCAGCAAAAGCTAAACGGACAGCAGCTTGATAGTCCTCCAACGAAGCGCCATCCTTAAAGATCGAGATTCCCACGCCATAGTTGGTTGTTTTGGGTTTGACGACAAAACCTCTGTCAGCAAATTGCGGGTAAGCAGCAAGCGCCTTTTCTACAGTGGCGAATTCTGCTCCTGCAGGAACCCGAAAACCATTCTCAGCTAAAATCTTTTTTGTGACCGTTTTATTGGCCATGATCAAAGGAACGATATAACGATCCTTACTTGTCATATTAGCGTTTTTGACATATTCAACATGTTCATCGATCGATAATTTCAAGAACTGATCAGATTCATCCAACACTTCCACCTTGATTCCCTTTTGAATCGCATCGAACATCAAAATTTGTGTTGACAGTTCCATGTTGGTGAAGCCTGCTAACTGATAAGGTTTTTCCCAAGCAACTTGATGATAGGATACTCCTAGTTCAGTTGCCACTTGAGCCTGACTTGACCTTTGGCTGGCTTGATATAAACGACCGGCAAAAGTTTTGCCGGGATCTTCCAACATTGGCAGCAGTTGATCCAGTAAAGGCATTGTCGGCAGACTGATTTCCTTTGCAAAAGCGATCAATTCTTCCGCAACTACTTTAGCTTCTTCAAGATAGATCGTTTGATTCAATGGGTGTTCCAATGCCACTTGATTGTTTTTGCGATTTCCTTCTTCGACCCAAGCATCGGCATCAGCGCCCTCCTCTTTCGTTGCTAAGTATAACAAGAAAAGGTGCAGAAATTTCACTTGATCTTGCGAAATACCATACATTTCAAAGGGATTGATATCAATATTGCGTAATTCAATGTAACGAATTCCCGCTGTTGCTAAGTCGGCAACCTTTTGCCCCCCTCGCAGGCGAACTGGTGCATAAAACTCTTTTTCCTCAGATAGTTTGCCAGTTTCTACCAGCTCAGCGATATCCGCCAGATAGGTCTCAAGAGAGGCATAAGACACGTTGACATCGGTATGATTCGTGTAGCCATAGCGGCTGTTACGAATGCTGCGGACAGGTTCTTGCGGTCCAGAACCCGCCATAAAATAATTGGCTTCCGTTTGCGGCGTTGCTCCAAAGAAATAAGTCAAAAACCAGCGGTAATGCAAGTAATTTCGGGTAACTTTCAAGTAAAGTTCTGTTTTAAACCTACGATAATCTGTTTCTGACGACTTGGTAAATAACTTTCTTAAAAAATCATCCCCAAATTCAAAATTGAAGTGGATGCCGCTGACCATTTGCTTACGACGCCCATACGTCCTTGCCAAAAACCGACGATAAAGAACATCTTCAAAACGATCCAGCTTTGCGATCACGATATCCTCTTCTTTTTCCGGCAACGCAGGCGGCATACTTAATGGCCAAAGCATCTCCTCAGGTGCCATCGAACGATAAGCAACATCATGGATCGCAGCCAGATAACGAAATAGTTCCTCTGAGCTTTCCGCGACTGGCGTGATCAATTCCAACTGATTTTCAGCAAAATCGGTTTGTATGTACGGATGAAAACTACGATTGCCTAATGCTTCAGGATGATCTGTCCCAGCAAAACTTCCGTCTAAACGTGCACGCTGCGCCTCACGTTCGATCCCATAACGCCCATCAAATAAGTAGGGACGCAGTTCTTCTTGTATAAAAAGTGATTTTAGTGTCATATCATTGCCCTCTTTGTCTTAGATTCTTCCTTATTATAGTCAATAATCCAGCAGAAAAAAATGAAATTGTGCGATTCTCTTTGCTAGTTTTTTAAAAATTACCAAGTTTTTACAAATTACTTGAATAAATTTGATATTTGACCTCTAAATAAAGTATACTTACTATATAATAGTAAATTATTATGTCAATATTACAACTTTTTTGAAAGGAAGAATAGTGAATGAAACCACTCAATCTTACCAAACGCGAACGTCAGATCATGAATATCTTCTGGAATGCTGAAAAACCTTTGTCTGCAAATGACATTGCGGTTCAACAACAGGACTTAAGTAAAAACACGATCCAAGCCGTTGTCAGAAAATTAAAGAACCATGATTTATTGAAAGTAGCTGACATCGGCTACAGCGGTACTGTCTTGACCCGCTTGTATTCTCCAAATGTTTCTCAAGAAGATTTTCTAGCTGCCGAACTCTCTGAACAATCGTTGCTGAATCTAGTCTCGAATTTCATTGAAAACAGTGAGGATGCCGAGACATTGAATGATTTGGAAAAAATCATCAAAGAGCGGCAAGCACAGCTAAAAAACTGATTTCTGAAACAAGTTGTTCTTGTTCACAGAGAAATGTCCACGCTGAACATTTCTGACAAGACAAGGAATCTTTCTTGGAATGATTTCAATTTCAGGAACAGCAGCTACATCCTTTTAGCTGCTGATGGGGAGGTTTTGTGAACCAGAAGTCACACGTCATCTGTTACGTATTCTGCTGTGGTACTTCATGTACATCGCAGCTGTCAAACGTATGCCTATAAAGTTTATTTCCATAACCGAGGAGCTTTATGCAAGTTCCTTAACAAAAAATATCCGAACTACTACTGATTACTCCTACCGTTAACGCCATCGCGAGATGATGAAGAGGAATAATCAAACATAGTTCGGATATTTTTGTCTTATTTCAAGCGATGAACAGCATCAACCTTCGTTGATGAGACCTTTAAATAGCCCAACAACAAACTCATTTGGATCAAACGGCTCAAGGTCGTTGATTCCTTCCCCTAATCCGACCAATTTAACCGGTAAACGCAATTCATTGCGAATCGCTAAAACGATCCCACCTTTGGCAGTTCCATCTAATTTCGTCAAGACCAATCCTGTAACATCCGTGGTTTCTTTGAATTGTTTGGCTTGGTTCATCGCATTCTGACCAGTCGTCGCATCTAACACGAGCAACACTTCATGAGGCGCATTCGGCTCTACTCGTTGAATGATCCGTTTGATTTTCTCTAACTCATTCATCAAATTGACTTTATTTTGCAAACGACCAGCGGTATCAACTAATAGAACATCTGCTTGCTCTGCTTTCGCTCGTTCCATCGCATCAAATACGACGGCTGCCGGATCACCACCAGCTTTCCCTCGAACGACTTCCACACCTGCTCGATCCCCCCAAACGACGAGCTGATCGATTGCTCCAGCTCGAAAGGTATCCGCAGCTGCCAACAACACTTTCTTGCCTTCTGATTTGAATTGATGCGCCAGTTTTCCAATGCTGGTGGTTTTACCGACGCCATTCACACCGACAAATAAAATGACGGTCAATCCAGGTTGCATATTTAGTTCGTTGACTTCGTCGACACCTGCTTCACCGTAAAGATCGACTAGTTTTTCAATAATAACATTTTGAACCTCTGCCGGCTTCTTGACATTTCGCAACTTGACCTCTTGACGCAGTGCATCCGTGATCTTGATCGCTGCATCAAAGCCTACATCGGCTCCAATCAATGTCTCTTCGACTTCTTCAAAAAAATCTTCGTCTACAGAGCGAAAATTCGCGAACAGCTCATTGAGTCGTTGCCCGAAAGTTTTGCGAGATTTCGATAGTCCCTTCGTGTACTTATCTTGTACATCCTCTTTGTGAACCGCTGTTGGCTGAGGTTGTACTTCAGGTTTTTTTACCGTTTCACTAGGTGTCACGACGTCGAATGGTTCAGCTGATTTCAGATCTTGTGCTCCTTCTGATGATGAAGTATCAGCCGCGGACTCCTCTGTTTCTGTTGGCTGCAACGCGGAATCGGTAGTAGTTTCTGGACGAGAATCCAGTGTTGGTTCCGTCGATTCTACTGTTTGTTCTTGTGCGGAATGGTCATCTGCGACGGATGACTCATCGACAGATGACTCTGGAGATTCAACTGGTTCCTCTACTTCGCCTTGCACTTTGTCTTGCTCTTTTGATTCACCAATCAAAGCTTTTTTAATTTTGTCAAAAAATCCCATTTCAAACGCCTCCTTTCAAAACATATTTTTCGATGACAGTTGCTACACCGTCTGCTTCATTCGAATCTGTTACCACATCTGCGGCTTCCTTGATTAAAGGCACGGCATTAGCCATCGCTACACCGAGTCCTGCATAGCGAATCATCGGCAGATCATTTTCTTCATCTCCGATCGCCATGACTTCATCGATAGTGATACCTAAATCCCGAGCCAGCAATTCAATCCCATAGGCTTTCGTAATTCCTTTAGGCATAAATTCCAGCAAATTATTCCGAGTTTTGATTACTTCATATTTCTCTCTGATTGCTGAAGGAATTGCCAAAATCTTCGGATCCAGTACTTCTTGATGATAAGCAATCACAGCTTTATTATAGAGTTTCGACTCATCCAGAGCTTCTATCGCATACGGGCGGCAATCCAGCAATGGATTCAGCGAACCATAGATCGACTGATTCGTTGCTGAAGTCGGCAAGCACAAAACGATTTCTTCGGATACGACATCCAGCGGCAAATCCAGTTCTGCTGCGACAGCAACCAATTCATGAATATCAGCCAATTGCAAAGCGGCTTTTTCCATGATTTCTCCCGTATCGTTTTTTTGCACCAGACCACCATTAAAAGTAATGCTATAGTCCCCTGATTCATTCAATGACAACTCTTCTAAATAAGGACGAATTGCCCGTAAAGGACGACCTGTGCAAAGGACGATTTTTACTCCTTGTGCTTTTGCTTGGGCAAGAACTTCTTTATTTTTTTGCGATACTTGTTTCTTTCCATCCAGCAAGGTACCGTCTAAATCAATTGCGACTAATTTGATCATTTTGCTACTCCTTCTTGATCTGCGACAAAATTTCCGCCTTCTTTGACATCTTCCAAACGCACAGAAACGGTCTTAGATACACCGGATTCCTGCATCGTCACGCCATACAACACATCTGCCGCTTCCATGGTCCCTTTGCGATGTGTGACAACGATGAACTGTGTATCATTTTGGAAGTCGCTTAAATAATGGCCAAAGCGTGATACATTGGCTTCGTCTAAAGCAGCTTCAACTTCATCCAGCACACAAAACGGGACGGGACGGACTTGAATGATCGAAAACAGCAGTGCGATGGCTGTCAGCGCTCGTTCGCCTCCAGAAAGTAGACTCAAGTTTTGCAGCTTTTTACCTGGTGGTTGGGCTTCGATCTCAATACCAGTATTTAGTAAGTCCTTTGGATCTGTCAAAATCAATTCCGCATGTCCCCCGCCGAACATATTGGGGAAAACTTGCTTGAACTGCAGACGAATCGCATCAAAAATCTCACCGAAACGTGTTTTGACTTCTTCATCCATCTCGGACATTGTATCGAATAATTGTGCTTTTGCAGAAAGCAGATCATCTCTTTGACTGGTCAAGAAGCTGTGACGCTGTTCCACTTGATCATATTGCTCGATAGCATTCAAATTGACTGGTCCAATCGCATCGATTTTTCCTTTTAGATCTTGGATTTCTCGTTTTGCAGCTTCCGGGTCATCGATTGCTGGATAGTCATTGGCCGCTTTTTCAAAGCTCAATGCATATTCTTCCTGCAAGTAAGCCAACCGATTATCCATCACCAAATCCGCGCGGTTTTTCTCAATTTCTACATTGGTCTTTTCGGATAGTTTTTCTTTTTGTTGCAAGTTTGCCAAACTGAGAGCTTCATCCAACTGTCCAATTTCCTGTTGGACGATTTGTCTTTGTTGCCGAATGTCCGCCAATTCTTGTGTCAGTGTTATTTTTCGTTGAGTAAAATCACTGATTTGCTGATCCAGGCTTTCTTCCGAAATTTCATGGTCACTCACATTCGAATTGATTGCTGCTAACTGCCGTTCTAGCGACTGTTGGCGTGCTTCATTCTCCGCTAACGCTTCCGCATTCGCAGCAATTTTTTGTCTTAAATGTTCCACTTGTTCTTTTTGAACAGCAAAATCAGCTTGTAATTGGGCGGCTGTCGCTGCTAACTGGCTTCTTTTTGCTTCGATTAAATCTTCTTCTGCATTCATGCTTTGAATGTCGTGATCGATTTTTTTCAGCTGCTGCGCAATGGTTTGCTGTTCCGATTCCAACCGAGTCTTCTTCTCGTTATACTCTTCAAAAAAGGCCTGAATCTCGCGATTTTCAAAGTCAAAGACTTGCTGCTCTTTTCTCAACCGTTCCAACTCGTTGGTGAGGTTTTGCAGTTGATTTTTTAGTTCGTGTTCCGTCATTCGAGCCGTTTCACCGGTGGTTCGCAGCTCTTCCAAGGCTGCTTGAGCATCTTTTGTCACCGTTTCGAAGTGCTGCACTTGTTTCTCTGTTTTTTGCAGGCGTTCATCCAATTGAACGGCTTGAGCCGTTAATTGCTGCAACTCATTGCTTTGACTAAATAGGCTGCCGGCATTTTTCTTCGTCGCTCCACCGGTCATCGAACCCCCGGCATTCATCACGTCGCCTTCCAGTGAAACGACACGATAGCTATAGTTCAGCGCTTTAGCTAATGCATTAGCACTTGTCAGATCTTCTGCGATGACGATACTTCCCAATAGATTTTCGGCAATGTTTTTTACATCTTCATTGAAACGCACCAGCTCACTAGCAACGCCGATAAATCCTGGTACTTGTTGTGCTTGAGAAACAGCATAACTAGGTAATTGGCGAGACTTGATTGTCGTCAACGGCAAGAATGTGGCCCGACCACCACGATTTTGTTTCAAATAGGTAATCGCTGCTCTGGCATCACGTTCGGTTTCTACTACTACGTGCTGGGCAGAAGCGCCCAGTGCTGTTTCGATAGCAACTGTATATTCTTCTGGTACTTCGATCAATTCTGCAACAGCACCCACGACACCGGTTAGCTGCTGCTTATTTTTTAGAACTAGTCTGACGCCTTGATAAAAGCCAGCATAGTTTTCTTGGATATCCTGTAAACTCCGTTGTTTTGCCCGCACTTGTTGGACTTGGTTCATTAACTGATACATTTTTTTCTGTGCATCATCAAATTTTTCTTTGTTCTCTTTGGCTTTCTCTTGTAAATGGATATATTGCTTCCGCTGTTCGTCCAACTGTTGCTGCACGGCTTGCAAGCGTTCATTAACGATTTCTGCGGCTGTCGCTTTTTCTTTGATCGCTGTCGACAGTTCTGTCTGCTTCGTAACGGCTGTTTGATTTTTTGCCGATTCTTGCTGGTATTGGCGCTCAAGATATTTGAGCTCATTGCCGACCGTTGCTTGCTCCTGCATTGCTTCAACATATTGACTGCGTAATTCTTCGATGATCTCTTTGGCCGATTTCTGATACTTTTCTTGTTCCGCTCGACAATCAGCAATCGCTACTTCTGCCTCTTGGACACTGCGATTCTTTTGCGACAGTTCATGAATCAATTCAGCTTTTTCGTCATTCAACTGTTGGAGGCGTTCACTGACGGCATCCAAGGTCTCTTGATATTCTGCTGTGCTTTTTTGCGTATGCTTGGAGCGCTCCAACAGTACTTCTTTTTGGCCTTCGGCTTGCTTCAGCCCTTCCGTTACTTGCAACAGCTGCTGATTGAGCTGCTCCAATGATTCATCGAAGGCTGCTCGACGCTGCCGCAATTGCTGCACACTGCGTTCATCGGTATTGATTTGCTGCGTGATTTCAGCCAACTGATGATTTAATAGTTCCAGCTGTTCTGTAGCTGTTTCCCACGCCCGTTTGGCTGTCTGGATCTCCATGACAGAAAAAGCCACGTCTACTTCCGTTAATTTTTCCTTCAATGACAAAAATTGTTTGGCCGCTTCACTTTGAGCAGCTAACGGAATCAATTGATCCTCTAACTCATAAATAATATCTTGTAGACGGTTAAGGTTGTCTTCTGTTTCAAACAATTTCTGTTCTGCTTTTTTCTTACGCTGTTTGTATTTCAAAACACCGGCAGCTTCTTCAAAAATACCGCGACGATCTTCTGGTTTGCTGCTGAAAATCGCTTCGACTTTCCCTTGAGAAATAATCGAAAATGATTCTTTTCCTAGCCCGGAATCCATAAAGAGTTCCTGGACATCTCGCAGGCGGCAACTTTGTTTGTTCAAATAAAAGTCGCTTTCACCGGTTCTCCTTAACCGGCGAGTCACACTGATCTCACTGTAATCCATTGGTAAATAGTGATCGGTATTATCTAAAATAATCGTTACTTCCGCTACATTTAATGGCTTGCGAGTGTCAGATCCTGCAAAAATGATATCAGGCATCTTGCCACCACGCAGGCTTTTGGCAGACTGTTCTCCTAAAACCCAACGAATCGCTTCAGTAATATTGCTCTTGCCGCTGCCATTTGGTCCTACGACCGCAGTCACACTATTTTCAAAATCAATGATCGTGCGGTCTGCAAAGGATTTGAAACCGGCAATCTCTATTCGTTTTAAATACACTCCGCCATTCCTTTCTTATTGATCAAGACTTGCTAAGGCATTTTCTGCCGCTGCTTGCTCTGATAATTTCTTTGATTTTCCTTGCCCCTCGCCAATCAGCACATCGTCACAATAGACTTCTGTCCAAAAGATTCGTTCGTGGGCAGGACCTTCTTCTTTCGTTAAACGATAGTTGATGGACACATCGCCAGATCGCTGCAAGACTTCCTGCAATCGGGTCTTGTGATCCATCTCATGGGAAAAAGCACCTGCTTTTACTTTTGGAAAAACAACAGCCGTCAAGAAACCGTCGACGCTCTCCAAACCTTGATCCAAGTACAACGCACCTAAAAAAGCTTCAAAAAGATCGCATAACAATGAGGGACGCTTACGTCCGCCAGAGTTTTCCTCTCCTTTGCCTAACCGAATATATTGATCAAAACGGCAATCTTTGGCAAACATTGATAAGCTATCTTCGCGAACGATTGCTGCCCGCAGCTTTGTCAACTTCCCTTCAGGAAGGTCCGGCAGTTCACGGTACAAATACCGTGAGACGATCAATTCTAAAACAGCATCTCCTAGAAATTCTAGGCGCTCATTATCGGATAGGTGCAAATTGCGATGCTCATTCACATAAGATGAATGCGTAAACGCTTGTTCGAGTAAATCTACATCATGGAAGACAATGCCGTAATCCTCTTTTAATTCGTTCATTAGCTGTGTATTCATTTGCCACATTCCTTCATTAGTTTATCGACACTTCCCTATTATACTGGTTTTTGGCTAATTATGAAATGTTTCGTCCAAAAACTTGAAGCCTCCATAAAAAAATTTTAACCGTTTATTCTCCTGCTCTTTGTTTCCATGACTGATTCATTGTTTTTTATTGATTTTGCCGCGAACAAAATAAAAAAAGACGTTCCCGAAAGAACGTCTTTTCCTAAATTAGCGAGATTCTGCTGTTACAGAAACTGTTGCCCATGGATTGTGATCTGCATCATATGCCCATGTGAAATCTTTGACGCGATTAGATACTGGTAATACTTGGTTACGGTAAAGCGAAGGAATAACAAATGCTTCATCCGCAGCGTATTCTTGCCATGCATCAAATGCTTCTTTACGTTTTGCTTCATCAAATGATTCTTTAGAGTCGATTGCTTCTAATAGCTTCGTATTTTCATCAGATTCAAAACGAGTGTAGTTAAATGCTGAGTTTGGTCCATAAAGTCCGGTTGGTGAAGGATCTGAACCTGTTCCCCATGCACCTTGATACACATCGATTTCAGGATCATCATTTTTCAATTTATCATAGAATGCTTGGAAATCAATCAAACGACCAGTTGTGTATTTCACATCTAAGCCGATTTCATTCCATTGTTGGATGTAGTAATCAGCCAATGGTTGAGCTGTTTCGCCACCTGACATTGAAGCAAAATTGATGGTTAATTTTTCACCGTTTTTGTCTTCACGCATGCCGTCGCCGTCAACATCTTTGTAACCAGCATCGTCTAACAATTTGTTTGCTTTGTCGATATCTTGTGTGTAACCTTTAACTTCTGTATCGTGCAATGTTCCAAATACCGGTGGGATCAATGTTGTCGCATTTGAACGTAGGCCATTATAGAAACGGCTACCGACAGCATCATTATCTAGTGCGTAACCCATTGCTTGACGCAATGATTTGTCCGCCATTTTTGATTCAGGATTGTAGTTAACTTTTCCTTCTTTATCATCCCAAGTACCTAACTTAAATCCAATATACGTATAAGCTTGCTCAGGACGGCCCAAGATTTGGTAGCCATCTGCATCTTTGTAAGTTGGGTAAGTATCTGTTGGCATTGACAATGCTAAATCATATTGCTTCGCTTTTAAACCTTCTACGATTGAAGCTGCTGGAACTGCTTTAAATGACAATTTATCCATTTTAGGTTTGCCACCGTAGTAATACTCATTTGGTACGTATTCTACAGATTCACCGGCTACGATGTTTGACATTACGTAAGGTCCGAAAACGATTGGTGTTTTACGAACAGGATCACTTGATTCCATATCTTTGACTGCAATACCTTCAAACGCATGTTTTGGTAAAGCAGAAGACCAGATACCGCCGCCTGCTTGCATCATACCAGGGTGAACTTCTTTGTATTGAATTTTAACGACTTTGTCGCTTTCTTTTGTGATTCCTGAGATTGTGTCAGATTTGCCATCGTGGTAATCTTCCATCCCAACAATATTTGTAAAGTTGTTGTCATAACGGATTCCTGTGTAATCTTTGTTACCGATCACTTCATAGGAGAAAATCACGTCATCTGCTGTTACATCTTCGCCGTCTGACCATTTCAAATTGTCGCGTAATGTAATCGTTGCTGTGTTATTATCTTCATCTAATTTAAGATTTGCAGCCCCACCATCAACAATTCGAAAATCAGCATCTGTTAAGAATAAACTTTCATTACTTGGTTGCATGAACTGAGAATCATAATTGTCTTGATAAAATTCAGTTTGGAACAAACCTTGGAATTGTGTATCCATAACTACTGCGACGTCCAATGTACCGCCTTTGATTGCTTCTGCGTCATTTTTGACTTCAACCGGCATAGAGCTAATATCTTCTGTTTCAGTTGCTGAGTTGCTGCCGCCTGATGAATCTGTTCCGCCACTATTGCCGCCACAAGCTGCCAATGCTAAGACTGACAAAAGTGTGACCATACCAAAAATATTTTTCTTCATCCTGTATCCTCCTTGTTTTAACCTAGTCGTTGACGTGCATCGGCTGAACGCTTAAATGCCTGACCAACGTAGTTTATACTCAACATCAATACTAAAATCAATATTGACGCGGGTAACCATATCCATTGTCTGTTGACCAGCACATCACCGCTGCTGGCGTACCCAATCAATGTTCCCAAACTTGGAACATTCGTTGGCAGACCAAAGCCCAAGAACGTTAGAGTTGTTTCGATACCGATATTTGCTGCAAAGTTCATCGTCAAGTTGGTGATGATCAATGAGCTTAAGTTCGGCATGATTTCGCGAAACATGATCACAAAATCATTGGTCCCTAATGTTTTTGACGCACTCACATAATCTCGGCGCCCTTCAGAAAGGGTCTTACTGCGGAAGAGTCTCGCTTTTCCGACCCAATAAAAGGCACTCATGACCCAGATAAACGTCCAAACATTGTAGCGAGGTATGATCGAAACAATAACGATAATGATCAACATGATCGGTAAGATCATGACAAAATCGACGATACGCATCAAGATATTATCAATCAACCCGCCATAGTAACCTGAAATGATCCCCAAGCCAACTCCGACGATCGATGTAATGATCGTGATGGAAAACCCAATCAAAATCGAATTACGCGCTCCAATGATCAATTGTCCCCAAACATCACGGCCACCTTCATCCGCCCCTAATAGGTAGGTGCCGCCATTTGGTGAGACTGCTCCTGGTGCAGCATATTTATCTAGAATACTTACATGCATGACTTGGCTTTGATCAATGACTGCCGAGCCGATGAATACGAAAAGCAGTACTGCTACCAACAAGACCAACGAAAAAATAGCGATCTTGTCTTTTAAAAATTCACGAAAAATCATTTGTAATCCCATAGGTGGGATACTTTCTTGTTTTAACACTTTTTCTTTCTTTTCAGACACGTTTATCCCCTCCTACTGGATTCTGATTCTTGGATCAACAATACTCATAATGATGTCTGATAGCAATGTACCGATCAATGTCGCCAGACCTAATATCAAAGTCAACGAAGTGATCACGGCATAATCCCGCTGTACAATACTATCGATAAATAATTTTCCGACACCTGGGTAAGCAAAGATTTTTTCAATGACCACTGAACCAGCGATCAATGAAGTGATCTCATACCCCATTTGAGATGCGATCGGCAAGGATGCATTTCGGAACACGTGACGTGAGAAGACTTTACTAGTTGGCACCCCTTTCGAACGAGCAGTTCGCACGAAATCCAATGATTTGGAATCAATCACTTCACTCCGCAGATACTGGATCGTCACAGCGGTACCTAATAGCGCAGAAGTGATAGCCGGTAAGATCAGATGATACAGACGGCTCCAAAACTCAGCCATTCCCGTTACGCCTGGTGCTACAGACCCCCCAGTTGGGAACCAACCTAAACGATAACCAAAGATAAACAGTGCAATCAATGCAAAGATAAACAATGGTACCGCAAAACTAAAGAAGTTATACACGACAACGACTTTATCTAAAATCGAATTTTGGTAACGTCCAGCCAACATTCCTAAAGGAATCGCGATCACATACGTTAAGATAACTGTTAACAAAGATAGCCACAATGTGTTGCTGATCCGTCCTGAAAGTAATGTTGCTACTGGTAGTTTATAGATAAAACTTTGACCAAAATCTCCTTTAAGTGCATTTCCGATCCAACGGAAATATTGTGTATACCAAGGATCATTCAATCCGGCTGCTTCCCGCATCCGTTCAATAACTGCTGGATCTTGGTTCGGATTAATCAATCCTGTAAATGGATCCCCGGGCATTGCTTGTGCAATCAAGAAAATTAAGACACTCAAAATAATGACTTGCGGGATCATTAATATCAAACGACGTAGAATTGTTTTCCACATTATTCAGCACCCCCATTTTTCAAAGCGACTTGATGTGTTCCTGTGATGGTTCTAAGGTCATAAACACGACCTGTTTCATCATAGTAATCTTTTTGGTGAGTGACATATTCCAACTCTACCCGACGGCGGTTTTCTTTATGCGCCTCACGATTTTTCACATCAATTTGAGGAATAGCTGACAATAACCGCTTCGTATAAATATGACGCGGATCTTGATAAATATCTTGGCGTGTACCGATTTCAACAAAACGACCTTTATACATGATGGCGATATTGTCGCACATGTGTTTCACAACACCCAAGTCATGAGAGATGAATAAGAAACTTAAGCCAAACTCTTGTTGGATTCGTTTCATAAAGTTGAGCACCTGTGCCTGTACAGACAGGTCCAATGCAGAAACAGGTTCATCAGCAACGATCAATTTAGGGTTCGATGCCACTGCGCGGGCAACCCCCAAACGTTGTCTCTGTCCACCAGAGAATTCATGAGGGTATTTGTATAAAGCATCTTCTGGCATCCCAACGATATCCAAAAGCCGTTTCACCCGTTGTTTTTCTTCTTGGTCACTCAAACGTTCAAAATTCCGTAGCGGTTCAGCAATAATATCCACTACCCGCTTTTTAGGATTCAGACTTGACATAGAATCTTGAAAAATCATTTGAACATCCTTGTTGTAATTCATTTTTTTGCGGACAGAGCGCTTTGTGACATCTTGTCCTTCGTAAATGACTTCACCGCTGGTAATCTTTTCCAAGCCAACGATTGCTTTCCCTGTTGTTGATTTTCCAGAGCCTGATTCTCCTACCAGACCGTAAGTTTTTCCCTTTTCGATGATGAAATCCACACCGTCAACAGCATAGACATAGTCCGTTACGCGGTTGAAAAAACCGCTGCGAATCGGATAGTGGACTTTCAGATCTTTGATTGTGATTAATTCTGACATCTACACTTCTCCTTCTTCGTCTCTAAAATGAAAATGCTTATAGCAAGTACAGCGAACTAAATGATCTGGTGCAACTTCATGCAGGACAGGATTTTCTTCGTGGTCACTAGCTGGGATCCAAGGGATACGAGCAGCAAAACGGCAACCAGTTCTTGGCATGTTTTTCAATGAAGGAACGACGCCTTCAATCACGTGCAGTTCACTGTCTTGAGAATCTTCTTGTGGAATTGAGTTCAGCAAAGAGCGTGTATAAGGGTGTTTTGGATTTGCAAACAACTCTTCCGCTGTGGCAACTTCAACAAACTGACCGCCATACATAACGGCTACACGATCAGCCATTTCTGCCACTACACCTAAGTCATGGGTGATCAAAATGATTCCCGTTTGTGTTTCAGCCTGCAAATCTTTCAACAAATCTAGGATCTGTGCTTGGATGGTTACATCCAATGCAGTGGTTGGCTCATCAGCAATAACAATTGGCGGTTTGCATGCGATGGCAATGGCAATGATCACCCGTTGCCGCATCCCACCGGATAATTCGTGGGGATACTGGCGACCCACCCGTGCTGGATTTGGAATTCCTACTTGATCTAGTAATTCAAGGGCCCGGGCTTGTCTCTGTTCCGCATTCATATTTGTATGATAAGATAAACCTTCTTTGATTTGGTCTTCAATACGCATGAGTGGGTTCAAAGCGGACAATGGATCTTGGAAAATCATCCCAATGTCGTTCCCGCGAATTTTGTTGTAAAGTGTTTCATTTAAGTTTGACAAATTCAAGTCTTTGTATAAGATTTCACCGGTGATTTTGGTATTGTTTGGATCATGCAATCCCATAATCGTTGTAGCTAAGGTACTTTTTCCACATCCGGATTCGCCTACGATCGCTAAAATCTCATTGCGTTCCAACGTAAAAGAAACACCGTCTACAGCGTCATAGTAATCATCTTTAATACGAAAACCTGTATGTAGGTTTTGAACATCTAGTAATTGATTATCAGTTGACAATCGAATACCCCTCTCTTTTTTATAAGATGAAGTGCCCTCTAATGTAAAAAAGTAGGAATTATAAGTCAAATTCCAAATGCTTTCTTAACATCGTGTAATATTTTCTTAATAATTATATAGAATCACTCACTAGATTGCAAGTCTATAAATTTTTAAGATACTGAATTTTCAGAATACTTACATTTCATTTACATTTTTTCAGGATGGTGCAAAGAAAAGGCACTTTTTTTCGAGAAACGAATGGTTATTAAACAAATTCTGATAAAGAAAGAGCTGGGTCATCTATGACTCAGCTCCTGTATCTGTCTTAAGCAAGATGGCTTGAAATATAATCAACTGCTCCGCCGACTGTTTCAATCTGTTCGGCATCTTCATCAGAAATCTCCGTACCAAATTCATCTTCTAATTCTAAGACGAATTCCATCACACTGATTGAATCAGCATTTAAGTCGTCTTTAATACTCATTGTATCCGTTACTTTATCTGCATCGATCTCAAAATGGTTTGCGATCACTACTGCAACTTTCTTGAATACTTCTTCTCGCGTCAATTGCCTTCACCTCCACGCGTTCGCACAAAACATAGAATGGCTAACAAACATTGTACTGCTTACATGCAAATTTGTCTAGTCCTTTTTTGCATTTTCATTACAATGATTGCAGTCTCATTGCGTTGGCTCTTCATGCTTAGGTGTTTCTTCAAAATGAGCCACCAATTGAGGAACCACATCTGCCTGCAACATGGTATAGATTTGTTTGATGGTTGCTGCCACGGCATCTGGTCCAGTCGCTCCATGTGTTTTGATCACTGGTGCTTTCAGACCAAACAAGACAGCCCCTCCGTGTTTGGCATAATCCATCTCATTTTTTAAATTGCGCAAGGCATCTTTCAATAATAAAGCCCCTAATTTCCCTTTGGTTCCGGAATTCATGATGGATTGTTTCAATAACGACATCATATTCAATGCGGTTCCTTCAATGGATTTCAAGACGGCGTTCCCAGTGAATCCATCTGTGACCACAACATCCGCTGCACCGTTCAAAAGTTCCCTAGCTTCAACATTTCCGATAAAGTGAATCGATGATTCTTTGGTCAACAATTCAAACGCTTTTTTGGTTAACTCGCTGCCTTTGGTCTCTTCCGTCCCATTGTTTAGCAACCCTACTCGCGGTTGTTGAATGCCTCGGACTTTTTGAGCGTAAAAAGAACCTAACACAGCATATTGAACGAGATGTTCTGCTTTATTGTCAGCATTCGCTCCTAGATCCAGCATATCAAAGCCAGTTTCTTTCCCAAGTACAGGCATCGTCGACATTAAGCCAGGACGTTCGATTCCTTTGATACGACCTACGATAAACAAACCTGCAGCTAACAAAGCACCGGTATTTCCAGCAGAGAAAATGGCATCCGCTTGACCTTCTTTGACCGCTTGGGCTGCTAAGACCATCGATGCGTTCTTTTTGCGGCGGATCGCTTTAACAGGTTCATCATCACTGTTGATTTTTTCATCGGTATGAATGATTGTAAGCTGACTTTCGTCTGTCACATATTTTCTGATTTCATCTTCTTTTCCGTATAATAGAAATTCGATTTCTGGATATTCTTTTTTTGCTAACATGACGCCTTCAACGATCGCTTTTGGTGCGTTATCGCCACCCATGGCATCTACGGCAATTTTCATGACATACGCCACTCCCTTCATTTTTCCAAGTTAGTATACCATATTCTTTAATCAAAAAATTGATTGTCTCGTTTTTCTGCTGCTAAATAATCGGCTAGCGCTTGATACTCCGGTAAAATCTGCCATTGGTGCTTCTGCCAGATTTGAGTTGCTTCTACTTGTGCAACTTCAAGAATATGGGCATCGGCTACTAAATCGGCTGCGGCGAATTCAGGTAAACCTGATTGACGATTACCAAAGACTTCCCCGGGACCTCGCAATTGCAGATCTTTTTCACTGACGACAAAGCCATTGGTGGTTTCAGTCATGATTTTCATCCGCTCTATTCCGGTTTCATTTTTGGGATTTGCCACCAAAATACAGTAAGAAGCATCTGCACCACGGCCGACACGCCCCCGCAACTGGTGCAACTGAGCTAACCCAAAACGATCTGCATCAATAATCAACATGACTGTCGCATTGGGTACATTTACCCCTACTTCAATAACTGTCGTTGATACCAAGATCTGTAACTGGTTGTCCTTGAACTCTTCCATGATCTCGTCTTTTTCTATATTTTTCATTTTGCCGTGGAGAATGCCCACTTGGTAGTTAGGGGCAAAATAAGCCTGCAGCTGCTCGTAAATCTCCGTAGCATTCTTGACATCTAACATTTCTGATTCTTCAATCAGCGGACAGATCACATACATTTGATGTCCTTTCGCTAATTCCTGACGAGCCCAGTCCAGCACAGATTCCAATTGAGGTGGTCGTACCCAACGCGTTTCGACCGGAATCCGGCCAGCTGGCATCTCATCGATGATGGAAACATCCATCTCACCATAGGCCGTGATGGCCAAGGTTCGTGGTATCGGCGTCGCCGTCATGAACAAAACATCCGGCAAATATCCTTTTTCTCGCAATATTTTTCGCTGATTGACACCAAAGCGATGCTGCTCATCTGTGATGACTAAACCTAGACGGGCAAAATTGACCCCTTCTTGGATCAACGCATGCGTCCCTACGACAATATCGATCTCACCTGCAGCCAATTGCTCCAAGATCACTCGCCGTTCCTTTGTCTTGGTGGACCCTGTCAGCAGTGCCGTTGTCACTTCTAGCGGATCAAATAACTGGTTAAGGCTTTCCAAATGTTGTTGTGCCAGAATCTCAGTTGGTACCATTAACGCCCCTTGAAAGCCAGCTGTCATAGTGGCGTACAGTGCGATAGCAGCCACAACTGTTTTGCCGCTACCGACATCTCCTTGCAGCAGTCGCTGCATATGTTGCGGACTTTTGAGGTCATGACAGATCTCGTTGGTGACTCGCTTTTGAGCAGCAGTCAATTCGAAAGGCAGTGTCTGGGTGAAAGCTTTTAACCGCTGAACATCATAGTCAATGGCTAAGCCGTTCTTTTCAGCCTTTTCGGAAATTTTCAATCCTTGGATCTGCATTTGAAATAGGAAGAACTCTTCAAAGATGATTCGCCGCTTTGCTTGATGACTTTCTTGCGGATCTTTTGGAAAGTGCATAGCTCGCATAGCAGTCTGGCGATCCAATAACCGATATTTCTCCGTTAAAGTTAGAGGTAAGATTTCCTCGATCTGGTCTCCGTATGATTCAAATGCCTGCCTGATCAAGTCAACCAGCACGCTTTGCCGTACCGATTTGTTTACATGATAGATAGGAGCGAAATCACCTGGCTTCTTGCTGCCAAGAATCTTCATCCCAGCTAGTGATTTCCGTTTCGCATCCCATTTCCCGTAAACCGCGATTTCTTCAGACAAAACAACTTTATCTTTTAAATAGGGCTGATTAAAAAAGGAAACATTGAATACATCATGATCTTGCATCATTCGAAACTGCAGCCGACTCTTTTTGTAACCAAAACGATTTACAACAGCCGGGGAAACAACGATTCCTTTGATCGTGACTTTTTCTTGATCTTGTATCTCGTTCAATTGACGCTCTTGAATATCTTCGTAGCGAAAGGGGTAATATCGCAATAAATCTTCGATTGTCTGGATTCCAAGCGCTGCGAGATCTTTTGCTCGCTTTTCTCCGACACCAGACAAAACAGTGATTGGCTGATCAAGCATTTCTTCCCTCCTCAAAACTAGTTGTTTGCAGATTGCTTTCTTTATTTTACTCTTCTCTGTTTAAATTACGAAGAATTTGAATGAAAAAAGATGAGCAAAAACAGGCTGTTTCTCTATCAATCAAAAAAGAGACGGAAACAAAAATCGCCCTGCGACTTTTGCCCCGTCTGCTTTCAAGTTTTATTCAGCCGAGAAAAGATACGGATAAACAGGTTGATCTCCTTGATGGATCTCCACTTCGATCTCCGGATAGATTTCTGTCAATGCTGCTTCGATTTTTGCTGCTTCTTTTGCTTTTCCTTCTTCGCCGATAATAATCGTAACGATTTCTGTTTCATCTGAAATCATCTTCTGCAATGTATCCATGGAAGCAGAGAAACAATCGGGTACAGAAACCACGATTTTCCCATCAACCATTCCCAAGAAATCACCTTCTGTGATTTCAATTCCATCGATCGCTGTATTACGAATCGCGTGTGTCACCGAACCACTGACAACACTTGACAAGATTTCAGTCATCGCTTGTTGATTTTCCGCTAACGTTGCTTGTTCATTGAAGGCCAACATTGCTGTCATCCCTTGTGAAATCGTACGGGTCTCAACAACAGCGACTGGGATGTCCGATACTTCTGCTGCTTGTTGTGCAGCCATAAAGATATTCTTATTGTTTGGTAAGACGATAACCTGATCTGCGTTCACTTCATTGATAGCAGTCACGATGTCTTCCGTGCTTGGATTCATCGTTTGACCACCGCTGATCACATAGCCTGCACCTAAGCTGGTAAATAGTTTATTTAATCCATCACCGGCTGCGATAGCAATGATTGCATAAGGTGTACGCGGACGTTTCACTGCAGCAGAGGGTTGATCGTGCTCCAGAATTGTTTCATGCTGTACACGCATATTATCCACCTTGATCTTGATCAAAGAACCAAATTTTTGGCCATAGTTCATGACTTCACCTGGATGTTCTGTGTGTACATGGACTTTGATAATCTCATCGTCATTGACGACTAAAAGAGAATCTCCAAGTTCGTTTAGATAATTTCGGAATGTTTCATAATCAAACGTACTGTCCACTGTTGGTCCTTCACCAATTTTGACCATGATCTCTGTACAATAACCGAATTTGATGTCTTCTGTAGCCATTTGTCCTTGAACGCTGCGATGATGTTCGGCATTGACCATTTCATCCATTGCTGCTGGTGTTGGTTCATAGACCTCATTGGCTTGATATTCTCCAGTCAGTGCATTTAAGAACCCTTCATAAATGAACAATAATCCTTGGCCACCACTATCGACTACACCAACTTCTTTCAAGACTGGCAATAGATCTGGTGTTTTGGCTAGCGCACGTTTTGCTCCGTGAACGACTGCTTTCATGACTTCTACACAGTCATCACTAGTTTGTGCTTTTTTCTCACCGTATTCTGCAGCAATACGTGCTACTGTCAGAATCGTTCCTTCTACGGGTTTCATGACTGCTTTATAGGCGGTTTCGACCCCATGTGTAAAGGCTTGTGCCAATTCTGGCGCAGTTAATGTTTCGACCGTGGGGATCGCTTTAGCAAATCCACGGAACAATTGAGACAAAATGACGCCTGAGTTTCCTCGTGCGCCCATTAGTAGTCCTTTTGAAAGAGTTGTGGCAAGATCGCCCACTTTTTCTGAAGTGGCATCTGCTACTGCTTTAGCACCGCTTGTCATTGATAAATTCATATTCGTTCCTGTATCTCCATCAGGTACTGGAAATACATTCAATGAATTGACAAACTCTGCATTTACTTGTAGACGAGCCGCGCCTGCCTGCACCATCTCTTGAAACTGACCTGCGCTGATATTCGTTACCTTCACTGATAATCCTCCTTAAAATCATCCGCCGCAAGCGGATCACTTGCCTAATCTGGCAGTACACGTACACCTTGGACAAAAACATTCACTGAATTTGCTGAAACGCCTAGCATTGTTTCAAGATTATATTTCACTTTTTCTTGCACATTGCGGGAAACTTCAGAAATTTTTGTACCATAGCTAACGATCGTGTAGACATCCACTGCAATACCGTTTTCTTCTTGACGAACAACGACACCGCGAGAATAGTTTTCTTTGCGTAAAATTTCATTGATGTTGTCCTTGATCTGTTTCTTGCTGGCCATGCCCACAATACCAAACACATCTGTTGCTGCGCCACCGACAACTGTGGCGATGACCTCGTTGCTGATTTCAATAATACCTGATGAGGTTTTGATTTTTACAGCCATAATATAGCCTCCTTAAGCGGGATATTCCCATCTTTCTTCTCTCACATTTTATCATAGCTGCTAGTCAAATAAAAGGATGTGACTTATGAAAAGGGGCTTGGCATCAGATATTCTTGTATTCTGACCTTGTTTAATTTACAATGTTTACTGCTAAAAGTCAATCTTTCTTGAAAATTACCCTTGCATTTTCTAACTTTCTATGATAAATTCAGATGGTATGAGCTGAAATAGCGCTCCAACATCAAGGCAAAGGAGGA
Organism: Enterococcus sp. FDAARGOS_553; assembly: GCF_003812305.1. Taxonomy (NCBI): domain Bacteria; kingdom Bacillati; phylum Bacillota; class Bacilli; order Lactobacillales; family Enterococcaceae; genus Enterococcus; species Enterococcus sp. FDAARGOS_553. The sequence goes on from NZ_CP033740.1 coordinate 738,478, forward strand.
AATAACCACATGGCTAAAGTTTGTTACTTTACTGGACGTAAAACTACAAGTGGAAACAACCGTTCACACGCAATGAATGCGACAAAACGTACTGTGAAACCTAACTTGCAAAAAGTTCGCGTTATGATTGACGGAAAACCTAAAAAAGTTTGGGTGTCAACTCGTGCTTTGAAATCTGGAAAAGTTGAGCGCGTATAATCTTAACCACACATTTTCGGCCGTTCTTGCGAGCGGTCTTTTTTGTTGTCTTCCGTTTCATTCCTCCTTTCCTTTCTTATGTCCTTTGTTTTTTCTTTAAACAGCTAATGACATTGTTTTTTTAATCCTTTGAATTATGGTACACTAATAAAAAATTCATAAGGATTAGGTGACTATTCTTGGCTACTATCAAATCATTCATCAAACAACATTGGCCTTATATGACCGCCAGTTTTCTGCTGCCGTTACTGATTATGGCAGTCATTTATTTAACGATCGGAATCTATCCCGGCAGCAGCCGCAGTGTCTTAGCGAGCGATGCCTTTTCGCAATTTTCGAATTTCCATGCCAGTTTTCGTAATGTCTTATTAGGCAAGCAGAGTATCTTCTATACTTGGAATGCCTCTTTAGGGTTGAACTATCTTGCACTGATCTCTTACTATTTAGGTGGTCTTTTTACGCCGCTGGTTTTATTGTTTCCCAATCAATTGATGCCAGATACGCTCTATGTGCTGACACTTTTGAAAATCGGCAGCGCCGGACTCGCATTTTGGTTTTACGCGAGTCAAACATTTAAAATCCAACGGTGGCATCATGTTACGCTTGCTGTCTGCTATGCGTTGATGTCCTTTATCACTGCTCACTCCGAATTGATCATGTGGCTAGATGCACTTATTTACCTGCCATTAGTGATTCTAGGGATTGATCGGCTCTTGCAACAAAAAAAACCGACTCTTCTGTTTGTCAGTTACCTACTGTTATTTATCTCAAGTTTTTATATGGGATTCATGATCGGAGTGTTCTCCGTCTTGTATCTATTCGTGCAATTAGGTCGCGATTGGAAGCAAAACAAGAAAGCAATCATCCCTTACGGCATCACTTCTTTATTAGCCGGTGGGGCTTCCATGATCATCATTTTGCCTGCTGTACTTGATTTACGTTCAAATGGGGAAGAATTGTCCACTATCACGAAGTTCAAGACAGAAGCTACTGGTGTTTTCGATCTTGTAATGAAAAATATGATTGGCGTATATGATACAACTAAATACGGTTCGATCCCGTTTATTTATATTGGCCTACTGCCATTACTACTTTGTATTTTATACTTTGTTTCTAAGAGAATTCCTTTAAAAGATAAACTGCTATATGCTGGATTGTTTAGCATTTTGATCGCCAGTTTCTATATCGTTCCCTTGAATCTCTTCTGGCATGGGATGCATGCCCCAAACATGTTCTTGTTCCGCTATGCCTATTTGTTCTCCTTTCTAGTGATTCTTTTGGCTGGTTGTGGTTGGGAACAGCTGCAGCAAAAAGACCGAGGTCTGTTTGTGATTGTCGGACTATCTACGATTGCTCTCTTTGCACTTTCTTATGGACTGGGAGGAAACTCGTATGAATTCGTCACCACAGCCTCTTTTGCGTTAACGATTGTTTTCTTTGCCCTTTACTTGCTGTGTATCGGTTTCGGTCAACTTGGTATGCTAACTAAAAAGAAAGTGGCACTTCTCTTGTTGGTTTTCGTTTGCGGTGAAATGGCGATCAACACGAGTGGGATGGTTCGCGGAATCTTAAATGATTGGAATTACGCCTCTCGAAGTCTGTTCACTGATCCTTATCCTTCAATCAAGCAATTGGTGGATCAAGCCGATAAAGACAATGAGACCTTTTTCCGTTTGGAAAATCTGGATCCCGTTTCTTCCAATGACAGTATCAACTATGGTTACAGCGGTGTCAGCATGTTTTCTTCAATCCGCAACCGCAACTCCTCTAGTTACTTAGATAAATTAGGTTTTCGTTCAAGAGGAACGAATCTTAATATCCGTTATCCGAATAATACATTGCTAATGGATGCTTTCACCGGCATCAAATACAATATTAGCAAACAAAACTTAACAAAATACGGTTTTGAACGCGTAGGAGAAGCTGGAGACTACAAGCTTTATCAAAATAGCAACGCTCTTCCCCTTGCCATGTTAGCAGAGCCTTCGATCAATAAGATCCAACAGCCTGCCAACGACAATCTAACCAGCCAGAAGAATTTGATCAACGGTTTGGCAAACATTGAACAAAACTATTTTGATTTTCAACCGATCACTGTCATTCACAGCAAAAACACCGATATCACTGAAAATGGCATGTACACGACATTCCAAGAGCAAGAAAGCAATGTGGCGAAAGAGATTACTTGGCAAGTAGAAGTACCTGCTCATTCCCAAGCCTATCTTAGTCTGTATCCGGCAAACTTCGGTGAATTAGAGAGTTCTACAGCTACGATCACTGTGAACGGGGAACAGCGGGAAAGTCAAATTGGAATCAATGGTCAATATTATGATCTAGGCTACTATGATACGGCAACGACCGTGCAGTTTACGGCAAGTTTCTATGGCACTCAGTCAATTTCTTTCCAAAACCCACAGGTGGTGACATTAGACACTACCGCCTTTCAACGGGCAATCGATGCCATTCAAGAGAGAGGTGTTGCGATGACTGTCGGCAAACAAAATGCCGAAGCCGATATCACTACTGAGAAAGAACAGCAGCTTATCACTACGATTCCTTATGACAAGGGCTGGTCTGCCAAACTGGATGGCAAACCTATCGCTATTGACGCTTTCCAAGATGCGTTTATCAGTGTGAAGATCCCAAGCGGTACCCACCATCTTGAACTGACTTATTTACCGCAAGGTTTTGTGATCGGAGTCATTTTATTCTTTAGCTGCCTACTGCTCTTTATTTTGTTCCGCTATTTCTATCAAAGAAAAGTAGCAGCTGAGATAGAACACACACCCACAGACAAGCCAGGCAGATGAGAGCAATCGATACCTTCTTTATCTGCCACAATAGCAGTCAGCTGCGAAAAGAAGCGCCCCCCAACGGATCGATACGAATCGAACCTTAGGAGGCGCTTCTTTCTTTTAGTTCTCTTTTATTCATAGGCTACGCGAACCAAATACAACCCTTCCGGATGAGCAGTAGGTCCAGCGGCATTGCGGTCTTTTTGGGCAATAATGGCGGGAATGCTATCTGCTGGTAAGCGTCCATTACCGATCTTCAACAGGGTTCCGACCATGATGCGGATCATTTTATATAAGAAGCCATCGCCTCGAAAGGTAAAGAGTAGTTCGTCTCCGGCCTCATTCACTTCCATACTAGCTTGGTGAATCGTCCGGACTTTATCTTCTACGGAGCTGCCAGTGGCACAAAAACTGGTAAAATCATGCGTACCTAATAAATCGGGTAAAGCTTGCTGGATTTTCATTAGGTCCAACGGATACGGGTAATAGCTTGCGTAATATCTACGAAAAGGGCTTCGTGGTTTGCCGATATCTACGCGAAATTGATAGGTCTTCTCCCGCACAAGATAGCGGGCGTGAAAGTGTTCATCGACGATTTCCACCTGTTTCACAGCAATATCTTCCGGTGTTTGTGTATCAAGTCCAAAGCGCATTTTTTCTAATGGACGTTCGTCAAAGTCAAAATGAATCACTTGACCTAAAGCATGGACACCCGCATCGGTCCGTCCTGAACCGTGGATTTGGACTGCTTGTCCATTGTTCATGCGAGTCAATGTTTTTTCGATTTCTTCTTGTACTGTGCGTCCATTGGGTTGGCGCTGAAATCCTTGGAAATTGGTGCCATCGTAAGCAATCGTTGCTTTATAACGTACCATCTTCTCACCTGCTTTCATTTTCTCAAAAAAATCTGAGGAGCCGATTGCACTCCCCAGACATTTACTTTTATCCTCTTAATAATACTAAACCTACTGTAAAGAGCACAAAGACCAACACTACGAGTGTGTCGCGGTTGTGCCAGTGAAGAATCCGATACTTGGTCCGCCCTTCACCGCCTTGATAGCCTCTAGCCTCCATGGCTGTAGCTAGGTCCTCTGCCCGGTTAAAACTGCTGACAAACAAAGGGATCAGCAATGGGACGATAGCTTTCATCTTTTGCAACAACCCGCCTTCTCCGAAATCGACTCCGCGGGCACGCTGGGCATTCATAATTTTCTCAGTCTCATCCATTAATGTCGGCACAAAGCGAAGTGCGATCGACAGCATCAAAGAAATTTCATGCACGGGAAATCGGATGGCTTTTAATGGGCGTAATATATATTCGATTGCATCTGACAACTCCAAAGGTGGTGTCGTCAACGTCAGCAATGTCGACATAAAAATAATCAAAACAAAACGGCAAAAAATGAACGCACCATTCTGCAAACCAAATTCGGTAATATTGAAGATCCACCAGGACCAATAGACTTCTCCACCCGTCGTAAAGAGAATCTGCAATGCTACAGTGAATAAAATCAGCCAGATCAACGGGCGAACACCACGAACGAAAAAACCCAAATCAATTTTGGAAAGAAAAATGCTAAATAGCGTAAAAACAGCTGCCAAAAGATAGCTCTGCCAATTGTTTGCCAAAAAAATGATTCCAATAAAATAAAAACTGGCAAGTAATTTCACCCGTGGATCGAGTTTATGGATAAAGGAATCTCCTGGAATAAAGCGGCCAAAGATTAGTTTATTCATCATTTGCGGTCGCCTCCTTTGCTACCAGTTGATCCGCAAGTTCTTCTGCTGTCAATGGCAAGCGTTCGAAATGCAACCCTTTCGCTTGCAACAACGCTGCAAAAGCAGTTGCTGTTGGTACGCCTAATTGTTTTTCTTGTAGCCATTCGATATCTTGAAAAACATTCTTCGGTGCACCCTCTTTAACGATTCGTCCTTTTTCTAATACATAGACATAATCTGCAAAATTAGCCACATCATCCATCAAATGGGTCACTAAGATGATGGTCATATTTTTCTCTTGATGGAGTCGCTGGAACATCTCCATCATTTCTTTGCGTCCTTGTGGATCTAAACCCGCTGTTGGCTCATCTAATACCAATACTTCCGGTTCCATTGCTAAGACCCCGGCAATGGCTACTCGGCGCATCTGTCCTCCTGAGAGATCAAATGGGGAACGTTCAAGAAAGCTTTCATCTAAACCAACGAGTTTAATGTACTCTTTCGCTAATTCAGCTGCCGCTTCTTCACTCACACCAAAATTTTGGGGACCAAAAGCGATATCTCGAGCCACAGTTTCTTCAAACAATTGCGATTCAGGAAATTGAAAGACGATTCCTACTTTTTTACGCAATGGTTTTAAATTCTTATTATCAGTTTCAGGAGTGATCACGCGATCACCAATCGTCACTTTGCCCGCTGTTGGCTTTAATAATGCATTCAAGTGTTGTAGTAATGTTGATTTGCCACTACCAGTGTGACCCACCAATGCTGTATACGAGCCTTCTTTGATTTCGAGATCAATATCGAATAACACGCGTTGCTCAAATGGGGAATGCGGTTGATAAGTAAATGCTACTTTTTCAAAACGAATGTCCATAGCCAATCCACCATTCCTTCCTCTGTCAAGTACGCTGCAGGCACAGAGATGCCGCGCTGCTTCAAAGCTGCCTTCAATTTTTCTGGAAAAGGCAAATCTAGACCCAATTCGATCAATTCTGGGCCAGCCGAAAAGATTTCTGCCGGCGTCCCTTCACGAACCAGTTCTCCTTGGCGCATGACCATGACCCGATTGGCATTGGCTGCCTCATCAATATCATGGGTGATTGACAGAACAGTTAAATTATTTTCTTCCTTGATTTTCTTGATCGTTGAAATAACTTCTTCTCTTCCTTCAGGATCAAGCATACTAGTTGCCTCATCTAAAATGATGATATCGGGACGTAATGCCACAACACCAGCGATGGCTACTCGCTGTTTTTGTCCCCCAGAAAGTCTGGCTGGTTCTCGTGTTGCAAATTCTTCCATCCGGACTTGTTCTAGAGCATTTTTGACTCTGATCACCATTTCGTCACGAGGAATCCCTTGGTTCTCTAGACCAAATGCCACATCATCTTCTACAGTTGAACCGACAAATTGATTGTCGGGATTTTGAAAAACCATTCCGACCATTTTACGGATATTCCAAATATTTTCTTCATTAAGCAGCATGTCTCCCACTGCAACGCTTCCTTCTTGCGGTAAAATCAAACCGTTGATCGTTTTGGCCAAGGTCGATTTTCCTGAACCGTTATGACCGATAAGCGCAACCCATTCTCCTTGCTCAATGGACAAAGAGACATTCTTCAACGCCGGACGATCTTCTTCGGTATAACGAACGGTGATAGCATTCAATTCAATGATCGGCTTCATGATATACTCCTTCATTCCAGTTAATTCTTACTTACACTACCAAAAAAGTAAGTTATTTTCAATCATTCCGATGAGATTTCCAAACAGAACTTTGTTTTCACTTGCCATGACCTGTCAAGACAGATCATCGAAAGTAAAAAAAAAGCACTTTATGATGAGTGCGTACACCTCGAAATACATCGAGGTGTAGGCGCTGAGCTAGACTCGGAAAGTTTCTTCCAACATCATAACACTCTTAATAAACATCTATAAAGTGATGATAAGTGTGATTTTAAACAAGTTCTAGGATAACCATTGGTGCAGCATCTCCGCGTCTTGGTTCTGTTTTCAAGATGCGAGTGTAGCCACCTTGGCGATCTGTGTAACGAGGAGCGATGTCATTGAATAATTTTTGCAAAGCTGATTCAATAACTACTTCTTCGTTTTCTTCACGAACGCTAGCAACTTCATTACGAACAAATGCGGCAGCTTGGCGACGTGCATGCAAATCACCACGTTTACCTAAAGTGATCATTTTTTCTGCAGTTGAACGAACTTCTTTCGCACGAGCTTCAGTCGTAACGATGCGTTCGTTAATGAATAAATCAGTTGTTAAATCACGCAACATCGCTTTACGTTGGCTAGATGTGCGTCCTAGTTTACGATAACTCACGTGGTTTCCCTCCTTCACTTTCGTATGTCGTCTCGATCAGACGAGCCGAAACTAACGTAATCGAAGACGTATTAATCGTCTTTACGTAGTCCTAAACCAAGATCGTGTAATTTCACTTTGACCTCTTCAAGAGATTTACGGCCTAAGTTCCGTACTTTAATCATTTCTGGTTCAGATTTATTAGTCAATTCTTGTACAGTATTGATTCCTGCACGTTTTAGACAGTTGTATGAACGAACAGACAAGTCTAATTCTTCAATCGTCATTTCCAACATTTTTTCTTTTTGTGTTTCTTCTTTTTCCACCATGATCTCAGCGTTTTTCGCTTCGTCCGTTAGGTTTACAAAGATGTCTAAATGTTCGGTCATGATTTTTGCAGCTAAACTCATTGCTTCCAATGGTTCAATTGAGCCATCAGTCCATATTTCCATCGTTAATTTGTCAAAATCATCACGACGACCAACACGAGTATTTTCTACTTGGTAGTTCACACGACGTACTGGTGTATAGATTGAATCGACTGGAAGAACACCGATTGGCATGTCTTCTTTTTTATTTTCATCTGCTTGAACGTAGCCGCGTCCAGGTTTCACAGTTAAGCGAGCATGGAATGAAGCTCCTTCAGAAACGTTGCAGATATACATATCTTTGTTAAGGATTTCTACATCACTGTCTACGATGATATCGCCAGCAGTTACTGTAGCAGGTCCTGTAATATCGATTTCCAGGGTTTTTTCTTCATCCCCGTACATTTTTAATGCAAGACCTTTGATATTCAAGATGATTTGAGCAACGTCTTCCCGAACGCCCTTAACAGTTGAGAATTCGTGTAAAACTCCATCGATTTGAATATTGGTGATTGCTGCACCAGGTAAAGAAGATAATAAAATACGACGTAAGGAATTTCCTAAAGTAGTTCCGTATCCTCTTTCAAGAGGCTCAACGATGAACTTGCCATAATCTTTTTCTTCATCAATCTTTGCGATTCTTGGTTTTTCGAATTCAATCATTCTTATCTTTTACCCCTTTCAAAACGAAAAGTGTCTTGTTCAATGACGTAATTGTTACACTCAAAATGAGCAGCACTCATTAAACACGACGGCGTTTTGGAGGGCGGCATCCATTATGAGGGACTGGAGTCACGTCACGGATTGCAGTCACTTCCAAACCTGCTGCTTGTAATGAACGAATTGCTGCTTCACGTCCAGAACCAGGTCCTTTAACTGTTACTTCTACAGTTCTTAATCCGTGTTCCATTGCTGCTTTGGTAGCTGTTTCTGCTGCCATTTGAGCGGCAAAAGGAGTAGATTTTTTGCTTCCTTTGAAACCTAATGAACCAGCTGATGACCATGCTAATGCATTCCCATGAGTATCAGTGATCATAATGATTGTATTATTGAATGTTGAGTGAATATGTGCAATACCCGCTTCAATATTCTTTTTCACACGGCGTTTACGACTCACTTTTTTTGCTGCCATGAAGTTTTAACCTCCTTCACTTAGGAATTATTTTTTCTTGCCTGCGACTGTTTTAGACGGGCCTTTACGAGTACGTGCATTGTTTTTCGTGTTTTGTCCACGAACTGGCAATCCACGGCGATGACGGATACCACGGTATGAACCGATTTCCATCAAACGTTTGATGTTCAAGTTCACTTCACGACGAAGGTCACCTTCAACTTTTAATTTATCAACTTCAGCACGGATAGCATCTGTTTGTTCATTCGTTAGATCACGAACACGAACTTCTTCAGAAACGCCAGCGTTTGCTAAAATTTGTTTTGCAGTCGTGTTACCAATACCATAGATATAAGTAAGTGAAACGACCACACGTTTATCACGAGGAATATCTACTCCTGCAATACGAGCCATATTTGTTACACCTCCGATTATCCTTGACGTTGTTTATGTTTTGGATTTGCTGGGCAAATCACCATAACGCGTCCTTTACGACGAATTACTTTACAATGTTCGCACATTGGTTTTACTGATGGTCTTACTTTCATGATAATACCTCCTGTGGTTTTACGGAGTACAATTATTTAAAGCGATAAGTAATGCGGCCACGGTTCAGGTCATACGGTGATAATTCAACCGTCACTTTGTCTCCAGGTAATATACGAATGTAGTGCATCCGGATCTTACCAGAAACGGTCGCTAGAACTTGGTGTCCGTTTTCCAATTCGACTTTAAACATTGCATTCGGCAAAGTTTCGACGACTGTACCTTCGACTTCAATCATATCTTCTTTTGCCACGCACAGTACCTCCTTGTACTTGTGATTTTCACACGATAAAATGGCGGAAACGGGGTTCCCACCTGATATTCTCAAACTATGCTTCTACTTAATAACAGTAGAAGTCGGACTGACATATTTTATCATACTCTGTCAAAGGTTTCAAGAGAAAGTTTTGTAGCTGCAAGTCGGTGACGGGCAATCTATGATTAGTCAATGATGTTTTTAACATCTTTAAATACAGCATCGATGTCGCGATCACCATCAATCGACTGCAATAAACCTTTTTCTTTGTAATAAGCTAAGATTGGTTCACTGCTTTTGATATTGACAGCTAGACGATTTTTGACCGTCTCAGGCTTATCATCTTCACGTTGGTAGAAGTCATGACTTCCACAACGATCACATGTTCCTTCCACTTTTGGCGGATTGAACAATTTATGATAAGTTGCCCCACAATTGCGGCACATGAAGCGGCCGGCTAAACGTTCTACGAGAACTTCTTCAGGAACATGAATATCAATGACAGCATCTAGTTTTTTGTTTAGGTCTTTCAACATTTCGTCCAATGCTTCAGCTTGTTCCAAAGTCCGCGGAAAGCCATCCAATAAGAAGCCTTTCTCTGTGTCTGGTTCAGCTAAACGCTCTTTGACGATACCGTTGGTGACCTCATCTGGAACCAAAGCGCCTTGATCCATGTAAGATTTTGCTTTCAGGCCTAATTCTGTTTCGTTCGCCATTGCAGCCCGAAACATATCGCCTGTTGAAATATGAGGAAGACCGTATTCAGCAACGATACGTTCTGCCTGAGTACCTTTACCGGCACCAGGTAGTCCCATTAAAATGAGGTTCATTCTAATTCCTCCTGTAAGTTTTTGAATAGTGTTGAGGAAGACCTCAACACTTCAATAACTTTAATTGATAAAACCAGTATATTTCCGTTTCAGCATAAGTCCTTCTAGCTGCTTCGCAGTATCCAGAGCTACCCCGATAACGATCAATAAACTTGTTCCACCTAAACCGATTGATTGCGGCAAGTTCCAAACCATCTGAGCGATGATCGGCAACAGCGCAACTAGTCCTAAGAAGACCGATCCTACTGTACTTAATCGCATAAGCAGACGTGAGACGTATTCTTCTGTTCCTTTACCAGGGCGCACACTTGGAATGTAGCTTCCTTGTTTTTGTAGGTTTTCCGCTAATTTCTCAGGGTTAACTTGTACAAATGCATAGAAGAACGTAAACGCCACGATCAAAACAGTATAGATGATCGCACCAGGTACGGTGTTATAACTAAAAATCGTTTGTACTACTTCATACCAAGTTTCGCCTTTGTACGAACTACCTAATGCTTGAATGATCGCATTTGGTGTTGTAATAAACGAACTAGCAAAGATAACTGGGATTACACCGGCAGCGTTGACCTTCAATGGAAGATAACTACTTGTTGGCGCACCAGCTACTCGCTTCGTATATTGGATTGGAATCTTTCGTTCTGCTTGTTGTACATACGTCACAAATGTGATGATGACCAAAACAGCAACGACAAGCAAGACCATAAACAATGCATTCATCCAAATATCTGATGGATCCACGTTGATGAAATAATCTTCTACCAATTCCTTGATACTAGCGGGTAAGCGTGAAATGATCCCTGCAAAGATAATCATTGACACACCATTTCCGATTCCGCGTTCTGTGATTTGTTCTCCTAACCAAGTAACGAGCATCGTACCTGCTGTTAAGATCAAACCAATCACCACAAACGTCGAGATATTTGGATTGTTGACAAAGCCAAGTTGTGTATAATAGTTGAACCCTGCAGTTAACGTCATCGACTGAACAAAGGCCAAAACCAATGTTAGGTAACGAGTTGCTTGATTCAATTTCTTACGACCAACTTCCCCTTGCTTCGACCACTCAACAAATCTTGGCACAATATCCATCTGCAACAACTGAATAACGATTGACGCAGTAATATATGGTGACACACCCATTGAGAAAATCGAGAATTGCTGCATCGCGCCACCGCTGACCAAGTTCAACATGTTCAGAAACGGTAGATCAGCAATTTCCCGCAAACGGCTTGCGTCTACGCCTGGCACAGTAATATGTGTACCCAGACGAAAGACAAACAAGATAAGTACGGTGAAGAAAATTCTCGATCTAATATCTTTTACTTTAAAGGCGTCCTTTAGTAGTTTGAACATTAGATCACCTCGATTGATCCACCAGCAGCAACGATTGCTTCTTCAGCTGCTTTTGAGAATTTTGCTGCTTTCACAGTCAATTTCTTCGTTAGTTCTCCATTTGCTAATACTTTGATTCCAGCTTTTTCATCTTTGACGATTCCAGCTTCATGCAAAGCAACAGGTGTTACTTCTGCACCGTCTTCAAAGCGGTTTAATACATCAAGATTGATAACTGCATATTCTTTGCGGTTGACATTTGTAAATCCGCGTTTTGGCAAACGACGGAACAATGGTGTTTGTCCCCCTTCAAAGCCTAAACGTACTCCGCCACCTGAACGAGCTTTTTGACCTTTTTGTCCGCGTCCAGCTGTTTTACCGTTACCAGATGAAGTTCCGCGACCAACACGGTTACGTACTTGGCGTGATCCTTCTGATGGTTTTAATTCATGAAGTTTCATAGGTTTGGCACCTCCTTAATCAAACTAGATCTGCTGATCCTTAGACTTCTTCAACGTCCACTAAGTGAGAAACAGTGTTGACCATGCCTTTGATTGCATCATTAGCAGGTTTTACTACTGTTGAATTCAACTTTGTAAGACCTAACGCTTTTACAGTATCGCGTTGGTTTTGGGGACGTCCAATAATACTGCGTTTTAAAGTGATTTTCAATTCAGCCATTATAGTGTCCTCCTTAACCGATTAATTCTTCTACTGATTTGCCGCGAAGTGCTGCCACTTCTTCAGCGCGTTTCAATTGTTTCAACCCTTCAACTGTTGCGCGAACAACGTTGATTGGTGTGTTAGAACCTAAAGATTTAGATGTGATATCCGCTACCCCAGCTAATTCCAATACGGCACGAACGGGTCCACCAGCAGCTACCCCAGAACCTTCTACAGCAGGTTTCATAAGGATGCGTCCGCCGCCGAATACACCGATAACTTCGTGAGGGATTGTAGAACCAACCATTGGTACTTCTACCAAGTTTTTCTTCGCGTCTTCGATTGCTTTACGGATTGCTTCTGGTACTTCTTGTGCTTTACCAGTACCGAAACCTACGTGTCCGTTTTTATCACCGACAACAACTAATGCAGCAAAACGTAGACGACGTCCACCTTTAACAACTTTAGTTACACGGTTAATCGCAACAACGCGGTCTTCTAATTCCAAATGTTTTGGATCAATATAAACCATGAATGGTGTTCCTCCTTCTCTTAAAATTCCAGTCCATTTTCGCGAGCTGCTTCAGCTAAAGCTGCTACACGGCCATGGTAAAGGTATCCACCACGGTCAAAGACTACTACTTTAATACCTTTTGCTGCTGCACGTTCTGCAACTAATTTGCCGACAGCTTGTGCTTGTTCAGTTTTGTTTCCACCTGAAATTTCTTTATCTAAGGCAGAGGCACTTGCTAGCGTCACACCCGCTACGTCATCAATGATTTGAGCGTAGATGTTTTTGTTCGAACGGAACACGTTTAAGCGTGGGCACTCAGCAGTACCAGAGATTTTGTTACGTACACGACGATGTCTTTTCTGACGTGTTTTATTTTTATCTGGTTTTGTAATCACAATTGTCACCTCTTTTTATTTGCTAGCCTAAGCCGCTATTCGTAAATGCTTACGACTATTTACCAGTTTTACCTTCTTTACGACGCACAAATTCGCCAACATAACGAATCCCTTTGCCTTTATAAGGTTCTGGAGGACGAACGCCACGAATATTGGCAGCTAATTCGCCAACAACTTCTTTATCTGATCCTTTGATGATCACAGAAGTGTTTGAAGGAACTTCAATTTCGATTCCAGCTGGCGCTTCGATTTCAACCGGATGAGAGTAACCAACGTTCAATACAAGTTTTTTACCTTGCAATTGAGCACGGTACCCAACCCCGATCAATTCTAACGCTTTTTGGAAACCTTCAGAAACACCAACAACCATGTTGTTGAAGTTTGCACGGGTAGTTCCGTGGATAGTTTTCATTTCTTTACTATCGTTTGGACGAGTGAATGTTACTTCGTTTCCTTCGATATTCATTTTGATATCAGAAGAAAAAGTACGTTTCAATTCACCTTTAGGTCCTTTAACTGTAATGTCGTTTCCATCTTGTTTGATTTCAACACCTGCAGGAAGAACGACGATCTTATTACCGATACGACTCACTTAGAGGCACCTCCTTGTGGATTATTTTAAATTACCATACATAAGCGACTACTTCGCCGCCAACATTTTTTGCTCTTGCTTCTTTGTCAGTGATAACACCTTCAGAAGTTGAGATGATCGCGATTCCTAAACCGTTCAATACTTTTGGCACTTCGTCAGCTTTGACATAAGCACGCAAACCTGGTTTAGAGATACGTTTCAAGTTTGTGATAACACGTTCACCGTTTTTGCCGTATTTCAAGAATACGCGGATCACGCCTTGTTTGTCATCTTCGATATATTCAACATCGCGAACGAAACCTTCACGTTTCAAGATTTCAGCGATATCACGTTTGATTTTTGAAGCAGGTACTTCTAAGCTTTCGTGTTTTACCATATTGGCATTACGTACACGCGTTAGAAAATCTGCGATTGGATCTGTCATGACCATGGGATAATTTACCTCCTTTATGCGAGTATAGTTTACCAGCTAGCTTTCTTCACGCCGGGAATTTGTCCTTTATAGGCAAGTTCGCGGAAGCAAATACGGCAAAGATGAAATTTACGATAAACTGAATGTGGACGTCCGCAACGTTCGCAACGAGTATACTCTTGTGTTGAGAATTTAGCAGGGCGTTTGTTTTTAGCAATCATTGATTTTTTAGCCACGTAGTTCGCCTCCTTTTTTTATTTTTGGAATGGCATGCCTAATTGTGACAACAATTCACGAGATTCTTCATCTGTGTTGGCTGTTGTTACAATAACGATATCCATACCACGTACTTTATCGATCAAATCATAATCTACTTCAGGGAAGATCAATTGTTCTTTGATTCCTAATGTGTAGTTTCCGCGTCCGTCAAACGCTTTTTTGCTGACACCGTGGAAGTCACGGACACGTGGCAATGAAACTGTTACTAACTTGTCTAAGAATTCATACATTCTTTCGCCGCGTAGAGTAACTTTCGCACCGATTGGCATTCCTTCACGTAAACGGAATCCAGCAATAGATTTTTTCGCTTTTGTGATCAATGGTTTTTGACCTGAGATCAATTGTAATTCTTCAACAGCTTTATCTAAGTTTTTTGCATTCGATACAGCATCACCAACACCCATGTTGATAACGATTTTATCAACTTTTGGTGCTTGCATAACTGAGCTGTAGTTAAATTTGTCCATTAATGATGGGACAACTTCTTTTGAATATTTTTCTTTAAGGCGGTTCATCTGTTAGCCCCTCCTTCCTTTATTTGATTATTTATCAAGAACTTCTCCGGTTTTTTTAGAAACGCGGACTTTTTTGCCGTCAACTTCTTTATAGCCTACACGTGTTGCTTCACCGTTCGAAGGATCAACCACCATCACGTTAGAAACATGAATTGGTGCTTCCATCTCGACGATTCCGCCTTGAGGAGCTGTTTGAGAAGGTTTTTGGTGTTTTTTAACGACGTTCACACCTTCAACAACGACTTTGTCTTTCTTAGGAAACGCTGCAAGTACAACGCCTTCTTTGTTTTTGTCTTTACCAGTGATAACTTTAACTTTATCGCCTTTTTTAACAAACATGTTTGTTTCGCACCTCCTTTAGATAAGAATCACTATTACAATACTTCTGGTGCTAGGGAAACGATCTTCATAAAGTTGCCTTCACGCAATTCGCGAGCAACTGGTCCAAAGATACGAGTTCCACGTGGGCTCTTATCGTCACGGATAATAACCGCAGCATTTTCATCAAATTTAATGTAAGAACCGTCTGTACGACGTGCTCCTGATTTTGTACGAACGATAACGGCTTTAACGACGTCACCTTTTTTGACAACCCCACCTGGCGTTGCTTGTTTGACCGTAGCAACGATCACGTCACCAATATTCGCAGTTTTACGACCAGATCCGCCAAGGACTTTGATCGTTAGAATTTCACGGGCACCTGAGTTGTCCGCCACTCTTAATCGGCTTTCTGCTTGGATCACGATGTGTATCCTCCTTTCAGATTTTGCAATTCACAATCTATATAGGAAAATCTCGTGTGATTAGATAATCACTGCCTTTTCAACAATCTCTACTAGACGGAAACGTTTCGTAGCTGATAATGGACGAGTTTCCATAATTTTCACGATATCGCCAACTTTTGCTTCGTTGTTTTCATCGTGTGCTTTGTATTTCTTAGAATAGTTCAGACGTTTGCCGTAGATAGGGTGGTTTTTCTTAGTTTCAACGACAACAGTGATTGTTTTATCCATCTTGTCGGATACCACGCGACCTTGGTAAACTTTGCGTTGATTTCTTTCTTCAGTCATACGCTAAATGGCCTCCTTCCACTATTACTTTGCTTGTTCACGCAATACTGTTTTGATGCGTGCAATCGATTTACGTACTTCTTTGATACGTGCAGTGTTTTCTAATTGTCCTGTAGCTAATTGGAATCTAAGATTAAACAATTCTTCTTTCAATTGTTTTTCTTGATCTAGCATTTCGGCAGTGGTTAATTCTCTGATTTCTTTAACCTTCATTCGATTCACCACCCATTTCCTCACGTTTTACGATCTTTGTTTTCACTGGCAATTTGTGAGAAGCAAGACGTAACGCTTCACGCGCAACTTCTTCGGGAACGCCGGCAATTTCAAACATGATTTTACCACGTTTTACTGGTGATACCCATCCTTCAGGAGCCCCTTTACCAGAACCCATACGTACCCCAATTGCTTTGGCCGTATAAGATTTGTGAGGGAAAATTTTGATCCATACTTTCCCGCCACGTTTCATATAACGAGTCATTGCAATACGGGCAGCTTCGATTTGGCGGTTTGTGATCCAGTGTGATTCAACAGCTTGCAAGCCGTATTCACCGAAAACTACTTCTTTTCCGCCTTTCGCTTCACCGCGCATTTTCCCGCGGAATTCACGACGGTGTTTTACACGTTTAGGTACTAACATGTTTATTTCCCTCCTTTCTCAGTGTTCTTTTTAGTTGGAAGAATTTCTCCACGATAAATCCACACTTTAACTCCTAGTTTTCCGTATGTTGTATCTGCTTCTTCCCATGCGTAATCAATATCCGCACGTAATGTATGAAGTGGAACTGTTCCTTCTGAATAGCCTTCTGAACGAGCGATATCTGCTCCGTTTAGACGACCAGATACTTGTGTTTTGATTCCTTTAGCGCCAGAACGCATTGTGCGTTGGATCGCTTGTTTTTGCGCACGACGGAAAGCAACACGGTTTTCTAATTGACGTGCGATTCCTTCGCCTACTAATTTAGCATCTAAATCTGGTTTTTTGATTTCAACGATGTTGATGTGAACTCGTTTGCCAGTTAATTTGTTTAATTCTTTTCTTAGGTTTTCGACTTCAGATCCGCCTTTACCGATAACCATACCTGGTTTAGCTGTGTGGATTGAAATATTTACGCGGTTTGCTGCGCGCTCGATTTCAATTGTTGACACAGCGGCATCAGCAAGTTTAGATGCGATAAATTTACGGATTTTCAAATCTTCATGTAGAAATTCAGCATACTCTTTTTCAGCATACCATTTTGCAT
This sequence comes from Enterococcus sp. FDAARGOS_553, assembly GCF_003812305.1. Classification (NCBI taxonomy): domain Bacteria; kingdom Bacillati; phylum Bacillota; class Bacilli; order Lactobacillales; family Enterococcaceae; genus Enterococcus; species Enterococcus sp. FDAARGOS_553. The sequence continues at coordinate 755,637 of NZ_CP033740.1, forward strand.
CCCAGTCACGGATGATGCCTACACGCATTCCAATTGGATGTACTTTTTGACCCACTGATTGTCCCTCCTTATTTTTCTGATACGACTACAGTAATATGACTTGTACGTTTGTTGATTGGAGAAGCTGAACCTTTCGCACGTGGACGGAAACGTTTCATTGTTGGTCCTTCGTTGACGAATGCTTCAGAAACAATCAAGTTTTCAACATCTAAGTCAAAATTGTTTTCTGCATTAGCGATAGCTGACATCAAGACTTTCTCGATGATTCCAGCCGCTTTGTTTGGTGTGAACTTCAAGATCGCGATTGCTTCAGCAACGCTTTTCCCTCTGATCAAATCAATAACTAGACGTGATTTACGAGGAGAAACGCGGACTGTTTTAGCAGTTGCTTTCGCTGATGTGATTTGTTCTGCCATTTTTGGATATCCTCCCCTCAAAATTAGCGTCTTGTTTTCTTATCGTCGGCAGCGTGTCCGCGATAAGTTCTTGTTGGTGCAAATTCACCTAGTTTGTGTCCTACCATGTCTTCTTGGATGTAAACTGGTACATGTTTCCGTCCATCATACACAGCAATTGTAAATCCGATAAAACTTGGGAAGATTGTGGAACGACGTGACCAAGTTTTGATCACTTTTTTCTTTTCAGCGCCTTGTTGTGCTTCGACCTTCTTCATCAAATGGTCATCGACAAAAGGTCCTTTTTTCAAACTACGACCCATGGTGTACCTCCTCTCAAAATGTGCGACACATGGTCAAGTAAATTATTTAGTCTTGCGACGACGAACGATAAGTTTGTCTGATTTAGCTTTCTTGTTACGTGTTTTGTAACCAAGTGCTGGTTGTCCCCAAGGTGAAACTGGAGCTTTACGTCCGATTGGAGCTTTACCTTCACCACCACCGTGTGGGTGATCATTAGGGTTCATTACGCTACCACGTACAGTTGGGCGTTTGCGCATCCAACGAGAACGTCCGGCTTTACCGATGTTGATCAATTCATGTTGTTCGTTACCAACAGAGCCAATTGTTGCACGGCATGTTGCCAAGATCATACGTACTTCGCCTGAGTTCAAGCGGATCAATACATATTTTCCTTCTTTACCAAGTACTTGTGCACTTGTACCAGCTGAACGGATCAATTGTCCGCCTTTTCCTGGTTTCATTTCGATGTTGTGGATAACAGTACCAACTGGAATATTTTCTAGTGGTAATGCGTTCCCTACTTTAATATCTGCATCTGGTCCAGAAACGACAGTCATGCCAACTTCTAATCCTTTAGGTGCTAAGATATATGCTTTTACTCCATCCTCGTAATGTACTAACGCAATGTTAGCAGAACGGTTTGGATCATATTCAATCGTTTTAACAGTAGCAACGACATTGTCTTTGTTACGTTTGAAATCGATCAAACGGTATTGACGTTTGTGACCGCCACCTTGATGACGAACCGTGATACGTCCGTTGTTGTTACGACCAGCATTGTTTTTCAATGGCGCTAACAATGTTTTTTCTGGTGTTGAAGTTGTGATTTCAGCGAAATCAGAACTTGTCATATTACGACGGCCGTTTGTGGTAGGTTTGTACTTTTTAATCGCCACGTCTTTTTCCCTCCCATTTAGTATTTAAATATGGTCTGCTTATTCAGCAGCGTCAAAAATTTGGATTTCTTTTGAATCTTCAGTTAAAGTCACAACAGCTTTGCGACGTTTTTTTGTGTATCCTGCATATTTACCCATGCGTTTGAATTTAGGGCGTACGTTGATGATATTCACGTTAGCCACTTTCACTCCGTCAAAGGCAGCTTCTACAGCTTGTTTTACTAAAGTTTTGTTCGCTTTTGTGTCTACTTCGAAAGTATATTTCTTGTCATCCATGGCAAGCATAGATTTCTCAGTGATCACTGGGCGTTTGATGACGTCTAGTAAGTTCATTATGCAAGCACCTCCTCGATCTGAGTAAGAGCAGTTTGTGTTACCAACATTTTATCTGCTGAAACAACATCCAATACGCTCACGTTATCAGCAGTTACTACTGAAACAGATGGCAAGTTGCGTGCAGATAATGCAGCAAAGTCGTTTTCTGTTTCTAAAACTACCAATACTTTTGAGTCAATAGTCAAGTTAGCTAAAACTTGTTTGAATTCTTTTGTTTTTGGTGCATCAAAGCTTAACCCTTCTACTGCTACCAAGTTATTTGAAGCAACTTTTTCTGACAATACAGATTTCATTGCTAAGCGACGAACTTTTTTAGGAAGTTTGTAGCTGTATGAACGTGGTGTTGGTCCGAAGACTACGCCACCTCCACGCCATTGTGGTGAACGGATTGAACCTTGACGAGCACGACCAGTTCCTTTTTGGCGCCATGGTTTACGGCCACCGCCACGAACGGCACTGCGATTTTTCACAGCGTGTGTTCCTTGTCTTAATGAAGCACGTTGCATGATGATTGCATCGTAGACAACTGTTTCATTTGGTTCAATTCCGAAGATTTCTTCGTTCAATGTAATTTCGCCATTTTGGCTTCCATCTTGTTTGAATAATGCTACATTCGGCATTCCTTAGTTCCTCCTTTCTTCCTATCTACTTATTTAGCTTTCACAGCTGATTTGATTGTAATCAATGATTTTTTCGCGCCAGGTACATTACCTTTAATCAAGATAACGTTACGTTCTGCGTCTACACGCACGATTTCCAAGTTTTGGATCGTGATGCGGTTACCGCCCATACGTCCAGCAAGACGTTTGTTTTTGAATACACGGTTAGGTGCAACTGGACCCATTGATCCAGGACGACGGTGATAACGAGAACCGTGAGCCATTGGTCCGCGGCTTTGTCCGTGACGTTTGATAACGCCTTGGAATCCTTTACCTTTCGAAGTGCCGGTTACATCAATGATGTCTCCTGCTTCAAAAATATCAACTTTAATTTCTGAACCTACTTCTAAGCCCTCTAGCTCTACATTCTTGAATTCGCGAATGAAGCGCTTAGGAGCCGTGTTTGCTTTTGCAACATGACCTTTCGCAGGTTTGTTAGACAAAACTTCACGCATATCTTGGTAGCCGACTTGAATTGCTTCGTAGCCGTCATTTTCGATTGTTTTCACTTGTAGCACTACGTTTGGAGTAGCTTCTACTACAGTTACTGGAATCAATTCGCCAGATTCAGTGAAGATTTGAGTCATTCCCACTTTTTTCCCTAAGATTCCTTTGGTCATGATTACACCTCCATCTTAATTATTATAGTTTGATTTCAATATTTACACCGCTTGGCAAGTCTAGCTTCATTAAAGCATCAACTGTTTTTGGTGTTGGATTCACAATGTCGATTAGACGTTTGTGTGTACGCATTTCGAATTGTTCGCGTGAATCTTTGTATTTGTGTGTCGCACGGATGATCGTGTACAAGCTGCGTTCAGTTGGCAATGGAATTGGACCAGATACGCCAGCTCCAGTTCTTTTTGCAGTTTCTACGATTTTATCCGCTGATTGATCTAAAATACGATGTTCATACGCTTTTAAACGGATACGAATTTTTTGTTTTGCCATTGTTTTCCCTCCTTCGCCTATTTTGAAAAGTAGACATAGCTCCACGAAAATTTCCGTCACGCTCGTCCATGGCAAAGCGTCCGGGCGTGTCGCAACCTCTCGTTTCGTAGCCGGCAGTTTTTTCTTTGCTGCCAGTGTGACTTACGCATATACGTAAACAGCACCTTTATGATTATATTATGGATAAACGCTGATTGCAAGCTTTTTTTAATGAAAAGAAACGATTCTTTTGCGTTTTTTTCAGAAAACTTTCTTTTCTCTTGAAAACAACAAAAACCTTGCCTAATGACTTGCTCTAAGCAAAAGCTTTTCCAACAACCATAGCTACTAACGCAAAAGCGCCCCTTCCGGAATAATTCTCCAGAAAAAGCGCTTCAAACCACTAATCATCTCGATTTACTACTAGTTGATTAATCCTTTAGTCACACGTTGGATTGCTGCTTTTAACGGAAAATAAGCAATAGCGACAATCAAAATCGTGGCCACTACATTGATGACTGTTGCCGGCAATTTGATGACCGCTGCCGACCAAGCTCCTGACCAGCTGCTGCCAAGATACCAAAGCATAACAGTATTTTTGATTTGCGTCATAGCAAGTTTCGCCAAGCCAGTAACAGACCCAATAACCACTAACTGCCATATTGCTTGCGGACGTTTTTTAAATAAGAGAAACGCACCATATGCAAAAGCCCCCACAATAAAACTTTCCAAAATAAAATAAGGGGCCTCTGTCGCATACCCATTCAGCAAATCAAAAATCGCAAAGCCTAGTCCCCCAGCAAGGGAGCCTTTCACATAACCTAATAATAAAACTGCTAATAAAAGAACGGCATTCCCCAAGTGCACAAAGGCGCCGGTGGGCAATGGGATCTTGATCATCGTACCAATGACTGTCAACGCTGTAAACAATGCCACAAAGACAATACTTCGAATTCTGTGATCATTCATGTGGTATCATCCTTTCTTCCGCATGATTATAAGCACCGTGCCAGACGTGACCGACATAAGGATTGATCAGAACCCCTTGTCGAATCGCCGCAACGACGAAGTCTTTGGCCAAGCGAATGCTTTCTAGTAACGGCAGCCCTTTTGCTAATCCAGCAGTAATGGCTGCAGAAAACGTACAGCCTGCACCATGGTTGAAATCAGTATCGATCCTCCGGCTTTCTAGAGTAGTAAAAGAGTGTCCATCATAAACTAAGTCAATTGCCTGCGCTCCTGGCAACCGATGACCTCCTTTGACGACGACACACTTCGCGCCTAAATGATAAATCCTTTTCGCAGCTTCTTTCATAGCAACAAGGTCTTTTAAGTCCCCCATCCCCGATAAAATTCCAGCTTCAATCAAGTTAGGTGTCACCACATCCGCCAAAGGCAGCAAGTATTCGATCAATGCATCCACACTCTTTGGCTGCAAAATATGTGCGGTCCCTTTACAAGCAATAACAGGATCGATCACCACCTGTTTCACTTGTTGTTGCTGGATCATCTTGGCAGCCTGCGCAATATTGGCTTCATTCCCCAACATCCCTGTCTTAACGGCATCCATTGGTTCCCCCGTGAAAGCCGAAATCAATTGTTTTTCGATCAAAGAAGTGTCCATAGCTGTCACTTCGTGGGTCCATCCCATTGACGGATCCATGGTGACGATCGAGGCAATCGAAGCAAAACCAAAAACACCATACTCTTGAAAGGTCTTTAAATCAGCTTCAATTCCTGCGCCGCCTGTTGAATCGGACCCGGCGATCGTTAATACTTTCTTCATTATTATCGACTCCTTTTATTCAGTATAACCAATGGTCCCCTTGACGAAAACAGCCAATTGGCTTATTTTTATACCATCCAATAAAAAAGGAGGGCTCTAATGACCGATTGGCAAATCGATAAACAGAAGAAGCAACCACTCTATCAGCAAATCGTCACTTACTTTATCGAGGCCATCCAAAATGGCGATTACACACCTGGTGAACAGTTGCCCGCCGAACGAAAACTAGCCACTCAATTCGGGGTCAACCGTTCAACGATCGTCAAGGCACTGGATGAGCTTCGGAGTTTAGGATGGATCACGCGCAAACGAGGCAGCGGCACACAAGTCTCTGAAGGTCGATGGGGCAACCGTCAGACCCCTCTGTCTTATCTCCGCTCGTCTCTATCTAGTCCCTACTTACAGCAAGACCCCTTTGTTGAAGAGATTCAGCGATTGCGCACAAAAGACCAAATTCTCGACCTTTATACAGGTGATCTGCCACAAGAACTGCTTCCTGATTTCCAATTTCCTGCCTTTACTTGGGAGATGATCCGCAACGAAAGCCTGCAAAGCACCCCAGCCGGCTATCCACCATTGCAAGAAGTCTTGATGCGGCACTTGACGGAAGATTTCGGAATCCCCTTATCTGGACAAAAACTCGTGATCACTTCTGGCTCCACGCAAGGTATCACACTGCTTATGCAAGTTTTGTTGACTTCAGGTGATAGTATTCTTACGGAAGATCCTTCCTTTTTGTTTTCATTGCCCTTATTTACAACAATGAATGTCCGCGTTCTCGGAATCAAACAGGACGAAGAAGGGATGCGACCGAAAGACTTAGAACAAGCATTGAAAGAGCAGAAAATCAAATTTGTTTATTTAAATCCGACATTCCAAAATCCCACCGGTCGTACCATGAGCCTTGGCCGCCGCAAAGAAATTATCGCTATTTGCCAGAGGTATCAAGTACCGATCATAGAAGATGATATCTTTAGTGAGTTAGCCTTTACGCCGCAACCCGAAAAATTTAAGGCACTAGCACCAGATTCGGTCATTTATCTCGGATCTTTATCAAAACTCTTTGGGTCTTCTATCAAAATCGGCTGGTTATTAGCTCCTGAAGCATTGGCGGATCAATTTGCTCAAGCTAAAAAAAGGATGTCTATCGAGACAACGATTTTTCCTCAACTGTTAGCTAATCTTGCTCTCCGTTCCATGGAGTACCCTCAACAACAACAGGACTTGCTAAAAAAGATGGCTCAAAAGCAACATGCCTTGATTCAGCGACTGGACGCTTTTTCTGAGGATTGGGCATTCCAACAGACCACTGGGGGACTATACCTCTGGCTGCAATGGCAACACGCCCCACTGAAACGGAGAGACTGGACACTTTTCTTAAAAAATGATTGTCTAGTTGCCCCAGCCTTTCTCTTCAGCAATGATACAAACGGATTTCGTCTGAACTATACACGACTTTCGGAAAATCAACTAGACTTGTTTTGTCAGCAATTCAGAAAAATCACAACACAATTAAAGGAGCATCTGTATGAATGAGACAATTGATCTATTAACCAACCACCGCACTTATCGCCAATTCGATAGCAACTATCAATTATCAAAGGAGCAGTTAGAAGCAATTTTATCTGCTGCACGACAAGCACCTAGCTGGATGAACGGGCAAGCTTATTCCATTCTCGTGATCGATGATCGTTCACTTCGACAACAGCTGGTTACTTGGAATCCAGGTAATCCTCATATCGCTGAAAGTTCTATCTTTTTACTTTTCTTGGCTGATTTAAACCGCACCAAGAAAGTTGCTGAGAAAAAACAAACACCTTATCTGGTTGATGAAGGTCTACAACCATTGTTGATCGCAACAACCGATGCTAGTATCGCTTTACAGTCAGCTGCCATTGCTGCGGAATCTCTTGGTCTAGGAACAGTTATTTCCGGCAGTGTCCGCAAAGACAGCAAAGCGATCGCCGAATTGCTCGAACTGCCAGAATACGTTTACCCTGTGGCTGGATTAAGTATTGGCAAACCAATTGTAGATATGGCTCTCAAGCCTCGCTTGCCTCAAGAGGCGGTAATCCATTACAACAAATACCAGGATTATTCCTATCAAGCGATCGAAGACTATGACCAAATCATGACCGCCTTCGGTGAAGCGAGAGAAACAATGCCTTGGTCCGAAAAATTCGGGCTCTATAATTTATGGGACTGATGAATCAGAATTGATTCTTCAGCCCCATTTTTATTTTAGGTATTAAAAAACATATCGTTCTCTAGTATGATTAAATCACGACAAAATAAACAACTGAGAGGACGATATGCTATATGAATGATTCTATCAAAAAAATGCTGCGATTAATAGAGAAAGATTTGATGATTACAGAGGTCTCTTACGAGACCTTTCAGAAGAAAAAGACGTTGATCGTCGATGCTGTTTTCTCACCTGCTCCCCATACCTGTAGAAATTGTGGTTCTACTGTGGTAGATGGAAACGGGAAAGTAATTGTAGTGAAAAATGGGAAGAAGGAAACGATTGTCCGCTTTGAACAATACAATCACATGCCTTTGGTTATGCGCTTAAAAAAGCAGCGCTATACCTGTAAAAACTGTCGAACCCATTGGACGGCTCAAAGTTATTTTGTTCAACCCAGACATTCAATCGCGAATCATGTCAGATATAAAATTGCTTCTTTGCTGACTGAAAAAGTATCTTTATCTTTTATTGCGAAAAATTGTCAGGTATCTTTGACCACCGTTATTCGTACGTTGAAAGAGTTTAAAAGCTACTTACCAAAGCAATCTAAGAGGATTCTCCCCAGAGTATTGATGGTTGATGAATTTCGTTCGCACGCTTCCATAGAAGATAAAATGAGCTTTATTTGCGCAGATGGCGAAACAGGACAATTAATTGATGTCTTGCCTACGCGTAAATTGCCTCGATTAACAAGCTATTTCTTAGGCTGCACTAATCCTGAAGAAGTAAAATTTTTAGTCACAGACATGAACGCCGCCTACTTCCAGCTTACCAAACGTATTCTGCCAAATGCGAAAGTAGTGATTGATCGGTTTCATATTATCAAACACATGAATCAAGCCTTTAATGAGTTGCGTATCCGTGAAATGAATGAACTTCGTAAAGTAGGACAGAAAAGTCAGGCAGAAAAACTGAAAAAGAACTGGCGCTTTTTGCTAAAAAATCGTGCAAACATCAACCATTATGAATACAAAACATGGAAAAGTTTTCGATCACCAAAATACCCATTTCTTACGGAAGCGATGATGATTGATCGATTGCTTGGCTTTTCTACGTCCCTGAAGGAGGCGTATCCCTATTTTCATGAATTAGTTGAAGCCTTTCGAGACAAAGACCCTGACTTATTTTTCTCCTTATTGGCAGAACTTCCCGAAACGTTAGATGACGGCTTTCGGGAAAAGCTCCAAAACCTTCTGACCTATGAAGAAGGCATCACCAACGCGATGATCTATCCTTACACCAATGGAAAAATAGAAGCGAAGAATACCCATATAAAGACAATGAAACGAGTATCCTACGGATTTAAATCATTTGAGAACATGAGAATTAGAATCTTTTTGATCAATCAATTAATCAAAGTAAGATAACAAAAAATCTGAGCCAGAATGAGGTTCATTCTGACCCAGATTTGATTTTGTACAACCCATCAGTCCTTATTGACAAAGAGCCAAAATTCGCCAATTTCTACGGCCGTGTCCCTGACCAAGGCTTTGATCAATTTCTAAAAGATCAAAAATTGATCAAATAAAAATTTTCAAGCAAAAAAAGCAGAAGCGCTAGCGCTTCTGCTTTTTGCATTTATCAAGTCAATTAAGCTTTGATTTCAGTTACAACGCCTGAACCAACAGTACGTCCGCCTTCACGAATTGAGAAACGAGTTCCGTCTTCGATAGCGATTGGGTGGATCAATTCAACGTCGATTGTTACGTTATCGCCAGGCATAACCATTTCAGTTCCTTCTGGTAATTCAACAACACCAGTTACGTCAGTTGTACGGAAGTAGAACTGAGGACGGTAGTTAGTGAAGAATGGAGTGTGACGTCCACCTTCTTCTTTTGTCAAAACATAAACTTCAGCTTTGAATTTTGTATGAGGTGTGATTGTACCAGCTTTAGCCAATACTTGTCCACGTTGGATGTCTTCACGAGCAACCCCACGTAGCAATGCACCAATGTTATCCCCTGCTTCAGCATAGTCTAACAATTTACGGAACATTTCAACACCTGTTACAGTTGTTTTAGCAGTTTCGTCAGCAATACCAACGATTTCTACTTCATCACCAACGCGAACTTGTCCACGTTCAACACGGCCTGTAGCAACAGTACCACGTCCAGTGATTGAGAATACGTCTTCGACTGGCATCATGAATGGTTTGTCAGTATCACGTTCTGGAGTTGGAACGTATTCGTCAACTGCAGCCATCAATTCCATGATTTTTTCTTCGTATGAAGGATCTCCTTCAAGAGCTTTCAAAGCAGAACCGGCGATTACAGGAACATCGTCGCCTGGGAAGTCATATTCAGACAATAGGTCACGAACTTCCATTTCAACTAATTCTAGCAATTCTTCGTCATCAACCATATCCATTTTGTTCAAGAAAACAACGATGTATGGTACGCCAACGTTACGTGATAACAAGATGTGTTCACGAGTTTGAGGCATAGGACCGTCAGCAGCAGATACTACTAAGATCGCACCGTCCATTTGCGCAGCACCAGTGATCATGTTTTTAACATAGTCCGCGTGTCCTGGGCAGTCTACGTGAGCGTAGTGGCGAGCTTCAGTTTCATACTCAACGTGAGCAGTTGAGATAGTGATTCCGCGTTCGCGTTCTTCTGGAGCACCATCGATTTGGTCGTAAGCAGAAGCTTGTGCCAAACCTTTTTTAGATAATACAGTTGTGATAGCAGCTGTAAGTGTAGTTTTACCATGGTCAACGTGTCCGATCGTACCAATGTTTACGTGGGGTTTAGAACGGTCAAATTTTTCTTTTGCCATTTTAAAATGTTCCTCCTAAAAATACAGTTTATTTTTTATATTTGATAGGTAGAGGGCGCGAAGCCCCCCATCCCTTATCATCGATAATATTGTACACGAAACTTCATAAAAAATATAGCTTTTTACTGAATTTCGCATTTGTGCATCAATTATTCAGCTTTGCCGCCGTTTTTCTTGATGATTTCTTCTTGAACAGACTTAGGTACATCTTCATAGTGATCAAATGTCATCATGAAAGTACCGCGTCCTTGAGTAGATGAACGAAGTGTTGTTGCATATCCGAACATTTCAGCCAATGGAACAATCGCGTTAACGATTTGTGAGTTACCATGCGCTTCCATACCTTCAACACGTCCACGACGAGCAGTTACGTGTCCCATAACATCACCTAAGTAATCTTCAGGAACAGTGATAACAACTTTCATCATTGGTTCAAGAATCACTGGATTAGCTTTCTTCGCTGCAGCACGTAAAGCCATTGAAGCTGCCACACGGAAGGCTGTTTCACTTGAATCGACATCATGGTATGAACCATCGTAAAGCTTGGCTTTGATGTCAACCAATGGATAACCAGCTAGAACACCGTTAGCCATTGAGTCTTCAAGTCCTTTTTCAACTGCTGGGATGTATTCACGTGGAACCACACCACCGACAATTGCGTTTTCGAATTCGAAGCCTTTACCTTCTTCGTTTGGTGTAAATTCGATCCATACGTGACCGTATTGACCTTTACCACCAGACTGACGTACAAATTTACCTTCGGCTTGCGTAGAAGCACGGAATGTTTCGCGGTAAGAAACTTGAGGCGCACCAACGTTTGCTTCAACTTTAAATTCGCGACGCATACGGTCAACAAGGACGTCCAAGTGAAGTTCACCCATCCCTGCGATAACAGTTTCGCCAGTTTCAGCGTTTGTTTCTACACGGAATGAAGGATCTTCTTCAGCAAGTTTTTGTAAAGCCACACCCATTTTATCTTGGTCAGCTTTTGATTTAGGTTCAACAGCTACTTCGATAACTGGTTCTGGGAATTCGATTGATTCAAGGATAACTGGTGATTTTTCGTCACACAATGTATCCCCTGTTGTTGTATCTTTCAAACCAACAGCTGCAGCGATATCGCCTGAATAAACTGTTTGGATTTCTGCACGAGTGTTCGCGTGCATTTGCAGGATACGACCGATACGTTCGCGTTTGTCTTTTGAAGCATTCAAGACATATGATCCAGAGTTCAAGACACCTGAATACACACGGAAGAATGTCAAACGACCTACGAATGGGTCAGTCATTACTTTAAATGCTAGTGAAGCAAAAGGCGCTTCATCGTCAGCAGGACGATCAGTTTCTTCGTCAGTTTTAGGATTGATCCCTTTGATTGCAGGAACATCAAGTGGTGAAGGAAGGTAGTCGATGACTGCATCCAACATCAATTGAACCCCTTTGTTTTTGAAGGCTGAACCACAAAGAACTGGGAAAAATTCAACAGTCAATGTCGCTTGACGGATACCAGCTTTCAATTCTTCTTCAGTGATTTCTTCACCTTCCAAGAATTTCATCATTAGCTCTTCGTCAGTATCTGCAACAGCTTCAACTAATTTTTCGCGCCATTCTTCAGCTAATTCTTTGTACTCTTCAGGAATTTCAGTTTCTTGAATCTCTGTTCCTAAATCGTTTGTATAGATCTCAGCTTTCATTTTTACTAGATCGATGATACCAGTAAAGTCATCTTCCGCACCAATTGGTAATTGGATTGGATGAGCATTTGCTTGCAAGCGATCATGTAAAGTAGATACAGAGTATAAGAAGTCTGCACCGATTTTATCCATTTTGTTACAGAATACGATACGTGGTACGCGGTAATCTGTCGCTTGACGCCAAACTGTTTCAGTTTGTGGTTCTACACCAGATTGTGAGTCCAATACTGTTACAGCACCGTCAAGAACCCGTAGTGAACGTTGTACTTCAATTGTGAAGTCCACGTGTCCAGGAGTGTCGATGATATTTACGCGGTTTTCTTTCCATTGCGCAGTTGTCGCAGCAGAAGTGATCGTGATCCCACGTTCTTGTTCTTGTTCCATCCAGTCCATTTGAGAAGCACCTTCATGTGTTTCCCCAATTTTATGGATTTTACCTGTGTAATAAAGGATACGTTCAGTTGTCGTTGTTTTACCAGCGTCAACGTGGGCCATGATCCCGATATTACGAGTTTTTTCTAGCGAAAATTCTCTTGCCATTCTAGGTTGTTCCCCTCTCATTCTTACTTAAACCTAAGCTAAGGTTGTCTCAGTACCTTCCAATAAAAAGCAGTGAGGATCTTACCAACGATAGTGAGCAAATGCGCGGTTGGCTTCCGCCATTTTGTGTGTGTCTTCGCGTTTCTTCACAGAAGCACCAGTGTTGTTTGCTGCATCCATGATTTCTTTCGCAAGACGTTCTTCCATTGTGTGTTCGCCACGCAAACGAGCGTAGTTTACCACCCAACGAAGACCTAGAGTTGTACGACGTTCTGGACGAACTTCAACTGGGACTTGGTAGTTAGAACCACCGACACGGCGAGCTTTAACTTCCAATACAGGCATAATGTTCTTCATTGCTTGTTCGAAAACTTCCAATGGATCATTTCCTGTAGATTCTTTGATAATGCCAAAAGCATTGTAGATAATATTTGCAGCAACACCGCGTTTACCATCAACCATTACACGGTTGATCAAACGAGTTACTAATTTTGAGTTATAAATAGGATCTGGTAAAACATCACGTTTTGCAACAGGACCTTTACGAGGCATCCGTAACTCCTCCTTCCGAAATATCAGTTCTGATTAAATAGTTTCATTTGTAGTTTGAATCAAAATTAAGCTTTAGGACGTTTTGTTCCATATTTAGAACGAGATTGTTTACGATCGTTAACACCGGCAGTATCCAATGCACCACGAACGATATGGTAACGTACCCCTGGTAAGTCTTTTACACGTCCACCGCGTAGCAATACCACACTGTGTTCTTGCAAGTTGTGACCGATACCTGGAATATAAGCTGTCACTTCAATCAAGTTTGACAAACGAACACGCGCATATTTACGTAGAGCTGAGTTCGGTTTTTTCGGTGTCATAGTTCCCACACGAGTAGCTACCCCACGCTTTTGAGGTGAGTTAACATTCGTTTGAGCTTTTTTGAAACTGTTGTATCCTTTGTTCAATGCTGGTGAATTTGATTTTTCAACCTTGGATTTACGAGGTTTACGTACTAATTGATTAATTGTAGGCATCCCTAGTTTTCCTCCTTCCTTGATTCGCTTTATAGTTCCACACATCCAGGTGGTTCTTTTTTTGCGATAAAAAATAATGCATTCTCTGCATTCTTATCAAATATGCTTTGATAAACAGTCAGCACGTCTCCAACGAGAGACCTGTAGATAAAGCACCTTTGATAGAATACCATGATAAAAAGACTCTGTCAACCATCTCTCCAATGATTTTTTATGAAAGGAGCAACTGCCAAAATTTTATAAAAAAAACTCTCCCTTGCGCCTCCTTTTTACTTCTTCTTACTATATAATAAAGATGAAAATAGTATTTTATTAGAGGTGGGTCAATAATGAATCTAAAAGAGATGGTCGGTATTGAAGCGGCCAGCTATGTCACTGACGGTATGGTCGTCGGTTTAGGAACTGGTTCAACTGCGTATTACATGATCGAAGAATTGGGGCGCAGAGTGAAAGAAGAAAACTTGTCGATCGTTGGTGTACCAACATCCTGGGCATCAAAAAAACAAGCAGAATCGTTAGGGATCCCGGTCAAAACGATCGATGAAGTGGCAAGTGTCGATTTAACGATCGATGGTGCAGATGAGATCAGCGGAGACTATCATGGAATCAAAGGTGGCGGTGCCGCACTGCTTTTTGAAAAAATCGTCGCAACCTACTCTAAAAAAGTTCTTTGGATTGTTGATAAATCAAAGATCGTTGAAAAATTAGGCGCATTCCCATTACCTGTAGAAGTGATTCCCTATGGCAGTCAGCAATTGATGCGATTGTTTACAGAAAAAAACTATCACCCTGTCCTTCGCCTAGCCGAAGATGGCACCCCGCTAAAAACTGATTGCGGTCATTACATCATTGATCTTCATCTACAAACCATCAATGAACCAGTTGCATTGGCTCATGAACTAGATCAAACCGTCGGTGTTGTAGAGCACGGGCTCTTCTTGGATATGGTACATACGATCATCATTGGACAAGAAGATGGACCTGAGACCCGCAGCGTTCGCTGATGCCTCTAGCAACAAAAGGAGCAAGTGCTCCTTTTGTTCGAGGTTCTACGTATTTTTCTTCATTTTTCTAGAGTTAAATTCATTTTTGTGCAAGTTTTCTCTATCATTTATGCCTCATTTATGCTACATTCAAATAAAAAAGAATAGGAAGGAGCGGCTATGAAAGTCATCGGTTATGCTCGCACAACAATTATTGATAAAGAATCAAGTGAACAATTAAACAAACTAAAAGAATTTGGTTGTACAGAATTGTTCCACGAAACCTATGCCTACGAAGAAAACTGTGATAACCACTCATTAGAATCTGTGATTGCTCGTATGCAGTCTGGGGAAACGCTGGTTGTTTCTGAACTTCATCGTTTAGGTAAAACAACCCGGCAATTAACTGAATTGACAGATCTTCTAAGAAAAAGAAACCTTCACCTAGTTTCTCTAGCAGAAAACATCGATACGAGAGAACCCATGGGGGCGATTTATTTCAATTTAATGGAAGGTTTGGCAGCGATGGAACAAGCCTTAATCAAAGAACGGACATTAGTCGGATTGAACAATGCCCGAAAGAACGGCAAAATTGGCGGACGTCCAAAAATCGATCCAAAAACCATCAAAAAAATTCGCCAGCTTTATTACGATAAAAAAGAGACGATTCAATTCATCTCCACAAAATGCGGTGTTTCTGTCGGAACCTGCTATAAATACATAAAACTTTCAGAAGAAGAATTGGATAAAGTATACAGTCATTAATCACTTGTCTGAATCCGGTGCTTCATCTTTTTTTCTGTGCGCCGATCCTGTCAGACAAAATGATTCAGAAATAAAAAAGAACGTCTTGAAGAAAGACGTTTTTTTCTGTTTCTTTTTTTAAGAAACAAGGTTTTACGCTAAATACGTAGAAATTCTTTGCGAAAAAGTGTACAATAAACAGGGAATTGAAAATTTCAGAAAAATATCTAATATCTAAAAGGAGAGTTTTACATGCCAAAATTAGTATTTTCTCGTCACGGACTAAGCGAATGGAATAAATTGAACCAATTTACTGGTTGGGCCGATGTAGATTTAGCGCCAGAAGGTGTCGAAGAAGCAATCGAGGGCGGACGTAAAATCAAAGAAGCCGGCATCGAATTCGATGTTGCCTACACATCTGTATTAACTCGTGCCATCAAAACTTGTAACTACATTTTAGAATATTCTGATCAACTATGGGTGCCAACAATCAAATCTTGGCGTTTGAACGAACGTCACTACGGTAAACTACAAGGATTGAACAAAAAAGAAACTGCTGAAAAATACGGAGACGAACAAGTTCACATCTGGCGTCGTTCCTACGATGTATTGCCTCCATTGATGGATGCATCTGATGAAGGTTCTGCAGCAAACGATCGTCGTTATGCAATGCTTGATCCTCGCGACGTACCTGGCGGCGAAAACTTGAAAGTAACGCTAGAACGTGCATTACCTTTCTGGCAAGATGAAATCGCACCTGCATTGAAAGACAACAAAACTGTTTTAGTTGCCGCTCACGGAAACTCTCTACGTGCGTTAGCAAAACACATCGAAGGTATCTCTGATGAAGACATCATGGATCTTGAAATTCCAACAGGTCAACCACTTGTTTATGAATTGAACGATGATCTAACAGTTGCGAAAAAATATTACTTATAATCATTAACAGCCAAGGCTGTGCTGCAAGTCAGAGCAAGAGTATTCTTCCTGACTGACGGCACAGTCTTTTTTTGATTGGTTTCCTGAGAAATATTCGTTATAATTGAAACCGCATACGAAAGGAGCTTGGAATGATGACCACACTCTGTAAAAATGATACGCTACTATTTCTTGGAGATAGCATCACCGACTGCGGCCGTGATCGACTCGATGCTACGGATCTGGGAAAAGGATTTCCCGCCTTTGTGGCAGCCCATCTAGCTGCAGAATACCCAGATGCAAACTTGTCATTTGTTAACCGCGGCATTAGCGGGAATAAAATTCGCGATATCTTAAATCGCATCGAGGAAGACTGCATTGATTTAAAGCCAGATCTACTGATTTTCTTGATCGGTATCAATGATACCTGGCGCAATATTGGCACCTCCTCTTTCGGCACACCCGAAGCAACTGCGACATTTGCTAGTGATTATCGGCAATTTTTGCAGCAAGTGACCGAAAGTGGGATCAAGAAAATCCTGCTTTTAGAGCCATTTGTTCTTCCTTATCCAGCAGATCGCAAACAATGGCGGAAGGATTTGGATCCCAAGATCCATTCCATTCGTGAACTAGCTGCTGAATTTGGTTGTGACTACCTTCCTTTAGACGGCTTATTCGCTGAACGTACTGTCAAAAAACATTCATCTTATTATACTGGGGAAGATGGTGTCCATCCAACAATCGCCGGACATGGTGTGATCGCACAAGAGATCTTGCGCCGTATCCATTATTCAAGATAATTCTTTGATAGAAGTACGCAGACAAATAATCGGTAGGATACCAATTACCCTACCGATTATTTGTCTATTCTGTCAGGATTTCTTCATTTAGAGATACTCTGAAGGGGTCAAAGCCTCTTGATAAATGGCAATGACATCAGATTCTGTCAACGGTACGTAGGCATTTGTCGCAATTGAACTAAATGCTACTGCTTGTTTGGCCATTTCTTCAAAATGACGATCATCTTCGATCCCCACTTCTGGTAAAGTCATTGGGATCCCACAAGCAAGGAAGAAATCGTATAACTTTTGAATCCCCATCCGAGCTGCCATTTCTGGGACCGCTTCTTCTACTTGGAATACTTCACGGGCAAAGCGAGCCAACTTAGGTGCTGTTGTCTCATTCAACACATGAAGCATCCAGCGGGGCGTCAAGATGGCTAAGCCGATCCCATGAGTAATATCATAAAAAGCACTCAACTCATGTTCCATTGGATGGCACGACCACGCACCGGCTTTCCCACTACCTGTCAACCCATTTAACGCCAATGTACTTGCCCACATCAAGTTTGCCCGAGCATCATAGTCATCTGGGGTATCCAAAGCAATCGGCAAGTTTGTGATTACCGCTTTCAACAGCCCTTCTGCGATGCCGTCTTGTACATCCGTATTCTCTGTTGTACTAAAGTAGTTTTCGATCAGATGACTCATAATATCTGCAGAACCAGCCGCTGTTTGATAGCGATTGACGCTAAAGGTCCAGGTGGGATCTAAGAAAGAAACCTTCGGCAAGAAATTAGGACCGTGGACCCCTAATTTTTGTTTCGCTGTAAGGTTCGTGATAACTGCTCCCCGATTCATTTCACTACCAGTTGCAGCTAATGTCAAAACCGTAACTAATGGCAATGCTGGCCCTTGGTAGCTGCGTTTAGTCACTAAAGTCCAAGGATCTTCCTCACTGCAAGCAGCACCTGCGATCACTTTGCTGCAATCAATCACGGAGCCGCCTCCGACTGCAAGAATCACATCAATTTTTTCAGTGCGGCAGAGTTCTGCCCCTTTTGCTACTGTTTCAATCCGAGGGTTTGGTTCAACTCCTGCTAATTCTGTTACTTGATTGTCATTGTTTTGCAATTGCGCCATGACTTGATCATAAAGTCCGCTTTTTTTGATACTGCCGCCGCCATAGACCAATAGGACATTTTTTCCGAAAGTATTCAATACTTCCGGCAACTCATTTAACCGATCTTTCCCAAAACGTATATCCGTTGTCACCTGAAAAGTAAAATTATTCATGCTCCAACCTCCTTTTCTTTAATTAAACCATTTTCGTCCAAAAGTGCAACTATTCCAACTAGCTAGAAAGATTCAATCAATCATTTAACAAAAAATCACTTTCTGACTGGCTCCCATTGTCTAAGGAGTCAATCAGAAAGCGATACAGGAATAAAAAATTTTTTGTAGGCTGTAGGATAAGAAAAAGGATTAGGAGATAGCTGTTTCTAAGCCAACTTTGATCATATCATTGAATGTTGTTTGTCTCTCTTCCGCTGTTGTTTCTTCTCCAGTGATGATATGATCACTGACTGTGCAGATCGCTAAGGTCTGTACGTGGAATTTTGCTCCTAAATAGTAAAGCGCAGCGGCCTCCATCTCAACACCTAATACACCAAGATCAGCCAATTCCACTGTTTCTGCCATATCATCTTTATAGAAAGTATCTTCCGATAAAATGTTCCCAACGTGGGTGGTAAAGCCGGATGCAATCGCTGTATCATACGCTTTACGCAACAAGTCGAAATCTGCGATTGGCGGAAAATGAAAACTTTGAAAGTTCTTTGCTACCATGGAAGAACTTGTCGCTGCAGCTTGGGCGATCACTAAGTCCCGAACATGAACATCTTTAGAAATCGCGCCACAAGTGCCGACACGAATCAATTTTTTTACGCCATAAGAATTGATCAATTCATGGGCATAAATGGTCGCAGAAGGCATCCCCATACCAGTTCCTTGTACTGATACTCGCTCACCTTTGTAGACACCGGTATAACCGAGCATCCCTCGGACATTGTTATAACAGATCGGGTCTTCTAAAAATGTTTCTGCAATGTATTTTGCGCGTAGAGGATCGCCAGGTAATAAAATCTTATCAGCAATCTCGCCAGCTTTTGCTTCAATATGAACGCTCATCTTTTCGCTCCTTTTCTACTTCTCTTTTATGCTCTTTTTTTAGGGTTTGCTTGTTTTACAGATTCGCTAAAGTTTCTTTGATCAGCGCTTTAAATTCGGCTTTGACCCGTTCTGTTGTCTCTACGACTTCTTCATGGTTCAGGCTTGCTTGCATACCAGCAGCTAGATTGGTGATACATGAAACGCCCAACACTTTCAAGCCACTATGAACAGCTACGATTACCTCAGGAACCGTCGACATACCCACAGCATCTGCACCGATCGTACGAGCAAATCGAATTTCAGCAGGTGTTTCATAAGTCGGCCCAGAAAAGCCCATGTAAACTCCTTCTTTTAAGTGGAGACCTTTTGTTTCTGCAATTTGTTTTGCTGTTTCCCGGTAGCTTGGATGATAAGCCTGGCTCATATCAGGGAATCGTGGTCCCATTTCTTCTTCGTTAGCCCCAATCAATGGATTGTCCCCCATGAAATTGATTTGATCCGTGATCAACATCAAATCACCAGGTTGGAAACTTTCATTCACTCCACCGCATGCGTTCGTCACAACAAGTGAATGTGCTTCAAGGGCCGCCATTACTCGAACAGGGTAAGTAACTGTCTGCATGGAATGTCCTTCATAGTAATGGAAACGACCTTGCATCGCCAATACTTTTTTTCCAGATAATGTACCATAAACTAGTTGTCCGGCATGCCCGACGACTGTTGAAACTGGAAAATGAGGGATATCGTTATAAGGCAGCACAATTGGATTTTCAATCTCATCTGCTAATTCACCTAATCCTGAACCTAAGATCAAACCAAAATCAATAGATCCTACCCCTTTTTCCTTGATGAATGTCGTTGTTTCCTGCAATTTCTCATGTAATGTTGTCATTTCTCCACCTCTAATTTAAATGATTTAAGAAGCTTTCCCCATTTTCTGTTGCCGGTACTGCAAAGTTTTCTGCAATTGTTGCTGAAATATCGGCATAATGGCCTTGGGGTAGTTGGCCTTGTCCTTTAAATTGTTTGCTGTAAACCAATAATGGTACATATTCTCTTGTATGATCAGTCCCAGTAAAGGTTGGATCATTTCCGTGATCGGCTGTGATCATTAATAAATCATCGTCAGCCATGGCATCCAGAATCTCTGGGATTCTTAAATCGAAATCTTCAATGGCATGAGCATAACCGACAACATCCCGGCGATGGCCGTAAAGCGCATCGAAATCAACTAAATTAGTAAAACTTAGGCCGGTAAAGTCTTGCTTCATCACATTCAATAGCTGATCCACACCATCCATATTGCTCTTTGTTCTTACTGAATCAGTGATTCCTTGACCATTGAAGATGTCATTGATCTTTCCGACAGCGATGACGTCTTTGCCAGCATCTTTCAACGAATCCAACACTGTGTGTCCAAAAGGATCCAGTGCATAGTCATGCCGGTTGCTTGTCCGGGTGAAGTTTCCTGGTTCACCAACATAAGGGCGAGCAATGATGCGGCCGATCATATATGGTTCATCTTTGGTAATATCACGCACATATTGGCAAATGCGGTACAATTCTTCCAACGGAATGATTTCTTCATGAGCTGCAATTTGCAAGACTGGATCGGCAGACGTATAAACGATCAAATCGCCTGTTTTCATTTGGTGTTCACCGTAATCATCAATGACTGCTGTACCGGAATAAGGTTTGTTGCAGACGATTTTACGTCCAGAAAATTCTTCGATTTGTTGCAGCAATTCTTGAGGAAATCCGTCAGGAAACACACGAAACGGTTTTTGAATATTCAAACCCATGATTTCCCAGTGTCCAGTCATGGTATCTTTTCCGACAGAGATTTCTTCTAGTTTCGTTGCATAGCCGTCATGGTCTGCTACATTTTTGACACCATCCAGCGGTCGGATCGTACCAAGACCTAACTGTTCCAAATGAGGAATCGTCAATCCAGCTTCTTTGGCGATATGTCCTAATGTATCAGAACCAACGTCACCAAATTTTTCTGCATCGGGCGCTTCACCGATACCTACAGAATCCATTACGATCAAATGTACACGTTTAAACATTCTTTTCCCTACTTTCTTTTATTGTTATTCTTTTCTTATCATACTAGAAATAAGAAAGATTTGCCTTTAAGGATGTTTGAGATATTGGGTTTCTTGCTGCTACACACAAAAAAGGGCAGGGCACAGCAACACAAACATGTCCCATAGCCCCACCCTTTCATACAGAAAAAATTATTTAGATTTGATGTAGTTCTTACCGTTAGCTTTAGGTCCTGCCGCTTTCCCAAGGAACAGCACTAGAACAATAATTGTTAACGCATATGGTGCTGCTTGTAGATAAACCGCTGGAATGGAGGAAATGATTGGCAATTGTCCGCCAACGATACTGATGTTTTGCGCAAAGCCGAAGAAAATTGCAGCGCCCATCGCACCTAACGGATTCCATTTACCAAAGATCATTGCTGCCATTGAGATAAACCCTTGACCGGCAATCGTTGTTACAGCAAAACGTCCAGCGATTGATTGGGCAAATAACGCGCCACCCATTCCGCCTAGGAAACCGGAGATCAACACGCCAGAATAGCGCATCACATAGACATTGATTCCTAAGGTATCTGCTGCCTGAGGGTGTTCACCCACGGAACGTAGCCGTAAGCCAAATCGTGTTTTAAAGATGACAAACCAAGCAATCACAGAAATCAAGATCGCAAAGTAAGCAGGTAAAAACGTTTGGTTAAAGAAGACTGGACCAATCACAGGAATATCACGCAACACAGGAAAATTGAAATACCCTAATGTTTGTTGAATATTGTCTGTTTGCCCTTTGTTGTAGATGGCTTTAACTAAGAAGACAGCCAGCGCTGGCGCCATCAAATTCATTACGGTACCACTGATAATGTGATCTGCTCTAAAGTTGATGGTGGCTACAGCATGCAGCAGTGAGAAGGCCATTCCTACTAACCCGCCGACTAGCATTCCTAACCAAGGTGTCCATGCACCAAATTGTGACGCAAATTCAATATTGAAAACGATCGAACTGAAGGCACCCATCACCATGATTCCTTCAAGACCTACGTTAACGATCCCGCTTCGCTCTGAGAAAACGCCGCCCAGTGCAGTCAGGATCAATGGTGCAGCATAAATCAACGTTTGTGTGACGATCGAAGAAATTAAACTGATATTCATTAGATGGTTCCTCCTTCCTGATCTTGATTATTTGGCTTTGCTTCAATTTCTTGGACAACAGCGACTTCCTTTTTGCCATCAAAGATTTTAGCTAATACAAAACGAATCACGTAGCTGATCGCAACGAAGAAGATGATGATCGCAATGTCGACATCAACAAGTTCTGAAGGAATCCCTGCAAACTGCATTCCTTGTCCGCCCAGTTTAAGAACACTGAACAGCAATGCAGAAAGTAAAATCCCAATCGAAGACCCGCTGCCTAATAATGAGACTGCCATCCCATCAAAACCAATACTCAATGACGAACCTTGAACGAAGAAGTTTTCAAAAGTTCCCAAACCTTGAACGACGCCACCTAATCCAGCTAATGTTCCAGAGATGATCATTGAAATAATGATTGTCCGTTTGCTGCTCATCCCAGCATACTCAGATGCGGTTGGATTCAAACCAACTGCTCGAATCTCATAACCTAACGTTGTTTTCTTCATCATGAACCAAATCAACACGAGGAAGATCAGTGCCATGAAAATACCAATGTTTAACCGGGAATTGTTGGTCAAATTTGCTAAGAAAGGTGTTTGTAAAGAGGCATTGTCGCCTACCATTTTGGTCACACCTTTTGTTGTGATCATGGATTCATTCATGACGTTATTGACGATATGATTTCCTGTATACAATAAAATATAATTCATCATAATAGTTACGATAACTTCACTCGTACCAAAGAAGGCACGTAAGATACCTGGAATAGCTGCAGCAATTGCACCACAGGCTGCCCCTACAAGAATAGCGGTAGGCAACACGATGATTCGAGGAGCATCTGGCATAGACAATGCGACCCAGATACTTGCTACCCATCCTGCTAATGCTTGTCCAGAAAGACCGATATTAAAGAATCCTGCAGAATTCGCTACTGCGAATCCTAAAGCTGTAAAAATCAGTGGACCAGCTGTAACGAAAATCTCACCAATATTTCTAGCATTCAATCCGCCGTTTTGACCATTGATAAATACGGTACGGAACATTTGAAGATACCCATCGATTGGGCTGTAGCCAAATGCCGCCATGATGATTCCACCAAGGATAAAACCAAGCAGAACAGCAATGATCGGCACAAGCAGGTTCCGAATTTTTTCTTTGCGGTTATTCAACAGAACCACCTACTTCCTCCATTTGTAGCTCGCGTCGGGCTTCTTCTAATGAATAACCCGCCATTAGTAATCCGAGTTCTTTTTCTGATGTCTCTTTCGGATCAACGACGCCAACAATCTCACCAGCATGGATAACGGCGATTCGGTCTGATACGTTCAAAATCTCATCTAATTCGAAGCTGACTAACAAGACAGCTTTGAATTTGTCCCGCTGTTCGATCAAACGTTTATGGATAAACTCAATTGCGCCTACGTCTAAGCCCCGTGTTGGGTTCGCTACGATCAAAAGATCCGGATCACGGCTGATTTCCCGTGCAATAATCGCCTTTTGCTGATTCCCGCCAGAGAGGGCACGAGCAGGAACAATCTCATTGACTGTACGGACATCAAACTCTTGGATCAATCCACGGGCAAATTCATTCATTTCCCCGTAGTCCAGCACGCCATAATTGCTCAGCGGTTTTTGATAATACGTTTGTAAAGCAATGTTTTCTGAAAGCATCATGTCTAGAACCAATCCATATTTATGACGGTCTTCCGGCACATGCCCGACACCTGCCTCCGTTACTTTACGAGGTTTGAAATTTGTAATGTCGTCACCATTCAATAAGACTTTGCCGCTTTCGGATTTTCTTAATCCTGTGATTGCCTGTAGCAATTCCGACTGTCCGTTGCCATCGATTCCGGCAATCCCCAGAACTTCCCCAGCCCGCACTTCCAAACTTAAGCCTTTAACAGCCTCTAGGCCGCGATTTTCTTTTACAACTAAGTTTTCGATAGACAGGACGACTTCTTTTGGTTCTGCAGGTTTTTTCGGTGTTTTGAAGGAAACAGAACGACCAACCATCATATCTGCCAATTGCTGTGACGTTACGTCTTTGACATTGACTGTACCTATTCCTTTGCCTCGGCGAATCACTGTACAACGGTCCGCTACTGCTTTGATTTCATCCAACTTATGAGTAATCAAAATGATGGATTTTCCTTCCCGAACAAGTCCTCTCATAATGACAATCAATTCTTCGATTTCTTGTGGTGTCAGTACTGCAGTTGGTTCATCAAAAATCAGTACATCTGCACCCCGGTATAATGTTTTTAGAATCTCCACACGCTGTTCCATCCCGACTGAGATGTCTCGCACATAAGCATCTGGGTCAACCGATAAGCCATATTGCTCAGAAACCCGTTTGATTTCTTTGCGGGCTTTTTTACGGTCCAACACACCCAATTTATTTGGTTCGCTTCCTAAAATGATATTTTCCGTGACAGTAAACGCGTCAACCAGCATAAAATGCTGATGGACCATACCAATGCCAAGTTTATTAGCTGCTGTAGGGCTAGTAATATTCACTTTCTCCCCATTCATCAAGATATCGCCTGATGTCGGTTCTAACAAACCTGACAGCATATTCATCAAGGTCGACTTGCCAGCTCCGTTTTCCCCAAGCAATGCGTGGATTTCTCCCGGCCTTACTTGTAAGTTGACATCGTCATTGGCTTTGAAGGTTCCAAACTCTTTGGTGATATGGCGCATTTCTACAACATATTTTTCTTCAGCCAAGTTTCTCACATCCTTACTTTCTAATTCGCTCTCACACTCAGTGACACAACAATTTTTAATACAAATAAATGCTATTGCTTAGGATGGTTATTATCCTCATGAAAACTCAACAGCTTTCATCAAGACATTAACCACTAAAGATGTATTAGCAAGACGAGCATCTGAACGATAGCGAATCGCTCAACTCTACTATCGTTCAGAATTTCTTGTCTTTTTTTTTCATTGTTTAAAAAAACTTGCTTATTTTTCTGGTTTTTCTGGCACTTCAACTTTGCCATCGATCACATCTTGTTTTGCTGTTTCGATCGCTGCTTTTGCATCATCTGATAAGAAACCTTCAGTGATATCTACACCGCCGTCTTTCAAACCATAAACGATGTGTTCGCCGCCAGGGAAGTTATCTTCTAATGCACGTGTTGAAATATCTTGTACGGCTGCGCCTACACCTTTAAGTGTTGAAGCCAATGTGAAGTTGTCTTCTTTGCCGTCTTTTGTTTTGTATGCACCTTCGTCTTGTTGGTCGCTATCTACACCGATAACCCAAACTTTTTTGTCTGCAAGGTCAGCTTCGTTCAATTGTTCATTGATTGCTTTTGCTTCTTGGAAGACACCAGCACCAGTACCACCTGAAGCATGGAAGATTACGTCAACGCCGCCTTGGTACATTGAAGCTGCTAGGGCTTTCCCTTTTGCAGGGTCACCAAATGATGCTGCATATTGAGAATCAATTTTAATCTCTTTGCCTAATGCTTTAGAAGCATCTTCGACACCTTTGATAAAACCAGCTTCAAAACGGTCGATTACGACACCTTCTTCACCGCCGATAAAGCCAACTTTGTTTGTTTTTGTTGTATAAGCTGCTGCAAAACCAGCTAAGTAAGCTGCTTCGTTGTCTTTGAAGGTTGCAGAAACAACATTGTCTTTGCCTTCGATGACATCATCGATAATCCCAAATTGAGTATCAGGGTTTTGTGCTGCAGCTGCTTCAATTGAATCTTTCAATAGGTAACCGACACCAAAAATCGTTTTGAATCCGTTTTGGACAGCACCATTTACGTTTGTTGTATATTCTGAAGCTTCATTTGATTGAACGTAGTCATATCCACCAACACCGCGAGCGATGTTATGTTCTTTCCCCCAAGCTTCCAAACCTTCCCAAGCAGATTGGTTGAATGAACGGTCATCTACACCACCGATATCGGTAACGATTGCTACACTGTGTGCTGCATCTGTTTTGCCGTCTGCAGAACCGCCGCCTGTTGAATCAGTCGAACCTGACTTTCCTCCATTGCCACATGCACCAAGTAGTGTCAACCCAGCCACTGCAACAATTCCTAAACTAAATAATTTTGCTTTTTTCATTGCTGTAAAGCCCCCTATAAAATAGTTTTTATTTTTCAACAGCCGCTTCGACTGAATGAACATGGTTTATAGATCTTTGTTCGTAAAATAATATGGCAGCAACCCTTCGACAGTTGTCTCTTTGATTATACCATCGTCTCCCACAAGAGTGACTGGCATATCCGGCTGACAGAACTCAACCATTACTTGGCGGCAGGCGCCACAAGGTGAGATAGGCTCTGGCGTATGACCAGCAACAACTAAGTGTTGAAAGTCTTTTTCGCCTTCTGAAATTGCTTTGAAAAATGCGGTGCGTTCCGCGCAATTCGTTAAGCCAAACGAAGCATTTTCGATATTGATGCCTTGATAGATGGTTCCTTTTTTGGTGACCAAGCAGGCCCCAACTGGAAATTTAGAATAAGGAACGTAAGCTTTGTCTAATGCGGCAACTGCCGTTTCGATCCACTCTTTTTTCGCTTTTGTCATGATGAACCTCACTTTATTGAATTAGTAGCCAGCCCCCGTTGACCCTGTAACGATTGCTACACTTGCACTGGTTCCTAAACGATTTGCTCCTGCTTCGACCATTGCTGCTGCTTCTGCTTCGTTATGGATGCCGCCAGATGCTTTCACACCCATTTCAGGGCCCACTGTTTCACGCATCAGTTTGACATCAGCAACAACCGCTCCGCCAGTAGAGAATCCTGTCGATGTTTTGACAAAATCAGCTCCTGCTGCTTTCGCTAATTCACAGGCCTTTACGATTTCTTCATTGTCTAAAAGTGCTGTTTCAATAATGACTTTCACTAATGCTTTGTCTTTAGCTGCTGCAACAACCGCTTCGATATCCGCTTGAACTTTTTTGAACTGTTTTGATTTCAAGGCACCAATATTAATGACCATATCCACTTCATCGGCACCATTCTTGATGGCATCTGCCGTTTCATAAGCTTTGACTTCTGATGTATTGGCACCTAAAGGAAAGCCGATCACGGTACAAACAGCCGTCGGTTCACCTTTTAATTCTTCTGCTGCCAAAGCTACCCAAGTAGGATTGATACAGACAGAATAAAAGTGATAGGTTTTTGCCTCTTCAATGATGCGCAAGACATCTTCTTTTGTTGCATCTGCCTTTAAAATAGTGTGGTCGATCATGCGATTTAATTCCATTCCACTCGCTCCTTATTCTGTAATGATTTCATGGATCAACGGTGGCTCACCGCCGCTTTCTCCGATTTCAATATTTTGATAGATCAATTCGATGACATCATCGATGGCTTCTGTGTTGCTGTAGATCGTTAACAGTGCTTCACCTTGCTCAACAGACTCTCCCACTTTTTTATGCAGTTTGATTCCTACTGCGTGATCGATGTCTTCTTCTTTGGTTTTGCGGCCGGCACCTAACATCATAGCTGCGATGCCTAGTTCATTGGCAACGATCTTAGTTACGACGCCAGAAGTTTTTGCTGGTAATGCTCTTTGATAATTGGCAGTCAAGATTTGGCTTGGATCATCGATCACTGAATCATCGCCACCTTGATTACGGATCATTTCACGAAATTTAGCCAACGCTTTACCAGAGTGCAGTGCCTCTTCCAATAATGCGCGTGCTTCTTCCAACGATTCTGCTTTTTGGGCTAAAACAACCATTTGGCTGCCTAATGCATAGCACATTTCTTCTAAATCAGCTGGACCGTTTCCTTGCAATGTTTCAATAGCTTCCACTACTTCCAAACTATTTCCAATGGCTTCGCCTAATGGCTGTGACATATCTGAGATCACAGCCATTGTCTGACGGTTCGCTAATTTGCCAATCCGAACCATCGTTTGTGCTAAGCGTTTGGCATCCTCAATTTTCTTCATGAAAGCACCGTCACCAGTCGTCACATCTAACACGATGGCATCCGCACCTGCTGCGATTTTCTTACTCATGATCGAGCTAGCGATCAATGGAATCGAGCTTACGGTCGCTGTGACATCCCGCAACGCATATAATTTTTTGTCTGCAGGGGCCAAATCCCCCGACTGACCGATAACCGCCACTTTGCTTTCGTTTACGAGGCGAATAAACTCTTCTTCTGCAATCTCAATCTGAAACCCGGGAATTGATTCTAATTTATCCAGCGTACCGCCTGTGTAACCAAGTCCACGACCAGACATCTTGGCAACTGGCACACCAACACTTGCTACTAGTGGTGCTAGAATCAACGTGGTAGTATCACCGACACCCCCTGTTGAATGTTTATCTACTTTGATGCCTTCGATTGAAGAAAGATCAATGACTTCACCAGAATTTGCCATAGCTAAAGTTAGGTTTGTGATTTCTTCATCGGACATATCCACATAAAAAATAGCCATCAACAAAGCACTCATCTGATAATCTGGAATACTTCCTTCAGTATACGCAGTTACAATGTAGTCGATCTCTTCCTTTGTCAATGACTTACCGTCACGCTTTTTTTCAATTAAATCCACCATTCGCATCAAAATGACCCTCGCTTCCTCTGACATTATACAATATTTTTCTTGTAGGTAAACCACTTTAGTAAAACGGTTTACTATATAAAACAAAACTATGAAAACACTTACAATTGGAAATATACCGCACTATTTCGCAATTGTCAATGCCTTCACGCTCTCACGAAGAATTAATTTTGTATCAAAAATCTTATTTGGAATTCTTCGAGAAGGAAACTCGATGGCGTCTACCAAAAATTTCGCTGCCGTAAAGCCAATCTCAAAGGTTGGCTGCATCACCGTGGTCAATGGTGGTGTGATGTATTCCGTTAGCTTCAATGCGTCAAAACCAATCACAGAAATATCCTCGGGCACTTTTTTCCCTGCTTCATAGATTGCTTGATAACAGCCGATCGCCATAGCATCATTCCCACAAAAAATAGCCGTAAGCTCGCGGTATTTCAATAATTTCTTGCAGGCATCGTATCCGCCGGTCACTGTTAACTCAGCCGACTCCACGTAACGCCCTTTAAACGGGATCTGATGATCTTTCAACGCATGACGATAACCATTGAAACGTTCTTCCAATTGATAATAACCAGTACTTTCTTTTAGCATACCGATGTTTTGATGGCCATTATTGATCAGATAGCTGACTGCTTGATAAGCGCCTTCGTATTCTTTCACAATCAAACGGCCATTGTCTCTTTGATTGATTCCCCGATCGACGAGAATAATTGGTCGGTCATCAAAAAAACCGCTCTTCAATGAATACTCGTCAGGCAGCTGATGCGGTGTTGCCAAAAGAATACCATCCACTGATCGATGAGACAGCTCTCTCAAATATTGTATTTCTTTTTCTTGGCTATGTCGGGAGTTACACAATACCAGCATATACCCCAATGGATTGAAATAGCTTTCTGCTCCTTCAATGATTTTAGAAAAGAAAAAATCCGTAACGTCAGGAACAATCATACCGATCGTTTTTGAGTGGCGATTGATTAGATTCGAAGCAAAAAAATCTGGCTTATAATGGTGCTTATTAACGATATCCAGTACCCGTTTGCGGGTTTCTTCACTGAAACGGCTACCTTTATTGTTCAGAATTTGCGAAACAGTAGTTACAGATACCCCTGCCATTTCAGCAATCTGCTTGATTGTCAGTTTCATTTACTTCTCACCTCTTTCTTGCCTAAAGTGTAGCAAATTTTTTCTAAAAAAAATAGCACCCCTTGCTTTCTTCCAAAATTTTCTTTTTACAAGGGTTAAAAAACAGCTCCATTCCTTAAATAAATCGACAAAAGAAAACAAAAAATAAAAGACCAGCGATTCTAGGCAGCTCCTAGCAAATGATCGTGGTCTTTAAAAAACAGGTAAACCTATTGTGAACGTGAAAAACGTCTGCTTTGCGCGCTTATTCTTTGTAGCTTTGAATAATATAATACCCTTTGTCTTTTTTGATGATTTCGGCATTACCAAAGGTTTGTTGCATTTTCTTTTGGGCACTGGGGGCACCTTGTTTCTTTTGAATCACGATCGTTAATGTGCCGCCCGTTTTCAATAGCGGCAGAGCCCCTGTCAAGATCTCATGAACAACCTCTTTGCCTGCCCGAATAGGTGGATTGCTAAGAATTGCTGCGTATTCGCCTTGATGCAAGGTTTCGTAAATGTTTGAGGCATGAATGTCGGCATTCTCGATGCCATTTCGTTTCGCATTGCCTTGGGCAAGATCAACCGCCCGCTGGTTGATATCGATCATTTCCACTGGACGCTGGGATGCATAAGCCAATGACAACCCGATCGGTCCATAGCCACACCCCACATCCAAAATCGTTCCCTCTGGTAAATCCGCCCATTCAAAGGCATCAATCAGTACGCGAGAGCCATAATCGACGGTCTCCCGGGAAAATACCCCACTATCTGTCACAAACTGAAATTTCTTTCCTTTTAACTCAAAAGACCATTGTTCAAAATCATGTGCTGTTTCCGGATTTTCTGTATAATAGTGATTTCCCATCTTTGTTCACCCTTTTTTCTTTTAACTAGCGATAGTTCTCGCTTTATCTGTTTGACAATCAAAAGCATTTCATTTGCTGACTCTTTTCCATGATACCGAAATTCCTGCAGAAGTAAACTCCCGATAATCGTTTCCTCAATGAATCTTAGATAATTTTCGTTTCTTTGCCAACGATTTTTCCTGGTTTTTTTATAAGTTCCTGCCATTTCTATGGTAAAATATTTCCGAGCAGCAACCAGATACAGAAAATCAGCCTTTTCTGAAGGCCAAGTACCGGTCTGCAAAGATAGACAGGTTCTATATGAAGGAGTCGAACATGCAAGAAACCATGAATTTTTATCAAATTCCTCGGGAGCAATGGCAAGGCTTTTACACCAATGGCATGATGCCTTTCACTCAAGAAGAATTAGACAATATCAAAAGTTTGAATGACCGCATCTCGGTCCAAGATGTCGAAGATGTTTACGTGCCACTGTGCCATCTGATCCACCTTTATATGAAAGAATTTGAATCTCTCACGTTAAGTAAAGGACTTTTCTTGCATCGTTATGTCAAAATGCCGCCATTCATTATTGGCATTGCCGGCAGTGTCGCTGTTGGTAAAAGCACAACGGCGCGTTTGGTTCAAAACCTGTTGAGCCGGCTTTTCCCTCGGCGCACCGTGCAACTGATTACTACTGATGGCTTTTTGTACCCAAACGAGGTTCTAGAAGCACGAGGGATCTTGGATCGAAAAGGATTCCCTGAAAGTTATGACATGGAAGCATTGATCAATTTTTTGAACGCGGTGAAGTCTGGAGAATCTGAAATCAAGATCCCCGTTTACTCTCATGAAGTTTATAATATTATTCCGGATACGTTTGAAATCATCAATCAGCCAGATATTTTGATCGTTGAAGGAATCAATACATTACAGCTGCCCGCAAACCAGCAGATTTATGTCAGTGATTTCTTCGACTTTTCGATTTTCGTGGATGCGCAGCCCGATCTGATCGAAAAGTGGTATTTAGAGCGTTTTGAATCTCTTTTGGATACGGCTTTTCAAAAACCAAACAATTATTACTATCAGTATGCGATTGGCGACCGCGGTGAAGCAATCAAAATGGCAAAAGAAGTATGGAAAAATGTGAATTTAAAGAATTTACACGAGTATATCTTGCCTACACGCAGCAGAGCCGATATAATTCTCCATAAAACAAAGCACCATTCAATCGATGAAGTATTCTTGCGAAAATATTGACTGCTTCATTATTCACCCTTATGCTGTTGAAAAGGAATCTTCCTTTTTTCAATAAAACTAAAAGAATAGAGGTAATTTATTGTGACAAACGTTGACAACATGCCAAACGTTGAAAAAATTATCGTACTCGATTACGGTAGTCAGTACAATCAACTGATCACCCGACGTATTCGTGAGTTCGGTGTTTTCTCAGAGTTATTGAGCCACCGCATTACTGCTGAAGAAGTAAAGGCAATGAATCCTAAAGGGATCATCCTTTCTGGCGGTCCAAACAGTGTGTATGATGAGAAGGCATTTGGTATTGATGAAAAGATTTTTGATTTGGGGATCCCCGTGTTAGGAATCTGTTACGGTATGCAGTTGATTACTTATAAATTAGGCGGAAAAGTTGAACCAGCCAAAAACCGCGAATACGGTAAAGCAGAATTGGAAGTCACTTCTGCCGATGCTGCTCTTTTCCAAAATACACCTGTGAAACAAACAGTTTGGATGAGTCATGGCGATTTAGTTACCCAAGCGCCAGCAGGTTTTGACGTCGTTGCCACCAGCAAAGACTGTCCAATTGCTTCTATCCAACATGCAGAGCGCAAAATGTATGGTATCCAATTCCATGCCGAAGTTCGTCATTCCGAATATGGCAATGATTTGTTGCGTCACTTTGCAATCGATGTTTGCCAATGTACAGGCGACTGGACAATGGACAACTTCATTGATATGGAGATCGCTAAGATCCGCGAACAAGTGGGTGATAAGAAAGTCTTATTAGGTCTATCCGGCGGTGTTGATTCTTCTGTCGTTGGTGTTCTCTTACAAAAAGCGATTGGTGACCAATTAACGTGTATCTTTGTTGATCATGGTCTATTGCGTAAAGGAGAAGCCGAACAAGTCATGGAAAGTCTTGGCGGAAAATTCGGCTTGAATATTATCAAAGTTGATGCCAAAGAGCGTTTCCTATCCAAATTGGCTGGTGTTTCTGATCCAGAAGAAAAACGCAAGATCATTGGGAATGAATTCGTTTATGTCTTTGATGACGAAGCAACCAAGCTGGCCGGTGAAGAAGGCGTGTCTTTCCTTGCACAAGGGACCCTTTATACCGATGTGATCGAATCAGGAACAGAAACAGCACAAACGATCAAATCTCACCACAACGTAGGCGGTCTGCCTGAAGATATGCAATTCAAATTGATCGAACCATTGAACACATTGTTCAAAGACGAAGTTCGTGAATTAGGAACCCAATTAGGCATGCCCGACAGCATCGTATGGCGTCAACCATTCCCAGGACCAGGTCTAGGTATCCGTGTTCTTGGCGAATTGACTGAAGAAAAATTAGAGATCGTCCGTGATTCAGATGCCATCTTGCGAGAAGAAATTGCCAATGCTGGATTGGATCGCGACATTTGGCAATACTTCACTGTCCTACCAGGTATCCGCTCTGTAGGTGTAATGGGTGATGGCCGTACGTACGATTACACTGTTGGCATCCGTGCAGTCACTTCCATCGATGGCATGACCGCTGACTTTGCCCGCATCCCATGGGAAGTCTTACAAAAAATCAGCGTCCGTATCGTGAACGAAGTCGCACACGTCAATCGAATCGTGTATGATATTACGAGTAAGCCACCTGCAACTGTGGAGTGGGAATAAAGAGCCAACATAATATGGATGAGGAATACCTATAAATCAACATTATTCAATTACTAAAGTTCCTGATTTTCGTAAAAAATAAGATGGTTTCCTACCATTTTCCCTACCAAAGCCCTTGTTAGATTAACTACTAACAAGGGCTTTGCTTTTATTCACTACCTTTATTTTCCTATTGAATTAGCTTTTTATCTAATCAGATTTTTAGTACTATAAATATATATATCAGATTTTTCGATTTAAAAGATCTGGTAAAAAGAACTTTCTTGTACTCAATATCATTTCGTAATTATATTAATTTGAAACAGAATAAAAGTCTCTACTCAGATTCTCAAGAAAGAAGAATGAATTGAGACTATTTAAGTTTCAGAATACTCTTTTAAACTTCCGGTATGTTATGAATAGTTCTAATAAATACTATTCTAATGATTGAGTTTCTTTATTGCTAAAGCTAGGCAGCCAATCAAGCCCGCATTGTCAGCAAGCATTGGAGTTAGTAGGTATTCTTCGAGAGTAGGGGTATCCACGTAGGAACCCATTTTTTCTTTAAACGCTTGGCGAATCAACTCGAGTAGTTGTGGCTGTTTCATTACACCCCCACCTAAAATTATTACTTCCGGTGCATATAGTAAAGTTGTGTTATACACACACTGAGCAAGATAATCTGCCTCAATCGCCCAATAAGGATGATCAAATGAAATGGTTTGGGCTTTTCTTCCAAACCGTTTTTCAATCGCGGGTCCTGAGGCTAACCCTTCCAAACAATCATGATGAAAAGGACAGATCCCTTCAAATTGATCTTCATTATGACGTTGTAAGAGCATATGTCCCATTTCAGGATGACTGAAACCTGCGACTATTTTTCCATCGACTACAGCACCACCACCAACACCAGTACCAACGGTGTAATACAGAACACTATTTTTACCTTTTCCATAACCTGCCATATATTCTCCATAACAAGCAGCATTTACATCGGTAGTCCAATAGATGGGAACCGACAAGGCGTTTTCCAAAGCTCCTACAAAATGATAATTTTGCCAAGCTACCTTCGGAGTGTTGGTGATATATCCGTAAGTTCTTGATTCGATTTGAATATCAATAGGCCCAAATGCTCCTACACCAATTGATGCGATATTTCCTTTGTACTTATCAAAGAAATCAAACACTTGCTTCATCGTTTCTTCTGGTGTTGTGGTTGGAAAGCTTTTCCGTTCTATCACTTGTAATTGTTCATTACCAATCCCACAGACAAACTTTGTTCCACCAGCTTCTATTCCACCATATAACATTTTATCTACACCTTTCATTCACTCATTTTCAAAAAAAGAAACGTATTTGCACTAAGCAAAATCGTTTCTCACTAAAGGTTTCGTTGTGCCACCTTCGCCAAATTCAATCGGCAATACGGTACGTTTTTCTACTGTCTCTCCATTAATGACAGCAATTAATTTTGCCACTGCCACTTCCGCCATTTGCTTTGTAGGTTGGGCAATCGTTGAGACTAGATAAGGATCTCCTTCTGTCATCTTTTGACCATCAAATCCGATAACTTGGACATCCTCTGGTACGTTTTTCCCTATTTTTTCAAGCATATCAATGACAGCTAATGCCATTGGATCGTTGATCGTAAAAATACCATCGATATCGGGATTCTCTAACAAAAAATTTGTTACACGTTCTGAGAGATGGTCTAAAGGTTCTAACATATCTAACGCTTTATAGGAAATCCCCAATTGACGGCACTCGATCTCAAAATATTTTCGACGACTCTTCGTTTCATTCGGTGTTTCTTGGTACCCACCGATATATGCTACATTCTGACATCCTCGGCGATAAAGTTCATTTGCAGCCAAACGTCCACCGGCCGCATTGTCAGCGGTCACATAAATCACTTCTTCAGTAAAATAACGGTCAATACTAACAAAAGGCAGATTACTCGAAATGTATTCATCGATATCTGAATAAGTAATTCCAATGATGCCGTCTACTTTATTTTGGCTGACCATCTGGATATATTCTTGTTCTTTTTCACTATTCCCACTGGAGTTACACAAATAAAGCTTGTAGTTTTGTCTTTCTAATGCTGTTTCTACATGGTAGGCAAATTCGCCAAAAAATGGATGCCATACAGTGGGTAGAATCAAAGCAACCGTGTTCGTATGCTTCATCTTTAACCCCCGGGCATAAAAATCTGGTTGATAGTTTAACTCTGTCATTGCTGCTTCAACTTTTTCTCTAGTAGAAGCTTTAACAGAGCCGTTATTCAATACCCGGGAAACAGTTCCTACTCCGACACCTGCTAA
Organism: Enterococcus sp. FDAARGOS_553; assembly: GCF_003812305.1. Taxonomy (NCBI): domain Bacteria; kingdom Bacillati; phylum Bacillota; class Bacilli; order Lactobacillales; family Enterococcaceae; genus Enterococcus; species Enterococcus sp. FDAARGOS_553. Next base: position 791,740 of record NZ_CP033740.1, read on the forward strand.
TTTTGCGACATCTTTCATTGTTGCTTTCATAGTTGATCCCTCACATTTCTGCACAAGTTTAGTATAATGAATTTTGTCATAAATTACTAATTTTTTCAAAATACTAATAGCAAATCCATGGGAAATCTAGCTATCTGTTCTTTTCTAAAAACATTATCCTTCAAAACCTATTAAATAATTGATTCATCGCCTAAGCAATCAAACATTTATTTCACACTAGCTGTTTCAAAAGCTTGAATACGACTTTCTCCGATCGAATGAAACAAGATATCTCGAGCTTTTTCCAGCTCATAGAAAGTAGCCGTCATAACTTCTAACCCATTAATAAAAACTTCAATTGATGAGGTATCTCTAAAAATCTCAAGAACGAGCTGATTATCAATCAAAGGTACTTCAACTTTTCGGACATTCAGAGGGTCTTCTTCCGCCCCTGTAAGCTCTCTTCCTAGTTTCTGACGATCCAATTCAAAAACCTGTGTAGCAGTGTCATAGGCTAGTTTGAGACAATCCGTCTTAGACCGCAGTAATTCAATTGTAAAAACTTCTGCTTTCTCCAAATCTGCGACTAGATGTAAATATGAAGAATCCGACAGTGCGTTTCGAAATACGACTGATGTGTCAGTCACTGCGATATTTTCACTGCCTTGTTGATAAACTAAATGACTATATATAGTTGAGATGGGTTTTTGTACCAATCGATTTTTTTTCACTCTTAACTCTCGGGGCAAACTCATAGAGCCTGCCCAAAGATGGCCTAACTCATGTGTAGGCAATGTACGATCCCACATCTGCATCCAAGCAATCATCACCCGTCCACCATTAGGTTCTGTTGTTGTTTGTGGTGCATAAAAATCCATTCCGAAATCCATTTCATGGAAATTATCAACTATCATCTGACCTGTTTCCCAGTTTACCTCACCAATACAAGCCATGGTAGAACTGATATTATGATATTCCAGTCCGTTCTTCTTGATTTGTATCGGTGACATGATTAAGACATCTCGTCCGTCTAAATGGAATAAATCAGGACATTCCCACATTATTCCTTGCTCTGAAGTCCCTTCTAGCAACACAGAGTAAAAGTGCCAAGTATACAAATCTGACGATTGAAACATCACTATTCTACCAGTAGACTGTGTAGATTTAGTAGCTACTACCATATAGTAAACATCGTTGTGAACAATTACTTTAGGGTCACGAAATTCTTGTATCAGCCCATTTTCACCTAGTTGTTTTTCTGCTACCACAGGATTACCATTGTATTTGCTAAAATGAATACCGTCTTCAGAGACCGCCAAACATTGATGCTGATGGCTAATACCATCAATTTCTTGGCACCCTGTATAAAATAAATATAGTTTTCCGTCTCTTTCAATTGCACTTCCTGAGAAACACCCGCCACTATCATAAGGTTGATCTGGGGCTAACGCTACTGGTAGATCTTCCCAATGGACCAAATCACTACTGCGCGCATGTCCCCAATGCATAGGCCCCCATCGACTATCGTAAGGATAGTATTGATAGAAGAGATGGTAATGCCCTTTGTAATATATAAACCCATTGGGGTCATTTATCCACCCGACGGGTGCGGAAAAATGATAGTTTTGTCGATACTGAGGGTTAACTTTTCCTCGCATCACTTCAATAAATCGATTTGCTTTATCCAAAATCGCCGTTTCTTCTACTAACACTTATTGTGCTCCCTTCAAAAAATTATCATAGCCAGTTTGTTTTATTTGAATCCATTCTTCCAAACCTACACGTTCCAATTCAGCAAGGTATTCTTCCCATTCTTCATCGATTTTACCGCCGGTGATCCACTCTGCTCTTTTGCGATAGATGTAATCCCACATATCTGTTTCAATTTTTGCTAATCGATCTGTTTCTTCTTTTTCTAAAAAGACACGTGGATAGATATTGTCTTCTGTAATATATGGCAAATACGTGTCATGCATCAAATCTAAACGCCACTTCGCATCATCTGGCATAGTAGTGATTGTGCCGTAATAGGAATCAAGAACTGCTAATGGTCCTCCAGCTTCGGTTTTTTGTCTTAGTTCCCCCGGTGCTGTCCCCTCTAAAGGCAAATGTTTTAACATACCATCCTTTAATTCAAAAATATTGGCCTGTGCTTCATCACCGTAGGTTCCCCAGTTATTTTGGACAGACTGTAACGGTTCATACATTTTATCTATCCACCTAGCTGTAAGTTCCAAGTTTTTATTCGCACTAGTAATTACGAAACGATCTCTTGAGAAACCCATGCCATTCGTACGAGTAACGTGTTTCGTTCCATCTGGTCCCGCTAAGACTCGCAAGACGTCATAACTATCATCTGCACCCGTGATATTTGCTTTATCCCAAGTAAAATACACGCCATACTTATGTTCCTTCCCTTTGGCAACATACGTATTCCAATCTTGTTCGAAAGCCTCTTTATCAATAAGACCTTTATTATTCATTTCATTGAAATATTTGATGGCTTCTTTATACCCTTCTTTGTTAGCAGTAAATTGTACCTGGCCATCGTTATCAACGACTAAGTGGTCATCATTATCACCTAGACCGAATGCCCCCATTAAAAATTTTAAGTCTTCATTTCCTCCATTGTTAATAAAGCTAAAAGGAATTTCATCTGCTTCACCATTACCATTTGGATCTTGCGTCTTGAAAGCCTCCAACACAGTCATCAACTGATCGGTGGTTTGCGGCATTTCAAGACCCAAATTATCCAACCACTCCTTGTTGATCCAAGCCATCCCATTCACTGTATGGATCGACTCTTTTCCTTCCCCTAATTCTTCAATCCAAGGCAGAGAGTAAATGTGACCATCAGGTGCAGTAGACATTTGTCGGTATTCGGGATTTTCATCAAAAATTTTCTTCAGATTTGGCATATAATCTTCGATCAAATCTTCAATCGGTACAATAACGCCACTTTCCGCCCAGTTTAATAAATCATAGTCACTTGCAGCGGCGTTGAAGATGGCATCTGGTAAGTCCCCACTAGCGATATCTAAATTTCTTTTTTCGACAAAATCACTACTGTAGTTTGTCCAATCAATATGGAGATTGGTCTCTTCTTCTAACCGTTGGAAAATCAATTTGTCATTAGGATCATTGGGAGCCAAAGGGGCACTTTGAGACATCATTTTTAAAGATACTTTTTCTTTCAATGGAAAAGAGACATTTTCTAGTTCATAATCAGGGCTTGATGTACTCTTTTCTTTTGAGCCTCCACAAGCCCCCAAAATTAGTACGGAAGTAAAAACGATTGGCAGCATCCATTTTGCTTTCATCTTAAAATCTCCTTTATAATTTTTATTCATACAAATAGTGAACAATACTTATCCTTTAACAGAACCAACTAAAACACCTTTATCAAAATATTTTTGGAAGAAAGGATACATTATGATTAATGGCAGACTAGAAATGACGATCGTTGCGTATTTGATCAACTCAGCAATTTGTTTCATTTCTGCCATGGCTGTATTGGCTCCCACCATGTCTTGTGAGGGTTGGTTTTGGATCAAAATATTTCTTAATACGAGTTGCAACGGCTGTAAGTCGGGATCTTTGATATAGATCATGGCGTCAAAGTATGAATTCCATTGTCCAACAAAGGCATATAGAAACAACACGAACATAATTGGTTTAGCTAATGGAAGCATGACTTTGAACAGTATTTGCAAATCATTGGCCCCATCGATAGTAGCAGCTTCAGAAAGTTCTTTGGGTAAAGCACTAAAATAGGTACGGGCTAAGATAATATTCCACACATTTATAGCACCTGGTACGATAATCGCCCATACACTATCTAACATGCCCAAGTTCTTTACCAATAAATAGGTAGGTATCAAGCCGCCACCAACGAACATTGTAATGACAAAAAAAGTCATAATAATCTTTTTCCCAGCCAAGTTAGGTCGAGACAAAGGATACGCAGTGATCATCGTAATAAATACAGTCAATAAGCTGAAGCTAAAAGAGTAAAACAACGAATTTATAAAACCGCGTAAAATGGAGTCATCTGCAAGTACCCGCTGATATCCTTGTGTTGTCCAATCTTTCGGATTGAAGCTTATACCTTTATTGATCAAAGTAGCTGGGTCCATAAAAGAAGCTACCAGTACATAAATCAGCGGAACAATGGTGATGACGACTAAAAAAGTTACAATCACTCGATTCAACCATAAGATTTGACGGTCGATTTTTGATAAAGCACTATTCATAATTTTCTCCTTTCATTACAAGCCTTGACCATCGTTTAGCCGCTTGGTTATATTGTTGACAATCAGTAATAAAACGACATTAATAATCATATTGAACAGACCAACAGCAGCAGAGTAGGCATAATCACCTGATTGCAAGCCGACTTTGTATACATAAGTGGAAATGATTTCTGAGGCAGGGATGTTCATTGAAGTTTGCATCAAGTAGGCTTTTTCATATCCTACATTCATAATACCGCCGGCGGCCAAGATGAAGCTGATCACCATCACAGGCTTCAATGCAGGCAAATCGATATGCCAAATCTTTTGTAAAATATTTGCCCCATCGATATTTGCTGCCTCATATAAATCGGTACTGACTCCCGCCAGCGTCGCGGTGTAAAGAATGGATGACCAGCCGATTCCTTGCCAAATTCCCGATAAAATATAAATCGTTCTGAAATAAGCTGGATTAGACATGAACATAATTGGTTGCCCCGTAACCTTTTCTACTAACCCATTAATAGGTCCATTTGCGGATAGGAACAAAAACAGCATCCCCACGATAATAACTACTGAGATAAAATTCGGCGCATATAGAATCAACTGGATTTTCTGTTTTATTTTTTTATTGATAATTTGATTCAAACTCAGTGCTAAAATAATTGGTGGAAAAAAACCTAACAATAAACCATAAATGCTAATTTTTAATGTGTTGCTCAGCAAAAGCGTAAAATTTGGTGAACTGATAAATTCCCTAAAGTGATCTAGTCCTACCCAAGGACTTTCCAAAATTCCTAGCATAGGATTATAGTCTTTAAATGCAATCACAGCACCGTACATTGGTACATACTTAAAGATAAACGTCATGATGATACCTGGTAAGAGCAACAAGTACATCCACTTATCACGCCGCAACTGTTTCTTTAATTTTTTCCACTTCGAGATGTTTTTGTTATCCCGTTGTTCTGCCCTTATCTCACCACCTGGTCCCAATGTCTTTTCCAATTCAATCTCCTCCCAACAATTTTAGAAACGTTTCCATTTTTGTTTAAAAAATAAAAATCCAACAAAGACGTTTTTCGGAAACGTTTCCATTATTTTCGTTTATAGATTACCACAGTAATTTTTTTAAGTCAATATTTTTTTTACTTTGTGTCAGAATTTTGTATCTAAGTATTCTGATAAAAATATTTTAAACAACAGATTATTTTTAAGCACCCTTTTCTGCGGCCTCATTGATAGCTAGAATATATACAGATTCTAGTCGATAGATAAAAACAGATTAAGTACGAGGTTTCCAATGAATTATAAAATCCAATAAAACTCAGTAAAATGTGATTTAAAAGTATGTTCAAGACCACTCACCAGTAAGTTTAATCTATTTAGCAAAAGAAGCTATGTCTACACTCTTTAAAATCAATATGTTTTCTCATTTTTAAAGTTTCAAAAAAACTCTATAACTAAGAAAAATCACAAAAAAGAGTACATTTTCTAGTGAAACTGCACCCTTTTTTGCTTTGTTTACGTACAAAAAATCTCTTGAGTACTTAACTTCTACAGTATAATCAACAACCCCTTTATAGATTACTGATGTTACGCTGAAAAAAATTTTTTCACCAACTTGTAATCTAAGCCACTTTTCTTATTTTACTTCTCAAACCAATCATAAAATTCATCTGGTGTTTTCTCCCGATAGAGTTTGATTAACGCTGGTCGCATCGATTGAAATATTTCGACTAATTCTTCCCCACCAAATCGAGTGGAAAAATGCTTATCAGTAAATATCATTGATAAAGAAGAAAGAAACAGCTCCGTATCTTCATCTGTACCAAGAATATTGATCAACTTTCCAATCAAATAGGAATCATTAAATGTCAGGTCTTGTTTCACATCAAAGGTTTTTATTGATTCTTTCACCATTTTCGCAATGCGATCTTTCTCTCCATACTTGATCTCACCACTCATCTCGATATAGTCAATGATCCAGATGAAAGAATCGTGCCAGCTTCTTCTTTTGCTTTTGATGATAGTTTGTTTAGCGTTTTGGATTCTTCAAGTACCTCTTTCGTAATCTGTACGACATAGTCCTTCATGATTTCACTCGAATATTCTACAAAACATTCTTGGATAAATTCCTCCAAAGGATAGCCTAGCTCATTCTCCCAAGCAGGATTTTTGAACTCGCCCGTATAAAATTCTTGCTTTATTTTCTCAATGATTTCAGGATAATCGTCCACTATTTGTTTCTGACCAATGAGAAACAAATACTCTCGGATATATTCTTCCACATGCCCAAAATAAAACCAGCCGACAGGTTTTCCGCTGATACTAGATAATTGGTTGATCACACTCTTAGGAGCCAACGCATAGCCTTGAACGTAGGAACTGATCGTCGGCTTTTTTAAACCTAATCGATTCCCTAATTCTGTAAAAGAGAGAGACATTCCGTCTTTTATTTCTTTGATTCGTTGGCCCACCTTCACTTTATTAGGTTGTACTAAACCAAACATATTCAAATTCCTCCTTATCATTTTTTTCATTATAACACTCGTATAAAAAATCGTATATATTTTTTTAGAAAATCTCTTGACTACGTATAAGTTCTCGTATATAATACAAGTCGTAGATGGTCATCTATATTTTTTAATCAAATCGTATAAACTTTCGTATAAAAAAGGAGAATTGTGATGCCAATAAAAATTACCGATCTCAGTTTACCAAAAGAAACACTCGAAAAAGAATACCAAGTCGTCAATGTCACTCGCTGGCAAAAGGAGGGCGAAATTCTAGGTTGGAGCTACGAATGTATCCTACCAAAACTTCGCTACGAAAAAATCAGTGTCAAAGTCAAATCTGAACATCCTGTGATCACGCCGGAAGAACTTCCCCAACAAGGTTTAGCCATAATTACATTTACCAATTTGGTGATTGTACCTTGGGGACGCTCGAATGGACAATTTGTCAGTTATGGGTTATCGGCAACCGCTGATACGGCAACTTTGATTCCCAGAAAACAAGGTACCACTACACAAAACTAACTATACTATGGAGTGTTGGGTGGTTAGGACGAAACGGCGGGGCAGCGCCCACAGAGCCGTTTCTGTCCGTTAAGACCGCCCAACACCCCATAGGCTAGAAGGGCTTCCACGCAGGCCTTCCCCCTTAACTTGATTTATAGAACAACATCAGGAGAAAATGACTGGTTCTTTGACAATCGAATACGCAACAAGGAGTGATGATTTTTGCAAGCTTATAATCAGAAAATCATTGAAACTCCCACGTATATTGAAATTTATGATTATGAAGCAATCATTACTCCCAAACGTAAAACGATCGAAAACGAAGTAAATCTGGAACGAAAACAAAAATTAGCTTGGATTTATGAAAATGATATTACTCTTGAAAAAAGAAAAAACTATGATGAATTATCCGCTCAAGGACAATATGACAGTTTAAAACGCAAACAGAAACATTATCAAAGTATGCGATTTTAGATTGCCCGCCTTGTAGACACGAATTTTGACAATCAAACGAAATTTTTAACTCTCACTTTCAAAGAAAACATTCAAGACATTGAGTATGCAAATAATGAATTTAAAAAATTTCTCAAACGACTGAATTATGACCTCTATAAAACTAAAAAAGCAAATTTAAAGTATCTCGCCACGTGGGAAAAGCAGCAACGCGGTGCAATCCACTACCATATTATCTTGTTTGATTTCCCCTTTATCTCATTTAACCGGTTAACTACGATTTGGGGTCAGGGTTTCGTTAAGATCAACAAGATCGATGTAGACAGTATCGAAAATCGCGGGCGCTATATCAGCAAATATTTCGATAAAGAGCTGGAATTGAAAGAGCATAAGAAAAAAGCTTTTTTCAAGTCCCGGAATCTCAAACTACCAACTGTCACCAAAAAGATGGTAAAGAAACCCTATGATTCCACGAATCAAGATGTACTATATACAAGCGAATATATAGTTAGACGTCCATTTTTTTACAATGCTTTAGCTTTAAATGAGTTGGGAAGTCCTGAACAAGTGATGGATTTTCAAGAAAGTACCGTTCATTATACAAAAATAAAGAAATAACACTATTACCCAATGATAGTGTTTTCTTTGAAAGTGAGTTTATACAATGAAAAATACAATTTGTCGAAAAGATTTAGAGGCTCTAGGATTTAAAACACATCAAGCTACCACAATAATCCGACAAGCAAAAACAAGAATGGTAAATCAGGGATATCCATACTATAATAATAAAAGAGTTGGGGTTGTACCCAGACAAGTAATTGAAGAAATTATAGGTGTTCCTCTTTCACAGGAGGAATAACTATGAAAACAAAATACCCTTGTGTGTATCAAGATAAAAATGGTCGCTTTTCTTATCTAGTTGAGTTAGGAACAGATCAAGTGACTGGAAAGAGGATCCAGAAGAAAGGAACAAAAGATTCTCTAGGAAAACGATTCTCATCAGCTCGTGAAGCACACAAAGAAGTCATGCGTATAAAAAATGAATACATGGTTGTAAATGGATTTGCGAATTATGATTTAACTTACAAAGAATTTATGGAGCAGTCTTACGTTCCACACTACAAAGCTAGCGTACAAAAAAGTACTTGGAGTTCTCGTGAGTGTGGATTGATTCAGATTACTGAATTTTTCGGTGATAAGAAGCTTCGTGAAATCAATGTGCGAGATTGTGAAAATTATCGAATTTGGTTATTGAACGATAGCGGATACTCACAAGCATACAGTTCACTTATGTACGGTATGTTTCGTAAATCATTAGACTATGCGGTCACCCTGCAATTTCTGAATGAGAATATTTCCAAAAGAACAAAAGCAATTCCAAAAGGAAAATCAATCGTTCCTTACTGGACAAAAGAAGAATTTGAAGAAGTTTTGGCAAAAATTTATAAAGATGATTTCTACGAACATATGTGTTTTGTAATGATTTGGCTATATTACATGACTGGTGTTCGTGTAAGCGAAGGATTAGCACTTAATTGGAATGACGTGGACTTCAAACGTAAAAAGTTGAGGGTTCATCACACCTTGGAAATGACAAATCAAAAAGATTTTATTCGGAAACCTTACACAAAAACTGAAAGCGGCTTGCGGATCATTTCTCTGGACGATGATACAATTGAAGTGCTAAAAAAGTGGAAAGTTATTCAAAAAAATCATGGTGTAGAACAATTTATTCTTAGCTACACTGACCTCCCACTCTATCGTTCAACTGTTCAACGAATTATTCAGCGTTATGCCAAACTAGCTAAGGTACCCCTAATACAAGGAAAAGGATTACGTCATTCTCATGTTAGCTACCTAATCAATGAGTTTAACGCAGACATTCTGGTCGTGTCGCAACGGTTAGGCCATTCTAGCCCTGAAATCACTTTAAAGCACTACGCTCATCTATGGAGCCGTAATGATGAAGGAATTGCAGAACAAATGACAGGAAACATTAAATTTACCTGTGCAACAAAATCTAAAGTTGCAAACTTTAATGGAAATCAAGCAGTAAAAATCTAACCCTACCATTTCCCTACCAAAATGAGGAATAGGCTGAAAAAGCACTGATATAATAGCTTCTTTACGAGGCTACTCATATTGAGTGGGAATAATAAAAGAAACCGTGAATCCTTTGATACTAAAGGGATTCACGGTTCTTTTTTGCTTTTGAAGTTCTTTTACTGAAGAAAAGATACTATAGAGAAACAGTTATCATATCATCGTCTGAGATTAGTCGTATTACTTTACATGTTCAACTTCTGCTTTTTAAATAAAAATTAATTTTGTATACTATTCTTAATAAAATGAAAGAAAATCAAAAGAGCTAATATGTTTTTTAGCAATTTTCAGAAGAAAGGAGGGTTCTTTTGAGCAAAACGATAAATCTGACTCCGCCCATAAGGCAAAGCTTCACCATCTTCATCAAAGTAGTAAATAAAATCTTGCGCAAATAAAGTAGCCCGCTCAATAAATCGCTCTGACCATTCTGGATCTTCTTCTTTCATAAAAGTAGCATAGATCAAACCGTAATAATGAAAGGCAAAAGCAACATAATAATCGCGTTGCGTTACTTTTCCATCTACGTACCATCCATCACCAATATACATCGAATCGATCAACGCTAATTCTTGTGTAAGTTCGTTTTTTGCCAATGGATCCCCACACTGATACAATGCCACCCGGATCAACACTTTAAAGAATGTCCAATTGTTTTTGGGAATCTTACAGGTTAATGCGTGTGACAACCACTTTTTCAGTGCTTGTTGATTCCTTTCAGGCAATTGCTCCCAAACATATTCTTTATGTAGTAAAAGTGTTAATGCCAATGCCGCTGCTTCAACAATATATTGGTCATAGTCCGTGATCTCTCCCCAATAATTTTCGCTGCCAGGGTCGGTTCCTGTCATTAATTTAGCAACATAGGCATCTCGCAACGGATCATCTTGGCATGCTGTCCAATAAGGTGCGATCCCCCATAGCGGACGTACAAGCGCTTCCATCTCTGCACGCTTCTGATCATATACAGCACCGCTGCTACCTAAATTCAATCCTGGACGATCAGTGGACAAAATAGCTGCCCGCAACGGTTGCATGATTTGTTCAAGTGCCGCTTGGTAATCCTGACGAGTCAAAAAAGGATTCTCTTGTAACGACGTCATTGTCAGCCCTCCTCTATCGATTTACAAAATAGAATAGCAAGCAAACCGGGCTTTTTCAACCGTTCTCATTCTATGAAGCAGTGATAAAAATGAGAGATTTTTCTCTCGTATTTCTCACTTAACCTATTAACAAAAGAATGACCCGTGATTCTATCTCAAAAGAGGAGTCGCAGTCCGAAAAAGTTAACCTGTCAAATATGAAAAGTCTATGATAGATTCCCAGATTTCTCGAATTTTTTTTCATAATTTTTTTCTAAAAAAAAGACCGACACATGTTTTGGCGCTTGAATAAAAAGTTGGCTTTCAAAAAGCTGCAGACAACTTACTCTCGGGCGTGAGACTAAGTAATACCCCATCAAGCTGTATCTGCTAAATAGCTCATAAAGTTTCTCCTGTCGGCTCTTTCTCTCAATAAGGAATGATCCGAGGAGCAGACAAGACAACACCCTTAGTTCTTGACTGCAGGAAGAACCATTCGCCAATTCATAAAAAAGAAGAGTGAAAAGAAACTAGAAATGACCCATATACAGGGAACGAATTCAAACTTAATCACAGCGCTGCTCACTTTGAACTGATACAAGGATCCAGCTAAAATAAGGGTTAGTCCGATACTGGCAAACAGAGTTTTTAACAACAAAGCAGGTCTTAACGGTTTGCTGCGAATGTGGATAATGACCTTAGCAAATACATGGGTTAGGAATAGAATGGTTAGGAAGCTCAATATTCCGGAAGAGAGCATGCTTAGCTTCAATGCTTTACCAGTCTCTTCCACCAGAACAATGCAAATAGGATGGATAAAATAATAATATTGTGACAGTTCTCGTAATTTTTTTAAGCAGGAGTTCTGCGTTGGATTTTTTGAGAGCAGCCAAAGAAATAAGAAAAAACTCAACGGCACAAGCATCAAGATAAAATTCATGTCCAATCTGTGAATGTGAGAAAGGAACAGACCTTCCAACACGAACAAACTTCCAAATAACAAAAGAAAACTAGAACTATGTTTTCCCATTCGGGATAGCTTTTCCTGATGATCATAGATGAAAAAGCCAATAAGCGTGAAAATCATGCCAAAGAACAGACCATTTCTAGTCGTAAATGTTAGCCTAATAACCAGATCAAAAAAATCTTTAAACCAACCAGATGGTAGAAGACCATAGTAGGTCTCCAAACTTCCAAATAAATAAAGAACTAGTGAAATGACAAACACTTTTTGATACGAAAAACGTTTCAACAAATTTACTATAAAAATGACCGAAAGGATAAATGCAGGGATGTACCATAAATGATAATAGGTGCCGATATGGACAAATCCAACAAACAAAGCCGCAGGAAGTAGTTCTATTGGCACTTCTTGATTTTGATGAATCCAGTCTAGCCCCATCGGAAGGAAAAGAATGCTCCATACGACGTAAGAGTTGATTAAATGCAGGAAATATTCTTTTAAATATTCCGGTCTCATCTGCATCCCCTTACGGATGAAAAATGAACTGCTAACAAAAAAGAAAGGCACCGCAATACGACAAATAATATTTTTGATAAAAAAATTGGTCTCCGCTTGAGGAATAAGGGTATCACAATGAATCATAATAACCATGATAGCCCCTGCATATTTCATTCTATCCAATGCTGGATAACTCACTCTTTTTCCCATCCTATCCTCCATAAACTGGTAGCCACTTATTTTTTCAGCCTAAATATATCACAGCAGAGAAAAAATATTGTCCACCATAAGTCTGAACTTCTACACTGGAAGATAAGCAAAGAAAAGACGTTAAAACACATTACATCCTTCAAAAAAAGAATGCAGCAGGTTTTAACGCCTTTCAACAGTTTACAGCCATTCTTGCTTTACAACAAAAAATGAGCCGCGAATCTCGCCAGCAAGTTTCGAACGCTGACGAGCGAATTTAAATTTCCCTTCTAGCTCAGCAGGAACCGGCATCCCTTCCGACAGTTTGATACCAACTGCACGTTTCGGAGGCTTTCCTTCACTGGTTCCATGTTTTTCATAGAGTAAATTAAGGACCATGCCACTCTCATAATAGAATTCAGGCCAAAAAAGATCGTCATCTTCGTAAAGTGCTACTTCAAGAATGGGTGATTCAAAAACTAGATCCCGTTCTTCTTTTAAGATCTGCTTGATCAGTGCCACCAAATCAGGCTTTTCAGCAGCTGGATAGGTGGTATACACATATTTGTATTTGTTCCAAAAGTAACGCGCTTCATTTGCCCGCAGACCGGCTAATTTTTCTGCAACAGGAGAGCTCTCTAATCCATCCGTCACTACATTTTTAAAATCCACTTCGTAAGCCATTTCTTTTCTCCTTACGTTTATTTGATCAATCACCAATACTAGCTAAATAATGATTATTTGATGGCTTGATTATAACACTAAAGAGGAATGACAGGTCACTAGCTAGCTTAAGGAAATGGTTTAGCCAGTACTAGTTGGTACAGGCAACTGGATAGTCAGTCATTATTGTTTTGGAGGACAAAGAACTAGTTGTCATTGTTTGTCGAATAGTAGGAGGGATGCTATGCTTAATCTAGAAAGATTTTTGATCAATCATCTATCGATATAAGTTTAGCTAAAAAAATTCCCTTCAATCTCTGAAGAGAAAACCAATAACAAAGGGCTATGACCTAAGTAAACATCCAACGAAATGATCTGAGTTGGAGGAGCGGTCGAATACTTTTCATAAAGCTGTGATCAGAATCTATGAGATCACAGAAGCCTGTCTCTTAGTATTCAGATCTTCCGTTTATTAAAATACTTACAGTCATCCCCTTTTCTGAAAAGGAGAATCTCTATGAAAGTCTTATTTATTGGTGCATATGGCAAAGTCGGTCAGCATTTCGCCGAGCAACTGAAGAATCATCCACAGATCAAGGAAAAAGCCTTGATCCGAAATCCTGAACAAGTTCCTTTCTTTGAAGAGAAAGGGATCGAGACGGTACTACTGGATTTGGCTTCCAGCTCGATTGAAACGATCGCAGAAGCAGCAAACGAAGTTGACGCTATTGTTTTCAGTGCTGGTGCCGGCGGCAAAGGACTAGAAAAAACGATAGCAGTCGATCTAGATGGTGCCGTCAAAGCCATGGAAGCGGCAAAGAAAGCGGGCGTCAAACGTTTCGTCATGGTCAGCACTTTCAGAAATGATCGGGAAGAACTGTTGAAACAAAATAGTTTGCAGCCTTACACGATCGCCAAATATTATGCGGATGAATGGTTGAGAAGCCGCACCGACTTGGACTGGACCATCGTCCATCCCGGCGGTTTGACAGACGATCCGGGAACAGGCAACGTCAAAGCAGGCAAACGCAACGAGTTCGGCTCGATTCCGCGGGCAGATGTTGCTGCCACATTGATCGCTGTTTTGGAAAATGAAAACAGTATTGGCAAAGAATTTGAAGTCATCAGCGGAGAAACACCAATTGCTGAGGCCATTCACGAATTATAAAACCATCTGATGAAATAGTCCCCTTTCGTTAACAAGCAGACCCTGCCACTATGTTGTCTCTCAAGCGACAACATAGTGGCAGGGACTTTTAGGGCGAAATGCAGGCTGTGCCTTCTCCAAACAGCATGCTTATCTTGTACCTTTAATCATTGCTAACGCTTGCGAAACACCATCTTCGTCATTTGAAACGGTCACATGATCTGCTAATTCTTTGATTGCTGGATGACCGTTTGCCATGGCAAAACTTATATCCGCGTTCTTAAACATTTCTAAGTCATTTAAACTATCTCCAATAGCGAATTTTGTTGGCTGGTCTAATTCATAAATGCGGCTAAGATGATCAAAAACAAAGCCCTTGGATACGGAGCGAGGAACGATTTCAAGATTGACGGCCGCTGATTCAGTAACAGAGACATTTGGTATATTTTCTATCTGCGGAAATAGCTCTTTTTTTATCTCACGATTAGGGACGAAAACAAACAGTTTATAAACATTAATATTTTTTTGATTGATGATTTCTTCAATCGCATCGTAAGCTGTCGACTGAATGGTATTTTCATAATCAAGTTCATAATTCAGTTCTTCTACAGGAAATTCTTGACCAATCGCATAGAAAATGTTTTTCATCTCTTCTTGATAGTTTTGCGATTCATAGCTGCCTTGATTGGTATATATTTTTGTTGGAAACGCTGAAACGATCTGGCTCACTTCTTTTACAGCTTGGGGATCAAATGGAAAATCAAAAAACAGCTTGTCTTGATCGTACCCAATGGCACCATTCAATCCGACCGCCGGGATCGCTAAATCAGCTTCTTTGAGGATCGCCTGAATATCTCCTACTTCTCGACCCGAACAAATAAAGGGAATCAATCACTGGAAAGCGACTTTAAAGAAGCGGCATTTTTATGACTGATCTTTTGCTCCGAGTTTAGTAGTGTTCCATCCAAATCAATTCCTATTAAATTCATGATATACGCTCCTATATTGTTTTTCTTTATTATACGTTTTAACTTAGGAGTTGACCAATACCTTTCGCACATAGGTTGTTATCTCTACAACAGCGAATTTATTCATATGCCTTGACTTCGCTCAAACAAATGTCCTAATAGTTAGAGCATTGCTCTAACTAGCCAGTTCAAAAAAAGAGGAGAATGAACTAAAACGATGGATATCATCAAGATATTGATTATGAAAGACTCTTGTAACCGATGACTTTAATCAGTATCCTGCTGGAAATCTATTTTTGCGCTATCTGCGATTTTTATCCAGATAGACCTCTTTAATAAGCAATATGATTTAGTGCCTTAATTACTTTTATTCAGGCCATTGTCAGCATCTGCTAATTCATATACCATCACGACTGTCGAACAACGCTCACCGACTTGATTCACCCAATGATCTTTCAAAAAACCGCTTTGTTTGAACCCTACTTTTTCGTATAATTTCAGTGCCGGCTCATTTGTAGAATTGACAGTGATTTCGATTCGATTAAAGCGATTTTGGGCAGCAATCCTTTGCATGCCTTTTTCTAAAGCCGCTTTCCCATAGCCTTGCCTTTGCCTTGACAGTTCACCAATCTTTATATCAAACGTTGCTCCTTTAGCTTCGATAGGCTTGTAGGCAAATTCTCCAATGGGGTGGCCTTTTTCGTCTATAATCAATAAAAACTCACCAGAAACCTCCTCGTAGTAATGAAGCGATTGCTGTACTTCCTCAATGCTCACTGCTAACCCTTGAGGGAAACCGACCGCTGCCATCACCTTTCCGTCTTGCCACCATTTCTGGATCAGTGGGCTATCATCTATTGTTGCTTTTCTTAATGAAATTGCCAATTCTTTTCTCCTTTATTTTTATCAGTTGTCTCTCTCACGAGGGCACCTCCAAGAAGAACCTCGTTCGATTATTTCAGATACTTTTGCAGAGCATTCTCACTTCTTCTATGACCTCAATAGAAAGTCTATTTAATAAATTGGTTTGCCTATTAATCAATAGTATGGCATAAAAATAAGCAGCAGTAAACGCTACCTGAATTTCTAAACTTTTTCTATAAAAAAACAGCAGCCACTGGATCTTGTCTGCCCCTTTGGTTGCTGTTTTTTTAAATTGTTGTCTTCAGTTGTGTTTTTTTACAGTATATATAGTGTTAAACCCTGTTTCACAACCAGTTAATCTGCCTTTTCTAACCACTTTCGTGATTTTTCAACCTCTTGATAGGTCAGTTGATGACTTGGGGTCCAAACATATTCTATTTGTGCACCTCGAGACTCAAAAATCGCTTGCACATACTTGCTGTCTTCCACAGAAACGATAGGGTCCTTCAGACCCAAACTCATAAATACGTTTGTTTGTGCCAGTAAGTGATTGGGTAATTTCGATACTGGATACATTGGATGGTACAAAATCGCTTTTTGAAAAAGAGCACTGAATTCCAGCAATAGATTGAGCGCAATATTGGCTCCATTAGAGTAACCAACCAAGACAACTTGTTCGATTGAGAAACCTTTTTCTTTAGCGACTTCTTGAATGAATGCTGCCAGTTCTTGCCCCCGGAACATTAAATCTTCTTCATCATAGATGCCTTCTGCTAATCGTTTGAAATAGCGGGGCATGCCATTCTCTAAAACATTGCCTCGAATACCTAGCAATGATGCTTGGGGATCTAGGTCGTGACCTAGATCAAGCAAAGAGCGTTCATCGCCGCCGGTTCCATGTAACAAGACAAGTACGGGAGCAGCTGGTTTTCCTTGGTGAAAGATAAAGTTCATTTGTCCTCCTTCTCGTTTGGTCGTGCCAAATCGAAGATCTCGCCGATCTCAGCATACGAATTTCCCGCAAGTCGGCTAACTGCCGCCAATTTTTTGGGATTGATTTTTCCTTCTTCATAGACCTGTTCATTTATTTGATACCCAGTGATTTTAAGTAAGAGCAGATCCACTTTTATCTCTTCTTTGTTTTTTTCCTTGGTTTCTTCCTCGTTAATCGGTACATGTTGGTAAAGGGTGGTTTCAAAGCGAATTTTCGCCTCTTGCAATCCGGGTACGCCAACCGTTTGAGAAGGGACTGGCGTAAAATTTGCGACGGTCAATTCACTTTGTTCTGCAGGTAACAGTGCCGCTGCCTGATTGGCTGCTTCCACATTGCTGCGATCCAAGATATGGATCACTGCTTCCTTGGTTGTGAGTAAGTTACGAGCCGTATCTTTCATCGTGCCCTTTTTTCGCTGAACAGCGATCGAAACGATGGCGGGTTCTGAACTGACGATCGAAAAGAAACTGAAGGGGGCAATGTTTACGGTCCCTTCTGCCGATCGTGTCGTTACGATGGCAACCGGCCGCGGAATGATCGAGCCGATCAATAATTTATAATTTTCTCTTTGCGTCAGATTTTGGGGATCCAAATAAATCATGCAACACCGCTTTCTCTTTTTTGTGTATGATTGATGACTTCCTACTTGTAAATTAAACAGTCAATTTGGGTAAATGAGCTGTGATTTCTCCGCGGCGCTCTTCAAAGTGAGGGGGCAATTTGAGTGCTGTCCCCAGGGTTTCCAATGGTTCATCGATGAGAAATCCCGGAGATTCCGTTGCAATCTCAAAAAGGATCGTACCAGGTCTCAGTGGCTCTGTTGGTAGGAGAATCTCGTGTTTCACTGGTCCGGCAGTCACCAATCGTCGGTTTGATTCTGTCTCCGCTACAACTTGCAGCCCTAGATCATGGGTCAACGTCTTGAATGTTTCCTCTGGCTTAGCGGAAAGTAAGACCGCTCCATGGAACCCAAGAATCGCGTTTGTTTCCGCTGCTTCCCTTCCACTAGCGCTAAAGACAGTTCATGAGGATCTTGAAGTTCCAATGTTGGTTGCCCAAATAGATGGCTCTCATGAACAGTGACTTGATGATGGGCCAATTGTTGTTTCCAATAGTCGCTGCTGCCTTTAGGAATGCGAAAGGTAATCGTGCCCACCTGTCCGCTACCGACACGACCAGGATGCGCGTTGGCCCATGGGAAAAAGGTAATGATCGTGCCATTTTCAATGGACAGATTGCTGTAGTAGAGATGATACGTATAAGGATCATCAAAGTTGACGGTTTGTTTGACTAAACGCAAGCCTAATACTTCGCGGTAGAAGTCTACATTTTCTTGCGGGTCACCGACGATTGCGGATATATGGTGGATTTGTTGAATGGGTTGCATCATTTTTATCTCCTTAGTTATGGCTGCGAGTGGTATCAAACGGCTTGATCGCTTTTTCGATCATTGCACGTTGGTCTTCCAAAAACGGAGCCAGTGATAATTTTTCGCCCAATGTTTCGTAAGGCTCGTCACCCATGAAGCCAGGTTCATCTGTCGCTAATTCAAAAAGAATATGTCCTACACGTACATACAGCGATTCAAAATAGTAGCGGTCCACATAGCCGGAATTCGCGAGACCCAAATTTTCAAAAACTTCTTGCCATACGGCTAAAGATTGGCGATCGGCTAAACGAAAGGCGACGTGATGCACTTCCCCGTCTCCTTGTTGTGCTTGTGGGCTTGTGGTATCTTCGACTAAGACGATTTCTGCCCCATTGCCCCCCTCGCCAACTTCTAATAGCGTGCGATTTCCTTCTTGATCGATGGCTTTGAATCCAAAGACATTTTCCAGTAATCCCTTGAAATCGGCAAAATAAGAAACGGAGATTTCGACTGGGCCTAAACCATAAATAGCGAATTCTTCTGGAACTGGCCCTTGTTTCCATGGAATACCTGCTTTGACGCCTTGATTGTGTTCATCAGAAATCAATTGGTAAGATTGCTGATCAAAATCCCAGAAGCGCAACACTTTTTTGCCAAATTCTGTTGTGATCGCTTCATGTTTCACATCAAATGTCTCAAAACGCTTTTTATAATAGTCTAATGCAGCATCGGATGGTACGCGAAAGCCTGTACGGGTAATTGAATTTGTTCCTTTACTGCCACGATCGGTATTGGGAAAATCAAAGAATGTCATCGTGGTTCCTGGGGAACCTAGATCATCCGCAAAATATGTGTGGTAGGTATAAATATCATCTTGATTGACGGTTTTCTTCACTAAACGCATCCCCAAAATCTCTGTAAAGAAGTGATAGTTTCTTTCGACATCACTGGTCATGGCTGTTACATGGTGTACCCCTAGTAATTGGTCTTGTTTTCTCATTTTTTCTTCCTCATTTCTCGTTATAAGTTATTTTTCGTAATAATGTTTTTAATGTTTGCAACTCGTCAATACTAAGCGAGGCAAAAATTGCCGCAATTTTTGTGGCATGAGTTGGAAAGATCTGATCCATCAATTCTGCCCCTTTATCTGTCAGACTGACATAGGTGATTCGCTGATCCGTTTGACTTGTTTCTCGACGAACGCAGCCTTTTTTTACGAGTTGATCGATGACGTACGTCGTGCTGCTGCTGGCAATCAAGATTTTTTCTTTGATGGCTTGGGTGGTGTGTGTACCTTTATGATAAAGCAGTTCCAGAACGGAAAACTCTGTCAGATTCAAGCCATAACAGCGGACATCTTGTTTAGCCACCTGCTCTAAGTGACTGCTGCTGCGTAATAAACCAATATAGACCTTCAATGCTTCCTCTTGATGATCCATTTCCTCACCTCGCTCGATTTATTTCGAATTCGAGATAATAATAACTTACTTTTTGTAAGTCGTAAAACAATCTGCTTTCCTTCTGAAACAAGCTTTGTCAACGTACAACAAAAACCCCCTTACCATTAGAATCCTTTTAAGCAAAAAGGATCTAATGGTAAGAGGGGGATTGACTTCTATTTATAGCAGGTGTTTATTGTCCAATCTACTAGGAACTACTTCATTAAGATATAGAGAAAAATCAAATTCCGCTGGTTAGTATGAAAGCAGCGAGGCAGCCTCTTTATCAACGATCAATGTCATATCTGGATGGGTCGTCAATAGCGTTGCCGGAACGTCCTCCATTACTGTTCCATCTACTAATTGTTTGACGATGCCTGCTTTTTTCTTGCCATTGGCGATCATTACCAATTTCTTCACCTGCATGATGCTTTTTGGTCCCATTGTTACATAGAAATCAGGTTGTTTTTCTTTGTCTCCACCAACCTCACTTAACAAAACGTCAGCCATCTCGGGTGTCGCATTCGCATTCACGCGACTCGTTAAATCTCCAAATTTTGTCGTGTTCGGTAAATTCCCACAGAAATGGCCATCTGATCCAACCCCCAGCAACACCATATCCAATCCACCATCGGCTTTGATTCGTTCATCTTGTGTTTCATAATTCGTCCAGTCCAAGACATGGATTCTTTCACGATCGATTTCCGCTGGTCCAAAAAACAGGTTGTGCAAGTTCGTCATCGTGACACCATAGCGGTCTTCTTCCCCTTTGAATGGAATCTCATCAAAGTTATAAAAGTGAACGTGCTCAAAATATTTTTTATTTTTTACTAGTGGTACCAGCATTTCATACACCCCTTTTGGTGTTGATCCAGCGGTGATTGAAATATTCTTTCGATGCTGGCTGTGCATTACGCCTAAAAGGTGCTGTACGGCTACTTGGCTCATCTCTTGATAATCTTCCGTGATGATAACTTTCATGTGTCTTCCCTCTTTCTCATTCGTTTCGTGGACAGCGGCCCTTAATGGAATTACCTTCTCAAAAAAAGCCCTTTCACTTTCTATTGTATAGGAAAAACAGGCCAAATTGTTCGACTTATCTGAAATTTATTTTTGCATTCTATGGCGCACATCTTTTTGATCCATCCGAGAACTACAATTCTTCCCCTTGGGCGAATGTACAGCTGCAGGAAATCTATTCAATACTAAAAAAGCATCTGATACAGAGTGAAGTCGGAAATCAGCAATGAAATCTGCACTTTTCTCCTATTTACTTCCTAACCTTCTAATCTGTATTTCAGATACTTTTTTTCAGAAAATAATCCATCAGTGAAGAATCAAATGCAACGCAAAATCTACCTAACTATAGTAAAAAATCATTCCGCTTCTTCGATATCCCGGACAATTTTTTCCACGTCGATTTCCCGCTGCAAGAACTCAGCATTCTCAATGGGAAAATGTTGACGAAACTCGGCTACTTCCATTACTTCTGCTTCACCACTGATTAAGCTAAAATCCAGTACATGACCAGCAAACTGATGATCGTCACTAATAAAGTGCAGATGGAAGCCTGCTGCTGCAGCACCATGGAAAAGTTTCGGGGTAAAGAAGCCTACGATAGTTCCTGCTATTTCTGTCGCCGTAAATTCAGGTTGATTTTGAATGATTTCAACGAATTTTGGATAGGGCTTTTCTTGTTTAGGCGCTACCCGCACGTGCATCGTATCAAACATTCCATGAAGCTTGATGGCCGCAAACAAATTGGGACTGATGGTCGCTAATAGTCTTCCCTTGACTTCTTCATCTGTAGCTTCTGTGTCAAAAGCAAGTTCATCCGTGGCTTCAAAATCAACGACAGCTGCATACGGCGTCGTCTCGGTCCCTGTCAGCTGCTTCACCTGTCCTGTTTCGTCAACATGATAAATCACACCCTCCAAGAAAATAATCTCACCATTTGAACCAGCTAATGTACCGATTCCTGTATCACCATAGGCTAACATCTTGCCGATTTGTTCGGTACCATCCATCAAATCTTCCATCAACCCGCCTAAAGTTCCGTGTTGATATAAATAACTTTTGCTTTTCACGTTCATCATGAAGCTCCTTCTATAAGTAAAATAAATACTCTTAGTAAAATTGATCCGGCAAAATCGTCTTGCCTAATTCGGCATTATCGGAATAATCGACTGGGATATCAATGACGACTGGTCCATCAGTTGCAAACCCTTCTTCGATCGCGGCTGTCAATTCTTGTTTTGTTGTGGCACGTAATCCCTTTGCCCCAAAGGCTTCCGCGTATTTGACAAAGTCTACAGGACCAAATTGAACACCTGAAGCACGATCATATTTCATTTCTTCCTGAAATTTCACCATATTGTAGGTGCCATCATTCCAGATAAGATGAATGATGTTCTGTTTTAAGCGAACAGCCGTTTCTAATTCTTGTGAAGAGAATAAGAAACCACCATCACCAGATACGGAAATAATTTGCGTATTCGGCCGCACTAATGCTGCCGCAATTCCCCATGGCAATGCCACACCTAATGTCTGCATCCCATTACTAAACAATAGATGGCGAGGTTCATAACTGCGGAAATGACGCGCCATCCAAATGTAGTGACTGCCGACATCAACAGTCACGGTCATCTCATCCGTCACTTTTTGCTGCAATGTATCAATGATCTCCAATGGATGCAATGTTTGTTCTGTTCCACGGGCCTCTATTTGCTTTTCGGTTAATTTTTCTTGCAACGTAGCTAAATAGTTCTGTGCATCTGCTGATAACGTATATTGATCGATGGCTTGTGTCACTTGCTCAATGATTTTGGCAATG
Source organism: Enterococcus sp. FDAARGOS_553 (assembly GCF_003812305.1). Lineage (NCBI taxonomy): Bacteria > Bacillati > Bacillota > Bacilli > Lactobacillales > Enterococcaceae > Enterococcus > Enterococcus sp. FDAARGOS_553. The sequence goes on from NZ_CP033740.1 coordinate 814,537, forward strand.
CTGCCTAACAGCTCTACTTCAGGCTGCATGTATGGATCGATTTCCATCGGTACTTCATCAATCACAATAATCCGTGCGTCTTTCTCTGCATTCCAATTGCGCGCTTCATATTCAATCGGATCATACCCCACAGCGATCACTAAATCACTTCGTTTTAGCAGCATGTCTCCTGGCTGATTACGGAACAAGCCCACACGGCCAAAGAAATGGTCTTCCAAAGCACGAGAAATGATTCCTGCTCCTTGAAAAGTTTCCACGACTGGTAATCCCGTTTTCGCTATCAAATGACGAATGGCTTCCGTCTCGCTTTCAGCAGAAGCCCGCATGCCTAGTAATAAAACCGGTAGTTTTGCTTCCTTGATGCGTTCAACGAGATCCTCGATATCCTCTGGATTCGCTTGTCCTAATTTTGGCGCTGATAATGGCTTGATGGCACTTCCTTCGACTTGGCCATCCGTTACATCTTGTGGTATCGACAGAAAACTGGCACCTTTTTTTGCGGTTTTAGCGATTCGAAATGCATTTGCGATATTTTCAGATAATGTTTCGGGATCTTGGATCTCCGTGCTGTATTTGGTTATTGGACTAAAGAGAGCAGCGTTATTCATACTTTGATGGGTCAGTTTCGATAAATCAGAACGTTTCACTTGCCCAGCCAATGCCAGAACTGGATCTCCTTCAGCTGTCGCTGTCACTAATCCCGTTGCTAAATTACTGGCACCTGGACCACTGGTAGCAATGACTACTCCTGGCTCTCCAGTCAAACGGCCAATGGCTTGTGCCATAAATGCAGCATTCTGTTCATGCCGGGCTAAGATCAATTGTGGTCCATGGTCTTCTAATGTATCGAAGACACCATCGATTTTTGCTCCTGGAATCCCAAAAATATAGGGGACGTGATGATTTTCTAAACTTTCAACAATAATTTCTGAACCTTTTTTACTCACTGTACTACCTCTTTTCAAAATCTGTATTAATCTCACGACTAATAATAGCACTTTTCTTTTATTTATCAAGAATAATACACTATTTTCATCTGTATTAAAAAAATAGCAATTAAAAGGAACCGTTTTCTAGCGCTCCCTAAAAAGGATTCTATAAATAAGAACGATTCGTAAAAACAAATTGTTATTATCTAGTTTTATTTTCTTATTTTTTTCATGTTTTTAATATAAATCATGTTATAATAAAGACATCAAAAAGTGAAAGGAACTAGAAAAGTTATGGGTATGTGGATTAGTTTGGTCAGTTTCTTAGCAGTAATTGTAAGCGGTATTTTGTTGATTATCGCTGCCATCAAGAAGCGACCGAAAAAAAGATTGGGATTTATTTTATGCGGAAGCGTTATTCTATTTTTTGTTGGTGCAATTTTATCTCCGAGCAATTTGACACTATCTGTTATTTCACCTGAAATACAAACGGATGAAACAGGAAAAGCGACTATCGAAGGGGAAGCCACGGCCGATGCTGTCCTAACGATCAATGGAGAAACGGTCAAAAACAGCAAAGGTTCTTTTAGCTACACAGTTCACCTGAATGATGCCACTGAGCAACAAGTTGTGGTAAAAGCTGCCTTAAATGATCAGAAAAAAGAACAGGAAGTCTTGATCAAACCTTCCAAAGAATTTGTGGCTTATTTAGAAGCAGAAAAAGCGGAGAAAGAACTGATTAAACGGGTCGAAACTGCACTAGCGTTGGCAGAATCTAAACCAACACAAAAAAATTATGATGAAGCAGCAACATTGGTTCATTCTCTCAGCAAAACATATGACGATTATGATCAACGTTTGGCCGTCCTCCAAGATCATCTGCAGATCGCCAGCGCGTTAGAAAAAGCGGAACAAAGTCTAAGCAGAACAGACCTTGAGGCAGCTGCCAAGCTTGTTGCAGCAACAAGTTTGACGAAAACTGAATTTGAAGATCGACTGGCTTCTTTACAAACAAAAGTTGAAGAGAAAGAAACACAAGCGAAATTGCAAGCACAAGCGACCAAAGCTGTTGAAAAAGCCGAAGCAGAGCCGACTGAAGCAAACTTAGCTAGTGCAACTTCTGCGATTGCCAAGCTTCCCTCAGCAGATGATGGATTGACGCAGCGAGCTGAAGCTGTTCGCCAATCGATTCGTGAAGAACAAGAACGGCAGCTTGCTAAAGCCGAACAAGAACGGCAAGCAGCCGCCGCTGCGGAACAGCAGGCAAACCAAGCCAGCCAGTCAAATCAAACCACAAGCAATCAAGCAGAAGAATATGTCATGATCACCCGTACAGGGAAGAAGTATCACACCCATAAATGCGGCAATGGTACTTATTTCCCAGCTACGTTGTCCGAAGCTTTAAGCAAAGGATTGACCCCCTGCGAGAAGTGTTACTGATTTTTTTGAATATGGAACAGAATCTAGACAGCGTTCTTCCTTTCTAATCAAAGGAAAGAACGCTGTTTTTGGCGAACAAATATGCGGGTCATACCATTCTTCCTAAAATATCTAGCAGGACCGAGATACGTCGAAGCTTGTTTGGTCGTAGAAAAAAACGTCAAGGCTAGTATGCTCCTAGCATTGACGTTCATCGTATTTTCTGTAGATTATACCTGTTAGATAGAAATAACACGCTGGTTGCTTGTCAAAAGGACTTAGAAAGATAAAGCACAAGATCGTCATTATTGTAACAAGCAGCACCCATTGCCAAGACTTGATTCTCAAACCAGACCCCTGATCCGTCAGGTAAGTAGCCATTTTTTAAATACAGTCGCTGTGCAGTGCCATAACCAGAATGAAGCCCCACACCAATGGTGATCACAGACGAAAATGTTTTGGCTTGTTCTTCTGCAGCTTGGAGCAGCTTAGCGCCGATTCCTTGCCGCTGAAAGTTTTGAAAGACATTTAGATCGGTGATCTCCGGATAGCCATTCTTTTTAAAAGGACCGGCTTTTGCGTGGGGAATCAATGTCGCATAGCCTGCAATCTGTCCCGAGTCTTCCGCGACAAAGACCTGTCGCAGTCCGCGGCTCTGTTCTTGAAGATATCTCTCTAATGTAGCTTGACGACTAGGCCATTGTTGTGCAAGAAACGCTTGATCGATTGATCGACAATCACTAGCTGTCATTGGGCGAATAATCAAATTGATCCCTCCATAAATTTCATTGTCTCATTGATTATAACGCATTTCGGCTCAAGCGTTCGACTTTTCCCATGTCCTTGCAGAATACTGCTGCCCCAGTTGCCACTAGCAGTTGCTTTATTCACCCATCAACATAAGATGGCAGGTTCGATTCCTAACTCGGTTTTGGTCAAAATCCACGAAATAAATATACCCTACAGAACCAATTTCAAGCTTTCCTTCATGTAAAATAAAACTTTCACTCGCCCCGAAAAACGAAGAACGGATATGGGCATCGCCATTTAAAATCGTTGCTGGATCTGTCGGATAGTTAGGATCATCTAGGCTCATCAGAAATTCCAAATGTTTCGGTCCAGGGTAACGATAATTTGTATTTTCCGAGAGTTCTCTAGGCACTAGTTTATCCAAAATGCGATTCAGATCAACTTGTAAAAATTCATCCCCATTAAAATCCGTATCATGCATGAATTCCTCGAAAATGACGGAACAAGTTGTGTGTGGGGATTGGACTAAACAGATGCCGTTTTTGATTTGGCTTCTCTCTACAAAGTCCTTCACTTTTTGCGTAATATTATGATAAGATACCCGATTGCCATTTGATGTCAATGTTAGCTGTTCTTTCGCGAATTTCATCTTTTAATCCCCTCATCTCTTAGCTCAGCAACTTTTTTGATCATTTCTGTCAAAACGTTCTGCGGATCTGGCGCGCAGACGATACCACTGGTGCCACCCGTTCCGTCGGCTCCTGATTGCAGTGCTTTTGCCACATCGTCTGCGGTCGAAATACCAGCCGCTTGTAAAATCTTGATTTCTTTGTTGATGGCACGGATGGCTTGATTGGTTTCTTCCATATAAGAAACGTCGCTCGTTTGACCGGTACCAATCAATTCAGTTGGTTCACAAACCATAATGTCAGGCTGCAGAGCTGCCACTGCTTTAGCTTCTTGCAGTGAATTCGCGCAAGCAATCGTGATGAGCCCCAACTCATCTGCCCGATTAATCGCTTTTGCGAGTTCATCTAATGTCATTGGGTGTTCTGCATGATTGAGAAATGTCGCTGCTACGCCGACATTTGCTACTGATTCAGGTAAGACGTAGCCCATTCCCCGTCCAACAGTCATGCCATCGATGTGTTGAACCGTAATGAACAAATGATTCGTAGCTTGTTTGATCGTTGCGGCATCTGCGTGCTGCACCGTGAACAAGATATCAACGTCATATTTTTCCGCTAATTGATCGGCGGCTTTTGCCAGTGCCAAGGATTCTTTTCCGTATAAATAGGCTTTGGGATTGACTACAAAAAAGGGTGCTCGTAACTGCTTTTTCCTCATGCTTATCCTCCTAACAAGTTTTTGTATGAAAAACGTGATAGTAATGTGCTAGCGTATCTGCCATTCCTTGATTCGCTGCTTTCTTTAGTTCAAAGTAGTCAGCAGGCTGCTGTTCTTGAATCTTGGTCATTGCGGCTGTAACGAAATCTGTAAAGATGTTGATTTTTCGGATCCCGCCTTGTGCACATTTTTCAAGATTTTCATCACCAGAAGAAGAACCGCCATGTAAGACTAACGGAATAGTAATGGCTTGATGGATCTCACTTAGTACATCAAAGTTGATTTTAGGCGTTCCTCGGTAATGCCCATGGGCTGTGCCGATCGAAACGGCTAACGAATCAACATTCGTTTGTTCAGCAAATCTTACTGCTTCATGGAAGTCGGTATAAATCGAATCAGAAAGCCCCGTTGCTTCCAAACTGCCGCCAGAGCCGACATGCCCAATTTCTGCCTCTACGACCACCCCATATTGATGGGCATAATCGGCGATCGCTTTGGAGCGGCGGATATTTTCTTCAAGCGGGTCTTCTGACGCATCGATCATGACAGAAGTGAAGCCTAAACGAATCGCTTCCTTGATGACTTCCTCATCTTGACCATGATCCAAATGCAACGCTACGGGGAAGGCGCTTTTTTCAGCCAAATACTTCCCAATCAGGGCTGCTTCTTCCAAACTCAGCATATCCATATGTGATTGGGCAAAAGCCAAGATCAATGGACACCCTAGCCTAGCAGCCGTTTCAACATAGGTGCGGGCACTGTCTAGATCAAAAAAGTTGGCTGCGGGAATGGCATAGTTGAATTCCTCTGCATGGTCAAACATTTCTTTTGTGGTAACAAGCATTTTGCAAGACTCCTTTATTCTCTGATTTTCTTTTCGATTTCTGCATACATTTCTTCGATACCGATCCCTGTCAATAAAGGCAATCCCATGATGACTTTGTCTTTGATGGAATCAGGGACTACCGTGGTACTCACAACAATGTCGTAATCGTCGATCTTGTTCATTTCATCCGCGACTTTGGATTGATACAATTTGACTTCATTCGTCAGTTCTTTTTCTTTTAGCCATTCTTTGACTTTATTGGTTACGATCGTTGATGTCGCTACTCCGGTTCCACACATGATCAATAATTTTTTCATTGTTCTTCCTCCTACATGACGCTTTGTTTTTTAGGTAACACCTTGTTAACATAGATCAAACCGATGACAACAATCGCACCGATGATCGCTAATCCGCCCCAGCTCAATACTTTTGTCAAACCGACATAAAGCCAGGTAGTCCATAGTCCGCCTTCAGCTAGAGCTGTGATCGTTGAATTTCCTTGTAAGTCAAAATTGGCAGACTTAGCAGCTGTTGTTACTAATGGTGCGACCCAAGAAGTGATATACAAAATACTGGTCATATAAATTGTCCCTGCGATAACCGTCCGGATAATATTTCCGCCAAATACTGCTGCCATCAAACAGACAAGAAACGGAATCGTTGCTAAATCTCCAAAAGGCAATGTCGTATTTCCTGGCAAAACAACCGCTAAAAGTATCGTAATTGGTACGAGTAATAATGACGAAGACAATACTGCTGGATGTCCGACAGAAAGCGCCGCATCCATCCCAATGTAAAGCTCTCTTCCAGGGAAACGTTTCTTCACAAAGTCATTGGCAGACTCAGATATAGGTGTAAGCCCTTCCATTAATAGAGCAACCATTTTTGGCATAATGACCATCACTGCGCCGGTTTTAACTGCTAATTGGCCAGTGCCTGCCACATCATAGCCAGCGAGAATTCCGATGATCAAACCAATCAGAAAGCCCATAACTGTCGAGTCCCCAAAGACACCAAAACGTTTTTGAATCGATTCCGGGTCAGCTTTCCAGTCTCGCAATCCCGGAATACGATCGAATAACCAGTTCATCGGTAAAGCGAAAACAAATCCTGGAGCAGCGGTCCCGTGTGGGAAAGTGATATTCGGGAAACCATAGAATTTATTAATGATCGGTCCTAAAATATCTCCCATCAAAAGAATCATCATTAGATAGATGACGGTTGCAGCGATCCCCATGGCAAAGTTGCCAGTCAAAGCATAGACCAACGAAGAAATGAACGCCGCATGCCAAATATTCCAGATATCGACATTCAATGTTTTCGTCAGGCCAAAAATAATCAAAACAACATTTAACACAACACCGATCGGAATTGCCAGACTTCCTAGAATCGTCCCATAGGAAATCGCAGCTGCTGCCGGCCAGCCAACATCAATCGTCGTCAGATTCAAGCCAAATCGCTCAACCATCTGTTGCGCTGCTGGTCCTAAGCTATTGCTTAACAGGTCGATCACTAGATTCAAGCCCACAAAACCGACACCAACTGTTAAAGCAGATGTGAAAGCCTTGCCTGGTTTCGTTCCCAGAATAAGACCAAAAATAAATATCAAAATCGGGAGTACAACGATTGACCCTAAATCAACAAACCACTGTAACGCATTTAACATGATATTCCCTCCTTATTCCAATCCATACTGTTGCAAAATCATCCGATATTCCTCAACATCATGGATGTCTCTTAACTTTTCCAACACACCATTTTTTTGAAACATTTCGATCAAGTTTTGCAGCATTTGTAATTGTTCGTGCGGCTCCTTTAATGCCAACATAAAGATTAATGAAACTGAAATTTCTTTGTCCCTTGTTCCCATTTCAATGAATGGCAATGGATCTGTCAATGAAAGAAAGCCAACTTGCGATCTCTTGACATACTGACTATCTGTATGAGGAATCGCCACGCCAATCCCATTGATCATCAGACCGGTTGGAAAAACCGCCTCTCTTTTAATCACGTTGTCAAGATACGCCTCTGTCACACATTCATTCTTTAAAAATTCCTCTGTAAGTAGCCGAAATGCTGCTTCTTTAGATTCTACTTCTTTGTTTAATAAAGCAATTTGCTGGTCAAAAAACATTCGGGGTCCCTCCTTTTACAAGTTTACGATAAAGTTCTTCTCGATTTTTACTGCTAACCACCCATCGTATTTCTTCAGGAGAGTTGAATAAATCGTAAATAGATGCAATCAATTCTTTTGCTTCTGACATATTTTTTTCAGCGATTGCCAAGAGAACGACTAATTGAACTTCCGTATCTCCCCATTTTATGGCTTTAGGTAGTGTAACAAATGCTAGTTTTGTTGTTTTGACAGTCTGCGGATCGGCATGCGGAATCGCTACGCCTGTCTTTAATCCGGTACTGCCTAATTCTTCTCGTGCATAAAGTGACTGCTTAAAATCGTTGGTGACTAAATGATGGCTCAAATAACTCTCTGCAAGAAAATCTAAGACGTCTTTTTTGGTGTTAAACGGTTGGTTAATGTACAAAAATGCCGGATCTAGATATTTCTGCAATAGCTCTGATGATTGGTATTTGGATGAATGCAGTTTCTTTTCATTTTCATTCAGGTTTGAAAGATTTGCCGAAATCATGGCAATTTCTTCAGTTGTCGGTAATGGTGAAACATAGAGAACAGGGGGTGACACTTCCTCCAACGGAACAGTTGAAATGATCAGATCCACTAATTCTAGTGATGTACTGGCTAATTTCTCTGCACTGATGATCTCTAAAACTGTCGTAGCAGAAATCGTTTGTTTGATCCGGTTAAAGATCAGCTCAGAAGTGGCTAATCCAGAGCTGCAAACGATCAGCACATGCTTTGTGACTTTGATTTTTTCAAAAGCGAGTTGAAAATGAATCGTTAGAAATGACACTTCATCTTCTGTCAAGAAGAGTGCAAAGTTTTTTTCTAGTCCGCCAATCGCATATTTCGTTAATGTAAACATGGTCGAGTATTGCTTCTTGATCAATCGCAACAAAGGATTTTTGACTAACATGCCATTTTTCAGACGATGGATCATAGGGACAATATGCGAAAGCAGTGCTTGCAACAATAAGTTATCTTGTGTCAAATCAGTATCTAGCAAACGGGACATCTTCTCGATCATTTCTTCCGTTGTTTCGATCACGTTGGCTTCTCTTTTTTCCGTAATCTGCATATACGGCTCAATTCCATGAGCTAAAAGCAATGAACAAATGTATTGGATATCTGTCTCTGCTAGGGAAACAGCTAGTTCACTTTCAATCCGTTCTGCAAAGGAAACAGCAACCATATACAGTTTCATCTGTTTTAATTTCTCAAATCCCAAATTCTCTTGCTGTTCCAAATGTCTTCCTAGACAAATCCGTGAAAGAAAAATTTCCAACGATACCGTCAAGGATTCCACAAAATAACTATTGAGTTGGCGACCAAGTGTTAAGGATATTTCTGAAATCAGTGCTGTAGTCAAGGTAACGATCTTCGGATCAAACAATGTCTGAATGGCAGAGTGATCCAATCTTGCAGAATCTGTATGTTTTTCAAGAAAAGATTTGAAAGTTGCTTGTTGAACAGATTCTTCCTCCTCTAGCTTCAACCCTTTTGCAGACATTGACGCACGAACTTTTTTCTTCTGACAAAAAGCGAATAATTCATCTACATCTTTTTTGATCGACTGATAACTAACGTAGAAATATTCTGCAAATCCTTGGTAATGCATTGGCTTTTTCGAGAAGAAATAATTTGCAAAGATAAACAATTTACGATATTCAGGAGAATATTCGTCAACGATTTTACCTTCAGTAACGATGAGTTTGTAGCCTTTTTCCCTTGCAGTGGGATTCCCTTCAAGCTTGACCCCTCTTCTAGGCAAACGAGCAATGGTCAACCCGTAAGGCTTGATTTTTTCTTCCAGACTCGCCAAATCTGTATAGACTGTTTTTAAAGAAACATAGAGCTGTTCTTGAAAAAAAGCGGCTGGTCTGAACTCTTTTTGTGTCAGCAGCAATTGCAACAACACTTTCTCTCTTTTACTCAAATCCATTTGACCACCTCCAGGAAGCGCTTCCTTAACTATATATTAGGGAATCAGCGCATAATAGTAAATAATATCTGATTACCACATTAATCTGGTAATTGTATCACATAGTGACCATTCCACCACTAGACAAACAGCTTTTCAATCTGGAGGGATTCTTGTATGCTAAGTAAAACAATGAATGATAGAAAGGATGAACCAAATGGAGCACACAAACGATTCATTAGACCGAGGACCTTTTTTCCACGGAACAAAAGCATCATTACAATTAGGCGAATTACTGGAACCAAAAAAAGAATCCAACTTTGAAGCCGGTCGGATCTCAAACTACATTTACTTCACCGCAACATTGGATGCAGCCAAATGGGGAGCCGAATTAGCCAAAGGAACTGGGCAAGAAAGAATTTATTTGGTTGAACCGACTGGGCCTTTTGAAAATGACCCGAACTTGACCGATAAGCGATTCCCTGGTAATCCGACCCGTTCCTACCGTTCTGCCTCTCCGCTGAAAGTCGTCGCAGAATTAGGGGCATGGGAACGGCATTCGGAAGAAGTGATTCAACAGATGTTATCCCACCTGCAGCAACTAACAGAAGATGGAAAAGCCGAAATCATTGATTGACAGTTTTCTTAGCACGCAAACGCCACCCTTGTTTCTGGCCGTCGAAAAGAAAAATATTCCAACAAGTGCCATGCTACAATGCAGAAAAGACACTGATTAAAAGAAGAAAGTAGGAATAACGATGTATGTAGGATTTGATATTGGCGGCACAACGATCAAATACGGGGTTCTTGATGAAACAGGAGCAATTCTGGAAAAAAATATGCTTCCGACAAACTACGATCCCCAGTCTTTCTATCAAAATTTAATCACAATTATTAATGAAGCTAAAAGTCGCTATCCGATCGCCGGAATTGGGATCAGTGCGCCGGGCATCGTGCAAAAAGACGGTTTGATGCTGACAGCTGGCGCCATCAAACCATTGTACGGCGAGAATTTCAAAACCACATTAGAAGAATGCTGTGGTTTAACAGTTTCTGTCGAGAATGATGCCAATGCAGCCGCCATCGCAGAGAAATGGATCGGCAATGCCCAATCCTTCTCCAATTACCTTTGCCTCGTCTTAGGAACTGGTGTAGGCGGAGGGATCGTAATCAATGATCAAGTGTATCGCGGTGCCCACGGCATGGCAGGAGAATTTGGCTGGATGGTGATCGACGCCTTGCCTTCTACAGGTAATAGTGAGGAAGTTTCGATCAATCGTAAAGCTGCTGTCGTTGATGGGCTCGTTCGGATCTACAATCAAAAAGGCGGTCAGCTGGCAGGATTTCAAGCGACGACAGATGCTCGAGAAATTTTTCAGCGCGCACAGATGGGAGAAACATTAGCAGAAACAGTGACCCAACAGTTCCTGACAGATTTGTCCGTCGGGTTGATCAATTTGATCAGCTGTTTCGATCCAGAAGCCATTCTGATTGGCGGTGGTATCAGTGCCAACCCATATTTCTTTGAACGACTGCAACAGACATTAACAACTGTCGAAACACAACACGCTGCCATCAACTATTTGCGGGGAAAAACGATTGCTCCTGTGCTGCCTGCCAAATTGCAAAATGACGCCGGATTAATTGGTGCAGTTTATCAGATTCATCAGCAACTCACTCGCTAAATCATGGTATACTCGTCATATACTCTTATGGGATAGCGAGGAACATTTATGGCCGTTTTTCAGCATTTGAACTTAAACAAATTGTCTTCAGTCGAACAAGAGATCTATCGCTTTATTGTCAATAATTTAGAAAAAATCCCTTATATGCGAGTACGGGATATTGCAGATGATGCCCATGTTTCTTCCACTTCTGTCTTTCGTTTTGTTCAAAAAGTGGGATTCGATTCCTTTCCTGAATTTCGCTTTTATATCAAGACCCATTTAGAAAAAGTCCATTATGAAGAACATCAAAAACAGTTATCCCTTGAAGAACGCATCCGTGGATTGAACATGACGATTTTCCATCCCGATGTCGAATACCAAATCAAGAAGATGGCGCAAACACTGCGAGATGCGGACTGTATTTTATTTATGGGGATGGGGGCGTCTGGCGCAATTGCACAGTATGTCGCCCGCAAGCTCGCAAATATCGGCTACTTCTGCATCAGCATCGATGAATTGACTTACCCGATCCGCAGCTTCTTACGAGCCGATCAAAAAAACGTTCTGGTTTTCTTGAGTGTTTCTGGTGAAACAAAAGAATTGATCGAAGTCATTACTGGATTAGCTAATAAAGCGATTGCCCAAAAATATTGTATTACGAGAAATAAAGAGAGTTCTCTTGCCCATTTATGTGACTACTCGATCGAATACGCAGTCAAAGAAGAGCGCAAAGACATCTTCCTCGATCTGACTAGCCAGCTTCCAGCCATCGCCATCGTGGAAACACTGATTGGTTATTTACAAGATGAACCTACCCCTCAATGATGAACGAGCACAGAAAGTACCAGACAACGAAGAACGCCCTAGCCAGAACACTCGCTTTACAGCAGCAGTTTTCTGACTAGTGGCTGCAATCAAGCGTTTGTCTTGCTGCTTTCTGTTTTTTGTAACCACTTGTTCCGACTGTGGAATAAATTTCTTCCTCACAGAATTTGATTCTAAAAACGAATGCGCTTACTTTTTCAGGCAACCTTTCGCTATAATAAGTCCATCAAATAGAGAAAGGTGTTACTGTTATGCAAAAATTTAATGATCTACTAGACCGGTCCTTGGTACCAATTGCCACCAGATTGAATAACCAGCGACACGTCGCAGCGATTCGTGATGCATTTATGTTGATTTTCCCGTTGACGATTTCTTCTTCATTAGTTATTTTGGTCAACAATATCTTATTTTCCAACGATAGTTTTATCGTGCAATTATTTCAACTCTCAAAAATCTTTCCCAATTTAGAAAGTGCCCAGCAAGTACTGGCATCTGTTGCTAACGGAACCATCAATATCATGAGCGTATTCATTGCTTATCTGGTTGCCCAACTGCTAGCAAAACACTTTGATGCAGATGCGACACTAGTTGGTTTGACAAGTGTAGCTGCGTTTATGATTTTATATCCGACTTCTTTCTCAGTTGACGGTGTCAATGCCATCTCCACCCAATATTTAGGCGCACAAGGCTTATTCGTCGCCATGATCGTTGCTTGTCTGGTAGGAGAATTCTTGCCGAAACTATTCAAAGTCAAACGATTACAGATCAAAATGCCCGATATGGTACCGCCGGCAGTTTCCCGTTCGTTTTCTGGAATGATTCCTATCGTGATCATCGTAGCAGTTACCGCATTGATCAATTTCCTAGTACTGATGATTGCGCCAGAGGGCATCAATGAATTGATCTACAAAGGGATCCAAAGTCCGTTGCGTGATTTAGGAGGAAATGTCGTTGGTGTCTTGATTTTAGCTTTCTTACAAACACTGCTCTTCTCCATCGGGATTCACGGACCAAATACATTGAATGCCGTTCGTTCAGCAATTTTTACAGAACAAGATTTAGCCAACTTGGATTTCATCAATCAAGGCGGTTCCTTGTGGGATGTACCTTACAAAGAAACGTGGGGCGTTTTGAACGACATGTTTGCTAATATGGGCGGAACGGGAATGACGTTAGGGCTGATCATTGCCATTTTCATCGCCTCGAAGCGACCAGAACAACGGGAGATCGCTAAGATGTCACTTGTTCCAGGAATCTTTCAGATCAACGAACCGATTATCTTCGGGTTACCGATCGTCTTGAATCCGATTATGATCATTCCCTTTATATTGACTCCAATGGTCAATATTCTAGTTGGTTATTTTGTAACAGTCATTTGGCCGATCATGCCGACACCAGCAATCGGTGTGCCTTGGACCACACCGGGAATCATCAACTTGTTCCTAGGAACTGGCGGAAATGCAGTAGCTGCAATCGTTGGTGTGGTCTGTCTGGCGATTTCCGTATTGATCTACTTGCCATTCGTGATTGCTTCAAACCGTTCACAAAAAATCGAAGCGTAACTTTTTTAGGAGGAAAGAATTATGAGCAGCAAAATGCCAAAAGATTTTCTATGGGGTGGCGCAATTGCTGCCCATCAAGCAGAAGGGGCTTGGAATGTCGCAGGACGCGGCATGAGTATTGCTGATGTGATGACTGCTGGAGGAAACGGGATTCCTCGTGAAATCACGAGAGGCATCAAAGAAGATGTGTATTATCCTAATCACGAAGCGATCGACTTTTATCACCGCTACAAAGAAGATATTCAATTATTCAAAGCGTTAGGCTTAAAGTGTCTGCGTACATCGATCTCCTGGAGCCGTATTTTTCCAACCGGCCAAGAGGACGAGCCCAATGAAGCAGGCCTGCAATATTATGATGACCTTTTTGACGAACTATTAAACAATGGGATCGAACCAATCATTACACTGTCTCATTTTGAAATACCTTATGCGATTTATGAAACCTACGGTGGCTTTGTCAATAAAGCCGTGATTCCCCTCTTCGTTAAATTCGCAACCTGCGTTTTTGAACGCTACAAAGATAAAGTCACCTACTGGATGACATTCAATGAAATCAATAATCAAGCAGACGGACAGGAACCATTACATGTCTGGACAAACTCCGCCATGATCATCGAAGAAGAAAGCAAGAAAGAAGAACTGGTCTTTCAAGCGGGTGTCAACGAACTGATCGCTAGTGCGGCGGCAGTCATTGAGGGGAAAAAAATCAATCCAGACTTTCAAATCGGCTGTATGATGGCTTATGTCCCAATCTATCCTTATTCCTGTGCACCAGAAGATTTGATGGCTTCGGTCAAAGCCAATGAACGTCGTTACTTCTATAGTGACATCCACGTCAGAGGAAAGATTCCGACCTATGCACAAACTTACTGGCAGCAAAAAGGGATCAAAATCCAAATCAGTGAGGAAGAGAAGGCTTTACTAAAGGCAGGGACTGTTGATTATATTGGTTTCAGCTATTATATGTCAGGAACGATCACGACATTGGAAACTGTCGAAGGCCAACCGACCGACGATATCCCTCACGCAAAAATCGTCCGTAATCCCTATATCACCGCGACGGATTGGGGATGGCCAATTGATCCCGTAGGACTTCGCTATGTTTTAAACACGATCTATCAACGTTATGACTTGCCGCTCTTTATCGTAGAGAATGGCTTTGGTGCCTATGATCAATTAACAGAAGAAAACACGATCCATGATCCCTACCGTATCTCTTATTTACGTCAGCACATCGAACAACTGGAGAAAGCAGTAATAGAAGATGGTGTACCCGTCTTAGGTTATACTCCTTGGGGAATCATCGATATCGTCAGTTTCGGCAGCGGAGAAATGGAGAAACGCTACGGCATGATCTATGTTGATAAAGACAATGCTGGCAACGGAAGTCTGCAACGCTTGAAAAAAGATTCCTTTGCTTGGTATCAACGGGTCATCGCTACGAACGGTGAAGAACTTTAACAGAAGTCTTGCTACTATCCCAAAAGTAAAAGCGACTACCTAAAAGACTGTTCTTTCAGGTGGTCGCTTTATTAAGGTTTCTTATTTGATTTCCTCTATACTAGAAGTGATTTTACCCAGTCATCCATGTTCTTCCCTCGTTGATACGTAAAAGGTTCAATCGCTTCCAGTTCAGCAATTCGATAAATGGCCAAAAATTTCTTTCCTGCCCAACGCTCCATTTGTTTTTTGGATAAATTTAATTCTGATTGGTGCTGCTCAACAAATTGTTGTGATTCTTCAGGTGTCATTTTCTCCGTTTCAATCACGTTCTCAATCATGCCACGATGAGTAACTAAAAGATCGCCACCTGTTTCCACGAAGTAGACACGGTCGCCAACTTTTGCGCGTCCACCTAACGGAGATTTGCGCCCTGCTGCCCCACGGATGATGGCGTTCTTTTCTCCCGCCAACAATTTCTGCAGCTCTTTGCCTTCTTTGTTTAGATAGACTAGATGCTCCGCTACTCCTTCTTTGCCTTCAACCCAAGAACTCACCATTTCCTTTTCACCTTTTTTCGATTATCATAGTAGAAGAAAGCGGTTTAGACTACAAATTTTTCATGTCATTTTAATCAGCTAGTTCCCCTTACAAATGACGAAAAATGCGAATATATCAGCAATTCAACGAATCGTTGCGTTCTTTATTTCCTGATTCAACGATTCATTTCTTGCACCTAGCAATCAAAGGAGGCTACTCTGATGGTAGAGATTGGAGAAAATATCAAAAAGTTGCGCAAAGCAAAAAGGATGACCCAAAAAGAGGTGGCTAATCAATTGAATGTCACGCCGCAAACGATTTCTAAATGGGAGCGAAATATCAGTTATCCGGATTTGGATATGTTAGTCAAGCTAAGTCAGTTGTTCCATATTTCAACCGATGCTCTTTTAGGCAATACAAAACCAACTTTTTTTGCTTCCTTATTCTCAAAAAAGAAAAGAGGGAAAACGATGGAAAAAGTACCAGCAACTCCGTCCACTATCCAAACAGACAAGCTGTCCTCATCTGAGAAACAGATCATGATTTTTAGTGTCAACAGCTGGATAACCGAGGGAGAACTGCAAACACAACGTCTGCAGTTAAAATTACAGAAATATTTTACTGTTCAAAGGCAGCCGATTGCGGTAGAGATGTACAGCTTGTCAAAAGTCGCAGAAAAAGCGCCAGCTGCTGATTTGATCCTCCTGACTCCTGAAGCTCAATTTGCATTAAAAGAACTACAAGAAGCCGTACCACACACCCCGATTCTTTTGCTTAGTAGCCAAGAGTACGGTCTACTACCGATTGAACAAATCGCTGAAAAAAGTTTGCAAGCCATGCTTTAGAGCGTTCAACAAAAATAGAGCGTGGAACAAAAGTAAAAAACACTTTTGTTCCACGCTCTAAACACGTCTAAACGGTGAGAGGCGAAGCAACTCCTTCGGAAATAAGTCGAAATACCCCCAAATTTGAAAAGTAATTTCCGTGTATTCCTCCTTATTTCTCGGAGTTTAACACTTCTGTCCCAGCCTCTTTCTTATCCTGTATTAGATTTTCAGCAACCAGATCAAGCTGAGCGCTGCAATTGTTTGAACCAAACCGACTGAAAGTCCATAGAAAAGGAACTTAGGTCCTTCTTTCATGAATTTACGGAAGTCTAAGCGCAAGCCGATTGCTGCAAGGGCGATGGTCTCAAACCAGGTACTGATGAAATGTGCAGCATCATTCAACCAACTTGGCAATGCAACGAAGCTGTTCAAGATACAAATCAGCAAAAAACCTAAAACATACCAAGGAATACGCAACGATCGTTTTTGTTTTACGACGGATGCGGATTGATTTTGTTGCGACACCATTCGTTCGAAAATCAAAACCACCACGACCAATAAAATGATCCGAGCGATCTTAAACAGCATGGCATATTTGACAATCTCTGCATCAAGTAAGCTGGCACCCGCTACGACTTGCCCTACGGATTGTAGCGTTCCTCCCAACAGTGCGCTTTTTTGTAAAACATCCGAACCAAACAACGCCAGACCAAGAAACGGCAAAGTCAACATCATCACTGTTCCTAACAAATTGACGAGTGTGATGATCTGCCCTTTTTCTTCATCATCGGCTTGGATGGCTGGTGCAATCGCGCCAATCGCAGAAGAACCGCAGACCGCATTGCCTCCTGCCATCATCAAACTCATTTTTTGATTGAATCCCAACTTCTTGCCAATCAAGTAAGCCGCAGTAATAACGATCGTCATCATCAATACGATGAAAACAAAACCACGAATCCCCATCTCACTGATCGTTTGAAAGGTAACAGTAAATCCTAGCAATACAACCGAATATTCTAAAAGCCGACTTTCTGCAAATTTCGTTCCTTGCGCATACTGTTTTTGATTGAAGAACGTATTGCCTAGAACGATCCCTAATAAAATCGCCAAAGTCGCTCCTCCTAATTGCGGCAGCCAAAGAGCCAAGACTTTCGCTACAGCCGCTACAATAAATGATAACAACAAGCCAGGTAAAAATGGCTGCAGATTGACGGGTTTGATTTTTTCAACATTCATTCTTGTCCATCCTTTCATACTGCCTTATATTATACACAGCATTTTTCATCTATAACATTTATTGATATAATAGTTTTAATAGGATTTTATAATGGAAGTGATTACACTGCTGGAAAAACTAGAAACGTTCAAAATCGTTTACGAAACACAGAATTTCTCGAAAGCCGCTGAGTTGCTGTTCGTGTCTCAACCTACCGTCTCCGCCCATATCAAACAATTAGAAGAAGAATTGAATACCCAACTTTTCATTCGAAATGGCCGCATGAACATTTCAGCAACCCCACAAGCTCACCTGCTTTATCAAAGAGGGCTAAATTTATTGGACGATTGGCAGCATCTCTATCAAGAGATCCAACAAGGTACGCAACAGTTGGTTCCATGTCGGATCGGTGTTTCCCATACTTTTGCGATCTATTTGCTGCCGGATTTGCTGATGCGCTTATACACTCGCTTTCCCCACATCCAATTTCAAGTAGAGATGATGAACTCTGCCGCTGTCCTGCATGCGGTAGAGCAACACGAGCTTGACCTAGGGATCATTGAAAAGCCCTTATCCGCTGCTACCGTGGAGCGATACCCATTGATGAGTGACCAGCTAGTATTGGCTGGCGATCCGGCAGTCGGACCGTGGCTCGTGCGAGAACAAAGTTCTGGGGTTTATTATTATATGAAACGCTATCTAGAAGAGCAAAATATCCAGACGCCTATTTTACAAATCGCCAATAATGAGATGATCGTTGCATTGTTGAAAAAAGGCTTCGGCTGTTCAATCATTTCTGCACGAGCTGCTAGAGATGTCCCCCATGAAGATTTAGGCGAGCGTTATCGCCGCCAATTTTATTTGATCAAACGGACCCGCGATTCCTATAAAGAATTTGCTGCTTGCGCTTCTTTTATCCGACAATGGCAGGAGGAATAATCGGTATCTCTTGATGCCATCAGGCAACTTCTTAATCTTTTCTTACGATTGAACTGATTTTTTTGGTAAAAAAACTCATTCATTGTTTCTTAATTATTTTGTGATAGAATAATAGGGGCTCTGACGTTCCCCTATAAAGTAAAACAGATGTGAACGACCACCTAGAAAGGACCCTGAAATGAAGGAACAGATCAAAAACAAATTAGCTCTCTTACCCGATCAACCTGGTTGTTACTTGATGAAAGACAAAAATGGTACGATCATCTATGTAGGTAAGGCGAAGATTTTAAAAAATCGTGTACGTTCCTATTTTACAGGAAGTCATGACACGAAAACGGAACGCTTAGTTCAGGAGATCGCCGACTTTGAATATGTCGTCACTGAATCCAATACTGAAGCGCTTTTGTTAGAAATCAATCTCATTCAAAAAAACAAACCAAAATACAATATTATGTTGAAGGACGACAAGTCCTATCCATTTATCAAAGTTACGAATGAACGCTATCCTAAATTGATCATCACCCGCAAAGTGTTGAAAGATGGTGCGCTTTACTTTGGCCCTTATCCGGATGCCCGAGCAGCGAATGAAACAAAACGGATCTTGGACCGCTTGTTTCCATTACGCAAATGTGGTGCATCGCAAAAACGCCCTTGTCTCTACTATCATTTGGGACAGTGCGTCTGTCCTTACGTTCATCACATGGATCCCAAGGAATACCGAAAAATCGTTGATCAAGTCAAACACTTTTTCCACGGTGGCCATGTTGAGATCCAAAAAGAACTAAAGGAAAAAATGGGCGAAGCGATTGAATCCCTTGAATTTGAACGTGCTGCGGAACTGCGCGATCAAATCCAAGCCATCGATACCGTTATGACGCGTCAAAAGATGACTTTGACCGATCTGCTTGATCGCGACGTCTTCGGTTACAGTGTGGACAAAGGCTGGATGTGTGTCCAAGTGTTCTTTATCCGCCAAGGAAAATTGATTGAGCGGGAAGTCTCCTTGTTTCCTTTTTACAACGAAGCGGAAGAAGACTTTTTGACATTCATCGGTCAATTCTACCAAAAGAACGAGCACTTCATCCCAAAAGAAATTTTTGTCCCCCAAACGATTGAACGGGAACCTCTAGAAGTGCTGCTAAAAACGAAAGTCTTGCAGCCACAACGAGGTGACAAGAAAAAATTGGTCGACTTAGCCAATAAAAACGCGCAAATCGCATTGGATCAGAAGTTTGCTCTCATCGAGCGGACAGAAGAACGGACCATCGGTGCGGTGGAAAAATTAGGTGAAGCCATGGGCATTTCGGTCCCTTATCGCATCGAGGCGTTTGACAACTCTCACATTATGGGAACCGATCCAGTTTCTGCAATGGTCGTCTTTGTGGACGGCAAGCCTTCAAAAGATGATTACCGAAAATACAAAATCAAAACCGCACAAGGCGGTGATGATTATGGTTCGATGCAGGAAGTGATCTACCGGCGCTACTCGCGAGTTTTGAAAGAGAAATTGCCATTTCCTGACTTGATCGTCATCGATGGTGGGAAAGGTCAAGTAGGCGCCGCACAAGATGTCTTGCATAACCAGTTAGGATTAGATATTCCAGTAGCTGGTCTTGTCAAAAACAATAAACATAAAACCAGTGAGTTACTGTTTGGCGATGATCTGCAGCCGATTCAGCTCGAACGAAATTCAGTCGAATTCTTTTTGCTGCAAAGAATCCAAGATGAAGTTCATCGGTTTGCCATTACTTTCCACAGACAATTGCGCAGCAAGAACAGTTTCTCTTCAAGATTGGATGAAATTCCTGGTTTAGGACCAAAACGTAAGCAACAGCTAATGAAAACCTTCAAATCGCTGAAAAACATTCAAGCAGCTTCCGTGGCAGAGATCCAGCAAGCGGGCATTCCGCAAGCCGTTGCCGAAACAATTTTAGAAAAATTATCCGATCAAAAGAAAACCACGTCCTAGAAACACTCGGACGTGGTTTTTGCTGGAATGAATCATCGAATTGTTTGGAAAGGCCACTAAGACATAAACGTGCTCTCAAGGGAATAGCGGAATGTTTCGTTCCCTTTCAGGCCTGTCTCTTAGATGGCTCTTTCACAAAATTCGTTACCCAGATATCTAGATATGTTTTCCTAAGCAATCAACAAGTTGACACGCAAGCCATCCAGTTCAGCTTTCTGCTCTTGTGTGATATGAGAATCTGTAATCAAATAATCACATTCATCTGGTGCAGCAAATTGCTTGAAGCTCCGCTGATTGATCTTGCTGGATTCACATAGAACAATTTTGATCCGACTAATATTGATCAAGCTTTTCTTCATTTCAGCCGTTTCATAATTAGGAGTTGAATGCCCATAATTCTTGTCAAAAGAAGTGGTGCCTAGAATCACTTTATCCACGGAAAAACCCGCTAATCCCAATGCCACAGAACTGCCTGAAACATAGGGATAGCCATTTCGAATGGTACCGCCAATGACTTGCACTTGATAATTGGTTTTCTCACTTATCAATAAGGCAATCTCCAAATGGTTCTGTTGCAAAGTTTTAAATAAAGAATAAAATCCCTTACGGTATCTATGATTTAAGCTGGGATTCCCAATAATACCTTGATTTCAGTACAGACCGAAAACCCGAAGAGAGTGCCTTCTTTTCGGGTTTTCTTATATAATCCTAGAATGGCTTCCATGCCTTTAATCGTGGTAGAGGCAGTGCGTAAACTTCGATAGAATTTATTGCGTCTCTTTACTGGACGATGGTCTTGTTCAATCAAATTATTCAGGTATTTAATGGTACGATGTTCTGTCCCTTGATAAAAGCCGCCGTATTCTTTTAGTTTCTTAAAGGCACTTGTAATAGAGGGGGCTTTATCTGTGACTACAACCTTCGGTTCATCAAACTGCTTCACTAACCGCTTAAGAAAAGCATAGGCTGCTTGTGTGTCCCGTTTTTTACGTAACCAAATATCCAAGGTTAAACCATCTGCATCGATGGCTCGATACAAATAATGCCATTTTCCTTTAATTTTGATGTACGTTTCATCCATTTTCCATGAATAGAAGGATTTTTTATTTTTCTTTTTCCAAATTTGATAAAGTAGTTTGCCATATTCTTGCACCCAACGATAAATCGTTGTATGAGAAACGTTAATGCCACGATCATATAAGATTTCTTGAACTTCACGATAGCTAAGGTTATAACGAAGATAGTAGCCCACGGCTACAATAATCACATCCTGCTGAAATTGCTTTCCTTTAAAATGACTCATCGTCATTCCTCCTGCTATCTTTTTCTATTATTCTACCTTATCTGATAGTAGATTTAAAACTTTGCAACAGAACCGCTAAAGAGATTGCAACATTGGCCTCTGCTCCGCCAAAATGGGCTAAGAGACAATTATTGTCACTTAGACGTTCATTGTTACAGGTGGAAAGGCGAAGCATGATCTCACCCAGTGTCAATATTTTAGTCATAAAGATCATCCTTAATCTTTTTAAATTCTGTCATGTATTCTTTAGCGATACGCGTGACACCTTTATAGTCTCCAGTTTCAGCGGGCTTCAAAAGATTGCCCCCGACGCCGACTGTTACCACACCTGCCCTGAACCAGTCTTTCATGTTTTCCAACGACACCCCTCCGGTTGGCATAATATTTATCTGTGGCAAGGGGGCTTTGAAGGCAGATATGATTGCTGGGCCATATGCCGATCCGGGAAATAATTTTACGATATCTACGCCTGCTTTTAGAGACTCTTTTATCTCCGTTACGGTTAGACACCCTGGTAAATAAGGTATTTGATACAGGTTACAAACTTCTGCTGTTGCTTGATCGAAGGTCGGACTAACTATAAATTCAGCTCCTGCCATTATGGCTAAACGGGCAGTAGTGACATCTAAAACTGTTCCCGCACCAATTACTACGCTAGAATCCAAGTTCTCCGAAACTAATTCCCTAATAACCTCTGCAGCATTAGGCAATGTAAAAGTAACTTCGATTCCCTTTATTCCACCTTGAATCAATGCTTCACAGGATCGTTTTCCTTGTTCTTTAGAAGCTCCGCGAACTACCGCAATGACACCTGATTCTTCAATTTTAGTTAATAATTCTACACGTTTCATTCTTTAGCACCCTTCTCCGTCTTTCAAACGATACTTCCTATCTCATTTCCATTCATCTGCATCCCATACTGAATAGTTAAATGAGGATCTTTCATTTCAGGAAAAACAACCATAATCGAAGTATCCTTATTGTTTTCCTTCAAAAGAGATAGATCAATTTCTGCTAACAACGTATTCTTTGTGACTCTTTCGTTTTCTTCTACTAGAATATTATAGCCATTACCTTGCAATTCCACGGTATCAATCCCCATATGAATCAATGCTTCTTCTCCATGCTCACCTTTGATGATTATGGCGTGTTTTGTAGGAAAAATTGACATAATCGTTCCATTAAACGGTGCATACACCTGTCCATTTTCTGGCTTGATCGCAAATCCTTCACCCATCATTTTCTTTGAAAAAACGGGATCATTAACATCTGTGATTTTTACAACATATCCTTGAACTGGGTTATAGATCTTTTCATGTCCAGCTTCTTTGACAATCCCTTTCTTCTGTTCTTCTTGTTCCATTGCTTCATTAGGGTCGAAAAAGAAATAGACCAATCCGCCAGATACAATCATTCCCGTTAAATGAATAATGAAATAATCTTTGATACCAGTTGCGCTATACAAATAAGTAACAATTCCGGGTATAGCTGCCACACCCATACCAGTACTTTTAGCATGTAACAATCCTGCAACTAAACCCGCAGTTGCCCCACCTGTTAAGGCAAAAAGGAACGGTTTGCCAAATTTTAGATTCACTCCGAAGATCGCTGGCTCTGTGATCCCCAAGAAAGCTGGCAATGAAGCCGACATCAAAAAGCCACGTTTCTTTTTATCCTGAACTTTCCATCCAGTTACTAAGGCCGCAGTTGCTTGTGCAATAATTCCACCAGTAATCATTGCATTAAATGGGTTAAATCCCGTATTCGCTAACAAATCTGTTTCCAAAGCCAAAAATATATGATGCATTCCAGTGACAACAATGGCTTGTTGCGTTCCTCCAATAATCAAACCGCCTAATCCGAAGGGTAAACCAATTACTGCTTTTGCAGCGCCCAAAACAAGCAATTCAATGTATTGGCAAATTGGACCAATGATAATCAAACCTAATAATCCAGCAACTAAAATCGTTGTAAATGGTGTGACAATCAAATCAAGGACATCAGGAACTTTCTTTTTTAGTGCTTTTTCCGTTTTTGCGGCTATAATCGCCACCATTAGGGCCGGTAATACCGAACCTTGATAACCTACAACATTCAAATCTAATCCGAAAAACGTAAATGTAATCGCGTCTGCTACCCCTTTAGCGACATCGCTAGGATTTGGTAACAACGGGTTGACCAACATCAAACCCAGAACAATCCCTAACACTGGACTTCCACCAAATTGCTTCATTCCCGCCCATGCAATCAGTACAGGCAAAAATGTGAAAGCTGTTTTCATCAAAATAGTTGCGATTGTCAAAACATTTGGGTTCATTTCTACACCAAAAGCATTGATACAATTGATAAAACCGCTAAATAATCCGGTAGCAACCAAAACTGGAATAACTGGAATGAAAATATCCCCTAAAATTCGCGATACTTTTTTAGGTAAAGACATCCCCTCATATAGATCGCCTTTAATATCTGTATTTAACTCAGTACTCGTATTTCCAACCACAATAGCATACACACGATCAACAAATCCCGTTCCAAGAATAATCTGGTATTGCTCTCCAGCAAAAAATTGCCCCTTTACCCCATCAATATTTTCAATCTCAGCTTCGTTAACTACTTTTTTGTCGTTCAAGGTCAAACGCAAGCGTGAGGAACAGTGTCCTACAGCTCGAATGTTTTCTTTTCCACCAATCGCTTCAATGATTGCATTTGCTACCATAACATCTTTATTTTGATTCATTTTTTAACTCCTCCTTAAGGTCTTCCTGCAGATCCATCTGGCAAACGGCACAATGTCCAGTCAGCCATCCGATCATGTGTTGGAAAAGCCGCCGCAGCTTCCTCATCAATATCGACACCAATACCTGGTTGATCATTCAGATAAATGTACCCATCCTTTGCAACCGGTGTTCCCGGAAATACTTTGTACGTATTCTCTTTAATGCTGCAACTCCATTCTTGGATACCGAAGTTCGTGGAAGTAATACTTAAATGCGTATTCACCGCATGCCCGATCCCTGTCATATCACCTGGGCCATGCCACGCAGTTCGCACACCATAAGCATCTGCCAAGGAAATAATTTTTCTTGTTGGTGTAATTCCGCCCACCTGACTCAGATGCAATCGCAAATAGTCGATTGTCCGGTTTTGGATAAGCCCCGTCCATTCATGGGGATTATTAAACAGTTCTCCCATTGCTAGCGGAATATTGGTATGGCTTCGTAAATGCTCAAACCATTGGACTTGTTCTGGCGGCAATGCATCCTCTAAGAACAACAAGTCAAATTTCTCCAGCTGATTAGCAAATTTTACCGCTTCACTGGGAGATAAGCGTTCATGCACATCATGACAAAGCTTGATCGAGTCTCCAAATTTTTCTCTCAATTTTTCAAACCCTTCAATCATTGTCTTCATATAAACATCTGGATCGTAGTAAACACCGGGAGTATTATCCTTAGGTAAATGCATCGCCTGATTATTTCCGCCATACCCGCCAATCTGTACGCGAATCTGTTTCCAGCCTTGATCGACTCGCGTTTGCACTAACTCAACAGCATCACTGACACTTTGTGCATCGGCATGAATATAGGCTGGAACAGCATCACGAACCTTTCCACCAAACAATTGATAAAGCGGCATATTCGCCAGTTTCCCTTTAATATCCCAAAGTGCCATGTCGATTCCTGACAAAGCGTTGTTCAATACCGGACCGTTTCGCCAATAGCTACTCACCGAAGCTGTGCGCCAAATATCTTCTATCCGTTGCGGATCTTTACCAATCAAAAATGGTTTTAAGTATTTATCAATCGCTGTTACAACTACTTCATATCTCTGTGTAAATGTTGCACAACCCACTCCATAAATACTTGGGTCATTCGTTGTCACTTTAACTGCTACTAAGTTGATGCCTTCTGGAGCCGTGGTAATTACTTTAATATCTTCAATTACTAGCGCTTTCATCATTTGTTAAAACCTCTTTCTTAAATTTGACTCAAGTATAAGCGAATCCTTTTTTTCTGCCTATAGCGTCTGTGAACTTAAATAAATGATTCAGCATTAGATTCTTTTCCCAAAAATTGAAATTTTTCCCAGATAGTCAAAGAAAAAAACTCCCTAATTAGAGAGTTTTTTCTGTTTATATTCCATATAGCGTAAGAATAGAATACTTACTAAAATAAAATAGGGATCTAACACGCTGTATTTTTTCCAATTACCAATAGGAACTTGCTCCAAATTAACAAAAATATTTTCATTACTGAAGTGGGCGATTTGATTCTCTGAGAAGCTCGTAATCACAACAAATGGCACACCCTTCACCTTCAAGTCTTTAGCAAAGGAATGAGCGTTGTCTGATCGTCCTCTCAATGAAATAATAAAAACCAAGTCTTCTGTCGTTAACGTATCCGTTAGGGAACCAATCTCATCAACCCCCTCAACTACGTAAAAATGTTCATCACCTGCTAGAAAGACCCGACGCATCTCTTGTGCGACAGCCCTTTGTAGAGTTCCTGTACCATAAATAAAGACTTTTTTACTACTTTGAATAAGTTGAAAAATCGTTGAGAAATCCCGGTACTTCATTTCATTCATAGAGTTAGCGATAATCGAAACATACTGATCAATTAAGTTTCCTTCCAAATCTTCTGCTTCTAATTCTGCTTTAAGTGCATACTTCAATTCAGAGAAACCCTTATATGATATTTTTTGAGCAAAACGATGAATACTAGATTTGGAATAATTGCATTTTTTTGCCAAATTAACTAATGTTGATTCTGAGGCTTCTTTTTTATTGTTAGAAATGTATTTCCAGATTGCTAGATCATTCTCATTAAGGTCAAAAAAATATTTACTAACTAGCTCTTCTGTTTTAATAGACACTATTTTTCACCTCGTTAAGGTATTTTCTTCATTGTAATCTTCAGCAGCCGAGATCGGATCAAAATTAGCTACCATTAAGTTATTGATTCCATTTATTGGAGTAGGTTTATTAGTCAACGTTGTCTGAAAGACGTCTTGTAGGTTTGAGGCCGGATCTGTACTAACCAGCATTACTTTATTTCCATCTTGTGCTAAAGAAGTGGCTGTCGCACAAGCGGTAGTTGTTTTCCCTACGCCACCTTTACCAGTGAAAAATAGATATTTAGTTAAGCCCATCTTTTGGGGCATATATTGTAACATTTATTCTCCTCCTTACTTAAACTAGAAAAGAGGCTGTTAACAACAGCCTTCGCTTCCATCATTTCCTCCACAGCATCCACCAGAGTTATTAACCGGCTGAGCAACAAAGTGAATCGCACCATATTTTCCAAATTCTTCTAACGTAGGATAAGATCCTTCTTTGACAATTTCTCCGTCTAGCAATGTAACTGGTAAAATATCATTTCCTTTTTGTTGTAACAACTTTAAAATCGTGGAGTTATTAACAAAAGCATCTGGATCACTTGTAAGATTATGACGTGAAGCTTCTACTGAATCTATTCCCTCAAATGTCTCAAAAACTGAAGTCACCATGAGTAATTCTTCGTCTACAGAAGGTCCACACACTCCTGTTGAGCAACACATTGCTGGTTCAAATAGTTCCCATTTTTTCATCTTCTTTTTCTTCTTTACAATTACAGTTTGATGTATCACAAATGCAATTCTCTTCATTAGAAAATAATTGCATCATTGAACCCATAAATTGATCTACAAAGCTATCTGTCAATTGATATCTGTGCCATGTTCCATCTTTGGTAACAAGCACAATACCAACTTTTTCTAATACTTTAATATGGTGTGAAAGGGTCGGTTGAGTAAAATCAAAATGATCTAAAATATCGCATGCGCATAAGCTGCCACAAGACAATATATCAATGATTTTTAACCGTTTTGGATCAGCAAGTGCTTTAAGCATTACTGACATTTCATCATAGTTCATACTTAATCCTCCTGAACATAGACGCTTATCTATGCATTAATATAGATAAATATCTATAAATCGTCAATCGTTTCTGTATTTTTTATGCTTGATGAATAATCAATAGAACCAAAAAAGCATTAACATCGATAATTTTCTTTATCAATGTTAATGCTTCATATTGGTATATCGATCTAATAGATTTAATTCATCAAATGTAACACAATCAGATTGTGTCACATTAGGCTTTTGATATTTTCGGTAAGATTTGATTATCTCAGAACATTAATATTGCCCCTTTAAAAAATTTTGTCAGTACTTTTAAGTTATTCCATTCTGAAAATTCAAAATTTTCGATAAAGTCCATATAATTATGTAAAAGCAAAAAGGCCATATGAACGCCTCTTTACGGTACAATGTTTTTAACCACTAAAAACATACCCAGGAGGCAATCATATGACCCAAGTACATTTTACACTGGAAACAGAAGATATTCAAAGTTTAATTGACCAGTCGGTCAAAGATAATGCGGCTAAACAAATTTTACAAACTGTATTTAATCAGTTGATGGACGAGCAGCGAACAGATTATATTCAAGCCACAAACTATGAACGATCAGACGATCGAAGAAGCCAACGCAACGGCTATTATGAAAGAGAATTAACGACTCGTATTGGCTCTCTTGAGTTGAAAGTTCCCCGAACACGCGACGGTGAATTTGCACCGACTGTATTTGAGCGGTATCAACGCAATGAGAAGGCTTTGTTAGCCTCTATGTTAGAGATGTATATTTCTGGTGTCTCTACACGTAAAGTCTCTCAAATCGTTGAAGAACTATGCAGTAAATCAGTCTCTAAATCCTTTGTCTCCAGTTTAACTGCCCAGTTAGATCCTATGGTCTCTGAATGGCAAAATCGTTCTCTATCAGACAGGTCTTTCCCTTATGTTATGACAGATGTTATCTACATCAAAATCAGAGAGAATCATCGTGTCGTATCTAAAAGCTGCCATATAGCGATTGGCATATCAGAAGATGGAGAGCGTGAGATTATTGGCTTTATGATTCAAGATGAAGAAAGTGACGAAACTTGGTCTCTCTTCTTCGACTACCTCAAAACCAGAGGGTTAAGTGAAGTGGAAATGGTCATTTCCGATGCCCACAAAGGCTTAGTCAAAGCCATCAAGAAGTCATTTACAAACGCTTCATGGCAACGATGCCAGGTTCACTTTATGCGTAATATTCTCAATTGTATCCCTAAGAAAGATTCAAAACCTTTCAGAGAAGAAGTCAAAGCACTCTTCAAATTTACGGATATTGAAACGGCTCGCAAGGCTAAAAATACTATAGTAAGTGCCTATAGCGAACAATCAAAATACCATAAAGCCTGTGAAAAACTAGATGAAGGATTCGAAGATGCCTTTCAATACGCCGTTGTCGGTAAAGGTCAATCGAGATTAAAAAGCACGAATCTTCTTGAACGGTTAAATGAAGAAGTCAGACGCAGAGAAAAAGTTATCCGAATCTTTCCGAATCACGCCTCTGCCAATCGTTTAATCGGTGCAGTTCTTATTGACCGTCACGAAGACTGGCTAAGCTCTACCAGAAAATATATTCAATTTTAACCTATAGGTTAAAGCTTTAAAACAGTGTACTGTATTTTACACAATTTTATGGACTTGACTAAATTTTCAGTCTATATAATTAACTTATATTCAGTTTTACCAAATGATAAGCTTTAAAAAGTATTCAGAATTTAGTCATGTTATGGATCCAATAAAGTAGATATGGAATATTTATTTTCTCTTGTCTAATTTATAAGAGGGAGCGTCAATAATTTTGTGTAAATGATTCTTCCCTACTGCAGATTGTTTCTAATTCTCAATCAGTTGGCTTAGCATTTGTTCAAGTTCGCCTTCGGCCTGTTGAAAGCCTTTATGACTGCGACCTAGGAATTTTTGGTTGTAAGTATCAAAAGACGAGACTAAGAAACGTTCCATCGACTCTTCGTTTTGGAACTGTTCCTTGCGGTGGCTGTATTTCTTGATTTGCTTATTAAAGGATTCAATCAAGTTCGTAGAATAAATACTCTTGCGTATGGCCAAGGGGAAATCATAGAAAGTGAGCAAGTGATCGTTCGAAAGAATCGATTCAACCACTTTTGGATAGCTGGTTTTCCATTTTTCCGCAAAAGCACCACGTGCTTCCAACGCCACCTCTTTAGATGAGGCTTGATACACCATTTTAAAATCATCACAGACTTCCTTACGATCATCGACACGCACTTTGTGACTGATATTACGGGAAACGTGTACACAACAATGTTGAAAACGAGCTTTGGGATAGAACCGACTAATCGCTCCTACCATCCCCTTTAAGCCATCCGTGATGAACAGGAGGACATTTTTCAAACCGCGCTCTTGAAGGTCCAATAAAATTTCCTCCCAAATCGTGATGGATTCAGTCGGTGCAATCGCATAGCTCAATACTTCCTTTGATCCGTCCGGGCGAATGCCAACTGCGATATGAATAGCTTCCTTGGCGACGGTTTTCCGCTTTAACGGAATATACGTTGCGTCCATATAAATAGCAGCATAACGGTCATGAAGCTCCCGCCCTTTAAACGCCGTTACCTCTTCTGTATTTGAAATTTTGCAGCAGAGTCTTACATTTTTTTGTCATTTTTTTTCCACATTTTTAATATTAGCGATGCTATTTTATCATTAAGTACTATCAAAAATAGGACTGTAACAATAATCATCGTATCGTGATTTGGAAAATACCTAAATCCTAATAACAAAAATAGTAGTGCTATGAATGTTATTACATAAGCTATCTTTCTTTTTCTATCTACCGTCACTTCATTCACCTTCGATCCTACTAGCTATCCTGTGTCCATATAGCAGTTGGAACTAAGAGATGGGCTTTATTCCTCGAAAATCTTATAATTACTCCTTTGTTGAGATCCACACTTCCTGCTTTATCTATCAAGAACGCTGCCGCAGTCGATGCGAAAACACCTGCAATTGGGGAAAATAAACTTGATAGAGCCCCAACTCCTAGAGCTAACGCTGCTTTTGAATACGAACTATCTAAATATAGGTACTTCAAGTCATTGCTCATTACAATCATTTTATTTACGCCTCTACGTAGCATGACTGATCTGGTATTCATTTCAATTTCTTCCTTGGTCCAAATATCTTCTGGATCATAACCTTTCTCAATTGCTAAATTCATTAGGTCTTGGAAAGTTATACTGGTGATTTCTGCTATAACCTCATCTGAAAGATATTCTAGTAGTACACCATACGTTCCTTCTTCATCTACATACTCATTTTCATTTGTATTGGTGTTAACTTCTGATGCAATTGCTACAGTATTCCCAATAGTTCCAACACCTAAAATTATCGCAGCACACACACAAATCGCTTTAATCTTATTCAGCATTTTCATCTACCTCGTTTTAATTAATTACTTTTACAATATTACAACACACAATTATACACGACTAAACAATGTATAAAATTGTTCTTTCGGTGTTTGTCCACTTCATCCAACACAATAATAGAAAATAGTTAGTAAGAGAATAATAATTAGTATTCATCAAAAACTGAAGAAAGATTACCCTTTTCGATTTTTCCTTATTCTGAAAGCGTGCTATCACTGAATCCAATTATTGCTTCAACTTCTTTATACGATTTACCGAAAATAATTTATCCATAAACAGACCACTTTTTTGGCGTACTGGTTGCTCTCGAGCAGCCTTCCTTGTAATCTTGTAATTCCGATTATTCTTTCTTTTAAAGGATACAAGCGTATTTACATCGAGCTTAAATAATCGAAAAAAGTATTTCTTTTCTCTATAAGTTCCTTCATTAGAATCATCTTACAAATCTAAAGACATCTGTTCAAAAGCGTGTGGCTTTCATTTTATTGCCTTAACGTTATAATTTATTTGCGAAATACGATAATTGGTACAAGTTACAACACAAAGGGCCGACCTACTGCGAATAGGTCGGCCCTTATTTTGTGCTGGAAGCAACGGCTAGCGACTGTCCTAGAAGCAGCTTACTTTTGATGATTGGATTCTTAGAAATAAGTTCTAGTACCAGTCCTATAAAGATTGACGCCATAATCAATGCAATAATTTGGTCAATCAAGAAAAAACACCCCTGAACTCATCCATCCCATAGTAAAGACTGCAACGTGCTCCTCGTTTATGGATAGCTTTTCCTCATAATCATTTACTTTACTACTGTTTCAGAATATCTTTAACCAGTTACTAGTTTACTTCTCTTTATTAGTGAAGTGGGCTAGTTCTGCATATTCTTAGTAAAATGCTTTCCTCTCCTTCACTTTATCCCCTGTCTTTCCTAGGAACGAGTCCAAGCCTCTCTCATCTATATCATTCATCCCTTTTGCTGATTCTGAACAGCTGTCTCTTTCAGTTGGCGGTTCTCTGCGGCTAAACGCTCCTGCTCACTACGGGCTTTTGCTAGTTCTGCCTGATAGATAATTATCTCTTGTTGGTGGGCTCTCCGAGCGGCACTTACGCTAGCTTCCAGCTCATCCACTTTTGTTTCTAGTTCGAGATTGAGCTTTTCATACTTTTCATATAAGATCTTGGCATTTTCTATATTGGTCTGCTCTAAGTTTGCTTTGCTCGACACCCGAGTAGCAAAGTAGGTTAGAACACCGGTAATCAAGGAAGGTAAAACGACTGCGGCAACTGTTGTATCCATAGATAACCCCTCTCTCATTCTCTTTTTGATACAAAATGTATCAACTAATTGGAGTATATTCGATACGATTCATATCGTCAACTAAAAAGATACATTGCATATCTTTATTCAATCAAATTAGATACACTTCGTATCTAATTGTGGTATACTGATCGAAAAGGGGGGATCACCATGCTTGGTGAACGATTAAAAGCACTGCGGATAGGAATGAATCAAACGCAGCAACAGATTGCTGACCATCTAGGAATCACCCGGGCCGCCTATTCGCATTTTGAAAACGATCGAAACGAGCCTGATGGTGAAACGATCGTGAAATTAGCTGAATTATTCCATGTCTCCACAGACTATTTGTTAGGACGACATGCCATAGACAACTTCACCCAACCTTCTAAGCGGGTGCAAACAGTAGCTGCCCATATTGATGAAAATGTAACCGATGAACAAATGGAAGACATTCTGAATTATATCGACTTTATAAAACAGCGGCATGCCCAAAAGGATTGATGTATATGGATAAAGTTGAAGAACTAATGGCTGCATACCCAGATCTGCATTTTATTTTTGATAAAAATATGCCAGAAGGTCAACAAGGCTTATATATCGATGATCATATTTATCTGAATCCAAAACAATCGAAAGCAGACTTGTTAGGGACCATGGGTGAAGAAATCGGACACTATTTAACAAGTGCAGGAGACATCACTGCACAAGATACCAATGAAAAGCGTAAACAGGAACGTAAGGCACGTGACATTGGTGCAGCAATCGTTGTCACACCTTACGATATCATCGCCTGCTTTGAAGAGGGCTGCAAAACGTTACTAGAATGCGCCTCTTTTTTAGGGGTAACGACGCGAACGCTCAAAGATGCGGTCTGTTACTATGCCCGACGCTTTGACGGAATCAAGACAGACAATCAGTATACGTTGCTGTTTCAATTAGATGGAACCATTGAGGTGATCAAAACCTTTTAGTTACTAGCTGTGAGCGTTGGGCAATATTTGGATCAGTGAAGACACTTCTTGATACGATTCTACAGCTTTACTATTTCTTAAATAACAAAAAACGGCACTGTGCCGTCACGTTCATAAACAGAGCGCTCATTAAAAGCTTTACGGTACATTCGCTACTCATCAGTGGCGCGCGGATGTACCGTTGATTTCTGATTATTTCGATTGATGCACAAGGCCGTTTTCTATTCTTGGGTCATATCTACAACTTTCAGCAGTCGATTTGGCAAATAATTCTCAGAAGTTTGATGAATCAATTTACCGGATTCAAAACGATACAAATTATAGCCATATCGTTCTTCGAAGCGCACGATGCCTTGACCTTCATCTTCTCCCACAAAAGACATACTGGCGACAGTATAGTAAGGAATCCCTTGGATCTCACCGGTAAAGGAATGATGCGTGTGACCATTGAGGATACAGCGAATGTTATAGGAGGACAGCAAGTCCAACAAACGATCCGTACCGGGCCACACCGGTGTCGTACTTTGATGTGCCAGTAAATGATGATGGGTCACTAAGACGATCGGCAGATTTTTTAATTCCGCTAACGTCTGTTGCAGCCAGTGGAATTGTTGTTCATCGACAACGCCATCAGAAGCTCCATAGCGGGAATTATCAAAGGCAACAATCGCCATATCTGAATAACATTTTACTTGATTATATGGCGACTCGGAGGCCGCTGTACCGCACCAGCCTATGTGGAAATTGCTTTTGATGTCATGATTGCCTAAAGTAACGATTATTTCGACATCGCCTAGCAGCCTATGCAGTTGTTCTTTCAAGTAACGATAGTCTTCCACGTCTCCATCCTCCGTCAAATCCCCACTGATAACGACTAGGTCAATCGTTGCTCGTTGCTGGGCATGGCGAAGACATTCTGTTAATGGAATCAATGGATTCTGCATGGCCGCCAACATGCCTTGATAACCCTCTTGGCAGTCTGGGTATTGTCTGCGAAAATGTATATCTGATATATGCAATAAATTCATCTTTTATCTCAATTTCTTTCTTATGATTCCTGTTATTTGGTCTAAAGCAAAGACGGTGATCACTACACCGATCAAAATAATACTAACTTTACTCCACGTACGTGTTTGGATCGCAAAAATCAATGGTGCACCGATTCCGCCTGCACCAACTAAGCCTAGTGTTGCCGCACTACGCACAGCGATCTCAAAATGATTCAACGCAAAGGAACTATAGATCGGCATCAAATAAGGGACACGTACAAAAAACATTGTTTGCCAGAAATTTGCACCCACCGCCTGCATCTCTTCGGTCAGCCGTTCATCCATCGCTTCCATCTCTTCCGTAAACAACTTGCCTAACATTCCGATTTGATGGACACCGATTGCCATCACACCGGCAAAAGGTCCTGGACCAACGACTTTAACAAAAATGATCGCATAGACCAGTTCTGGAAACGCCCGCAAGACGTTGCAAATAAATTTACCGATTTTAGCGACCCAAGGAGTTGCTGACCAGAGATTGGCCGCACTCAGCAATGTGATGGGAATGGCTAAAACCGTGGCGATCATGGTTCCCAAGCAAGCGATGCCGATCGTTAATAACAGCAGACTAAATAAATCTTCCCCGCTGCCGTCATAGAAAAATGACCAGTCTGGCTGACTCAGTCCTTTCAACACATCTCTGCCCATTGCCAGTGAAAAAGTGCTTAATCCCGAATAGTCTAAGTCCATTGCAGACAACAGGAACAGGACTACGAATAGTCCCCATAGGAGCCACGTTTTTTTACTCACTTCACGAATCATCATAGAAAGGACCTCCTTACTCGTTCACTTAATTGGTCAACGATGGCCACAGTGACTAAAATCGTCAAAATAATGATGGACACTCGTTCATATTTCAGCAATGCCAAAGACGAATTCAAAATGACGCCGATCCCCCCAGCCCCTACATAACCTAGGACTGTCGAAGCACGAACATTGACCTCAAATGCATAAAAGGTATAGCTGGCAAACTGACTGATGACTTGAGGAGCTACTGACCAGACTGCAATCTGCAATTTGCTGGCCCCGACCGCCGCCGCAGCTTCGATCGGACCAAAATCGATTGTTTCAATTGCTTGGAACATCAACTGAGAGACCATCCCAAATGTAAAGACAGCAATCGTCAGGACCCCTGTTGCTTCTCCAATCCCAAAGATAGCAACAAACAATGCAGCCAATAATAGGTTAGGAATCGTCCGAATCAAGCCCAATAAAAAGCGAAAGATCGTCGAAAGCCAGCGATTTTCAGTAATGACTGTCGTAGCCAAGAAACTGACCGGGATCGCTAGACAGACACCGATGACCGTTCCAACTAAAGACATTTCCAATGTTTTAAGCATTGGCGAGACTAATTTCGGTAAATAGCTAAAATCCGGATGCAAGAAACGTGCAAAGAATGCCGTTACTTGGTTGGAATTTGACCAGACTTGCGCAAAGTCAGCCCCTGTGATCCATGCACTGCTTTGAAAGCAAAGAATTAAGAAGAGCAAGATCAGCAGGTTCTTGTACCACTTAAAGTGAACGGTCTCTTTCAATTTCATGGGTTTCTCCTGCCTTTTCTTCAAAAATCGCCTTGCCATAAATCTGTTCCAGCCGTTCATCTGTCAATGCTTCCGGCACACCATCAAAAACAACCGTTCCCGCTTTCAAAGCAATGACTCGTGTGGAGTAAGACCGTGCTAGCGGAACAGAGTGGAGGTTGACGATCACTGTTTTTTTCATTTCTTGATTGATTTTTTTCAAGTCCTGCATGACTTTCTCTGTCGTGATCGGGTCTAATGAAGCTACTGGCTCATCTGCTAGAATAATCGGTGCTTGCTGAACAAGCGCTCTTGCTATTGAGACCCTTTGCTGCTGACCGCCACTCAACTGATCGCTGCGGGTCTGCAGCTTATCCAACAGACCAACCGTGGCTAGTGCTTCTTTTGTTCGTTGATAGTCTTCTTTTGTAAATAATCCTAAAATACTTTTCCAAGTTGAATAATACCCTAAACGTCCAGATAGGACGTTCTTTTGAACGGTACTGCGTTTGACTAAATTGAAACTTTGAGAGATCAATCCGATTTGACGACGGATCAATCGTAATTCTTTCTTGCTTGCCTTAGTGATCGAGGTCTCATTAATGCGGATATCCCCTTCAGTGATCGGCACTAAACGATTGATCGAGCGCAATAAGGTGCTTTTCCCTGCCCCACTCAGACCGATGATTGAGACAAATTCTCCCTCTTCGATCGTCAAATTAATGTTTTGTAGTCCTTTGACCCCGTTTGGGTATACTTTGGACACATTTTCGAAAATTATCATACTTCTTCCCCATCTTTATAAGCATTGTGACACGGATCATACCAAAAGAATGAGAGACGAAGGGATACTTTGGTGGGATCGCTCTCGTTTTCACTATATCAGCCGCCCTCGCAAAAAGATCTGCACCCTTCGTCCAATCATTTTTCTGTTATTCCTTGTCGCAGCCCATTGTTTTACTCGGCTGCTTTTTCGGTATATTCACGGATCGTATCATAAGCAGAATCAGCTGCTTCTTCATATCCTTGATGTCCCCACAATGACATCGCTTCTGCGCCTTCTTCGTCATCTTTCATGTTCAAGAAAACATCTTTGATTTCTTTTTTCAAGGCATCGTCCATTTTTGGTTGGACCGCAATAGCATCGTTAGGAATATCCCCTTCGGTCAGATAAAGTACTTTGAGCTCTTTAAACAAATCATTGTCTGCAAAGCTAGAAGCAAAGACATTTCGCGCACCTTCGAAAACAAACGCAGCATCCATTTGACCATTCAAGACTGCTGTGATCTCACTTGGAATATCATTGACTGTTGTCAAAGTCGCTTCGGTGGTAGGATCTACTCCGGCATCTTTCATTTCAGCAACTGGATAGATGTACCCACTAGCTGAGTTAGGACTTAAAGTAGCGATCTTCTTGCCTTTCAAATCAGTCAATTCATTCAATCCGCTGTCTGCACGAACTAAGATCTCCCCTTTGAAAGTGTTTGTCAATTGACCTTCTAACGGCAACCCCGTTTCTTGATCATAATCCCCTAATTGCGAAGTCAAAATGGCTTCAGCAGCGTCCATATCTTTTGCTTGGACATAGGCAGCTGGCGGCATGATCCCGATATCTACTTGACCAGAAGCCATTGCTTCAACGATCGTTGAGTAATCCGTAGCCAAGGTCACATCCACCTGACGATCTAGCTTCTTTGATAAATATTCAGCGAAAGGTTTTGCTTTTGCTTCCATCGTCCCATCGTTGTTGGTCGGTACGAACTGCACCACTAATTTTTCTTTTGCTGCATCCTCTTGTTTTGAATTGCCACTGGCACAGCCAGTTAAAGCAACAGCCAACATAACTCCCATGATCCCTTTAGCAACCTGTTTGAAACGCATTTTTATTCCTCCTGTGAATGTTTTCTACTACGTGTAAATCATACCAAATAACTTCAGATTAAGAAGTGACACATGTCCTATTTTACCTTATTTTTACATACATTTTACATATAATATTAATTATCGTTCGTGTTGAGGCGTTGTTGATTCTAGGCTATAATAAAGAAAAACCTCCAAGGAGTGGTCCTTCTCCATGAAAAAGATCCATGATGCGCAACAGTTATCTGCTTATATCGACACCTTTTCTTTGCAAAATTATTTAGATGCGGCGTTATCTGACATGGCGGTATTACACTCTTTCGACAAAGATGAGCACTTGATCCAGACAGGGACCGTATCCGATTATCTCTACTTCCTTGTGGAAGGAACCGTGATGGTCTACTCTTACCCTTCTGATACCCAAAATATCTTTATCGATTATGCCAAACCCGCCACTCTTTTAGGCGAAGCGTCCTCTTTATGGGAATTATTGCCAAAAAGCAGTGTAAAGGCCGTGACACCTTGTATCTGCGTGTGCATTTCTTTGAATCGCTATCGTTCTGTTTTACAACAGGATGTTCGGTTTTTGCAGAACATTTGCCAACTCCTCAGCTCACGGCTCAATTCAGGGATCAACTTAGCCAATTCCCTCACTGAGCCAGTAGAAACTCGTTTAGCAAAATTCATTTTGCTTCATGAAGAAAAAGGGGTGTTTACGCATCAGTTGACGACTTGTGCTGCTGTCTTGAATGTTAGCTATCGTCATCTCTTACGAACGATCACAAATTTCCGTGAGAACCGCATTTTAGAAAAGCAAAAAAGCAAGTATGTGATCCGTGACCGCTCTGCTTTAGAAGTTCTTGCTGAAAATCTCAGTCATTCCTAAAGATTCTAAGGATCTACGTATGGAGAACCTTCTGAGTGGAACCGCGATTGCCAAAGTCTATTTCTTTAAGCTGTGATTCAATGTCTTCTTTCTAACTACAGATACTGACCTAAGCTATCTCCTCTAAAGTTGCCTTGACAGATAGCATGTTAGTCATTTCAATAAAACAGCCCTTCAGAAAGCCATCATTCTGAAGGGCTGTTTTATTGAATGCCTTGCTTTAACCATTTGACTTTAAATGCAAAATCCGTCAACAGTTCATTGCTTGTCCATTGATTGGCGTAAGCATCTGTTAAGCTGTCAATGACCAGTTTCATCGAGAAATAGAGAAAACTATCGGCCTCTTTTTGACTTTCGATCCGAAATTTATTTGCTGTTAATACTTTTTTCCAAGCTGCCGCGCCATGAGGATCCTCACTGCGATATGAAAACAAATAACTATTCTGGATCAATAGCTGCAATTCTTTGTATTCCTCACTATCTTTGCCATATTCTAACGCTTCAACTAAAAAAAGCTCCAATCCTTTGAAAAAATCCTGCTGATGTTTCCCAATTTTTCTTAGGATACGACCATGAACTTTGTTTGCTGAGTCATGGATCAAGTAATCATAAGCATCATTCAAATCTTCAAAATACTTATAAAAAATTCCCCGAGACATCTGCAGTGCTTCAACGATCTCACTGACTTTCACCTGGCTAATCGGTTTGTCAGAAAAAATCTTCAGCAAAACGTTTCGCACAACTATTTTTTTCTCAGGAGGAAGATTATTAAAAGTCGCCTTAGGCATAAGCCGCAGTCCTTTCTTTGAATTCGTTGCTTTATTATAGCATAGATGGCCGAAATTAATTCGGTGACAAAATGTCACCGTTGAGGTATGATGGATTTCGAAAGGGGAAATCATTATGTATTTAGCTTGGAAAGAAATCCGCTATGCCAAATTACGGTATAGCTTGATCATTGGCATCATGGTATTAGTTGCATATGTCGTATTTATGCTTTCTGGATTGGCCAATGGTCTGTCAGATGGTCACAAGAAAGCAGTCGCCGACTGGGGCGCTCAGACGATCGTACTATCCGAAGATAGTAATAAGGTCGCTAGTGCTTCCATTCTGACTCGCGGGGATTTATCCCGCGTGGAAGCAAAAGAAAAAGCCGCAGTTGGTCTGGCTTCTTCTGCAATCTCCCATAAAGGAAAAACCGAAAAGACCAATATCTCCGTCTTTGGTGCTGAGGCCGATCAATTCGTTGTCCCAAAAGTGATCGACGGCCGAAACTATCGCTCTACAAATGAAGTGATCGTT
This sequence comes from Enterococcus sp. FDAARGOS_553, assembly GCF_003812305.1. Taxonomy (NCBI): domain Bacteria; kingdom Bacillati; phylum Bacillota; class Bacilli; order Lactobacillales; family Enterococcaceae; genus Enterococcus; species Enterococcus sp. FDAARGOS_553. Next base: position 854,378 of record NZ_CP033740.1, read on the forward strand.
TCAGAAAACCTTCTGCCAGAGGGGTTTGCCTTAGGGGATCACATTCAATTAGGCGGCGATGATCAAGTCTTTACGATCGTGGGCGTCACGAAAGCAACGACTTACAGCGTGGTCCCCGTGCTTTATCTCAACCTAGATGCCTATGCTCAGCTTAAATATGGTAATCAAGAGTTTGATCAAAGCAACGGCCCTATTTCATTGATCGCTACTAAAGAGCCGAAATCTGACGTCAAACTCATCCAATCAAAGGATCAAACAAAACTAACGGCATTGACTTTTGATGATTTTGTTGAGAACTTGCCTGGTTATTCTGCCGAAAAATTGACGTTGAATGCAATGGTTTACTTTCTATTTGTAGTGGTAGCAGCAATTGTCGGGATTTTCCTCTATGTGATGACATTGCAAAAAACAGCCCTCTTTGGTGTATTGAAAGCACAGGGAGTTTCTACCGGCTATCTCGTTCGTTCCATCGTGGGACAGTCATTGATCGTAAGTATTGCTGGCGTTTTGATTGCTTTTGTTCTCAGCTATTTGACTAGTCTAGTATTGCCAGCTGCGATGCCGTTTACAGTCAATTTACTGCAGTGGTGTCTTTATGGCATGGTTCTGATTTTTGTCTCGATCATCGGTGGTTTATTCTCCATTCGAACAGTCACAAAAGTCGACCCGATTACAGCGATTGGAGGCGAATAAGATGGCACAAACAGTCTTATCTATGGAACACATTACAAAAACATTTGGTTCTGGCCATACCGCAGTTACTGCTCTAAAAGGAATCGATTTTTCAGTGACAGCCGGTGAATTCGTCAGCATCATTGGACCTTCTGGATCTGGCAAAAGTACGTTCTTAACGATTGCCGGCGGACTACAACGCCCCTCAGAAGGTAAAATCATCATTGGTCAGCAAGACTTTACTGATTTACCTGACAAAAAACGATCTGCTGCCCGTTTCAAAGAAATCGGCTTTATTCTGCAAAGTTCAAACCTCGTTCCTTTTTTGAAAGTCAGTGAACAGTTTGAGTTTGTAAACAAGCTGAACAAAGACAACCAAAAAGAAGCAGCGTCTCTTTTACGTTCCCTCGATATTTGGGAGCTCAGAAATAAATTCCCTAAAGAACTCTCAGGAGGCGAACGTCAACGAGTAGCAATCGCACGCGCATTGTTCAATGATCCTTCACTGATTTTGGCAGACGAACCGACGGCCAGCTTAGATTCGGAACATGCTTTTGATGTTGTCAAATTATTGGCTAAAGAAGCGCATGAAAAACAAAAGGCGATCATCATGGTAACCCATGATCCAAGAATGACCCAATGGAGCGATCGGGTCTATCGCATGCAAGATGGACTTTTAGTCGAAGAATCCATCAACCCGCACACTTCATCAAAAACTTCAGAAGAATAACTAAAAAAGCTATCCAAACATAGGGACTCGCGACTGCGATGTTCCTTCCGTTGGATAGCTATTTCTATTACAATTCACTGATTAAGACGCACCAGGTTTATTTGACGATCGCTAAGAAATCTTCCCCTTGCAAGACGTCTTCTTGATTCATATCCAACACATCTAAATAGTTCGGCGTATTCGTAACAACAATTGGCGTAACGGTTGAATACCCGGCTTCTTTGATTAGGGAAAGATCAAATTTGACTAATAGATCACCTTTTTTCACTTGATCCTCTTGTTTGACAAAAATCTCAAATCCTTTGCCCTCAAGCTCAACAGTATCCATTCCAATATGCATCAAGATCTCTACCCCATCTGTCGTTGTCAAACCAATCGCATGTCCTGTTGGAAATAGCGTAGTAATCGTCCCGTCAGCAGGCGCGACTAATGTACCGTTTGCTGGATCGATGGCAATCCCTTTGCCCATTGCTCCAGATGAAAAGACTTGGTCTTTCACTTCATTCAGTGGAACAACTCTACCAGCCAATGGACTGCTTAATACGACCCGCTCATTGGTAATGGATGGTGCAGGTACTTTTGATTTTTCTGTATCTGTATCTGCGGGATTCGGTTGATCTTCAAAGCGCAAAACAAAAGTTAAGACAAAAGCTGCGCCAAAAGCAACGGCCGTTCCAATCGCAGCGGCAATCAAACCACTCATATCTTGTGTGTCTTGAGGGATAAAGGATGGTAAGCTCAAGAGACTGACTAAACCAAAAGTATAGTTCTTAACTTGACTGAAACCGACGATTGCACCACCGATCGCACCACTAATACATGCAGCAATAAACGGTTTTTTCAATGGCAACGTTACTCCATATACAGTTGGTTCCGTGATACCAAACAATGACGTGATCGTTGATGAAAGAGCCAATCCTTTCAGCTTGACGTTTTTGGTGATAAAGAAGACGGCTAGTGCTGCTCCACCTTGTGCCAATACAGCTGGCAATAGCATCGGCACCATTGTATCAAAACCAAATTGTGTCAAGTTCACCATCGCAATCGGCACAAAGCCCCAATGCATTCCAAACATCACAAATACTTGCCATAATCCCCCCATGATTGCTCCAGCAAGAATTGGGCTGAGATTATAGATTGCATCATAGCCGCTGCCTAACAAGTTCCCAACGATCGTTCCCAATGGACCCACAACGATAAATGTCACTGGTGCCATGATCAAGAAGACAGCTAATGGCACACAGATGATCTGTAGGAAACTAGGAATCACCTTTTTAAAGAAACGTTCCACATAGCTTTGTAAAAAGACGGCCAAAATGATCGGAATGACCGAGGAGGTATAGGCGCTGGCCCCAATGATTACTGGAATACCTACAAAACTCAATGTTTGTCCTGCTAATTCTGTGATACTTGGGTGAACAAGTGCCATGGCCAAAGAAACAGCTAGAAATTCATTGGTTTTAAATTTTTTCGCTGCTGTAAACGCCAACATCACAGGTAAGTAAGTAAAGAGCCCATCAGCAATGGCATACCAAACCGTGTAGACGCCAGAATCGGCCGCCAGCCAATTCATCGTCACTGCTAATGTCAGAAATCCTTTGAGAACCCCGGCCCCAGCCATTGCGCCTAAAAATGGGGTAAAGATCGATGAGATGATATCGATCAATTGATTCAGCGGATTTCCTTTTTCAGCAGATTTTTCTGATTCGCCATCAAAATTGGCGACCCCTGTTAGTTCGCGATAGACATCACTGACATGGCTGCCGATGACGACTTGATATTGTCCGCCACTTTGTACGACTTGGATCACGTCATCGTCTTGAATCAACCGATTTGTATCCGCTTTTTCTTCATCTTTTAGTTTGAAACGCAAGCGCGTCGCACAATGGACCACACTGTTGACATTTTCTTTGCCGCCGACCGCATCCAGGACGCGGACTGCTATTTCTTTGTTTGTACTCATTTCCAAACACTCCTTTTTTAATAAAATAAAAAACCCAGATTGAAAAAACGCGGTTAACAAGCGCAAACTTGCTAACTGCTGTCTTTTCAATCTGGGTCTTGCCTGCTGTACAGTAACAATCCGTTAATGATTGAATGTTAATTTGGTTCGTTGACAACGCGTTCAATATGGATCGTCAAGTAGATCATTTCTGACTCGCCGATTGGCTTGCCATACGTTTTGATCAGATATTCGTTGATCCGCTGGACTGTCTGAAAGGCTTTCGGGTATTTTGCCTGAATCAGTTCAAACAGGAATTCGTCCTTCTCGCCTGAAAGGTCATCACTTAAATACCGTTGAGCGAAATAGTGAAGATGAGTCGTGATCCGTTGATAATTCAAGGAATCAGGATTAAAGACTTTGCCATAGAAACGACTGATGATCGCTAACACATCACGAACGATCTCAACGGCTTGCATCGTCGTCTCCATGGTTCCATTGGCTTGCTCACTATTGACAATGTGAAAGGCGATAAATCCTTTCTCCGCTTCGGGAAGCGAAACACCAAAGTTCTTTTCAAAGCGTTCGACCGCTTTAGCAGCGATAGCGTACTCCTTAGGATAAAATTTTCGAGTCTCAAACAATAGTGGATTCGGTATTTCAATTCCTTCTCGAGCCCGCATCAAAGCATAGTGAATATGATCCGTCAGCGTTAAGTAAATATTCGGTGAAAGTTCGACTCCCAACACTTGCTCTGCTTCGTCGACCACTTGCTTGACTGCTTCGACCTCTTCTGCAGGAATATCCGCAAATAATTGTTGAAATTGATTTGCGGTGAAAGAGTCCTTCAAAACAAATTCTTTCTCCACAAATGCGTCGTCGATCACATCGCCGATTTTTTTCTTAAATGCGATGCCGCGTCCCATATAGATGACTTCTTCGCCGGCATCATTGGTGGAGACCACGACATTATTATTCAATATTTTTCCAATAACCATCGTTTTCCCTCATTCCAAAATAAAAAAACCTAGAATTTCCCCATAAATCTGCGGTCAATTCTGGTTTTGCCTGCCGAACAGTAACAATCCGATGTAACTGAAAAAATAATAGCACATCCTTTTTGAGATTGCAACCCTTTTCACGCAAGATTCTTTCTCCAAAAAATTAGCGGTTCTAATGGACAAGCTAGATAGTTGTTTTATTTTTCAGAATCTTGTTCGCTCGCAACAACTCCGTTAAGACAATTCATTTCCAAAAATGGTCTTAACGGAGTTGTTGTCAGTTGTTGCTTAGGTCTCGCCGGCGTTTCCATACTGCACCTAAAGTGCCATACGTGAATACTGCGATACCTAACCAAATAAATCCAAACGCGGTGAACTGCGCCAAAGAATAAGATTCGTGAAACAAGAAAACAGCTAGTAATAGCATGATCGTCGGATTTACATACTGGATAAAGCCTAATGTGATGTAAGAAACGCTTTTCGTTGCTTCCGCAAACAGCAACAATGGGATGGCAGTCACGACGCCGGCACCAATAAGTAAAAGATTGGTAGATAATGGATAAGCCATCAATCCAACAGAAGAAAAACCTAAAATATAAATCAATGCCGCCGGCAAAATAACAAAGGTTTCAACTGTTAATCCCGTTGCAGAACTGATTGGTATGTGTTTTTTGATGAGACCATACGTGCTGAATGAAAAAGCCATGATCAGTGAAGCATAAGGGATCGCACCAGTTTGCACCGAAAGCATGATCACTCCAACAGCTGCCAAACCACAAGCAATCATCCCCGACCGACTCAACCGTTCTTTCAAAAAAACAGTTGCCAACAAAACATTGACCAATGGATTGATGTAATAACCTAGGCTAGCTTCCATAACATGGCCGGCACTGACAGTAAATATAAAAGTAAACCAATTGATTGAAATCAAGATCGCCGCCAAAATAATCATTCCTGCAAACTTTTTGTTTTGCCAGATCCGCTTCAATTCAGAAACAAACTGTTGCCATCTGCCGCTAAGTCCGATAAAGCCAAGCATAAAGACAAATGACCAAATAATACGGTAGCACATGATCGCCAATGGCGAGACACCAGTGATCAGTTTCCAATAGAGGGTGATCAGCCCCCACAGCACATACGCTGTGATTCCCAACACGGTTCCTTTATTTTTCATTTTCCTAGTCGCTTTTTACCTTGTCAACGTACCCATAGTCCAAGAAAAAAACTTCCCTCCTCAAATATAAGTTATCTTATTATAACGAAAATAAAGTTTTTTCCTAGTATTTCATGAAAAAAACAAAAAAAGTCCCAACCGATAGCTTTCAAAATTTGAAAAATCGGTGGGATTTTTGAGAAACAACGTTTAATCATTTGTTGCTTATACTCTATTGGTTACTAACTTCATAGCAGACGACCTTATTTTTCTTTTACCGATAAGCGGCGCATATAAAAATAGAAAAGCAAATCAATCGTAACAATTTGCAAAATGATCGAATGAGTGGCCCCACTTCCGTAATGACCATTCTTGATATCTTCTGTCCGTGCTGTATGAATAGGTGTATCTACTTTTTTAGTCAGCTGGTTCTGCCCTAATTGAGACATTCCTAAGGTCGGCATACCAAGGCTTTTCGCTATTTCTACTAATGATAAAACATCGCGGTTTTTCCCTGAATGGGAGATTCCCCAAAACAAACTGTCTGCGCCATCATTTTTCATTTGTTGTGTCAGAAGATACCGATCTTTATCAAAAATCACTGTTTTTCCAATCCGAGTCCATTTTTGACGAATATCCTCTGCTGCTAGAACGGAAGTTCCTACACCATAAACATAGATTCGTTTAGCATGAAACATTTTGTCTACTACTTGTTGCACGGTTTGTTCATCTAATATAGGATCCGTTGCGTCAATAATCATCTTATTGTTTCTAAGAATCTTATTTTTAGCCGTTTGAAACGAATCATCATTTTGAATATCGCTATATTCATTATAGATTCGATTTTCAATATCTTTGGTTAAGGCTAACTTAAAGTCAGAAAATTTACTGAATCCCAATTTTTTAGAAAATCGAATGACCGCTGCTGGACTTGTATTCGAATGAACGGCTAACACATTAGATGTCATAGTAGGTATTTCATCAAGATTCTCGACAATATAATCTGCTAACTTCAAATCCGTAGTCGAAAGTTCATTTTTGATACTTTCAATAGTTGTTACTACACTCATTTCTGTCCCCCTCTACTGCATAGTTGCTTCAGCAATTAGTTACTTCTATTTTACATTAAATTCATGTCGAACTGAGAAGTTTACGATAAAAATAAAAGGCACCTTTTGTATTTGGTGAATCACTTAAAACCACTTCCGTAATTTGATCTTGGAGACGAGCAACAACCGATTCTCGAATAAAGTGATTTTTTTCTAGCACTGAACCTGCTAAAGCTAACTTCACTTGGGTTTGGTTCATTCTGTTTAGTAACAAACGAATCATTTCGATCAATTCGTCAGCAGTTTCTTGCAATAGTTGATGAGTGATGGGGTCGTTTAAATGCGCCTTCGAAAAAAACAATGATTTTTGTGCAACTTCAGCCTTGTTCATCTGATAAAGTTCACTAATTGCTTTAGCTGGATCGTTCATATCTAAAAAAGATAGAAAGTCTTGGGAGAATCTAGACAAAGGTGAACCATGGTCCATTTCTTGTGCAATATGGCGATAGCATTTCAGTGCTAGAGCATAGGCACTTCCTTCATCCCCTACTAAATGTCCCCAGCCCCCTACTCGATAGAAGTTTCTGTCAACAGATCCATAGGCGACTGATCCGGTCCCAGAAATAATCAAAGCGCCATCCGATCCTTCAAGTTTATTGATTAACCCTAAGTGAGCATCAGAAATCACTTTGGTTTTTTGAAACTGCTGCAGCTCATGTTGAACAAGATGATGTAACCCACTCGTCTCTATACCTGCAATTCCAGCTAAAACGCCGATGCAATTGCCTGATTGATGTTCTAAAACAGACTGGATCCCTTGTCTCAAAACTGCTAATGTACGATTTGTATCTACCACAATATTTCCAGCTGACAGGTGCAAATCAAAGAGTGCTCTTCCCTTTTTGTCATAGGTAGTAAATTGGGTCTTTGTCCCCCCAGCATCAATTCCTAGTACATAATTCATTTCTTTTCCTCCTAAAAAACTGCAATAGAAACGTTCCGACAATCTAGTGAGTATCTGATCAGTGATAAAAAACGACTATCAGCATTCGAACAGTATTCGAAGATAATGGATCATTATATCTCCTTTAGTACTGCTTGCTAAGAAGAGAGGATTTCCCCAATAGGTTTTGGCTTATTCATTAAATCCTTATCAAACCATTGCTTTATGAACGGCTTTATTCAGCAGATTACGAGTCACTGTATCATTTGTCGAGGATCGTTTCTATCACAGCTTAATGGATGTTAGTTCTGATTGAATTGATTCAATTGCTGTTGCATTTTAATCAGTCGTTCAATCAATGCTTGCTCGCTCATTGTTGTCATTAACTGGTCTTGCGCATGAATCAACAAAAGACTGATCTGCCCTTGACCTTTTAGATCATCTTGAATCAATTTCGTCTGCAAATTATGAGCAATGGTCATCTCTGCTTCTGCCTGTTGCATACACATTACCGATTGCTCATGATTGTCTGCTTCTGCTGCATCCAACGCTTCAAAAAGCATTCCTCGCGCATTGCCACTATGAACGATTAATTCAAAAATCACTGCTTCGATATTTTCCATGATATCACCTACTTCATTTAAAATCATTTTTTTCATGGTTAGAACTGATAAATAAACAACTCGCAAATAAGGAACATTGCTGCAAAGGTTACAATCGAAAAATAAGCATATCGTTTCATGGTAAATTTTTCTTTTCGGTCAACATATAACGCAATCGCTGGAAAGATAAGACTGATAGAAACCAAATTCCCTATAAATAAAAACGTCTCAGACTGAACGTATGAATTGATTGCAATCAACAGGATGTTCACGCTAAAAACAGTTCCTAAATAAAATAATGCACCTTTGAACTGCATTCTTGTTTTTCTCATGCTTCGCCTTCCATTTCTTGCATTAATTGTTTATTGTCATAAATCTTGAAGAAGGGATAATAAACGACCGTAGCGATCAATATGTTAACAATGACCAATAGAATAGCTCGCCAATCTCCTCCGGTAGCCAAATACGCGCCGATTGGTGCCGGTAAAGTCCATGGTGGCTGCACAAACATCAAGTGCACCCAACCAGCTTTAAATACCAGCCAAGTAACCGTTGTCATCAAAATCGGTGCTAACACAAAAGGAACAAAGAATATCGGATTTAGCATGATTGGAAATCCAAAAATCACTGGCTCATTGATATTGAAGATGCTTGGAATCAGACAAGCTCGACTAATGGACTTGGTATACTTGGCTTTTCCAAAAAGAATCGCGCAAATAATCAAGCCAATTGTCGCGCCAGATCCTCCAATCCAAATGAACCATTGAAAGAATGTTTCTGGAGCAATATGGGTAGGGGTTTGATGGTTTGCAACTTTTTCGGCATTCTCAGTAAAAAATTGAAGCCAAATCGGACGTGCCACTGAGCCAACGATCGAGTCACCATGAATCCCAAAAAGCCAGAAAAAAGTAACCAAGAAAACTGGAACTAGGACCCCTAAGAAAGTATCTCCTGCTTTTACTAAAGGTGAAAAAAGAGTTTGGATCACTTGTTCAATATTCACTTTAAAGACAACATTAATCGTTCCAATCACTATGATAATAATTGCTGCTGGAATTACGGCCTCAAAGGAGCGTGCGACAGAGCTAGGAACTTGTTCTGGCATTTTAAACATAATCTTTTTGGTTTTACAAAATCGTAAAACTTCAACCGCAAAAATGGCTAAAACCATACACGGGAAAATCCCCACTGATCCGAGTGATTCCATTGGCAACATCAATCCTTGATCGAACTGTACCGGCATAATACTTAATAGAAAAGCTGCCACCGATAATTGTGCTCCGGTCAAAGGATCTAACTGATAACTTTTCGCTAAATTGTATCCGATTCCAAAACAAATATACAGAGACATAATCCAAAATGTCATCCGATAGGGAATTAGAATTTCCGTAATGTGATCTGTTGCCCATTGGTGAATTGCCCAGTTTTCTGGAACAGGTGGAAAAGCAATGATCAGAAAGAAACTACCAACAATAATAAACGGAATCGCCGAAACAACCCCATCACGAAGCGCTCGAAGATGTCGTTGCTCAGAGATCTTCGACATTGGTAACGCAACCTTGTCCTCTAGCATTTCAAAGAAATGATTCATTTTTATCCTCCTTTTCTCAACTCAAACTTTCAATAATTTTCAAGAGATTCTTGCCACCTAACGGACTGTAATCTGTGGGTTTGATCAATTCAATAGGAATATGTGCTTCATCTGCGGACTGTTTAAACAAGCTAAAGCGATGCTTTACTTGTGGGGCTACAAAAATAATGTCCCAATCTTTTTCTTGGATAACTGAATCCGCCTCACCACTTCCTACTGCAGAACTTGTTAGAGCAATTCCTTTTTTTTCGGCTTCTTTGTCTAGCGCTTTTTCTACAATTGCACTAGACATCCCACCAGAACAGATAAATAGAACTTTTTTCATTTGATTTACTTTCCCTTCTTATTCTTTTCAATAAAAGAACGATACCAATAAAAGCTATCTTTCTTGTATCTACGATAATCTCCATTCCCCTCATTATCAGCATCAACATAAATGACACCATAGCGTTTATCCATCTCACAGCTGCCTGCGGATACAATATCAATGATCCCCCAAGCAATATACGCAATAACGTTGACCTGATCGATATCTCTAGCTTTAACTATTTCAGCAAAGTGCTCTTTGAAATAATCAATTCTGTAGGAATCATGAATTGTGCCATCTGCCTCGAGTTGATCTTTCGCACCGAAGCCATTTTCAGCGATTATAACTGGTTTTCTATAGCGGTCATAAACTTTATTTAATGTTGTTCGCATACCGATAGGATCAATTTGCCATCCCCAATCACTTGCTTTTAAGTAAGGATTTTTCGTTGTAACTACTAAATTCCCTGCAGTTTTTTCTGCTTCCTCGGTCGTTACCACACTGGAAGAATAATAAGAAAAAGAAACAAAGTCGCAAGTATATTCCTTCAGAATCTGGCGATCTTCTGCGGTTATATCTAGATCAACAGAATTTTTCTCAAAAAAAGAATGCATATAATAGGGGTATTCCCCTTGCATAAGCACATCACTGCAAAACCACTGATTAATCTGTTCCTCTTTCACTAATTTCAAATTATCTTCTGGTTTTGGTGTCAACGGATAATAGCAGAAACACGACACCATGGAACCAAAGATTCCAGGAATATCCATTTTTCGTGCCAGCTGAATCGTTTTTGCATTTGCAACAAATTGATAATGTAGTGCTTGAAATACATCTTGATAGATATAGTCACCATTGCTTGGTTTGATTAATCCTGTACCGTTATAGGGACTAAAAAAGCCGGCATTAATTTCATTAAATGGCAACCAAAAATCCACTTGATTTCCCCATCGAGACAAAACAAACTCTGCAAAAGAGAGGTAATGGTCAATCATTTCACGATTCTTCCACCCACCGATGCTTTCCACCAAATAAAGTGGCACCGCATAATGATTCATTGTCAAAAAAATTTTGATTCCTTTCTTCTTTAATTCCCGAAAAATCGAATCATAATATGCCACACCTTGTTCATTTGGTTGCTCTTCATTCCCCAGTGGAAATAATCGTGACCAGCTAATCGAGAAACGATATAAATCAATCCCTAACTCGCTTAGCAGCTGTAGATCTTCCTCCCAGTTTTCGTATCCTTTCGTCCCTTTTCTAAACGGATAAAATTGGGTAGTTTCTGATTCTTTTGCTTCATTGATCACCTCTTGAGTCAACAATCGCGTTTGGATTGTTGCATTATTACTTCGAGGAAGATAGGGACGGCAATCTTGTGTATCTATCCCTTTCCCATCCTTATATCCACCTTCATATTGACTAGCTGCGGTTGCACCGCCCCAGTAAAACGTTCTCAATAGTATTCACTGCCTTTCTCTTTGTGACAGCTTCATTATAGACCTTCTGATTATTTTTTTCAATATTTTATTAAATATTTTGATTATTTTTTTCAAAAAGAGATTTTTCATATGAAAGAAACATTCAAAATTAAAAAAAAACCGCTTCGCAAAAAGCGAAGCGATTTGACTAGTTGATTAATTTTCTACTTCTATCAGAACTTCTGTGCGACTATCTTTGATCAAAAATAATCCCGTGAACAATAGCAGTCCCGAAGCGACGGTCATGACTAAAAACGAAACATTCATGCCGTGGAGCAAAGCGGCGGAGCCAGTCAATGTATGACTGTTGCGGGCGACCGTATTCATGATCCCAACAAAAACAGCTGTGCCGATGGCGCCGGCGACCGTCCGCAGCGATGTCAGTAATGCGGTACCATGAGCAGTCAATTCTGGCGGGATATTTTTATTGCCCCAGGTAACAAATGGCATCAATAAACAGCCCGTGGCGGCACAGCGTAAAATATTCAGGCAGACCGCCATCCAAATTCCTGTGTGTATATGAATAAAAAACATACCGATATTACTTAAAACTAACGAACTGCCGCCAATGATCGTTATGATGCGGATACCGACTTTGTCATAGATACGGCCAGCGATAGGACTCAAAAAGGCAGAAACTAACGAACCTGGCAATACCACCAACCCTGAGATTGTTGCAGATTTTCCAAGAATGGATTGTACATACAAGGGCATCAGCATTGAAGAGCCCATTAAAACAAGATAGAGTAAAATACTCCCAAACACACTTAGCGCATACTCTTTCGTTTTGAGGACCCGCAGATCCAAGAAGGGCACTGCCGCTTTCATTTGGCGGTGGGCAAATAAGATGCCGCCAATCAAACCTATGAGCAATGCACCCAAGACAGGGAGACTGGCAAAGCCATAGGTTCCTAGATTCCCGAATCCTAATGTGAAGCCGCCAAAAGTCACAGCGCTGAGTAAAAAGGAGAGCAGATCAAATTTTTTCTTCGTTACATCCAAGACATCTTCAAAGACATTCAACGCCCAAATCAACGAAACAAAAACAATGGCACCGACAATATAAAAAATGGCATGCCAGTTCAATTTATCAACGATCATTCCAGCTAATGTAGGGGCGATCACTGGTGCGGCAGTGATCGATAACCCATACCAACCCATGATTGCACCAATTCGATCCATTGGATAGATCGTCAATAGAATCACTTGAGCCATTGAGATCAAAATACCATTACCAATGGCTTGGAGGATACGAGACATCATCATAATGGGGAAGTTCGGTGCTAACGCACATAGAACCATCCCAATAAGAGCGATTACCAATGCGGAAAGATATAATTTTTTGGTAGGTACCCGATTCATCAAAAAAGCGGTCAACGGCATGACGATAGCCATGGCGAGGGAATAGCCGCTGGTCAGCCACTGTCCAGTGGTCACAGAAATTTGCAAGTCGGCCACGATGGCCGGTAATGCGGTGGTCAATGCGGTGGATAACATCGTTAGTGCGATACAAGTAAGAATCAGATTAATAAAAATAAAGGTTCTTTTACGGTTTGTCAGATTACTCGGTTGGTTCAATAGATTCCGCCTCCATGCGTTGGTAATAAGCTTCAATTTTTTCTAACCCGCGACCAAAGGCTTGTTTTTCTTCTTCTGTTAGATCGGTCAGCATATCTTGGTGTGCTTTGCTGCGTTTTTGTTTCATCGCAGCAGCTTCAGCTCTTCCTTCTTTCGTTAATGAGATCAACTGGATTCGTTTATCTTGCGGAGATGTTTCTTTTTTGATCCAGCCTTTTTTCTCCATTTTTTTTAAGAGCTCCCCTGCTGATGTCGAGCGGATCGCCAAATAGGCGGCTAAGTCTTTCTGATTCAGTGTGCCGCGCTCGTCCAAAACTAACAAACAGTTGAACTGTCCCCGCCCAGGCATGAAGGGACCATATTTTCTTTCAGAATAACGACGATTCAATTTATACACTTCAAAAAACCGTTCAACGATCTTTTGCTCTGAGTAAGACATATGTATTGCTCCTTTTTTGTTCATTAAAACCAATTAAATAGGTACCTACTTAACAGACTGCTCTCTATTTTACATAGGTACCTATCTATTGTCAAGGTTACTTCTACATACAAAAAAAGCATTTCTCTCCTTGGAGAGAAATGCTCAGTTATTTGTGCTCCTCAGCAGCATCAGATACTTCTTCAGACAATGTTCCCGCAGCTTTATTAGCATGAAACTCTGCTAGAAGTCTGCGAACTTCATCTGTCGACTTAGTTGTCATCAATTGTGCGCGCAAATCGCTCGCCCCAGGAAATCCTTTGACATAAATCTTAAAGAAGCGATGCAATCCGGCAATGGATCGGGGAACCATCGTAGCATAATGGTCTTGCAGGTCTAGCTGCAATTGCAGCAACCCTAATAATTCCTCCGATGAGTGTTCTTTTGGTTCTTTCTCAAAGGCATAGGGATTTTTGAAAATGCCCCGTCCAATCATGATTCCGTCTACGCCATACTGTTGGGCTAACGCTAGTCCTGCTTGACGATCTGGAATATCGCCATTGATAGTGATCAATGTTTGAGGTGCCACTCGATCACGAATCGCTAGAACTTCTGGGATCAGATCCCAATGGGCAGGGACTTTACTCATCTCTTTGCGGGTCCGCAAATGAACAGAAAGATTGGCAATGTCTTGCTGCAACAAGTGAGTGATCCAAGCTTCCATCTCAGCCATTTCTGTGTAGCCGATCCGTGTTTTGACGCTGACTGGCAACCCACCTGCTTTTGCCGCTTCAATCAACTCAGCCGCCACATCGGGACGCAAGATCAAGCCGCTGCCTTTGCCGCGACCGGCAACATTTGGGACAGGACACCCCATATTGATATCGATCCCTTTAAATCCCATTTCCGCCATTCCAATACTCATTTGCCGGAAAAATTCCGGCTTGTCTCCCCAAATATGGGCGACGATCGGTTGCTCGTCTTCTGTGAATGTCAGTCGACCACGAACACTCTCGATCCCATCTGGATGGCAGTAACTATCTGAATTGGTAAATTCCGTAAAGAAGACATCTGGCGCCCCTGCTGTCTGCACAACATGGCGGAACACTACATCTGTCACATCTTCCATTGGTGCTAAAATAAAAAAAGGCTTCGGTAACTCCGCCCAAAAATTTGTTGTCATGCTTTCCGCTCCATTTCTTAGTGACCGGATCACTTCTTTGATCCAACTTACAAAAACATAGTCATTATACTAGGAATAAGCAAAAGAAGCAAAAAGCGAGACCATCCGCACTCATGGTCTCGCTTCTTGTTTCATTACTCGATAGACGCCTAATGCACCGATTTCGCACAAAAAGATCAGTAACGCTAGTGGAAGATAGGTATGACTGCCCATGATACCCACTAGCGGCGTACAGATGATCCCGATGCTGTACATGCCGATCCCTAAGATCGAGGAAGCGACCCCAGCGTGTTCACCTTGCCGATCCATCGCTAATGTAGTTACCACCGAATTGACGATCCCTAATGTCGCCACGACCAGAAATAGCCCAATGATCGCTAATGCAATAGAATTTCTGATGCCACTCAGCATCACCAGTACACTGCCAATAAAACCGATCACCAATCCGCTGCCTAATTGCTGGACTAGGGACAATCGCCGCGATAAAATCCCCGAAAGCTCCGCAGTCACAATGATACCGATCCCGTTGATACCGTACAAGAGGCTATACATTTGATCACTGAGCCCATAGACATTTTGGAACATGAAAGAGGATCCTGAAATATAACTAAACAATGCACCATAAATAAATCCTTGGATAAGCACCAGTAACATAAAGATGCGATCAGACAATACTGCCCGCCAGCCAGATTCCATCTGATGGATGTGTTCTTGCGGCTGTAATGTTTCCTGATAGCCAAAGAGAATACCAAGCAATAGCAAGATGCCTAAACCACCCAAAAAAAGAAAAATCGTTTGCCAAGAAGCCACTGCCAAAATCGCACTGCCTAGCAGTGGGGAAATGATCGGGAAAATACCGTTCACTGCAATCAGCATCGCAAAAAACTTCGTCAGCCGTTCGCCGGTAAATAAATCTTTCGCAATCGCACGGGTCAAAACGATCCCTGCGGAACTGGCGATTCCTTGCAAGAGACGCAAAGCTAGGAATAACCAGATATTTCGCACGAAGGGAACAAGTAAACAGCAAAGAATCGCTACGGTAATCCCTATAGCAAGAGGTTTCTTGCGCCCAATCCGGTCACTAAGTGTTCCGATTGCTAATGGACCTAATGCTAAACCAATCAGACACATGGTCAAACTCATTTGTGTGAGAGAAGCACTGATTCCTAATTCTTCTTGAATGACTGGAAAAGCCGGTAAATAAGCATCCATTAGTAAAGGGCCATAGGCGCTCAATGTGCCAAGCAATAAGGACAGCCAAATGATCCTACCTTTTGATAACTCCATTTTTCCTTCTCCTTTCCTATCTAAAAAACCTACCTCTAGAATACTAGCTGATTCCGTGGTGATTTTCAATGAGAATTTTTCTTAATTTCAGATATTTTTAAACAACTAAAACAATTCGTTTGGATATGGCTTTTTTTTTAGTTTTTGGTTCTAAGAAGCTTTAAAGACAATAGGGCGTTTCACCCTTCAATTCCTAACAGATCTCGAAAAAAGCTTATTGCCTTTTCCCTACCAAAAAACTAGTAGTAAGAAAACAATAAGCGTTTCACATGAAGATAATTATTGAATGATTTGAGCGATAAAAAGCCAGTGGCAGTATTTCAGCGATCATTTTTACTTACTCATCGTGTTGAATCTGGTACACTAACTGATCGAGCAATGGACCATAATCTACTCGCTGATAATCCGTCACATCAAATTCATAGAGCGTTCCCAAAGCAAATTCAGCGTACTTTCGTTCATTGATGATTCGTCGGAATTCTTCCTTTGTAATATGATTGGTTCCTAATGAACGGTCTTCTAGACTATCGCCATAATGATAGTGATCCATGATATAGCTCAAATGCCGTTCCGGCTCCCGATCTCGCTGGTAACGCCGTTCCCACAACACTTCGAAATCAGCCGTTAAGCGAATCGTGATTACTTCATAAGCATAAGTATCAGCAAGGTCTCGCAAGCGTCCTTTTTGCTTCTCGCTAAATGGATACTCCGAAACAATGACTTTTTTCTCCGCTTCCATATATAACTCTAATGCGCGATAAAAGAACGGATAGTGACACTGAATGGTTCGAATCGAAAAGGGCGAATACCTTTCTCCTTTATTACCCATTTAGTAAGAAACAAGTTAAAGCGGATAAACCAAAAGATGCTGCGGTCCTTTGGGTCCCATTTTCTCTTCACCACTATCTACAAAACCCACAGAATAATACAGTTTTTTTGCTGCACTATTTTTTTTATTGACTGCTAGAACAATTTGTTTCATTGCTGGAAAATGAGTTTTTACAAAATCAGGCAATAATCGCAATGCTTCTTTTGCATATCCCCTCCTTAGAAATCTCGCATCAGTAGAGAAACTCCGCAACAAAAGAGCGTCATTTTCATCCGTATAGTCTGCTTTTTGGGGTCCTGCATCCAAAACAAAAAAAGTGACCAGTTTCTGTTGGGAAAAAGCCAAGATCGGATGATGCTGGGGATTCTTTTGGGAAAGTGCAATATTCTCTTGTGGCGTCCCTGTGAAATAGGTCATTTCGTCAGTCAGAAAATAATTGACAACATCTTCTTTGTATTCATCTCGATATTTCATTAGTTCCATCTTTTATACACACCTCTTCTGGTCTAAAACAATAGCCCATTCATTTGTAGGTCATTTTATCAAGTATTGCTTGAAATTACGAATAAAGTCATATACCTGATCGTTACACAGGTATATGACTTACAGACAGGTCCAAAATCAGGCTTCTTATTGTTCAATCGCCGAATGATTCATTAAACGATTGATATGGACACCTAGAAAAACGATCTCATTCTCAGGGATTTTCGTTTGATATTCATTATCTACATACGCCTTTACCTTTGTTGCAATCTCCATAGCATTTGGGTAAAGGGCCCACATTTGCCGATACAGTCCTTCGTCTTTTTCTTGCAATAATCCTTCTGTAAAGAAACGATCTACAAAAAAACGGACATGTGTGATAAAGCGGCTATAATGAATCGAATTTGTATTCACATCTTGCTGGATCGAATAGCGGACAAGGTTTACGATAATCCCAATCAATTTCGCTTTCTTCAACCCATCCTGATTATCCGCAGACGCAGATTGGGCATTGATCAAATGAAAAGCAATATTTGATGCTTCTTCTTCTGGAAGAAAGATTTGATACTTTTCACGTAACAAAAGTAACGCTTGTTCTGCAACTGCGTATTCTTTTGCATAATAGTTTTTGATTTCCCAATACAAACGATTGGTGATACTTAACCCCTTCTCTTGGCGTTCAACAGCAAAATGCAAGTGATCCGACAACGTTAAATAGATCGTAGAGTTTAGCGGATTGGGCATTAACTGTTGGGCCAATTGAACGATTTCTTTCGTCATCTCAAAAAACCTAATGGGTATCTCATCAATTAATTCAGCAAACTGCAGAGATCTCGTTTCATCAATTGGGAGAAATACTTGATCAATTTGAGAATCCGTTATCTGCTCTCCGGCTTTTTTCCCAAATCCAATGCCTTTTCCAAGTGCAATCATTTCTTGGCCTTCATTGTCAACAAGTACAACACTTGAATTTAAGACTTTCTTGATATAAATCATGCACTATCGCTCCTTCGTCATTCTCCTGCTAGGATTGCGCCATTAGTCTCAATCACTTTTTTGTACCAGTCAAAAGAGTCTTTTTTGGATCGATCATAAGTGCCATGTCCTTCATCATCTGCATCCACATAAATAAAGCCATATCGTTTTGACAGTTGGGAGGTACCAGCACTAACTAAATCGATTGGTGCCCAGCTTGTATAACCAATCAGATCTACGCCCTCATCAATTGCTTCTTTCATTTGTTTAAAATGCGCTTCGAAATAGTCCCTACGATACGGATCATGAACGTTCCCCTCTTCAAGGATATCTTTTGCTCCCATTCCATTTTCGACGATCATCAATGGAATTTGGTAGCGATCATATAACTCGATCAGCGAAATCTTTAGTCCTTTAGGATCAATCTGCCAGCCCCATTCAGTGGATGGTAATTTAGGATTTTTCACCCCTAGTACAGTATTTCCTGGTGTTCGTTCTGCTTGCGGATCCCCAGATTCCGCCATAGACATATAATAGCTGAAAGAAAGAAAATCCACTGTATAATCTTTTAGTATTTGAGGATCTTCCGGTGCCATTTCAATCTTGATGCCACGTTTTTCCAAGTCTCGCAAAATTAAGCGAGGGTATTCTCCTTTTACTTGAACATCTGCATAAAAATTATTCTCTAGGTTCTTCTTCAATGTCAATTCCACGTCTAGTGGATCACAGGTTAACGGATAAGTCATTAATTTTGTTATCATACAGCCTATTTTGTTTTGAGGATTTTTTTCGTGTGCAACTTTTGTAACTAGTGAACTAGCGACAAATTGATGATGCAAGGCTTGATAGATCTCTTGATGCTCTTTCCCCGGAGTACATTGTTCAGGAATAATTCCAGCTGTTGTAAAGGGATGACGATGAATGCTGTCGATCTCATTAAAGGTCAGCCAGTATTCTACGTATTCCCCAAATTCCTCAAAGCAGACTGTGGCAAATCGGACAAAGTCAGCGATAACTTTGCGTTCAACCCAACCATTATATTTCAAACTCAACGCGACTGGCATTTCATAATGAGAAAGTGTCACGATCGGTTTGATTCCTAAACGCTGCATTTCTTGAAAGACATTTCGATAAAAAGCAATGCCCGACTCATTTGGCTCCAGTTCTTCTCCTGTTGGAAATAATCTCGTCCATGCAATCGATAAGCGTAGTACTTTGAAACCCATCTCAGCAAATAACGCCAAATCTTCTTTGTAACGATGATAAAAATCGATTCCCCGACGTTTAGGATAAATCGTGTCTGTTGGATCAGCGATTGCTTCTTTCACGGCGTTTACCGTCACATGCATATGGGCTGCAAAATTTTTGGTGTCGACATCTGGTTTATACGTGGCGATATCTGCTACAGACAACCCTTTCCCGTCTAAATTCCACCCACCTTCCACTTGATTGGCAGCAATCGCTCCGCCCCATAAAAAATTCTCTGGAAATGTTGATTGACTCATAGTTGTATTCTCCTTCACGTTTTTTGATTATGCTGCTTGAATTTTACGAAACAAATGGAGAGATGGATAAAACACCCTCGCTTTTAGACATATTTTCTGTTTGTTCAATTGGTTTGATAATGAAATTTTCTTTGTTAGTCACAACGCAGATAACAGTCGGGTCATACCCTGCTTGTTTGATGGCTTCTAAATCGAATTGAAGCAATGGTTGTCCTTTTTTGACATAATCCCCCGCACTGACAAGCGGTGTGAAATATTTTCCTTCTAATTGCACCGTGTCGATCCCTATATGGAATAGGATTTCAGCACCATTCTGGGTCTTTAAGCCAATCGCATGGTTGGTTTCAAACAACATAGTAACTTCTCCATCCTCTGGTGCTGTTAGTTCGCCAGATGTGGGGATAATACCGAATCCCTCACCAATCATTCCGCTGGAAAAGACATCGTCTTTTATTTCGGCTAGCTTAACAACTTGTCCCGCAACAGGCTGACTGAGAACTTCTGATTGAGGGTCTTCTTTTCCTTCAACGGCCTCCATGACTTTATCTTTAAAAAGAAACAGGACTAAAACAAAAGCCGCAAGAAAAGAGACTGCTAAAGTGACTAATGCCCAAACTAAATTCATACTATTTGATTCATCAACGAACATGGTGATACTAGCAAGACCCGGACCCACTAATGCAAACGCTTTGATTGTAAAGATGCCAGCAACTGCTCCACCAACCAAACTAGAAGCCATCACCCCATATAATACCCGTTTGTTTAAAATCGTTACCCCATACAATGCTGGCTCTGTAATGCCAAACAGTGCAGAAATTCCAGCAGAAATAGCTGTTGAGCGAAGCTTTTGATCTTTTGTCCGCAGACTGACAGCAAAACATGCCCCAGCTTCAGCAATATTATGGGCAAGTGAAGCCGGTAAATAAAGCAATTCTGCCCCCATCTCGCTCATGGAAGAGACCGCATAAGGGATCATTGCTTTGTGCATACCGGTCACAACCATCAATGGTAACACAGCTGCTAAGATACCTGTTGCAACCCAGCCTAGATGAGTATAAAGCCAAATAATCGCTGCAGAGAAAACTGTACCTACCTCAAATCCTAAAGGTCCTAAAATCAATAGCGCCACTGGAACTGTGATTACTAGACTCATCATCGGAACAAAGAAGATGCGAATCGGTTTTGGAGAAAAACGAGTAAATAGTTTTTCGACTTGCGAATAAAACAAAACCGTTAAAATTGCAGGAAAAACTTGTGATGCATAGGCAATATTCTGTAATCCGATCCCCAAAAAGGTTGCTCCATCTGTCAGCAACGCTGTTATTTCAGGCAAAATCAGCGCCCCGACTGCTGAAACAGCCACTAATTGATTTACTTTTAATTTATTTGCCGTGGTCATAGCGACTAAAATCGGTAAAAAGTAAAGGGGGGCTCCACCTATAAGATTTAAAATTTGATACGTTTGGCTTTGATTATCAAGCACTCCTGTAACAGAAGCGAGTAACAGTAGTGATTTTAAAACACCACCTCCGGCAACCGCCGGTATAAGTGGCTGAAAAATGGAAATAACAAAATCCAACAGGACAGCTCCCCAAGACTGCTTTGTTGCACTTCCGCTGTCCGCATTGTCTAACTGATGCCCCAACAGTGACATCACTTCGTCATAAACTTCCACAACATCATTGCCAATGATAACTTGACACTGGACATTCTGCCGGACTCCGATGACACCCTCCACTTTTTCTAGTGCTTCTTTTTGAACTAGAGCATGATCTTTCAGGGTAAACCGTAACCTCGTTGAACAATGTTCCAAATGAGAGATGTTTTCTTTTCCGCCAATCAATTGGATGATGGCAGTTGCCGTTTCCTTTACATTCATTGTTTTTTTCTCCTTTAGATTATTTTTCTCTTCGTTGGCCAAACAAAGAAAAAAGCAGACAACACCTATTAAAACAACCAAATGAATCAGAACGATTCACTCATTGCTTTATATAGGTCCTGCCTGCTTAACCAGTCACATGCCTGTTTATTAATTGCATAATACCACGAAGAAATTGGAAACGCAACCACTATTTTTGATCCATAAGTTTGCCACCACAGCCAAATGTAAAACTCTAGGAATCAGGTAAGTACAAATTTTTAACATTCAAAAAAGGCATTTCCCAAAAGGAAAATGCCGATAAATCAGTGACGTTTGTTACATTGAAAGTTTGCCTTCTAAAACTTTCGCGTCTTTGCTGCGAAAAGCTTTGGTCAATTCACTAACAATCAGTGGGACTAATGAGAGCAGAATCACGATCACCCATTCAATTCCTGTCAAACTTTGAACTTTGAAAATTTCTTGCAAGAATGGAATGAACAAGACCGCCAACTGCAAAGCTAAGCTGACTAGAAAGGCTTTATTCATCGCACTGTTGGAGAAGACACCAATGCTGAAAATAGAACGTGTTTCGCTGCGGACAGCAAACGCACGAGTCAATTCCCCAAAGACAAGTGTAGCAAATGTCATCGTATTTGTTGTGCCGTCAGCAACGGTTGGATCTGACAAGACGTATTCCCCTAACCAATAAGCTGCCAACGTGATTGCTCCTACCAAAACGCCGTAAAAGATCATACTTGCAGCAAAGCCATCAGCAAAAATGCTTTTCCGGGAATCGCGAGGTTTTTGTTTCATCACGCCTGGCTCAACTGGTTCCATTCCTAAAGCCAATGCAGGTAGTGAATCAGTGACTAGGTTCAACCAGAGGAGTTGGATCGCAACTAATGGCATCTGATGGAAATTCAATGCAGTTGCAACGAAAATCGTGATGATTTCACCGATATTACAACTCAATAAATACTGAATCGATTTCTTGATATTGGAGAAGATCCCTCTTCCTTGTTCGACCGCATGGACGATCGTGGCAAAGTTATCATCCGTCAAGATCATATCCGCTGCCCCTTTAGCCACATCCGTCCCGGTGATTCCCATCGCACAACCAATATCGGCTACTTTCAAGGCAGGCGCATCATTGACACCATCACCTGTCATGGCGACGACCATGCCTTTTGCCTGCCAAGCCTTAACGATCCGCATTTTATGTTCAGGCGAAACTCGCGCATAGACAGAATACTTTTCTACTTCTTCTTCCAATATTTCTTGCGGCATCATGTCCAGTTCTGAACCTGTCATGGCTAGATCTCCAGAGCGGAAAATAGTCAATTCTTTGGCGATTGCAACCGCAGTCAATTTGTGGTCACCAGTGATCATGACGGGGCGAATCCCTGCATCGTAACATTGAGTCACCGCTTCTTTGACTTCTTGACGGGGAGGATCGATCATTCCGACTAACCCGACAAATGTCAAATGGTTCTCGATGTCTTCTGAAGTCAGCTCTTCGGGCACTTCAGTAATGTCTTTATATGCAACACCTAGAACGCGCAAGGCATTTGATGCCATATCAGCATTTTTAGCAGCAATTTTTTGAGCTTCTGCTTCATCAACCCTACAGCGTTTCAGCAAAACATCAGGTGCTCCTTTGACCATGACGCGATAGCTTTGTTCGGTTTTATGGATCGTGCTCATCAATTTGCGTTCCGAATCAAAAGGAATCTCAGCCACACGAGGCATGTTTGCTTCTAACTCATTTTTGTCTAATTTTTCTTCGTACGCTTTGCTGACAAATGCGGTTTCTGTCGGGTCGCCGGTCACTTGGAACTCACTGCCATTGACCGTTAACTTAGAATCATTACACAATGCTCCGATGACCAATAGTTGCTGCGGGGTTGCCGATCCATGAACGAAGGTTTCAACTACGGTCATTTTGTTTTGCGTCAATGTACCCGTTTTGTCACTGCAGATCACTGAAGCAGCCCCCAAAGTTTCGACTGCAGGTAGCTTCTTCACGATGGCATGACGTTTCACCAATCGTTGGACACCTAATGCCAGAACAATCGTAACGATGGCCGCCAGTCCTTCGGGAATAGCCGCTACCCCAAGGGAAACAGCCATCATGAAGATTTCAAGAATTGGCCGACTGTATAAAAGACCTACGATAAACATCAGGACACAGATCCCTAAACAGATAATCGATAACAATTTTGAGATTTCTGCCATTTTTCGTTGTAGCGGTGTCGTATTGTCATCTTCAGAGATCAACATGTTCGCAATACGGCCAACTTCCGTTTTCATCCCGGTACTAGTAACGACACAAGTTGCACGCCCATTAGTGATCACTGTGGAGGAAATCAGCATGTTCTTGCGATCAGCTAAAACAGTATCTTCAGGCAATGCTTCTAGTGCTTTTTTGTTCACAGGAACTGATTCACCTGTCATGGCAGATTCATCTGCTTTTAGATTGGCTGCTGACAAGATCCGCACATCCGCTGGTACTAAATCGCCAGCTTCTAATTCAATGATATCTCCCGGAACAAGAGTAGCTGTTTCAACATGTTCCAGTTTCCCATTGCGAATCACTTTAGCCAACGGGGCTGACATTTTTTGTAATGCTTCCAAGGATTTATTGGCATTGTTTTCTTGTGAGATCGAAATGATGGCATTGATCACGACGATCAACAAAATAATGACGGAATCGATCCAGTCTTCAAAACCGCTGGAAACATAAGAAAGAAAAGCAGCGATCAATAGTACGATAATCATTGGATCTTCTAATTGCCCGATCACTTTTTTCAATAAACTTTCTTTCTTTTTCACTTCTAATTCATTTCTTCCGAAAGACTGCAGCCTTTTTTCACCTTCTTGACTGGATAGCCCTGCAGCTGCATTGGTATCCAACGAGCGTAAGACTTCTTCTTTCGATTTGGTAAACCATAAATCCACTGTGTTCATCTCCTAATGTTAGTTTCATCGTTCATTCGGTTTTACCAATCTGGCTTCCTTTATCAAAAAATGTCATAGCAGAAAGAAATTCGGTTCTACTATGACTGATATTCAATAAGGAGCAGATCGCAAAGGATGCTTTTATTTTCTTAAGATATGAATGGCAAATCCGCCAAACTCGCCGGCAAGATAAATATTTTTCAATTTGTTTTCTTCGTCATAGGCAGCTGTATCCATATTAAAGGAGAGTCCTTTGGCTTTTAGCTCCTCTACTGCACTTTCCAAGTTGGAAGTCCGCATAGCGATATGTCCATTTTTTCCTAAGAAAGGTGCTTTCATACATTCGAAGTAGTCACCGGCAAATTCTGATTTCTGTCCATGTCGTGGCGTCAGATTAAAGATCATGCTCAGTTGGGTGGCAAGTTCTTGTGCTTCGGTTTCATTTTCCATGTTGATACCAATATGTTCTAATTCAAAGTGATTTTCCATTGTCTTACACCTCTTTCATACTTGTTGAACAGTTGATTCCAGTTATTATTATTACATCGGGAACATCAAAATCGATCCCACGGTTAGAAATACGAGACGGATAAAGTATTGAGGAATCGTAAATTTCCAAAATTGTGCGGCTGTGTATTTCCCAGTTCCTAAAATCATTGCTGGCATCCCATCAATTGGCAGGAAGTGACCACACCAACCTGAGATCACGATGGCGCAAGCTGCGGCTGTAGGATCTAAGCCTAAACTTCTGCAAGTAGCGATCGCTAGCGGCGTAAATACATAGACTGTACCAATGGTCGATCCTGTTAATGTAGCCAACAGACTGGTCAAAATACAGAATGCAAAGATCATCACAAAAGGATTCACGTTGGTTCCCAACATTCCCGCAACCGAAGTCCCAACTAAATTGGTCAATCCTGTACTTCCTAATGCGTCTGCCACACCAATGACCCCGGCTGACATCAAGATGATCGGTGCACTGATGGCATCACGGATTTCTTTAAAGTCTAAGACACCAATCAATAAGATCACCGCAACAGATAAACCAGCCATCGCATAGCCGGCATCGCCGATTTTACTTTGTAGCAACATACCGATGACCGCAAAGATAAATACACCATAAGTCGTCAATTCTTTCCATCTCGGCAGACGGGAAGCGGTAACATTTCCGTTAGTGACATCCACATCTTTGCAGTCTTCAGAAGTAGGATGATCCGGAAGAAATTTGTATTGAATGATACAATTGACTAAAAAGCCAATGGATAAAAATAAGTGGTTCTGTTGCAAAGTTTTAAATCTACTATCAAATAAGGTAGAATAATAGAAAAAGATAGCAGGAGGAATGACGATGAATCATTTTAAAGGAAAGCAATTTCAGCAGGATGTGATTATTGTAGCCGTGGGCTACTATCTTCGTTATAACCTTAGCTATCGTGAAGTTCAAGAAATCTTATATGATCGTGGAATAAATGTTTGTCATACTACGATTTATCGTTGGGTGCAAGAATATGGCAAACTACTTTATCAAATTTGGAAAAAGAAAAATAAAAAATCCTTTTATTCATGGAAAATGGATGAAACGTACATCAAAATTAAAGGAAAATGGCATTATTTGTATCGAGCCATCGATGCAGATGGTTTAACCTTGGATATTTGGTTACGTAAAAAACGGGACACACAAGCAGCCTATGCTTTTCTTAAGCGGTTAGTGAAGCAGTTTGATGAACCGAAGGTTGTAGTCACAGATAAAGCCCCCTCTATTACAAGTGCCTTTAAGAAACTAAAAGAATACGGCGGCTTTTATCAAGGGACAGAACATCGTACCATTAAATACCTGAATAATTTGATCGAACAAGACCATCGTCCAGTAAAGAGACGCAATAAATTCTATCGAAGTTTACGCACTGCCTCTACCACGATTAAAGGCATGGAAGCCATTCGAGGATTATATAAGAAAACCCGAAAAGAAGGCACTCTCTTCGGGTTTTCGGTCTGTACTGAAATCAAGGTATTATTGGGAATCCCAGCTTAAATCATAGATACCGTAAGGGATTTTATTCTTTATTTAAAACTTTGCAACAGAACCATAGGGAGCATATCATCATTTTCTGAACACCTTTTGTAACTTGTTATCAATAGACTTATCGTCTATACCCACTTGCTCTCCTAAATTTCAATTATAATTTCTGCTTCTAACGTCGCCCATTAATTCTTATATATATCACTACAACTCTTAATTTACTTAATAAACTCTATTCCACTAGAAATAGTAATGGTTCCTTCGTCAAAGTCACCATCTAACATTGACTTTTTCAAATTACTTACATTTTTATAATGCTATTTTCCTTTTTTTAGTGCTGCTTGGATAAGCGGTACTTTTCCTGGTTCTTTTTTTATGATTGCCATTAATTTTCCTGAAAAAAGTTTTTTCTCTTGGCAATTATACCCGTCTAGATCTGCGGGATCGCCATTAGCAAGTCCGAGGATTGTTCCATTTTTTACCAAAACCGCTACAAGTTCGTCTGCAGTTGGCACCTCGATCCCTTCTGAATCGATTCCTTGGATCTCAAATAGAGAGTAGTCCGCTCCACAGAATCGTTCTTTAACTGTGACAGAATCAGTCGTACCGCTTGTTTTTCGAGTTGCTTCAATTGTTTGTTCCTCTTTGACACCAATGGCTTTTAAACAACCTGGTTCATAAGGAATATGCCAAGATAGGCCATCTTTATCATTTTTTTTCTTTCCAAAACTCTTCCCGTTCAGAAACAACTCAACAGTATGACAATTAGAAAAAGTCCTCACCTCCGTAACCCCTTGGTCAATTGTTAACCCTTCTTTGTTCCAGTGAGGAAACACATGAACCATTGGTGTTTCAGTCCACCTTGATTGATAATAATAAAAAGAATCCTTTTCAAATCCGACCGTATCTGTAATTCCAAATTGAGAACTGATTCCAGGCCAGTGAAACGGTGCTGGCTCACCGTAGTAATCCATAAATGTCCACAAGAAGACACCTCCCATATAGGCATGTTCTTCTAAGTAACGCAGTACTTCTTTCGGTTTAGCCGTACCACCGGTTCCTGGCTCTTCAGGCTTTCGTTTCCCAGGTAAGACCATAGAATAAAGAGAACCAAAGTTTGAAGTATGACATTTTTCGCTGTTATCTTGATAGACCCCTCTTGTCGAAAAGTAAGAAGCACTTTCCGTACTAAGATATGAAAATAGCGGATACTTTTCCTTTACAGCAACTAAACCTGTCCCATTTACAGCAGACTCAGGATAATTGACCCCGTTCACATCAAAAATACGCATATAAGAAGCATCCACCTGACCAGCAGGATTAAGTAATTCCGCTGAAACAATGAGACTTTGCGAAGTATGGGTTCGGATCACAGCTGCTAATTTTTGTGCCATTCGGTAAGCAAGCGGCGTATGACCAATCACCTCTTCATTACAAAGGGACCAAAAACAAAGAGAAGGATGATTACGTGTTTGCTTCACCATTTTTACCAGCTCATTTGTCCGCCACTCACTAGATTCCAAGATGCGGTTCTCGTTC
This sequence comes from Enterococcus sp. FDAARGOS_553, assembly GCF_003812305.1. Taxonomy (NCBI): domain Bacteria; kingdom Bacillati; phylum Bacillota; class Bacilli; order Lactobacillales; family Enterococcaceae; genus Enterococcus; species Enterococcus sp. FDAARGOS_553. The sequence continues at coordinate 882,485 of NZ_CP033740.1, forward strand.
ATAACGATGATACCTAATTCATCACATAATTCAAGGAGATCTTTGGAAGCAAAGTGATGTGCACTGCGATAGGCGTTTACCCCCATTTCTTTCATTTTCAACAGCTTATACCGTAAAATATCTTTTGGTAATGCGACACCTAGACCACCAAAGTCTTGATGCTCACAGACCCCTCTTAATTCTTTACGTTCCCCATTAAGCAGAAAACCTTTCGTAGTATATGCGACTGTCCTAATACCAAAACAAAGCTGATAGTCATCGATTTGGTTCTCGCCATCAAATAGTTGAAAAGTAGCTTGGTATAGATGTGGATTCTCGAGAGACCATAGCTGAGGCGCGCAGATTTTTTGGCAATAACTCCATTCTGTTGTCGCCAAAGGATCTACGTTACACTCATGGATATTTTGTTGATCAGCCACCTGACTTTTGATCGTTAACTTTTGTTTTTTCTCAAAATGATGGTTAGCAAGACCAATGGTGATTTTAAGGAGCGCTTCCTGCTGGTTTATTTCAGTTGTTTCGATAAACGATGCTTCTGCCACAATCTGAAGCTTTGGTTTTATTTCTAAATATACATCCTTATATATACCTGCTCCCTCATACCACCAGCCTTCCGCGCCTTTCGTCGTATCCACTTTGATCAACACCACATTCACTCCCTCTGAGCCGATGCGTATCAGTTCAGAGACATCAAAAGAAAAATCAGAGTATCCACTGTAATGATCACCTAGAAATACACCATTAAACCAGACAGATGCCATACGCATGACGCCCATAAAGTGGAGAGTCACTTGCTTTTCGTTCACTTCATCTAGAGTTAACGCAAAAGTCTTACGGTAATAGGCAATGCCATCTGGCTTTGATCCACTCATCAGTAAATCGGGATCATTAACATACGGAAGTTCATTTTTCCAATCATGGGGGAGATCAACAGATACCCAATCTTCGTCAAGTTCACTTTCCAAAGCAGTGTTCGCCAACATTCTCAAGCCTTTTTCACGATCACCTTGAGCAATCAGCCGTAGAAAATGTTCTCCACCAGCACCTATCAAAACAGTATCCCCCGCTTCATTTTCAAGCGGAGCTGCCAAGCCACCGATAGCTGCGGCTTTTCTGACTGTTTTCATTGGCTCTTCTATCTCACCTAAGTGAAATTGCCAGCCATCATTCAGTAATCGATTTTGTCTCATTTTTTCTCCTCCTTCTTATAAAAGTTATTTTGCTCTAGCTAAAAAGTCCCCACAAAATGGATCGATCGGGCTCTTACCTTTAAACGGTTCTTTCCCTAGCAATTTCTGGATTACAGCCTCCACTGTTTCTGGATTTCCTGTATACGCATTGATAAAAGTTGAAACATAAGGGATGTCAAATAAGTGATAGGGATTGGCAGTAGAAACAAAAATGGTAGGGAGATCCTTTTCATACCAGGGAGCATTTGCGGCCATCAAATGATTCCAATCCAAACGAACTGTTGTCTGATTGCTGGCGGTCTCAACATTAGCAACATACAATGCCAAATCAAATTTATTTCCAAGATCCTCAACCCCTGCCTCGAAAACCTCTTGGAAATCCAATTGTTGATTATCGAAAAGGTTGACTTCAAATCCAGCAGCTTCTAATCCAGCTTTAAAAAGCGGACCCACTCGTCCTCCCTCTTTAAATCCACCGTCGTCAGAATCACCCAAAATAACGAGACGGATTCGAGGGTATCGTTGTGGGGTGAGTGGTAAGTGTTTTTCTCTGTCTTTGACCAATGTAATCGACTCATCAGCAATTTTTTTCGTTACCCACTGATATTCAGTACGATCGATGACACTTTTAGGAGTACTATTGACTGTCTCTTCCCTTACTTCAGTAAATAAACCATGGTACATCTTGACTGCTAAAATTCGTGCGACTGCTTCATCCAAACGTTCCATACGAATGCTTCCCTCTTTTACAGCAGATGCGATCACTTCATAATCTTCATCAATATTTTTATTAAAAAGCAACATATCGATTCCTGCATTGATTGAAGCAACGAGTCGCTCTCTATGAGGCATGATCGTCGTGTAACCGACCATTGGTGTTGCATCAGTGATAGCCAAACCATTGAAGCTCAGTGTATCTCTTAGTAACCCGTTAACTAGAAGTTTCGAGCAAGAAGCAGGCATCAATTCGGTTTCTCTGATAGTTGGTGAAAGTTTTCGCTCCCACGCAGGCTGATAAATGTGTCCCACCATGATACAGCTGACGTTTTTTTCAATAAACTGGCGATAAATAGTCCCATACGATTCCATCCACTCATTCGCGGAGAGTGAATTGATCGAACTCAGTAAATGTTGATCCCTTTCATCAACACCGTCCCCAGGAAAATGCTTGATCACTGGAATGATGTTACTCTCAGAAAAACCGTCTATCTGCGCTTGAGCCATGCGAATAATTCGTTTTTGATCACTTCCAAATGTGCGAGTATTCGTGATTGGGTTCTTGAAGTTATAATCAATATCGACAATCGGTGAAAAAGCCATATTAATACCAATTCGAGCCGCTTCCAGCCCAGCAATTTTTCCTAAGTAATAGGCATTTTCGGTGCAATCTGTAGCGGCGATCTGCATAGGATTACCGACCCATGTCCCTTCCGTAAGAATACCATTCCCACCTGACTCTAAATTTGCTGAAAGAAATAACGGTATTGTGCTAGCATCTTGGACTGCTCTTAGCTGATCCTTCAATTTTTCAGCATTGTCGGGGCGATACATCATTCCACCCGGTTGGTATTTCTTAATAAAAGCCGTCAATTCCTTTACAGAACCTGATTGTCCAATCACGAAAAAAAGCTGACCAATTTTTTCCATAACTGACATGTTTTCTACGATCTTCTGAATTTGTTTTTTCCTTGTCTCTGTAAATTTGAAAAGTGTTTCTCTTGTCTCTCTCACTGAGTTGTCCTCCAATCGATAGTTTCACAGACGACGAGCGCAAGAATCACTTCACTCTTGCGCTCGTTTGTTGTTATTATGGTTAACTGTAAATCCTGTGCGAGTTTCTTATCCAGCTTGTTCTTGTGCTAAACGTTCTTCTTGAACTGCTTGATTATCTAAGGTTTTAAAGAACGGGTAATAGATAGCCATAGAAATAGCAACTGCAAATAGTTGATAGATACCAAAAGAGAGACTCCCTTGAACGATGCCGTGGATCAGCGGAGGTAACGAGCCCGCCCCTAGGATGCCAATCGGTGCGGTAATGATTCCCATAGAAATCAATGCGTACCCAAGAGAAGTGATCACTAATGGCGTCAATAAGAACGGAATCAAAAGCATCACATTCAACATTACCGGCATTCCAAAGATAACTGGTTCATTTACACCAAAAAGACCGCTTGGAAATACGATTTTTGAAAATGATTTGTAGCGCTTACTCTTGGAAAATAAAAACATGTCAGTCACTAAACCAATCGTTGCACCGCTCCCCCCTAAACATGCCAAATCGTATAACCCAAAATTAATGGCATGAGGGACTGCTTCTCCCGCCGCCACAGCAGCACTATTGTCTGCAAGATAACCCAAGAAAATCGGCATGAGAATCGGCAATACGGTCATTGAACCATGAATCCCGAAAAACCATAAGAGATTCGAGATCAAAATAAGAATCAAAAAGGCAGTTAAGGAACCCGTCAATCGCTGCAATGGTTCTTGAAGCAATGTATAAACAAAATCTGTCGCTGAATTATAACTAGTTACGCTAAAACCAAATTTAACAATTCCAAAAAGTGACGCAATCACAACTGCTGGAATTAAAGAAGTAAATGACTTGGTCACCATTTCTGGCACCCCATCGGGCATTTTGATCGTAATATTTTTTTCCACAAACAATTTCATCAGTTGAATCGTGATCAGTGAAACGAAAATTGCCACGAAGACCCCGCGCGCGCCTAAATAATTGGTACTTAAAAATGAAGCTCTTGCTTCGGGATTTTCAGTGAGTGGCGTTAATAACAGGAAACATACCAATGAGATGAACCCCGTCCCCAAGGCTTGTTCTTTGATCCCGAATATTCCTGCTCCACAGTAGGCAATACTAAATGCCATATACAAACCTAATAAATCAATTGTGTAAGCTGGAATATAATTCATTACTGTACCAATGTTGGTCACTGATAGAAAGTTTTGATACGGTTCCCAGCTTAAACTAGAAATAACTGTAAAGATGGCACCTAACATAATAACGCCTAGTAATGACATCGAACCTGTACTTACACTTTTTAAATAGCGATTCGAAGAAATTTTATTCGCAACGGGAATAAATCTTTTTTCCATAAAGTGGATAAATGCATTCATTTTTCTTACCCCTTTTTAGTGTTTCTTATTTTATTTTGGTACCAATAGTAACTGTCTTTGGGAATTCGTCGACATTCTTTTGGATCTTCATCTGTGCGATCAACAAAAATCAAACCATATCGCTTTTTAAACCCTTGGTGTGAACTAACCAGATCAAGTAGTGACCAAGGACTATAACCCAATAAAGGATATCCTTCCTCCATAAAACGCTCACATTGCTTAATATGCTGTTCTAAGTAATCAATACGATAGACATCGTGAATTTGCCCATCTTCAATACGATCAGAATACGCTAAACCGTTTTCAGTCACCATCATTGGTAAATGGTATTTTTCATAAATCGACCGCATACCTATATATAATCCTTCAGGGTCAATACCAAATTCCATCCATTTCGTCTTCGTTAAATAAGGATTGTTCCCTAAGGTAAATCGCTCATTTCGATAAAATGGTGGTAGTTTGCTTGTATCTTCTCCCGGTTCAACGGCACGTATACAGGTACTACAGTAATAGTTTATCCCTATAAGATCTGGTTTATTCTTCTTCAAAATTTCTTGATCAGCTGGTTCCGTTTCTGGATACCAACCTTTCTCATTCAAATAATTGCAGTAGCTTTTCGGGTACTCGCCGAATACTGACATGTCGAGAAAACAATTTTGTAAAAAGTCTTCGGCGTTCTTAGCTGCTAAGATGTTCCTTGGCGAAGGTGTTTCTGGATAAACAACTTGCATAGAGCACACCGGTCCAATTTTCCCATCTCTTACGATTTTTCGAAAAACTTGAATTGTCTTTTTCTCAGCTAGCGACATATTGTAACTCATTTGATACATCTGCTTCATTTTTTCATCTGCATCCGTTTCGTGATTGCCATTTAAATCAGAAGCTGCTGTGACGATCAATTGCTCGTTGATCGTTCCCCACAACTTGACTCGATCACCGAAATGCTGAAAGCAAACTTTTGCATAAGCAACAAAGTAATCAATACATTTTCTTGATTTCCATCCGCCAAATTTGGTTACCAATGCTTGCGGCATTTCAAAATGATAGAGGGTAGGAAAAGGTGTGATTCCTTTTTCAAGACACCCATCAATCAAACGATTATAAAAATCGATGCCTTCTTGATTCGGCTGATCACCATCACCCATGACACGTGTCCAATTGAACGAAAAACGATAGAGATCGATCCCTAAGTCTGCCATTAATTCAATGTCTTCGCTTAGATGATGATAGTGATCGGACGCGATCTTCGAATCTGCAATTCCCTCCGGTACGTGACGCACATCTGTTGTTGCAATCCCTTTTCCACCTTCACCAAAGCCTCCTTCTACTTGAAATGCTGAGGTTGATGTCCCCCAATAAAAATCTTTTTTGACCATTGTTCCTTCCACCTTTCCCTTATAAGAAAACGATACCATTCAGAATTAATTCTAACGACAACAAAACAAGACCTCTGGTTTCAAACACAAAGGTCTTGTTTCAAAATATGAAACTATTGAGGCAAATAGAACTTTTTCATATACATATAAATCAGTAACTCCATCATGTATAGAATAGCAATCCGTCCTTCGGTGTTTTCGTTGATCTCTCCACAGAGGATAATTTGGTCTGCACTTCGTTCAATGATTGGAGAATGCTTAAACGTAAAGACGATAATTTTGATTCCCTTTTTCTTCAAGGCTGCAATCACTTTTTCACTAAAGTAAAAGAAACCACCCTCCATCGAAAAAATCAAAACCAAGCTATCTGGCGAGCTTTCTTCCACAATTTTTAATTGTTCTTCCACTGTAAAACCAATCCGAATAATTTTATCCATGCTTGCTAATTTGCTTTGCAAATGCTGTCCCATAAAAGCAGCAAATTCTAAGCCAAACAAAGCAACATTTTCTGTTTCATGAATCGCAGAGACCACTGTTTCAATTTCTGAAACCGAGAGCTGTTCTTTGGCGTACCTCAAATTGATCAAAAGATTTGAGGTGAATTCGTCCAGAAATTCCTCCCATTGTTCCACGGGCTGGATCACTTTTTTGGAATAATCGCTGACGATATCGATCTCTTTTTCAACCGCTTGTTTGAATTCCGTATAAGACGAAAAAGCCAAAATTCGAGTGAATCGCGAAATCGCTGCAGTCGACACAAAACATTCTTCTGCGAGTTCATAAATGGTCATCTTAGGGATTTTCGAAAAACTTCTTAGAATCGCCTGTGCAATAAAGTAATTATTGTCTTGTTTTTTCTGATTATTTAAATAACGCAACAAAAGACTTCTGACTGAGGTTCCTTTATTTTCCATTCGATCTACCTCCTAAATACGCTTTCATCTAAATATACAATGAACGCCAGGGAAAGCAAAGGTTCTGTTGCAAAGTTTTAAATAAAGAATAAAATCCCTTACGGTATCTATGATTTAAGCTGGGATTCCCAATAATACCTTGATTTCAGTACAGACCGAAAACCCGAAGAGAGTGCCTTCTTTTCGGGTTTTCTTATATAATCCTCGGATGGCTTCCATGCCTTTAATCGTGGTAGAGGCAGTGCGTAAACTTCGATAGAATTTATTGCGTCTCTTTACTGGACGAAGGTCTTGTTCAATCAAATTATTCAGGTATTTAATGGTACGATGTTCTGTCCCTTGATAAAAGCCGTATTCTTTTAGTTTCTTAAAGGCACTTGTAATAGAGGGGGCTTTATCTGTGACTACAACCTTCGGTTCATCAAACTGCTTCACTAACCGCTTAAGAAAAGCATAGGCTGCTTGTGTGTCCCGTTTTTTACGTAACCAAATATCCAAGGTTAAACCATCTGCATCGATGGCTCGATACAAATAATGCCATTTTCCTTTAATTTTGATGTACGTTTCATCCATTTTCCATGAATAAAAGGATTTTTTATTTTTCTTTTTCCAAATTTGATAAAGTAGTTTGCCATATTCTTGCACCCAACGATAAATCGTAGTATGACAAACATTTATTCCACGATCATATAAGATTTCTTGAACTTCACGATAGCTAAGGTTATAACGAAGATAGTAGCCCACGGCTACAATAATCACATCCTGCTGAAATTGCTTTCCTTTAAAATGATTCATCGTCATTCCTCCTGCTATCTTTTTCTATTATTCTACCTTATTTGATAGTAGATTTAAAACTTTGCAACAGAACCCGGACGAACAAGTAAAAGACTTAAAAATCGATTATGTGGTAGATACGATACGCAAAAAATACGGGTTTAAGTCGATCGTTCATGCAAATAGCATAATGGAAGGTGGACGTGCGATCGCTCGCAGCAGCCTTGTCGGAGGGCATGCAGGTGGTATGTCTGGACTTGAAGGTGCTGAAGGTCATGGTAAAACGTACTAAGAAAACTTTTACGGACTATAATCAATACAAAGATCGACCATTCGGATTGAAGTGGGCAACGGCTTACGCCATGGATGATTTGATGAAAGGTATCTTAGAAAACGAAGCCTGGGCTACAAAAGAAGTTGTTGGTTTGGATTTAATGAACCGTGAGGAAATCGACGCAATTCTATCAGAATCGTTCCTTTATCACAAGCCTATATCGCTGCAATTAAACACTAAAGACGAATTTGGGCGATTTTTGGATCCTGTCGAAGGACAATTTCTTGGTGAAGCATATGAAGGTTATTTTGTACTCAATGAACAAGCGATCAATTGGACAGATGTCCGACATGTATCCATAAAAAAAGAGGAAAAATGGTTTAATGTTGATTATTTTCAGGACAGAGAGTCTTCTCGCAACAAACAAAAGAAAAAAGCGAGTAAAATAGAAAAAGAGATTGAGCTAATCAAAAATGAGTATTATCAGGACTTTGCAGACGACGATTGAAGATCATTGTCCATTGTCCATCATTTAACTTTGAAATTGTCTTAGAATGGCTCTGTGGCACACGATTTTTAAACAGATCAGAAAAGGAGAGGAAGAATATGTGTGGAAGATATTTTTTTGATTTATCTTCAGATGAACTAAAAAGCTACTATGATCACGTTGTTTTAAATGCTACAGGTAAACATTTTCGTGTTGGTTTTAATGAAATTTTTCCAACTAATTATATAGTAACACTAGGACTTAATCAGGATTCAAGGGTAGTACCAGGAATCACTCAGTGGGGGTTCCAAGGATTTAAGCCCGGTCAACTTATGATCAACGCACGTTCAGAAACAGTAGAAGAAAAGAAGACTTTTTCTACAGCCTTCAGAGAAACTCGCTGCATCATACCAGTCTCCGGATTCTATGAGTGGGATTTCGAAAAACGAAAACTATTGTTTACTGCAGGGGATAATGATGTTTTTTATTTGGGAGGATTTTATCGTGTGCATAAAACAGGTGCAGGATTTGAAACGGAATCGATTATTATGACGACAAAACCTAACGATTCAGTATCCCAAATACATGATCGTATGCCGCTTATTATTCAAAGAGATCATATAAAAGATTGGATCACAGATCTGGATTTCGCACGTAACTATCTTAAAGCTGATATGCCAGAATTAACTCGTACTGAAGTAGCAAAATAAAAAAGAGCGGATCTTTTATAGATCCGCTCTTTTGTCATTACAATTTTTTTATCAGTTAAATTTTTTAGTTGTTTTATTCTTTTTTACATAATCATATATAATTTTTACAATTAAAGAAATAATTAAGACTATATAAAAAATATTTCGGTACAAACTTTGATCATATTTTAGAAATACTAAAGCTAAAATAAAAACAACGACTAAAATTATATGGTAAATTTTAAATTTAGAACTTTTCATGATAGCTCACCCTCTTTTTTATTGCCATTCAAATCCCCATGGTATTGAAGTCCCACTAAATATCATGCCAGGTACGAAAATTGAATGACTTCGCCAACAACTGGCATCAGACCTATCCCAAGTTAATCAAAAATCTGCTTAAAATGCCGAATCTGCTCACTTTCATGGATTTCCCACCAGCTATTCGCGGTTCATTGTATTCAACCAACTTCATTGAGAACTTTAACAAACATCTCAAACGCAACACCAACCACAAAGAACAATTTCCAACGGAAGATTCACTGGATCGATTCCTGGTTTCTCAGTTTAATGTCTACAACGAGAAGTCCATGAAGCGAATCCATCGCGGATTCAAAGGACTTCAGGACACCCTGGAATCATCCTTTATTTAAATTAACTACATATTATATGTACGGAAGCATTTCATTTACACAAGATTCTTGACGCTACACATATTACTCAATAGATTAATATCAAATGGTGAAAATCAACGAAAAAAGGAGATCTATCAAGCAATCTCCTTCCCAATAAATCTCCTCTTATATAAAGTTATTTATGAACACTGATTTAAGCTAAGCTGCCGATATCACAATCTCATCATCCACTAAATCAGCCTTCAAGTTTTTGACATCTAAGTGGTCAAGGTAAAAATCCGTTACCTTATCACGAATTTGTTGTTCAATTACTCGCCGTAATGGCCGCGCACCCATTGCTTCATCATAGCCTTGTTCCATCAGCCAATCTTTGGCCGCTTTAGTTACCTCAAGTTTGATGGATTTTTTGGCTAAAGTTTTTTGTACATCCGCCAACATCAACTCGACAATTTGACTTAAGTCTTGCTTAGTCAGATGTGAAAATTCCACGATTCCATTAAAACGGTTCAGAAATTCTGGGCGGAAAAATGGTGCTAACTTATCCATTAATGACTGATCTCGTTGCTTGTCACCACTTAATGCTTCATTACCAAAGCCAGCATTAGAAGTAGCAATAATAATCGTATTTTTGAAATTAATGACATTGCCTTGTCCATCCGTTAAGCGCCCATCATCCATCACTTGTAACAGTAACGTTAATACTTGTGGATCAGCCTTTTCAATTTCATCTAATAATACAATGGAATATGGATTACGCCGAACCCGTTCAGTTAGAGTATTAGCATTATCTTCATAGCCTACGTATCCAGCCGAGGTACCAATTAATTTCGACACAGCTGTACGATCAGCATATTCACTCATATCTAGCCGAATAATCGCATTTTCATTTCCAAACATATCTAAGGCTAATTGCTTAGCTAATTCAGTCTTCCCTACGCCAGTTGGGCCCACAAACAGAAAACTTCCAATCGGCTGATTACCCTCTGAAAAGCCCGCACGGTTACGCCGAATTGCTTTTGCTACCATTTCAACCGCTTCATCTTGACCGATTACCTTACTTTTCAGACGCTTATCAAGATTTTTCAAGCGCTCAATATCATTAGCGCCCATATCAGAAACTGGTATACCAGTTAAACGTTCAACCGATTGTGCCACATCATCAATCGTGGCAGTGATTTTTTCTTTTTGATCCGTTTCTTTAATTTTTTGCTTGGTTTCCTCGATCGACTTCTTGATATCAGCGGCTTTTGTAAAGTCCTCCGCTTTAATGGCGGCCTCCTTAGCTGCCTCTAATTTTTTAAGGCGTTGATCCAATGTCTCAACATCAGTTTGCGAATTTTTAGCCGCTAAATGAGCCGCAGTCATGTCGATCAAATCGATAGCTTTATCTGGCAAAGTGCGTTGTGGTATATATTGGATTGAATAATCCACAGCCGCCTTCAAAACATCAGCTGGTAATACAACATGATGATGTTTTTCGTACAGCTCTTTAACACCTTGTAATATACGTAAAGTGTCAGCGGCCGTCGGTTCATTAATCACAACATCATTGAATCGCCGTGCCAAAGCCGCATTTTTCAAAATAGTATTGCGATATTCATCTTGAGTCGTAGCCCCGATTACACTCAGCTCGCCACGTGACAAAGCAGGTTTAATGATATCAGCCAATCCTTTGCCACCATCTTCACCACCAGTGGCACCCGTGCCGAGAATCTGATGAATTTCATCGAAAAATAGAATAATATTACCAGCTGCTTTAACTTCCTCTACCAGCTGTTTAATATTTTCTTCAAAAGAACCGCGATATTGAGTTCCCGCTTCCAAAGACGATAAATCAATCGAATAGATTTCTTTATCTTGAATCGTTTCTGGAACTTTACCAGCCACAATTGCTTGTGCCAGACCTTCGACGACTGCAGTTTTACCTACACCGGCATCACCAACTAAGATTGCATTATTTTTCGTTCTACGACTCAAAATTTCTGCAGTTTCTTGAATCTCTTTCTCACGTCCAATCACTGGATCTAGTAATCCATCACGAGCCTGTTCCGTCAAATTAGTCCCTAACTTTTCTAAAATCCCTCCTTTTTTAACAGCCTGTTTACCATCTTTAGATACTTCTATTGTTTTATTATTTTGGGGTAGCTTACCAGTTGCTCGGTATTGAGCAAACTCATCCGGTGTCAACGATTGCCCATTAACTAAATACCGTGCACGCTCCGAATTTTGATTATCCATGCGCCGAAATAATTGATTGAAAACATCATCCATATCATTGTTGAAAAAAGGATCATTTCCGTAGAAATTTGCCATATTACTACACCTCCATAAAAATTTATGTGTGTAACTTAGTGACCATAATATCCTTTAAAACTACAACTGAATTGTATCACAATTTTTATGTATCGCTAAGTAAAGTGCTTATAGAATCAATTAGAAATAATTAGGATAATTTTGTTTAAACAAATGAGAAATCAATTTCATAAAATTTAGGAATCAAATAATCCGAGATATATTTATTTCCTAGACCCCTCTCTATTTCATCAAATAGATAGCAATCAAACTGGGTGTTCTCTAATAATCCGCTTATTGATAAAATAGCTTTCTCTCCCTCTGAAGGAGTATAAATTTCATAAGTGTTTTTATGTTCCTTCTTTATGTTTACTTCTTTTTTTATTACTTCAGATATAAATGTACTGCCGTTAATATCTTTTTCTAAATGTGTAAAATAATTATTAATATCAATGAATGATTGGACAGAAAATCGACTTATTTTTTCTACTAAACCTCTAAACAAACTAATATTATTTCTATTAAACACAGAACCTTGTTTATAGATATACTCAGGAGATAAGGTGACTATTTTTACTTCTAAGATAATAGTGCCTTTATTAGGTAACTCACCTAAACTTACACTTTCTCCCCCGTGTTTAATACACTCTAAATGATCGTTTATATTATTAATGTTTTCTATGAACTCTAACCTTTTTGAAACTAAATCCGAAAATCCAAGCTTATTTAATTTAGCAATTTTTCCTGTTTTTTTGGTTACAGATCCTTTAATCAATTGTAGTAATATATCAGTATGCTTATTTATATAAACATTTTTATAATTAACCTTTAATTTTTTTATTACATCCTTGTTTAACTTGTCCAATTCTTCGTTTAAATTATTTTTATTATTATCTCCCTCATCCCTGAGTTCGTTATTGATACTTATTACATCATTTATTTTTTTAGTATTTTGTATAGCTGTACTATATAATTTTTCAAAATTACTACTATTTGTTTCAGTAAATGTTGCTTCTGTTTTTTTAATTAATAGCGCATTTGCACTAACTTTTGTTGCTTTATGATATTCCAATATTGCTTGAACAAAATTAGGGATGCTATTTTCGTTATATCCAATAATTTTATCAAAACCATATCTTATATTCTGCTGCAAGTACTCATCTACTTTTACTGAATCCTCATATTTTTTTATAATATTTTCATATTCAGTATTATAATTTTTGCCCTCGTGTAGAAATACTTTTTTCCCCATTCTTTGAAAGTGAGGCAAAAGATATTTAGACATAAATACTGTTTTTCCAGCTCCCTTTTCTCCGAATACAATATTTATATCTTCATATATAGGAACTGTATTTTGCTTTTCATTAATCACAACATCACTCTTTTGAGCAGCATCTAATTGTTGTTTTATAAACTGTTTTGGGTTTTTAGCAAGTTCATAAAATTTACTAAAAGAGTTTATCTTAAACTTTATTTCAGGTAGCTCATACTCACTATATTTTTCCCAATCTTGTACATCACTTCCAAGTAAAGAAATCTCGTCATGACCATTTATAATCCCCATTGTTTGAATTTTCCCAGGTTCTAAAATTATTATATAATTTTCTAAATCATTAATTAGTTTTTCTTTATCTTTAATTGTAAACGCTCTTTTCTTATCTTTATCTAAGAAATGAGGAATTATCACAATTTTTTCGCTGGAAAATTCTTTCACTTTATTAATAAAATCCTGATATTCTAAATAAAAGTTATCGTAATCTCTATTATTATCATTATCAAATGTTTCATAAAAATGATCCATTTCATTTGGATCGCAAATAACAATTGTATGGTAATGTTTCTTATCATCTATTTTTAAGTCTAACTCTATTCCAGGAAAAATCGAAAAGTTAGGTGCCGTATCCATTATCTCCTGAAATTCTTCTTTACAAAATTTGTTATGATTTGTAATAGCGCACATAACTACATTGTTATCATCCATTTTTTTTATAAAATTTTCTGGACTAATTATTCTTTTGGAACTATCTCCAGATTTGCACTTTTGAGTATGTATATGAAAATCCACTCTCATTGTTTATTCTCCTTTTTGCTCCTAACTTATTATTAAAAACACGTCTAATGCATATTTAAATAATACTATAAAAAAGAACAACTTCACAATAATAATTAAATTTTAAGATTACGGATAGCAGAGTAGAGGATTTGGTTCTGTTGCAAAGTTTTAAATAAAGAATAAAATCCCTTACGGTATCTATGATTTAAGCTGGGATTCCCAATAATACCTTGATTTCAGTACAGACCGAAAACCCGAAGAGAGTGCCTTCTTTTCGGGTTTTCTTATATAATCCTAGAATGGCTTCCATGCCTTTAATCGTGGTAGAGGCAGTGCGTAAACTTCGATAGAATTTATTGCGTCTCTTTACTGGACGATGGTCTTGTTCAATCAAATTATTCAGGTATTTAATGGTACGATGTTCTGTCCCTTGATAAAAGCCGTATTCTTTTAGTTTCTTAAAGGCACTTGTAATAGAGGGGGCTTTATCTGTGGCTACAACCTTCGGTTCATCAAACTGCTTCACTAACCGCTTAAGAAAAGCATAGGCTGCTTGTGTGTCCCGTTTTTTACGTAACTAAATATCCAAGGTTAAACCATCTGCATCGATGGCTCGATACAAATAATGCCATTTTCCTTTAATTTTGATGTACGTTTCATCCATTTTCCATGAATAAAAGGATTTTTTATTTTTCTTTTTCCAAATTTGATAGAGTAGTTTACCATATTCTTGCACCCAACGATAAATCGTCGTATGAGAAGCGTTAATGCCACGATCATATAAGATTTCTTGGACTTCACGATAGCTAAGGTTATAACGAAGATAGTAGCCCACGGCTACAATAATCACATCCTGCTGAAATTGCTTTCCTTTAAAAGGATTCATCGTCATTCCTCCTGCTATCTTTTTCTATTATTCTACCTTATTTGATAGTAGATTTAAAACTTTGCAACAGAACCCTGCGTAGAGAAAGAGCTTGAGCACAGCTTCAAAAGACAGTTTTTTACGATACGAATTGTAATCAAAAATACATTTTTGGGAGTTGACAGAAAGTTTTCCTAATTTTATGGCAGAAAACCATTTATTAAATGCTGTATTTGTTTTATACTTATCCATGTATGAGTCCTTTTTATTGGTCTTGGATAAGTCATCCAAGTGCTAGTATAAAGGATTTTTTGTTCTATGGAATAGGTTAAAATTTTAATGCAACACTAGTGAAAATTTTTATATCTTTAGACTCAATGATAAATTCTTTCGTATCCAAGTTAGCCGTTAATGTTGCACTATCACTACCGTTTTTATTTTTACGTGTAATCACTATTTCTGATTCTGATGGCGTTGCTACTTCAATCGTTCCATCCAAATCAAACGCCGCAGATTCATTTCTAAATTTTAAAAGTGCAAATAATTGTTGAATCACTGGCCGTTGCACTTCTTCTCCAATTTCGGCTAAATCATAGTAATGACGATTAATATTACGCCCTTCTTTCGTTGCTTCCAACAGTTCAATATCATTTTTTCCTGCTAATAACCCAACGTAATAAATTTGTGGAATCCCTGGCGCAAATACTTGAATCGCACGTGCTAACAGATAGCTACGGTCATTATCGCCTAATGCACTATAATAGGTGCTGTTAATTTGATAAATATCTAAATTATTGTAATTGGCACTTGAATAGACCTTCTTCACATTCGCCCCGACTTTATACAATTCCTCAGAGGTGTAATCCAATTCTTCATCTGTTAATAAATCACGAGCGTCCACAACACCAATTCCATCATGCGTATCCAATGTTGTAAACTGCTTCATCGGACTCATTTTCAACCAATTGGCTAAACGTTCTGATTTTCCACTATAAAGTGAATACAGAGTGACCATTGGCAAGGCGAAGTCATAGATATAATAATCATGATTGGCAATTTTCATTTGAATGGAATAATGCTCATGGATTTCTGGTAATAATTCGACGTCATATTTCGCTGCTTCTTGACGCACTTCGTCTAAAAGTTCCCAAATATCTGGTTCCACGAAGAAATCATTGGTATCTAATTTTTTAATCGCATAAGCAAACGCATCTAATCGAATTAAAGAACAGCCATGGTTCGCCATATCTTTGATGGTTTCTCGAATAAATTCTTTCACAACTTCTTTGGTCACATCTAAATCAATTTGTTCTTCCCCAAAGGTATTCCAAACCTCTTCTGTCGTACCATCCGCAAATTCTACCGTTTGAAACGGCGCTTTGTCTTTACGCTTGTAGATTAAATCAATATCTTCTTGTGTTGGTCGATTTTCTGGGAAAAATTCATGAATACGGATAAACATTTCTTTGTATGGTGACTGCTCATGGTTTTTTTTGAAATCTTGGAAAAATTTTGATTCACGAGAAATGTGATTAATCATAAAATCAAACATCAAATAATAATCTTCACCTAATGCTTCCACATCTTCCCATGTTCCAAGAGCTGGATCAACTGTCGTATAATCACTCGGCGCAAAGCCTCGATCACCTGTCGATGGAAAAAAAGGCAACAGATGTACACCACCAATAACACCTTGTAAATGTTTGTCTAAGACTTGTTTTAATTCGCCCATGTTTTTTCCTAAACTATCTGCATAGGTGATGAGCATTGCTTCGTTTTTAATTTTCATAATTGTCCTCCATAATTAGCTAATACAATACTTTCAAACGGTCGTAAACGCAATTTTCGACTTTGATCTAATAAAACATCTTCATAATTATTGATTAATACTTGTTGGTACTGTTCATCTACATAATATTCTTGTTCTGTTGCTGTAACGTTTAAGATAACTAATACGATTTTATCTTCTAATTGGCGTTCATAAAGCAAAATATGTTCATTTTTATCTTTCACTGGTAGAAATTGTCCGTAGATTAGCACGTCTTTGTATACACTATTTTTTCTTAATTTAATTAATTGATGATAATAATTGAATACCGACTGTTGATTGGTTAACTGAGCTTCTGCATTGAGTTCTGGATAATTAGGATTTACTTTTAACCATACATTATCAGAAGTTGAGAATCTGGCATTTTTTTGCGTATTCCATTGCATAGGTGTGCGAGAATTATCCCGACTTCGTTTATTGACAGCTTTCAATGCTTGCTCTGGTGCCAATCCATATTCTAATGCCCGTTTATACTGAGAATGCGTAGCTACATCATCAAAATCTTCTAATGATGCCATTTCTATGTTGGTCATTCCTAGTTCTTGTCCTTGATAAATAAAAGGGGTACCTCTTAGTAACATAAAAAGCGTCGCCAACATTTTTTTACTATAATCATTGATCCATTCTTCTGGAATATATTTATTAATTGAACGTGGTTGATCGTGGTTTTCTAAATATAAGGCGCCCCAACCTTTATCTTGCGTAACTAATTGATTCGTAAAAATATTGGTACGCATATCCGTCCATGTCCATTGGCTATCTTTAAACCATTCACCAGTTTCAGGTACATCAATATCCGTATAACTAAAATCAAAAACCATCGAATAATAGCCATCTTCACCAATATATTCATCTAAACGTTCATTAGGAACATCGGCTTCTGCTACCGTCATACTATTATGTGGTTTAAATGTCCGCTCTCTCATTTCTTTTAACCACACTTCAATGCCCGACTGATTAAGAATCCAGGGCCCAATGAAGGCTAACCCATCTTCTCCATCAGATTCAAAGATGCCATACTCTAGTTTTTTTTTGATGTTTAATATCGCATCGATTCTAAATCCGCCTAGTCCTTTATCTAACCAATAGTTAATCATTGCATAGATTTCTTCACGTACTTCTTCATTTTCCCAATTCAAATCAGGCTGCTTTTTAGTAAATGCGTGTAAATAAAACATATTTTCTTCGTTTGGAATGAGTCTCTTTTGGTGTTGCACTTATATTGTAAATTCAAGCTACTATATCTGTTTCAAATAAAAGCGTTGTGTCGCATAATCACCATGTAGTTCTGAGTCAATATAAAAACCGAGATTCATCAATTCATCGCCAGCAAATGTTACATCTTCCATTTGATAAGTTGCTTCTTCTGCTAATCCTGCTAATTTCAATGTGACTAATGGATGCGCAGCTTCTGCTAATACTCGGAAATAAAAGACCATGGCTTCTGTTTGGTCTTTTGAGACAAACATCCATGCAGTATCATTGCCTTCAAACGGACTTTCCAAGCGATAAAAAGTTCCATATTGCAAAAGTTGGCGATGCTTTTTATAAAAGGCAACTTGTTCTTTAATTTCTGCTTTTTCTTCAGAAGTTAATTGCGTTAGATCTAGCTCATAACCAAAAACACCAGCCATCGCAGCATTGCCACGAATAGTTAAACTCGTTTCTCTTCCTGTTTGATGATTTGGGACTGCTGAAACATGCGCACCCATACTTGAAATTGGATACACTAAGCTGGTTCCATATTGAATTTTCAGACGAGCCACGGCATCGGTATTGTCGCTCGTCCAAGTTTGTGGCATGTAATACAAGAAACCTGCATCAAAACGACCGCCTCCACCCGAACAACTTTCAAATAAAATAGTTGGATAATTCGTTGTTAACTTTTCTAAAAATTCATATAACCCTAACATATAACGATGAGCCACTTCACCTTGCATCGTTGAGTCCAACAAGACAGAATAGACTTCTGTCATATTTCGATTCATATCCCACTTCACATAATCAATCGGTACACGATCAAAAATCGCCGTCATTTGTTGATAGATATTATCACGAACATCTTGTCTTGAAAAATCAAGAACATATTGATTTCGACTAATTGAGCGGTCACGACCTGGAATACCCAATGCCCAATCTGGATGTGCTCGAAATAGTTCACTATCTTCAGAAATCATTTCCGGTTCAAACCAAATCCCAAATTTCATCCCGTTATCATGCACTTGCTTGGCTAAATTTTCCAAACCACAAGCAAGTTTGCCTTCTGTTTCAACCCAATCACCTAATGAAGTGAAGTCATTTTCACGACCGCCAAACCAACCATCATCTAAAACAAACATTTCAATGCCCAAGTTCTTCGCATCATCGACAATATTCATGATTTTTTCTTCGTTAAAATCAAAATACGTTGCTTCCCAGTTGTTGATTAACGTGGGACGTTCTTGTAAACGATAGTTTCCACGAATTAAACGGTGATTATACAATTCATGATACGTCTGTGATAACGTATTCAGACCTTCATTACTATAAACCATCACGACTTCTGGCGTTTGAAATGAGTCGCCAGTTTTTAGTTGCCAACCAAAATTAAATGAATTAATTCCCATAATGACCCGTGTTTGGTCAAATGGATCTTTTTGAATCACCGTTTCGTGATTACCGCTATAAACTAAATTAAATCCATATGCCTCTCCTTGAAATTCATCTGTTTTGGCATCTACTAAAGCAACAAACGGATTTTGTTGATGGCTGCTTGATCCGCGTTTACTATCTAATACTTTTATCCCTGTGTGAATTTTTTCTCTAGTCATTTGACGTTCTCTTGCCCAGGTACCATTTAAATGAATTAACTCGAGTGGACGATTTGAAAAATCAATTGATTGACTAGCTAAGCGGTTAATCTCCACTGTTTCATCACTATTATTTACTAATTGCGTAGAACGAATAATTACACTGTGATTTTGATAAATTGTGTAGAACAACTGTAAAGTCAATCCACTAATCGCGTCTTTCAATTGAATAATCAGCGTTTCAGCTTCATCATCATCTTCCGTATATAAGGCTGGCAATCCCGCTAAGCTGGGCTTTCCTTTTTGAATTTCGTAGCTATCATAACGAAAATCATTTACACGACTACCGTTTCCTAATTTAATATTATGCGCCGGTTCTCTAAAATCACCATGTCCATATCCTGGAAATTCTAATGGTAATGTATCTAAAGATAATAAACGATCTTGTGCATTTGCATTGTTGGGTGAGAAGGAACGATCTGTTCGGGGGTAGCGATACCCACCAGAATAGTGCGTAATCTTTTTTCCAAAATAAAGATGCGTTAAATAATTATTTTCTTCGATTCCTAATAGATAGCTAATTTTTTTATTTTGTAAATGAAATGTTTGTGTGTGATTGTCAAATATAATCATAAGTTTATGAACTCCTTTATAATGAGAATAATTTATTGGTTATTTCACTGCTCCATTGCTCATTCCAGCTATAATACTTCTTTGGAAAGCAAGATAAACTAGTGTAATCGTGACAATTCCTACTGTATAGGAAGCAAAACTTGGACCATAGTCGTTAAAATATTGTCCCGTATAATTATATTGAAACAATGGTAGTGTCCACATATTAGACTCACGATTTAAAATTAATAATGGTAGCATGAAATCATTCCAAAACCATAGAGCATTAAGAATAATAGTCGTCGCATGCATTGGTTTTAACATTGGGAAAACAATTTTGAAATAAGTTGTAAAGTGACTAGCCCCATCAATTTCAGCAGCCTCATCCAGACTGATAGGCACATTTAGTTTAATAAAACCAACATATAAAAATAGTGTCTGTGGTACGGCATAAGTGAGATAGAGTAAGATTAATCCCCACATATTTGCTAAACCAATTTTACTCATCATAACGGTAATCGGAATCATAATTACTTGGAAAGGAACAAAAATTCCTAAAATTAAAAATAAATACATCAATCCGTATGCTTTCCCACGAGTCATTTTTCTTGCTAGTGAATAAGCAGCCATAGGAATAATTGCTGTCACAGCAACTACTGCAATGATTGTGATGATTGCCGAATTCCAAAAGTAATGACCAATTCCATCCGCTAACAATCTTCGGAAATTTTCCAAAGTCGCTGGATTAGGAAAACGAAAGAAATTATTCATAATATCGGGTGTTGTTTTAAATGAACCGAATAGCGTTGAAACTAAGGGAACTAAAATCATGAAGCCCCCTAATAATAAAAGCAAGTATTTAGAAATATTTTTTTCTTTTGATGTTTTCATTGGGAAACCTCCTAGATTTCAAATTTTTTCGATAATTTTAATTGTGCCAGTGAAACAATCCCAATTAAGATAAATAAGACTAAAGCAATAGCATTCGCATAACCAAACTGATTGTTTTTAAAAGCATAATTATAAACAAGTAACCCCAAAGATGTTGTGGCATCGCTTGGTCCACCACCAGTTAAAGCAAAAATTTGATCAAATGCTGTTAAGCCACCTTTTAATGCCATAATAAATACCATTGAAATACTTGGTAATAAGTAGGTGATTTCAATATTCCAAAAAATTTGCTTATCATTCGCCCCATCCATTCTAGCAGCTTCAATAATTTCTTGTGGAATACTTTGAAAACCCGCTAAGAAAATGATGACTGGCATGGCAATTCCTTGCCAAAGTAAAACAAAAATTACTGCAAAAATCGCTCCCCATGTTGTTCCTAAAAGACTGGTTTGTAAAAATTCAATGCCTAACATACTACCAATTTTTGGTAAACCATAGTTAAAAATTTGTTTAAATACTAAGGAAACAACCACGCCCGATAAGACCGCTGGAAAAAAGAACCATGCTCTAAAGAATGTTTTCCCTTTAATATTTGCGTTCAACGCCCGCGCAATCAAAATACCAAAACCAATTTGTCCAGCAATCATGCAAAGCGTCACAATTAAAGTGAAGCCAATCGATTTGATAAACTTCGGATCAGAAAAAAGAATCTTATAATTGTTCAAACCCACAAAATCAAAATTATAAGTCAGACCAGTCCAATTAGTTAAACTGTAAAAAGCACCTTGAACCATTGGAAAGTAGAAAAAAATCATCTGCAAAATAATTGGAATTGCTACAAAAATGATTGCCCAGTAACGATTTAAAATTTCTTTTATTTTCATTTTATTTTCCTACCTTCCGTCAGCTTTCATTGGATTAAAGAAAGCATTTAATGCGTTAATCATGGCTTTTTGATTGCCATTGTGTAAATAATTTGTTGTTAAGGTATAAAAATCATTTTCACTATTCCAATCTTTGGCTAACCAAACTAAATGACGATCAGTAAAAGCAAGTTCAGTTAAACCACTTAATGGTGAATCCTGAGTATTCTCGATAACGCCCTCAACAGCACACGGTGCACCATCTACATCATAATATTTCTGCATCGCTTCAGGTGTTGTCATATATTCTACAAAACGTTTGGCTTCTTCTTTATGTTGAGAAGTTGCAGAAACTGATAAGGCTAGGTCTCCTGCGCCAATCGTTAGACTTTGACCTGCTTCATCTGCTGGAAAAGGAAAAGTTCCTACTTCAAAATCTGGATTTTGTGAATGAATCATCGGCATTGCCCATGAACCATTCGGCATAATCAACGCATCACCTTTTGTAAAAGTAACTACTGTATCGTTATAACCGGCACCTTGCCAGTTGTTTTGCAAAGCTTTTGGTTCTCTTAACAAATCTAATCGATTAAAATCTTTTTGCATTTCTTTGCTTTCAGCATTAATTCCATTAACTTCTGAGAAACGCCAAACATTGTTCGCTTCCTCTTCACCACCAGCAGCAGTCGCTAAAGCTAGTTGGTGATAACCATTTAAAGTCCAGCCTTCTGCTCCTGCAATCGCAAACGGTACTTTGTTTTGATCTTTAATCTCAGCTACTATTTTTTCAAATTCTGCCCAAGTTTCTGGTGCTTGAATTCCCATTTCCTCAAAAGCAGTTTTGTTATAGTAAAAACCATAGACATTAGCGGTTAATGGTATGCTATATACACGATCCTCAATAGCAAAACGTTGTGCATATCCATTTTTGATATTCTCTAAATACGGTTCTTCGGTTAAGTCCTCTAAATAACCAGCTTTCGCCCATTCTTTCAATTCTATACTTTGAGGATAAAGATTAATGACATCTGGTACATCGCCTGCAAGCATACGTGTTTTAATTACTTCACCAGCATTCGGTACATCCACAACTTTTACATGAATATCAGGGTTTTTTGCTTCAAAATCTTTAGCAATCTCCTGAATCGTTTGAGTCATTTCTTTTTTTTGATTAAAAAACTCTATTTCTACCTTACCGCTTGCATCTTCCTGATTTTTTCCACAAGCAGTCAAAGAGATCGTTGCTCCTAGTGCTATACAAGTTAAAATGATTTTTTTAGACCACTTCATTTTATGCTCCTCCTTATACAATTTGAATGCGTTTTCTTTTTTGTTAACACTAATGTAACTGTTTACTAAGTGTTTTGTCAATATTTTTACTAAATTTAACTAAGAAAAGAGTAAGGAATTGAAAATTCCTTACTCTTTCAGCTTCTTTTTAATTATATTCAGGTAAATAGTCCCCATGTGCTTCGATTAAATCATCCACTAAATTTTTGATATCTGTTAAAGACAATTCAGATGATAGATGTGGATCTAAATACGCTGCTTGATAAATTTTTGATTTATCTAGTGTTAAAGCGGCTTCTACTGTCAGTTCTTGAACATTGATATTCGTCCGATTTAAAGCAGCTAATTGTGTTGGCAATTCACCGACATAGGTTGGTTGCACGCCATTTTTATCGACTAAACAAGGTACTTCCACACAAACATCTGTCGGTAAGTTTGTGATTAAGCCTTTATTTAAGACATTTCCTGCAATCACTGACGGAGTTCCTGTCGTAATAGAATCCATGATATATGAAGCATATTCACGGCTTCTCGTATGTGTTAACTCCCCATTATTTACAATGTCCTCTCGCATGCTTTCCCAATCATTAATTTGTTGTTCACAACGACGTAAGTATTCATCCAACGGAATCCCTAATTCGTCAATCAATTCTGGGTATTTTGATTTAATAAAGTATGGATGGTATTCTGCATTGTGTTCACTTGATTCTGTAATATAGTAACCAAAACGTTTCAACAATTCAAAACGTACAGAATCTGGATGTGGATTTGGTTTTTCTGCAGCTAACTGACGAATTGTTGGATAGAAATCTTCCCCATTTTTTGTAATTTCCAACAAGAATGCTATATGATTAATGCCTGCAATTTTCCATTGAAAGTCATTTAAGTCATATTGATCGGCTATTCCTAAATGCTCAAACAATTCTGGTACGCATACTTGAACGCTATGACATAAACCAACAGTCTTAATACTCGTCGCTTTTAAAACACCCATGGTTAACATCGCCATCGGATTTGTATAGTTCAATAACCAAGCATTTGGACAAACTTCTTCCATTTCTTTAGCAAAGTCTAACATTACTGGTAGTGTCCGTAGGGTTCTAAAAATCCCACCAATCCCCATGGTGTCACCAATAGTTTGTCGCAACCCATATTTTTTAGGAATATCAAAATCAATCACTGTTGAAGGTTTATAACCACCCACTTGAATAGCATTGATAACAAAATCAGCCTCTCTTAACGCTTCTTTGCGATCATAATAAGAAACAATATCAGCACGATTTTCATTCGAATTTTTATTAATATTTTTAAGCATTAAATTTGATTCTTTTAGTCGTTTTTCATCAATATCGTACAATGCAATATGTGCATCTTGTAGACTTGGAGTTAACATCGCATCGCCTAATACGTTTTTTGCAAAAATAGTACTTCCTGCACCAATAAATGTAATTTTTGTCATGTACTTACTCTCCAATCACTAATTAATAGTTTTATAATTTACCACCTGTTGTAGCAATTCCTTCAATGAATTTTCTTTGGAAAACGATGAATATCACAACTATTGGCCAAATTGCTAATAACGAACCTGCCATTAATTGTGGGAAGTTCGTGGCATATTGTCCTTGTAAGTTTGCTAATCCCGGAGCTAAAGGCATCTTATCAATTGAAGTATTGACAATCAATGGCCACATTAAATCTTTAAATGCAAACAACGCTGTGAATATTCCAAGTGCAACCAATCCTGATTTAGCAAGCGGCAACATAATTTTGAAAAAGATCGTCCAAATATTGGCACCTTCTAAATAGGCCGCTTCCTCCAATTCATCAGGTAAACCTAAGAAAAATTGTCTTAATAAAAACGTACCAAACGCACTAACTACCCTGGTAATATTAATGCTGGAATTGTATTTAAAATACCCAATTTTTGTGCTAATAAATACTGTGGAGTAATAAAAATGGAACCGGGAATCATCATTTGAATAAGTACTAAGCTGAAAAAGATATTTTTCCCTGGAAAACTTAGACGCGCACAAGCATATGCAGCCATTGCTGAAAATAAAACCGAGCCAATCACTCGTCCAACAACCATTAAAAATGTATTGATATAAAAAGCCATGAATGGTAATAAATCAAGTACTTGTTGATAGTTACTTAGCTGAAATTTCTCAGGGAAAATTGTAGGTGGAATTTGGGTAGATTCAACCAACGTTTTCCCTGAAGTTAAAATCATCCAAATAAAAGGTAATGCCATTGCAATACCACCTAAAATAAGCATGATATGGATTGGCGCATTTGAAAAAAATTTATTTTTCATAATTTGATAGCCTCCTTAATAGTTTACCCACTTTTTCTGCAACTTCATTTGAATTGCAGTAATAATTAATATAATCACTAAAAGGAACATAACGATTGCCGAACCATATCCCTTGTCATTTAAAATAAATGAATGTTTATAGAATAAATAGGCTAATGATTGTGATTTAAACATGGCGGTACTATTAGGAGTAATCATCATAAAAATAACATCAAATACTTGGAAAGCATTGATAACTGTTGTTACAACTACAAAAAATAATGTTGGTGTAACTAATGGTAACGTAATGTTGAAAAACTGCTGGATTGGACTAGCACCATCAATTTCCGCTGCTTCATAATAATCTTTAGGAATTTCTTATAAGCCGGCTAGTAATAACACCATGTTATAACCAATAGCACTCCAAACTCCTACAATGATAATAGAATAAATCGCAATCGATGGATCCGTTAACCATGCTGGTCCATCGAGACCTATTTTAGCCAACATGTTATTAATCAATCCATAATCATTATTGAACATCCAGCGCCAAATCATTGCGACTGCGGATGGTGCAGCAACGACTGGTAGAAAATAAATTGTCCGATAAATCGACAATCCTTTAACTTTTCTATTCATTAAAACTGCCACCAACAAGGATAATACAACAATACTAGGTATCGAAACCACTACATAAATTAATGTGTTTAATAAAGACTGAAAAACTTCACCGTCTGCAAACATTTTTTGGTAATTTCTTAATCCGACCCATTCAGTATCACCGAACCCTACCGTTTTTTGAAAACTTAAAATTGCTGTTTGAATTGCTGGCCATATATTTAATAAAATTAATCCTAATGCCGTTG
The DNA here is from genome assembly GCF_003812305.1 of Enterococcus sp. FDAARGOS_553. Lineage (NCBI taxonomy): Bacteria > Bacillati > Bacillota > Bacilli > Lactobacillales > Enterococcaceae > Enterococcus > Enterococcus sp. FDAARGOS_553. The sequence continues at coordinate 908,595 of NZ_CP033740.1, forward strand.
GAAAAATAAAAATATAGCCTCATATCACTTGATCTTTACGATATTTTCCAAAAATTCGATTTTTCATAATATCCCCCTTTTTGGTATTCATCCATTAATATACAGACGAAATAGAATCCTTTCGCCTGTATATTGTATAATTAACTAATTTAATTTCCGCTCAATATCGCATTGACTTCTTTTTCAATTTGAGCGGTTCCATCTTCAACAGTTACTTCACCAGACAGAATACGGTTAATAATTTGAACTTCTGCTTGTTCAGCTCGTAATCCATCTTTATTGTATGGACGAGGGACTCCATACTCCAACATTTTTCCAAAAGCATTCAAATCAATTGTATCTGAAGAAGCAGCCCACTCGTCTTCAAAGCCTTTTAGTGCTGGGATTGATGCCCCCGTTTCCGCTTGGATTTTATTGGCATCCTCACTAGCTAAAAATGCCATTAGTTTTTTCACTTCTTCTGGGTATTTTGTATTCGCACTGGCAGCCCAACCAAGTCCATTTGTAATTGTTGCATTAACTTTTCCCTTAGGTAACACGGCAGAAGCAACATTTTCAACTAGATAGTCATTTTTCAAAAATCCCGGTGCAAACCAGTTTCCTTCAATCATCATTGCTAATCTACCTGATTGAAAACGACTTAACTTATCAGGATCTTGTAATTCTGTAATTGTTGGTGAAGCATGATCAACAAGTGCAATATCTCGATAAAAAGCTAAAGCTTCTTGTGCTTCTGGGGTATTCAAACCTGATTTTGTATTGTCATCGGCAAATACTTCTCCCCCATTTTGATAAATAAATGGCCAGTAGCCAGTCTCTGTTCCAATATGTGATGCAAAACCATAGATGCCTTTTGATTCATCTGTTAAATCAATTGCAGCTTGTCTGAGTGTTTCCCATGTCCATGTTTCATCTGGATAATCGACACCTGCATTATCAAATAATTCTTTGTTGTACCATAGCCCCACTACAGAAGCATCTTTAGGGATTGCGTATAGTTCGTCTTCAAGCGTATAGAAATCAGCAATTCCTTCAGTAAAGTTTCCCATGTCAATATCATTTTCTTTGATAACATCATCAAGTCCCATCAAAGCATTCTGTGACATATATTTATAGGATTCGCTAGAGTGCATGGTTACTACATCTGGCATATTACCTCCCGTTGTTGCAGCTTCTAATTTAACCCAATATTGATCCCAAGGCGTTGTCTCCATTTCTACTTTGATATCAGGATTTTGTTTTTCAAATTCATCTAACATTTTTCTTAGTCCTGGAGCTTGGTCAGTATCCCAACTCGCATAGCTTAAAGTTACTTGCCCGTCTTTAGAATTACTATCTCCCCCACCACATGCTGCGAGTAATGTCCCAGTTAAAACAGCTATCCCTGTTAAAGCTATTTTTTTGAAATGTTTCATCTTAATTCCTCCTGTTTTGAATGCGTTTTCTTTTTGTTAACAACACCATAACTGTTTACTTAATGTTTTGTCGAGATTTTTTACTAAAAATATTAGTAAACAAAAAAGTAAACACCCTTTTTTGGATGTTTACTTTTTAATCGATATTTTTTTCACTTTCTCTAACAATAATATTATTAGAAACAATCACTTTGATCGAAACATTTCTAACTTCTTTTATTCGTTCATTAACCATGCGAACTGCTAGTTTTCCAATTTCTTCTGTATTCACATTCACCGTATTTAATGCAGGTGTTAAAAATTCAGCAACTTCAATATTATCAAAACTCACAATCGAAATATCTTCTGGAATATGTAGACCATTTTTTTGAAGTGAACGATAAACCCCCACAGCAATAGGATCATTTCCTACCATGATAGCAGTCGGCAACTTATCTTTAGCATGTTTTTTCAAAAGTAAATCTGCTGCCTGCATTCCGTCAAGTGTGGTCCAGCCTTCTAAATAAATTTGACTATATTTTTCTAATCCTTTTTGTTTCATCCACGTCTCATAGGCTATTTTTCGATAATCATCATCTGACACGTGTTTATTTCCTTGGCTATCTAAACGAACACGTCCTCCTCCGATAAACGCAATGTTTCGGTGTCCTTTTTTATACAATCGATCTAAATGCTGATTCGTTGCTTTTGTTAAATCAGTATAAACTGCATCTACTTCAGCTTCAATACTAGGGTCATCAATCACTACGACATTCGAATTAATTGCTGATACTTCTTCAATCACAGAAGATAGCACCTGCCCAATAATCAACACACCTTGACATTTTAGCAAATCGTCTTGCTCCAACGGTGTTTCTGACAAACGAATAATTTTCTTCAAATTGACTTTGCTTTGTTCTGCTTCGACTTGAATCCCTCTGCGAATCGTTCGAAAATAGGGATCTTCCAACTCATCTACTTCAGAAACTGTCGTTATTAATGCAATATTTGTTAAATTTTTTGCAACGGGACTTTTTTTGACATAATGATAAAAATTAACCGATTCTGCAATCTTTCGTTTGGTTTCATCGGTTACTGAAAGTGTCGGATCCTCATTTAGCACGCGCGATACTGTTGCAATGGACACACCCGCCCGTTTTGCAACATCCCTAATTCCTACCATAATAGCTCCTCTTTTCATATTTGAAAGTGTTTACTAAAATATAATCATACATTTTGAAAATAAGCAAATTTCGTTAAAAATAGGCACTGTAATCATAATTAAAAACAAGAAAAAATATCCGAACAATTTAGAGTAAATAATGCTAATTCTAGTGAATTTGCGACGAGGAACTGCTAGATCACAGTTCATTCTCTCTATCGTTCGGATATTTTATTGTTAACTATACTTATTTCACAGAGCTTTTTTATTTGATTTTGTGAACAGAGTCTCGAGGGTTCTGTTGCAAAGTTTTAAATCTACTATCAAATAAGGTAGAATAATAGAAAAAGATAGCAGGAGGAATGACGATGAATCCTTTTAAAGGAAAGCAATTTCAGCAGGATGTGATTATTGTAGCCGTGGGCTACTATCTTCGTTATAACCTTAGCTATCGTGAAGTCCAAGAAATCTTATATGATCGTGGCATTAACGCTTCTCATACGACGATTTATCGTTGGGTGCAAGAATATGGTAAACTACTCTATCAAATTTGGAAAAAGAAAAATAAAAAATCCTTTTATTCATGGAAAATGGATGAAACGTACATCAAAATTAAAGGAAAATGGCATTATTTGTATCGAGCCATCGATGCAGATGGTTTAACCTTGGATATTTAGTTACGTAAAAAACGGGACACACAAGCAGCCTATGCTTTTCTTAAGCGGTTAGTGAAGCAGTTTGATGAACCGAAGGTTGTAGCCACAGATAAAGCCCCCTCTATTACAAGTGCCTTTAAGAAACTAAAAGAATACGGCTTTTATCAAGGGACAGAACATCGTACCATTAAATACCTGAATAATTTGATTGAACAAGACCATCGTCCAGTAAAGAGACGCAATAAATTCTATCGAAGTTTACGCACTGCCTCTACCACGATTAAAGGCATGGAAGCCATTCTAGGATTATATAAGAAAACCCGAAAAGAAGGCACTCTCTTCGGGTTTTCGGTCTGTACTGAAATCAAGGTATTATTGGGAATCCCAGCTTAAATCATAGATACCGTAAGGGATTTTATTCTTTATTTAAAACTTTGCAACAGAACCCTATGGCTAAAAAGAGAAATGGCGTACAGCGTTTGCTGTGCGAGCTGAAGTGACCGTGAACCCCCATTTACTAATAGGGGGGTTAGGAAACGACTTCCTACATGTAACGAGGTCAGTAAAACGTTAGTGCTGTATGGGATTGGTCATTTTTAAGGTAGGTCACATTTTCGACCATAGAAAGTTGAAAATGTGACCTACCTTTTTTGATATCAATTTCCCAATAATTTCAGTGGGAAAAACTGGTTAGTAATGATTGCTGCATTTTGATTTTTTCCAAATTTCTTGCTATAATAAGTGTGCGAAGCGGAATTAGTTTAAAATCATAGTTACACCAAAAGCCCTCCTACAGCGAATAGGAGGGCTTTTTTTGCGCTGTTGCGACTCCAGCGTTGGGGCCAGATGGCAACTGCTTCGACTATCGGCTAATCGTCTAACCAGCGATCAACTAGCAAAAGTACTAGACCCACCAAAAGTGGGGCGATAATCAGCGAAATTAGTTCCTTAATCATAGTGACACCCCCTTACGGGGCAGTTGCCATTAACGAGTATAACATGAACAATTCAAGTGATCAGTTGTTTCTTTATTTTCTATTGCCTTTATAATAATCCATAAAAAGAGGAGTTGATCTTGTGCACGATGCAGAGGATTCTCGGTTAACCTATGAACTCTCCCGCTACTTGACCAATACAGAATGGGATCGAATCGAACGAACCAAAAAATTTATGAAAGGATCAAGAGTGAGGAAGAAATGAATCGACTCAGTAAATCCACAAAAATCCCTTTCGACCATTTACGGTTGATCATAGCGGAAGACTATATACTAAAATTACTAGAAGGGGTAGCGTCAGGAAAATGCGGATTTACAACGATAAGGAATTTCCAATATAAAAAGCCTGATTTCCCATCACCTAAATTGAGAAATTCGGCTCTTTTTTCGTTACTCCATAAACAGCATTCTATTACTGAATATGTAATTTACTTCGGGATAACAGGGACCCAGAGTTCGTGTCTTGGTTTATGCTTCGGACCGTAATAACATTCTATACACGGTAAATTTGCAAGTTCATACTCGGAGGTAGGGACCCACTCGGAATATAAACGTTTCCATGCATCCACTATGTTCGGAAAAACTGCCCATGTACTTGCGGGAATAATAAGCGTCTCCATATTTTCTGGGGATTCCCCATCGTATCTTACGCCCATAAAATAGGAAAATTGTTCATCTGTTATGGCGGCTTCTTTTCCGCAAACCCCCAGAAGGCTTTCAAGCGTGCATTTTGGATTTTCCCATGACATATCTACTAGTTCTTGCATAAATCCATCTTTTTTCGCAGTGTTCCAAAGCGTAGGGATTGTTTTAAATGCTCTGCTTGTTTTTACTGGCTTACTTTTTCCAACAATTCTTAATTCAAAATCAAGGTTTTCAATTCTGTACTCCATTTCGGTATCTCCTTTAATAGAAATTTGAAAGGAAATTCTGGGAAAGGCTTTTAACTGTACCCCTCTATTACGAGCGTTGGAAGGGGTTACTCCATGCATTTTTTGAAAAGCACGTGAGAAAGTATCAGAAGAAACATAACCATATTTAATTGCCACATCAATGATCCGGATATCACTTTTTTGAATTTCAAATGCTGCGAGTGTTAACCGTCTACGTCTAATATATTCTGATAGCGATATACCTGAGATTGAAGAGAACATTCTTGAAAAATGAAACTCTGAACAATTAGCTGCTTTTGCAATCTCTTTGTAGTCTATTTCTTCATTCAAGCTATTTTCAATGTAGTTTAACGCATTGTTCATTCTTTCTAGCCAATCCATAAATTTACTTCCTTTCAATATTTACTTTAAAACAAAATAGATAATAATTGTCGACATTTCATGCCTAAAAATGTTGGTATCAAAAAAAATAAACCTTTTGATAGAATCAGGACAAACTATTTGTTTCCTTCCGATAGCCTTCTATATAATGAAGCCCTAGACACATTAGTAATTTCGCAAATTTGATTTACAGGCATACCGCCTTCTTTATATAGTTTTACTGCATAATTCATTCCTGCCTGATTTTTATGATATTTCTTTAAACGACCCTTAAACTTCCCTTCTTTCTTAGCCAGCTCAATCCCTTCTCGTTGAGGCATACGGATAAGATCTCGTTCTAATTGGTTCACACCAGCCATACACTTTACGAACAACGGACAGGATTTAATCAAAGCAAAACAGGAAAAGTTTTCTTAACGTTGTTAAAAAATGGGGAATCGTCTTGAAAATGTGCTTAGCGTTGTAAATCCGCATTTTCCTGACGCTACCCCTAGAAGAAAACATGTAGTTTTCTTATGGCATGTTCCTCCACTTTGATTGCTGCATTCAATCGGTTTCGCTTGGCAAAGCGAATTCATGTATACTAAAAGAAAAACAAACGAGGTGGCACCCTTGTGACAACGGACAGATAACCAAAACAAATGTTGACAGTAAAAGAACTTGCTGAATTTTTTGGTATCAGCAGACAAGCTATGAGGAAACATGTTGACAACCTAAAGCCAACGTACCTTGGCAAAAACAGCCAAGGATACAAGACAGTGCTATGGTCGGGGGTGGTGCACCTTGCTGACAAGCTAGGACGTCCCGAGTTGCTTGAAGCGTTCGAAATTCCTGACACAGCAAGCTATGACAGTATAGAAACGAAGTTGTTTGCACAGTTGCAACAAAAGGACGCACAAATTGAACAGCTCCAGTCGTTATTAGCCCAACAACAAAAACTTCTTGATCAGCAACAACAACTAACTTTGCAAGCGAACAAACAAATACTGCTTCTGACGCCACAGGAACGCCTATCAGACGATTTAAACAAATAATCGAATAAATGGGTTCAGAAAATTTTAAAACGCCTCAGATCGCTCGCAGGGACCTCTCAGAGCAAGAGGAGAAATTCACTTCTGAAAATGAAGTCGTGCGACCGAAACAAGAAAGACAGAAGAAGTGGTGGCACTTTTTCCGTGAACCCTAAGATAGCTCTGAAAGGATGGATTGTGTATGCCGTTGACAGCTAGATGTTGAATTTTTAACAAATTCTGATAACACTTCAGGAAAAATGAGAGTTGTTTTTGGCTGTGGTGATAGTCTTTCACCGCTTCAAGAACAGTCTAAAAGCAGTGAACGTGTTCGATTAGTCACTGAGCAAATAGAAGTTGCAAAGCGATTGACGCAAGCTGATCACGAAGCCACTGGCGAAGTGTCCGGCGATATTAAAGCATTTTTGCTGACTTTGACAGTTCCTAATTTCTCCAAAGGTTCATTGCAGGAACAATCTTCAATTTTTAGAGATAGAACAAGTAAATTTATTAAGGCTTTGACTGATGGGGCTTCACGTAAAAATGGACTTCAGTTGGTTGGCGATGGTATCTTTTTGGGCGGGTTGGTTAGTTTTGAATTGACTCTTAATCGTGATGCGGTTTTGAACAAATCTACTCGTAATTTATTTAATTATCATGCTCATTTATTGATTTTAGCTGATGATGATATTGATTTAGATGCTACAAAAGATGTTTTATTTAAAAAATGGCAAGCATTGAATAATGATCGCTCTTTGAACAAAAAAGCTTTTGATTTGCAACGTGCTGCTGATGAAAAGGGGAAGTCTATTGATGCTACTACTTCAGCTGTTTTAGAGGTTGTGAAGTATGCTGTTAAACCTTCAGACTGGAGCCTATTAGATAAAATTGAAAATGATGTGTGGCAACAACAAGTTTAGATTGAAAATCCGAATCTGGGCGAATACGGCTTAATATTCGGTGGGGAGGCGTCTGGGTTTGGGGCGACAGCGCCCAAGGTTTTGAATTGATATGTGATATAATTTTTAATAAAGTATAATTTTTGGAAGGACAATAAAGAATGAAAGAAATGCTTTTATTTTCGAGGGGGCTCATTCCTTCGAAGGGTCGGGATATTGTAGCGGTTGGATGGTGGTTGTGGACTTTTTTGATTATATATACGTATTCGGATTTTTCTGATTACTATTTTAAAAATGGACCTGTTATGATCATTTTTCAATTAATTATGTTGTTTGCTATTAGAAAAATACCTGTGCAAAATGGATGGAATTATTTTACTTTAGCCGCAGTTTTATTTACATTCAATCCTATATATTTAGTTGGGTGGTGGTATTGTCGATCTGAAGCTCGGATATATAATCCTAAAATGTTTGTTGTTGGAGGTTCTGGTAAATCTATAAATAGAAGAGTTGAAAAAGTACGTAGTTCAAACATACGTAGTTCAACTGCTCAAACAGTATTGAGTATTGGTTGGGTTCTGAGAACCATTTTTATAGGTATTGTTGCTATTTGGGTACCTGCGATTCTTATTATTTTTGTTCCTTTGCAATTTCTGGGGTATGCTGGGCTTAAAAATATTCCTGATAGTGATGGTTGGGCTATATATTTCATAATTTGTGGTTTGCTGTCTCTCGAACCTTTTTATTTTGTTGGTGGTATTTTGTCTAGGTCTGAGAAAAATAAGCAAGAAACCAAGCGTATGATGGTTAATTTTGGTGAAAATTTAACTTCCCAAAACCAAAAAAATGAAAATGATGTGATTTTTAGAATCTCTGAACTAAAGAAATTGTTAGATCAAGGTGTTATAACTGAACAAGAATTTTCAGAATCAAAGAGAAAATTATTAGAAAAGATATGAATTGCCTTTTGTTTTTTTGGTCCCTGCTATGCAGGGATCAGCTTCTCTTGATACTTAGAGGTTTCTCGTGCCACTTTCTAAAAAAGGGTTGCTCTGATTGCATTTTTGGTAGTTTGCATTTATAATAAAAGTACAAGTAATGTATGCAGATATTAACCAAAAAGAGCCGATCGGGTGCAACCGTCGGCTCTTTCTTTTTTCACTTTTTTTAAGCGGGAGGCTAACTGTCTGATTTGTCCTTGGAATCTAGCCATTTGTTGATGTGGTGTGCAATCACAGCAACCGCGACTCCAAGTAAGACGTCAAGTAATGTACGCAAGATATTAACCTCCTTTCTCGCTGAAGATTTCAGCCAAAAGGAAGACAGCACACTTATTATATCTTTAATTTTGATGTTTGTTTACTCGTTTAGAAAATTTATTATGTTGAATTTAAAGACATTTGTCTTTTTGTTTGATTTTTTTAGTTGTGTTTGCAATTTTTTAGTTGTAAAATTAATTTTGTAGAAACAATTCAGAATTATATATAAAAAAACATAAAAAAAAAGAGGCTAGTAAGTTGTTGACGCAACTTTACTAACCAATTAAGAAACGTTATCTCACCAACGTCCTTAATTCATATCTTTTTCTACTAGAATATCATTGAATTTTCAAGACTTTTGCCGAGATAGGGTAAAAGTCTTTTTTTGTTGGGAAGGAGCATTCAATGGCATTTAAGGTTAAAAATAAAAAGCTTGAATTACAAGATAAATATGCTGTTGCAATGCAGTCTGAACAACATTTTTGTAAAAGTGTGGTTGCTTCAGTCCGTTCTGGTTATATTAAAAAGACTGCTTCACAGATTCGTAATTATGATGCAACTGCGCGATTTGTTACTAAAAAACAATCCGATTACTGCGTATATCGTGGGGCACCTTGGTTTGTCGGTGAGTGATTTTTGTCGGCGGGTGGGCGGTATGAATTTGATCCCACGATCTTCAGCGGCTGGCAGACAGCGAATCGTTCCGTTTTCTCCTTGCCTGCTGACTTTGTGGAATGCCTAGCCATAGCGTCCGACAAAACAGCGGATCAAGTCCGCTGTATTTTACGCTTGTTAGAAAAGCAACATTTCGCTTATCTTGCGACAAGTCCAGCTTGGAACATAACATCGTCTTTACTCGCCCCCCCCGGTTTCTTCACAAAATACGTAAAGAGAAGAAGCTTGATTTGCCAACGTTTTAGTGATCAAACCTAGCTAGACCAATTGAAAATCACAAAGAACGCCCGTCAATCGCTTGATTGACGGGCGTCTTGTGTTAATGCACATTATGTTAACTATTTGACTAAGGAGTAGCATGGTATTCTGAATTAGTTAACCCTGGTGCTTCTCTTTTTATTTCTTGGAAAATAAATTCTATTTCATCATTATTATGAGCTCCCATGTTGAATGAAAGAACTATGTGGTCCTCTCCGTTGTATACATATATCTCATTATTTAGATTATTAACATAATTTTCAATAAACTCTTTGAAATCAGTGTATGGTGTCTTGGGAGCTAAAACAAAGGTTACTGTGTAATTATATAATTTGTCTAACTCTTTTTTCTGCTTTTGTACTTCATTACTTTTTTCAGTTATTTCATCAGCTTGATTTCTGATAGTTTTCAAATTGACAAGATTCAATACTGTCATAATAAAAATACTAACTAACAATACAGGGACTATATATCTAATTAATTTATTCTCTTTTTGTCTATCTTCAACTATTTCTTCTATCAGCAATATCTCAATAGATATACCTAATAACTCTGATATTTTTATCACATTTTTTTTACTAGGATAAGTATCACCTAACTCCCACTTAGATATACTTTTATCACTAACATCTAATATTTCAGCTAATTCTTGCTGAGTAAGAGAATTAGCAATTCTATATTCTTTTAATTTTATTGATAGGATAGATTCACTCATTTTACTCACTCCTTAAACATTGATACTTCCATTATTACTTTTTTAAACTCTTTATTACAGGAACTTTCAAAAATAGAGTAAGAAATAACTAAGTATAACATCTGATTATGTTAACTAAGGGTTTAAATAACTAATTTACTTTTTTTATTAATGCATAATTCAACATTACTCTTCGTAATGATTTTCTTTCTTCTTGTTTAATTTCAAAAAAACTTTTTTCTAAAACTCGGCTACTGGATCTATTTTCAATCACATAATTAGCTACTAATTCGTCTAATTTTAGGTTTTTAAAAGTTAGACGAATTAATTCAGATTATGCTTCAGTAGCGTATCCTAAATTCCAATATGTTTTATTTAAAGTGTATCCAATTTCTGCTGATTTTTGATTTTCTCATATGCGTAGTGTAATATGTCCGATTATTTTATAATTACTCGTTAAATCCAATGTATAACGCCCAATGACTGTGATAAATTCCAAACTATTAAAGAATCCTTACTCTCTGAAATTGTTTGTGTTGGAAATAATTTATAAGTAAGGTTTGGTGTTAGCATCAAATAATGCGAGTTTCACTCAGTAGACGATATTATAGTCCAATAATTAAAGTAATCTTTCATAGTGGTAAAATACCGTTTGAGTAATGTACATTAAATAGCGATAAAATGTACTAACATACACATAAGAGAGAAGTGGCAATATGAAAAGAAGACTAAAATGGATTGTATTACTCACAGTAATAATACTACCAATTTTAACATATTGGGTTCCTAGAATATCTTTAGATATCATGAATGAAGCAATTTATATTATCCCACCTTCTAAAAACAAGTTTATTTCGGATATCATATACATATCAAAGCGTAAAGGAATACACGAGGAAGAAAAAACGAACGAATATGTATACAAGGAAAAATATGATAGTTTTTCAGAAGCTATTTCAGATTTGACACCATTTCTAACCGCAAACTATGGCAAGCATACAGAAATTATTAAATATGAATCAGAAGATGAGAAATACTCAAAATTTGTAAGTTTACCAATCGTCAGTATTGATAGAGATAAAGTAGCTACGATAACACTACCCGGATTTTCTGGAAAGACGTCAGAAGAAGAGAAGTATATAATGACTGTGCAAAAGTTTATAGAATTAAATAAGAAGGACATTAAGGGGGTGATTATCGATCTATCTACCAGTAACGGAGGAAATTTAGACGTGCTGATTGCAAGTCTTGCTCAGTTTTTACCAAACGGAATACTTTTTAATTTCGTGGATAATGAAAGCAATCGATTTCCTGTTAGGTTAAGTGATTCTGAGATAGTCTATGATGATTATAATTATCCTATAAGTTCTCAAGAAAAATTAAATATACCAGTTGCAGTTTTAGGTAGCAATACTACTGCTAGTTCAGCAGAAATATTATTACTAACTATTATTAGTAATATAGAACAAAGTATATTTATTGGACAATCCACTGGAGGGTATTTAAGTGGCAGAGAAGGATTCAAGCTATACGATGATTACTATCTAGGACTTTCTACGAGAACAATAGAAACAAATGATGGGGTGAATCATAATGCAGATGAGCCATTAACACCTGCAATTGAATCTCAAGATTCATATGAAGATGCTAAACAATGGATTGACAAAATAATTTATAAAGATAAGTAAAAGAAAAGTGGTTTTTAGTTAATGAAATCAAATAGTTTTTTAAGTGTAGCGGGAGCGTCAATAATTTTGTGTAAATGATTCTTCCCTACTGCAGATTGTTTCTAATTCTCAATCAGTTGGCTTAGCATTTGTTCAAGTTCGCCTTCGGCCTGTTGAAAGCCTTTATGACTGCGACCTAGGAATTTTTGGTTGTAAGTATCAAAAGACGAGACTAAGAAACGTTCCATCGACTCTTCGTTTTGGAACTGTTCCTTGCGGTGGCTGTATTTCTTGATTTGCTTATTAAAGGATTCAATCAAGGGTTCTGTTGCAAAGTTTTAAATCTACTATCAAATAAGGTAGAATAATAGAAAAAGATAGCAGGAGGAATGACGATGAATCCTTTTAAAGGAAAGCAATTTCAGCAGGATGTGATTATTGTAGCCGTGGGCTACTATCTTCGTTATAACCTTAGCTATCGTGAAGTCCAAGAAATCTTATATGATCGTGGCATTAACGCTTCTCATACGACGATTTATCGTTGGGTGCAAGAATATGGTAAACTACTCTATCAAATTTGGAAAAAGAAAAATAAAAAATCCTTTTATTCATGGAAAATGGATGAAACGTACATCAAAATTAAAGGAAAATGGCATTATTTGTATCGAGCCATCGATGCAGATGGTTTAACCTTGGATATTTAGTTACGTAAAAAACGGGACACACAAGCAGCCTATGCTTTTCTTAAGCGGTTAGTGAAGCAGTTTGATGAACCGAAGGTTGTAGCCACAGATAAAGCCCCCTCTATTACAAGTGCCTTTAAGAAACTAAAAGAATACGGCTTTTATCAAGGGACAGAACATCGTACCATTAAATACCTGAATAATTTGATTGAACAAGACCATCGTCCAGTAAAGAGACGCAATAAATTCTATCGAAGTTTACGCACTGCCTCTACCACGATTAAAGGCATGGAAGCCATTCTAGGATTATATAAGAAAACCCGAAAAGAAGGCACTCTCTTCGGGTTTTCGGTCTGTACTGAAATCAAGGTATTATTGGGAATCCCAGCTTAAATCATAGATACCGTAAGGGATTTTATTCTTTATTTAAAACTTTGCAACAGAACCACATTTCTTGTTGGATTCTTTCTGTTTTTTTCATATTCTCCTCCAAAGGTGTCATGAAATGAAACCATTAACTGTTACAGTTAGTTTATCATAGAGAAAAGGAGAATTGATTTTGGCATCCATCGATGTAGCACTTTTTTTGACCTTAGAAGGAAAAGGAACAGAAGCACTGGCTTTCTATCAGGATATTTTTGATGGAAAACTATTATTTAAAATGACGTTCCAAGAATTTAAAACCCAATTGGCTCCCGATACTGTGATTGAAACTGGCACCGAGCATTGGCTTTCCCACGCAGTACTGCAAATAGGCCAGACGCAAATGCAGTTGACAGATCAACCCATTGATCCTAGGATTCCTTGCCAGCAAGGAAATACCTTGTCATTGAGTGTCATTACGGATACGATCGAAAAAGCACAAACCATTTACGAGAAATTGAGCCAACACCAATTGAGCAAGATCTATCAGTCTCCTATTCAAAATGAATTTGCGGACTTCTACGCCATCTTGCAAGATCCGTTTGGTCTGGTCATTCAAATCACCAAAGAAAAAACACTTTCTGATGAGTAGGAGGAAAATCAATGCGTCAGTATCAAACAAAAGCAGAATTGATCCAAACCATTCAAGACACGTTTCAAAAATACATCACCGAATTTGAAGAGATTCCAGAAGAATGGAGACACCAGCACCATGATGAGGTAGATAAAAGTCCCTCTGAAAATTTGTCTTATCAACTAGGGTGGCTCCATCTTCTATTAGACTGGGAAGCCCAAGAAAAAAACGGCGTTGCTGTGCAAACACCAGCAGCAGGCTATAAGTGGAATCAGTTAGGTGCACTTTATGATCAATTTTATCAGCGCTATGGGCAGCTTTCCCTAAAAGAACAACAACAGCAGTTGACCCAACTGGTGGAGGAACTATGCCAATGGATCAGCACACTATCAGATACCGAACTGTTTGAGCCCGGACAGAGAAAGTGGGCTACAACCAAAGCACAATGGCCCCTGTATAAATGGATCCACATTAATTCAGTGGCGCCATTCACTAATTTCCGAACAAAAATCAGAAAATGGAAACGATTGGTGATGGCCTAAAATGCGGCAATCAGAGAAATTGATGACTGCATTATTGAAGATGCACCATATAGCTGGCCCCACTAAGATTCAAACGGAGAGACAAAACAGCGTATATGAAGGCATGACTTTCGTTGTTGGAAACACGACTTTTCGTAGCCGTCTGGCGAAGAAAACACCAAAGAAAAAAGGCTATTTCACTGCATTGTGGGAGCACCCTCATGAAAAGAATCAAGCTTATTCATTAAGCGGCTATCCAGACAAATGAATGATTACTGTCCTTGATGGCAAGCAAAAAGGTCAATTTGTCTTCCCGTCTTCTGTTCTTGTCGCCAACGGCATCATCAAAACAGAAACAACCGCAGGGAAAATGGCTTTTCGCGTGTATCCACCATGGGTGCAGGACTTAAATCCTACCGCATCCCGAACACAAAACTGGCAAACGCCTTATTTCCTCGATTTATCTGAACCTCTCAAGCAGACTGAAACCCTAGAAAAGTTTTACTTTCAATGAAAAAGGCTTAGAAGATGTCTGCGCTTCTGAGCTTTTTTCTCTCATCCCGTCTCTAATTTCCTTTATTAGCAAAAATCTCATTTTCCCTTTGACAGATTCCAAACTATTTTGTACACTAGATAAAACAATTTAAATATTCTGAAAATTTAGACAAAGGAAGTGATTGAATGACTGTTAGTAGAAGAGAGGCAATTATTTTATTATTATAGTCGGGACTGTTTGAGTATTTTATTCAAAGAGTCCCTATTCACATTGCACCAGAAGAACAGAGAATCTTCTTGGGTGGAATGTTTTTTTATACCCTTTTTAAAGCTTTGCTTGTTGAAAACTTTTGCTGGTAGCTGTGCTGGTTTTCTATTGATTCCTCTGATCCGCAGCATCTCAGGTGTTGGAAACGGTGATAGGATTGCTAGTCCCTTTACGTCAAGATGGAAGGAAAGTCTTAATGAATACAATAAATTCGATTGCCAAATTTGTGAATAAATACCTGATTTATCTCATGGTCCTTTTGATGCTGATCTCCTACCTGTTTCCCCAACCATTTTTGTGGATACCTACGCGCACAACAACGTTACTAAGCATCATCATGTTTTGTATGGGAATGACGTTAAATGTCACTGCTTTTAAAATGGTGGTGATTCAGCCAAAAGCTTTTCTTTTAGGTTTATTGATCCAATTTACCATCAGCCCGCTTGTTGCTTATGGCTTGGCACAGCTTTTCGGATTATCCTCCGGACTGATCATCGGTTTTGTCTTGCTGGGTTCTGTTTCAGGAGGAACCGCCAGCAACGTGATGACCTTCATCGGCAAGGGAGATGTCGCATTGACGGTCTCTTTGACCACTGTCTCCACGCTAATGGCAACGGTGGTGACCCCTTTTCTTGTCTATTTTTTAGCTGGACAGTATACAGAAATCTCATTTTTCGCCATGCTTTTGTCGGTTTTGCAGATGGTACTACTGCCGATTCTTTTAGGGATCATCGTCCATAAGCTTATTGCCAACTATATCGATGCGTGGATGCAGGCTTTTGTCTTAGTCTCTTCCGTCAGCATCCTTTTGATCGTTGCAGGAACCGTGGCGAAAAATGGGGCAGTGATCGTTCAGTCTGGAATAATCGTCATCTTCCTTGTCTTGCTGCATAATCTTATCGGTTACGGTGCAGGCTACGGGATTAGCCGCCTACTAGGTGTCAGTGATCAACAGGCCAAGTCGATCATGTTTCAATTAGGAATGAAAAATACCGGATTAGCCATCTCCTTAGCGAATGCTCATTTCGCCACGATCGCAGCTGCCGTTACTCCAGCTGCTGTCGGCATGATCATTCATCAGATCACAGGACCAATATTAGCGAATATCGTCGCAAAGAAAGAAGGAAAACAATATGAGTCAAAGTATCTTTTTGCCAAATTATACGATCGGAACAGACGCTTACGAAAAAGTAAATGATATCGTTAAAAGTTATGGGACAAAAGCTGTTCTGATTGGTGGAAAAACAGCACTAGCGAAAGCAGAGCACAAAATCAAGTCTGCCTTGACACAAGACGTATTCGTCATTGACAGCCTATGGTATGGTGGAAATTCTACCTATGAAAATGTAGCACGCTTACTGCAGGAAGAAAGTGTCCAAGCAGCAGAGGTCCTATTTGCCGTTGGAGGCGGCCGTGTGTGTGATACCGTCAAAGTCGTAGGTGAGAAATTAGCCAAGCCCGTCTTCACATTTCCGACGATTGGCTCAAATTGTTCTCCCGTTACAGCCGTGTGCGTGATCTACACCGAAGCAGGCGAAATGCATGGCTTGTTCTTTCCTTCAAAACCGCCGGTCCATGCCTTTATTGATACAGCTATTATCGCCGCAGCGCCGGATAGTTACCTGTGGGCCGGCATCGGTGACGCCTTATCGAAAGAAATCGAAGCCACTTTTTCTTCTAGAGGGGATCAATTGGATCATACCGATGCATTAGGCATTCAGATCAGCAAAATGTGCACGGAGCGCTTATTGACCTACGGCACACAAGCGTTGAAAGACAGTGCCGCCAATCGCCCCTCGGATGCCATCCAACAAGTCGTCTCAGATATCATCGTGACCACCGGGTTAGTATCTGTCTTAGTCATCAATGACTACAATTCTGCCATGGCCCATTCGTTCTATTATGGTACGACTGTTCTGGAAAAAATGGAGAATTATCTGCATGGGGCTTCTGTCAGCTACGGCGTTCTAGCATTGTTGATGATGGATCAGCAAACCGAACTCTTTCAACGAGTCTATGCTTTTATGAAAGAAAACAAGCTGCCCGTCTGTTTGGCTGACATGCACCTCAATGCCCAATTGGACTTGGAAGCCATCTTAGATAAAGCCATGACCACCAACGACATTGTTCATGTACCCTATCCCATCACTCGCGAGATGTTCCAGCAAGCCATTCTTGCTGTAGAAGCCTATCATGCCAAACAAGAAAAGCAGCAGTACACTACTATTGGATAAATACCACGAATAAACCAAGAATCTTTCTACCAACAAAGTAAGCAAAAAAGAGCAGCTCGAGTTGATTCGCGCTGCTCTTTTTCTATTACGGCTTATCAATTAACTAAGGAATTCATTTTCAACTAATCGTGGTCTTATCGGCTGAACAATCGTTGCGCCATTCTACTACCTTTTGGAAATAGTCATTTGTTATGAGAGAGAAACGACTGACCAATTACTTTGGCGGATGATCGCCGATAGTGATAGCATCTCTCCTTTCTCAATGAGTCGTTTTGTCCAGTGATTGGATCACTTCTCTAAGTTGGCTGCAGGATTGGGCAAATTTTTGCTTCTCGGCTGGGTCGATATTCAGCTCAATGATTTCCCGCACCCCTCCTTGGTCAACCACCGAAGGGACACCTGTAAATAGATCCTTTTCGCCGTATTCCCCATCGAGATAGGCAGAGACAGGCAATACTGCTTGCTCATTGTTCAAGATTGCTCGAACGATTCTGGCAACACTCATACCGATACCATAGAAGGTGGCTTTTTTACGATTGATGATCTCATAAGCGCTATTTTTCACCCGATCAGAAATGGTTGTCAAATCTTCGACAGTCAATCGATGGTTTTTGACGATAAACTCTAGCAACGGTTTTCCCCCTACTGTCGTATGTGACCAGACTGCTACTTCAGAGTCCCCATGCTCGCCAATAATGTAGCCATGGATACTTCTTGGGTCAATCTCTAATTTTTGCGCCAATTCTTTACGGAATCTGGTGGTATCTAGCGTTGTCCCAGTTCCAACGACGCGGTTGCTTGGCAGACCCGATGCTTGCCAAGCAACGTGTGTCAATACATCCACAGGGTTAGAAGCAATGACTAAAATCCCATCAAAACCTGACCCCATCACTTCTCTTACAACACTAGTCATGATCCCCGCGTTGACATCGATTAGTTCCAACCGTGTTTGTCCTGGTTTTTGGTTGACACCTGCCGTGATCACCACGATATCTGCATCCTTGCAATCAGTATAGTCGCCAGCCCAAACTTTGATGTTTTCCTGGGCCCATGACATCCCATCCAATAAATCAAGGGCTTCTCCTTCCGCCTTTTCACGATCCACATCGATCAAAACCAATTCATTGATCAGCCCTTGGTTGATCATTGAGTAAGCAATACTTGTTCCTACAAATCCAGTTCCAACGACAACTACTTTTCTACTTGTATTTCTCATATGAACCCACATCCTTTTTTATTATTTAGAAACAATATGACTTTCATTTATCCCGCAATAACAACAATTTTCTTACTCGAACTTACAAAGACACGTCCATTAATACCTTAACATTCATGATCTGCGATCAAACTCTTTGTCTGACTATACAAATGAACGAAGTATTTCAGCAATACATAGCAAACCATTGCGATAGCTAATACTGTTTCAACTATACTCAATAACTCAGTCACTCCAAATAAAATTGGGCGATCCATAAAGAATTGAGAAGACTTGAACATTGCTGTTGCTGAAATGACTAATGGGAATGTGAAGGCTGCATAACTTGGATAAAAGCCAACTTCCAGCATTTTTTTCATGTAAAATACCACGCAGAAATAAATTGCTTGGGACAATACCAGCATCAAAGCTACAAATAAAGCCGATCCTTCTTTAAAGACTGACAGATAGCCAGCTAAACAAAGGGAGCCAGGGGCGGTCAAAATTGTGATCAAAGGTACTGCTGAAGCTTCTGTCATCTTTTGGAACATGATTCTTTTCAGGATCACTGGTAGTAGAGCAAAATATAGAACCAGTGCAATCCATACAACGATTTCCCCCAGTTCTTTGATAAAGACTGCTGATGTATTTGGAATCACTCCAATGCCGACAAAAGTAATAAACCAGCTTGGATACACATATTCCAACGTAATGTCGACAGGTAAAATATGAACGACAACAAAATAAGTCATGAGACCCAAATGCAACCCGATTGATGTCAGCCATAGCAAGTCATTCATCAGTAAATTAGGAAATACTCGCTCCAACACTACCGAGATCACCATCAAAGACATGGTAAAAGTAGGTGCAACAGAAGCGATGATCGGATTTTTCAAATCCGCTAATGTGTGTTTAAATGTGAAAAACAGCTTAAGAAGGAACAATCCCATAATCAAAATACCAATCAAACAAAAGATATTGCCGATTGCTTCGAACCCTTCGGCAAACAATAAATTTCCTAACGAAACCGTTCCTAAAATCAACCCACAAATAGGTATCGGAATTGCATTCAAAAAATTTTTTAGTGCTTGATTCATTGATCCATCCTTTCTGAACGATTAAAAATTTCTATCGTACTTGTGTTATCTTTTGTAGTCATCTATAATATAACCACAAATTAACTATTTGTAAAATAACGATTTTATATATCCGTTATAAATTATATTAATAGAAAAAGGTGGGATTCTTTTGTTTGAACTATTAAAAACATTCGTTGTCGTTTATGAAACTAGGAATTTTAGTGTTGCCGCCAAACAAATGTTTAAGACCCAGCCAACCATCTCCGTCCAAATTCAAAAATTGGAGACCGAGTTAGGGTTCAAACTCTTTGAACGCAAAGGAAAACAATTGATTCTACCCACGAAACAAGCAGAATTCTTGTACCCTAAAGTGGTGGATTCGTTAAATTCGTTAGCTAGTGTCTTTGCACAAGCTAAAAATGCCAAAAATTTCAAGACGGACTGCGTATTGGCTTGCTCCAATACAACTGGTGTTCACCTACTCCCAACGATCATGGGCCAGCTGATCGAACACTTTCCATTCATTGCTTTCGAAATCAAAATCATGAATTCTCAGGAAGTCATTGATGCCGTGGAAGCCAACAAAGCCCATATCGGACTGATCGAAAAAGCCATCGTCTCTCCTTTGATCCAAAAAGAGTTCGTCTATAAAGACGAACTTGTTCTAGCAGGAGATATTGATTCCGATTTCTGGATCCTCAGAGAGAATGATTCCGGAATGTACTATATCAATGAAACGTATCTTTACTCGAATCATTTGAACCCGCAGATCATTAAAGCCAACAATAGCGAAATGATTCTAGCACTACTGGAGAATAACATCGGCAAGTCGATCATTTCCAAACTTGCCCTCACAGACACATTGAATTGGCAAGAACTAGCCCCAGAATACCGTTACCGAGACCTGTTTATTATCCAGAACGTCCAAAGCCCCTACCCAGAAACAGCCGCAGTTTATGATGTGATCAAAGACTTACTGATTCAGCTGTCGGAAGAGGCAGATGCCTAAGAAAACAACACAAAAAGCAGCTCACCTACTGATGAGCTGCTTTTTATTCCTATCTCAAAATTATCTGAAAAAATGTTTTTATTAGGGTGATTAGCAAGGTTGTCAATTATAGATTTCAGCTACAAAACTTAACGCTTTTTTGTCTCTTAAGCATTGGATAATCCCCGGTACACCCTACCAAACAGCAAGAGATAATGAAGCGTTTCAATGATCTGTAAAAATAGCAAGAAGATTTCCTGAATGATTAACCAAATACATTGCCGTCAAATTAACTAACACTTATTTGCTCATTTTATCTTGTTCTTACTTTACCTATTGGAAGAACTTGCATGTCTTTTATGACTAATTGGAACAGTTCTTGTGTCGATTTTTATTACTGGAAAAGCACGCTTTCTTTATCTGCTCTTGCCTACCAACACTTGCCATCGTTCATTCGTCTTCAACCAAGAAAAGGTTTCTTCATCACTAAACATGCGGAATAAATTCTCGTAAAGTTCGTTAACGAAGTTGCTGTCGATTTCCTTAAATGTCATGTGTTCATACAACGTTGAATGGGTGAAATCGTTGATTTTAGCAACACTGGCGAGGATTTTCTCCATTGTTTCTATCGTTCGATCCGCATCCTTTTCTGCAATAGCTAAGTCAAGATCACTGGATACCTCGTGATATTCCCCCATTTCAAATAATTTTGCCAATTCTGACTGTTTCTTCACTAGCAGATGCGCCTTTGCTTTATTCTCATCCTTCATCGCCAAAAGATATAATTGTTGGAATACCATACTCATCCTTTGATAACCAGAAAACAGCAGCTCCTCATAAGCTTGATAGGCTTCTGCTACTCGTCCGGTCTTACTGTAAAGATAGGCTTGTTTGATTTTTCTCTCTGGGTTCTGATTGGAAAAATAATGGAGGTAGCTTTCTGCTTTCTCGTACGCTTCTTTTCGTACGTAAAATCCAAACAAAGAATCGGCTGCTCGATTTCTGGTATCTTCATCCCGACTTTCTAACGCCCGTTCGTACCAACGATGAATGTGCTTCTGGTATGTTTCTTTAGCGGGAACAGCTTGTTCCAATAGCTGTACATCTAAAAGCAGTGCTACTTGGCCAATCAATTGTTCACAATTTGGGTAGGTATCCAAAATTTCTTTGGCCCAGCGAAATACATCTTCAAAAGGTTGTTTTTTGAGCTTATGATCCAGTTCACGAATGATCTGATTGATTTCGGTTATCGTGAGTTCTTTTTCAAATGAGAATAACGTATCAAGACTAATGTCTAGTAAGCGTGCAATTGGCGCTAGCAACAAGATATCTGGATGTGAATGCCCCTTTTCCCACTTATTTACTGCTGGCGCTGTCACACCAAGGCGATTGGCTAGCTCTTCTTGTGTCAATCCTTTCTTCTTCCGATACTGGCGAATCACTTCCCTCATCTCCATCGCTGTGGTCTCCTTTTCGGTTGATAGTGGTAACTGCTTTGATCATAACAAGAATCGGAACACGCAACAATTGATTAAATGATTCTATTTTCTAAAAAAAATTAACCAGTGGTTAGGTTACAAAGAGCAATCAAAGCGGACATAGAAAACTTGTCTCTTAGTTGTTTTTGTAGCAATCTTGACGCAAAAAAGACACCCATCTCTGAGTGTCTTACCAATGACTGATTCCCCATCTAGTAAACAGTCTTTATGCTTCACTTATTTGACGATTTTCTTGACCATGTCGAATAATGTTTTCACATCTTCTGGTCGCGTATCGCCAGTTTCTTTGTCAATAATCGAACTGTAAATATGCGGAATCACTTTTTTAACGCCTGCATCAATGGCGATTTGCAGAATTTCTTCGAAGTTTTCCAGATCAATTCCTCCGGTTGGTTCTAAATAAAAATCATATTTGGCGCAAGCTTCCGCAACTGCTTTGAATTCTTCTTTGTGCGCTAACCCTTTCATTGGGAAGTATTTAATGGAGCTTCCACCCATATCTTGCAGCATTTTAATGGCGGTCTCGATGGGAACCTCTGCCGCCGGTGCCTGTGAACTTAAAGGTCCAGTGGCAATATTGACGTACCCTACCTTGCCTGTTGGTGAAACCAATCCATTGATGACTGTATCGTTTTGTCCCAATAAAGCACGGGAAGTTCCTACACCAGTGAATACTTGGTTGACATGTTGCGGTTGTAAAGTACCAGATAGACGGGAAACCATCTGACTTTGGTTGGGATCTCCGGCGCCCAACCCAACGGACAATGCATTATCCGTTGCCGCTTGATATTTTTTCATGTCTTCGATCGCTGCTTCATCGCTAGTATAGTTTTTGGATAACACACCTAGTACGACATGTCCTGCTGCTGCTTCATAACAAGCCTTCGCATTTTCAACTGAATGAGCCAATACATTTAAACATACGCGATCTTTATAATAATTTGGAATAACTGACAATTTAAAAGCCTCCTACATGATTTCTTTTAAGCGTTTAATGATTTTTTCCATTTCGTTTTGGTTGACCGAGCGAATATCAAACTCAATAATTCCGTTATTTGCTTGATATTCCCGTGTGTAGACTGCTGGGTTTTGTGCCTTTAGTTCTTCAATGACTTCTTTCGCAGATTTCTTGCCAGCAACCGTGACACTTGCACGATAAATATCTCTCCCGGCGCCATCTTGAACGATTTTCGCTGATAAATCAGGAAGTTGATTGATCGCTGCCACGAAAGGTGCCAATCGTTGTTTCATGGACTCACCGGATTCACTGCCATTTTGCAGGTAATCTTCTACTGCTTGTGTAAAGCCTAAAATATTGTCTTTGCCGATTTTCATTGCCCGACCGATCCCTTTAGACTGTAGACGAATCCATTGAATGTATTCCTTTTTCCCTATGACCAGACCGGCACTCGGACCTTCGATTGCTTTGGCGCCAGAATAGATAACAAGGTCGGCACCCATTTCGCTGTATTTGAACAAGTCTTCTTCCGCGGCTGCGTCAACGATCAATGGCAAGTGATGGGCTTTGGCAACTTCTACCATCTCCGACACCGTTAGCATACTTTTCTGCACGGTATGATGGCTTTTAATATATAGAAGTGCGGCTGTTTCTTCCGTGATCATCCTAGCGACATGCGCCGGTGTACACATATTTGCATATCCCGCTTCGACGACTTGTCCACCCCCTTGAGCAACCATTACTTCAACCGGTGTGCCGTAGTCTACATTGTGACCCTTAGGTACGACGATCTCCCGTCTCGTGATTTTTTCCGTGTAGGGATGATAAACATGGTACAGGTCGCCTTGACCAATCAAAGCCGCGACAGATTGGGCAATCCCTGCTGAAGCAGAAGAAACAATCTGCGCATCTTCCACCTTCAATAACTGAGAAAGGTAGGCGCCAGTTTTCACAGTCAGATCACTCATTTCAAAAAAATGTTCACCGCCAAATCGTTGTGCGGCTAGCACATTTTCAGATACTTTCGAGACACCGAGTATCGTCATTTTTCCCGAGGCATTGATGACTTCCTTTAAAGCAAACTTTTCATAGCTAATTGTCATAAATGACGCCTCCAATAATTGTTTGGACTGGAACAATTTGTTCTTTCGCTATCCGTGTAACCCCATTGGAATCTTTCAGTTCTTTTTCATTTTCGACAATCTCAAAGATCGTCAAATCGGCATCAAAACCAACAGTCAATTGACCTTTCTTCGCCAAGTGGAAGTTTTTGGCAGGAACTGAGGTGACTTTCTCAATAATCTCTTCCCACGAGTAGCCTACTACTCTCATTTTTTCCAGCGTAGTAGCCAGATCAAAGACTGGACCATTCGTACGATTGCGGATATAAATATCTGTACTGATCGAGTTGGCTTTGAGACCTGCTTTTAAGGCAGTTTCAGCAACGTGGAAATTAAAGCTGTCTGTTCCATGACCGATATCAAAGACAACGCCTTTTTTATACGCATCCCAAACAAAGTCTTTGATTTGATCCGTGGCTTGGTCTAAAATGCCGTTCGGTTTTCCATTAAAACAATGGGTCAATACGTCGCCTTTTTCCATTCTTGTCAATACTTCTTCTAATTCAGGAGGCGCCGAACCAATATGAACCATCAATGGCAAGTCATTGTTTTCTGATTGGATTTTTTTGGCTAACTCTAGTGGCGTGATGCCATTCTCGCCGACAACTGTTTTGCTCATTCTTGCCTTGATCCCTACAATAAATTCCGGAAGCTCTGCTAATGCAGCTCTGACTAGATCTTCTTGGATTTTTGTCAGGTCAGCAAGTTCATCTTGTTCCACGATCCCCCATTTAGAAATGTTCATTAGTGCATACACATTGGTTTTGACCGATTTCGTCAGTTGATAAAAATCGCGAATATTTTCTGCGCCCGTAGTCCCTGCATCAATAACCGTTGTTACTCCCTTTTGGACCCCTATTTGATCGGGATAATCATAATACAGGTTCATCTTTTCATAACAGTGGACATGATCATCGATCCAACCGGCAGAGAGATAGGAATTGCCGGATAAATCAATCACTTCTCGTGCCGGCTCATTGATCTCTGAAGCAACTGCTTTGATTATGCCTTTTTCCAACGCAACTTCCACTTTGCTGCCATCGATTAATTTGCCATTTTTGATTAAAGTATCAAACATTTCATTGCCTTCTTTCTATTGAATTACCGCTGGGAAGATCGCACCTAAGATCATTGCGCCTAAAATAGCGCCACCGGCAATTGGTTTTTTCCAAGCATAAAAAGCCAACGCGCCTAATGTCGCCCCAATGCCAATGGGAATAGAGGCTGCACAAGCACTTAAAATGATCAATGGGCCTAAAAACCGGCCGGAGGAATTTCCGGCGCCCATCATAACATCTGCCCCAAAAGTTGAATTTGACTGATTGATGGTGAATTTGCGAATCAACACGATAATGCCGCCAACGATCAGACCCAAGACCAATCCGGTCAATAACGAGAGGGTAAAATTATCGATTGGTGCTGTTATCTTCATGCTTAGGAGAATGGCTGGAACGCCAATCCCGATCCCAGTCAAAATCGAACCGCCTAAGTCCAAGATCCCTACCAAAGAGCCTTCTAAGATCCGAGCAAATAAGAAACTCGCCCCAAAAGCTGCCGCAGCCCCATAGGAACCGCCATCCAAGCCGGCTTTTAGCATCGCAACGATCGAAACTTCATTGAATGCACCGACGCCATACACGACATACATATGGGTTCCTGAGAATACAGCCGCTGACATGATTCCTACGATCAATGGGAAAGACCAGTCTGCAAACCAAAAACTCTTTTGCCGTTTTGCTTCTACTGCTTTTACCTGTTCTTCTGTCTCCATGATTTCCCTCCTATTTCACACTAAAGATGTTGTGCAAGTTATCAAGCCAATGAGGTACTTGAAGTTGGAAACTCTTGATCATTTCCATATCAAATCCACGGAAAAATCCGCTGAAAACAAAGAGTAAAACAATCGCAATCATCATACTCTTCGTGACCCGATTCCAACCACTCTCATCGACGCCTTTACCGATTAAGATTCCTAGAACAACGCCAGGAACCGCATTGCCCATGATCCGTTGCGCAATCCCGCCAAAAAGCGTCCCCCAGAAACCTGTTCGTTTCCCTGCATCTAAAGCCGCCAACCAGAAGATCACTGGCATCACGGTATTGATCAGAATCGTCGCTGCCGGTACCAACACGGAAACAGCGGTTACTTGTAACGCCTCTGGAATCGCTGCAGCTGTCGTATTCAAGAAAGCGACTACTAACGCGCCAATAACAGCGCCAATGATCCCCATTTTTTTCGGATCATGCATTGTCTGGCTGACATCTTTGTTTTTGGCTAAGAGAGCCGCAGCTGCCCAGTTAGGCACGATGCGGTGGGTCACATCTTGCGTGAAAGCTCCAGCGCCAACTGAAGAAGCCCAAGCATTAAAGAAAAAACCTAATCCAAAGGAAAAATGGGAGGCAGCATCCCCCATGCAGGCATTCATCTCCCCTAATGTTCTAAAAGCTCCTAATCCTTGCGTACTGGGCGCATGAAACATACGAGCTGCTCCGACAGATGCAGAGAAACCGAGTAAGCCCCCGATGATGATCGATTTAGTTAAAATAATGACAAAATCCACGTTATTCCCTCCTCCTTATGATTCAAATCAAACTTTTTTCGTTACAAACGGTAAAACAATCCCATTGGGGTCTTCTGTGAGGTGTTGAGTGAAAGGTACATCTGCCAAACGTATTTCTGTCACAGTTACCGTGACAGAAAGTTCGACTTCATAATTCACTCGTTGCCGGGGAAAAAAGAAGAATAGAAAGCGTTCTGTGTATTTGTTTTCGACCGCCTTCAACACCTCCACATTGACTGGTTCGATGCGCAATAATACTTTCGCCGATGCCATTAGTTTGTTTTGGATCTCTGCGAGTGCTGATGCAAAGGCATGTTGCTTAGTTTCTCCTTTACCGGAGACGATGACTTTTTGCTGAGTTGTCTTTTGAACGCTCATCTTGTGTGCCCTCTTTCTATTTTCCGTGCTTTTTGATAAATTCTTCCGTCAAGCGTCTTCCTAGCTCTTCTTGATCCATAAAACCGAAACCTAGCACGGTTTTCCCATCTTTGATGGCGGTGATCCCTTCTTCAATCGAACGCATCCCATGACGTTCTGGATACCCATATTTATTTGCGGCTGTTAAGGCTCCAGCCCCACCGCTCCCGCAAAAAGAAATTCCCATATCGGCATTCTCTTGTTGCATGACATCACCTAAACGCATATCTGCGCCCATTCCCGGGACAACAACTGCCTTGCCGCCAGCTGCTTCTACACCTTTAGCTACGTTTTGTCCTTTTCCCATACGATCTGCAATAACTACTGTAATCATGACTGTTTCCTCCTAAATATTAATTATTTTTTGCTGTTTCAAAATGAATCGATAAAACATAGATCTCATCTTCACTTAAATGACCAATCGTTCGAACGACCTCATCGGAAATCGCAATGGCTTCTTTGGATACTTCTCGGAACAATTCCCGATCAACAGCGGGAATCTTTTCTCCTTTTTGAGAGCGTTTCAGCATCTCGTTCAAGTGATTGATCAAAATCGTCCACTGAAGTTCAGTAGGTTCAATGGCAAATTCTGCAAGTCGCTCTTCGACCAAAGCAATCACTTGTTTTAATTTTTCCTGGTTTTGACTTTCCTCGATCATAGTTATCGCTTCTGCTGACAGTTTCACTAGCTTGACGCTCCTTCTTTTATATATGAAAATAATGCGCTGATTTCTGATTTGTTGATGCCTAAATTATTTTCAGCAAAAATTGCTTCAATTTCTCCTACCAACGCTTCTCGGTTCAAAATGATTTGGTCGACTTGGCTGCCTTCTGCTAAATATTGCTGATCAAATGTGATGCGATGGACCATTAAGAAAACATGGAGCAAAAAGGCTTCTCGGTACTCTTGGATCAATTCAGACTCTAATGTGACAAGTAACTGTTCATAGATCGTATATGCCTTTAAAATCAGTTCCTTGCTGAAGTCTTCCAGAGTTTCCTTATTGATAGGTGCTTCATTGAGAACTAATTGGTGCCGCCTATCCTGACTTGTTGAAGCGAGGATTTTTTTGATCATTTGCTGGATGTTTTGCAGATCCTGCTCAGTCGGCAGTGGATGGACTTTGATGAAAGGCCGATCAATGCCATTGATCGGAAAAATACTAATGACCAGATCCGGATCCTTCGCGGCAATCACCTTTTGTGCATTTAAGACTGAAGCAAAAGCCACAATAGTAATATTGTTCAATTCTTCGTTGATCTTTTGCTTAATTAAACTTGTCACGCCTAAACCCGTTGAACAAACGTAAACCGCTCGAACACTTCGCAAGTCTTCTTCTCTTTCGTAGGAAACCAGAAAGTGCAACGCAATGTAGGCAACAAAAGAATCATTGATCAAGAGTTTCTCGCTTATTTCTTGGAGGGCTGCTTGATTGATAGCAGCAAACAATTCAGGATATTTCTGTTTGATGTCCTCTTTAAACGGATTGTACTCATTGACAAAATTTTTCCTTCTTGAGAGACGCATAGACAAATGGGCGTAGAGATTCGTCAATAATTGGGGGTCTTGATAAAACGGAAAATTGATTTTCTTGCTTACCTTATAAATCATATTCTCTACCAATTTCATGACATCTTGCTGATGGATCGTATCGAAGGTATCACTATAAATATAGTCATATTCATCTTCAAATAATGGCAATTGATAGTAATCAAACACCTGCTGCATCACCCGATACGAAAGATCGTTTTTTTCTATTTCGTGTTCAGGAATCAATTGGTACCGTCCAATCGTGGCCTCTTTGCGCAAGCGAACAGTGGCGATCGTTACGCGAATCAGAATATTTAGTAGTTCTGCATAATTTAGTTTTTCCAGATTTTCGGATTCCAGTAAGTGCCGCATCCGAATGATGACTTGATTAAAGACCTCCTGCAACGGCGTTTCCTTCGCAGAATACATTTCGAAACATTCCGTTTCTCTGCCATTTAGCAACAACGCCATTAATTTATAGATGTCATAGTCCGTAAACTCTTTTTGCAGAATCTCCTCGATCGTTAACCGAACCAAACGTTCATTGCCAGTGATCCAAAATCCCTTTCGTGTTTGGCGATTCAGAACTAAACCTTCTTTGAGAAAGTGATGTTCCAACTCATCTAAATCATTCATGATCGTATCTTTACTTACTTCTAGCGCATTGGCTAACTTTAGCGCCGTGATTGCTTCCTTGGTAACAAGAAGCATGATCAACAGGCGATTGATCCGTAAGCCTTGATCGGCAAACAGCTCCAGACGATTGACATCCATCAATTCGCTTTTTAGTTTGATTCGATCAGAATCACTCACACTTAGCCAAATACCCTGGCTCCGTTTGCTGTGCAGTTCTTGATTCCGCTCAATCAACCAATCACGGATATCCTCCAGATCATATTTGATCGTTCGTACACTGACACTTTCTTTTTCAGCTAACTGTTTGATCGTTACCGGTTCTGTCATTTCTAACAAGTAAATCAAAAGTTGGCTTTCTCTTTTGGTAAGCTGCTGCATCGTTCTCGCTCCTTACACCGCTAAATATAAGCGTTTTCTTAACTAGTCACAATATGAAATGTTTGCACTTAACTTAGTGCAAATGATCGTAATTTAACAACTCATCAACTTATTCACAAGCTTATCCCCCCTCAAAACCGCAACGTGGACCCATTAATTATTGCACTAAGTCGTCCCTTTACAACATCTCGATGCCATTTTTTCTGCTTTTTTTATTTTATGACACTAATCCAACTGACAGATACCCTTCACCTCAATGTATCAGAAATCGATTCCCCGCATGACATCATTGAACAGCAAAAAACACTTTCCAACTTTTGGAAAGTGCCAGGAAATAGGATATGAACGTGTTCGTTTTCTCGACTGATTGTTATTTAATCAGGTGATTATGCATCAATGAAACCGTTAGACATATCCATCTTGATTAACTTTGAACAGCTATTTATTGGATCAGGAGAAGAAACAGTTCAAGATCAATACACTTGAGAACCAACGAAAACCCACTAATGCTATGCCATTTGTCGTTAAAACTACTTCCGTTTGTACTCGCCTACTTCATTTCAAACTCTTTGCCGAATTTTATTAGATACATTTTTCCCAAAGTGTCCTCTAACAAATACAACTTCCTGGGGGAGATAAATGCATTCTTCCAGTCCCAGTTCACCAAGTCATACTTTCCGATGTCAGCCATCGCTCTTACTTCTTCGATCGATAAGTTCAATTCTTTTCTTAGTTCATCGATTTTTTGGATTTGTTTTTTTCTTCTGAGAGCCATGGGTACGTTTAGCGAAGAAATGACCACCATAAACCCTAAGAAAGAGGTCCATTCATAATAAAAGTCAAATACCTTACATACAAATAACAGAAACAAGCCTAACAAGAAAAAAATAATCGAATACAACCAATCGATCTTTTCATTAGCTACCATCTTTTTCACGTTGATAGCCTCCCTCCTAATTACCTTCAAGACAAACAATAAAAAAAGAAAGCAACTCGCTTGATTTCAGCCACTCCTAGCTATATTTTACTATGGTTCTGATTGACTGTTCGCTAAATATTTTTCACTATTCTTCTATTTTTTTTAACCTTAACCGCAACACAAGATACATCATGCCTCCAAAAAAGCATCCCCCGAGAAGGGAAGCAACGATCCTGTCTGGTGAAACGATGTACGGAAGGAAATCTTCTTCATCCACCATCATACTAAGCAATCCATTCAATAAGTGAATTGCAACTGCAAAGTAGATACCCAGTCCAATTCCTTTAAGAATCGTCTTCTTCTTTTCTTTTGCCATATCTTTGGCTTCTACTTCGTTTTCTGTCAATTTTAAGCGTGCTGTTGCAAACAGGACATAACCGCAAACGATAAAGACTGTAAAGAATATATTACAGCCAATAAAAATCCATAGCGCCATTTCTGGTTCCTTAGATGCAAAAAGCGTTACCAGTAAATTAGCAACCAGCGTATACCCAAACATCAGCATAAACGCATTATTGCCAATATGTTCTACTTGGCTTTTTTTGTATTCATCTAAGACACCAGAAATACCATAAAACCGCTTGATTATTTTTACTGCCAATCCTTCTTTAGCCTTCATCACTTTCAACCTCCCAAAACAAAGAATTTAAATCCGTTTGCAGTACTTTAGCAAGCTTAATACATAAATCAAGAGAAGGATTATACTTATTATTTTCAATCAAATTGATCGTTTGTCTTGCCACCCCAATCTCTTTAGCTAAAGCATTCTGAGATAAATTCATCTTCTGTCGAAATTCTCGGACTCTATTCATTCTTTTCTCCTATTTAGTCATATATATGTGACACAAGCGTACTACTTATCTCTTTTTCTATCAAATATATATGACATATTACCAAGCTAGTGTAAACTCCCAGCAATCGATCTCACAAGCTTTGTAGAGAGTATAAAATTTATAATCCATATCAGCAAATCTAGGCTAGAAGTACGTAAAAAAGACCCTTCCAATGGAACAGACCATCATTACCTAAGATAACTATTCTAGTAGAATGGAATAAGCTTTGCATGTTCCACATTCTGTAACCAGCATCTTTCGTTGAGGAGACGATACGCTAAAAACTTCTTTCTTAATCCTCTCATCATAGAACTCTTCTTTTTTCTCGAATCACTTTTTGCTATACTAATTGAACATATCGAAATTTTTATTGTTTATGGAGGAACCATGCAAAAATTTATTGGAAACAAAGCTTTTTACAGGACTGTTTTAACGATCGCCATTCCGATCATGATCCAAAATGCCATCACTAATTTTGTCGGTTTATTAGACAATTTAATGGTAGGACAAATCGGAACGGCCCAAATGTCTGGCGTGGCGATCGTTAACCAACTAATTTTCGTTTTTAACTTAAGTATCTTTGGCATTGTTTCTGCCGGTAGTATTTTTGGTACCCAATTTTATGGGAAAAAGGATTATCAAGGGATGCGAGATGCCTTTCGTTTCAAGCTAGCGGGCAATCTTTTGATTTGTTTGTTGGCGATGGGGCTGCTGTTTTTTTGCCAAGATTTTTTGATTCGCTTATATTTACACGGTACCGGTGACAGTGCAGAACTGACACTTGCTTTGACGTCTGCCAAAGAATTTCTAGTCATTCTTTTGTTTAGTCTGCCGTTTTTTGCTATTTCTCAAGCTTATGCCAGTTCTTTACGCGAAATGGGCAAAACCATGGTACCGATGTTTGCCAGCAGTATCGCTGTCGTCACGAACACAGCATTGAATTTCTTATTGATTTTTGGTTTGTTTTTCTTCCCCACTTTAGGGGTGCGAGGTGCCGCGATCTCCACATTGATTGCCCGCATCGTCGAATGTGCCATCACGATGTATTGGGTACATCGCCATGAGGAAGAGAATCCGTTTGCCATTCGGGTCTACCATCAATTCCATGTCCCTTTGCATTTGGTGAAACAGATTCTGCGTAAAGGATCGCCATTGATGGCAAATGAAATCCTTTGGGCGATCGGGCAGACAATGATTATTCAAGCTTATTCTGTTCGAGGACTATCAGTGATTGCTTCCTTGAACATCTCATCCACCGTCTCCAATTTGTTCAATATTGTCTATATGGCACTCGGCGGTGCCGTTGCGGTCATGGTAGGGCAACTTCTTGGAGCCGCTAAATTTGAAGAAGCCAAAGACAGCGCCCGGAAGCTGCTTTTCTTTTCCGTCATGAGTTGTCTTGTACTTGGTCTTTTGATGATCCTAGTCGCACCATTCTTTCCAGAAATTTATCAAACCGAACCCGAAGTCAAACATCTGGCGAGTCAATTCATCAAAGTCGCCGCACTGTGTATGCCTATGTACGCCTTTAATCATGCCAGCTATTTTATTTTACGTTCAGGTGGGCAAACCTTGATCACCTTCTTATTTGACAGTGTCTTTACCTGGGTGATCGTCTTGCCTCTAGCCTTTGTATTAAGCACTCACACCAGTCTTTCGATTGTCTTAGTCTACTTGTTCTGCCAACTAGCAGAGCTGATCAAGAGTGGGATTGGGTATCGTTTGATTCGATCCGATCTTTGGGTGAAGAATATTGTGCATTGAGGAAAAGTTTCAACATAGGGGATGAAAAAGATGGATAGTCTGGTGGAAATGAGTGATTTTTTATCCTAAAAATAAATAAGACATTCCTAAAACCGATTATGATTTTGGGAACGTCTTATTTATTAAGATTATATTTATTCTTTTGACCATTGAAAATATAGACATTTCATACAAAAACTGTTTTCAAAAAATGGTAGCTTTACTAAAAATGACTCCGCAAAATGATCATAGTAATTTTTTGCTATTATTGAAATAATTTTTTTCCAGTCCAACTTGAAATTTCGTAACTTTGTAAAGTTTTTGGAATCGTACTGTAATTCAAATAAGTAGCATTTTCGTACCAACCATCTGCCACTACAATAAAGTTTGCTTGTGCCCCATTCATAGTGCCCGATAATGCCCCTTGGGTAAATACCGTATGTCCTCCAATACTTCCGTTAGGTTTATAGTAAAAATAAGTAAATGCTACTGGATAACTCTGTGCAATTTTCGTTTGGATATCCGAAAACGAAGGAGACACTTTTCTCTGATATGTTAAACTAACACTTTTATCTTTTGCGTATTTTACTAGTGCTGGTCCAATTTGGTCAGGTTGTGTCCCTCCATAAGAGATTCCATTATTGGTTGAAGATACGGTAGTTCCTGAATAGTTCCACAATGAATTGTATGCCACCTTTAATTCCGAATCATTTCCAGAATTAAAGAATCTATAGGAAGAACTTATAGTTGCTAATGCATGTACTGCACAAGCGTATTTCCCAGTGGCTTTTTCAGATCTACTCTGGGATAGCGCATTAAACATTGCTAAATAATGTGCACTTGTCAAGTGTAAATTACTTGGATAATTACTAAATACCGCGCTTGCATGGTCATACTTTGTAGAACGAGAATTATATCTAGAAAAGTGTTCTATTTCCATTTCAGCAACAGGCTGTACTTCTTCTACATACTTTTCAAATTCATTTAGTGAAAAGTTCTCACCGTTGGTACTGATGACTGAATCTTTGTCTTCTACAACTAAATTATATTCAGTGGGAAAAGTCTCAATTAAATAAGATTCCTCAGTATTATCAACTTTCATTTGTGATTTATCTGCTAAAAATCATATAAACTTTTTGATCCAAGTTCTATAGAAAATTGAGCAATATAAGTACCTTCCATTCTTAAATCAATTATAACGTAACCGTGTGTCACACCCTCTTTAATAAAATCTACACTATAAGAAATAATTTTTTCTTCTGTATCATAAATGGGAATTATAGAAGAAACAACCAAATCTTCAGTTCCTTTAAATTCTTTTGCAAAGTTTAAAGCTAAATTGGCTAAGCTTTCATCAGTTATTTCAACAGCAGACTGTTCAGAATAATTTTCACTGATGTCTGCTTCTGAAATGGAAACTTCTTTTGCATTAGTACTCTTCTCTGTATATAGAAACACAAAACAACTTGTTACCATTACCCATAAAATTCTACTGATTTTCTTCATTTTTAACTACTCTCTTTGTTTGCCAACCAGCGCAACCATAGAACACAATGTATTATTCATTCCACTTAAAACCATATTCTATGACCAACATTTTTTCACTTCATTTACCTAGCATTTACAAATTTTATGACAGTTTAAAACATTCAGTAGAGCTTAATTGCTTCGAGAGTGTAAAATATTTTGTGTAAATAGAAAAAAGGAAGTCCCTTCTGTAGAATAGAGTTACCACAACACATTCACAGAAGAGAGGACTTCCCTATGAACGATTTTACTACAGAAATTCTAAAGACTCTAGCGAACAAAGGCGATTTGAATGAATTATTCCGTGTCCATTTGGAGAAAGCAGTCAATACGCTTCTCAAAACGGAGTTAACGGCTTTCCTAGATTACGAAAAGTATGATCGCATTGGTTTTAACACGGGTAATTCTCGTAACGGCTCCTATGACCGTACGGTCAAGACCGAGTATGGGGAACTTCATCTCCAGATTCCGCGCGACCGCAATGGTGAGTTCAAGCAACAGACTGTTCCTGCTTATAGACGGACGAATGACACGTTAGAGGAGACCGTCATTCACCTCTTCCGAAAAGGTATTACCATGTCGGAAATCGCAGACTTGATTGAGAAAATGTATGGGCATCACTACACGCCCCAAACCATGTCCAATATAACAAAATCATTTACAGAAGAGGTAACGGCGTTTAAAGGGCGGGAGCTTCATGACCGTTATGCTGCTATTTATATGGACGCAACGTATATTCCGTTAAAGCGGAAAACCGTCGCCAAGGAAGCTATTCATATCGCAGTTGGCATTCGCCCGGACGGATCAAAGGAAGTATTGAGCTATGCGATTGCACCGACTGAATCCATCACGATTTGGGAGGAAATTTTATTGGACCTTCAAGAGCGCGGTTTGAAAAATGTCCTCCTGTTCATCACGGATGGCTTAAAGGGGATGGTAGGAGCGATTAGTCGGTTCTATCCCAAAGCTCGTTTTCAACATTGTTGTGTACACGTTTCCCGTAATATCAGTCACAAAGTGCGTGTCGATGATCGTAAGGAAGTCTGTGATGATTTTAAAATGGTGTATCAAGCCTCATCTAAAGAGGTGGCGTTGGAAGCACGTGGTGCTTTTGCGGAAAAATGGAAAACCAGCTATCCAAAAATGGTGGAATCGATTCTTTCGAACGATCACTTGCTCACTTTCTATGATTTCCCCTTGGCCATACGCAAGAGTATTTATTCTACGAACTTGATTGAATCCTTTAATAAGCAAATCAAGAAATACAGCCACCGCAAGGAACAGTTCCAAAACGAAGAGTCGATGGAACGTTTCTTAGTCTCGTCTTTTGATACTTACAGCCAAAAATTCCTAGGTCGCAGTCATAAAGGCTTTCAACAGGCCGAAGGCGAACTTGAACAAATGCTAAGCCAACTGATTGAGAATTAGAAACAATCTGCAGTAGGGAAGAATCATTTACACAAAATTATTGACGCTCCCGGTACCGGTGGTGGGAAGACATATTTCATTCTTACAATTATTGAAGCCCTACAGCTGATTTAGGTACAGTTATGGAAAATGTCTATTACAAGAAAGAAGATATTTCTGAATGTATAGATGATTTCTACAATCGAATGATTAATAGAAGTTTAGAGATGAAAAAAATGTCCAATTATAAAACAGGAGAAAATTATGCTTATTTAAAACTTACTCGATTTCACTTTTAATACGACCACCTCCCATAAATAATATTTAAATTTATGGAAAGGAAGATGGTCTATGAATACACTGAAAGAAGATTTTATTTTAGCAAAAGCTGGAAATGAAGAAGCCATTGAAGCCATTCTTAAAAGATTCAGCTCGTTGATGCACAAAAAATCGTGGAGAAACGGAAAATACGATCAAGATTGTTATCAAGAATGTATGATTGCAGTCTATCTAGCAATTTCAAAATTTGAAATCAAGGAATAAGCTCATTTTGGGGAGATGCATTTTGCTTCTCCCTTTCTTCTTATCTACCTCACCTTATCCATTAAATTTTTCAATTCAGTTACATTTGTTAACTCGATTATATTAGGAATTGGCTGCTTTATTAGATTATTCCTAGTGAGTTTTGTTAAATATCTACTAAGTGTTTCTGGAGTCATCCCTAAATAAGAAGCAAGTTCTTTTTTCGTAGTTTCCAATTTTATCTGCTCTGTATTTTGCTTTATATTTTCTTCTAACAAATACTGAATTAAGCGTGTTTCTGCTCTTTCAGTCGTGATTCCTACAGTTAATCGTTCTGTATTATCAAGACGTCTCGCCATTTCTGATAAAAGTTATAGAGCTATTTGGGGATGCGATAGTAAAATCCGCTTAAAGTTGTCCTTTTGAATGGTACATACTTTAGTTGGTGATATTGCTTCTATAAAGCATCCATAATGTTGTTCTTCAAATAATGCCAGCTCGCCCACAAAATCACCCTGTTCTAAAATACGAATCACCTGTTCTTTACCTGAAGAACCTAAGCGATAAACTTTTACTTTTCCTTCTTGAATAAGATAAAGAGATTCAAGTATATCTTCTGCTTGATAGATAAACTGTCCTGCAGAAAAAGCTTGTTCTGTAATATCACTTTGGATAAATTGAATTTCAGTGAGGGACAATCCCTGAAATAAAGGCATTGTACTTATACAATGATCATATTTTGTGAAATCAATCATGTTCTTACTACTCCTCTTTTTGTGGTTAGTATAGCATAAAAAAACGTTCACTCATGTAATATCATCAGTGAACGATTTTCTATACTTATTTTTCTTTATCTGCATCATAAAGAACAGCGCGTACTGAAACTTCAATGGAATCCTTTACTGCTTTAGAATATGGACAAACTTTATGCGCTTCTTCAGCAATTTTTTGAACTTCTTCTAAATCTAAATCTTGAATTGCAACTTGAATCTCAACACTTAATTTAAAGTCCACATCGTCTGGCTTTTTGTATAATTTTACTGTATGTGTAACTTGTGAAGATTGATGAATTTTACGTTGACCCTTAACAATTTCTAATGCCCCGTGAAAACAAGCACTGTATCCTAAAGCAAATAATTGTTCTGGGTTTACTCCACTCCCAGATCCTCCCATTTCTTTAGGTGTAGAAATCTTCACTTCAAATGATCCATCATTTAAATAGCTCACTCCATCACGGCCACCGGTATTAGTCGCTGTTGTTTCGTAAATTTTTTTGTAATCTGACATATTGAAGTCACTCCTTTTCACTTTTATGGTCCTATTTTAGGAAATAAAGTTGGTGTTGGCATTGATCTAAATCAAGAATCATAAAGTTAAGAATAACTTTATGAAAAAATATCGTTGGATGCAGTATATCTCTTTACTTGAACTTTATTAGCTATGTTTATTGGTCTTTTTGTTAAGGTAAATAAATATTAACAAAGCTATTATTGCGCCTCCAAAAGAACCACCTATCGCAATAAACACATCCACTGTTCCTTGAATTCGAATGATATTTGATTTAGTTATAAAATGGATGAACTATGATATAATTTTTTGCTTTAGGTTTCCTTCAGATTCCATCAGCTACAAAGTTGCTACCCGTGCAGGGTACATCAAAAAAGGAAATGCCAAAGCATTTCCTAAAGTGTGATTTGGTCAAAACAACACCATTTGACAAAGCACTGAAGAAACTAGAATGACTTTTCATCAATAAACCCTATTGTTCGTTCAGATTTTCCATTTACTCCAACACAAAGGAGTTTTTGAAAACAAATTCACTCCTCCCTCCTAAATCTTCTTAAAAACCATTATTCTCCGCCAATGTCTTAAACCATTCCCCAGATTTCTTAATCGTCTTAATCTGAGTGTGAATATCATTAGCGATTAAGCCGTAGCGGTTACGGTAGGCATTGCTCCAGGACCAGCAATCGATAGGAGTCCATAGATGGTAGCCAAAGCAGTTGGAACCTTCTTCAATCCCTTTATGCAACCATTGGAGATGCTCTTTGATAAATTCTATGCGGTAATCGTCTAGAATTTGCCCTTTTTCATCCATAAAGCGTTCTTCCCGAGAAACCCCCATGCCATTTTCAGAAACAAACCAAGGTAGATTGCCATAATTATCGCGAATATTGATGGCAATGTCATACACTGCTTTGGGATAGATTTCCCAACCTTTGTCAATATTCATGCGACGGCCAGGCATTTGATATGCATCATAATAACGATCAGGCATCCAGGCACCCACTGAATTTGGAGCAATGTCAGGTGTCTTGACCCGGTTTGGATGATAGAAATTCACTCCGATAAAATCAACAGTATTTTCCTTAATCAAAGCTAACTCATCAGCAGTTGACTGCCACAATACCCCATCCTTAGTCAGCAATTCTAGCAATTCCACAGGAAATTCCCCTTTGATGGCTGGGTCGAGAAACATTTTATTGTTCCACAGTTCGGCAATTCGGGCTGCCTCTTGATCTGCTTCAGCATCTGAAGCTGCGTAAGTTGGCGTCAAGTTTAACACGGTACCAATCCGGCCACCAGCTTGTGGTTGACCCATTTCGCGAAACTTCGCCATGACCTTAGCGGAAGCGAGATTTAAATTGTATGCCACTTGTACTGCTTTCTTGCCATCCACCAATTTTGGATAATGAAATTGGAACAAGTACTCCCCATCTACTACCACCATCGGCTCATTGTGGGTCACCCAGTCTTTCACACGGTCACCAAACAAAGCAAAACATTGTTCAGCAAATCCCACAAACAAATCGACAACTTTCTTCGATTCCCAACCGCCATATTTATGGTAAAGCTCCACTGGCAAATCAAAATGATGGAGGTTAAAAATCGGTCGGATATTTTGAGAGAGGAACTCATCAATCACATTATTGTAAAAAGCAACACCCACTGGATCCACTTCATTGGTTTCCAAATCCTTGATGAGACGGGTCCATTGAATCGAGGTGCGAAGGGAATTCAATCCCGTTTGCTTCATCAATGCGATATCTTCTCGGTAGCTATTGTAAAAGTTCGAAGCCATATCTGGCCCCACTCGGTCATAAAAAACTTCAGGTTCAATATCGTACCAATGATCAAACATATTGGCATGTTTCTTTTGAAAACGGCCTTCTGATTGGGGACCAGATGTGGCTGCACCCCACCAGAAATCTTTTGGAAATGTCAACATAGCATTCTACTCCTTTTCTCTCAAAACGTCGGCTAAACACTGCCGCATATGATCGCCAAATTTTGGCAAGTATTCATGGCCATACTCTGGATAAAATAGCATTTCTTTGTCAGCTGCGCTACTTAGCTGATTGTACACAGCAAACTGGGTTTTCGGTGGACAGACTGTATCTGCAAGGCCAATTGCCCAATGCACCTTCCCTTTGATCCAAGGAGCAAAGTATTGCAAATCAATGTAATCCAATGTTTCAAAGAAAGCTTCTTCTCGTTGGTGCAAGGGGTCTTTAAAGCGAAACCAATAAGCCAACTCTTCATAGGCGGAGTTTTCTACATCTAAGCGATAAGCTTCGCGATAATCACTTAGGAACGGATAACAAACAAAAGATTCCTTGATTTCCGGAGCAACAGCCGCACAAATCAACGCCAAAGCTCCTCCTTGTGACGCACCATAGGTATACAGTTGGCTGGTATCCACTTGGGGTTCTGCTACCATTAGCCGAGTCAACTGGTAAATATCGAGAAACACACTTCGATAAAATAAATCATTTGGTCCAGACTCCACTCCCCGGATTATATGCCCTTTCAGACTGGTTTTCGTGGTCAATCCCACATCTTCTGACAAACCACCTTGTCCTCTAACATCGAGTGCCACTACCCAAAAGCCTTCAGCAGCCATAGCGACCTTGTCTGACCAATCCCCAGCATCTGAGTGATACCCATGAAATTGAAGCAAGAGGGGAGACTTTTTTTGCAGACGTTTAGGCCGAATGAGTTGACAATGGACGGTGGCTCC
This sequence comes from Enterococcus sp. FDAARGOS_553, assembly GCF_003812305.1. Lineage (NCBI taxonomy): Bacteria > Bacillati > Bacillota > Bacilli > Lactobacillales > Enterococcaceae > Enterococcus > Enterococcus sp. FDAARGOS_553. Next base: position 949,131 of record NZ_CP033740.1, read on the forward strand.
TTGAACACCTGTAAAAGTTAAATCAAATGCTTCTGCTACTGAAGAATTCAAGGGATGAGGCTCTAAATGATAGTCTGTCCCCAAATCATCTACCTCTTGAAACCCTGCCTGCCAAAAAGCTTCAAAATCAGCAGGCTTTCGCTGACTCCCTTGATAGTTTTGCCACCTTTTTTTTGCATCTATTGCATACATTAAACTTGCTCCTTTCGTAAGTGATAGTTTGCCACTGCTCCTATCAGATTAGCATCTTGTTGAAACTGACAAATCTTCACAGTAATTCGTTGGTCCTCTGAATGATGATGTTGTTGTAACAAACATAATTGGGCTTTTACCGGAGCCAATAGATCTTTGCGCATTGATATGCCACCACCGATACAGACTACTTCAGGATCGATGACCAAGCAAACATTATAAATACCAATCGCCAAGGCTCGGAACAATTGTTGAACTTCTTGTTGAGCCAATTGATCTCCAGTGTCAGCAATATCAAATAGTTCTCGACCTGTAATACCTGATACCAAACCTTTCTGTTCGCAATAGCGCTTTGCAGCATGAACAGGGCTGGCTAACTCACTTAACGTTTGTCCATTTTCCGCCAACATGTAGCCAAATTCGCCTCCAAATAAGTTATGCCCCTTGACTAGTTTCCGCTCCAACACCACGGCTCCACCGATTCCCGATCCAATGATGAAAGAAACTGAACTTTTGGCATCTTTGGCAGCACCATAAAAGGCTTCTGCTAACCCTGCACAATTGGCATCATTTTCCACGAAGACAGGTTTTTCCAATAACTCCTCTAATTCTGCAACAAAATGAATTTTATGAATATAGGGGATCGCACTGTAGCCCCCGATAATCCCCTGATCACTGTCCACTGCTCCGGGTACACTGATCGACACCGCTTCAATCGGTGTCTGACTACAACTGGTTAAATTATGCAAAGTGGCTTTTAGGTCCATCTTCATTTGCTCCCAAGTCACGGGTGTCACAAAGGAACCTTTTTCGGTCAAGGCTTCTGCTGCCCACAGAGCATATTTGATACTCGTACCCCCAATATCAATTGCTAAAATACTCAAGAATTCCCCCTACTTTCTCAGTCTACTTACCTACACTAATTTTCATTGTAAGTAGTTATTTATTTTTAGGTATATACTTTTAAAATTTGAAAATCAAAATAAAAAGCGGAAAGAGGATTTTTCCGCTTACTTATTCTCTCGTTAAGACAAACTCCACCGAAAAACTATCATAACGATGAACTGAAATGGAGTACTCAAAAGCGATGCCTGTATCAAAATAAGCAATTTGCTCTGCCACTGCCACCGGATCTCCCGAATCCAATTCTAGATACTGTTGTTCGATTTCAGTCGCCTTTCGGACACTGACGCGTCGATGCCCACTTTGGATTTTCAAACCGAGATCTTCTTCAATATATTCATAAATGGACCCTTCAATATTGGCTTTTTTCAAACCAGGAATCAAATCGATAGGCATGTACATTTTTTCCATAACCAACGGCTTGCCATCAATGTGACGCACCCGATAAATATCATACACGAAAGTATCTTCCTGCATATTTAATTTATTTTTTACCAAGTTATCCGCTTCTATTACCTTAAACTCCAAAACTTTACTTTTAACTTCTTTTCCTGGATTGAGAGCAGTCGTCCCACGAAACTGATTAGCCACCGCAATTCGTTCTATTTCATCGGTCGCCAAATCCTTGACAAAAGTACCGGATCCACGACGTTTGATAATCAATCCCTCTGACACTAACATATCTAAGGCCTTTTTCACCGTCATCTTACTAGCGTCATATTCCACACAAAGATCTTTTTCGAAGGGAATTTGTTGATTTGCTTGATATACACCTTCCAGTATCTTCTTACGGATATCACTGGAAATAAGGATATATTTTTTCATCGTCATGTTACCTCCACTTATGGCTTATCCTAATATCTTATCCTATCTGCTACCGAATGGAAATAGCCAGCCACTGTCCTTTTGAAATTATTTATCTACTCGTCGTAAATGATACAGTTGAGACGCATAATCCCCCGGCAATTGACGGGACCAATAGTCTTTTGCTCGACCGACATAGTTGCCACCCATAATCAAGCCAATGCTAGAAAGATCCTTACCGGAACGTAATTGTGGCAGTTGATTGATTTGATAATTAGCTTCCAAATCTAAACCGGCCAATAATAAACGACGATAAGCCGGATTCGGTTTACCCAACACTTGATAATCCGCCACCAAAGCTTCACTCAAATCTTTTGAAACTACCATCCAACTACACTGGGTATTATCAAAAGGACTATTGAGACGATAAAAACGCCCCTCGTGGATCAATTCTCGGTATTCTTTAAAGGTGGCAATCGCTGCTTTTACCTGTTGTAGCTCTACATCTGACATCCTCGTAATATCCAACTCCAAACCATAAGTACCAAACATCGCTACCTGATTACGAAAAGTCAGTCCTGGCGAACGCCCTACTTGATGATTGGGAATCTGTGACAAATGACTACCGATACTAGCTAATGGGTAAACCATCGAAGCCCCGTATTGAATTTTCAAGCGTTCGACCCCATCAGTATCATCACTGGCCCAAGTCTGGGGTGCATAGTAGAGTAACCCAGGATCAAAACGGCCACCGCCACCAGCGCAGGATTCAATCAACAAATCGGGGTATTTTGCTAAGATTTTTTCATACAGGTCATAAACACCTAAAATGTAGCGATGGAACAACTCTCCTTGATTACCATCGGCGAGGTAATTGGAAAATGGTTCTGAAATATAACGATTCATATCCCATTTCAGGTATGTAATTTTGCCACAAGCAAGAACGCAATCGATTTGCTGGAAAATTGTCTCCACCACTTCTGGGTTGCTAAAATCCAAGACAAACTGATTCCGTCCATGAGAGATTTGCTTCTCAGAATTACCAATTACCCACTCAGGGTGCATCTCATACAAGGGTGTATCCGTAGAAATCATTTCGGGTTCAAACCACAGCCCAAATTCCAAACCTAATTGATTGATTTTCGTCGCAAAGGCAGAGATCCCCTCTGGTATTTTGGCTAGCTGCACCTGCCAATTACCTAAAGAGCCGTTATCACTATTCCGAGTACCAAACCAGCCGTCATCCAACACAAACAGATCCACACCGATTGCTGCTGCTTTTTCAGCGATTTGTAATAATTTCTCACTGTCAAAATCAAAATAAGTGGCTTCCCAATTGTTGATTAAAACAGGTCGTTGCTTATGAGACCAGCGAGGTGATATCAAGTGCTCTTGGAAAAAATGATGGAAGCTTTGACTCATACCATTAAAACCGGCCTCACTATACACCAGTACTGCTTCCGGTGTCAAAAATGTGCTTTTTGGAGTTAATTGCCAAGCAAATTCAAAAGGATTGATACCCATTTGAATTCGCAAAATGTCATAAGTATCCAGCTGCAAACGTGCCACAAAATTGCCACTATAAATTAAGCTAAAGCCATAGATCTTTCCTTGTTCTTCCGTCGCATTGGACTCACAAACAGCCATAAAAGGATTGTGGACATGACTGCTGGCTCCACGAGTACTGGCGACTTCTTGCACACCATAAGCAATGGAATTTCTACTAATCTGGGTTTCTCTCGCCCAAGCTCCATCCAAGTGTAGCCAATCATAGTGCTGATTTGGAAGATCCAGATTAAAACTCAGACAGTCCAATAACTCAAAGGTCGTCTCACTAGGATTGATGATCTTCATTTGTCTGGTCACTACAGATTCTTCACCAAACAAGGTATAGTAAAGCTCGACTTGCAAAGGTGAATAACGATCTTGCAAGGTGATAATTAAAGTCTCCCCCGCTTCACCAAAACTGCCAGGCAAGCCAGAAAGTGCCTGTTTTCCTAATTCAATCCGATAGTGTTGATAGGTAAAGTGACTAATACGATCTCCTTTTGGATAGCGTACCCGTAGCATGGGATAGCGAAAATCAGTGGTACCATAGAGGCCCACTTCTTGTTTGATATGTTCCAACGAAGTAGTGTAGTTTTGCTTGATTTGGTTGTTAGCGGGACGTATTTCTCTTTCAATCAAAAAATCATATTGATCATAAATAGGAATACTACTTCCAAAATAGAGTTGTTCCAAGACGTCTAACTCTTCCATTACCCGAAAAATATAACTAATGTTCTGATTTTTTAGGTGAAACTCTCTTCTTTCAGGATTGACACTAATCATGATTTATTCCTTCCATTTCACGAAATTTTTGCGAGCCTTTTTTCAGTAAATAGGCCACTCCGCCAGGAGCCACCAAGAAAAACAGCAAGGGACTGACCAGCAATAATAGGATCCAAAAGGCATAGGTCCCCAAGATGAAGCCATTTAGCAAACTGGGTCGTAATGTCTGAAGTAATAGCTGATACCCAATAGCAACAGGAGCTTCCTTCATTTCGTCATACGTCGCTGTTCCCAAGACCCAGTGTGCATTATAGAGTAAGAAAAGAAGCAAAGATAATCCCCCAGTAACTTTAAAAAACAAGCCTAGTGAAGTGCTACCGAGCCACGCACCAGATAAAAAGATCGCCAAGGACAAAAATACGCCCACAGATAGCACTTTTTCGCACAGTTTCGTAGGTGGTAGCTTCTTGGTTAGTCGACAGAGCTTTTCTTGTAAGGCTTCTGGATGGTCGACACAAAAAACTAACTTTTTATGGCTACTAACCCAGCCATAAATAAAGCCACCAGTGACTAACCAGCCCCAAAAATGCAAGGAACACTTTACTAGGACATAGAGTAATTCCACTGCAACTACTAATTTACTGGACTTCTCGGTCACCAGTAACCCTCCTTTTCCGGTAAGCTTATTTCACAGAACCAGCAACACCATTGTAAATGTATTTTTGCAAAGCCAAGAAGACAACCAAAATCGGTAAAATAACAATAATTACCCCGGCTAAGATCACTGGCCAGTTGGTTCCATAAGGGCCTTTGAATGCAAAGAGTGCCGTGGAGATCACTTTTAGTTTACGATCGGGCATATACAAGAATGGATTATAGAAATCATTGTAAACACCCACACCGCTGATGATTAGCATAGTGACAATAGGTGCCTTTAAGTTCGGTAAAATAATCCGCCAAAAGATACCAAAATAGTTGGCCCCGTCCAAATAGGCCGATTCGTCTAGAGAGACTGGGATTTCATCTAAGTATTGCAAAAAAACATAGATGGAAATCACATCTGTTCCCAAATTTAGTAAAATAACTGACCAAATCGTGTTGAACAAGCCAATTCCTTCAATGATTTGGAACGTCGCTACTTGACTAGTAATGCCAGGAATCAACATTGCCATCATAAACAAAGCCATAATCGGCTTTTTCAGTTTAAAATCAAAACGGCTCATAACATAGGCAAACATCGAGCCTAACAAAAGCTTACCTACCATACTAATTGAAAAAATAAGCAACGTATTTTTAAAACCTGTCAACATCTGACCATTGATAAACGCAGTTTTGTAATTACTAAAGTCCAATGACTTTGGTAGCGACAAGACACTGGTAGACAAAAATTCATTATTGGATTTGAAAGAGCCAATAAAAACTACCAGGATTGGTAGTACGGCAACCACTGCCCCGATAATCAAAATCAAATATTGAAGTATACGTCCGATAGAAAATTGTCTTTTCATCTTCTATGCCTCCTTCTCGCTAATAAATTTCCGTTGAATCAACGTCACCACTAAGACAATCACGAGTAAAATAACTGCCATCGCTGAAGCTAAACCAACTTTATTATACTTAAAGGCAGTATCGATGGTTTGGATTACAAAGGTCATGGTGCCGTTGGATCCTCCAGTCATAATATATGGAATATCAAAGACACTCAAGGAGCCGCTTATGCCCAAAATCAGATTTAGGAAGATGATTTTGCGAATACTTGGTACGATGATATAACGAAACTCATCCCAACGATTAGCCCCATCTATTTCGGCTGCTTCATAAACTTCTGGATTGACCGACTGGATTGCTCCTAAAAAAATCAAAAAGTTAAAGCCGGTATAACGCCACAAGGAAGTAAAGGCCAAAGAAATATTATTGATGGAGCGATCTCCTAACCATAGCCGAATTTGACTCTCCAAACCTAGCGCCGATAGCACTGTATCCAAAGTTCCATCACCTTTAAAGAAGTACAAGAAAATAAATCCAATTGCTACCCCATTTAGTAAATAAGGGAAAAACAAAATCCCCTTCCAAAAATTAGCAAATTTGACCTTAAAGGACAAAATCGTTGCAAACAATAAAGCGACACCCAATTGCAAAAAAGTTGCAAAGAAGTAATACAAGCTGGTTTTAAAAACGGTAAAGTATTTTGGATTGGTTAAGACTGTCTTGTAGTTATCTAGTCCGACAAATTTACTGTCTGGGGAATAACCATTCCACTCTGTCAAACTGTACTGGAACATCTTCACTAAAGGATAATAAGATAACATTAATAATAAAAATACCGGAATAATGGTAAAAGTAAAGATCAAGATTCTTTTTTCAGTTTTTTGGCTAAAACGGGATTTTTTCACCGTCTTATTCATGGTAAACTCTCCCTGTTTATTCATGTTGGCTCCTCCTTATTCTAAAACCCCTCATATCGACCACGGTCCGCAATCGCTATGTACTCCTGCAAAAGAAGTTACTACCAAGATAAGTTTTCTTTACGACACTGTGCTTTTGCCTGGCACAAGTTGCCAGACAAAAGTTAGTGCCTACAATCAAAACTTTATTTGCTATCAATCAAAAGTCTTTTCCTAACTGCTAGGGTGACTTCTAAAAAAATTTTACTCTCCCACTTCTGCTATCGCATCTGACCAGCGTGTATTGAAGTCTTTCATAATAGCTTCGAAGCTTTCGTTAGAGTTACCAACTGCTGCATCGATGATTCGTTGCTTTTCAGCATCTGTCGTACCCAAACCTAGTTCAGATTGGTCATTGATTGAACTAAACAATGATTCTTTTCCGGCTGGTGCTGGATTTTCTTCAATTAACTCAACCCCAGCATCTTGTGCAGCCTTCAATGATTCTGGATAATCTGCTCCAATTTTTGCTGACAAGCCCCCGTTTTCTTCCGCGTAGTCTGATTCATTGACTAACCAGTCGATCAACTTGCGCGCCGCTTCTTTGTGCTTACTATGAACGTTGATCCCATAGTTATAATCTGCTCCAATTGGCAAATATTGTTTACCATCCTCGGCAGTCATTGGAAATGGTTGGAAGATAATGTCCTCAGCAGTATCAGCATTGATGTCTTTGATTTGTGGTACCGCCCAACTTCCCAAAACCATGATCCCAATCTTACCATTAGCCATATCTACTTTTGATTGTTCCCAATCAGATGTAGTTGGGTCAGCCTCAATCAACCCTTGATTGCTAACATCGTATAGGGTTTTATAAATCGTATTCATCACTTTACCCGCTGCAAATGGCTCTTTGTCTGAAGTCATCTTATTGGTAAAGTCTTTATCACCAGAAGCACCACTGCGAACAAAGTCCCAGTTTGATAATGTCCAACCAGCCGCATAGTTAGTATATAGCGGCATCACATCAGTATTTTTTTCTTTGATTGTTTTTAATGCTGCTACAAAATCTTCTGGTGTTTGTGGAAATTCGTCAATACCAGCATCTTTGAAGACCTTTTGATTGACCACCATCCCAGTGGCGTTCATCTGTGACGGTAAGCCATAACTCGTGCCATCATAGGACCGATCATTTAAACCCATATACTCTTTGCTGAGCTCTTCCTTTTTACCAAGTGGTTCAAAAAAGTTCCCATAATCTTCTGGCTTGATATCTCCTGGAATCATCAAAACATCCCCATATTCTTCACTATTCATCCGGGTTTTAATTTGGCCAGCATAGTCTGTAATCGTTTGAATTTCTACTTTGATATCCGGGTACTTCTCATTGAATTTTGTCATGTATTCATCCCATTTTCCATTGGTTTCCCAGTCGGTTTTGTGGTTGATGAAGGTAATGGTCTCAGTTTTCCCACCATCCTTGTCATTAGCTGAATCTTTGTTGTTTCCACATGCCCCTAGAACTAAACCTGCTACTCCCAAGACGATCATTGAACCTAGCATTTTTTTCTTCATGTTACTTCCTCCTATAAATTAATAAAGTGCTGTTACCAAAAACTGTTCATGGCCTGTTACGTCAGAAATGGAAAACGATTACATAAATATAATACTACATTCCCATTTCAAAGTATATACTTTTATATATATTGTTTTGTACTTTTGTAAAATTCTCGAATGATCGCCGCAGCCGGTTTACCGTAAACCCCGTAATCGTCGTCTTTGAGCGCCATCTCTCGCGAATATAACCGCGCCTTCCAGTCCCAAATACCAAAGCCTTGAATCCAGTTTCTCTTGTCACAAGCAGTAAACATCTTTTCAAACCATCGTGATTGCGCTATCATGCTAACTTCCCCTGAAAAACTCCAATCATTGGGTAGATATTGACTTCCTTCACGACTTGGACAACCCACTTCACAAAAGAAGAAAGGTTTTTGGTAGTGATTTACCACTTGTTCAATCCGATCCAATTCTTGTTCCCATTTGTCAATCGGATAATAGCCTGATGAAGAGATGACATCTACAGCATCCCACCAAGTTAGATTATTTTCTTGATACTTGTCACAATTATAAGTTAGTAGACCATTGTAATGCTGTCGAATCTGGGAAATAGTTTCCCGCCACTGGGCTTCCCGTCGATCACTATTAACCAATTCACAGCCGATTACCAACATGACACACCCTGTCTCTTCAGCGAGTTTTGCATAGTGATTCAGGTATTCACGATAGGAATCAAACCATTGGCTCCAAGTCGGCTCGCAGGGAACATCGTAATCAAAAAAATTGATGTGCGCTCGCCACGTATCATCTGCCACATTGACCATGGGTTTCAAGATTACTTTCAACCCGATTCCCTGAGCGTAAGCGATCATCCCTTTCACTTCTGCATCTATTAAAACGTTGTCACTTTGCCAATCGATTTTGGTAGACTGAGGATGAGCTTGTGTGACAGTAATTGGTAATATCACATGACTTGCAGCTAACTCTTCTTTCATCATGCGTAATGATTCTCGACTCATTGGATCTTGCCAGTCTCCCCGTTGGCTCATAAACCCAAAAGTTATCCCATTGATAGTTTCCATCTTTTCACTTCTCCACGTTTTATTTTGTAATCGATTTCAATTCTATATTATAAAGGACGAAGAAGAAAAAAACAACAAAAATATATACTTTTGATTATAATGATTTATACAATATTATATAGTAAATATAATAAAATTGGAGGTCTTTTTTGGATAAGAAAAAATTGTACACGCAGCTCACTCAAAAAATCATCCCCTTCTGGCAAGGTAAGATGGATCTAATTCATGATGGTTTTTACGGTCGCCGGGATAAGATCCCACTACTAATAAGAGCTGCTTGATGAACGCCCGGTATTTATGGAGTTTTAGTCATTGCTGCCGCATTTTACAAGACAAATCCTTAACTGAGTCTTTTTTAGCTAGCCTAAAGACTGCTGCGAATCCTGCCTATGAATTTTTCCGGTAAGTCTGTTGGGACCAGGAAAACCCAGGGGATCTTCTGGGAGCTAACCGCAACTGAAATACTCTCTGATCCCAATAAAACCACTTATGCTAATAGTTTTGCCCTCTATGTTCTTAGCGAGTATTACTTAGACTTTCATGATCTGTCTGCATTAAAAATGGCAACCACGCTCTTTAGTTTTCTCGAAAAGAAGTCTTATGACCCTCTTACAAATGGTTATCAGGAGGATTTTTCCCACAACTGGTAGCCCGTTCCCTCCCAATCAATCGGACCCAGCGATTTGCCAGATCTAGACTTTACCACTAATACCCATTTGCACTTTTTAGAGGCATACATAAATTTCTACATGACGACGCCAACATTCGATGTAAAAACTACCTTGCAAAGATTACTCATTGTCTTTACAGATAAGATTGCGACCCCAGCAAACTGCCTCCAATTTTTCAATGCTGATTGGTGTCCTCTAAGCCAAGAAATCAGTTTTAGCCATGACATTGAAACCATTTGGGTATTGCAACGGACTTTGACTGTTACTGGTATCAAAGATGTGCAAGTCAGTCAATTTATTGAAAATCTTGGTACTCAAGTAGCTACCAAAGGCTTCGATAACAACAAAATCATTTGTGATCATTCAAATACCCTTCAAACCTCGACTCGAAAAACTTGGTGGACGCTAGCAGAAGCAATCATCGGCTTTTACAACCTGTATCAATTAACTAATAGTAAGGTCTATTATGAATTGGCTACTCACCACTTCGAAATGGTAGAATGAAACTTTGTGGATACTCGATCTAACAGTGAATGGTATGCCTACCTCATCAATGATGGACACCAGATTCTACAGAAGATATCGCCAACGCTTGGAAAGGCCCCTTACCATACCTGTCGTATGTACACAGAAACAATTGCACGCCTATCTAGGTAAGAAAAACAGGACGACCTGACTTCTAGAGAATCATTCGAATTGTAGTGACATCGCAAAAAGCCAACTAAAGAACAGTTGGCTTTTTGATAGTTTATTTTAGTAATTTCTGCTTAGATGCAAATATATGCGCAAATGGTTCTTTAGCTCTTGGTTATCCTTAATACTACAACCTAATTGATTCTCTCCAGCAACTCCACCCTATTTTTCATAATTTTTGAATTAAAATAAAGGTAATCCCTTTTAATTTTCTATCTTTATTTCAATATCAGAATTTATTATTTTAAATTTTTACATACCTGTTTATGAAAAACTAAATAATCTGTCAAAAAAATATGATTGTTCATTTCTAAATATGTTTTCCAATTTTAAAATCTTTTTTAGCATTTTTGTTTCCTTTTCATATGGTTTTTCGTTGTTAATAGTGACTAGGATGATATTCCTATTTTGACCATTGACAATTAAATATAATTTTTGAATAACGTTCCCTGCTATTCGAGCTAAGAATTCAAGTACGCCATGACCTATTTAGCGATAACTACTTAGAGATTTCTTTTTGTTTTGGGAAGACAAAATGCCATGACAATAGCAGTAGATAATGATACTTCCGTAAGGCTCGCCGTAAACTGGGGAGAGGTGAAATTCCTATGTGCTTACCCAAGGCAATTCAAAAATTTTAGTTCATTTATAAGGGGATGATTTTATTAAATCAATAGTCTATCTAAACAAAAAACAAACCTGTGAGTTTTTAGGAATTGATAACAATACTTTAGATAAATGGATTCGTATATATAATTTTCCCGTAATAAAAATAGACGGTATAATTCGCTTTGATGTAGAAGATATCAAAGGCTTTATGGATACGTTCAAAAAGATTTGAATTTTACTTTTGACTGCATATACTAAAAGTAGCGAAATATACTGCCTTACTTTTTTATTAAGGAGTGAGGAAGTTGCCTACGAAGCTTTCAAATGGAAAATATAAAACTAATTTGAGATATCCAAAAAAATTTAAAGAAATTACAGGTATCAGTTCAGAAAAATTCCAAAAAACATTTCCAACTAGGCAATTGGCTATTAAAGCCGAAAATGAAATGAAAAAGAAAATCGCAAAAGTCTTAAGAGAGGAGAATGCAAATTCATTAGAGCTCAAAGGTCAAATAAAATTCAAGGAGTTTTATAAATCTAAATGGCTTCCTAGATATCAGTTAGGGCAAACTACTAGATCCCATAAAGCTCCAAGCGATATAACCATCATTAATACAAAGAATTTATTTCGATTGCATATTCTGCCTATATTTGGTGAGTATGCCATGAGCTATCTTAATGCAAATACCGAAATAATATCAGATGAACTCACAAAAAAGTCGAAGGAATATGCAAACATAAAAATCATTAAATGCTATGTTCGTTCCATGTTTGATATTGCAGAGGTTCTAAATTATATTGAATTTAATCGTACAACAAAAATAATTCAAAGTATTACTGCACCTAAGAAAGTTGCTCTGGAAGAAAAAAGAATACGAGAAGGAAAACAAGCTTTATCTTCGAAAGAACTCACTGATTGGTTAGACACTGTAAGAGATGATTTCAATGATCAATTACTTTCCTTTCACGATTACACTCTTTTTATGCTTACTTTATATCTTGGGGATAGAAAGAGTGAGACCTATGCTTTGCAATGGAAATACATTGATTTTGAAAACCAAACAGTCCGTCTTAAATATGCCTTGGATAAACACACAAAAAAGAAATTTACAAAAGGTCGAAAAGATACTATTATCCAAGTTCCGGAAATTGTAATGACACTATTGCAAGAATGGAAATCAGTGCAAGCTGAACAACTATTGAAGTTGAAAATTAAACAGACACCTGACCAATATCTTTTTAGTTACTCCAAACCTTCTGGTGAAGTAAATTGTCCAGTCCATACTGATTACTTAAATTATCGAATTAATTCTATAAAAAAAAGACATCCCATTTGGTTCATTTAACTCCTCATAAACTTCGACATACTTACGCAACTTTAGCTAGACAAGGTGGGGCTGATATGAATCAAATTTCTAACGCTTTGACACATTCAGGTATTTCAACTACAAAAATTTATGTGAATACACCTGATTTAGTTGATAAAGCTGTGTTCGAAGCGTTTCAGCGAGGATTACAAAAATCTAATTAATGTGTTCTAAATATAAAAAAAAGACACTTTCCAAATAATTGGAAAGCGTCTTGAACGTTGATATATAAAGGATATTAACGTTTTGAAAACTGTGAAGCTTTACGAGCTTTCTTAAGACCTGGTTAGCCCAACCATCTTTTCAAACAGCTTCATAATGCTTTAATGGCAACGATTTAGAGAGATAAAAGCACGAAAAACTTTATTGACTTTCAAATTATTTGAAAGCAATGGTGTCAATTACTTGCGAGCCGATCCAATACTATTTAATAGATATACATAAAACATTTCAAAATTAACAAATATCATTACATCGTCAATCAAATCAAAAAATAGTTTATCTCTCAAAAATATAATCTATTCAAATTATCTCACCCATCGCTGCGTTGATTGTTTTACCTTTACATTTGGTAAAGTATCAACAATAGTTGTTAACAATTGGCTAGCCTCTTCATCAAAAATCGGACTTGTTAGAATTTCTAATTCACTTAAGCACTCTTTCCTGAAGGGAATATCAAAGTAATCGTAAGGAATAGGAACCGTCCTTATAATTTTTAAGATTTGTTGTGGATCAGCCATCAATTGAGGATTAGCAGCTATAGTGAATAATCCAAGCGGAAAAGCAAATAATTTATATCGCCATTCAGATTGATAATTCCAATCAATATTTTTAAATTTCCCAATTAGTTTTGTTTCGAGTCTGGAACTATTTTCATCCTCGTTATAAACACTATATCTAAGTAATTTAGAATCTTTTGTATATGTTACGGGAAATAATTCTACAATCTGCGGCATAAACTTAACTAAATTTTCTCTTTCATAGCTAGCTAATCCCTTTGTGTAAGGAAAACCAGCAAAAGCTTGAATTTCTTTCTTTTTAGCACCCAATTGTATTAATTGTTCTCTAGTAAACCCTATATCTTGTACTTCTTCAAAAATACTTATTGGCAACCGTATTCTTAATCCTTTTTTAGGAGAAGTATATTCCTTCCACATAGGTATTGATTCCTTCATTTCATCAGTCCAGCAACTAACATAGCAGAATCTCCCTAAATTTCCAAAATCTTCAGTCTCCATTTCTTCCAAATCATCTACATTTTGTAAAGAATTAAATCGAAATGTTCCATTCTTTATAATAAGGTTTAACGTATCCACATTAGTATAATGATATAAGTATTCCATAACCCACCATTCCTCTACATTAACCATTCAGCAACAATTACTAGTAGTACCCATTTTTGTTACCAACATTTTAAAATTTTCAATAAAATAAATCTTATTTTTATGATTTCATGGAGTGGAAATAAAATAATTCCTTACTAAGAAATTTCTAATAAGATTTAATTGTTTAATAAACCTCTATACAGAGTATATTAAAAATTTCGAACAAAATTCCATATTTGATAATTAGCTCCCGAACAAATGAAAGCGTTGCTGTATTTCACGCTCTAATAGATATGCTTCTTGCTTATCCTGACATCCGAACAAATAAATTGCATGTTTATCATAATCAAAACCCTTATCATTTAAAAAGGCTCTCCCTGTAATTGAATAATTTTGTGTATCTTTGTTGGCATTTTTATTAAAATCAAAATCTACTGTACCATATTTTCCAGTTTTAGTAACTCCACAAATAAGTGGCTTACTTCCATAATTCTTGATCTCATAACAGTTAATATATACAATATTTTTTTTGTCTTTTATTTCTTTTTCTAGTTTAGTTTTCCAATGTGTGCGAGGCTGAACATTTATTTCATATTTTTCTAATTTGATGTTATATATATTTTTTAAAAAATTTGTAATATCAGTAATGGTTACATCATTGCTAAGAAAATTATCTATATACGTTTCCCATATACTCTTACTCTTTATCATTAGTATTCACCTCCGTACTATAAAGTAACTCAAAGATTACTTTACATATTTTTTATTTCTCATTGCTATTTATAAATTTGATTGAATGAACTTGTAAGATCTTCAATTGAACTTACTACTTTTCAAGTTCCAAATATCCAATAAAGGTGTATTTTCGCTATTTGGAGCTTCTTCCTTTTTCAATTGATCAACCTGTACAATTATTGGAAGATCAAATAGCACACCTGTTAATATCACTTGTCCTGGGGCTAAATTGGGAATACTTTCTTTTGAGACACTATCTAGCGAGGACATTGTTCTATCTAGAAGTCGTAGATCATTATCGTTAACTAACCGATGAATAAAATAATTATGAACTTGAGAGACAATCGTTGCAGAAATATCAGCCGGTCGCTGACTAGAAACAGTTAAGTAATATCCAAATTTTCTTCCTTCTTTGATTATTTCTTCAAATACTTCTAACCTATAATCTTTCCACTTCTCCGACTCTCTGCTAGATGTTTCTGAAAGGATGTTATGAGCTTCATCAATAATCAAGTTAAAAATTCTATCTCGATCGCTATTTTGTTCACGATTCATTTCATAAGTCATTTTTGCTATAACCATGGGTATTAACATCTTCATGTCTTGGTTAACGTTTTTGAATGATACCACGTTGATGGTATCATTAAATATTTCTTTGTCACCACCTACTATTTTAAATACCTTGGAAAAATCATTTACACGGGATTCAATTCTATGAAGTAAAGGTGCTATATGATCGTACTGAACTGTATGCTGTCTTAATTCAAATATCATTTTTAAATATGAAGCAATTTGTAAATTTTTCATTGGATTATCTACATTAAAAGTTCGTCCATTTAGCTTTGATAAAACTTTTTGCTTTTCTTCACGTAATAAATCTTCATCTGGGTTCCAGTAAGAATATTTTCCCTGGCAGTTCCAGCCATCTAAAGGTTGTTTTGAATAAAAATTTTCATTAGTATTATTATATAATGTATTGTCAATCCAGTCCGAAACATCTTCATTTTTCAACTCTAGTAATTTTATAACTTGCTTAAAGAGATCCAAACTATTATTATTCGAGACAATATAAACATTAGAGAAAGCTTCAGCAATATATCGAGGTAAGCTATCTTGAAAGCTTCCTTCTTCTTCAAAATAATAGTTTTAAACCCTACTCAAAAAAGGCTGTTGAGTTTGTTCAGTTGCTCCAAAAAGAACAGATAACATATCCTTATCCCAAAATCTTTCTTCGGGAATATTTAAATAGTCAATTTCTTTATCTCCACTATCTTTAATTCTATTAGTAGTCAAATTATATACTTTTTTACTATCAGTTATTGTTTTCTCACCTGTATATTCACCATTAAAATCCAACAGTACGAATTTTGATTTTCCAAAATCCAACAATTGATTTTCAAAATCCAGTTTAAATAATTCGTGATATAGTTTGGCTAAAGTGTTCGATTTCCCGCTTCCTGTATTCCCAAAAATAGCTAGATGATTATTAAAAAGTCGATACCATTTCAAATTAAATCTAATTCCATCAGGCCATACTTTTCCTATACTTATTCGCGGAATCATCAAGTCCTTCGAATCAGTGCAGCTTTCATATCCGCCAATAATTTTTCCTTTTTGACTATCTGACAATAAAATGACGTCATTAAATATCTGTGGAAAAGCAACCATACCTGATTTATATTCATTTCTCTTGAAACTACCAATTATTTTCACTTCAATTTCTCTAACAAACCGGTCTTTTCGAAACTCTTGTACAGTAGAATCTTTCATTTGATCATAAGCGTATTCCTTTTCCACTTTACCAACAATTGTGTATTGCCCACGAATAATTCCCAGATATGATCCTATGATTATGCCTGAATATTTTTCTCCATGAAAGAAATGCACTAATTGACTTGTATTTTCGAAGAGTCTTATCAGTACGGAAGTACCTCTAATCTCACGAACTGCACCAACCACAAAGTTTAGGGAAGAATTATCGTTTGACTCATTCATCCATTTCTACCACCTAACAAATTATTTAAAAAACTAAAGTCCCCATTTACACAACCACCATCTGCTTCCTCATTAAACTTTGGTATAAATTCAACTTGGGTTCCCTTTCCCAAAGCTTCTTCTATCAATTTTTTTGATTGTTCATTGTATGCAATAACATATATTTTTAAAAAAGGATTTACCATAGATCTTCTAACTATTTCCAATATATGTTCATCTGCAAAAGAAAAACCAAAGACAATTAAAATACTATCTTTTTTTTCCAACTCAAAGCTTAACATCCTCAACATCTGATAGTAATGTTGTTCAAATACAGTTTCGGAAAATTTCTTCTTCGTTGGGCTTACTATGGGTAACGAGTCATAACACTTCTTAAAGTCATTTAGCTCTTCTTCAACAATAGAGTAAATTTGATTAATATAATTTCTTAATGTCTCTTCTGTAAGATTAATATCAAAAATGGATTGTTCGATATTTTTATTATCAAAAAAATCAATGGCTTCATTTAAAACAGAAGATTCCCAAATTGGATAATCCTCTTCCTTCTTTCCCAAAATCAATTCATTGATTGTTTCAGTCCGTTCAACAAGCTCTTCAAAAATTTTATTTTCCAAGCTCATTTCAATCTTTTCATTATTTTTTTTCCAGGTTACCGATCCATGTAATTTGATTAAGTTAATAGTTGGAATACTCCTTTGGAAGCCATCACTAATACCTGAGTGTGAAGCAGTGATATAAAAATTTTCTGAAGAGACATATTTTTTTATAAATCCTCTACTACCATCGTTGAAAAATGTAAGTCTATTTTTTGAAGCCAACTTATCAAATGAAACCTCAAATAAAGAATCATAATTCGTAGTAAAAATATTTATTCTTTTTGGTTTGTCAAACCCTTCATGATTAGATATAGTAATTAAATTAGAAATAAAATTTTCATAATTTTCAAAAACTTCTTTAGGTTCGCTTTTTATTTCCAATATTTGCGTTTTTTTAATCCAAAGATTGAACCATATATAATAAAGCACTATTTTTTGATTATCATCATATTCTGTTGAAGTCAACAATTCTTCGAAAGACTTTGAGAATGAGTCAATCCACAACGTTGGGACTATCCCAGCCGATGCACCAGATCCAATCAAAAAGCTAATATTTTTTCCATTAATCTCATCTAAAAAATTACTATATCTATCCTCCACGTTTTTCCCCCATTTTTGATTTATTTCTTAAACAATCATAAACCCATAAAAATTTTCTTAGACTTTTTTGAATGAAGCCTTAGCAAAGTAAACATCTCTCTCGAAAAGTCTCAATCCAATCTTTTTTAGCGATTATCGAAAAAAACTTTTTTTTATATTAAAAATAAGGCTGAAATGGACTCTCACTCAGTATACTGTTTATGCATATTTCAGGTTTACTTCCATTGTCGTATTTTTTTAAATATAGTTCTTTTTATTAGAAAAGTCATCTATATGTTAACGAATATCCTCTCTAAACCAATCCTCCATTTCATCCGTAGTAACTTTACTATAAATTCTGATTAGTGCCGGACGTAACGTTTCAAATGCTTCTATCAATTCTTCCCCACCAAATCTTCCGGAAAAAGATTTCTTCGTCAGTTCTTCGGACAATCGATTGATAAGTTCGACAGTTTTTTGTTGATCTGCTAAGATATTTATTAGTTTTCCTACTAAATACCGATCTTCAAAATTACTGTCTGCAAAAAAATCGTACTTATCGACTTCCTGCTTAACCAGATTAATCATATCATCTTTTTTTTCATAATTAAATTCACCGGCTACATCCATGTATTCGATGATATCACTCATAATAATGATGATTGCTTCATCTTTTTTCGCATCAGATAATTCACTGGAAAATGGTAAACGATCAATCTCATTGGCTGTCAATTTTTGAATTTCTTCTTTGATTACGTCTTGCTGCAACTCATAGAAATAATCATCCATAAACTCCTCACATGGATAACCAATTTCATTTTCCCATGCCGGATTCTTAAACTCCCCAGTGTAAAACTCTTCTTTGATCGCTTTCACAACTTCTGGATGTTCTAGCACAATCCTGTTCTGCCCTTTTAACTGCAAGTAGTCCGCAATATACTCTTCAATGTCACCAAAGTAAAACCAGCCTACCGGTTTCCCACTAATACTAGATAATTGGTTAATGACACTTTCAGGGGCTAACGCATAGCCTTGAACATACGAGCTGATTGTTGGTTTCTTTATCCCCAAGCGATTGCCCAACTCTGTAAAAGACAAATTCATACTCTCTTTGATTTCTTTGATTCGTTGTCCTACCTTCACTTTATCGGGTTGTAATAAGCCAAACATAGATTACTTCCTCCTTGTCATTTTTCCCTATTATATCACTCGTATAAAATTTCGTATATATTTTTTGCTAAATCTCTTGACTTCGTATAAACAAACGTATAAAATACAAATCATAGACGGCCGTCTATATTTTTTTAAACCAACCGTATAAATTATCGTATATCAAAAAAAGGAGGGCTATTATGCCAATTAAAATCAATGATCTCACCTTACCAAAAGAAAAACTCGAAAAAGAATACCAAGTCGTCAACGTCACTCGCTGGCAAAAAGACGGAGAAATTTTAGGTTGGAGTTATGAATGTATCCTACCAAAACTCCGCTACGAAAAAATCAGTGTCAAAGTCAAATCTGAAAAGCCTATAATCACTCCGGAAGAGCTTACCCAACAAGGTTTAGCCATGGTTACATTTACCAATTTAGTAATTACACCTTGGGGGCGCTCCAACGGTCAATTCGCCAGTTATGGCTTATCGGCCACGGCAGATGCGGCAACTTTGATTCCGAAAAAACAAGGCCCCACTGCGCAAAACTAATTTTCCTATGGGTTTGTTGGGTGGTTAGGACGAAACGGCGAGGCAGCGCCATAGAGCCGCTTCTGTCCGTTAAAACCGCCCAATGAACACATAGGCTGGAAGGACTGCTTTGCAGGACTTCCCCTTAACTTGATTTATAGAACAACATCAGGCGAAAAATGATGGTTCTTTGACAACTGAATACACATCAAGGAGTGATGATTTTTGAAAGCTTATAATCAGAAAATCATTGAAACTCCCACGTACCTTGAAATTTATGATTATGAAGCGATAATTACTCCTAAACAAAAAGCAGACAAAAATGAAACCAATCCAAAACGAAAAAAGGAATTAGCCTGGCTTTATGAAGAAGAAAATACGACTACTGATAAAAGAAAAAACTATGATGACCTATCTGCTCAAGGGCAATACGACAGCTTAAAACGAAAACAAAAATACTATCAAAATATGCGTTTTGAAATTGCCCGACTCGTAGATACAAACTTTGACAATCAGACAAAATTTTTAACCCTCACTTTCAAAGAAAATATTCAAGACATTGCCTATGCGAATAATGAATTCAAAAAATTTATCAAACGACTAAACTACGAACTCTATCACACAAAAAAAGCACATCTAAAATACCTAGCCACGTGGGAAAAACAAGAACGAGGCGCGATCCATTACCACATTATCTTATTCGGCTTCCCTTTTATCTCCGTGAATCGCCTTACCACCATCTGGGGACATGGATTTGTCAAAATCAACAAGATTGATGTGGATAGTATCGAAAATCGTGGGCGCTACATCAGCAAATACTTCGATAAGAATTTGGATATGAAAGATCACAAGAAAAAAGCGTTCTTCAAATCCCGTAACCTCAAAGTGCCCAGTGTCACAAAACAACTGGTGGAGCAACCTTTTGATACCACCAACCAAGACGTGCTATATACCAATGAGTATCTCGTAAGGCGTCCGATTTTTTACAGTGCTGTTAATGAAGATGGGAATCCAGAACAAGTGATGGATTTTCAAGAAAGCATTGTTCGTTATACCAAGATAAAAAAATAATTCATTATTCCCTACGCAAAATTCAAAGGAAGTGAGAATATGACCGAAATGAAAATTTTACTCAGTGATGACCAGATGGGCATCATTTCTACTCAACTATCTGATTTAATCACAACTGAAATCGAAAAAATTAAGACACAGGAAAACCTGCAACACCGCTATATGAATAAAAAGCAAACTTGTAACTATCTACAAGTTTCCAATAATACGTTAGATGGCTGGATTAAAGATGGCTTGCCCTTCATTCAAATCCACAGATCAAATAGATTTGACCGTATTGCCATTGATCAATGGCTAGCAAGCCTAGCAAAATAATTCCGACATCGTTATACTCCATATATAGTATTTGATTTCGGCTCGCAAACTCGGAGGGAAATACTATGGCAATTAGCAAAACAGAAAATGAAACTTACCGTTTACGGCTTTACTATCCACAAGATATCCAAGAGATGATAGGTGTAAACAAACTTTATTCCAAAACTTTTAAAACTAGAAAGGAGGCAAAAGCAGCAGAAATTGATTTTTATGCCAAGATTAAAGAGCTACGGGAAAACAAAGAAAAGAACGCTTTTGAACTAGGTGGCGAAGCACTGTTCAAAGATTTCTATGAAGATATCTGGATTGATGCTTATACAGCTGGCTTAACTTCTCGAAACACAAAGTCTCCTACTCCCGTCACAATCGCGAATACAAAAGATATTTTTCGACTTCACATCTTACCAATGTTTGGGAAATACACATTGAACTATCTGAATCAAAACAAAGCCTTTGTTTTAAAAATCATGACTCAAAAGGCTGCCGAATACGCAAACTTCAAAATACTACGTAGCTACGTTAATTCTATTTTCGATTGGGCGGAAGAGCTTGAATACATTGAACGGAATAAACTAGAAAAATCTCTTAAACGGATTAATGCTACTAAGAAAAACCAATTGCAAGAAGCTAAAAAAGAAGAAGATTTATACCTCTCCTTTGAACAACTTCAAGAATGGCTAACTGCCGTCCAAAACGATTATGAAAGTGGGCGACTGACTTTACAGGACTATGTATTATTTCTAACTACCTTCTTTTTATCTGATCGTAAATCAGAAACTTACGCCATCAAATGGAAGAACGTGAATTTCACTACTTCCCAGATTACGATTGGCAAAGCCTTAGATAAATTCGGCAATGAAAAAAGCACCAAAGGGAATAAAACGACAATTTTCCATATTCCAAATGAACTAAAGCAATTACTTCAACAGTGGAAAGTCCAACAAAAAGAAGAACTATCTCAATTTGAAATCGAACAAACCGAAGAACAGCTACTCTTTACCTTCTTTGATGATAAAGGAAATATCAATCAAAGGCTTCATACAGATTATTTGAACTACCGTATGAAATCCATTGAGCGACGACATAAACACCTTACCCATGCGACTCCACACAAGTTACGGCATACTGGGGCAACTTTAGCCAAACAAGCTGGTATCGCTCTAGAACAGATTTCTGAAGCATTGACTCACAGCGATACCAACATCACAAGAACTTATGTAAATACACCAAATGTGATTCAAATGCCTATTGGTGAAATTGCCTATCGTAAATTGTCTCAAAAAGAGTCAGACCGGAATGGTGTCAACAATGGTGTCAACTCAAAAAAAGACGCTTCGCAAAATGAATTGCGAAACGCCTGAAAGTACTGATATGAAGCTGTTTTTAACGTTTTGAGAATTGTGAAGCTTTACGAGCTTTCTTAAGACCTGGTTTCTTACGTTCGACCATACGTGCGTCCCGAGTAAGTAAACCAGCGCGTTTAAGAGCTAGACGGAAATCAGGATCTACTTGTAGCAATGCACGTGCGATACCGTGACGGATTGCACCTGATTGTCCAGCATATCCACCACCATTTACGTTTACAAAAACATCATATGATCCTTTAGTTTCTGTAACGCCGAATGGTTGGTTGATTACTTCACGCAAGTCAGCGTGTGGAATGTATTCTTCAACATCTTTTTTGTTAACAGTAATTTTACCAGTACCTGGTACTAAACGTACGCGAGCTACTGCATTTTTACGACGGCCTGTGCCGATATATTGAGCTTGTGCCAATGAAATTCCCTCCTATTAGATTAAGTTTGTGATGTCCAATACTTCTGGTTGTTGTGCAGCATGTGGGTGTTCAGCGCCAGCATAAACATGAAGTTTCATTCCTTGTTTACGTCCTAAAGTGTTTTTAGGAAGCATGCCTTTAACAGAAGTTTCGATCAAACGACGAGAATTTTTAGCACGTAGTTCTCCCGCAGAGACTGATTTCAATCCGCCTGGGAAGTTTGAGTGACGGTAATAAATTTTATCGCTTGCTTTGTTACCTGTTAATTTGATTTTTTCTGCATTAATGACGATTACGAAATCACCTGTATCCACATGAGGTGTGAATGTTGGTTTATTTTTACCACGTAAGATAGATGCCACAACTGCTGAAAGACGTCCCATAGGAACATCCGTTGCATCTACTACGTACCATTTACGTTCTACTTCGCCTGGTTTGGCCATATATGTTGTACGCACGATTTTTTTCCTCCAATTCAATTTCACGAATGTTTGACATACACTTGAGTTTCCGGGGCTCTCGTGGGGCAAACAATACCATATAACATAATACCGTCTTAAGCGCCACATGTCAACGTGTTTCGCAGTTTTTTTGAAATTTCCCTTCAATTCTTTTCCGAAAACTTTCAGTTGTTATTCTGACCAAACAGCCTGCACTTTTATACACATTTTACGCATAATTTGTATACTTCCTGCAATAAGTATCTCTGGTTTTTATTATTATATCAATCTGTATCTATATCCTTGCTAAACACAAGAAGAATTCATTGTATAAATATTTACTTTTTCTCTTGATTTCTTATTTTTATTCTGTTACGATAGCTTCATCTTACTTGAACTTAAGGATGGGAGTTAATCATTATGAAAGAAAAAGTAATTTTAGCGTATTCTGGTGGACTTGATACGTCTGTTTCCATTAAATGGCTGACAGATCAAGGATATGATGTGGTGGCGTGCTGTCTGGATATTGGCGAAGGCCGTGATACACAATCAATCAAAGACAAAGCACTCGATGTGGGTGCCATCGAATCCTATGCGATTGATGCCCGAGAAGAGTTTGCCCAAGACTTTGCATTGATTGCCTTACAAGGGAATACCTTCTATGAGAACTCCTATCCGCTGGTCTCTGCCCTTTCTCGTCCATTGATTGCTAAGAAGTTGGTGGAATTAGCTATCGCTACAGGAGCGACTACCGTTGCTCACGGCTGTACCGGTAAAGGAAATGACCAAGTCCGGTTCGAGGTCGCGATTGCCGCATTAGCCCCTCACTTGAAAGTCATTGCTCCGGTTCGGGAATGGAAATGGTCCCGGGAAGAAGAGATTGCCTATGCCGCTGAAAAAGGGGTGCCGATTCCTGCCGATTTGGATAACCCTTATTCGATCGATCAAAATCTTTGGGGCCGGGCTTGCGAATGCGGGGTCTTAGAAGATCCATGGGCGACTCCCCCTAGAGGCGCTTATGCCATTACGCAAGAATTGGAAGATACTCCTGATGTACCGACGATCGTTGAGATTACTTTTGATCAAGGGATTCCTACCGCATTGGATGGCGAAACACTGAATCTGGCCGAATTGATTATGAAAATGAATCGTCTAGCCGGCGAACATGGTATTGGTCGGATCGACCACATCGAAAACCGTTTAGTGGGAATCAAATCTCGTGAAGTCTACGAATGTCCGGGAGCGATGGCTCTAATGACAGCTCATAAAGAATTAGAGGATTTGGTTTTTGTTCGCGAGCTGGCCCATTTCAAACCAATCATCGAGCAGCAACTGGCCCAAGTAATTTATGATGGCCTCTGGTTCAATCCCTTAACCGATGCCTTGATCGCTTTTCTAAAAAACACACAAGTCTATGTCAATGGGATCGTACGTTTGAAATTGTTCAAAGGCAATGTCATCTGTGAAGGACGTAAGTCAGAGAACAGTCTTTACGATGAAAACTTGGCGACTTATACGTCTGCCGATACCTTCGATCAACACGCGGCGATCGGATTCATCAAATTATGGGGACTGCCTAGCAAGGTCCACGCAGAGATTCAGGCACAACAGCAATTAACAGAAACACTGATTTAGTCAATAAGGTGACTTTTTCCTTTTGAGGGTGAAGTCAAGTTTCTTTCGAGGTGAGCAAAATGGCAAAATTATGGGGCGGTCGTTTCGACGGCAAAAATGAAGCATGGATCGATGCCTTTGGAGCGTCGATTCCTTTCGATCAATTATTGGCAAAACAGGACATCCAAGGCAGTTTGGCTCACGTCAAAATGCTGATCCACACGGGGATCATTGATGAAGCAGATGGCAACAAAATCATTCAAGGCTTGTTAGCGATCCAAGAAAAATTAGCGGATGGTGAACTGACCTTTTCGATTGAGAACGAAGATATTCATTTGAATATCGAGACCTTTTTACATGAAGAAATTGGACCCGTCGCTGGCAAATTGCATACGGCCCGGAGTCGGAATGATCAAGTTGCGACGGATATGCACTTGTACTTGAAGGATGTGGTAAAGGAAGTCATCGACTTGATTGCGGCGTTCCGTCACGTACTAGTGGAGCAAGCTGAAAGCAATATCTACACGATCATGCCCGGCTATACTCACCTGCAGCATGCACAGCCGATTTCTTTTGCCCATCACTTGTTAGCCTATTACAGCATGTTGACCCGCGATCAAGAACGGTTTACAGAAAGTCTCACTCGGATCGATATCATGCCTTTAGGCAGTGCTGCATTGGCTGGCACCACATTCCCTATCGACCGTGCCTATAGTGCGGAAGCATTAGGTTTTGGCTCGATTTACAGCAATAGTCTGGATGCCGTTAGTGACCGTGATTTTATTCTGGAATTTTTGAGTAATGCCGCGATTTTGATGATGCATCTTTCTCGTTTTTGTGAAGAGTTGATTCTTTGGTGCAGTCATGAGTTTCAATTCGTGGAATTGACGGATACTTTCTCTACAGGTAGTTCAATCATGCCGCAAAAAAAGAATCCTGACATGGCGGAATTGATCCGCGGCAAAACAGGACGTGTCTATGGCAACCTTTTTAGTTTATTGACGGTCATGAAAGGTCTGCCTTTGGCTTATAACAAAGATTTCCAAGAAGACAAAGAAGGCATGTTCGATACCACCGAAACCATTGTGAAAAGCTTGCAGATCATGACCGGAATGATCCAAACGATGCAAGTCAACCATGAGCGAATGAAACGTTCGACAGAAAAAGACTTTTCCAATGCCACTGAACTGGCGGATTATTTAGCAGGTAAAGGAATTCCTTTCCGACAAGCCCATGAAATCGTTGGTAAATTGGTGAGTGAGTGCCTCAGTAAAGGCATTTATCTACAGGATATCCCACTAGAAGAGTATCAAGCAGTCCAGCCAGTGATCGAAGCTGACATTTACGATAAACTGGACTCTTATACGGCAGTCAAGAACCGGCATTCTTACGGCGGTACCGGATTTGACCAAGTCAAACAACAGATCGAAGCCGCCAAGCAATCCTTGGCATTGGCATAAAAAAAAGGCTGCAGAAGAACTAGCTAACCAAAATAATCTCAACGATGATAAATGAATGGTGTGATCCATTACCTATTTGCGAATCGGTTCTGCTAACTGCAGAGACAATCTCATCGTTTGATTATTCTGTTTGCTGAAGGGCTTCTGTCAAAGCCTTTTTTATGTCTATCAGAAATACGAAAGCCTGTGCTTTATAAATTCTGATAGTGAAAAACTTGTTATCGTTTTCCTATACAAGTACCTGTTGGATTAAGAACAACTAACCTTTTGATTGTTACCTATCTTAATCAAAAATCATCTAATCAAAATTCGTATCCTTTAGCAATTTTCCTGCTGTATTAGCGACTCGCCAATCGCTCCCCCTGGATGCCATTGCACATACATTTCTGGGGTTAACTTTCGAGCTTCTTGCAAGAGTAGCGATAGCTTTTGTAAAACAATAATTTGTACCAAAACCGATAAGCGAGGCGGCTTGTTCAATAGATCCCCTTCTTTATGAACTGCCGCGCATAGGGAAACATCCGATAAATGACTGAGCGTAGAGTCACTTCTTTTGGAGACGCCGATAATTTTTGCACCATTATTCTTAAGTGTCTCAACTGTATAGAGTAGTTCTTTGGTTTCCCCACTGTTAGAAATAGCGATCACTACATCACCAGCTTTTACTTGACCACTTGATCCATGGACCGCTTCCGTTCCATCTAAAAAATAGCTTGGCGTACCGGTGGATGAAAGCAATGAAGCAATATATCCCGCAACATAAGAGGGTTTTCCGATCCCCGTTACATGGACGCGCCCTCCGTCAGCTTCTGTTTGGAGAATCGTCTCTTTCGCAGCTTCTAAAGATCCTTCATCGATTTTGTCCATCGCTAAAGCCAATTCATCTAGTACACACTGATCATAACTCAATCCCATTCTTTCACCTGATTTCTATTTATTGAAAACCGAATAATCTTTTGTATCCATAGGTGTCGTTTGGAAGAAAAACTTGACGCCTTTTTCTTGGATTTCTCGTATAGCTGTCATTTCTTCCTGAGTGAAATATTCATCGATTTTCTTCAAGAGAATTCGACTTGCTGGATAAGGAAGTTGCACTTCTTTTGAAGAAAACCCCTTATTCACAGCCTCTCTTAGCGCACAAATATTTTTGAAAATAATCATTACATTGCATTTTTCTTCCGTGTCCTGTGCTAAAAATTCCAATAATTGATCGACTGAGAAGATACTAACTTTACTTTTATTAGAAAAGCTAAGCTGCAAAACTTTCTCCAGGAAAGGATCATCTTTATGAGTAGGATCTACAATCGCGATATAACTAGCATTAATGAAGTTGTTCCAATTCAATGCCACTGTTGCATGCAACAACCGTTTGTCCACTCTGACTAATTTCACTTTCTTACTCATAGATCTCACCTGCCTGCTCACGCTTGTCATTATCACTTAAATAGTTAGCTAGTAAATAAAACTGGATCTTACCTTGAAAACTCCCACGAATATCGATATGAAATAGTTCCTCAAATCGTTTGATTTTATACACTAGAGTATTTTTGTGTAAAAACAAACTTTCTGCTGTCTGTGTCAGATTATAATCATTAGTGTATAAATGTCTTGCAATACTGATCAGTTCAGCAGTATCAATTTTGTTGATTCCTCCATTAAAATAATCAAACAGATTCGTTACTTCTTGGTGAGGAACTCGATTTGCTAGGTAATTAAGGACGTAGTCCCAAAAATGGTAAATCTTTTGTCCTTCCATTGCAAAATTTCTCTTCAGCCAATATGTATGTTGATAGCTTGACTGGAATAGCCGCAACTTATTTTGCACACTGCCTACATAAAAATAGCAGTCACTTAATCCCCATTCTTGCAGATCGCGAATAAAACTGTTGAGATAGTCTTTGACCGTCAGCTCCATCAAATTTTTTGGAATGACTTTAAACATAATTATCTCATTATCTGCCATCAATGAGTAAATAGTCTCATCTTCATTGATTTTGTACTTTAAGTTTGTCACTTCTTGCACATCAAAAGCTGTTCCTTTGACTATACGGATTGCTACTCTTGGCTTTGTTCCATCAATGTGCAGTTCTTGAACAAGACGCAGAACTTCGTCAATGCTAAAATTCCTCTTGGCAATCAGTGCTTTGATCAATTGTTCTTCCAAACTTAAACTTTGTCTAGCAGCTTCTTGATTCATTTCATAAATAATTCTTGTTTTAAGCGACTCTGACAGCAAATTTGCCACAATACTTAAACTATCATCCTGTCCATTTACCCATAAATAACCATAGTCTTTCTCTTCAACAGCAATTTTATAGAAGTGGTCGTCTTTACCTTGTTGACTTAGGTCGATCAAAGTACCATTTTTTCTTTTATCGCTACTGGAAATAACTTTTCCATAATTATCTATAAGGCCAATCGTATATTTGGGGTTTTCTTGTACAACAAAAATAAATTCTTTAAAAATTTGCTCCAAATTCATTATATTCACCTCAAGCTAAAAAATACGGATCCAGCATAAACATAACATTTCTTATCAACAAATTTTTAAAGAATCCTCACACTTAATCAATTAAATTGTAATACTTTAGCATAGACAAAATTTTCCTGTCATCGGATGCTGTTGTTTCTTTCACTGGTCGTCGAGCGGGACCTACTTCGGCAATCGCAGCCAATTCAATTGCTCTTTTTAATATTGAAGGTACTGTTCCTAATTTTAGTGCACCACGTAATTCTTCAATGTCATTTTGTAATTTCTCCGCTGATTCCCAGTTATTCCCTCTGATTGCCTGATCCAAGCTCACGATCGTTTCCGTGATTAAATTGCTTGTACCAGCAATTGCCCCAGATGCGCCTAGTTTATAGCCGGCTAAAATTTTCGAGTCAGATCCAACCAACACGTTAACCTTTGTGCCCTCAGTTACTTCTAGGTAGTCCTTTAAGTTGTTCAAGTCTCCGCTGCTATCCTTGATTCCTAAAACATTGGGTAATTTTGTCAACTCTCTCAAAACTTCTTTCGAAATATTACATCCAGTATTTTTAGGAATATTGTATAGAATGATTGGGATCTGTACACTGTTCGCTACCTTTTGATAATGCTGCAAAATTTCTTCATCAGATGGGGTTATAAAATAAGGCGTTATGACAGATAAAGCATCGGCTCCCAGTGACTCCGCTTTTTGTGATAGTTCGATCGTTTCTTTTGTAGAACATGCGCCAGTTCCAATATAAACAGGTACTCGTTTTGCCACATGATCAATGACCGCTTTTGAAAAAGCCATTTTTTCTTCTGAATTTAACACATGAAACTCCCCGTTACTTCCTAAGGGGAATATTCCAGACACACCTTTTTCAATCAGATGATCCACCAAGTTTTCCATTGCCTCATAATTGATGGTTTCAGCTGTATCTCTATGAAAAGGGGTGACAATTGGGGTAATTATTCCTTCAAACATCTTTTAGTCTCCTTCACTCAACAACTGTTCATTTGTTAAAACAACACTTTCTTTTGCAACCGTAAAACAACTCTCAACAAACGCATCCAGATCAATCGTCTCGGCAGTTGTGCCTTTCATATATAAATCAATAAACATTGGCAAGTTTACACCAGTCACCACTTTATGCTGGTATTTTTTGGTCAACGCCGTCAGTACATTGGAGGGTGTTCCTCCAAATAGATCAACTAAAGCAATCGTTGGCCCACTAATGGTTTCAAATAATTCATTGGCTTCTGCCAAAAAGTTTTCAAAAGATTTATCGGGAAGCAGTGATAGGCTATAGACATTCACCGTCTTTCCTACGATCATTTCAGCCGAACGAATCAATTCTGCGCCAAATGATCCGTGAGTTGCCACGACTAGATTCAATTTAGTCATTTTCTCTCTCCTTCATAGTTTAGCAATTTACTCAAAACAATATCCGTTGAAATTTCGCAAGTTCTGGCTTCGGATTCAATCGTTCTGGCACCTGTATGGGGTGTTAGATAGAAGTTTTCCCTCGCAAGCAATGGGTCCTCAGATTTCGGCGGCTCTGAACTAAATACATCGAAACAAGCACTGCGAATGACTTTCCCAGCTAAAGCTTTAGATAACGCCTCCTCGTCAACAATGCCTCCTCGTGCAGTATTGATTAAACAAGCATTATCTTTCATTCTCTTTAATTCAGCAGTTGAGATTAGATTTTTAGTTTTTTCCGTTAAAGGTAAATGTAGGGAGACGTAATCCGATTCCTGCAGCAATGTTTCCAATGCTAGTTGCTCTGCATCATACTGTTTCAGCTCTTCAACCGGCACATCATAAACGTCATAAATCCGAACATGCATCCCAACACCCTGTGCTTGTCGTGCTAACTGTTTCCCAATCGCACCAAATCCAATGATACCAATTGTTTTTCCATATAATTCTCTGCCGGTAGGTTTCTGCCATTCTCCTTCTTTGACTTCACGAACCGTTTCATAAATATTTTTTGATTCACTGTAAATTAACGCCATAACATGTTCTGCGACAGCGATAGAATTAGAGCCAATGGTTCGTCCAACATAAATTCCTTTCGATTCCGCGTAAGCAACATCGATGTTGTCGGTTCCGACACCGAATTTGCAAATCACTTTTAACTGTGGGCACTGATCGATAAATGCCTGATCAATAAGATCGACACCAACAATAATCCCATCCGCATCCTTTGATAATTCAAGAAATTTTTCAGGTGAATAAGCTTGACCAGTGTTGTTATAACTCACTTGAAATCCGTGAGAACGCAGTTTGTCCAATTCCTTTTCCCCATAATTTGCAAAACCGCGAGGTGTAATGACTATCTTCATTTGCGTTTTCTCCAATCTTCCTTACAAAATACCAAAAAAGGTTAGCGCGATTGCAAAGAGCATCGTCGCAATAATGATCTGCAGGTATTTGGGTCCTTTTTTCATGATATAAAAATACATTGCCATAACTAAACAGAAAGGCAGAAAGCTCGGTAGCATACCGTCAATAATTTCTTGAACCGAGGTTGTCCCTGTTTCATTGCTAAATTCAAGAATCGTCGAAAAATTGACATACGCCGCAGACAGACACCCAATCATAAAGAGACCAACAATACTCGCAATGTCGATGACTTTTTTGATTGATCCAGAATTCAAAATATTTAATACAGAACTCTTTCCTAGAGTGTATCCTTTATTAATCAAAAACCATGACCAGCCAAAACTCCATGCGATGTAGATAACTCCTGGGATAAATGCTGCTAGAATTGATCCGTTCAAAGCCATAGGTACAAAAATCGCGAGTGGTATTGTAGCTACGATACCTTGGTCGACGCTATCACCAATCCCTGCTAAAGGTCCCATTAAACCAATTTTTAACGACTCGATGACTTCAGGTGTAATCTCTTCATTTCCATTAGCCCGCTGTTCTTCTAAAGAAATGACGATTCCATGAATAATACTTCCCCAATCACAATTCGTATTAAACATTTGTACATGTCGTTTCATCGCTGCTTGTAATTCTTCTGGGTCATCTTTATAAATTTTTTGAAGTGTCTTATTTAATGAATAGCTGAAAGCTAAAGCCTGCATTCGGTCAAAGCTAACCGGAACCTCGACAGCTAATGTCCATTTCCACCATGCTTTTAACAAATCCAATTTCGTAACCTTTTTTTCAGTAGCAACTGTCATTTCTGCACTCATGCAAATTCCCCCTCATCAGAATTTTGTTTGAATAATGAACTAATCATTGCAATACATACAGCAAAGACTGCCCCTGTCAACATTGAGAATCCTAGAACTGCATACATAAAGAACCCTAAAACGAAAAATGGTAAATATTGTTTTTTACCCATCACGACCAGAGTCAATGCAAATCCTAATGCCGGCAACATTCCTCCTGCATTGGCTAATCCATTCATTAACCATTCCGGAATAACATTTAAGAATGCCTGAATGACATTTGTGCCAAATAAGGTTGCGATAAATACCGGTGTAAAGTATAGAACACCGTTCGTTAACCAAGGAATCACGAAAGAGAATAAAGACAATTGATCATATTTATTCGCTTCAACCAACGCATCAGCACGCGTATTATAAAATGAGTTGATCGTACGACGAACATTGTTGATCAATACACCAAGTACACCGAATGGTACTGCTAAAGCAACTGCTGCGCTAGCCTCTAGACCACTAGCTAAGGCTGCTGGAATAGCGATACATGCTGCTAAAGCTTGATCGCTTGGAATATTCCCACCAGCCTCGATCCCACCCATGTACATCAACTGAATCGTTGCTCCATATAATAGTCCAGCTTGAACATCCCCATATACGAGACCAATAAAAACACCTAAAACTACCGGTTTTCTAAAGGCAAAAGAAACGAAGTAACTCGCACGACCCATTGCTAACCAATAAATTAAACCGACTAAAGCTGATTGAATAACCATGTTTTCACTCCTTACTCTTTATGCTAATTTTTTTACTGCATTTTGAAGTGTTTCTGAAGGGTAATCTGGTGTCGTTTGAAAATAGACATTGATTCCTTTAGACTCAATCGCTAATAATTGATCGGCATCTTTGCGATCAAGCGTAATGGCATTGTTGACTGCCTTTCTACCAGGGCCCCCACCTAAGCCGCCAATTTGAATTTCGGGTAATGCCAAACCGGCGTTGATCGCATTGGTCAATTCTTGAACACTTTTTAGTAAAACCAAAATACGATTTCTCTCAAATTCGCCATTTTCTTGCGCTGCGACAGCTTCTTCGACAGAAAGAATCCGAATCCGAACCCCTTTAGGTGCAGCCATTTTAAAAACATCTTGCATAAACTCATCTTTGCTTAGTGCTGTATCTACTGTCACGATTTCGTTGATATCACATTGCTTTAGCCAGCGAGTGATCACCTGTCCATGAATTAGTCTAAAATCTACTCTTGTCAGTGCAATACTCATATATTTTCCCCTTTTCTTTCCTATTACTTAGTAAGCGGTTTCTAATTGTTGCTTGTTAAATTTCCTTTACCCACTCTTTTTTCCAAAACTACTTACGGTATTTTTGGACGACAGTATGAATCGCTTCCGCATTGGTCCTAATTTCTGCCACCGTTCCTTTTGTCAATAGGCTCCCGATACCACAGACATCAACGCCACGTTGTAGCCATGTTTCTATGTTCTCAAGATTGATCCCGCCACTAGCTAAAATTGGCATATCTGGAATCGGTGTTTTAAAGACAGTTACTAGTTTAGAACCATAAAAATCCGAGATTGGAAAGGCTTTGATGAAAGCAGCTCCCGCACTCAATGAATCGACAGCCTCTGTAAAGGAAGTACAGCCCGGTGCATAAGGTATTTGGTATCGGTTACATATCTTTGCAACCTCTTTTGAATAATTCGGTGCAATAATAAACTGTGCACCATGCAGTATTGCATGTCTGGCTGTTTCGCTATCAAAAACTGTCCCTGCACCCACACATAATTGATCCCCATATTTTTCTGTCAATTTTTTTATGATGTCGCCAGCACTATTCAATGTATAACTCATTTCCATCACTGGTACACCACCGGCGATACACCCATCAGCAATTTCACACGCTCGTTCAAAGGATTCCGTGCGGACAATTGCTAATGCACCGGTTTGATAGATTCTCTGTGTAACACTCATTTTTTTCATCATTTCTCCTCACCTCACCTATAATTTAAATCGAATGGGAAAATATTCATATGTTTGAACAAACGAAAAAAATCTCCTTTTTTGGATGACAGACACAATCCACTTGATACGAAAGCGTTTTCTATCGCTTTTAAAAAGGTATTTTTTAGCAAAACAACCCTGTAGTAGTGGACTTTGGAATAAAAAATTGGAAATCGAAAGAAGCCCTGATCATTAATAAAGGACAGATTTAGCGTAAAATCGTTCATTTAACCGAACTATCTGAAGGACAGGTTCTTTAGCAAAAGAAAAAAACCGGAACAGAAGTCACACTTCTGTTCCGGTTTCCACTCTATTTATACAGTTTGATCAGAAATCTTTTTTATGCTCACTGAATCAATGACGCACACGTGATTTTGCTGGATCGATTTGAGGCGCTTCACCTAGGTGCGCTTGGATCATCCAGATACGTTTTTCAGTATCTGTTTTGAAGCCGATAAAGATATCTTGTGTTGGATCATCGCCTTCTTCACCACTGACTTCAATCCCTTTTTGGTATAAGTCAGCTAGATAACGATAACCTTCAACAAGTGTAGCTAAACGTTCTGGGATCGTACGGTCCCAGTTGCCGATTTCATCAGGGATTTGTGTATTGTCTGCCATTTCCCGTAATGTTGAGTATGGTGAGCCATCTAATGTGATCAAGCGTTCAGAGATCACATCTAATTGATCATTCAAGTCATCCATAAAATCATCCATCATTGGATGTAAAGTTAAAAAGCCAGGTCCTCGCATGTACCAGTGTGTTTGGTGAACGACCATTGCCATTTGACTTAAGTCAGCAACGAGTTGATTCAACACTTCTTTTGTTTGTTCAAATTTCATTACGATTCCTCCTTTAAATTCTCTATTTCAAGCATAGTATGAATCTAAAAAAAAGTACACCAAAACCTACTACTTGAGAAAATTTCTCAGCTTTTCACGTATTTCTTTATGAGGCAAAGGAGGAGGAGACAGTGTATCTGATGTGGGGGTATATTTTAGGTGCAGCGGTATATGCGTTTATTCAAACCATTTACTGGCAGGATGATCCAAGCGAATATTTTGATGATTTTCATAGAAAACCTCCTATTTTCTATTCCGTGGCCCAGCAGCCATTTTTTCCTTTTATCAAGCATGCTCAAGTTTTATTGGATTGCACTGCTGCTAGTTTATTGGCAAAAAGCGTTTATGCTTGGCTGATCTGGCTTGCTTTCCTACAACCATCCGTAGGGGAGTGTTGGCTGGCGTTGGTCTGGTTGAACAGTGCTTACCTCCTCACTTTGACAGATCTCTACGATTATAGTGTCAAGGGAGAGATTCTCTATCCTTCTTTGTTTTTATTGGCTTTTACCAATCTCATGAACGCACAGCCTTTTCATTGGCAGAACTTCCTGCTGCTTCTGCCATTATTCTTTTTCGTTTGGCAAGAACAGCTGGGAGATGGTGACTTATTCTTGATTGGTGGTTGGGCGCCTTGGCTGTCTACTCACCAACTCCTGTGGCTGTTGATTATCGCTAGCTGCTGCGGGCTCTTGTTTTTTTCATTGCATAAGCTGTTTGTCAGAAACCAATTACGAATGCTGCCCTTTGTTCCTTGTTTGAGTTTAGCATTAGTCATCGTGCGTTTCCTTTAACAAAAAAGCCCGCTGTTTCATTAGCGAAACAGCGGGCTTTTGTTTAGTTTTGGTTGTTCAATGCATCTTCTGCAGCCATTTGCGCTTCAATGTCGGAAATACTATAGACATTTTCACTCGCAACAGTGACTTCTTTTGGTTCCATTTCACGGTAGCGAGCCATACCAGTACCTGCAGGAATAATCTTACCGATGATAACATTTTCCTTCAATCCTAGTAATGGATCTTTCTTCCCGCGGATCGCAGCATCTGTCAACACGCGCGTTGTTTCTTGGAAGGATGCAGCAGATAAGAAGCTGTTTGTTTCCAAGGATGCTTTTGTGATACCAAGTAAGACTGGGCGGCTGGTAGCAGGAACCCCGCCGGCAACTAATGTGTTGTAGTTGCGGTCTTTAAAGTCAGCGATATCCATCAATGTTCCTGGCAAGATGTCTGAATCACCTGGATCCATGACACGAACTTTACGCAACATTTGACGAACCATTACTTCGATATGTTTGTCGCCGATTTCTACCCCTTGCATACGGTAAACGCGTTGTACTTCACGCAATAGATAGTTTTCAACAGACAAGACGTCACGTACTTGCAGCAATTGTTTTGGATCGATTGATCCTTCTGTCAATGGTGCACCACGATGGATAAAGTCTCCTTCGACCACTTTCATACGTGCGGTAAATGGTACAGTATAGGTCCGAGTATCAGTTTCCCCTTTGATCGTCACTTCTTTCGTACGAGTAGACGCATCTTCAGAGATATCGATTACTTCACCGGTAACTTCAGTGATGACCGCTTGACCTTTCGGATTACGGGCTTCAAAGATTTCTTGGACACGAGGCAGACCTTGAGTGATATCATCACCGGCTACCCCACCGGTATGGAATGTACGCATGGTCAACTGAGTACCTGGTTCACCGATTGATTGGGCAGCGATCGTACCAACTGCTTCACCAACTTCAACTTCTGAACCAGTTGCCAAGTTACGACCATAACAATGTTTACATACACCATGTTTTGTATTACATGTAAAGACGGAACGGATCGAAACAGTTTCGATTCCTGCGTCAACGATTTCTTTGGCAAGGTCTTCAGTGATCAATTGATCTGGTCCGACAATGACTGCACCAGTCTCTGGATGGATCGCTGATTTACGTGTGTAACGTCCAATCAAGCGTTCTTCCAATGATTCGATGATTTCGTTACCTTCACGAATAGCTTGAATATCTAAGCCACGGTCGGTTCCGCAATCTTCTTCACGAATGATGACATCTTGCGCCACGTCAACCAAACGACGAGTCAAGTAACCAGAATCGGCTGTCTTCAAGGCGGTATCGGTCATTCCTTTACGAGCCCCGTGAGTAGAGATAAACATTTCTAAGACAGAAAGTCCTTCACGGAAGTTTGAAATGATCGGTAATTCCATGATTTGTCCATTCGGCGCAGCCATCAATCCACGCATCCCAGCAAGCTGAGTAAAGTTGGAGATGTTACCACGGGCTCCAGAATCAGACATCATGAAGATTGGGTTTTTCGCTTCCAATGATTCCATCAGTTTCAATTGGATCTCATCTTTCGCGGCATTCCAGACACCGATTACGCGTTCATAACGTTCATCATCAGTGATCAAACCACGACGGAATTGTTTCGTGATCGTTTCAACTTGTTTGTGGGCATTTTCGATGATGTCATGTTTTTCATGCAAGTTCATGATATCTGCAATACCTACAGTGATACCGGCCATTGTAGAATGGCTATACCCTAAGTCTTTCATGCGGTCAAGCATCCGTGATGTTTCAGTGATGCGGAAACGTTTGAAGACTTCAGAAATAATATTTCCTAAGTTTTTCTTCTTGAATGGTCCGACTAGTTCTTGTTCTTTGATGAAAGCAGGAATATCTGTTCCAGCTTCGACAAAGTACTTATCTGGTGTTTGGACTGTCAAGTTGAAATCTGTTGGTTCATTCAAGTAAGGGAATTCTGTTGGCATGATCGAGTTGAAGATCACTTTCCCAACAGTCGTTACCATCAAGCGTTCTTTTTGTTCTGCAGTAAATGGTTTGTCCCCTAATGTGTTTGGATTGATCGCAATACGGGTGTGTAAATGCACGTAACCATTGCGCCAAGCTGTTACTGCTTCGTCCATGTCGCGGAAGATCATGCCTTCCCCTTCGCGGCCTTCTTCTTCCATCGTCAAGTAGTAGTTCCCTAGGACCATATCTTGAGATGGTGTTACAACTGGCTTACCGTCTTTCGGATTCAAGATGTTTTGTGCTGCTAACATCAACATCCGTGCTTCGGCTTGCGCTTCTTCATTCAATGGCACGTGGACAGCCATTTGGTCTCCATCGAAATCGGCGTTGTAGGCTTCACAGACTAGTGGGTGCAAACGAATCGCACGGCCTTCAACCAATACAGGTTCAAATGCTTGAATTCCAAGTCTGTGCAACGTAGGTGCCCGGTTCAAAAGAACAGGGTGTTCTTTGATGACGTCTTCTAGGACATCCCAAACTTCATCTTCTTGGCGTTCGATTTTACGTTTCGCATTTTTGATGTTTGACGCGATTTCACGAGAAACCAATTCACGCATCACAAATGGTTTGAACAATTCGATCGCCATTTCTTTTGGCAATCCACATTGATACATTTTTAGGAATGGACCAACGACGATAACGGAACGACCAGAATAGTCAACACGTTTACCTAGCAAGTTTTGACGGAAACGACCTTGTTTCCCTTTCAACATATGAGAAAGAGATTTCAATGGACGGTTACCTGGTCCTGCAACTGGACGACCGCGACGACCATTATCGATCAAGGCATCCACTGCTTCTTGGAGCATCCGTTTTTCATTTTGAACAATAATATTCGGTGCATTTAAGTCTAATAGACGTTTCAAGCGGTTGTTCCGGTTGATTACACGGCGATAAAGATCGTTCAAGTCACTTGTTGCGAAACGGCCACCTTCTAATTGGACCATTGGGCGCAAATCAGGCGGGATAACTGGAATAACATCCATGACCATCCAGCTTGGTTTGTTTCCTGAAGCACGGAAAGCTTCTAAGATATCCAAACGACGGATCGCACGTGTCCGTTTTTGTCCGGTCGCATTTTTCAATTCTTCTTTTAGTTCGGCCACTTCGCCGTCTAGATCCACACCATCCAACAATTGTTTGATGGCTTCAGCACCCATCGCTGCTGAAAATTCTTGACCGTATTGGTCACGTTTTTCACGGTATTCCCGTTCAGTCAATAATTGTTTCTTCTCAAGACTAGTGTTTCCTGGCTCGATCACGACATAAGAAGCAAAATAAATGATTTCTTCCAAGGCACGTGGGCTCATGTCTAACACTAGACCCATCCGTGAAGGAATGCCTTTGAAGTACCAAATATGTGATACAGGTGCCGCTAATTCAATGTGACCCATCCGTTCACGACGAACTTTTGAGCGAGTGACTTCAACACCGCAACGGTCACAAACGATTCCTTTATAACGAATTCGTTTGTATTTTCCGCAGGCACATTCCCAGTCTTTGGTTGGGCCGAAAATACGCTCGTCAAACAACCCTTCGCGTTCAGGTTTCAACGTACGATAGTTAATGGTTTCAGGTTTTTTTACTTCACCGTAAGACCAGCTTCTGATTTTTTCAGGAGAAGCCAAACCGATTTGCATACTTTCGAATTTATTTACATCGATCAAAAAAGGTTCCCTCCATTTCATTTCATGGACATATCCGATAGAACACGAGGTTGAGACCTCCGTCTGATTTTGACGGGTGTCCCCTCGTTTCTATTATTGCAAGCGATCTTCTGCTGTCTCGATTTGTTGGTTCAAATCATCGGCGGCATTTTTAGCTTCTGTTTGTGCTTGTTGCTCAATTTCACGAGCATTTTGTTGTTCGGCAAATTTTGTTAAGGCGTCCACGGTGATCAAGTCATCATCGTCATCATCCATATCACGCAATTCAATCTCTGCATCATCAATGTCTAAGACACGCATGTCTAAACCAAGTGATTGCAATTCTTTGACTAATACGCGGAATGATTCTGGTACGCCTGGTTTTGGAATTGGTTCCCCTTTAACGATCGCTTCGTATGTCTTCACACGACCAACAACGTCATCTGACTTGTACGTCAAGATCTCTTGCAAGGTATAAGCAGCACCGTATGCTTCCAGTGCCCAAACTTCCATTTCCCCGAAACGTTGTCCACCAAATTGTGCTTTACCACCCAATGGTTGTTGCGTAACCAATGAGTATGGTCCAATTGAGCGGGCATGTAATTTATCATCGACCATGTGGGCCAATTTGATCATATACATGACACCTACGGAGATTCGACCATCAAATGGTTCTCCAGTACGGCCATCATACAAAACGGTTTTGGCGTCGCTAGCCATGCCGGCTTCTGCAACTGTTGCCCAGACATCTTCATCGCTGGCACCATCAAAGACTGGTGTAGCAACGTGGATTCCTAATTGGCGGGCAGCCATTCCTAAGTGTAATTCCAATACTTGTCCAATGTTCATCCGTGAAGGCACCCCTAATGGGTTCAACATGATATCAACTGGTGTACCGTCTGGTAAGAAAGGCATGTCTTCTTCTGGCATAATGCGAGAAACGACCCCTTTGTTTCCGTGACGGCCGGCCATTTTATCCCCTTCATGGATTTTCCGTTTTTGAACGATATACACGCGAACGAGCATATTGACACCTGGTGACAATTCATCGCCAGCTTCGCGGGTAAAGATTTTCACATCATGGACGATTCCACCACCACCGTGAGGTACGCGCAGAGAAGTATCGCGGACTTCGCGGGCTTTTTCACCAAAGATTGCATGAAGCAAGCGTTCTTCTGCAGATAGTTCCGTTACCCCTTTAGGCGTTACTTTACCAACCAACAGATCGCCATCTTTGACTTCCGCACCAATGCGGATGATACCCATTTCGTCTAGATCTTTCAATGCGTCTTCCCCGACATTCGGGATTTCACGAGTGATTTCTTCAGGTCCTAATTTTGTATCACGAGCTTCTGATTCATATTCTTCAATATGCACAGAAGTGTAGACATCATCTTTCACCAAACGGCGGCTCATGATGATGGCATCTTCATAGTTGTACCCTTCCCAAGTCATGAATGCGACTAGAACGTTTTGTCCTAATGCCATTTCACCATTTTCCATGGATGGGCCATCTGCAAGGATGTCGCCTTTTTCTACTTTTTCGCCAAGGGCTACAAGTGGGCGTTGGTTGTAACTTGTTCCTGAGTTAGAACGACGGAATTTCGTTACCGAATAAACATCTAATGCGCCATTGTCGCGACGAACGCGAATTTCAGCAGCATCCACATATTCGACGATTCCATCTTGTTTACACAATAATGCAGCACCTGAGTCATGGGCTGATTTGTATTCCATACCAGTACCAACCCATGGTGATTTAGGGTTGATCAATGGAACTGCTTGCCGCTGCATGTTGGCACCCATCAAGGCACGGTTGGAGTCATCGTTTTCCAAGAATGGGATACAAGCTGTTGCGACTGCGACTACTTGTTTAGGTGAAACGTCCATGTAGTCCACTTTGTCGATCGACACTTCTAAGTTTTCAGAAGTCGCACGAGCCATAACAACATCATTCACGAATGTACCGTCTTCATTCAGCAAACTGTTTGCTTGGGCAACGACGTAATGGTCTTCGATATCTGCAGTCAGATAGTCGATTTGATCTGTCACACGGCCAGTCTCCCGATCAACACGACGATAAGGGGTTTCGATAAAGCCATATTTATTGACTTTGGCATAAGACGCCAAGCTATTGATCAACCCGATGTTCGGTCCTTCAGGCGTTTCGATCGGACACATCCGGCCATAGTGGGAATAGTGAACGTCCCGTACTTCATATCCAGCACGGTCACGCGTCAAACCACCAGGTCCTAAGGCTGATAAACGACGTTTATGGGTCAACTCACCCAATGGGTTGGTCTGGTCCATGAACTGTGACAACTGAGAAGAACCAAAGAATTCTTTGATACTTGCTACAACAGGACGAATATTGATCAATTGTTGCGGTGTCAATGTTTCTGTGTCTTGGATTGACATCCGTTCACGAACGACACGTTCCATCCGAGCAAGTCCGATTCGGAATTGATTTTGCAATAATTCCCCAACTGAACGAATGCGGCGGTTTCCTAAGTGGTCGATATCATCAACATTGCCGATACCTTCCATTAAATTGAAGAAGTAGCTCATAGAAGCAATGATATCCGCTGGACGTACTGTACGAACGGTCGTATCTGGATAGCCATTACCGATAACATTCACTTCTTGTTCTGGATCTTTTGGTGAAAAGACTTTGATGACTTGAACAGTCATTGGTTCTGTAACAACACCGTCTTCTGATGGGTAGTAAGTAACACTATTTAAACCATTATCGATAAAGGCACCTAATGTTTCCATCACTTGGTGAGTCAACACAGTTCCTTTTTCGACGATGATTTCGCCAGTTTCAGGATCAACCAATGTTTCTGCTAATGTCAAATTCAATAGACGTGTTTTCAAGTCTAATTTTTTGTTTACTTTGTAACGACCAACATTTGCTAAGTCATAGCGTTTTGGATCGAAGAAGCGAGCATTCAACAAGCTGCGTGAGCTGTCAGCCGTTTTGGGTTCGCCTGGACGCAGACGTTCGTAAACATCTTTCAGTCCTTCTTCTGTCCGAGAGTCGCTTGCATTTTTGTGCAAGTCTTTTTCGATTGTGTTGCGTAACGAATCACTGTCTCCAAAAATTTCAAAGATCGTGTCATCTGAACCAAACCCTAAGGCACGCACTAACACAGTCAAAGGAATCTTCCGAGTACGGTCAATACGTACATAAGAGATGTCTTTCGCATCTGTCTCCATTTCTAACCACGCACCGCGGTTAGGGATCACAGTTGAGCCGAATCCTTCTTTTCCGTTCTTATCGACTTTCCCATGGAAATAAACACCTGGTGAACGGACTAACTGA
Organism: Enterococcus sp. FDAARGOS_553; assembly: GCF_003812305.1. NCBI lineage: Bacteria > Bacillati > Bacillota > Bacilli > Lactobacillales > Enterococcaceae > Enterococcus > Enterococcus sp. FDAARGOS_553. The sequence continues at coordinate 991,554 of NZ_CP033740.1, forward strand.
GAAACGATGACCCGCTCTGCCCCATTGATGATAAACGTACCTTGTTCCGTCATTAATGGAAAATCGCCAAAGAAGACTTCTTGTGACTTGATTTCGCCAGTTTCACGGTTTGTTAAACGCAATGTGACATGCAAAGGTGCCGAATAGTTGGCATCATGTGCACGAGCTTCTTCCACTGTATACTTAGGTTCTTTCAATTCATAGTCTACAAATTCTAGGGACAAATTGCCGTTAAATCCTTCGATTGGCAAAATATCTTCAAACATTTCTCTTAGGCCCTCATCTAAGAACCATTGGTAAGAGTCGGTTTGAATTTCAATCAAATTCGGTAATTCTAATACTTCACTGATCCGTGCGAAACTTCTACGTTCGCGGTGCTTTCCGTATTTTACTACGTGTCCAGCCAAGCTCTTCACCTCTTCATAAAGTCTTTCAAAAAGGCTATCCGATTATTTACAAAACTGTAACAAATATTAAATATATATTACAGAAAGCATTTTTTGCGGCTTTTAGGCAAAAAAAAACCAAAAATAGAACAGATGCAATGGGCATTTTCTACTTTTGTTTCCTTATTCCCAAGCCGAAACGGACAATATTTCGTTTCTGCTTTTTTCTTTCAGATAGTTTTTGCAACTCCTTATTATACAGATGAAGCACATTGATGTCAAGCTTTCATTGAAAGTTGCAACGCTTTTCCGATGCATGCAAATTCTAAGTTTTCTTTAAGAAAGGATTCTCTAAAATTAGAAAAAATGACGAGAAATTTCTTTGCATTTTCTTGTTTTCTTGCTATGCTAGCAAAAAAAGCATGAGCGTTACACGTGAAACATTTTGAAAGGAGCAACTATGACAACTAGAGAAAAGATTTTGGCATTGTTGCAACAAGAAACCTCCGTTTTATCCGGAGAAAAAATTGCCCAAAAATTGGACATATCACGGACTGCCGTCTGGAAAGCGATTAAAGAATTAGAGAAAAAAGGCTACCGCTTTGAACATTCAGCCAGCGGCTATCGCTATTTATCAGCAGATCGTTACGAACAACGCACGTTACAGGAAGCACTGCCGATGGTAGCAACGATCCAGATCGCTGACCAAGTTGAGACCACGATGAAAGAAGCAAAGCTAGCTGCTTTATCTGAACTTTCGACTCCGGCTCTATTTTTAGCAGAAACACAGGTAGGCGGGCATGGTCGATTCAATCGTCCTTTCTTTTCACCCAAAGGAAAAGGAATCTATATGAGCTTATTGCTGAAGCCAAATCATACCTTCAGCGAGTTGCCTCAATACACATTATTGGCAGCGGTAGCTGTGGCACAAGCAATCGATGAGTTGACCGGCAAAGAAACACAAATCAAGTGGGTCAACGATATTTACTTAGAAGGAAAAAAAGTCTGCGGTATTTTATCTGAAGCCACTAGTGACTTTGAAAGTGGCCGCATCGCTTCGATCGTCATCGGCATAGGCATCAACTTTGCGATCCCTCAGACAGCTTTCCCAGAAGATATCCAGCAAAGGGCAACCTCTCTCTTTCCAACTGGGGAAGCTCCTGTCAATCGTGCGCGCTTGATCGCAGCAGTATGGACACGCTTCTTTGACTTGTTGGATCAATTACCGGCTGATGATTATCTAACTATTTATCGTCAGAAATCATTTGTTCTTGGTAAAACCGTTTGCTTCACACAACAAGGCATCCGCTATGAAGGAGTCGCAGAGTCCATCACTGCTACTGGTGAATTAGTGGTTCGGACAACAGATGATGTCAAAGTCCTTTCTTCTGGTGAAATCAGTCTGGAGAAATATTCTTAGCAGCATTTTTTTCAAAAAACCAAACAAAGACCCGTCAGATCAAGAAAGACTGCTCTTACGATGCAGCCATTCTTTGTCTGACGGGTTTTTGTCTTGCTATTTAGTGAACGAGCATTTGCCAGATCAGGCATAAAATTAGGCCTAGAGCATAGCTACTGTTAAATAAAATCATGTTTTTGATTGAATAACCAAAGCTTCTTGGGTGAGGCAAACTTGCTTGATGCTCTTTCAAGTTTTGGCGAATCTTCGGTAAGGTTAGAAAGACGAGTAAAATCGGCCACTGATAAAGACCAAACAAAAATCCGATCAAAATCGCACCGTAGGATGCCAGCATCAATCCTTGGAAAAGATGAATGCCGTTGGTCCGACCAATGTAATAAACCAATGTGTACCGGTGGTTCTCAATATCTGTTTCTAAATCACGCAAGTTATTTGCCAACATAATATTGGCAATCGTAAATACAAGGGGCAAGGATGCTAATACAATGGCACATACCGCCCACAGATGACCCACTAATCCGAAGGTTCCGGTCGCAAAATCAATGTCTAAATAAAAAACTTTTTGTGTGACAGTGTTCAGATAGATGGTGATGGCAAAAATACCTAATCCCATCGTCATTCCACTAAAGACTTCCCCCAATGGCATCCGAGATAAGGGAACCGGCCCAAAGGTATAAAACACCCCGATAAAGCATACGACTAATCCCATCAGCAATAAAAGCCAGCCTGTCATCCAAGTCAGATAAAGACCGATCAACAACGTTAGCGCCAACATGCCAAAAATCATGTTCCGTACAAGGGTTTCGGGAATCTTTTCCCGACCGATCACATTTTGTTCATACTTATAAACCTTAGACTTTGCTTTTTTGAAATCCATGTAGTTATTGATCGATGTTGTCGTTAAATCAAACAAGATCATCCCTACAAAAAATATAATGGTGTTCAATGGATGGAATTCATGGAAGTATACGAGAGAAAACAAGATTCCCATAATAAACGGAAAAATACTTGCAACCTTAGTCCGAATCTCAACAACTTCTAAAAATACTGCAAGAGACACAAGATCCCTCCTCTTATTTTAAATCGGCACGATCGCCCATCGTGTAACCTGATTCTTCAGACAGCTTAAAGGTATCTTTGATTCCATCCGTAACATAGACGATCCCTTCTTTCGTGATGAAGATCGCATCTGTTCCTTTGTCGGTGTGCTGCTCGATATATTCTAAACCAGCTTTGATCCCTTTATCAAAAACCACCGTCGTCAAACCATCGCCATCGATCGATTTATCTGTGATCACAGATACACTGGCAATGTCATTGTCATACGGATACCCTGTTTCTGAATCAAAGATATGGTGATAGGTTTTGCCGTCGACTTTCAAATAGCGTTCATAGATTCCTGAAGTGACCACCGTTTTGTTGGTTTCTTTGATACTGCCAATAATGGAACCGCGGGCTTCGTTGGGATCTTGGATCCCCACATTCCAAGGTTCGTCTTCACCACGATTGCTATGTCCTAACACATAGACATTGCCGCCTAAGTCAACGATTGCCGAGGTAACCCCTTGTTCCTTCAATACTTTGACTACTTCATCCGTGATATATCCTTTAGCGATCGCTCCTAAGTCAATGATCATATCTTTGTCTTTTAAATAGACGGTCTTCTCATCATCATTGAACTCAACTTTCCGATAATCGATATGTTTTAGTGCTTCATCAATTTCCGATTGTTCCGGTTTGCGAGCATCATCAAATCCAATCCGCCACAATTGGGTGATCGCACCGATAGCCATATTGAACCCGCCATTAGATTTTTTGCTATAGTCATAGGCATCCTTCAATAGAAAATAAATATCATCAGAAACTTTGACTGGTTTGATTCCAGCTTGGGCATTGATCTCGTCAACTTCTGATCCTGCTTGGTTGATCGTAATCTTGTCTCCCAATTCTTTGATGCGGGCAAACGCTGGTTTCATCGCAGATTCTTTGCCTTCATCGTAAATTCTGATGCGTGTATACGTGCCTAATAAAAATTCTTCTTGAAAATATGGTTCGTCTCTTAATTGAACAGTTTCTTTTTCACTGCCGCAAGCGGATAATATTGTGATAAAAAAAACAATCAATGCAAAAAACGGTAATTTCTTTTTCATGGTCTTCCTCTTTTCTGTTGTATTCAATTTTATTATAATAGCTTTTTTTTTCTAAAATGAAAAGGGTTGGCGCCAGAATCTTAGTTTCTTTTGCGATTCTTTAATCTCTTCTGTTTCTTTATCAGACAGAGGGAGTCCACGTAGGAAGGTTTTCTACTAGAATTTTTTTATTATTGGTAGGTTATTTAGCGCTTTTGAACATAAAAAAAGCGGTACTCTACATCAGAATACCGCTTGTTCATTTATGAATTATTCAGTGACGATGTTGTCCACTTGGATAGGTGTTTCGTCCCCTTTTTCTGCTGCGTTCAACAATTGTTGTGCATAGATCACGAAGCTGTGGAAGCTGTGTGTCGCACCAGAAACAACATCCATATCAGCAACTGAACCATCTTCAGCATTTACTGCTGTCACGAATGCTTCGTTGAAGTTTGGAATAAATTCTTCTGGGTTTGTACCAGATTTTGCTTTCATGTTTTCGTTGTATTCCGCATCATCTTTTTTAGATTTGCCATCTTCGTTAACATAGTCATAGTTAGATTCAGACACTTTGCCGTCTTTGACAGTGATTGAGAATGCTACACGGTAGCCATTTGAATAGTTCTTTTCTTCTAAGCTATACGTACCATCTTTCAAGTCTGCACCGTTGTCGATCTCGATTGTATCTGTGTTGCCTGCTTGAGCAGCTTGGATCAATTGTTGTGCATAGTTTTGGAATGAATCGAATGAGTGTGTCGCACCAGAAACAACTTCAATTGCTGAAGGGCTTTGTGCCGCAACCAATTCTTCATTGAATTTAGGAATAAATTCTTCTGGACTGATTCCTGCTTTGGCTTTCATGTTTTCGTTGTATTCCGCATTTTTTGTTTTTGATTCGCCGTCTGCATTGATGTTGTCATATTTAGATTCAGTGATTTTGCCATCTTTAACAGTGATTTCAAAAACTACGCGGTAATCGTTTGAATAATTTTTTTCTTCTAATTTATATGTGCCATCTTGCAATGGTGCTCCTGCGACTACTTTCGCTTCTGATTCAGAAGTTGCTGTTGCTGATTCGCTGCTAGCGACTTGTGAAGTACTTTCTTTTGTTGACGAAGAAGCTGACGTGTTGTTGTCAGATCCACAACCTGCTAATACTAACGCTGAGAATGAAAATACCGCCATACCTACCATTAATTTCTTTGCTTTCATAATGCTCCACCTTTTACTAATTATTTTCCCACAAAAAAAGTTTGTGATTCATCTAACATTTTAAAGTAAATTAGAAATATGTCAACCGCTTCCCTATGGCTTTTGTGAATATTTTTGAACTTTTTTTGATTTTCGCAAATTTTCACGAATTTCATGAAATATCGTATTTTCCTATCAGAAGAGTTAGACAAACGATGGATTTCTATATATAATAGGAACGATTGTGTATTTATTATCATAGATTATTTTTTTTAAGGAGAGATTTGCAATGGCAAAGAAAAGCATTGTCGTTGTCGGTGCAGGGTATGCCGGTGTTTCAGCAACCAAGTACATGGCAAAAAAATTGAAAAAAGACAATGATGTAGAAATAACATTGATCGATCGTCACTCTTATCACACCATGATGACCGAACTGCACGAGGTTGCCGGGGGACGTGTCGAGCCGACCGCAATCCAATATGACTTGCAACGTTTATTTTCACGTAAGAAAAATGTTCGCTTAGTAACCGACACGGTAACTGCTATCGATAAAGAAAAGAAAGTCGTACAAACAAAACAAGGCAGCTATTCCTTTGATTACTTGATCTTAGGTATGGGTGGCGAACCAAATGACTTCGGCACTCCAGGAGTAAAAGAACACGGATTTACTCTATGGTCATTTGAAGATTCTGTTCGCATTCGTGAACACATCGAAAAAACTGTTGCTAAAGCAGCAATCGAGCCTGATGCAGCACTTCGTAAAGCAATGTTGACTTTCGTTGTCTGCGGTTCTGGCTTTACCGGTATTGAAATGATCGGTGAACTGATCGACTGGAAAGAGCGTTTGGCTGAAGACTACAAATTGGATCCAAGCGAAATCACTTTGAAAGTGGTCGAAGCAATGCCTACGATCCTTAACATGTTGGATCGTAACGATGCTGCCAAAGCAGAACGCTACTTGAAACAAAAAAATGTCGAATTAGTTCTGAACGCACCAATCGTTGAAGTGGCTGAAGATCACATCAAATTAAAAGATGGTTCAACGATCCCAACTTATACACTGATTTGGACAGCTGGTGTGAAAGGAACGAGCGACGCTGCAGACTTTGGTCTAGAAACTGCTCGCGGTTTCCGCCTTGTTGCTAACGAATATATGGAAGCAAAAGGTTATGAAGACAAAAATATCTATATCATTGGTGACTTGGTCTTCTATGAAGAATTTCCAAATACACCAACACCACAAATCGTTCAAGCCGCTGAACAAACTGGTCATACAGCTGCATCAAATATCGTCGCAGCGATCAAAGGTGGCGAAAAACACAAATTTAAAGGAAATTACCAAGGATTCATGGTATCGATTGGCGCTAAATGGGGCGTAGCCAACTTATTCAATAAGATTCACCTTAGCGGTTTCTTAGCAATCATTATGAAACATATCGTCAACTTGAAATACTTCTTTGACATTCGTTCTGGCTACTACATGTTCCAATACTTGATGCATGAAATCTTCCATATCAAAGATGATCGGACAGTGGCGCGTGGTCATACTTCACGTTACGGAAACGTTCTTTGGAGTGTTCCACTGCGAATCTTCTACGGTCTAGTATGGTTCGTTGAAGCCTTCAAGAAAATTCTAGGTACAAATGGTGAAGTCTTTAAGCCAGGAACATGGTTTGGCGAAGGTTCTTGGTTCCAAGGAAACAGCGTATTCCCTTGGACTTGGGAATATCAAACTGTTGCTGATGCAGCAAGCGGCGCGAGTGAAGCAGCTGACGCTGCCAGTGCGGCAAGCGGTGCAGGCGATGCTGCCGGCGCAGCAGCAACCCAAGCAGCTCACTTTGGTTTAAGTTATGCCTACGGCGAACAACCAATGGTCGTGATCGAAAAATCACCAGATTGGTTTACAAAAGTGATGCAATTTATTATGCCTAACAACGATGTAGCAATGTTCTTCCAAAAATTCATGGTCTTCTTTGAAATTGCTTTAGCTTTAGCATTGATGGCTGGTTTGTTTACTTGGTTAGTGAATGCAACGACAATCGTTTTAGTCTTGACATTCTGTATGTCAGGTATGTTCTATTGGGTTAACATTTGGTTCATCCCAGTAGCCTTTGCATTAATGAACGGTTCTGGCCGTGCCGTTGGTTTGGATCGTTGGGTGATCCCATGGTTACAACGTACACTTGGTAAATGGTGGTACGGTACACCGCGTTCCTTATACGGTAAAAAATAATCGCTTTTTAAACGAGACTGAGGCAGCCTGATCCTTTGATCAATGTCTCAGTCTCTTTCCAAGTTAAGCACTTTTTTATCTACTAGAAAAACCTTCTCTTAAAAGTAGTAGAAAACCAGCGGATTATGCTAGAATGAGACACAGAACTTCAAAGGAGTCTTTCTGATGAAAGTAAAAGAATTTATCCGTCGTGCCCACCTGAAGCCTTGGGACGGGGTCATCATTCTGGTACTGATACTTAGCTCGTTTTTACCAATTTTGATTTTTGGGCAATCACAAAGTACCCCTACTGCCGCCAAACAAGCTGTTTTGCGAGTTGATGGCAAGGAGATCAAAGAGTTTGATTTGATTGAAGGACAAGATAGCTACACGTATCGATACGAAGATCCAGATGGTGATTACAATCTCATTGAAATCGCTGGTGACCGCATCCGCATCAAAGAAGCTGACTGTGGCGATCAAATTTGCGTCCGCCGCGGCTGGGCCTCAAAAAATGGCGAAACAATCGTATGTTTGCCACATAAATTAGTGATCGAAGTTCGTGCAACAGATGGGAGTGAGACAGACGATCTAATCTACTGATCGTGATACTATGAGTCGTTTACAGAAAATCATTTTCATCTCATTATTAGTTGCTCAAGGAGTCGTTATCGGTTTGATTGAAAATATGATTCCGTATCCTTTTGCCTTTGCTCCCGGAGCTAAATTAGGTTTAGCCAATCTGATCACGATCATTGCTTTGTTCACTATGCCTAAACGAGACAGTTTTTTGCTGATATGGCTACGTTTGATCTTAACTACACTCTTAGGCGGAACTGTTTCAACATTCTTATATAGTATGAGTGGTTCACTTTTGAGCTATTTCGGTATGTTGCTAGTAAAACAACTAGGACCTAAGCGCGTCAGCATTATCGGGATCAGTGCAGCTGGTGGTTTTTTACACAATGTTGGCCAATTGGTCACAGCTTCTTGGATTGCTCAATCCTGGAGTGTCATGCTTTACCTACCCGTTCTCGCATTTTTCGGTATTCTATCAGGGATCGCCATCGGCATCGCCGCCAACTATCTTTTGCAAAGAGTAGACACATTACGGCGATTTCAGCTTGATTATGAACGGCAAACCAATGTCAAGTGGCGTTCTGATTCAAAATAAAGGAGTCATTTATGAAACTTCATCCAATGTGGCAAGCATATCCTGCGTTGCAAAACGATTTATCTGAATCGCTGCAATTAATGGAACAATCCTTGAAACTAAAAAATAAAGCAGTAGAACAAGCGATATTAGCGATGATCCATTCTGGCGGCAAGATGCTCCGCCCGGCCTATCAGTTGTTGTTCTCTGAATTCGGAGAAGAGAAAGATTCTCAAAAAGCAGTAGCACTATCCGCAGCGATCGAAATGCTCCATACTGCTTCACTGATTCATGATGATATTGTTGATCAAGCCGATACTCGGCGAAGCTTGCCTACTATCCGTGCACAATTCGGTAATGATGTCGCCGTTTACGCGGGTGATTATCTCTTTGTATGCTGTTTTAAACTAATGGCGGATTACGCTGGTTCTCTCAAAAGTCTGCAAATCAATTCTCGCAGCATGGAAACAATTTTAGCTGGAGAATTAGGACAAATGAGCAAACGCTACGACCTGAATGTGACGATTGAGGACTATCTGGAAAACATTTCCGGTAAAACAGCTGAACTGTTTGCTCTAAGCTGCTTTATCGGGGCTTATGAAAGTGGGGCTTCTCTACGTTTAGCCAATCAGGCAAAAACGATTGGTCAATCCATCGGGTTAGCATTTCAAATCATGGACGATATCCTTGATTACAGCCAAAGCGAAAGTGCCTTGGGTAAGCCTGTCCTTGAAGATGTCAAGCAGGGGGTCTACTCACTGCCGTTGTTGTTGGCACTGAAAAAAGAGCGGGCAGTGCTAACACTATTACTGGAGAAAAAAGCCGAGATGACCGATCAGGAAGCGCAGCAAGTCTACCAAATCGTTCACGACAGCCATAGCGTTGAAGAAGCACATCAATTAGCTGCTCGTTATACAAAAAAAGCCCTGCAAGGAATCAAGAAATTACCTGATCCTGGAAAAAATACCAAAGACTATTTGTATCAGATCACAAACCAAATCCTAGCTCGCACAAATTGAGTGGTTTTTCTATAAATAATAGTTTGATAAGTGATTTAGAGGTAGCTGCTTTCAACTAGCTGTCTTTCAGACAAAAAAGAACGATCTCCGATTGATTAGACGACACGTCTTCTATAATCGGAGATCGTTCTTTTTCTTTACTTCACTTTCTCTTAACTGTTTATCGCATTGTAACGAACTCTTCTGCTCCAGTCGGATGGATTGCAACGGTATTGTCGAAATCTGCCTTAGTTGCTCCCATTTTGATGGCGACGGCGAATCCTTGCAGCATTTCATCAACACCAATTCCAATACCGTGTAGACCAATGATCTTCTCTTCTTTTCCTAAACAAACAAGTTTCATTTCACATTTTTGACGATAGTCATTCAATGCAAAGTACATTGGTGTAAAGCGTGAATGATATACTTTGATTTCTTCTTCGCCATATTTTGCGATTGCAGCTTCTTCTGAAAGACCGATCGTTGCAATTGGTGGGTGCGTAAAAATGACTGTCGGCACCAGATCATAATCTAAATGTGCCTCAGTTTGACCATTGAACAATCGTTCAGACAAGCGACGACCCGCTGCAATCGCTACTGGCGTCAACTCTAATTTGCCGATCACATCTCCAACTGCAAAGATCGATTCAGCAGTCGTATTTTGGTACTTATCAACAATGACAAAGCCTTTTTCATCTAGAGAGACATCTGTATTTTCCAAACCAAGGTGTTGGGTATTGGGCACTCGTCCCCCAGCAAACAATACACAGTCCCCCGTCAGTGTTTGACCATTTTCAAAGAAAACCGTATATTGTCCATCACGTTCTTCGATCCTTTCAGCTACATAGCCGGAATAAAGGTCCATTCCTGCTTCTCGATAAATTTCTACTAAATTATCAGTTAACATATGATCAAACGCCCGTAATGGACGTTCTTTACGATAAGCCCAAGAAACGTGACTGCCAAATTGCTGACTCATTCCGCTAAGTTCTGCCGCAATGTACCCTGCTCCTAAGACAATCATTTCTTTAGGCACTTCTTCTAAGGCAAAAAAGCCATTGGAATCAATCGCATGTTCACCACCAGGAATCGACATGACACTAGGTTTTCCTCCTGTAGCAATTAAGATCTTTGGCGCTCTGTATTCTTGTCCATCGACCGTCACAGTATGGTTATCCACAAACTGTGCATAACCGTGGATAACTTCTACTCTGTTGCTATCTAAGCCTTTTTGATATGCTGTGTGTAAAAAATCAATATATTTTTCACGGTTATCCACAAGTTGCTTGAAATCAAATTTATCCACATGTGGATAAATACCATAGCTCGTGGCATCACGCTTAATCATTTCTAACATTTCACTTGCTTGCCACATCACTTTTTTGGGTACACAGCCCACATTGACACAAGTACCCCCCAGCTCATTGCCTTCAATCAATAAAACTTTGGCTCCATGCATTCCTGCACGGTTAGCAGAAGCAATCCCGCCACTGCCACCGCCAATCACTATGTAATCATACTCTTGCATTATTGGTCTCCTCCTTAGGAACAACTTCATTTTGGTGTATATCGAAGGATTTTTCAAATCTTACAAAAAAATGCGACAGAAAGCACCGAGTCAATGATAAAGGGAGAGGAACATAACATGTACGAAATTCAAACTCGCTTTTAGCACAGTGCGCTACCCCTCGAATCTCATTATTTTTCCTTTATCAGCCTTGGATACTTCTGTCACAGTTTTTATTTTTTCTTCCGGATCATGTCGCCAACCTGAACAGGTTCAGCGACGGGCATCGTTAGAAGCATCATCGGATTTGGCGCGCGATCGATCGATTCACCGTCTTCATTATACATGACTTCCACCTTTTGATGGAAATGATGGAATCCAGGTCCATAAAACTCGATCTCGTCCCCCACCGAAAACAAATTCCGCTGCCGGATCGTGGCCATCTTTGTTGCGTCATCATAGGCCATGACTTCCCCGATAAACTTGTATTGCGGTATTTTACGCCGAGGACCAAATAATTGCTCATTTTCACTCGGTGTATGGTAATAAAATCCGGTAGCTAGTTCTCTTTGCGCTACCTTCCATAATTCATCAATCCACTCTTGTTTGCAGACATAGTTCTCTGGATCTTCCATATAACTGTCAACTGCCGCTTTGTACACATTCGCAACAGTTGAAACATAGTGGATCGATTTCATCCGTCCTTCGATCTTAAAACTATCGACGCCGTTTTCAATCAAGTCAGGAATATGTTCGATCATGGACATGTCGACTGCACTCATTGAGAATTCTTCTTCGATCGTTCCATTCTTTGTCAAACTCTTTCTTTCTTGTGCAAAAGGCATATCAAAAAGATCATATTTCCAACGACAAGATTGTGAGCAACCACCACGATTGGCATCTCGCATCGACATGTGATTGGACAATGTACAACGTCCAGAATAAGAGATACACATCGCCCCATGAATAAAAGCTTCAATCTCCACACTCGTATTTTTGCGGATTTCGGCGACTTCTTCCATGGATACTTCTCGAGCCAAGACAACTCGCTCAAGCCCTTCTTCTCGCCAAAATTCTAGCGTTTCATAATTTGTCGCGGAAGCTTGCGTTGAAAGATGGATCGGCAATCCTGGTGCTTCTGTCGCACAGATCTCGATCAAAGCAGGATCAGACACGATCACCGCCGAAATTCCCACATCCCGCAATTGACGGAAAAATTCCCCAGCTCCTTCTTGATTGCCTTCATGGGTGACCATATTTGCTGCTACATATACTTTAGCATTATGAGCTTTAGCAAATGCAACCCCTTCAGCCATCTCTTCATAGGTAAAGTTTCCGGCACGACTGCGTAAGCCATAGGCGTTGCCGCCTATATAAACAGCATCCGCCCCGTAATGAATGGCTGTTTTTAATTTTTCTAATGTACCGGCTGGTGCCAATACTTCTGGCCGTTTCAATTTTTGTTTGACTGTCATTTCCATTGCTCCTTACTTGATATCCTCTGGATTGATCGCATAAAAACCGGTATCTAACCCCCGTTGAGCTGGATGTAGCTGACGTACTTGTTCACTCAAGCTAGCTGCTTGTTCAGCAGTCCATGTGCCTTCAGTAAGCAATTGCTTCGCCTGTGCAAAACAAGCTACGATCGAGACAAACGCTGTCCCTGGAGTAAATAAACCGTCTAACTTCCAAGTCTGGTACCCCGTTTCAAAAAGAGACTGCAATTCATTCATCAAATTGATGTCATTATTGGCGAAAATATGTGTGCCATGACTGTCTTCATAAATCGAGTAGTGGGTATCCTCCTTCTTGGGTTCTGATAAAAATAAACCTCGCTCACGAGATTTTTCATCTTCCTGTTGCGTATAATTATAATAATTTTGAAGCAATGGACGTTTCGACTGATGGATGCACGTTGCCCCATAGACAAGCACTTCCGCAGGAATCGTTAGCTGTGGTGCTAAAACTGTCATTTCTCCAAAGGGGACTTCTCTTGCTAAAACTGCTCCAATCGCCCCTTTTTGCCCCCAAAAATTGATTTGTCTAGCACTGGTGACCAGCGTCTCTCCATCGTATACAAACGGCAATGCCAATTCCGGATTCTTTTTCATACGATAAATGATTCCTGGATCGCCGATAGAAATTTTATCAACATGGTTGGCCTTCAAAAAAGCCAAGTATTCTGGAACTAGCGTCATTTTTTGCGGGTGCATGATGCCATTGACTGCCGCCATCGCTTGTTTTCCTTCTGCTTGCGCTAAGCGGATCAATTCGCTTTGTTCCTCTCGTGAGAAAGATGTCGGCAAACGCAAACCGAAAGTTTCTTCTCCGAAAAAAATAGTATCTACATAAGGTAAGAGCTGTTTTGCTTGTTCAATCGACTCCACCGTTGCGATAATCTCAACCATGATATTCCTCCTCTATAACTCACTAATAGTATCACAGGCAACACGGCTTTCCAAGACTTCCTTTTGAACTTTTTTCACTAAAAAAAGGAATACTCAGCGATGAGAACTGGTAATCCAACTTTAACGCTCTTTTAAATTTGTGAACTTTATGAGTTTTTATCTCCATTTCAATTGTTCGAAATCCAACAAATACTATTTGCCCACAAAAAAACTATCCAAGCAGCAAACGATGGTTCAGCCTGCATTCTGCTGACCATCAGTCGTTTGCTAGTTAGATAGTTTCATTTTTCTTTCTAATAGAGCTTATACTTGTTGAAGAATACGAGATTGGCCTTCTCTTACATTCAATGTAATTGAGCCTTTCGATGCCCCAATCGTCACCCGGTCACCTAAATGGATCTGTCCAGACAATAGTGCTTCGCTTAAGCGGTCTTCGACCTCTTTTTGCAATGCTCGACGAATTGGGCGAGCCCCATATTCTGGATCAAAACCAGCTTTACCGATGACATCAATCGCTGCAGATGTGATCTTCAGTTGAATGTCTTGATCACTGAGACGTTTGATGATCGCTTTACTCATGATTTTAACGATTTCATGAATTTCATCTTCGCCTAATGAACGGAAGACAACTGTTTCATCCACCCGATTCAAGAACTCAGGACGGAATGCTTTCTTGAGTTCTTCCAGAATCCGTTTTTGCATCGCTTGATGGTCTTTGCTAAGATCCACCACATTGAAACCTACATTCTTTTCTTCACGAATCTGTTGTGCGCCGATATTTGAGGTCATAATCAGGATTGTATTACGGAAATCGACTTTCCGCCCTTTGGCATCTGTCAAATGACCATCATCAAGGACTTGTAAGAGAATATTGAAGACATCTGGATGAGCTTTTTCCACTTCATCTAGTAAAATCACTGAATAAGGTTTTGAACGAATCTTTTCAGTTAATTGTCCACCCTCATCGTAACCAACATAACCAGGAGGGGAGCCAATCAAACGACTTGTACTGTATTTCTCCATAAACTCAGACATATCCACACGAACGAGTGAATCCTCACTGCCAAACATTGCTTCTGCCAAGGCTTTTGCCAGCTCTGTTTTTCCGACACCCGTAGGACCTAGGAACATGAATGAACCAATTGGACGATTCGGATCTTTTAGACCACTACGTGCTCGACGAATCGAACGTGCGACTGCTTTCACAGCTTCTTCTTGACCAACAACTCGCTGATGCAGGATTTTTTCTAGATCGAGAAGCCGTTCACTTTCTTTTTTCTCCATTTGCTGTAAAGGAACGCCCGTCCATTGCGACACGACTGCCGCAACATCTTCGCCTGTGACACTGTCTGCGTAGCCAGAAGCTTCTTTCACTTCCATGAACGCAACTTCAGTCAACTGCTGGGTCAATTTCTTCTCTTTGATGCGCAAACGAGCTGCGGCTTCAAAATCTTGTTGGCGAATCGCTGCTTCTTTTTCTTCAATCAGATTGGCGATTTCATTTTGCAAATCGGCCAACTCAGAACTTTCGTCTGTTTTATCCAAGCGCACTTTTGCTGCCGATTCGTCCATTAAGTCAATGGCTTTGTCCGGCAACTGCCGTGAATTGATATAGCGTACCGACAATTGGACAGCGGCATGCAGGGCATCATCTGAAATCTCTACGCCGTGATGCTCTTCATAACGGGGACGTAATCCTCGTAAAATTTCTTCTGCTTCTTCTGGCGTTGGCTCATCCACTTGAACACGGGCAAACCGTCTTTCCAATGCAGAATCTTTTTCGATATACTTTTGATATTCATCTAAGGTCGTAGCACCAATTGTTTGTAATTCTCCGCGGGCTAATGCAGGTTTTAATATATTCGATGCATCGATAGCACCTTCCGCACCACCAGCACCAATCAGTGTATGCAGCTCATCAATAAATAAAATGATCTGTCCATCTTGGTAAATTTCGTCGATGATTTTCTTCATTCGATCTTCAAACTCACCGCGATATTTCGTGCCAGCTACTAAAGCACCCATATCTAACATCATTAAGCGTTTGTTCTGCATATCTTCTGGTACTTCACCGTGAATGATTTTTTGTGCCAATCCTTCAGCAATAGCTGTTTTACCAACCCCCGGTTCCCCTACTAAAACAGGGTTGTTTTTGGTCCGGCGGCTTAGGATTTGAATCAATCGTTTCACTTCTTTTGCTCGACCCACTACTGGATCTAAGCGTTTATCTCTTGCCAATTTTGTTAAATCTCGAGCTAGTGAGTCCAGCGTCGGCGTTCCTTGTGCTTTTCCTTGAGGACGACGACGACCCGCACCACCGGCATTTTTTGTGTCATTGATACCCATTTTTTTCTTTAATAACTGCCGCATTTTAGCCAAACTCAAACCTAAGTTCAACATGATTCTTGAGGCTAAAATATCTTCATCCCGAAGCAATCCTAACAAAAGATGCTCTGTGCCGATTTGAAGAGCGCCTAAACGCTTAGCTTCATCTCCAGCGTAAACAAATGTTTGCTTCGCTCGTGGGGAATAGGCTAGATAGGCATTCTCTGGATATTGGCGAACAGTTCCGTAACCTGTTAAATGCTCGATTTCTTCGCGAATATCATTTTCAGTGATATTCATTTCCCGTAACGTTTTGCCGGCAATGCCATTTTGTTCAATGACTAAGGCAAGCAAGATGTGTTCTGAACCTACGGACTGATGTTTAAAGTACTTTGCTTCTTCCTGTGCGATCGTCAGCACAGCTTTCGCTCGTTGTGTAAATAGTTCATCCATCTCATTCACTTCCTGTCTTCATAACTTAAACGTTCTAAAATTGCATGGAGCAAGTCTGCTCGTGTTCGATTTTCATAAGGAGAACGTCCTAATACTGACTTCGCAATGACGGTCAACAATAAATTGCCCTCACGCTTCGACAGGATTCCTTCCTCATAAAGTTTTTGGATTATTGCATAAGCATCTTTTTCCGAGATGGTTTCATCAAATAATTGATTCATTTCTTCAAGGTAGTGGTGGTTATCCGTGATCTTTACTTTTTCGATACGGATATATCCTCCGCCTCCACGTTTGCTTTCAACAGTATACCCTCTTTGAATAGTGAAACGGGTATTGATCACATAATTTATTTGTGAAGGCACACAATTGAATAAATTCGCCATTTCAGCTCGGCGAATCTCGATTGTTTCGCTGTCTTCAAGAATTTTCTTCAAATATGCCTCAATCAAATCGGAAGTGTTATGATGATTCAATTCATTCCCTCCCTTGACTAATTCTGACCTTCATTATACCCAATTTTTGAAAACTTGAAAAGATGTACGCCTAGAGATGCGGAATTACTAAAAGAAACTTAAACAGCTAGCTCTTTTTTCGCATCACAAAAAAACTATCCGCATCTTCAAGTGGTTACTTCTACAGTCTTTGGTTGCCATCTCACTGCGACCTATAGAGTAAACTTAAAAATCATTCGGATAGTTTTTTCAGCTATTGATTAATCTTCAGAGCTCGTTGAACTCGTACTTGTTGATTCACTGCTAGCGGAGGATTCACTCGTAGAGGACTCTGGTTTTGGTCCTTTAGAAATAGTAACATTTACTGAAGAACCAACAGCCACCGAAGTCCCTTCACCTGGCGAAACATCTGTGACTTCTCCAGCCGGAACAGAATCATTGTAGCCCGATTCTTCTTTGATCGAATATTTTAACCCAGCCTCATTTAGTGCTGCTACAGCATCATTTCGACTCTGTCCAATGATTCGTGGCACATTAACCATCTCTTGACCGCTGCTGACTGTCAGCGTGATAACAGTTTGAGAGGTAATGACTGATTCTCCTGCTCCTGGCGCTTGATTAATGACAGTCCCCACCGGTTCATCGCTTGGCGCTGATTGTTCATAAATATTTTCGGTTGGAACTCCTTTTGAGGTCAATGCCGCCCGTACATCTTCGATTCTTTGACCATAATAGTCTTCCATTGCAAACGATTCAGGTCCCGTGCTGACTACAAAAGTAATGTCATCCTCTTTCGGAGAAACTTTCTCGCCGACATCTGGTGATTGGCTAATGATCAGACCTTCTCCGATAGCATCACTGGATTTGGTCTCTTCTTTGATTTGGTCTTCTGAAAAACCTAACTTGATCAACTCGGCTTTTACATCTTCAAAATTTTTCTCTTCATAGTTTTTTAAGGTGATTTTTTCAGTCCCTGAGCTGATATACAAAGTGATCTCGCTATTTTTTTTGACTTCGGTTCCTTCTTGTGGATCCGTTTTAACGACATTGCCTTCTTCAATCTCATCGTCAGCAATTTCTTCGGTTTCATCAGCAACTTTTAATCCTGCTGCTTCCAGCTTTTCTCGAGCAACGGTCTCTGTGTCTCCGCTGACTTTAGGGATCTCAACATCGCCGCGCCCTCCGCCAAAAACAAAATAGCCGCCAATGACCAGCAGCGCTGCAATAACTAGTATTGGCAGGATCAGCCACCATTTCTTCCGCTTCTTCTTTGGTTTTTCTTGTTTCTGGTCTGCGGTCTCTTCTACTTCTGGCTCCGTCACTGCCGGTTCTGCAGGCTGTTCAGCTATCATTTCATCGGTAATAGGGGTCAGCGCTCGAGTTTCATCGTTTAGCGCATGTGGCTCCCACCTTGGTTCATTCAAGCGCTCAGGTGACAGGGCTGTTGAAAGATCTTCTCGCATTTCATCAGCGGTCTTATAACGATCGGCTTGCTCTTTCGCTGTTGCCTTTAATACGACATTCTCTAATGATTGAGGAACATTTTTATCATAGATACGAATAGAAGGGATCTCATCTTGAAAATGTTTTAAGGCAATTGTGACAGCGGACTCACCATCAAAAGGAACTTTCCCCGTCAGCATTTCATATAGGATGATTCCAATCGCATAGATATCAGATTGGTTAGTAGCCATACTTCCCCGTGCTTGCTCTGGCGATAAGTAGTGCACAGAGCCTAACATCGAGTTGGTTTGGGTGATCGATGTTTCCGATAAAGCAATCGCGATCCCGAAATCCGTGATCTTAACGACGCCTTCTTCATTGATCAGAATGTTTTGTGGTTTCAAGTCCCGATGAAT
This sequence comes from Enterococcus sp. FDAARGOS_553, assembly GCF_003812305.1. Taxonomy (NCBI): domain Bacteria; kingdom Bacillati; phylum Bacillota; class Bacilli; order Lactobacillales; family Enterococcaceae; genus Enterococcus; species Enterococcus sp. FDAARGOS_553. The sequence goes on from NZ_CP033740.1 coordinate 1,010,047, forward strand.
GATTCGATGTTGGTGAGCCAATGCCACTGCTGACAAAATTTGTTGCACGATATCGACAATCTGTAGATAAGGAACTGGGTAATGGGTTTGAATATATCGCTTCAAGTCCATGCCTTTGACATATTCCATCACCAAAAACTGCATCCCATCTTCTTCGCCTACATCATACACTGTTACGATATTGGGATGAACCAACTCTGTGGCAGCCAATGCTTCACGCTGAAAGCGGCGAATCGCATTTTTATCATTTTGGAAGTCAAATCGCAATACTTTGACGGCAACTTCTCGATCAAGAATCAAATCATGAGCCAGAAATACATTTGCCATGCCGCCACTGCCGATATTGCCAATGATTTTATAGCGGCCATTTAACTTTTTCCCTATTTCAATCATGGGCAGTTCCTCCAACTTTGATCAGTAACACTGTGATATTATCGACTCCGCCTTGTTGATTGGCTGCATCGATCAACTGCTGAACTGCTTCTTTAAGGGACGACGCGCCTTCAATGATGGCTGCGATCTTTTCATCTGCCAACATGTTTGTCAGTCCGTCTGAGCAAAGAAGCAAGTAATCACTTTCAGCAAAATAATGAATCGCTACATCTACTTCTACTGTATTAGGCATTCCAACAGAACGAGTCAAAACATTTTTGCGTGGATGGTTCAGTGCCATTTCAGCAGTAATTTGGCCAGATTTCACCAATTCATTGACAAGAGAATGGTCTTCAGTAATTTGTATCAACTCATGATCCCGCAAAATATAGGCGCGGCTGTCGCCAACATTCGCAATCGTAAATTGATCCTCAAAGAGTGCTACAGCAATGATCGTTGTTCCCATGCCATTCAGCGCCTCATCCTCGATGCCTTTTTCATAGATCGAGACACTTTCTGCCTGGATTTTTTGGATCAGCCATTGAGCAGCCTTTTCACTATCTGTCAATTCTGTTTTTTCCCAAGCGATTCCCAAGCCACTCACAGCCTGACGACTCGCTACATCACCTGCCCGATGTCCTCCCATCCCATCAGCTAAGATCGCCAATGTGATACTTTTTTTGTTGACATACACAGCAGCAAAGTCTTGGTTCGTATTCCGACGTTTACCAACATCTGTTTGAAAATGGATTTCCAACTTCTTTTCACCTCATTACTTTTTGCGAAGGCAGCTTATGAAAAAGCCATCTGTCATAAAATCTTGCGGATAAATCGTTAGCATCTGATCATTGATATTCGCAGCAATATCAGCATTTACCGATACATCGATTCGTTCGAATTCTGGATGATCCGCTAAGAATGCCTCCACTACTGCCTGATTTTCTTCTAGCATTATAGTGCATGTACTGTAGATCATTATACCCGAATTTTTTAGCGTTGGGGCGGCACTTTCTAAAATCGCTAACTGAATTTCGGGTAAACGCTCTAGATCAGCTGCCTGCTTGTTGTATTTGATGTCTGGTTTACGACGCATCAATCCTAGACCGGAGCAAGGAGCATCCACTAAGATTCGATCAAACTGTTGTTCCTCAAAATGTTGAGCGACTTCCCTTGCATCCATCACTTCCGCTTGAACCACCTCTGAGACCGCAAGTCTTTCAGCATTTTCAGTGATCAATTTAACTTTATGAGGATGAATATCCAATGCAGTGACTTTCCCACCTGCTTCTGCAGATAGAAAGGACGCGATATGGGTTGTTTTACCTCCAGGCGCTGCACAAGCATCCAATACTTGGTGCTCTGGTGCAATGTGCAGTGCCGGTGCTACTAACATCGAACTTTCATCTTGTATTGTCAATAATCCGTCATGATATAAAGAAGAGCCGGCTAAAAATCCTTTATCAGCCACAATCCCATACGGAGATAGTTGGCTTTCTCGAGCTTCGATTCCTTCTTCCTGTAGTTGAAGGATGGCTTCGTTGCGAGTAATTCTTTGTAGATCAAGGCGTCCACTAGCATGGCTAGGTACTAGTAAAGACAGCCCTAACTCCCGGGTTTTATCGCTGCCGATCTGCGCTACGAATCTTTCAGTTAGCCATAATGGCATACTGATTTCTATAGCTAACCGCTCCAAGGGATCTTTGATTTGATCAAGTGCCGGCACACCCTCTCTTTGAATCGTACGCAACACGCCGTTAACAAATTTTCCGATTCCTGGATTTCCTTTTGCTTTCGCGATTTCCACGGCCTCATTTAAAATAGCATGATTAGGTACTTTGTCCAAGTACAGCATTTGGTAAAGAGAAAGACGCAATAATGATCTGACCCATGGATCGACTTTTTTTGCATTCTTGATAAAGTTCGCTAAATAATAATCCAATAGCAGCTGCCGACTAATTGTTCCATAGACCATTTCTGTCAATAAACGTCCATCTTTATCATTTAAACGGCCTTGATTCATCAGTTCTCTCAATAATAAGTTCGAATAGGCACCGCCTCTTTCGATACGAACTAAGGCCTCTAATGCAACAAAGCGAACAGTATATTGGATTTTTCCTATTTTACGCTTCATGAGTACCAACCTTATCACCTAGTTGAATGTGTTGCCCAGTGCCATTTAGAAAAGCCGCAATGGATTGACGACCTTTTCCAGCTGGTTGTAGCTCTTCTAAAGCTAAAACTGTCTGTTGACCACAAGCGATCCATAGCGCCTTTTTCGTTCGTTGTATGATGGTTCCTGGCGCGGCATCTGTTGTTTCATCGACTACTGCTACTGACCAAATCTTCCAACGGCTCCCTTGGTAAGTCGTGAAAGCAATTGGCCACGGTCGCATCCCTCGGACCTGATTGTCGATCTCCTGTGCTGTCTTTGTCCAATCAATTGCTTCTTGTTCTTGCGTAATATTGGGGGAGAATGTTGCCTGCTCTTCAGCTTGAGGCATTGGTTTCAGTTCTCCTGATAGGATCTTAGGTAATGTTTTCAGCAGTAATTCTTTACCCAATAAACTTAATTTCTCAAACATAGTCCCCACATCGTCTTGATTAGTGATCGGCAGTTTAGCTTGAGAAAAAATACCCCCAGCATCCATTTTTTTAATCATTTCCATGATGGTGACACCTGTTTCCGGTTCGCCTTCCATGATGGCATAGTGCACTGGGGCACCACCCCGATACTTTGGTAATAAGGAGGCATGGACATTGATCGCTCCAAATTTTGGTACTTGCAACAGCTTTTCCGGTAAAAATTGGCCAAAGGCCGCAGTGACTAAAATGTCTGGTGCTAATTCTTTGATCGTTTCCATTTCAAGTGAACCGCTGATTTTTTCTGGTTGCAAAACCAACAATTGGTGCTTCAATGCTGCTTCTTTGACAGGCGTTGGCGTGATTACTCGTTTTCGACCTACGGGCCGATCCGGTTGGGTCACTACCGCTGCAATTTCATAGCCTTCTGCCAGCAATCCTTCTAAGATTGGTACAGAAAACGCGGGGGTTCCCATAAAGACAACTTTAGTCATTTTCGTGTTCCTCCATATATTGTTCTAGTTCAGATTCTGGGATCTTATCGATCATTTTATCAATAAATAAGACACCATTCAGATGATCAATCTCATGCTGGATAGCCCGAGCCAAGTAGCCAAAAGCTTGAACCTCCATTTCTTCTCCTTCACGGTCAAAGTAGCGAACCGTAATCTCATCTGCTCGCTTGACCGTACCATAGGTATGAGGAATACTCAAGCACCCTTCTACATCAACAGATTCTCCTGATGACTCGATGATTTCTGGATTAATCAGTTCGAAACGATCCTCTTCATCTACTTCAACGATTGCCACTTGCAGGTTTTTACCAATCTGAGGGGCCGCAATACCTACGCCGTCATGCGCCACCATTGTTTCATACATGTCTTCTAGTAGTTGTACCAGCTCATCTGTAATCATAGATACCGGTTTTGGTTTTCGACGAAGCTGATCGTCGGGATGAATAATAATCGGATAGCGCATAATATCTCCTTTAAATAAAATTCAACGGTTCTTGGTCAATGGAAACATAGAGTCCTTTTCGCTGATCGATCTGACTTTGTTCCAATAACCGGGTCAACAGTTCAGGCAAATGTGGTTCATTTTTGTATTTAATAATCAGTTGGTAGTAATAGCGATTTTTGACACGCATGATCGCGCTAGGTGCCGGTCCAAGCAAAATACTTTGACCCGATAATTCTTTTTGTACTTCTTGGTAAATGGCAAACATCTTTTGGGCAGCTGCCTGCTCTTCGAGATGACTGCAGGTAATTTTTACCGTGTAGTAATAAGGGGGATATCCGCTTTGATGCCGAACCCACATTTCTTGTTGGTAAAAAGCTTCATAGTTTTGGGTTTGTGCTAGCTGAATCGCATAGTGTTCCGGATTAAATGTCTGAATGATTACTTCGCCGGCTTTCTCCGCCCGGCCAGCTCGGCCGCTTACTTGCGTCAGCAATTGAAATGTTCGTTCACTAGAACGAAAATCTGGCAGATTCAATGCTGTGTCAGCATTTAAGACCCCTACCAATGTAATATCCGGAAAGTCTAACCCTTTGGCAATCATTTGTGTTCCTAGTAAAATGTCTGCTTTCTTTTCGCCAAATAAAGTAAGTATTTTTTCATGTGCTCCTTTTTTGCGGGTAGTATCCACATCCATCCGCAATACCCGTGCTTCTGGAAATCTAGCAATTAGTTCTTCTTCAACTTTCTGCGTACCTGTTCCATAGTAACGGATCTTATCTGCATGACAACTAGGACAGCGGTGAGGGATCTTTTCTTCATGCCCGCAATAATGACAGCGCATCGTCTTGGTATCCATATGAAGCGTCAAAGAAATATCACAGTTCGGACAAGGCAGAACATACCCGCAATCACGACACATAACAAAAGAAGAATACCCGCGTCTATTCAGCAGCAAAACGATTTGTTCTTGTTTATCTAAGCGATCTTGAATTTTTTCCTGTAATTGGCGAGAAAAGGTCTGGTAGTTTTTGTTGGCAAATTCTTCCCGCATATCTACTACATTGATCTGCGGCAAACGAGCACTGAGTTTTGCTCGTTGATTCAAACGCAACAATTGATAAACGCCTTTTTGCGCCCGAGCCCGTGACTCGAGAGAGGGAGTGGCACTCCCCAAAACAACAGGACAATGATGATATCCTCCGCGCCATATCGCTAAATCACGCGCATGATATCTTGGTGCCTCCTCCTGCTTATAGCTTGCTTCATGTTCCTCATCGACAATAATGACGCCAATGTTTTTTAAAGGAGCAAAAATAGCTGAACGTGCGCCGACTACTACTTGGGCTTCTCCCCGTTCAATTTTTCGCCATTCATCATATTTTTCCCCTTGTGACAGTCCACTGTGAAGCACAGCCACAGCGTTACCTAAGCGGCTCTTGAATCGTTCCACCATTTGTGGGGTTAAAGCAATCTCTGGCACCAGCATAATGGCAGTCTTTTTTTGTTCCAACAGCTCAGCGATCGTTTGAAGATAGACTTCTGTCTTCCCACTGCCAGTGATGCCTTCTAAAAGAAAGGTTTGTGCCTCTTGTCTTTTTGCTGCTGACAGAATTTTTGAAACCGCATCGGTTTGTTCTTCGTTCAATGCTAATGCTGCAGTTTGGGGAAATGATCGATCTTTGAAGGGGTCCCGATATGTCTCAACCTCATGAAATTCAAGCCAGCCTAATGCTTGCCCTTGATTCAAGACAGCTGTCGAAATGCCTGCTTCTGCAAAAAATGAAACAGGAAGCTGATCAGATTCTTGTAAGACTGTCAATAGTTGTTGTTGCCGTTTAGCCCCTTTCCTGATTTGCTTCATTGCCTCTGGAATTGCTTCTGGAGAGATCAGGCGTTTCACCATACGGATTTTCTTGGCTTTATTTTTATTTTTTACCACATATTGCAATTCAACGACTGCTTCTTCACGCAATACTTTCAATTGCGACAATAATCCCGCTTCCTCAGCAGCTTGCCAGCTCAGGCTATTCGTCTCAGGAAAATGCGCTTTTATTGGGTGCGTATCATCCAATAAAAGAATATTCTTCTGGTATTCTGCTTTCATCACACTAGGCAACATGGTCTGCAAGCAGGTAATCTTAAAAGCAAATGTCGTTTTTTTCATGTAATCAGCTAACTGTAATAATTCTTCATTCACCACAGGAGAAAGATCCAGCAAGCGAAGAATAGGTTTCAATGGTTGACCTGGCGGTGTATCCGTCAATCCTACGATAAAGCCTTGGATATGCCGATCCCCATTACCAAATGGCACTTCGACTCGCATGCCAGTCTCTGCTACAGCGCGCAAATATTCAGGTATTTCATATGTAAAAGGTTGATCTGTCTGCATCGTTGGTACATCCACGATCACTTCTGCTGCATAGGTCATCTTCTCACCTCCTCCAGGCTTTATTTTACTAAAATGACAGACATTTGTCTGTAAACCTTACGAAAATTTAACGGCTATCGACTCAAAAGAAAAAGCCAGAACACGCATTGTGCTCTAGCTTTTTTAATTGTCTACAGATTCTGTTCGTCACGAATCCGGGCTTCCAGTTCTTTTTGCTCTTGGTCTTTTTGCGCTTTGCGCTCTTCTTGTTCCATTTTCAAGCGAGCACGTTTGATTTCTGGATGCGGATCATTAACAACAAGCTCTGCTTCGATTTCTTCCAATGCTTGTCCTACGCTTTTCACCGAATCAAATTGTTCCAATGTTGCTTGGGCGCCTGCATCTAGTTCATGCGCGCGTTTGCTGGCTAAAATCACAAGGGAATACTTTGAGTTCACACGATCCAATAATGAATCGATTGAAGGTTTTAACATCATTCGTTTTACAGCTCCTCTAACATTTTGATATACTTGCCGATTACTCGATCAACGCGAAAATGTTCACTTGATATAATTTCTCGAATCCGTTGTACTGCTTTAGATACTTCATCATTTACGACTGCGTAGTCATATAAAGCCATCATTTCGATTTCTTCTCTGGCAACACGCATTCGTTCATCGATCACTTCAGCAGAATCTGTCCCCCTGCCAGTGATACGTGAGCGTAGCTCTGCTAAATCAGGTGGGGTAAGAAAAATAAAGACCCCATCAGGCACTTTTTCTTTGACTTGTTTAGCTCCTTGAACTTCGATTTCCAAGAAAACATCTTTCCCTTGGTCCAATGTTTTTTGAACATAAGACAACGGGGTGCCGTAGTAATTGCCAACGTATTCTGCATATTCCAACATTTCGCCTGCTTCGATCAAGGCTTCAAATTCCTCACGGGTGCGGAAATAATAATCAACGCCTTCGATCTCACCTTCACGCTTGTTGCGTGTTGTCATCGAAACAGAATATTGAAAATCGTTGTCATCACTTTCAAAAATTGCTTTTCGCACAGTGCCCTTGCCTACACCGGAAGGTCCTGATAAAACTATTAGTAATCCTCGCTCTGACATAATGACGTCCTTTCACTGACTTTTGCTTAACGTCTATTTTGCACTTTTTTTCAGCAACTTTCAAGAACTACTTTATTATAATGGGAAATTCATGAAATTACTACTCATCTCTCCTACTTTTAGAACCCCATGTTGCTTAGCGTATTGATCACACCTGCCAACTCATCTTTTGTCGTGATAGCTTTCTCCGTAGGATCTTCTACTTCCTGGCAATCAATCCGAACGATATACCGACGATTCAACGATACCGCATTTCCATTGACCAAAATTTGCAAGAACTCTTGATCAATCGCGACACAAGCATCTTGCCAAGCATCAAAGTTTGCTTTATCTGATGGGACGCTCCGCTTGATGACGTTTTTTCCGCTTAATTCATGAAAAGTAATATCATAGTATTTCATTGTTGATCACTCCTATTCGATATTTTGGACTTGTTCTCTTATTTTTTCAATAATCGTCTTCATCTGTACTACACTATTCTTGATTTCAATTGGGCTTGACTTGGAACCTATGGTATTTACTTCTCGGTTCATTTCTTGAATCAAAAAATCCAGCTCCCGGCCGATCGGCGATTTTGCCTCTAACAAAGTAGTCATAGAATCTAAATGAATCATCATTCGATCCAACTCTTCATGAATATCTCCCCGCTCCAACAGGATGGCCATCTCGGTCAACAAACGTTCTTGATCTACTTGCTCGCCTAAATATTCCGTCAGCTTTTTCTCAAAACGTTGGCGATGATCGGCTTCATAAACGGCAATAAACGTCTGTAATTCCATGATTTTACCAAGTAATTGCTGCTGATTTTCTTTTAACACTTGATAAATCCCTTGTCCTTCAATTTCACGGCTTTGATCGATAGCTGTTAGAGCCTGAGACAAAGCATCTAACACACCTTGCTCTAACTGGGTATCTTCTTGTTGTTTTTCTCGGATATCAAGAAATGCTTCATGGACGATTAATTTTTCCAAAAGATTTTTTTTCGACAGCTCTTTTATATCCAACCTTTGAGCAGCTTCTTCTTCGACCTGCTTCAAAAAAGGCACCAATAAATCCCATTGGACTATAACTTCTTTATGAGCCGCATTCTTTTCGTTCAATGTCAGATAAAGCTCCACCCGACCACGCTGTAATACTTTTTTGACTTCTTGTCGAATTAGTGCTTCCAAATCATTCAATTGTTTGGGCATGCGCAACTGCAAATCCATAAATCGCTGATTGACACTTTTAATCTCAATCTCTATTTGATAATCAGCTGTTTCTCCATTCCCTTTTCCAAAACCTGTCATGCTTTTCATTCATTTCTTCCTTTCACATAGAAAGCAGTGCTTTTTTCAATTCGGTGAATTCTTCATTTGATAACGTTAAGCCTTTACCCATTTTTTCATGTCCTGGACTCCAGTCACGCAAGTCAAACTTAGGCGGGCGACCATTCCAGCTGACTAAATTAAGCTCTTTACGCCACCCTTTAGGATTTTCCGAAAGAACGGCGATCTCCTCTACGATCTCATAAGAAAAATTATCCATTGTGTTCCTCTCCTTTTAAAAAATAAGCCAGATAGGCTGACAGCACAGCCAATTCTGGATACCGCGCACGAATCTGCTGAAATGCCGGTGTTTCAATTTGTTGGGTTCGATAGAAAAACAAGAACCGTTTTTGTTCAGATAACAAAAAGAACTGTTCGCGATAGTAATACAACCATTCTGACACTGACCATACTTCTGTTTCTTTCGTTGGTTCTGCCATGATTTTCTCACGTATCGCTTGCAGGAAAGATTCCTTTGTATAAATGACGGTCGGTGTAAGATGTAGTAATCTGCCTATGCATTCAAAAAAGACGCGCCCACAAATTTCCAAGGGGACCTCTTGCTGATATAACTTACGCACTTTCTTCCAAAATTCCTTTTTTTTCATAAATGCGTACAATCGCGGTGCATCTTGTCGAAGCAAATGAACGAATGGCTTCCACGAATCGTTGAAGACCTCTTCATCAAAAGTATACCAATAGCCACTGAACTTGCCAAAGTATTTCATCGTTTCTAAATACCCAAGAGTCATGTTTTCTAGAGAACGTTTGGCATCAAAAATCAAAAAACTACCTAGAGTCCAAGGTGAAGCAATTTGAATCTGCGCAATTGATTCTGAGACCTGAACCTTCTTATTGATTCCAGGCCCTTGGACATCGACGGCAATGACTTCTGTAGCGCCTCGCTCAATGGCTACATCAATTGGCAGATTGTTGCGGTACCCTCCATCAATATAATAGATCCCATCAATCAATTGTGCCTGCATTGCTGGATAAAAAGACGCTGATGCTAGCAACCATTGCAAACTATAATCAATTTTGCTGGAATCAAACTGATAAACAACCTCTTTGAAATCCGGCAGACGAGTCGTACAAAGTAAGAGCTGGCTTTTGCTGGCATTAAATTTTTCTGCATCAAAAGTCGCTGCTAACAGCTGTGCTAATGGTTTTGTACTCGCACCATTGTCTTTAAGTGCTGTCTTTACGAGTGAGCGTAATTGCTCCATCATATCTAATAAGGTTTCTTTTTTAGCAGCAGCTTTTGGGTATTGGAGGACCTGTTCACTAGAAATATTCGTCCATAATTGCTCAGCAGCTTCAATATCGTCCATTAAAACCAATGCACCATTCAATGCACCAACTGACGTCCCCGCTACCCACTCAAATATGATTCCATGTTTTTTCAGCGCTTGCCATACGCCAATTTGATAGGCGCCATGGGCGCCTCCTCCACCTAGGACGAAAGCTGTATGGTAGTCCAGTTGCTTGTGGTACCCCTGTGTCACCCTACCATATCCACGTCCCACAAACCACTGATCCATGATGGGGTTTCTTGTCATTTCCCAAAGTATCTGGTCTACGAAACGGCTTCTAGCAAAACTCTCAGTCATCGAAACAAGTGTCTCCCAAGTAAATGCATCACTTGGCACCTGCAACAAATTCTGAATGGTCAGAAGCGGCCCTTCATGGACACAAGACAGATAGACTGTGCCGTGTTGATTCGTCAATCGCCACCCCTGTTCGTTGACCACTGATTGAAAAGCGGCTCGCGCCTCCGAATGACTAGAAAAAAAAGGGAAAACTAGTCGGCTTTGTTGAAACACATCTTGGGATACATATAAATCAGAAAAATAAATTTTTGTTGTCTTCATCCGACTCCTCCTCAAATGCAAAAAAGAAACCACGGATGATCAATGAAAATTTCTGACATCATTCGTGGTATTCTTATCATTTAAAAAGTCCGCTGTTCCATATTGAATGCGGCCCGCATCTCGTCTGTCGCATCAGCAACTGGTGTAACCGATTCAAGATCACCCTGAACCACACGTCTGGTTACTCCACCCATTTCACCACATGTAATTAATGTGATCATTTTTCTCCCTGCTACTTCATCCAATAAATAAACATCTGTTGGTTGAACCCGCACGGTTGAAGTTGCTGTATATGTATAAATATTTTCTAAATCCGTAATATAAATTGTTGCGCCAATAGCCACATCATCTAAAGGTGTGAACAAAAGGTCTGGCGACTGCGCACGATGGCTAGCTAGTGCATAATTTCCTTCGCCCATTTTTTGTGTTGGGCTAAGAGTTCCTGCTCCATATAGCAAAGCTTCATTCGATAACCCCTTAAAAATCGGCAAATTAATCGCTACGCTAGGTATCGCAACACCACCGATCACTGGTAATGTGCTGTTACTTAGTTGCGCTTTAAGAACTGCTTCTGAGCTGGCCGGTTCAACGGCATCAAAATCAAAAGTAGTATCTGCCTCCATATTTTTTTTGACATCGGCTCTAGAGATCTCGGAAACTGCGTAAGCATCTCCGTTGTGTTTGATCAGAAAATTTTTGATTTGATTATTAAAAATCAAAGCAAGACCAATCAATAACAAAAGGACCAAAAATAGATTCGAGAGCCAATGGAACAAAGTTCGTTTCTTTTTCATCGTTTTTCGTCTCCAATTTTTATTACTCCTATCATAACAAAATCATTGCAGAAGCGCCAATTTTGGATTTTTTTTAATAAAAAAGCAAAGTTTTTTGCTTCATAAAAAAACGTAATCTTAAAAATTGTTTTTTCCGTTATTTTGTAATATAACTTTAAACGAAAAGATACAAGCAATTTGATACACTTTATTGTAGAATGAACTTATTATCAGGGAGGGATTAATTGGCATGTCGAACACGATTTATGTACATATTGATACAACCAGCAATGCCGTTTCGACTCGCGGAGTGGATGCTCAAGATTTCAACAAGAGCATCGTTCACCAGCCAAAAAATCTGTTGTTGCTTGATCCCTCTAGTGAATTTGGTGAATTTGAGTCGCATACAGGGCTAAAGATTATCCGAGGCATTGAAGATGTCCACCTTTTCTTTCAACAACTCAACCGCGGACGGATCACAGAAGAAATCAAATGGATCGACTTTAATGATTTAGAAATGGTAAAGGAGCTAACACCGCTAGAAATTTCAGAATTGTTATATTTTGGGCATATGAAAACGCATCTTCATTCTCCGTTTTTCTACAAACTGCAAAACAACTTTGTTTATTTCGACCTCAAAGATCAGCGTTCCCGTGTTTACTACCGCTACCTGGAAGAATATTACCGAATTTTAGCTGACAAAATCACGCACATCGTTCTAGAAAAAATAAATGATCGACTTTCTTTCTTCAAAAAGCCTACTCCGGTCTCTAAACTTGATTTAAATCTTCTCAAAGACTTGCGGGGGGTCATGCAGGAAGGAATCATCTTATGTTTCCATCAAGAACAATTGGTCGATAAAACCTACACAATCCCGATTTACTTAGTCGAGGAATCTGGGCTCAAAAATAGTCACCTCTCTCTGAAAGAAGACTATCAAGTGGCAACGCTTCGCTACTTTGCAAATAAAAAAGAATGGCAGTTGGAATTGGATCAAGATGATCTAGCTTTTGGTTTTATCGATAAAAAATGACTTGCTCTCCTATTTTGATTTTGGAGAACAAGTCTTTTTTTACGCAGTCCGATTTAAATAATCGTCCTTAGGTACAAATACCTCTGGGGATGTTCGATAAGCAATTAGTAAGATAATTGCCGTGACGATTGCCGTAGCAAGTCCGCTGGCGGTATTCATTACCAGAGAGAAAAGCCAAGGTTTCATCCCCCAGAGAGCATATGCGCCCCAGTAAACCCAACCGGCAAGGAAATGCCAAAAATAACGAGCAAATGCGCCTGTGAATGTTGCTTGTACAAGTAGTCGTTGCACGCTACCCTTCGAACCATTTCTAATCGCCAAATGAATTTTATTTGCATAAAGTCCGGCAAAACCAACAAATGTAAAAGCAAATGGGTACTCAATCAATACTTGAAGAACACTCAAAAACCAGACTTTACCTAATGGGAAATGCAGCAATCCCCAAACCAATCCGGCCATTAATCCTGGCTTCCAGCCTCTACGGATAGCAAATATTGTTAATGGAATCTGTCCTAAAGAAATTGAAAAACTACTTCCAAAGTCTAAAGGAATCAGCGATAGTACCATCGCCAGTGCCGCCATAATCGTTCCCTCTATCCAAATTTTTGTACCATTTCCCACAAAAAAACTCCTCCTTTAGAATCATCACAATTCACAAAGGAGAAGTGTTAGACACTTCAACTCGTCACAATTCCTACGTTCGCATGATCGAAACAGGTACGAAGGGTTTAGAGTACTCTCATTCTCAGCCTTTTCAGACTCCCCTTTGTGATTAGATTCTATTTTATTTTGCTTGCACTGCTGCAAGTCATCTTCAAGAATACCACAAAATAAAAAAAAGAAAAGAAAACTCGCTCTGATAAAAAAAGAAACATCTCAACCGCATCTAGACGAGATGCTTCTTTTGGGTTATCATTTTTAAATCGATAATTTTGATTCAAACAGTGGACTAACAGGTTTATTCTCATGGATTCGTTTGATTGCTTCTCCCATCAATGCACTAACACTGATTTCGTCAATTTTTTCAGATTTACGATCTTCTGGCAAGAAAATTGAATCAGTAACTACTAAGTGCTCGATAGCTGAATCTTCGATCCGTTGCAAAGCAGGTCCTGATAAAACAGGATGAGTACATGAAGCATAAACACTTTTTGCACCAGCTTGTTTTAATGCGTTCGCTGCTAGAGTAATTGTTCCGGCCGTATCGATCATGTCGTCGATCAAGACACACGTTTTGCCTTCTACGTGACCAATGATATTCATTACTTCAGCAACATTTGCTTTTGGACGTCGTTTATCAATGATCGCAATTGGTGATTTCAAGAATTCTGCTAATTTACGCGCACGAGTCACTCCGCCGTGGTCTGGTGAAACGACTACAACGTCATCTCCTTGAATATCTCTTTCCAAGAAATAATTAGCAATCAATGGTGCACCCATCAAGTGATCTACAGGAATATCAAAAAAACCTTGGATTTGTGAAGCATGTAGATCTAAGGTAACCATACGATTTGCGCCAGCTTTTTCGATCATGTTCGCCACCAATTTAGCAGTGATTGGTTCGCGGGAACGAGCTTTACGGTCTTGTCTCGCATAACCATAGTAAGGCATCACTACATTGATTGTTTTCGCACTTGCACGTTTCAAGGCATCAATCATGATCAGTAGCTCCATTAGGTTATCGTTTACTGGACTGCTTGTGGATTGAATAACATAGACATGTGAACCACGGATACTTTCTTCAATGTTAACTTGAATCTCGCCATCGCTAAATTGGTTCACTGAACACTTACCTAATTCCACACCTACTGCAGCTGCGATTTTTTCAGCTAACGGACGATTAGAATTCAGCGAAAAAATCTTCAATCTTGGATCAAAATAATGATTTGACATGAGAACCTCCACTTTCTTTGCGTTCATCTGGCAAAAAGACTACTAGTTCACCAGAATCTTCTTCCTAGTAAATAGTAGTCATTTTTGCTAAATAAATCAAGTCATTTCGCAGTTTCTTCATTCAAATAAGGCAATTTTTTTGCATAGCCTTCTTTGTTTTCCTGCCTTGCTCGGGCAATCGCCATGCTATGTTTAGGAATATCTTTTGTGATTGTAGAGCCAGCAGCGATCATGGTTTCTTCCTCAATCTGCAATGGCGCCACTAAATTCGAACCAGAGCCGATAAAACAATTGTCTCCGACAACTGTCTTGAATTTATTTTTGCCATCATAATTTACAAAGACGACGCCGCAACCAACATTGATATTTTTCCCTAGCGTTGCATCTCCGACATAAGAGAGATGCCCTACTTTTGTTCCCTCACCGATCGTTGCATTTTTTATTTCTACGAAATTACCAATATGGGCTCTTTCTTTAATGTCTGCTTTTGGACGCAGATGTGCATTTGGTCCGACATCTGCCCCGTTGTAGATTCGACTTTCTTCCACCACAGATGCCTTGATCGTTACATCATCACCGATTTGACTGTCTATGATTTGAGAAGATGCAGTGATGACACAGTCTTCACCAATTTTCGTTGCACCTTTGATGACGACACCAGCTTCAATCAGTGTGTCTGCTCCAATTTCCACGCCATCATCAATATAAGTAGTATCAGGGTCAATCAATGTCACACCATTGCGCATATGCTGCTGATTGATACGCTTGCGCATCAAACGATTCGCTTCTGCCAGCGCTAATCGATCATTGACTCCTAACGACTCATTGAAATCATCCGTTTGATAAGCAGCTACAATCTTCCCTTCTGCTTTCAAGATCTCAATAATATCTGTTAGATAATATTCCCCTTGTGCATTATCGGTATCTAATTTTGCCAATGCATCAAATAATAATTCATTGTCAAAACAATACGTTCCCGTATTGATTTCTTGGATCATCGCCTCTTCCACAGAGGCATCTTTTTGTTCCACGATTTTTTCTACGACACCCATTTGATTGCGTACAATCCGACCATATCCGGTCGGATCTTCAGCTTGCGCAGTTAAAATCGTTGCTGAGGCTTTTTGTTCCTGATGGAACTCAAAAAGATTATTCAATGTCTCAGTCGTTAACAAAGGGGTGTCTCCACTGATTACTAACGTTGTTCCCCGTTTTTCTCTTAAGAAAGGCTCTGCTTGAACAACTGCATGGCCAGTTCCTAACTGTTCTGCTTGTAAAGCATACTCACTGCGGTCCCCTAATTGTTGCTTGACCATTTCTGCTCCATGTCCGACGATTGTTACGATTGCATCAGGTTCTGTCTCCACTACGCGATTCATGATATGTTCTACCATAGGTTTTCCGCAAACGGGATGCAAAACCTTGTATAACTTGGATTTCATTCTAGTACCTTTGCCTGCGGCAAGTATAATTGCAAAACGTGATTCCACGTGTTCCACTCCTATCGATTCCGACTGATTGATTTCTGTATATGTCCAGTTTAGCCCAACTAAGGATGGTTTTCAATATATAAGGAAAAACACAACTAGACCAATTAAAAAAGACTGATTCAAAATCAGTCTTTTGTTTCAAAATAATTCCCCGGCACGACCGAGATCGTTTTCGTCTGAGTATCAACGTCTTCAACAAACAGCAGCGAACTATAATCAGAAATAGCACGTTTTCCTTTGAATTTAGCTTCCGCAAAAACCGTTATGCCAACAAGTTCAGCTTCAAATTCTTCGATCAAGCTCTTCATACCGTTCACAGTGCCGCCGCCTTTCATAAAGTCATCTACGACTAAGACTTTGGAACCGCGTTTTAAGCTACGCTTTGATAATTCCATTTTCTCGATTCGTTCAGATGACCCAGAAACATAGTTCACGCTGACTGTTGACCCTTCCGTAATTTTAGAATCTCGCCGAACGATCACAAAGGGAACATTTAAATAATAAGATACCGCTTGTGCGATTGGCACTCCTTTAGTAGCAACAGTCATGACTGCATCAATTTGTTTATCCAGATACTTCGAAGCAATGATACGGCCTACTTGCCGCAGTAGCTCAGGTTCTCCAAGCAAATCCGAGAGATAAACGTAACCACCAGGCAGCAGTCGATCTTGCTCAGAAAGGCGTTCCGCTAACCCTTCAACATAGGCATAGGCTTCTTCTTTTGAAATCTCAGGCACAAAAAAAACACCGCCAGCTGCACCTGGAATTGTATCGAGAGTTCCCGTACCACGTTCTTTGAAGGTCTTTTTGATAATCGCTAGATCTTCACTGATCGATGATTTAGCAGAAGCATAGCGTTTTGAAAAAAATGACAATGAAATCAATTCATGCGGATGATTCAATAAATAATGTGTCATATCTATCAATCGTTCACTTCGACGAATTTTCACACATGCCCACTCCTTTAATTTATTCGTCTTATTATAAGGCTTTTTGCGTATAAATGCGAGCATTATCTTGAAAATCTAAAGAATTGTTCGCTTTTCATTCAATCAAAGAAAAAAAGAAACGAAAAATTTTCGTTTCTTATCGTTTTAACCGTTGTTTTCGTTGGAAAAGAATGACAATACGCTTGACCACATTGATGACTAAAAACAAACCGATAAATACTAATGTGATCGTAGCGCCTGGAGGTGTATCGAGATAAAAAGAGCTAGTCAATCCCGACAGCATACCGAATAGACCAATCAAGACACTGATCAAAATCACCGCATTAAAACTCTTGCCTAAACGCATACTGATTGCAGCTGGCAATACCATAATCGCAGAAATCAGTAACGCACCAGCGATGGGAATCATCATAGCGATAGCAATCCCTGTCAAAACATTAAAAAGCATCGACATTATCCGCACTGGCAAACGGTCTACATGAGCCGTATCCTCGTCAAAAGTCAGGACATACATCGGACGTTTGAATAGAAAGAAGAGAACGAATACAGCTAAAAATAAAAAGCCTAGAAACCAAACTTGATCCTGAGTAATGGTCACGATGGAACCAAAGAGATAGGATTGGATACTGGTCGCTGAGTTTCCTCCACTCAGATTCATAAGGACCAATGCTAATGCCAAACCGCCTGACATCAAAATCGCAATTGAGATCTCTGAATAACTCCGATAAAGTGTTCGTAAATATTCCAAAATGACCGCGGCGATGATTACGATTAATAAGGTCGTGAGATCTGGATTCAAATTAAGAAAAAAGCCTAATGCTACACCAGCTAATGAAACATGTGAGAGTGTATCGGCCATCAAAGACTGTCTTCGGATCACAAGAAACACACCTAGCATCGGTGCGATTCCGGCAATAAAAATTGCAGCCAAAAAAGCACGCCTCATGAATTCATATGAAAGCAACGCCATGGTGAATCCTCCTTTCGAACCAACCGAATTTGTCGATCCGCATACTCCTTAATATCTTCGTGATCGTGGGTGATCATCAAAATCGATTTCCCATGATCGTGTGCATTGTGACGCAGTAATTCATAAAATAAATTTCGTGATTGCTCATCCATCCCTGTCGTTGGTTCATCCAAAATAAATAAATCTGGATTAGTCGCAAAGATACGTGCTAAACTGATTCGCTGTTTTTGCCCTCCGGACAGTTCACCAATCCGTTTTTTGCGCATTTCCCACATACCTACTGCATCCAATGCTCGCCGAACATGTTCATGATCCCGCTTTGTCAGCTTCTTAAACCATCGGTCTTTCGGATAACGGCCAGATTGGACCAATTCTAAGACTGTACTTGGAAAGCCTACATTGAACGAGGCAATCTGTTGTGGAATATAGCCTACACTTAGCTTTTGTCCTTCTCTGTTTTTGGTAGCCAGTATTACTTCTCCCTTTGATGGTTTCAACAACCCTAATGTTGCTTTAATCAAGGTAGATTTTGCAGCCCCATTTTCTCCTGTTAGAATGACGAATTCCCCATCTTCAACAAAATAAGAGATATCCTCTAATACAGGCTCATCATCATAATAAAACGTTAGTCCTTTTACATCGATATAACGCACAGATGTGCCTCCTTACTTGATACTTTTTTGTAAAGCTTGCAGATTTTCCTTCATTACTGTGAGATATGTTTCTCCATCACTAATCTGTTTTTCCGTCAAACTTTCTAACGGATTCAATACAGCCAATTCAACCCCAGTCTCATTCGCTAAAGTTTCCGCGACTTTAGAAGAAGCATTTTCTTCAAAATAGATAACTTTGACTTGATGATCCTCAACATATTCTTTTAGCTCTGCTAACCGACTAGGAGTTGGTTCTTGATCTGGAGATAATCCAGCAATCGATTCTTGGACTAGATCATATTGTTTTGCCAAATATCCAAAAGCGGCATGTTGTGTGACAAATGTTCGATTGACCGCATCTTTCAAAGCAGCAGTGTACTCTTGATCCAATGCGTTCAATTGCTCAATATAAGCAGCGGCATTCTTTTTAAATGTAGCTGCTTTCGTTGGAAATTTCTCGCTTAACTGATCTCGAATCGTTTCAACTTCTTTGATTGCCATTACTGGATCTGTCCACACATGCGGATCTAATTCATGGGTATGGGCGTCTGTCCCATGTTCTGCTTCTGCTTCCGTTTCTCCATGGTCTTCATTTTCAGCTAAATCAATCTCTTTGGCCGCTTCGATCACAACTGTTTTGTCAGTATCGATCGAATCTGTCATTGTTGGCACCCATGTTTCCAATTCCGGACTATTGTACACAAAAGCATCTGCATCCATAATTTTTGCCATATCTTTCGCACTAGGTTCATAATCATGGGGTTCTGTGCCCGCCGGTATAAGCAAAGATACTTTACCTGTATCTCCAACAACCTCTTTGGTAAACTCATACATTGGATAAAAAGTCGTAATAACCTGCAAATCCTGACTTTCTTCTGCGACTTGTTCTGATCCTTTTCCGCAAGCCCCTAATAAAACAGTACTGGTAAGCAAAAATAGAGCTAGTAATTTTTTCATGATGATTCCTCTTTTCTTATTAAAACGGAACTAATCCGATTTATCAGCAAAAATTACTCTACCAAAGGAAACCTCATTCGTCAAGACAAATCGTATGTTTTCCGATTTAGAGCGTTCCTCTGCCAGTAAATCGGAAAACATGGGAAAATTGATTCATATATCCGCTAAGCAAAAAACAGATGTCACATTTTTTGAATGTGTGCATCTGCTTTTTAATTTGTCCTTTTGTTTCCTACTATTTTAATGTGCGAACTAGATAAACCTCTTCACAAAAACCTTTTAAAGCATTATACACTCGCTGAGCCCGTGAGTATTTCTGGCACAAGGCAAAAACAGTCGGTCCACTTCCAGTCATCAGTGCCACATCCGCACCATATTTCATCATTCGTTCCTTGATTTGTTGTACGACTGGATGCTTAGGAATCGTGATCGATTCCAAACTATTTCCCATTGCAGCAATCATTCGTTGATAATCTTCAGCAAGAATTGCATCAGAAAGTTCTTGAATATCTGGATGATGCAACTGATCTAGATCAACTTCTTGAAAAATTTTACCTGTTGAAACACTTAGTCGGGGCTTGACTAAGACCACCCAGCACTGCGGCATCGGGCGCAACGGCGTGACTTTCTCTCCTTTACCAGAGATGAACGCAGTCGTTCCATAAATGCAATAAGGGACATCAGTACCTACTTCCATTCCTATATCGATCAATTCCGGCATCGTCAGACCTAATTGCCATAAGCGGTCCATCCCCCTTAGCGCTGCTGCACAATCTGTACTGCCACCGCCAAGGCCTGCTGCTACAGGGATATTTTTCGTGATCCGAATCAAGATACCTTTATTGATACCATAGCGTTTTTTGACAATACTGGCTGCTTGATATACATTATTGCGTTTATCGATCGGCAAGAAGGCCTTATTGGTTTCGATAATGATTTTATCTTCTTCTAGCTCTTCCATTATCAGACGGTCGGCTAGATCAACACTGGACATCACCATTTCCAATTCATGGTAACCGTCTGCTCGCTTACCCAAAACATCAAGTCCTAGATTTATCTTAGCAGGCGCTTTTTCAATAATTTCCATCTTATTCACCCAATCATCTGATAGTTAACTAGTTCTATCATAGCAGATTCTTTAGAGATAGTTGAGATATTTCTCCTGTTTTTGATCTTTATCAGCTTTTGGGTTGCTCTTTGAAATCGTTCCTCGTAAAATAAGAGTAACAAATTTGATCAAGAAGGCAGGGGAAATTATGGCAAATCTAATTCCTAGAGATCTACCTGGTGGAGAAGAACTATTAGGCAAATTGATGAACAGTTTCTGGCAAGAACGACA
Source organism: Enterococcus sp. FDAARGOS_553 (assembly GCF_003812305.1). Classification (NCBI taxonomy): domain Bacteria; kingdom Bacillati; phylum Bacillota; class Bacilli; order Lactobacillales; family Enterococcaceae; genus Enterococcus; species Enterococcus sp. FDAARGOS_553. The sequence continues at coordinate 1,030,680 of NZ_CP033740.1, forward strand.
AATGAATACAGATATTAAAGAATATGAAGATCATTATGTAGTCAAAGCTGATCTTCCTGGTATAAAAAAAGAAAATATCCGTGTTAGTTTCGTGAATGATACTCTAACAATTTCTGCTTCCCAAATTGAAGAAAGCGAAGAGAAAGATGATCTTGGTCACTACTTGCGTAAAGAACGATCTAGCAGTGCTTATCAACGTGCATTCACTATACCTGACATTGATGAAGAAGCGATCAAAGCACGGTTCGAAGATGGTGTCCTTTCCTTGAATTTACCAAAGGCAAGTTACAAAGACGCGCCAGGTAAGCATATTCCAATCGAATAATTGAATTATCGCAAAAAGTAAAAAAGACTTCAGAAATATCAGTTTCTGAAGTCTTTTTTGTTGTATTTCTACCTTGCCTTACCAGTTTGACGATAAGCTTGTCGAGTTGTTGCTGTGGGTATTTCTTCTTTTTTGACATAAAGCTTCAAACTATAAGGTTCATGATATTTTACATCATTTTTGACAAAATCTCCGCCAGTAATGAACAACCCAACTGGTTCCAAAGCTTTTTCCCCGTTCCAATAAATACGGCCAATTGTTGTTAAGTCACTATAGCTCGTACCAATTTGCAACGAGTATTCAGAATCTGACCGTTGTTTGACAAAGTAGTAGGGATAAAGGGTATTTTTAGGAATCACAAATCCTTGTGCGATAGCATTCGTTGCTAATTCATCTTTTGAAATGAGTTTCTGTAAATAGTCAGCCAATACCAGTTGATAGTCTTCTTCAAAATCAATCACTGCTTTCTCTGTTGATAAACGATCGATTTGTGTGGTGCTAATTTTTTCTCCTTCAATATTGAATACTTCATCAGGTAAATACTTCACAAAAAGCTGAGTAATATCTACCTTAAGATTTTTATCAAAAAAGTAATAAAAAATATTTAGAACCCAGAAATAGAGCAACACGCAGAATCCTATCCCGTATAAAGCCATCTGTAAATAATTTTGATTGAGATAGAGACCATAAACAATACGCAGAATATAAGCCGTTGGAATCAAACTAAGTAATGTATAGGCCCGATTCAAGTATTTAGGACTAATATCCAGATAACCTAAGAACTTATGAATCCCATTGATCATATCTAATAAAAAAGTCATTTATTCACCTACTCATTTTCTTGATCCTCATTGATGACTGCTTCTTGGTCAGCCGCATTCTGATCCTGACTTGACGGCGTCGTTTCCTCGCTTTGCCCGTTCTCTGAAGAAGGGACATCTGTAGCTGGTGGTGTAGAGCTATCCTCTATCGAAGATGAAGGAACAGTTCGCTGATTATTTGTTGTGGAAGATGTAGTGCCTCCATGATCTTCAGCTGATGTTGAAGGTTCTGTGCTTTCAGACACAGGTTGACTGTCTACCGATTGCGAGTGACTAACATCGCTGGTTTCGGTCGTTTCAGTAATCTCAGTCGAGTGACTAGTTCCATTTGACTGCCGATAGCTACTGGAATTCACAACACCAGTTGCAGTAGCGATGATGGTTGAAATGGTCAAGAGAGCAATTGGTTTCAAAATAGGAGGTACTTTTCGCATAATTTTCCATCCTTGTCTTGATTCTTATCTTTTTTGCACTCATTGAGTACTTACTTTCTTTATAGTTCTTTCCTTGGAAATGGTCAAGACTACGAAGGATTAACGGAACAGATTTAAAAAAAAGTAAAAATGTTTTCGGTTACAAACAAAAACTAGCTTCTGCTAGGCTCTAAATAAGAAATTCGTAAAACTTTTGTACAGAACGAGTTAACGCAGAGTGATAATCCACTATCAGCTCTTTTAATAAGATCGATTCTTGTAGCTCAAATGGCTCAGTCAATTCTAAAGTGATCCGAGCACCGTCGATGAAATAAGCATAGGACAGTTCATCATCAGACAATTCGGCTAGTTGATTGCTCCACTCTTCGAAGAATTTCTCCGCGAGCACATCTCCAACTTCCTCAAGAACAGGTTGGAGAGTCTCTTCTACTTGATAAAAAGGTCGTGACAAAATAGATGCCGTTGTCTTTGAGTGGGTTGTATTTTGAAAATCCAAATAAAGCAAGTCAATGTAGTCTTCTTCTTCACCTGTTTCTTCCAGCCATAGAATGCCTTGCTTGACCAATGAGACACATGTAGATTCTACTTCCTTTGATAATTCTATAGTAGCATCTTTGAACCTCAGATTCTTTTCGACTATTTGCTCTTCACCCATAAATTGCAAGACAGCTTTTTCAAAAACGAGCGGCTCATCTGTAATAAATAATTGAATTGTTGCCATTTTTTTCTCTCTTTCTTTTTTATCTAATTTATTTTTGCTCTAAACAGATTATTTGTCAGCGGTATGAATCTTCGTTAGCATAGAAATTGAAGATGAATAAAAGCTAATTTTTAAGGAGGAGATTTGATGAGTAAAATTGCCACTATCATTACCGATCTAGTTGAAGATATTGAAGTAACCTCACCAAAAGAAGCACTGGAAAATGCTGGACATGAAGTTGTCATTATCAGTAATGAAGGCGTGGACACTGTCACAGGAAAAAAAGGAACCACTTTTGCAGTTGACGCGTCTATTGATACAATCAATTTTTCCGATTTTGATGCTTTGTTGATTCCTGGTGGCTTTTCTCCAGACCAATTACGTACAGATGAACGCTATGTCACTTTGACCAAAGAGTTTCTGACATCTGAAAAACCAGTTTTTGCTATCTGTCATGGACCTCAACTCTTTATTCAAACCGGATTGACAAAAGAATTAACATTGACTGGCTATGATTCCATTCGTCCAGATTTAACATATGCAGGTGCTACTGTCAAAGATGAGCCTGTGGTGATTGACGACACGCATCATTTGATCACTAGTCGTAATCCTGATGATTTGGATGCATTTAATCAAGCCATTACAACAGCACTTGAAGGCAACAAATAAAGCCTAAATTTTAAACGAAGAACTCACAAATAGGGTGTACGAATATCGTACCCCCTATTTTTCTATCCTTTAGCGATTTTACCTGCTGTTTTTGTTCGCAAGTTCTTTTAATTAATATTTCTATTCATCCATAGAAATGTCAAAACCATCAAATGTCTCACCATCATAATATTTAAGTAATTCATCGAGTGATAGCAAAGAAGAAGTCATCTCCTCTTCTTCCGTTTGTTGGTGTTTTTCCCAATAGATCTGATAGGCTTCCGCCAATTGTCGATAGACATCTTTCCGTGAACCACCTTCTGCCTGCAGCATTGGCAATTCTCGAATAAACGCACTATAACAAGGACGACCATCTTGCCAACTGATAGGTAATTCAATCACATGTAGTTGGGCTTCTTCAAACCATCTCTCCATCCCGATCCCTCATTTCTCCCTTTATTATCACGTGAATGATTCAGAAGGTCAAACTTCCTGTCAAAATAGACTAAAAAACACTGGCTACCGATGGCTTATCCATGATTTGGAATAGCAATCGGCAGCCAATGATCATGCAGCTACATAAGCATATTTTTCAATGTTTTGTTTGATCTTCTCAATGATTCTCTGATCCTCTACACCTGTGACTTCTGTGATCACTTGAGAAAGATTAGCTGCTTCCAATAACTCTCTCAATTGTTGACTTTGCTCGTCCTCAGGATCATGATAGTTGAAAATCATACCAATCGTTTCATAGAGATGGAACGGTTGCACATTTCTCATTTGCAATTCAAGGACGGGGCGGATAAATCGTTCTTGTGCGCTTAATTTTCGCAAAGGGGTGCGGGCTACTCGAGCAATAGCATCCGAAATGTAGTTATTTTTGAATCGTTGAATAATTTTTTCAATATACTGTTCATGTTCATCAGGATCAAAATCCCATTTGGCGACTAAAAGTTGACCAGTTTCTTCTAGAACGGATTTCAGCTGAATCACAACTAGATGGTCACGCATGGCTTCATCGATGGTCTCATAGCCTTGTAGAGCTCCTGTATAAGCTACTGTAGCATGACCTGTGTTCACACTAAACAATTTACGCTCGATATAAGGTTTCAGATCTGGTACGTATTGTACGCCTTGTAGACGAAGCACTGATTTCATTGCTGTTTCTTGAACTACCCACTCACAAAATGGTTCTACTTGAACCAACAAAGGATCATCATGTTGTTGCATCGGAACAATGCGATCCACTGCTGCATCTGGAAAACCAACACTATTCTCCAGGTAAGCGAGTTGTTGGCTATACTTTTCTACTTCCTCTTTTAGAAAAGTGGATCCACCGATCATATTTTCGCAAGCGATGACATCAATTGCTTGCTCCTTTTTCTTGATTGCTCGCTGATCCAGCCCTTTTGCAATGAGCGGTGCAATGCGAGGCAATACTGCAGGACCAATGGCAGTGGTTAAAATATCGGCTTCGACAATTGCTTGAACAACCGCATCCGGTTCTTTTGCGTTATTGATTCCTGTCACGTGTTCAATAAAAATCTGTTCGCGGTTCTCATCTGCTAATTCAATTGTATAGGATTTACGTTGCTGAAGCGCAGCAATAATCGTTTCATTTACATCAACAAAGGTTATTTCAAAACCGTTTGCTGCCAAAATCTCTCCGATAAACCCTCGACCAATATTCCCTGCACCAAAATGAACTGCTCTCATCTTTTTCCCCTCCTATGCCACTGTTAGATTAGCGGCGACTTCTTCTTTGCTCAAAGCATCCGCTAATTCGACCACATTATCGATATCGCTACAGAAGAGAGCGATTTGTTGTACCAACTGCAAATGATCTTCACCTATTCCAGCAATGCCAAATAATACCGTAACGATTTTTTCATCCTCATCTGTCCCGAAATTTACGCCTTCAGGCACTTGAACAATGCAGATACCAGATTTTTTGACATATTTTTTTGCTTCATCTGTCCCGTGTGGTATAGCTATGAAATTCCCCATGTAGACAGATAACATTGCATCTCGTTCGATCATAGCGTTGACGTATTCCGGATCAACATATCCGGCCTCAACAAGTTTTTTCCCACAATAACGAATCGCTTCTTCTTTGTTCGCAAACTGTTGATTCAGCTCAATCATTTCTTTTTCTAATAGTTTCATTTTTCTTCCTCCTTAAAGAGCTTCTTTAAGTGTTGTGATTACACGCTGGTAGTTTGACGTTCGCATCAAATTGCTGACAGATAGATGGACTGCATCTGGTGCTAGCGACCGCGCTTGCTTTGTCAGCTCTTCTTTGGTAATTACCAATGATGAAGCATCCGCTTTTAGATTATCGATATGAACCTTTTTAAGTGATAATGAGAGAGATTCTTTCGCTAATAAGTCTTGAAAAACCTTTCTCGCCATGGTCGCTGAGCCTTCACGATCGTCATGGGCAAGAATAACTTCATGAATGCCCTTTAATTCCTCTAGAGGCAGTGGCTTATAATTTACTGCTTTCGTTTTTTTCTCTTCCTCAACTCCTGAGCCTGACAATGTGGCCACGATCTCATTATATTTAGGAGAATTCAAAAAATTTTCTACAGCAACAAATGTTGCATTTGGTGCTTTTAATTTTGCCCGCTCTTGTAACTCTTTTTGTGTCACAATCAATGTATGCGCATCATCTGTCAGATTATTGATTGCTTGATTAGTGACTTGTTGAGCCAAACCAGCATCTTTAACTTTCTTACGCAAAATGGAAGCCCCCATTGCACTTGAACCCATACCAGCATCGCAGGCAAAAATAATCTTCTGAATGCCTGTTAACGATTCTAGAGCCACTCCTTTTGAACGCTGTTTTGCTTGGTGTATTTCCTGTACCTTCTCATCAAAATTATCTACAGTGTCTTTGGCATCGGCTTTTAGAATTGCTGCCGCCACAAGAAACGATATGGTTGCTCCAACAGCAATCCCTGCTAAAACAGAGACGACACTCATCACCGAATTCAACGGTGTCATCGCTAAAATAGCAATAATCGAACCTGGAGAAGCTGGTGCCCTTAAACCTGCACCTAATAATTGAAAAGTGAAACTCCCAGAAACACCTCCTGCAATAACAGCTAAAAACATTAATGGCTTCATCATCACATATGGGAAATAGATTTCATGAATACCACCTATAAAGTGGATAATGATTGCTCCTGGAGCAGATGATTTTGCCGCGCCTTTGCCAAAGAAAGTGAATGCTAATAAAACACCTAATCCAGGCCCTGGGTTTGCCTCTAATAAATATAGAATTGATTTACCAAACTCGCTTACTTGTTCCGTACCTAATGGAGTCAGAATTCCGTGATTGATGGCATTATTCAAAAATAGGATTTTGGCAGGTTCAATAAAAATATTTGCTAATGGAATCAGATGTGCATTGACAATCACTGCAACGCCTGCTGCCATTACTTCTGTCAATGTGTTTACAACAGGTCCAATGACAACAAAGCCTAACAGAGCCAAAGCAAAACCTAGAAGACCCGCAGAAAAATTATTGACTAGCATCTCAAAGCCTGCCCGCACTTTATCTTGAAAAAATTCATCGAACTTCTTAATCGTATATCCGCCTAATGGCCCCATAATCATTGCACCTAAAAGCATTGGGATGTCTGTTCCCACAATGACCCCCATTGTAGCGATTGCCCCAACAACTGCGCCCCGATCTCCAGCAATTACTTTCCCGCCCGTGTATCCAATCAGTATCGGGATTAGATAAGTCAGCATCGGACCGACCATTGAAGCAAAGGATTCATTTGGCAGATAGCCATCTGGAATAAAGAGAGCCGTTAACACGCCCCATGCAATCAATGCGCCAATATTGGGCATTACCATACTCGACAATGTACTACCTAGTTTTTGGACCCTCGACTTTAAAGACGCATTCCTGTCTGCTTGTACTTGTTCCATCTTCATTCTCCTCCCAACTTGTTTTTACACCTTGATTGTAGGCGCTTTCCGAAAGCTTCGAAAGTCGTACTTTGTCACAGGAAACTGTGCCAAAATTTGTCTCTTATCTACAAAAAAAAGCCATGCATAATGCATGACTAATCAATAAATGCCCTTTTCTACTCTTCTAGCGATAGTATTTTTTGGATTTCCTCTATTGTAGCGGCGTCGCTTAATAGTTTTACATTTTGGATATCTGAACAAAAAAAAGCAATTTCTTGCAAGCATGACAACTGCTTTTCTTTGAGAACAACCACAAACAGAATCGTAGTAACCTTTGATTCTTTTGCATCGCCAAAATCGACACCGTCTGGTACTTGAACAAGACAAATCCCTTCTTCATTAATCCATTTGTCTGCCTCTTCTTCTCCGTGAGGCAAGGCTACAAAGTTTCCTATATAAACACCATATTTTTTGTGTCGCTGAATTAAACTGTTTATATACTGAGGTTGAACCATTTTTTGGTCTACTAAGAATGTACCTATCTCATGCAATGCTTCTTCTGCACTTTGGAATCGCTGATCTAACAAAATATGTGTTGCTGGAATATCCACTATTTTCTCCTCCCCATTATTGTTTGATTTCTTCAATCAAAAGCGTAGCAAGCAATTGATAAATGATGGAAAAATTTCCTGAATTAAATATTTCTGTATTGAGATCATTCATAATGATGGAACCGCTAATCCTCCCTAAGATTTTACTGCTTTGCTCATCGATTGGATAAGGAGCGAGCATAACTAACAAGCGAGTTACGTTAATCTCTTGTTTATCCATCGCATAAAGTGATAGTCCTTGTGATAAATCAAAGATTTTGAAAACTGGTTGCAAAATTTCTGTACTTGACGCATGAAAAAGGGCAAAGTGAGTCTTCGGTATTCCAACAGGGGCTTGTAAATAGCGCTTCACTAATTTATTGGCTACTTTTTTTCTGTCTTGCACTAACGCTTTGGAAAAATGTTTCATCACTTCAGATAATGTTTCTTCTAAGTTGGGGCCATTGTCAATCGTTTGAAGAGTAAACAATTCTAATAAGCGGTTAATCTCCTCAATAAATGCTAGAACATCTTCATAGGTATCTTCCCTAGTAGAAACTGGCGTAGGTATTGCATGAGAAAGTCTCTTTTTCTGACTAAGCAGACGAAATTCTTCTTTTAGTTCCTGAATGTCTTCTTCCAATAAAATAGGAGATACTAGCTTATATTTTCCTCGATAACCTGGCAACAAAGATGTGGAAATCACCAAGTCGTAGTTGCCCTCAATTTTATCCTGTTCGATATCCCCCACACGGAAAAAAGTAATTTTATTGATAAATGGAAATTGCTTTCTTAGCTGCATCTCTAACAAACTAATTGAAGCCAGTCCGCTTGGTGATACACCTGCAATATTGACTTCCATCACTTTAGGATTCTTTTCTAATGAGTTTGCGAAGTGCAATACCATATAGGCAATTTCTTCTGTTGAAAACTGCTGTTGTGGGAAAACAAGCGGTAAGCTTAAACGGATTGCTTCTGCAATTTCCTCATATTGTTTCATTATTTTTTCTAAAATTGGATTGTTTAGATGGTTCTCTTCCAAAATCGCTCGGGTCATTACCCCAGAAATATGTGTTAGCAACATTTTATATAAAATTTCATCTTCAAAAAAATCAACCTCAGTGTGCTGGCTAATCAGTTCGATCAACCGTTTTACCTGATATGCCAAAGTTGTATCAAAATTCTCTTCAAAAAAATCGCGGTCAAAAGAATTAGAAAAATCCCCTAATAAAATCGCAAAAAAAACTATTTCATTAACCGAATACAACCGCTTCGTTTGTTCAGCAACTTGAGCAAAAATCTGTTTAGCTACCTTTAGCAAATCTTTGTTGATTTGACTTGGATAACTTTCTTCCTCTACTGAGAATCCTGTTGCTACTCGCTCCATGGCTAAAGCAAGCATAATACCAATAAAAGCCAACTTGCGATCACTTAACTCAGGATATTTAGATTCAACCACTTCTCTTATAAGATCTTGCGCTAAAATCAAGTACTGTTTTTCAATAAACTCAAATAAAAAATGCGCCGTTTGTTCTGCTTCAGGAAAATGAAAAAACTGGTATTCATTTATTTCCATCATCAACGTATTCGCTGCTACTAAACGTCGATGTTTTTCTGGTCCTTTGAGCTCATATCCTTGATTACGGACAATTGTCAACGGAAGGCGCGCCAAACTTTCTTCTAATTGTTTAATATCAGAAAAAAAAGTAGTATTACTGATTTGATAGAGCTCTAAAAAACGATGGCTACTAATCGGCTTAGCAGTAGTTGCTAATTGCAGCAAAATCCTATGTTGTCGCTCTATTGACGCAAACTCTTGGGATGGATCAGACATAATTGCTTCTTGCAGCTGAGTGATACTATTCCCGACAATGACTCGAAAATGTCCACGACCTTCTTTTTCTAAGGATGCCCCTACAGTACGTAACGAATTCTCTAAATTGGCTAATTCGCGGTAGACAGTCCGCTTACTTACTTTCAAAAGCTGCATCATTCGGTCCATAGAAACAGGACCGTTACTGTTCATTAGCTCAGTCAACAAAATAGTTTCACGCTTAGTCAAGAACATAGGCGACTCCTTCTGTCATCAATTGACGATATTTGGAAGTTGTCACTAAATCATCGACAACTAAGTGGGTGACATTTGTTAATGCAGCCATTTGCTGAAAATCTTTTTGAACGATATATAATGCCTCTGGATTAAACTGGGTTGTCTCAATATCTTCTTTCTTTACCTCAATAGGTATGGCTAATTCATTGGCAATTTTACGAACGATTGCAACAGCCATCGTTTGAGCGCCTCTTTTCTTGCCTTCATACAAAAAAATCAATGTTGGGATTTTTTCCCCAACTTTAAAAGAAACATTTGCTACCGTTTCTTGCTCTTGCTTTAAAAGTTTAACTAGTGTTTCATACTCTGATTCCGCTAAAAAGTTACTCAAGAAGTAATGTTGTGCTTGAGGTGTCTTTGTTTGAGCTAAAGCACCAAGCCCTGATTGGGTAATAACTAAAAGATCTTCTCCATCCTTCAACTGATAAATTGAATTATAATCGACAGGTATGGAAATGGCTGCTTCTTCTAAATGTTTAATTAATAAACTTGCCCCAATTGCGCTAGATCCCATCCCTGCGTCGCATGCAACGATAATTCTCTTTACTTTATCCATACATATTGTTCCTTCCGTACTTTTTTCATTCACTGAGTGATAGGTCAAAACAAAATAGGCAACAAAAAAAGAAACAAGCGTGCTTACCAATACTCCAGCTAATACGCCTGACCACATGTGATTTGGCGTATTTGTTAAGATAGCCAAAATAGAACCTGGTGAAGCCGGTGATCGTAAGCCAACTTTACTCAATTGAAAAATAAATGTACCAGTAGCTCCACCTAAAATCGGTGCGATAATCAATAATGGGTTCATTAAAATAAATGGGAAATAAACTTCATGAATACCTCCTATTGCTTGCACAAATGCAGCAGCAGTCGCCCCATTTCTTGCTTTTTTAGAACCATACCTCATACATGCAAACAAGACGCCTAAACCAGGACCAGGATTGGCTTCAAGCAGAAATAAAATCGACGTTCCATGAATACTGGCGCCTTCAACACCCAACGGCGTAAATAGACCATGATTGATAATATTATTAAAAAAAAGAACCTTTAGTGGCTCCAGAAAAAGATGAATAGCAGGAAATAAATTCTGCTTGAGAAAAAAATCAACTAAATGATAACTTTGTTGACTAAGCTGATCGAGCAAAGGGCCAAATACAAAAAAGTTACATAAAAATAGAAGACCTCCAATTAAGCCTGCAGAAAAATTACGAAAGAGCATCTCATAGCCAGTCTTTACTTTTCGAGAAAAGATATGATCAAAGAATCGAAGCATACCACCCGTTAGCGGACCGATAATCATTGCTCCAAAAACTTGTGGAAATTGAGAGGTTAAAATCATCCCTAAAATTGCAATTGCTCCTGAAACTCCACCTCTTGTTGGTTCAACCATTTTTCCGCCAGTGTAAGCAAGCAATATTGGTAAGAGAAAATGTAAAATAGCTTCTTCTGACTTGATCAACCCCCCCTGATCCGCATGTAGTACGGGTACGGCAAACGCAATGACTGCCCATGCAATAAAAATACTTACATTTGGCATCATCATATCAGAAAAATAATGAGTATAGAGTTTTAAAAATTGAATTGTTTGTCCTCTGTCTTTTATTCCCTTCATCCTCCTCACCTACCTAACACTAGTATAATTTGGTTTTCTCTAAAAAGGAATAACCATAGATTATGCTTCCTCCTTTTGAATGTACCAAAAAAGCTGACGAAAAACGTCAGCTCAAGTTATTGCCTTATTTTTACCATTTTTTATTTAATTAACACGCACAGCAAAACTTGGTGCGTAATAAGAGTAGCTGCTAACTGAAACGCTTTGTCCAGTGGTAGGTGCATGAATGTATTGTCCCCCACCAAGTGCAATAGCCACGTGGTGCGTACTTCCGCGCGATCCCCAAAATAATAGGTCACCAGCTTTTGCTTCATTGATTGAGATAACCGTGCCAGAATACTCTTGATCATAGGTCACACGAGGTAATGAAATTCCTACTTTTGCAAACACATATTGAGTAAAACCAGAACAATCGAATCCGTTCGGTGTCGTTCCGCCCCAGACATATGGTGTACCAAGATATTTCATTGCTTCTGAAACAATTGCTGACCCGTTTACAGATTGTGAAGGAACGTTTGTATTGTTTTCTTGTTTATTTTCAGGCTTATTTACAATTGTTTCTTGTTTTGGTGTATCATTTTCTACTGAGTCACTTGTTCCGGTACTGTTAGTACTGGAAGATTCATTTGTTGAGCTTGATTCATTTGAGCTTGACTCATACGACGAAGTTGATTCGCCTGTTTTTGTTGTACTACTTGTGCTTGATTCGGCTTGCGCAGCTTCTTCACGTTCTCGAGCTGATTTTGCCGCTTCTTTTGCGGCAGCAATTCGTGCCTGTTCAGCCTGATAGCTTTCCTTTTGTTTTTCTAGGTCGGCTTTTTCATCTTCTTTAGATGATTGTTGCAAAGCAAGATCTGCTTGCAAAACATTCAAGTCTGCTTGCTTCGATTGAAGTGCTCCTACTTGTTTCTCAAGTTCAAGTTGATTTGCTTCAATTTCTTTTAGTTTTTTATCATTTTCATTTTTTTTCGTTTTAACCGTTTCTTGATCCGCTTTTTGTTGTTGAACCAATTCGTTATTAGCACTAACAATCGTCGTCATAGCTTGAACGCGACCGATAGCATCCGTTAAAGAATCTGCTTCAAGAACGGCATCGATAAAATTGGTGCTTTGTCCATTCACTTGGACATCTCTTGCTTGTTCTTGAATCGCTTTTTCCCGTTTTTCAATACGAACATTCAAGTCGTCGATTTCTTTTTGTAATTTTTCTGAATCAGCATGTAAAGTAGATTGTTGCGTCAATAATGCTTCAGCTTTTTCATTGATAGCTGCAACATCATTTTCCAATGCTTTGATTTGTGCTTGAGCATCAGCTTGTTGATTTTTTAGGTTACTGATTTCTTGATCTTTTTGTTCGATTTTGCTATCAAAGTCGTCTGCCGCGACAAGTGTTGGTGCTACAACTGAAGTAAGCGCAATGGAACTCACTAATATTACTGATAGAATACGTTTTTTCACCCTTCATTCCTCCGCCTGACTTTTCATTGAAAGTTTAAGTTAATTTTAAAATATATAAGAATATCTAAAGTCTTTTTACGATAAAGCGATTGTAACATAGATACATGTCAAGCAGATAAAAAGAATGTTACAAACAGATTTCAAATAATCTACCAGATTCGATACAAAACATAACAAAAAAATGAAGCTATTCTTCTTTGAATAGCTTCATGAATGGAATAACTAAAATAACAAATAAAATAATATTTAATAGCAGTGTCGGTGCTAAGAAACGAGAGACAAAAAATGAAGTATTGACTGTTGCTATTTTAAATAACAACTGTATCCCCAAAGTTACCATTTCAAGACCCGTAACGAAAATAATCATTCCAAAAAACATGGTGAATATGTTTTGGTATAGCGTTTTATTTAAAATATACATGATCCACACAATCATCGGGAATGCGACAGCATAAATACCAATTATGCCAATATAGTAAAGATCATACAAGCATCCAATGATCAATGCGGTTATAATCAAGTAGTTTTTAGGCAAATATCTGGCACTACATAGGAAGGCAATCAATAGTAAATGTGCACTCGCTATATAATTATCTTGCGTCCAGCGCTCAAGTAAACGGGTTAATTGTCCATCTAACAACATCATCAAGAAAAAAAATGCTCCGGCAAAGTACTTTAAATACGTATTTTTTTTCATGCCTATTTGTCACCCGCCAAACGTTTGATAATAGTAACTGCTTGAATATCATACATTTGTGCATAAGGTTTTACATATACTTTTGTATCTAATCCAAATTCATCTTTGGTGGTACTAACAACTGTCCCAACAGCAAGGTCGGCTGGAGAATTCCCTCCTAATCCCGAGGTTTGTACAACATCGCCTTCTTTCAATTGTGTACTTCCAGTCAATTGACTGATAACCAAGGACTTCTCTTTTTGATCATAACTACTTAGAATTCCAAAAGTTTCGCCGTCTTTCCCGCTGATTCGAACAGGAAAATGATTTGAATTTTGATTTTCAGAAGTCAACAATTCGATTTTTGAAGATGCTGCATTCACTTCAATCACACGCCCAATCAAACCTTTTTGGGACATAACCGCCATATTTACTTCGACACCATCTTTCGTGCCACGATCCACAACAAGCATGTCTTGCCATGTATCTGGTGAACGATTAATAACATTGGCAGTAATTTTTTCATAGTTAGTCAATGTTTCGTTTAACTCAAGCTCTTCTTTCAATGATTCGATTTCTCGCTTGTAATTTTCATTTGATCGAGCAATCTCATCATAACTATCGATTTTCTCTTTTAAACGTTCGTTTTCTTCATACGTGACAAAAAGTTTCTTTACAGAGTTTGCACCGGTTTCGATCCACCGTACTGGAGCTGTAATCACCTTGTCCACGATACCAATCGTGTCGTTGACTGCCGATTGCACAAAACTGGATGAATTCCCAACTGCTCTTCTAGCAATCGTCACACTCAACACAGAAACAACTAAAATCACAATAATTAACGTGATTATGATATTTTTATTAGGATTAAACTTTTTCACAAAGACACCTCAATGAGTTCCAAACTGATAGCCTTTATTTTACCACTAAAACGATGTAAACAAAAGTTAAGTTGTACGTCTTAATGCTTTTTTTGTAATTAGCTTTCTGAAATTTTCAAAAATAAAAAAAGAGACTTGACTGTCTCTTAATCTTTGCTTTGAATAACAGCAATAATTCCCGTTTCAAATATAAAGGATGCTTCATCCGTTATGAATTCATTACTAGCAAATGATGTAGGATGTTCAACCTTCACATTTTCCAATAGGTATTTGCTTTCCATTAATGAAAGATTGTCAATGGGAGTCAGACAACAATATGCCAGATATTTCATGCCCTTTTCTTTACGTACGGAATACTTCCCTGGCAAAAAGAACCGAATGACATTTTGCTTATCTAATAGACTAATATTATGAGCGAAAGGCTGAAACCGTTTCTCCAGTACAATCCATAAATTTGCTAAAAAATGATCGATTCTTCCACCAGTTGCACCGATAATATCAATCTTTGCATTGGGAAAATGCTCAATAGCCATCAATAATGCGAGTTGCGTATCCGTATCGTCTTTTTCTGCCGGAGCTTGAAAAAAATTTTTTGCATTCTGTCGCACTCGTTCTCTTTCTTCAGAAGAAAGAGAGTCAAAATCACCAATCGCAAAATCTAAAGGCAAATCCTCCTCAAGCAGATAAAATGATCCCCGATCAATACCAATGTATTTATCATACTTCTTTAGAGACGGCCAAGTTTGCTTTTTGCCACCTGCAACTAGAAGAATATTCATTTATTACAACACTTCTTTCAATGCTTTGATTTGATCAGCAGGACTGTCCGCGTCATAGATGTAGCTACCAGCAACAAACACATTGGCACCAGCTTCTAAACAGATCCGAGCTGTTTTTGGAACGATTCCACCATCTACTTCGATATCATAGTGATACCCATTTTTCTCTTTCAATTGTGCTAGTTCCTTGATTTTAGCAACTGTTTCTTCGATAAAAGATTGTCCACCGAATCCAGGGTTCACAGTCATTACCAATACTTGATCACACATGGATAGTACATGTTGAATAGCGGCTACTGGCGTACCAGGGTTGATAACAATTTCCGCCTTTACATTTTCATTTAAAATCATTTGAATTGCGCGATGAATGTGGGGAGTAGCTTCGGCATGAACTCCAATTATATCGGCACCAGCTTCGGCAAACGCATGAATATAATTTTCTGGTTGAGTAATCATCAAATGAACATCCAGTGGCAACTTAGTTATCGGACGAATAGCTTTGACAACATTTGGTCCTAAAGTAATATTAGGAACAAATTGGCCATCCATTACATCTATATGGATGTAATCCGCGCCGTTTTTTTCTACAAGTTCAATGTCCCGTTGCAGATTCGCAAAATCCGCACTTAAAATTGATGGTGCTAGTTTAATCATATTCGTTTCCCTCACTTATTTTTCTTTTTATAAATTGGACGACGATTTTCAATCTCCTCTAAAAATTGAACATAGTTTTTATACCGGGTAAGTGCAACTGTTTGCTGTTCAACTGCTTCTTTTACAGCACAATTTGGCTCATTTAAATGCATACACTCACGAAAACGACATTGGTGTGCCAATGCTAAAAATTCTGGAAACTGTTTGGGCAATTGTCCACTATCGATTTCCAAAAAATCGATTGAGCTGAATCCAGGGGTATCAGCCACTAACCCATCATATAATGTCAATAATTCTACATGTCGCGTTGTATGTTTCCCTCGACCTAATGACTCAGAAATTTCGGCCGTTTCCAAATCTAGCTCTGGGACTATTCGGTTAAGCAATGTGGATTTTCCTGCGCCAGATTGTCCCATAAAAACTGTCAGTCGTTCCGGGAAAATTCTTTGTAACTCCAGAAGATCGCTATTATCTGCTTTTGAAACAATGACTTGGTAACCAATTTGTTGGTACAAAGCGGCAATTTTTTGAACCTCACTTTGATCACTCACTAAGTCTGTTTTACTCAAAAAGATAATTGGTTCAATCTCTTTATACTCCAGTGTAACTAAAAACCGATCTAATAGATTAAATGAGAAATTAGGCTGGATCAAACTTGTCACCACTACACCTTGATCCACATTGGCCACTGGTGGACGTATCAATTCATTTTTTCTCGGCAGTATCTCTAACAAGTATCCATCAGTTGGATTACTACTTTCAAAAATAACTTCATCCCCAACAAGCGGCGTGATTTTTCTGTTTCTGAAGTTTCCTCTTGCTCGAGTTTGAAAGATAGTATCTTCAGACTCTACATAATAGAATCCACTAAGAGCTTTGATTATTTGTCCTTTCAAAAATTCTCCTCCTCATTTCTTTTTATTGTAACATATTTATAACTCATGAATAAATTTCTCACCAATAAAAAAAGCCTGAAGAAGACTCTTCAGACAAAAAATCGGGAAGACAGGATTCGAACCTGCGACCCCTTGGTCCCAAACCAAGTGCTCTACCAAGCTGAGCTACTTCCCGATAATAGATATTAAAAAAATAAAAAGACTACGCGCCCAAGAGGAGTCGAACCCCTAACCTTTTGATCCGTAGTCAAACACTCTATCCAATTGAGCTATGGGCGCATATTAAGAAATGCCGAGGACCGGAATCGAA
>NZ_CP033740.1:1050000-1257500 GCF_003812305.1 Enterococcus sp. FDAARGOS_553
GGTGGCTGCTTCTAAGCCAACATCCTAGTTGTCTGTGCAACCCCACATCCTTTTCCACTTAATAGTTATTTGGGGACCTTAGCTGGTGGTCTGGGCTGTTTCCCTTTCGACTATGGATCTTATCACTCACAGTCTGACTCCCGGATATGAATGAATGGCATTCGGAGTTTATCTGAATTCGGTAACCCGAGATGGGCCCCTAGTCCAAACAGTGCTCTACCTCCATCATTCTCAATTCCGAGGCTAGCCCTAAAGCTATTTCGGAGAGAACCAGCTATCTCCAAGTTCGTTTGGAATTTCTCCGCTACCCACACCTCATCCCCGCACTTTTCAACGTACGTGGGTTCGGTCCTCCAGTGCGTTTTACCGCACCTTCAACCTGGACATGGGTAGATCACATGGTTTCGGGTCTACGACAACATACTCATTCGCCCTATTCAGACTCGCTTTCGCTGCGGCTCCGTCTCTTCAACTTAACCTCGCATGCTATCGTAACTCGCCGGTTCATTCTACAAAAGGCACGCTATCACCCATTAACGGGCTCTAACTTGTTGTAGGCACACGGTTTCAGGATCTATTTCACTCCCCTTCCGGGGTGCTTTTCACCTTTCCCTCACGGTACTGGTTCACTATCGGTCACTAGGGAGTATTTAGCCTTGGGAGATGGTCCTCCCGGATTCCGACGGAATTCCTCGTGTTCCGCCGTACTCAGGATCCTCCTAGGTGTGAGCCAGATTTCATCTACGGGGTTTTTACCCTCTTTGACATACTTTTCCAAGTATTTCGACTATCTGTTTCAACTACCATATCGGAGTCCTACAACCCCAACAAGCAAGCTTGTTGGTTTGGGCTTTTCCCGTTTCGCTCGCCGCTACTCAGGGAATCGAATTTTCTTTCTCTTCCTGCAGGTACTTAGATGTTTCAGTTCTCTGCGTCTACCTCACAGCTGCTATGTATTCACAACTGTGTAACATCCTATAAAAGATGCTGGGTTCCCCCATTCGGAAATCTCTGGATCATAGCTTACTTACAGCTCCCCAAAGCATATCGGTGTTAGTCCCGTCCTTCATCGGCTCCTAGTGCCAAGGCATCCACCGTGCGCCCTTATTCACTTAACCTTTGACCTTACGGTCGGTGAGTACTTCTTCTAGCGATAGAAGGTTGCTCAAGAAAATAAGCGTTGAACTTATTAAAAAACTCTTTAACTTGTCAACTCGGTGTGTGTTACTTGTTTTGATTTTCTTCGATATCCAGTTTTCAATGAACAAACTATTTTGAGAGTAAACCTCTCAAAACTGAACAAAGGCAAACGATGTGTAGTCTTCCGTACTATTCCTTAGAAAGGAGGTGATCCAGCCGCACCTTCCGATACGGCTACCTTGTTACGACTTCACCCCAATCATCTATCCCACCTTAGGCGGCTGGCTCCAAAAAGGTTACCTCACCGACTTCGGGTGTTACAAACTCTCGTGGTGTGACGGGCGGTGTGTACAAGGCCCGGGAACGTATTCACCGCGGCGTGCTGATCCGCGATTACTAGCGATTCCGGCTTCATGTAGGCGAGTTGCAGCCTACAATCCGAACTGAGAGAAGCTTTAAGAGATTAGCTTAGCCTCGCGACTTCGCAACTCGTTGTACTTCCCATTGTAGCACGTGTGTAGCCCAGGTCATAAGGGGCATGATGATTTGACGTCATCCCCACCTTCCTCCGGTTTGTCACCGGCAGTCTCGCTAGAGTGCCCAACTAAATGATGGCAACTAACAATAAGGGTTGCGCTCGTTGCGGGACTTAACCCAACATCTCACGACACGAGCTGACGACAACCATGCACCACCTGTCACTTTGCCCCCGAAGGGGAAGCTCTATCTCTAGAGTGGTCAAAGGATGTCAAGACCTGGTAAGGTTCTTCGCGTTGCTTCGAATTAAACCACATGCTCCACCGCTTGTGCGGGCCCCCGTCAATTCCTTTGAGTTTCAACCTTGCGGTCGTACTCCCCAGGCGGAGTGCTTAATGCGTTTGCTGCAGCACTGAAGGGCGGAAACCCTCCAACACTTAGCACTCATCGTTTACGGCGTGGACTACCAGGGTATCTAATCCTGTTCGCTCCCCACGCTTTCGAGCCTCAGCGTCAGTTACAGACCAGAGAGCCGCCTTCGCCACTGGTGTTCCTCCATATATCTACGCATTTCACCGCTACACATGGAATTCCACTCTCCTCTTCTGCACTCAAGTCTCCCAGTTTCCAATGACCCTCCCCGGTTGAGCCGGGGGCTTTCACATCAGACTTAAGAAACCGCCTGCGCTCGCTTTACGCCCAATAAATCCGGACAACGCTTGCCACCTACGTATTACCGCGGCTGCTGGCACGTAGTTAGCCGTGGCTTTCTGGTTAGATACCGTCAAGGGATGAACGTTCTACTCTCATCCTTGTTCTTCTCTAACAACAGAGTTTTACGATCCGAAAACCTTCTTCACTCACGCGGCGTTGCTCGGTCAGACTTTCGTCCATTGCCGAAGATTCCCTACTGCTGCCTCCCGTAGGAGTCTGGGCCGTGTCTCAGTCCCAGTGTGGCCGATCACCCTCTCAGGTCGGCTATGCATCGTGGCCTTGGTGAGCCGTTACCTCACCAACTAGCTAATGCACCGCGGGTCCATCCATCAGTGACGCAAAAGCGCCTTTCAACTTTCTTCCATGCGGAAAATAGTGTTATACGGTATTAGCACCTGTTTCCAAGTGTTATCCCCTTCTGATGGGCAGGTTACCCACGTGTTACTCACCCGTTCGCCACTCTTTTTCTTTCGGTGGAGCAAGCTCCGGTGAAAGAAAAAGCGTTCGACTTGCATGTATTAGGCACGCCGCCAGCGTTCGTCCTGAGCCAGGATCAAACTCTCATAATGATTTGTTTGAACGATCCATAGGATCGTTAAGCTCAAATAAAATTAACTTTGCTAGCTATTGCTTGCATGTATTTTGCTTCATAAATGAAGCGCCCTACACATTGGTTCGTTTGCTTGCTTTGTTCAGTTTTCAAAGGTCTACTGCGCTGCGTTAGCAACTTTTAAATCATATCAGATCAACAAGTGAATGTCAACTCTTTTTTAAAAGTTTTTTTCGAAAGTGTTTATTCAACAACTTCCTGTGCGTCATCAGCGACTTCATTAGAATAACAAATGAATTGTTATTTGTCAACAACTTTTTTCAATCTTTTTTGTTGCTGCATCAGCATCAAATTGATTTCTTAAATTTGTGACTTCGTTATAATATCATCTGTTGGTTCTGGCGTCAATAACTTTTTTCATTTTCTTTTAGAAATGATTTTTGTCATTTGGCACATGTAATAATATAGCAACTATCTTGCCATTCGTCAACAGTAAAATCATTGATATTTCAACGTTTCTAAATACTGCGGTTCCATCATATATTTTAGTTAATTCTATGGAATAATCTCTCCATTTGGAAACTATGATGATTATTTGAATTCTCAATGTTCGGTTTTTATTCTTGTTGTAAGTATTATTTCCTATCATTCTTATAAATTTAAGTATGATTTTATCAATTTCCTAGAATATTTGCTAAAATAGGAGAAAAGAATATTGTTCCTAGGAGGATTTATATGAAAATACTTGTTGCTGATGATGATAAAGAGATTGTTGAACTATTAAGTATCTATCTTCATAATGAAGGTTATGAAGCCGTCAAAGCTTATGATGGTAAAGAAGCTTTAACAAAAATTAGAACTACTCCAGATATTGAATTACTGATATTGGATATCATGATGCCTGAAATGGATGGCATGCAGGTTGTAAAAGAGTTGCGAAAAGAATCACAAATTCCAATCATCATGCTAACTGCTAAGACTACTGATATGGATAAAATACGAGGTCTAGTTGCTGGTGCAGACGACTATGTAACAAAACCATTCAATCCTTTGGAAGTGATGGCTCGCGTCAAGTCTCTGCTCCGTCGAACAAAAATGCAAGCTCCCTCTAATCAGCCAGATATCTTAGAAGTTAGCTCATTGATCATTAATCGTGATTCTCATGAAGTAAAAACAATCACCGGAAATGAGATCCAATTGACCGCTCTTGAATTTGGTATTCTCTACCTATTAGCATCCCATCCGAATCGTGTATTTAGTGCTGATGAAATTTTTGAGCGTGTGTGGAAGCAAGAGAGTGTCGTGTCAGCCAAAACCGTAATGGTTCATGTGAGTCATCTGCGTGATAAGATAGAAGAAGCAACTGATGGCGAGAAAGTCATTCAAACAGTGTGGGGAGTTGGCTATAAAATAGATGCGAAGTAATCCAATAGAAAAAAAGAAACGTATCACCCTCACTTCTAAAGAAATCAGTGAATTATTTGCAGAAGGAATCGTTACTGTAATCCTTTTACTTCTATTAAATGTCGCGATTTTAGTCATCTTGACTTCTATAAGAGAGAATTCACCGTTGTTAGTGGAGGCGATCTATGAGTCAAAAAACGCTTTTACGTCTGCTTTTGACACGGATATTTTTCAAAGTGGCCGCAATTTCATTATCCCTTTGTTCTTTTTATTAGATGTGATTGTTTTATATTGGCGTTTGATTCGTCGATACCGTCAAATGCAGCTACGGCATATTATTAGTGAGCTTCATTATATTGCAGAGGGAAACTATGATCATCGTATTCCATTTGAACTGCGTGGTGACCTCAATCGGATTGTTTCAAATATTAACGGCTTGGTAGATAGTACCGTCGCCGCCATTGAAGATGAACGAAGGATTGAACAGTCGAAGGATGAATTAATTACAAATGTTAGTCACGATATCCGAACCCCTTTAACTTCTATTATTGGTTATCTAGGCCTGATTGAAGATCGTCAGTATCATTCTGAAGAAGAGTTATTGAAATATACTCATACCGCTTATGTCAAAGCAAAGCAAATGAAATCTTTAGTAGACGATCTTTTCGAATACACAAAAGTAAGACAGCCTAGCGTCCCAATAAATGTCATTTCTTTTGATATGGCGCAATTAGTCGAACAACTAGCTGCAGATTTTGAATTAGAAGCATCTCGTAAAGGAATAAAGATTGAGACTCACACTCGCCCAGAGCACATTATTATGGACGGTGATACTGAGAAGCTTGTACGAGTTTTCAATAATTTATTGTCTAATGCTTTAAAGTATGGAAAAGGCGCTGACAAAATCGTAATGGAAGTGGAAAAAGTAGGAACAGAAGCCATTCTAACAGTTAAGAACAATGGACAAATGATTCCCAAACATTCATTAGACTCCTTATTTGACCGCTTCTATCGAGTGGAGGAATCACGTTCGCAGGAAACTGGGGGAACTGGACTTGGTCTTGCCATTGCTCAAAGCATCGTTGCCTTGCATGGTGGCTACATTTTTGCAAAATCTACTCCGGATTGGACCTCCTTTATTATCCATCTCCCATTAAAGAGAAATGATTTATCAAATACCCAAAACTATGGTTGACGAACTAACGCTTTTTCGCTATTCTAGAGAAAATACTTACTAATAAAGCATAGAACCTAGTACATTTTTTACTTTTTCAGAGAACTGATGGTTGGTGAGAATCAGTAATGGAAAGAATGGAATCCAGTTCATTAAAAGTGTATCTTTTGAAAGAAAGATCGTGTGCCCACGTTACGGGCAACAAGGGCAGCGTTATGCTGAACTCGGGTGGTACCGCGAAAGATCTTTTCGTCCCAAGAATAGGGATGAAAAGGTCTTTTTTTATATGAAAAACAAGGGGGAAGAATTATGTTAGATATTAAAATGATTCGGCAAAATTTTGACAAAGTCCAAACAAAATTACAGACTCGCGGAGTAAAAAAAGAAGTATTAGAAGAATTCTTAAAGTTAGATGAAAGGAGACGACAACTCCTAGTAGAGACAGAAGAATTAAAAAAAGTTCGAAATGAAGTTTCTGCAGAAATAGCTCAACTAAAACGAGCAAAAAAAGCAGCAGATGATAAAATTACTGAGATGAAAGAAGTCGGTACTAAAATCAAGTCTCTTGATGACGAGATTGCAAAAATTGATTCAGAAATCAAATTGATCGCAACGACATTACCTAATCTGCCTCATGACTCTGTCCCAGTTGGAAAAGATGAAGATGACAATGTTGAAGTAAGACGCTGGGCTACACCAAAAGAATTTGATTTCGAAGCAAAGCCTCATTGGGATATTGCCGAAAACCTAGGAATATTAGATTTTGAACGAGGTGCAAAGGTAGCCGGTAGCCGGTTTGTCTACTATAAAGGATTAGGTGCCCGTCTTGAACGAGCTTTATATAACTTTATGCTAGACCAACATGTTTATGAACATGGGTACACTGAGATGATTACTCCATATATTGTTAATAGCGATGCAATGTTTGGAACTGGACAGTTTCCTAAATTCAAAGAAGATGTTTTCCAATTAGCGGAAACAGATCTTACCTTGATTCCTACTGCTGAGGTTCCTTTAACGAATTATTATAATGGAGAAATATTGGATCTTGACCAACTACCGGTTTACTTCACAGCATTAAGTCCTTCTTTCCGCTCAGAAGCTGGAAGTGCTGGTCGTGATACTCGCGGATTAATTCGATTACATCAATTCAACAAAGTTGAAATGGTCAAACTAAGTGAAGCAGCACACTCTTATGAAGAATTAGAAAAAATGACTGCAAATGCAGAAGACATTTTACAAAAATTACAACTTCCTTATCGAGTAATGGCATTGTCTACAGGTGACATGGGCTTCTCTGCTGCTAAAACGTATGATTTGGAAGTATGGATTCCAGCACAAGAAACATATCGAGAAATCAGTTCATGTTCTAATTGTGAAGATTTTCAAGCACGTCGAGCAATGATCCGTTATAGAGATAACGATGGCAAGATTCATTACATGCATACATTAAATGGTTCAGGACTAGCAGTCGGTAGAACTGTTGCTGCCGTATTAGAAAACTATCAAAATGAAGATGGTAGTGTGACTATACCAGAAGTACTAGTTCCTTATATGGGTGGAGTTACCCGAATTGAAAAAAATTGAAGAACAAGGTAGGACGAGAATTCCTACCTTTTTTCTTTAAATATTCTAAGAAATACCCCCCTATTGTTGAAAATATATTACAGTTATGTTACGTTTATTTTACTTTATGATGATAAATGGAGGGATAAAGTCATATGTCTGACAAAAATACCTATGCACGTCGTAGCCAACGTCACAAACAAGAACCTGATACCTGTGAAAATACAAATCAATTGAATGAAGCTGTAAAGCCCAAAACCGGAAACGAAAACAAACAACAAAAAATACCGAAGAAAAAATCTAATTATAGCAAGTATATATTCGCATTGTTTACCGCACTTATTCTAGTAATTGTCGCTACTGGCGGCTATATTGTTTATACATTAAAACAGCAAGAAGCAGAAGCTCAAGCCAAATATGAAACTGCTGCAAAAAATCTCATGGCTTCAATCCAAGAAGAGCAAGACCAAAGTGGAATTTCAACGAAAATAGATACTATAAATGACGGAGAAAATAAGTGCCTTGTTTACCGTCCAGTTGATGAAAATACTGTTCCTTTCAAAAATGCAAACCAGCTCTTAGACGAGCTTGCTCAAAAGCAACAAAAAAAGCATCGTGAAAAAGAAGTGCTTACAGTTGCCAGAATAAAAGCAACAGCAATATCTTCTAAAATTGGTCAGTATAGAATTGAAGCAGATAGTTTTATCTGGGATCGCAGTAAGGAAAATTTTAAAAAGCCAGACAGTATTTCTGAGAAAGCCATTTATGTTTCCGAAAAAACTGGCAAAGAAATCACAAATAAGGATTTGATTCCAGATGAAGGAAGTCTCTTAGGTATTCAACAGGTGATTCAGCAATCCATACTTGATCAAGCCAAAGAACCTGAAAAAATCATTGATGCTGTATTAACAATGGATAGAATTTCTTATGATAGTAAAATGACTTATACACCTGATGAATTGACTATCGTCTTACCAAAAAATTCAACTGGAACTTCTAAAGTCACTCTAAAATACAAAGATATTGCTCCATTCATTGATACAGATCTGGTTTCGCAAGAAAGTATAAAAGATACATTACCTGCATTAGATGAAAATAAAAAGTACGTCGCTCTTACTTTTGATGATGGTCCAAATAATAGCTCAACACTTGATTTGTTGAATATACTAAAAACAGATAACGTGAAAGCTACTTTTTTCATGTTAGGACAGATGGTGGATCAAAATCCAGATGTTGCAAAACAAGTCCACGACGAGGGTCATGAGGTAGCAAGTCACTCGTATTCTCATCCACAATTGAATACACTTTCGACAGATGAATTACAAAGGGAAATAAATAAAACCAACAAAGCTATTTTCAAGGCTACAGGCGTCTTGCCTCGCAATATCCGTCCCCCTTATGGCGCTATTGATAAAAAAAGTGCTGAAACAATTGGCATGCCAATTATTCAATGGGATATTGACTCACAGGATTGGAAATCAAAAAATCCTGGAACAATCAATAATGTTGTTAAACAGAATGTCTTTAATGGCGCAATCATCTTAATCCACGATATCCATCCTGAATCAGTCAAAGCTGTACCAGGATTGATCTCTATGTTAAAACATGAAGGATACGAATTTGTGACGATCGATCAACTATTGTCAGGAAAACAAAAACCATTGCATCAATATTTTGGTATGAATGATGAACGACTAGTAGAATAAAAGAAAAGCGAACGTATTGGCGTTCGCTTTTCTTTTATTCATAAACATTTGTAGTAAATATTTGAATAAGTAAATGAGAAACTGCTTTAGGCTGCATCTCAGAAAAATCTTTTAGCCAGCGTTCAATCAACCCGATCGAGCCACAGACAAAATAACTCAAACATAACTCTAATTCTTCTCTTGTTGCATCTTCGAAATAAATAGTAAAGCGTTTAAACGTTTCCGGTCTGATTTTTTCCAATAACAAATCTAATAAATGACTGTTATTAAGCAGAATCAAATGACTTACACTAGGATTTTCTTGCAGTATAAGTAATAATTTTTCTAGCCATAGATCTAATGGGAGATTTTCTTGTTGCAAATTATCTGCAATTTGTTCAACGATTTCTTTCTCAATCTCCTCTAAAAGGTCTGCAGTATCTTTGTAATACTTATAAAAAGTTCCTCGATTGATATCAGCACGCTGGGCAATCTCTGTAATTGTGATTTTTTCAAATTCTTTTTCCATCAAAATCTCTTGAAATGCTTTTCGAATCACTTTTTTTGTATATTGTGTTCGGCGATTTCCAACTATTCCTACCATAACTTCAATCCTTTCTATACAAAAATAACTTAAATGTTTATTTAATAACAGATGAATAAGATTTGAGGATTGCCCCTTTTTTTCTTTCTTAGTATACTAACGCTATGTGATTAAATCAACAGGTGTTCAAAATATGGAGGCGTTATATGAGTTATGTAGAAGTAAAAAATACGTATAAAAGATATAAAATGGGCGAAACCACGATTACCGCTAATGAAGACCTATCCTTTTCAATTGAAGAAGGAGAACTAGTCGTTATTTTAGGTCCAAGCGGAGCTGGAAAATCGACTATTCTAAATATATTAGGTGGGATGGATTCACCTGATGAAGGTCAAATCATTATCGATAATATTGATATTGCACAATTTTCGGATAAACAACTTACAGAATATCGGCGCAAAGATGTAGGCTTCGTTTTTCAATTTTATAATTTAGTCCCAAATCTAACAGCAAAAGAAAATATCGAGTTAGCAACAGAGATATCACCGAACGCACTTGACCCAGATGCTGTGCTTAAGCAAGTAGGATTAGAAAATAGGTCCAATAACTTTCCTTCTCAATTATCAGGTGGCGAACAGCAACGAGTGTCCATTGCCCGAGCGCTAGCAAAAAATCCGAAATTACTTCTTTGTGACGAACCAACAGGAGCATTAGATTTTGAAACCGGTAAACAAGTATTGAAGCTGTTGCAAAGCGCAAGTCGTCAAGCTGGAAATACTGTTTTAATCATTACGCACAACAGTGCCATTGCTCCCATTGCTGATCGCGTGATTCGTATTAATGATGCTACAGTGCGCTCTGTAGAAATTAATGAATCCCCTATTTCAATCGATGAGATCGTTTGGTAGGAGGAAACAAATGAAAAATAAGACGTATTTAAAAGCAAGCTTACGAGAAATCAAACAGTCTAAAGGAAGATTTATCGCTATTGTTTTAATCATCTTTCTAGGTACTTTTTTGTATGTAGGTGTCAAAGCAACTGGGCCTATTTTGAATCATTCTGCAAGTACTTATGTTGATGAACATAACTTAGCTGATATACAGGTTACATCAACACTAGGTATCACCGATCAAGATCTTAAAGTAGCTAAAGAGTCAGGGATTCAAGTGGAATCAGGCTACCAATTTTATTATGTAGCAGAAGCAGATGAAGTTGTCCAAATCAATTCTTACAACAAAAGCCAAAAACAAAACGCATTAATCCTTGAAGAAGGCCATTTACCAAAGAATAGCAATGAAATTGTCTTAGATACACAAGCGAAAGAATATGGCTATCAGTTAAACGATACTTATACTATCGACTCGCAGGATACTATAAAGGATAAAAACTTCAAAATCGTTGGTTTTGCCAACTCGCCCCTATTTATCAGTAAAGCTGAACGAGGCTATGCGAATGTTGGCAGTGGTACAGTAACATATTTTGCTTACCTTCCCGAAAATCAATTTCTGAGTGATGTCCAATCGGTGCTCTATCTGTCTTTTGATAATGTGAAAGATTTAGAAACTTACTCTGATTCCTATCAAGAAAAAATGGAAAAGAATCAAGAAAAAGTAGAAACGCTTTTTGCTGATCGTCCACAAGAACGTGTAGCAGAAATCAAACATGACGCAATGGAAGAATTGAAACCTGCTAAGGAAAAAATTGAAACTGGAAAAGCACAGCTATTAGATGCACAAACAGAATTAGATGCTGCTAAAGCTCAGATTGAACAACAAAAAAGTGCAACCCTTCTGTTACCGTCTCAACAACAAGCTGGTGCTATTGAACAACTGAAAACTGCTGAATCGACATTGATTAAACAACAAAATCAAATCAATGAAGAAAAAGAGAAGTTAGCTGATGCAGAATCTACATTACAAAAAAAAGAAAATGAAATAAATGAAATGGAAGAGCCTACTTATTTATTTAATCTAAGAAAAGATAATCCTGGGTTTCAAGAATACGGCGGTTTATCTGATCGTATAGCGGCAATTGCAAATGTCTTTCCAGTATTCTTCTTTTTTGTAGCAGCTTTAATAACTTTTACCACCATGACTAGAATGGTAGAAGAAAATCGAAAAGAAATTGGCACATTAAAGGCTTTGGGATATGCAAAAAGAGAGATAGCTCGAAAATATATCATCTATGCTCTTTTATCATCTAGTATAGGAATTCTCTTAGGAGCTGTACTAGGTATCGAATTTCTACCTCGATTAATCTATTTTCTTTCTAGTGAACGGTATCTTTTAGGTGGTGTCCGGGTTTACTATGTTTGGGGGCCAATCATTCAAGCTACAGTCGCCTTTATTCTTGCTACTTTAGGTGCAGCCCTTGTTGTCCTCTATCGTGATTTGCGAGAAAAACCAGCGCAACTATTGCAGGCACGTGCACCAAAGCCAGGGAAAAGAATTTTTCTAGAATACATTCAACCACTTTGGTCACGCTTGAGCTTTAATCAAAAAATCAGTTACCGAAACATTTTTCGCTATAAATCACGAATGATTATGGCAATAATTGGGATCGCAGGATGTGCAGGACTTATGGTCGCTGGAGTGGGTCTAAAAGATTCATTAAGTGCTGTTTCGCAAAAACAATTTGGTCCTATCACTGATTATCAAGCAATCGTCACATTAAAAGATAGTAAAACAAACAATACCGAAGTTTTTGAAATATTAGAAGAAGATCCAACAATTCAACAATCCCTGCTTGTATTGAATGAAACAATTGAGTTACGGTCCAAAGAACAAGGAAAGCAAAGTCTGTCTTTAGTGGTACCTTCTGATACTGACTCATTCTCGAACTATATGCATCTACACTCTACCGATGGAAAAAAAATGTCACTAGATGATGGGGCCATCCTAACGATGAAATATGCGGAGCTTTTTGATATCCACATTGGAGATGAGCTAACCTTTTATGATAAGGATCAAACAGCTGTAACAGTGAAGATAGCTGGTATCGCTGAAAATTATTTAGGTAACTCACTTTATCTTTCTAGAAATGACTATGAAAAAGCAACAAATACGAACTATCAGCCTACATCGCTTCTTATCAAGAGTAAAAAGATGGAACAAAAGCAAGAAGACGCATTAGCTAAAGAACTATTGAAAACAGACCAAGTTCAGAATACTACCTTCCTGTCTAGTCAAATCAAAGCGCAAAATGAGTCCATGGGGAATCTGAATTCCATTGTTCTTATCTTGGTCATTTTATCTGGCGCCTTGGCATTTGTTGTTCTATACAATTTAACAAACATTAATGTATCGGAAAGGATTCGGGAACTCTCTACAATTAAAGTTTTAGGTTTTTACGACAAAGAAGTTACAATGTATATTGTTCGTGAGAATGTTGTCTTTACTTTGTTAGGGATCCTAGCTGGTTATGGAGTCGGATACTTACTGACTGATTTTATTCTCCGACAGGCATCGATGGAAAACATGGTTTTTCCATTAGTGATTAGTTGGGCTGCTTATGCGTTAGCCGGCGGCATGACCATTTTATTTACAATCATTGTTATGTTGGTTACTCATTATAAATTGAAGCATGTTGATATGATCGACGCATTGAAATCAAATGAATAATTTTCCCATACAAAAAATGGCGGTCAGTGTCTTATTAAGACTACTGGCCGCCATTTTTTATTTAATGTTTTCACGTGAAACAATTTCTAAGACTTCACAGAATAGTTTGGTGCTTCTTTAGTAATTTGCACATCGTGAGGGTGAGATTCTTTCAAACCATTTCCGCTCATTTGGATAAACTGTGCTTCATCTCTTAGTTGTTTTAAGTTCGCTGCTCCAACATATCCCATCCCTGATTTTAGACCGCCGATCATTTGGAATAAAATATCTGCAACACTGCCTTTATAAGCCACTCGGCCTTCAATTCCTTCTGGAACAAGTTTATTTGCTTCATTAACTCCACCTTGGAAATAACGATCACTTGAACCTTTTTCCATAGCTCCTAGTGACCCCATTCCCCGATAGGTTTTGAAACGTCGACCTTGATAAATTTCAAATTCCCCTGGAGATTCATCCGTTCCTGCCAACATACTTCCTAGCATAACTGCATGTCCGCCAGCAGCCAAAGCTTTGACAATATCACCAGAATATTTGATACCACCATCTGCAATAATGGCTTTTCCATATTGTCGAGCCACTGAGGCAGCATCATAAATAGCCGTTAACTGAGGGACACCTACACCAGCGACAACACGTGTCGTACAGATGGAACCAGGACCAATACCAACTTTAACGACATCTACACCAGCGTCGTATAGAGCTTTTGTTCCCTCAGCAGTTGCGACATTCCCTGCAATTAATGTTGCTTCAGGAAAATGTGCTCTGATTTCAGAAATTTTACGCAGTACGCCTGCACTATGTCCATGAGCAGTATCGATTACGATCGCATCTGCTCCAGCATCTAACAATGCTT
Organism: Enterococcus sp. FDAARGOS_553; assembly: GCF_003812305.1. NCBI lineage: Bacteria > Bacillati > Bacillota > Bacilli > Lactobacillales > Enterococcaceae > Enterococcus > Enterococcus sp. FDAARGOS_553. The sequence goes on from NZ_CP033740.1 coordinate 1,063,729, forward strand.
GTGCTCTTTCAAAGGTATCACTGGTCACACCTACAGCTGCCGCTACTAATAAACGGCCATGAGTGTCTTTAGCCGCGTTGGGGAATTCAATGACTTTTTCAATATCTTTGATCGTAATCAATCCACTTAAAATACCTTCATCATCAACGATCGGTAATTTTTCGATCTTATGTTTTTGCAAGATTTTCTCTGCATCTTTCAAAGAAGTACCAACCGGTGCCGTAACTAATTTTTCTTTGGTCATTACATCAGAAATTGCGATTGAATAATCCGTAACAAAACGCATATCTCGATTCGTGATGATTCCAACTAGTTCACGATTCTCCATTGTTTCAACAATAGGGACACCGCTGATTCGGTATTTACTCATAAGGTGTTCTGCATCTGCTACTAGATGACTAGGTGTTAAGAAGAACGGATCAATGATTACGCCACTTTCAGAACGTTTTACTTTCCGCACTTCATCTGCTTGGGCAGCAATACTCATATTTTTATGAATGACCCCTAATCCACCTTGACGAGCCATTGATATTGCCATTTTACTATCAGTTACTGTATCCATACTGGCACTCATGATCGGTATATTTAACGTAATATTTTTTGCAAGCTGCACATGCATATCCACATCATTTGGCAACACATGACTTTCTGCAGGTATCAATAATACATCATCAAACGTTAACCCTTTTTTTACAAATTTGGTTTCCCAGTTGGACATTTTTGTAACCACTCCTTAAAGTTAATATGTATTTTTAAAAAAATAGCAAATATTTTTTCATAAGTCAACTATTCGGAAAGCTTTCTTATTTATTCCTGTGTAATCTGAGAAAACAGCCAGAATCACAAAAGATTTCTATTTTCTCCCTCTTGTATGACACATAATAAAAAAGACCCACACGCATGAATGACATGTGGGAACTTATTATTATCCTCTAGGAACAGATAAGCTACTAATAATATTGTATTTCTTCTTCAAGTAATATTTAGCTGCTAGTGCCACAGCCCCAATCACAATTTCGATTAATGGGTCGACCTGTGGATTAAGTGGTGGTTGAAGCATAGCAGAAAGTGAGATAGTCACGATCCATACTAAGAAAGCTCCAACTAAAATCAAAATAATTTTCCACATTTTCGGACGTTTACTTTTATCTGCGCCTGGACGTTCATATTGATACATGTACTTGTACATTAAGTAGAAGACCCAACCAGCTAACATGGCCATTAAGAAGAGGGTCAACAATCCGTAAGGCTGTGCTTGACCTTTTGTAAATACCCCCATCACGCCGAGCATTAATCCAAAAATACCTAAAATAAGCAACGTATTGTCTAACCACATCAAGAATGGACCTGATTCTTTTTGTTCAACTGGCTTCGTGATGATTGCTTCCGTACGTTCAGAGACTGTCCCAAAAAGTTGTCTAGCGGTTTTACCACCTTTTTGTTCTTGAACAAGAATCGGTAACATCTCATGTAATGCGACAGTTTTTTCTTCTTCAGAAAGATTAGCTGCCTCCAAAGATTTTTTTAAATCAAAAATATATTGTTGGTTACGTTTTGTTAGTTGTTTTTCTAATTCACGATTTTCGGAAACATACGAGCGCAGAGTTTCTGGTTCCATAAATCATTTCTCCCTTCTGCGTGATTTCTTCACAAAGGACATTTTACCATATTTTTTTTTGGAAGAAAGCCTTTTATACATTAAAACGGAATAACATAACATCGCCGTCTTGAACGACGTATTCTTTTCCTTCTAAACGAACACGCCCAGCTTCTTTTGCTGCATGCATATTGACATACTTATCCAAATCTTCAAAGGAAACAGTTTCTGCACGGATAAACCCTCGCTCGAAATCTGTATGAATAATTCCTGCAGCTTGAGGCGCTTTGATTCCTTTTCGGAAAGTCCATGCACGAACCTCTTGTTCCCCAGCTGTAAAGTAAGTGGCTAATCCTAATAAATCATAGGCCGCACGAATCAGTTGATCTAAACCAGATTCTTCAATGCCTAAAGCTTCCAAAAATTCTGCTTTATCTTCATCATCCAATTCAGCGATTTCTTCTTCTGCTCGAGCACTAATGACGATCACTTCCGCATGTTCACTCTCGGCAAATTCTTTCACACTTTTAACATAGGGATTCTCTTCTGCATTTGCCACATCATCTTCTGCAACGTTTGCTACATATAGAACAGGTTTTGTTGTCAGCAAAAACAATCCTCTAACGATTTTTTGTTCTTCTTCAGTAAATTCAATAGAACGTGCGGATAGACCTTCTTCTAAAACAGGTTTAATTTTATCTAAAACTGCTAATTCAGCTACAGCATCTTTATCTTTTGTTTTCGCAACTTTAGCAACACGTGCATAACGTTTATTGATAGATTCTAAATCAGCCAAGACTAATTCTAAATTAATAGTATCGATATCCGCTAGTGGATCTACCCGTCCTTCAACGTGTGTAATATTGTCATCATCAAAACAACGGACTACATGACAAATAGCATCTACCTGACGGATATGACTTAGAAATTGATTTCCTAGTCCTTCTCCTTTACTAGCTCCGCGAACGATTCCTGCGATATCCGTAAATTCAAATGTTGTCGGTACAGTTTTTTTTGGATGTACTAATTCCGTCAAACGTTGTAAACGCCAATCAGGGACTTCCACCATCCCTACATTTGGATCGATCGTAGCAAAAGGATAGTTTGCTGCTTCCGCTCCAGCTTTCGTTATAGCATTAAATAAAGTAGATTTACCTACATTAGGTAGTCCAACGATTCCAGCAGTTAAAGCCATTTATTATTTCACTCTTTCTCTTTTTTTTCTAGGATTTTTTTCATTTTTTTGTCGAACTCACGGCGAGTAAGCATAACAATATGGCCACAGTTCGTACATTTTATTTTGATGTCCGCACCCATACGGATAATTTCCCAACGGTTTGCTTTACATGCATGGGGTTTCTTCATTTCAACAATGTCACCAAGATCATACATATTTATCACCTCAAGCTTCATCAAATTGAATGTTCAATAAATCAAGGATTCGTGTTAAATCTTTCTGTGAAAGGTACTCAATCTCTATTTTCCCCTTACCTTCCTTTTCATGGATTTCAACATTTGTCCCAAACTTGTCCATTAGTCGTTCTTCACTTTCCCGCAAATAATAGGGTTTTTCACGAATCAAACGAGGAATTTTCTTCTTCTCATTTTTAGCATCATTCATTTCAGACACTAATTGTTCTAATTGGCGAACAGTAAGATTTTCTTTCACACATCGATTGGCTAATTTTAAAATCAGATCTTTATTTTTTAACCCTAGCAGTGTGCGCGCCTGTCCCATTGATAAGCGTTCATCTTGTACCATCTCTTTTACCAACTTTGGCAATGATAATAGACGAAGATAATTTGCAATATAAGGACGACTTTTGCCTAATCGTGTTGCCACTTCTGCTTGTGTTAATTTAAGATTTTTCATCAGCATTTCATACGCTTCAGCTTCTTCTAAAGGATTTAAATCTTCTCTTTGCAGATTCTCTAGAACAGCTACTTGCATCATTGCTTCTTCATCAAAATCACGGATAATTGCAGGTATCGTTTCTTTTTTTGCTAACTTGGATGCACGAAAACGTCGTTCACCAGCAATGATTTCATAGCCCTTTACAGTAGATTTTCTAACAATAATCGGCTGAAAAACACCTGCGTGTTGAATTGAATTAGCTAGTTCTTGAAGTGAGACTTCATCGAAGGTTTTACGTGGCTGGTAAGGGTTTGGTCTTAATTCATTTAAAGGGAGCTCAACCACTTCCTCTGTTTTGATATCTACTTCTTCTAAGCCTTGAAGATCTTGAAATAGTGCATCGATCCCCCGTCCTAAACCTTTCCCTTTATTTTTCACGAGTCAACACTTCCTTTGCTAATGTCTGATATACTTCAGCACCCTTTGAACGTGGATCATAATCAATAATAGATAGACCATGACTTGGGGCTTCTGATAAGCGTACATTACGTGGAATAATTGTCTCATAAACTTTTTCTTGGAAATAACGACGAACTTCTTCTACTACTTCAGCACCTAGATTTGTCCGTGCATCGTACATTGTCAACAAAACACCTTCAATTTCTAATTCAGGATTAAAGTGCTTTTGAACTAGACGCACGGTATTCAATAACTGACTTAGTCCTTCCAATGCGTAATATTCACATTGAACGGGTATTAAAATAGAGTCGCTGGCTGTAAATGCGTTGATCGTCAAATGTCCAAGAGAGGGGGGGCAATCAATAAATATATAGTCATATTGATCTTTGATTTCATTCAATGCCGATTTCAAACGAGATTCCCGAGCCATCATTGAAGTTAATTCAATTTCAGCACCAGCTAATTGAATCGTCGCAGGAACAATATCTAAATTCTCACGACTACTTGGCAATATTGCCTCTACGATTGGTGTTTCATTCACCAATACATCGTAGATATCTTTATCAACATCTGGTTTACGAATTCCTACTCCACTTGTGGCGTTTCCTTGAGCATCAATATCTACTAGTAAGACTTTTTTTCCTACATAAGCCAAACAAGCACCCAGGTTGACTGTAGTTGTTGTTTTGCCTACGCCGCCTTTTTGATTTGCCACCGAAATAATACGTGCCATTCTGCTTCCTCCTACTTGATTGGTTGTTTCGCCGGCAAACCAGGTTTGCGCGGGTATTTTTTTGGCGTTTCTTTCGTTTTTTTGATGATCAAAAGATGCCGTTCATCATTACTAACAGGTAATGTCAATTTTTTTTCTTCAATAAACTTACCACCAAGTAATGCGATTGCTGATTTTGCTTCTATTAATTCTTCTTCGCTTTTTGCTGCTTTTAAGGCAAAGAAATACCCGTTCTTTTTAACGAGAGGCAAGCATAGTTCCGTTAAAATATTTAAACGAGCTACTGCTCGAGCAGTGACATAATCAAAGGATTCTCGGAACTCTTTTTGACCAAATGTTTCTGCTCGATCGTGAAACAAGTAAACATCTTTTAAACCTAAATCTGCCACTAAAGTTTGTAGAAAAGTAATCCGTTTATTCAGTGAATCAACGATTGTTATCTTTAGTTGTGGGAAGATGATTTTCAATGGAATACTAGGAAAACCTGCTCCAGAACCGACATCACATAAATGTGCATCTTCTTTGAATGCTGTCACAAAAGCTAAAGAAATCGAATCATAAAAGTGTTTCAAATATACTTCTTTTTGATCGGTAATTGCAGTGAGGTTCATTTTTTGATTCCATTCAATCAACCGATCATAGTAAGTAGCAAATTGCTTGAGCTGTTCAGATGACAACTCAATTCCTTGAATAGATAATTGTTTTTGAAATTCTTCTGGCAGCATAATGAATCCTTTCTATTTTTGTGAAACAGAAAAATGTTTCACAGACTAATTCCTACTTTAACGCAAAAAGTTTTGAGATGCAATAGGAATACATTGCTTTCAAAGAGATTTTAATTTTTCCACGACGGTTTTTATTTAATTGTTTGTGGTTAGTTTATGGCAAAAATTTGAACTTGTACTCAGACAAAAAAATGCATCATTTTCCATGACCGGTAAATACTAACTCACTAGACTTAAAAAATACAATTACAAAATTGTATCTGTATTCTGATGAAATTGTTACTTGTATGAATAGTCAGTAAGCAGCTGTAAAAGTGTATTATCAGTTCTATCAATTTTTTAGTTAAATAATATAGAAAGAATCTGTTTTTCAAAAAAATTGATCGATAAAATAAGAGCTACCCTTCAACATGAAGGATAGCTCTTATTTTTTCTATTATTAATTAATGAACGCGAGGTTCATTATTTTCTTGCATACGATCAGATGTTCGTTCTACTGCACCTTTAGCTTTTTCTGTTTGTCGAGAAGCAAAATCTCCTGTTTTTGATGCCGCGTTGGAGACTTTAGCTTGAACTGTCTCGCTATCTTCTTGATATTCAGCTTCTGACTTAATGTCGACCACATTGATATTGACTTCAATTACATCTAGTTGAGTCATATTGGCTACTTCTCTATGAATCACTTCTTTAACTCTCTCCGCAACTTCTGGAATATTTCGTCCGTACTCTACCACAATATCCATATCAACAGCGACTTGTTTTTTGCCAACTTCAGTATTGATCCCAGAGGTTACATTATCTGTATTTACTAATTTCTCTGCAATATTTGAGAAAAACCCTCCATCAACTGTTAACAGACCATCAACATCTTCCAGAGCGATACCAATAATTTTTTGAATAACTTTATCATCATAGGTCAAAGAACCATTTACGGATGTTTCTCCAGTAGGACCTTGAAATCCACTAGGTTTTTCTGTCTGATTATGATGTTGGTTTCCAACTGTTGCTTGGTGCTGTTCAACCGCTTCTTGCGCATGAGGTACAACTGGGTCTGGTGCTTCTGTCATCGGAATATCGTTTTCTTTTGTCGTATGATCCGTGTTTGGTACGACTGGATCTGGATGTGCACTTACTGGTTTTTCATTTTTTAATTCGTTTTTTTCGTTATTCATTTAAATTCCTCCTGAGTTCTTATTGTTTTAGAAATTGATCTAACATTCCCGTTCTCTGTACGTACATCCCTAGGGCAAAGCCTAATCCTGTGAGCATAATGATCAGTAGTGTTTTGAAAAAGCCAATGCTGACAAATAGTAAAGCTAACACTAATCCAATCGCTCCAAAGATAATAGGGATCTTATATTGTTCAAGCTCTTTCATTGATAGACCTCCTATTCTACACGTGGATTTTCTGTAGTGTTCTGTTCTTCGTAGTTCGTATAAGAAACATCGACTTTGACTTTTTCACTTGATCCTAACGTTCTCTGCAAATCTTGCTGGATCTCAGTCATCAAATTCTCTGTTTTACCTACCAATGCAGAAGTACGTTTTAATCTTCCTTTGATTTTTACGCTGATTCGATTTTTAGTTGCTTTAACATTCACTTTAGGTCCATCAACAAATTCTTTTTCACTAACCTTTGTTCGTACTAAACCTTCAATTGCTTTTTTATCAATCGACAATGTTCCTTTATCCTCTTTCAAAACAAAAGTAGCCTTTGTTCTAGGATAGAAGATAATAACTAGAATGAAACAAAGGAAAAAGATAATTAGAACTGCTGCTGCCCAAAAAAGATATTGTTGTAGGAAATAATTCGTGAAAAAGAAGGAAATAAATCTTTCTTTTCGATCTAAGCCAAACGGTAAACTAAAATAAGGATTGCCCAATAATAATATTGGCAATAACACAGTAATAAAAATCAATGAAACTACAATCGCTAAAGTTTTCCATCCTTTATTCATAAGACACCTCCTAATATTTGATCACTTCTTATAGATTGATTGCTTCTCCACCAGTTACTCCATAAATTTGAGCTGTTACATAGCTTGCTTTGTTCGACGCCAGAAAAACATACACAGGTGCTAACTCGGCTGGTTGTCCTGCACGTTGTAACAACGAATTTTGGCCAAATTCAGGTAACTGATCCTGAGGTTGTCCATGATCCAACTGTAGAGGTGTCCAAATTGGGCCTGGTGCTACACCGTTTACTCTAATTCCCTTTTCAGCAAACTGTTTTGCCAAACTAACTGTGAAACTAGCAATAGCAGCCTTAGTTGCAGCATAATCCATTAAATGAGCACTTGGACTAAAAGCTTGAACAGAAGTCGTTGTCACAATGGCCCCACCTGCTGGGAGATGAGGTTCTGCAGCTTTAACTAAAGCAAACATGGATAATATATTCACCATGAACGTATCTTTTACTTGCTCAAAGGGTAATTCTGAAATAGAGGGACGTGTGATTTGTTGCGCAGCGTTCAAAACAAGGGTATCCAAACCGCCTAGCCCTTTTACTGCTTTTTCAACGATTTCTTGAGGAGCTGCTTCATCTCTCAGATCATATGGTAATAGGATAGCTTTACGTCCAGCTTGTTCGATATAGTGAGCAACTTCCTCGGCATCTTTTTCTTCTCCTGGAAAAAAATGTAAGGCGATATCGGCCCCTTCTCGTGCAAAAGCAATGGCTGCCGCTCGACCAATTCCTGAATCTCCACCCGTAATCAGTACCCGTCGATTTTCTAATTGATTTGTTCCTTCATATGTTTCTTCTCCACAATCCGGCTCAGGCATCATTTCTTCTTGCAAAGCAGGAGTATCTTGATCCTGTTTTTTAAATTTACCTGTTTGATAAAGTTCGCGCGGATCATTCAAAATAGGTTCACTCATCTTACATCCTCCTTTTGTCTATAACAAAATTCTAAACCATTAAATTTTTTTTTGGAAATATAACGCTTATTTAATTTTAAAATCAAAAATAATTTCAATAAAAAATGAGCAAAGAAAGCGTACACAAAAAGGGTTTTAATAAGGATATAGAAGGTAAAATAATTTATTTCTCTTTCCGTACTGAAATTCAATTTTTTCCATATTTTGGCAAAAGTAGGTAAACTAAAAGAAAAAAGGGGGAGTACAAAATGCCTTGGAATATGAAAGATTATCCTGCTTCAATGAAAAACTTGGATCCGTTGGTTCGAAAAAAAGCAATTGATATTGCAAATGCTTTGTTGAATGATGGCTATACAGACGATCGGGCAATTCCTATTGCTACTAGCCAAGCGGAAAAATGGCTAGAAAATGCCAGTGAAGAAGAAAAGAAAGAATTTCGTAAGGAAAAAAATCCTCAAAAAGATGATCCGCATACCAAAAATAAAAATGCAAAAAAACTTCTGACAGCCAATGTTCAAGTAAAATTTGAAGAAGATAAATGGATTGTTTTATCTGAAGGCGCTAAACGAGCTAGTGATCATTTTAATATTAAAGAAGATGCCATTGCTCGGGCAAAAGAAATCGCTGAAAATAAAAAAACTGGTGTAGAAGTATTTAAAAAAGACGGTAGTCACCAAAAAGATTACGACTTTTCCGAATAAAAAAACCAGCCTCTTTAGGCTGGTTCTGTTATTTTCGCAATCTTTCCTTGTTCGATGTAGACACAAATTTAGCTATCAACAAATATCATATTGAATGATTTGGATACAAAATCTTTAATTCGAAACTGTTAACTATTAATACAATATCATTTAAAATCAATATAACGGAGTCAAACACGGAGTCAAAACAAACCCGCTGAGAATTAAATTAATTAATATTTGTATAGTATATACTCGCATCTTTTTCTATCAGTTTTATCCTAGAACATCTTAAGCGAATCACCAATCTATATTTCTTACTAATATTTCTTAGTTGTACTAAGAAACTGGAGGTTAAAAATGAAACATAGAAAATTATTAACAACTCCCGAAATATCAAAACGTATGGCAAATGTACGCCTTAAGGGAGGAAAAGCTGAAAGCCTGCTGGCTAAAGAATTGTGGCATCAAGGTATCAGATATCGTAAAAACTACAAAGCATTACCCGGTTCTCCAGATATAGCAATCACCAAATATAGATTAGCAATTTTCGTCGATGGTGAATTTTGGCATGGATATGACTGGGAAAATAGAAAAAAGAAATTAAAGCGAAATCGAGACTATTGGATTAACAAAATTGAAGAAAATATAAAAAGAGATGAACAAAACAACAAAAAACTAATACAAATGGGGTGGGTACCTATACATTTCTGGGAAAAAGATATTTTGAAAAATCTAGACCATTGTACAACGGTTATATTGGATTATGTAAGACAAAAGAAAGAGGAGTAACTCTCCTCTTTCTTTATAAAATCAAGTCTTTTAATTGTTCTTTTATATAGTCATTATTTATCCAAAAACATTGTTTTGTCATCCATTGATTTGAATAGTTATCATTATCAGGTTTATTAATCCATTTTGCTGGTACTGGAAGCTTATCCGCATAACGCCCTTCTTCAGAATAATCTCTTTCACGGGCATGGGGTCTAATATGACAAATCATTTTATCATTTTTCTTTATAAAATTATTTTTAATTCGCCATCCATCCCTAGTAGATTTATCTGGAACGGCTTCCAATTTTACTCCTTCTCGAAGTTTAGCTACAGTATCTTCCCATACTGTGCGAACCGGCCCTTCTATATCTTCTTTTGGCATACTAAAGAATTTAACTCCTTTGAATATGACACCTTCTTTTTCTTCTTTAAAAACAATAAACAAAAATCTTGTATCCAATAAAAAATTATGCCATTCACTACTCGGCTCCCCATCTTCTTTTTCCCAGGCCTGATTACTGAGGTCAATAAAATTAAACGCCGGAAAGGACATGCTTTCTTTATTATTTCCTGTTCTATCAAAATATACTGTTTTAACTACTATTGAAGCTTTTTCAAATTCGTCAACTCTTGGAAAAGGTTCCGTCTTGGTAGTGTTACTAGATAATCCCAAGATCGAAGAGACTATTCTATAATTAGCTTGGTAAGATGTTTTGATTTTAAATTTTTCACATAGAGATTGAAAAGTTTTTCCTATATATGGCTCAAAATGGTTTAATATTAGTTCTTCCAAATTATTATCTTCAAGTTGAAAAGTATCTTTTACGATTGAGTCAATTTTTTCTTCACCGAATACATATTTACGCAAAATCGAAGTCATGTAACCAGACTTTAATGAGTATGCTCGCTGTTTGGCTTTTTCTTCTGAAAAAGGTTGTGTTCGGAGAGATTTTATAGCAGTTGCTCCCTTTGTACACGGAGCAAGATAATTAGTCAAACTTTCACTCAGCTCATGAGCTTTTCCTTCTAAAATATATTTCTGTATAACTTCCCAGTCCTGTTGTATGATTTTGAAATCTATAGGATTTTTACACATCTCATATAGAATAGCTTCTCGGATAGTCCACTGATCTTTCGGTGTATCTTTGAGGTACTCATAAAATGCTATTTCCATAGTTTTATTTTTGTACAAAAAATGGCTTTCTTCAAATGTCTCATTAACAACATTATTATAATTAATGATATTCAACACTAACCGTTCTTTAGCGCTATACTGGCCATTTTTCAATTTCTTTATTGGGGTAGCCTTTAACTCTACACCGGCTTCTTCTAGGTCTGGTTTGCTTTCACTATCTCTTACTTTGCCAAACCAAGCCTCAAATATGTCTCCTATAGAATTTTTGTTTTGACTATCGAAAAGGGAGAGGCCATTATTTAATTCTATCAGAGACTTCCCTACCGACTCTTTGGCCCTGTTATGTACTTGCTCTTTTGTTAAGTACCCCGTCATTGTTTACATCCTCCAATCTACACTTATTTCCACATAAAACTATACTACATTGCTAAGAAGAAGCCAAATCGATTAAAAGACATCAAATATACTCAACAAAGTCTTTTGAATAAGGCTTAACATTTTGGATTTTGATCTTTTCAAATCGGTTTATTTATTGTATAATACATTTAAGTTAAAACCGAAAGGATGTTCGCCAAAATGAGTGAAACATTAAATGTATTAGAACTTTTTGCAGGTGTAGGTGGATTCAGAGTTGGCCTAGAGCATTCTAATGCTGGCCTGTTCAAAACAAAGTGGGCAAACCAATGGGAGCCTTCTCGCAAATCTCAAGATGCTTTTGAAGTATATAATTATCACTTTCCGAATAGCGAGAATATTAATAGAAATATCGAAGAGATAACAAATGAAGAATTTGAACGGATGAATGCTGATATTATTGTTGGAGGCTTCCCTTGCCAAGACTATTCTGTTGCACGTAGTAAAAAGCATGAGATGGGTATAGAAGGTAAAAAAGGGGTTCTTTTTTGGCAAATAATCCGTGCTACAAATCATATAAAACCGAAGTATCTCATACTAGAGAATGTCGACCGTTTACTTAAATCTCCTTCTAAACAACGTGGAAGAGATTTTGCTATAATGCTTGCTTCTTTTAATGATTTAGGATATTCAGTAGAGTGGCGTGTTATCAACGCAGCAGACTATGGGCGTAGTCAACGTAGACGTCGTGTCTTTTTTTTCGTTTACAAAAATGATACTAATTTTGGAAGCAAAATAGACATGCAGTTCGAACAAAAAATGGTTGATGATGAAGAACATCGCTATGATGATTATATTTTCACGGAAGGTCTTTTTGCTCGCCAATTCCCTATAATAAAAAATATTTATAAAGGCAGACAAGCTTCATATAAGTTATCAAATGACATAGTAGAAATATCAGACAATTTTACTGGTAAAGTATACAATACTGGAATAATGAGACATGGACGTTACTTTACTATAGATACGGAGCCATATGGCGAAGAAAAGCCCATTACATTAAGAGAAATTATTCAACCAGCAAATGAAATAGCTGAAAAGTATTACTTAACCGATGAAATTAAAATCAAAAAATTCGAGTATCTTCGTGGGGCAAAAAAAATAGAGAGAGTTACTGCTGAAGGCCATACCTATACATTTTCAGAAGGAGGGATGTCACCTTATGATAATTTAGATATGCCAGGACGTACTATGCTGACTTCGGAAGGTTCTTTAAACAGATCGACACATTTATTAAAAATTGAAAATCGTTATCGTTTGTTGACTCCTATAGAGGCTGAACGATTGCAGGATTTCCCTGATGACTGGACAAAATACAAAAAATTGTCTACCGGGGAGGTAGTAGAAGTTTCAGACCGGATGCGTTTATTCTTTATGGGAAATGCTCTAGTTACAAAAATCGTTGAACGAATAGGTGACGAGTTACAGCAATTACTCTGATTTTCACCATTTAAAAGAGGAGAGCGTATGCTCTCCTCTCCTTTTTTTATACAAAATACTTATGACTTAAGATTAAATAACGTTTTAACTATAATTATTACCACCTATTTATTGATTTCTCCAATCGGGTTAACATCTTTTTCAACCTTCTTAAAATTTACAGAATTCAAGGTGTTTCCGTCATCTCTTGACAACAACATGGCATAACTTCCATTTTCTCCTTTAGATTCTGCAAAAGTAATGATTGTCCCATTATCTTTCACCATTAATAAAGTATTGATATATTTTCCTTCATCTGTTTTAATATCTTCAATAGTATAAGCATGCTCGGTTAACTGATTTCCTTGCAATAACTTCAATCTATCTTTTGTAATTTCAATATAAATACTGTCACCTTGCTCATCCATACCATTATAGTACCCCTCAAAGCCCTTGTTATCTCGGACTCCCCAAAAAATCAAAGCAGATAATAATATAATGATCATCAGAGAACTTTTTTTATACTTTAAAATTACTATTTTAGAATTCGTGAATAAATTCATTATCTCAATCTCCTGATTTCAGATATATATGAAATAAATGAAACAGCATTTTTTGCTAAAAAAACACACTATCTTGTGACTAAAAAGACACTATTTTAAAAAAAAATCATAAATGATATTTAGGTATCTGAAACTGTTAAATCCTACCATAACAATTTTCATCAGAAATATTCTGTTTCATTTCATATAGTATACAATATAGTCGGACTAAAATCACTTAATAAAAGAACCTCCAGCTAGAATTTTCTTTCTGAAGGTATCTCCTAAAATACGGTTAATTTTTAAGGGGGTGGGGGTACATCATATATTAATTTAACAATAATACTTCAGTATATGGTACTTCTACATATACCCGGTCTTTCTTTGGATAATACTCAATTTTCACATTGATAACACTCCCGTTCCCCAGTGTAGCTTTAGCTAGATAGGTATTATCTCCATTATTCTTGATTATTGTAACATCATCACAATAATGATTTATTCCATACTGCTCTTGAAGGATTTGAGTTACTAATGGTGCAGACGTTTTTTCGAGTCCGGATGAATCCGTTCTTCTATAAAAAATAATCATTATAACAGCTAGTAAAACAACTCCTACGATAATAAAATTTTTATTTATATTTATTTTATTCAATATTCAGTCTCCTAATTTTTCAAAGGTTTACTTCTTACTAATAATTCGCTGACATACCCAAAAGAACCCCTAGAATAGCACCTGCTATACCTGCTATCATCAAAACAGTTCCCATTTTTTCATCCGTATCTCGATAAAGATATCCCATAATAACAGAAATAGCCCCAAACGCTACAGGAATAAATAGTAATGAAATCAACATAGAAATCCATCCAATAATCAAATATAATTTTCCTGTCTCTTTCCCTTTATCCATATGCTCTTTTACTTCAATGAAAATCTGATCAGTATTCTTCTTTTCAACCTCTGACACTGCTAAGTGGTTCATTCTCTGAGATGTCCCACAAAACTGACAATATTTACTTTCATCCGCTATCTCTTTACCACACTTTTTGCAATACATACTCATCCTCCTGATTATAAGATTGATTAATCGACTCTATTAAATTTCTCGTAAAACAACTCGTTTACAGGTATGTCTAAAATTTCAGAAAGAATTTTCATTTGGTAAGGTTTGGGAATAGTTCTTCCGGTTTGCCATGAACTTATACACTGTTGTGTTACATGCATTTTTTTTGCTAGCTCAATTTGAGAAAATCCTTTCTCTTGTCTGTATCGGCTAAGGTTACTTATTTTTTTCATCATTCCACTCCTTGCATCCATTATAAACAACACAATGATGTATTTCAACTCTAATAAAGCATAAAACATTTTGAAACGACACTTTTACAACAAGTTGTTGTATTCTATTGTGAACGGAGGTGTTATTTTGGAACAAAAATTATATGCAAAAATGATTAGAGAGAAAAGAAAAGCTTTGGGATGGACACAAAAAGAACTAGCTGAAAAAATATTCTCTACACAACAAGCTGTTGCACGGTGGGAAAATTCTATAACTGAACCCAATTTAGAAAGTTTAACTGCCCTTTCTAAGGCATTAGGAGTACCCGTAAGCCATTTTATAGACAAAGAAATAGTTGAGACAGAGGAAGACTTCTTAACCTTATATCGCTCTCTTAATCCCCGGGACAGAGAAAACACTATCTCTTATATGAGACTACTAAAAAAACAAGAAATTGAGCGAAATAACTTTATCTGATAAATCCCCTATTATTGAATGGTTTAGCCGCTTTCATCGATAATACTAAGCACTTTTTCGCGCAATCGGATGATTTTTCTGTTAACAGATTCTGTTTTTATACCTTGCTTTTTTGAAATTACCTCTGGTTCCATCATCATTATTTCCATTAAAAATACTAATTCTGTATCTTTTAACCTCTGAATAAGTTCATCCATTATTTCCATATTTCTTTGGTGAATAGAAACATTTTCCGATAACCCACCGTACGAGAAATTGTCTGATAAATCCCCTATCTCGTACTTGTTCTTATATCTATTTATCTTAGATAACCGATTTTTTTTGATAAATTGCTTTTCATCATTGGATAGTTTACCGTACTTCTTTTCAAACTCAATTTTAAGATCTTTTTCCATTCTTCTTTTCTTATTGAGTTCCTTCTGGAAAAATCTATCAATCGTCGCCCGTTTCGCATTGGATAAGATTTTAATTATTTCGTAAGAACTTTCTGAACAATCCGATAGAAGGTACTCCTCATACGAAATATCACTACCCGTAGTAGTAAATCTTTTTTTGCCATTCCTCAATTCAAAAAGAATACTATACGTAAATTCATCTTTTATAGTCCTTTTATCCCAAATATGATACGGTGATAAAATTGAAAAGAGCCATTTAAGCGTCCATTTTCCTTTTTCGGTACTTTTAATTTTCCAGTTGATAATATCGAAATTTTTTATCTCAAGACTATTTTTTTTCATTTTCTATGACCTCATTGTCCGTTTTTTTGTTTTTGCGCCCCTAATAACTGTGAGAAGATGATTAATTATTTTTTTATCCGATGTATATATGGATATAAAGTATTTTTCTTTTAATAACTGAGCATAAAGTCATTTTTATAATTAGCAAAGCAACTATCCTCGGGAGGGGGCAAAGCCCCCTTCCTCGGTCAATCTGAAAGATTGCTCGGGTTTGGGGCGAGTAGCCCCAAGGTCTTAAAGCCCTAATTATGCCTTTTGCCAAGACTACTCAGTATTAAGAAATAAATAATTTTATTTAAATTAAGTGAATCAATACTTATGCTCATCCAAGAACTCAACAATGTCTGCTTTCTTGTATAGACACAGACCATCAATAGTAACTCGTTTTAATCCTTGTTTACGTAATTTAGCCAACGTGTTTGTGGAAATATCTCCTAAATATTCTTTTGTCTGCGATGTAGTGAGATAATCTCCAAACCTATTTATTTCAGTTATCAACTTTATTTCACTTCTCAACTCTGACTTTAATTCCTCAAATATCCTTTCAGTGTTTACCTCTATTTTCAATTTTTAAGCCTCCTAAAAAACAAAATTTATACACCGAATCATATATGTAAATGAATAGAATATCAACATAAAAAAGGTTGAATAACACTAATAAAAAGCCTTTAAAAAGGGTTATTGACAGAAGTCAATAACCCTAAAAAAAATTCCCCAACCCGTGAAAACTCTTTTTTACAACACTATTAAAAAACATTTACAATAATAAGTCAATAAAAAATGTTTACTAAGTAAACATAAAATAGTATTATTAAAACAGGTGATAATAATGAATTATAAAAAATACGATTTTTACGATCCCACAGTAGTTGGGAAAAGAATTAAAACTATTCGTGAAAGTTTTAACTGTACAATGGAACAATTCGGACAGCTAATTAATGGCACAACAAAAGCCGCCGTTTTTAATTGGGAAAAAGGAAAAAGGCTACCTAATAATGGTAGTCTTGAGCTGATTGCTATACTAGGCAAAACAACAGCTGAAGATATTGTCTACGGAAATTTTGAGAAATACCTCGTTTCATTGTTTACAACCGAGTCCTTTCTGTATTCTAAGGTGAAAGATAAATTGAAACATTCTCAACAATATGAGCTATTCAGTTTCTATGAATCTATGTCCGAGGAAAAAAAGAGTTTAATTATAAAAAACGTAATTGAGGATACCAAACGTTTAAATTTTGATTATTTTGATATAGCTAATATTGTAGATTTATTCTTGATGCATACGGAGAACAGCTTAAAAATAAATCTATTTGTCAAAACTCTTCCGCCGAAAGTAGAGAATTTATTAATTGATATTGAAAAAAACGAGCTAACGATTGATGAATTGAAATTATTAATAAAATATCTAGGTAATAAGATACAAAAATGAGTACAGCTGGTAATTTGTTTAAAAGAAAGGGGGAATGCGATGGAAATTAGCCTATGAGCTCTCAGCGGGCTTGTACGGCTTCTGTAAGGAGGTTTTATCAATGGCAATACTGAAACAATATAAGAAAAGTGATGGCACAACAGCGTGGTTCTACAAGCTTTACATGGGCAAAGATCCCATAACTGGAAAAGAAAGACGGACAACACGTAGAGGTTTTAAAACAAAAAAGGAAGCTTGCTTAGATTTAGCTAGATTACAATTAGAAATCGAATCCAAGGGAATAAATAATAACTCCATACGGACATACAGAGAATTATATTATCTGTGGATGAGCCAGCATACACTTAATATCCGTAATACTACTGAGCAACGGATAAAAAACTACTTTACTAACCAAATACTCCCTTCATTTGGAAAAATGAAACTGGACTCTATCACTCCTTCTATATGTCAAAAAATACTAACAGATTGGGCTACAAAATATCAATCTTTTCAAAAAATTAGAAGTTACGCATCACAAGTTTTCAACTATGGCGTACTTTTGGGTGTGATTGATAACAATCCCATGGAGAGGACAATTACACCTAAATCAATTAGTAATTCTACTGAGATCAAAGAGGAAGTCTATTCAAAAGAGGAGCTACATCTGTTTTTTGAATGTTTGCATAAGTTAAAAGATGAGCGGGCTTTAGTATTCTTTAGAATAGCTTCTTATACAGGGGCACGAAAAGGAGAAATACTCGGGCTGACATGGAAAGACATAGATTTCGATAATCAAACTATCCGTTTCAACAAAACGTTAGTAGAACTATCCGATGGCTCTCTATGTATTAACCCTACAAAAACAGACAAATCAAAGAGAGTAATTTCAATTGATAATGGAACCTTACGTATTCTAAAAAAATGGAAACGTTCTGTAACAAAAAAGAACCTTTCTAGGGGTATTCGGATAGATAATATAGATGATATACCTGTAATCAGCACTATCAAAGGGAATAAAAAAAGGGACTTCCTTTACAAAGGCTACCCTAACCATGTCATGGATAAAGTAGCACGGAAGTTCCCGGATATGAAGATAATCAAAGTCCATGGCTTTAGAAAGACTCATGCTACCCTTCTCTTTGAGGCAGGTGCTCAAGTAAAAGATGTACAAGATAGGCTAGGGCATTCTTCTTCTAAAACAACCATGGACATTTATATTAAAGTATCAAAAAATCGGCAAAATGAAACAGTCGAATTATTTGATTCTTACATGAACGGATGATAAGCGAGGTCAAAAACGGAGTCAGATGATATTATGAGGATACTTTTTTACCCCTTAATCCTTTGATATCAAGCGTTTTAATGGCTTACTTTCGCAATCTTCCCTTGTTCGATGTAGACCATCAATATACTTATGTCGGCTGGATTTACGCCACTAATTCGGCTGGCCTGAGCGATGGTTTCTGGTTGTATTTTTTGTAGTTTTTGTTTTGCTTCAGTTGCAAGACCATTGATTGCTTCATAATCAATGTTTTCAGGAATCCGTTTTGCTTCCATGCGTTTTAGTTTTTCTACTTTTTCAAGGGCTTTTTTGATATATCCTTCATATTTGATCTGAATCTCTACTTGCTCAATTTCCTTCGGCTTTAATGCAGGGTTTGCTTCGATAAACTGCAAGAGTTCTTGATAATTTACTTCTGGACGGCGTAGAAATTCATTTGCTAGAACACCATCTTTTAATGGAGCGGTTCCTTTCTCTTTGAGGAAAGTTTGAACAGATGGTGTTGGTTTGATACGTACTTTTTTTAGACGTTGGATTTCCTCTTCTACAGCTGTTTTTTTTGTTAGATAGGCTTGGTATTGTGGCTCTTCCACTAAGCCAATTTGGTGTCCGACTTCTGTTAGACGAAGATCCGCATTATCGTGACGCAGCAACAACCGATATTCTGCTCTCGATGTCAATAGACGGTATGGCTCATTAGTCCCTTTTGTTACTAGATCATCGATCATTACTCCGATGTATCCATCACTACGTTTCATAATAAAAGGCTCTTTTCCTTGAATCTTAAGAGCAGCATTTATGCCAGCAATCAATCCTTGACCCGCTGCTTCTTCATATCCGCTCGTTCCATTTGTTTGTCCTGCTGTAAAAAGGTTAGCGATGACTTTTGTTTCTAACGTTGGTCGTAACTGATGTGGTACTACAACATCATATTCAATAGCATAACCCGTACGCATCATCTCAACTTTTTCAAGCCCGGCAATCGAATGGAGCATATTGACTTGGACGTCTTCTGGAAGAGAAGTTGAAAGTCCTTGGACATACACTTCTTCGGTATCTAAACCTTCTGGCTCTAAAAATAATTGGTGGCGTGATTTATCGGCAAAACGTACGATTTTGTCCTCGATCGAAGGGCAGTACCTTGCTCCAACCCCTTCAACGATTCCAGTAAACATTGGTGCACGATGAATATTATCATTAATGATTTGATGTGTATGTTCATTGGTATAGGTTAACCAGCAAGGTTCTTGATTGGTTTTGTATTGGCTATCTGGTGTACTGTAACTAAAGTGATTAGGGGCTTCGTCACCGGGTTGGATCTCAGTTACATCATAGTTGATGGTACTTGACTTCACACGTGGCGGCGTACCAGTTTTGAAGCGCGCAATTTCTAAACCTAACTCTTTTAAATGATCAGCAAGTCCAATGGATGGTTGAGAATTATTAGGTCCCGAAGAATATTTTAGTTCACCAATAATAATTTCCCCACGTAGCGCAGTTCCAGCAGTAATGATCACCGATTTTGCTTGGTAACGAGCTCCAGTTGCAGTAACAACGCCTTTACAAATACCATCCTCAACAATCAATTTCTCTACAATACCCTGGCGTAATGTCAAATTTTGCTCCATTTCAATGGTTTTTTTCATTTCAGAAGCATAGGCATGTTTATCTGCTTGTGCACGCAATGCACGCACAGCCGGTCCTTTACCTGTATTCAACATTCTCATTTGAATGTATGTTTTGTCGATGTTCTTCCCCATCTCGCCCCCGAGAGCATCAATCTCTCTAACAACTACACCTTTAGCAGGACCTCCTACTGATGGATTACAAGGCATAAATGCAACCATATCTAAATTGATGGTTAACAATAATGTTTTACACCCCATACGGCTAGCTGCAAGAGCAGCCTCTGATCCAGCATGACCTGCACCAACTACTATGACTTCATATTCTTCTGCTTGATATTCTTGCATCGTATTCTCCTTTGGTAATTTTATTTTCCTAAACAAAATTGACTAAATAACTGCGTAATTAATTCATCTTGAACACTATCTCCAACAATTTCGCCTAAATAATCCCAGCAACGAGTCATGTCGATTTGCACAAGATCAACAGGCATCCCACTTTCAATTCCTTGAATCACTTCTGCTAATGATTGTTCTGCTTTTTCCAATAATGCAATATGACGAGTGTTTGAGAGATAAGAAGCATCTTTGTCTCCTGTATTTCCACCAAAAAACAAGTCAGCTATTGCTTGTTCAAGTTGATCCAATCCTTCACTCGTTAATACCGAAATAGGAAGAGCAGGCTCATTCTCTAAATAGGGCACTAAATCTTCTTGATTGATTCTTGAAGGTAAATCTGTTTTATTTAGCAAAATGATTCGTTTATTTCCAGATGTAATATCCAATAATTGTTTATCTTCTGTCGTGAGTGACTCACTTTGATTTAGTACTAATAAAATCAAATCCGCTTCACTGAGTGCTTTGCGACTACGTTCAACACCAATTTTCTCAACGATATCTTCTGTTTCACGAATTCCTGCGGTATCAACTAACTTTAAAGGCACACCACGTACGTTTACATACTCTTCAATAACATCTCTAGTAGTACCTGCAATATCTGTTACAATTGCTTTCTCTTCCCGTAATAAGTGATTTAGCAGACTTGACTTGCCTACGTTTGGCCGACCAATAATTGCTGTACTGAGACCTTCTCGTAAAATTTTTCCTTGCTGTGCTGTCTGTAAAAGAGCTTGTATCTGTTTCTGGACTTGATTTGCCTTTTCTAATAATAAACGTGTTGTCAATTCTTCGACATCATCATATTCTGGATAATCGATATTTACTTCTACCTGTGCCAATGTCTCTAAGATCTCTTGCCGTAGTTGTCGGATCAATCTTGAGAGGTTACCATCTAATTGGTTGATAGCGAGATTCATTGCTTTATCAGTTTTTGCACGAATCAAATCCATCACTGCTTCAGCTTGAGATAAATCAACACGCCCATTAAGAAAAGCACGCTTTGTAAACTCTCCCGGTTCAGCCAACCGTGCTCCTTGACGCAAAACTAATTGCAAAATTTGATTAACGACAACAATCCCGCCGTGACAATTGATTTCTACTATATCTTCTCTAGTAAAAGTTTTTGGTTTTCTCATGATCGATACCATAACTTCATCCATCATTTGATACTTCTCAGGGTCAAAAATATGGCCATAATGTATCGTGTGGCTACTCACATCTATTAGTTTTTTCTTTCCTGATTGAAAGACAGCATCTGCTATGGAAATTGCTTGTTCACCACTTAATCGAACAATACTGATCGCTCCTTCACCAGGGGGCGTAGATATTGCTGCAATCGTATCAAATTCCTGCGTAATACTCACCATACTAAAGCTCCTCCTAATTTTTCGCATAAAAAAAGCGCCCACTCCACCCGTCAAACTCATAACGGATAGACTTAGCACTTTGACTGCTTGTCATATAAAATTCTGGGAATAGATTAGCATACTTTTTATTTTGTCGCAAGTCTACTTGGTAAACTTTTAATCTTTTGCATCAAACACTAAAAACATTTAAAATAAAGGAAACAATAAGAAATGAGGGATTTTTATGGATACGTCCAAAAAAATAGATACTTCTTCTCGCATCAAGGAAATCATTCTTTCTACCGGAAATGTCAATCGGCCATACATTGTTCGCGATATTGTCTTTGCCGCAGATAAAATTGAAGTAGATTTATTTGATCCTGAAATCGATTTGAATGCGCTTCTCTCTGATGTTGCTTTTCGTCTGAAAGAAAAAGCGCACAGTTATGGTGCTAATGCTGTAATCAACTGCCATTTTGAACATGATCGGATCGTAGAAAACGGGAAAACTTTTTTAGAAATTTTTGCTTATGGAACAGTTGTACAGTTTACACAATCTACAATCGGCGGCTAATTTCCCTCAACAATAAACTGCTAAACCTCGATACTACCAATACAATTAATATAAAAAAAGAGTCCGTGGCAAACGGACTCTTTTTTTCACCAAAGTAAGAACTACTCATCGTATGTTTACTTTGATAAGAATGATTTCTAGTCAAGAATACTTGGTTTCAAATATCTTGTCAATTCCTTTAGACTTAAAAGTTTTTTTTCGCTGGTTCAACCACCAAGTACCGATAAGGCTCGTCACCTTCAGAGTGTGTTTGTATTTGGGCATCCTTACTTAATGCAGAATGGATTTGCTTTCTTTCAAAAGCTGGCATAGGTTCTAAAAAGACTGGTCTACCTGTGCGTTTAACTTTTTCTGCTGTTCTATTGGCCAGACGCTCTAAAATTGCCTGACGCTTTTCACGATAATCACCTACATTAACAACCACGGATAGCTTATTTGCTGCGATTCGATGAATATATACTTGTGCCAGATATTGTAAAGCATTTAGTGTTTTTCCATGTTTTCCAATCAGGAGTCCTTGCTTTTGTGTATCTAGATGAAAAACGATCAAGCCATCTTCTCGTGCTGTTTTTACAAGGGCTGGTGCATTCAATGCTTTAGAAATGTTAGTCAAATATAAAGCAAGATGAGTAAGTGCTTCATCATCAGAAAGATCCTTTGCGTTAGGTTTTTCTTCCGTATCTGCTTGCGATTTTGCAGTAAGCACTGATTCCTCAAGTTCAGGTTCTAAGATTTCTTCAATTATTTCAGTTACTGATTCTGTGATGATTTTTGATTCATCCGCAGCACTTCTTTCAATTGATACGCGGGCATTCTTTTTACCAATACCCAAAAAACCTTTTTTCCCCTCATCCAAAACATCGATCACTGCTTGATCCTTGTTTAAACCTAAAGCATGCAATCCTTCTTGGATAGCTTCATCTACTGTAAGACCTTCATAAATCGGCATTATCTGCAACCTCCTTTTATTTCTTACGTTTTTTCTTAGGACTCATTGCTTTCTTCAGCGCTCTTTCTCGTTCTCTTTCTTTTCGAGCAGCTTCTTCTCTTTCTTGACGAATCTTGAATGGATTATTCAAAATCAACGTTTGTACTACTTGGAATGCATTGGATACAACCCAGTATAAAGATAAACCACTAGCGATATTGATCCCCATCAATAAAATCATCAATGGCATTGCAAAATTCATTATCTTTAAACTAGCATTTGATTCTATTTGACTCATACTAGACAAATAAGTACTTGCAAATGTAAATAGTGCAGCTAATATAGGTAAAATAAAGTAAGGATCTCGGTCCCCTAATTGTAACCACAAAAATTTTCCTTCTTGTAAAGCTGGAACCCGCGAAATCGATTGCCATAATGCCATCAAAATTGGCATTTGGACAAGTAGCGGCAAACATCCGGCATAAGGATTCACATTATTTTCTGCATAAAGCCGTTGCGTTTCTGCACGTAATTTATTTTGTGTTTCACTATCTTTCGATGCATATTGTTGTTGCAGAGCTTTTAATTTTGGCTGCAATTCTTGAGTTTTTCGCATACTCTTTGTTTGAAAATGCATTAAAGGCATGAGAATAATCCGAATGATCAGAGTAAATAGAATGATCCCAATCCCAGCATTGCCAAAAGATAGCATCTTGATCGCTTCAGCAAAGTAATAAACGATATAACGATCCCATAATCCTGAACTTTGCGCATTCACTTCCCCAGTTGCGCTACAGGCAGACAAGACAACTACCAATGAGACGATCCCCAAAAATAGTAAGATACGTTTTCCTTTTTTCACTTAAATAATTCCTTTCCGTTAGTTAATGATTTTAGCAAGCTTTAACACATGCTCTAAATTCGAGTATACTTCTTGAGAAGAGCAATTCGAAACACTTGGACGAGCAATTACGATGAAATCGAGTGTAGGTTTGATTCTAGGTTGCATATCCGTGAGACTTGCTCTGATTTTTCGTTTGATCTCATTTCGTTTAACAGCATTTCCTACTTTTTTTCCTACAGATAATCCGACACGAAAATGTGGCTGATCTTTCTGCAGAACATAGACAACAAATTTACGGTTTGCAAAAGACTTTCCTTTCTGAAAAACCTTTTGAAAGTCTTGTTCTGTTTTTACGCGATATGCCTTTCTCATCTTGGTTCCTTCATTTCTTTCTACTTTGGTTACTCACCTGTCAATAATACCATATTTAGTAAAAGGGATTCACTATATTCCTTAAAAAACGGCATAAAAAAAACCACTGGCATTCAGTGGCTTATGCAGAAATAACCTTTCTGCCTTTACGACGACGACTTGCTAAAACACGACGTCCATTTTTTGTACTCATACGTTTACGGAATCCGTGAACTTTTTGACGTTTACGTTTATTTGGTTGATAAGTTCTTTTCATTTAGTGACACCTCCATCAAAATAATGATTATGCGCATAGACATACTTTGATAGTATAACGAGTCAGACAGTGTTTTGTCAATATAAAATTCACCCACTTTACTGTCTTGTTTTCCACATAAACTAAATGAACTGTGTGTTACTTGTGGATTTTGCATTTTTGTGGATAACTTATTTCCACAAGTTTTTCCTGCTTTTTCCACAAATAAACACCCTTCTAAAAAGTTATCCACATACACTTTTCTAGCTGTGCATAAATCAGTAAAATGCTTTTACATCAACGTATTTGATTAACAGTTACTTGTGGATAAACAAGAGATTATTGTAACAATCCACAAACACTCCTCCTCTGTGGATAACCGTAAATTTGATAAGTTAATTTCTCCTGTTCTTTTTTCCATAGATGTGGAAAAGTATTTTTTTCTAACCTTTTTTATTATAATCTGTGGAAAACTTCTTCCATCCGTGCTAAATTAGTATTATCTATTCTTAGCTATAGGAGGACAATTTATGTCATCTGCTGATTCCATTTGGCGAGATCTTCAGAAATCTTTTAAAGAAGAACTTAATCCAGCAAGTTACAGTGCTTGGATCGAAACAGCCAACATATTATCTTTTGAAAAAAATCAGTTATTGATTGAAGTACCCAGTGATCTTCATAAATCTTATTGGGAAAAAAATCTAGCTGCAAAAATTGTTGAGATGGGCTTCATGAAGACCGGTGAAGAACTAATTCCTAGTTTTGTCACTGCTGAAGAAGCAGAAGCTCTGCAAAAATCGCCTTCTGTTGAACAAACAGTTACTGAAAAAGCAGAAAAAAAAGGAAAAACTATTCTAAACGAAAAATATACTTTTGATACATTTGTTATAGGTAAAGGAAATCAGATGGCTCATGCTGCAGCTTTAGTTGTAGCTGAAGATCCCGGTTCTATCTATAATCCGTTATTCTTCTATGGTGGTGTGGGTCTAGGAAAAACTCACTTGATGCATGCTATCGGACATCAAATGCTGTTAAAAAGACCAAATGCAAAAATCAAATATGTGAGCAGTGAGAACTTCACTAATGATTTTATTACTTCGATCCAAAAGAATAAAATGGAAGATTTTCGGAATGAATACCGAAATGTTGATCTCTTACTTGTTGATGATATTCAGTTTTTGGTCAATAAAGAAGGGACACAAGAAGAATTCTTTAATACATTTGAAGAGCTTTATCGAAATAACAAGCAGATCGTTTTGACAAGTGATCGCTTACCAAATGAAATACCCACGTTACCTGAACGATTGGTTTCACGTTTCGCATGGGGGTTATCTGTAGATATTACACCTCCAGATCTAGAAACTAGAACAGCGATTTTAAGAAAAAAAGCAGAAGCTGAACGCCTCGAAATCCCTGACGATACACTGAGTTATATCGCAGGACAAATTGATTCGAATATTCGGGAATTAGAAGGCGCATTAGTGCGTGTACAAGCATTTGCAACTATGCAAAATTCGGATATTACAACAAGCTTAGCTGCAGAAGCAATCAAAGCATTAAAGTCAAGTCATGGAAGCACTCAAGTTTCTATATTGCAAATCCAAGAGGAAGTTGCAAAATACTACCATATCCATATAAATGATCTCAAAGGAAAAAAACGTGTCAAAGGAATTGTCGTACCTCGGCAAATCGCCATGTTTCTTTCTCGTGAACTAACGGATAACTCTTTACCTAAAATTGGAGCTGAATTCGGAGGTAAAGATCATACTACAGTCATTCATGCTCATGAAAAAATCCAACATCTTTCAGAAACGGATCCTACCATTAAGAATGAAATTTCAGAAATCAAAAACATTCTCTTTAGTTGAGTTGTGGATAAAGCAAAAACATGTCAAAAAGTTATGCACAGGTTATACACAGGCGTTTTCGTTGACGTCTCAATGATATTTTCTAGTTATCCACAATACTAACAAGCCTATTACTACTATTACCTTATTTAATAACTATAAATAAAAGGAGTGCTCCTAATGAAAGTAACTTTAAATCGAACAGAGTTCATGCAAGAATTACAAACCGTTCAACGTGCCATTTCATCAAAAACTACCATACCGATCCTTACAGGTGTTAAATTAGTTCTAACTGATAAAGGTTTAACTCTGACAGGAAGTAATGCTGATATTTCAATTGAGACTTTTTTAAGCGTAGAGAAAGAAAAAGTTCAAATGAAAATTGAACAAACAGGAGCAATTATTTTACAAGCACGATTTTTTAGTGAAATCATTCGTCGCTTACCGGATAATACTGTTACGCTGGAAGTGATAGAAAATAACCAAGTAGCAATAACTTCAGGGAAAGCTAACTTTACTGTAAATGGATTAGATGCTGATAGTTATCCACATTTACCAGTTGTCGAAAGTCAAGATCGCATCGAAGTTCCTGCTCAGATTCTAAATAAAATTGTTAACGAAACAGTTTTTGCTGTTTCACAGCACGAAAGTCGTCCAATTCTAACCGGTGTTCATTTTGTTCTTGAAAATAAGAAATTATTAGCTGTAGCTACAGATTCCCATCGATTAAGTCAACGAGTAATTCCATTAGAAAGTGGGGAAGCGAATTTCAACATCGTTATTCCTGGGAAAAGTTTGACTGAATTGTCCCGTTCTTTAACAGATGAAGAAGAAGCTATTCAAATCAGTATCATGGATAATCAAGTATTGTTCCAAACCAATACAATGAAGTTCTATTCACGCCTATTAGAAGGGACTTACCCAGATACAAATCGATTGATACCATCAAGTTTTAACACAGAAATTGAATTTTCAGTTCCAGAATTGTTGTCAGCCATCGAACGCGCATCTTTACTTTCACATGAAGGAAGAAATAACATTGTTCGTTTGTCAATAAATGAAGATTCTGTTATTTTATATGGGAATTCTCCTGAGATTGGTAAAGTAGAAGAAGATCTATCCTACGAGCAAGTTTCAGGAGAACCATTGGAAATCTCTTTCAATCCTGATTACATGAAGGCGGCTCTAAGAGCTTTTGGAGATACAAACATCACGATTCGCTTTATTTCTGCTATCAGACCATTCACTTTGGAACCAACTGAAAGTCAAGGAAGCTTTATTCAATTGATTACACCAGTCCGCACAAATTAGAATTTTTCATATTTATTGTAAATGCATGAAACAAACGTCTGAAAATACAAAAATAGTTTAGAAGGGCTTAAAATCGATTTTAAGCCCTTCTTTTTGTTTTTGCTTATTTTTTATCTAAAACAATCAAAACTTCTCAGAATGAAAATTATACGGATAAATTTGTTTTATTCCTTAAAAAAGAGTATAATAATGGTATACGTTCTTCTATAGAATCGAGGGATAATATGAAAATGCAAATACCTTTAGAAACTGAATATATGACGTTAGGACAAATGTTGAAAGAAGTCAGCGTAATCAGCAGTGGAGGACAAGCAAAATGGTTCCTAGCTGAACATACGGTACTTGTAGACGGAGAGCCAGAGAATAGACGAGGCCGCAAATTATATGCGGGAATGAGGATTGAGATACCTGATGAGGGTACTTTTTTTATGGTAAAGAAGGAAGCCTCAGATGCGTCTGAATAATCTTCAGCTAAATAATTATCGCAACTATGAATCTTTGGAATTATCTTTCGATAAAAATCTTGTCATTTTTTTAGGCGAGAATGCTCAAGGAAAAACCAATGTTTTAGAAAGTATTTATGTTTTAGCGATGACAAAAAGTCATCGAACTACAAGTGAACAAGAGTTGATTCGTTGGGATACAGCTGGGGCTCAAGTTAGCGGAGCTGTGTCTCGAGGGCATTCTACCATACCATTAGAATTATTTTTAACTAAAAAAGGTCGTAAAACGAAAGTCAATCATATTGAGCAAAAAAAACTTAGTAGTTACATAGGGCAATTGAATGTAATTCTTTTTGCCCCCGAAGATCTTTCACTTGTTAAAGGAAGTCCTCAAGTAAGAAGAAAATTTATCGATATGGAAATTGGACAGATTGATCCGATTTATTTGTATGATCTTGTGCAATATCAAAGTGTTTTGAAACAGCGAAATCAGTATTTGAAGCAATTATTTGAAAAAAAGCAAAATGATGAGCTCTATCTCACTGTGTTGACTGAACAATTGATTGAATTTGGCAGCAAGATCATTTTTGCACGACAACGTTTTGTAAAACGATTAGCATTTTGGGCCAATCAACTCCATCAAAAAATAAGTGATGAAAAAGAAGTTTTACAAATAGAATACTTGTCTAGTGTTGGTACTGTAAGTGCATCTCTAGAACAAGTTCAACAACAATTCAAAGATGCACTGGATCAAGTGAAAACACGTGAAAAAATGAGACAGATTTCTCTAGTGGGTCCACACCGAGATGATCTCAACTTTTTAATCAATGATAGGAATGTTCAAACATTCGGATCCCAAGGTCAACAGCGAACCACTGCATTAAGTGTAAAATTGGCAGAGATTGATTTGATGAAAGAAGAAACGGGAGAATATCCGATTCTTTTGTTAGATGATGTCATGAGTGAATTAGACGATTCTCGTCAGTTACACTTACTAGAAACAATTGAAGGAAAAGTACAAACATTTATTACTACAACCACACTTGAACATGTAAAAGATAAAATGTCTGTTGAAGCAGAGATTTTTTACGTAGACAAAGGACACATAAAAGGAGAATAGACTGAATGACAGAAGAAGAAAAAAGTTTAGTTGAACGTGCCAAAGAATATGACGCCAGTCAGATTCAAGTCTTAGAAGGTTTAGAAGCGGTACGCAAGCGTCCAGGAATGTATATCGGATCGACCAGTTCAGAAGGGCTCCATCACCTTGTGTGGGAAATCGTAGATAATTCGATTGATGAAGCACTTGCTGGTTTTGCTACAGCAATTCAAGTAATTATCGAAGAAGATAATAGTATTACTGTTGTCGATGACGGTCGGGGAATTCCTGTAGATATTCAAGCAAAGACTGGCAGACCTGCTGTTGAAACTGTATTTACTATTCTTCATGCAGGTGG
The DNA here is from genome assembly GCF_003812305.1 of Enterococcus sp. FDAARGOS_553. Classification (NCBI taxonomy): domain Bacteria; kingdom Bacillati; phylum Bacillota; class Bacilli; order Lactobacillales; family Enterococcaceae; genus Enterococcus; species Enterococcus sp. FDAARGOS_553. The sequence goes on from NZ_CP033740.1 coordinate 1,093,507, forward strand.
AAAATTTGGCGGTGGCGGATATAAAGTTTCAGGGGGTTTGCATGGTGTAGGTTCTTCAGTGGTAAACGCATTATCTACCACATTAGATGTTAAAGTATACAAAGAAGGCAAAGTTTATTATCAAGAATACCATCGGGGAGCTGTTGTCGAAGATCTAAAAGTGATTGACGAAACAGATCGTCATGGGACTACTGTTCACTTTGTACCGGATCCTGAAATATTTACAGAAACTACTGTTTTTAACTTTGATAAGTTGGCTACACGTGTTCGAGAATTAGCTTTTCTGAATCGCGGCTTAAAAATTTCAATTGAAGATAAACGAGAAGAACATCCTGTTCTGAAGGAATATCATTATGACGGCGGAATTAAAAGCTACGTTGAACACTTAAATGCAAGTAAGACAGTTATTTTTCCTGAACCAATCTATCTTGAAGGGGAACAACAGGGCATCACGGTTGAAGTTTCTCTACAATACACAGATAGCTATCATAACAATTTGCTAAGTTTTGCTAATAATATTCATACGTATGAAGGTGGTACCCATGAGTCTGGATTCAAGACAGCTTTGACTCGGGTTATCAATGACTATGCACGTAAGTCTAAGCTAATGAAAGAAAATGATGAGAATCTAACAGGTGAAGATGTTCGAGAAGGTCTTACAGCGGTTATTTCCATCAAACATCCAGATCCTCAGTTTGAAGGACAAACAAAAACAAAATTAGGGAACTCAGAAGTGCGGACTGTAACTGATCGTTTATTTTCAGAGCATTTCACAAAATTTTTGATGGAGAATCCAGCAGTTGGGCGCCAAGTAGTTGAAAAAGGACTGCTAGCCTCTAAAGCACGTCAAGCAGCTAAGCGTGCGCGTGAGATGACTCGACGTAAAGGTGCTCTTGAAATTAGTAATCTGCCAGGTAAGCTAGCAGATTGTTCAAGTAATGATCCTGAGAAATGCGAATTATTTATTGTCGAAGGAGACTCAGCTGGAGGATCAGCTAAACAAGGACGAAGTCGTGAATTCCAAGCGATTCTGCCTATTCGAGGGAAAATTTTAAATGTCGAAAAAGCAAGCATGGATAAAATTTTGGCAAATGAAGAAATCCGTTCACTATTTACAGCGATGGGCACAGGATTTGGAGCAGACTTTGATGTTTCTAAGGCACGTTATCATAAATTAGTAATTATGACTGATGCCGACGTCGATGGCGCACATATCCGAACATTGCTATTAACTTTATTCTATCGCTATATGCGACCAATTGTTGAAGCTGGGTATGTTTATATTGCTCAACCACCACTTTATGGGGTAAAACAAGGAAAAAATATCCATTATATCCAACCAGGCAAAAACGCAGAACAAGATTTGAAGAATACAATCGAGTCATTGCCTGCAACGCCTAAACCAAGTGTTCAACGATACAAAGGTTTAGGTGAGATGGATGACCATCAGCTTTGGGAAACAACAATGGATCCGGAAAACCGGATGATGCTCCGTGTAAGTGTAGACGATGCAATTGAAGCAGATCAAATTTTTGAAATGCTAATGGGCGATCGTGTAGAACCAAGGCGTGCCTTTATTGAAGAGAATGCACATTATGTTAAAAATCTTGATATCTAGCCAATCGTAAAGGAGGAAATAGCTTGAGTGAAGCAAAACAAAATATTCATGATGTCAATCTGACAAGTGAAATGCGTGAGTCCTTTATCGATTATGCGATGAGTGTTATTGTTGCAAGGGCCTTGCCAGATGTTCGAGATGGACTAAAACCAGTTCATCGTAGAATTTTATATGGAATGAATGAATTAGGGGTTACACCAGACAAACCTCATAAAAAATCAGCCCGTATCGTCGGTGATGTAATGGGTAAATATCACCCTCATGGTGATAGTGCGATTTACGAATCAATGGTGCGGATGGCGCAACCGTTTAGTTATCGTTATATGTTAGTGGATGGTCATGGTAACTTTGGTTCAGTCGATGGTGATGGTGCTGCCGCGATGCGGTATACTGAAGCCCGCATGAGCAAATTAGCAATGGAAATGCTAAGAGACATTAATAAAGATACCGTCGATTTTCAAAGTAATTACGACGATACTGAAAGAGAACCTGCAGTATTGCCTGCTCGTTTTCCTAATCTCTTAGTCAATGGTACAACAGGTATTGCGGTAGGTATGGCAACGAACATTCCACCACATAATTTGAATGAAGTAATTGCGGCTATTGAGCTGCTAATGGAAAATCCTGAAGTAACAACGAATGAATTGATGGAAGTTTTGCCCGGACCTGATTTTCCAACGGGCGGCCTAGTTATGGGTAAATCAGGTATTCGACGGGCCTATGAGACAGGTAAAGGGTCCATTACGGTACGAGGAAAAGTTGAAGTTACTGAGATGCCTAATGGTAAAGAAAGAATTCTAGTCACCGAATTGCCGTACATGGTCAATAAAGCAAAATTAATTGAGCGGATTTCAGAACTTCATCGAGACAAACGAATCGAAGGTATTACGGACTTGCGCGATGAATCTTCTCGAGAAGGTATGCGTATTGTGATCGATGTTCGTCGTGACGTTAGTGCTTCAGTTATTTTGAACAACCTTTATAAAATGACGGCTCTTCAATCATCTTTTGGCTTTAATATGCTGGCGATTGAAAAAGGCGTACCAAAAATTTTAAGTTTGAAACGAATTTTAGAAAATTATATCGAGCATCAACAAGAGGTAGTAACGCGTCGTACTCAATTTGACAAAAACAAAGCAGAAGCACGTGCTCACATCTTGGAAGGATTACGGATTGCTCTTGATCATATTGATGAAATCATTGCATTGATTAGAGCATCTAATTCAGATGATGAAGCAAAAAACACAATGATGGAACGTTTCAGTCTATCAGATCGACAAGCGCAAGCGATTCTAGATATGCGTTTGCGTCGTTTAACAGGATTAGAAAGAGACAAGATTGAAAATGAATATCAAAGTTTGTTGGAATTGATTGCTGACTTAAAAGATATTTTAGCTAATCCTCAGCGAGTTTTAGAAATTATCCAAACAGAATTGCAAGAATTAGGTCAACGCTTTGGTGATGAGCGCCGAACAGAATTACTTGTTGGAGAAGTATTGAGTCTTGAAGATGAAGATTTGATTGAAGAAGAAGAAATTGTCATTACGCTGACAAATAATGGGTATATCAAACGAGTAGCAAATTCTGAATTTCGGGCTCAACGTCGTGGAGGTCGTGGTGTTCAAGGCATGGGGATTCACGATGAAGACTTTGTTAAAACGTTGATTTCTTGTTCAACTCATGATACTTTACTTTTCTTTACTAACATGGGGAAAGTTTATAAAGCTAAAGGATACGAAATTCCTGAATACGGACGAGCTGCTAAAGGTATTCCTGTGATCAATCTTTTAGGTATTGATTCAAACGAACGCATCGAAGCGATTATCTCTGCTTCTGGAGGACCTCAAGAAGGACGTTATCTGTTCTTCACGACACGGCTAGGTATAGTAAAACGTACATCAGTTACTGCTTTCTCCAATATTCGGGCCAATGGATTGATTGCTATTGGGTTACGCGAAAATGATGAATTAGTTAATGTAGTAGAAACCAATGGGCAAGATGTGATGATTATTGGTACACACAATGGCTATTCAGTTACATTTAAAGAAGAGCTGGTTCGAGATATGGGACGAACTGCTGCAGGCGTTCGAGGCATCCGTTTAAGAGAAGATGACTATGTTGTCGGCGCTTCTGTGATCAAAGAAGATAGTGAAGTATTAGTTATCACAGAGAATGGCTACGGAAAACGTACAAAAGGTTCAGAATACCCAATAAAAGGGCGTGGTGGTAAAGGAATAAAAACTGCGAATATTACTGCGAAAAATGGACCGTTAGCTGGATTGACTACAGTTTCAGGCAAAGAAGATATCATGCTAATTACAGACAAAGGTGTCATTATCCGATTTAACGCTGAAACAGTATCTCAAACTGGACGTGCAACTTTAGGCGTTCGCTTAATGAAGATGGAAAACGGAGCGAAAGTAGTCACGATGGCCACTGTAGATCCGGAAGTTTCTGAAACAGAAGAAGAAATATCTTCTGAAAGTCAGAATGATGAATAGTAATGTAACTCCAACACGATGTTGTTGGAGTTTTTTTAATAAATGAAAATATTTTGTGCGTACTTATTGATGCAAGCAATTTTACTGTCAAAAGTCAAAAAATTAATCTTGTATTATGGATGAAAAAAATGTATAATTGGTATTTGTGAGTAGTCTAATCAGGCGACTCTCTCTGCTCCTAGAATATACTAGGGGCCTAAGACCACAGGGAGGTGAATAATCAATGGAAAATACGAAGTATGAGATCTTATACATCATTCGTCCAAACATTGATGAAGAAGCAAAATCTGCATTGATCGCACGTTTTGACACGATCTTGACAGATAACGGAGCTGAAGTTATCGAGTCTAAAGATTGGCAAAAACGCCGTCTAGCGTATGAAATGGATGGATTCCGTGAGGGTATCTATCACATCGTTAAAGTTTCTTCTCCATCAAATGCAAGTGCAATCAATGAATTTGACCGTCTTGCTAAAATCAATGACGATATTATCCGTCACATGATTGTCAAAGAAGAAGAATAAAATTGTTTCACATGAAACAAAGCGATGAGGAGATGATGAACTTTGATTAATAATGTTGTATTAGTAGGAAGATTAACCAAAGATCCTGATTTACGATACACTGCTAACGGCACTGGCGTCGCGTCTTTTACATTGGCTGTAAATCGTAATTTTACAAACCAAAGTGGAGAACGTGAAGCTGATTTCATCAATTGTGTGATTTGGAGAAAACCTGCAGAAACACTGGCTAATTATGCTCGTAAGGGTACATTACTTGGTGTGACTGGAAGAATCCAAACACGTTCTTATGACAATCAACAAGGACAACGTGTATATGTAACTGAAGTTGTAGCAGACAATTTTCAATTGTTAGAATCTCGAAATGCTTCTGAACAACGACGCACTACCGAAAGCGGTGGAAATACTTCGTATAATACTAGTGGTTCTTCTGGATTCGGAAACAATAGCACAAATCAAAATCAATCCTCTCAACCATCAGGAATGCCTAACTTTGATCGAGATAATTCTGATCCATTCGGAAACTCGTCAATTGACATTTCAGACGATGATTTACCATTCTAATAAATTGATAGGAGGGAAATAGAATGGCACAACAAAGAAGAGGCGGACGTAAACGTCGCAAAGTAGACTATATTGCTGCAAATCATATCGAACACATCGATTATAAAGATACAGAATTGTTAAAACGTTTCATTTCTGAACGTGGAAAAATTTTGCCACGTCGTGTAACAGGTACAGGGGCTAAAAACCAACGTAAATTAACTGTTGCAATTAAACGCGCACGTATCATGGGATTACTTCCATTTGTAGGCGAAGAATAATTTTTACTATTCAAAAGTTGACAACTGTTTTTGACAGTTGTCAACTTTTTTGTATATACTATTACTAAAAACATTTAGTGTATTTGTTATTTAATTCAATCTTTAAATAACGAAAAAATCTTTGCCGGTATTTGATTTGTGGTTTCCTAAATAAAGTTTCACGTGAAACTTTATTTAGGAAATCGCTTATTCGTATAAGATGTGGTAAAATATAAAAGTGTTTAATATTTCTATAGCAGTTTATTGAGGAGTTAAATTATGTCAGCAATCGGACTTATTTCAATTGATAACTATGATGATCTAATTGACAAAAAAGATGACAAACAAATATCCTACTTGAACTCTTTGATCACGACGCTGATTTCAGATTGGGCCAGTGAAAATCATATCTTTTATAAGCGGATTAATTCTGAACGCTTTCTTTTTGTTGCCAAGATTGAAGATATTGAGAAGATGAAAAAAGGGAATTTTGAATTTTTGACACGTGTTCGTAATATTGCTGAAAAGAATGACTTAGCCTTAACCATTAGTATGGGAATCTCTTACGGAGAAGAATCGCTAGAGACAATAGGCGAAGTAGCTCAAAATAATTTAGATATCGCCTTGGTACGTGGTGGGGATCAAGTGGTACTGAAGAAAGCTGATGAGGAAGCAAAACCACAGTTTTTTGGGGGGAATACAGATGGTACGCCCAAGAGAACTCGTGTTCGCTCTCGGGCTATGAGTACTACATTAAAAAAAATATTTGCTGATAATAAAAAGGTATTTATCATGGGACACAGGTACCCTGATATGGATGCTTTAGGTGCAGCCTTTGGAGTTGCTTATATGGCAATGATGAGTGAACGTGAATGTTACATCATTTTAAATCCTAAAGAAATTACTGCGGATATTGAACGGGTATTAGAAGAATTGAAGAAATATCCTGATTTAGAACGAATTGTTATTTCAGGTGAGGAAGCTGTAACTTTATCCAATGAGGAAAGTGTCTTAGTAATGGTTGATTATCATAAACCGTCTATGTCAATCTCACAAAAAGTTTATGATGTATTTGATAAAATTGCTGTAATTGATCATCACCGTCGCGGAGATGAGTTTCCAGATAAGCCGTTGTTGACTTATATTGAATCAACAGCATCTTCGGCATCAGAGTTAGTCGCTGAGTTGATACAATATCGTTCTACTCGCAAAACACAAATTCCCAAATTTATCACTACTTCTTTATTGGCGGGAATTTATGTCGATACAAAGAATTTCTCTGTTCGAACAACTGGTAGAACTTTTGATATAGCTGGATACCTCAAAAATCATGGTGCGGATACTTCACTTGTTCAATATATGCTTAGTACGGATTTAGACTCCTATTTAATGATTAGTGAACTAGTTTCTAAAAGCAAACATTACAAAGAAGATATCGTTATCGCAGTAGCTGATGATAAACGAGTATATGACAGTGTGACAGTCGCTAAGGCAGCGGATACGCTTTTATCAATCAATGGGATTCATGCTGCTTTTGTGATCACAAGGCAGCCTAGTAAGTTGATCGGTATTAGTGCTCGAAGCACTGGCAAAATCAACGTGCAAGTTTTAATGGAAGCACTTGGTGGAGGAGGCCACTTCACAAATGCAGCTACTCAAATCAAGGATAAAAGCTTGGATGAAGTCAAAAAAATGTTAATTCAAGAACTTAACAAGTTAGAAAGAGAATGAGGAGTGACCACAGATGAAAGTTATTTTCTTGCAAGATGTTAAAGGAAAAGGAAAAAAAGGAGATATTAAGGATGTACCAAATGGGTATGCACAAAACTTCTTAATTAAAAACAACTTAGCTAAACCAGCTAATAATGAAAGCATGGCCGAATTAAAAGGAAAACAAAAAGCACAAGAAAAACATGAAGCGGAATTACTGGCGGAGGCTGAAGAACTAAAAACAGTCCTTGAAAAGGAAGAAACAGTTGTTAGAATTAAAGCGAAAGCAGGAGAAGATGGTCGATTGTTTGGTTCTATTCCATCAAAACAAATTGCTGATGCTTTGAACAAACAATATAGTATAAAATTGGACAAGCGGAAAATTGAGTTAGAACAACCCATTCGGGCATTAGGTTATACAAAGGTGCCCGTCAAATTACATTCTAAAGTAACTGCTACAATTACCGTCCAAACGGTACAAGAATAAAAAGTTTCCCAACAGTAAAATGTTGGGTTTTTTTAAGCGGATATTTTTGTAATCGAGGTTCTCTTGTGCTTTGATTTGATATCCTGTAGAATAAATGAACACTAGATTAGGAGCGAAAGTCATGAATGAAGTATGGCAAAATCAAATTCCGCCTCAAGACATTGAAGCTGAGCAAGCGGTTTTAGGAGCAATCTTTTTAGACGCGGATTCAATTATTGATGCGATGGAAATTATTGAACCACAAGATTTTTATCGGCGCAGCCATCAGATTATCTTTCAAGCGATGATTCAACTCAATGATCGTAATGAATCCATCGACCTAATCACATTGAAAGCAGAAATAGAAAAAAGTAATAGTCTGGAAGATATCGGCGGGCTTACTTATTTAACAGAACTTAGCCAAGCTTCTCCTTCGGCCGCTAGTATTGCTTATTATGCAAAAATCGTGGACGACAAAGCGACTTTACGCAACTTGATTCAAACCGCTAGTCGTATCGTGACAAAGGGGTTTGAACAAGATGAAGATGTTCAATCGATTGTCGATCAAGCAGAGAAAAGCATTTTAGAGGTTTCAGAAAAAAGAAATAGCAACGGATTTCAGTCTATTGCTGATGTGTTAAATCGAACAATTGAAAATATTGATCAGTTAGCGCAAAATAACGAAGAAATTACCGGATTGCCTACTGGCTATGCAGCTTTAGATAAAATGACAGCTGGACTTCAAAAAGAAGAGCTAATTATTTTAGCAGCACGTCCTGCTGTTGGTAAAACAGCTTTTGCACTAAATATAGCACAAAATGTAGGAACAAAAACAGATCGTTCTGTCGCCATCTTCAGCTTAGAGATGGGTGCAGAATCATTAGTCAATCGAATGCTATGTGCGGAAGGATCTATTGAAGCCAGCCATTTACGGACCGGTCAACTGTCAGAAGAAGAGTGGCGCAATTTGATCGTGGCCATGGGAAGTTTGTCGAATGCTAGTATTTATATTGATGATACACCTGGAATCAAAATTTCCGAGATTCGAGCACGTTGTCGTAAATTAGCACAGGAAAAAGGGAATTTGGGTTTGATATTGATTGATTATTTGCAATTGATTGAAGGTACAGGAAGAGAAAACCGTCAACAAGAGGTCTCTGAGATTTCTCGGCAATTGAAGAAATTAGCCAAAGAATTAAAAGTTCCAGTTATTGCGCTTTCTCAATTATCACGAGGGGTGGAACAACGCCAAGATAAACGTCCAGTTTTAAGTGATATTCGTGAATCTGGATCTATTGAGCAAGATGCAGACATTGTTGCATTTCTCTATCGAGACGATTACTATCAACGTGAAGGTGACGAAGAGGATGGCGGTGAAGAGCCGCAAAACAATAATGTCATTGAAGTGATTATTGAAAAGAACAGAAGTGGAGCACGGGGAACAGTTGAATTATTGTTTATCAAGGAATACAATAAGTTTTCCTCTCTATCTCCAAGAGTTGAGTTTGCATAGGATAGGTTGCGACTGGTACTATTGCCGGTCGCTTTTTTTTATTCGTATTTAGCTTTGTATAAAAAAAATAAATAAAATATAGTTCGTTTTTTTCTGCTTTTTTTCATTTTAATGAATTCAATCATTCGATTTTAGATTGAATCCATGATCGAATACTGGTACAATACTTATGGAGTGCAATATATAAAGAAAGAGGTCATTAAATGTCATCTGTAGTAGTAGTAGGTACCCAATGGGGCGATGAAGGAAAAGGGAAGATTACCGACTTTTTGAGTGAAAATGCGGAAGTGATTGCACGTTATCAAGGTGGAGACAATGCAGGACATACTATTAAGTTTGATGGAGTGACATATAAATTACACTTGATTCCATCCGGTATTTTTTATAAAGATAAAATTAGCGTGATCGGAAATGGCGTAGTTGTGAATCCAAAATCTCTTGTTAAGGAACTTGCCTATCTAAAAGAGAATAATATAATAACAGATAATTTGAAAATTTCTGACCGTGCCCATGTTATTTTACCGTATCATATCAAATTAGATCAGTTACAAGAAGATGCTAAAGGTGACAATAAAATCGGAACAACGATCAAAGGGATTGGTCCAGCTTATATGGATAAAGCCGCTCGTGTAGGTATTCGAATTGCTGATCTTCTTGATAAAGAAATTTTTGAAGAAAGATTACGTATCAATCTTGAAGAAAAAAATCGTCAATTTGTTAAAATGTTTGATGATGAGCCGATTGCTTTTGAAGAAATTTTTGAAGAGTATTATGAATATGGTCAACAAATCAAGAAATATGTAACGGATACTTCAGTTATTCTAAACGATGCGCTAGATCAAGGAAAACGCGTACTGTTTGAAGGTGCTCAAGGAGTTATGCTAGATATTGATCAAGGAACATATCCGTTCGTAACATCCTCAAATCCAGTAGCTGGTGGAGTAACTATTGGTAGTGGTGTGGGTCCTTCTAAAATCAATAAAGTAGTTGGTGTTTGTAAAGCATATACTTCAAGAGTTGGTGATGGCCCATTCCCAACAGAACTTTTTGATGAAACAGGCAATCAAATTCGTGAAGTTGGCCGTGAATATGGTACGACAACTGGTCGTCCACGTCGTGTTGGTTGGTTTGACTCTGTTGTCATGCGTCATTCAAAACGTGTTTCTGGTATCACGAATCTGTCTCTAAATTCAATTGATGTTTTGAGCGGCTTGGAAACTGTAAAAATTTGTACTGCTTATGAATTAGATGGAGAATTGATTTATCATTATCCTGCAAGTCTAAAAGAATTGAATCGTTGTAAACCAGTCTATGAAGAGTTACCAGGCTGGTCAGAAGATATTACTGGATGCAAAACATTAGCTGATCTTCCTGAAAATGCACGTAACTATGTACATCGTATCTCTGAATTAGTTGGGGTTCGTATCTCAACATTTTCAGTAGGGCCAGATCGTAATCAAACGAATATATTAGAGAGTGTTTGGGCACAAATCTAATCAGTGGGTAGAATTAATTAGTAGAATTGAATAGTAGAAAGAACAAGGCAGAGTATTTTAGAAGAAAATCGATGATTTTCCCGTCTTCAAGTATGATTTCTTCTGCCTTGTTCTTTTTTTGCTATAATAAGGTTATCAAAGGGGGTGTACCTATGTATCAAATCATTACAGATTCATGTTGTGATCTACCAGCAAAAAGATTAGCTGAATTGGGTGTTCAATATATATCTATGACAATTGAACTTGAAGGAAAAGAATATATCGATGATATGGGTGAACAATTTGATGCCAAGTGGTTTTTAGAAAAATTAAAAGAAAATGCACAACCGACAACTTCTCAAATCAACGTCGGACGTTATGTTGAATTTTTTCGTCCATATGTAGAATCGCACACACCGATACTTTATCTAGGTTTTTCGTCTGGAATGAGCGGTTCTTTTCAAAGCGCTGTTCAAGCTGTTGCTATTCTTAAAGAAGAATACCCTCATGCTGAAATCACACTCATTGATACAAAATCTGCTAGTTTGGGAGAGGGTTTTTTAGTAGCGGAAGCAGCAAAAAGACAAAGTGAAGGTTGGTCTCTTCATGAGGTCAGCCAGTGGGTAGAAGAACATAAATTATCTCTAGATTCTTGGGTGACAGTTGATGATCTTCGACATCTTGAAAGAGGCGGTAGAATATCTAAAACAGCAGCGGCCATTGGCGGCCTATTAAATGTTAAACCAATTATTACTGTAGATACAGATGGAAAGTTGAAAAATGTCGATAAAGTGAGAGGTCGAAATAAATCAATTCAAAAAATTGTTGATAAAACAGTAGCGAATCTGCGTGAATCTCAAATAGAGACGGTTTATCTTGCAAATGCAGGTGATGACGAAGCAGCAGAAAAAGTGTTAAGACTCTTGAAAGAGCAATTTCCAGCATTAATTATTTATCATTATCCTTTAGGACCAACAATTGCCAGCCATACAGGATATGGTTGTTTGGCACTTTTTTCATTCGGAAAAACACGTTTGATCAGTGATTGATTTTCTCTTAAATATAAAAGCCAAATGCAAGAGTTCTTGCATTTGGCTTTTTCATTTGGAGATCAATTATATAATTCTTGAATTCTTTGTTGTACATCTTTGTTGTCTAAGAACTCATCATAGGTAGTCTCTGCACGATCAACAACACCTTTATTTGAAACGGCGATAATTCGATTTGCAAGCGTTTGAATAAATTGATGGTCATGAGAGGCAAAAAGTAAAGAGCCGGTAAAAGCCATAAGGCCATCATTCAATGCAGTAATCGATTCTAAATCTAAGTGATTTGTTGGATCGTCTAAGACAAGAACATTAGCTTTTGATAGCATTAGTTTTGATAACATACAACGAACTTTTTCGCCACCCGATAGAACATTGACTGGTTTTAAGACTTCATCACCTGAAAACAGCATCCGACCTAAGAAACTACGTAAGAATGTATTATCATCCTCTTCTTTACTAGCATACTGACGCAACCAATCAACAATTGGTGTATCCGTATCAAATTCACCAGTAGTATCTTTTGGCAAGTAAGCGTGTTGTGTTGTAACACCCCAGCGTACACTACCAGTATCTGGCACGATCTCGCCCATAATAACTTTGAATAATGTAGTCGTTGTGATGTCGTTGTTGGCAATAAAAGCAACTTTGTCATCTTTATTCAAAGTGAATGAGATATTATCTAAAATCTTTTTACCGTCAATAGTCACACTGACATTATCTACTTGCAACAAGTCATTCCCAATTTCCCGTTCTGGTTTAAATCCTACAAAAGGATAGCGGCGTGAAGAAGGTTGAATATCATCAAGTGTGATTTTATCCAACATTTTCTTTCGAGAAGTGGCTTGCTTTGATTTTGACGCGTTTGCACTAAAGCGGGCAATAAATTCTTGCAGTTCTTTGATTTGTTCTTCTTTTTTCGCATTTGATTGTGATTGCAATTTTGCTGCTAATTGACTTGATTCTAACCAAAAATCATAGTTTCCGACATACAGTTTGATCTTCCCAAAATCTAGATCTGCCATATGGGTACATACTTTATTTAAGAAGTGACGGTCATGGGAAACTACGATAACGGTATTATCAAAGTTGATTAAAAATTCTTCTAACCAGTTAATAGATTGGATATCCAATCCATTAGTCGGCTCATCCAAGAGCAAGACGTCTGGTTTTCCGAAAAGAGCTTGTGCTAACAACACTTTCACACGTTGACCAGCTGTTAATTCTTTCATTTGGACATGGTGTAATTCATCAGGGATATTCAACCCTTGTAAGAGAACTGCGGCTTCAGGTTCAGCTTCCCAACCATCCAGTTCAGCAAACTCTCCTTCTAGTTCAGCAGCACGGATACCATCTTCGTCACTAAAGTCTTCTTTCATGTAGATCGCATCTTTTTCTTTCATTACGTCGTATAATCGTTTGTGACCCATGATAACAGTTTCAATAACTGGGTATTCTTCGAAGTCAAAATGATTTTGTTTCAAAACAGCCATTCGTTCATCGGGTCCTAATGAAACATTTCCTGTAGATGGTTGGATTTCTCCAGATAATATTTTTAAGAAAGTTGATTTACCAGCACCATTTGCACCAATCAAACCATAGCAATTGCCAGGCGTAAACTTAATATTAACATCGTCGAACAGTTTGCGATCTGAAAAATGCAAACTTACATCACTTACTGTAATCAATTCTTTTCCTCACTTTATATATATTGACATTGAGTCTCCTAGCATTATAGCGATGAATGTTGAAAGTTTCAAGTAAACTCAAGGATTTCCCTACAATCAAACAAGGAGCTTAGAATTATTTTGAGTAAAACAAAAGGCTAGAATCAAGCGTTTTCCTATGCTAGAGTAAAGGGAGAAGATAGGAGGAGAGAAATGTTTTGGTTGAATGGTTAATGCAACTGTCCCCGTGGCAGCAGGCTTTGGCTGGTACTTTATTTACATACGCCATGACTGCTCTAGGTGCGGCACTTGTTTATTTTTTTAAGGATATCAATAAAAATGTTCTGAATACGATGTTGGGATTCGCTTCCGGTGTAATGATTGCTGCGAGTTTTTGGTCATTACTAGACCCTGCTATCGCTCGTGCGGAAGAAAATGGGGATATCCCATGGCTTGTGGTTAGTATTGGTTTTGGATTGGGTGGACTATTTTTATATGCTGCAGACAAAACATTACCGCATATGCACTTTGGTCCTAACCATGAAACAGAAGGCTTTCCAAGCCATTTAAAACGAACGATTCTGTTGGTCTTCTCCATCACATTACACAATATTCCTGAAGGCTTGGCAGTTGGTGTGGCTTTTGGAGCAGCCGCCAGCTCGGAAGATCCTCGGGCAGCAGTTTTGGCAGCTATTTCAGTAGCTATAGGTATTGGGATCCAAAATTTTCCCGAAGGAGCTGCTGTATCCATTCCTTTAAGACAGGAAGGATTGAGTCGTAATAAGGCCTTTGTCTATGGACAAGCTTCTGGGATCGTTGAACCGATTGCCGGTGTTATAGGCGCTTTGCTGGTAACAAGTATGACAGCCGTTTTGCCATATGCTTTAGCATTTGCAGCGGGAGCGATGATTTATGTAGTGGTAGAGGAACTAATACCTGAAGCACAACAAACAGCTAGTAGTCGACGGCATTTTGCAGTTTTTGGTGTTATGACAGGCTTCATTCTGATGATGGTTTTGGATGTTGCTTTAGGATAATCAAAAAAGACTTGGAACAGATAATGCTCCAAGTCTTTTTGTTAGTTATAGTATTTTTTTGGTCGTTGTCGAACGTTTGTCAGCCACCGAACAATTAGAACAGCTAACAATAAAGGAATACCAAAACGAAAAATTAAACCAATCAATCCGCCAATTAATCCTAAGACGAGAGATAAGAGCAATGAAGCCAGAACTAAAACTGCTACAACAGTTACGATTTTACCTAACAAACTTTGTGTATTCATAATAAATCCTCCTATACCTTTTTCTTAAATTTATTTTATCAAGAAAGAAGAGGTGGAACATCCATCTTAAGGCGGAATTTTTTCTCCGTCGGTAGTCAAAGAGATGTTAGTGAGGTAAACTGGTAAAAAAAAGCAGGTGAGAACATGAAAGCAATTATCAAAAGTAAACATTTTATTACGGAAGGAGGGTGCAATGCTTGCCAGGCCTTTGAGTTAGAAACGTTTACGATGCACTTAGAGAATGGTAAAGAAGTTTCTGTAGAAAATCTGGACGTAGCATCTTTAGTAATGCCACTTATCCAAAATGAGCATTGGCAGACAGCGCTATTATTAGACGAAGAAGAGGGCTACATTTTTCGAAAAGAGAATCAAGAAGTGAAATTTGTGGATAATGATGCTACACAAGTATTTGTTTCAAAAGAACAAAGAATTGTTTGTCAGAAAAAAGCCTGTGATCAGGAATTGTTTACAGAAGCAAATGCAGTTTTACAGCAACTCTTCGCTATGGAACCAGTTGAATTTGTAATTGAACAAGCATAATCAATCAGAAAAGCAGCTTGAAAAAGAAACTTTCAATCAAAAGTGAAAATCACTTAAAGATTGAAGTCTCCGGAATCAAGCAGCTTTTTTATTTACGTATTTGACCTTCTCCATAGATAATATATTTGGTGGAAGTCAGAGCTTCGAGTCCCATTGGGCCTCTAGCATGCAATTTCTGAGTTGAAATGCCGATTTCTGCTCCAAAACCAAAAACAAACCCATCCGTGAATCGTGTAGATGCATTGACATATACTGCAGCAGCATCTACTTCTTGTAAGAATTTCTGAGAGGCAAAGTAGTTATCCGTGACGATAGCTTCAGAATGCTTAGTGTTGTAATGATTGATGTGGGCAATTGCTTCATCGATGGAATCTACAACTTTGATGGCTACAATATAATCTAGAAATTCGGTTTGCCAATCTTCTTCAGTAGCAGGTTGCGCATTTATTAAATAGTTTCGCGCGTTAGTATCAGCACGCAACTCTACTTTATTTTTCAGTTCTTTTTCTAGTAAAGGTAGAAAGTCTGCTGCACAACTTTTATGAACGAGGATCGTTTCGATTGCATTGCAAACAGAAGGTCGCTGAGTTTTGGCATTGACAACAATGTCGACAGCCATCGGAAGCTGTGCATCTTTGTCAATAAAGATATGGTTGTTACCTGTTCCTGTTTCAATGACAGGAACTGTTGCTGTTTCTTTGACACGACGAATGAGGTTAGCACCGCCTCGTGGAATCAGTACATCCAAGTACTTGTTCAAGCGCATCATTTGATCAGCCACTGCATGACTGGTGTCATCAACAAATTGAATAGAATAGGGTGAATATCCATTGGCGCTTAATGTTTCTTGCAAAAGATTTACAAGGATTTGATTTGAGTAGAAGGCTTCTTTACCTCCTCGCAAAATGACAGCATTCCCAGATTTGAAACATAGACCGGCAGCATCTGTTGTAACATTGGGTCTTGCTTCATAAATAATTCCCACAACACCTAATGGTACACGTTGTTTACCAATTAAGAGATTATCACTATTGCGCCACATTTTGTCCACGATTCCAAGTGGATCAGGGAGCTGAACGATTTTTCGAATACCAGTTGCCATCTCCTTGATTCGTTCATCAGTTAATTCTAGGCGATCAATTAAAGTTGAATTTAATGCATTTTTTTTTGCAGCAGCAAGGTCTTTTTTATTTTCTGTTAAAATTCGTGAACGATTTCTTTCAAGTGTATCGGCCATAGCTGATAGTAAGTGATTTTTCTCAGTAGCGGTTAGTAAGCTAAGTGAGGCCGCACTCTTTTTTGCTTGCTTTCCCAATTGCATTAAATCGATCATAATGTTTCCTCCTTGTAAAAGTAAGTGCCAACCTTTTTGCCAGCTAAGATATCAAAAATGATTTTAGGCTGTTTCCCATTCGCCAAGATCATTGTGGCATCTGTTTTGAGAATACGATCCGCAGCTTTTAATTTGCTTGACATGCCACCAGTTCCATACGGACTTCCTTTTCCGGTTGCTTGTTTCATTAAATCAGGTGTAATCTCAGTAATTTCATCATAAAGTTTAGCAGTTTTATGATGTAGCGGATTAGCAGTATAAAACCCATCGATGTCGGATAGCATAATCAGCAGATCCGCATGGACTAACTGCGCTACAATTGCAGATAATTGATCATTATCACCAAATTTAGTAAGATGGTCCAACTCATCTATGGCAACTGTATCATTCTCGTTGATTATTGGGATAATTCCCATCGCTAAGAGCTGCTCCAATGTATTACATACATTTTCTCGACTTTGAGGAAACTCAATAATATCTCGAGTCAACAATAATTGAGCAGTTTTTTGATTGTAAACTTGAAAACGGTGATTGTAAATATTCATTAATTCGGCTTGCCCCACGGCTGCAACAGCTTGTTGCTGGGGGATTTCTACAGGACGTTGTGGAATGTTTAGTTTATTCATCCCTACACCAATAGCACCAGAAGAAACGAGAATAATCTCTTTGTTTTGATTCTTTAGATCGGACAGAACAAAAGCCAGTTCATCAATACTCGAGAAGTTGATATTTCCATTGGGATAGACGAGGGAACTGGTCCCGATTTTGATAACGACTCGATTCGCTTTTTTTAGTTTCTCTCGCATGGATGTAACCACCTCTTCTGAATTCAGTAAATAATATTTTTTCTATTGTACTAGCAAAATAGCCTTTCGTCATGTCTTTTTTCTATTTTCTTCGTTTTTTTGACTGCGGAAGCGAAGAAAATATAAAGAGTTTCTGTTAATTTTGTTTTCATTAAAGAAAACAAGGGTTACTATGCTAAAATGACTATATGTTTATTAATTGGAGGAAAAGATGAAGACACGTGGATTTGAAATTGTTTCAACATATGCAGATAAGGATATAGCTCTTCCGCAACGCGCAACACACCATGCGGCAGGGTATGATTTTGAAGCGGCAGAAGAAGTCGTAATACCTAGTATATGGAAAGCGGGGTTGATGAATGGCATCCAAGCGTTGACAGCTAAAGATGTTCAAAAAGCAATCAAACCGACACTGGTTCCGACTGGAATCAAATCATATATGGGAAAAGAAGAGTATTTACAATTAACGAATCGTTCGAGCAATCCTCTCAAACGTTTTTTGTTACTAACAAATGGTGTCGGAGTCATTGACAGTGATTATTACAATAATTCTGATAATGAAGGGCATATCATGTTTCAATTTACGAATTTTGGTCCCAGTGATTTGACCATCAAAAAAGGTGAACGAATTGGTCAAGGGATCTTCTTGCCGTTTTTAAAAGCGGATCAAGATGTAACCAGTCAATCACGCTCTGGAGGATTTGGTTCCTCAGATCTGTGATTGTTCGATATACGCATGCAGTCAGTCCTAGATAACGAATTGGAGGTTTGCAATGGCTAAGAAAGCAAAGAGTCAGTTTGTCTGCCAAAATTGCGGATATTCTTCACCAAAGTATTTAGGGAAGTGCCCTAATTGTGGTAGTTGGAATTCGATGGTAGAAGAAGTGATTCAAGAAACAACGGATCGGCGAGTACGGACTACTCTTACGGGACAACGGATGCAACCAACAAAAATTGCTGATGTCATACCAAAGAAAGAACCACGAGTACAGACCAAACTAGCAGAGCTAAACCGAGTTTTGGGTGGTGGTGTTGTTCCGGGATCATTGATTTTGATTGGTGGTGATCCAGGAATCGGCAAGTCGACTCTTTTACTGCAAGTCTCACAGCAGCTTGCAGCTATTGGCGGCAAAGTATTGTATGTTTCGGGTGAGGAAAGTGCAGAGCAGATAAAAATGCGTGCCCAGCGTTTAGGAGCCATTGATACGGAATTTTATTTATATCCAGAAACGGATATGTCTGAGATAAGCAAGGCAATCGAAAATCTAACACCGGATTATGTCATCATAGATTCGATACAAACGATGACACAACCAGATATCACTAGTGTGGCAGGAAGCGTGAGTCAGGTTCGAGAAACGACTGCCGAACTTCTAAAACTGGCTAAAACCAACGGGATTGCTATTTTTATTGTGGGACATGTAACCAAAGAAGGTTCAATTGCTGGTCCACGAATGCTAGAGCACATGGTGGACACCGTTTTATATTTTGAAGGTGAAAAGCATCACAGCTTCCGTATTTTGCGTGCCGTCAAAAATCGATTTGGTTCGACAAATGAGATTGGGATTTTTGAAATGGAAGCAGGCGGATTGAAAGAAGTAGCCAACCCCTCTCAAGTCTTTCTTGAGGAGCGATTAGAAGGCGCTACGGGTTCTGCCATCGTTGTTGCAATGGAAGGCAGTCGACCGATTTTAGTAGAGATCCAAGCTTTGGTGACACCAACTATGTTTGGTAACGCTAAACGAACGACTACCGGATTGGATTTTAATCGTGTTTCATTAATCATGGCGGTCCTTGAAAAACGGGCTGGGTTGCTTCTACAGAATCAAGATGCTTATTTAAAAGCAGCTGGTGGTGTAAAATTAAATGAACCTGCAATCGATTTAGCAATTGCAGTCAGCATAGCCTCAAGTTATAAGGAAAAAGGTACGAGTCCTACGGAATGTTTTATCGGTGAAATTGGGTTGACTGGTGAGATTCGACGCGTCAATGCGATCGAACAACGGGTAAAAGAAGTGCAAAAATTAGGATTTACTAAAGTATATTTACCTAAAAATAATCTTACTGGGTGGCAACCGCCCAAAGGTATCGAAGTAGAAGGCGTGTCAACTTTATCGGAAACCCTACGAAAAGTTTTTCGTTAATTCTGATAAGGTGTTAGTTAAAAAAAAAAAGAATAAATTCGAAGATGAGACGAAAATAACGAAATTATCAGAACAAGAATGAATGAAGACTGTTTATTGAGAACTATTTGCATCAGAAGGTGCTATCTTTGTCCAGCTCTTTCTAAAAAAGATTTTTTCGTTTATGAGTCTCAGCTTCGTACTAAATTAGTTTGGAGGAACGTGTATGCAGAAACGAGTCATTACTGCGCTAATGGTTCTTGCTGGAGCAAGTTTAGGTATCTCATTAATGCCTGTTGCATGGCAAACCATTGGTCAATCAAAAAATGAATGGCTGAACAATAATATCACTAATAGCTTGCTTGGAGCCCTTATTTTCTTTTTATTATCTTTGCTATTAGCGAAATATATTGCAGCTGGAATTCGTAAAATTGAAGAAAAATTGAGTGAATTGAGTCTAACTTATTTATTATTTGGAGCAATCGGATCAATTATTGGTTTAATGATCGGGGTCATTGTATCGATTCCTTTTTATAATTGGGATATTCCTTTTATTAACGGAATCGCGCCTATTTTAGTAATGGCGTTGTTGGGATATCTTGGCTTTCAAATTGGCACGACTCGAATCGAAGAATGGAAAAAAATCTTTTCTTCTAAAAGCAAGAAAACAGAACCTGTTGAAGAACAACAGATGCTTGATCGTAAAATAGCTGATCATTTTCATAAGTATAAAATTCTCGATACGAGTGTTATCATCGATGGACGTATCTACGACATTGCTAAGACAGGTTTTCTTGAAGGGGTCCTATTAATTCCCAATTTTGTTTTATATGAATTACAATATATTGCAGATTCAGGAGACAGCTTGAAACGTGTACGAGGTCGACGTGGATTAGATATTTTGAATGCTTTGCAAAAAGAAGAAGGTATCGCTGTTGAAATGTATGAGGGTGACTTCGATGATATTTCTGAGGTCGACAGCAAATTGATCAAATTAGCAAAGATCCTTGATGGTATTGTGGTTACAAATGACTATAATTTAAACAAAGTTTCAGAATTTCAAAATGTTCCTGTGTTAAATATCAACGCTCTTGCGAATGCAGTTAAACCAGTAGTGATTCCTGGAGAAACAATGAATGTACTTGTTGTAAAAGCTGGAACGGAAAGACAACAAGGTGTCGCTTATTTGGATGACGGAACGATGGTTGTTGTTGAAGATGGACAGCATTACATGAATGAACATATCCAAGTAGTTGTTACGAGCGCACTGCAGACAGCTGCGGGACGAATGATATTTGCTAAACCGGCTCATTCAAGTCGTGGAATCGATAATCAGGATGACACAAAAAATTAGCAATAATCAATGGCAATTGGCGGATTTTACGCAGGTTGCCTTTACTATTTTGCTTAATGATTGTACAATTCTAGCTGAGCGAACTATTTTATTATCGGAGATTTTCCCTATAAGCTAGAAGGTAAAAACCGAACAGCAAAGGATTGTTTGCAAATCAGATGAAGGAAGAGGAAAAAGATGACTAAAGTGCGAGTACGTTATGCTCCAAGTCCAACTGGACATCTACACATCGGAAATGCCCGAACAGCATTGTTTAACTATTTATTTGCACGTCATAACGATGGCGAATTTATTATCCGTATTGAGGATACGGATCAAAAAAGAAACATTGAAGATGGTGAGAAGAGCCAGCTAGAGAATCTCGCTTGGTTGGGTATTGATTGGGATGAATCCCCTGCAAACCCTGGAGAGTACGGACCGTACCGCCAATCAGAACGCGGTGAGTTGTACCAACCATTGATTGATCAGTTGCTAGCAAGCAATCGTGCCTATAAGTGTTATTGTACAGAAGAAGAGCTAGAAGCAGAGCGTGAAGAACAACGCGAACGTGGCGAAATGCCTCATTATGGCGGAAAATGCGCTAATCTAACACCAGAGGAGCAAGCGGAAAAAGAAGCACAAGGTATCCAACCAGTTATTCGTTTCCGAGTTCCTAGAAATACAGAGTATAAGTTTCATGATATGGTAAAAGGTGAGATCGTTTTTGAGTCAGATAATGTAGGCGGCGATTTTGTCATTCAAAAGCGCGATGGGATGCCAACATATAACTTTGCAGTGGCAGTTGATGATCATCATATGAAAATCACACATGTATTGCGGGGCGATGACCATATTGCTAATACACCAAAACAATTGATGATCTATGAAGCATTTGGTTGGCAAGCGCCACAATTTGGACACATGACACTGATCATCAACAGCGAAACTGGTAAAAAGCTAAGTAAACGCGATGAATCAATTTTACAATTTATTGAGCAGTATCGTGAATTAGGATACTTACCAGAAGCAATGTTCAATTTTATCGCATTGTTGGGTTGGTCCCCAGTAGGAGAAGATGAGTTATTTTCTCAATCTGAATTGATCCAAATGTTTGATCCAGAACGCTTGAGCAAATCACCAGCGGCTTTTGATGCCAAAAAATTGGAGTGGGTCAACAACCACTATATGCGTCAAATGGACCTGGATCAGTTGACAGAAATGTGTTTGCCATATTTAATCAAAGCAGGTCGAATTGAAGAAGAGCCTTCCGTAGAAAAAAGAGAATGGCTGAAAAAAATCGTCTCACTATATCAACCACAAATGAGTTATGCTGCACAAATTGTGGAAGTTTCTGAGTTATTCTTTAATGAACATCCTGAATTGGATGCTGCTGCGCAAGAAGTCTTGGCGGGTGAAACTGTTCCAACTGTACTCAATGCCTTTAAAGAAAAATTGACTGCAATGACTACAGTTGACGCACCAACAGTAAAAGCTGCAATCAAAGAGATCCAAAAAGAAACAGGAATCAAAGGCAAAAACTTGTTTATGCCAATTCGTGTTGCTGTCTCAGGACAAACGCACGGACCAGAATTACCGGATACAGTAGAATTACTAGGAAAAGAAAAAGCACTTGATCATTTAAATAATGTATTATAAACACGAAGAATAGACGAAGTACTTACCTTTTTTTTGAAGAGAGATCACGGGTGGTGAGAGTGATTAAAAAAAGTAAGGAAATGCACCTAGGAGTGGTTTTGGCGCAAGTCAAAAACGGCAGCAGACGTTACCTGCACCAAGGCAGAAAATTCTGTGAACAAAAGTGGAACCACGTGGTTGAGCGTCTTTTGAATAAGGAAACTTATTTGAAAGATGCTTTTTTGTATGTAAGTAATCAATAGGGGAAGCAGGTGAGAAGATGACTTGGACCCAAAAAGCAATTGCAGCAGCGAAAAAAAATGACCCTTCAGCTCGATCAACGCTGGAAATCGTATTGTCTTATCCGGGCTTTCACGCATTGTTTTGGCATCGCTGGTCGCATTTTTTATTTCAAAAAAAACTCTTTCTTCTAGCTAGACTCACATCCCAGTTTTGGCGTTTTCTGACAGGCATCGAGATTCATCCTGGTGCTCAGATTGGCGAAGGGGTTTTTATCGATCACGGGATGGGTGTTGTAATTGGAGAAACAGCTATTATTGAAGATGACGTCGTATTATTTCACGGTGTAACACTAGGCGGGACAGGTAAAGAAAAAGGGAAACGCCACCCGACCATAAAAAAAGGGGCATTCATTTCAGCTCATGCACAAATTCTTGGCCCTGTCACAATAGGGGAAAGCGCCAGAATCGG
The DNA here is from genome assembly GCF_003812305.1 of Enterococcus sp. FDAARGOS_553. Lineage (NCBI taxonomy): Bacteria > Bacillati > Bacillota > Bacilli > Lactobacillales > Enterococcaceae > Enterococcus > Enterococcus sp. FDAARGOS_553. The sequence goes on from NZ_CP033740.1 coordinate 1,116,589, forward strand.
TGCTAGTGCAGTGGTTCTTAGTGATATCCCAAATGAAGCGACTGCTGTAGGAATACCAGCCAAAGTCGTAAGAATCAAAGGAAAGAAGGTTAGCCAAGATGATCAAAATTTATAATACGTTAACACGTAAAAAAGAAGTTTTCCAACCTCTCGAACAAGGTAGGGTGAAAATGTATGTTTGCGGGCCAACAGTTTACAATTATATCCACGTCGGCAACGGACGTAGTGTAGTATCTTTTGACACGATTCGCAGATACTTAGAATATAGAGGGTATGAAGTCGATTACGTAATGAACTTCACCGATGTTGACGACAAAATTATTCGGACCGCCAAAGAATTGAAAACTTCTGCTCCAGAAATAGCAGATCGTTTTATCGAAGCATTCAATAAAGATACTGCGGCTTTAAATGTTCAACCAGCTACATTAAATCCGCGAGTAATGGATCACATCGAAGACATTATTGCGTTTATTCAAGTATTAGTAGATAAAGGATACGCCTATATGGCAAATAATGATGTGTATTACCGTACACGTAAATTCAAGCACTATGGTCAGTTAAGTGATCAATCAATTGATGAATTAGAAGTTGGGGCCAGTCAACGAACGGGTGAAGAACAAAAGATCAAAGAAGATCCGTTAGATTTTGCTTTGTGGAAAGCGGCTAAGGAAAACGAAATCGCTTGGGATTCACCATGGGGACTAGGACGTCCCGGTTGGCACATCGAGTGCTCCGTTATGGCAACCAAACATTTAGGAGAAACAATAGATATTCATGGAGGTGGACAGGACCTGACTTTCCCTCATCATGAAAATGAAATTGCACAGAGTGAAGCGAAAACGGGTAAGACGTTTGCTAATTATTGGATGCACAATGGTTATGTCACGATTGGTGAAGAAGAAGAAAAAATGAGTAAATCTTTGGGCAATTTCGTTACTGTCCATGAAATGGTTCAAAAAATTGATCCTCAAGTTTTGCGCTTCTTTTTGGCTACTACCCAATATCGGCGTCCAATCAAATACAGTGAAACGACATTGAAAGAGGCAGAAACAAATCTGCAAAAATTGAGAACAGCCTTAGAAAATGCACAATTTCGTTTGCAAAATAGTAAAGAAGGATTCCCAGAAGGAACCGACCATGCCATCTTAGCAGAATTTGAACAGCGTTTTGTACAAGAAATGGATGACGATTTTAATGCAGCAAATGGTATCACAGTAGTATATGAACTTGCAAAATGGTTGAACACTTACAGCGAAAGTGCTTCAATCGATATAGAATTATTGACTGCTGCAGTTGAAAAATTCAAGGAATGGCTAGCCATCTTTGGGATTTACTTTGTGGGTGAGGAACTTTTAGATGAAGAGATCGAACAACTAATCGAAGAACGTATCCAAGCAAGACAAGCAAGAGATTTTGCCCGAAGCGATGAAATCCGGGATGTGCTAAAAGAAAAAGGGATTATCTTGGAAGACACAGCGCAAGGTACCCGGTGGAGAAGAGACGCATGAGAGATTACAAACAGTTGAACGGACTAGCGTTAGCCTATATTGGGGACGCGGTCTATGAAGTATACATTCGGGACTATTTGATTGAACAAGGACAAACAAGACCTAATCAGCTTCATCATATGGCGACACACTATGTATCAGCAAAAGCTCAGGCGGCATTGATCCAAAAGATGCTTGATGAAGAAATAATGACTGAAGAAGAATATGATTTTTACCGTCGTGGACGAAATAGTAAAAGCCATACCAGTGCAAAAAATGCTGATGTAACCACCTATCGCATTGCTACAGGCTTTGAATCCTTAATTGGGTATCTACACTTAACAAAGCAACAGGATCGTTTAGACACGCTCGTAGCTTGGTGTATCAAGAAAGTAGGGGAAGAAGATGAGGGAAAAGAAACAAAGAAAACCGTCGCGTCAAAACACGGTAAAAAATAAACAGCACACTAGAAAGAATTTTCGTGAAGAAACAACTGAATTGATAGATGAGAATTTTGTATTCGGTTATCATGCGGTAATTGAAGCGTTGAAAGAAGGACGCGGGAATAAATTATTTATGGCAGAGGATGCCAGAGGGGAAAAAATCGATGGGTTAAAAGAAGCTGCTCGCGCACAGTCTGTCCCAGTCAAGTGGGTGCCAAAACAAAAGCTCGATCAAATGAGCAATCAAGGCGTCCATCAAAGTGTGATTTTAGCGATCACCCCTTATGAATACCTATCACTGGATGAATTATTGGCACAAACAAAAGAGCAGTCATTCTATTTGATTTTAGACAATTTAGAGGATCCACATAATTTTGGTTCAATCCTGAGAACAGCGGATGCTAGTGGGGTAGACGGAATCATTATTCCGAAACACCGTGCAGTAGGAATCACTCCTGTAGTCGTGAAGACTTCTACTGGTGCTGTAGAACATATTCCGATTGCTCGTGTCACCAATTTAAGCCAAGCGATTCAACAACTAAAACAAGCTGGTTTTTGGATTTTTGGAACGGATATGAAAGGAACTGATTACCGTTTGTGGAATGCTCAAGGGGCAGCGGGATTGATTATCGGCAATGAAGGTCGAGGAATGAGTGAAGGATTGAAAAAAGATGTTGATGAGATGTTGACTATTCCGATGACTGGTCATGTACAAAGTTTGAATGCTAGTGTGGCAGCTGGGTTATTAATGTATCAAGCTTTTACTAGTCGAAATGGGGCGCCGCAATGAAAACGCCCCTGCTAATCGTCGATGGCTATAATATGATTGGTGCTTGGCCTGAATTAGTCTTATTAAAAAACCAAGATCGTTTAGAAGATGCAAGAGAGGCGTTATTGCATCGATTATCCAATTATTCAAAATACGAAGGATTAAAGATTATTGTTGTATTTGATGCGCAATTGGTTCCCGGTGTTACTCAAAGCTATAGTAAATATCAGTTACAAGTCATCTTTACTGAAGAAGGTGAAACTGCTGACAGCTATATCGAACGCATCGCTGGAGAATTGAATGACCGTTTGACTCAAGTAACAGTTGCAACGAGTGACTTAGCAGAACAATGGGTTGTGTTTTCTCAAGGTGCGTTGCGAACTTCTGCTCGAGAGCTTTATAAAAGTATTGAAAAAACAGAAGAAGCAATCCATCAGCATCAAACAGACATCAAATTTGAAAATTTTCGCAGAAACTCTCCTTGGACGCCTGAACAATTAGCTGAATTAGAAAAAAAACTGCATGATTTGAGTTAGGGACAAAGTTGGTTCGTTAAATGAGAAACTAATGAACAAGAATATGTTACGCTCTTTTTGTACCAAAAATTAAGCATAAAAGGAGCGTAACAAAATGAAATCAAACGAATCAATCAGTAGGAGTTCAGAAGAATTTGAAGCAATGTTTTTCAAGTATCGCCCTATCGTCGAGATTATGTACAAAAAATATTATCTCAAAGATTATGATTTAGATGATTGGATGCAAGAAGGCCGTATTGTTTTTAACAAATGTCTGCAGGCTTATGATGAAAACCGTGGAACAACACTAGGAGTTTTGTTCAAACGCTCGTTTGAAAATCGCGTCTGCAGTTTATTACGGTTGCAACAAGCACAAAAAAGAAAAGCACAATTAAATTCTTCTTCTCTTGAAGAAAAAATTTCTCATGAAGGACCAAATTTTCTCTCCGATCAAAATGAACAAACTGAAAAAGCGGAGAAGTATTTAATGCTTCAAGAAACTATGAATAAATACGATTCGCCATTTTCGAAGTTAGAGCAAATCGTTATAATGAATTACTTGAAAGGATTAGAACTTGAACAAATCGCAGAACAAACAGAACTTCCACTGCAACAAATTAAAAGCGCTTACAACCGCGGTAAAAAGAAATTGAGAGCGCTTCTTATGAACCCTTAGAGAAAATCTTATTGAAAGAATAATTATTTTATGGTAAACTTGAAATTTTCTGTAAATTATAGTATACTGTTGCTTGAGGTGAATGCGATGCCAACAACTTTAGCAACAATCAAAAAAGATTTAGAAGGTCGTATAGGCAGTGAAATCATGCTAGTTGCTCAAACTGGGCGTAAACGTCAAACGGAACGCCGTGGTGTTTTGACAGAAACATACCCTTCTGTGTTTGTCGTGGATTTAGATCCAAACGAAAATTCGTTCGAACGTGTTTCCTATAGTTATTCGGATATTCTTACTCGAACGGTTGAGATTGAATTTTTAACAAAAGCTGTTTGATCAGAAAAGGGCTGACAAAATGTTAGCTCTTTTTTTGTATTTTTTATTATTGATTAGTTAGGAGATAGTAGAATGATTGTTATGATAAAAGAGTTGCATGAGATGACCGGATTAGAATTTCACCAAATCGCTGCTTTACGTACTCAAGTGTTTGTCGTAGAACAAAATTGTCCCTATCAAGAAGTAGATGCAATTGATTTGATTGCTAAACATCTTTGTATTTTTGATGAACAGCAACAACTTGTTTCTTATGCAAGGATATATTTTATCGAAGGTACGGTTCATTTTTGTCGAGTTTTAGTAAATCCTCTGTTCCGTGGACAAGGGCATGGGGATCAATTGCTACAAGAAATCATCAAACAACTAAATCGTTTCTATCCAAATGCTCCGATTGAAATCGAAGCTCAAGCGCATTTGCAGAAATTTTACGGGAAATATAATTTTGTCACTGTTTCCGATCCTTTTGATGAAGATGGAATTTTACATGTGGTTATGAGAAAAGAGAAATAAAAGCAGTCATTACTTATAAAAAAAAAGATGAACAAATCATGAATAACTCTCTGCTCTGACATGTATTTGCCAGAGCTTTTCTGATTTCAAGAGCTATCCATTATTGTTCGAATCATTCTAAAAAACTATCTAGTTAAAAGGATCACGGTTTATATCATTAGTTGTGATATTGGTACGGGATTCTGTTTGTACTTTCAATAAGTCACGAATTTCTTGAAGATAGTCTTCGGCAGTAACTTCTGGTTCTTCTTCTTCAACTGGTTTTTGATGAAGATTGCGCAATTTATTCACAGCTTTAACGATTAAGAATAGAACAAAAGCAGTAATCAAGAATGTAATAATTGCAGTAATCACTTGACCGAAATTAAAGACGACATTTTTTTTAGGCTCCCAAACAAGCCCTGAAAATGCATCTTCGCTGCCGAAAAATGAAAATACCAGCGAAACTAATGGTGTTAAAAGACCTTCTACCAAACTGGTGACAATCGCTGTGAAGGCACTCCCGATGACAACCCCAACAGCTAAGTCAATCACATTTCCGCGCAAAATAAATTCTTTAAATTCCTTGATCATAAACAAACCTCCTTTAAATTTATTCTTAGTATAACGAATAAACGATGATTTATAAAAATATACGCCCGTAAAATGAGTAATTTTTCTGGAAAAATTCTGCATTATGCTATAATTGAAGAGATGATTTTTGAGAGGATAAGAGGTGCATTATGGCAATTGAACTAAAAAAAAATGTTCGACTCACGGTTTTGCCGACTAAAAAATATAAAACAATCCGTGTTTTTATTCGATTTACTTCGCAATTAGCGGCTGAAACGGCTGCGAAACGCACATTATTGACGAGTTTATTAGAGACAACTAGTTTGCGTTATCCCACTCAAACAGCCTTTAGTACGCAACTGGCAGAATTGTATGGAGCAAGCTTTGGCATGAATGTTAATAAAAAAGGGGATCTTCATCAAGTCAATGCAGCGATGTCGTTCGTCAACGGAAAATATGTTGCTGATGAAGAACTATTTACCCAAGCTGTTTCTTTTTTGAAAGAAGTGCTTTTTTTCCCAAATATTGTTCAAGATGAATTTGAATCAAAAAATTTTACGATCGAAAAAAGCAATTTGATTGCTTATATGAGAAGTATTGCTGAGGATAAACAGGCGTTTGCTTCATTAAGCTTACAAGAATTATTTTTTTCAAAAAGTGACAATCAAAAATTTCCAAGTTTTGGTCGTCCTGAAGATTTGGAAGATGTGACGGCAAAAGAACTAACAGAAACATATAGTTCTATGATTAAAGAAGATGCTGTAGATATTTTTGTGATTGGGGATGTCGAAGAAGATCAAGTAATTGAAGTTATGAAGGATCTCCCCTTTGAAAATCGTCCTGAAAAAGATCTTTCTGTTTTTTATCGTCAAGATTTGGAAAATATTATCCGCGAGAAAATCGTCAGAGAGCCTGTGACTCAGGCAAAACTGAACTTAGGTTATCGTACGGGTGTTTATTATAATCAACCGGAACGTTTCTCTCTCATGGTTTTTAATGGATTATTTGGCGGATTTCCTCATTCAAAACTATTTATGAATGTTAGAGAAAAAGAGAGCTTAGCTTACTATGCATCAAGTAATGTGGATACATTTCGAGGTTATTTATCTGTTCAAACAGGAATTGATGGCAGTAACCGGGATCAAGTCTTTACTTTGATTGAACAACAACTTCAAAGTTTACAAAGAGGAGAAATTACAGAGGCTGAATTGGCACAGACAAAAGCTATGCTTAAAAATCAGTTTTTGTTATCGTTGGATAGTCCACAGTCTTTGATTGAAACAGAATATCTTAATCAGTGGGTACCGAATACTAAAATGAGTGAAGAGCAATTTATACAGCGTTTGGAAGAGGTATCGGTCACAGATGTTCAAAAAATTGCTCAAAAGATCGAACTTCAAGCCGTATTCTTTTTAGATAAGGAGCTTGATCATGAATAAAAAACATTATAATCAAATAAATGAAGTCTTGTATAAAGAGATATTACCCAATGGATTAACAGTTTATTTATTACCTAAAGAAGGGTTTCATAAAACATACGGTCTTTTTAGTACAGATTATGGTTCTATCGATAATCATTTTGGTTATGCGAATGAAACGATGCATACTGTACCAGATGGTATTGCCCATTTCTTAGAGCATAAACTTTTTGAAAAAGAAGACGGTGATGTCTTTCAAAAATTTGGGCAACATGGAGCATCAGCCAATGCATTTACTAGCTTCACAAAAACGAGTTATCTTTTTTCGGCTACCAATCAAATTCGAAAAAATTTAGAAACCCTTTTAGATTTTGTACAGATGCCTTATTTTACGAAAGAAACGGTTGAGAAAGAGAAAAGGATCATTGGGCAAGAAATTCAGATGTATGATGATGATCCTAACTGGCAACAATTTTTTGGTGTCATTAAGAATCTATATCCAAAGCATCCGCTTCACATTGATATTGCTGGGACTGTTGAAAGTATAGCAGCCATCACAGCAGAAGATCTTTATCTGTGCTACCATACATTCTACCACCCAAGCAATATGACTTTGTTCATAGTTGGAAACATCGATCCAGAAGAGACAATGAACTGGATCAGAGAAAACCAGGCAGCAAAAACTTTTTCTGCAGCAAAAGAAATTAAGCGTCAATTTCCGGAAGAAACCGTTCAAGAAATTATTCCAGAAAGTATTATGAGGATGCCCGTTACGCGACCAAAAGGTGTTTTGGGTATCAAAGGGAATATGGAGAAACGTCCGACGGAAGGTCGGGAGTTGCTACGATATAAACAATCTTTGAATTTATTGTTCCAATTACTTTTAGGTAATACTTCAGCTAATTACTTAAGGTTGTATGATCAAGGAATTATTGATGATACGTTTGGTTTCGAAGTAAGTTTGGATCGAAGTTTTTACTTTGCTGATTTTTCTGGAGATGCAGAATACCCTGAAGAGATGCTTCAAGCGGTTGAAGAAATTTTATTGAATTATGAAAATGATCCTGAAATGAACGAGAAGAATCTTGAGTTACTTAAGAAAAAAATGCTGGGTAAATATTTTCAATCTCTCAATTCATTAGAATTTATTGCTAATCAATTTACACAAAGCTTATTTGGCGAAACAACACTCTTTGATTTGCCAGATGTTATACGTTCAATCACGCTCAATGATGTTCGATCTGCTGCTAAAGTATTCATTGATCAAAAAGCATTCAGTCGGTTTTACTTGCTACCAACTAAAACTAACTGATTAATCGTCATTGTGTAAGATGCCGTCTATGCATTTTCTGATAGATGGCTCTTGTTTTTGTAGAAGAATGAGTAATGAGATCAAAAAGTATTAAATTTTGTTTGCGACTTGTCTGAATGTTATCCTCAGTCAATTTTTTTTATGGTATTCTTTAAATGATACTGATTGAACAATTTTCATTTATGATGAAAAATCAAGAGTAAAAATGTTATATTTAATAAACAACCTATCAATTAAGCAATCCAAGGATGACAAGGAGAAACGAAGTGGATTTCCGATCCAAGTGTTTGCCTTCCATAAAATGAATAGTAAAGACTGGAGTAGATGATCGAGTGGCCAACGAAACTACGATTGGAGCAAAATTACGGCAAGCCCGTTTAGATAAACATATTTCATTAGATGAATTACAGCAAATGACAAAAGTTCAAAAAAGGTATTTGGAGGCAATCGAAGCCGATCGTTTTGAACAATTACCAGGAACTTTTTATGTTCGTGCATTTATTCGTCAATATGCCGCCGCTGTAGGTGAGGACGGAGATAAGTTAGTTTCTGTATTTGATGGAAAAGATACATTGGCAGAACCACTGCCTAAAAGACCTCAACCTGAGACCGTAAGCGGATCGAGAAAAGCTTTGCATGTAGAGGAAAAAGGCGGAACGTTTTTATCCCGCTACTTACCAATGATTTTATTAGGATTAGTAGCAGTCACTATTATCTGTATTGTTGGGTATATGGCTTGGCAAGACAGACATTCAACCCCTATGATTCAAGGTAGTTCGGCACCGGTGGTTGAGAATTCAGCCTATACATCAACCTCAAGCACGGTGGAATCGACAGCAAGCAAAGAAACGAGCGAGTCAGAGACTCAATCTTCTAGCAGCACAGAATCTAGTGAGAAAGAAATGACTATGACCAAAGGGGAATCTTCCCAATCAGATATCAGCATTTCAATTAAAGATGCGACGAATCCAATTAAATTAGAGTTAACTGGATTAGATGCCTCGTGTTGGGTAGGCATTCTTGTAGACAATGCGTATGTCTACCAATATACTTTACAAGCGGGCGAAGTCCAATCGACGACATTGCCAGAAAATGCAACCAATGCAACCATTGTACTTGGTGCAAGTCAAAATATCCAGATTGTGGCAAACGGGCAAAAAATTGATTTCGATGATCCTCAGTATAAATTGCTCCAAAAAAATGTGCATTTAGCGATTGAGTATCAAGAAACAAACTGATCAGAAGAACGATTAATTAGTTAGAAAGATAACATTGTTCCTATGGCAAGTGCTGTAGTAGCATGATTTCCGTTTTTTTCGTACAATATTTGTCAGAGAGGAGCAAATTTTTTGAATTTACCTAATCAATTAACTGTATTACGCATCATAATGATTCCTATATTTATTTTAGTTTTGGCGTTGCCAATCGATTTAGGAACATTGGACGTTGGAGGCGTCGATTTACTCACAACACATCTGATAGCAGCCATTCTATTTGCTGTTGCAAGCATTACGGATTGGCTGGATGGTAAGATTGCTCGTTCCAGAGGATTGGTTACCAATTTTGGGAAATTTGCCGATCCCTTAGCGGACAAAATGCTGGTAATGACTGCATTTATTATGTTAGTCGAATTGGATAAGGCTCCAGCTTGGGTAGTCTCTATCATCATTTGTCGAGAGTTAGCAGTCACCGGTTTAAGGCTCTTGTTAGTAGAGCATCATGGTGAAGTTCTTGCTGCTGCTTGGCCTGGTAAAATCAAAACAGCAACACAAATGGTTGCCATTATTTTCTTATTTATTAACAATCTTCCTTTTTCACTCATAGGCATTCCATTGGATCAAATCATGTTGTATGTATGTTTGATCTTTACAATTTATTCTGGAATCGATTATTTCATTAAAAATGCCAGTGTTTTTAAAGGTTCAATGTAATTTCTAAAAGTTCAGAGGAATTCTGAACTTTTTTTGTAAAAAAAATCAATTACAACGTAGTTGATAATGAAGGAGTAATGAAATGAAGGCAGAGATTATTGCAGTAGGGACCGAATTGCTTTTGGGACAGGTGGTGAATACCAATGCAACTTTCTTATCAGAAGAATTAGCTAGTTTAGGAATCGAAGTTTACTATCATAGTGTTGTAGGGGACAATCCAAAGCGTTTGGAAGAGCTAGTAACACTTGCCGAGAATCGCAGTGACTTGATCGTATTTTGCGGTGGTCTCGGACCTACAGAAGATGATTTAACCAAACAAATCGTTGCACAGCATGTCGGTCAAGAGCTCGTTCGTGACGAAGCAGGGTATGAGCAAATGCTGACCTTTTTCAAAAATGGTCAGCGTTTTATGACAGAAAATAATTTGAGGCAGACGTTGGTATTCAAAGATGGTACAGCGTTACCTAATGCAACTGGATTAGCAATCGGTATCTTCTACCGAACAGCTACAGCGGCATATCTCCTGTTGCCTGGACCACCAAGTGAACTGAAACCTATGTTTATCCAACAAGCCCGTCCAATTTTGCAGACAGAGTTTTCATCAGAAGAACAGTTGATTTCTCGAGTATTGCGATTTTATGGAATTGGAGAATCCGCACTAGTAACTGAACTTGCCGATCTAATTGATTCTCAGAAGAACCCAACGGTCGCACCGTATGCTAAACCCAATGAAGTAACCTTGCGTTTGACGGTGAAAACTACGGATGAATCGGCAGGACAAGCCAAACTAGATGAATTAGAACAACAAATCCAAGCAAGAGTGGGCGAATATTTTTATGGATATGGAGAGCATACTTCATTAGCTGAAGTAGTCGTTGATATGTTGAAAGAAAAGAAAAAAACCGTGACGGCTGCGGAGAGTTTGACAGCGGGACTCTTTCAAGCGACGCTGGGAGACATCTCAGGCGTGTCCCGTGTATTTTCTGGTGGTTATGTGACTTATGCTAAAGAGACAAAAAGTAAGATGCTAGGAATCAATGAAGACTTGCTAACAGCTTATGGAACTGTCAGCAAGGAATGTGCAGAAGCGATGGCGCTTGCTGCCCAAGCCAAAGAAAAAGCGGATTACGCCCTTTCTTTTACCGGGGTAGCTGGACCAGATGAGCTTGAGAATCAACGCCCAGGAACGGTCTGGATTGCTTTAGCAACCAATGAAGGTGTGAAAAGCAAGTGCTATCATTTTTCCAGAGATCGTGCATACGTTCGTCATAGTGCAGTAATGGCAGGATTAGATCTATTACGTAAGGAATTGTTAAGATGATACGAATGTTTGTTCGTTTTTTCTTGCATTTTTTTAAAAGAAGGACTATTATTAACATAGTAATTGACACACGAAAGTGAAGAAAATAAGGGGGATTATCCGTTTGGCAGATGATCGTAAAGCAGCTTTAGATGCTGCACTGAAAAAGATTGAAAAGAACTATGGTAAGGGTGCCATTATGAAACTTGGTGAGAAAGTCGATCAACAAATTTCGACGATTCCAAGTGGTTCATTGGCTTTGGATGTTGCTTTAGGTGTGGGTGGTTATCCACGTGGACGTATTGTTGAAGTATATGGACCAGAAAGTTCTGGTAAAACCACAGTTGCTTTACACGCAATCGCTGAAGTTCAAAAAGGTGGCGGAACAGCAGCCTTTATTGATGCAGAACATGCATTAGATCCTCAATATGCACAAAAATTGGGTGTAAATATCGATGATTTGCTGCTATCTCAGCCCGATACAGGTGAGCAAGGTCTTGAGATCGCTGATGCTTTAGTATCAAGTGGAGCTGTCGATATTGTTGTTATCGACTCGGTTGCCGCTTTGGTACCAAGAGCTGAGATCGATGGTGAGATGGGTGATACCCACGTTGGTCTTCAAGCCCGGTTGATGTCTCAAGCATTGCGTAAATTATCTGGATCAATCAATAAGACCAAAACAATTGCGATTTTTATCAATCAAATTCGTGAAAAAGTTGGGATCATGTTCGGTAATCCTGAAACAACTCCTGGTGGACGTGCGCTTAAATTCTATTCGACGATTCGATTAGAGGTACGACGTGCAGAACAATTAAAATCCGGAACAGACATTATCGGAAACCGGACAAAAATCAAAGTTGTCAAAAATAAAGTAGCGCCACCTTTTAAAGTTGCTGAAGTAGACATGATGTATGGACAAGGAATCTCTCAAGAGGGAGAGTTGCTTGATATGGCAGTAGAGCAAGACATTGTTGATAAGAGCGGTGCTTGGTATGCTTATAAAGGAGATCGCATTGGTCAGGGGCGGGAAAACGCGAAAAACTATATGCGTGAACATCAAGAAATGATGATGGAAGTTTCTGCTCGTGTTCGCGATGCGTACGGCATTGGTACCGGAGAAACGGTCATTGAAACAGAAGATGCGCAAGAAGAACTACCATTAGACGAATAAGATCGTTTAACGATAAAGAAGAAGCCAAACATTCAAGTGTTTGGCTTTTTTTGTACAGTAATAACAGATCTGCTCATAAAAACTGCACGTTAAAATGAAACCTATAGGAGGTGAGGGAGCGTCAATAATTTTGTGTAAATGATTCTTCCCTACTGCAGATTGTTTCTAATTCTCAATCAGTTGGCTTAGCATTTGTTCAAGTTCGCCTTCGGCCTGTTGAAAGCCTTTATGACTGCGACCTAGGAATTTTTGGTTGTAAGTATCAAAAGACGAGACTAAGAAACGTTCCATCGACTCTTCGTTTTGGAACTGTTCCTTGCGGTGGCTGTATTTCTTGATTTGCTTATTAAAGGATTCAATCAAGTTCGTAGAATAAATACTCTTGCGTATGGCCAAGGGGAAATCATAGAAAGTGAGCAAGTGATCGTTCGAAAGAATCGATTCAACCACTTTTGGATAGCTGGTTTTCCTTTTTTCCGCAAAAGCACCACGTGCTTCCAACGCCACCTCTTTAGATGAGGCTTGATACACCATTTTAAAATCATCACAGACTTCCTTACGATCATCGACACGCACTTTGTGACTGATATTACGGGAAACGTGTACACAACAATGTTGAAAACGAGCTTTGGGATAGAACCGACTAATCGCTCCTACCATCCCCTTTAAGCCATCCGTGATGAACAGGAGGACATTTTTCAAACCGCGCTCTTGAAGGTCCAATAAAATTTCCTCCCAAATCGTGATGGATTCAGTCGGTGCAATCGCATAGCTCAATACTTCCTTTGATCCGTCCGGGCGAATGCCAACTGCGATATGAATAGCTTCCTTGGCGACGGTTTTCCGCTTTAACGGAATATACGTTGCGTCCATATAAATAGCAGCATAACGGTCATGAAGCTCCCGCCCTTTAAACGCCGTTACCTCTTCTGTAAATGATTTTGTTATATTGGACATGGTTTGGGGCGTGTAGTAATGCCCATACATTTTCTCAATCAAGTCTGCGATTTCCGACATGGTAATACCTTTTCGGAAGAGGTGAATGACGGTCTCCTCTAACGTGTCATTCGTCCGTCTATAAGCAGGAACAGTCTGTTGCTTGAACTCACCATTGCGGTCGCGCGGAATCTGGAGATGAAGTTCCCCATACTCGGTCTTGACCGTACGGTCATAGGAGCCGTTACGAGAATTACCCGTGTTAAAACCAATGCGATCATACTTTTCGTAATCTAGGAAAGCCGTTAACTCCGTTTTGAGAAGCGTATTGACTGCTTTCTCCAAATGGACACGGAATAATTCATTCAAATCGCCTTTGTTCGCTAGAGTCTTTAGAATTTCTGTAGTAAAATCGTTCATAGGGAAGTCCTCTCTTCTGTGAATGTGTTGTGGTAACTCTATTCTACAGAAGGGACTTCCTTTTTTCTATTTACACAAAATATTTTACACTCTCGGAGGTGATGTACATAGGATTTAAAGTTGACACTCTTGTGTACAAACATTAGAATAAACTTATGTGGGTTTCCACATAGCAGTAGGCAACTTGATAATTTATTTTAATTTGTTTATCAAAACTACAAAATATTGTAAAAGATAGTATGGAGGTGGATTCATTGGAACTACTTTACATTCTCCTCGCTATCATCGGTTTAATTGTCGGTCTTGGATTAGGAGTTTTTGTGACCAAATCTCGTCACGAAAAAGAGATCAATGGCGCGCAAAATTCTGCAACTGGAATTATCGAAAGCGCTAAAAAAGAAGCAGAAACTCTAAAAAAAGAAGCATTGTTAGAAGCTAAGGAAGAAAATCAGCGTTATCGGTCAGAGATTGAAAGTGAGTTGAAAGAAAGCAAACTTGATTTAAAATCACAAGAAAATCGCTTGCTCCAAAGAGAACAAGTACTTGATCGCAAAGATGATTCTTTGGAAAAACGAGAGCACTCACTGGAAGAAAAAGAAAACAGACTTAGTGAGAAACAACAATTAATTGACGAGCGAGAAAAAGAAGTAGAAAAACTAATCGATGGGCAACAGCAAGAATTAGAGCGTATTGCGGCTTTGTCTAGAGAGGAAGCCAAAGAGTTGATCATGAAATCAACGGAAGAAGAATTGAATCATGAATTAACGATTATGGTAAAAGAATCAGAGCAACGTGCAAAAGAAGAAGCAGATCGTAAAGCGAAAAACTTATTGTCATTAGCAATTCAACGTTGTGCTGCAGATCAAGTATCAGAAACAACAGTATCTGTCGTATCATTACCAAATGACGAGATGAAAGGTCGAATCATTGGACGAGAAGGACGCAATATTCGGACATTGGAAACATTGACCGGTATTGATCTGATTATCGATGACACACCAGAAGCAGTTGTACTATCAGGATTCGATCCAATCCGTCGAGAGATTGCACGAATGACATTAGAGAAACTGATCCAAGATGGACGGATCCATCCTGCACGTATTGAAGAGATGGTTGAGAAATCCCGCAAAGAAATGGATGAACACATCCGTGAATATGGGGAACAAGCAGCCTTTGAAGTCGGTGCACATACCCTACATCCTGATTTGATCAAGATATTGGGACGTTTACGCTTTAGAACCAGTTATGGACAAAACGTATTGAATCACTCAATTGAAGTGGCAAAACTTTCGGGTGTTCTAGCTGCTGAATTAGGTGAGGACATTCAGTTAGCAAAACGTGCTGGACTGCTGCATGATATTGGGAAAGCACTTGATCATGAAATTGAAGGCTCACATGTTGAGATTGGTGCTGAACTTGCTGCCAAATATAAAGAAAATCCTGTAGTCATTAACGCAATTGCATCCCACCATGGAGACGTAGAAGCTACTTCAGTTATCTCTGTGCTGGTAGCTGCAGCAGATGCTTTATCCGCTGCTAGACCAGGTGCACGTAGCGAATCGTTGGAAAACTATATCCGTCGTTTACAAAACTTAGAAAATATTGCGAATGGCTTCAAAGGTGTAGATTCAAGTTTTGCTGTACAAGCAGGACGAGAAGTACGAGTTATGGTTAAGCCAGAAGAGATCTCCGATTTAGATGCGGTTCGTCTAGTACGTGATATCCGCAAAAAAATTGAAGATGATCTTGATTATCCAGGACATATCAAAGTAACGGTTATTCGTGAAACGCGAGCAACTGATTACGCTAAATAGCATAAAAAAGAACCTTGGCTTTTAAAGCCAAGGTTCTTTTTTATCAAATAGTTTAGCCCTCGTTAGCAGGATTAAAATTAATCAAAGCCGCCTAGTACTTAAGAGAGGTTAGATTTTTCTTCTGCGCGCAAAGTCTACAAATCGAAATTTATCTAAGCGATGTATCGATTCAGTGTATTCAAAACAGCGTGTGTCTTCAAGATAAACCAAACTACGTACAGTAACAACATGTTGATCATCAGGATGAAGGTCCATTAAATCTCTTAATTCTTTATTGACTGGATCCACGGTAATTTCTTTTTGTGCATAGGCAATTTCAAGTCCAAGATCATTTTCAAAGTAATCATAGATCGAGTCTTGTGCTCGACGTTCAGGCAATTCTTCAATAATCGAAGCATCTAAATAATCTTTATCTAGAATGACAACTTCACCATCAATCTTTCTTTGACGTACCAATTTCCAAGCTTCAGAAGCAACTGGCCAATCAGTAATACCATGTAATTTTGGTGAAACGGCGATCTTACGAATTTCAACTACTTTTGTTTCACTAGGAATACGTTGAGTATCTTGTAATTCTTTAAAACTAGTTAGACCAGAAATAGGAAAGTCAAAACGATTCAGATCTAAAACGATTGAACCTTTTCCTTGTTTTTTTTGAATGTAGCCAGCATTTTTTAAAAGATTCAAGGCTTTTCGAACCGTTTCACGAGAAACACTGTACATTTTGATTAATTGGTTCTCACTAGGTAAAAGAGAGTGTGGCGGGTATTCGTTTGACAGTATCTTTTGTTCAAGATCCAAAAATATCTCTTTGAATTTATTCATGGGATTGCCTCCTCTTGCCTATTATAGCGAGGGCATTTTTGAAAAGCAATCGGCTATTTGGCCAATAATTCATCAATTGAAAGATCCGTCAGTTTTTCGACGATTGTGTCAGCTCCATGCAGTTCTTCACCAGAATAGACACCAACTGCATACATGCCAGCTGCCTTAATGCCATCAATACCTGCTTGGGCATCTTCAAAACCAACTGCATCACTAGGTTTAATGTTCAGCCCTTTTGCAGCTTGGATAAAGATTTCTGGATCTGGTTTACCTTTAGAAAGTGTGGCTGGGTCAACGATTACATCAAAATCCTGCATGACACCCAATTTATCTAAAATAAATGGCGCATTTTTAGATGCCGATGCGATAGCACAAGGAATCCCCTTGTGTTTTGCTTCTTCTAGAAAAGTTTTGACACCCGGAAGAAGGTCATCCGGAGTCAGACTTTGAAGTAATTGAACATAGTGAGTGTTTTTTTTGCTTGCTAAAGCATCTTTTTCTTCTGAACTATAAGCATCATTTTTATTTCCTAATGTTAAAATACGCTCTAAGGAATCCATACGACTAATCCCTTTTAGTTGTTCGTTGAATTTTAAGTCGATTTCAATACCGATTTCAGCGGCTAGTTCTTTCCATGCGATATAGTGATATTTGGCTGTGTCTGTAATCACACCATCTAAATCAAAAACAAACCCTTTTTTCATTATGTTACTCTCCTTTAATAGTTGATAGATTGTTCTTTATTGGCTTTTAATTCATGAGTAGCACCAGAAAGAATGATCGTTGTATTTTGGTCAGCTACAACTGTCAATGTTTCATGTGTAACATTAAAGTGATAATTAATACCTCTGACTTGAATATTAAATTGAATATTTTGCCATTGCTTAGGCAGATTTGGATCAATACGCATCACATCTTCCCGAAAATCGATTCCCGCAAATGTCGTTAGCGGAATATAGAGAGTTGCCGCCATTACACCCGCATGAATTCCTTCGGCAGTGGTTCCTCCTTGAATATCGCGGTAATCTGAATAGAGAGCCTCTTGATATAAAGACCAAGCGAGATCTTGCTGGTCAACCATTGCTGCCAATTGAGCATGTACAACTCGAGAGAGTGTAGAGCCATGAGAAGTTCTTGCCAAATAATAATGCAAGTTTTTTTCTACATAATCTTCGGGTAAGCGGTAAGTAAGATCATCTAAAATTTGATGCACTTGCGCTGTTGAAAAATTGTAAAAAATCATTAGGCTGTCAGCTTGTTTGGCAACTTTGTATGCATCGGCGCTTTTTCCTTCAGCATTTAAAATACGATCCATACGATAAATGTTCCCATATTTTTCTCTATAATGATCCCAGTCTAAGTCTTTTAAATCAAAATAGCCTTCAAATTGTGCAATAATTCCTTCGGGATTAATTTCTAAACATAAATTTTTACGAATATCGGTCATTTGTGAGAAATTGTCCTCTGAAAGCTGCACTTTAGCTGCTACACTTTGAAAGATTTCTGGTGAAAGTTGGTTGCGTAATTTTTCCACTTCTTCAAACAACCACACTACCATCATATTAGTATATGCATTATTTTTCAACCCACCTTTTTGACTGTTGGGATAGCTTTCATGAAATTCATCCGGTCCCATGACACCTTCGATTGAGTAACGGCCTGTGAGAGAATCCAAAGTAGCAGCACTCTGCCAAAAATGAGCAATTTCTAAAATTAATTCTAAACCGTATTGCTCCATAAAAGATCGGTCACGAACGTTATGCCAGTACTGCCATACATTATAGGCAATCGCTAAAGAAACGTGACGTTGCAATCGGCTATGGTCTTCTTTCCACTCACCACTGATAGGATTCAAATGAAGTTCTTGTGACTGTTCTGTTCCATCTAAACCAGATTGCCATGGAAACATTGCTCCTTGGTATCCGGCTTCTTTGGCTGCTTTCTTGGCTGCCGTTAAGCGCTGATAGCGGTAAAGTAAGATCTCTCTGGCGGTTTTAGGAAAATGAAGAATATAAAAAGGTAAGATGAATAATTCATCCCAAAAAATATGACCACGGTAAGCCTCACCATGGAGACCACGGGCTGTGATACTAGCATCAAGAGATTGCTCATAGGCGTTGGGTGCTGCTGACACTAATAGATGGTATGTGTGAAGATTCAGCATTTTTTGTGACATGAGATCCCCATCAATGGTAATGGCTGCATTCTCCCATAGTTTGCGCCAAGCTTCTTTGGATTCAGCATACATTTCTTTAAACCGTGGTAGTGAAAGAAGTGCCAGCTTGCTAGTAGTTGTTTGTTCTCCCATTTGATATTTAGCAACAGTAACTGATTTTTCTAAAGTATAAGTTCTATTTTTCTCCACAGAAATTGTTAATTTTTGAATTACTTTTTCTGCCGTTTTTTCTGATTTTAATGTTTCAAGAGAAAAGTCATCAGAAAATAATTGTGATGCTTGGCAAACCGTAATGTCAGACTGATTTGTACGGGCAATGAGTAGAGCTTTGCTCTTAAAATACTCCGTTGTTTGAATGGTCAAGTGCTTGTTTGTCAAGCTTCGATAGCGTGCGACATTATAATTGTAGACCGAACCATCTGCTTCACTTATCACGTCGATTTCTCCGGTAAAATTAAGTGGAGTAAAGCGGTAAAGGATGGAGTAGTGATGACTATTTCCCATATTAGCAATTTTTTGTGTTTCAATTCTTAATTGCTTTTTTGTTTGTGTTTCGATTTCAGCGAAGGAGGTAAATAATCCAGTTTTTAAATTTAATTGACGCTTAAAAGATAAAAGTGTATTTTGTGCGATATCGATTTTTTCGTTATCAATGACTAAATAAATTTTTTGCAGATTTGGTGCATTGACGAAGTCCTCATTTGTAATGGTACGATCAGACACCTCTGACTCCGCCGTATTATAGAGACTTGCTAAATAAAGCCCAGGATAATTGGCATCGGAAATCTCCATTTCTGGTGTAGTACCACGCAACCCTATAAAGCCATTTCCTACTGTTAATAGTGATTCAACGGAGTACTCATCTTTGCCAGGAGTATAGCCATAATATTCTAATTGCCAAGGAATCTCCAAACGCTTCTCTTCAAAGCTTTCTTCAGTTCCACATACAAACGCTCGATTTAATTTTTCGGTTAACCATTGATCTAATGAAAAGGTTCCTTCTTCGTTAGTAAAGACGAATGAGTCGGAAAGGATTCCTCCCTCTTGATTCTTTTCCAATTGTTTCTTTAATGCTGCTATTCGTTCATTGGTGGTCCCTGTAAACGTGAATATAGCACCCATGTGGTCGGCCAATAGCCATTGATCATTAGTGATCTCAATTTTGTTCACAGTATTCTCTCCTTTCTACTTGTCTATACATGCAAAATGATTATAACCGATATTGTAAGCTTTTTCAATTTAATAAGGCTGTTTTTTTAAATTATTGTGTAAAGTTAAATGAAAGTGATTTGTTTTTTTTATTTGCTCAAAGTTTATTTTTTTGAATGAAAATCCTTTTGTACCAACAAAAATAAAGCATGTTCTGAATGATTATTTTTCACAAATGTCTTTAGTGAAAAAAATATAGAATGAAACGCTTGCAATATTGTAAATATAAAGTTATGATTAGCATGAAATAAAAACATATATATACAAGTTTAAATGGAAGGGGTTTATTATTATGGGGAAGTATCGGGATGATGCTGAGAAATTGCTGGAGTATGTAGGCGGTAAAGAAAATATTGCAGCTGTGACTCACTGTGCGACGCGGATGCGATTTGTACTGAATGATCAGTCGAAAGCAAACGAGAAAGCCATTGAAGATATTCCAAGTGTTAAAGGGATGTTTACAAATGCTGGGCAGTTTCAAGTGATTATCGGAAATGATGTTCCAACGTTTTACAATGATTTTACAGCGGTATCTGGGATTGAAGGAGTTTCTAAAGAACAAAGTAAAGCGATTGCAAAAAAGAATCAAAATCCGTTTCAACGGGCTATTGCAGTTTTGGCAGAGATTTTTACACCAATTATACCAGCTATTATTGTTGGAGGACTTATTCTGGGGTTCCGTAATGTTTTGGAAGGAATTGATTTTGGTAGTGGAACAATTGTTTCCCAATCTGTATTTTGGAGTGGAGTTAATGATTTCTTATGGCTACCTGGGGAAGCAATTTTCCATTTTCTTCCAGTAGGTATCACATGGAGTATTACTCGTAAGATGGGAACAACTCAAATTCTTGGTATTATTTTAGGGATTACATTAGTCTCTCCACAGTTGTTAAATGCTTATTCTGTTGCTAGTACAGCAGCTGCTGATATTCCATTTTGGGATTTTGGATTTGCACAAATTGATAAAATTGGTTACCAAGCACAAGTTATACCAGCGATGTTGGCTGGTTTTATGTTAGCATATTTAGAAATCTTTTTTAGGAAGCATATACCAGAAGCGATTTCAATGATTTTTGTTCCGTTATTCTCTTTATTACCAACAATTTTAGCTGCACATGTTGTTTTAGGACCGATTGGCTGGTGGTTAGGAGACATTATTTCTAACGTTGTTAATACAGGCTTGACTTCTTCCGTCAGCTGGTTGTTTAGTCTGATTTTTGGAGCCCTGTATGCACCATTAGTTATTACTGGACTTCACCATATGACAAATGCAATCGATATGCAGTTGATTTCATCATTTGGTACGACAAATTTATGGCCGATGATTGCGCTATCTAATATTGCACAAGGTTCTGCTGTATTAGCGATTGTATTTTTACATCGAGGGAATGAAAAAGAAGAACAGGTTTCAATTCCAGCAACAATCTCTTGTTACTTGGGAGTGACAGAACCTGCAATGTTTGGGATCAACTTAAAATATGTTTATCCATTTGTAGCTGCAATGATTGGTTCAGGTATTGCAAGTATGTTTAATAATTTAATGGGTGTGCGAGCAAATGCAATAGGAGTCGGTGGATTACCTGGTATTTTAGCCATCAACGCAACAGAAGGCGGAGGTTTGTTAGCTTTTGGGATGGCAATGCTGATTGCAATAGTTGTACCGTTTATTTTAACCATAGTTTTTCGCCGTCAAGGAATCTTTAATAAAATTGATTCAGTCAATAGTGTTGAAGACAATGCGTATGCAGAAGGACTGGCAACAGCAGGTGCAAGTGCTGGTGTAGCAAACACTCCATCTCAAACTATTTCAAAAGAGACTACTGTAACTGAGGAAATGCTTTATGCACCGGCAGATGGTCAAATCATTGCAATCGGTGAAGTGGAAGACCCTGTTTTTTCACAAAAAATGATGGGTGATGGCTATGCAGTTCGTCCAAGTAACGGAAAAATCTATGCTCCTGTTGCAGGGACGGTTTCAAGTATTTTTGAAACAAAACATGCAATTGGAATTTTGACTCCTGGTGGGGCAGAGGTCTTAGTTCATATGGGATTAGATACCGTTGAATTAAAAGGCGCACCATTCACTGTCAAAGTGTCGGAAGGTGATGCTGTCACAGTAGATACATTGATTGCTGAGATGGATCTAGAAGCTGTTACCAAAGCTGGAAAGAAAACAGATGTTGTTACGGTTCTTACGAACGCTGAAAAGATCAATCAGCTGACAATCAACAAAACCGGCAGTGTACACGCGCATGATCGAGTAGGGGCTGCTGAAGTCCGCTAAATAAAAAAGAGTAGGCTCATGAAAGGAAGCTATCATTCCATTCATGAGCCGTATTTTTTTGTTTTATTTTTCTTAAAGGGTTATTTTGTTTGGCGTACACGTTCTTTATAAAAGTAGCGCAAAGTTAGAAATACGACTAGCAATACTAGCACCCATAGGAAGAATAAAGCGATTTGTGACCCTAAAATTGTTCCGGAAATATAATCGGGACTTACTTTTTGAGCAAGGTCGATCATTGTCGCAACTAAAGCTGTTGCGACAGCGCCAGAAAATTGTTGCAGTGTGTTGAAGATGGCATTTCCATCGGCGGCCAAATGTTGGTCAATTTTACTTAACCCCATAGTCATCATATTGCTATACGAACAACCGATTCCGATCATATAAAAGACATGGGCAGCAATAAACGCCCACAAAAACGTCAGGTGCAATAGCAAGGCCAACGCTAACCAGCCAAAAGTAATCAATACAAGACCAATCATAATCGGTTTTTTAGGTCCGATGCTATCCAACATACGGCCTGAAAGAGGAGCTAGAACAGCACCTACAATCGCACCAGGCAACATAACCAATCCAGCAGTGAATGCGTCCTGACCAAGGACTATTTGAACAAAGTTTGGCAAGACAAATGAGATTCCAAGTAAAAGAAACTGACAGACAAGAAATCCGAATAAGAATAATCGGAAAGAACGATTTTTGAATACAGATAAGCGAATCAAAGGCTCAGATTGCAAGGAACGTTTATAGAAAAGAGCTGCACCTAAAATACCAAGTGCTAATGGAAATATGCTCGTAAGAGAACCAATTTGGTTTAAGAAAAGCAAAAAGCCACTAAACATAAAAGTGATACCCAAAACACTCCACAAATCCAGACGACCAGTTTTTTCAATTTCAATTTTAGGTATTGAATAAAGACCTAAAACCAATGAGACCAATAAGACGGGTATTAAGAAGAGGAAAATGTAGTTCCAATTCAAGAGAGAAGTCAATAAACCTCCGTAAGTAGGACCAATCGCCGGTGCAATTGAAGTAGTTAAATTTCCGATTCCAATCATAGTTCCTCTTTTTTCCAAAGGAGAGTACGTAAGGATGATATGAAACATCAACGGTAAAGCAATTCCTGTACTTGCCCCTTGAAGTAAACGACCAAGTAATAGGATAGCAAAGGAAGGGGAGAGGAAATCAATCAGTAATCCTGCTAAAAACAACCCGTTAGCAGCCAAAAATAATGTTCGAATTTGAAATTGTTTCAACAGAAAAGTAGAAATTGGTACGATGATCGATATCACCAGCAAATAGATTGTTGTAACCCATTGCACATTTGAAGTAGAAAGATTGAATTGATTAATCAAAGTCGGAAATGTTACATTCATAGCTGTTTCGATCAATACCCCAGCAAATGACATAATACCGGTTGCTATAATAGCGCCTAACAATTTTATTTTTTTCTCCATATTATCACCTCTAAAAAAATTCATAAAAAAAGAGCCAGTTTCTAAATAAATAGAAACCGCCTCTCTCTCGACAAGCATTACTGCTTGTTATCTGTACGATTTAATCTAAAAGCTATTGTACTGACTTCTTTTTGAAGAGTCAATAGAAATGTTTGAAAAATAAAACTGAATTTTATTTGAAACTTTTCAAAAAAATCCTTACACCAAAATTTTTATTTTGTTAGAATAATCAAGTATGTAAAAAAGAAAGGAAGTTTTAAATGCCGATTAACAAAAAAGAAAGTTTGATCTATACGACATTTATGTGTTTTTTTATGGTGTACTTCATGAGTGTCTACAATTTAATGTATGAGGTGGGAATTACTGCAATAGCTTTTCAATTGGCTTGGAATGAACTGCCATTTGCTATATGTATTGCGTTTATTTTAGATTGGTTTATTGTCTCAGGTCCTGCGAAAGCATTTGCTTTCCGTTTTATTGAAAAAGATACCCCAGCTTGGAAAAAGATTGGTCTAATCTCATCAATGATGATTGCTGGCATGGTTTTCTTTATGTCACTTTTTGGTGCTGTAATGCATCCGAATGTAAATCAAGGACTATTAATGACATGGTTATCTAATATTGGTAAGAATGTAGTTGTTGCTTTACCGTTACAATTATTGATTGCCGGACCAATTGTACGACGATTATTTAGAAAATTATTTCCCATAGGTACGGTACAAGAAATTCAATAGAATTTATACAAAGGGCCACTTCTGAGGTTGAACTCAGAAGTGGCTTTTTATCTAAATATATTTGTTAAATAACAAACAAAAAACACCATAGGATGGTATGGCGTTTCTTGTTTACCCTATAAAATAGGATACAGGATGTACTTACATAATAGTATGCATAGGAAGAAAAGTATAGTTCAACAATTTCATTGCTCGGTGAAATCATTGCTTTGAACATATTTTAATCTGTAAAAAAATTGAAAAGTTGGTACCAAGGACGGTCAGATACGATGTATGCTTCAGGAGAAAACCCTGATGATGCATACCCTAAAAAACAAATGAATAGCCCTAGAAAAATGAATGCCCCGCCTATCATTAGCAGCAAACGTTTATTTATTTTGATCATCTTACCACCTGCTTTTGAAAGTTTTTGTATAACGCTTTAGGCAAATGAATAAACTGTTGCGTCCAACCTAAGATGGGTTTACTAAGCATATAAGTAAAAATCATACATACTAACCCTATTCCGAACATCGTGACGCCTAGACCTAACTGGGTGATAGAAAAGTGAAGACCTTGAGATAGTAGTAAAGGGCTTAAAACAACACTTGCAATGCCGCCAATCAGTGAAGTTATGCCAATAACACTTGTACTGAATGGAAGGCACCAAATAACTATCAAACCACTAAGCATCAACAATAGAACGGTTAACAGTAAGCTTCCCCATAGAGGAAATCCTAGAAAAATTATCACTAATAAGAATGGATGAAAACGCCGAGGAACTTTTACGACAATTTCTTCGGCACCTAATGCACTTTGAGCAATACTTTGAGGAGTCCCTAATCTGGCTACAGCTTCAACTTCAGAGAGTCCCTCTTCCATCAAATCTTGGATCATTTCATCATAATAATCAATAAGATGATGAATCTCACTTGGTTTGGTCTTATAGGCTAATTCAGCTGCTAAACTTTTAATAAATGTTATGCGATCCATGTCAGTTGTCTCCTTTAATATAATGATGAATTTTTTCTAAATGAGGCCAATCAATAGTCAAAAATTCATGGATACTATTTTGACCATGAGCAGTGATTTGATAATATTTTCTCAGCCGGCCATTATGTTCTTTTGAATAAGTCGAAACTTTTTTATTTGCCTCTAAGCGTTTCAAGATAGGGTATAAAGTTGATTCAGAGATTGGCAATAGAGGAGAAATATTTTTAACGATTTCATATCCATAAGAGTCTCCTCTTTGTAAAAAAGCTAACACACAGAATTCGATAATCCCTTTTTTCAGTTGACTATCCAATGACTACACCACCTTATACATAATACTATATAAAACATAGTATAGTTTTGCAAGTCGATTTGTGGAAATCAGTCTCAAGACGTAGTAACTTCCAGGTTGCGCCTATTTTTTTGCTTCTAGTCATTTTTCCTTACTTAAAATTCATCGTACGGTGAAAATATTGATTATTTTATATTAGATTCTTTTGGTAAAGTATTACTAATAAAAAGTTGTTAGGATTTTAGACAAACGTATAGTTGTTGTGTTAGGTAATTGCTGTTGGAAAAGTTGCTTGATAAAAGACACACGATACTCAGTCCAGCTACGAAAGAAGTTAGTAAGAGAGTGTGTGTTTATCAGGAAAGGAGTTAATAATGAGAAAACAAACAATCACAAAGAAATATTTAATCAATAGGTTACGCAGTCATTTAGAAGAATATTTGTATACTCCCATCACTGTTAGAAAAATTGCGAAATATGCAAAGATTTCTACACAACCGATCTATTTCCAATTTTCGAATATGCAAAATTATAAACAGGCAATGATTGATGATGTTTTGGCAGAGATTCACGAGCTTTCTTTGAAAAAGGAGATAGAGGATGATCCATTGTATACGTTTTGGCTTAACTATTATTTGTTTGCCAGCCAAAATAGGAACTTATTTTTTGCGTTATTTTTGAATGATATAGGGTGTGGTTCCTATTTAAGAGATCAATCATTGTCATTGTTTATAGAGACAATGGCTGAATCCGAAGTATATCAAAAAGCAAATTGCGAAGACATTGAAAAATTGCATAATGAAAGTTTGATTTTCTTTTCTGGTCTCGTTCTTACTTATGTACGGGGAGAGAATATGCAAGCAATAGAAGAATTTTTACAAGATATTAAAGACTATTTTTATCGTACACTGATTGATCCTATGTATATTTATCGAGAAATATTACCACAATCAGTCATCGAAGCTGGTTTTTAAAATAACGATAAACTGTTTTTTAATTTTTCTCATTACTTGATAGGCTTCTTGCTTTATAAAAATTCTTGGCTCATTCATTTTCTTGTAAACGAATAGTATGGGTTTATTGTTGGCAATTTTCAAGAAATATGAGAAGGTAGAATTAGCAAAAAGTAAGGTGTTTTATGACTAAAAAGAAACAAGTGATGGAGGAATCTTGATGGGTCAAACAGATAATTATTCAGATAAAAAAGCTCAAATCGATCAGCGAATCTGTTTTTTGGAAGAGCATACTTACCAAGGAAACGACCTTGGCGTAACCTTTCAAGAGCATGCGATAACCTTTAAATGCTGGACGCCAGAGGCTGATGCAGTTTCAGTCATTATTTATCAAAGCGGAGAGGTTAAAGACAAGGATCGTGTGATGACAGTTCCAATGAAGCAAGAAAATAATTGTTGGAAGGTCACAGTTACGGATGAAGTCAAAGAAATGTTCTATACGTTTGAAATCCAGCGAGGACAAGAGAAGGTTGAAGTGGTTGATCTTTATGCGAAAGCTGTCGGTCTCAATGGGGATCGTGGGGCTATCGTTGATTTAAAAGAAACGGATCCTGAGGGATGGTCGCAGACAGAATGTGTTGGCCAAGATACGATTACAGACGCTTACATTTGGGAATTACATGTGGAAGATTTCAGTAGTTCTAAAACTAGCGGAATCTCAGAAAAAAATCGTGGAAAATATCTAGCGTTTACTGAAAAGAATACGCATCTTGAAGGAGATGAAAGGCAGCCAACAGGGCTCGCCTATTTGAAAGAACAGGGGATTAACTATGTTCATCTGTTGCCAATCTTTGATTTTGATAATGACGAGCTGTCTACAGCCTACAACTGGGGATATGATCCTAAGAATTATAACGTTCCAGAAGGAAAGTATTCTTCAGACCCGAAGGATCCCAAAGCCCGCATTCGGGAATGCAAACAAATGATTCAGTCTCTCCATGAGGAATCTATTGGTGTAGTAATGGACGTCGTTTTTAATCATACTGCAGTCACAGAATCTTCTTGGTTTAATAAGACTGTGCCAAACTATTACTACCGTCAGGATGAAGAAGGAAATTTCGCTGATGGCTCTGCCTGTGGCAATGAAATTGCCTCAGAACGTAAAATGATGCGCAAGTTTATTATTGATTCAATCCTTTATTGGGCTAAGGAGTACAAAATTGATGGATTTCGTTTTGATTTGATGGGACTGATCGATGTGGAGACGATGAATCAACTGCGTGCAAGCCTGGATTCGGAAGGTTTCTCTCATGTTATTCTATACGGAGAACCATGGGATGCCGGCAGCAATCGTATCATCCAGCCAAACATCCCAGCGAATAAAAGTAATGTCTGGGCACTGTCAGAAGGCGTTGCGGTTTTTAGCAATGATTTAAGAGACAGTATCAAAGGTGATGTCTTTGAAGAAACAGACGGAGCTTTTATTCAGGGAATGAATGGTCAACCGCAAGTCAAGCAAACCTTTTATGCGGCAAATTTGGCAACGGCGATTCAAGGAAATACGAAAGTTGCTGGACAAGAAGGCGCCGAGCGCTGGGCAAAATCTCCCCGCCAAGTGATCGCCTATGCTTCAGTCCATGATAATTTGACCTTATGGGACAAACTGGTGGCAACCATGCAGGCTTCAGCGACGGAAAGAAATTATGATTTTGATCCTGAGCTTTTAGCCCGCAACAAACTAGCAGCAGCCATTTTGTTTACTAGCCAAGGAGCAGTATTGACCCAAGCAGGCGAAGAGTTTGGCCGTACCAAACAAGGAGACGAAAATTCTTTCCGTTCACCGATAGAAATTAATCAGCTAGACTGGAAACGCGCACAAACTTTTAATGAGTTGCGGTCATTTTATCAAGGTATGTGGCAGATCCGTAAATTCTATCCTCCATTGAGAGATGCCACGATTCGAACAGCTGAAAGTATTCAGTTTATTGAGAGTAACAATGAAAATTTCCTTGCATATATTATTCCGAATAATGGTTACAATGATACATGGCAATCATTAGCTGTTTTGGTGAACAGCAGCAATAAAGACATTTTGGTAAATAGGGAAGAATTCAAGCAAGAGAAATGGTGGATCGTTGCAGATAATTTTGGAGCAGGTATAGAGCCACGTGGAGAGATCGTGAATGAAATCAACATCGCTGCCAAAAGTCTTTTACTTTTAGCTAAATAGTTATTTTATTTTTAAAATTTTTAAATTACGAAGAAAGTTAAATTGTATTAAAATCCATATTTAATGGATTTTAATACAACCGTTACGAATGTTTATAAAGCGATAGGAATAATTTTCGGTTATGAGAGAAGTACAGGTGGACCATAACATGAACAGTTTAAAAGAAACCGATTTTATGATGACAATCTGACTGCTTAATGCTATAGTAAAAACAGAAAAACCCAAGTTGGATTGTTACTGACTCGATCAGGCAAAACCTAAATGAGAAAACGCTCTTTGTAGCGGCTCTTATTTAGGTTTTTTATTTTTTTCGGGTATTTCTTAGAATGTTAAGCAGCAAAGTTATTGTTTCAGTTACTTGCAAACATATGACTTTGTTAAAATAAATTAGGCAAAGGAGAACGAGCAAATGGCAAAATTTCCAGAAAATTTCTTATGGGGCGGCGCGACCGCAGCGAATCAATTAGAAGGGGCGTTCGATCGCGATGGCAAAGGCTTGTCAGTGGCGGATGCAATGCCTGGTGGCAAACAGCGTTTAGCGATTTTAGGCAGTGATACGTTTGATTGGACGATCGATGAGGACAAATACACCTATCCAAATCATCGCGGGATCGACCATTATGACCGTTTCAAAGAAGACATTGCGTTGTTTGCGGAAATGGGCTTCAAGAGCTATCGTTTTTCAATCGCTTGGACACGTATTTTTCCAAAAGGTGATGAAACGACACCGAACGAAGCTGGGTTAGCATTTTACGATGCGTTGATTGATGAATGTTTGAAATACGGGATCGAGCCAGTGGTTACGATCTCCCACTATGAAATGCCCTTGCATTTAGCCAAAGAATACGGTGGCTGGAAAAATCGAGCATTGATCGATTTCTATGAGCGTTTTGCAAAAGTCGTTTTGGAACGTTTCCATAGTAAAGTCAAATACTGGATGACTTTCAATGAAATCAATTCAGCTTTCCATTTCTCCGCATTGAGCCAAGGAATGGTCAACAGTACGGGTGCTAGCGACTTTACAAACGTGATCCAAGCGTGGCACAACCAATTTGTTGCCAGCAGTAAAGCAGTAAAAATTGGGCATGAATTGAATCCTGAGTTACAAATTGGTTGCATGATCATTTATGCAACGACCTATAGCATTGATGCAAACCCAGTCAACCAAGTAGCAACAATGACCCATAACCAAGCCTTCAACTACTACTGTGCCGACGTGCAAGTACGTGGGAAATATCCAGCATTTACTGATCGCTTGTATAAAGAGCATGGGGTCAAGAAGGAAGATCTTGATATTACCGAAGAAGATTTAGTATTGATTGCTAAGTATACCGTCGATTATATTGGATTTAGCTATTACATGTCTTCTGCAGTGGATATCACAACAGAAGAAGCTGATGAAGTACAAGGTAACTTGTTGGGTGGTGTCCGCAATCCATTCTTGGAAGCAAGTGAATGGGGCTGGCAAATCGATCCAGAAGGACTGCGCATTGCGTTGAATGAATTGTATGATCGGTACCAGAAACCATTATTTATCGTGGAAAATGGTTTAGGAGCTATCGATACTATTAGTGAAGATGGCAAAATCGAAGACGATTACCGCATTGATTACTTACGTCGTCATATCGAAGCAATGGGTGAAGCGATTGAAGATGGTGTTGACCTGATGGGATATACACCATGGGGATGTATTGACCTCGTTAGCGCGTCAACCGGAGAAATGAGCAAACGCTATGGCTTTATCTACGTGGACTTTGATGATGAAGGCAATGGCACAATGGATCGATCAAAGAAAAAATCCTTCGATTGGTATAAACAAGTGATTGCTTCAAATGGAGAAGATTTAGCGTAAGATTAATACTCGTTTTTTTATAGCCGCACAACACGGATTATCGTTGTGCGGTTATTTTGCTGAAAAAATAGATTGTCTGAATAGAGTAAAAAATCTAAAAATAATAGATAACACATCATAAAAATTTTAATCAGAAAAACTTTAATAATTGCACTTGGTAAGCGGAATAAAACTAAATTTTCTAAGAATGGCTGACTCTTTCTTTCCAACTAAAAGGGGACCAACATATTTTTGATGATATGGAAAATTTTGCAAATTTAGAAGGGCGTTGTGGTTTTCTTCTGAAATGTTTCACGTGAAGCATTTTTACAGAAGATAGTTACATCAAATGCAATATTTTCGAAAATAGCGACTCTATTTTGTGAAGCGGATGAGTTTCTCTTAGAACGTTTGGATTAATAAAAATTATTTCGAGCCGATTAAAGAAGTAAGAGAACGGAGTAGGAAAAATTGTTTCCCCTCATCTATTCGAATAATTGGTCTTTACCATATGATGGTGATAAGATTAAAACATAGAAATGTAGAGCATTTTGTTTGTGAAAACGTTTCAATTTTAAAGAATGGAGAGTAAGCGATTAAAAAATAAAAATAGTAGGCAAGTTGCTTCTTTTTTACTTAAGAGAGGAGTATATTCGTATTTGGAATTTTTCTTTATTTAGAATGATTTTAATGAATTTTTTTAGAAATAGGGGGATGTAAAATGGATATTGTAACATTAGCACGAATCCAGTTCGCGATGACGACGATTTTTCACTTTTTCTTTGTACCGTTTTCGATCGGAACTGGTGTCGTTGTTGCAATCATGGAGACACTTTATGTGATCAAAAAAGATGAAAAATATCGCCGAATGACAAAGTTCTGGGGAAATATTTTTCTATTAAGTTTTGTGGTAGGAGTGGTAACTGGGATCATTCAAGAATTTCAATTTGGAATGAACTGGTCTGATTATTCTCGTTTTGTTGGGGATATTTTTGGTGCTCCTTTGGCGTTAGAAGCATTGCTAGCCTTCTTTTTGGAATCAACTTTCTTAGGGTTGTGGATTTTCACATGGGATAAAGTCAGCCCTAAACTGCATATGACGTTCTTTTGGTTAGTTACTATTGGCTCGATGCTCTCTGCTTTCTGGATTTTAGCTGCCAATAGTTTTATGCAACATCCAGTTGGATACACATTGAACAATGGTCGTGCTGAGATGACTGACTTCGGAGCCCTGTTAGCTAACCCACAAGTCTGGTATGAGTTCCTTCATGTTATTACTGCAGCAATTGCCATGGGAGGAATTCTGATTGCAGGAATGTCAGCTTTCCAATTGTTGAAAAAAGACAAGAAAGTTGACCGTGATTTTTTCAAAAAATCAATGCGGATCGGTTTTGCAGTAGCTTTGTTTGGTTCAATTACGGTGTTGATCGCAGGTGACGAACAAATGAAGTATTTGGTTGAAGAACAACCAATGAAATTTGCAGCAATGGAAGGTACGTATGAAGATACCGGAGATCCTGCGGCATGGACTGTAGTTGCATGGGCAAATGAACGAGAACACAAACGGGTTTTTGGTGTTGAGATTCCTTATATGTTGAGTATCCTTGCATTTAACGAACCATCTGGTTCGATTGACGGAATGAACACAGTGAATCAAGATTTGATCGAACGTTACGGAGATCGGAACTATTTTCCTCCGGTCAACACATTGTTTTGGAGCTTCCGGATCATGGCAGGTTTCGGTGCATTGATGTTGTTGGTTTCTTCATTGGGGTTATTCTTTACGCGTAAGAAGAAGCCTTCGCTATTTGAGAAACGTTGGATGCTTTGGGTAGTGGCTATAACATTATTTACCCCATTCATTGCAAATACAGCAGGGTGGCTGATTACGGAATTGGGTCGCTATCCATGGACAGTCTATGGTTTATTTACGATTGAAGATAGTGTTTCGCCAAATGTATCGGCAACTTCGCTTGTTATCTCAAATATTGTTTACTTTGTTCTTTTCTCTGGTTTGGCATTAACAATGGTTTATTTGATTCGGCGAGAGTTAGGACATGGTCCTGAAAACAACCAGATGGAAGGAACGCTGCACGAAGCAGAAGAAGATCCATTTGATAAGGAGGCGTTTGAAGGATGACCGGATTGCAACTAATGTGGTATGTATTGATTGGCATTTTGTTTGCCGGCTTCTTCTTTTTAGAAGGATTTGACTTTGGTGTGGGGATGTCTGTCCAGACATTGACCCATAATGAACAGGAAAAAGATCAGATCGTGCATACGATCGGACCAGTGTGGGACGGGAATGAAGTTTGGTTGATTACCGCAGGTGGCGCGATGTTTGCTTCTTTCCCTTACTGGTATGCCTCTTTGTTCAGTGGTTATTATTTGATTTTGTTATTGATACTAGTCGGATTGATTATACGCGGTGTCTCCTTTGAGTTTCGGGCAAAAATGCCTGAAGACCGTAAAAATATGTGGAATTGGACATTAACCATTGGCAGTACATTGGTGCCTTTTATGTTCGGACTCTTGTTTACAAGTATGGTCCAAGGCATGCCAATTGATGCAGAGGGAAATATGTCTGCGCACTTCGGTGACTACGTCAATCTCTTCTCTGTAGTTGGCGGGATTGCCTTAACTTTGCTTTGCTACTTACATGGATTGAATTATATTGCACTAAAAACTACTGGTCCGATCCGTGACCGTGCCCGAAATTATGCGAGTGCCTTTTATGGTGTGCTATATTTTGGTTTGGTGGCGTTTGCCGCGCTACTTTATTTCAAAACAGATTTCTTTGAAAAACATTTTGCTTCGACGCTTCTTTTGCTGATTGTGATTGTGGCTTTGACGCTGATAGCGAATATCTCTGTATTTAAAGGGAAAGAAATGGTGGCATTTATTGCTAGTGGTTTGACCATGGTGGCGCTAGTCGGATTGTTGTTCTCTGGTTTGTTCCCACGAGTATTGATCAGCTCAATCGACCCTAGTTATGATTTGTTGATTGCAGAAGCTTCCTCTAGTCACTACACATTGAAGATCATGAGTTATTTATCACTGACAATCTTGCCGTTTGTTTTGGCTTATACAGCATGGACCTACTATATTTTCCGTAAACGAATTAGTCATACTGAGCTGACGGAGGGTTATTAATGATCGACAAACAAATCATAGAGCTTCCCGGAATGAAACGGTTAATGGGATTGCTTGCAGGACTTTCTTTCCTGCAAGCTCTCTTCATCATTGGACAAGCCTATGGTCTTGCTAGTGGGATCACTGGATTATGGGAAGGACAATCGTTAGAAGAGCAGTGGGGCTGGATTCTACTGTTCTTTTGTTCGTTTTTAGGTCGCCAGGCCATTGTTTATTTTCGGACAAAGAAATTAGACAGCTATAGTTACCAGCAAGCTACTGAATTACGTAATCAACTGCTAGAAAAGATTTTTCGTGTAGGACCACAAATCGTTCAGCAACAAGGTACCGGAAACATTACAACGATGGTATTGGAAGGCATTAGTCAGGTAGAAAACTATTTACAACTTATTTTGGCAAAAATTATGAACATGTCGATCATTCCTTGGGTGATTTTGGCTTTAGTATTTTACTTGGATTGGATCTCAGGTCTGGTTTTATTGCTGGTTTTTCCACTGATCATTATTTTTATGATCATCCTAGGCTATGCCGCCCAAAGTAA
Source organism: Enterococcus sp. FDAARGOS_553 (assembly GCF_003812305.1). Lineage (NCBI taxonomy): Bacteria > Bacillati > Bacillota > Bacilli > Lactobacillales > Enterococcaceae > Enterococcus > Enterococcus sp. FDAARGOS_553. Next base: position 1,150,827 of record NZ_CP033740.1, read on the forward strand.
AGCTGAAAAACAATACCGCACATTTCAATTATTGTCCAACCACTTTATTGATTCATTACGTGGAATCGACACCTTGAAACTTTTTGGGATCAGCAAAAAATATGGAAAAAGTATCTTCGCTTCTAGCGAACGTTTTCGTAAAGCAACGATGGGGTCGTTGAGAGTCGGAATTCTTTCCACTTTTGCATTGGATTTTTTCACAACATTGTCCATCGCTGTGGTTGCGGTTTTACTGGGGCTGCGTTTGATCAATGAAGAAATCTTGTTATTTCCAGCACTAACGATTTTGATTTTATCTCCGGAGTATTTTTTACCAATTCGCGATTTTTCAAGTGATTACCATGCGACTTTAGATGGGAAAAATGCAATGACCGCTGTATCTACGATTTTATCTGAGCCAGAAGCAGCCATTGATCCAGTAAGTTTACCTCAATGGCAAGCTGATTCGGAACTATCGATTCATTCGTTATCTTTTGATTATGGAGAAAAGTCTGTTTTGAAAGATATTGCATTGGAGGTCCAAGGATTTCAAAAAATTGGGATCATTGGGATGAGTGGCTCTGGAAAATCAACGCTGATCAATAACTTAAGCGGCTTTTTGATTCCGAAAGAAGGCGAAATTACTTTTGATGGCCAAAAAATGACTGCATTAAGACAGTCGGATTGGCAGCAGCAACTAGTTTATATTCCCCAAAACCCCTATATCTATCGGATGACTTTGCGAGAAAATGTGGCTTTCTATCAGCCAAATGCTACTGAAGAACAAGTGTGGCAAGCAATCGAAGTTGCAGGTTTAACGAAATTAGTTCAAGAATTGCCGCAAGGAATCGATACAATGCTAGGTGAAGGAGAACGCCATCTAAGCGGTGGACAGGCGCAACGAATTGCGTTGGCTCGTGCTTTCTTAGACCAGCATCGAAAAATTTTATTATTTGATGAGCCAACTGCCCATTTAGATATTGAAACAGAAGTAGAATTGAAAGAACGGATGCTTCCGTTGATGGAGAACCATCTAGTCTTCTTTGCGACACATCGCTTGCACTGGATGGAAGAGATGGATCAAATCCTAGTAATGGATCAAGGCAGAATTGTTGAGCGGGGGACATTGGCAGAACTGCAAGCAAAGAATGGCGCTTTCGTTGCGTTAGTCAATGGGATGAGGAGGGAACAACTTGAATAAAATCGGTCTCTGGCGTTCGCTAAAAACAGATACCTGGGTCAAACCCTTTCTTTCAAAGTACAAAAAGGTTCTTGCAGCAGCGCTGTTTTTAGGATTTATGACATTCTTTTGCGGAGGCGCGTTAATGTTTAATTCTGGCTATCTGATTAGCCGCTCTGCCTCAATTCCAGAGAATATTTTGTTAGTATACATTCCAATCGTTCTGACCCGAGCATTCGGGATCGGCCGACCAGTTTTTCGTTATGTTGAACGACTGACAAGTCATAATTGGGTGTTGCGAATGACATCGAACCTACGCCTAAAACTATACAATGTTGTCGAAAAAGATGCCGTTTTCTTTAAGCAGACCCATCGAACTGGCGATATTTTAGGATTATTAGCAGAAGATATCAACCATATCCAAAACTTATATCTGCGAACGATTTTCCCTACGGTGATTGCTTGGTTATTGTATACTTTTCTGATTATCGGATTAGGGTACTTTTCGTTAGGATTTGCATTGGTAATGTTGCTGTTGTTGGGAATAAATGTGTTTGTGCTGCCGCTCTGGTCCGTTGTGATCAATGGCGCTCGTCAAGAAAAGCAAAAACAAATGAAGAATCAATTATATACAACATTGACTGATAATGTGCTAGGAGTTTCTGACTGGGTATTTTCACAGCGAGGAGCAGAATACGTCGATGAACACAAGCAATTGGCGGCAAATCTACGAAGCGTTGATGAGAAAATCAATCGTTTTGATCGAAAAAGAGATTTCCTTTTACAAGTGATCTTCGGGGTGATTACGGTTGCGTTGATTGTCTGGACAAGTCAGCGATTTCCTGGCGAGCACGGTGGCTTAGCTAATTGGATAGCAGCATTTGTCCTTTGTGTCTTTCCTTTGGTAGATGCTTTCGCACCATTACCTTCAGCGGCACAAGAAACCAATATATACAAAGATTCGATTGATCGTTTTAATGCATTACCAGAAAAAGAGGAACAAAAACGGACAGCATCAGCTATAAGTGCACCGTTCAATTTAGAAGTGAATCAGGTTAGTTTCCATTATCCATCTGAAAAAGAGGTACTAAAGAATCTTAGCTTAACGATTCTTGCGCATCAAAAACTGGCAATATTGGGACGTAGCGGTTCTGGGAAAAGTACCTTTGCTTCTTTGCTCAGGGGAGATTTATTGCCGACCCAAGGTAGTATTACCTTAAATGGTGAGCCGGTAGCAAGTTTTGGTGAAGATATTAGCGAATGGATTGGAGTCATCAACCAGAGTCCTTATTTGTTCCATACAACGATTTTAAATAATTTGCGGATTGGTAATGAAGAAGCGTCAGAAGAAGAAGTTTGGGACGTACTGAAACGAGTAGGCTTATCAGAGATGGTGACAGCTCTGCCAGAAGGTTTGCGAACCATGGTTGATGAAGCAGGGTTACGTTTTTCCGGCGGTGAACGCCATCGGTTGGCATTAGCGCGAATTCTTTTGAAGAAAACACCGATTATTTTATTAGACGAGCCAACTGTTGGGCTAGATCCAATCACTGAGCAAGCTGTTTTGGAAACTTTTTTCAATGAGTTGGAAGACAAGACGATTATTTGGATCACCCACCACCTGCAAGGAATCTCACTGATGGATCAGGTCATTTTTATTGAGGATGGAGAATTAACGATGAGCGGTACGCCTGCTGAGTTAGCTGTCGAAAACCAACACTTTCAACAGTTATTAGCTATTGATCAAGGGCGACTGTAATCAAACTGGGACCTTTGCCAAGACAACAAAAAAATCGGCTAGTGATCGCATGAATGTCGGCTTAGTTTTTGAGGAGCATTCGCTCCTCAAAACACTTCACTGTTTACCCGATTGGTTCGTTTATTTTCAGAATAGCTTTCAGTTGCGGAGGATAGAATAAAGAATGATCAATAATTTCGTTGCAAAAGCAGTTGCGTTAGCTCGCGAATTTTTTCTTTGCTAGGGGTGTTCGGCAGCAGTTCGATGTCGGCTAGTGCTTTTTCGGTATAAGAAACAGCAAAATCGGTGGCTTTTTCGACGCCATGATAACGGCGCACTAATTCAGCAACCTCTGTGGCCTCCTCGGTGGTCAACTCGCTTTTTTTGGACAGATAGCTCTCAAATGCGGCAGGATTTTGTTCTTTAGCAAAGAGCAGAGGTAATGTATAGACACCTTGTGCCAAGTCTTCAAGAACGGGTTTTTTCAACGTTCCAGAATCTGCTGTATAGTCCAAAATATCATCAAAAACTTGAAAAGCGATGCCGATGTTTCGTCCGATCTCACCAGCCCGTTCTTGGTTTTCTAAGTCGAGACCGCCAAAATGAGCACCTTCGATGCAGGCCAGCCAGAATAATTCGGCAGTTTTACCATTGATGCTTTGTAAGTAATCAGCAATTGATTCATCTATATTGTAGCGTGTGTGCATTTGATCTAATTCTCCCAGCAAAAGGCGTTTCATTGCTTGGGCATTTGTAGCCAAAAAATGAGAGCCATTCATGCTCTCGATCAATAACTCAAAGAATTGGGTGAAGAGCAGGTCACCTGTGTAAACAGCGATATCTTTGCCATATTTTGCTTGGACAGTGATGCGTCCGCGACGCAACGGCGAATCATCAATGATGTCATCGTGAATCAAGGTTGCCATATGTAAGATTTCTAATGAAGCAGCAATTTTGGTTAATTGATCATTTCTTTCATCAATGGGTTCGCCTAGATCAGCGAATAAGAAAAATAATGCTGGACGCAGCATTTTTCCTCCAGAATAAGTAAAATCAACTAATACATCTTGTATTTCTTTGTTACGAACAGTTACGCGTTCTTCAATGATCGAACAGACAGTTTTTAGTCTTTGCTCGATCGAAGGATAATCGATCCAAAAATTCAACATATTAAAACCCTTTCTACCAGTCATTCAGCCCTTATTCTAACTTAAAGGGAGTCTATTGACTAGTTAAGTGCATTTATCAAAAGGAGATGAGTATTTGACACTCCCAGTATTTCTAGAGCTTGTGGAATTTAAAGCGAAAACAGCCAGTGTCCTCCCATTTTTTATCGGAATTTGTTACAGCTGGTATAACTACGGCTCAATTCATTTAGGTTATGTGGTGTTATACTTTATTGCTATGCTGATCTTCAACATGGCAGTAGATATTTTAGATAATTATAACGATTACCATCACGCAACAGAAGTTCATGATTACAAAGAAAAAACAAATATTATCGGACGCGAGCAGCTCTCGCTTCCATTCGTTTTTCGCTTAATGATCGGTATGATCGTCGTTTCGGCGGTGATGGGTATCGTATTGGCCTATTTCGTCGGTTGGCCCTTGTTTTGGATGGGACTTTATTGTTACTTGATTGGTATCTTTTACTCATCAGGTCCGCGGCCTTTATCGAGTTTACCGCTAGGTGAGTTTTTTTCAGGATTTACGATGGGCTTCATGATTTCGTTGATTTGTGTATATTTGAATACTTATGAAACCTTTCAATGGAATAGCGCGACCTTGGGTGGAATATTTCTAATCGCACTACCCAATACACTGTGGATCGCTAACTTGATGCTGGCCAACAACATTTGTGATTTGGAGGAAGATGAAAACAACAATCGTTATACATTGGTGCATTATTTAGGAAAGAGTCAAGGATTACGGCTATTTGTTCTTTTGAACATTATTGCATTTGTAGCGATCTTGACAGCAGTGGTTCTGCATTTAGCACCATGGACGATGTTGTTGACGTTTCTCGTCTTACCATTTGTCTGGAAACAGACAAAACTATTTATGCATAAACAAATCAAACGCGAAACCTTTGTCTGCGCTGTAAAGATCCTTGCGGTCGGAGCATGTGCGCAGGTCATTAGTTTTGCGATCGGTTTGATTTTATAATTTTTTGAAGGAAGAAAGGAAGTAATAGGAAATGAAGGAAGTTGTCATTTTAGGAGCAGGCTACGCAGGGTTGCGAGCATTGCATGTATTACAAGGATCAAAAGGTGATTTTCATATTACATTAGTAGATAAGAATGACTACCATTATGAAGCGACAGATTTGCATGAAGTGGCTGCTGGAACGCAGCCAAGAGAGCGAATTAGTTACGATATCGCTGATGTGGTACGACCACAAAAAACAACTTTCCTACAAAATGAAGTTGCAACGATTGACCGTCAAAGTCAACGGATCATGTTTACGGATCAAACATCTCTTTCCTATGATTATTTGATCGTAGCATTAGGATTTGAATCTGAGTCATTTGGGATCCCAGGTGTTAATGAAAACGCATTGGAAATGGTAGATGTTGATTCAGCAGAAACTATTTATCATCATTTATTGAAACAAATGAAAGAATACAAAAAAACACAAGATCCAGATTTATTGAAAATCGTCGTATGTGGGGCGGGATTCACTGGAGTAGAACTCTTAGGTTCTTTAGTGGAAAATCGGAAGGAATTTGCTGAGATCGCACGTGTCCAATCAGAAGAAATCAAACTCTTTTGTGTAGAAGCAGTTACGCGATTATTACCGATGTTTGATGAAAATCTGTCTGCCTATGGAATCAATAACTTGGTAAAATGGGGTGTTGAATTTCTAACAGGAAAACCAATCAAAGAAATCAAGCCTGGAGTAGTTGTTTATCAAACGGATGCTGAAACGGGTGCTACAGAAGAATTGTCTGCTAAAACGATCATTTGGACAACAGGTGTCAGTGGAAGCCATGTCATGGCAGATTCAAATTATGCGGCTCGCCGTGGACGTGTGATGGTCAACCAAGATTTAAGTGATCCAGAGCACAGTAATGTTTTTGTAGTAGGGGATGTTTCAGCTGTGATGGATCCTGCAACAAATCGCCCTTATCCAACGACAGCACAGATTGCTTTGAAAATGGGGTATCAAGCTGCCAAAAACTGTCTACACTTGATTAAAGGTGAAAAAACGGAAGACTTTCATTTTGAATCTTTAGGATCTGTAGCCTCTATTGGGAACACGCATGCCTTTGGTTTGGTGGGTAAAATGCCTGTAAAAGGTTATCCAGCATCATTTGTCAAAAAAGCCATCATGGACCGCTCCCTGTTCCTAACTGGTGGGGTTAAAGAAGTGTTAGCAAAAGGCCGCTTTGATTTTTATCATTGAGTCGTGCGCTATTTTTTCAACTTAACATTAACAGAAGCAAGAAGAGAACATGTACCGATGGAGATAGTTTAATTATAAGTAAAATAGACAGAGATGCCGATTCATGTTGGGTGTTTCTGTCTATTTACTACTATTTCAGTTTTTAACACCATAGGGCGTAAGGCCTTTATTGAATCTCTAGATAAATGATCAGGTTTTGAAGAGAAAACAGGGTAAGAAAAAACCCCCTTTTGTACCTTTATTAAAAAAATGTTAAAATAAAGAGACTATGTTTGTTGGGAGGCATGAAATGACGATTCGTAAAGAAAGACGCCGTTTAGAAAAACGATTGAAGCGTTCATTATTAGCAAAAAAAGGGTTGACGATGGCTACAACTGTGGTAGCCGGTTCAACGATTGCACCAAATTTGGTTTTAGCTGCAGAAACAGCGACTTCAGATGATGCAAAAAACCAAGCAGAGATCACAGAAAATCAAGTATCTGGAGGAAATAGCTCCACTGATTCAACTGGAGACAGCATTCAAAGCAGTGCTGACGAGACGATTTCGACAGAGGAAACAACAGAACCAACTGTTCCTATTGAAGAGCAGCCTGTTACAACACCTGAGGAAGCGGCAACGCCACAGGAAACTATCACGGAAGATACAGCGGTCGTTGAGACGCCAATTGTTGCTGCACCTGCGTTAGCAAGAACCTCGATCTTCTCAGCACGTGCTGATACGAGTGGATTTATTGCGAAAGCAAGTGGTTATGCAACAGAAGTAGCTGCCGCTAATGATCTCTATGCATCAGTGATGATTGCACAAGCTATCCTAGAATCCGGCTGGGGTACTTCGACTTTGACGACCCAAGCGAACAATATGTTTGGAATCAAAGGAAGTTATAATGGGCAGTATGTCGAAATGGCAACATTGGAAGATAATGGTTCGGGCAATTATTATCAAATTATAGCGAAGTTCCGCAAATATCCATCTTTAAGAGAATCTTTCCAAGATAATGCGTATGTCTTACGAAATACCAGTTTTGCTGCCGGTAGCTATTATTACAGCGGTGCTTGGAAGAGCAATACGAGATCATATACAGAAGCAACGGCATGGCTGCAAGGACGCTATGCGACTGATACTTCCTATGCCAGCAAATTGAACAATCTTATTGCAACGTATAACTTAACTCAATACGATAGCGGCAGTTCCGCTGGGAACGGTGACATGAATAATGTTGAGACCCCTGTAGGAGAAAACGCGATTCAAAAGCAAATGAAAACGACTGCATCTATGAATATCCGTTCAGATGCGTCTACTACAGCAGCAGTTACCGGCTCACTTACTGCGAATACAACCTTTACGGCAGTTGCGGTCAAAACAGGAACGAGCGTCAATGGCAATACAAATTGGTATAAAGTTTCTGGCAAAGGCTGGGTCAGTGGTGCGTATTTAACAGAAGTAAATTCTGGTTCAACATCAGGCAATGCAAATGATAATACTGTCAATACTGGAATCAACCAAAAGATGAAGACGACTGCGACATTGAATATTCGTTCTACAGCATCGACGAGTGGCAGCATCGTTGGCTCATTGAGTCAAGGCAGCACTGTGACAGCAACGGCAGTCAAAACAGGAACGAGCGTCAATGGTAATACGAAATGGTACTATGTTTCTGGCAAAGGCTGGGTCAGCGGCGCGTATTTAACAGAAGTAAATTCTGGTTCAACATCAGGCAATACAAATGATAATACTGCCAATACTGGAATCAACCAAAAGATGAAGACGACTGCGACATTGAATATTCGTTCTACAGCATCGACAAATGGCAGCATCGTTGGCTCATTGAGCCAAGGCAGCACCGTAACAGTAACAGCCGTCAAAAATGGTACTAGTGTCAATGGCAATACGAAATGGTACTATGTTTCTGGCAAAGGCTGGGTCAGCGGCGCGTATTTAACGAGTGACTCTAGCTCATCGTCGAATACATCGAATACAGGTGATTCGATCAATCAAAAGATGAAAACGACCGCGACATTGAATATTCGTTCTACAGCATCGACAAGTGGCAGCATCGTTGGTTCATTGAGCCAAGGCAGTACCGTGACAGCAACAGCCGTCAAAAATGGTACTAGTGTTAATGGGAATAACAAATGGTACTATGTTTCTGGCAAAGGCTGGGTCAGTGGTGCCTATCTTACGAAGACCGCGACAAATGCTTCTTCAAGTAATAGTTCTGCCAATAATAGTTCTTCGACTAAATATCATACCATTAAATCTGGGGACAGTCTGTGGTCTCTTGCGCAAAAGTATGGTAGTAGTATTGACCAAATCACTTCATGGAATCGCTTGTCCAATAATATCATTTATGTTGGTCAAAAATTGATCGTGAAATAGTGAGACACCTGATTTCATGCAACTCAAAAGAAAATCAATCAGCATTACCCGATACACATTCGTGATATCGGGTAATGCTTTTTTGCTGGTTTGTTCGTAATAAAAATCGCTGAAGATAGATTTATTTTTGAATGGTCTTTTAGAATCATTCTGTTTACATCTGTCAAAGAATCCAAGCAGATTTTGGTTCCGTCCCCCCTATGGAGTTTCCTATTTTTTAGGTAAAATAGAAAACAAAGAAAGGAGTGGAGAGTATGAAGACGATTGTTTATAGTGGGATGATGAACGGATTGACGATTGATCGCTCACGACGAGATAGTATCTACAATATGGTGAAGCATTGGCATTCTGAATGCGAAATCCAATATTTTATAGAAGGGAACCGTTATTTTTTGATTGGAGAAAAAACCTATAAAATCCAACCTGGTACATTGGTTATGATTCACCCCGACTGTGTCCACAATACATTCTCAGGAAAGTATATTTATCATGATCGTGTACTCGTTCTCTATGAAGCCAGCAAATTTCCAAGAATCGCTCAATCCATGGGAATAGATCTGGAGACCTTTTTTTTAAAACATCATGGTATCATTCAGATTCCGCCAGCGGATCGCTCTTACGTACAAACGCTCTTAGCGAAAATCGCAGATGAAGTGATCCACAAAGAATACAATTACCAGGTAATGGTCGAAACAAAATTAATCGAACTTTTTATTTTTATTCAGCGGATCAAGAACTTCAGGGGGCTTTCTGATGAACCGGCAGAAAGTTTGGGAAAACAAAGCGAGCTAGTTAATCAAATTGCAGCCTTTATTCGTCGGAACTATGCATCGATTCATTCATTGGAACAAATCGCTTCGTCTTTTTATCTCGACAAATCCTATTTATGCCGTATCTTCAAGCGTGCAACAGGCTACACCATCACTGAATATACCAACATTCAACGAATCCGTCAGTCTCAGCGATTACTGGAAGATACAGATTGGGATATTGCTGAAATAGCGAGAAAAAGTGGATACAGCAACATTACCTACTACAACCGTGTGTTCAAAAAATATACAGAGACATCCCCTTTGCAATACCGCAAGAAACAAATTGCATACAAAGAAAGTCTGCGAGAAAAAAATAATTTCTAAATAGTCACTCATCTTTGCACAGGCATGAAAGGAGGATTATTTTCCTGTTAAAAAAGTCAATATTGTACAAGTTCGCGGATATTACGTCACTTTTTTGTGCAAGTTTTGCTTGTCTATTGCTGAGACATTTTTTGTCCGATAAAATCAGTAAGCGGATACATAAATGAAAAATTGTAAACGTGTGCATTTTATGGAGGAGGAAATAATCAGATGAAAAAGAAGATATTGGTTGCCAGTCTTTTTAGCACTTTAGTTCTAGCAGCGTGTGGATCTCAGCCTGACACTACTGGTTCTGGCAGCAGTGGTTCAACAAAAGATGCAGAAGCAGTGACGATTAAGTTTGCTTGGTGGGGAGCGGATAATCGCCATGATGCGATGCAAGATGTGGTGGCTCTTTTTGAAGAGGAATATCCGCATATCACGGTTAACACAGAGTATGGTGCGTGGGATGGATGGCAAGAAAAGACATTGACTCAGCTATCCGGTAAAACTGAAGCAGACGTGATGCAAGTGAATTACAATTGGCTCTTTTCATTCGGGAAGGGCAAGAATATCTTTATGGACTTGAATGAGGTCAGTGACTATTTGACGCTAGACAATTGGGAAAGTTCTTATTTAGAAGCGATGCAAGTGGGTGGTGAACAAGCCGCGGTTCCCCACGGAATGACCGGTCGGGTTCCTTTGATGAACCAAGCACTTTATGAAGCCAATGGGTTGGAACTGCCAACGACCTATGATGATCTTTTGGCAGCGGGAGAAGTCATTGCGAAAGGGAATACGCCAACTGGTGAAGACAATCAGTACGCATATCTCAATGTGGGAGAGTTCTCATTAGATCTATTTATTGCTCAGATGCTTTACAACTATACAGGGAAGATCATGCAGACCGCTGGGACAGTCAACTATAGTGTGGCTGAAGTGAAAGAAGTGCTTGAAAGATATAAAGAATTGGAAGATGCTGGTGCACTGCCGACTTTTGAGCAAACAAGCCCAATCGATACGGAATCAAACCCTCAATGGGTAGAAGGCAATGCAGGCTCTGTTTATGAGTGGGCAAACTCACTGGCGAAATGGACAAACTCATACAAAGGCGGCGACGGGTTAGATGAGTTAGTTGTAGGAGATTTCTTGCAAGTCGATGCTGACTCTAAACCAAGTATCTATGTGAAACCAAATTTTGGCTACGCAATTTCAAAAAATTCGAAACATCCTGAAGCAGCAGCCACTTTTATTGAGTTCTTGTTTACCAATGAGCAAGCGGTGAAGGCTGCCGGAGATTCTTTGGGTATTTCAAGCAACACAGTTTGTTACGATCTGCAAGTAGCGAATCAACTAGTCGAAGGTGCTGTGGCTGAAGGGTACGCCAAATTGGATGACTATGAACAAACGGTGTTAGATCCATACTTTGAAGACGAAAATGTGCGGGGAGAAAGATATACGGTTTACGAGGCATTTCGGACAGGAAAGTTCACGTCGGAGGAAGCTGCGAAGCAATTCATTGAGAAACAGCAAGCAGCACTTGATAAGTATTACCAAGAATAGGAAGCAACAAGAAGGAATGCGAGACTTAGCTACGTCCCGTACCCTTCTTTTTCCGAAATAAAATTGGACATGAGTGAGAATGTCTGGAAGTAACCCATTAGTATCTGGGCGTTCATTTAGAAGGTAAAGGAGTCAAATGCGATGTTGAAAAAAATGAAAAGAACAAATTGGGTGATCTACTGCATGCTCATGCCATGGATCATTGGCTTCCTAGTCTTTAAAGTTTACCCAATCATTATTTCTTTTTACTACAGTTTGTTAGAATATCCGATTTTAGGTGATCCGGAGTTTGTCGGATTACAAAATTATCTAGAGATTTTTACAAAAGACGATACGTTTACTGCGAGTTTCTTTGCAACAATCAAATATGTGTTGATTGGTACCCCAGCAGTTATCATTGTCTCTTTTGCAGTAGCAGCCATCTTGAATTTTAAGCTTAAGGGAGTCAATTTCTTTCGTACCGCTTATTATATTCCTTCTATTTTAGGAGGAAATGTAGCTGTTTCAATTTTATGGACCATGCTTTTTGATGTCAACGGACCTGTGAATATGGTGTTGAGTGTTTTTACACTCGGAAACGATGTCGCCATTAACTGGACAAAAGATCCAAAGTTCGCGATTTTTACCCTGATTATTTTAAAAACTTGGCAATTCGGTTCGACCATGTTGATTTTCTTATCGGCATTGCAAGGTGTTTCTAAAACAGTTTATGAAGCGGCAGAAATGGATGGGGCTTCAAAAATAAGACAACTGTTCAATATCACTGTACCGATTATTACCCCCGTAATTTTGTTCAACGCCGTAAATGTATTAGTCAAAGCGTTTCAAGAGTTTAACTCCGCGTATTTAATCACTAAAGGTGGACCAAATAAGACGACTTATTTCTTGAATCTTTATATTTATGATCAAGCCTTTCAAAATGGGAATTATGGCTATGCGAGTGCACTAACATGGATTTTGTTGGTGATCATCGGTATATTTACGGTTATTATTTTCAAGTCATCTGATCGGTGGGTATTTTATAATGATTAAGGGGGCTGAATAATGGAAATGAGTAAATCTCGAAGACGGATGAATGAAATCATTCGTTATGGATTATTGATTGGTGTGGGGATTATCTTGATTTATCCGTTGTTTTGGATGATTGGTTCTGCGTTTAAAGAGAACCGGGACATTTTTGGTAGCTTGAGTATTTTCCCGCCAAGTGACCGTGTGGTTACAACGAATTTTTCCGATGCTTGGCAGTTGACGCGAGACCATTCTATCTGGTTTTTCTTTGGGAATACACTGAAATTTTTGATTCCAAAAACGATTTTTACAGTTTTATCTTGTGTGATTACCGCCTATGTGATTGCACGAAAATCGTTTAAAGGGAAAAAATTTGTCTTTGGTGCCGTGATCGTTACATTATTGATGCCAGAACTGGCTTTTCGCATTCCACTGTATCTGTTGTACCGTGAGGTGGGACTTTTGGATAGTTTTGCCAGCCTTTATGTAGCGGATATTTTTGCTAGTTCTTCGTTTTTTGTATTTATGATCATTCAATTTATGCGAACAATTCCTAGAGAGTTAGATGAAGCGGCAGTGATGGACGGGTGTAATGAATTTCAGATTTTGTTCAAAATCATCATTCCCGTAATCAAACCAATTCTGATTACCGTTGCCTTGCTAAGCTTTATGTGGGGCATGAATGATTTCCAAGGACCATTGATTTATTTGAATAGTTCAGATAAAACGGTTCTATCAGTAGCATTGAAACAATTATTAGACGGTGAAGCAATGGTCTCCTATGGGAGAGTATTCGCTGCTTCTTGTTTGGGGCTGTTGCCTATGATCGCAATTTTCTTTATGGGATCACGGTACTTTATTGATGGCGTTGCTTCTACAGGAAGTAAAGAGTAGTCATATGTTGATCAGAAGAATTCTCGCACAAATCGTTGATTTTGTTTTAGGGATTTTAACCATATTTCTTATCTTTGTAGGAGGAATTCCGCTAATCGGTCGGGTCATCAATAATGACTTTGTTGCTGTTTTGACTGCGATTTGTTTGATGTGTGTTATGTATTTTGCACTGCAATATCCATTCATGCAAAATCAGCAGACGATTGGAAAAGCATTCTTTCAGCTGCAGATCGTTTCAACAGATAAATATCGCAAAAATGTTCCAGTGGCAGTCATTTTTCAACGAGAGATTTTATGCAAACTAGCCAGCTGTTTCTTCATTTGCCTGCCGCTACTGTTTGGCAAAGAAGGAGGGCATGAGGCATCTACACATACAAAGTTAAGAATTGGTAAAGGAGAAAATAGTTGGAAGAAATAAGACAATTTTTGGATCAAGTAATCGCACATTCTTCGCCAGAAGCACCTATTTGGAATCAAGAGGCTCGATTAGCCAATCATCCAATCCGTTGGAGTTATATCGATGGCTGCATGATTCTGGCGATCCAATACATGTTTAATGCAACACAAGACGAGAATTATCTTGCGTTTGTTGAAACCTTTATTGATCACTACATTGATGAGGCAGGGAATCCATTGGGGTACGATGAAAAAGAATATAACTGTGACGCAATCAATGAAGGAAAACTATTGTTTCAGTTATATGCAATCACTAAGAAAAGCAAATACCGCAAGGCTCTAGATAATCTGTATCGGCAAGTTTTGTTGCAACCGCGCACTAAGGAAGGAAGCATGTGGCATAAGCTGGTCTACCCGCAACAAGTTTGGCTAGATGGTTTATACATGGTTCAACCATTTGCGATCCAATACCAACTAACGTTTGGCAACTCCGCAGATGTTAGTGATGTGATTGGGCAATTCAAAAATGTCATGGAGTCAATGAAAGATCCGCGAACAGGATTGCTGTATCACGGATACGACTGTACGAGAACTGCATTTTGGGCGCATCCAAAGACAGGTTGTAGCGCAAACTTTTGGACTCGTTCTCTTGGATGGTATGCTATGGCATTAGTTGACACACTTGAAGTTTTACTGTCCCATGAAGGCTATCTCCAAGAAAAGCAGCAGTTGCAGCGCTATGTAACAGAACTTGTAGGTGCAGTAATGGCTTATCAAGATCCAAAAACGAGTCTCTTTTTTCAAGTAACAGATAGACCAGACGGTGAAGACAATTATTTAGAGACGAGTGGATCTGCTGCTTTGAGTTATGTGATGCTAAAAGCCAGTCGATTAGCTATTCTTCCTTCACAATATAAAATAATCGGCGAGACGATCCTACGCGCTCTTGTAAAGCACAAATTGGTTATTAAAAACGGAGAATTTACATTGAAAGATATCTGTTTAGTTGCTGGCTTAGGGGGGATGCCTGGAAAAGGCAACTACAAAATCAGAGATGGCTCCTATGAGTATTATATTTCAGAGCCAGTTGTCAACGATGATGCTAAAGGCATCGGTCCGTTCGTTTATGCTTACAGTGAATGGTTGCAACTGCAGAACCAATAAAGACAGTGATTCTTATCATTTTCGTAAGCGCAAACAAACCATTTGGTCTCCTTCGCAGAGTAAGATACAATGAAATGGTAGGCAACTTCCTTCAATGAAAAGGCAAGTGCTGAAAGATAGACCGATTTCACGCGTACACAAAATAAGGAGGCTTTCAAATGGATAAAAGAAACCTGACGATTATTGGCAGTTACGACACTCGGGCTGAAGCATTGACAGCAATTGATCAATTGCGAAACGAAGGGTACAACAAAGACGACATTGTTTTGTTTGCGAATGCAACGATCATCGAGCAGTTTGGCTTAGATACGTTAAGTAGTGCAGAAGTAGAAGCGACTGGAGGATCAGATGATGATCGTTCAATGTGGGAAAAAATCAAAGATGCTTTCTCATTTGGCGACTATGACCATCGGACGATTGATGATGAGAGTGATCCTTTATTTGCCTATCGTGACGACCTTGAGCAGGATCGTTTAGTGGTAGGAGTCTACGATTATCACGCAACCGATCGAATCGAAGAAACAGATACAGCGATCATTGATCAGCCTGTTACAGGTGAGACAGCAATGCCTGATGAATCGGTTCATCCGACCCCTCGAATGGGAGATAGTGATATCGAAACACCAATTAATGACCCAAATCACTTGCGTAATTTATAAAAAAGATCCCATCCAGTAAATGGTCGGCTTATAATCAAAGAAATAGCAGCCCTGCAATGGCTGTTATTTCTTTGTATTTCAGATGTTAAGCTTGTAAAATACGGGACAATTGCTGCAACGAATTCTTAATTTGTTGCTCGTTTCTTTTTTTTGTATAATAGATGGAGAAAACCATTTCTTCAAAAAAATGCACGGTACTTCATATAAAGAGAAGGTGAGGGATAGCAATGAAGTTGAAATTTAATTTGCAGTCAGCACTCGTTAGTTGTTTTGTCACGATTATGTTGAGTATGGCAATTGATCAAGACGTAAATGCTTTTGTTGCGGCCCCGTTCCAGCGCAATTCTTCGGAGCCATCTTCTGAAGCACCAGTGCAGGTTGCCGAAACAAGTACGTCTGAAACGGAAACAACCAGTGAAACTTTTTATGAAGCACGGGTCAGTTCCTACTCCGAAACAACTGCACAGACCAGTGGAACAAAATCAAATGAAGATTCATCGGCCATTCCGTCTACAGAATCAGAAAGTATAGCTGACAGTAGTGAAGCAGTAGTGAAGGAGACAGATACAGCATCTAGCACTTCCAATAATGGATCAGCAAATTCTGATACTACGACTAGTACATCCGAAACGACGAGCTCCTCTAGCAGCAGCTCAAGTACGAGTAGTTCAACCTCTTCATCTAGCAGTTCAAGCAGTACAGGCACAACTACTTCTGACGAAAGTGAAGAGAGCACAGAAGCTGGTGATACACCGATTGATAGTAATGATCCGGCCAATGCTGCGGATGGATCAGAACCATTAAAACTTCTTTTAGAAGAACCATTTGATGCCTTTTTTAGATAAGCGCTTCGGCTAAGATAGTCAGAGTTTTAAACCAGCGAATCCCTTACGACTATTCATCTATTTGCTGAAGTATTGAGTGATTATTTTGTGCAATAAAAAAGCATCTTTTTCAAGCATATCACAAAGTAATTTCATTAAATTCGCTTATAATGAGGTGAAAAGGGGGCGCGCTATGGGCAAATATTTTAAAAACTTTGAAAAGCTGATCAGTGCTGTTGTCGATATTATGTTAGCAATTTTAGTTGTATTGGTATTGGTTGTGATGGCAGAAGCAATTTATAAAATCGTTACTTATGTCATTCCTTTGACAAAAGTCAGTGATCTATCCTTTTTGATTGAAGAGATTGCTACACTATTTATTTTACTTGAAATCATTTTGATGTTATTGCGGTATGTAAAAGAAGGACATCATATTCCTGTTCGTTATCTGATTCTAATCAGTATCACGGCGATTTTACGTGAGTTATTGTTGGCACAAGGAAAAGGACTGGAGACGTTGTTTTTGGCGCTGGCGATTTTAGTGCTGATTTTTGTTTTACAAGCATTAGAGAAGTTGAAATCTTTTCATAGCTCCAAAGATATCTGAAAAATAAATCAGAAAGTTACTTAGAAATCAAAAATAATCCTATCAGTAAACTGAATGTCTCAGTTATTGATAGGATTATTTTTTGCGAACAAACTAGCACTTTCTGCTTGTAGTTGCTTCCCAATATCCGTTTGCCGTACAGTGATTCGTTTGGTTTGGCGGAGGATGATTTTCTTTTGCGTCATTAGATCCTTCCGCTCCTTGATTGCTGTCTGACGATCTGTAAATGGTTGGTGAGCAGCAAGTGTCATCCCAAAAGAATTAGATAGCAGCGTGTAACCGGCGATACCGGTAACTTCCTGATAGGAGCGGGATAAGCCACCGTCAATTACCAGTAGGTGCCCATTGGCTTTGATTGGCGTCTCTCCTTTTTTCACTTTTACTGGTGTGTGGCCGTTAATGATGTGTCCTGTCGAGTCTAATCCAAACGCAGCGAATAAGCGACGGCAAAATACTTCTTTTTCTCTTAGGGTATAGTAGGCGTTTTTTTCTTCAATATGCGTGTGTTTATTACTGATGAAATAGCGCTCGAAGGTTTTCATGGATTTTTTACCGAAAAGAGAAGACCCTTCTCCGCACCAGAGATACCAAAGGACATCGGTCGCCAGATCGTCGGTCCTTTCTGGTGTTGCGAAACTCTGTTTTACACATTCTTGAAAGAAATCCATCAATGCTTTGCCCTGATAAGAGGTTTTTCCAAAGGACACTGAAAGGAAGCGACCATCAGGATGACAGGGGATGCAACCGTGGTACAGTAGATTGCCATTATAAATTTGATAGATCGTGCCTTTTTCTACTAGAAAACGTACATGGGTTGCTAACCTTTCGGAGGATTGAAATTGTTTGAGAAGATCCTCCAGTACTTTTTGCTCTTCATCAGTCAAAAGATAGGGTGCTTCGGGATCAACCAATTGAAAGCAAGCATGGATCAGAGGCTCAAAGTGATCCTCTAGCTGAATCTGCAAATCCTTTGTGATTTTACCCAATAGCAAACGATCCGCTAATTGAAATTCGGGGCGTCGTTTGATCACAGCGGCCTCTACCTTGAATTGAATGATTGCAAAGGCTTGCTGGAGGAGCATTGCGTCGTGAATTTCCTCTTCGGAAAGATCATCAACAGTTTTCTTAGGATAAAACCCCTTATTTTCTTGATAATGTTTACGACTAAATGCTATGGCTTTAGAGAGGTCGATGCCATAGCCTTCTTTCAACAATGCTAAATTTCCATACCGTGCAGCGATCCGTATGGTACTTGCCAAACAAGGGAAAGAACCGCAGTAACTCCCGATCCACAAAATATCATGGTTCCCTAATTGGATATCCAAAGAAGGAAGCGCCATGAGCCGGTCGATGATTTTATCAGGTGCGGGTCCCCGGTCATAAATATCCCCAATAACATGTAGGTGATCAACGACAAAACGCTGAATCAAAAATGCTAGCTGTTCACAAAATAGAGGCGCTAAGGATAAGTCGATGATCTTATCAAAAATCGCTTTATAATAGGCTTCTTTGTTGAAGTCCGAGTCATATTGATACAGCAATTCTTCTAAAATATAAGCAAATTGTTTTGGTAAAGCTTTTCGAACTTTGGACCGCGTATATTTGCTGGAAGTAAAACGAGCCACTTTGACCAGTTGAGTCATTAATTGGATCCAATCCTCATGCGGATAGTCTTTTTCTTGCAATACTTCTTTTGGATAGTAAATCAAAAAACATAGCTCGGTCTTCTCAGCAGCTGTCAGTGAGTATTGAAACAATGTTTCGACTTTTTCCCGAATGCTGCCTGAACCATTGCGCAAGATATGATCAAAAGCTTCATATTCACCGTGCAGATCACTGACAAAGTGTTCGGTTGCTTTAGGTAACTGCTGGATCGCCTCTAAATTGATAATCTCAATGAAATCATTTAATTGATCTTCAGTGTGCATAGGCATTATTTTTGTAAAATTCTTCGATCAACATCGAACTTTCTTCGATCGACCGTTTGCTGACATCGATTACATTGATTCCTAGCTGTTGGAATAATTGATTCGCATAGGCTAGTTCATCATCGATCCGGCTTGGTTCTGTATAGTTAGTAGTTTCTTTCAACCCTAATGAAGCCAGTCGAGAACGGCGTATTTCGACGAGTGAGTCAGAATTTGTAGTGAGCCCGATCATTTTTTTGGGATCGATTTGATTGATCTCTTTGGGTAAAGCGACCTCAGGTATTAAAGGCAGATTAGCCACTTTGTAACCACGATTAGCCATATATAGACTTAACGGTGTCTTGGAAGTACGGGAAACACCGAGCAATACGATGTCAGCATCGAGAAAACCACGAGGATCCTTGCCGTCATCATACTTCACTGCAAACTCCATTGCAGCAACACGACTGAAGTATTCTTGATTTAAACGATGGATTGCGCCAGGTTCCTGAACTGCTTGTAGCCCGACGGTTGCTTCGATTACTGAGATCAATGGCGTCATGAAATCGACATGTTGAAGACCGGTGCGTTTAGCAAAGGCTTCGACAAATTTCACTAAATCTTTGTTAACAAGCGTCGTCACAACAATCGATTTATCCAGTAAAGCATCTTGTAAGATTTCCAATAAGCTCTCTTCATCATTTGTAAAAGGATACAGTTGAATATCGGATAGATCGATCGTAGGAAATTGTGCGGAAACGGCACTAATCAATTTTTGTGCTGTTTCACCAACGGAATCTGAAATCAAATATAGTCGAACATTCTTCATTTTTTTCGCTCCTTAGAATTGATTGTTTTCGATCGCATTGCCTGCTTGGATATAGTAGTTCATAATTTTAGACTTGGTTATTTTACCAATGACTTTTTTTGGATTCTCAGCATCAACAACAGGGAGTGTATCTATTTCATGCCTAGCTAATAAGGTACCTGCAGTCAAAATAGTTTGGTCGGCAGTAATCGTGACGATATTCGGCATTCGCGTCATGATCATTGCCACCGGTGTTTTTTCTGCTGCTGAATTGCTGATAGCGAAGCGCAGAAGGTCTTTGCGGGATAGAACACCAATTAGTTCCTCTTCTGCATTTTTCACATAAAGAGACCCGACATCATACATGAATAGGGTTGTCACAGCATCATATACCGAAACGAATTGCTCAATCATTAACGGTGGGATCATAATCTCTGCTACTTTTGCATGGTATAGCTTATCAAACAACAGCGGTTCTACGGTCTGTCCGGTATAAAAATAACCGACCTTGGGCCGGGCATCGAGTAATCCAGTCATTGTCAGGATAGAGAGATCATTGCGCAAAGTAGCACGGCTGAATCCTAGTTTTTTTGCGATGGTTTCACCACTGATAGGTTGATTGTCTTTTACGATTTCAATGATTTTAAGTTGTCGCTTTGTCAATTCCAATGTGTCACCTTCTTTAAATAAATGTGATATGCTATTTATTATATATTTTCCGCGTGGAAAATGCAATAAAGGATTTTGGCGCGAATTTTTCTTAAAAATTTCTTCTTGACGAATCAATGATGTACGCTATATACTTCGTTTTAAGTTTAATAGTATATCACATTAGGAAGGCGGAAAAAAATGAAGAATATCGTTTGGTTCTCAGAAGGTACGAAAGATCAAAAAGAGCTATTAGGAGGGAAAGGAGCAAATTTAGCTGAAATGACCAGTATCGGGTTGCCTGTTCCTGCGGGATTTATTGTTACAACAGATGTTTGCCGACAATTTTTAGAAAACCAGCAACTTACACAGCCGTTGGTAGAAGAAATTATTCGAGCAGTAGCTACATTGGAAGAACGAACCCACAAGTCTTTTGGCGGAAACCAGCAGCCATTACTGGTTTCTGTTCGCAGTGGGGCAAAGTATTCCATGCCGGGGATGATGGATACGATTCTCAACTTGGGGTTAACTGATCAAACGGTACAGGCGCTGGCAGCGAATACAAAGAATCCTACATTTGCCTATGATTGCTACCGTCGCCTTATCCAAATGTATGGGGATGTTGTTAAAGGGATCGATAAGAGTCATTTTGAATCCTATTTAACGACCTATAAACATAAAAAGGGATATCCTTCTGACCAATCAATGGTCGCTCCAGACTGGCAAGAGATTTGCGAGGTTTTCAAAAGTATTTATATGGAACATACGCAAGAACGATTCCCTCAAGATCCGCTGGAACAATTATTATCAGCCGTTCAAGCTGTGTTTCGTTCGTGGAATAATCCCCGGGCTATCACTTACCGTAAAATCCACAAAATTGCTCATGATCTAGGAACAGCCGTGACTGTTCAGGAAATGGTTTTTGGCAATAGTGGTGCTGCAAGTGGAACTGGCGTTGCTTTTACTCGCGATCCGACGACAGGACACAGAGGATTATTTGGTGAATTTCTCGCTTGTGCACAAGGAGAAGATGTTGTCGCGGGGGTTCGTACGCCAAGACCGATTAGTGATTTAGCCAAAACACAACCAGAAATCCACGCGCAGTTTTCGGCGATTGCCGAGTTACTGGAAAATCATTACAAAGATATGCAAGATATCGAATTTACCATTGAAGAAGGGCGATTATTTGTTTTACAGACTCGTAATGGGAAGCGGACGGCCAAAGCAGCTGTACAGATTGCTATCGATCTAGTTTCTGAAGGAAAGATCACGAAGAAAACAGCACTGCATCGGTTGACACCAGACATGCTGGATCAGTTGCTGCATCCTATCTTTTCTCCGGAATCCCTTGCGAAAGCTTCTCCTCTTGGTCAAGGATTGCCTGCTAGTCCCGGTGCAGCGGTAGGTCGTGTTTACTTTTCGGCAGAAGCAGCGGTTAGTGCACACCAAGCGGGAGAAAAAGTCATATTATTGCGACAAGAGACTTCACCGGAAGACATTGACGGGATGGTCGTTAGTGAAGCCATCGTGACTTCTCGAGGCGGCATGACTTCTCATGCGGCAGTCGTTGCCCGAGGACTAGGAGTATGTTGTGTGGCAGGTTGTGATCAGTTAGCTGTCGATTCATTTTTGAAACAAGCTCGATGTGGTGAAGTAATCATTCAAGAAGGAGACTATCTATCAGTGGATGGGACGACAGGCAATCTGTATCAAGGGGCGCTATCACTGGTTGCCTCGCAAGATTTTGGTTTGCTGCAGACGATTTTAGACTGGTCTAAAGAGAGAGCAGACTTAGTGGTACGTGCAAATGCGGAAACTATCGAAGAAATCAAGACAGCAGCTTCTTTTGGAGCAGCAGGTATCGGGCTAGCGCGAACGGAGCATATGTTTTTTGGTGAAGCTCGAATCTGGCCGATGCGGCAAGTGATTTTAGCTGAAACGACCGAAGAAAAACAAGTAGCTTTGTCTCAGCTGAAAACGTTTCAGTTAAATGACTTCAAGGAGTTATTACTGCAGACAAAAGAACAGAAATGCGTCATTCGTTTGTTGGATCCGCCGTTGCATGAATTTTTACCGCGACCACAAGAATATGAAGAAATGGCCAAGCGCAGCGGCTATTCTCTAGAAAAAATCAAGCAACGAATCCATGATCTACAAGAAGTAAATCCGATGATGGGGCATCGAGGAAGCCGTCTAGGAATTACTTATCCTGAGATTTATGAGATGCAGACAGCTGCAATTATCGAAGCGGCACTACAAGCTTCTGATGCAGGAAGTGTTGTTTATCCTGAGATTATGCTGCCTTTGATCAGTATTCCGGAAGAAATGCGCGTTTTGAGAGAACGTCTTGAAACGTACATTCGGCAAATTTTTGCCCACTATCAGAAAGAAGTACCTTTCAAGATTGGGATGATGCTAGAAACACCAAGAGCATGTTTATTAACAAAAGAATTAGCTCCGCTAGCTGATTTTTTCAGTTTTGGGACCAATGACCTGACGCAAATGACTTTTGGATTTTCACGGGACGATGCTGCTGGTTTTATTCAACGCTATTTAGATAAAGGAATCCTGTCTGAGGATCCGTATCAACATCTTGATAAATCGGGAGTAGGACAACTAATGGAACAAGCGGTGGCTTCGATTCGCCAGCAAACGAAGGGAAAAGCAATTGGTGTTTGCGGTGAAGTAGGCGGTGATCCACAATCTATTGCATTCTTGCGGGCTATTGGTGTTGATTATGTTTCATGCTCTCCATATCGGATTCCAGCGGCATGGTTAGCAATTGCTCAGTCTGCATCATAATTGCTTATACTCTGACCATCTATATTGCTACTTGAGTGGAGTCTGCAATGAAGTTGTTAACATGCGGTCATTACCAACGAATTGTCTGTTTTTCTAAACTGTTAATTTATGAATAGCTCGAACATTCTCAAGTAATTTGATCTTCAGTATACCGGTTTTCTAAAAGAGTCTATTACTATCGTTCTAAAAGCCCACCTTTGGCTGTTGAAAAAATATATCGTTGTTTTTTGATTCTATGGAAATTCTTATTGTGCTCGTTTAACTAAACCATGCGGTATCACCGTATGGTTTTTTAGTTGATTCTACAAGGTTTTTAGCTATTGTTTTGAGTGGTTTCTCCTACAGGACGATTTCGGTTCAGTGTTATTTGTATGGTGGAAAAGCAATGGCTGCATTTTCTACTAATGAACGCTCTTAATAGTTCGGTGAAATGACCGATTATCCTTACTGAGGGTCGTCTTCAGACGAGTCTTCATTGGATAGTGTGAAATTGTAAATGAAGGAGTGGCACATTTGTGAAAAAAAGGAAAAAAACGATAGGAATTTATGTGATGGTCACCTTGATTTTGGTTGCGGGGATCCCGATCATTGTCATGCTGACAAGTTCTTATTTGACCACAAAGGATTTATTGATTCAACGAAATGATTTGAATAAAGAAAGTGCCGTTAATTTGATTTTGGCGGAAGAAAAAAGCTTACGTCAATCGACGGAAAGAAAATTGAAGTCAATGGCTGAACTGCCATCCATGAAAACAGAATTTAGTATGGCACGTATCCGCTCAGATCTTTCTTTAGCAATTGCTGGAACCAATAGCTTTCTAGAAGTGACATTTGGAACGGAAGATGATGAGTATGTGACCTTCAACCCTTTGCCAGATGATTACAAACCAACGACTCGTCCTTGGTACAAGGGGGCCGTTAAAGCCGAAGGAGAAGTATATTGGACAGACCCATATTTGGATACGGTAACGAACCAATTTGTGACAACAGCCTCCATTATGATTAAGAATTCCCATAATCAAGTAGGGGTTTTGAGTGTAGATGTTTCATATGAAAGCATTCAAGACATTTTGTCTGACTTTACCGTTGGACGAACAGGAAATATTACATTAGTTTCAGAATCTGGGATCATTGTCACTTCAAAGAACACGAAACAAATCGGTAAGAATATCAAAGAAGAAGAAGTATTCCAAAAGATCAAAGAAGCAAAAGATCCTAATGGTAAGGTCGGTTTGGGCGACTCAAATAAAGTCAACGATGTGTTGTACGACAAATCTGCTGATTCCAATGTTTGGGCTTATTCCGAAGTCAAAGCCAGTGATTTAGATAAAGAGTTAGGAGCGTTAGTCCGCACGACGATCATCGTCACAATCCTGATGTTGCTATTTGTAGGACTTGTTTCCTATGCGGCCATTAAAATAGTAGCAGCGATCATCGATTGTTTCAATCACTACTTTAGAAAAGTCGGTGAAGGCAAACTAGAGAAGATGAGCCAGTCTAAAAGAGTTAAAGGCGAAAAATGGACTTGGGACCAGTTAGCCCGTCGAGTCGTTTATCCAGATAAAACTGGGAATGAGATTCAGCAAATGGCAGACAATTATAATGTGATGATCGAAGGCACTGGCGCATTGATCCAAAAAGTGCAAAAAGAAAGTAGTAGTGTCGCAGAAATGTCCGATTCTTTATTGGAACTTTCAAAACAAACCAATATTGCGACAGAAGAAGTCTCTCAAACCATCACGGGTATTGCAGAAGTTACCGGTGCACAAGCTCAGGAAACAGAATATAGTGTGTCGCAAATGCAAAATCTTACGCAAGTAATTAAAGAATTACGAGATAACGTTGGCGGAATGAGCAGCAAGTCGCAAGAATCCACGAAGATTAATCAAGAAAACTTAACGATCATGGATCAAGTCGATGACAGCTGGCGTCAAGAATTGGCACAGATGGAACGCTTAATGTCAAACATGACGGGAATGAATGATAGTATCCAAAACATCAATTCAATCATTGGGGTCATCAACGATATTTCTTACCAAACAAACTTGTTAGCTTTGAATGCTTCAATTGAGGCAGCCAGCGCGGGAGAGTCCGGTAAAGGGTTTGCAGTTGTTGCTGCTGAAATCCGTAAATTGGCGGAGCAAAGTAAAGCTTCTACCAAAGAAATCGAAGCGATTATTGAAGAAATTCGTGAGCAATCTAGTCAAATGGTCAAACAGACGTCAGCTTCTGTAAAAGGTGGCGTACGACAAACCAACTTAATTAAAGAAGCAATTTCGTCTTCAAAAGAAGTATTTCAACGCAGCAGTTATATGATTGAAGGTATTCATCATATTGAAGAAGCAAGTGCACGTATTGAAAACATTCAAAATAGTGTGTTGGAAAACTTAGAAAATATTTCTGCATCAACGGAAGAAAATGCCGCTGGTACACAAGAGGTTTCCGCAAACGCGGAAGAAGTTTTAGCTACCATGGATGAATTCACCAACCATGTGGCAGACCTAAGAGACATCGCGGAAGAATTGAAGCGATTGACTAATCGATTTGAAGTGGAAAAATAGAACAAGAAGAAAACATTCATCAGCTATTCGAAAGCATAGCTGGCGAATGTTTTTTTACTATCAAAGAAGATGCTACAAAAAAAGCCAAGACTGATGTCAGCAGTCTTGGCTTTTCATGAAGATGTTTATAAACAATTATTGCTGGTTAGTGAGCCATTTCTGTCCGCTGGATGATCATCTCTACACGACGATTTTCCGAGCGGCCTTGCGGGGTGTTATTATCAGCTTTGGGTTCCGTATCAGCAAAGGCTTGAATTGCGGCATTCTTTTCTAAGACGGCCCCTTTACTGATGAAATACTCCATAACGTTAATGGCACGGGCCGAACTGAGATCCCAGTTGGATTGGTATCGGCCATTGCCTTTTTCCGGTACGTTATCGGTATGACCTGCAATCACTATTTTGTTGGTTTTTAGTTTTTTCAGTGAGTCAGAGAGCAAATCCAGTGACTGCCGAGTGGTGGCTGTGATCTCAGCACTGCCCGATGTAAACAGGATACTGCTAGCCAAAGTGATATGGAGCCCATCAGATTCTAAGCGAACTTCTGTTTGATCTTTTAGGCCTGAAGAAGCTAATTCTTGTGATAGCTGATCGCTGATTTTTTGCAATTGTTGATTTTCCAGTTGAGTCCGTACAGAGGCTTCCTGTGCTTGTGCTTCCGTAGATGTGGGTGCTTTTTTTCCCGTATTAGTCTCCCCCATATCGATCACGGATCCGATCACAGAGGAGCTGCTATGGTGACTAGAAAGGATGGTGCCAAATTCACTTCTGATTTCTTGAAATTTCTCATCATCGACTTTCGCCATAGCAAACATGACAATGAATAAAGCCAGCAGTAAGGTCAACATATCTGAGTAAGGCAAAAGCCACGCTTCGTCTACGTGTTCTTCATGTTTCTTTTTTCGCTTCATATCGGTTCATCCTTTATAATTGTTCTTCCCGTTTTTTAGGATCGATCAAGCTATATAACTTCTTCTCAATGCTTTTTGGCGATTGTCCGGCTTGGATTGCTAAGACCCCTTCAACGATGATCGACATCATTTGGACTTCTTGCTCAGATTTCAAGGATAGCCTTGAGCTAAAGGGAATGAACAGAACATAACCGAAGAAAATACCATAAAGAGTTGCCACGAAGGCAGCTGAGATCATGTGTCCTAAAGCTTCTACATCTTCTAGATTGCCTAGCGCCCCAATCAGCCCGATCACGGCACCCAAGACCCCTAAAGTTGGAGAGCTAGTTCCAGCGGTTTTGAAGATAGACGAGCCAATACGATGGCGTTCTTCTATCCCATAGATCTCATTCTCCATGATTTCTTGTATCTGTTCGGCAGCAATGCCATCAACCACCATTTCTAAACCTTTTCTTAAAAATGGATCTTCCAAGTTTTGGATGGCGCCTTCAAGAGATAATAAACCATCACGACGTGCTTGGTTGGCCAATTCAACAATCGTATTGATCGTTGTTTTTAAGTCGTATTCTTTATTTTTCAGCAGAACGCCGAAGATTTTCGGGATTTTTTTGATATCACTGCTGGGAAATGAATTGATAACGGCTGCGATCACACCGACGAAAATAATGATTGCGGCTGCGGGGTTGATTAGGACAGCCACATTGGCCCCTTTTACAATCATTCCAACCACCACAGATATCAATCCTAAAATAATACCGATCAGCAAGAAAAAATCCATTTGTTGCGTCCTCCCAAATTCTTTATTCCGGGCTTTAACCCTTTTCTATTTTTATCGGTGAATTAAAATTATTCTTAATAGCAAAAAAAATAATCCTAAAAATAACTGAGATAAAATTACTGATTCTTTTAATTTTTGTTTTTTTGGATAAAAAGTCCAAGCTTTTTTATGAATGGTATAGTTTGTAGATCCTGTGGAAATTTTCAGATGGTATCGTTTTTTGGTGAAGTATTTCTCGTTTTTTTACCATTTATACAGGCGTTCAGTAAAAAAAAAGTTAATCATTTATATACATAATGAACGTTTTTTTATCAAAATGCATCCTTTTATAGAAAACTAAAGATAGCCATATAAAGCGTTTAATCGAGAGAGACTTCTTTTTAAATTTGCTGATCAGTTTGTGATGAAACCTAATTTAATAAATAACATAACATGATTGTAACTTAACTGACATATCTGTAAAGTTGTAAAATCAAATTGTAAAATAAAAGCAATTCTACTATAATGACATCACGTGTTCTTGTTTTTTTAATCTATAATATAAAAAAATATTGAAAAAAATAAATATATTTTTCTCTGGCCCATAAAAAAAGCATTTGGTACAGAATATGGAAGGAGCAATTACTGTTGGATACCTATAATTTATTAAAAACAGCCATGAACGTTTCTGCACAACGCGCAGAATTGATTTCGTCTAATATCGCCAATGTCAACACGGATGGGTACAAAGCAAAACGCATCGTGTTTGAAAGCGAATTAAAGCAGGCACTCGCTTCATCAGGGACGGACGCTGCAACAGAAGCGTCAGTTTCTCAAGTAAAACCGAAAATCACTGAAAATGCAACTACCAGCATCAAAGACAACGGCAATAACGTGGATCTTGAAGTGGAGATGTTGGATCAAGCAGCCAATGGGTTATATTACAGTGCATTGACCGCACAAGTCAACGGACGCTTGCAAATGATGAACCTTGTATTGAGTAATTGATAGAAAGCGCAGGAAAAACAAATGGGTATGTTTAACGGACTAACGATCAATGCGAGCGGTCTAGCATTGGAACGGTTAAAACTAGATACGATCTCCAGCAATATCGCAAATGTAAATACGAATCAAACACAAACAACAGCTGCTTATCAAAAAAAGAGTATTCTTTTTTCAGAAAATTTAAAAAATAGTCGCGAAGGAACACCGGCTACATATGGTGTCAAAGTGACGGGGATCGCTGCCGATGAGACAGAAAAGCTGACCTATGATCCTACCAATCCCGCTGCCAACGATGAGGGATATGTCGGTCAATCAAATGTGGATATTGCCGATGAAATGGTGGCAATGTTGCAAGCGGTTCGAACGTACGAAGCCAATGTTTCTGCATCCGAAATGAATAAAACGATCTTGAAAAAAGCATTAGAAATATCAAAGGGGTAACGAGAAAATGGATGGACTTTTAACGACAGGATTAACAGACTACCAAAACGTTTTGCGGACACTAGGCACGGGGGCTGCTTCAAACGAGACCAGTGTTGCAGGCGCCAAGGAAAATCAGTTTTCTTCCTACTTGACCCATGCGGTCGATCAGTTGAATCAAAAAACGACGGTCATGGATCAAGATACTGTAAATTTGATCACCGGCGATGAAAGCGATCTAGGCAATGTGATGATTCGTATGACGGAGGCGCAACTGGCGCTACAAACAGCCGTTCAAGTAAGAAACAAGTGTTTAGAAGCTTACAATGACGTGAAAAATATGCAGTTTTAGCAGTGGGTGAGGGAATAAGGATAAATGATGGATAAAGTGAAAGAATGGACAGAACAACTCAAAGACCGTTGGCAAATGCAAAGCTCTTTAAAGAAAATGATCGTTGTTCTTTCCGTTATCAGCGTTCTCGGAATCACAGCAGCTGTTTATTATTTAAATACGCGAATTGAATACGGTATCTTGTTTACGGATCTGAGCGATGCCGATGCGGGAACGATCAGCAAGGATTTGGAGGAACAGCAGATCGCCTACAAATTAGCTGACAATGGAACGACGATTTTGATCGATAAGGACCAAGTCGATGAATACCGCATCAATCTTGCCGTGGACAATAAGTTACCAAATACCAGTACAGGCTTTGAATTATTTGATGATGCCAACATGATGACAACGGACGAAGACCGCAAAATCATGTATCAGCGGGCAGTAACGGGCGAACTACAGCGAGCGATCGAGTCGATCGATGCAGTCAAATCCGCCAAAGTTTTACTCGTGATGCCAGAAGAAAGTGTCTTTTCTTCTGAGGAAAGTGCGCCAACCGCCTCCATCGTGTTGACCTTGAAAAATCAGCAGATCTCAGACGAGTCCGTGCAAGGGATCGTTACCTTGACTTCCGGCGCAGTGGAAAAGCTGAAGCCAGAAAATGTAAAAGTCGTTGATAGCGCGGGCAATACCTTGACTAGAACCGAAGATGAAGCCAGTCAATTAAGTGGCCTGAACAATAAATACATTGCCATCAAAGATTCCTATGAAAAAACGCTAGAAGAAAAAGTAGCGAAGTTGCTGACACCGATCTATGGTGCAGACAAATTCCAAGTGTCGATCAATTTAGACTTGAATTTTGATTCGATCGAGCGAAAGAAAGTCACTTATGATGACCCAGAGATCAAGAGTGAGACAGTGCAGGCTGCTGGTTCGCAAGGGACCGTCCAAGAAGCCCAAACAGGCACGGTGGATGACAATGTCTCCAATGTGACGGGCACAGATGGAGAGGGAAACAATTCCTACAGCCGTTCCGTTGAAAACGAATTGGATACCGAGACCACCACGACCATTACGGCCCCTGGCATGATCGAACGAATGACCAGCTCGATCGTGATCAATGCGAACCTTTCGCAAGCGGATCAAGCAGAATTGCAGCAGTTGATTGCTAGTGCTGTCGGCTATGACAATGACCGTGGTGATCAAATCGCGATCCAAGGATTTGACTTTGCCCAAGCAGAGGTTGATCCAGCCGCTGATCCGCAAGGGAATGAACCGATTGCAGCTGCCAAAGGTTATCTCAAGTATGCCATCATCGGCGGCATCGTGTTGACCTTGTTCTTAGTGATCTTAATGATCGTTGGCGTGATCCGACGTCGTCGTAAAGAAGACGAGCTGGAAGTCGATGTGACGGAGGAAATGGTCACTTTTGCACAACCGTCCGCAGTTAGCACTGGAGCAAGTCCGACAGTTGCACAAGAAGTCGTTTTTGGTGGTGTCGGCAATCGGTCTGCTGAAACGAAACCAGCGGCGCCAGAAGCATCCACACAAGAAACCGCAGCAGAACATTCAGGAGAACCAACATTGGATCAAACGGCTAGAAATTATGCCGAAAGCAATCCTGAAGTAGCGGCGGAATTAATCAAAGCTTGGATGAAAGAAAAATAAGGGGGCAGCCATGGATACAATAGATGGGGTAAAAAAAGCAGCGATTCTTCTGATCTCTCTAGGATCAGATACCTCTGCAAAGATCATGAAGCTGCTGCCAGAATCATTTATACAAAAAGTGAGCTATGAGATCGCCAACATCGACTTTGTCAGTCCCGAAGAGCGGGATCAAGTGTTGGAGGAATTTTCTCATACCGCAACGGCCCGCAAATATGTCTTAGACGGCGGGATCGATTATGCCAAAAATTTGCTGAACCAAGCATTAGGCCCTCAAAAAGCCAAAGAAGTCATTGACGTATTGACTCAGATTCAGCTGCGGGAACGGCCCTTTAATATCGCTCGCAAAGCCGATGTTCAACAGTTGACCAATCTGTTGATCGGTGAACATCCACAAACAGTAGCGTTGATTTTATGCTACATGCAGCCGGACAAAGCGGCCAGCGTCTTGTCGCAGTTTCCTGATCATTTGCAAGTGGAGATCGCTGAACGGATCGGGACGATCTCCAGTACGTCGCCTTTGGTGATCGAACGGATCGAAAAAGTGATCGAGAACAAATTCTCGAATTACATTGAGAACGATACGGAAAATGTCGGTGGTGTGCATACACTGGTAGAAATCTTGAACTCAGTCAGCCGCAGCACCGAAAAGAACATTTTGAACGACTTAGAAAAGCGGCAACCAGAACTATCCAACGAAGTGAAATCCAGCTTGTTTACTTTCGAGGATATCGTGACCCTCGAACGCTTGGATGTTCAAAAAGTCTTACGAGATGTTCAAAACGATGTCTTAGTCTTAGCGCTTAAAGGCACGACCGATGACATCAAGAACTTTATTTTCTCCAACCTCTCATCACGGGCGGTGGAAAATCTACAAGAAGAAATTCAATTTATGGGTCCTACCCGCTTGTCTGCTGTAGAAGAAGCCCAACAAAGTGTGGTGGCTGTGATTCGACGGCTAGATGAAACCGGTGAGATCTACATCGGAAGGGGCGACCAAGATGCAGTGGTCAAATAGCAGTTTATTGAAGCAGCAGGCGGTCAAAACGACCGAAGCTGCTCGCAGTATTTTGACGGATACGACCATCAAAGTGCCGATTGAGAAAGCAAGCTTAGACCCAGAACTGCAAGCGGCTAGACGTGCACGCCAGTTGGAGCAGGAACGGCATTTGCAGCAAATGGAAGCCTTGAAGCAGCAGATTTTGACCGATGCACAAGCACAAGCAGCGCAAATTCTAGCAGAAGCGAGAGCGGAAGGCTTTCAAGCAGGACAAGCAGACGGCTTTCAACAAGGCTATCAAGAAGGACTCAATGCCAGCAAAGAAGCCGCGCAAGCATTGATGTCACAAGCCCAAGCCAATGTCGCTGAAGCCGTTTCTGAGATCAACACCTTTCGCTCAGAAAAAAAGCAAGAAATGATCGCTTACGGCACGGCAATCGCCGAAGCCTTAATCAATCAACGTTTTACAGACGAGCAAGCAGGCTTCCTGCCTTTTGTGGAGTCTGTGCTATGGCAATTTGAACAACCCGATCAATTTGTGACTGTTCGCAGCCAAGAGCAGCATCTTGCAGCGTTGCGAGAATTGATGGAAACCAAAAAGCAGGCGATCAGCGGGTTTCGCTATTTACTCATGGCAGATGACAGCTTGGCGGAACACGATTTTTGTATCGAAACTGAAAATGCCTTGGTGGTTTTTGAACTGAGGAAAGAAATCGATCGCTTTTTGAGCCAATTTCTAGAAAGCAGTGTGAAGGAATGACGTTTGAATTACCGATCACAGAGATGCGCAAAACGGCGCAATCACAGCCGTTTTTTACCACCTACGGCAAAGTCAGCGAAGTCGTAGGTCTGCTGATCAAAGTCGAAGGGCTGGCGGTTTTCATAGGAGAAATCTGTGAAGTCGCACTGCAAAACAAGACACATACAGCTTTAGCCGAAGTCGTGGGCTTTGTGAAAAAAACCGTGCTCCTGATGCCCCTTGATCAGCTAGAAGGCATCGGACCCGGCTGTTTGGTGCGGCCAACTGGCAAATCATTGACGGTAAAAATCGATGATACGCTGCTAGGGCACACCTTAGATGGACTAGGACGACCGTTAGATATGGCGCTGGATCTGGAAAGTGCGCCAGAATATCCAGTTAGTCAAGATTCTCCTGACCCCTTTCGTCGTCAAAAAATCGCTGAGATCATGCCGACAGGTGTCCGGGCGATCGATGGTCTCTTGACTGTTGGCCTTGGCCAACGGATCGGCATTTTTGCCGGCAGCGGGGTCGGTAAGAGTACCTTATTGGGGATGCTGGCTCGTTATTGCGAAGCCGATGTCATCGTGATCGGCTTGATCGGCGAGCGAGGAAGAGAAGTCAAAGAATTTATTGAAAATGATCTAGGCCCAGAAGGCTACCGCAAGTCGGTCGTTGTCTGTGCTACCTCCGATATGCCGCCCCTCGTACGACTAAAAGGGGCTCATGTAGCAACGGCGATCGCTGAGTATTACCGCGATCAAGGCAAGAAAGTCGTATTGATGATGGACTCGGTGACGCGTTTTGCGATGGCACAGCGGGAGATCGGTCTATCGACAGGCGAGCCGCCGACGACCAAAGGCTATACCCCTTCTGTGTTTACAGCTTTACCGAAGTTGTTAGAACGCAGTGGGATGTCGGACAAAGGCTCGATCACTGCTTTTTATACCGTCTTGGTAGAAGGTGATGACATGAATGAACCGATCGCTGATGCGGTTCGGGGGATTCTTGACGGACATATTCTGTTGTCCCGAAAAATCGCCGCTCAAAATCATTATCCTGCCATCGATATTCAAAATAGCCTCAGCCGCTTGATGAAGACCCTCGTTTCTGCGAAGCAGCATAAACATGCGGGGGAACTAAAAGAAAACATGGCCGTTTATGCAGAAGCCAAGGATTTGATCGATATCGGTGCCTACAAAAGCGGCAGTAATGCGTTGACCGACCAAGCGATCGCGCTGCATCACCCCATCCTACGGTTTTTACAGCAAAAAGTGGATGAGCGGATCCCATTTGAACAAACGATTTTTGAACTGGCGCATTTGTTCAGTGAAGAAGCGCTGATCGAGCGCCAGCGTTCAACTATGTAAAAGAGATCATAAAGGAGCAGCTATGCAAGCATTTCACTTTTCCTTAGAAAAAGTATTGGATCATCGAAAAACTATTGAGCAAGAAGCCAAACGAACTTACGCCCAAAAACAACAACTATTGATTCAGCAAGAACAGCGCCTGAATACGCTGACACAGGAAAAAGCCCAGCTTTTTGATGTCAATGAGATGACCATTGGGCGGATGCAAGTGCAGCAACGTTATTTGCTTGCGTTGAATGCCACCATCGATGAGGTTCAGAACAAAATGTTTCACGTGAAGCAAGAATTGGCAGAGTCGTTATCGGTGGTGGTAGAAGCGCAGCAGGAACGCAAGATCGTGGAAAAGCTGCGAGAAAAACAATTTGCTGAATACATCTATGAAGAGCAATTGGAAGAGCAAAAGCAATTGGATGAGTTCGGCAATCGCGCCTTATTTTCTTAAAGAACTAATGGTTTTAGTGATAAGACGACCTTGGTTTCAAAGCATCAGCTGAGAGGAGGTGAACAATGAAAGAGATCACAACAAGTGCCGTATCCCCTGTACCTGTCGGCAGCAAATCAAAAAAGACGGAGGCGTCACCAGAAGCCTTCAGTTTGCTGATGCAACAGCTGCCGGAACAGACCGCAAGCAATCTGTCAGCACCCTTTGAAACATCAGGTATGACGGAGCAAAACGCCGTTGCACCAGAAATGTGGGTTGCCAGCAGTATGGAACATCTGCCGCAGGAGCCAGAAATCACTTCAGCACCCGAACAGCTTGCAACGACACAAGCGCCAGGAATGAGCCAGATCAGCCAGGCACCTTTTGCAGACTTGGTTCATGAAGCGCCACAGGCATCGATGGTAACGGCGGAGCAGAACCAAACGAGCGCCGGCACAGCAGCTTCTCCCGACAGTGTTTCAGCAGCTTTAGCACCAATAGACGTAGCCACCACAGTCATCAACCCCTCCGAGTCTACGCTTGAAGGTCTAGATTTGATGACAAATGACAGAAGTGAAGCCGCAGCAACAACGCTTGAAACGCCTTTGCCAGAAGACTTAGTAGGCGAAGAGCAGTCCACGGCAAAAGGGATCGCTCCTTTCAAGGAAATCAAGGAAATCGATTCAGTAACAAAAACTGCGATTGCGGAGACGACAGAAGCACAGCTGAAACAGTCCACCGAAGGGACCGCTCAATTGGGCCAAAGGGGACCATTGGATCAAGCGTCGCCAGTGACCCACCAAGCGACGGATACGACTAGTACCTTGCAACGCACGAATGAAACAGTCGCCAAAAAAGCGGAAGCTGTTTCTGCACAAGCCATTGCTTCTTCAACAGCAACTGACAATGAAATGGTGGCACCAGCGCTGCAACTGCTTGATGTTTCTCCCCTTTTGACCAAGCAAGGACCCACGCCAACAAAAGCGAACATGGAACAAGCGGTCCTACCCTTAGCAAAAGCGGCTGCCCAACTCGTCCAAACGAGCAGCACGGCAAGCGAGAAAAAAATCACGCTGCAATTCGTTCCTGAGAAATTAGGCACGATCCAGCTTTCTCTAGAAACGAATGCCCAAGGCAGTCGCTTAGAACTGACTGTTCAGCAGCCGCAAGCCAAAGAATTATTGCTGTCCATCAAGCATGAGCTAGAGCAAGTTTTGCAAAAGCAAGAGCAGCCGATCCTAGTGATCAAAGAACCTACGTTAGCTTCTGTCCAGCAGGCTGGTCCGCTGTCAAATCAATCCTTTGCCGGCAGTATGATGGCAAGTGACAGTCAGTTAAGCCAACAGCGTTTTTTACAGGCTCAAAAAGGACAAAGCAAAAAGCCGTTTCATCAAAGCAATACGGCTGAAGAAGAGCAGCAATTAGCACCGATCGATCATGCGATCAGTATTTTAGTGTAAAGGAGGAGAACTATGGCAGATGAAATTACAGCAGCTGCGGCCGGTATTGCCAATACATCGGCATTAACGCAAACAAAAAAATCTTCAGATATCTCCATGGATGATTTTTTGAAGATCTTAGCAGCATCTATGAGCAACCCATCGATGGGAGGCAGCGATTCTTCTGGTGGTGGTAGCACCGACTATATCTCGCAACTGGTTCAATTTACGACCTTAGAGAGCTTGAATGAATTGAGCGAAACGTTGACGACCTCGGTGATTTTACAGCAACAGCAGCAAGCTTTTAGCTTGATCAATAAACAAGTCACCCTGATGGACGGCACAGAAACATTGTCAGGAACCATCGAAAAGGTCCGCTTTGCCAATGGCTACGCCACGATCGTCGTAAATGGCAAAGAATACAGTATGAGTGCGATCCAAGAGATTGGTGGCGAAGCAAAATGAGTTTGACGATTCAACAGGGGCTGCAAAAAGTTGCCGGGGAGCCTTATCAAAATCCCCGCAAAGTCGTGGACAAACAAGCCTTTTCTTCAATACTTGAACAAAAACAAAACGACATCAAAGTCTCGCATCATGCGCAAAAGCGTTTGACTGCAAGGGAATTGACCTTACAAGATGATGATTATCAATCCCTTTCAACGGCGCTTAGTGAGCTAGCGGAAAAAGGCAGCAAAGAATCACTGCTCGTTTACAAAGATATGGGCTTGATCGCCGATGTCCATTCACGAACCATCATTACGGCGATGGGGATGAATGAACTTCACACAGTCACCAATATTGACAGCGCCACATTTATCAAATAGCAGCTGGACTGAAAAGGGGCTGCAAGTATTTTCTGAATGACAGAGGAAAATACGCCAACCATAAGGAGGAAAACAAGCATGTTACGATCATTATATTCAGGTGTCAGTGGAATGAAAAATCTTCAAACGAAAATGGACGTGGTTTCCAATAATATCGCCAACGTCAATACGGTTGGGTTCAAGTCAAGTCGTGTACTTTTCCAAGACATGATGAGCCAAACGATGTCAAACGCAACTGCGCCAGGCAACGGGTTAGGTGGAATCAACGCAACGCAGATCGGTTTAGGGGTTCAGACGGGCTCCATCGATACCATCAATACAGTCGGTGCCCCGCAATCGACTGGCCGCAGCATGGATTTTTATATCAGCGGACAGGGCTACTTTATGGTACAAGGACCAGGAGCAAATGGCGAAACCTATTACACACGAGATGGCGCATTCGTTCGTGACAGCAACGGAACCTTGACCAATAGTGATGGGATGCAAGTCTTAGGTCGTTCAGTCACCGGCGGTCAACCGGTTGTCTATGATGACAACTTTGATGAAAACACAGCATTGAGCGGACAAGAAACGGTATCTCCCTTATCAATTCCAAGTACACTGACCGTCAATGGGGAAACCTTGACCTATAACTCCATGGCAATCGATGCCAATGGCTTAGTGTTGGCAAAATACGGCAATCAAACCTTTGTGATGGGGAAAGTTGGTGTCGCAACCTTTAATAACCCAGAAGGCTTAGAAAAAGTCGGCGGCAACAACTATGTCCAAACTAGCAACTCAGGGAATCCAATCGTCGCAGGCCCTGGCAACAACGGAGCAGGAACGCTACAGGCGGGTGCCTTGGAAATGTCGAATGTCGATCTTTCGACAGAATTTACCGAAATGATCATTGCTAGCCGTGCCTATCAAGCAAATTCAAGAAGTATTACGACTTCTGATGAAATGCTGCAAGAATTATTGAATCTAAAACGTTAAGAACGTGACGCTTCATCATTGAGAGGAGTTTGACCATGATTCTAGTGACAGCATTGAATGGCAAGCCATTCTATTTAAATCCAACATTGATTTATCGGATCGAAGAAATGCCGGATACATTGATTACACTGACAGACGGCAAAACCTTAGTGGTGACGGAAGCTGCGCAAGAAGTTGCGCAGCGGGTAATCGAGTATCATATGGTGATCCATTCGAACCAAGTGAAAACGTAAGGGTGGGAAAGATGGCAAAAGAAGAAAAAGCACCAAAAGCAGAAAAAGAGAAAAAAGGCTTGAGTATGGTTGTTTTACTGCCGATCCTTTTGATTGTGGTAGTCGGCGGCAGTATCGGCGGTACCTTAGTGACGAATCACTTTTTGACGGGGGAAAAAACAGCAGCTGCTGAAACAGCAAAAGACAGCAGCAAAATCTCCTCAGACGAAGCGATCGTGGCACTGGATGAATTTTTAGTCAATCTGGCAAAAGAAGACAACCAAGAGCAGCAATACATGAAGGTCAATTTATCGATTTTAGTCGCCGAT
This sequence comes from Enterococcus sp. FDAARGOS_553, assembly GCF_003812305.1. Lineage (NCBI taxonomy): Bacteria > Bacillati > Bacillota > Bacilli > Lactobacillales > Enterococcaceae > Enterococcus > Enterococcus sp. FDAARGOS_553. Next base: position 1,188,863 of record NZ_CP033740.1, read on the forward strand.
GAGGAAAAAAGCGCGGAAGCTACGAAAAATGTGGCCGTCATTCGTGACAGCGTCGTAAACTTATTGCGCCAACAAAAGGCCAGCGGTATTTTGAGCTCCGCCGAAAGTGTACCGAATTTAAAAAAAGCATTGAAAGAAACAATTAATCAGGAATACGGATCAGAAATCGCCAAGGATGTTTATGTGACGGATTTAGTGATCCAATAGAAAGAGGCGTGTTGATGGAAACATTTTTATCGCTGGTCAAAATGATTGGGTTTTTGCTGCTTATTCTTTATTTGATCAACATCAGTTTGAAATATTTAAATCGTTACACGAACCAGCACAATCACCAGTTGCGTATTTTACAAAAAATCGCCGTCAGCAAGTCGTCTTCGATCGGGATCGTCCAAATCATGGACAAATGTTATGTCATGAGCTTTTCTGAACAGCAAAATCAGATCATCAAAGAGTTGACGCCAGAAGAAACGGCCGCTTTTTTACAGCAAAGCCTAGAAAACACCCAAGTGCAAGCTGGCAAAGATTTTTCTGAATGGCTCAACAAAGCCAAGGCGGAAATTGCTGGAAAACGAGGCAAGCAAAAATGAAGATCAAAGGCAGAGATATCAAGATCATGGCTGCGGTCCTTTTCAGCAGTTTGATGCTTCCGCAGACGGCGTTTGCGCTCGACACGGAAGACGTCAGCTCCACCATCAACAATTTATTGTCGAATGGGAATGGCTCAAGTGATACGATCAATACCTTCTTGTTGCTGACGCTGCTTTCCCTCTTACCGGTCTTGCTGATCATGATGACCTCTTTTACTCGTATCATCATGGTCTTGTCCTTTGTGCGCAGTTCGTTAGGTACACAGCAAAACCCGCCCAATCAAGTATTGATCGGGTTGGCCTTATTCTTGACATTTTTTATTATGAAACCTGTGTATACCGACGTCTACCAGCAAGCGATCGAACCGTTTGATCGACAAGAGATCAGCCAAGCCGAAGCTTTTGACCGCTCAGAAAAACGAATCAAGGCCTTTATGATGGTACAGACACGGGAAAAAGACATTGCCTTGTTTGCGGAAGCTGATGGGGAGACCGAAAAGTATCATTCTTCTGACGATGTTCCTCTGACCGTTATGGTACCGGCTTTTATTATCAGTGAATTACGAACGGCTTTCAGTATTGGCTTTTTGATTTTTATCCCCTTTTTGATCATTGATCTGGTCGTCTCCAGTATCTTGATGTCGATGGGGATGATGATGCTGTCGCCGATCATGATCTCACTCCCCTTCAAGATCTTACTATTTGTTTTAGTGGATGGCTGGTATCTGATCGTGGAGTCGCTGATCAAGAGTTTTCAATAGCCGCTAAGAAAGGAGCCAAGAGGAAATGACAGTAGAAATGGTACTTGATGTGCTAAGGGAAGCCTTTCTTCGAATTTTAGCGATATCTGGCCCTGCCTTATTGGTCGGCATGCTCGTTGGATTGGTGATCAGTATTTTTCAAGCCACTACCCAAATCCAAGAACAAACGTTGAGCTTTGTGCCGAAACTATTAGCGATTTTTTTGACCTTGATTTTGGCCGGGAATTTTATGCTGAATCTCTTGTTGAATTTTACCAAAATGATCTTCAAGATGATTTCAGCAATGTAAGGAGGAAACCTGATGGCGCCGATTCAAGCGACGGTGTTGATTTTTTGTCGAATATTGGCGTTTGTCGTCCTTTGTCCGATCTTCTCACAGCAAAATTTTCCGTCACTGGCAAAAATCGTGATCGGCATGGCGTTGACGGTCCTATGTCTGCCGACGGCACCTGCGATTCCCGAGCTTTCCCTCTTTATGATGACGGTTTTCGTCATCAAAGAAGTACTGTTTGGGATGGCGATGGGCTATTTGAGTCAGCTGGTCTTTACCGGTGTGGAAATTGCGGGCCAATTGATCGACTTTCAAGTGGGTTTTTCGATGGCGCAAGCCTATGATCCGACGTTGCAAATCGCCTCTTCCCAGTATGGCAAAACGTACTATTGGCTGACGATCGCTGTGTTTTTTGGACTTGATCTGCATCATCGACTGATTACAGCACTGCTGTTGTCTTTTCGGATCGTGCCCTTAGGCTCTGTGGTGATCCAAGGCACGACGGTTGAAGGCATCGTCAAACTTTTCAGCCAAATGATGGTGATGGCAGTCAATCTTGCAGCACCAATGATCATTGCGCTGCTGTTGGTGGACCTCGTGCTAGGTGTGATTTCTCGGTCGATTCCCCAGATCAATATTTTGATGATGAGTCTTTCGATGAAAACCGCCATCAGTTTTGTGGTGTTTCTCTTGCTATTACCCAATGTCCTTTCGTACTTAGGCAAACACTTGCCAGATACGGTCCGCTACTTGCAGGAGTTTATCAAGTCTTTTCAATAAAGTAACAGGCAGCCAGCAGGAGGTGAGAAGATGGCAGAAAAAGATGGCAAAACCGAACTACCCAGTGCCAAGCGGCTGCGGGATGCCCGCAAACGCGGGGAGGTACCTAAGACCCAGGAATTAGCAGCTGCTGTTTCGCTACTGGTCTTCTCGTTTTTGACTCTGTCTTTATGGCAGTTTTTCGCCGCTTCTTTTTTGCCTTATTTTTCCCGAAGTTTGGCGCAGCTGGCTGATTATCAAACCAGTTTGGCGGATCTGCCGAAACTGGGGGTGCAGAGTATCTTGCTGCTGCTTTTGTTGTGTGCGCCCGTCTTTCTGGTCGCGCTCGGAGTCGGGCTTATTACGAATTATGCCCAAGTCGGTCTGTTGTTTTCAGGAAAGGCCGTCAAACCAGACTTTAAAAAGCTGAACCCTATCAGCGGGATCAAGCAGCAATTCAGTTTGCGCTCGTTGATGAATTTAGGCAAAACATTGGCAAAATTCGGCGTGATCGTCTACTTGTGCTATCAACAATTTTTAGCCGCCGTCCCTGTTTTACTGGGTTTGAGTGAAGTGGGGTTGGAAAAAACGATCCTGTTCATGCTGCTGCGGGCCAAAGAATTGTTCTTACAGATCTCGATTTTCTTGATCATTTTGGCCGTAGTCGACTACGGCTACCAACGCTATAGCCATCGCAAGAACTTGATGATGAGCAAACAGGAAGTCAAAGAAGAGTTCAAGCAAATGGAAGGTGATCCGCAAGTCAAAGCACAGCGCAAAGCGAAATACCGTGCGATGACCCAAAATGCCATCGCCAACGTCAAAGAAGCGACGGTTTTGATCACCAATCCGACCCATTTCGCCATTGCGATTCGTTACGATGCCAGCAGTGAAGGGGTGCCACGGGTCTTGGCCAAAGGGGCAGATCAGCTGGCGCAGCGGATGAAAGCAGAAGCACTGAAAGAAAATATCCCACAAATCGAAAACCGTGAAGTAGCACGGGCCCTTTACCGTCAAGTAGAACCCGGGGATCTCATCCCTGTTGAAATGTATGAAGCCATTGCTGAAATCATCGCTTTGGTCTATCAGCTAGAAGAAAGCCAACGCGGCAAGATTTAAGGAAACAGGAGGAACTAAAATGAATGAGGCTGCCTCAAAACCGAAAAAAGGCATTGGTCTGGCGGATATCTTAATCTCGGTGATCGTCCTAGCTATTATTGGTTTGATTATTATTCCATTACCGAGTGCATTATTAGATATTCTGATCATTATCAATTTGACGATCGCGATCAACATTTTACTGATCACCCTGTTTACCAAATCAGTGTTGGAATTCACTACGTTTCCAACCTTGCTACTGATCACAACGATGTTTCGTTTAGGCTTGAATCTATCTTCCACTCGTTTGATCTTGACCCAAGGAAATGGCGGACACGTGATCGATGCCTTCGCCAATGTCGTTGCCGGCAGCAATTACATCGTGGGGATCATTTTGTTCGTAATCATCATGGTGGTTCAGCTAGTCGTCGTGACCAATGGTGCAGGGCGTGTCTCCGAAGTGACTGCTCGATTCACATTGGATGCGATGCCCGGCAAGCAAATGGCGATCGATTCCGACCTAAATGCTGGTTTGATCACGGAAGCGGATGCCCGCAAACGACGAAAAGATCTGCAGCGAGAAGCTGATTTCTTTGGTTCGATGGATGGTGCCAGCAAGTTTGTCAAAGGGGATGCGATCGCAGGGATCTTAATCACTGTCATCAATTTAGTCGGCGGAGCGATCATTTTCTCCATGGGGGGACAAATGACCGTCATGGAAGCCTTCGCCCAATTCGGGAAACTGGCGATCGGGGATGGCTTGGTCAGCTCGATTCCCTCTTTACTGATTTCGATTGCTTCCGGGGTAATCGTGACTCGTTCCGATAACGATAGTTCCTTTGGTTTGGATATTGCGGCAGATGTGATGCGTAATCCCCAACTGTTTCGGATCGTGGGGGCGATTCTCTTCGTCTTAGCCTTAGTTCCCGGGTTTCCTTTTGTTCCTTTTGTGTTGATTGGTTTAGGCCTTTTCGCAGCCAGCTTTCTGGTTACGCAAAAAGAAGAAAAGCAGCGAGTGGAACAAAAACAATGGGAACAAAAATTGGCACTAGAACGCAAAAAAGAAGCGCAGGAAGAAGATGATTCCGTGGCTTCTTTCCAAGTGGAACCAATCTCAGTGGAAATCGGTTATGGTCTAATCCCTATCGTGGATAGTTCGGTCGACAACAGCTTAATGAACCGCATTGTGGCGATCCGTAAACAGAGTGCCAGAGAATTAGGGATCTTAGTCAGTCCCGTTCGTATTCGCGACAACCTCTATTTGGATGCCAATGATTACGTGATCAAGATTCGTGGCAACGAAGTCGGCCGCGGCGATATTTACCCGAACAAAGTCATGGTGATCAGCCCGAATGAAGAGCCGTTTCCTTTTCAAGGAATCGCAACAAAAGAACCAGCCTTTCATCTGGATGCAATGTGGATCGATGAATCCGATAAGGAGATGGCGGATCTGCAAGGGTTTACGATTATCGAGCCTTTGACTGTGATCGCAACACACTTAAAAGAAATCATCTATGCCCATGCACCAGAGCTGTTAGGTCGCCAAGAAGTCAAGAAATTATTGGAGGGCATCAAAGAGCAGTACAATGTCGTGATCGATGAATTGATCCCCGATATTTTGCGGCTCGGCGAGGTCCAAAAAGTTTTACAAAATTTATTGGATGAACAAATTCCTATCAATGACTTAGCAACGATCTTAGAAACCTTAGCCGATTACGGCGTTGTCACGAAAGACGTAGAAGTTTTGACAGAATATGTCCGCCAAGCATTGAAACGGACGATCGCTGCCAAGTATGCCAATGAACGACACGAGCTGCAAGTGGCGGTGATCCAGCCGAAACTAGAAGAAATCATCGCTCAAAGTATCCAAAAAACCGCAACTGGCTCGTACCCGGTCTTAAAACCAGATACCGTGACCAAGCTGTTGGATTCCATCAGTGGGATCCAACATGCGGCGATTGCTCAAAATATCAATTTCGTCATTCTGGCATCGCCTAAGATCCGGTTAGCATTCAAAAAAATGATTGTTTTTAATTTCCCAGATATCGCCGTTCTTTCTCTAAATGAGATTCCCAATGAAATTGCGATCGAAACGGTGGGCAGTATTGACATTTAAGCAGAATTTTCTTAGGAAGGGGCATCGCCGATGTATGAAGTCGATCGAGAAGCGGAGATCATCAAGTATCTGCCGCTAGTGGAACGGGTGGTTCAGCGCCTGTCTATCAAAACCGCCGATTATGAATCAGGTGATCTCTACAATATTGGGGTGATTGGGCTGATGGATGCCTTGCGGAAATTCGATCCCTCAAAAAAAGTTCCTTTTGAAAGCTATGCAGTGATTCGCATCAAAGGGGCAATTATTGATGAAGTACGCAAGCACGCCAAAATCTCCCGTTACAAAATGGCGGCAGTCAATCAGTTTTATCAAGCACGGCAAGAGTTGGAGCAAAGCCTCAAAAGAGAAGCGACCGATACTGAGATCTGCAAACAGCTGGGAATCAACCAAAGTCAACTAGCGGATATTTATGAGAGTTTGCACTACTTAGCCAGCGTCTCTTTGGAAGATACCTTGTTTGCTTACCAAGAAGAAGGCATGACGATAAAGGATATGGTTCGGGATCCTGCCGAGAATGTCGAAGATACCTTAGTCGCTGAAGAAAAACGCACCGCTTTGGTTGCGTGCATCAAAAAATTAGGGGAACGGGAACAAATAATTTTAAGTCTGTACTATACCGAAGAACTGACGTTAAAAGAAATCGCTGAAATCTTAGAAATTTCAATTCCGCGGGTCTCACAAATTCACGGCAAAACGATTGCCAAATTGCGCACATTGATTGAGGAGGAACTGGCATGATTCGAGGATCGGATGTCTTATCACGGAACATTTCATTATTACAAAAGCGACAAGAGACGACGAGCGGCAATATTGCCAATGTCAATACAACAGGGTATCAAGCAAAAGCCTTGTTTCAGTCGGCACTAGATGAAGTGGCGCTGCATAATTATCAAAGCGGGCCCAATGCGGATACTCGCCGCGATATCGGTGGGTTGTCTTTAGGGACGCAACTGGCAGGTAGTACGATCAGCCAAGACCAAGGCGCCGTCAAACAGACGGGACACGCCAGCGATTTTGCACTGCTTTCCGAAGGCTACTTTGTCGTTCAAAACAATGCGGGTCAGCGGTTGTATACGAGAAATGGCGACTTTACCGTCAATCAGCAGAATCAATACGTAACACAAGAAGGCTATCTTGTCTTGGGTGCCAATGGACAAGCAGTCAGCGCCTTGGGACCAGCGAACTTTCAGATCCAATCATTTCCCCCAGAAGCACTGACTACAGATGGTCAAAACTACGTGACTAGCAACGCAGCAGGAACCAATGTGAATGCACCAGTAATCCAGCAAGGTGCCTTAGAACAAGCCAATGTATCCGTTGCCGATGAAATGGTGGCGATGATCCAGACTTCTCGGGAATTTGAAGCCAATCAGAAAGTCTTGAGTTCAACGAATCAGACATTGCAAAAAGCGGTCAACGAATTAGGAAAGATTTGAGGATGAGTCAATGAATATCAGTGGATTACTAGGAATCAGCCGTTCTGGGTTGAATCATTTGCAGACAAACTTAGACACGACAGCCAACAATATCGCCAACGTCAATACCAATGGCTACCAAGCACAAACGACGCACTTTCAAGCATTGATGGAAAATGCCATCGGTGCAGAAGAAACGCTGTTTAATGGCAACACCGCCCAATATGGTGCGTCAATGGGGGCGAAGGCAACCACGACCACAAGTTTTGCCCAAGGCAATCTGGCGGGCACTGCTCAGCCATTAGATCTCGCAATCCAAGGCAATGGCTTTTTCGGGGTTCGGGACCAAACCGGTCAATTGCTGCTGAGTCGAGCAGGCAATTTTCATTTAAGTGAGAACAAGCAATTAGTCAATAGTGAAGGGTACCCTGTGGCAATGACCACAAACGTACCGACCCCTCAGTGGCCGGATGCGCAGCAAATCGCAATAGATGCCAGCGGTCAGTTGACGACGGAAGAAAATGGTCAGACTCGAGTGTTGGGACAGCTGACCCTTTATCAGCCGACGAATACAGAAAACATCACGCCAGTGGGCAACCAACTGTACAGTGCCGGTGATCAAGCGTTGCTTACTTCGCAAACCAATCCGGCAGCCTTTGGCAGCGTCTTGCAAGGACAGTTAGTACAGTCGACGGTGGATCTAGCGACTTCCATGACAGACTTGTTAACGACCCAGCGTGCGTATGGACTGAATACGAAAGCCATGCAGACAGCCGATGAGATGTGGTCCGTGATCAATCGTTTTACAGATTAGAGGAGAAAGAACATGATTCGCTTAACCAAGGTCAGTAAAAAATTCAGCAATGGCACGTTGGCATTGGCCGATATTTCTGTTGCGATCCCTCAAGGAGAATTTATCTATGTGGTGGGTCCCAGCGGTGCCGGCAAATCAACGTTATTCAAATTGCTCTTGAAAGAAGAAGAACTTTCGGCCGGTTCTATCCAAGTCGGCAATGTCTTGTTGGAACAACTCAAAGACCGTCATCTCTATATGATTCGGCGACAAGTCGGTATCGTCGGACAAGAAGACCTTTTGCTTCCTTATCTGACGGTTGCCAAAAACGTCGACTATGCGCTGCAAGTACTAGGCACTCCCCGCAAGCTGCGCCAGGAAAAAACCGCCAAAGCGCTGCAACTGGTTGGCATGTTTCCTCAAAAGGATCATTATCCCGAAGAGCTTTCAGTGGGACAGCGCAAAAAAGTAGCAATCGCGCGAGCGATCGTCACAGATCCAGCAGTCTTGATTGCCGATGAGCCCACCGCCAATCTGGATGCGAAATCAGCCGTCGAAGTTATGAAACTGCTCTTGCGGATCAATCAAGTCGGTGCCACGATCCTATTGGCGACCCATGACAGTACGATGGTCAATACGGTCCGTAATCGGGTAGTCGAGCTGCAAAACGGTCGTTTGGTTCGTGATGAATACCAAGGCGGCTATACTCGCTTTGCTGATCCAAAAGATACATATGTCTGGTGAAGATGCTTAACTTTTCTAGCAAAAGATCCGATTAAAGAACTAGAAGATTGTTTTCATAATCGGATAAAGAAGGAGTGACCCAACGATTATCAAGTGAAGAGCGAATCTTGATAAACAGCACGACTGATCATTTTGCATAAGAAAGGATACTGTTATGAAGAAGAAGGTACAAGCTATCATCAAAAAAATCCGCTTAGCGGTGTTGATTCCGCTAGGATTTACCCTGATCGTATTATTAGGATGCTATTTCTTCGTGATCCGCACCCACGGAGACGGACAAGCAGCAAAAAGTTTCTTTATTTTTTCAGTGATCGTACTGCTACTAGAAATTGCAGTGTTAGTAGGAATGACCTATCTAGCAAAAAAAGAGACCCATTCAGGCATGGATACGTTGTTGGCAGAACTAGAAGCAGTCGGTTCTGGCGATCTATCCCATATCGATGAGATCGGCAGCAGCGACCAAATCTCCCTTTTTGGGCAAGTTCAAAATCGTTTTCAAGGGGTTTTAAACACCTTCAAAGCGGTGATCGTTGGCATGCATGAAGAAAGTAGCCGGATGGAAAAAATGGTAGGCGGTCTAACGACAACCTCAAAAAATGCCAAAAATTCAATTGAAAATGTGCGTCAGACGATGAACGCCATCGCAGATGCTACTAGTTCACAAGCCTCCGAAGCGGAACAAACCTCCTTTGATATGGACGAATTAGCCTTAAGTATCGAAGAGATCCACAAAGAGATCGAATTGATGAACGGGTATGTCGGTCAATCCCAAAGCAGTAATGTCCACAATTCAGAAATGATGTTCCATGTGTTTGAAAGTTGGGAGATCGAACGGCAAAACCAAGCAGAATTAGTGGAAAGCATGAACGACATGAATGAAGATGTCCAAAGTATCGGAAAAATTGTTCAGCTGATCAATGATATTTCTGACCAGACCAACTTACTGGCATTGAATGCATCCATCGAAGCAGCTCGGGCCGGGGAAGCGGGCCGGGGGTTTGCCATTGTTGCAGAAGAAGTCCGCAGTTTAGCGGAACAAAGCAGTCAATCAACGAAGAGCATTCGTTCGATCATTGAAACGATCCGCAAAAAATCGGAAAAAGTGGTCTCTGCAGTGACGGATTCCTTTGAAAGCGGCGAAAGACAGACCAACAATATTAACAAAGCCATCGAGTCCGCTAATGAGATCTCTGACATTGTCGAAAAATTGGTTTCAAGTATCCAAACAGTTGAATCCCATATTATCGGGATCGTTGAAAAAAAAGACATGGTTCATGTTTCTGTCAGCAATATTTCTGCTGCCGTTTCTGAGACCTCTGCTGGGACGCAAGAAGTAACCGCAAACCTAGAGGACTTCTACTTGGTCATCGAAAATTTTGAACAGAATGTACAAGAAATTGAGACAATCGCTAATATTCTTAAATTCCAAGTGGATAGTTTCAAATTCTAAAAAGGAGCGGTGACGCTAATGGAACAATACGTTGTATTTAAAAGTCATCAACAACACTTTGCCTTGCGGATCGATTATGTGGTAAGGGTCATTGAGGCTGCCTCTTTCACACAGCTGCCAGAAGTGGCGGATTTTGTTCTGGGTATTCAACCCATTGAAGAGGCGATGGTTCCGATCATTGACATCCGCAAAAAGCTGTTTGATGAATTTACGCCGGAAACCGGACAAAATGTGGTCTTGTTGTGTCACTGGCAAGAACAGGCGATCGGTCTTTACGTGGAAGAGATCGTCGGCATTCTACCCTTAGCCGAAAGTCCCAGCAATGCGGAATTAAATACGTCAGGACTTAAGCAAAACTATATCGAAGCCTTTCTGAAAAAAGATGATGAACTTGTACTGGCATTGGAGCTGCCGTTTCTCTTCAGCTATGAACAAGCGGCAGAGATGAAGGATGAGTTAGGCGCCTATCAGACAGAGAAATTGGCAGCCGCCAATGACGATGACAATGATGACCGTGAATGAGGAACTGCATGTGGGGATCTCGGAGTATAAGATCGCCCAAGCGCCAACTCGTTTGATCACGGTGGGCTTAGGTTCTTGCATCGGCACGATCATTTACGACGAAGCCAGTCATATTGGCGGCTTGAGTCATATTATGCTGCCAGATAGTCAGCCTTTTTTGCACAAGCGGGAAATCAAGCCCGAGAAGTTTGCGGACTTGGCATTGCCGGCGATGGTCGCCGAGTTGAAACTAAAGATCCGCCGGCCTCGCTTTCAAGCGAAAATCGTTGGCGGCGCCAATATGTTTCAGTTCCAGACCCTTAATGCTGCCAGCAATATTGGTCAGCGTAACATTGAAGCCGTCGAGGAAGTCTTGGATCAGCTAAACATTCCGATCGTGGCCAAACATGTGGGCGGCAGCGCTGGTCGAACCATGGTCGTAGACCTTCAGGATTTCAAAACCATGGTTCGGCAAGTCAAACAAGAAATCGTTTATTTGTAAAAGGAGTACAGGGATATGAAAAAAGTAATGATCGTCGATGATTCGGCATTCATGCGGAAAGTAGTGACAGATTTATTGAATCAGTTGCCGGATATCGAGGTGACCGTCGCTGCCCGCAATGGCAAACAAGCATTGGATTATTTGACCAAAGAAGCGATCGATTTGGTGGTAATGGATGTGGAGATGCCAGTGATGAACGGATTAGAGACCTTGCGGAAGATGAAACAGCAATCAGCCATTCCGGTCATCATGCTTAGCTCATTAACCAACCAAGAAACCACGATTGAGGCGTTAGCGCTTGGCGCACGAGATTTTGTCGAAAAACCAGTCAGTCTATCGATGATCGAAAAAGAATGGATCGCTGAATTTCATCAAAAGATTTTAGCGATGGATCATGAAGCCGGCACAGCTCAAGCACTGGTGCCAACGGCTGCCCAACCCACTAAGCTGACGCAAAACAGCTTGTCGTCTCATCTTGACGCTCTGGTCATTGGCGCTTCAACAGGCGGCCCGCGTGCCTTACTGGGCATTATCCGTCGCTTGCCCGCGCATCTGCGCTGCCCAATTTTGATCGTTCAACATATGCCAGCGGGATTTACGGCTTCCTTTGCGAAGCGATTAGACACAGAGACAACCGTCCGAGTACAAGAAGCAATCGACGGCATGCGGATTGAAAATCAAGTGTATCTTTGCCCGGGGGATTACCACATGACGATCCAACAAGGACATTTGCAACTGGACCAGCGAGAAAAACGGCATGGGACGCGCCCAACCGTCGATTATCTTTTTTCCTCAGCAGCCGATTACTATGGTGCGCAACTAGCGGCGGTCGTTTTAACGGGGATGGGGAAAGACGGCACCGCTGGTTTACGACAGATCCAAACGGCTGGGGGCTATACGATCGTTCAAGACAAAGAAACGTGTACAGTTTTTGGGATGCCGCGGTATGCCATTGAACAAGGAGTCGTTGATGAAGTCCTGCCATTGCAGGATATTGAAGCAAAAATTGCACAGATGGTCGGGTGAAGAAGATGGAAGAAGAATTTGCCTTATTTAATGCATGGGTGGATCGCCGGTTAGGGATTCCATTAGCCGCATACAAAGAAAATCAAATGCAGCGCCGCATCCTTACGATCATGGAAAACAGCGGGGCAAAAACGTTGAGGGAATACCAGCAATTGATCGAAGGAGATGAAGGGGTGCGGGCAGCTTTTTTAGCCCATATCACCATTAACGTAACGGAATTTTACCGCAACAAAGAACTATTTGACGCCTTTGAACGCATCTTGAAAACCATTGTTCTCCCGAAAACCACGCTGCCAAAAATTTGGAGTGCCGCATGTTCGATTGGGGCAGAACCCTATACGATCGCTATGCTGCTAGAAAAAAACCAAATTGCTGCAGCCAATGTCTTGGCCACCGATATCGATATGCAAATTTTGGCAAAAGCCAAGCAAGGACTCTATCGAGAGCACGAATTGCGGAATGTCTCAGCGGCAGAACGTACCCGTTTTTTTGATGCAATAGAAAAGAACCAGTTTCAGATCAAGACAGAAATCAAACGGCGGGTTCATTTTAAGCAACACGATCTTTTGAAAGACCCGTACAATGGACCTTTTGATGTGATCGTTTGTCGCAATGTGACGATCTATTTCAAAAGTGACGCTCGGGATGCCGTCTATCAAAAATTCAGTGATGCATTGGTCCCAGGGGGCATTTTGTTTACGGGAGCGACAGAAACGATCAATTTCGCGGAACAATTCGGTCTCAAGAAAATCGATTCGTTTATCTATCAAAAAGTATAATTTTGTAAAGGAGGGACCCATTTGGATGACAATAGTGTCTATCGTACCCTTTTCTTTGAAGAAACAGACGATCATTTAGCACAGTTGAATGATCATGTCTTGCAATTGGAAAACGATCCACAAGACAGCGCCTTGCTGAATGATATTTTCCGTTCTGCCCATACCCTTAAAGGGATGGCGGCAACGATGGGCTATGACGTCATGACGCAGCTGACCCATAAAATGGAAAATATTTTTGAGTTGTTTAAAACAGGGACCTTGCAAGTGACCCAGCAATCGATCTCATTGATTTTCAAATGTTTGGATCGCTTGTCAGAACTTGTGGAGGATCTGCGGGAAGAACGTGACCTGCAGCCAGCTCAAATTGCCGATTTATTGGCCGAACTTGACCAAACGGAACATTCTGGCGGCCTACCAACCGAGACAGAAGCAAGTCAAAAACCTACAGCAGCGGGCGCATTAAACCCACAGTTTCAACAGATCGATCCTTCTGATCTGTACGTGATCGAGCAAGCGGCTGGAGATGGCTATCAAGCCGTTCAAATTGCTGTTCGCTTAGATGCCCAATCCATGTTAAAAGGCGCTCGTGCCTTTTTGATCATGGAAAAGCTTGGTCAAACAGGGGATGTTCTCTATGCAGAACCAGATGCCCAAACACTCGAAGAAGGCACCTTTGAATCGGATTTCTCGCTGCTGTATTTGACACAGCAGACACTAGCTGATGTTGAGCAAAACATCGCCAGCAATAGTGAGATCGAAGCCTTCGTGGTGGCACCTTTTGATCCATCAGCCGCTGTGTTGGAAGAGGCAGAAGAGCTGCTTCAGCCAGCGTCGGCCCAAGAGTCAGAAACTCCTGCTCTCCAACAAGCGAAAACAGAAACGAAAGAAAAATCACCGGCGCTAGCACATCATGCGTCTGCCCAAAATCAATCAATCCGAGTCGACTTGAATCGCTTAGATTCATTCTTGGATCTCGTATCCGAATTGGTGGTCTATCGCAATCAATTAGAAGATGTCAGTGAGCGGGAAAACATCGAAGCAGTCAAAGACCCCTTAGAACAAGTTTCACGATTGACTTCTGAGCTGCAAGATTTGGTCTTGCGGATCCGCATGCAGCAAGTCAATGTCGTCTTCAGCCGCTTTCCAAGAATGGTTAGGGACTTATCCAATGAACTGCAAAAAGAAATGGAACTTGTCATTTTTGGGGAAGAAACGGAATTGGATAAAACAGTGGTTTCTGAGTTGAGCGAACCCCTGGTCCATCTGTTGCGTAATTCTGCCGATCACGGCATCGAAGCACCCAACGTTCGGGAAAAACTGGGCAAACCTCGCAAGGGCACGATTCGTTTGGCGGCCTACCAAGAAGGTAATCGCGTGATCATTACATTAGAGGATGATGGCAAAGGCCTTGATCCACAAGTAATCAAAGCAAGTGCTGAAAAGAAAGGCTTAGCCACGGCAGGCCTTTCCGATGAAGCGTTGCAGCAGCTGATCTTCCACCCCGGTTTTTCAACAGCCCAAGAAGTGACCAATATTTCTGGGCGCGGTGTCGGGATGGATGCCGTGCAATCGAAGATTACCCAACTAGGGGGAACTATCGAGATGAAGAGTCAGCCGAATAAAGGCACGCAGTTTGTGATCAAATTGCCATTGACCCTGTCGATCATTCAAGCATTGATGGTTCGCGTCGGCGAAGAAACCTTTGCGATCCCATTAAATCTAGTCGAACGCGTGGTGATGATCAAAGAAGAAGAGATCATTCAGACGGTCTCAGATGAGGTCTATCGTTTTCAAGAAGAGTTGATTCCGTTGATTCGGACCGATCAACTCTTAGCGATCGAAGGCGACCTATCTGAGAAAAAATTCGCAATTATCGTCAACAATGACCAACAATTTCACGGTATTTTGGCAGATGAATTGATCGGCCAACAAGAGATCGTCATCAAGAAAATCGATCCGCTGCTGCAAAAGCTGAATCGCTATCAAGGAGCAACGATTATGGGTAACGGCTCGATCGCACTGATCTTAGACATTCATGCGATCTGTCAGAAAAAAAAGGATGACCGCTTATGAGTTATACAGCGCTGCAGATCGATGGACTAAAAGAACTGATCAATATCGGCGGTGGCCACGCTGCGACTAGTTTATCAAAGCTCCTCCAACAACCGATCGATATGCGGGTACCGGAAGTCGAGATTCTAGCTTATGAGGATTTGTATCAGCAGATCATGGCGGAAGACAAAGAAGTACATGTGGTGATAAGTCAAATCGAAGGGGCGTTTCGGGGGATCTTCTTGTTTGTCTTAACGGATGAATCCGCCGCAAAATTGCGTCAGTTGATGATCCAAGAAAGCGATCCGTCAGAAGAGTTGAAGCAATCAGTCATCAATGAGTTGACCAACATCCTCACCAATTCTTTTTTGATCGCGATCGGGCAACTGTTGGAAACACAGCTGAGTGCGTCTTTACCAAGTGCCAGCTATGATTTCTTTGGCGCAGCGATCAGTTCCATCTATTTGGCAATGGCCCAGTATGATGAGCAGGTGATGGTAATCCGTAATGAGTTCGTCTATGCCAAAGAAACATTAGAGGCATCGTTATTTTTGATTCCAGAAATCGGTGTACTAGAAAACATATTTGATTCATTAGGAATTTGAAAGGGGCAAATACAATGTCAAAAAAAGTATTGATCGTGGATGATGCGGTATTTATGCGCATGAAATTAAAGGATATTTTAGAAAAAAACGGCTATGAAGTCGTGGGGGAAGCCCAAAATGGCCAAGAGGCTTTTGAAAAATACCAAGCAACGACACCGGACTTAGTGACCATGGATATCACGATGCCGGAAGTGGACGGCTTAGAGGCGTTAAAAATGATCCGCACGTTTGATGCGCAGGCGAAAGTCGTGATGTGCAGTGCCATGGGACAACAAGGAATGGTGATGGATGCAATTCGCGCCGGTGCGGTGGACTTTATCGTGAAGCCCTTTGACACGGACCGCGTAATCACTGCCATTGATAAAGCCTTTGCCTAATGCCTAGGAGGATAGCGACATGCAGATGATACTTTTCAAAATGGCCCAGCAGTACTATTTGATTTCGGCGGACTCGGTGGACGAGGTCATTGATGCTCCTTCCTTTACGAAGGTGCCCTTAGCACCTGAGTGGGTAGAAGGGTTGATCAACCTGCGGGGGTCTGTCGTAACGGTGATTCGTTTGGCAAAACTGATTCCGATTATGGAACCAGCCTACGAAAAAAATATATTGATCATGAAGAAGCAAGAGGAAACCAAAGGGGTCCTCGTAGAAGAAGTAATTGAAGTTCTTGATATCACCGAAGAGGATATCCAACTAGACAATCAAGAGACAGAACATGCCGTTGGAGTCGTGACGATCGGTGAAAAAGTAGCCAGTGTGATTCAAATCGATTACATGATTTTTTAAAAAAATGGGGGATTAGTGTGGATCAGGTATTGACGCAGCAAGAGATTGATTTATTGTTGAATGCGATGAGCAGCGGAGAGATCGATCAAGAAATTATTGAGATAGAAGACAAACAAGCCAAAGTGAAAGCCTACGATTTTCGCCGACCAACAAAGCTGTCGAAAGAGTACGTCAATACCCTGCACATGATCTTCGAGGATTTCTCGAAGATGAGCAGCAGCATGCTTTCTACCCAACTGCGGACCAATGTTTCTTTGCAGTTGGCAGCTATCGAACAAGTCAGTTATGACGAATTTATCCATTCGATACCAAAATTTACTTTATTGGGGCTCTTTCATTCGCAGCCTTTGAGCGGGATCCAGATGATCGAGATGAACCCACAACTGTGCATGATGTTGGTAGAATTGTTGTGCGGCGGTTTAGATGTTTATCAAAACAAGCCGATCGAAATGGATTTTAGCGAGAAAAAAAGTTTTACTGATATTGAAACAGCGATCTTGGAAGAAGTGGTGGCACAATTTGTACGGGTCTACCAAAATGTTTGGAAGGACATCGTTGCCTTGGATTCGGTTTTGGATGGAATCGATACGAATCCGCAATTGATGCAAAACATGTCGCCGAACGAACCCGTCGTATTAGTGACCTTTACTATCAAAATTTTTGAAGTGAAACATTTCATCAATCTATGTATCCCGTACGTCTTCTTTGAAGGGATCATTGATAAATTAAGTTTCCGCAATTGGTTTGATAGCAATCAGCCAGTCAACCAAGACGATAGCCGCGAGTTGCAAAAAAGTTTGAATGGGGTCGGCTTGAATTTAGAAGTTCTGCTGGGCCATGCTCAAATGAGTCTTTCTGAGTTTCTCCACCTAGAAGAAGGCGATGTCATCAAACTAGACAAAAAAATTACTGAACCATTAGAGACCTTCATCGATGGAAAACCTTACTTCCGGGCAAAACCTGGGAAGCAAGAGGACCGTTTAGCCATTGAGTTATTAGACAAGTTAGAAGAGGAGCAAAAACTATGAGTGAACGTTTATCCCAAGCAGAAATCGATGCATTGTTGAATCAAAGTGCCCCAGCCCAGCCGCAAGGATTAGAAGAGCAAGTCAAAGTCGACATTATTGGCGAAGTTGGAAATATCTCCATGTCGCAAGCGGCGACGACGTTGTCTTCCATTCTTGATCTTCGGGTCAGTATCACGACTCCCCGGGTGTCTAAAATCAAATTTGGTGAGATCTTAAACGACCTCGTTGCACCAAAAGTAGCAACGACAGTTGAATTTAAAGAAGGCCTTTTAGGCAGTAATTTGATGCTGTTAGAAGTCAAAGATGCCATCGTGATCGCTGATTTGATGATGGGGGGAACTGGTGAACCCACCAACACCCAATTTACGGAATTAGAGCTAAGCGCCGTGGCAGAAGCCATGAACCAAATGATTGGGACTGCCTCGACTTCGATGGCGACGATGATCAGCCGCAAAGTGGATATCTTGCCGCCGATCGTCAAACTATGGGAGACACCAGAAAACATTGAGTATAGCGGGATCGAGGCAGAGGAAGAGATTTACTGTATCTCATTTTCTTTGCGCGTCGAAGGTCTGATCGAAAGCAAAATCATGCAGATCTTTACGGATCCTGTGGTCAACGATATCGCCAGTGCGATGCTGTCCGATGAAGCGACTGTCGTTACTCGGGAAACACCAACACCGCAGCCAACAGCACCCGTTGCTGCACCTAAGCCAGAACCAGAGGCTGCATCAAAGCCCGTGGAGGTCAGCAAACCGGCATTTCAAACATTGGCCTCCAGCGGAGTGAACGATGGGGATAATTTGGACTTGATCCTTGATGTGCCATTGGATCTAAGTGTCGTGTTAGGCCGCAGCAAAAAAACCATTAAGGACATTTTATCTTTCAATACGGGCTCCGTCATCGAGCTGGAAAAACTGACGGATGAACCGCTAGAGATTTTGTTGAACGGCAAACTGATCGCCACTGGGGAAGTCGTGGTCATCAATGAAAACTTCGGCGTACGGATCACCAACATTCTTTCGCAAAAACAACGCATTCACAATTTGCATTAACTTGAAGAAATCGCAAAAAGTTAAACATATGGGTTTAACTTTTTTGTGATTTGACCGATAGTAGAGGGTAGAAGAATGAGAACGGAGGAGAACCTATGAAAATCGAAAGAGGTTACGCAGAATACAGCGACAAGGCCATCAAACGCGATGCGGTCAAACAAGAAAAGCCAACTGCTCCTCAGACAGAAAAAACCGTCGATGTTCAATTGTCCGAAACAGCTCAAGCCATTCAAAAGAGTGCCAATCAAACAGCCAGTCGCAGTGAGCGAGTGGCAGAATTGAAACGAGCGATCAAAGAAGGCACCTACCAAGTATCTGCCGAAACGATCGCCGATAAAATGCTGCAGCAAGATGAAAAGCAGGTCGACTAGATGACAGAGCGGGAATTTGAGCGTCAGCTTCAGCAGTTCTTGCGGTTGCTGCAAAAAGAAAAGACCTGCTTGATCAAAAATCAAGCAGAAAAATTACCAGAACTCGTCGAGAAAAAAACCGCCTTCGTACCCGTTTTTTCCATGTATGAAGGAACTCTTTCAGCGGCGATCAAAGAACTCATCCGCCAGATCCAAGTGCAGCAAGCCGAGAATCTCCTGCTGACGGAACAAGCCATTAGTTTCCAAACCGTTTTGATGGATGCAGTCAAAGAAAATATCAAGACACCAGCAAATACGTATTCGAAATACCAAGAAAAACAAGCTGTCTCAACAGCGATCATCGATCAAAAAATGTAAGGAGTACTTCTATGACAGGACTATTTGGTTCATTAGGCACCGCAACCCGGGGCATGACCGCCAATCAAGCAGCGTTGCAAACCAGCAGCCACAACATTGCAAATACCAATACAGACGGCTACTCAAGACAACGAGTCAACTTGCAAGCCGAAGCGTCTTATCATTTAGCGGGCGTCGGCAGCATCGGTATGGGTGTGAAAGTCGGCAGTGTCGAACGGATCGTCGATGATTTTGTCATTGGACAAGTACGCAATGCCAATTCTACCTATACATATTACGAACAAAAAGCAGACATATTAGGACAGCTGGAAAGTTTAATGAATGAGCCTTCTGACAATGGACTGTCCAAACAGCTGGCAACGATGTTTGATTCTTGGACCGCATTAGCCAACAATCCTGAACTGGATACGTCTAAGACCCTCGTGCTGGAAAACAGCAGTACGTTTGCCGATACCATCAACCAAATGGGCAAACAAATGACGCAGTTGCAAAGCGATACGCTGGATACCATCGAAAAATCCGCGCTGGACTTCAATGAGAAGGTCAAACAGCTGCAATCCTTGAATGAACAGATCTATGGGTTGACGACGAGTGGTGAAACACCCAATGATCTCTTAGATCGTCGAGACAGTCTGTTGAAAGATCTCTCGGGTCTAGCAGGGATCGAAACCAAGACCGATCAATATGGCCGTGGGTTTGTATCCATGAGTGGACAGACGATTTTAAGTGCTGAGGAACGCAATACCCTTAGTGTGGTGGTGGGACAAAGCGACACAGGCGCCTTGGTTTCCAAAGACGGCAACGCCTTGAATCCTGCTGAAACCATTACAGGATCTTATCCAGCTGGAACCATCTTGTTGACGAAAACCACCGACAATGGCGACACCGCCTATACAGAATTGCCGATCAAAGAAGGCGCGATCGGCGGCCTGCAAGCATCATCTGGTGAGATCGGCAGCCGCTTGACGGAATTGAACAACTTTACGACGACGATCGCGCAAGCCATGAACATGGTCTTTACCAGCGGCGCTTCTCGTACTAGCGGTCTATTTGAGATCGGCCAAGATGATACTGGTACAGCCACGACGATTCGGGTCAGCCAAGCACTGTTAGATAACCCAAGTCTGGTGGCCGGCGGAACGAGCAATACAGCAGGAGATGGTTCAAGAGCCGCTGCAATGGCGAAACTCAGCAGTGCCAAATTGGATTTCCCATTGTCAGAAAAGACGATCGCTTCTTTTGATCCTGAGACATTGACGTTTGCTAATGCAGCATCCGGGATGAGTGTCAGCAGCTATTTTAACAGTATCGTTACCAAAAACGGGATCTCAAAACAGCAAGCCGACAATACGGTCAGTGCTCAATTGTCACTGCTGAATCAACTAGAATACAAAAATCAATCGGTGTCCGGGGTTTCATTAAATGAAGAAATGTCAGATGTGATTCGTTTCCAACAAGGATTTCAGGCCAATGCCCGCATATTATCGGTCGTTTCTGAAATGTTAGACACATTGATCAATCGAACAGGAGTGTAGACCATGCGTATTTCCAATTCAATCACCTACAATGATTTTTTACGAAATCTAGGAACCAACGCCTCCAAAGTCCAATCCACGTTGAATCAGCTATCGAGCTTGAAAGAAGTCAGCAAGTCCTCGGATAATCCACTGCTGGTTTCAAAAATCATGGATCTTAATGTGTCGTTAAATCAAAACAAAACTTACAACAATACGATCAAAGACAGTATTTCTTGGACAAAAGCTCAAGATTCTGCTTTAGAAAGTGTTAGTACCTCGATGCTGCGGATTCGCTCGTTGGTTCAATCTTCTGCCAATGCAACAGCCGGCAGTGAGGAATTAGGCGCAAATCGTTCAGAGATCGAGCAAGAGATCGAAGGCATCGTGGAATCATTAAATACCAACTTTGATGGTCGCTATCTATTTAGCGGAACGAATACGACGACGGCGCCTTTTGAGATCGTCAAAAAAAATGACGCCATCGTCGGTATCAAATACAATGGCTCTAGCGAAGACTTGCCCCGAGAAATCGCAAACGGGGTCTCGGTGGATCTGTTAGCCAGCGGTGATCGTCTGATGAACGAGACGGGTACAGCTGCGGATCCCCAAAATTTAAGCACCTACTTCAATGATTTATTGTCTGCGTTGCGCAGTGATGATAAAGATGCATTAGGGGGCGAGCTTTTAACCGCTCATGACCAGCATGCCACTAATGTGGTGAATGTACGGGCGCAGATCGGCACCCTCTACAATCGCTTGGAGGCAGCAGCTGATCGAAACGAGACGGAAAAGCTGAACTTGACCGAAACACTGTCCAACAAACAAGACGTCGATATTGCGGAAAAGTATATGGAATATCAAAATCAAATGACTGCCTATCGTTCAACACTAGCGATGGGAACAAAAATCATGCAGATGTCCATTCTAGATTACTTAAATTAACCCGAAAACTTTTGTTCTTTGCTGAGAGCAAAAGTTTTTTATTTTTTTTTAGAAAAAAGGCTTAATCCTGAATGGTTTCTTCCGATAAATAGTAGCAGAGGGAAACCTTAGCGAATAAAAATTAGGAGGAACTACACATGAGAATCAATACAAACGTTTCAGCATTGAATACTTACTCACGCCTAACGGCAGCCAACGCTTCTAAAAGCAATTCTTTGTCTAAATTATCTTCAGGCTTACGCATCAACAAAGCTGGGGACGATGCAGCTGGCTTAGCAATTTCTGAAAAAATGAAAGGCCAAATCGGCGGTTTGTCACAAGCAAAAAGCAACGCACAAGATGGTATCTCATTGATCCAAACAGCAGAAGGTGCATTAAATGAAACCCACAGTATCTTAGGGCGTATGCGTGATCTTGCGGTACAAAGTTCAAACGGTACGTTAAGTGATGACGACCGCAGTGCGATCAACAAAGAATACACCGCATTGTCTGATGAAATCGACCGTATCAGGAATAACACTGAATTCAATACAAAAAGCTTGTTAACTGGTGAAGGCAATGATGCGAAATCATTCACTTTCCAAATCGGTGCCAACGCAAACCAAACAATGAGCGTTTCAATCAAAAACATGAGCTCAACTGTCTTGGACGTAAAAGGCTTAGATTTAACACAAGCATTTTCCACAAGCGAAATTGCTGCAGCAAAAGATAAAGCAGTAGCGGCTGCCTTCATAGCAGATACAACAACAAAATATGCAGCGGACGGCAAAGTTGATGCGGCAGCTGGTAAAACAGCTGCCGATTTACAAACAGCCATCGGTACAGCAGCGGATGATGCAGCAGCTCAAAAAACATACGATGATGCTTTAGCAACATTTACCGCTTCTGATGAAGGCAAAGCAGCAGCAGCAGCAGCGGAAACTGCCATCGTTGAAAACAACCCAATCACAAAAATCGATAAAGCGATCAAAGCAGTTTCTGCACAACGTGCGGATCTTGGTGCGGCGCAAAACCGTCTAGAACACACAATCAACAACTTAGGTACAACGCAAGAAAACCTATCTGAAGCAAACTCACGTATCCGTGACGTTGATATGGCGCAAGAAATGATGAGCTTTACGAAGAGCAACATCCTTTCTCAAGCAGCAACTTCAATGTTGGCACAAGCAAACTCAATGCCTAATAGTGTATTAAGCTTGTTACAAGGATAATTTTTTGATCAGAGGAACTACTGACACAAGGACTGCCTAGGGGAAGCACAGTTCTTGTGTTTTACATAGCAGCACAAAAACGCTTAGAAATGAGGAAGCTCTGATGGATATTCAGCCAATTTCAGGAATACACCCGATCGAAGCCGTTGCGTCGGTCGCTAAGACACGGCCGATTGAAGCCGTAGATCAAGAGGCCACCAACCTTCGCTCGCAAAGCAAAGGGCGTGGATTAACAGAGGAAAAGGAACGGACAGTGGCAACTGAACCGCCGATCCACTATTTTTCAGCAGCCGATCAGCACAAGATCGGAGTCTCCGTGGATGAAGTGAATCAGCTGCTACTGGGCAAAGATATGAAATTGGCTTATGAAGTGCATGAGCGCACGGGGCGGACGATGGTGCGTTTGGTGGATATGCAGACCAACGAAGTCATCAAAGAGATCCCACCCGCCAACATGCTAGATGTGATTGGAAAAATATGGGATGACATGGGGATCGCGGTCGATCGAAAGGGATGAAAATATGGCAAGTGTAACCAGCAGTTCAGGAATCAGTACAACGCTAGGGAGTTATTCTGGCGTGACTTCAGAAGATATTGAAAAATTATTGGCGGCAGATGCGATCAATAAGACCCGCGCTGAGAACAAAATCACGTCGCTTAAAGCACAAAAAACGGCGTGGAGTGATATCAGCACTCGCCTGACGAACTTTTTGTCAAAAGTCGATGCATTACAAAAAGATGATGCTTATCAAACGAAAAAAGCGACGACCACCAATAGCAGTATCGCTTCAATTGCAGGAACAACGGAAGCCCCAGAAGGTACCTATGATTTAAAAATCAACCAACTAGCAACAGCCACGAAGGTGACGGGGAGTCAAGTAGCTCAAAGCAGCAAAACAGCTCTAAATGTCAGTGGTCAGCTGTCATTGACCAGTTCGGAAGTAGATGAAAATGGCAAACCGATCACCGCTTCGATCGAGATCACTGCTGAAGACAGCTTAAAAGATGTGGCAGCTAAGATTAATAGCCAAAGCAAGACGACCTTCGTTGCGGCGAGTATCGTGGATAACCGCTTGATTTTAACGAATACCAAAATGGGCGACAAAAATTTCTTGATCGACGGCAATGCCGCCGAAGGGTTAGGGATCGGTTCAACTGCGACAACGACGCAAGGCCAACCGGCTATTTTTGAGCTAGACGGCATGAAGATCACTCGCGACAGTAACAGTGTGACGGATGTTATCGATGGTGTCACTCTGACATTAGCTAAAAAAAGCGAGGAGCATGTGACGCTTTCTTTAGCCAATGATACCTCGAAAGTCGTTGATGCAGTGCAAGGATTAGTGGATCAATACAATAGCTTGATGAGTTTTATCGATGATAATTTGACCGTGGGAGATCCTAGTAGTGAAAACAACAAGACGGGGACCTTGGTGGGAGACAGTGCGTTGACCCGTCTACAGACTCAATTGCGAAATTTGATCACCATTCCAGCCGTCAGCGGCTCAAAGCTGACCGCTAGTAAGCTAGGCATCTCCACCGTCGATAATGATGGTACATTGGGACTGGATACGACAAAGTTAAAAGAAGCCCTAGCGGAAGATCCCGCTGCTGTGAAGTCCTTCTTTTATGCAAGTACGAAAATCAAAGAAGCCGATGGCACTGCGAGTACGAAAGAGACCGGCTATACACTAGCGCTAAAAGAATTAGCCAACAGCTATGTCGTCAATACTTCAGCCAATAAAGGGATCATTGCCACCAAATCTGCGACCTATGACAGTACCATCAAGGATTTAAACAAGCAGATCACACGGTTTGATGATATATTAGCAATGAAAAAAGAGCGTTACATCACAATGTTCACCAAATTAGACTCCGTGATGATGGAGGCTGAAAATCAGCTGAGTTACCTAAGCAATCAGTTTGCCAATACGTCAAACTAGGCAAGATATACGATTAAAGCAGTCATTTTTTCATTCGCATAAGAAACCCTCGTCAACAAGAAAGGAAACAATCTATGGAGCCACACGTATCATTAGATGAACGTTTGAATCAGATCTTAACTAGTTTTGCAAAATGGCATGGCGACAGCGAAGAAGCCGGTCGTTTGATGGCAGCCAATGCAGTGGTCATAGCAGCCATGCAGGCAGAAGAACAGAGCCATAGTCCCCAAACCAGTGTATTGGCGCAACAAGTGATCCAAGCGTATCAAGTGTTCTTAGACCAGGTCAAAGCCCAGCAGCAAGAGATCAAACAAGAATTAGGACGTTTGAACCGCAAAAATAATCTTGTCAAAACGTATTTGCAGCAAGAAGACAATGCCGCCTTCGTCGAATTTGATTTATAGTGAGGATAAAAAGATGAATTATCAGAAAATGCAAAACAACTACTTAAAGAATCAAGTGATGAGCGCGTCACCTAACAAATTGATTGAAATGCTTTTGCAGGCAGCAATCAAGAATATCAAATTGGCTCAGTTAGCGATTGAAAAACAAGAACTAGCAAAAGCCCATGAATACTTTATAAAAACACAAAATATTTTGTTGGAGCTGCGTACGTCGTTAGACGAAAAACAAGGCGGTGAGATTGCTGAAGGTCTTGCAGCATTGTATGAATACATGTATCAGCAGCTGATTGAAGCCAACATCAAAAAAGAAGTGGTTCCTGCCCAAGCGGTTGCAGAACTGCTGAACGAGTTATTAGAAAGTTGGCAGGCCATTACCCAATCAGCTTGATCAAATCTACCGTTTGCTTGCTGATAGACGAAAAGCAAGTATGTATTAAGCATATATAGAGAAAAAAACAACGAAGTGCTGTTTTTAGCCGCTCAAAGTCGTAAACCTCGCGTTTGCGGCTTTTTTATTGCGTTGATGCACTTCGTAATTGTACTTTGTAAAAAGTTATAGAAGGTGTATTTTTTTTGAAGCTGAATTTAGCTTTCATTAGGGGACGCTTCAATAAGGGGGCGCTTCATTAAATTTTTACAATGATACCCTTTTCAAAAAGGCTTATTTTTTACCTTATCCGACAATTCTGTTATTCTAAAAAATAAGAACTGTTTTGCAAGGAGGTCATTTAGTGAAAAAAACAGTTTTATTCAAGCCGACAGTTCTGCAATTGCTCGTTATTTTCTGTGTAAGTATGCTGCTATTGTTGCCGCAATTGTTCGGTCGTGGCTTGATTTTAGGTTCGGACGCCGTCTTTCATTTTAATCGTTTTTATGAGACGAGCCAGCAAATCAAAGAAGGAAACTATCAATACTTTCTTTCCATTTATGGTTTTCAGCAATCTGGTCGGATCGTCAATGCATTGTATGGACCATTTTTTGCCTATTTTCAAGGATTATTAGTTTTGATCAGTCGTTCTTGGTTCCAATACCAACTCTTATCAAATGGATTGCTGTACCTTTTGGCAGGAACATCAATGTACACGTTACTGCGAAAATTGAAAGTTTCGGGCTGGTTATCTGTAGGCATGGGCATCCTTTTTATGACCACGTATTCGATCCAATATTGGGTCGAACGACAAGGGTTTTCGGCTTGGGGAGCAGCAATATTGCCTTTTTGTTTCATTCCATTGATCGATATGACGCGCTTTCAACGGATCCGTCCCTTTGCTGTGGGCGTGTCAGTAGCTGCGCTGTTTCAAATCCATGTTTTTTCGAGTATTTTATTGGTTTTGATCTATATCCCTTTCTTTTTGCGCACTTTTTTGAAAAGCCAAGGTAAAAAGCGGCTCTTGCTTCATTTATTCGCCGCCATTGGGATTTTTCTGCTGTTGACTGCCAATATTTGGCTGGCAATGCTTGATCTTTATCAAAGCAATCAGTTACTGCCACCATTCGTCAATCACCACATGGAGCGAAATACGATTACGGGTACCAGCAGTTACTGGTGGACATCGCCCTACCTTTTCCCATTGGTCTGTGGGCTATTTTTTGCCGGAGCTTTAAAAAAATGGCAAGAGATCCCCAATGGATTGAAGCTGTTGACTGTCGTTGCCGGCATTTTTTTCCTGTTATCGTCTAACTATTTGCCATGGCAATGGTTATCTAGTCTCGAAAATCCATTGATTGAACTGATTCAATTTCCGTTTCGCTTTTTTGTCCCTGCGACAGTGCTGATTCTTGCAGGATTGTGTCTTTTGCGGCCCTATTTAGCGGATAGCCGTCTGAATCGGCCGATTTGGCTGATTTTGCTTTTAGTTGTCAGTGTGGGCCAGATTATGTTTCAAACCAGTACTAAGATGAGTGAGTGGCAATCCAGCGATTCCGCGGTGAAAATCAGAAACCACTCCTATCTGTTTGTTTCTGATCAGCAGACGCTGAAAGCGGCTTATTTCAGTCCAGACAAAGCGAAGGCACTGGTGCTGTTCCAACGGTCAACCCCCGATTATGTTCCCATCTATCGTGACACAAAGGAAAATAAATACGATGCTTACGGGGAACAAATCATCAAGCAGAATACGACAGTGCAAAAAGCGGTTATTAATGGACAGTTGATTTTGCGCTGGCAAGGAGAAGATTCTAGCTGGAAGGCGTTGCCGGTCATCAATTACCAACGAACGACCTTACAGCTTAACGGACAGCCATTGAAGCGTTCTGACATCAAAGTGAGTACGATAGGGGCAGTGACTGTTAAGCAACAGACAGGGCTCAACGAGCTGATCGTGGATTATGATGCGCCGTGGTATTTTGACTGGGGACTGTGGGTGACAATGGCTGCATGGGTTTTATTGGCTCTCGGTTTTCTTTGGAAAAAGCGGCAGCTGTTTGCTGCAGTTAGACGCCAAAAATAATCAAGGGAACAAATGCCGACGGCCGCTTTCCGACAGCAAAGAATAATGAATTGGCTTAGAGGCCAGAGGAGCAACTGTAGTGGGCAACACTCCAGCACTTCTCTGGCGTCTAAGTTTTTTTAAGAAAAATTTTTTTGGAATTAGTTGCGTGCGCAACTAATTATCTTTATACTGAACCTACTGTATTTACCTTACTGCATGTAAAGGAGAAAAAATTATGGAGTCAATCATTCGTTCAATCAACCACATTGCCCGTTTAGCCGCATTGTACCGGGAAAGGGAACTAAAAAAATATGGGTTAGGTCCCATGCATCATACGTACATTTTAAATGTCTGTCGTAACCCTGGGATCAGTCAAGAAGCTTTAGGTCAGTTGATTTTTGTCAATAAAAGCAATGTTGCTCGCCAGTTAGCAGTCTTAGAAGAAAAAGGGTATGTTCGTCGGCAAACGAGCAGTTTGGATGGGCGGCGACTGCTCGTTTATCCAACCGATAAAGCGTTGGCGATGCAACCTATCCTCCAAAAATTGTTGAAACAGTGGAATGAGCAAGCCTTAGCAGGGTTTTCTGAAACAGAACAGCAAAAATTGCTGGCAGATCTACAACTAGTAAAAGAAAACTCACAGCGTGCTTTAAAGAAAGAAGATGAGGTTCAGTGAAGTTACTAAAAAAATATTTGCACCCGTATATTGGGCGTATGTCTCTCGGGGTCAGTATCAAGTTTTTTGGGTCTTTGATGGATCTGCTGTTGCCATGGATCTTAGCCTATATCATTGATGCAATCATTCCTACAAAAAATGTTTCCGCCATTTTCTTGTGGGGTGGTGTGATGCTGCTGTGTTCTGTGATTGCTGTTGTAACAAATATTCTTGCCAATCGGATGGCTTCCAGTGTTGCCAGAGACGCTACTGGCAACATACGTCATGATCTTTTTGCCAAAGTGGCCTATTTATCGATTCCGCAGATCGAACAAGTCGGTATCCCTTCGCTGGTTTCGCGGTTGACTACGGATACTTACAATATTCATCAAACAGTAGGCATGATCCAACGACTTGGCATTCGGGCGCCGATCCTCTTATTAGGAGGCGTATTGATCACAGCTACTTTAGATCCAGTGCTAACAGTCGTATTAGTTGGAGTTTTGCCCTTCACATTAGTTGCCGCTGTTATCATTTCGAAGCGAGGAATCCCATTGTTTGCGCAATTGCAAAAGCGAGTAGACACGCTAGTTCGCACCGTCCGGGAAAATGTGACGGGTGCTCGTGTGATCAAAGCATTATCGAAAGCAGACTATGAAAAACAACGATTTCAGCGAGTCAATCAGTCAGTCGTTGCGGCAGAAACAAGGGCGAACCGGACGATGGCTGCCACACCACCTTTAATGGATTTTTTTCTGAATGCGGGATTGACATTGGTGATTTTAGTGAGTGCTTATCGGGTGAATGCCGGGTTGACGCAGCCAGGGGTGATTATTGCTTTTCTCACCTACTTTACGATCATTCTCAATGCGATGTTAAGCATCACGCGAATTTTCGTGATCGTTTCGAAAGGATTAGCTTCCGCAGACCGTATTCAAGCGGTACTGCGACTACCAGAAGACATGAAGGTCGTTCCCCTTCCGGCAAGAGACGAAGAAGCACACATTGTATTTGACCACGTTTCTTTTACTTATCCTGATGGTACGTCCGTTCTGAAGGAAATCGATTTTTCTCTAGTCAAGGGACAGACGTTAGGAATCATCGGAGCTACCGGCAGTGGTAAATCAACGATTGTACGCTTACTGCTGCGTTTATACGATCCGACCAATGGACAGATCCGCATCAATGGCCGTGATATCCGCTCACTGGATCCCGAAGAGCTGCACCAATATTTTGGCATTGTTTTGCAAAAAGACATCCTTTTTGCTGATACGATCGAAGAAAATATTGATTTTGGGCGCCGCTTTTCAAAAGAACAAATCGAAGAAGCTGCCGCTAGGGCACAAGCAAAGGAATTTATCCAGCAATTGCCACAACAACTGGCCTATGAACTTCATGCGAAAGGAAGCAATCTAAGCGGTGGTCAAAAGCAACGAGTCCTCCTATCCCGTGCATTAGCTGGTGAACCACAAATTTTAGTCTTGGATGATTCAGCCAGTGCATTGGATTATCAGACAGACGCCAAACTACGCCAAGTACTTAAACAACAATTTGCGGACACAACGTCGATTTTGATTGCACAACGAATCAGTTCGATCCAGCATGCAGATAAGATTCTTGTGTTGGAAAATGGCCGCATGAGTGGATTCGGCGATCATGCCACATTACTGGCGACGAATACCATCTATCAGGAAATCTATCATGGACAGACAGGAGGAAGAATCAATGCCTAGCAAGACAGTCGCCGAAAAACCAAAAGAGACGAAAAAAACTGTGAAGCGTCTCTGGCACTATTTGTATGAAGCGAAATGGCTTCTTCTATTATCAGCAGTTTTAATGATGGCTAGCAATCTGTTTTCCTTAGTAGGTCCACTGCTTTCCGGTTATGCCATTGATGCCATCCAGCCAGGTCCAGGAAAAGTTGTTTTTCACCGAGTATTCTTTTATTGCGGATGGATGATTGCTTTTTATCTTTGTTCAGCAGTGTTAAGTTATCTGATCTCATTATTGATGATCCGTCTGAGTCAACGTGTCGTCCAGTCCATGCGCAAAGCGATTTTCAACAAAATTTCTGAATTGCCGATCGGCTACTTTGATCGTATCCAAACAGGCGATATCATTAGTCGAATCAGTTATGATGTCGATACGATCAATACATCATTAGCTAGTGATGCCATCCAAGTGCTGAGTAGCTTAGTCACCATTATTGGTTCGTTTATTATGATGTTGCTGATCTCTCCAGTGCTCGTTTTGATTTTTGTAGTGACAGTGCCTGCCTCGGTTCTATTGACTCGTTATTTAATGAAGAAATTTCAGCCATTATTTCGGCGTCGTTCGCGAAAGCTAGGGGAATTGAACGGATTTGTAGAAGAAATTCTTTCGGGTCAGCAAACGATTAAGATCTATAACCAAGAAGAACCGATCATTGAACGATTTGATGAAAAAAATCAGGCCGCAGTTTCCTCTTATTACAATGCAGAATATTATGGCAGCATGACGGGACCGTCCATCAACTTTATCAACAATGTTTCGTTGTCACTGATCAGTGTCTTTGGCGCACTGCTATTTTTATTCGGTCGTCTCTCTTTAGGAAGCGTCTCCTCCTTCGTGTTGTACTCTCGTAAATTTTCTGGACCGATCAATGAGCTGGCCAATATCTTTAGCGATTTGCAATCCGCGTTGGCAGCAGCAGAACGGATCTTTCGCTTGTTGGATGAAGAACCGGAAGTCTCCGATGTTCCTGATGCCTATGAGTTTACAGAAGTAACCGGGCGTATCCAATTGGATCATGTCTCCTTTGGGTATCAAAAGGATCGCATGATCATTAAGGACCTATCGCTGGACGTTGCCCCAGGCAGTTTAGTCGCTATCGTTGGTCCAACCGGGGCAGGTAAGACCACGATCGTGAATCTCTTAATGCGTTTTTATGATCCGGATCAAGGAGTGATTCGTTTAGATGGACAGGACATCAAAAAAGCGACGCGCAGCAGCTTGCGCAAAAGCTATGCGATGGTGCTGCAGGATACTTGGTTATTTACTGGAACTGTCTTTGAAAACCTGGCTTACGGTAAAGCATCCGCGACTCTTGCTGAGGTAGAGGCAGCGGCTAAAGCAGCCCATGTCCATGAGTTCATTCAACAATTGCCAAAAGGGTATGACACACTGATCACAGAAGATGGTGGCGGGATTTCGCAAGGACAAAAGCAGCTTTTGACCATTGCTCGTGCGATGCTTTTGGATGCGGATCTCTTGATTTTAGATGAAGCCACATCAAATGTCGATACCCAGACCGAGGGGTTGATCCAAACGGCAATGACTGAGCTGATGAAGGGCAAAACGTCCTTTGTGATCGCTCATCGTCTCTCCACTATCCGTCACGCAGATGTGATTTTAGTGGTCCAAAACGGTAATATCGTCGAACAAGGGACTCATGATGAATTATTAGCTAGAGCAGGTGCGTATGCAGCCCTTTACCAAGCACAGTTTGATGAATAAGCAACGAATAGCTTGACTCAGAAGAAGCAGCTTAGCAGTTGGACTAAAGACCCACGCATAGTAGCAGAATTGGGGCATCCAACAGATAGTTGCGTCTATGTGCGCCGAAAACTTGCTGAATCGCAGAAGTACACAATGACACGGTTCGCAGTTTGTAGCAGGCCTTTTGTCGCCGCCTCTTCTTTTTCAATCAAGCAGTGACAAAATTATGCAGCGTTTCCATGACAAACCGCTTTTTTATCGGTATACTTAGAAAGGAAACATTCTGAATTATTGAAAGAAAGAAGGGAACCTGTGTGTTTCATAAACAATTAAAAGATTTCCCCAAAGATTTCTTATGGGGCTCTGCGTCTGCAGCGTACCAAGTCGAAGGGGCTTGGCAAGAAGATGGGAAAGGCGCCTCTGTATGGGATGATTTTGTGCGCATTCCTGGAAAAACATTTAAAGGAACCAACGGTGATGTCGCAGTCGATCACTATCATCGATTCAAAGAAGATGTGGCATTGATGAAAGAACAAGGGCTGAAAACCTACCGCTTTTCTGTTGCTTGGACACGAATTTTTCCAGAAGGCCGAGGAGAAGTCAATCAAGCGGGACTAGATTTCTACTTGGCTTTGATCGATGAACTGCTTGCTGCAGGGATCGAACCAATGGTTACGCTCTATCATTGGGACTTGCCTAAAGCGTTACAAGAAGCTTACGGTGGTTGGGAATCTCGCCAAATCATTGAAGATTTTACTAATTATGCTGCGAGACTTTTCGAAGCATTTCGCGGCAAAGTCAAATACTGGGTCAGTCTGAATGAACAAAATGTGTTTACCTCACTAGGCTATTTATTAGCTGCTCATCCGCCAGGTGTCACTGATCCTAAACGAATGTATGAAGTGAATCATATTGCCAACTTAGCTAATGCTTCTGTAATCAATACATTTCATGAGATGGAGATTCCGGGTAAAATCGGACCTAGCTTTGCTTACACACCAAACTATCCGATCAACAGTGATCCCAAAAATATTTTGGCAGCAGAAAATGCGGAAGATTTGATGGCGCATTATTGGATGGATGTCTACCTATGGGGCGAATATCCGATCGCAGCAATGAACTTCTTGAAAGAACAGGGGATCGCGCCAACGATTGAGCCAGGAGATATGGAACTATTGCGTTCGGCAAAACCGGATTTCTTAGGGATTAATTATTACCAAACTGCCACTAACGCAGCAAATCCGTTAGATGGGGTAGGCGCTGGTAAAATGAATACAACTGGAGAAAAAGGCAGTTCAGAAGAAACAGGAACACCTGGTATGTTCAAAAAAGTCGAAAATCCATTTGTTGATCGTACCAATTGGGATTGGGAAATTGATCCTCAAGGGTTGCGAGTGGCGTTACGCCGTATCACTAGCCGCTATCGGATTCCAGTGATGATCACTGAAAATGGACTTGGCGAATATGACAAGTTGACAGACGATCATCAGATTCATGATCAATACCGCATCGATTATCTGTCAAGCCATGTTCATGCAATCAAAGAAGCAATCAGTGATGGTGCAGAGGTGCTAGGTTACTGTACTTGGTCATTTACTGATTTATTAAGCTGGTTGAATGGCTACCAAAAACGTTATGGTTTCGTTTATATAGATCAAGACGAAAATCAAGACGGTAGTTTGACCCGTTATAAAAAAGACAGCTTCTATTGGTATCAAGAAGTGATCAAGACCAATGGACAAAATAGTTAATTCATAGCAAAATAAAAAGTACGTTTCTAAAAAAGAAGCGTACTTTTTTTGTAGAATGAAAATCGTTGACAAATGTAAACGGTGGAGGTAAAGTAGAAGAGTAGAGATTACATTTGTAATCAAAAGGTAGCCTCTTTCGCTTATTTGAGGAACCCAGTACGATATTTCATTAAGGAGGAATAAAAATGGCTGAAGGAAACTATGCAATCGAAGGAATGACCTGTGCCTCTTGTGCTCAGACGGTCGAGAAGGCCGTCAGCAAAGTCACAGGTATCGAAGAAGCCTCCGTCAATTTGGCGACGGAAAAACTTCACGTTCGCTACGATGAAACGCAGGTAGATGAACAACTCTTAGCAAAAACAGTAGCCGATGCCGGCTACTCTCTTATAGGAAATCAGCAGCAAGCAACACTCCAGATTGAAGGGATGACCTGTGCTTCTTGTGCCCAGACAGTTGAAAAAGCCGTGAACAAACTTGCAGGTGTTCAAGCGGCTACTGTCAATTTAGCCACGGAAAAATTGACAGTTCGTTACGACAAGCAGCAACTTAATACAGCTACCATTGAAGAGGCAGTAGCTAAAGCAGGATATCAAGCTTTTGGCGAAAAAACTGCGGAGCCGCAATCGGCAAAGAAAGACCCAATTCAAAAGTTATGGCAACGATTTTGGTTGTCTGCCATTTTTACCGTGCCATTATTTTATTTAGCAATGGGCGAAATGATCGGTCTGCCGCTCCCTTCCTTTTTGAACCCTATGACACAGCCTGTAGCATTTGTTAGTACACAATTGATCCTTGTGCTCCCTGTCATGATTTTTGGCGGTGCTTTTTTTAGCAATGGCTTCAAAGCGTTGTTCAAAGGGCATCCTAATATGGACTCTCTGGTTGCTTTAGGAACCAGTGCGGCTTTTTTATATAGTTTGTATGGAACGGTCATGGTTTATTTAGGAGAGACGCATTTCGCGATGCATTTATACTATGAATCAGCTGCGGTGATCCTCACATTAATCACACTAGGCAAATACCTTGAATCCGTATCAAAAGGCAAGACCTCTGAAGCTATCAAGAAATTATTGGATTTAGCACCAAAAACTGCTCGGATCTTAAAAAATGATTCAGAAATGGAAGTGCCAGTCGAGCAAGTCGTGGCTGGCGATATTGTGATTGTTCGTCCCGGTGAAAAAATTCCTGTGGACGGACAACTGATAGTAGGACATTCAGCAGTGGATGAGTCAATGATCACTGGAGAGAGCCTTCCGGTGGAGAAACAACCTGGTGATTCAGTTGTTGGAGCGAGTATCAATAAAACGGGTACGTTTCGCTATCAGGCGACAAAAGTTGGCAAGGATACCACTCTGGCACAGATCATCCAGCTAGTGGAAGATGCCCAAGGTTCGAAAGCCCCAATTGCACGATTAGCTGACAAAGTTTCGGGTGTTTTTGTTCCGATCGTGATTGGCTTAGCGTTACTAGCAGGACTGGCATGGTTTTTCTTCGGACAAGAGTCGTGGATCTTTGCACTGACGATCACTATTTCGGTATTAGTCATTGCCTGCCCCTGTGCCTTAGGATTAGCAACACCAACGGCAATCATGGTGGGAACTGGGAAAGGCGCCGAGAATGGTGTATTAATCAAAAGCGGTGATGCATTAGAAACGACTCGCAACATCACAACGATCGTTTTTGACAAAACCGGGACGATCACAGAAGGGAAACCAGTTGTGACAGATCTTTTACCTTATGGCGAACATACGAAAGAAACGGTCTTGCAGCTAGCATCTTCTGCAGAAGATGGATCGGAGCATCCACTGGGAGAAGCTATCGTAGCCGCTGCCAAACAACAGAAATTAACATTTTCTTCAGTTAGTCATTTCCAAGCCGTCCCTGGTCATGGAATCACGGGAAGATTGGATGGAAAAGACGTGCTGTTAGGAAATAAAAAGTTGATGGATCAAAAACAAATAGATGTCTCATCTGTAATTGCATCTGCCGAAGGCTTAGCAAACCAAGGGAAAACACCAATGTATGTTGCCATGGACGGCGCATTGATTGGGTTGATTGCTGTGGCCGATACGGTGAAAACAAGCAGCGCACAAGCCATTGAACGTCTGCATCAAATGGGCATCAAAGTGGCGATGATCACAGGGGATAATTCGCGAACAGCACAAGCCATTGCTGATCAAGTAGGTATCGATGAAGTCATTAGTGATGTGTTGCCAGAAGATAAGGCAGCTAAAGTGGCAGAACTGCAGCAAACTGGACAAAGAGTTGCCATGGTAGGTGACGGAATCAATGATGCACCAGCTTTAGCCAAAGCAGACGTCGGTATCGCCATTGGCTCAGGAACGGATGTCGCCATTGAATCTGCAGATATCGTGTTGATGCGTAGTGACTTGATGGATGTGCCGACTGCAGTGGAATTGAGTCGAGCAACCATCAAGAATATCAAAGAAAATCTTTTCTGGGCATTTGCTTATAATGTTTTGGGAATCCCTGTTGCCATGGGATTACTGCATCTTTTTGGCGGACCGCTTTTGAATCCGATGATTGCAGGGGCAGCCATGAGTTTTAGTTCAGTTTCCGTCTTATTGAATGCGCTACGTTTAAAACGGTTCACTCCAGTCAGTAAACGAGCAGCAAGAAACCAATAACAAAATAGAGAAGAAAGAAGGATCATTATGAAAAAAACATATCAAGTCGACGGCATGAAATGCGAAGGCTGTGCAAAAACGGTACGAGAAACACTTGCTCAAGTAGTCGGTGTTACCGAAGTTACAGTTGATTTGAACAAGAAAACTGCGACCGTCACAGGCGATGCCTCAGATCAAACGGTGACAGCTGCGTTAAAAGATACGCCTTATCGTTTACTTACTATCTGATAAACATCGAGAAGAGAGCAAGTAAAGCAATGGATCAAAAATAAAAACAGTCAAAGCGAGCAGTGAACAAGACTAATACACCCAAAAACCGAAAAATCTTTTCTCTATATTTTGGTTGTTCTTTTGTCTAGTTTTACTGCGCCGCTTTGGCTGTTTGTTATCGTTGAACGTCTAAATAGGAATATACCCGCGTATCATAACGGTTGCGACTGCGGGAGTATTCGATCGGTGAGCCATTTTTTTGGTAAACGATTTGTTGAATTTCTAATACTGGATCGGTTGGATCGCAAGCCAGATATTTCTGATCATATAACGAGCTTTTATCCGCAGAAATCGTCCGATAAGCACCGACAAATTGAATGCCTAGTTCTTCTTTTACATACTGATAGATAGAAGTTTCCAAGTGAGAACGTTTTAGATTAGGAACTAAATGGACCGGCATGTACGTATGCTCCAGAATAAATGGTTTGCCTTCTAAAATTCGCAGACGAATGATCTTATAGACGGGTTGTTCTTCTGTCAGCATCAGTTTTTCTTGGATCTCCTTGTTCGGAAAAGCCACTTGAAAATCAATGACTTCACTAGTCAATGGCCGATTTGCTTTGCGCATTTCAGTGGATAAGCCGACATATTCCGTTAATGTTGTCGTATCTCGATCCACGAAAGGATGATTCAAAATCTTAGTTCCAGCTCCTCGCTGAGAATAGACAAGTCCTTCCATAGAGAGAATCCCGATCGCTTTTTTGATGGTCATGCGGCTCACTTGGAACTCTTCAACGAGATCTATTTGATTAGGTAATAAACTATCTGGAGGATAGGTTTTATTTCTGATTCTTGTTCTTAAAATATTGGCAATTTCTTGATATTTTGGCATCTCCTCACCTCGCAAAGAGTATAGCTGAAAAAAGCGATTTCGACAATCCGAATCGGCAGCCTTTTTTTAAAATAAAAGACTGACAGGTTGATTGACCTGCCAGTCTTTTTGTTTTAACTGATTGAAGCTTCTTGTTGACGATCCAAAATACGCAAGAATGGATACCAGATCACACCAACAAGTACTACATCAATGACTTGTAGCAAGCCACCTAACCAAGAGTTGGTTGCTAACACACCGCTAGCGATCACTGGCACGGTCCAAGGTACGGACACACCAGTTGGTGCTGGAACTAGACCAGCTGCCATCACAAGGTAATTGAAAGTTGTCACCACTAGGGGTGCTACTACCCAAGGAATCAAAATCGTTGCATTCAGTACGATCGGCATTCCGAAAATAGCAGGTTCATTTACATTGAAGATACCAGGAGCAAGAGCCAAACGACCAACATCGCGGTATTGTTTTTTCTTTAGGACAAAAGCCATCAAAATCACAACAGCTAGCGTCATTCCAGAACCCCCTAAACCAACCGTGAAAGTTTCCATGAATGGTTTCGTCACGATATGAGGTAATGCTTCGCCATTTTGATAGGCTTCTAAATTATCCAACATCAATGTGTTCCAGATAGGATCCATGACAGAGTTGACAATGATTTGCCCATGAAGACCAAAGAACCATAAGAACTGAACCAAGAACAGTGCCAATAGTGTAGCAGGCAAGCTGCTGCCAAGACCTGTTAACGGTTTTTGAATCAATTCATAGATTACATCATGAAGGTTCGCATGGAAGACGCCGGTCATGATCGCATTGATCATCAAAAAGATGGTTAGCGTAACGATCGCTGGAATCAAAGCAGCAAATGACTTCGTTACTGCAGGTGGCACCCCATCAGGCATTTTGATTTGCCAACCGCGTTTTGTGACGCGACAATAAATCTCAGCAGCTAAGAAGGCAGCGATCATTCCGATGAACATACCTTTGGCACCTAAGCGATCAAGAGATAGCACGCCAGTAATTGTTTCACCTGATTCTGTAGTCATGAAAAATGGTGTTAGAATCAAAAAGCTTGCAAAAGATACAGCGCCTCCAAAGATCCCTTCAACATCATAAGACTTAGACAAATAATAGCCGATACCAAAAGTAACAAAAACTGTCATGATGCTCATTGTTGCATTTTGTCCATTACCGAACAGGGTACTTAGAGTGCCTTTCGTTGCATCATTGAAAAAAGGCAGATTGTTGATAACCACTACGATTGAACCAAACATCGTAATGGGAAAAGAAAGCATGAACGCATCTCGTAATACAGTGAGGTAGCGGTTTTGCCCTAACGCATTGGCTAGCGGCAAGATTTTTTCAGATATTTTATCCATAAAACCGTTCATTAAAAATCACTCCTAACAACTTTTTGCAATCGATTACAATTCATAATGTATCATGTTTTATTTTAAATGTCTATACATTATCCAATAAAAAGATTGATTTTTGGTAGTGCTTCCTTTATGATTACGGTATCAAGCATGAATAGGGAGTGTAAAAAAGATGACGTATCAATTTCCAGAAGGATTCTGGTGGGGTTCTGCTGCCAGCGGTCCTCAGACAGAAGGAACTTTTCCAGGAGACAAAAAAGGACCCAGTATTTGGGATTACTGGTATGAGCAAGAACCAGGAAAATTCTTTGACCGTGTAGGCCCCGAAAAAACATCCCAAGTCTATAAGCGGTATAAAGAAGATATTCAACTGATGAAAGAAACAGGACACAATACATTTCGGACATCGATCCAGTGGAGTCGCTTGATTCCAGCAGGAACTGGCGAAGTTAATCAAGAAGCTGTGGCTTTTTATCATGATTATTTCGATGAATTGATTGCAAATGGGATTGAACCTTTCGTCAACTTGTATCATTTTGATATGCCGATGGCCTTGCAGGAAAAAGGCGGTTGGTTAAGTCGTGAGACAGTTGAGGCTTACGTCGTTTTTGCCAAAACTTGTTTTGAATTGTTTGGTACAAAAGTCAAAAAATGGTTCACTCATAATGAACCAATCGTTCCAATAGAAGGTGGCTATCTCTATCAGTTCCACTATCCAAACGAAATCAACATGAAGCATGCTGTTCAAGCCGGTTTCCATGAAACCTTAGCGAGCGCGAAAGCAATCAAGGAATATCATGCGCTAGAATTGGGTGGAGAGATAGGGATTATCTTGAATCTGACACCTAGCTATCCGAGAGATGAAGCAAACCCGGAGGATGTTAAAGCAGCCCAAATCGCCGATGCCTTCTTCAACCGTTCCTTTTTGGATCCAGCAGTTAAAGGGACATTTCCCGAAGAATTAGTCACGATCATCAAAGAATTAGACATGATACCGGAACATGAAGCAGAAGATTTAGTGATCATCCAAGAAAACACGATTGACTTATTAGGCATCAATTACTATCAGCCTCGTCGTATTATGGCAAAAGAAACACCGATCGACCACACGAATGGTCCATTACCAGATGATTATTTTGATAATTATGATAAACCTGACAAAAAAATGAACCCTTATCGTGGATGGGAGATCTATGAAAAAGGGATTTATGATATCTTGACCAATACCCGTGAGAATTATGGCAATATCAAATGCTACATTTCTGAAAATGGCATGGGCGTTGAAGGGGAAGAACGTTTTGTCAATGATGAAGGAATCATTGAGGACGATTATCGCATCGAATTCGTCAAGGAACATTTGAAATATGTCCACCAAGCAATCCAAGAGGGGACCAATTGTGTTGGCTACCATATGTGGACATGTATGGATAACTGGTCTTGGACGAATGCCTACAAGAATCGTTATGGCTTCATTTCTGTTGACTTGAATAATGATGCCAAGCGCACTATTAAAAAATCTGGCCGTTGGTACAAAGAAGTTTCTGACAATAACGGCTTTTGATTCAAAACACAGTGAAGATTGCTTCACTGTGTTTTTTTTATTGTCAAAAAATGGTGCTGTCTATAGCAAAAGAATAGGACTGTATAATCCATGCTCAGTTTTATAAATAAAAAGACTAGACTTATAAATGTAAGCGTGGTATTCTATAGAGGAAATCGGTTTCACTAAATTATAGGATGGTTTTTGAAAGGAGAAAAAAATGAATAAGTTTATCGCGTTTATGGAGAAGCATTTTATTCCTATTGCTTCCAAAATCGGTTCACAACGTCATCTAGTTGCGATTCGTGACGGTTTTATCGTAACGATGCCATTGATGATCTTGGGATCTTTTGGGGTATTGATCAATAATTTGCCTATTCCAGCTTATATTGATTTTATGAACGGTATTTTTGGTGAAGGCACCTGGCAAGCATTTGGCAATAATTTATCTGCAGGTACATTTTCTATTTTAGCTTTATTGATTGCATTCACAGTTTCTTATAACTTGGCCAAGAGCTATGACCAAGATGCATTAGGAGCAGGAGCAATTTCAGTTGCCAGCTTTTTTGCATTAGGTGCAATGGCCACAGATGCTGATGGTTTGCTGACAGCTGCGGGTCTTGGTTCACAAGGATTATTTTTGGCATTGATCGTTGCTATTATTTCTACTGAGATCTTCCGTCGTTTGGCAGGCAATCCTCGTCTAGTGATCAACATGCCTGATGGTGTACCACCTGCAGTTTCTCGTTCTTTTGCAGCGTTGTTCCCAGCAATGATCACTGTTTCGATCTTTGCATTGTTCACAGCAATCTTCCAAGCATTCGGCGTATCAAGTTTGGTTCTATCTTTCTATGAGCTTGTGCAACAACCATTCATGGGATTGGCAAACTCTTATCCAGCTGCATTGCTACTAGGGTTCATTTCTGCTTTCCTTTGGTTCTTTGGTTTGCATGGTGCAAATATCATCGATCCATTTATGCAAACGATTAACATTCCAGCTATCGAAGCGAATACGAAAGCGCTTGAAGCAGGAGACAAATTGCCGTATATTGTAAATAAGCCGTTTTTTGATTCATTTGTTAATATAGGTGGTACCGGTGCAACATTAGGCTTATTGATCGCAATTTTCTTGGTTGCTCGTCATCATAAAGCCTATATGACTGTAGCGAAATTATCATTGGCTCCAGGGGTATTTATGATCAATGAACCAGTGATGTTTGGATTGCCAGTCGTGTTGAATCCAATTTTGTTCATCCCTTATGTTTTGACACCACTTGTATTAGTTTCAACTGCATATTTTGCCACAGCAACAGGACTGGTACCAGCATGTACCGTTATTGCGCCTTGGACAACACCACCGATCATTGGTGGGATCTTGTCAACACAAAGCATTGCTGGCGGAATCTTAGCTGCAGTTAATTTGATTATCTCGATCGTGATCTATCTTCCATTCGTGAAGATGGCACAGATCCAAGAAAATCGTCGTCTGAAAGAAATCTAACCGATCAAAATTAGGCTGGGACATAAGTCAGAACAAGACGAAACTACCCGAACGAATGAAAATGACAATCCTGTTGCTTTAGTTGCTAGTTGGTGGCTAAAGCAACAGGATGGGTAGTCGTCTTTGTTGCTTATGCCGCAGTCTTTTTTAATTAATAGGATGTGAGGTGAATGTTGTGCCAAAGTATGTTGAGATAGCAGATGTCCTTCGAAAAAGAATCAAAGATGGAACTTATCCCAAAGAGAGCTTTCTGCCGCATCAAACGGAGTTAGTAAAAGAATTTGGTGTCAGTCGGATGACCATTAAGAATGCCATCAATATTTTGATCATGGAGGGACTGTTGCTTTCGAAACGAGGATCTGGGACGAAAGTGTTGAACCATTCTTTTTGGGATCGTGACACGTCTTCTGTAAACGAATACAAAGGACTTAGTTACCAGATGAAAATGCAAAAAAGAGATTTACAAAGTCAGGTAATTACCTTCGAAGTCTGTTTCCCAGATAGCAGAGTACAAGAGATGTTGAAAGTCGCTGCGGAAGAGCCGGTGTATCATGTGATTCGTTTGCGAATATTAGATGGGCAACCTTATATTTTGGAACATTCGTTTATGCCAGTAGATTTAGTGACGGGATTAACGAAAGAAATCTTGCATCGATCGGTATATGATTATTTGTTAGAAGAGTTGAATTATAAGTTTGCCGGTGCTTATCGGACATTTCAAGCAGCGAAAAGTGATGAGTATGATCGTCAATATTTGAAGTGTCAATCGGATGATCCAGTTTTGGAATTAGAGCAGATTATTTATTTAGAATCGGGAAGACCGATCGATTATTCAAGAAGCCGAAATCGGTATGATGTTCGCGGGTATTCCATGTTAGACATGAAACCAGATCTTTTAAATCATCGAAAACCATAACGACCAAAGTGCTCGCTGCTTTGGTTTTTTTGTTTTTGATGGCCGAATGGTTTGTTTTCGTATAGATTCTGAGAATCAGGTATACTAATAGTACGAAGATAGATACAAGCAGTTTTCAATGATTGCTTAAGGAGTGAAGAAAAGTATGAACCTGCTGTTTGCGATTGACGATACGTTTGTAGAACAATTAAAAACAACCCTCTATTCAATTTGGTTGCACACATCGGCAAGCCGATTGGATGCATTTGTTTTACAAGAGAAGGAACTTGCTCAGACAGAGAAATTGAATCAATTTTGTCATGGACTGGGAATTGTCTACCATCCAGTCATTATCGGTACAGGATCTATTTTTAAACAAGCCCCTGTCAGTGATCGTTATCCAGAGTCGATCTATTACCGGTTATTGGCCCAAAATTATTTGCCGAAAGATCTAGATAAGGTCTTATATTTAGACGCAGACATATTGTGTATCAACGATTTGCAGCCGCTATATGAATTACCGCTTGAAGATCATCTTTATGCGGCAGCAAACCATTCAAAATTAACAGAGGTTACGACAGTCATCAATAAAGTGCGTCTCAAAAATTATGAGTCTGAAGGATATTTCAATTCGGGCGTTTTGCTGATGAATCTGACTCAGTTACGTCAAGAAGTAAAAGAAAAAGAGATTGCGGCATTTATTCAGAAGAATCAATTGAATTTATTTTTACCGGATCAAGATATTCTAAATGGGCTGTATGGGGATCGGATCTTGGGAATTCCAGACCAACTATATAATTATGATGTAAGAAAAAACCGTACATATGAAACGATCAGCCTAGGACACTGGGACTTAGACTGGGTCATCGATCATACTGTATTGCTGCATTTTTGTGGTAAAGACAAGCCTTGGAAGAAAGGGTACAAGAGCCGTTATGGTTCGCTTTATAAATATGTTGCCCAACAACAAAGCAAGTATAGCAGGTCGTTATCAGACAACTAGAGCTGAAATCGACCAACGATCTCTTTGAGACGAGCATTACTTTTTTGAAATGAAGGTAGGAATGATACCATAATATTAGAAACTAAGGCAAAAGCAGCAAACCGTTGCTAGATTCATTTAACCGAGTAGCGGAAGAAAAGTGGAGAACGAAAGGGAGCGATAGAAATGAAATTTTTGCTTTGGCTTGTTTGTGTGGTAGGAATCGAGATTACTGGGATTATTTCCAGCTTGTTCGCGGGTGATATTGCTGCGACGTATGCCCAAATGGACAAACCGTTTTTGGCACCTCCAGGAGGGATTATTGGTATCGTTTGGACGATTTTATATGCCTTTATGGGAACAGCTTTGTTTTTACTCATCATTGCGAAAGTAAATCCAGCATTTAAGAAACAAGCCTATATCTTCTTTGGTATCCAGCAAGTGTTGAACTTTTTGTGGAGTATTGTCTTTTTTGGCTGGAATCTTTATTGGGTAGGAACAGTGGTTATCGTCTTATTGGTTTTGACAGTCATCGTCTGTATGTTTTTATTTGCCCGAATCGATAAAAGATCCACCTATCTTTTTGTACCTTATCTGATTTGGTGTCTCTATGCGGGGTATTTAACTATCGGATTAACACTATTAAATAGTTGATAGTAACAAAAAACAAGCGCAGATTTCTGCGCTTGTTT
This sequence comes from Enterococcus sp. FDAARGOS_553, assembly GCF_003812305.1. Taxonomy (NCBI): domain Bacteria; kingdom Bacillati; phylum Bacillota; class Bacilli; order Lactobacillales; family Enterococcaceae; genus Enterococcus; species Enterococcus sp. FDAARGOS_553. The sequence goes on from NZ_CP033740.1 coordinate 1,232,981, forward strand.
TTTGTTATAAATATTCTTCTGTCAACTCCATGAAGGTATCGATATCTTGTAAGACCCGATCGATTCCGGCTTGCCAGAAATCAGGTTTTGTCAGATCAACGCCTAAATGTTTTTGGGCCAATTCTTCCGTCGGCATAGAAGCTGTGTCTTGTAACAAAGCAATATATTCTTCTTCAAAACTCGTCCCTTTTTGGTTGGCATAAGCATAGATTCCCATGCTGAAAAGATAGCCAAATGTGTAAGGAAAGTTATAGAAAGGAACATCATCAATAAAGAAATGTAGTTTTGCCGCCCAGAAATGTGGGTGATAGCTAGCTAATCCATCGGCGTAACTTTCTTTTTGTGCAGCCACCATCATTTCTGTGATTTGTTCAGCAGAAACCAGCCCTTTTTGCCGTGCTTGGTAAAAACTGTTTTCAAAAATAAAGCGGGCATGGATATTCATGAACATGGCAATGGCATTTTGCATTTTGGCATCTAACAAATTGATTTTTTCTTCTTTTGTTTTTGCTTCTTTCAATGTTGCATCAGCAACGATTAGTTCGGCAAAGGTACTTGCAGTTTCAGCCACATTCATCGCATAATCCTGATTAAGCTGCGGCAAGTCCCAAAGAACACTACTATGGAAAGCATGACCTAACTCATGCGCCAAAGTGGCTACCTCATTGACGGAATTACTATAAGTCATGAAAATACGTGATTCTCTTGTTTCAGGCAGACTTGTACAATAACCGCCAGGACGTTTGCCAGGACGATCTTCTGCTTCGATCCAACTTTTTTCAAAGGCTTCTTGCGCAAAATCAGCCATTTTGGGACTGAATTTTTTAAAGTTTTCTAAAATGAAAGCAGCTGCTTCATCGAATGTATAGGTACGTTCCTTCATTTCACCTAAAATGATCGGAGCATCTTGATCCTGCCACTCCATTTTTTCTTTTCCGAATAATTGGGCTTTTCGTGTCAAAAAGTCCACGATCGGTTGTTTGTTCTTCTGGATCGTTCCCCACATTGCGTCTAATGTCGCTTTTTGCAGGCGATTATACTCGAGAGGCTCCTTCAGATAGTCATCTACACCGTGCAGTTTGTAATTGGAGAGACGGAATCCATCCAGATGATTCAATGTATCGGCAAATAAATCTTCTTTTTCTCCCCAAGCTTTTTCCCACTCCGCAAATAGTTGAGCACGAACTTCAGGATCTGGGTCACCCATCATTTTGTTGAAAGCTTGACCAGCTGAAAGAGTAATCGTTGTTCCATCCGACCGGGTAAATGGAATCGCAATCGAAGCAACAATCGTATCATAATGCTGACTCCAAGCATTTAGTCCGTCTAAAGAAAGTGTGTTAATAATCGTTTCTTCTGCTTCCGACAAAAGCTCCTTGCCGTCGCGACGAATTTCGCTCAAACGAAAGGCGATAGTCGCAAAGGGTTCTTCTTTCAATAGTGTCTCCCAGTCTTCATCAGAAATTTCTGTCAATTTTTTCGAAAAAACTGTTTCGGCTGCTTGTAGCATTGGTAATTTGGCATAGAGATCGCCCGAAAGTAATTTTGCCTGATTGTCATTAACGTTGGCAGATAGCAATGCATTGATAAAGCTGCTGCACTGAGAAAATCCTTTACTGATTGTTTCGGACAATGATAATAATTCAGCTAATTCCTCTGGTTGAGAGGCATTGTCGGGTTGCCACGCATCTACTTTTGTGCGATAAGTTTTGATTTGTGCATCTAGTTGGGACATTCGTTCTTGCAGTTGGGTAGACGTGCTGCCGCCTGAAAAAATCGAATCAAGGTCCCAGTTGAGAGAATAAGTCATCTTGGGTGTTGCTCCTTTCGTTTATCAGATGGTAATAAGTATAGCACACCCTTCGAAAAGTAGTTGCAGAGAATACTGAAAATGGTAAGATTAGAAAATGAGGGGCTGAGATGATGAAAAAAATGTGGAAAGAACCAAATTTTTATTTCACGATTGCGGTAGCTGTGATGGTGATTTTATTTATTAGTTCGTCACAAACTTATGAACAACAATCACAAGTCGGTTTGCTTTCTCGCCTGTTAAAAGAAGAGCCATTGAAAGAATGGTTGAGCAAATTCGCTTTCTCTTATGCAGGATCTGAAATCAGTATTGCCGAAAAAGGTTATTTTTCTTTTGTGGAATTTTTTATTCGTAAAGGGGCTCATTTCTTTACTTACTTTGTATTAGGAGGTAGCTTATTTCTATCATTGAGCTATCGAAAAATTCCCTATTGGCTGTCAGCTTTCTTTGGCTGGTTGGCAGCAACAGGGTATGCAGGGATGGATGAGTACCATCAAATGTTGACCGGTGGCCGTACACCTTTGTTCCAAGATGTCATGCTCGATTCAGCTGGAGCACTGACAGCTGTCTTACTTAGTTGGGGGATTCTTAGTTGGCAAAAGCGAGGCAAGAAAAGAAAATGAGATTATTTTTTAACAGCAACCATAACTAAAATGCAATCAATCAGCTAGAAATAGTAAAGTAAAGATAGAGGCGGAAAAGATGCAAGCAGATCACAGCAGTAAAATAAATGATCCGAATAGACGACAACCGGATATCGTGGTGCATGAAAGTCTACCAGTAGGAGTTGCCTTAGCAATGGCAGGGGGATTCTTAGACGCATATACTTATCTCTTTCATGGAGAAGTGTTTGCCAGTATGCAATCAGGAAATGTCATTTTGTTAGGAATCAATTTGGCATCTGGAGAGTTTGGACAGGCTGCCAGATATTTACCGCCAATTTTGCTGTTTTTGATAGGGATCATAGTGACTAATGGCTTGCAGCATCGTTTCCCAACAGGTGGTAGAATTGTTTGGCAAAATGTAGCCCTCTTCTTTGAAGCACTCGGTATTTTTCTTTTAGGATTTTTTGCTCAGACATTGCCAAATGTCTTTGTGGATTCTGGACTTTCTTTTTTTGCAGCCATCCAATATGCTTCTTATCGCAGATTAGCTGGAATGCCCTATGCAACGACGATGACGACCGGAAATTTGCGTTCAATGGCGGATTATCTTTATCAGCGTTTCTTCAAAAAAGATGCTACTGTAGATTATAAGATCAAGTATATCGCGATGATCATCGGAGGATTTTTCTTCGGGGCAGTCAGCAGCAGTTTATTAGGTATGTTTCTTTTTCACCGAACGATTTGGGTCGTATCGGGCATATTACTTTTTGTACTGACGATTACGATCAGAAACCAGAATCGGGTATAAAAAAGGACGGAGAAATAATTCTCCGTCCTTTTTGGATTATATAGATTAAATAACGATAACAGGCGTTCCTACTTCTACCATACCAAATAATTCTTTCATCACACCTGGCGGAGTATTGACACATCCGTGAGACCCGCGGGTCTTCCATAAATCACCACCATATTCTGGTTGCCAATCTGAATCATGAATCCCAACGCCGGTCCAATCAATAGGCATCCAGTAGTCAACAGGAGAAGAATAATCTTCGCCGGTCAATGTAGCATTCCGCTCTTTGTTCCAAACGTAAAATACACCTGTAGGAGTGGGTGATTTAGGTTTTCCAGAAATGATGTCTGTTTCAAGAGCGACTGCACCGTCTTTGTAATACCACATATGTTGATTTTTTAAATCAACTTCGATATAAGTGTTTCCAAACAGTGGACCACTTGGATCTGCACTACCCAAGACCACTGGAGAACGAGTAAAGTCTTCTCCAGTCTTTAAGGCTTCGATCAATGCACTTGTTTCAGAATCAGTTTGGATCGTCCAACTTAGTGTCCCAGCTGGTACGGATACCTCGCTTTGTTTCGTGCTTTTGAACGTAGAAGCATTGGTGCTTGTGTTGTATTGGTTCCCTAAATCTGCTACATAATTCCGTACTTTTTCTTCATCAATCGTGGTTTTTCCATCTTTATAAGAGAGCCAATCCATGATTGTTGCGGTCGGAATCTGGAAAGTTGAGCCATTGATGGAATAATTAGCATTTACTTGAGCAATTTTATTCAATGATTCCATTTCTTTTGCTAGTTCTTTGTCATCAGAAGTAACGCTAGGTTTCTTTTGATACGCAGTCAAATCCAATTCACTTTCGCCGCTAGTAATTGCTTTTTGTAAATCCGTGACAGTTTGTTCGACGTCAATGGCATCACCAACAACTTCTGGCTCAATCGAGAAGCCATCATCTCCTTTTTTCAATGTGGCATCTTTAGAAGCGGTCCGACCTTCATTTAAGGTTTCTAAAGCCTCTTTGATTGTGGCTGTTTCACTTGTCAACTTTTGTTGATCAACAGAAACGGTACCTAGTTTTTTATCTTCTGCAGCAGATACATAGGCCATTCCCCATGTCCACTGGTTTTGTTCATCTTTCAAATCTTCCAATTCTTTTGTAAAATCCGTTTGCAAACCAAATTGAGCCAAATTGATGGTTTTCCAATCCGTATTGCCTTCTTTGATTGTAAAAGACTGTTTGCTGTAACGGTCATGCAACAAATCATTGGCTTCAGCGACCGTTTTATTGCTGATGTCAATATCATCGATCGAGGTATTTGGCAAGAAACGGTCTTGATAATATGTACTTCGATAAGCGTATCCGCCCGCAATCACGACTAGAACGGCAGCGATAGCGATCAGAACGATCTTTTTCGTCTTACTCTGAGTATGTGTGTGTTTGTTGGATCGTGTCATTTAAAGGCTCCTTTTATGATGATTTAAAAATGATAGATCGGCTAAATCATACCATATTCTACAAGAAAAGCGAATTGATTAAGTGAAAGTTCCATGAAAAAATAGAGAATTCTTAAATTATAAAAAGAGTCTGCTCATAGGACAGCAACCAAGAAGTGATTCAACGAAAGCTGCTGTGTGATAAAAGCACAGCAGCTTTACGCAATATTCTTTGGATCAAAGTACACGAAGCATCTTGATTCAAAGGATCTCTTTCTTGTTCGGTCTTATGTTACAGACTCTTGTAAGTGGCTTATAGCAATCGTTTTATTGATTGTCTTCCGCATCTAGTTTCGCAAAAGCTTCATCTAGAATGTCTTTCAATTGTTTTGCAGAAGCAGTCATTCGATCTTGTTCTCCATCCGTCAATGGAATTTCGATTACTTTTTGGATTCCTTGGGCATTAATGATAGCAGGGGCACCGATATAAATATCTTTTAAGCCGTATTCGCCATTCATAAAGACAGAAAGCGGCAGTACTGCATTTTCATCATCCAAAATGGCACGAGTAATACGAGCCAAGGCAACAGCGATACCATAGAAAGTAGCACCTTTTTTCTCAATGATTGTGTAAGCTGCATCACGAACACTGAAGAACAAGTTAACCATTGCTTCTTCATCAATATCGGGGTTGTTTTTGACCCATTCATAAATTTGCAATCCGGCAACATTTGCATGAGACCAAACTGGGAATTCTGAATCGCCATGTTCCCCTAAAATATAAGCATGGACATTACGTGCATCAACATCGATCAACTCAGCTAATGCTTGACGGAAACGAGCAGAATCTAGTGAAGTTCCTGAACCGATTACGCGCTCTTTTGGAAAACCTGAGAATTTCCATGTTGAGTAGGTAAGAATATCTACTGGATTTGCAGCGACAAGGAAGATACCGTTAAATCCTGAATCAACGATTTGTGTAACTACTTCACGATTGATTTTTAAGTTTTTGTGGACTAGATCCAAGCGAGTTTCGCCAGGTTTTTGTGGCGCACCAGCTGTGATCACCACGACATCGGCGTCATGTGCATCTGCATAAGTGGCAGCATAGATTTTTTTGGGTGAGGTAAATGCTAACGCATGAGATAAGTCGATAGCATCTCCTTCTGTTTTTGCTGTATTTATATCAATGATCCCTACTTCTTGAGCAATATTTTGAGTGACTAACGCAAATGCATAACTGGAACCAACCGCACCGTCTCCAACAAGGATTATCTTTTGGTGATCTTTTTTATTTGTCTTAGCAGTCATTTGTGTATCATTCCTTCCGCATATTTGTTTTACTAGGTAACATCCTAACACTTTCAAGCGATTTTGTCATGTGATTTGCTCAACAATGTTACAGATAATTTTGCTGTTTCATTTGTAAATGCTTTCTTTGTTATCCTGTAGGAATTAGGATAAATCAGGGTTTCTAATGATTTTTTTAAGAAAGAGAAATTCTGAGCAAAGGAAAGACACGGTAACAGTCCGTTATGTGTTATAATCGTAGTGAACGTTTTTACTGGGCAGAATTGTCGTGCCCAGTATTTTGTGGTGGTAATTTTTTTGAAAAAATGGAGCGGATCAAAAAATGAAAATGATTATAGGTCTGGGAAATCCAGGCAAAAAATACGAAAAAACAAAACACAATGTTGGGTTTATGGTAGTCGATGCGTTAGCGGAGAAATACCAAGCTACTTTTAAATCATCAGCTTTTGAAGCAGAAATTGCTGAATTTTTTATGAACGGTGAAAAAATCATGTTGGTCAAACCTCAGACTTTCATGAATGAATCGGGCCGGGCAGTAGGGCCTTTAATGACTTATTATGGAGTTTATCCTGAAGAGATCGTGGTTATCTATGATGATCTTGATTTAGCGTTAGGCAAAATTCGTTTGCGGCAAAAAGGCAGTGCGGGGGGGCATAACGGGATGAAAAGCTTGATTTCCCATCTTGGTACATCTGTATTTGATCGCATCAAAGTAGGGATCGATCGACCACAGCCAGGCCGGACAGTGGTCGATCACGTTCTAAGTCCTTTTGCTAAAGAAGACCAGCCGATGATTCTGCAAAGCTTGGATAAAGCAGCAGCAGCAAGTATCGATTACTTGACCACCGGTGATTTTCTTGCCACAATGAATCGATTTAATTAAGGAGGACCTGTATGGATCTGATTGAACTAATAAATAAGGTGCCGCAAGTCGCTGCCTGGCACCAACAATTAACGGATCACGCATCTCGACAGCTATTGACTGGCTTAGCAGGTTCCGCAAAAACATTAGCTTTTGCCGGAGCTTATCAGAAATTTGATCGGCAAGTCATTGTTGTTACACCAAATCTTTATTATACCAATCAAGTTGCCGAAGATTTGCGGAATATTATTGACGACGTGTATGTCTTTCCGGTGGATGAAGTGTTGTCGGCCGAAATGGCGTTTGCTTCACCAGAAGCTCGAGCGGAGCGAGTGACAGCATTGAATGCTGTCGCTACCGGGAAAAAAGGAATTTACGTCATGCCGATCGCTGCATTGCGGAAATATCTGCCTGCTAAAGATACTTGGCTGAACTACCAATTTTCTTGGCATGTGGGGGATGAGATCAATTTAGATCAGTTGCCGCAGCAATTGGTATTGATGGGGTATGAGCGGCAATCAATGATTGGCAAACCTGGTGAATTTAGTATTCGTGGAAGCATTTTGGATATTTATCCTTTGAAAGCTGAATATCCGGTGCGGATCGAGCTTTTCGATGTGGAGATCGACTCGATGCGCTCTTTTGACGTGGAAACACAGCGTTCAGTAGAAACGTTGTCAGAAGTAACGATTGTTCCCACAACAGAATTAGTGTTTTCGCCAGCTGATTTAGCTCATGGACAAAAAGTTCTGCAAGAGTTGCTGAAGAAACGGCTCGCTGTAGTGAAAGAGACCACAGATAAAAACTTTTTAGAAGATTATTTTGGTCAATTAGCATCGGCTTGGCAAAGTGGCATACCTGACGAGAATGCTCGTTATTATGCGGATCTTTTGTATCAGCAACCGACGAGCATTTTGGATTATTTTTCAAAAGATGCACTGCTGATGATCGATGATTATGCTCGTATTATGGAGACAAACCGCGAGATTGAACGAGAAGAAGCTGAGTGGCATACACAAAAAATTGCAGAACTTCGCGTTTTTTCTGAGCAATCTTTCGGGCAAGATGTCCAGCAGCTGATTCAAAAAGAACAATTTTCTACAAGTTTCTTCTCGCTTTTTCAAAAGGGGATGGGAAATCTTCGTTTTCAAGCGATCCACAATTTTCAATATCGACCAATGCAACAATTTTTCAGCCAAATGGGTTTGCTGAAAGTTGAAGTAGATCGCTGGGAGAAACAACAACAAACGGTTGTCTTTTTAGTAAGTGATTCAGAACGAGCAAAAAAATTGGAACAAGATTTTCGTGATCACTCCATTTACGCAGTACAAACCACAGCAGATCGACTTTTTACAGGTCGAACGCAAATCGTTGTAGAAACACTGCAAAGCGGGTTTGAAATGCCCCAAGATAAGTTGGTCATTGTCACAGAAAAGGAAATCTTCCAAAAAATCAACAAGAAACGTACGCGGCGTCAAAATGTGACCAATGCGGAGCGATTGAAGAGTTACAATGAATTAAAAGCCGGCGACTATGTCGTCCATGCGAATCACGGGATTGGTAAATACATTGGTATGGAAACGCTGGAAGTAGATGGTGTACACCAAGACTATATGACCATCCTCTACCAAAATGATGATAAGCTGTTTATTCCAGTTACCCAGTTGAATCTGATTCAAAAATATGTTGCCTCTGAATCTAAAACGCCAAAGATCAATAAATTAGGCGGCAGTGAGTGGGCGAAAACGAAACGAAAAGTTTCAGCAAAAATCGAGGACATTGCAGATGATCTCATTCTTTTATACGCAAAACGCGAATCGGAGAAAGGTTACGCGTTTCAGCCTGATGATGGCTATCAAAAAGAATTTGAAGATGCCTTTCCTTACTCTGAGACAGATGATCAATTACGCAGCACTGCGGAGATCAAACGTGATATGGAAAAAGAAAAACCAATGGATCGCTTATTAGTCGGAGACGTTGGCTTTGGGAAGACAGAAGTGGCATTGCGGGCGGCTTTCAAGGCCATCAAAGAGAGTAAGCAAGTAGCCTTTCTGGTGCCGACAACGATTTTAGCACAACAGCATTATGAAACAATGCTGGATCGCTTTGAAGGGTTTCCAGTCAATGTCGGTTTGTTAAGCCGTTTTCGAACGAAGAAACAGCAAACGGAAACGATCGAGCAAGTGAAAAAGGGCCAAATTGATATTTTAGTTGGCACGCATCGCCTGCTGTCTAAAGATGTAGAGTTTGCAGATCTGGGATTATTGGTGATCGATGAGGAACAGCGTTTTGGCGTCAAACACAAAGAGCGCTTGAAACAATTACGCTCGCAAGTCGATGTTCTTACATTGACGGCTACCCCGATTCCCCGGACACTGCATATGTCCATGTTGGGGGTGCGGGATCTTTCTGTGATTGAAACGCCACCGGAAAATCGCTATCCTATTCAAACTTATGTGATGGAAATGAATCCAGGTGCAGTTCGAGAAGCTATTTTGCGGGAGATGGCACGGGGAGGACAAGTTTTTTATCTCTATAATCGAGTAGATACGATTGAACGTAAAGTCGAAGAGCTCCAAGCGTTAGTTCCAGATGCGCGTATTGGGTATGCCCATGGGCAGATGACAGAAATCCAGCTAGAAAACACATTGTTTGATTTTATCGAAGGACAATACGATGTGTTGGTGACAACCACGATCATCGAAACTGGGGTCGACATTCCGAACGCCAATACATTATTTGTAGAAAATGCGGATTACATGGGCTTGTCTACTCTTTATCAATTGCGAGGTCGTGTCGGTCGAAGCAATCGTGTTGCGTATGCTTATTTTATGTACGAACAGCAAAAAATTTTGAACGAAGTCAGTGAAAAGCGGCTCCAGGCAATCAAAGACTTTACGGAATTAGGTTCCGGATTTAAAATCGCGATGCGTGATCTTTCGATTCGAGGTGCAGGAAATCTCTTGGGGGCGCAACAGCACGGATTTATTGATGCTGTTGGGTTTGATATGTACTCTCAAATGCTGTCAGAATCCGTAGCGCGTAAACAAGGGAAAAATACACAAGCGGAGAAAACAACGGTTGAGATCGATCTTGGCATCGATGCTTATCTGCCAACTTCTTATATAGAAGATGAACGGCAAAAAATTGAAATTTATAAACGCATCCGTGAATTGGATTCTCAAGAAGCGGTGGATGAGCTGCAGGATGATCTGCTTGATCGCTTTGGAGAATATCCGGTCGAAGTGGCTCACCTATTAACTGTCGGAGAAATCAAAATGAATGGGGATCGGGCATTGTTAGATACGATCCGTAAACAGCAGCAAACAGTGATCCTAACGTTAAGTAAAGTTGGCACCAAAAACTATTCTGTCGAACAGCTGTTTGAAGCGTTGAAAGCGACCAAGCTTAAAGCGACGATGGGTGTCGATCACGAGCAGATGACGATCAAACTTCAGATTCCTGCTGTGATGAAAGAAAGCACTTGGCTGTTAGAGATTCAAGATTTTGTCAAAGCGCTACGGGAACAAAAATACGTGTTACAAGAAAATTAGTTATAAAGGGGCGGAGAAGATGCCAAAGTCACAATTAAAACGGACGATGGAAGGAGCATTTATTTTAACGATTGCTTCTTTCATTGCCAAAGTGTTAAGTGCGGTTTACCGCGTCCCTTTCCAAAACTTAGTTGGTGACGAAGGGTTTTACGTCTATCAGCAAGTCTATCCAATCTATGGATTAGCTATGACATTGGCTTTATCTGGGTTGCCGCAATTTATTTCGCGCGTGATCGCCGAACAACCTGATCCTCAGAAGCAGCGTGCCCAGATCCAAGTCATCTATCCGTATGTTTTTTGGACAGCGATTGGACTATGGGCAACGACGTTTTTCTTTGCCGATGTTATCGCTCGGGTCATGGGAGACGCAGGACTGGCATCTTTGATCCGCGTGGTATCCTTTACATTCCTCTTTGTACCACCCCTGACTTTTTATCGTGGGAGTTTCCAAGGAAATTTACAGATGGTACCGACGGCAGTTTCCCAAGTAGTAGAACAGCTCCTTCGAGTCGGAGTGATTTTAGTAGCGGCCAGTTTTTTTCATCTCTTCTCATGGGATGTTTATCAGACTGGGACTTTGGCAATGTCCGGCGCATTGATTGGCGGACTTGCGGCGTGGGGGATTTTAAGCTATTATAGTCGGAAAATCACCGGTCGGTCGTTAGCGATCCCCACAAAAACTATGCCTACCGCACATGCTCCTTCCTTGCGTCGCCGTTTTTTGATTGAAGGGGGACTGTTGACCATTTACAGCGGTTTTTTGATTTTGTTTCAGTTGGCAGATTCCTTTTTGATGACGAACTCACTTGAAGCCAGCGGTTTGACGGAACAAAGTGCCCGCATTGCAAAAGGGATCTATGACCGAGGACAGCCATTGGTTCAGTTAGGTCTCGTGGTAGCGATGGCTCTAAGTTCGACTTTCTTGCCAACATTGACGAAATATCTGACAGTCAAAAATCAGCACTTGTTTGAAAAATCAGCTAAGATGTACTTGCGGTTGACTTTAGGGATTGCCAGTGCTTCTGCAGTTGGCTTGGCTATCCTGCTTCCTTATATCAACTTCGCTCTTTTTAAAGATGGTGCCGGCAACAGTGCGTTGGTCTTATTTGTTTTTGCGGTCGCTTTGATGGCTGCAATCCAAGCGTATCAAAGCATCCAACAAAGCCGGAACCAATTCCGTGTAGGGATTTATGCAGCAGGATGCGGCCTTTTGCTTAAAGGTTTGCTGACGTGGCCCTTGACCTATCTTTTAGGAACAACTGGTGCGAGTTTGAGTACCCTTTTAGGTTTGATCGGTACTTTAATCTATTTTGTGTTTTCTGAGAAAAAAGCATTGAACAGCTTTTGGATAGAGCAAGGGTATGGCAAAAAACTCCTGCTTTGTTTAGGGATCATGGCTTGCGCACTGTTTTTATATTATGGTGTGATCACTCTGTTGAGTGGAGGTCCAGTGACGAAAAGACTGCAAGCGCTGATTTTTTGCCTTGGAGGGGTCTTTTTTGGCGGGACAGTTTTCATTATAATGGCTCTCAAAGTTAAATTATTAACGATTCGAGAATGGCTGCTCGTTCCGTTTGGAAAAAAATTGTTGAAATTAAGAGGTGGAAAAAATGAGATTAGATAAATTTTTAAAAATATCCCGGATTATCAAACGTAGATCTGTTGCAAAAGAAGTAGCAGATAAAGGGCGTATCCAAATCAATGGAAAATTGGCAAAATCCAGCAGTGATATCAAAGTCGGCGATACGGTGCGTATTCAGTTTGGAAATAAAGTATTAGAAATAAAAGTACAAGAATTACACGAATCAACTAAAAAAGAAGATGCAGCTAAAATGTACGAGATCCTCAAAGAAGAACGTATCTCAGAAAATGCTTGATTTTTGTCCCATTTTCAGTTAGACAACTTTTGTGGATGTTGGTATAATGGAAAAAACAATCACAGTGACAGGAGCGAGGTCAGCATGGATAAAGAGCCAAACAAACAAATAGAACTATTGCAGACCGAGTATGCCAAAGAGCAATTTGCCAAGTTCGAAAAAGAACGACGACAAGTGGTCTTTCGTCGACGTCGACTTGTAGCTGTTTTTGTTGCAGCGCTAGTGATTTTTGCAATCGTAGGTATTCAAATGTTCAATGATCAAATGCGTCTGCAAAAATTACAAGAGTATAAAGCAGAAACAGTAGCAAAACAAGAAGCAGCGGACAAAAAAGTGACACAACTTAAGCGAGATGTAGCACTGTTGCAAGATGACGAATACGTTGCAAAATTAGCTCGCAGTAGATTCTTTTATTCAAAGAAAAATGAAAAGATCTACCCTGTCTTGCCGGATGCTTCTGATTCAAAAACAGAAACAAGCGGTGATGAGGCAAATGCTAGTGATACAAAGACAAGTGATTCGGAATAAACAAGGTCATACCTACTCATCGCAGTAGTTGAAATGATTAAATGGGTAAAAATTAGGAGGAACATTTTTTATATGTCAATCGAAGTTGGAGCGAAACTAAAGGGCAAAGTGTCTGGTATTACAAATTTTGGTGCGTTCATTGATCTTGGTGAGGGGAAAACTGGTTTGGTACATATCAGCGAAGTATCAAATGGGTTTGTGAAAGACATTCATGACGTGTTGTCTATTGGCGATGAAGTAACCGTTGTTGTGACGGCAATCGGCAATGATGGAAAAATCGGGCTATCGATCCGTAAAGCAGAAGCAAAGCCGGAAGAAAAACGTGATTTTCCTAAAAAAGAATTCAATCGGTCAAGTCCGAAGAAATCTTTTTCACGCAATCAACCGACGAACGTAAATAAACAAGACTTCGATTCATTGATGAGTTCTTTTCTAAAAGATAGTGATGATCGTTTATCTTCATTACGACGTAATACGGAAGGTAAACGCGGCGGCCGTGGCGGTCGACGTAACTAAACAGGATGAGCAAGTTGTCAAAAGAATTTGTGACGTAACGATAAGTATTTCAAAAAATATCCGAACTATATCCGATTACTCCTACCATGTAGTAGGCTTTCGCCGTGGAGCACGGCGTTTTGGAATCGGCATAGTTCGGATATTTCTCTTTCTTAGCAATAGACAGTCATTTTTAGTTTGAAGTTAAGTATAGAAGCAAGAGACACGGAGGGATAGAATGCTTAAGCAAAAAGTCTATCATGCAATCAAAGCCGATGGATGGGTAGAGGATGCTACTTGTTTGCTTGCTGTTTCGACAGGCGTGGATTCAATGGTTTTACTCCATGTGATCGAAGAGTTGTTTCAGCAAGGAACATTTGGCGTGGCTCATGTCAATCATAATCTGCGGGAAGCTTCAGACGACGAAGCAGCGTTCCTGAAGGACTATTGTCAAACGCGCGGGATTCCATATTATGAACGAGTTTGGCAAGATCCGCCCCAAAATGGCATCGAAGCGGCCGCTAGAGAGTTCCGCTATCATTTTTTTGCAGAAACGATGACTCTTCAGAGTTATGATTGGTTATTAACCGCTCATCATGCAGATGACCAGATGGAAACGATGCTGATGAAGATGGTGCGAGAGGGACGCTTGCAAAACGCTTCGGGAATCAAGCGCAAGCAACCTTTTGGTAACGGTTATTTGATCCGTCCCTTCCTAACGATCGCCAAAGAGGAGATTAGAGACTATGCAAGAAGGAGAGGGATCGCTTATTTCGAAGATGAAACGAATCAGCAAACGCTGTTTCAAAGAAATCGCCTGCGTCATCAAGCGGTCCCTCTGCTGAAAGCAGAGAACCCGAGAGCTCTTGATCATTTTCAGCAGCTTTCTCAAGAGATGATCTATGCTGACCAATTGATCAAAAAGCAGCAAGCAGATTGGCTCGCCACGATACTTCATGAGGAAGCTGAAGGCTATTTTTTAAACTTGGATGAATTGGCTGCGTTTACCGCAGCAGAACGCTATTACTTTTTTGAAGGTTTGCTACAGAAAGTTTCCCATGATAAAGGAATCTCGTACAATACTAAACAACGAGAGCAGTTGCTGTATCTACTAGAACATAATCCCAGTCAGTGGATAATCGATTTAAATCAAGATTGGCAGATTGTTCGAGTTTATGATCAGTTGAAAGTCACTGCTGTTAAAAAAGGCTCTCACCTCCAAACGCAGGTAGATGAGACGCATTTTGTTCTAAAAAAAGGTGAAAGTTTCTTTTTGTCGGACCATGAATGGATCGGCTACATTCCAAGTGACGCCCAAGTTCCAGAAAAAGTCATGGATTGGTCAGAGATTTCACAAATTTTACCGATACAATATCCTGCGACAGTTTTTTTGCGGAAGCGAAAACCAGGGGATCGGTTACAGCTGAAACCAGGTCTTACGAAAAAAATCAGGCGTTTCTTTATCGATGAGAAGATTTCGAATGAAAAGCGTGCTGCTAGTTGGGTCCTGACAGACGCTCAAGAGAATGTATTGGCACTTTTGCCTTATCTATTTTCCTATTTGAGTATTGAGCAAGAAACTGATAAAATACACTACATACTTCTTTATAAATATCGGAAGTAAGAGTTGGAAGGAGAACTTTATGTTAGACAAAGATATTGAGAAAATTTTGATTACTCGAGAAGAGATCCAAAATCGTTGTTCTGAACTAGGTAAAGAACTGACGGAAATCTACAAAGATAAAAATCCATTGGTCGTTGGCGTATTAAAAGGAGCTGTTCCTTTTATGGCAGACATCGTCCGAGAAATGGACTGTCATTTGGAATTGGACTTTATGGATGTTTCTAGTTATGGAAACGCGACAATTTCTTCTGGCGAAGTGAAGATTTTGAAAGATTTGGATACAAATGTCGAAGGCCGAGATATGCTGATCGTAGAAGATATTATTGATAGCGGTCGCACATTAGCCTATCTAGTAGACCTATTTAAATATCGCAAAGCAAAGTCGGTTAAAATCGTGACATTGCTAGACAAACCAGAAGGACGTGTGGTGAAAATCGATGCCGACTATATTGGCTTTGATGTACCGAACGAATTTGTGGTCGGCTATGGATTGGATTACGCGGAACAATACCGTAACCTCCCTTATGTGGGTGTCTTAAAACCAAGCGTTTATCAATCAAATTAGTGACTGATCTAAATCAGTTGTGATACAATTAAATGGTCAGGATTGATAAAACAAAATAGCCAAGGAGGTACGCATGAATAAGAAAAATAACGGTATGATCAAAAATACCTTATATTATGTACTTGTCTTGTTAGCAATGGTCATGGTCGTCTATTTCATTTTTGGAAATGGCAATCAGCAAACGCCAACAATCGAGTACTCAACATTTACGGAGCAGCTGAAAGACGGAAAGGTCAAACAGTTTACCGTTCAGCCTGCTAACGGTGTTTACCGGATCGTCGGTGAATACAATGCCGAACAAACCGTCAGCAATGACAATGGGCTTTCCGTACTAGGAAGCACGCAAGCAAGTACGACACGTTTTACAACGATCATTTTGCCGAATGACTCGACATTGAGCGAGGTTACGACATTAGCAAAGGATCAAGGGGTTAAAACAACGATCGAAGAAGAATCGAACAGTGGTGTTTGGTTATCGTTGCTGATTAGTTTCTTGCCAATCGTAATCATCATTTTCTTCTTCTATATGATGATGAGCCAGCAAGGCGGCGGTGGCGGCGGTGGCGGCCGTGTCATGAACTTTGGAAAATCCAAAGCGAAAGAGGCCGACAAAAAAGCCAATCGCGTTCGTTTCTCTGATGTAGCGGGTGCTGAAGAAGAGAAACAAGAATTAGTCGAAGTGGTCGAATTTTTGAAAGATCCACGACGCTTTGTCGAATTAGGTGCGAGAATCCCAGCTGGTGTGCTGCTAGAAGGACCTCCAGGGACAGGGAAAACATTGCTAGCAAAAGCGGTTGCCGGAGAAGCTGGCGTTCCGTTTTACTCTATCTCAGGCTCAGACTTTGTGGAAATGTTTGTCGGGGTCGGAGCGAGCCGTGTCCGGGATCTATTTGAAACAGCCAAGAAAAACGCACCGGCCATCATCTTTATCGATGAAATCGATGCGGTTGGGCGCCAACGTGGTGCCGGCATGGGTGGTGGACATGATGAACGTGAGCAAACGTTGAATCAGTTATTAGTTGAAATGGATGGATTTGATGGCAATGAAGGAGTTATTGTTATTGCAGCAACCAACCGTTCCGACGTGTTAGACCCAGCCTTGTTACGTCCAGGTCGTTTTGACCGACAAATTCTTGTTGGCCGTCCGGATGTTAAAGGCCGTGAAGCTATTTTACGAGTTCACGCACGGAACAAACCGTTGTCGGATGATGTGGATTTGAAAGTCGTAGCACAACAAACACCTGGTTTTGCCGGTGCTGATTTAGAGAATGTCTTAAATGAAGCTGCGCTAGTCGCTGCTCGTCGCAATAAAAAGAAAATCGATGCCTCTGATATTGATGAAGCAGAAGATCGGGTAATCGCAGGACCTGCGAAGAAAGATCGTGTCATCAATAAAAAAGAACGCGAAATGGTTGCTTACCATGAAGCGGGTCATACGATCGTCGGTTTAGTCTTAAGCCGTGCGCGGGTCGTTCACAAAGTAACGATCATCCCTCGGGGCCGTGCTGGCGGTTACATGATCGCATTACCTAAAGAAGATCAATTCTTAATGACGAAAGAAGATATGTTTGAACAAATCGTCGGATTGCTTGGTGGACGGACAGCAGAAGAAATCATTTTCGGCGTTCAATCAACCGGAGCATCCAATGACTTTGAACAAGCAACAGCTTTAGCTAGAAGTATGGTCACAGAATATGGTATGAGCGACAAACTAGGTCCAGTTCAGTATGAAGGCAATCATCAGGTCTTCGTCGGTCGTGATTATGGTCAAACCAAAGCTTACTCAGAACAAGTTGCTTTCGAGATCGATCAGGAAGTACGCCGTATCTTGATGGAGGCACATCAAAAAGCACATGAGATCATCGAAGAACATCGTGCGCAACATAAATTGATTGCCGAAAAACTGCTTGAATATGAAACATTGGATGCAAAAGCAATCAAGTCATTGTTTGAAGAAGGCAAAATGCCTGCTGGAACTGAGAATTCAGAATATCCAAGCGAAAAAGCTCAAACTTTTGAAGAAGCAAAACGCGCTTTAGAAGAGAAAGATGCTGAAAAGCAAGCTGCTGAGAAAAAAGATTTTGATCAGCAAGTAGACGAACTTCGTCACAATAATGAAAATCACGAAGCTTCATCTCAAGATAAAACAGAGGACGGTCAAGAGTAGTCGTTCAATTATCAATAGGTGATTAGCTATCGTAAAGTCTAGGGACTGTGTCATAAGTCAAAACAAGAGAACAGATTCGAATGAGGTTCGGACCAGTTGCTTGTTTTACGGCTTGTGCCGCAGTCCTTTCTTGTTAACAAATCGAGAAATAAACCGACAGAAAACATTGGCTTTTCTCTAAAATGGTGGCATTCAGTTGAAAAAAAAACAAGTTCCTAGTATGATTCACTAATGAACGAAATAAAGGAGCATAAACAATGGAAGATTACTTAGTAAAAGCATTAGCTTATGATGGTTTTGTTCGTGCCTATGCAGTGTCTGCAACAAAAACTGTTAGTGAAGCACAACAACGTCATGATACTTGGAATACAGCATCAGCAGCGCTAGGCCGCGCTATGGTTGGAAGCCTGCTTTTGGGCAGCACGTTAAAGGGTGATGACAAATTAACGGTCAAAATCCAAGGGAACGGACCCGCTGGAGCAATCATTATTGATAGCAATGGTCGTGGAGATGTCAAAGGGTACATAAAAAATCCGCATGTCAGCTTGCCGCTAAACGGACAAGGAAAGTTGGATGTGCGAGGAGCAGTAGGAGATCAAGGAATCTTTACTGTAATCAAAGATTTAGGGTTGAAAGAACCGTTTTCTGGACAAACACCTATTGTCTCTGGAGAATTGGGAGAAGACTTCACTTATTACTTAGCAGTTTCTGAACAAATCCCTTCGGCCGTTGGATTGAGTGTGTTAGTTGATACCGATGATTCTATTCGAACAGCCGGTGGTTTCTTACTGCAGATCATGCCGGGAGCAGATGAAACGGTTATTGATTCAATCGAGAACCGCCTGCAAGAATTACCACGAGTGTCATCATTGCTGGATGAAGGGAAATCGCCTGAAGAAATTTTGACGGTATTGTTGAATGACACCAAAGTCGAAGTGTTAGAAAAAATGCCTGTTCAATTTCGATGTGATTGTAGCAAAGAAAAATTTGCGACAGCGATCATTACATTAGGCGCGGATGAAATACAAGAAATGATGGATGAAGATCATGGTGCAGAAGCTGTTTGTTCATTCTGCGGTAATAAATACCATTTCGATGAACAAGAACTTGCTAGATTAAAGAAAGAAGCTGAGGCATAGAAGATGGCGATACACAGCTGGAAAATCGGTAATGTCGAAATCCCTAATCGAGTTGTCGTTGCGCCTATGGCAGGAATAACCAATGCGGCGTTTCGCGTAACGGTCAAAGAATTTGGCGCAGGCTTAGTCGTTTGTGAAATGATCAGTGATCGGGGAATCCAACTACGAAACAAAAAAACATTAGAAATGCTTTATATAGATGAAACAGAACATCCTTTAAGCTTGCAAATTTTTGGTGGGAATAAAGAGTCTTTGGTCGAAGCGGCTCAATTTGTCTCAGAAAATACAGCAGCAGATATCATTGACATCAATATGGGTTGTCCGGTAAATAAAATTATTAAAGCGGAGGCTGGTGCAAAGTGGCTATTGGATCCAGACAAAGTCTACGAAATGGTGCATGCAGTAGCTACGGCAATTGATAAACCGGTCACAGTCAAAATGCGGATCGGTTGGGATGATGAACATATTTTCGCTGTCCAAAATGCGCAAGCTGCTGAAGCGGCAGGTGCAGCGGCGATTGGGATGCATGGCCGCACGAGGGTCCAAATGTATGAAGGAGCGGCTAATTGGTCGGTATTAAGAGAGGTGAAGCAAGCAATTTCGATCCCTTTTATGGGGAACGGAGATGTTCGGACACCAGAAGATGCCAAACGAATGCTGGAAGAAGTCGGCGCAGATGCTGTCATGATCGGACGAGCAGCATTGGGGAATCCGTGGATGATCCATCGTACAAAACATTATCTTGAAACGGGAGAGCTGATCGCCGAACCTACTCCACGGGAGAAGATCGCTACAGCCAAACTTCATTTGGAAAGGCTTGCTGATTTAAAAGGTGAATTTGTTGCTTCCCGAGAGTTTCGGCAGCATGCTGCCTACTATTTAAAAGGCATTTCACGGGCAGCTAAAGTCAAAGCGGCAATCAACCAGACAGAGAATAAGCAAGCGATTATTGATCTGTTAGATGCATTTGTAGAAAAGACAGAAAAACAACCTGTCGGAAATACTCCTGAGTAAAGTAAAATCAAGTCGATCTTGAACTTCGGCTTGATTTTTTGTGGCATCATTGGCATTATAAGAAGGAAACCCAAGTTAAGAATGGAGGAAAACTCGTGACAGAGGAACGACAAAAACAAGAAGAATTAAATGATCAAATGTTGGTTCGCCGTGAAAAGATGGAAAAATTACGGGAAGAAGGCATTGATCCCTTTGGCAAGCGCTTTGAACGTACGCATAATTCTGCCGAGTTGCATGAGTTATTTGATCAACGAACAAAAGAAGAGTTAACAGAGATGAATCTTTCTGCAAGTGTTGCTGGACGAATGGTGACGAAACGTGGTAAAGGGAAAGCTGGCTTTGCACATTTGCAAGATCGTGATGGTCAGATTCAAATTTATGTCCGCAAAGATCAAGTAGGTGACGAACCGTATGAAGGATTTAAGCATGCTGACTTAGGTGATTTCTTTGGTGTCTCAGGGGAGATCATGAAAACTGATACGGGGGAAGTAACGATCAAAGCAAAAGAAATCGTTATTTTGTCTAAAGCGTTACGCCCACTCCCGGACAAATACCATGGACTTACCAACATCGAGCAACGTTACCGTCAACGTTATCTGGATTTGATCAGTAATAAAGATAGCTTTGACCGATTCATGAAACGCAGCCAGATCATCAGTGAGATTCGTCGCTATTTGGATGGTCATGGCTACATTGAAGTGGAAACGCCTGTTTTGCATAATCAAGCGGGTGGGGCAGCAGCTCGTCCATTTATCACTCATCACAATGCGTTAGATATTGATCTATATTTGCGAATCGCGCTTGAGTTGCACTTGAAACGATTGATCGTAGGTGGTATGGAGAAAGTCTACGAAATCGGCCGGGTCTTCCGTAATGAGGGGATTGATACTACCCATAATCCAGAATTTACTATGTTAGAAGCTTATACAGCCTATACAGATTTCAAAGATGTTATGGATCTAACTGAGGGAATTATCCGCAATGCAGCAGAGAAAGTTTTAGATTCTGCTGTGATTACTTATGATGGACAAGAAGTCGACTTGGCGAGTGATTTTGCCCGCGTGCATATGGTCGATGCTATCAAACAACAAACGGGTGTCGATTTTTGGAAAGAGATGACAATCGAAGAAGCACATGCTTTAGCAAAAGAACACCAAGTGGAAGTCACTCCAACGATGACAGTAGGACATGTTATCAATGAATTCTTTGAAACGTTTGTTGAAGAAACCTTACAGCAACCGACCTTTGTTTATGGACATCCGGTAGAAGTCTCACCTCTAGCGAAGAAGAATCCAAAGGACCCTCGATTTACAGATCGTTTTGAACTATTTATCGTAGGCCGGGAGTTTGCTAATGCTTTTACCGAATTAAATGATCCAATTGATCAAAGACAACGGTTTGAAGCACAAGAAAAAGAACGACAAGAAGGAAACGATGAAGCTCATGGAGTCGATGAAGACTTCCTTGAAGCGCTAGAATACGGCATGCCGCCAACCGGTGGTTTAGGGATCGGGATCGATCGTCTAGTCATGCTGTTGACAGATGCACAATCGATTCGCGATGTGCTGTTATTCCCAACAATGCGTTGATAATTCATAAAGAGAGACACACGGGTGTTTACTTGTGTGTTTCTTTTTTTACCAGTAGTTCCCTCCAAAATGACTAACAAGAAAAAAACAAGGGAGAAACTCACTGCTAAATGGAACGAAAACGAATTAAAAACGAACGATGAATTCATTGGATTGTAAGAATGAACGCCTTTGAGAAATTACGAAAATAAGAGAGAAAGTTATTGACCTGACAGCATTTAGTTGGTATATTATTACATGTGCCAAATGACAAAAATCATTTCTAAAAGAAAATGAAAAAAGTTATTGACGCCAGAACCAACAGATGATATTATAACGAAGTCACAAATTTAAGAAATCAATTTGATGCTGATGCAGCAACAAAAAAGATTGAAAAAAGTTGTTGACAAATAACAATTCATTTGTTATTCTAATGAAGTCGCTGATGACGCACAGGAAGTTGTTGAATAAACACTTTCGAAAAAAACTTTTAAAAAAGAGTTGACATTCACTTGTTGATCTGATATGATTTAAAAGTTGCTAACGCAGCGCAGTAGACCTTTGAAAACTGAACAAAGCAAGCAAACGAACCAATGTGTAGGGCGCTTCATTTATGAAGCAAAATACATGCAAGCAATAGCTAGCAAAGTTAATTTTATTTGAGCTTAACGATCCTATGGATCGTTCAAACAAATCATTATGAGAGTTTGATCCTGGCTCAGGACGAACGCTGGCGGCGTGCCTAATACATGCAAGTCGAACGCTTTTTCTTTCACCGGAGCTTGCTCCACCGAAAGAAAAAGAGTGGCGAACGGGTGAGTAACACGTGGGTAACCTGCCCATCAGAAGGGGATAACACTTGGAAACAGGTGCTAATACCGTATAACACTATTTTCCGCATGGAAGAAAGTTGAAAGGCGCTTTTGCGTCACTGATGGATGGACCCGCGGTGCATTAGCTAGTTGGTGAGGTAACGGCTCACCAAGGCCACGATGCATAGCCGACCTGAGAGGGTGATCGGCCACACTGGGACTGAGACACGGCCCAGACTCCTACGGGAGGCAGCAGTAGGGAATCTTCGGCAATGGACGAAAGTCTGACCGAGCAACGCCGCGTGAGTGAAGAAGGTTTTCGGATCGTAAAACTCTGTTGTTAGAGAAGAACAAGGATGAGAGTAGAACGTTCATCCCTTGACGGTATCTAACCAGAAAGCCACGGCTAACTACGTGCCAGCAGCCGCGGTAATACGTAGGTGGCAAGCGTTGTCCGGATTTATTGGGCGTAAAGCGAGCGCAGGCGGTTTCTTAAGTCTGATGTGAAAGCCCCCGGCTCAACCGGGGAGGGTCATTGGAAACTGGGAGACTTGAGTGCAGAAGAGGAGAGTGGAATTCCATGTGTAGCGGTGAAATGCGTAGATATATGGAGGAACACCAGTGGCGAAGGCGGCTCTCTGGTCTGTAACTGACGCTGAGGCTCGAAAGCGTGGGGAGCGAACAGGATTAGATACCCTGGTAGTCCACGCCGTAAACGATGAGTGCTAAGTGTTGGAGGGTTTCCGCCCTTCAGTGCTGCAGCAAACGCATTAAGCACTCCGCCTGGGGAGTACGACCGCAAGGTTGAAACTCAAAGGAATTGACGGGGGCCCGCACAAGCGGTGGAGCATGTGGTTTAATTCGAAGCAACGCGAAGAACCTTACCAGGTCTTGACATCCTTTGACCACTCTAGAGATAGAGCTTCCCCTTCGGGGGCAAAGTGACAGGTGGTGCATGGTTGTCGTCAGCTCGTGTCGTGAGATGTTGGGTTAAGTCCCGCAACGAGCGCAACCCTTATTGTTAGTTGCCATCATTTAGTTGGGCACTCTAGCGAGACTGCCGGTGACAAACCGGAGGAAGGTGGGGATGACGTCAAATCATCATGCCCCTTATGACCTGGGCTACACACGTGCTACAATGGGAAGTACAACGAGTTGCGAAGTCGCGAGGCTAAGCTAATCTCTTAAAGCTTCTCTCAGTTCGGATTGTAGGCTGCAACTCGCCTACATGAAGCCGGAATCGCTAGTAATCGCGGATCAGCACGCCGCGGTGAATACGTTCCCGGGCCTTGTACACACCGCCCGTCACACCACGAGAGTTTGTAACACCCGAAGTCGGTGAGGTAACCTTTTTGGAGCCAGCCGCCTAAGGTGGGATAGATGATTGGGGTGAAGTCGTAACAAGGTAGCCGTATCGGAAGGTGCGGCTGGATCACCTCCTTTCTAAGGAATAATACGGAAGACTACACATCGTTTGCCTTTGTTCAGTTTTGAGAGGTCTACTCTCAAAGATAAATACCCGGGGCCTTAGCTCAGCTGGGAGAGCGCCTGCTTTGCACGCAGGAGGTCAGCGGTTCGATCCCGCTAGGCTCCATTAACGACAGAGGTCGTTAAGTTTGTTCATTGAAAACTGGATATCGAAGAAAATCAAAACAAGTAACACACACCGAGTTGACAAGTTAAAGAGTTTTTTAATAAGTTCAACGCTTATTTTCTTGAGCAACCTTCTATCGCTAGAAGAAGTACTCACCGACCGTAAGGTCAAAGGTTAAGTGAATAAGGGCGCACGGTGGATGCCTTGGCACTAGGAGCCGATGAAGGACGGGACTAACACCGATATGCTTTGGGGAGCTGTAAGTAAGCTATGATCCAGAGATTTCCGAATGGGGGAACCCAGCATCTTTTATAGGATGTTACACAGTTGTGAATACATAGCAGCTGTGAGGTAGACGCAGAGAACTGAAACATCTAAGTACCTGCAGGAAGAGAAAGAAAATTCGATTCCCTGAGTAGCGGCGAGCGAAACGGGAAAAGCCCAAACCAACAAGCTTGCTTGTTGGGGTTGTAGGACTCCAATATGGTAGTTGAAACAGATAGTCGAAATACTTGGAAAAGTATGTCAAAGAGGGTAAAAACCCCGTAGATGAAATCTGGCTCACACCTAGGAGGATCCTGAGTACGGCGGAACACGAGGAATTCCGTCGGAATCCGGGAGGACCATCTCCCAAGGCTAAATACTCCCTAGTGACCGATAGTGAACCAGTACCGTGAGGGAAAGGTGAAAAGCACCCCGGAAGGGGAGTGAAATAGATCCTGAAACCGTGTGCCTACAACAAGTTAGAGCCCGTTAATGGGTGAT
>NZ_CP033740.1:1262500-1590000 GCF_003812305.1 Enterococcus sp. FDAARGOS_553
TTGTTATAATCAGTCCGTTGCAAGTTCCCGAAAGGATTCGCAGCTGCGAAGATGCCTTGTAACCGAATCGAAATTTAGGGGGAATACAAAAAATGACAGAGAAACATTTATTTACTTCAGAATCTGTATCTGAAGGACATCCAGATAAAGTGGCTGATCAAATCAGTGATGCTATTTTAGATGCGCTGCTTGCTGAAGATCCAATGGCACGGGTTGCCTGCGAAACCTCGGTGACGACCGGATTAGTATTGGTTTTTGGCGAAATCTCGACAAGTGCCTATGTAGATATTCAAAAAATTGTTCGCGAAACCATCAAAGGAATCGGTTATACACGGGCAAAATTCGGCTTTGACGGTGACACTGTGGCGGTATTGGTAGCCATTGATGAACAATCACCTGATATTGCTCAAGGCGTTGACAATGCATTAGAAGTACGCGATGAAGCGAATGAAGAAGAAATCGGTGCCGGAGATCAAGGATTGATGTTTGGTTTTGCTGTTGATGAAACACCAGAATTGATGCCATTACCAATTGCATTGAGTCACCGTCTTGTTCGGCGATTAGCAGAACTGCGTAAAACGAATGAATTGACCTATTTGCGTCCTGACGCAAAATCCCAAGTAACTGTCGAGTATGATGATCAAGATCAGCCTCGTCGAGTGGATACAGTTGTTATCAGCACACAGCATGATGATGCAGTAGACAATGAAACGATTCGTCATGACGTTATTGAAAAAGTGATTAAAGAAGTGATACCAGCTTCTCTTTTAGACGATGAAACAAAATATTATATCAATCCGACAGGACGATTTGTCATCGGTGGGCCTCAAGGGGATGCCGGATTGACTGGTAGAAAAATCATCGTAGATACTTATGGTGGATATGCAAGACATGGCGGTGGCGCATTTTCTGGGAAAGATGCAACAAAAGTTGACCGTTCTGCTAGTTATGCTGCACGCTATATTGCTAAAAATATCGTTGCAGCGAAACTTGCCCGAAAGGTAGAGGTTCAGCTAGCTTATGCGATTGGTGTAGCACAACCTGTATCGATTCGAATTGATACGTTTGGAACCGGAAAAGTCAGTCAAGAGAAATTGATCCAAGCTGTAAGAGAGAATTTTGATCTGCGGCCAGCTGGAATTATAGAAATGTTGAATCTACGTCGTCCGATTTATCGTCAGACAGCGGCATATGGACATTTTGGTCGTACAGATATCGACTTGCCATGGGAACAAACAGATAAAGTGGATGCTTTATTGGCAAGTGTGAAGGAATAAAGAGGCGACCTCTGTTGATGTAAATCAATAGAGGTTCTTTTTTTTGACTTAGAAGAGGGGGAGAATGATGAAAACGAATGTGACACGTGTGACGATTGCTGTTTTTGTTGCAACATTTATGACGGCTATCGAAGGGACGATCATTACGACTGCTATGCCGACGATCGTTGGTTCTTTACACGGGATCGAGATCATGAATTGGGTTTTTTCGATTTACTTATTGACTAGTGCTATGTTGACACCCATTTACGGTAAACTTGCCGATACCATTGGTCGTAAACCGATTTTTTTATTTGGGACACTGCTCTTTATGATTGGTTCCGCACTCTGTGGCTTGTCAAACAGCATGCTGACACTCATCCTTTCGAGAGCTGTTCAAGGAATCGGGGCTGGTGCGATGATGCCTGTTGCATTGACGATCATCGCCGACTTGTACCCTGTAGAAAAGAGAGCGAAAGTCTTGGGTTTGAACAGTACTGCTTGGGGGATTGCTAGTGTCGTCGGTCCATTAGCTGGTGGTGTGATTGTTGATACAGTCGGTTGGCACTGGATCTTTTTTATTAATGTGCCGATTGGTGTGTTTCTTCTTGGCATGATTTGGTTTTATTTTCATGAAAACAAAAAGACGAAGAAATCTGAGAAAATGGATTTACTTGGTAGTTTTTTGATGATGGTCACATTAGTTTCTCTGCTTTTAGGGTTTCAGTTACTAGGCGATCAGGGGTTAAGTGTTGCTGTGGTAAGCTTACTGATTTTGACTATTGTAACATTCCTACTGTTTTATCGAGTAGAGAAAAAAGCAGCAGATCCATTAATTGATTTAGCGTTATTCCATTCTAGAACTTTTGTGGTAGTAAATATTGTCGCAGCACTAGCTAGCGGTTTTTTGATGGGTATCGATGTGTATATCCCAATGTGGATGCAAGGAGTCTTAGGAATGAGTGCAGGTATCGGTGGTCTTGTACTAGCACCGTTATCGATTTTATGGATGGTCGGCTCATTTCTAGCCAGCCGCTGGTTGCTGAAGCGGTCGGTTTCATGGGTCCTAACGGCTAGTCTATTAATTACGCTTGTTGGCGCAATCTGGCTTTTTATTACCCCAATGAAAACGTCTTTTCTCTGGTTTTTAGGAATCTCTTCAATTACCGGAATCGGATTGGGAGCGACGATGGTCGTTTGTACCGTGACTGCTCAAACCAGTGTTCCTCATTCACAAATTGGGGTAGCGACCTCCTTCAATACGCTATTAAGAACAATTGGTCAGACAATCATGGTTTCTGTTTTCGGGATCGTCTTGAATATCAGCAATAATTTTGGATTGAAAGAAGCAGGTATTCAAGATCAGGAAATCATGAATCGCTTAGTGGACCCAACTGCTGCTAAGAAACTTTCAACAGACATTCTGCTTCAATTACGAGGAATTTTGTACGATGGATTACATTGGGTATATGGATTAGGGTTGTTGCTGATTGTGCTTGCTTTGGTGTTTGCCCGTACAATTCGGCGAGAATCTGGTACAATGATAAAAAAAGAATCGCAGGTGATTTGATGGCTTTTATACAAGCAAATATCTATTCAAATGTTCTTGAAATGGAAGTAATGGTAAACGTGATTCTCCCCCAAACTACCATCAAAAAGGTAGGTACAACTACAAAAAATGATCAAAAAGAATTACCAGTTCTATATCTATTACATGGAATGGGCGGTAATCATAGTGTCTGGGAAAGACGAACTTCGATCGAGCGCTATGTGAGCGACTATCAAATGGCAGTGATCATGCCTTCGACTGATTTGGCTTGGTATACAGATACAACTTATGATATGAAGTACTGGACCTTTGTTGCAGAAGAGTTACCGCAAATCTGCCGAGAGCTGTTTCCTCAATTGAGCAGTGATCGGGAGAAGACATTTGCTGCTGGTCTATCTATGGGGGGCTATGGTGCTGTTAAGTTGGGTTTGCGTAAACCAGAGAGTTTTGCTGCCGTTGCCTCTTTGTCCGGGGCTTTAGCGATTGCTGAAAGCATGGATTCTCTTTTAAAGATTCGAAATACTTCTTACTGGGAAGGGATTTTTGGCCCATTGGATCAGTTTCAAGGTTCAGAGAATGATTTGATCCATTTGATCGATACGATTGATCCGCAAAAGGCACCGCGCTTTTATATTAGTTGTGGAACAGAAGACCAACTGTTTCCTGCAAGTGAATATGCAGTTGCAAAAATGCAGGAACGTGACTTGGCAGTGACATTTGAGTCTGGTTCCGGAGATCACGATTGGCAATTTTGGGATCAGTGGATCCAACGGGTATTAAACTGGCTCGTTGAAGGAAAATAAAAAACATCAGAGACCGAAGAATAGTCAACGGTTCTCTGATGTTTTTTTTCGTTCGATACAAAACAGGACTGGTGGTTGGTTGCGCTGATTGATGAATTGATAGGACAGCACGTTAAATTGCGCTTGTGGTAATTGACGACAAAAGCGATGAACAGCTTCTAACTCTTCAGGTCCGCCTTCGTGGCCATAATAGCATACAAGGATGATCCGACCGCAAGGAACAATACGTTGGATCAATGCTTGCAGTGCCTGTTCGGTCGTCTCAGGTAAAGTAATGATTTTTTTATCGCTCTTTGGTAAGTAACCTAGATTGAAAATAGCTGCATGAACGGCATCAGGGACGTAATCCGCTACTGTTTCATGTCCTTGGTGGATCAGTTCAACTTGCGGCAGGAGTCCTTTTGCTAACAAGCGTTCTTTTGTTGTTGTTACTGCTTGTTCCTGAATATCAAAGGCATAGACTTTGCCTTCAGGTCCGACTAGTGTTGCCAACAGCTCGGTATCATGGCCATTTCCCATGGTGGCATCAACTACGGTCTGTCCCGGTTTGACGACTTCTTGTAAAAGGGTGTGGCTATAACGCATGGCTGTTTGTAGCATAGATAGCCTCTTTTCTAACATCAAATTTTCCTTGATAGGAGTCGCGGCGCAACATTTCTTTATCGATCTCATTCAAGACTTCCCATTTTTTGAGACTCCACATAGGTCCAATCAAAGCATCCCAAGGAGCGTCACCTGTCAGACGATGAATGATGATCTCCGCAGGAATCATTTCTAGTTGGTCGCAAATCAAAGAGACATAAGTCTCTCTTTGCATCAACTGCAGCTTGCCTTCATGATAGTCCCGGAGCATGCGGGTATTTCGCATCAAATGCAAGAGATGGAGTTTGATCCCTTGAATATCTGAGTCCAAGATTGTTTTCCGCACATTTTCCCGCATCATTTCTAATGTTTCACCAGGGAGTCCATTGATCAAATGGGTACAAACCTGAATGCCATGTTTTCTCAATTTAGCGACACCATCAAGATATGTTTGATAATCATGCGCACGGTTGATTGCGTTGCTGGTGGTTTCAAAGGTTGTTTGTAACCCTAACTCCACCCACAAATAAAAGCGTTGGTTCAATTCAGCTAGATAGTCTACCACATCGTCTGGAAGACAGTCAGGACGTGTACCGATAGAAACACCAACGACACCTGGCATGGTCAAAACTTGTTCAAACCGCTCTCGAATGACTGCAGCTGGGGCATGGGTATTGGTGAAATTTTGGAAATAAACGATGTACTTATCGACATGAGGCCATTTTTTGTGCATCACATCGATTTCTTTATGAAATTGAACGGGCAGAGGGGCTTCAGGTGCAACGATCATGTCGCCTGAACCAGATACGCTGCAAAAGGTACAACCACCTTTTGCAACAGTACCATCTCGATTGGGACAGTCGAAGCCAGCATCGATCGGTACTTTAAATATTTTTTCACCAAATTCCTGACGCAATGCATAATTCCAAGAATGGTAACGTTTATGCTGATTTTCGGCATAGGGGAATGAATTCATGGATTTTACCTTCTTTTCTTTTTTCTAAGATTGTTTTTGTTGGAAACGCCAGACAAAACGCTTTTCTAAATAGTACGGATAGGTCAGTAACAGCCAAGAGAGTCCCACACAAAATCCGCCGAGTACGTCGCTAGGAAAGTGAACACCTAGATAGATCCGACTGATACCGATCAGAAAAATCAGTAAGCCAAGCAAGATTCTCATACCCCAGCGTAACGCTTGTGACTGGAAAAAGACAGGAATCAGCAAAAGTAAGGTTCCATAAAATACCATGCTGCCAGTGGAGTGTCCGCTAGGAAAACTAGAGCTTGTCTCCAACACTAAATGTTCCAGTGTAGGTCTTTCTCGCATAAAGAATAATTTAATCAACGGATTGAAGACCGCTGAGATGCCAATCGTACCGAAACTGAGCCACAGTGCTTCGGAATAGAAGCGATTGATAAGCAACACGACCAATACAACAATGAAAAGCAGTCCAATCGTTACTGGATTAGCAAACTTGGTCACCCATAGGAAAAAGTCAGTCAAAAAAGGATAACCGCTACGGATCAAACGAGTGCTACTTTCATCGAAAGGATTCAGCCAAGTTGGATAGAATTTGACAACATAGCCTAAAAAGGCAAAAAGCAGCAAAAAACAGCTGCCGGCGAATTGATAATACAGTTTTTTGTTCATAAAAATATCCTCATTTCTACAGGCAAACATAGTGAGTCTATTATACCATTTATCTTGGAGGGACAAAAGACAGTGGTGCAGGGGTGTTTCTTGAGGGACAATATTGTATAACAAGAAATTGTCGCTTACTTCTTCTTTCGAATAATGTACGTTAGATTACAAAGAGTTTACAGTTTGGCGAAAAGAAGGAAATAACTTTTATAAAATCTTAAGAAATTGTATACTAAACGTAGGAAAAAAATAGAAGACGGAGGAACGTTCATGAACATGAGTTTATCGCGCAAAGAGCGTCGCAGAGAAGGACAGTCCAGTGAATTTTATCAAACGATGAGAAAAAGTGCCGCTGTTGTAGGGACAACCATAACCGCTTGCTCAGTAGTAGCGCCTTTGCTGACTCCAGTTCAAGCGGATGCCGTAGAAAATACTGTGGTGAGAAGTAACTTTGCTGCACCTAATACAGCAGCATTCATTACAGAAATCGCAACTTATGCACAGCCTGTTGCCCAAGCAAATGATCTTTATGCTTCAGTCATGATCGCACAAGCCATTCTTGAAAGCGGCTGGGGAAGAAGTGCCCTGTC
The DNA here is from genome assembly GCF_003812305.1 of Enterococcus sp. FDAARGOS_553. NCBI lineage: Bacteria > Bacillati > Bacillota > Bacilli > Lactobacillales > Enterococcaceae > Enterococcus > Enterococcus sp. FDAARGOS_553. The sequence continues at coordinate 1,268,923 of NZ_CP033740.1, forward strand.
CCAATCACCTAACCATAATCTTTTTGGAATCAAGGGCAGTCATAATGGTCAGACAGTCTATATGAATACAGCAGAGTATTTAAACAATCAATGGTTGACTATGAAAGAACCCTTCAAAAAATACCCTTCTTACAAAGAATCTTTTGAAGACAACGCACGAACATTAAGAAATGTTTCGCTAGGAAACGGTAATTATTATTATGCAGGTGCTTGGAAGAGCAATACGTCTTCTTACCGTGATGCAACCCAATGGTTGACGGGGCGTTACGCAACAGCTCCCAACTATGCTTCTTCATTGAATACGGTGATACAGCAGTATGGCTTGACTAAATATGATACACCAGCTTCAGGCAATGCCGGTGGTGGAGCAACGGTCAGTACGCCTAATACCGCTACAAATCCTGTCAGCAAGCCAGCAGCGACATCGTCAGTTTCTTCTGGTAGTCAAGGCTATACAGTTGCGTCAGGGGATTCTGTCTGGGGAATCGCTAATAAATTCGGCATCACAATGGATCAGCTATGTAGCTGGAACAATATTCGCAATAATTTTATCTACCCAGGACAAAAACTGACGATCAATGGTGGTACTGCCAAACAAACGACGAATACAGGGACCATATCTACCACGACAGCAAGTGCTGGTAGTTATACTGTTGCTTCAGGGGACTCGGTTTGGAGTGTGGCGAACAAGCATAGTATCACGATGGACCAATTGCGCAACTGGAACAATATCAAAAATGACTTTATTTATCCTGGTCAACACTTAGTCGTAAAAAATGATACTGGGTCAAAAAGTCAGGCCAACAAGACTACAGCAATAAGTTCTGTAACCAATGCCGGTAGTTATACCGTTGCTTCAGGGGACTCGGTTTGGAGTGTGGCGAATAAGCATGGCATCACGATGGATCAATTGCGCAGCTGGAACAATATCAAAAATGACTTTATTTATCCTGGTCAACGCTTAGTCGTAAAAAATTCTGGAAATAAACAGACAAGTAGCCCGACCACAGCTTCTACGAGCATTTCTTCATCAGCTGGCAGTCAAAAGTATACAGTGGCGTCTGGGGACTCGGTTTGGTCGATTGCTAATAAATTTGGTATCACGATGGACCAATTCCGCAGTTGGAACAATATCAAAAATGATTACGTCTATCCTGGTCAAAGCGTACGGGTCAGCGGTACGGCAACGGCTGCGAATCAGACGGCAAGTACGAGCAACTATACCGTAGTATCTGGCGATTCTGTCTGGGGAATTGCGGATAAATTTGGTATTTCCAGAGATCAATTTATTCAATGGAATAACATTAAAGACAACTTTGTTTATCCTGGCCAAAGCGTTCGCGTAAAATAGATTGCTATTCCGCTGTTTTTTTGATAGGATAAGTGCAAAGAATCTTTCACATTTGAGAAGGAATAGTAGAAACGTGTTGGAATCAAGAGAGTGCATGGCTGGTGGAAATGCACAGAAGACCTTTCGAACTCGCCTTCAAGTGATATTTGACTGAAATGAGTGTTTCTCAGAACCGCTCAAAGTAGGCAGATACGGCGATGGTCGTTAACACATCGAGGTCTGTTTCATAACAGATAAAATTAGGTGGTACCACGTTTATAACGTCCTATAAAAATCAATAGTGATTTTTATAGGACTTTTTTTTAAGTTCTGCTGATTTTTGATCAAGTCAGAGCACCAATTTTTAGGAGGCGTCCATAGTGAACTACAATCACAAAGAAATTGAAAAAAAATGGCAAAAATATTGGGCTAAGAAAAATGAGTTCAATACCCACGATCAACCGGATAAACCAAAGTTTTATGCGTTAGACATGTTCCCATACCCTTCTGGACAAGGATTGCACGTAGGGCATCCAGAAGGATATACAGCGACGGATATTCTAAGCCGCTTCAAGCGCAGCCAAGGATTCAACGTTCTTCATCCCATGGGTTGGGATGCTTTTGGGTTGCCTGCTGAACAATATGCATTGGATACCGGGAATGATCCGGCCGAGTTTACGAAAAAAAATATTGAAACATTCCGTCGTCAAATCAATTCACTGGGGTTTAGTTACGATTGGAATCGTGAGATCAACACGACAGATCCTGAGTACTATAAATGGACGCAATGGATTTTTACCAAACTTTATGAAAAAGGATTGGCTTATGAAGCCGAGGTTCCTGTCAATTGGGTTCCAGAGTTAGGAACGGTTATCGCCAATGAAGAAGTGATCGATGGCAAAAGTGAACGCGGCGGCTACGATGTTATTCGCAAACCTATGCGTCAGTGGATGTTGAAGATCACGGCTTATGCGGATCGCTTGCTAGATGATCTAGAAGAAGTTGATTGGCCTGAGAGCATCAAAGAAATGCAGCGGAATTGGATCGGTCGTTCTGTGGGTGCCAATGTCACCTTCAAAGTAGCGGGTAGCGATGCAGCATTCACCGTCTTTACGACACGACCAGATACATTGTTCGGTGCCACTTATACGGTTTTGGCTCCTGAACATGAGTTGGTACAAGCCATCACTACACCGGAGCAAAAAGCAGCGGTTGAGGCATATGTTGCAGAAACAGCGAAGAAGTCCGATTTGAATCGGACCGATTTGTCTAAAGAAAAGACGGGTGTCTTCACAGGGGCCTATGCGGTCAATCCAGCGAATGGGAAAGAAGTGCCAATTTGGATTGCTGACTATGTGTTGGCTTCATATGGTACTGGTGCGATCATGGCTGTGCCAGCTCATGACGAACGTGACCATGAATTTGCAAAAGCTTTTGGGTTAGAAATCATTCCTGTTCTGGCTGGAGGAGACGTTGAAGAAGCTGCTTATACTGAAGACGGTCCTCATATCAATTCAGAGTTTCTGGATGGTCTAGATAAAGAAGCAGCAATTGAAAAAATGAACCACTGGTTAGAAGAACAAGGAGTCGGTAAAAAAGAAATCAGCTACCGTCTGCGAGACTGGCTGTTTTCTCGGCAGCGTTACTGGGGTGAGCCTATCCCGATCATTCATTGGGAAGACGGTACTACAACCACTCTTCCGGAAGATCAATTGCCACTACGCTTGCCAAAAACCGATAATATCAAGCCAAGTGGTACAGGTGAATCGCCATTGGCGAATGTCAGCGAGTGGGTCAATGTCGTTGATCCAGAAACAGGCATGAAGGGACGTCGTGAAACGAATACGATGCCACAATGGGCGGGGAGCTCTTGGTACTTCTTGCGGTTTATCGACCCTCACAATAAAAATCGCTTAGCCGATTTTGACAAATTGAAACGCTGGTTACCAGTAGATATCTATATCGGTGGGGCAGAACATGCGGTGCTTCATTTACTTTATGCTCGTTTCTGGCATAAGTTCCTTTATGATCTTGGTGTCGTACCGACAAAAGAACCATTCCAGAAATTATTCAATCAAGGGATGATCCTTGGGGAAAACAATGAAAAAATGTCGAAGTCTCGCGGAAACGTCGTAAATCCGGATGATGTCATCGAACAATACGGAGCAGATACACTGCGCATGTATGAAATGTTCATGGGTCCATTAGATGCATCGATCGCATGGAATGAAAACGGCTTGGAAGGCAGCCGTAAATTCCTAGACCGCGTCTGGCGTTTGATCGTGGATGAAAATGGCAAAATGCGTGATCGAATTACTACATTCAATGATGGCAAACTAAGTAAAGTTTACAACCAAACAGTTAAAAAAGTTACCGAAGATTTTGAACAGCTTCATTTCAACACGGCTATTTCACAGCTGATGGTCTTTGTGAACGAAGCATATAAGTCCGATGCACTACCATATGAATATGTTGCTGGATTTGTCCAATTGTTGGCACCGATTGCCCCTCATATCGGTGAAGAACTATGGGCAATTCTCGGAAATAAAGAGGGCATCTCTTATGTGCCATGGCCAACTTATGATGAAAGTGCGCTAGTCGAAGATGAAATCGAAGTGGTATTCCAAGTGAACGGCAAAGTTCGGGCAAAAGCCAAAGTTCCTGCGGATGCAGACAAAGCGACGCTCGAACAGTTAGCTCAATCAAATGAACTGGTAAAAGAACAATTGAATGGAAAAACGATTCGCAAAATCATCGTTGTACCAAATAAATTAGTCAATATCGTCGCTAATTAATTGAAAAGAGGGACTGTGCCATAAGTCTCCTACAAGTAAAACTATCCGAACATTAACTATTATTGCTCCTGCGGTGCAGGGACTCCTCGTCGCAAAAGTCAGAGGAATCTATCCTAGCAATAGACTATTATTCGGTTTAACTTGTTGGATGATGACTTATGGCACAGTCCCTCTAAACATGTCTAAACGGTCGGAGCAGATGCAACTCCGAGAAATAAGTCGAAATACCCAAAAATTTGAAAAGCAATTTCTGTGTATTCCTCCTTATTTCTCGGAGTTTAACACTTCTGTCCCCGCTTTTTTTGTACAAAAAAGCAGCGGTTCAGCTGATGCAAACATCAACTGCCGCTGCATACTATTTTTTGCGAATAATGCCGTAAAACAATACAGCTGTAGCCACTAATGGAATGAAGATCACCAATAGAAAGCCATTTGGATATGTTGCGCGAGTGAAGATTTCTGTGGAAGTATCATTTGTGCCGATCAAGTGGTTTGCTACTAAAAATTGTCCGACCAATGCGATCATTGCTAGAAAACCTACTGTTGCCCCTGTTCCAAAGAAGATTTTTTTCTTTGTGCTGTTCATTGCGTCTGCCCCTTTAATATTCTCTATGTCCCATTATACAAAAAATGAAAAAGTCTTCAATGCGATTTTGTCAAATCATTGATTCGTAATACACTTGAAATGAATTTGACATATTTTTCTAGTCAGCTGACTCTTTCTAAGTGAAACGGCAATCAAATCATTCGCTGAACTAAGAGGGGTCTCGTATAATAGAATTAACGCAAATGAAAGCGCAGAAAGAAGGAATAAAAATGGACTATCAATCTTTTGAAGGTCAAGAGGCTTTTTTCAATGATTATCAACGAGTAGCAAAAGCAGGTTACCAAGAAGAAGAAGTGATCGATGACGTGCTGGAACAGCTGAATCAGCAATTGACTGCGGACCAGCTAATTTACCGAGTGGAAGCGGAAAAAACGAAAGACGGCGAAGTCTTTCTGTTTCCTTTCAGCAAATTCATGTATACCGAAGATTTGGACGCAGCAATCTCGACAGAATTTCGCTATGATGGTGCTCCTTATGTCTATGAAACCTATGAGGATGAACAACCATAATTTTCAGCAAGGTATTTAAATCAAGAACTTTTTAAGAGGCATTTGCATAGACACAAAAATAAACACCCAAAGGATGACCCGCTTGATGCTGTCATTCTTTGGGTGTTTGTTGTTAACGGATAGGTGAGGCAATGAAAAAATCAAAGCAAACGCTGAGCGATTTGCAAATCACCTTCATAAGGTTCTTTTTGACCATTGACTTTCAAATATTGCTCAGCGCCTTTACCAGCTAGAATCACGATATCTTGACTAGCGGCTTCAGCAACCGCTGATTGGACCGCAAGGCTGCGGTCCATCTGTTCTTCAATAATGACAGTAGGTGCAGTGATCGCAGCGGCTATCTCGGCAGCGATAGCACGAGGATCCTCAAAGTTAGGGTCATCAGAAGTTAAATAGACTTTATCTGCATACTCAGAAAGCGCTCGACCCATGTCAGGACGTCGTGATTCTGCTTTGCCGCCGGCACTGCCGGTCACAAAAATCAGCCGTCCTTTTGGCCGCAATGTATGGGCTAGCTCACTCAGTGACTTAAAGCTTAAGTAGTTGTGGGCATAATCAACGATGATTAATGCGCCATTTTGTTTTTCCAGAACGATCATTCGTCCTGGAATCGTTACATTAGGCAAGACAGATTGTGCTTCTTCTTGGGTAGCTCCCGCAAGACAAGCAGCAACGATTGCAGCAGTAGCATTGTCGTGATTGAATTCTCCTAGCAAAGCCAACTGATAGTCGCCATTCACAAGAAGAATATCTTTTTCAGAATGGATGCGGAATGATTTAGGATCGCCCGATTCCGCTGGTAATACTTGATAATCTCCATCGCATTGGCCATAGGTGATCAATGGTACTTGATGAGCAGCACAAGTTTCTTTTAATAGTTCAAAATAATCGCTTTGTCGGTTAATGATCATTTGTTTACTATTGTGGATCAACTCGCGTTTGCAGAAAAGATAATCATCAAAGTCCGGATGTTCTACTGGACCGATATGATCGGGCGAAATATTTAGAAAGATTCCAATTTCATAAGTGATCCCAGAGACACGTTTGGTTTTATAAGCTTGGGAAGAGACTTCCATTACTAGATGTGTCATACCATTAGCGACTGCTTCGGCCATCATAGCATACAAGTCTAACGTTTCCGGAGTCGTCAAAACTGCTTCCTGATAGTTCTTTCCGTCAACAGTATTTTCTTCAGAGGAGAAAAAAGCTACTTTCTGATTGGTTGTTTTGGCTAAAATCTCCCGCACAAAATAAGCACAGCTCGTTTTGCCTTTTGTTCCTGTGATTCCAATTTTAAACAGCTGATCTTGCGGATTGTTGTAAAAAGCCTGGGCAATACAAGCCATGGCTGCTCGGATATCTGTAACGATGATGCCATAGGCGGAACAATTTTCATAAGGGTGTTCCGAAACATAACATTGAAGACCCTGAGCAACGGCACTTTCCAAATAGCTTTCTTTGAACGCGGCACCTTTACAGAAGAATAGCGTATTTGCGTCTGTCTGACGCGAATCATAACTTAATGAGGTAAAGATCAAGTCGTTCATTTCTTGTGGAACGGTATAATGCCATTCTTGGCCGATAAACTCTTTTAATAGATTTGCTTCGATCAACAACCCGCGGATCTGATGGGGGGTAATGGTAAGTAGTGACATCTTGGTTCTCCTCGTTTCAAAAAGTTTAGTTTATTATAGCATATTCAGGCAAATCGAATGGAAGACAGCATGCGATTGGTCGTTCTTCTTCAATAATGTGAAGAAACTTTAATATGTTGCAAAAATAGATTGCTCGAAGTCCTTTTTCGAATTAAAATGAAGGGGATATGTTTGTAGAAAGTTGGAGAGAACTGCCATGGATAATCATACGCAATCTGCGTCAAAACAATTAACGACACAAGAAAAAATGGCTCAAGGATCGGCTTGGATGACACTGGGAAACATTGGTTCTCGGTTGCTCGGTGCGATCTATATTTTGCCGTGGTACTACTGGATGGGAGCCAACGGAGATAAAGCAAATGCATTGTTTGGAATGGGTTACAATGTCTATGCTTTGTTTTTGATGATTTCTACTGCAGGAATTCCAGCAGCGATTGCGAAACAGATTTCCTACTACAACTCAAGAGAAGAGTATCGTACAAGTCAGCGCTTGTTCCTGAGAGCTTTACAGTTGATGGCAGGATTTGGGGTAGTAACTGCTGGTATCATGTACATAGCCGCTCCTTGGCTGGCAACCGCATCTGGTGGCGGAGAAGAATTGATTCCAACGATGCGCTCCTTAAGCGTGGCACTTTTGGTCTTTCCATGTATGAGTGTGATGCGAGGATATTTCCAAGGAAATCAAGACATGAAACCATTCGCGATTTCTCAGATCGTTGAACAGATCGCGCGAGTCTTCTATATGCTGTTGGCAACGTTTATTATCATGCGGGTGGTAGAAGGCGACTATACAGCTGCTGTGACTCAATCAACGTTTGCTGCCTTTATCGGCGTTTTAGCAAGTGTTCTGGTTTTGGTTTATTATTTCCAGAAGCAGCGGGTTCGGATGGATGTTTTGCTGGACATGAGCAAAGAAGAAACAGAGATCCAAACCAAAGAATTGGTTTTATCCACCATCAAAGAAGCGATTCCTTTTATTATTGTTGGTTCTGGGATCACAATTTTTAAACTAGTAGATCAGTATACCTTTGTTCGAATTATGAAAGGATTTACACAATATTCCAATGATCAGCTCTTAGACATGATGGCAATCTTTGGCAGCAATCCAGACAAGCTGACAATGGTCGTGATCGGCTTAGCAACGTCGATGGCATCTACAGGGTTGCCTTTAATCAGTGAAGCAGTAGCGAAAAAGAATCAAGGAAATTTAGCTAAATTGATCAGTAATAACCTCCAGTTGTATTCCTTTGTCATGCTGCCTGCTACGTTTGGAATGATCGTATTGGCGTATCCATTGTATACATTGTTTTATCGACCGGATACATTAGGGGCAAGCGTCCTCGTTGCTGCTTGTATCTCTGGCTTAATCCTGGGCTTGTTCATGCTGACTTCTAGCATGCTGCAAGGGATGTACCATAACACAGAAGCGGTTATCTTCTTCTTTATTGGTTTGTTGCTAAAATTTATTTTGCAGTATCCGGCCATCTGGCTGTTCCAAGTTTATGGTCCTTTAGTCTCTACAACATTGGCACTTGGTGTGACTTGCTGGCTGAATATTAGAAAAATGTTGACTAAAGGCCACTTCAATGCCAAGTTGACCTTTAGAAGAACGGTTTTGATTTTCCTGATGACTCTCATTATGTTAGTGATCGCGCTGATTGCTCGGCAATTGTTTGGTCTGGTCTTAAGTTCGGATCGCAAAGTCCAAGCCTTTATTCTTTCTCTACTGGTTGCAGCAGTCGGTGGCGGGGCCTATATTTATATGGCATTGAAAATCCGCTTAGCAGAAAAACTACTGGGCTCATCAATGATTCGTTTGCGTAAGAAATTGCGAATCAAATAACCCAATAAACCTGATTAGCCGCTGAGATCGCATGGATCGATCAGGCGGTTTTTTCAGTAAAAAAGATCGCAAAGAGAGAGGCGAGAAAACATGCGACTAGATAAATTCTTAGCAGATATGGGGTATGGCTCACGAAAAGAAGTGAAGCAAGCAATCAAGAAAGGCGTTGTTGCGGTCAATGGTCAACAAGTCAAAAGTGATAAATTCCAAGTAGCTGAACAAGAGGATCAGGTTTCGTTTGCAGGAGAACTGGTACGTTACCAGAAAGATTTCTATTATTTATTGAACAAACCGGCTGGTGTGATTTCTGCAACGACCGATCCGGAAAAGACAGTCTTGGATTTGTTTGCGGCGGAAGATTATCGCCGGGATCTTTTTCCAGTCGGTCGTTTGGATAAAGACACCGAAGGACTACTGCTAATTACGAATGATGGCCAGCTAGCTCATCGGTTATTGTCACCCAAAAAACACGTCGAAAAAGAGTATTATGCAGAAGTTCGAGGGATCATGACCGAAGAGGATCGTCACCAATTTCTCCAAGGAATCGAACTGGATGGGGAAACTCTCATGCCGGCACAGCTGACGATTTTAAAGGTAGACGAGCAGGCCGAGACATCCACGATTACCTTGATTTTGCATGAAGGGAAGTTTCACCAAGTAAAACGAATGGTGCAGGCAGTGGGAAAAGAAGTGACTTATCTCAAGCGTACTCGAATGGGCGGGTTACAGCTGCCGAAAGATTTGGCATTAGGAGAGTATCGCTCAATGACAGAAAAAGAGCTGGCACAGCTTTCTGCTGAACCAGCGGAAGATTGAATTGTTGCAGCGAATGAAGCCTGACGGCTGTGCCCAGTATGTGGAATGAGACTAGAGGCAATGTCTCTGCTGCTTCAGAAACATTCTGTCCATCACCAGAGCCCAGGCAGCGCTTTGATCTGCAGTGACTCTTGTGAGAATGGATGGGTCAAATAAAGTTCATAGGCATGCAGCTCAAGGCGAGCTGCAGTTTTTTTCTGATAAAGAGGGTCTCCGACGATAGGATGTCCAATGCTAGCAAGGTGGACACGAATCTGATGCGTACGTCCTGTATCTAATACACAATAGATCGAAGTCGTTTGGGCATTGCGAGCGGCAATCTCAACGTGTGTCACCGCAGATAAGCCATTGCGTGGGTCAATGACTCGTTTGCGACGGTCGTGGCGATCGCGTCCGATTTTTTTGCGAATGGTTTGGTTTTGATCCAATTGTCCCCAGACTGTTGCTTGGTAGCGACGATAAATTTGCTTACTTTCAAGCATTCGTCCCAAAATAGGCAAGACTAAGGGGTTTTTAGCAAATAAAATGACGCCGCTGGTCTCTTTATCTAATCGGTGAACGACATAGGGTCTTGTCTCTGGTGAAAGATATGCAGCCAGATCATTCATAAGTGTGTCGGTTTCATTTGGTTGGTTGGGGTGGGTTTTGATACCAGCGGGCTTATTGACAACGATCAGATGTTCATCTTCAAACAACACCGTAATCTTCTCTTTGTTCCCAGAAATCACTGGCTGATACGTGTAATCTGCTTCTTCTAGAAGAAGCGTGAGCTGATCCCCACCTGCTACTTCCTGATGAAAAAGGGCTGTTTCACCGTTGACGCGTACATTTTTGCGGGTTCGCAGTAAATGGCGTACTTTGCGAGGGACGAGCCATTCTTGTTCTAATAATTCCCGAATCGTTGTTCGGGGATGGTCATTAGGTAATGTAATGGTATATTCCATAAAAATCCCTTTCTAAGTTGTGATCTATTTGCTATTATAGCATCTTTAAGATTTTCTTATAAAAAAAACAACAAAAAACAGAAGTTTCGCTGATAGAATTGACGAGCAATCTTTTGTGGATGAAATTTACTGCTAGAGCCGTATTCCAAACGGTTTGATATATGCTACACTTTGTTAAAAGGAGCGTGGAGAAATGGATTTGAAACAAATCCTTCACAAGATAAAAGAATCGATCCAAACTTTCTGGCGTTGGATCAAGCCTTATCTACAGCAATTCCATCAATGGCGCAAACGCATTTGGAAGAAATATCATGTGAATAAAATAGTTATTTTACTGACTTTAGTGGGTATTTTAGTGATGAGCGGTTACTTGTTTTATATCGCCAAGAATACCAAAGTTAGTGAATTAGAATCAGGATTGAAAGAGTCCACTGTGATCTACGATGCTAAAGGAGAAGAAGCTGGGCAGCTCTATTCTCAAAAGGGCACCTATGTTGATTTAAAAAGCATTTCCCCAGCAGTCGTTCACGCACTGATCTCAACGGAAGACCGGAATTTTTATAATCACCATGGGTTTGATATCAAAGGGATCGCTCGGGCGGCCTTGCGGATGGTAGTCAATCGTAGTGCAGAAGGTGGCGGTGGGAGTACAATTACGCAACAGCTAGCAAAGAATGCCTATCTTTCTCTCGATCAAACCTTTAGTCGAAAAGCCAAAGAACTGTTTCTAGCGATTGAAATCGAAAAAAAATACTCAAAAGATGAAATATTGGAAATGTATTTGAACAGTTCCTATTTCGGTAATGGAGTCTGGGGGATTCAAGATGCTTCGCTCAAATATTTTGGTGTCAATGCTTCAGATTTGACGGTGGGAGAAGCAGCTACCTTAGTAGGTATGCTTAAAGGTCCATCAATTTATAATCCTATCGATCATCCAGAAAATGCGACGAACCGCCGAGATACTGTTCTAGGACTGATGGTGGACAACAAAATGCTGGATCAATCTGTGGCCGATCAAGAAGAGCAAGTTTCAATAGCTAGCCTGTTGTACGATGGCTATGGCAATTCAGAATCTGGCTATAAATATCCTTATTACTTCGATGCAGTGATCGATGAAGCGGAGTCTTACGGACTTGATGCGGATGATGTGATGAATCGTGGATACAAAATCTACACAGCACTGGATCAAAACTATCAGGCACAAATGGAAGCTGCCTATAAAAACGATGCGCTCTTTCCAGAAAATGCGTCTGATGGAACGATGGTCCAATCAGGTTCGGTGGCATTAGATCCGACAACTGGCGGTGTTCAAGCATTGGTAGGGCGACGAGGCGAACATGTTTTTCGCGGGTTCAATTTTGCTACCCAAATGAAACGCTCGCCAGGTTCGACAATCAAACCCATCAGTGTTTATGCACCTGCAATCGAAGCGGGCTATAATCCAGATAGTATTTTGGAAGACAAACCTCAAAGTTATTATGAGGCAAAGAATTACGATGGGACCTATTCCGGTGAAGTGCCGATGTATCAAGCATTGGCTCAAAGTTTAAATCTGCCAGCTGTTTGGACACTTCATGAAATTGGTCTCGACCGCGGATACAAAAAGACTCAGGAATTTGGGCTAACATTGTCAGAATCGGACAAATATTGGGGATTGGCGTTAGGCGGATTGGAAACTGGCGAATCACCGTTGACCATGGCTGCCGCGTATGGTGTCTTTGCTAGCGGAGGCTATTACTACCAACCGCATTTGATCACCAAAATCGTTGATTCAACGGGCGCGGTTATTGTAGATAATACTTCAGTCAAAGGAAAACAAGTCATCTCCAAAGAAACAGCAGACAAGATGACAAGCATGATGCTGGGTACCTTCTCTAATGGAACTGGGGTCAGCGCTAGCCCTTATGGCTTTACGATCGCAGGAAAAACCGGGACAACGGAAACAAACTTTGATTTATCAAAAGTCAATGATCAGTGGATCGTTGGGTATACACCTGATCTCGTAATCTCCACCTGGCTGGGCTTTGAACAAACGAGTGCCGAACACTATTTGACTGGAACCAGCGGGCAAGTCGTCGGCAAGATATTTAAAGCGGAAGCCGAAAGTCTGTTGCCTTACAGCCAAGGAAGTCAGTTCCAAGTAGCAGATGCCTATATGACTGGTGGGAAACTGATGGCAGCAGATGAAGTGCCAGATCCAAATGAATCAACGGACAACGATGACTGGAAAAAATCAGTTGACGAGTTTGCCGAAAATGCCAAAGAAGGATTAAAAGATTTTGGTGAGCGTGTCAAACAAGGAACCAAAGAGCTTTTTGGTAATCTATGGAATACGATCAATGGTAATTGATGTTAGCTTCTACTGCATGTGCATCCGAACAGTATGTTATAATAAGAAAAAAACAAAGTGAGGGAACAGTATGGCAAATATTTATGACACAGCGAATCAATTAGAACGAGAATTACGAGAATCCGAACAGTTTCAAGATTTAAAAGCCTCGTTTGATCGTTTGAAAGAAAACCAAGAAGCGTATAGCTTATTCAAGGAGTTCCAAGGCTTGCAACAAGCTTTGCAACAAAAAATGATGGCAGGCCAAGAAATGACAGAAGAAGAAGCACAGCAAGCACAAGAACTCTCTCAAAAAATTCAGCAAGATCCAATCGTTTCGGAATTGATGCAAAAAGAGCAAGCATTTAGTCTGGTGGCCAATGATTTGAATCGAATCATCATGGGCCCTGTGCGGGACTTATACGAAGCCTAAGCGCTAGCCTGCTGACTTACCGCAGCACAAAAGAGTCCAAGAGGGGTTCTCAAACAGAGGCCTCGGACTTGTGCCAATTCTATGCCAATTTACAGTGCTTTAGATAGCGTTAGAGGCTAATTTGAGCGGACAACATTCGAAGGATCGGGGACTTCCTCGACCCTTCGAATTTTTTGTTCAAAAAGGCGAACAAATTTTCGTGTTTTGCTGACGAAAAAACAAAGAAATGTTATGATAGAAGCAAAAGGGGGAAAGGTATCATGCGTTTTTTACATAGTGCTGACTTGCATATTGATCGTTCTTTCGAAGGGATCCGCATGTTATCGGATAACGTCAAAGAGCAGCTTCCACTGATCAATCGAAAAATAATCAAAAAACTGGTTGATACGGCACTGGAGCATGAAGTGGATTTTGTTCTCTTGGCGGGGGATACCTTCCACCAAGCCCGTCCAAGTCTGCGGATCCAGCATGACTTTTTTCAAGAGATTTCCCGACTTGCGTCAGCAGAGATCCCTGTCTATATGATCTTTGGTAACCATGATTACTATGATCCGCAGCGTTATTGGTTTGATTTTCCTGAGAATGTTGTGCTGTTTCCCAGTGAGACGGTTGAAACGATCAAAGGCGTAACCAGAAATGGTGAGACCTATGCTATCAGTGGCTTTAGTTATCAGCAGCCTTGGATTACACAGAACAAGATCAGGGAATTTCCTAATCGCCAAGCGGTTGATTTCCATATCGGTATGTACCACGGGGATAGTGCGGGGGAACATTATGCACCATTTTCTGTGAGTGAAATGAAGCAGAAAGGCTATGATTATTGGGCACTAGGTCATATTCATGTTCCTAAGATCCTTTCAGAAGAGCCTGCGATCGTTTATCCAGGGACCCCACAAGGCAAAACGCAAAAAGAACAAGATACAGGCGTTGTTTTAGCCACTTTGAGTTCCCATGGTACCGAGATCCAGACGGTCGACGTAGCAGAAATCACATGGGCACAACAAGAAGTCTCATTAGCAGCTTGTAAGGATCAGCGTTCGATTTTGCAAACGATTTTGAAGGAGGTCAACACGAATCAGCCACGACTGATCAAATTAGTGCTGACAGATACGGATCAGTTATCTTCAGATTGGTTTTCTGAAACCGAAAAAAATGAAATGATCGCCTATTTGAACGAGCAGCTGTCAAGAGACGTATTACAGACAATTTATGCAATCGAAGTCTACAAAACAGAGACAGACAAAATTCCATTAGCGATCCCGGCGTCCTATGTTGATCAATTACTAGCTATTTATCAAGACCCGTCTATTTTTGCTGAAGGACTGAATGATTTGCTTCGTCATCCGTTGCTTTATCGCGGGATTGATCAAGGTGCCTTTCAAGAAGAGGTCTTACAGCAGACGAAACACTTGCTGGAGAATGATTTCCAGTGGGAGGAAGAAGTATGAGAATCTTAAAAGCAGAAATCACTGGGTTTGGCCGTTACCATGATCAAGTGATTGAATTTTCCCAAGGAAATCAATTGCTTTTTGGCAACAATGAAATCGGCAAGTCGACATTGTATCAGTTTATTGCGGCTATGCTGTTTGGTTTTCCTAAAAGAACAGCTAAGAAAAAGGATTATACCCCCAAAAATGGGGCCGCTTATGGAGGCAGATTGTGGCTAGTTGTCGAACCTTACGGGGAAGTGATGATCGAACGTTACCGTCAAATCGATCGAGGAAGAGCCAAAGTCCATTTCAACGGGCAGACCGGCGACGAGGAAATGCTGGCACAGTTGCTGCAACCCTTGAATCAGACGTTGTTTTTCGATGTATTTACTTTTCAGCAAGAACAACTTGCCCAAATTGACAAGCTGCAAGAAAATGAATTGCATCAAGCACTGATTTCTTTGGGAATCAGTGGGAGTCAAAAGATGCTGCAACAAGTGGCTCGCTATGAAGCAATCAATCAACAAAATTATAAACCGCGGGGACAAAAACTCCCTTTGAACCAAGCGTTGAAACGTTTGGAGAAACTACAGGAGAAAATTGCCCAAAAAGAAAGCGAAGAACATCGCTTGCAACAGCAGTATCAGCAGATTTCACAGATTCAAAAAGAATTGCGGCAATTAGAAGAACAGCAGCAAGTGCAAAGCGATGCTTATCAAGCTGTTCAACAACAGATCAGCCATTGGCCATTGTATGAAGAATGGCAACAGCTATCAAGCCAGCCAGCTGCAGTAGCAGAAAAAGACGCTCAGGAAATCAGCAGATTTTATCAGACCTATCAGCACTTAACAGAAGATATTCATCAAAAAGAAGCAGAACTTGATCGTTTGGAACAAGGGCAAGCTTCAGATAAATATTTCTTTTATCTGGACAACGAACATTTGATCACTCAGATCCTTCAGAAACAAGTTGAGATGGCCCGATTGATGGATCGGCAGGAACAGGCGCTAGAAAAGGAACAACAAGCACGAATGGCGTTGAACCAGCTGATCAATAGACGGCAATGGTCAAAAGAATCACCACCACTGCAGACAGAACAAATCCAGGAACAATTAATGAATCTGGAGCAAAGCGACTACCAGTTAGAGGAAGCAAACAAGCGCTTAGAGTGGTTAGAAGAGAAGGAAAATCATCTTCAACATGCTTTATCACGGTTGGAACAGGCGCACCCAGGATTGATGGGAGAGCAAAAAATGGCTATTCCTATGGTGCCATTAGTAGGTGGTTTGGTTGCTTGTGTTGCAGCATTCTTTTTACCGTCTCCTTGGCGCTGGTTGTGTATAGCGGCTGGCACCGTTGGTATTGGACTAGCAATTTGGGAGGCAATGAAACAACGTCCTCATAAACAAGGTGACAGCAAAAAACAATGGCAAGAGTTATTGTTGCAAACGGATCTGGTTGCCTCAGAGATCGCAGATCTGACAGAAGCCAATAATTTACAAAAACAACAGAATGAACGATGGCGTCAGGCGCTGCAACCTTTTTTTGGCACGGAACCTTATCACAGATGGTCGGTCTTCTTGCTGCAGTACCAAGAGGATGTTACTAATTATCAGTTGCATGCTCATCTGCTTCGCGAAGCCAAAGAACAACTGCAAGAGGTCACAGAACAGCTTCAGCCTTATCAAGCGATGTTTACACCTTTTGCTGATTGGTTGCCCCTGCAAAATAAGACAATACTGGAGCAGGCTCAGCTATTGCATGAATTCAATGAAGAGATGCAGGCTGTTAAATTGGCGCGTTTACAGCAGCCCAGCACGTTGTTGGCGCAGCAACTTGCTCGCAAAAAGGCGGAGCGGGCTGAATTGTTGAAGGCTTCTCAAGAGATTCTCTCACAAGTTGGCATTGATCAGCCAGCAGAAATCAGTCTTTGGCTCAAACAATGGGAGACGCATCAGCGGGCGGCAAAGCGGGAAGCCGAATTAGCAGTCATGCTGGATCCGATTTTCCCGGAACCAATCACACAAGAAGAATTGCTGGAAAAGAAAACGCAAGTGGCACAAAAGCAAAAAGAGCTGCACCAGCTTAGTCGACAAAAGGCAGAGCAAAGGCAACGGCTTGAACTAGAAGTAGCCGCCAGCCAAAAAAGCGGTACGTTGAGCCAGCTCTATCAGGAAGAAAGCGAACTGCGGGCAAAAATCGAGGAATTGGCTCTTGCTTGGAGCAGTCGACAATTAGCTGCTTCGGTATTGTCCGATTTGACGACTGAATTGTCTGAGCAACAATTGCCGCAATTACTAGAAAAAGCTTCGATATATTTCAGATTGCTTTCCAATGACCGCTATCACCAAGTAACACTGCATGAGGGGCAATTAGTTGCCAGCAATGCTAGCGATAGTTACTCGATCATCGATCTATCAACAGGAACAAAAGATCAGCTGATCATGGCGATCCGCTTCGGTTATCTTGCGTTGCAACAAAATCATCCTCTTAGTCCCATCATTATCGATGATGGCTGGTTGCATTATGATAGTGCACGAAAAGAACGGTTAGCGGAATTATTCGCTGAGTTTGGCCAATATTACCAAGTAATTTGTTTGTCTTCTGACCAAGAAATGGTAAGCTATTATCATAAATACCAGCAATCCGTACAAGAACTTAGTCAAAGGATGTGAGAAATTTGGCTATGCGCCAAATGTTAACATGAAAAAAATTCGAGAATTGACCGTAGATGAGACGTTTCAACTGTTTTTGTTGATTAAAAATGCGGATGTTCGTATCGCAAAAAATGGCAAAAAGTTTATCGCGTTTACTTTTCAAGATACTTCTGGAACAATCGACGGAAAGTTTTGGGATGCTTCTGAGGAAGAAATCAATCGCTTCGAGGCTGGTAAGGTCGTTTTATTAGATGGAAAGCGAGAAGTTTATCAAGGAAATCCCCAAGTCAAGATTTTGCATCTGCGTCTGGCAAAACCAGAAGAACCTCATGACCCGAGCCAGTACATGGAAAGAGCCCCTCTGAAAAAAGAAGACATGGAAGAGGAAATTAATCAGACATTGTTTGAAATCACCAATCCTCATTGGAATCGTATCGTTCGTTTTTTGCTGAATAAATACAAGAAAGAATTTTTTGATTTTCCAGCAGCTAAACGGAATCACCATGCCTTTGCTAGTGGATTGGCTTACCATACAACGACCATGTTGCGAATCGGAAAATCTTTGATCAAAGAGTATCCGGAAATCAATGCACCGCTTTTGTATGCAGGAATTATCCTGCATGATTTAGGAAAAGTGATTGAATTGACGGGACCAATGACCACAGAGTATACATTAGCTGGAAATCTGGTTGGACATTTAGTGCTAGTAGATGAAGAAATCACCCAAGCGTGTATTGCTCTGAAATTTGATGATAAACAAGAAGATATCGTTGTGCTGCGGCACATGGTTTTGGCTCATCATGGATTGTTGGAATATGGCTCACCAGTTCGCCCAAGAATTATGGAGGCGGAGATCCTGCATCAAATCGATAACATCGATGCTTCTATGCAAATGATGTTGTCATCTATTCGCTTAACGGAACCAGGAGAATACACTGAGCGGATTTTTGGGATGGATAATCGTAGTTTTTATGTGCCGAAAGATGTATAAATAAAAAAAGATTGGCTTTTGCCAATCTTTTTTTTCTGTTATTTTTCAGAGGAATCTGTAGCAGATGAACTAGTTGTTTCAGTTGATTCTTTTGTAGAATCAGTTGCATTCTCTTTGTTATCTGATGCATCTGTAGCAGAAGAATCAGTTGAATCTTTTGTTTCTGCTGCAGAAACATAGTCAGAAAGAATATCAGCTAGATCTTCATCTTTCATTTTCACATTGGCAGCTTTCAGTTCTTTACCAATCGTTTTTGCCACGAATGTAGAATCGTTCAATAGCGTGTTTTGTGCGATTTCTGTGATTTGATCTTTGTATTTATCCATGTCGTTGCCTTTGTCTTGGTTTTTGACCATTTTGACAATGTAATAGCTTGTTGTATAAGTAGAAGCATCCGTAGCAGAAATGACCTCTGAAATTTCACCATCTTTTAATGCAAAGGCAGCTGTTTGTACTTCAGCTGGCACAGTTGTTGAGGTTGAGTCGAATTTGACTGTACCGCCATCTTCTGCAGTCGCTGTGTCTGTTGATTTTTCTTTTGCTAATTTACTAAAGTCAGCACCATCTTTTTGAGCTTCTTTTAATACATCTTTTGCATCATCTTCACTAGTCAATTTGATCAATTGTGCTTCAACTTCTGGATGGAAAGAATCCCAAGCTGCTTTCAGCTCATCATCACCAATATCCATGTTCGCTTTTAGCCCTTCTTGTAATGCTAATTGCTGTCTGATTTGTTCACGATAGCTTTTTTTAGTAAGTCCAGAAGCTTCCAATGCAGACTCAAATTTATCACTGTCGCCATATTGTTTCGCAGTTTGATCGTATTGCTTGTCGATCATTTTCTCTGTAACATCATCCCCATATTTTTGATCGAAGACTTTTAAGACGATCAATTGGCGGATAAGACTTTGGTTATTCTGATCTGTTTTTGCTTGTTCGTAAAAATCTTCAACCGTGATTTTACCGCCTTTCATGGTTGCAATCTCATTACTTGAACTTCCGGAACAAGCAGCTAATGTCAAAACGCTCAGTGCACTGACTGCTGCTAAAATCAATTTTTTCTTCATTCGTTTAAGCACTCCTATTTTCTAAATATTTCAAAGAATCACAGCTAATACTATACCACACTCTTTTTTTAATTGGGAAGAAAACAAATGATGTTTCAAACAAAATTCATAGATTCTCCAATATTTGCTACTTATTTTCTTCTTGGGGAACTGATTTGGCTTGTATCGTCGTGACATGTTGGTTCAAACGATCCACGTGGGTCTTTATCCGCTCGATTCTTGGCTGTGCTTGGAATTTGAATGATTCAAAATCTTTTGTGAAAGACTCTTTGACAACAGGAATCGTTTCGTCAACCGTTTTACGCGTCAATGTGACAGCATCTTTTAAGTTTTTGACACTTTCATTAAACTCAAGAGTCGCTTCCGTGGTCTCATCGACATAACGAAGCATTTGTTCACGGGTTTCTTTACCGCTTTTTGGTGCAAATAGCAGCCCGCCTAAGCCGCCGGCGAGAGAGCCGAATAACAAACCTTTGATAAAGTTACCGATCATTTAGTCCACCAGCTTTCCGATTTTTTCAGCGATCTCTGTTAGCTGTTCCTGTGAGTAATCCTCTGCATGATTACCGAAATGCATCGAGAAATCATCTTTTTCATCGTAACGAGGAATCAAATGAATATGGGAATGAAAAACAGATTGATAAGCCAATTCTTTATTGTTATTGATTATGTTGAGTCCATTGATCTCAGGAAAGGCTTTTTCGATTGCCCGAGCGATTTTAGGAACGCGAGCAAAGACCTCTGCAGCAAGGGCTTCATCATACTCAAAAATATCCGTTACGTGGACTTTCGGAATAACTAATGTATGTCCAGGTGTTACTTGGGAAATATCCAAAAAGGCATAGACTTGATCATCCTCATATACTTTGTAACTAGGGATGTCACGATTGTTGATCTTACAAAAAATACAATTTTCCATTTCATAAACCTCCTTGTTCTTCTAGTCCTACTTTACCATATTCTGCTGATTTCGGCAGTTTTTGTTCTTGAATTCCTTCAAAAGCAGGCCATCGCTTCTTTTCCATGTAAAGTACGGATGTTTGTGGAGAGAAACGCTTGCATTTGTCCGCTTGCACCAATAGACTTAAAAGCAGAAATAGAAAAGGACGGATACGATGAAACCAATCATTAAAGAAACGTTACAGAAAAAAAAGACCAAACGAGAAAAAATCAGCTATCTTGCCTATGCATATAAGGAGTGGCTGATTGCAGGACTAGCAGTCATTCTAGTAGGAGGTTCGCTGATCTATTCGATGACAAGACCAAAAGAAGTTGTTTATACAGTGGCTGTTGTTTCTGAGACCAGTGAACAGCAGCCCACACAATCTGAATTTGAAAAAGCAGCGACGGATTGGGTGAAGCAAAACGTGGCGCCTGATCACGAAATAACAGTTACATTTGTTTCCTATGAAGATCCAGCCGCTGTCCAAGCCTTTACGACCCGTTTAGCTGCCGGAGCAATTCAAGCCGTCATTTTTGATGCGTCCGAAGCAGACATGTGGGTCGAGCGTTTTGGTAGCAGTGAGCTGCCAAAAGAACCATTGCAAGTAGCTGGACACGAGTATGTTGTTCAAATAACTAATAACGGAAAATAGCAGATTTCAAGAAGTAGATGACTGCTCTTTGACCGCTGCTTCATGGTATAATAGTTGATATTGGAGGAACGAAAATGACATTACAAGTAGAAAATGTAACAGGCGGTTATACACAGCTACCTGTTCTAAAAAATATTGATTTTTCGATCGCGGATGGTGAACTTGTGGGGTTGATCGGTTTGAATGGTGCTGGTAAAAGTACCACGATTAAAGAAATCATTGGTCTGCTACAACCTCACACTGGAAAAATCACTATCAACGGACTATCGCTGAAAGAAGATCCGCAAGCGTATCGCAAGCAGATCGGCTACATTCCTGAAACGCCTTCTCTTTATGAAGAATTGACTTTAAAAGAGCATATCGAAGTAACGGCAATGGCCTATGACATCCCCAAAGATGTCGCACTGCAACGGGCGGAGCGGTTATTAAAAACATTTCGCTTGGAAAATAAGTTGGACTGGTTTCCAGCAAATTTTTCTAAGGGAATGAAACAAAAAGTCATGGTTTTGTGTGCTTTTCTAATTGAACCAAGTTTGTACATCATCGATGAGCCTTTTTTGGGCTTAGATCCATTGGCAATCAATGCATTGCTTGAATTGATGAATGAGATGAAACAAACCGGGGCATCGATTTTAATGTCGACCCATATCTTGGCTACAGCTGAGAAATATTGTGACAAGTTTATCCTGCTTCACAATGGCGAGATTCGAGCCCAAGGAACGCTGTCGCAATTACAAAGCCAATTTGGGGCTGAAGGAGCTTCCCTCGATGAGTTGTACTTAGCATTGACAAAGGAGAGTCAGCTATGAAGGGGTTCTTCTCACAACGCTTGCAACGACACCAGAAACAGATGAGTCGCTATTTGCGTTATGTTTTCAATGATCATTTTGCGATCCTCATCACATTTCTAATGGGTGGACTGGGTCTATATTATTCGAATTTTTTAAAAACGCTCCCTCGGCCGTTCCCTCAGGGGGGGATCGTATTGCTATTGATCTGGTTGGCACTTTTGTCAGTCGGCAAGTTGGCAACA
Organism: Enterococcus sp. FDAARGOS_553; assembly: GCF_003812305.1. Taxonomy (NCBI): domain Bacteria; kingdom Bacillati; phylum Bacillota; class Bacilli; order Lactobacillales; family Enterococcaceae; genus Enterococcus; species Enterococcus sp. FDAARGOS_553. The sequence goes on from NZ_CP033740.1 coordinate 1,290,957, forward strand.
TTGGTGAAACCAGCAGATTTGATTTTTCTTTTAGCTAAAGAAAAGCAGATGGCGGACTATCTTGCTCAAGCACTGCGCTATTCAATGTGGCTGCCTTTTGGGGTCTCCTTTTTAGTCGTTGGTGCGACGATGCCTTTAGTCGTAGTAGTTACTGAACAAACGTTTGCGAGCTTTTTCTTTTATTTAGGGACGATTTGGTTATTAAAAGTTACGGATCTCTGGTTACAGCGTTTGTCTCTTTATCAAGGACAAGAACAGCGTAACAACCAGCGTGTTCTGTGGGTGATTGCTGCAGTAAGCAGCCTTTTAGCTAGTCTGTATGTTGCACCTTGGGTTGGATTGCTCTTAGCTGTTCTACAAGCTGCTTGGTTCAACCTTCAGTGTCGTCCGACAGGTCTTCTATTAGGTTGGGATCGCATGATCCACATGGAAGAAACGAGACTTCATCGCATTTATCGGTTTATCAACTTATTCACAGATGTACCTCAAATCACAGCAGCAGCCAAACGCCGCAAGTATTTAGATGGTCTGTTGAATAGGATTCCTTTTGGACAGGAACAGACTTATCGCTATCTATATGCTCGCCGCTTTTTGCGAGGGGAACAATATAGCGGGCTTTTTTTCCGTTTGACACTGATTGGTGTATTAGTGCTTTTCTTTGTTCAAGAATGGTGGCTTAGTCTAGGGTTAGGATGTATGTTTCTTTATTTGATCGGTTTTCAGCTACTGCCGATGTATAATGAGTTTCAGTACATGATTTTGACTCATTTATATCCAATCGAGGAAGGGCAAAAACAGACAGCCATTAATTGGCTATTGCTTAGATTATTAGGCGGAGCTGCTTTCATTTTTGGTGTAGTCGGCTTGTTCCGAGCGGCAATTCTTTGGCAAGGAGTGCTAGTGCTGTTGGGCTTTTTGTTATTTACAGGACTCTTTTTGGTTTTCTATGTACCTGCCCGCTTGAAAAAAATGCAAAGTCAATAAAGATGGCTGGACGTTACTCGAAAAAACCGAACGCATATGCGCTTGACGTTGACTCTTTAGGAAGCTAGAATAAGAGATACTGTGAAATAAGGAGAGAAGCTAGGATGGATATTCGCTTGGATCAAGATTGGCGCCTGAGACCAATCAAAGGCGACACCGGCAAAGCCTACATTGGCTTGAAGGACAATGATAAAGTCTTTATCAAACGAAATACGACCCCGATGCTTGCGGCACTCTCCAAAGAGGGGATTACTCCTAAACTTGTGTGGACCAAGCGTACCGGCAATGGCGATACGTTGTCTGCTCAAGAGTGGCTAGATGGACGTGTATTGGACCCCGAAGAGATCGGTCAAAGAAATGATGTGATCGATGTATTGTATCATTTGCACCATTCCAAAACATTAGCGAAGATGCTGAGCAAAATCGGTGGTCAAGTGATGACACCAGAAAAAATGTTAGTTGAATATGAAGAAAACTTACCTAAAGCGGTTGTTCAAAATCGCTTTATTGCTATTGTTTATCGTTATTTAAGAGAGAATATTCCAGAATTTCAGGAACAAAAGGCCTCCGTCGTTCATGGGGATGTCAATTACCGTAATTGGCTTGTTTGCCAAAACTATCTGTATTTGGTTGATTGGGATTCGATCATGTTTGCGGATCCCGCAATGGATATCGGTACGATCTTAGGGCATTATGTTCCATTATCCAGCTGGCCGCATTGGCTAGTGCGTTACGGGATTCATGGCAGCAGTGAAGTGATCGAGAAAATTTATTGGTATGCTTTATTAAGTATGCTTCAGGAAGTAAAGAAGTACTACCAACGCGGGGATTATAAAGCAATGAATGCAGAGATTCTGCAATTAAAAAGAATTTATAGTGAATGAGAAGATGGAGCGAAGCAACAAGTTCCATCTTGTTTTTTCGGAAAGGAAACAACATGAGAGTAAGAAAACGTGCGGGAGCAGAAGAATTAGTCCAAGCGCATCCCGAATTTGTAGTAGCTGAACCGACAGCGTGGAAAGGCCGTTGGAAGGAACGATTTGGCAATGATCACCCATTGCATATTGAAATCGGTATGGGAAAAGGCCGTTTCATTACCGAAATGGCTAAAGCACATCCGGAAATTAATTATATTGGCATCGAAATGCAAATCAGTGTGGTTTCCATTGCACTGGATAAACTGATCGAACAAGATATCCCTAATGTGCAGCTGCTGCACGTTGACGGTTCCGCATTGACGAATTATTTTGCGGATCATGAAGTCGATCAAATCTATTTGAATTTTTCAGATCCTTGGCCAAAAAAGAAGCATGAGAAACGCCGACTAACATCGAAAGCTTTTTTGGCAGTCGATGAACAAATTTTACGTCCGAATGGTGAAATTCATTTCAAAACGGACAATCAAGGCTTATTTGAATATTCACTCGCCAGCTTTTCACAATATGGTATGGTTTTAAAACAAGTATGGTTGGATCTTCATCAAAGTGACTATGAAGGAAATATCATGACCGAGTATGAAGAGAAGTTTTCCAGCCGCGGTCAAAGAATCTACCGGGTAGAAGCCCAATTTGTGGCACCAGAAGATACGACCAAAAGTTAAATAAGCGAGTCTTAGCGTTCAGACTGTAGCACAAGGCAGAAAATGTCTTTGTTCTACAGTTTTTTTGTATAGAAAAGTAAAAGCTGCGTATCTCTTTTTAGGAGGGTGACAATGGACATTTGTACATTTTCAGATGAGTTGGTGGAGTATGCGAAGGTGCAGAAAATGCAAGATCTATCCATACTGCCAACAGTCGAAGGGATGACTCTGATTTTCAGCAAAAGTTACTATCGGCAAATGTATCGCAAAGTTACTACAGAAGACGCGCAACAATTGATCACTCGATTCAAATTTCTGGGCGGTATGGAAGTAGGAGAAAAACGAAGAGCGCAATTAGGGGCTATCAGCTATCCTTTGGCAGATGGAGAGCAGCGTATCCGGGTTTCGACTGTTGGGGATTTTCAAGGTCAAGAAAGTTTAGTTCTACGTTTTTTGCACCCTTTAGGTAAGTTCCATCGATTCTTTATGAATGAACAATATGAAACGATCGCAGATGCATGCCGCTATCGAGGGCTCTATCTCTTTTCTGGTCCTACTGGATCGGGGAAATCCACACTGATGTATCGCTTAGCTTCAGCTGCAGCAGGTCAGGTGATCACGATCGAAGACCCGGTTGAGATCGTTGAGCCTCGTTTTTTACAGTTGCAGACCAATCCAATGATCGGCCAGGATTATGATGAGCTGATTCGTTTGTCGTTGCGGCATCGACCTGAGCTATTGCTGATTGGTGAGATCCGCAACAAAGAGACGGCCAAGGCTGCGATCCGTGCGGCACTGACAGGACATCGGGTTTTTGCGACGATCCATGCACGGGGATTAACGGAAACAATTGCGCGATTGCAAGAGCTGACAGAGGAAGCAGCTGTGATCGACCAATGCCTCCAAGGAATCATTTATCAGCGCTTACTGCCAGATCTTCACGGAGTCCCTCACGCATTGATGGCCTACACCTTTTATGAACCCCACAAATCCTCAATGACTTGGGATCAAGCACTAACAAGGATCAGAGAAAAGGAGCAGATCACCCATGAGGTTTTTGACAAGGAAAAGTAAACGGCTTTCCCGCAAACAGACCCACGCCTTATTAGCCACATTTACGGTTTTATTAGAGAGTGGTTTCTCATTACAAGAGAGTTTGCTTGTTCTACTTCGCAGTGGCCAATTTGATCCGAATACAGTAAAAGATATTGATCAGCGACTGAAACAAGGTCAACGACTCAGACAGGCCTTTTCTTTGCTGCATTTATCTGAAGCCGAACAAAATCAGCTGGACTTGGCAGAGACCCATGGCAATCTGGTGGATACGTTGCAGCGAATGGTCGCTTACCAGATCCTTTTGGAAAAACAAAATCAGACATTACAAAAAGTGTTGGCGTATCCCCTTCTATTGCTGGTATTTGTCTTTACCGCTCTCTTTGCCATGCGTCGGTTTCTATTGCCTCAACTTCTGGCCTCCGGTATGATCGATGCGAATCATTGGGGCATTCTCTTTATTACGGCAGCACCATGGATCGGTGCGGTCATTGTAGGCGGATTGGGAGGTTTCGTTCTTGTTGTAAGAGGAATCTTTGCCAAGCAGACAGCGTTGAAGCGAGCCACTTTTTTGAGTCGATTGCCTTTTTTGGGAGACTTGTATCGCTGCTATCAAACTAGTTATTTTGCATTAGAGTGGGGAAAATTGTTTCAGCAAGGCTTGGAAATTCGTCAGATCATTATGTGCATGCAACAAACAAGTACAGCAACATTAGTACAAGAACTAGCTGTTCAATTAGAGCTGTGCTTGGCAAGTGGCGGATTGTTGCCGGACAAATTAAAGGACTATGTATTTTTGACGCCAGAGTTTTCATTGATTGTGTTCCAGGGCGAAATGCGTGGGAAATTAGGAGAAGAATTGTTTGTTTATAGTCAGCTTTTGACAGATCGGCTTTTCCAACAAATCGAGAAGAAAATCCAGTGGATTCAACCAGTCATTTTTTTATTAGTGGCCCTTCTGATCGTGGGTGTTTATGCTGCAATGTTTTTGCCGATTTACGGCAATATTCAAGGAGTGATCGAATGAGAAAATTGAAGCATCAAGGGTTCACATTGGTGGAGATGCTGATTGTACTGTTAGTGATCAGTATTTTGATTTTATTGTTTGTACCAAACTTATCCGCACAACGTACAGTGATAGATGAGAAAGGAAATGCGGCAATCGTCAAAGTCGTAGAAACCCAGATTGAGTTGTTCCAGCTTAATGAGAATCGAACACCTACTCGACAAGAATTACTAGCTGGAAATTATGTAACGGAGGAGCAGTATGCGATTTACCTTGCCCATCGGAACGAATAGCAGTTTTTTTACTTGGCGGGGATTTACAATGGTGGAGAGTTTGATTGTCCTCTTAGTCGTTTCGATTTTCATCTTTCTTCCGCTAATAGCTATCGACCGTTACCAAGCATATTTTGAAGTGTGGGGGTTTTGTGCTCGTTTGGAAAAAGGATTGGCAGTAGCACAACAAACAGCGATTATTGATGCTCGCGAAACGAAAGTCGCTTATTCTGATTCACCAGTTCCTACGATATATTTTCATTCGACGATCACAGGTGAAATCAAAATGGAGCCACTTGAAGTACCCTCGCAGCTCGCAGTACGTGTTTTTACTGTACTTACATTCACCAGTCAATCTGGCAATTATACGCGGATGGAAACATTACGGTTTGAATGGATGGACCAAGAAAAAAAGATTACCTACAAATTTCTTTTTGGAAGTGGACGATATGATAAGATCATCGAATAAAGGATATATCATGCTAGAAAGTATCATTGGCTTTGGTTTGCTGACGACGAGTGTCTTCCTTTTTCTGACTGTCCAGACCCATATTTTACAGCAAAGTGCACAGTTACAGGCCCAGGTGGCTGCTATTCGGGTATTGTATGAAGAAGTCCAATGCCAAGCATTTGAACAGGAAGTCGTTTATTCGACACAACGTACAGAGTCGTATCAGTTGTCTTTCGGTTTCAAGCGTGACCGAAGCTATGGACGGATTGTAAGAGGTCCTCTTATCATGGAGATCAACTATGAAGAGTAAGGGTTTTACTTTGTTGGAATGTTTGCTGTCTTTAATGATCTTAGGACTCAGTGTGTTGTTGATCAACGGAATCATTCGCCAGATGCCTCAAGTTAATCAACAGCTTTTTGCTCGCAAAGACCAAGAATGGCAGATATTTTTGATTCAGTTAGAAAGGGAGCTTCAAACGTGTACGTATGTTTCAGTGAGTCCGTATACACTTTTTTTAAAAAGCAGCAAAGAAAATGTAGTCACGATCGATCGAATCAATGGGAAAGTCCGTAAAAGAGACAATAATGGCTACCATCCGTTATTGACGGAAGTATCATTGATTTACTTTGAAAAAAAGGCATCCTCGATCCAGTTTACAGTGACTTTCGAGAATGGAGAGGTGAGAATTGGTCAATGGCAGATTCCTGCATAAGGGCGGTATCTTTTTGTCAGCAATGATGCTGATTCATTTGCTGAGCCTTATGTTGCTAACGGTTTTAGAAAATACTCGGACAACTACTGATTTCTATATTAAGACTCTTCACATGTATGAGGCACGAATCATGAAAGAACTTTTTTTGGCGGATTATCAGCGGTTAACCTATGCCGAGCAGGGCAGTGTCAACTACAATGTAGGGAGGGTCATTTACGAACAAAAAGAAGAGCTGTTGTTGATTCAATGTGTCGTCAATCAGCGCACCATCCGTTTTACCGAAATTTTGTCAGGTGATTTGGAAAAAATAGCAACAGATCTTGAGTAACTATAATACAGAAAAAGGCACAGACATACTGTGTCTTTTTTCTGTATAAAAGAGTTGAAAAGTATGTTTGTCTCTTCACAAATTATTCTGAAAGATAGCGATTGATTATTTTGGCTGAATCAGCTAAAATTAAACAGGTATGTATGTTGTTATAGTTTTGAAAAGAGGTGCAAGATGTCCCCAGAAAAAATGGAAGAGTCTTTTCATTTATCGCTAGAAGCGATTCAAGTGCTCCAAAACGCATTAGAAACATCTTATTTGGATGCATATATCGAGACGATCGAGAATTTTATTGATCAGTATCGCGTACGGGTGATCGACGGAGTACCTAGTGAAGCGGATGCTCAACGGTTGGAAGCGATTTATAAAAAATTAGAGCAGATACCCTTAACAGCAGAAGAACGGCGTAAACTTGCTCAACTACTTCTGTTAAAGGGCGGACAAACCGAACATCTGCAGCCTAATCATCAGCTGACACCAGATAGTATCGGTTTTTTGTTTGTGTATTTGATCGAGCAATTGACACCAGCGAAGCAACAAACCAAGATTCTGGACCTTTCGGTTGGAATGGGGAATCTTGTCTTAACGCTCTTGCTCAATTTGCAGTTAGCGCAAAGAGATGTGCAAGCAACAGGTGTTGACATTGATGAAACATTACTGAGTGTTGCTGCAGCTACAAGCGAATGGACTCAAGCCCCGCTGCATTTGTTTCATCAAGACGGGTTGCAAGAATTGTTAATCGACCCAATGGACATTGCTGTCAGTGATTTGCCAGTCGGCTATTATCCACAAGATGAAAAAGCAGCATCGTTTCTTACTTCAGCTCCCGAAGGCGAAGGACATAGCTTTGCCCACCATTTATTGATGGAACAAGCAATGAACTATGTGAAAGAAGATGGCTATGGACTATTCTTAGCTCCGGCTAATTTCATGGAAACTGAACAAAGCGATTATTTGAAGAAATGGCTCAATGAAAAAGTTTATCTGCAAGGAATCATTCAATTGCCAGACGAGCTTTTCAAAAATGAGCGATCAAGAAAAAGTATTGTGCTGATTCAAAATCATGGTGCAACGAGCAAGCAAGCACCAGTGTTACTTGCTAAACTCGCATCTCTCAAGGAACCAAAAAACATCAAGAAATTTTTCGAACAATTTGAAGCTTGGAAAGCATCAAATTTGTAATATAAATCGGATAAGGAGAAAATTATGTCTAAAACAATTGCAATCAATGCTGGAAGTTCAAGTCTAAAATGGCAGTTATATCAAATGCCAGAAGAAACGGTGGTCGCTAAAGGGATCGTTGAACGTATCGGATTAAAAGATTCGATTTTTACCATCAAATATGGGGAAGATCAAAAATTCGAACAAATCATCGACATCAATGATCATGAAGTCGCAGTAAAAATGCTTTTGGATCAATTGATCGAATTGAACATCTTAGGTTCATATGATGAAATCACTGGTGTTGGTCACCGTGTCGTTCATGGAGGAGAAGACTTCCCGGATTCTGTTGTGATCACAGATGAAGTGATGGAACGCATTGAAGCATTGGCAGAGTTTGCACCATTGCATAATCCAGCCAACTTGATGGGGATCACTGCTTTCAAGAAGATCTTACCAGATATCATTAGTGTTGCTGTTTTCGATACTTCTTTCCACGCAACCATGCCAAAACACAACTACTTGTACAGTCTGCCATTGGCTTACTACAACGACTATAAAGTTCGTAAATATGGTTTCCATGGTACAAGCCACCGTTATGTGTCAGAACGTGCGGCTGAAATGTTAGGCAAACCGATTGAAGATTTGAAAATCATTACTTGTCATTTAGGAAATGGCGCATCGATCACTGCAGTTGATGGTGGAAAATCTGTTGATACATCAATGGGCTTCACACCACTTGCAGGAGTGACGATGGGTACTCGTTCTGGTGATATCGACCCAGCTGTATTGCCTTATTTAATGGAAAAATTAGACCTATCGATCGATGAAATGATCGATGTTTTGAACAAAAAATCTGGTTTGTTAGGACTTTCCGGTATTTCTAGCGATATGCGGGATCTTGAAGCTAATTATGACAAAGAAGAAGTAAAAGTTGCGTATGATGTCTTTACTGACCGCATTCGTAAATATATCGGTGGCTATGTAACAACAATGAACGGTGTTGATGCAATCGTCTTTACTGCTGGTATCGGTGAGAACGATGCCCATGTCCGCAGTGAGGTTATCAAAGGAATGACTTGGTTTGGTTGTGAACTTGATGAAGAACAAAATGCCAAACGCGGCGAAGAGTTAGTCATTTCTACAGAAGATTCTAAAGTGAAAGTCTTGTTGATTCCAACAGACGAAGAATTAATGATTGCTCGCGACGTGGAACGTTTGCGCGGTTAATTGTCGGAGATCAATTGGAACAAATGAGTTTCATTATTTGAATAAAAAAAGTGTTAAGCCTTGGCTTAACACTTTTTTGTTTTGAACAGCTGTACACCTTGGATACCAATGAATAATGCTTGAAAGTTGCAAATTTGGTTAGCGCTATTCTTAATTTTCTTTATATTTTCAGAAAATCCAACGGTGGAACTCAAAACTTATCTAGCCATTTTCTCATAGCTTTTTTGACTTTGGTTCCATTTCGTTGTCAGAGGTTGCTTGGTTTACCAGCAATCCGTCCGCAAAGGCGGCCACGTCTTCGCCAGTTACTTGAAGAACACTTTTTTCTTGTTGCGCATTGTCTTCAAACAAATCCAACAGATCAACGAGTGGTTGGAAATCGCTGGCAAGATTTACTGGATCAACTTTCATAAAGTACTTTTGGATTTCTTTATAGACGATTCGATAATCATTCGGCAACTGATTTGCCCGTTTTTGCAGAGCACGCCATTCTTTTTTACCTTCTAATGCTTCTTTTATTCCCATCTTCATCCCTCACTTTAGTTTTTTGGTCACTTGATTCAAGTGTTCTCGCAATTTGTCTCGCTCATTTTTGGCACCAGCTGCTTCAGCGATTTCTGAGATGAAGGTAGTCATATTTTCACCGATCACGCTATTGATCGGCAGTTTTTCTGCGGCACTTTCTTCAAAAAGACCGACGATCCCTTCCAAGATAGGGTACAGATTTCTTCCAGAAAAATCACTGTAGCTCCAGATCTTTTGATTGTGTTCGCGCCACGCATCTTGGTAGCCAGCGGGTAACTTATCAATACGAAGTTGAAATTCTTTTTGTTGCTTATTCATGTCGTTACCTGTTATTTTGTCATAAAAGTTCATGGTGGGCCTCCTAATTAATAAATAGTTGTTTGTAGCGTTTCATTGACAGAAAAGAGAAAAAACTTAGTAATATGGCTAGCCACAAAAGGGTCAAGAGGCTGCTTTGGGAACCAAAAGAGAATGTACCAGCAAGCAAATTCTTTGTCGTTTCGATAATGGGCGTCATTGGCTGGTTCTCAGCAAATAGGCGCACAGGTTTTGCCATTCCAGCGACTGGCACAAAGGCTGGACTGATAAAAAGCAGGAAGATCAAAATATACGAAAAGGCTCCTGCTCCAGCATAATCTTTTGCTGTTAACGAGAAGGGGATAGCTAGCACAGTGAGACTAACGGCAAAAAGTACGATCAAAAGGGTGAAAAGCAGGAAGTCACCAATCGTTGCTTGTGGTCGATAACCCAATACTAGTCCGATCAGCAGTACAGAAAGTACAGAAATAAGCATAAAAATTGTTGAGGCGACAATGTGCGATCCTAGAATCACCCAACGTTTCATTGGCATAGATAATAATCGCGTCAGGAATCCTTTTGTTTTATCATTGTTGATCCTCAAAGCAGTGTAAGCCGATCCCATTGCCATAGACATCAGCAAAAATCCTGGCATAACGTAGCTAAGATAATCTGAAGGCTCTCCTGCAGTGCCCCCGACTAAAATATTGCCACCAATGACATAAACGAAAAAAAGTAAGATGAAAATAGGCATAACGATACTTGTAATGATCGTATCGACACTTGTTAAATTTTGTCTAACGATGCGGTTCGTTAATGTGAAAAGTTGCTTGATTGTCTTCATTTTTTAGTCCTCCTTTCCAGTAGCATCCAAGAATATTTCTTCCAAACTAAGTTCAATCGGAGCAGTTGTTAGAATGTCAATATCATTTTGCAAGAGTTTCATCATCGACTCTTTTAAATCATTTCTAGCAAGAATAATGGTGTCATTTTCAACCATATAGTGAATCGCAGATTCGTTTAGAAGAGAAGTCGCTTGATCGATCACTTTTTTTGGAACGATGACTTTGTGCAGATCTCTTGCTTGCTTTTTCAATTCTTGTGGTGTGCCAATCAATGAAATCTTCCCATCGTTGATAAAAGCGATTCGATCAGCTAAACGGTCTGCTTCATCAAGGTATTGAGTTGTCAGAAAGATCGTCTTTCCTTCTGCTTTAAGTTGAAGGATTAGTTGCCAAATCTCTAATCTGTTTTTTGGATCCACACCAGTAGTTGGCTCATCAAGAAACAAAATTTCTTTGTCAGGAAGCAGAGAGACTGCAATATCTAGTCGTCGCTTCATTCCTCCAGAATAGGTAGCGACTTTTTTATAGAGAAAATCTGCTAAATGAAGTCGTTCTGATATGGTATCTATTTTCCTGCGAAGATGAGGGATGTCCAACAGCGTGCCAATTAATTTCAAATTTTCAAAACCGGTAAATTCATCATCTAGTGTGATCGATTGACTATTCAAGCTGATGACATCCCGCACTTGATCGGAGTTATTTCGTAGGTCTAACCCTAAAATTGTTGCATTGCCGGATGTAGGGCTAGCGAGTGTAGTTAGAATATTGATCAGTGTTGACTTTCCAGCACCATTTTCTCCAAGTAAAGTAAAGATTTCGCCTCTTTTGATTTCAAGAGTAATTCCTTTTAATACGTCAAGATCACCATAGGTTTTTGTAAGATGATCCACAGTGATGGCTTTCATAGTTATCCCTCATTCCTGATTGAAAAGTGTCTCGTGCTTGATTTTATCTAGCTGATCTACAAGAAACGTCCATTTACTCCAGAAATCTTGGAGGTAAATTTCCCCATTTGCGTTCAAACGATAAAACTTCCTTGCCGGTCCAAGGTCAGATTTCCTTTTTTCAACAGTTACCAATTCTTTTTTTTCTAAACGGAGTAAGACCGTATAGACGGTGCCTTCGACGATATCTTGAAACCCTAATTCGATCAGTGTATTCGTGATTTCATAGCCATAAGTCTCTTTGCTGTTATGGATGACTTGAAGCACGACACCTTCTAGCACACCTTTTAGTAATTCAGTCATTCCTTTCACATCGCTCATCCTCTCAAAAACCATTTGTCTCAATACCTAGTATTACTCAGTACTGCTACATAATAATACTTAGTAGATGGACTGTCAACTATTAAGTATCATTAAGCAGAGATGCAAAAAAAGTAACACCTTGAAAAAAGCTTCCCGCTTAGTGGCGAATGGTACTCAGGAGACTGGATCCTGTTAAACTGAGCTTTATTGTGGGCTGCTCTGCAACTTCTTCGTTCGAATCTAAGTTTGCAGCTAATCATCGAAGACAGTGATTAGCTGCTGCTCGCCGTTGTTATCACTCTTAAGAACAAGTTCAACAAGATAGGCTCTGATTTGATGAATTGTGTTCAGTAAAGAGAAATAGGACTTCGGTACCGATCATGGTGTGAATCATTGACATGAAATGTTAGACATCGATTGAGAAGGGAGCAAAAAAAATCGAGATTTATTGGGCTCTGTTATGAAACTAAGGATTGTTTCGTTAGGGAATGCCGCTGATACACAGGCGCCCAATGCACTTGATTTGACTGAGACAGTAAGCAAGCCTAGACTAAAAGAGGAAAGCTCACAATTGCTGCTCTTTATGCCCAGTCGGTGGAAATGTTCTGCCAGATGTTGAGAGAGGCTGTGTCCTGCTAAATAACAAAGAACATTGAATAAAAAATCGTCTGATTCAGCATATAAGTGTATGAATAAACATTGATGTGATGAATCAGGTTATTTTTATTAACAAATTCTTGAATCTAGAATAAAAAAACGGTAAAAATAATTTTAATCGATAAAAAATGTTATTTAATTAACGTACAATTTTTTAGGTTGTTAGATCAGTGATTTCCTAGTATCTAGTAAAAAACTCTCATTTTCGACTCAGCATATCGCCATTTTACAAAACATAATCTAAGCAAAATAACCTTGTAAAGGAAGCCAAACGGGAATAAACTGGCATTTGTGAATTTTCAGAAAAATTTCTAAATTTGTTTTTTATAAGGAGCCAGTAAGTATGGAAAAAGAAAAGACTTTCCTAGGACAGCCGCGAGGGTTGTCGACACTATTTTTCACTGAGATGTGGGAACGATTCAGCTACTATGGCATGCGGGCCATCTTAGTTTACTTTATGTATGATGCTGTAACAAATGGTGGCTTAGGCCTGCCTAAATCAACGGCTGTAGCGATCATGTCAATCTACGGTTCACTCGTTTATATGTCTAGTATCGTTGGCGGATGGATCTCTGACCGCTTATTAGGATCGAACAAATCCGTTTTTTATGGCGGGATCCTTATTATGTTTGGACATATTGTTCTGGCAGCGCCTCTTGGTATTGCTGCACTATTTGTTTCTATGATGTTGATCGTTATTGGAACAGGTTTGTTGAAGTCCAATGTGTCAGGGATGGTCGGCCACTTATATTCGAAAGAAGATGTGCGCCGAGATGCAGGATTTTCAATCTTTTATATGGGGATCAATATTGGTGGACTTTTAGCACCGATCATTGTGGGTATTTTAGGACAAAACGTCAATTACCATTTAGGTTTTTCAATAGCAGCTATCGGAATGTTCATTGGTTTGGTGCAATATTATGTTCAAGGGAAGACAACGTTGAAAGATGTTGCAACGACACCAACTAATCCATTATCTGCGCAAGAGAAAAAAATCTTTTTCCGTAACGTTATCATCGTACTAGTGCTTGTAGCAGTGGTTTTCGGCGGTGCAGCTGCGATGGGCTATCTGACCGTTGATTTCTTTATCAATTGCATCAGTATCTTAGGAATATTTTTGCCGATCTACTACTTTACTAAAATGTTGCGTTCTCGTGATGTGACACCGGATGAAAAGAAAAAAGTTTTAGCGTATATTCCTTTGTTCTTATCTGCAATCGTTTTTTGGTCCCTAGAAGAACAAGGGTCATCAATATTGGCACTTTTTGCGGCCGATCGGACACAAGATACGTTGTTTGGGATCACGATTCCGGCGAGTCTTTATCAAACACTAAATCCATTGTTTGTCGTGCTGTTGACACCGGTATTTGTTTGGTTGTGGACGAAACTTGGCAATAAACAACCTAGAACGGAAGTGAAATTTGCAATTGGTTTGATTTTAGCAGGTTTGTCTTTTGTCTTGTTGATGTTCCCAAGTATGCTGTTCGGAGTCAATCAACGGGTAAGCCCATTGTGGCTAGTCTTTAGTTTCTTTATCATGATTGCTGGCGAAATGTGTCTGTCACCAGTTGGATTGTCTGTAACGACCAAATTAGCACCAAAAGCCTTCGAAGCGCAAACTCTTGCTATTTGGCTATTAGCAGATGCTTCTTCGCAAGCGATCAATGCTCAAATTGCTCGTTTCTATACACCGCAAACAGAAGGGGCTTATTATGGCATTGTCGGTGGTGTTGCAGTAGTCGTAGGGATTATTCTTTACATGGCAAGAAAACCGATTCGTAAGCTGATTGGGAATATTCACTAATCAACGGACTTGATCTTGAAAAAGATCAAGTCTTTTTTTGCACTTTTAGTCAAGTTATGAGAAAATAAATAGGAACATATGTTCCGTAGGAGGGGTTAAATGCACACGCGACGCTATAAAACGATTCTTTCACCAAACAATACAATGAATCTCTATCGAGGGTGTACACATGACTGTATTTATTGTGATAGTCGCAGCAGCTGCTATCAGATGGCGCATCGGTTTGAAGATATCGAGATCAAAGAAGCAGCAATAACGATTTTGGACCAGCAATTAAAGAAGCGCCGACAGCCTTGCATGATCGTTACCGGTGCTATGTCAGATCCTTACGTTCATGCAGAACAGCGTTTGAGACAAACGAGGCAAGCACTGGAAGTAATCAAAAAGAACGGTTTTGGTGTCGCGCTTTTGACCAAATCAACGCGTGTGTTGGAAGATTTGGATTTGCTGATAGAAATCAACCAGCAAACGAAAGCAGTTGTTCAAATGACTCTGACGACTTATGATGAAGCACTATGTAAAAAATTAGAACGACAAGTCGCTACCACTTATCATCGTTTTTTGGCGCTTAAGAGGTTTCAAGCAGCAGGGATTCCTACTGTTGTTTGGTTATCACCTATTCTTCCTTTTATCAATGACAGCGAGGAGAATCTGTTGTGGGTTTTGGACTACTGTCGCCAAGCGGGAGTGAAAGGCATCATCTGTTTTGGATTTGGGGTGACGATGCGGGAAGAAAATCGCGCATACTTTTATCAGCAACTAGACCGTGATTTTCCTGGTATGAAGGAAAAGTATCAGCAAGCTTTTGGCGATCGGTATGTTTGCGACAGTCCGAATCAGCAAAAGCTAATGGCTATTTTTTGTGCATTCTGCCAAACCTATCAAATCCTTTATCGACCAGAAGAAGTCTTTGCCTATATCCATCGTTTTGAAGACCAGCAGTTGACACTCTTTTAATTCGCGTCTTTTAAACAAATGAAATAGCCGCAAGGACTGAGAGTGTTCCAGTGTACGAGCAACACCTCGTCACCCTGTCACGAGGTGTGCCAGTTCTCTTATCCTGCGGCTATTTTTATTTGATTTTTCTGATATGCGATTCCTTATGGTGAAAAAAACGAACGTGGTCTTCTTAAAGAGCCTGCCAGTCGATGGGCTGCCGCATGACCTGCTGGTCGCGGATCAACAGCATGTCTTGGAAAGTTTGTTTTAGAAAATAGCGGTCATGGCTCACAGCAATTAACGTACCACCAAAGCGCTGAATCAATTCTTCAATTTCTTCACGAGCATAGATATCCAAATGATTGGTAGGCTCATCTAATAGCAGGACGTTGATTTTTTTATGAAAAAGTTTCAGCAGATAAAGGCGAATCTTCTCACCGCCAGAAAGATCCTGAATGCGTTTTGAGACATCATCCTGATAAAAACCGATTTGTGCCAGTTGTTGTCGTGCAGATTGTTCATTGCCTATGAACTGATAGGCAAAGGATAGGACCCGCATAGCGGGATTAGAAAATGAGAGCTTTTGAGGCAGATACCCGATCTGCAGATTACTGCCGGATTTGATCGTTCCCGCGTCAAGCGCCAAAGTACCTAACAAAAGCTGAATCAAGGTCGTCTTACCGGTGCCATTTTCACCAATGATCGCTAAGCGCTCACCACGGTAAATCGAGAAACTACTGTCTTCAAAGAGTAGCCGATCAGCCATGACTTTACCGATATTTCGGGCGATAAAGACTTCTCTGCCTGTTCGATCACTTTGATTGACTGTGCGTATCCTTTTTTTAGGAGGCAGCGGGGGCTTAACGAGAGTGATCTTCGCTAAACGCTTTTCAATTTCTTTGGCTTTACGGAAAAAGTCCTCATTGTCCCCTTCATTCCCCCATTGGCGATAACGGCGAATCATCGCTTTAAGCCGCTGGCATTCTTTTTGCTGCAGCTCATAGTTCTTAGTCAGTTCTGCGATTCGAGCTTGTTTCAATGAACGATATTGGCTATAGTTTCCCGGATAAGAAATCAATTGACCATCTTCGATCTCACAGATCCTAGTCGTCACTTTGTCCAGAAAAGCGCGGTCATGAGAGATGACGATATACGCTTTTTTCGTATTGATAAGATAGTTTTCCAGCCAATGAAGACTAGCTAAATCAAGATGATTCGTGGGCTCATCCAGTAAAAGCAAGTCATGCTCTGTCAACAGCAATCTTGCTAGTTCTACTTTGACTCGCTCCCCACCACTTAACGCCTGCAAAGAAGTTTCTTGCAACTGCGCTATTCCCAATCCTCTTAAACTAGCAAGAATCCGGTCTTCTAACAGATAGCCACCGAGTTCTTCAAATTGTAGCTGTAATTGTCCATAGCGGTCCAATAATTTCGATAAGTCAGCGTCAGGATCGCTCATCTGTTGTTCACAACGTCGCATCTTGCGACTTATCTCTTGCAGTCGGGGGGAAGAGGTTTGTAAATACGTCAGCACCGTTTCTGAAGAGGGCGAAAATTCTTGTGCCAAATGACCAATAGAAAGACTTTTACGTCGGCTGATCGTTCCAGTATCATTTTTCTCGGTCCCGAGTAATAAATCTAATAATGTTGTCTTACCAGAGCCATTGATGCCGATTAAACCAATCTTTTCACCGGGATCAATTTGGAAAGTTAATTGTTCAAATAGCGGGGTACCGCCAAAATTTTTACTGATTTTATTTGCTTGAATTAGCATGATCTCACTCCTTGAGACCACTCAAAAAAGCCATGGAAATCCATGGCCTGCGTTATTTTTATCTGATGTTGTTCGAGATAAACACCTTGAGATGGCCATTGATTTTACGAATATTCAACTGTTTTAGACAGACTCGTCCCTAAAACGGTTTTTGTAAAACCAATTGCATGGCTAAATGCGATATGGTAACGCTGATAATTGACGTTACATGTTATTTTAGTCATGCGCATCATGGTGTTTCCTCCTTTTGCTTATTTGCCAATAGTGTACCGCAAGTGACCTTACTTTGCAATTAGTCAGTTAGTTTTTTCTTGACTGGAACAATTTCAGAAAGGTTACTTGCCTTCGGTTGCCCAATCACTAATGGAACGGTCTCATGGACCACGTCACTGTAAGTGAGTCCAAACCAACGTTCCGGAGAAATAGTATGCCGTTTGATAAAGAGTTTGGTTAACATTACTTGCCGCTCCCATCGGGTTAATGAGGTGACATTCGACAACTCTTCTTCGATCAGAACAAACTGGAAGTCGCCAACTTGACGTCCCGGGGTCAATGAGTATTTTTGCGGCTGTTTTGGTAAGCGACCATCCTTCATCAATTCTTGAATAATTTGTCGGATGTAGACATTGACTTCTTGAGAAACCCGAAAACCTAAGTAGAGTTTCAATTTTACGATGAAATCTGTCTCAGCCATCGAGACTTCGTACTGTTTTGTATAAGGTTCATCTGTGACTTCCACATTCACAAACCAATAAACTTTGGCGCGTTTCGGCCGTTTATCAAGGATCGAATAAATAAACTGACGGCCAATCGTATTTCCTTGCAGTTTAGGAACTAAAAAGACGACATTGGTCTGAGAAAATGGCAATGTCTCATCATTCCGCAATTCCTGTAGTTGGGGAATGTATTCGGTCAAGTCAACTTCTTCGGCAGCTTGTTCTTGAATGTGGTTGCCCCATTCCCAAATGAGCATGATGGCGATAATCAAAGCGGCCATCAAAACCGCAACGAACCCACCGTGGAAAAATTTTGCGGCACTCGAGATGAAGAAGATGCCTTCGATAGCTGCAAAAAATAAGGTAATAAATGGAGCGATAAATCGCGCTTTTTTGAATTGACGCAAAAAGAAATATAACAAGACTGTGGTCATCAGCATAGTTACTGTAATCGCTAAACCATAAGCGGCCTCCATTCGCGTGGATGTCCGGAATAAGAGAACGACACCGGAACAAGCGATCCACAGCATCAGGTTAAGCGCGGGGATATACATTTGTCCGATGGAAGAACCAGGATACATGATCTGCATCCGCGGCAACAAACGCAACTTGATTGCTTCCGAAACTAACGTGAAAGATCCGGAAAGTAAAGCTTGGGAGGCAATGATTGCAGCCAACGCAGAAAAGCCGACGCCAAAAACGGTCCAACCTTGAGGCAAAGCCTGGAAAAAAGGGTTTAGGTTTTCAATCTGTTGATAGGCAGGATCTTGATAAACCTTTAATAACCAAGCAGCTTGACCTAAGTAATTAAGCATCAAACAGATTTTGATGTAAGGCCAGCTGGCATAAATATTCTTTTTGCCCACATGTCCTAAATCGGAATATAGTGCTTCAGCACCAGTGGTTGCCAGAAAGATATTCCCGAGAATGAACAGACCTGAGGTGTTATCAGGGCTAAACAGCAGCCCGATGGCATAACGAGGATCCAACGCACGAATGACAGACAGATCACCGGAAAAGTTGATCAAACCGACGATCCCCAAAAAAGTAAACCAACCAAGCATGATCGGTCCAAATGCTTTCCCAACGAATTCTGTCCCAAAGCGTTGCAGGCTAAAAAGAACGAAAAGGATCGTTAATGTAATCCAAACAATAATGGATTGATCATTCCCAAAATGATCATAAAACATCGGAATGCCCCGCAACCCTTCAATGGCTGTCGTGACAGTGACGGCAGGAGTTAGTACACCATCTGCCAATAACGCAGCGCCACCAATGATTGCCGGAATGATCAAGTAGCGGCTTTGCTTACGAACAAGTGTGTATAAGGAAAAAATTCCGCCCTCACCGTGATTATCCGCGTTCAAAGCGATTAAGACGTACTTAATCGTGGTAAGCAGAGTCAGAGTCCAAAAAACGAGGGAGACACTTCCCAATACAAAGTCCGTGGAGAGTGTTTTCAACCCGCCGTTGTCTTCAACGATTGCTTTCATCACATAGAGTGGGCTGGTCCCGATATCTCCATAGACCACACCCATGGCGACCAAAAGGCCTCCCGCGGTTAATTTTTTCATTTTACTCATAGATTTTCCCTCCAAATTGAACTGCAAAAAAGACCCAAGAGGCCCTTTGCCACTTAGGTCTTGCAAGAAACATCATAGACCAGCGGATTCCCGCTTGCTGTTGATCTATGATCATGGAAAAACCCATGTGCTACTCCCCTAAATTGCTATAATTATCTTTGTTTTGCTGATTCCTGTCAACTTTTTTCATTTAAAATGTAAATAAACATTTTAAATTTTATGTTTATTCACGTAAAATTACGTTAAGTCTTATTTCTAAGGGGGATAGTAAATGATTGAATTGAAACATGTAAGTAAAACGTACGGAACAAAAAAAGCATTGAAGGACCTTTCTTTGACGATTCAGCAAGGTGAGATCTTTGGTTTTTTAGGACATAATGGTGCGGGAAAATCAACGACCATCAAGAGTCTAGTTAGTATTTTACAGCCGACGAGTGGCGAAATCGTTTTTGATGGCAAAGCATTAGCCCAATACCGAGAAGAAATAAAAAAACAGATTGCTTATGTCCCGGATTCACCGGACATGTTTTTGCAGTTGACCGCCGGAGAATATTGGGATTTGATCGCAGCTGCTTATGAAGTACCGGAAACCCAAAAAAAGGTACGCTTAAATGAACTGGGACAGTTATTTGATATGACGACGCATGCAGAAGAAACGCTAGCCAGTTTTTCCCATGGTATGCGGCAAAAAACCATTCTAATTGGAGCATTACTGCCGGATCCGGATATTTGGATCCTAGATGAGCCTTTGCAGGGATTAGACCCGCAGGCAGCGTTTGATCTAAAAGAAATGATGAAAGCACATGCTGCGAAAGGCAAAACGGTTATTTTCTCGACGCATGTCTTGGATACTGCCCAACAGCTTTGTGATCAGTTAGCTATTTTGAAAAAAGGCGAATTGCTTTATAACGGTTCTGTCGATGAATTGCTTGCACAAAATCCAGATCTTTCTTTGGAAGCGATCTATTTAAAAATGACAGGTAGAGGCGCGGAAGAGCCATCGTTGATAGAAAATGGAGGCGAGTTCAGATGAACAAGCGACAGTTATTGACGTTGACAAGCGTCAATCTTCGGTACGCCAATCCGCAAGTCACAGATAAAGCCCGTAAAAAAGGAAAAAGCGGGACACAATTGACTCGTTATTTGATCCAACAATATGTATTATCAGGTTTCGTTTTTTTAGTGATTTACGGTCTAACAATGATCGCACTGGATTTCAGCCGTTTGCCAGGTTTTTTCACTTATTATGTTGCTCTTTTTGGCGTTCTAGGATTTTCTCAAGGAATCTCGTCCATTTTTAATGTCTTCTTTGAGAGTCAAGACTTGCCTGCATATCTGCCATTGCCTTTCCGGCAAGCAGAAATTTTCACCGCCAAGATTCTTGTTGTCTTTTTAACAGTGGCACCATTTGTTTTTCCGTTATTTGTCTTATTTCTTTTAACAGGAATGCGTTCACAGGTCTTTATTCTGCTCACGCTTTTGTTAGCGATTGTGCTCTTTTTATTATTTCTCGTGATTGTTTTTAGTATTTGTAGTTTGATCGTTTTTGGATTAGCTCGAACAAAATTGTTTCGTGAACATAAAAAAATGATGACCAGCTTGTTGTTGGGAATTTCTATGATCGTAGTAGTGGTAGGGATCTTGATGATGAATCAAACCAGTTCCTACGATACACAGATCATGGATCGCGGGGCCATTGCCTTTTTACTGCCATTTTTCTATATCATGCACAGTCCCTTTGCAGTTGCAGGAATCGGGAGCTTTGCTATTGTTCTAGTGGTTTGTTTGTTGCTGCTAGGAGCGATTCGGTTCTTTATTTTACCGAAGTTTTATGATCAGGTGGCGATGGCTGTGCCCGACCATGGAAGCGTGCGACGGAAGCAGAAATCCGGGCAAGGATTGTCGCAGATGTTATTCAGTTATAATTCCCAGCTGGTTCGTGATCCCAACTTGATTATGCAAGTATTGTCCACTTCACTGATGACACCGATCATTTTTATTGTGACATTTGCATTGAGCGGTACGTTTGATCTAGGACAAATGGATGCTCGTTTTTGTGGAGTGTTCTTTTTGGCAGGTATCGCATTAGCTGTGATGATGGTCAATCCAACCTCTTTTATCAGTACCTTGATTTCATTGGATCAGCAAAATTTTCTGTTTGTTCGTTCATTGCCGTTGTCTATGAAAAAATATTTACAAGCAAAATTCCGATTTGGCCTAATGCTTCAAATGGTTTTGACTGGCGGGATTGCCTTATTGGCGATTTTGCTCTTTAAGATGCCGATCCTATTGGCAACGACTTTCTTTCTAGGTACGTTACTTGGTTGTTACTTGCTATGCTTAAAATATTTTGCCCGTGATTATCGCTTGCTTTTGCTTGATTGGACCAATGTCAGTCAATTGTTTACCCGGGGTGCCGGAAGTGTGGGAATGATCGTCGGTATGATGGTGGCACTTCTCCTTAGTATTCTGTTACTCGTCGGTTACGGTTTTGCAGCAACGATGATTCCATTTTGGCTCTTGAATGGTCCAGTCTTGCTAGTTCTGTTAATTGGTAGCGTGCTATGGCACAACTACTATCAAAGAAAATTTTGGCAGTTGATTCACTGAGTCTAGTCGTCATCAATAGCGCATAGAAAAAGAAATAGATTTAATCAGAAAATTCAGAAAAAAGACTTTACAAGTATTCAGAAACATGATTAGATAATAAATAACCTATTACTTTGCTTTCATTTTTTGCTGGCAAGCTTGCTCCACAGGCTTGTTGCAAGAGACTGTGCCAAACGTCATACTGATTAGAAGGAACCAGAAGTTGTCCGCTTCAAGAAAGACAGCTGGGTCATTTTGAGCTGAGACGGATGGCGCAGT
This sequence comes from Enterococcus sp. FDAARGOS_553, assembly GCF_003812305.1. NCBI lineage: Bacteria > Bacillati > Bacillota > Bacilli > Lactobacillales > Enterococcaceae > Enterococcus > Enterococcus sp. FDAARGOS_553. The sequence continues at coordinate 1,312,989 of NZ_CP033740.1, forward strand.
TTTTTTAATGGCTAAAACTAACAAATCGTGAAAAATAGAAAAAAACACTCTGACAAGAACCTTTTTGTCAGAGTGTTTTTGTTTTTGATTTGAGTATGTGTTGGTTCATTCAGAGATTATGCTTCCTCTTTTTCGTTGGTTGTTGGCAGATGATTGTCAAGGTCTGTCCGTACGACCAATACGTCACAAGAGGCATGACGGATTACATACTCAGAGACTGAACCAATAAAAATTCGTTCGACGGCATTGAGACCAGTAGCGCCGATCATGATTAAATCGATTTGATTATCTTCTGGTAATTGTTTCGCAATGATTGGTTTTGGCGAACCGTATTCGATGACAGTCTTTACTGCAGTTACTTGGTTCTTACGGGCATAGTCTTCATAATCTTTCAATGTTTGCTTAGCCATTTCAGTCGCTTGCTCAGCCAACATGCCATCAAAGGAAGAAACAGTTTGAAAGGCACGGGTATCGATTACATGGGCTAGTACCAGTTCAGAATTGTTCCGTTGGGCCACATTGACCGCTTTTTTAAAAGCTAATTCTGACTCACTTGAGCCATCGACTGCAACCATGATTCGTTGATATTGTTGTAACATATGAAACACTCCTCTCAGATAACTTCATCTTTATTGTAAAACTTTTTGACTAAAAAGAAAAACCTAATTATCTATTTTTTTCATCTTACGGGCAAACAGCAAACTGAATGAGGCAGAAGTAATCATTAACACTGCTAAATAAACGAGGGCAATCAATTTTTTGTCTAAAAAAGCCACGATGATTGCAAGAATACCTAAAACACCATGAAGATAGCCATAAATGGTCAAAAAAGTTTGATTTTTAGTATTTTCAGGAATAAGGGAAAAGAAAATGGCATGTTTTGTTAACAGTAAGTAGCAGACGCCAAACAACAAAACAGCAGCAATCAAAAATAATAGAAAAATCATCCGTGAAATCCGTCCTTCTCTTATAAGATAGTTTTAGTATAGCGAAGTGCTAAAGGAATAGCAAAAAGCACAAAAAAGCCACCTGTCTAAAACAGATGGCACATTCAATAAAGAATGGGTAATATCCGTAGATGCCGTTCTTTTTCCCGTAGTATTGATCCCGCAAATTCTAGCAGGTGGGTTCCACGGTCTAAGCATCGAACTACCAAATGAAAAGGCATGTTACCAGCTTTGACACAAGACGGATCCCAATATATCAATAAAAATGTTCGGTCAACACACAGATGGGACAACTCGTACATCACAGAATTCCCACCTTCATAGTAGCATAGGACAACAAAAGTAGCAATAAAGAAGATTGAAAACGGTGACAAAAACCTTTTTCGCTTCCATGAAGCGGCTGCTGAGGGTTAGGTCTGTTTTTTTCGTTGCTGCAATTGTTGATATCTTTGACCTAGAGCTTGCTCGTATTTTCCGGTAGCCTTTGGCTGATAATAGTGAGCTTGCTTGATTTTATCGGGTAAGTATTGCTGATCGACCCACGCATCATCAAAGTTGTGCGGGTATTGATAACCGACGCCTCGGTTCAAGGCTTCAGCTCCTTTGTAATGACTGTCTCTTAGATGATCAGGGACATCCCCGGCATTGCCTGCACGAATATCTGCGATGGCAGCGTCTAGTGCCATATAAGCCGAGTTGGACTTAGGGGATAGACAAAGGTCGACCACAGTATCTGCTAAAGGGATCCTCGCCTCAGGTAAGCCTAATCGTTCCGCTGCTAAGACAGCATTGACTGTTCGAGCAGCTGCCGCTGGATTGGCCAACCCGATATCTTCATAACCGATCACCATCAAACGCCGGCAGATGATTGCCAAGTCTCCTGCTTCTACCAGACGACCCAGATAATGGAGTGCCGCATCAACATCACTGCCGCGGATCGATTTTTGAAAAGCAGAGATGACATCATAATGGGCATCGCCATCTTTGTCATGGGTCAATGCTTTGCGCTGAACACACTCTTCAATAATTGGCAAAGTCAAATGGATTTTCCCATCAGAACTTGGCGGCGTGGAGCGAGCAGCGAGTTCTAATCCATTGAGTGCACTGCGGAGATCCCCATTGGTCGCTCGTGAAAGATGGAGACGAGCTTCTTCTGTCAACTGGATCGATTCTGTTCCCAAGCCACGTTCTTTATCAGCTAAAGCCGCATCAATGGCGGCTAAAATATCTGATTCTTGCAATGGTTTTACTTCAAAAATCTGTGTACGACTACGGATGGCTGGGTTGATAGTGATATAAGGATTTTCAGTTGTGGCCCCGATCATAATGATTTTTCCGCTTTCTAAATGAGGCAGTAAGAAATCTTGCTTTGTTTTATCCAGACGATGGACTTCATCCAAAAGTAAAATGACTGTGCCGCTCATTTTGGCTTCTTCGGCGACGATTTGAAGGTCTTTTTTCGTATCAGTCGCAGCATTCAGCATGCGGAATGCGTAACGTGTCGAACCGGCGATTGCACTAGCGATACTTGTTTTTCCGGTCCCTGGTGGACCATACAGGATCATGGAAGAGAGCATCTTGGCCTCAACCATCCGGCGAATGATCTTTCCGGGTCCAACTAAATGCTGTTGACCTACGACTTCATCAAGGTTGCGGGGACGCATGCGGTACGCAAGTGGTTGCTGCATAATAAGCTCCTTTCTTTTTTCTTTAGTATATCATAAGAACGTATATTCCCATAAGGAAGCGGGTATTTTGCTATTGAAACTAGTCAGTGGCGATAGAAAGGTCAAACAATTGATAAGATGGTCGTAATCAATAGTAAGTTCCTTGAGAATTGTGTAAAATAAAGAAGGTGAAGAAAATGAATGAAATTGAACAATTATTTGCACAACAATCAACAACAGCGATTGCCCGGCAATTATTAGGGATGTATCTGGAACATGAGACGCCCAGTGGGAAATTAGGCGGTTATATCGTCGACTGTGAAGCTTATTTAGGACCAGAAGATCTGGCTGCTCATAGTTTCGGGATGCGTAACACGCCACGAGTTCGAGCAATGTATGAAAAGCCGGGAACGATTTATTTATATACGATGCATACTCATTTGATTTTGAATTTTATCACACAGCCTGAAGGCATTCCCCAAGGGATCATGATCCGCGGCGTGGAGCCCGTCGAAGGAATCGCACAAATGGAGATAAATCGCAGTAAATCCGGTCCTGATCTCTCGAACGGACCTGGAAAGCTCGTGAAAGCTTTGGGAATTACGCCTGATTATTATGGCCATTCAATTTTTACAAGTCCACTGCATCTTGTCAACGAGAAACGGCGAACACCGAAAGAAATACTCGCTGTTCCCAGAATCGGTATCCCGAATAAAGGGGAGTGGACCCATAAGCCGCTGCGGTTTGTCGTAGCAGGTAATCCATATATTACCAACAGCAGAAAATCTGCTGTCCAGCCAGATCACGGCTGGCAATAGGAAAGAAGGAACGTATAATGGCTAAAGAAACAATGCTGACTTATTTGGACAGACAATTAACAAAAAAAATCCCTGAGTACGATGTTGCCCTTGATTGGGATGCAAGAAACCATACCATCGAACTTGTTTTACGCTTATTTGCAGAGAACCCGAATCATTTGCAGGTAGATGATGCCCAAGGAGTAGCCTCTGAAGAAGAGATCATCGAATTTGAAGACGGTATTTTATTGTTTGATCCCCAAAAGTCTTCCTTTGCAGAAGAGGACTTTTTGGCAGTCATTCCCTACGCAGGCAAAAAAGGAATCCAAAAAGCGTTGCTGGATGCTTTGGTTGATTACATCAAAGAGATTCTGACGGAGGGAGAAAGTGATTTACTAGATTTTCTAAACGATGAGAGTGAAGAAGCGGTCTTCGAACTAGTTTTCGATCAAGATCAGTTGTTAGACCGTATGAATACTTACCAAGAAAGCGATGGGGAATCGTATATTCCTTATCCAAGTTATTAAGGAGCAGATAGATGAAATGGAATGAAGTGAAAGTAGCTACTGCAAGTGAAGCAGTTGAAGCGGTCGCCAACATTTTGATGGAACAAGGGGCCAGTGGTGTAGCAATCGAAGATGTTCGTGACATTGAAAACTTTAAAAGCGATGCCTATGGTGAAGTGTTAGACAAAGAAACCTATACAACGCTGGATGAAGGCGCCCAGGTAACGGCTTATTTCCCCGAGACTATCTTTTTACCTGAAATTTTGCCATTTATTGAGGCGGCGATCGCTCGTTTACCGGAATATGGGTTAGCAATTGGCAAAAATGAGATTACCTCCAGCGAAGTAGTAGAGGAAGAGTGGGCGACTGCTTGGAAGAAATATTATCATCCAGTACGGATCACTCGCTATTTGACGATTGTTCCCAGCTGGGAACAATATGAAACGACGGACCCTGCCGAGAAAATCATTACGCTAGATCCAGGAATGGCTTTCGGAACTGGTACCCATCCGACGACGCGCTTGACGTTACAGGCGTTAGAAATGTATTTACGAGGCGAGGAAACGGTCCTGGATGTTGGAACCGGATCAGGGGTTTTAAGTATTGCCAGCCGCCACTTAGGGGCCAATCAAGTATATGCCTATGACCTTGACGAGGTGGCTGTTCGGGCGGCAAAAGAAAATATGGCACTAAACCCAGTTGCCGAAGCAGTGAATGTTGCTGCCAATGACCTTTTAACAGGTATTGAAATCGAAGCAGACATTATTGTAGCGAATATTTTAGCTGATATCATCTTACTGATGATCCCAGATGCTTGGCGGTTGCTGAAGCCTACCGGAACATTAATTGTTTCTGGAATCATCGAAGCGAAAAAACAACTTGTGATCGATGCCATGACAGAGCAAGGATTTGTTGTTGACCAAATCTTGAATCAAAAAGATTGGTATGCGATCGCACTAAAAAAACCAGAGTAGGGAATGTCATATGCAGCGATATTTTTTGAATGAGGATTATGAGGCGAAGCCTGTTTATGTAGTAGAGGGAGAACCGTTTCATCACATGGTACGTGTGATGCGGATGGTTCCGGATGACTGTGTCTACTTGGTCTTTCAAGACCAAGTAGCGATCCTCGCGAAAATCCAGCAGATCGATGAACAAGCGGTTCATTTGATTGAAGTAGAAAAGGAACAGCAAGACAAAGAATTACCGATTCATGTTACGATCGCCAGCGGGTATCCTAAAGGAGATAAATTGGAATTGATCGTCCAAAAAGGGACAGAATTGGGTGCCGCTAAATTTATCGGTTTTCCCGCCCAATCCTCGGTAGTTAAGTGGGACCATAAGAAACTCCAAAAGAAACAGCAGCGGCTGCAAAAAATTGCCCAAGAGGCTGCTGAACAAGCGCAGCGGCAACGAGCACCGATCATCCAACTGGCTGCTTCGGACAAAGAGTTGTGGGATAGTCTTTCAAACTATGACTATGTGATCGTTGCTTATGAGGAATCTGCTAAAAGCGGCGAGAATGCCAAACTGATCGATATTTTGTCCAAAGCAGCGCCCGGCAGCAAAATCTTAGCAATTTTCGGACCCGAAGGTGGGCTGACACCTGCTGAAATCACTCGTGCTGAATCTCAAGGTGCTGTGATCTGTGGGTTAGGGCCACGTATTTTGCGAACCGAAACCGCCCCATTTTATTTTTTGAGTGCTGTCAGCGTACTAACTGAATTAGTAAGGAAGTGATCAAGTGACGCAATTCAAAGACAAGCTTAGTTTTCGATTTTTACAAGCTGGACTGACGGATTGGTTGTTAAAAGATACGTTTACTGAATTTAACACACTTGGTGTCCAAGAAGTCATCGTGTTGCCTAGTGATTTGCGCAGAGCGAAGCAGTTAACTGAAGGCTCCGAGATCCAAGTCGGCTGTGCAGTTGATTTTCCCTTGGCACAAGGAACAATCGCTAAGAAAGCTTTTGAGATCGGTCATTCCTTTATGGATGGCGCTGATTTTTTAGAAGTCTGGCTACCAGCGGCTTTGTTGGTGGAAAAAGAGCGGACGGCTGATCTGGCGGAGTTAATGGAGACAAGCCGGTCACTGGCTTTGTCTGGTGGTGAGATCCGCTGGGCTGTCAATACTTCACTTATGAATGAGTTGACAAAGATCCAAGTAGCACAGCGTTTGAAAGCATGGGACTGGCCTAGTATTACTCTTGGTCAGCAGTTAACTGTTTCAGATGCGTTGCATGATGTCTCGATTTTTGCTTTAGATGGAGGACCGCAATTGACGATCCAAGTCAACACGGCAGCGTCTGTTACGGATCAGAAATCACTTGCAGAACTTTTACAGGCAGGGGCGGCAAAAATCGGCGTGCACTTTACAGAGTCAGCGTTACTGTTGAATGAATAAACCGGTATTTTGTCTCGCTTGACCAGAATAGAGAGAATTGAAAAAAACAAGAAAAATTTGTATAATGACACTAATCATAAAAGAAGATGGCCAGGCAGAAGCGCATTGCTTCAAGAGTTCTGCTATTCAGAGAGTTGGGGATAGCAGAATTCTTTAGAAGCGGCTTCTGTCTTGCTTTTTGAAAATAGGAAAAAAGGAGGCGCGTTTCATGGCAAAAGAAGTGATATTATCCGGACCTGGTGTGATCAAGCTCGTGGCCCATTATATGAGTGAAGAACATGTTGCATTTGTACAGAAAGCTTTAGATTATGCGACAGAAGCCCACAAAGATCAGTTTCGCAAGTCCGGCGAGCCTTACATCATCCATCCTATTCAAGTAGCAGGGATTTTAGCGGAACTACAAATGGATCCTCATACAGTCGCCACTGGTTTTTTACATGATGTGGTAGAAGATACGGAAGTGACCCTAGCAGATCTAAAAGAAGTCTTTGGTGCAGATGTAGCGATGCTGGTCGATGGTGTGACAAAATTAGGGAAAATCAAATACAAATCCCATGAAGAACAGCTAGCAGAGAATCATCGCAAAATGCTGATCGCGATGGCTCAAGATTTGCGCGTGATCATGGTCAAATTAGCGGACCGCTTACATAATATGCGTACATTGAAACACCTGCGGGAAGACAAACAACGGCGAATCGCCCAAGAAACGATGGAGATTTATGCACCATTGGCGCATCGTTTAGGGATCAGCCGTATCAAGTGGGAGCTAGAAGATATTTCACTACGTTATTTGAATCCACAACAATATTATCGGATCGTTCACTTGATGCAAACCAAGCGGGAAGAACGGGAAGCTTATGTGTCGGAAACCGTTGAACAGATTCGACTTGCAACTGAAGAACTAGATATTTTTGCTGAGATCTATGGTCGTCCGAAACATATCTACTCCATTTACCGCAAAATGAAAGACCAGAAGAAACAATTCAATGAAATCTATGATCTTTTGGCTATTCGGGTAATCGTTGATTCAATCAAAGATTGTTATGCTGTTTTAGGAACGATCCACACAAAATGGAAACCAATGCCAGGTCGATTTAAAGATTACATTGCGATGCCTAAAGCGAATATGTATCAGTCACTACATACGACAGTGATCGGTCCCAAAGGCAATCCAGTAGAAATCCAGATTCGTACCCATGAGATGCATGAGATTGCTGAATTCGGGGTTGCTGCTCACTGGGCATATAAAGAGGGTAGAACCGAGAAAGTCAAAGCAGACAAAATGACCCAGCAAGTCGGTTGGTTCCGCGAAATTTTGGAACTCCAGGATGAAAGCTACGATGCTTCTGAATTTATGGAAGGTGTCAAAGGGGACATTTTCAGTGACAAAGTATATGTATTCACACCGAAAGGCGATGTCACAGAATTGCCTCAAGGTTCAAGTCCGCTGGATTTTGCCTACAGTATTCATACCGATATCGGGAACAAAACCACTGGTGCAAAAGTGAATGGCAAGATGGTCCAGTTGGATTACAAATTGAAAAATGGCGATATCATTGAAATTTTGACATCACCAAATTCATTCGGACCAAGCCGCGACTGGATCAAGCTTGTAGCTACCAGCAAAGCTAAAAACAAGATCAAACGTTTTTTCAAGGCCCAAGATCGTGACGAAAACATCATCAAAGGGCACGAAGCAGTGGTCAAAACATTGCAAGACATGGGCTTTGTACCAAAAGAATTTTTAACAAAAAGCAAGATGGCAGAAGCCTGCGAACGATTTAATTATCAAACAGAAGATGATTTATTTGCTTCTGTCGGTTTTGGCGAAGTGAGTCCAACTACACTGGCCAATCGTTTGACGGAAGAAGAACGCCGTGAGAAGCAGATCGAAAAACAAAAACAACAAGTACAAGACATGATCAATCAGCCAGCGAAGAAAGAACCAGAGAAAATGAAAGTCCGCCATGAAGGCGGGATCGTGATCGAAGGCGTGGACAACTTACTGATCCGAATCTCTCGTTGCTGTAATCCAGTTCCTGGTGATGCCATTGTCGGGTATATCACGAAGGGCCGCGGCATCTCGATCCATCGCAGTGACTGTCCGAATGTCCAAAGCAAAGAGATCGTCAATCGTCTAATCGATGTCGAGTGGGAAGATACTTCTAACAGCGGCAAAGAATACGATGCAGATCTGGAAATCTATGGTTATGATCGTTCCGGATTGTTGAATGATGTCTTGCAAACAGTCAACGCTGTTACTAAACGATTGGTCAGTGTGGAAGCGAAAACCAACAAAGACAAGATGGCCACCATTAGAATCACGGTCTCAATTCAGAACCTAACACATCTTAAGTCAATTGTGGACAAAATCAAACAAATCCCAGAAGTATATAGTGTCAGAAGAACAAAGGGGTGAGACGCGAGACATGCGAGCAGTCATTCAACGTGTAAGTGAAGCCAGTGTTGCAATCGATGGAACTACTGTAGGAGCAATCCAAAAAGGTTTTTTAGTTCTCTTGGGAATCACTCATGAAGATAGCCAAGAAGATGTGGATTACTTGGTTCGAAAAATCAAAAATTTGCGGGTGTTTGAAGATGAAGCGGGAAAAATGAATCAATCGATTGAAGCAATCGAAGGTGCTATTTTGAGTATCTCGCAATTCACATTGTATGGCGAGACCAAAAAAGGAAACCGTCCAAGCTTTATTCAAGCTGCCAGACCTGAAGTGGCTACACCATTGTACGAAGCTTTCAATGCGGGTCTGCACGCTGCAGGTATCGAAGTGGCTACGGGTCGCTTTGGCGCAGACATGCAAGTGTCATTAATCAATGACGGTCCTGTAACGATCCTGATCGATACGAAGGAAAAATAGGCTGCGTTCACAACGACTGCCTATCCAACATGCCAAAAGAACCAAAGCAAATAGTTTAAAGAGGACTGCCAACATGCAAGTTGGTAGTCTTTTTTTAGTGGAAATAAGTCCATCTTGTAGCACTTCTGGTACCAACCCTTTTGTCTTTGGACTATCTTACAAAACTGTAAGATAGTTCTTTCTGATCAGAAATAGTTATTTAAGAGCTGAATCTATTCCTTTTCGTAATGGTAGCAGTTACAAAAAAGTTATTTATTTTTATCCATCCCTAAAAAACTTTCAATAAATTAGATTGTCCTTAAAGCGCAAATGTGAAATAATAGTTAAAAAATAATGTCACTGGAGGAAATGACAATGAATTTTTGGCAGCGTGCATTAAAAAGTGTTACTCGCAGGAAAGGGAAGTCGTTTATTTTATTTTTAGTCATCTTTATTTTAGGTAACGTGATCGCAGGTGCGGTAGCTGTGCAGCAGTCTACTATGAATGTGGAACGGGAAACGAAAAAGAAAATGGGCAACGTTGCTACAGTCGAGTTTGATTATGAGCAGTTTGAGAAAGACAATTCAGGAAAATCAGATGAGGAAGTTTATTCTGAAGAAAATAGTCCGAAAACGCCAAAAACGGCGGACTATGACAAAGTGGGAGAATTAGATTACGTCAAATATTACGACTATACCATGATGGGTTGGTTAGAGACCAAGAAATTCAAAGCCTATACACCAGAAGATGAATCTTTTGGCATGGCGGGCGGCAATTATTTTAATTTAAAGGGCGGCAATCGACCACAGCCATTAGATATGGAAGAAGGCAACATCAAGCTGATCGATGGAGAAGTGTTTAGTGAAAAAGACTTGTCAGAAACCACTAACTCGATTTTGATTAGTAAAGAAGTCGCTGAAAAAAATAATTTGTCGGTTGGCGATCAATTTGTTTGGGATATGTATAGTGAAGTCCCTCAAGATCCGATGGGTGACAGTGATGATAGTACGGCTACTTCAGATGATGAAGATGCAGAGAGTGAAAGTGCAGAAATCCAAACAAAAGTTGTCACAGCTGATTATCCTGTCAAAATTGCAGGGATTTTTAGTGTAGTTAAAAAGGAATCGGCCAATAGTAATCCTTCGCAAGAAGAAAAATCCAATCAAATCTGGCAAGCTGTTGAACAGATCAATACGATTTATGCTGCCAATCAGTTGGTGAAAGATTTTAGTAAATTCCAAAACGAAAAATTGTGGGGAGATACGGTAATGGCCGAAGATACGGAGGCCGAACCGGAAGAGTATTATCAAGCGATGTATGTTTTGAACTCTACCGACGATGTTGAAGCATTCAAACAAGAAGCCAATCCATTATTACCGGATTACTATCATGTGGTAGCTTCCACAGATCAATACGATCAGATTGCCGGAGGAATGAATCGTCTGGGAACGATTTCCCGCTATATCGTGATTGTTGCTGCTATTGCTACGGTCTTTATCATTTCATTAGTCGTTCTATTGTTTTTGCGAGACCGCAAGCAGGAATTAGGGATCTATCTATCTTTAGGAGAAGGCCGTGGGAAAGTGATTGGGCAAATCGTTATTGAAGTGGTGCTCGTCAGCTTAGTCGCTCTAATCTGCTCATTGGTGACGGGAAATCTATTAGGAAGTGCGGTTTCTCAAACATTGATGCAAAGTGACTGGATGACGAATCTGTCCCAAACGGATACCTATTCCATTTCAAGCACAATGATGACAAATACTCTCAGCTATGCGGATGTCCAAAGTGCTTATAAAGTCACTTTTTCTATGGGGTATGTCATCACCTATCTTTTATTGGGATTAGGTACAGTCTTATTGTCTGCAATCTTGCCGTTGTTGTATATTCTACGGCTGAATCCAAAGAAAATCATGATGTAGGGGGAAGAAAAAATGGCTTTGTTGGAAACAAAAGAAGTAGATTACTATTATCAAGATGGCGATCAGCGGCGCTATATTTTGAAAGAAACATCGGTGGCGTTTGAAAAAGGCAAGTTTTATGCCATTTTAGGACAGTCAGGGTCAGGAAAAACCACATTTCTCTCTTTGATCAGTGCGTTGGATACACCTAAAAGTGGCGCTGTTTTCTTTAATGGAGAAGATATTCAAAAAATCGGACATGAGAAATATCGCCGAGACGATATCAGTATCATCTTTCAAAGTTACAATTTGATTCCTTACCTGTCTGCGGTAGAAAATGTTCTAGTCCCAATGTCGATCACGGATAATCAATTGCCGGAGAACCAGCGGGAAGTCGCATACAATTTATTGGACTATATTGGGATCACGAAAGAAAAAGCAGATCGTTTAGTCAATCAGTTGTCTGGTGGGGAACAGCAACGGGTGGCAATAGCTCGTGCACTGGCGACGAATGTTGATATTATTTTGGCAGACGAACCAACGGGTAATTTAGATGAAGAAATGGAACAGGAAATCATCGATATTTTTAAAGATTTGGCTCATATGCATAACAAATGTGTGATTGTTGTGACCCATGCGAATGAAATCGCCCAACAAGCAGACGAAGTACTCTATTTGCGTAAAGGTGTGTTGAATAAAGATGAGTGATTTTTTATCAAATTTCAGTCCTGGTAATTACGATGGCAAGAAGCAAAGCTCTCCTAAAGAAACTGAGTTTGACGAAAAAACAGAGCGTAAAGCAGAACCAATTCCAGATTCTCAGACATCTGATCAGGGCGCAGGAGAGAGTAAAGCTGCAGCAGCATCGGATCCGAAGGAAATGAAGCGAAGAACGCGCAAGGAAACTAGCTCTTCTCAACCGGTCAGTCGGTTCGGAAAAGAAGAGACAGAGTTTGATCCAACTTATCGCAAGCGGCAGCGTAAAAAATACGCGCTGATCGCTGGTGCTGTCATTGTGCTGATTGCCATCAGCAGTGTGGTGTATTATCAATTGACTCATGTGAAGGTTCCTGATTTTGCTAAGAAAGATTTATCCGAAGCCCGAACATGGGGCATGGAAGAAGGCGTGGCGATCAAAGTCGATCAAGTGTATGATTTTGAGGTAGAGACCAATCGAATCGTTAGTCAAAGTGTTGCTGCAGATCAGAAGATCAAAAAAGGCAAGACTTTGACAGTCAAAGCAAGCCTAGGTCCTGACCCAGAAGAAATGATCGAGCTGCCCGACTTTTCGTCACTGACTACCGAAGCGGCAAAAGAATGGATCGAGAAACAAAAGGCAGAAAATATCTCGTTGATCGAACAGTATGACGACAAAGTCGAAGCAGGTGTATTCATCAAACAAGAAGCAGCAAATAAAGAGCAAGATCTCAAAGCTTATAAGCGCAAAGATCGCTTAAGCATCTATTATTCAAAAGGAAAAGAAGTCTTCGAGAAGAACATCGAAGTTACTGATTTTACAGGGAAAAACAAAGGTGAAGCTCAAGAGTGGGCTAAGAAAAATGAATTGAAGTACAAAGAAGAAGCTGTTTTTTCTGATACAGTTGCTCTAGACGTCGTGGTTTCCCAAGAACCAGTCAAAGGCAGCAAATTGGCCAAAAAGGATCAATTTCTTGTCAAAGTTTCTAAAGGGAAAGCATTAGTTGTTCCTGATTTCTCACAGTATACCATCGAGCAGGCAGAGGGGCTAGAATCGAAGATACCGATTCAAGTCAAGACAGTTTATTCTGATCAAATCGGTTATGGCAATTTCATCAGTCAGTCGGAAGAGGCGGGCAAAGAATATAGTGACAGCGATACATTGCCAACAGTGAAAGTGGTTTATTCACTGGGGCAACCGTATTTGAAGGATATCCGGCACCAAGCAACGGAAGGCGATCTGCCAAAAATGTTCTTTGATGAGTACAAATCGAAAGGTGCTTCTGTATATTATGATGTCTACTATGTAGATTCAGCAGAACCAAAAGGAACAGTTGTGGAGATGAGTCGTTATGGTGAATTTATTCCATTGGAAGTATCGATCACCATCGGGATTAGTCGCGGAAATCTGCAAGGCGAGACCGAATCATTACCGGTCAGTCCTGAGACAGAAAATGTAAAGGATCCGCTAGAAACAGTCAACAGTGCCACTACCGAATGAGACATTTAGCAATCGGGCCCGTAACAAAGCTACAGAACCCAAGCAATAAGTGAGTGAACTATCTAAATGAAGTGTGTCTTCTGTTTGTCGACAATGACAGACTGAAACAGAAGGATCTACCTGCATTTAGATAGTTTTTCTTTTTTTTTACTTGGATTTTGAAAAATGGAGAGAGTTTTTTTGTTATCAAGTAATCACAGGTTTTCAAGCATGCATGCTTGAAAACCTTTTATCGATACGGTACAGTTGAATTGATAACCAGTCAATAAGCAGTATTTTACATAGAGAAGGGACGAAAGAAATGATCAAAAAATTACTAGCAAATGTTGGCGATTATAAAAAAGCCAGCCTATTGACACCGGTCTATGTTGCCGGCGAAGTGGCGCTAGATGTCATTATGCCACTGATCATGGCAATGATGATCGACCAAGGAATTGAAAAAGGACACGCGGGCGTCATTTTGCGCTATGGCGGTCTGCTTTTTTTGTGCTCATTATTGGCACTGATGCTAGGAACTTTAGGAGGACGAACAGCTGCGATTGCTTCTGCCGGTTTTGCTCGAAATCTTCGCCACAATCTTTTTAGCAAGATTCAGGATTTTTCTTTTTCCAATATCGACCGTTTTTCTTCCTCTAGTTTGATCACGAGAATGACCACCGATGTGACTAATGTGCAAAATGCTTACCAAATGATTATCCGAATCTTGGTGCGCAGTCCATTGATTCTGGTTTTCTCACTGATCATGGTTAGCACGATCAGTCCAGAATTGATGCTGGTTTACCTAGTCGTCTTGCCAATTCTAGCCATCGGACTTGCTTTAGTGATTCGCTTTGCTCATCCGCTTTTCTTGAAAGTATTTCGGATCTATGACCGTTTGAACAACGTAGTCCAAGAAAATCTTCAAGGAATCCGTGTGGTCAAGTCCTACGTCAGAGAAGAGCAGCAAGAAGAACTTTTTGACGAGGTGTCAAATGATGTCTACCGCAACTTTACGCTAGCACAACGAATCGTCTCGTTCAATATGCCTTTGATGCAATTCTCGATCTATAGCTGTATGTTGCTGTTGTCTTGGTTCGGTGCCCAACTGATCGTTGAGCACAGCAGCTTGACGACAGGGGAACTGGTTAGCATGTTCAACTATACTATGCAGATCTTGATGAGTTTGATGATGATGTCAATGGCATTTGTTCAGATTCTGATTGCTCGTACTTCCGCACAGCGGGTGGTGGAAGTTTTGGATGAAGAAAGCGACTTGAAAAATCCGGCATCGCCATTGACAGAAGTCAAAGATGGTTCAATTGTCTTTGAAAATGCTTGTTTCAGTTACGCAAATGATCAAACGAGATTGGCATTGGAAAATGTCAACTTACGAATTGAATCCGGAGAGGTAATCGGGATCATCGGCGGAACCGGAAGTGCAAAATCAACGCTGGTCCAATTGATCCCCCGTTTGTACGATGTCATTGACGGTCGTGTTCTCGTTGGGGGACAAGATGTTCGCGCCTATGATTTGGCAGCATTGAGGGATCAAGTCAGTATGGTTTTGCAAAACAATGTCCTTTTTAGCGGGACGATCAGTGAGAATCTTCGCTGGGGAAACGCGGAAGCAACGGATGAAGAGATTCAGCGGGTAGCAAAAATTGCCCAAGCGGATCCTTTTATCCAAGAATTTCCTGATAAATATGACACATTGATCTCTCAAGGAGGAAATAATGTCTCCGGTGGACAAAAGCAGCGGTTAACGATCGCGCGAGCGCTGTTAAAAAGACCGAAAATTCTGATTCTGGATGACTCTACTAGCGCTGTTGATACAAAGACAGACCGTAGTATTCGAGCAGGATTGAAACAAGAAATCCCGGGAACGACAACGATCATCATTTCCCAAAGGATCAATTCGATCGAAGATGCCGATCGAATCATTGTGATGGATGATGGGAAAATCAACGGAATCGGAACCCATGAAGAATTATTAACTAGCAATGAAATTTATCGTGAAGTCTACGACTCGCAGCAGAAAGGATTTGGTGAAGGTGAAGAATAGACAAGCAGCAAATCCCCAGAGAACCTTGAAACGTCTGCTGGCGACCATGTTTGGCGATTACAAACTGCAGTTGATTATCGTATTGTTCATGATCTTGTTAAGTGCTTTTGCCAATGTTCGCGGCTCACTTTTTTTGCAAGTGGTGATCGATGACCATATCACTCCGCTGCTGGGACAAAGCAATCCTAACTTCAGCGGACTGCTGGCAGCTATTATTCAGATGGCAATTATTTATTTAATTGGGATCATTGCTGGTTTGACTTACAACTTTATGATGGTCAAAATCAGTGAGGGCACTCAGAAAAAAATCCGCGATCAGATGTTCAAACATATGCAAAAATTACCGATTGGTTATTTTGATGGCCATTCTGATGGTGATATGATGAGTCATTTCACCAACGATACGGATACATTACGGCAAATGATTTCTCAAAGTATTCCCAATTTGATGATGGCTGCCGTCACATTTTGCTCGGTTTTCATTGCGATGTTTTCCATTAGTATCCCATTGACTTGCTTTGTACTGGTTTCGGTCATTTTGATGCTGAATGTGATTCGGATCATCTCCCGCAAAAGCGGCCGCTTCTTTGGCGCACAACAACGGGATCTAGGCGCAGTCAATGGCTATATTGAAGAAATGATGCATGGACAGAAAGTTGTCAAGATCTTTAACCATGAACACGTTGTCATGCAGGAATTTGATGCTTTGAATGACCAGTTGCAATCCAGTGCTACAAAGGCCAATGTCAATGCCAATACATTGATGCCGATCATGATGAACTTGCTGAATGTTCAATACGTGCTGATCGCAATTATCGGCGGGCTCTTTGCCATCAATGGTGTCTCGGGACTAACCGTAGGGATGATTGCTTCTTTCTTACAGCTTAGCCGTTCGCTGAATGGACCGATCAGCCAAATTTCACAGCAGATCAACTTTGTGATCATGGCTTTGGCAGGTGCAGAACGTATTTTTCATTTGTTGGATGAGACCCCAGAGATTGATACAGGGTATGTCACGCTAGTCAATGCCAAATGGGAATCTGGCCATTTAGTGGAAACAACAAATCGTACAGGACTCTGGGCTTGGAAACATCCTCACGAAGATGGAACTGTTACGTACACAGAATTGACTGGAGATGTTCGTTTTGAAGCAGTTGATTTTGGGTATGTGGATCATCAAATGGTTCTGCATGACATCAATCTTTTTGCTGAACCGGGACAGAAAGTTGCTTTTGTGGGAGCAACGGGAGCCGGTAAGACGACAATCACTAACTTGATCAATCGTTTTTACAATATTCAAGAGGGAAAGATCCGTTATGATGGCATCAATATTCAAAAGATCCAACTAGAATCTCTGCGGCGCTCATTAGGGATCGTCTTGCAAGATACACATTTATTCACAGGAACGATTCGAGAAAATATTCGTTTTGGTAAACTGGATGCCACGGATGAGGAAGTAGAAGCGGCAGCAAAACTGGCGAATGCGGATATGTTCATCAATCATTTACCTGAGAAGTACGATACCGTAATCACGGGGGATGGCGAAGGGCTGTCGCAAGGACAGCGACAGCTACTAGCAATTGCCAGAGCGGCGATCGCCGATCCGCCTGTTATGATTTTAGATGAAGCGACTTCCAGCATTGATACGCGAACAGAGCGGATCGTCCAGTCTGGAATGGACCGGCTGATGCAAGGTCGGACAGTTTTCGTGATCGCTCACCGTCTTTCGACGATTCAGAATTCAGATGTGATCATGGTGATGGATCATGGTCGAATCATTGAACGAGGTACTCATGATACGTTATTAGCAGAGAAGGGGACCTATTACCAACTGTATACAGGAAAAATTGAGTTAGACTGATTTTTTCCCAGGAAATGAAGACCGGATTTAAGGGTCTTCGTTTTTTTTCTTGCTGCTGTGCTATACTAAAGAAAAACTATGAGGAGTAAGTGGATAGATAGGAGGAAATAGGATGCATTTAACGGTTTCACAGATCCAATTGAATGAGGAAATGTATGAACTGGGTGTCACTGATCAGGGGGCTGCTTATTTTGGTCGTTTAGCAGAACATGCAGAGTTGGCTCTTTTTTTCCCATATGCAGAAATTCGTGAATGTTCTCAGACACCAGAAAGGTATGCAAAGCCGCTGAAAGCCTATTTCGCCGGGGAGCCAGTAGCCTTCGATTTTCCTTTTGACTTTGTCGGTACACCGTTCCAACAAACTGTTTGGCAAGCGTTAACTGAAGTCCCTTATGGAACGACTGTCAGCTATAGTGAATTAGCGGCGAGAATCCAACGTCCTAGTGCCGTCCGAGCGGTTGCCAATGCTGTCGGACGCAATCCGATGATGATTATTGTCCCTTGCCATCGTGTCCTGGGAAAAAATGGTCGATTGACTGGTTATCGGGGAGGTTTGCCGATCAAGCGGAAATTATTACAGCTGGAAGGGATTCCTTTCAAGGACTGAGCGCATTTTTTCTGCAAAAATTTACTAGGTCTTCTTCTCGAATTTAGTGCTTCATAAATTGTTTGTTTAAAAGTAAAAAATACTAAAAAGGCGTTTCTTTTTATGCTACCTTTGATATAATGGAGTTGTTTCCGTTTACAAAAAAGGAGTGGAGAAGATGAAGCGAATGAAGTTGCAAAATGGTTCAGATATCCGTGGAATCGCGCTTTCGACAGCAGATCTTACAGCGGATTTAACAGAAGATGCAGTGAAAGAAATTGCTTCAGGTCTGCGGACCTGGTTGCTGCAGCGATATACGGAACCCTTAAAAGTGGCAGTTGGTCGTGATAGTCGTTTAAGTGGTGAAACGCTGCAGCAGGCGTTTATGAACCAATTGCGAATAGAAGGGATTACGGTTATTGATTGTGGGCTGGCTACAACACCCGCGCTATTTATGAGTACCCAGTTTGCTGATTTTGATTGTGATGCCGGTGTGATGCTGACAGCCAGTCATTTGCCCTATTACTTTAATGGAATCAAGATTTTTAGTAAATCTGGTGGTGCAGAAAAAGAAGATATCTCGTTTATCTTAGCACATCCTGAAGCTCATCCGGCTGACCAACTCGGCGAGTATTACCAACGAGACTTACTTACTCCCTATGCAGCAGATATGGTGACGAAAATTCGTCATGGGATGCAGACAGAAGAAGAACAGCCATTGGCTGGAATGAAAATCATTGTGGATGCTGGAAATGGCGCAGGTGGTTTTTTTGCAGAGCAAGTTTTAGTGCCGTTAGGGGCAGATACGAATGGTTCACAGTTTCTGGAGCCAGATGGACACTTCCCTAACCACATTCCTAATCCGGATAATAAAGAAGCGATGGCTAGTATTACGGAAGCCGTTTTACGAGAACAAGCAGACTTGGGAATCATCTTTGACACCGATGTCGATCGATCCGCTGTTGTGACCAAAAGTGGACAGCCGCTGAACCGCAACAACATGATTGCTGTTTTGAGTAAAATCGTCTTATCCGAACATCCGGCTGCGAGTATTGTCACGAATTCCCCGACCTCCACTCATCTAAAGACATTTATTGAATCGCTAGGTGGTCATCAAGTGCGTTATATTTCCGGGTATCGTAATGTTATCAACAAAGCGATCGCCCTTAACGAAAAAGGCATTAATGCTCAGTTGGCGATTGAAACTAGTGGACATGCAGCATTCAAGGAAAACTATTTTTTAGATGATGGTGCATATGTTATTGCGAAGATCTTGATGTTGCTGCCAACACTTCGTGCGCAAAATATCAGTTTGGAAGACTTGATCGCGGCGCTGAAACAGCCAGTTGAAACCCAAGAATTGCGTTTCAAGATCAATGATTCAGATTATCGCGCAACCGGGGAGAAGGTTATCGCATCGCTAGCGCATCATCTCCCATCGGGGTGGCAGATTGACAATGAAAATGAAGAAGGCATCCGTATACAGGTTTCTGCACCTTATGGACAAGGGTGGTTTTTGTTGCGGTTGAGTTTGCATGAACCATTATTGGTCTTGCAGATCGAAAATGACCAACCTGGACATTTGCCGGCGATCGTCCGCGAAATCAGTGAACGTTTGCTGCCGTTTGAAGCGATCGATCAGTCTGCAATCAAACAATTTTTAGAAAAATAATGAATAGAGAATGAAGGGTTAATGTTGGTATTTATTATGTTAGTGATCATGGCTGTCACTTATGGTGTGAATCTTTTTCTGATAGCATACATGAGAAAACGACCGCAGATCGATGTGGTAGAACGGTTGTCTATGTTACTGGGCGTCAATATGAGTGTCTTGTTTGTAGATGGGATCGTTTTATTTGTTGGAAAGTTATTATTAGAAGCAGCGATGATTATTGAATAGACAAAGAAACTCTTAGAGAGTCAGAGAAAAGGAACTTTTTTATCTGGCGGATTTGAGAGTTTTTTTAGCTTTTTTTAAAGCTGGGATTATCATTCGCTTTCGATTTAGATATTTGTTAAAGTAAAGAAGTGGAGGGGAATATTCAGATGGCAAAAATCATGGTAGTAGAAGATGAAGCAGTTATTCGCCAGCTGATCATCGAAGAACTTGAAAAATGGCAATTCGAAACATTTGGAACAACTGATTTTCATCAGGTTTTTGACGATTTTGAAGAGCAAGAACCGCAATTGATTTTGTTGGACATCAATTTACCGGTTTTTGACGGCTATTATTGGTGCCAGAAAATCAGAGAGACATCGAAAGTACCGATTATTTTTATATCAAGCCGTAATACGAATATGGATATGATCATGGCGATGAACATGGGGGCAGATGATTTCGTGACGAAGCCATTTGAGATCGATGTCTTGATTGCAAAAATCAATGCACTGCTGCGCCGTTCCTATAACTATGTCGAAAACAACAGCGAAACGCTGGTTCACAATGGGCTTACTTTGAATATCGACAACAGCAGCATGCAGATCAATGATGAAGTAATTGATTTAAGCAAAAATGAGTATCGATTATTATATATATTGATGAAGAATCACGGGAAGATCCTTAGTCGAGAAAAGCTGTTGCGAGCGCTCTGGGATGATGAACGTTTTGTTGACGACAATACATTGACTGTCAATATCAATCGCTTGCGTCGGAAGATTGAGCAAGCCGGTATGGATAATTACATCGAAACCAAAGTTGGACAAGGGTATATTGTGCCATGAACAAACCGATGTCATTCATTGCCTTCTTAAAAGACCGCTGGTTACTTCTGATTGGTTGGGTGATTTTTTTCTTGCTGATGATTCTAGTGATGTGGCTGACACCTGATTTCCCCATCGACTGGGGAACTGTTGGCTATCTTTTTTTGATGGAATCAGTCGTTCTACTGCTTTTTTTGGGCGTTTTTTATATTACTAAACGTCGTTTCTGGCAAAAGCTCACATTCCATGAGTCAGACAGTGTCTTACAAAACTATATTCATGGTGCGCGTTCATCAGAGGAAGAACTGGTTCAAAACTATATCAATCAGCTGATTCGCGAACACCAAGACTTGATGCAGCAAGTGATAAGCAATCAAGAAGAGCAAAAGGAATACATTGATTCTTGGGTCCATGAGATTAAAGTACCTTTGGCAGCGACGCGCTTACTGTTAAATTCGATTGAATTTGATATTCCAGATGAAAAGTATATTTTACTGGAAAACGAAGTGAATCGGATCAATGAGTATGTGGAACAAGTGCTGTATGTGGCACGTTTGGACAGTTTTTCCAAAGATTACCTTGTTCAAGAAGTGTCATTGAAAGCGACGATTCAGCCGGTTATTCGCAGTCAAGCCAACGTGTTCATTCAGAAGAATATTCACTATGCGATTAAAGGGGGAGACCAGCAAGTATTAACTGACGGCAAATGGCTGAGTTTTATTTTTCGGCAAATCCTCAGTAATGCATTGAAGTATACTCCGGAAAATGGGCGAATCATTGTCCAAATCCAAAAAGATGGGCAAGGAACGCGTCTTTCGGTAGAAGATTCTGGAATCGGTATTCC
This sequence comes from Enterococcus sp. FDAARGOS_553, assembly GCF_003812305.1. NCBI lineage: Bacteria > Bacillati > Bacillota > Bacilli > Lactobacillales > Enterococcaceae > Enterococcus > Enterococcus sp. FDAARGOS_553. The sequence goes on from NZ_CP033740.1 coordinate 1,334,293, forward strand.
GGCAGAAGATCTAAGGCGAGTCTTTGATAAGGGATTTACTGGTGAGAATGGTCGGAAGACTGATATGCACTCGACAGGGTTAGGGCTCTATTTAGCCAAGAATCTGGCCAAAGAATTAGGAATTGAGTTAACGATTTCATCGGTTGTAGGAGAAGGGACAACCGTCACGCTTTACTTCCCTCTGCTAAGCTACTATCAAGAAAATCGCTAATGATTTTTTGAGAAATACCATTTAGTTCTTGTCTCTATACCGTTTTCACTGATACACTGAACCTTGTGTGTCAAATTGAATGATAAGGATGGATAAGATGAGTATAGTATTTGCTTTAATACCGATGTTTGCCTGGGGCAGTATCGGATTGGTCAGTGGAAAATTAGGTGGGGATGCGAATCAACAGACATTAGGAATGACAATTGGTGCATTCCTTTTTTCACTGATTGTTTTCTTTGTCACTATGCCGACGATTGATGGCTGGATCGTAGTGATTGGTTTGCTGTCAGGACTTTGCTGGTCAGTTGGTCAAAATGGTCAATTTCATGGAATGAAATATCTGGGCGTTTCGGTGGGGCTTCCGTTATCTACTGGTATGCAATTGATCTTAAATACAATTGCTGGAGCCCTTTTTTTTGGCGAATGGACGCAATCACGAGACTATTTGTTGGGAATCACCGCATTGATTTTATTAGTAACTGGTGCCTATTTGACCGCACGACAAGACGGGGAACAAATGCCTGAGACAGAAAACAAGATGTTGGATTTTCCTAGAGGCTTTCGTTCGTTGATTTCCTCAACAATTGGCTATGGTGCTTACACAATCATTATTACTTGGGCGGGAATTGACCCATTGGCAATTATCTTGCCTCAGAGTATAGGCATGCTGATTGGCGCTAGTTTCTTTGCTCTAAGAAAAACCAAAGTCAATCGGGCGGTCTGGAAGAATACATTATCAGGATTGTTGTGGGGAATAGGAAATGTTTGTATGTTGATAACAGTTCAACAGATCGGACTGGCCGTGGGTTTCTCGCTGTCACAGATGGGGATTATTATCTCTACACTGGGAGGCATATTCTTATTAGGGGAGAAAAAAACCAAAAAAGAGTTCAAATATGTGGTTTTTGGTTGCTTGCTTGTTATTTTTGGTGGTATCCTTCTAGGGTATATGAAAGCTGCATAAGTAGTGAAATTTAGGAGGATTTATGGATTTATTTCGTAAAAAAACTATTGAAGCCAGTCCCGTTAGTCATTTGAAAAAAGATTTGAAATTGAAAGACTTGATCATGTTGGGTATTGGCGCAATCATCGGCACAGGGATTTTTGTTGTGACCGGCGCGGCTTCTGCTGTATATGCAGGGCCAGCATTGATCTTGTCATTTGTCTTAGCGGCTTTTGTCGTTATCTTATCAGGGCTCTCATTTGCGGAGTTTGCTTCCCGTATCCCTGTATTAGGCGGTGCCTATTCGTATGTGTATGTTGTATTTGGCGAATTTGTTGCATGGCTCGCTGGCTGGTTTCTGCTATGCGAGTTTATGTTGGCAGTATCTTCGGTGGCCTCTGGCTGGTCCGGTTATGTCCAAGGGTTCTTGACAAGTATCGGTGTGCATCTGCCAAAAGCGCTGACTGCTGGCTATAATCCTGGCGAAGGAACGTACATTGATCTGATTGCAGGATTAGTGATCATTTTTGTGACGATTTGGGTAAGTCAAGAAGCCAAAAAAGCCTTGCGATTGAACAATGCTATGGTTTGGGTCAAATTCGGGATCATTGCGCTTTTTATCTTTTTTGGGGTATTTTTTGTGAAGCCAAGCAACTGGCAGCCGTTCATGCCTTTCGGATTTTCGGGCGTCTTTAATGGGGCGGCACTTGTTTTCTTTGCTTTTTTGGGCTTTGATGCGGTCGCAATGGCTGCGGAAGAAGTTGAAAATCCGCAAAAAGATGTGCCCCGGGGAATTATCGGTTCAATTGCGATCGCTACCTTATTGTATATCGTGGTCACGCTGATTTTGACTGGAATCGTTCCCTTTAAAGAATTGAATGTCAATGATCCGGTAGCTTTTGCCATGCGATATATCGATCACGGCTTAGTTGGTTCGGTGATTTCGGTGGGTGCCATTTTAACGCTGCTGACAGTGACGATTTCCATGATGTACTCATTAGCACGTTTGCTTTATGCTATCAGTAAGGATGGCTTGTTGCCAAAATCATTGCAAAAAATTAATCCTAAGCATAAGACACCGAAAAAAGCGACTTATGCAGCTGGAGTCGTCGCCTTCTTTTTTGCCGCAGCTTTTCCATTGAATATTTTGGCAGAATTAACGAATATCGTGGCATTGGCCTACTTGATCTTAATGTCGTTGGGGATCATCAAGCTGCGTAAAATGATGGGCATGCCCAAAAAAGGGGAATTCAAGGTGCCGCTTGTGCCAGTCTTGCCATTAGTTTCTGTTGCTAGCTGTTTGTTCTTGATGACGCGATTGCAGACAGCCACTTGGATCGTTTTTGGTATTACGATCGTCATTGGTTTGCTGATCTATTTTATCTATGGGTACCGCAATAGTGCATTGAATGAAGAAAACCAGCAAGAGCGTTAGTGTTTGCTAACGCTCTTGTTTTTGTTCATGTCTTGGCAGGAAACCAAAAGTGATGACACTGTAAAAAACGAGCCCCTGAGAGATTCCCAGAGGCTCGTTCAGCTAATAGAAAACAGTATTGCGTCTGCCTGAATTATTTGTTTCCAGTCAAGTCCAACAAGCGATCTTTGAGGTCTTCTTCCAAGTGACCCAATTCCACTTCGGCCGCTCGGCGTTTTTCTTTTCCTTCTTTTTGGATACGCAATGTTTCCTGAATTGTTTCGACAAGATCGTTTTGCGTTTTTTGCAGCGTTTCGATATCAACGATTCCTCGTTCGTTTTCTTTAGCTGTTTCGATCGCAGAGACCTTCAGCATTTCAGAGTTCTTACGTAAGAGATCATTCGTTGTTTCCGAAACTTGGCGTTGTGCAGTAACCGCATCTTTTTGACGCAATAAAGTCAGTGCGATAACGACTTGGTTTTTCCATAAAGGAATCGCTGTATTGACAGATGCCTGAATCTTTTCTGCTAATGCTTGGTTGGTATTTTGAATCAAACGGATCTGTGGTGCTTGTTGGATCGTGATCTGACGGGCCAAGCGCAAGTCATGGGTCCGCTTATCTAAGCGATCCAAAAATTGCGTATAGTCATTGGCGATCTGTACATCCATCTGATCATTCGTTTCTTGTGCTTTTTTCATTGCTTCAGGAATAATCGTTGTTTGTAGTTCTTGCATTTTTAACTCACCGGCAGCAATATAGATATTCAATGCATCGAAGTAATCTTTGTTTTTTTGGTAAAGCTGTTCCAACATCAAATTGTCTTTTAACAGACCGTCTTTTTCTTTGTCTAATTTAACAGCGATTTTATCGATTTGAGCACCGATTTTTTGGTATTTAGCGGTGATCTCAAAAATCGATTGTTTGACTTTGCCAAACATCCGTTTGAAGAGATTGCCTTCTCCTGCACGTAATTCATCTGGATTAGCTTCTTGCAGACGATACATCAACTCTGTCAATGAATCACCGACAGGTCCGATATCTGCTGCTTGCACATGATTCAGCATCGATTGAGAGAATTCTCCCAGCTTGGTTTGAGCAGCTGCGCCATAGGTAATGACTGCTTGTTGGTCGGTTGGATCAATCTTATTCGCTAACTCTTGTGCCTGTGCTTGTCGCTCAGGTGGTAATTTATCAATTAAGCGAGAGGCTTTTTGTTGTTCTTGCAAGGCATTGATCTCTGCCTGCTGGGTTGTCGTCAATGTATCGACAGGGGTTGCAAATGGATTATTCAATAGATCATCAAGAGTATCGTTTACTGGTTTAACTTGATTTGGTGTCTCCGTCATTCTAACTCCTCCTAAGTCTTGTTTCGAAAAAAATCTAGCCTGGGCTAGATTTTTTTTTTGGATCGCTTCATTCGAAGATCGAGCAAAGGAATCCATCCCTATTCATTATCTCGTTTTATGCTTTGTTTGGCAATGGATAACTCGATATCAAGATCATCTAAATCATCTGCCACAAACTGCTGATAATCTTTAGCGATCAACGAGGCCATTTGTTCAATGATTTGAGTGCTTTCTTCGATTTTTTCATAGGTTTCACGGCTTTTGATCTCATGTTCATTGATCTCAATGAATTTGTCTGTCAAATCAACCATGTTCGGCAAATGGGTGTAAAGAAAATGACTCGCCGAATGTAATTTCGTCGGTTCTTTGACCAACTCTTTGAACAGTGCTTTCGAAGCGCGTAATGCATCATGACGCAAGTCGATCGCTTTTAATTTATTGCTGCGGTTGATGTTTTTTTGTAAATGCTCGATCTGTTGTTTGGTTTGATTCATGGTTTCTCGGAACAGTTCGATTTCACTTGGAGACATACCGCTTTTCAAGTAATGCGCTTCTTTTTCTTTCGTCAGTATAGGTAACACATTGGGATTTGCTTCTACCTTACGCCCCTTCAGACCAATAAATACCAGAATCGCGCCAACGATCAGCAACAAGACAGTAAACAAATCAGTGCCTGTGGAACTGATAAAGGCAAAAAGTGTGATTACAGCGATCGCAGAAACGATCAGCCAAATATTTTTTTTCATTTTTCCTCCTCCTAAAATTCTTTGGACAAGTAATATAGGGATTGTTCGACATCCTTATTTTAGCATGTTCACTAGTAGAAAAATATCAGACTTGGGGTGGATTTTCCGATATTTAGTAAAATCATAATCTTTCTTGCTCTTTCTTAAGGAGATATTTTTGAGAAACTATGCTAAAGTATTTTGTAGAAAAGACGTTAAAGGTCAGGTGAAAAAATGTTAACCTATAAAGATTTTGAAGAAAAAACGATTGTCAGAAACGAGATTTTTCATGGAAAAATCATTGATGTCGTTGTTGATGATGTCGCATTACCAAATGGCGGTACTAGCAAACGAGAGTTGGTCTTTCATCCAGGCGGTGTTGCAGTGATCGCTGTGACAGAAGAAAATAAAATGATTTTTGTCCGCCAGTTTCGCAAGCCATTAGAGAAAGTCATTTTAGAGATTCCGGCAGGCAAGATCGATCCAGGAGAAGGTGCACAGCCCGAATTGACTGGTGCTCGTGAATTAGAAGAGGAAACCGGCTACCGAGCATCAACGTTGGAACATGTGCATTCGATGTATCTTTCCCCGGGCTTTGCTAATGAAGTGCTGCATTTGTTTCACGCGAAACAATTACAAAAAGTAGAGAACCCTCTGCCTCAAGATGAGGATGAAGTATTGGAAGTGTATGAATTGACAATGAAAGAAGCCAAAGCAGCAATCGCAGATGGAACGATCTGTGATGCAAAAACGATTTTTGCGATTCAGTTTTGGGAGCTTTTAGAATTGAAACGGAGGAACAGTCGTGCCTAAAGAACCACTGATCACCCGCTCTGAATTGCGTCGACGTCGTGAAGAAGAAATGGCTGCTTCTGAGCGAAACCAAAAGATCGTTGCTAAGCAAGCAAACAAAGAGTGGAAGCAAAAAGAAAAGCAAATCGACAATCATTATCGGAAAGTCCGTAAAAAAAATAAAGCGATCACTAAAACGAGAGCAGGAGAAAATCAGAAGTCCCGCAACTTGAATACTTTTTTGATCAAAGCAATCGTGGTAGTGGCATTGCTGCTGATCGTAGTTGCATTAGCGATCTTTTTGCTTTAAGGAACACGATTAATCGGGTTTAATTCGTTGATCAGCACATGTATCTAATCAAAAACCAGCACGCAGAGCATCAGCGCTCAGCATGCTGGTTTTTTTGTTTTATGGCTGGGATGGCTTAGCAGCGCTATATAGAAAAAGAGCAGCATCTTGCCCCATAAACAACTGTGGACCTTCAAAAAATGTTTCATAACTTACTGAATCAAAACCTACTGATTCTGCTAGTTGGAGCAGCGTGTCTTGCTCAAATCCATTGTGTACTTTAGGATGTGAGACGGATTGGTTTTTATTGAAATCAACGATGAACAAACGTCCGCCGGGTTTTAACAATTGATAAAGTTGCTGCAGTAAATGTTCTGTGTCGGGAATATGAAGCATTACCAGCGACAACAGAACGATATCTGCTTCTTCATGAATGGACTCCTTCGTTAAATCGTGGAGTGATCCAGAAACATTTGTCAGCCCTTGCTGGGTGACCTTCTGATCAACGATCGCCAGCATGCCCTCCGCAGTATCCCAAATCTGCAGTTGCTTGACTAAAGGGGCCAGCGGTAAACTAACAAGACCTGTTCCGCCGCCATAATCAATAAGAATTTGTTCACGGGCATTCATCAGTTGGGGTCTTACTGCTGCTGTAATCTTTTCAGCTAGAGCAATCCTTGGGGGTGTATCGTAATGGTCGGCCATTTTATTAAATATCTCAGACATAAAAACCTCCTTAATGGTCTGACAAAAAACTGTTCCTTTGAGTAAAACTAGTTTATCATAAAAGGAGAAAAAATGATCTTTTATTAAGATATAATGTATAGGATCGTCAGGAGGCTACAAGATGAAAATTGGTATTATCGGTGCAATGGATGAAGAAATCAAGATCTTGCGGGAAGCATTGGAAGCTCCCTTATCTTGGGAGCGAGCTGGAGCACTATTTATTTCCGGCAGTATCGGCAATCATGAAGTGATCGTTGTTCGATCTGGAATCGGGAAAGTTGCCGCTTCACTGACAACAAGTTTGCTGATTCAGCAATATGGGGTCAACATGGTGATCAATACTGGATCTGCTGGGGGAATCGGTGCTGGTTTAGCCGTCGGCGACCTTGTGATTTCAGAAAAACTAGCTTATTTCGATGTAGATGTTACTGGATTTGGGTATACATATGGGCAACTCCCAGGGGGAATGCCTTTGTATTTCGAGGCCAGTCGTTACTTGATCGGCGAAATGACCAAAGCCGCAGAAGCAACGAATCACAATGTAAAAAATGGCTTGATCGTAACAGGGGACAGCTTTATCAATGACGGACGTAAAGTACAAGAAATCCTAAGGCACTTCCCAGACGCTTTGGCTTGCGAGATGGAAGGTGCTGCAATCGCCCAAACAGCGAAGCAATTCAATATTCCTTTCCTTGTCGTAAGAGCCATCAGTGACACTGCGGATCATGCTGCAACAGTTTCCTTTGACGAATTCATTTTGGAAGCCGGCAAGCGCTCTGCAGAAATGGTGCTCGCCTTTGTTAAAAAGCTGAAATAAAATTGGAGGAGATCACAAATGAACGCATTACTCTCAATTGATTATACGGTCGATTTTGTAGCTGATACTGGTCGTTTGACGACCGGTCAAGCGGGTCAAGCGATTGAAACAACATTAGTAGATCATACCCAACGATTTATCGATCAAGGGGATTTTGTTGTCTTTGCCATTGATCGCCATGAAGCAGAAGATCCTTATCATCCAGAAAATCAGTTGTTTCCTCCTCATAATCTGGCAGGGTCAGAGGGACGGAATCTCTACGGGACACTAGCTGCAGTGTATGAAGATCACAAAGAAAAAGAAAATGTTTACTGGATCGATAAGCGCCACTACTCGGCGTTTAGTGGGACAGATCTTGACATTCGTTTACGGGAACGAGGCATTACTGCACTTTATTTGACTGGTGTCTGTACAGATATCTGTATCTTGCATACGGCTGTCGATGCGTATAACCTTGGGTATCGATTATTTATTTTCAAAGATGCTGTCGCAAGTTTCGATCCAGTCGGTCATGAATGGGCGTTGCGCCACTTTGAGCAGACATTAGGGGCTACTATTCTTTAAAAAAAGGAGCTGAGTGTAATGGGATTTATGGATCAATTAAAAGAACAGTTTAGTTTCAGTGAATTGACAGGATTGTATCAGTCCTATAAAAGCGGTGAATTGGATGTTGACAAGATTTTGAATGATACGTTCATGCAAAAGTATACCGATTTTGAAAATGTGGAAGCATTGATGACAAAACTAGGCATTCAAGATAAAGATCAACTCATGGACTTTATGAAAGATAGAAGCAACCGGTATCATGCTGACCAAGTCGTAAAGGACCATTCCCAATTTGATTCTCTAATCGAAATGATCAAAAAAGCACTAGGAAAATAAAATCACCGCCCCCGAAAAGTTAGCAGCAAACAGCTAACTTTTCGGGGGCGGTCTTAATATTGTATCTTTTGATGAAGGTGACGGCTGATTGTATTTCTGAACTACTTTGGCTAATGATGTGAGGTGAATCCTCTTTTTTTTTTTAAAGTTGCATCAACAAATGGACCAATGATTCATAACCAAACAGTTCGTAACAAATGCCTCGTAGCAAGCTGTATCTTACCAGATTTGAACACGGTCTTCAGGAGCCCGGTACATGCCATCTCCCGGTTCAATACCGAAAGTAGTGAAGAAGGAATCGATGTTTTGAACTTGGATGTTGGCCCGTAACTTGGCAGGGCCATGAACATCAATGGCCAGCAGCAACTGTTGATATTGTTCTTTGGCTTTTGTGCGCCAAATTTTTGCCCAATTGATAAAGAAGTCTTCTAGTGAGACGTCAGTTTCTTTTTCTGCTGCTTCTAGTGCACAGCTTAATCCACCAGCATCGGCAATATTTTCCGATACTGTCAAGGTGCCATTGACCGTTCCACCAGCAAATGGCAAGCCGTCGAATTCATTGATCATTTCTTGAGCCAATGTCTCAAAATGGGCCAGGTCCTCTGCTGTCCACCAATTATTCAGGTTGCCGAATTCGTCAAATTTGGCTCCGTTATTATCAAACGCATGGGAAATCTCATGAGCGATCACTGCACCGATCCCACCATAATTGGCACTTGCTGATTGAGAAAGACTGTAAAATGGTGCTTGTAAAATAGCTGCTGGGAAGACGATCACATTCTTGAAAGGATGATAGTAGGCATTGACTGTTGCTGCAGACATTTCCCACTCCTCGCGATCGACCGGTTTTTGCCATTTGCTAAAAAGATCTTCCCGGAAGATACGTCCAAAACGTAGTGCATTTTGTAACAATGATGCATCAGGGTCTGTGTGCAGTCGATCATAGATGGCTGGGATTTTGTCTGGATAACCGACATGGATTCCTAGTTTATTTAATTTAACGATTGCTTTTTGTTTGGTATGCTCGCTGAGCCAAGTATTGCTGGTCAAACGATCTTGATAGACGCCGATCATCGTTTCCACCATATGTTTTACATCATTTTTTGCTTTTTCACCAAAATACTTGCGACCATAATAATCACCGACGACTTGACTAAATTGGCCAATCGTCAGATAATAGGCGGCTTTTTCTTTAGGCATCGCTTCATCAACGCCAGAGAGGTACCGATTGTAGGCTCCGCCGAGTTGGCGTAGTTCTTCACTAAGATATCCAGTGTAGCGCAAACTTTGATGAACGATCATCCAGCTTTTCAATAAATCAAAGTGGGTAGGAGAGACAATGATATCGAATGCCTCAAAGTACTCAGGCTCAGTCACGATCAGCTCTTTTGGTTCGGCATTTAATAAAGCGGTTAATGTCTTTTTGAAGTCGAGTTGCGCCGAATGCTGTGCAAAGGTATCTAGACTTTGCGGATTGTAATTTTTGCTGTAATCGGCATTTTCTTCTGCACTGCGAACATGAGGAGCAATCAATTTATCAAAAGCCAGTGTTTGTTCTACCAGCGACTCTGCTTCGGATTGTGATTTCCCTAATTTCGTTAAGAGCGCAACAGCATTGTCGAAGAAAACTTGTAGTAACTCTTCTGCCTGCGGGTGGTCAGTATAATATGTTTTGTCAGGCAAGATCGTTGCTGGCGGATAGGCCAACAGTGTATTCATTTTCGCGTTTTTCATATCGGAGCCGATATCGAAAGCAAATGGTAGTTGGATGCCGTTAAGAATGAATTCAGGTAGCTGTGCATTTAACTCGTCATAAGACGCAAGGGTTTCGATTTTTGCCAAAATCGGCAAAACTTCTTGACCTGCGTTTTCATCACGGGTAGCAAAATCGCTTGCTAAGCGATAGAAAGCAACGGCGTCTTTCATTTTTCCTTTAGGAATTGCTAAAGGATCTGCCGCCATATTCTTGAACTCAGCCATCATCAACTGATCGATTCCGTCTACCAGATCTTGAAAACCTCCAGTTGCCGGTTTATCCGCAGGGATCACCGCTGATTCCAACCAATCGCCATTCACATAATCATAAAAATCATCTTTTAATAATGTTGTCATATGCTTCGCTCCTTTTTATGCTTTCTCCTATTATGGAACAAAATTTTCCAGTACGCAAAAAAAGTTTGTTTTTTTCTTAACGAAAAAGTTCCTTAGTGTCTAAACCGGCTGATTCCCGTGGTACTATTAAGATATACTTTGGTAAGGAGGAATGGCGATGGAAGAAAGAGAGAACATAGATACTTGGCAGGGAATACCAGAAGAACGATTCCGCCGCTACAAATCTTGGGTAACACCTTCCGGCTATTTGTGCGGAACTTATGCTGCCACCGTGTTTTTGGCTTATTATCAAGATTATATCGATGAGCAGATCATCCCTAAAACAGTGAGAAGGAAAAATCAGCTGCAGCCGGGCGCACTGACTGACATCTTGCGGCTCTTGATTCAACCTCATGGATTGCCAACGATTGCTTGGCAGGTGGCTCATGGACTATCACGCTTTTTCACTCATTTTGATCTACCTTATCGGGGGCGTGCCACAGTTTTCGGCGGCTGGCAGCGAGCCTGCAAACGGATCGATCAAGGCAAACCGGTGATCGTTGGTCTCTTGAAGCCTTTAGGAAGTACCTACGGCAATCACTGGGTAGTCGCATATGCTTATTTAGAAACAGAGACCGGACGTTATCTAAAAGTTCATGACAACTGGGGGAATTACAATCAAGTGATTCCAGCCAGCTGGATTAACGGAACTGTCTCGTTACCTTAAATTAATTTAATGAAAAAAGCACCTATAATGTGCTAGAATAAAAGAAACAATTCACTTCACTTGGAGGCAGACATGGGCGAAAGTTATAAAGATAGTTCATTGAAGATTTTCAGTTTGAACGGCAACAGACCGTTAGCCGAGAAAATTGCAAAAGTTTTCGGTACAGAGTTAGGTAAGTCAAAAGTAACACAATTTAGTGATGGAGAGATCGCGATCAATATTGAGGAAAGTGTTCGTGGCGATCATATTTTTATCATTCAATCAACCAATGAACCAGTCAATGATCACTATCTTGAATTGTTGATCATGATCGATGCCATGAAACGTGCAAGTGCCAAAACGATTAATGTGGTTTTACCGTACTATGCGTATGCAAGACAAGACCGGACGGCAAATCCTCATGAACCGATCACGGCAAAATTGATTGCCAATATGTTAGTGGAAGCTGGGGCGACACGGATCTTGACATTGGATCTGCATGCCGTGCAGGTGCAAGGCTTCTTTGATATTCCTGTTGATAATCTATTTACGATTCCGCTTTTCGCGCATTATTATCGCGAGAAAAAAATGATCGGAGACGAATATGTCGTTGTCTCTCCCAAAAATAGCGGAGTTCAGCGGACCCGCAGTTTAGCCGAATATTTAGATACAGCGATTGCGATCGTTGATCAAGATGAGGCAGATGGTGGCTATGTGATTGGAGATGTTGCCGGCAAAAAATGTATTTTAGTAGATGATATTTTGAATACAGGCAAAACATTGTCAAAGGCAGCAGATTTGCTAAAAGAAGCAGGAGCTAGTGAGATTTATGCGTGCGTCTCTCATGCGTTATTGTCACCACCAGCCAAAGATATTCTTGATCAATCTGTCATCGAAAACATTTGTGTCACAGATTCTTGTTGGACTGCCGAAGAACGGCATCCAGAACGGTTGTCTTACCTTTCTTGTGCAGAACTGATGGGCGAGGCTGTCAAACGAATCCACGAAAATACACCGATGAGTCCCCTGTTTCGGTTAGAAAGCAAAGAATACAAATAAGAAGCAAGAGAGTTCGGTTATTCTGGACTTTCTTGCTTCTTATTTGTCATGAGACAGTGCAATTTATGCTAAGTTATTGAGGTTCAAGACAGTCTCTCGTTTAATCAGCTTATGCGGGACGACAAGCTGAACCGCATTTGAACCTTCATGGTTTAATTGTGCCATCAAGCTTTCTGTGGCGATTTTTCCTAAGGATAAGACGTTGATGTCAATGCTGGTCAAGTAAGGATGGGTCAATGTAGCAAAAATCGAGTTATTAAAGCTGATCACAGATAGATCATCCGGAACTTTATACCCGAACATCGTTGCCAGTTGGATGATCCGAACTGCAAAAAGATCATCGATTACTACGATTGCCGTTGCTTCGGTCTCTTTGATCGTTGTCTCGAAATTGACATAGTCTTCTGCCTGTTCAAATGTCAATGCCGGATAAAAAGGCAGGTTGGCTAGCATCATTGCTTTTTGATAGCCAAAGAAACGTTCGAAATAGAGATTTTCGTGAGTTGTATTCGTAGCAAACAATATCTTAGAGTGTCCTTGGGAGATCAGATACTCTGTCGCTTGTTTTCCCAGCATTTGGTTGTCATTATCAACAAAAACGATATTTTGTTCATTGCTGTAAGGATGTCCAATCAATGTGAAAGGAACTTTTTTACGAACTAAATAATCAATGATTGGATCTTTTTCATCGGAATAGACTAAGATAAAACCATCCACTTGTTTTTGAAGGTGCATACGTTCCACATTTTTCAATAATGTATCAAAATCACGGGCAGAGGCAACCGCAACCGTCATTTGGTGGTGGCGAGCTTCTTCGTTGATGGCTTCGATCGTTTCTAAATAGAAAGGATTTCCTAGCCGTTCCTTTGAATCCAAAGGCGGCAAGATAACACCGATCGCGCTTGAAATCTGCTTGCCTAGATTTCGCGCAGCCAAATTTGGCACGTAGCCCATCTCAGCCATGATTTTGCGTACTTTCTTTTTTGTGTCTTCAGAGATACTAGGGTGATCATTCACGACCCGAGAAACAGTTGAAGTAGCGACGCCGGCTTTTTTGGCGACATCTTTGACAGTTACGCTCACTGTTTTCCCTCCTTTTTTAGCTTATAGTATCATAAAGTTGTGTTATTTTGGTAGCCGGAAAGAAAAGAAAGAAGAAATGCCTTCATTTCTTCTTTCTTGGTTTCTGATCAATAATTAAGCAATAGTTACTGAGACTTCTTCTTCCAACAGATGCTCTTTTCCATAAAGCTGAACCGTCAATGGCTCACCACTGATTTTCTTTAGTGTGACAGTTTCTTCTTTAACAGAAATGAATAATAAGCGTCCGCGATAATTGATATGGAAAGCATAGCTGTTCCAAGTCTTCGGTAGAAACGGGGCAAAACCTAGATGGGCATGGTCCGTCTTCATTTGGGCAAATCCTTGAACGATCGCTAACCAACTGCCAGTCATTGAAGTGATATGCAAACCATCGTCGGTATCATTGTTGTAGTTATCCAAATCTAGCCGAGCCGTTCGTTCATACATTTCCAGTGCTTTTTCTTCCATTCCCAGCTCGGCTGCTAAGATGGCATGGATACTAGGAGACAGGGAAGACTCGTGCACTGTCATTGGTTCATAGAAGTCAAAGTTGTTTCGTTTTTCCTCTTCTGTAAATTGATCCCCAAAGAAATAGATTCCTTGTAAGACATCCGCTTGTTTGATAAAGCAAGAGCGCAAGATTCGGTCCCATGACCAATTTTGATTCAATGGCAAGTTTTCTGGATCTAAATCAGTGACTGGCATCAAATCTTTGTCTAAGAAGGTATCGTGCTGAACGAAAATTCCTAAGTCTTGATCTTCTGGGAAATACATATTGTCAATGATATCCTGCCAGTAGTCTTGCTCTTTTTCTGGGATCGTTACGGTTGCTTCTGTGGCATATTCTTTATAACTTTGTAAAGTATAGCTCAAGACCCAGGTAGCCATCTTGTTCGTATACCAGTTATTGTTGATGTTATTCTCATATTCGTTGGGGCCGGTAACGCCATGGATCATATATTTTTGCTGACGTTTGGAATAATGGACACGATCTGCCCAGAAACGAGCGATGGCCGTTAATACTTCCAAGCCTTCTTTTTTCAGATAGCTCGTATCACCTGTGTAATTCGTGTAGTTATAGATGGCATAAGCGATTGCACCATTTCGATGGATCTCTTCAAAGGTGATTTCCCATTCATTGTGGCATTCGATCCCTGTAAATGTCACCATAGGATAAAGCGCGCCAGCCAAGCCTTGTTTTTGCGCATTGATATGGGCTTGCGGCAATTGATTGTGGCGATATTTCAACAAATTCCGAGTGATTTCTGGTTTCGCTAATGCCAAATAAAGAGGCACAGCATAGGCTTCTGTATCCCAATAAGTAGCGCCACCGTATTTTTCACCGGTAAATCCTTTAGGTCCAATATTTAAACGTTCATCTTCTCCATAATAAGTCGAGAAGAGTTGGAATAAATTGAAACGAATTCCTTGTTGCGCAGCAGCATCGCCTTCAATGATCACATCAGCTAGTGCCCAGCGGTCTTTCCAAGCATTGACTTGTTCTTGCCGTAAGTCTTCGTAAGGTGCGCTGTACACTTGGAAAAGCTCTGCAATTTTTGTTACTTGATCATGAGGATTGACATCACGACTGGTAACGATAATCACGTCTTTTTGTAAATGAAAGACAGCTCCTGTTTCTCCTGTAAAAGTAAACGCGTCAGCAATCGTCAATTCACTCGTCTCTGTGGATGCTGGCTCTTGACTATGACGCATTGCGGCAGTGACCGTGAATTGCTCAATGTCAAAGTTGTTTTCAATGGTACGGGTGGTCAGATAACGATAGTTGCCTGAGCTGCCGTGGTCTAATTCTTCCCAGAAGCGTTCTTCGTAATTACTATCTTCATTGCGGACATTATTGTCTAGTTTAGAAATGACTGTGATTTCTGCTGATCCTTCAAGGATTTCTGCCTGCATCGTGATTACCGCCATTTCTCGCTTGACGATACTTAAAAAGCGCTCAAAAGTAAATTTGACAGTTGCGCCAGCTAATGAAACTGTAAATGTCCGGCGTAAAATTCCTGTTTGCATATCCAGTTCCATATAAAAATCGCTCGGACTGATTTTCGCAAGATCAACAGCCTGATTGTTGATGAAAAGATCCATTGCAATGAAGTTAACAGCATTGATCACTTTTCCAAAATAATCCGGATAGCCATTTTTCCACCAGCCAACACGAGTTTTGTCTGGATACCAGACCCCTGCCAGATAAGTCCCTAGATGGTGATCGCCACTATATTGTTCTTCAAAATTACCCCGCATCCCCATGTAGCCATTTCCAATACTTGTAAGCGACTCTTGTAGTCGGCGATTTTCTTTATCTAAAGTAGTTGTTGCGATTTTCCAAGGATCGATATCGAACAAACGCTGGATTTTTTTCATAGGTTTTTCCTCCAAAATCTTTTTGATAACTCTATAATAAATGCAAACGATTGCGTTAGTCAAGCGTAAATCATTGGTTTCTATGCTTTTTTAAATAGAAGTGTGACAAAGAGCTGTTTTTGCGCATTTTTGTAAATTAATGGCTGAGGAGAATGTAAATTGAAATTTCTCGGTTTACAAAATTTTCAATCTCCGCTACAATGTGATTATTAAGAAACCGATTGCGTAAAACGGTGGAGGAGGAAGAAAGAGGATGAAAAAATTACTAAGCTTTGAATTCTGGCAGAAATTCGGAAAAGCACTAATGGTTGTGGTAGCTGTTATGCCTGCCGCCGGATTGATGATCAGTATTGGGAAGACGATCCCCATGATTAATGCCGATTGGGCATTTTTGGTAACGACCGGTGGTGTGATCGAAAATATTGGTTGGGCAATTATTGGGAATCTGCACTTATTATTTGCATTAGCTATCGGTGGTAGTTGGGCGAAAGAACGCGCAGGCGGGGCATTCGCTGCGGGGATTGCATTTGTATTGATCAATCGAATCACAGGTTCGATCTTCGGGGTCACAAGCGCCATGCTGACGGAAGAAGGGGCTTTTACTCATACATTGTTCGGTACGAAAATTATGGTGGATGGCTTTTTTACAAGTGTCTTAGAAGCTCCGGCACTGAACATGGGTGTTTTTGTAGGGATCATCGCCGGGTTTGTGGGTGCGACTGCTTATAATAAATACTATAATTTCCGCAAACTGCCCGATGCGCTTTCGTTTTTTAATGGCAAGCGCTTCGTCCCGTTTGTTGTAATTGCTCGTTCCGTGGTTGTTGCGATCGTGTTAGCGATCGTTTGGCCTTATATTCAAGCAGGAATCAATAACTTTGGCTTGTGGATCGCACAATCGCAAGAAAGTGCGCCGATTTTAGCACCTTTCTTGTTTGGAACATTAGAACGATTACTATTGCCATTTGGGCTGCATCACATGCTGACTATTCCCATCAATTATACTGAATTGGGAGGCACCTATACGATCTTATCTGGTGCACAAGCGGGGACACAAGTTTTCGGTCAAGATCCTCTATGGTTAGCTTGGGCAACTGATTTAGTCAATATGCGAAATGCAGGGGATACTTCACAATACCAATTCTTGATAGAGAATTTTGTGCCTGCACGTTTCAAAGTCGGACAAATGATCGGTTCTTCTGGTATTTTGATGGGACTTGCCTATGCAATGTATCGCAATGTCGATGCAGACAAACGCCATAAATATACCTCGATGTATTTATCCGCTGCCATTGCGGTTTTCTTGACAGGTGTGACAGAGCCATTGGAATTTATGTTCATGTTTGCGGCTGTACCGTTATATGTTGTTTATGCAGTCGTTCAAGGGGCAGCATTTGCTATGGCGGATATCGTTCACCTGCGTGTTCACTCCTTTGGAAATATCGAACTATTGACTCGGACACCAATGGCGATCAATGCAGGTCTGGGTCAGGACTTGATCAATTTTGTCCTAGTAACGATCGCATTTGGGGTCGGCATGTATTTCTTGGCTAACTTCTTAATCAAAAAATTCAACTTTGCGACGCCCGGACGCAACGGCAACTACGAAGTAGAAGGAGCTGACGAAAACGTAGCAACAACTGCCTCTGACGGAACGTTAGATCCAAACTCTCAAGTGGTTAAGATCATTCATCTGTTGGGAGGACGTGAAAACATCCGCGATGTAGATGCATGTATGACTCGCTTAAGGGTCTCTGTCAAAGACCCTAGCTCAGTAGGAGACGAAAAGTCTTGGAAAGGTGCTGGCGCATTAGGTTTGATCGTAAAAGATAACGGAGTGCAAGCGGTATATGGGCCTAAAGCCGATGTACTTAAATCAGACATCCAGGATATCTTGGATTCCGGTGTGGCGATTCCTGAAGCAGTCATAAAAGAAGTCACTAATGAGACGAATCACGAAAGCCAAGGGATAACCGCTGAGGTTGTTTCAGTAGCCGATGGGCAAGTGATTCCGATCACGGAGGTCAGTGATCAAGTCTTTGCAGAGAAAATGATGGGGGACGGATTTGGCGTGATTCCCGATAACACGCAGGTGTATTCACCTGTCTCTGGGAAAGTGACGAATGTTTTTCCTACGAAACATGCGATTGGGTTGCTATCTGATGAAGGAGTCGAAGTATTGGTTCATATGGGCTTGGATACTGTTGAACTTCAAGGGGCACCATTCACAGTTTCTGTCACAGAAGGGCAGCAAGTCACAAAAGGTGACCCGTTGGCTTTAATGGATCTCGCAGCTATCAAAGAAGCGGGTAAGGATACAACGATCGTTGTAGTAATGACAAATACCGATCAAATCGATTCCTTTGAATTGTCCCAAACTGGTCAGCAAAAAGCTGCAGCAGTTGTTGGAATCGTCAAACTATAATAAAATGACTAAGAGCTGTGCCATAAGTATTTTACCAAACTGAATATCCAAACGATCGTGGGGTTGCTACAGTCTGGTAGTTTCTCGTCGCAATTCACGAGAAGTACAGCTGATCTCATACAGTGCGGATAGTTTCGTCTGGTTCATACTTATGGCACAGCTCCGTTCTTTTATTTACATTTTGAAAGAAGATAATCAAACGCAGAGGAGCGTTATTCATGAAAGTTTTAACATTAAACACCCATAGCTGGTTAGAAGACGATCAAGAAGCAAAATTAAAAGTGATCGCACAAGAAATCGCAGCAGGAGATTATGATTTGATTGCGTTGCAAGAAGTCAATCAATCGATTGCTGCTACAACGATCGTTCCGGATGGTCTTTATTGTCCGACAGAGGCGATCCTTGAGATCAAAGAAGACAATTTTGCTTTGCGCTTAGTAGAAGAACTGCAGATTCTGGATCACGATTATTATTGGTCATGGACTTACAGTCATGTGGGTTATGATGTCTATCATGAAGGGAATGCCTTACTGTCCAAAAATCCAATCATTGCCAAAGAATATTTGGCTTCTGAGACAACCGATGTCTGGGACCATACTACGCGAAAAAATCTTAGCGGTCTCACAGAAGTAGACGGCAAAATGATCCAAGTGTTAAGCTGCCATTTTTCTTGGTGGAATGACGGCAAGTTTGCCTATGAATGGCAGCAAACCGAAGCGTTTTTGACTGAGCGAGCAGCATCGCTCTTGCTTTTAGGTGATTTCAATAATGAGGCAGACAGCTTGGGTTATCAGCTGGTTAAAAACAGTTCATTGCAGCTGCAGGATAGTTTTCTTGCCGCAACAAAAACGATCGGTGAGGCTTCGGTTGTTAAAGCAATCGATGGCTGGCAAGACAATCAGACAGCCTTGCGTATCGATTATGTCTTTGCCTCACAGAATGAACAGCCCGTAGAGTATGAAGTGGTCTTTGACGGTCAGCGGCTGCCGATAGTCAGCGATCATTTTGGTATCTGTGTGGTTTTTGAATAACCAAGAATAGAGACGACTTCGATTATTCGCTTGCTATCGCTTGAATCGGCTAGAGATTCAGGAAGCAGACAATCGATTAAAAAAAGGATGAGACCAGAAACGAATTTCTGATTTCATCCTTTTTATTTTGATCAAATGTCAATCGAACCATAGCGGTTTTTTAAGGCAGTGCGTATTAAGCGTTCTGCCAAATGTTCATTCCGGGCAAGCAGTGGACCATGGAAATAGGAACCAAAAACATTGCGGTAGACCACGCCTTCTGTTTGGTCCTCGCCATTGTTTCCCTGCCCTTCTACGACTTTACCTAGTGGTTTCTCACCTTTGCCAAGAAACGTCCGACCATTGTGATTTTCAAAACCATAATAGGTCTCATCGAATTCTTCATTATGGATAACGATATCTCCGATGAAGCGATTGTTTTCTTGACTCAATGTGTAATGATCCAATGCGCTAATTCCTTTGATTTTCTCTCCGTTAGCTCCCATGTAGTAATGACCTAACAACTGATACCCGCCACAAATGGCCAACATGACTCCATCGTTCTCGATGTATTCCGTCAATGCTTCTTTTTTTGTTTGGATATCTTCAGAAACGATCAGCTGTTCAAAATCCTGTCCGCCGCCAAAAAAGACTAAGTCATACTTCTTCGGATCAAATGGTTCATGGATGCTGACGACTTCCGAAATAAATTCTACACCCATTTTTTCGGCTACATAACGCAACATCAACAAATTGCCATTATCCCCGTAGGTGTTCAGCAAATTCCCGTAAAGATGAGCAACATTCAAACGATAATTAGCCACGGTCCATCCCCCCTTTGATATAGCCTTTTTCTGCCAATTTTTTGCGTAGTTGCAAAACAGCAGTATAGGTTGCTAGGATATAGACTTTTTCAGTTGGTAGATTGGCGATATCTTTAATGACCTCATCAAGGTCTTTTGTTTCGGTGATCTTTTCTTCGGGAATTCCCGCTACTTTTAAACGCAGCGTCATATCTTGATGGCGGTCGCCGCCAGCAATGACTTGAGGAATCGCCATTTCGGCAAATGCTTCATGATTTCCATCCCAGATCCAGCTAACATCAATGCCGTCCGCATAATTTGCATTCAAGAGACTGACGAGAGAAAAAGGATACGGAGATAAGCCGATCATATCGATCACTTGATTCAGTCCTACCGGATTTTTGACTAACACGAGTGTACACTCTTTGCCATCGATGGTAATGACTTCTTGACGGCCAAAGACTTTTTCATCATAGGCCAATCCAGCTCTGATTTTTTCAGGTGCGACTTGATAATATTCCGCTACAGCGGTCGCTGCCAATGCATTATAGACATTGTACATGCCGCCAACTTCGATTCCATATGAATTCCCATCAATGATAAAATCAGCAGAAGTATTGTCCATTGCTGTGATGGCTGTCAATTTGTAGTCTAGTTTTGGACGTTTGAAGCCGCAGTTCGGACAATAGTATTTGCCTAGATTCGCATAGGTAATCATTTGGTAATGTAAGATGTGGTGGCATTCTGGACAAAGAACCCCGTCTGTATTGTAATGGGCCATCTGCTCCTGATTAGGTAAGTGATCAAAGCCATAATACTTTCTTGGATTAACAGTAGTGACAGAATTGAACAACGGGGAATCACCATTACATAGAATTGTGGCCGTCGGTGAATTTGCTGCTCCTTCAACGATCATTTTATATGTTGTATAGATTTCACCATAACGGTCCATCTGATCGCGAAAAATATTCGTGAAGACAAATAGTTCAGGTTTGATATACTTCGTTACTTTGCTAAGACTAGCTTCATCGATCTCTAGTACTGCAAACTTTTTGCCGCCTTTTGGTTTGGCAGATAAGAAAGTAGAAACGATTCCTTGGACCATATTGGCACCTGTTGGATTTGTCAGCACATCATCAAATTCTTGCCGTAAAATATTCACCGTCAGTGCAGTAGTCAAGGTTTTTCCGTTCGTACCAGTGATAACGACAACTTGGTAATCTTTTGCTAGATGATCTAAAATATGCGGATCGATTTTTAATGCTATTTTCCCAGGCAGACTTGATCCGCCTTTAAAAAAGTTTTTTAATACCCACTGAGAGGTCTTACCGACTGTGACAGCCAGTTGACTTCTTAACCCCATAGTTGAACCTCCAAACGAGATGATTGTCTTTTTAGTTTAAATTCAATTTATCATACCATATGTTCTAAAAAAGGTTAAACGGCTTTTCGATTTCTTTAAGTTTCTGCAAAGAGTTCAGTTTATTGAACCAAAAAAGGCAGAGACATTCGTTACAAACAAGATGTCTCTGCCGCTTCAAAACGCTTGTGGAAGGCTCGCGACTTTAAGATACAACGCTTAGAACCTTCAATAGCGCCATTTTACTGGCTGTTTAACCAATAATAATCTTCTCGGTTGGGTATTCATAACCTAAATCTCGGGTTTCTTTTGGCACAAACAACAACAACGTATAAAGCATACCTACACGTCCAATGAACATCAGTAAGGCTATCACTAACTTACCCACACTTGAGAGATCATCGGTGATCCCTAACGATAAACCGGTGGTCCCAAACGCAGAAGCTACTTCGACAATGATGGCGATCAACGGGATATCTTCAGTGGCAGTCAAAAATAATACGCAGAAAAAGCACATTCCTAAGGATAACATGAAGACAACAACCGACTTACGCACATCGTCTTCATCGATCCGTCGGCCAAATATGTTGATATTGTCTTCACTCTTTAAGAAGGCATAAAGATAAAGACCAATAATGGCGATCGTTGTCGTACGAATCCCGCCACCAACTGAACTTGGGCTGCAACCGATAAACATTAGTAACGAAAAAACGATCAATGTCGTAGTCTGAAAGTTCCCTAAATCATGGATCTGCAGTCCAGCATTACGGGTAGTCATGGAATAAAACATACTGTTGATCCAGGTGCTGCTAAAGCCGTAATCTTTGAACAGATGGTCTTTCTCTAGGAAATAAATGGCGATCGTTCCACCGATAAACAAAATCACAAAAGCCAACATCGCGATTTTTGTAAACAATGAAAAGCGAAAAGGCAGTTGTCGGCGATTTTTTTTCAGCTTGAAGAGGGCCCATTCTCGGAAATCCATAATCACTGGAAACCCAATCCCACCGATAAAAATCAAAAACATGATACAAATCAAAAAGAAATAATCATGTGCGAAAGGTAAAATGGAATTTCCTGTCACGTCAAAACCAGAGTTTGTGACCGCGGAAATAGCTTGGTAAAAACCATAAAATAGGGCATCCCGCCAATTGTCATAATAGCCATTAAAATAAAAATAAATAGAAAAAATAGCGCCAGAGATGGCTTGGCAAAGTAAGATGATCGTAAACGTGATTCGAATCATCCGCACGATTCCGCTTAGCTTTGGCTGATTCATATCCGTCATAATCAACTGACGCTGCTTC
This sequence comes from Enterococcus sp. FDAARGOS_553, assembly GCF_003812305.1. Taxonomy (NCBI): domain Bacteria; kingdom Bacillati; phylum Bacillota; class Bacilli; order Lactobacillales; family Enterococcaceae; genus Enterococcus; species Enterococcus sp. FDAARGOS_553. Next base: position 1,356,663 of record NZ_CP033740.1, read on the forward strand.
AATGAGATCTTTCTCCGAGAAACGATCGCAAAGAAAGTGGAGATCATCATAATCCCTAGTCCACCCACTTGAAAAAGAACTTCAAGAAGCACTACACCGCGATCATTGAACACATCATCGATAGGGAATGTCGTCAATCCGGTGACACTGACCGTGCTGACTGCCATAAAAAACATATCGATGAAGGAAGCATGAGAACGAGGTTCACGAAAAAAGGGAAGATAAAATAAACCTAAGGAAATAATCGTCATCAGAATATAGTAAAAAACGATCACTTGGATCGAAGAAACATTTTGGGCAATAAAATATTTGCTTTTGCGTTGTGTCAGACGAGCAAACCGCGTGAAATTCATAACTAGTCTCCTCACTAAATAAACTACCCACAGTATACCAAAGAACCAAGCAGTTTCAAAAGAAAGCAAGATTGAAAGTAAGTAGCAGCCAATATCATCAAAGAAACGCTCTGCAAAAATATGAGATAGTGCCGCAAAACAATTAATGGAACAGAGAAGACGATAGCCTGTCATTGAGAGAGTACTAGAAGATAGCGGTGAGCCGGACAAAAAACTGTATGCCCGATAAGTCTGTTGGGCATACAGTTTTTTTGAAGAGATCGGTTAGTTAGAGTGCTTCCACCGCTTCGATTGCGCGAAAGACTTTTTCTGGAGTGATCATTGGGTCGATCAGGACAAATGTTTCTTCTTCTTTAACGGCATAAGTCAAAACAGGCGCAAAATAAGCGCGATCCACACGAGTGACATGCAAGTCTTTTAGTTTCATAGGTAAGTGCAATGCTTCGTAGAAAGGACGCAGTTCCTCGATAACAGCAAAATCGTTGGTGTAGGCAAGCTGTACCCAGATGCAGTAGGCCACTTTATTGCCATGGAGGACACTGTGGGTTTCGCTCAGATAAGATAAGCCGTCATGTAATGCGTGGGCGCCAGAAGTTCTGCCAAACTCTACAGCAAATCCACCAACTTCTCCTGCTAAAGCGATGATGGCATCTGTGATTCGCGCAAAAGCTGGCGTCAAGCGCCCGGCTTCTAAATCAGTGACTGCTTGGATGGCATCTGCGATCAAGAGTTCTTTGATTAGTTTTGCACTTTGAAAACCGAGCCGAACCAAGGCTGTTTTATCTTCTTCTGCCATCGTGCGTACAATGGCTTCCATTTCATAATACTTGGCTAGCGTGTCTGCGATGCCTGCAATGAAATAATCCACGGGTGTTGCTAGCAAGAATCGAGTATCGACGATCGTCATATAAGCCCCTTTTTTGGCGTAATCGATCTTGCAGATTGTGTGGTCTGGGTAATAGGCGACAATCACAGGAGTAAAGGGTGCACAGTTGGAAACCAATGTAGGGATGACGATCAGCTCCGCTTCCATTCTTTCTGCAGTAATTTTTGCGGTATCTGCGACACGTCCACCACCGATCGCAAGCAGGACATCTGCGTGTTTGATCTTATCCGCTAACTCCTGAGCATTCTCATAACTTGAGGAGCCATCATAGCGATAAACAGGATAGTCAAATGGATGCGGATAATAGGTTTTAAAAACGTCAAATGATTGATCGCCAGTAATGACAGCAACCTGATCAAAATCATTGAGATACTCTGGTAGATCAAAAAGAACTCCTTCACCAGTAATATACCGGTTTGGTCCAGGGCGGACTTCATTGGCTAACATAACACAACACTCCTTTGCAATCGTCAGAATTTTCTAATTAGTGTAACGTGGAATAGCGCCTGCTGTCAATTTTTCTTTTGAGCAGTTTTGTTCAGATCAGCCAGGCCAAAGCCAATCGGCGCAAGCAGGCGTAAAGAGGGCATAAAAAAAGACCCTAACAAAGGAGAGTTTGTTCTTGCTAGTCTTCGCATAATCAAGACTGTTTTGCGAAGATCCTCTCCTTTTGAGGGTCAGTTGTTGGGCGAGAAAACAGCACTATTTCTATCTCAGAAACTAAAGGAATATTCAAACTGCCGCTTCTCAAAATAGGTTATGTCCAATTTTGACGGATGAAACCAGCTCGTCCTGAACCTTCACGGTAGGCGTTGTAATGCGCCGTATTTTTCTTATAAAAATCTTGATGATAGTCTTCTGCTGGATAGAAAGGTTCAGCAGGTTCGATTGTTGTCACGATTGGATCTGTAAAGCGACCGCTTGCTTGCAAAGCGGCTTTTGAAGCTTCTGCGATTTTTCGTTGTTCTTCACTATTGTAATAGATGACTGGACGGTAAGAGTCCCCACGGTCTGCGAACTGACCAAAGGCATCTGTAGGATCGGTTTGTTGCCAATAGATAGCCACGAGTTCTTCATACGTTATTTGTTCAGGATCGAAAGTGATTTCTACGGCTTCTGTATGTCCTGTGGTTCCAGTTGTTACTTCTTGATAGGTAGGATGAGGGACATGTCCACCGGTAAAACCTGAGACTACCGAAAGAATTCCTGGTAAAGAATCGAAAGGTTTGACCATACACCAGAAGCAGCCGCCGGCAAAAATTGCAGTATCTTTCATTGTGATTCCTCCTTTGGTTTTATGGTATGCTTCTTATAGAGAAAGACAAGCGATATGCTTATAAGAAACGGCCAAAGAAAGCGAGGTTTGCTGTGGATACGATCATCATTTTATTGCGGGGGAATTCTGGCAGCGGAAAAACGACAGTAGCAAAAGCGCTGCATCAACAATTAGGGGCAGAAGCGGTGTTGATCTCACAGGATGTATTTCGCCGAGAAATTTTTCACGTGAAAGATACGCCTAATAATCATGCTGTAGGTCTAATGATGGAGGCCCTTTTATATGCGCGAGGGAAGGTTCCTTTCATCATCGTTGAGGGAATTTTTGCCCGTGAAAAATACCAGGACTTCTTGCTCTTTTTACTAGAATCCTTTGAGAAGTGTCTCATTTATTATTTTGATGTGCCTTTTCAAACAACGATTGAAAGACACCGAACACGGCCGCAACGGGTATTTTTTTCCGAATCATCGCTACAAAAGTGGTGGCTCGAAAAAGACCTTCTCTTTGGGGAAAACGGCATAGCGTCCAAGAGCAATGATACGAGTAATAAATCAGTCCTCTCAAAAGAGAAGATGTTTACAGAGAAGCAGACAATATCTGAAATGATCACGATGATCTTGGAGGATACGAAACAGTTTCAAAAATAGCCTTGAAGCAAACGATCTGTTTTCCAAAAAAACTAAAGTGAGGTATCTCTATGTTAGACAAATCAATTCCTTATGCAGAAATTTGGATGGAGCGCATGGCTGCGGATGAAGTAGCACCGGTCCCTGACTCAAATAACTACATCATTCAACCTTATCAATCCGGTGATGCGAGTGAGTGGGCGCGGATTGAGACAGCGGTGGGAGAATTTGATACAGAAGCCGCGGCACTTGCGTATTTTGAAAAAGACTTTCTCCCCTATGAATCTCAATTGCCGCAACGAATGTTTTTTGCAGTGGATCCAGAAGGAACAAAGGTAGGAACAGCGACTGCTTGGTGGAAGAAGAAGCAAGATGGCAACATTGTGCCGCTCGTTCATTGGGTAGCAGTCATTCCCAGCGCTCAAAGACAAGGGATCGCTCGCGGCTTGGTAACCAAAGTTATAGAAACATGCCAGAACCAAACGGCAGATTCCGAAGAATCTGCTGCCGCTATTTTTCTCCATACGCAAACATGGAGTCATGCTGCGATTGGACTGTATCAACAACTAGGCTTCAAACTTATTGATACAGACTATCAGGGACAGATGAATCCCGAGTACGAACAAGTATTGACTATTTTGAGAGACGTGGCGCAGAAGGAAAACGGGCAGTAAAGCCAATCATTTGCAGGCATCGTTCTGTTCAGTACCCCTCTTAGCGACTTCTGAATTTAAACCTGTAAAAATTCCTTGTTTTCAAGTATAATACCAAAGGAGTATCAGGAAGGATGGGCAAGATGGCACAACTTTTTTTTAAATATGGCGCGATGAATAGTGGCAAAACGATCGAGATTTTAAAAGTTGCACATAATTATGAAGAACAAGACAAGCCGGTCGTGATTATGACCAGCGGCATCGATACCCGAAGCGGGATCGGAACAGTTTCCAGTCGTATTGGGTTAGAGCGTGACGCCATTCCGATTTTCGATGAGACCGATTTGTATCATTTAGTAAAAGATCTAGGATATCAACCCTATTGCATTTTGATTGATGAGGCACAGTTTTTGAAAAAACACCATGTCTTGGCGTTTACTAAAATCGTAGACGAATTAGGCATTCCTGTGATGGCATTTGGTTTAAAAAATGATTTTCGCAACGAATTATTCGAAGGTTCTAAATATCTGCTTCTTTATGCAGATAAAATTGAAGAAATGAAAACGATCTGCTGGTTCTGCCACAAAAAGGCGACCATGAATCTGCATTACATTGACGGTAAACCAGTCTATGAAGGCGATCAAGTTCAAATTGGCGGTAATGAAGCCTATTACCCTGTTTGTCGCAAACACTATTTTCACCCTGGAATCAAAAAAGAAGGAGAATAAAACATGTACGATCAGTTACAAGCGATTGAAGACCGTTATGAAGAACTAGGCGAACTGCTTAGTGATCCCGCTGTCATTTCAGATACGAAACGGTTCATGCAGTTGTCCAAAGAAGAAGCAAATACCCGAGAGACTGTCGAAGTGTATCGCCGTTACAAAGAAGTCGTTGAAGGCATCAAAGATACAGAGGAACTATTGGGCGAAAACTTGGATGCAGAAATGGCAGAAATGGCTAAAGAAGAACTATCTGACTTAAAAAAAGAAAAAGATGTTCTTGAAGACCGCATCAAAATCTTATTATTACCAAAAGATCCCAATGATGACAAAAACATTATCATGGAAATTCGCGGGGCTGCGGGTGGAGATGAAGCGGCACTATTTGCTGGAGATCTCTTTAATATGTATCAGAAATATGCGGAAACACAAGGTTGGAAAGTCGAAGTGATGGATGCCAACGTTACCGGCATCGGCGGCTACAAAGAAGTCATCATGATGATCAGCGGTGAGAATGTCTATTCAAAATTGAAATATGAAAGTGGCGCGCATCGGGTACAACGCGTGCCGTCGACAGAATCTCAAGGACGAATCCACACATCTACAGCAACCGTAGTCGTGATGCCAGAAGCAGAAGAAGTAGAGATCGATATTGCTGATAAAGATATCCGAACAGATATCTATCATGCTTCAGGCGCTGGTGGTCAGCACGTCAACAAAACGGCATCAGCTGTCCGCTTGACACACTTGCCGACTGGTATCGTCGTTGCCATGCAGGATGAGCGTTCACAGTTGAAGAACCGTGAGAAAGCGATGAAAGTCTTGCGGGCAAGAGTATACGACCAAATCCAGCAAGAAGCACGAAGCGAATACGATGCAAATCGTAAATCAGCAGTGGGAACTGGGGATCGTTCTGAACGGATCCGTACGTATAACTTTCCGCAAAATCGGGTGACGGACCACCGCATCGGGTTGACTATCCAAAAATTGGATCAAATTTTGGCTGGAAAACTTGATGAGATCATTGATGCATTGATCATGTACGATCAAACATCAAAATTGGAAGAAATGCAAAATGGGTAAAACCTATCGAGAAGTCCTTTCACGGGCTTCTTCTTTTTTAGAAACAAAGGGACTGGAAGGGTATGCGATCCAATACCTTTTTCTGGCTCGTAAAAATTGGCAAAAACTAGATTGGTTGCTGCATATGGATCAGCAAATTTCGCCAGCTGATAAAGTGCAAATTGAAGCAGATCTGCAGCAGCTTTTAGCGCATCGTCCCCCCCAATACCTTTTAGGCTATGAAGAGTTTTATGGCCATCGCTTCAAAGTAACAGAAGACACATTGATTCCTCGACCGGAAACGGAAGAATTAGTCGCTTTGTGTCTGGAGCAAACAGAACCTGCAGAGAATTTGCGGGTCGTAGATATTGGGACAGGGACAGGTGCGATCGCGGTCTCTTTGAAATTGGCACGTCCTCACTGGCAGATCGCTGCTGTTGATCTTTCAGAGGCCGCATTGGCGGTAGCTAAAGAGAATGCGGCGCAATTAGGTGCGGAGGTCGCTTTTTATCAAGGCGACACGCTGACACCAGTGGGGGATCAATCATGGGACATCATTGTATCAAACCCGCCTTATATCAGTGAGCAGGAGTGGGAGCTGATGGATGCCAGTGTGCGTCAGTTTGAACCCCAAATGGCCCTTTTTGCAGCGGAGAATGGTCTAGTGATGTATCGTAAGATTGCAGACCAGGCAAAGAAGTTATTGACACCTGACGGAAAAATCTTCGTCGAAATCGGTTTTCAACAAGGCAAATCTGTCCAGCGTATTTTTGCGGAAGCTTTTCCAGATAAAAAAGTTACGGTCATTCAAGATTTATCTGGAAAAGATCGGTTGGTCGCAGTACAATAATCCACAGCATGTGGACAACCATTTTTTTGAAAAATTTTTTTGATAAAAAACAGTGATAGAGTAAGACTTACTTGCGAATAAAAGTTATAAACAGGGTTATCCACACTTGACAAACGATTTATCCACAAAATGTGGATAAAAACCGAAAAAATGTTGATAAGTGTGGAAGTCCTCAAAAAAAGGATGTGGATAAACTGTGGAAACAAAAAAATTTAGTGAAGAACAATTATCCGAAGCAGCAAAAATTTTAGCCGCGGGTGGATTAGTTGCTTTTCCTACAGAAACAGTGTATGGCTTAGGCGCCAACGCTCTTTTGCCTGAAGCGGTAGCACAAGTCTATGCCGTCAAAGGAAGACCTAGTGACAACCCATTGATCGTCCATCTCGCCGACCCGGAACAACTGAAGGATTATGTGGATAACTTGCATCCAGCAGCGGAAAAATTGATGGCAAAGTTTTGGCCTGGCCCCCTAACATTGATTTTTTCTATCAAAAATAACAGTTTACCGTCTATTGTGACCGGGGGGTTATCCACAGCGGCATTCCGTATGCCAGCGAATAAAAAAACACTTTCAGTCATTAAACAGGCACATGTCCCACTAGTCGGACCTAGCGCAAATACCTCTGGCAAGCCAAGTCCGACCTCAGCTGAACATGTATTGCATGATTTGAAAGGAAAGATAGCTGGTGTGATCGATGATGGGACTACTAGGATCGGAGTTGAATCAACAGTCTTGGATTTAAGTGATCCGACAGCAAACCCAATGATCTTGCGTCCAGGATCCGTGACCAAAGAACAATTAGAAACGGTTTTAGGCAGTGAAGTCGAAATAGATAAACACCTAGTATCTGAAGGTGAAAGACCCAAAGCACCGGGAATGAAATACAAACATTATGCTCCGGATACAAAGGTTGTGATGGTTCGGTCAGAGGACTGGCCAGCAGCACTCGATTGGGTCAAGCAGAAGCGATTACGAGCAGGTGTCTTGGCAGGCCCATCAATTTGTGAGACAGCCAGATTTGAAACAGCAGCTGTTTACATGTATGCGGACGACACGGTTGAGGCAGCAGCAAAAGGACTTTTTGCAGGTTTGCGAGCCTTAGATGAATCGATCGCTGGCTTGGAGATCATTTTAGCGGCCGCTTTTCCTGAGACAGGGATGGGCAGCGCCTATATGAATCGCTTGAAAAAAGCAGCCAATCAAAATTTTTTTCAGGTAAAATAGAAAAAACGCTGCTTTGATCATAGGTAGAGCTTAGGAAATATGATACAATGCTAGCATTAAGGTAAAGGGGTGTTGTATGAATGGACTATCAAACGTTTGATCCTGATTTATGGCAAGCCATTGAAAAGGAAGCGGATCGCCAACAAAACAATTTAGAATTGATCGCATCTGAAAATATCGTTTCCGCAGGTGTAAGAGCGGCTCAAGGCAGTATTTTAACAAATAAATATGCCGAAGGATATCCAGGTCGCCGTTACTACGGTGGTTGTGAATTTGTCGATGTTGTTGAAAATTTAGCAATTGATCGTGCCAAAGAACTTTTTGGTGCGGCCTATGCAAACGTACAGCCTCACTCAGGCTCACAAGCCAATACTGCAGCATATCTAGCGTTGATTGAACCAGGAGATACGGTGATGGGCATGGATCTATCCGCAGGTGGGCATTTGACCCATGGCTCTCCAGTCAATTTTAGTGGGAAAACCTATCACTTTGTTAGCTATGGCGTAGACCCAGCGACTGAAGTGATTGATTATAATGTCGTACGGATCTTAGCGAGAAAGCATCAACCAAAATTGATCGTTGCTGGTGCAAGTGCGTATTCACGAACAATCGATTTTGCCAAATTCCGTGAAATTGCTGATGAAGTCGGTGCTAAGTTGATGGTAGATATGGCACATATCGCAGGATTAGTTGCTGCTGGTCTGCATCCAAATCCAGTTCCTTATGCAGACATCACTACTTCTACGACCCACAAAACCCTTAGAGGGCCTCGTGGCGGCTTGATTTTGACCAATGACGAAGACTTAGCGAAAAAAATCAACAGTGCAGTCTTTCCTGGCATTCAAGGCGGACCTTTGGAACATGTGGTCGCTGCCAAGGCAGTCGCATTCAAAGAAGCATTGGATGAAGACTTCAAATCTTATTCAGAGCAAGTGATCAGAAATGCGCAAGCAATGGCAAAAGTGTTCAATCAAGCACCGCAAGCACGGCTTGTTTCTGGTGCAACGGACAATCATTTATTGCTGATTGATGTGCGAGGATTTGAGCTTAACGGAAAAGAAGCCGAAGCATTGCTTGACCAAGTCAACATCACAGTCAATAAAAATTCGATTCCATTTGAAACCCTTAGCCCATTTAAAACGAGCGGTATTCGTGTCGGCACACCGGCAATCACTAGCCGTGGGTTCAAAGAAGAAGATGCTGTGGAAGTAGCAAAACTGATTGTCAAAGTGTTGGAACACCCTGAAGATACGGCTGTTTTGGAAGAAGCAAAAGCACAAGTGAAAGAGTTGACGGACAAGTATCCGTTGTATTAAGATGTAGCAGGAAAAGGGTTTGAGCCGATGCTCAGATCCTTTTTTGAAGGAATATGGCTATGACGTGATGCAAGGTTGTATCAATCGTTGATTTGCTTTAAAATAAAAGAAAAACCAAAGGAGACTTTTAAAATGGGTAAATTCCAAGTAATTGACCACCCCTTGATTCAACACAAATTAACAATGATCCGCGACAAGAACTGTGGAACGAAAGTGTTCCGTGAAGTTGTCGATGAAATCGCCATGTTGATGGCGTATGAAGTATCACGGGATATGCCCCTCGAAGATGTAGTGATCGAAACACCGATCGAAGAATCGACCCAAAAAACACTTAGTGGTAAAAAAGTAGCAATCGTACCGATTCTACGGGCCGGACTAGGCATGGTCGACGGTATTCTAGAGTTGATCCCAGCGGCTAAAGTAGGACACATTGGTATGTATCGTGATGAAGAAACCCTTGAACCACATGAGTATTTCGTTAAATTGCCTGAAGACATCGACACTCGTCAGTTATTTATTGTTGATCCAATGTTAGCAACTGGTGGTTCAGCGATCATGGCCATCGATGCGTTGAAAAAACGCGGTGCTTCTAACATGAAGTTTGTTTGCCTAGTTGCTGCGCCAGAAGGTGTGAAAGCATTGCAGGATGCCCATCCTGATGTGGATATCTACACAGCAAGCTTAGATGACCGCTTGAATGAACATGGCTACATCGTTCCTGGATTAGGCGATGCTGGTGACCGTTTGTTTGGAACAAAATAAAAGAAAGAGCGTGGAACAAAAAGTGAAAAACACTTTTGTTCCACGCTCTAAACACGTCTAAACGCTGGGAGTAGGAGCAACTCCTTCGGAAATAAATCGAACTACTCAAAAACTACTCAAACATTTGAAAAGCAATTTCCGTGTATTCCTCCTTATTTCTTGGAGATTACCACTTTTGTCCCAGTCTCCTTTTGAACGAACTACATTTTCGTTAACTGTTTATAATTAATGATCAATACACCATTACTTTGTGTAACAAGCTTTTGATTCTCCGCTGTCTGATTCAATTCAACAACCGCAGAGTTCTTAAGCTGCTTAGTGACTGTACCGGTTTGTTTTATTCCATGGATCGTGAACATGACAGGAGTAGCGACCTCAAAATTTGCACCTTCAGCTGACGGGACAACGGTTGTTTCGAACTTACCAAATGTTGCCATGTAAAAACCTCCTTGATATAGTTAAATTATACCACATTTTTTGAAAATTTTCAGTAATCCTATTTTTTCCCTAAACTTCTCTTTACAAAGTTGTGTTTTTTTCTTATAATCTTCTTTGTGTTAGTTGCCAGCTTAGCTCAGTTGGTAGAGCAACGCACTCGTAACGCGTAGGTCACAGGTTCGAATCCTGCAGCTGGCATTGAAGCAGTCTAATTAGACTGCTTCTTTTTTTAGATGATTTTTTTAGAGAAAACTTTAAAGTTTCTAAATTTTTTCTGAATGAGAACGGGGAATCCTTTCTTTTCTGCGCAAACATCACTATAATGGATAAAGATTCTACAGAAGAGAGTGTGGGCATGGAAAATACACGAATAAAAAAGAATGATAATCGAATTGACTACGGTGTGATATTACCCGTATTTTTATTGTGCTTGATTGGGTTTGCGTCATTGTATGTCGCATTGACGAATGATCCAAGGAATCCATCCGTGGGAAAAACCTTAGGATTTCAAGCTTTATGGTATGTACTAGGAGTTATCGCAATTATAGTGATCATGCATATAAAATCCAAGTGGTTGTGGAAGTTGACTCCCTATATTTACGGAGCAGGATTGCTGGTAATGCTGGGTCTCTTGAAGTTCTATGATGCAGGGTTAGCCGACTCTACGGGCTCGCGAAACTGGCTGCGTTTTGGCTCCTTTACGATCCAGCCTTCGGAATTGATGAAGATTGCCTTTATCATGATGTTGGCGCTGGTGGTCACCCATCACAATGTTCGTCATCGAGATCGAGATTTAAAGACGGATGGCTTATTGATCGCTAAAATGTTAGCTGTAACCATTCCGGTCCTAGTTTTAGTCATGCTGCAAAAAGATTTTGGAACGATGTTAGTTTTCTTAGCTATTTTTGGTGGGATCTTTTTGATGTCGGGGATTTCTTGGCAAATCGTGATCCCAGTTATCGCCGCTTTTGTTTTGATAGGGGGCGGGACCATCTTTTTAGTTACAACAGATATGGGACGAGAGTTTCTCTATAATGTCGGCTTTAAAGAATATCAGTTTGCACGTATCGATTCTTGGTTAGATCCGTTTCACGATACTCAAGGCCAGTCTTTCCAACTAGCTTATGCTTTAATGGCTATTGGGTCTGGTGGGATGTTCGGTAAAGGGTTCAATGTGAGTGATGTCTACGTGCCAGTTCGTGAATCAGATATGATTTTCTCTGTGATCGGAGAGAACTTTGGGTTTGTCGGCAGTGCCTTTGTGATTTTATTATATTTCATTTTGATTTACCGAATGATTCGGGTTTGTTTTGATACAAACAATGAATTTTATGCCTATCTTGCTACCGGGATCATCATGATGATCTTGTTCCATGTCTTTGAAAATATCGGTGCTAATATTGGCTTATTGCCTTTGACAGGTATTCCATTACCCTTCATCAGTCAAGGGGGATCGGCATTATTAAGTAACATGATCGGCATTGGCTTGATTTTATCGATGCGCTATCAGGCTGAGAGTACACCAAAAACCTTGTAAGGAGATAGCTATGATCACATTTTACTGGTATCCGAAATGCAGTACATGTAAAAATGCGAAAGCTTGGCTAGAAGCAAATGGGATTCCCTATGAGGCCATTGACATGATCAAAGAGGTGCCTACGAAGGCGCAATTGTTACAATGGATCACCTCTAGCGGCTTGCCAGCTCGCCGCTTTTTTAACACAAGCGGAATGAAATATCGTGAATTAGGTTTGAAAGAGAAAGTACCAACGTTGTCGAATGAAGAAGCCGCAACTTTGTTGGCCACAGACGGCATGTTGATCAAACGCCCATTGTTGATTAGTGAAGATCGCTTTTTGATCAATGGGTTTAAAGAAAAAGAATATGAAGGAGTCTTGTTAGAATCATGGAAAAGAAATGCTTGAGAAAAAAAGATAATTTGTGGGTACTGTTCAATGGCAAAGAATACTGTGTTGGTTTGACAAAAGAAGCACAAGAAGAATTAGGTGCTGTGTCTTTTGCTTCTTTGAAAAAAGTTGGTACAGCCTTGAAACAAGGAGATACGCTAGTGGAGTTGGAAGCAGAAAAAGCTGTCAGTGAATTTCCAAGCCCATTAACAGGCGTGATTTCTTCTGTAAATGAAAAAATCGATCAAAACGTTGATATCTTAAACGACAGCGATGAAATGAACGCTTGGCTAGTCAGCTTTAAAGATGTTGATCCAAGTCAATTTGACGAATTATAAAACAAGATCCAACCACTGATTTACAAAAAGAATTGACAGCAGATTGAGACGTTGCTATAATTTGCTCAATAAATGAATGCTTTGAAAAGAAGAGTACATGTTCTTGACGTACACAGAGAGCCCTGTTTGGTGTAAATGGGCAACGAAGAGAAGATGGAAGATGGTCTTTGAGCAGGATGGGTGAGTCTAAGGACAAGCCTATCACGGGATGCACCCGTTACTGTGCAACAGTATGCGAAGAAATTCAAGTACTGGAAGAGGCTGTTGATGCGAGTCGACAGTAAATCAAGGTGGTAACACGGAAGTTGTGCTTTCGTCCTTTGTAACAGTATAATGTACAAAGGATGAAAGCTTTTTTTGTGTTTAACTAGTGAATGAATAAAGAAAGATGGGAAATTTATGGCATTAATCGAATTGACCCACGTAAAGAAATCCTTTGACGGTAAAAGTGGCGCAGTCCATGCCGTCAATGATGTTTCTCTGCAAGTGGAAAAAGGCGATATTTATGGCATCGTTGGTTATTCAGGTGCCGGCAAAAGTACATTGGTTCGTCTATTGAATGGATTAGAACTTCCTTCAGCTGGTGATGTAGTGATCAATGGTCAAAATATTTTAGCCTTGAAGAACAAAGAATTACGAGATTTTCGTAAAAAAATTGGAATGATTTTTCAACACTTTAACCTCTTGTGGTCACGAACAGTATTGGAAAATATCGAATTACCATTAGAATTGGCAGGGATCCCCAAAATCAAACGCCGCGAGCGGGCACAAGAGCTGGTAAAACTTGTCGGGTTAGAAGGACGCGAAAAAGCTTACCCTTCCCAATTGTCAGGTGGCCAAAAACAACGGGTAGGAATTGCCCGTGCGTTAGCAAATGAGCCAGAAATCTTGCTATGCGACGAAGCAACCAGTGCTCTTGACCCTCAAACAACCGAAGAAGTTCTGGATTTACTGCTGTCCATCAACAAAAAACTGAATTTGACGATTGTACTGATCACCCATGAGATGAACGTGATTCGCAAAATCTGCAATAAAGTAGCTGTAATGGAATTAGGCAAAATCGTTGAAGAAGGTTCCGTACACTCGGTGTTTCGTCATCCGCAACAAGCTGTGACTAAGCGCTTTGTGCAGCAAGATTTGGAGCCAGAAGAAGATCCCGAGGAATTGCGTCAAGCCTTTTTAAGAGAAAATCCCCATGGCCGCTTAGTGACATTGACCTTTACGGAAGACAATGCGAATGAACCAATCATTTCGCAAGCGATCCGAAAGTATCTGATTGATGTCAATGTTGTTTATGGCAAGATTCAGCAAACGAATGAAGGCTCTTTTGGCGCATTAACCGTTCTATTGACCGGTGAAACAGCAGAAATCGATAAAGCATTGCGCTTTTTTGCGCAAGAACAAGTAGGCGTGGAGGTGATCGAGCGTGGGTAAATCATTTTCAGAAACCTATTTTGATTTTGAAAAAATCGATTGGGCAAACATGCAACAAGCGACGATCGATACGTTATTTATGACATTCTTCTCTATGGTACTAGTCATTGTGATTGGACTAATACTAGGATTGGCTCTTTATTCATTAGGTCGCAAGCAAACATTTGGATCACGCTTTGCCTATACCTTAGTCTCGATTATCAGTAACGTGTTTCGTTCAACTCCGTTTATGATCTTGATGGTTTTGATTATACCGTTTACGACACTATTGGTAGGATCCTTCTTAGGGGCAAAAGCTGCGATTCCAGCATTGGTTCTATCAGCAGCTCCTTTTTATGCACGGTTAGTAGAGATTGCCTTTCGAGAAGTAAGTCCAGGTGTGATTGAAGCTGCCGAGGCGATGGGAGCAAGTTACTGGGAGATTATTTATAAGATTATCATTCCTGAGAGTGTCCCAGCATTGATTTCGGGCATCACTGTCACCACCATTTCAATGATTGGTTACACAGCTATGGCAGGGGCGATCGGTGCCGGAGGCCTTGGTTCATTGGCTTGGCAAGAAGGCTTTCAACGGGGAAATTACACTGTGACGCTTGTAGCAACAGTGATTATTTTAATTATTGTCTTTATCTTACAAGCAATCGGCGACTTTTTGACAAAAGCAACAGACAAACGCTGATTGGCTGAAAAAGAAAAACATCAAACAGAAAATTGGGAGGAATAAAAATGAAAAAGATTTTTGGTTTTGCAACAACAGTATTGTTAACAGTCGCTTTAGCAGCCTGCGGTACAGATTCAAATAACAGCGCCGATTCAACATCAGCTAGTGGAGAAAACACGAAATTGGTGGTGGGAGCATCTGTCACACCCCATGCAGAAATTTTAGAACAAGCAAAACCATTGTTGGAAAAAGAAGGAATCGATTTGGAAATCAAAACCTTCGATGATTACATCTTGCCAAACAAAGCTTTAGAAAATGGCGATATCGATGCCAACTATTTCCAACATATCCCTTACTTGAACAAGCAAATTGCCGATAATGGCTATGACTTTGTTAATGCAGGAGCGGTTCATATCGAACCGATGGGGTTGTATTCAAAACGGATCTCTGACATTTCTGAATTAGCTGAAGGTGCAACCGTGATTACTTCAAATTCGGAATCCGATTGGGGTCGTATCTTAACGATTTTACAAGATGCTGGTGTGATTAAGTTGAAAGATGGTGTCGATGCTGAAACAGCAACATTTGATGATATTGCTGAAAATCCAAAGAAATTAGAATTCAAGCATGATATTGATCCTTCATTATTGGCAACGGCTTACCAAAATGATGAAGCAGACCTAGTGGCCATCAATGCGAACTTTGCTTTTGGGATCGACTTGAATCCAGCAGATGATTCTGTTTTATTAGAAGCGGATAATTCACCATACGTCAATGTGATTGCCGTACGCAGTGGCGACGAAAGCAGCGATAAAATCAAAAAATTGGTTGAAGTGCTTCACTCTGACGAAATCAAAGACTTTGTCGAAAAACAATGGCAAGGTTCTGTGAAAATCGTTGATGCGGACGCTAAATAGTTTCCTTCATTAAGAAGTACAAACAGAGCAGTGACATAAGTTAAAAACAGACGAAACTTACTAAATGATAAAGAGATTTGACCTTCCTCGCAATCTTGCGTCGAAGACCTCCTGAATCGCAGGAGTAATCTCTTTACGTTTCGGTTAGGTGGTTTGTTTCATACTTTTGTCACTGCTCTTTTTTAATTCCAATCTAGCAAAACAGAACGGTTATGCCAAATCATTTCATACAGCAGCGGCAATTCAGGGTGCTTTTTTAATAATTGATCGTAGTGGGGGAGCTGGCTAAGAAACAGACGAATGAGTGTGAGGGTATCAGGTGAAAGTGATCCACTCCCTTTAAACAAGATCAGATCGCCTTCCAATAAAGCACAGAGCAAGTGGATTTGAGTGATTTTGACAAGACAGATTTGAAAGGAGTCACTTCCCAGACGTTCTTTGAGCAGTTCTGCAGCAAATATTTGGTTCAGCAAGTAGGTATCTTCTTCAGATAAATAGAAGGCTTCAAGTCCAAGTAATTGTTTCCATAAGAAAAGATAGTTGCGTTCATGGCGCAAATAAAAGGCAGGGACAAAGTTTTTTGGAAAAACTGTAGCTAATGCAATCCCATTTTCCAGCGGATAAACCGCTTTTCTTTTTTCATGGATTGTTTTGATACAAAAGAAGGCCTCACTGGAACTTTTTATCAAGTGTGGACGCATCCAGCGCAACAATTGATAATGGAAAAAACGGATTTGTATTTCGTTCCCTTGTAAAAGTGGAAAATGCTTGCGATTCAGAGATAAGTGATACGCTGCCAAAGAGGATGATAGAGCAGTGAAACGTCGATTGACACTGGAAGGGCTCAGGTGGCATTTTCTGCATAATAATGGATAAGTCAACGAAGGTTCTTCCAGCTGGGTGTTAAGAATACGGTAGTTACTGCTCTTTTTTACAAGAGAAGCGATGACTTTTTTTGTAACTCAGTAACCGACATTGCTTCCGTCTGTAAATAATCAAGTTGGCCTTTTTTAATCAAAAATTTGATTGGTAACTTGATACCTAACTCGCTGGCGATCATCCGTCTAATAGTCTTGACGGAGATCCCTTGTTGCAGGGCTGCTTGTTGGAGGGGGAGCGGCCTTTCTTTGAAAAGACTACGGATCAGACGCAACATGCGCAACACTTCTTTCTCGAGAAAATCCTCCAAGTTGTGAATCACCTCTTTCGGATGAGATTACATTTATTATAGTGGATAACTAGTTTCTTGGTTTTTTTAGAAAAGAATAATCATCAAAGTTTAATAAATAATTTTCACTACAAAGAGACAGATGTGGAGCTAATCAGCTTAAAAGAGAAAAAAATGAAGAAAATAAGGAAAAAAACAGGGATTCTGGATTCATAGTAGGGAATGATGGAAGGGGAAATTGGGTGATCCTGCAAGCAGTGTCGCTTAAAAGCAGACTCAAAAGAACCGCACAACTGAATAGCTGAAAAATAGTAGGGCAACACTAAAAAACTACTAGGCTAAGAATACCTTAAGCCTAGCAGAAAGTGTCTAGCTATCCCTCCCTCGCTGGAGATTTGGTACGTAATGCAGAGAAATAAATTATAGAAAATCAGCTTGCTTCACTAGGCAATAAAATGGTTTGGCGCTGACCATCATCATAGGCATAAACGGTTTGAGGCAAATACTCATTGTAAGCAATCGGCAGATCGATACACATCCCAGCACGGCGATCATCTTGTGAAAAATGAATACTAACACGGCCGTCATTATTTTTTACGTGAAAAGTTAATAGATTTTCTAACGGAATAACGCCTTTCAGATCCAAGTCAATGATCAGCCATAAACTATCGATCAATTCTCCCGGCATGGTTTGGACGATACCGCCAGAAGCATAGCGGCTGCGGCTACTGTCAAATGGTTCAAACATGGTTGTTCCCTCCTTGAGGATAAAGTCGGTCGTGGGTCGGCAATCGAAAGATAGAATCAACTTGTTTAAAATAAGACCACTCCTCAAGGAATGGTCTTATTCTTTACTTGTAGCAAAAATTATTCTTGATCTTCACCAATAACAGCTGGTTCTGCTGCTTCACCGTTTTCGTCATCTTCTGAAAGTTCTTGTGCTTCAGCAACAGCAACGATTTGTTCTTCGGCTTCTGTGACGATCGTATAATCATCATTTTTCTCTAAATCGCCTACAGTCAACGCGTCACCAATTTCAAGTCCAGTGACATCAACTTCAATACGTTCAGGTAATTTATCTGGTGTTGCGGATACAACGACACTGTATAAGTTTTGTGTCAATACGCCGCCGGCTTTCACGCCTGCTGCATCACCAACTAAGGTCAATTCAGCTTCTACCTCAGTTTCTTCATTCATATCGACTGAGATGAATTCAACATGGGTCAATGCACGAGTGAACGTGTCTGATTGAAATTCTTTGATCAGTGTATTTACTTTCTTGCCTTCTAAGTTCATAGTGATTACGGTATTCAAACCATTTTCACGTAGCAGTCTTTCTAATTCCGCTGCATTGACTGCAATCGGAGTACTGTCTACTTGATAACCATTCACGATAGCAGGTACTTTTCCTTCGTGACGCAATTTGTTCCGTAATGAACGGGGGCGAACTTCTCTTTTCGTAACTTCTAATGATACTGACATAACTCAATTCCTCCTAAAATTTCCCGAAAAAAACGGGATGTTTTTAAGCAAATTTTGTTAACTCTGCACATTAAGTGGTACGTGAGTAAAAACACGCAAAAGGGCAGTTGTTTACACAACTGCCCCAGAAAGTTTTGGTTCAACTTTTCTCCACCAGGTCGTAACGCTGTGTATGAGAAACTTTATTTACTTTACTCTTTAACCTTACGTGGAAAGTCGAAGAAAGTCAAATGAAATGATGAGTCGAGGATTTGCAAGCAATTAAATCTGAGCTATAATAGCCAAGATGGAGAGAAAACAATGCGTATAGACAAACTGATAGAAGAGCGGTTAGCGACCTCTCGCAAAGAAATGAAACGTCTTTTTCAACAAGGGAAAGTCTTGGTGGATCAGCAAATCGAACGGAACCCATCTCGAAATGTCGACAGTCGATTGCATGAAATCAAGGTTGCTGGGGTACTGCTGCAAACAAGAGATGTGTATTACTTACTCAATAAGCCAGCGGGGGTGGTGACAGCAAATATAGATCACCAGCACGCCACAGTCATTGATCTTTTACAGCCAGAAGACCGACAGGCGACACTTTATGCAGTGGGACGTTTGGATCGCGATACAGAAGGATTGGTATTGTTGACGACGAATGGGCAGTTAGGCTATGAATTATTGCACCCAAACAAGAAAGTGCCGAAACGATACGATGTCATTGTCAATGGTCCGGTAACAGCGGAAGATGTGGCTGCTTTTGCTCAAGGCATCGTTTTTCATGGAGGTGTCGTTTGTCAGCCTGCCAAATTGACCATAGAGATGACTTCAGGTAGGCGGTCCTTTGTTCATCTAGAGATTGCTGAAGGGAAGTTCCATCAAGTGAAGAAGATGTTTTTAGCAAGAGGGAAAAAAGTGATTGCCCTAAAAAGAGTTGCAATTGGTCCTTTGGAACTAGGGGATCTATTGTCCGGAGAATACCGGAATCTCACCCAATTTGAATTAGAAAGCCTAGCGAATTATTTTCGCTGAGAAAGAGGAGACTATGACTTATAAAACACTGTTATTTGATGTCGATGATACGATTCTTGATTTCCAAGATACTGAACATGAAGCGCTGACAGCTCTTTTTGCGGAACAAGGTCTGACGATGGATCTCGAAATGAAACAGACTTATCAAGAGGTTAATCACGGATTGTGGCAACAATTTGAACAAGGGAAGCTGTCTAGAGACCAAGTAGTCAATGAACGATTTGGCTTATTTTTTAAAAAGTATGGGCGAATCGTCGACAGTGAAGCGATGGAAAAACACTATCGTTCTTACTTGGATCAAGGGCATAAATTATTAGGCAATAGTCAGCTAGTGTTGGCCGAATTGGCTGACAAGTTTGATTTATATGTTGTGACTAATGGTGTCTCTAAAACCCAATACCGCCGTTTGTCAGATGCTAAGTTGATGCCTTATTTTCGGGATATCTTTGTATCAGAAGATACAGGTTATCAAAAACCAATGAAAGAATTCTTTACCTATGTTTTTGACCGGATTCCTAATTTTGAACAACAAAAAACAGTCATTATTGGTGACTCATTGTCTTCAGATATTTTGGGCGGACATTTGTCAGGGATCGATACAATCTGGCTGAATCCTAACAAAAAAGCGGCTTCAACAGTTCTCCCAACCTATGAGATCCAGTCGTTGGATCAATTGCCATCGTTATTAAAAGACTGATTTCTTAGAAATGAATAGTAATTTTTCAGAATTTCGCTATAATAGAAACAGTGTAAATTTTAGAGACGAAAGAGGTTAATTGAATGACGAATGGCAAGCCCATTATTATTGGTGTGACTGGTGGTTCTGGTAGTGGAAAAACAAGTGTGAGCCGAGCGATTTTCAATCACTTTCCCAATCATTCCATTATGATGCTTGAACAAGACTCTTATTATAAAGATCAAAGCAACTTGAGCTTTGAAGAACGGTTGAACACAAACTATGATCATCCGTTTGCCTTTGATACCGATCTATTGATCGAACATCTGCAGAAACTCCTTGCCTACGAAACGATCGAAAAACCGGTCTATGATTATGTGGCACATACTCGCAGTGAAGCAACGATCATTCAGGAACCAAAAGAAGTGATCATCCTTGAAGGAATCTTGATTTTGGAAGACGAACGTTTGCGAGACTTGATGGATATCAAACTGTATGTAGATACGGATGATGATATTCGAATCATTCGTCGGATCAAACGAGATATGGAAGAACGCGGACGAACGCTGGATTCCGTTATTGAACAATATTTGACAGTAGTCAAGCCTATGTATCATCAATTTATCGAACCTACGAAGCGCTATGCAGATGTCATCGTTCCAGAAGGCGGCGAGAACCACGTAGCGATTGATTTGATCACAACGAAAGTTGCAACATTCTTAACCGAAAGCTGAGCATCTTTTCTTTCGAAAACACTTATTAAAGAATTTTTTTGATAAAGCAGTAGTTTTTCTTTATCAATTATGGTAAAGTATACCTCATGCGACGAGTCGAGATGGTCTAGCTTTGACTGACCAGATTGATAACAGAGGCACAAGGAGCGATCCACCTGCCGGATGCAGGGTGTCGGAATATTCCTTTTGTGGAGATAGGGTATTCTACTAGTAATAGTACTGTGAATAAAAAACAGCTTTGAACATTCATGTTCAAGGCTGTTTTTTTGTCTATTTCTGTAGGGGATAGCGATAGATCATCGATTCTTCTCCCCAAGGATGATAGCCTGTACCCATCAGCTCAAAACCAAATTTTTCATAAAACGAAACAAGATCTGTACATAAATAAAGGGTCGAGAAACCAGCAGTAGCGGCAGATTGCTTGATAGTATCGATCAAAAGCCGAGCACCACCTTGTCTGCGATAGTGAGGATCGACATAGAGGGCGCGCAGCCAAGGCATCAAATCCATTCGGCTGATAAAATCATTCGTGATCAGTCCACCACAGCCAATGATCGAGGGGACAGCAGCGGCTTGGTTATCCACGAGTAGGAACCATTGCGGTAGATCGGTATCAGCAAAACTGTGGGTCAAGCTATCTTCATACACTTTCATGGATGCGGGACTCGCCCATTTTGATTGAAAATAAGTGATCGCTTCCTGTAAATATTCAGGATGTTCTCTTAAATGAATGACTTTCATTTTTATCCCACCTTTGGCAAACGGATTTGAAAAATAACGCCTTTAGGTTGTAGATCACGTACACTGATTTGCCCTTTGTGTTCCTCCACGATTTGTTTGGCGATGGCCAAACCGAGACCATAGCCGCCGGTTTCTTTTGAACGGGAGCGATCTTCCCGATAAAAGCGTTCAAAAATATGTTTCTTGTCTTCATCGCTAATAGATGGACCTGTGTTTCTAACTTCGAGCAGCCAATACTTGTTGGAAATTTCTGACAGCAGTGTGATCTTATCTCCTTGACTTGTATATTTCAGGGCATTATCCAATAAAATTACTAATACTTGATGTATTTTTTTGGGGTCGAAGACAGCAGTTGTCGTAGCTAGGTTTTCCAAGACAAATTGTTTATTATTCATTTTGGCAATCTCTTGAAACGGTTTTGCCAGTTCTTGAATGAAAGGAGCGATGGCAATGGTTTCTTTGGCTAACATCTGCTGGTTGGAATCGCTGCGGGCAATCGTCAATAAATCCGCTGTCAATCCAGTCAACCTCCGGGTCTCTGCTAATGCTTGAGCAATACTTTCTGATTCCTCAATGATCGTATGATTGGGCTTAGTGAAGGTGCGCTCTAAACTGTTTTGGATGATCGTCAAAGGCGTCCGTAATTCATGAGAAGCATTTTCGACAAATTCTTGCTGTTTTTTCCACGAAGCGAGGATCGGCCGCATTGTCAATGAAGAAAGGTAGTAGCTGATACCGATTGACAAGATCCAAAAGAAAATCATCGATAAAATCAAAATTGTTTGAAAGTTGTTCATTGCATTATTGATTTGGTTGGTATTGGCCAACACTTGAACATAGGCTACCCCTGATTGGTTCGTAGGCGCGGCAACCGTGATCGAGTGAAACAGCAAAGTCTCCGCTTCATTTTGATCGCTTACGGTCAGTGATTGAATCGTATTTAAATGTTCCGTATCTAATTTGAGTGAAGCTAGCTGAGAGAAACGTCCGCCTAATGATTGTTTGTTTACTATCGTACCGTCTTCTGACCAAAGAATAAATTGGGTGTTGAAACGATTGGTTCCAGGAATCTTTGGCATTGCTGTATTGGGCGGTAAGGCAATGGCTTCGTTTTGATTAGCGTTGTTGATCTCTGCTTGGACCAGACGTGTATCTTGGACGGCTTGTTCAAGGGCAATATCGGTTTCTTGATATGCAGATTGATCAAATAATTCTAGTACAATGATTCCGAGCAATGTAAAGATCAATGCAAAAGCGCTGATATTGATCAAGAACAATTTAAGTCGCTGTTTCTTAGAGAGTTCTTTGTTCATTCGCTAATCTCCTTGCATAATATAGCCTACATTGCGCAGTGTCCGGATCTCTTTATCAATACCAGTATCCCGAAGATGTTTGCGTAAATTGCTGATGTAGACCTCGACTACTGTGATCGTTGTTTCTGAATCAAATCCCCAAATACGGTCAAAAATTTGCTCTTTCGTCAAAATAATGCCTCGGTTTTGCAAAAAATAAACGAGTAATGCAAATTCTTTTCCTTGGATAGGTAATAGCTTTTCGTCAATCGTTACCTCATTAGTAGAGAGATTGCAGGTCAATCCTTTATAGACCACTTGGTTTTCATTAAATAAACCCAATGAACGTTTTAACAAGGCTTTGCAACGCATCAATAATTCTTCCCGATAAAAAGGTTTTGTCAAATAGTCATCGGCGCCTTTTTGAAAGCCAGCGACCTTATCTTCTAATCCATCTTTGGCGGTTAAGATCAAGACTGGTGTCTGAACAGTGTGCTGTCGTAATTTTGCCAATACTTCATAGCCATTCATTTCTGGAAGCATCAAATCTAGAATGATCAAATCATAAATCCCACTTTGGGCTTCATACAGACCTTCACTCCCATCAAAAGCTTGGCTGATTTCACCAATTTCTGCAACGATTTCTTTAATATTTTCTGATAACGTTCTGTCGTCTTCGATCAGTAATAACTTGATCATTCTGTCACCTCTTTCATTATAAGCATAGCATGAGTAACATAAAAAAAACTTAAAAAAGTGATTTTTGCTTAAGCTGTCTTTAAGTTTCAGCGTCTTAAATAGGGACTATAGCAATCAAAGGAGGAAAATACCATGAAATTAAAAAAGGTATTTCAACGAAAAGAAACCAAGTATCTTTTATCGTCTGAGCAGTTTCAGCCGTTTCTGGGTGCGTTGCAGCAGAGGATGAAGATTGATGAATATGGCCAACACACGATTCTATCTCTTTACTATGACACGGATGATTTTCGTTTCATCCGTCATTCGATGGATAAGCCAAAGTATAAAGAGAAATTTCGCATCCGGAGTTATGGTGTTCCATCTCAGGACAGTTTGGTGTTCCTAGAAATCAAGAAGAAAGTCAATGGCATTGTATATAAGCGGCGTGTTCCTCTAAGCTATTCAGATTATCAATCATGGATACGAAGCGGGGAATTTCCTACCACTATTCAACCACTTCAAATTGCCGCCGAAATTCGTTGGCTATTTAAACAAAACCATGACTTAAGTCCGCGCGTTTTGATTGCCTATGACCGCCTTTCGCTTTTTGCATCAGAAGACAGTGAATTTAGAGTGACCTTTGATCAAAACATTCGTTATCGGGAAAACAATCTGACATTGTCTGAAGGGAGTTATGGACAATTGATAGCGTCAGAGATTGGTGTGTTGATGGAAGTCAAAGCAATGGGGGCCTATCCCCTTTGGTTTGTTGAACAATTGAATCAGTATGGTGTGCGCAAAGCTAGTTTTTCCAAGTATACTCAAACCTACCAACGTCATTTGTTTAAAAAGGAGGATATTCAGAATGTTATCTAGTTTGTTAAGTGATACCGCTACTCTTGAATGGGATGGCTTGATTATTTGTATTAGTGCCTCACTGATTCTGGGTCTCTTAGTTGCCGGAGTGCATATGGTAAAGAATGTTTATACAAAAAATTTTGTCATTACGTTGGCAGTACTGCCGGTTCTAGTACAATCAGTGATTATGCTGGTCAATGGGAATTTAGGAACTGGGGTAGCGATTTTGGGCGCATTCAGCTTGATCCGCTTCCGTTCCGTTCCAGGAGGTTCTCGCGAAATCACCAGTGTGTTTTGGTCCATGGGGATCGGCTTAGCTACCGGTATGGGTTATGTCGGTTATGTGGTGGTTTTTTCATTCGTGGTAGCTGCCTTTTTATTGATGCTGTATACCGTACCCTTTGGCGAACGACGTAAGACGAGCGAACGGGAATTGAAAATAACTATTCCAGAAGACTTAGATTATCCCCAACTGTTTGATGACATTTTTGAGAAATTTACTCATACAGCCAAGTTGGATTCGGTACGCACAACAACCATGGGTAGTCTCTACGAGTTACGCTATCACTTAGTATTGAAGGATCAAACACAAGAAAAGGCTTTGATCGATGATGTACGGACGCGTAATGGCAATTTACCTGTTGTACTCGGTAAAGTTGCGGCTAATCGTGATGAATTATAAGGAGGAAGACTAATGAAAAAAATCTACCCATTGTTTTTGGCACTGTTACTGGTAGCTTGTGCGCAGCAATCTGAAACAAATTCTTCAAGTTCTGCCACTGGAACTTCGGAAGCAACGGTTACGAATGGATCTACTTCTTTGGAAGATACAGATTATTATGGAAAGTATGAAGAAGAGGATTTGGATGCTTCTTATGAGTCATCTTCAGCCATAGCGATAAAACTGGCGGGTTCACAAACGGAAGCTGGAGAAGGATTTACAGTTGATGATCAAACAGTAACGATTACTTCGGCAGGGACATATATGGTCAGCGGTTCTTTGACAGATGGTCAGTTGAAAATCAACGTCGACAAAGAAGCCAAAGTTCATTTGATTTTTGCTGGAGTAAGTATCACGAATGCTAACAGTTCAGCAGTTGTTATCGAGCAGGCAGAGAAAGTCATTACGACATTAGCTGCGGATACAACAAATACGTTAACGGATGGAACGAGTTATACCTTTGCAGAAGGAGAAACCGAACCGGATGCTGCTTTTTATAGAAAAGACGATTTGTCGATCAATGGAGAAGGGAAATTGGTCATTGAAGGCAATTATAGCAACGGTATCCGCAGCAAAGACGATTTAGTCTTGGCAAGCGGCACCTATGAAATCACAGCAAAAAACAATGCGATCAAAGGAAAAGATTCGGTGTCGATTCGAGATGGGAATTATACTCTGACGACTTCTGAAGGAGATGGTATCCAAGCCAACAATACCGAAGATGCTACAAAAGGCTATATTGGGATTGATGGGGGTATATTTACGATCCAAAGTGGTCGGGATGGTATCCAAGCTGAGACAAATCTTAGTATTCAATCAGCAGAAATGACCGTTAAGACAGCTGATGGTGCAGATAGTCAAGCGGTCGTCGCTGATGAAAGTTATAAAGGAATGAAAGCAGGTGGATCCATCCTACTAGCAAGTGGTTCCTATACTATCGATAGTGCGGATGATAGTATCCACGCCAATGATTCAGTCACCATCAATGGCGGGGAGATTTCAGCAGCGACTGGAGATGATGGCATTCATGCAGACAATGGTTTAACCATTAATGATGGGACGATTATTGTCAACAAATCCTATGAAGGCTTAGAAGCAAGCGTCATCACCATTGCTGGTGGAGATATTCAAGTGCTAGCAAGCGATGATGGGGTAAATGCCGGCGGCGGCAGCGACACGACGGACAGCGGACAATTTGGACAAGATAGTTTTGGAGGAGGACCAGGCGGTGGCGATCAAGCAGACGATAGCAAAGAAGTTGTCATCACAGGTGGAACCTTGTCAATTGATGCTGAAGGAGATGGATTGGACAGCAATGGCAATGTCACAATGAGCGGTGGAATCGTGATTGTCAATGGACCGACGCAAGGCGGGAATGGCGCTTTAGATTATAATGGAACCTTTGAAATTACAGGTGGGACCCTCGTCGCTGCAGGAACCACTGATATGGCAATGAATGTGAGTGGCGGAACACAACGATCAGTGGCGATTACTTTCGATCAATCTCAGGCAGCAGACACGTTGATCACCTTGCAAGATACTGAGGGCAATACGTTATTATCCTATGCACCTAGTAAGGATTTTCAACATGTGGTGATTTCAAGTCCAGATTTACAATCAGCAGACTATACACTACTTAGTGGCGGCAGCAATAGTGAAACTTCTGTTTATGGTCTTTATCAAGGAGGAAGTGTGAAGGATGCTTCTGAATTAGGCACATTATCTTTAACAGATACCCTTTCAAATTTGACTCAATCTGGCGCAACTGCCACGACAAACCAAATGGGCGGATTTGGACGCTGATCAATTCTAGTAGCCCTCGTTGGAGGAACCAAAGAAAGAATACTACGAACGATGACCGCTACAACTTAGTTTATTCTTGCTATACATGATTGGTAAAAAGCCATTAAAGTGTAACATTCTGAAAGGATATTCTAGCCCTCCATTTCCGAGATTGAAGCAGACAGTGTCTAAAGATATCGTGGATAGACCATGCCTATTTTAAGGTGTACTTAAGCTAGTAAACATATAGTCAAGCTACGTTTAGTAGAGGAGGATATGAGATGAATTTTATGAAACGCGGCTTACAAAGTTTGTGGGCAAAGAAAGGTCGAAGTTTGCTGCTAATTGCTGTTTTTTCGGCAATTTTGATTTTTGTTTTAGCAGGATTGACAATCCGCAGTGCTGCTTTAGTCGCAACCGAAAACGCACAAAAAAGCGTGGGAGCGACGGTGACGCTGCAAGCCAATCGGGAGTCTCTTCGACAAAACAGCCAAACAGCTTCTTCAGATACTTCAGAGGGGGAGTCGACACCGCCCGATCCAGGCAGTTTCCAGAATACACCGGTAAATCTTAGTGATGCTCAAGCAATTGCAGCGTTAAGTGGGGTAGCATCCTATAGCTTTGAAGCGAGTACATCAGCCGATGCTGTCAGTGGCATTGAAGCTATTTCAAGTGAGGATGACGAAAGTACAGCGACAGAATCTACGGAGGATTCATCTAGAGCAACGAATGGCCAGCCAAGTGGGATGCCTAATATGCAAGGAGGCAGAATGAGCAGCGGCGATTTTCAAATCACTGGTGTTTCCGAAAGTACGAACTATACAAGTTTTTCAGAAGGCACCGCGAAAATTACCGATGGTGAAGCCATCACTGCAGGAGATGAAGGGACGAATCATGTCTTGATCGAATCAGAATTAGCAGAAGCAAATGGGCTTTCAGTTGGCGACAAATTTGTTATTTCTGATAGTGAAGACAATGAAGTCGAAGTAACGATCAAAGGGATCTATGAAACCAGTGAAGTTGGGAACAGTATGAGCCAAATGTTCAATTTTTTGAACCCAGCCAATACATTGTTTGCATCCTATACTCTCGTTAATACATTGGCGGGTAATGAGGATACGTTAGATTCGGCGACTTATACGTTGAGTGATCCTTCAGAAATGGACAGTTTCGTTGCTCAAGCTGAAAAACTGATTGATACCGATACCTACAGTATCCAAACGAATGATCAAATGTATCAGTCGATGTTGACACCATTGAATAATGTTGCAAGTTTTGCCAAAAATATAATTGTGCTAGTTGCGGTTGCCGGTGTCATCATATTGACATTGATCGTAATGTTGTCGATCAGAGAACGCAAATATGAGATCGGCGTTCTGTTATCTTTAGGCGAATCGCGAATAAAAGTCATTTTACAGTTTTTTACCGAGATTGCTATCTGTATGTTCTTTGCATTGGGAATCGCTGCAGCTAGTGGCAATGTTGTAGGGAATATCGTGGGCGAGCAGCTGTTGGCTCAACAAACGACAACGGAACAAGCGGACGCAGGGATGAATGGTCCGGAAGGAATGCCAAGTATGGGCAACGGCGGTCCTAATGGCAGAAGCGGGCTATCCGCTTTTACACCCTCGGCAGAAGTACAAGAGTTAGCTATTACGGTTTCATTCCAAGAAATCGGCTTATTGGCATTGTTAGGTGTAGGGATCAGCTTTGGGTCCATTCTATTATCTTCAGCTGGAATTTTGCGCCTCAATCCAAAAAAAATATTGGTTTCCTAGGAGGGATAGCATGACGTTACAAACAGAAAAATTAGGTTATTGGTACCAAACAGAATCTGAAGCCCTTTTTCGAGAAGTAGATTTGACCTTTGATTCTGGAAAAATGTACGCGATCCTTGGTTCCAGCGGTTCTGGTAAAACGACCTTTCTCTCATTAATCACGGGATTGGACACACCAAAAGAAGGGAATATTTATTACGATAACGAACCGTTGAACAAAATTGGATTGCGAGAATACCGTCGTAAAGATGTTTCTATCGTCTTTCAAGCTTATAATTTGTTGCCCTATATGTCGGCACTGGATAATGTGACTACCGCAATGGCGATTGCCAAGTCACAACAAACAGATAAAAAGGCATATGCTTTGGCAAACCTGGCTAAAGTTGGGATAACTGAAGAATTAGCTATGAAGAAAGTTACCCAGCTTTCGGGTGGACAGCAACAACGAGTGGCCATCGTCCGGGCTATATGCTGTGAACATGAGTTGATCGTGGCAGATGAGCCCACCGGTAATTTAGATGAAACGACCTCAAAAGATATCGTTCAACTGTTTCAAGAAATTGCCCATGAACAAAAGAAATGTATCATCTTAGTGACCCATGAACAAGAAGTAGCGAAAGTCTGTGATGTTGTTTATGAACTAAAAGAGCGTCAATTTGTCATGCGGGACTCCTAATAAACTTGTTACTGAAAGACTAAACTCAAGGCTGTATTTTCTCATCAGAGCGGATACAGCCTTGTCTTGCATCTTGCAGCAGAAACTTCTACAATAAAAGGAAGGGGGCGAGACGATGCGATTACTGATCGATGGGGATGGTTCCCCAGTAAAAAACGAAGTCATTGAATTAGGTGCGCAGTTTGCATTGCCAGTTGTGATCGTCACTAGTGTCGATCACTATACGGCCAAAGAATATCCTGATTTTGTTCATTTTGTCTATGTGGATAAGGGGGCCGATCGAGCCGACTATGAGATTGTTAAAGAAATTCAACCGGGCGATTTTTTAGTCACACAAGATTATGGCTTAGCTTCACTTGTATTACCAAAAAAAGCCCGTGTTTTTCATCATAACGGGACAGAATATTTGCCGGAGACTATCGACTTTTTATTAGGGCAACGGTATTTAGGAACACAAATGCGTAAAGCCGGGAAGCGGACCAAAGGACCGAAACCATTCACGAAAGAGGATCGTCAACAATTCAAACAAGTTCTAGAGCAAGAAATTAAAAAGACGATCCAGCAGTAACCATCATTGAGGAGACTGCTGGATCGTTTATTTTTTTCGAAAACGATCATAAAAATATTTTCCGGCAACGGTGACGATGGCCACAAAGGCTATACAATAGCCAAAGATACCCATTTGATGAACAAAGCTGCCCTGTTGGGGACTTGCAACGACTAAAAGAGAGGAACCTAAAATCACTGCTGCTAAGATAATGCCAATCACTAGCCGATTGATCATTTGATCAAAACGGTCCAGCAGCTGTTTTTGATGGCGGATCTCAATATTCAGACGATGCTTGCCAGTAGCTAGTGTGTTGACAGCAGCTAATGTTCGATCAGGGAGTCGACTGAGTGCTCGGAGACTTTTGGCACTGGCTAACAAACTTTTTTTCATTTCTTCTTCAAGATCCAGCTGCTGCAAAAAGTATTTCTGAGCAAATGGCTGTGTCACTTCCATCATCGATAATTGAGGGTCAAGTGCCTCGATTACTCCTTCAAGCGTTCCGAAAGCTTTAATCAGCAGCGTGATGTCACGGTGCATCTGTAGATGATTGTCATGACAGATAGTGATGACTTCAGCTAATACTTTTTGCAAATCAATATCTTTGATCGGCATGTTGTAATAATTTTCAACAAAAGACTGAAGATCTTGATAGAAATCCACTTCATCGAAGTTTCTTTCCCGACGGCAAAGGCGTAGGACAGCTCTACCAACTTGTTGGGTATCTTGAGTGTACAATGCGATCAAGGCATCTGCCAGCCGACTGCGAAGGGTCTGGTCCATATGTCCCATCATTCCGAAATCTAAAAAGATCAAGCGATAAGGCGGCAGTGTCTCCTCATCCTGCCATTTTAAGGAGTAATCAACACCGCCTAAAACACCAACTTTCTTTTTTACATGGAAAGGAGCTGTTTGCTGATCGGGATCCAGTGGTTGCAAGAAGATATTTCCAGGATGAGGGTCTGCATGGAAAAAGCCGTCTTCAAAGACTTGCTTCATAAAGTTCTCTACCAGCAGGGTACCGACCTCTTTCTTGATTTCTTTTACTGTCCGGTTGGGAAAAAATTGTTCATTGTTTTTTCGAGCAAGCAAACAGTTTAGGTTTTCTCCTTCCATATAGTCCATGACGATGACTTTACGTGTACACCACTGAGGATAGACTTTAGGAATCTCGATCTGCTGCCAGTGGTGATTGAAGTGATAAAACTCTTGCGCATTTTTCGTTTCTTGCAGAAAGTTTGTTTCATTATCCAATGAGCGTCGAACTTCATGCAGAACGCTTTTAAGATCCACCACATTCGTTTCTGGAATATAGCGAATCAAAGGAATCGCTTTTTCAAACAAATCGAGATCTACTTGGATAGCGGAAATAATGCCGGGATGCTGTACTTTGACAACAACTTCTTTGCCATCTTTTAGAGTCCCACGGTGAGCTTGACCGATAGATGCCGAAGCTAAGGGCTTTTCTTGCAAAGTTGTAAAAATGGCTGTCAGAGGTTGTTCCCATTCTGCTTCTAACAGCGCCTGGACTTGCGGAAAAGGATCGCTTTTGACATTGTCTTGCAAGTGTTTGAATTCATTGATAAAAGCGTCAGATAATAAGTCGCTACGGACGGAAAGCATTTGTCCGATTTTAATGAAGGTGGGTCCTAATTCTTCAAAGGCTTTGCGTACAGCGAGGGGATCTTGCTGCTTACTTAAATTTTGAATCACTTTGTATTTGAGAAACACTTGAACGATCTGTCTGAGTCTTTTTTTCTTAGATGGTGATTCCTGTTCCATACGGGCACCTCTATTCTTTAAGTTTCGCTAGTCTAATAGTACGAAGAAATCAAGAAACATTCAACTACGGATGATTTCAGTTGTTAAAATCGGCAAGAAATAATGTCGCAGCTTCGTTTTTGTGCTAAAATGTGGAAGAATTAGTTTTGGTAGAAACAATGAATACAGGAGGAATTTCTTTTGAAAATTATTTTATTATATGGCGGACGCAGTGCAGAGCATGATGTATCGCTTCTATCCGCTTTTTCAGTAGTCAATGCTGTATATTATAATTACTACCAAGTACAATTAGTAATGATCACGAGAGATGGCCAGTGGCTAAAAGGCTCTTTATTGACTGAAGCCCCTACATCCAAAGAAGTGTTGAATCTGACGGATTCGGCTTACCAAGGGACGCCGATCCAACCTGGTGAGATCAAGGAAGAGGATGCGATTGTTTTTCCGCTGCTCCACGGACCAAATGGAGAAGATGGAACGATCCAAGGTTTTCTAGAGACCATCGGCATGCCTTATGTAGGCGCAGGGGTTTTAACTAGTGCCTGTGGCATGGATAAGATTATGACCAAATATATCTTGCAGGCGGCGGGGATTCCGCAAGTTCCTTATGTACCCGTTCTTAAAAACTATTGGAAAGAAAATCCTAAAAAAGTATTTGAACAATGTGAAGGCAGTCTTTTGTATCCAATGTTTATCAAACCTGCCAATATGGGTTCAAGTGTTGGGATCACAAAAGCTGAAAATCGGGAAGAATTGCAAAATGCACTTCAAGAAGCCTACCGTTATGATACACGAGCGATCGTAGAACAAGGGATCGAAGCTCGCGAAATCGAAGTCGCTGTTCTTGGAAATGAAGATGTGCGTACAACAATGCCCGGCGAGATCGTTAAAGATGTAGCTTTTTATGATTACAATTCGAAGTATCTTGACAATAAGATTGAGATGCAGATCCCAGCTCAAATTCCTGAGGAGACACAAGCGAAAGCGCAAGAGTTTGCCAAAAAAGCTTATACGATGCTTGGAGGAAGCGGCCTCAGCCGCTGCGACTTTTTCTTGACGAACAAAAACGAATTATTCCTGAATGAATTGAACACGATGCCTGGTTTTACCGAGTTTAGTATGTACCCGCTGTTGTGGGAAAAAACCGGTCTGCCATATGGTGATTTGATTGAGGAATTGATTCAATTAGGAGTCAACCGTTTTAAACAGCGTCAAGCCTTTTTAACCGATGTCGAATAATCACAAATAGGGAAATCAGTTCAACTCAAGGTGAAGCTTGAAAGGACCATGATCTTCCCTGTTTTTAACTTAAGGAGATAAATAAGATGAATCTATCGATAAAAGAAGTTGCCGCTTTATTTGGCGTAGAATGTGCCGATCAGACAATGATCAGCAGTGTAGAATTTGACAGCCGCTTGGTCACTACCGATAGTTTGTTTGTGCCGTTGGCCGGAACGAGAGATGGCCATGAGTTTGCTCAACAAGCACAAGAAAAAGGAGCAATCGCTGCTTTTTGGAGCCATCCGACAATCCAGCCGCCAGAAGGACTAATGATCATCGAAGTATCAGACACCCTAGCTGCCTTTCAAAAGCTGGCAAAATTCTATAAAGAAAAACTGGCGCCAAAAGTAATTGCTATTACAGGTAGCAATGGTAAGACTACCACAAAAGATATGGTAGATGCGGTGGTGGCACAGCAGTTCAAAACCTACAAAACACAAGGAAATCACAATAATGAAATTGGTTTGCCACTAACGATTCTGCATGCACCAGCGGATACAGAAGTTCTTGTATTGGAGATGGGGATGGATCATGCGGGGGAAATCGAGGTCTTGTCACACTTGGCTCAGCCAGATGTTGCAGCGATCACATTGATCGGTGAAGCCCATATTGAGAATCTTGGTTCTCGTGAAGGAATCGCGAAAGCCAAGATGGAAATCACTGCCGGCTTAGACCCAGCAGGATTTTTCATGATACCAGCAGACGAGCCTTTATTGACCCCCTACCTTGCAGAGTTGACTCAGCAGGTAGAAACATTTGGTTTGGGTGAAGGCAATCTTAAAGGAACGATCCAAGAAGAAACCCAAGAACAAACAGCTTTTACGGTAGCGGATCAAGTCTATACGATTCCAGTGATCGGCGGCTACAATGTAAAGAATGCCTTGATCGCGATTGGCATCGGTCGTTATTTGGGGATTGAAGAAGAAAAAATCAAAGCAGGATTGGCTGATTTTCAACTGACAAAGAATCGTACACAATGGCTGAAAGCTGCGAATGGCGCCGCTATTTTAAGCGATGTCTATAATGCAAACCCAACAGCGATGGGATTAGTCTTAGACAGTTTCAGAAAATTGCCTCTGACTGGCAGACGGATCGCTGTGCTAGCAGACATGTTGGAGTTAGGTCCTGATTCAGCGAAGATGCATGCCGCGATGGCGGATCATTTAGATGAAAGGTTCGATTTGATCTTTTTGTACGGTAGTGAGATGCAAGCGTTGAAACGTGCATTGGATCAAAGCCGCTTAGCCGATCGAGTCCATTTCTTTAGCAAAGAGGAAAAAGCGGCGCTGATCACACAACTACAAAAAGAACTGCAGCCTACGGATAGCATTGTTTTAAAGGGGAGCAACGGAATGGGCCTGGTTGAGGTAATTGATTCTCTAACAGCAATGTAAAGTAAGCGTGAAATCTTGCTGAAATTTTCATTCTGTGCTATACTTATTTAATGCCGAAAGATGAAGCACAGAATGATTACTGTAAATAAACATTGACGTTTTGAGATAAAATGATGGCTGAGACAGAAAGATTTGTTTTAGCCTTTTATAATGCCTTCGTGAAGCGGTTTTTCGGTAACAAGAGAAAGATAAGAGATGGGACTGCTCTTGTGTTTCTGAAGAAAGTACGCTTCGATTAAAGAAAACAGGCATCATGATGATGACCAAATTAGGAGGATCCATTTGAAATTTAAAGATCTAGAATTATCAAACGAATTATTGACTTCTGTTGAGCGTGCCGGCTTTGAAGAAGCAACACCAATCCAAGAAGCAACAATTCCCCTTGCGTTGCAAGGAAGAGATGTCATCGGTCAAGCTCAGACCGGTACCGGAAAAACAGCAGCATTCGGCTTGCCAATGTTGGAAAAAATCGACCCAGCAAATCACCAACTACAAGGATTAGTGATTGCACCTACTCGGGAATTAGCGATCCAAACCCAAGAAGAACTATATCGTTTAGGAAAAGACAAAAAAATCCGGGTTCAAGCGGTTTACGGTGGTGCGGATATTGGTCGTCAAATCCGTCAACTAAAAGATCGTCCCCATATCGTTGTCGGTACACCAGGACGTATGTTAGACCATATCAACCGCCACACATTGAAACTTGGCACAGTGGAAACACTTGTTTTGGATGAAGCAGACGAAATGTTGAACATGGGCTTCTTGGAAGATATCGAGAAGATCATCAGCCAAGTACCTGAAGAACGTCAAACCTTACTATTTTCAGCAACAATGCCTCCTGCAATCAAGAGCATTGGCGTAAAATTCATGAAAAACCCTGAACATGTTCAAATCAAGGCGAAAGAAATGACGGCTGATTTGATCGATCAATATTATGTTCGTTCAAAAGACTATGAAAAATTCGATATTATGACTCGTTTGTTGGATGTACAAACACCTGAGTTGACGATCGTTTTTGGTCGGACAAAACGTCGTGTCGATGAATTGGCACGAGGACTAGAAGCTCGAGGCTACAAAGCGGAAGGAATCCATGGAGACTTGTCTCAACAAAAACGAATGAGCGTATTACGTTCATTCAAGAGCGGTCATTTAGATATTTTGGTTGCTACAGACGTTGCAGCTCGAGGATTAGATATTTCTGGTGTGACTCACGTCTACAACTATGATATTCCTCAAGATCCAGAGAGTTATGTTCACCGTATCGGACGGACGGGCCGTGCAGGTAAAGGCGGAATCTCCGTAACTTTCGTTACACCAAACGAAATGAGTTATTTGCATGTTATTGAAAATCTAACTAAAAAACGGATGTCACCAATGCGTCCACCAACCGAAAAAGAAGCTTTTAAGGGGCAATTAGGTGCAGCAATTGAACAAGTAGAAGTGAAAATGGATGAAAACGGGTTGGATAAATACCTCCAAGCTGCAGATGATTTATTGGAACGCTACTCAGCACAAGACTTGGCTGCTTTGCTTCTTAAAACAATCGCGAAAGATCCATCTGATCTTGTCCCTGTGAAGATCACACCAGAAAGACCATTACCGCAAGGAAAGAAATCTTTCAATAAAAATGGTCGTCGCAGCAACAACAGCAACAACCGCAACCGTAAAGACAACGGCGGCAACCGCAGCGGCAAAGCTCGAGGAAATTACAGCAAAGACGGCGCTCGCAAAAATAACCGTCGCAGCAATGACAAAAAACGCGGCTTCGTTATCCGCAACAATCAAGACTAGTCCTTAGAGGTCGCTTTCAGCACCTTTTTCGACACAAAATTATCTGAACTTTTTTCGATCAACCTGCCAATGTGTGCCACTGACCAAGAGGCCACTTGGCGTGATCGATCATTGTTCGGATATTTTTTTTGCCCTTTTTGAGAAAAGACGGTATAGTCAAGGAAAACTGGAGAACGAGCCTCTCAAAAATTTCTTAACCATCCATTAAACCCTTTAGTTTTGAGTGGTAATTCCCTTTTTTTTTGGTAGAATGAAACTAAAATAAATGCAGCTGATGTATTAAATAGATAGATATAAAATCGTAATGAACAGTCATGGAATAAAGGTTCTTGCTGAACAGAAAAGGATAGAAAATGATCAAAGGTATCGGGATCGATGCAGTAGAATTAGCCCGCATCAAAGAATTGATTGAAAACAAACCGCAATTTATTCAGCGTATATTAACTGAGAAGGAATCTGAACTGTTTTTCAAGCTGCCAAAAAAAAGGCAGATTGAATTTCTTGGGGGACGGTATGCTTGTAAAGAAGCTTTTTCGAAAGCTTGGGGAACAGGAATTGGGAAATTGTCTTTTCAAGATATCGAAGTTCTGACCAACGAGGCTGGAGCGCCCGTTGTTACAAAGGCACCTCACCCTCTACATCAGACGTTTGTCAGTATCACTCATACCAATGAGACTGCCTTTGCGCAAATCTTGTTGGAGAATGAATAATGCCAGAGATAGCGATTCGTTAAGGGAATCACTAGAGAAAGAAGGAAAGTGGAATGGTCGTTTCAATCCATAGACCAACGAAAGCCATTATAGATTTAAAGGCAATCAAAGAAAATGTTGAAAATGAAGTGGCGCGTTTGCCAAAGGCAACGGATTTATTTGCTGTGGTCAAAGCAAATGGCTACGGACATGGGGCTATTGAGACAGCAACAGCAGCTCTAGAAGGGGGCGCTTCCGGTTTTTGTGTTGCGACAGTCGATGAAGGTATCGAGTTGCGGGAAGCTGGATTCAGTGAACCAATATTGGTGTTGGGGATCGTTTCTGTGGCAGATATCGGTTTGCTGAGCTACTACAATCTTTCATTTCCAGTAAGTACGAACGAGTGGTTGCAAGAAGCGGCTGCTTTCTTGCAAAAAAATCCTGTCACCAATCCGCTGAAGGTCCATTTGAAAGTTGATACAGGAATGGGGCGAATTGGCTTTATTTCTAATGAAGAGTTACTCTCGGCTGTCAAATGGCTCCAAGAGCAGTCTTTGTTCACATGGGAAGGGGTTTTCACCCATTTTGCGACGGCCGATCAAGCAGATGATACGTATTGGCAAGAACAAAATCAACGGTTTCAAACCGCATTGGCATGTCTGCCTGAATTGCCAAGGTATGTCCATGCCGGCAATAGTGCTACTGCTTTGTGGCACGCAGAAGCCGTAGGGAACATGGTTCGCTATGGCATTGCGATGTATGGATTGAATCCTTCAGGAACGGCATTGCCAGAAACATATCCATTGAAACCAGCCTTGTCTCTTGTTTCTGAATTGGTCCAAGTGAAATTACTTGAAAAAGGAGCCGGAATTGGCTATGGTGAAACATATATCACGCCGCAAGCAGAATGGATCGGTACGGTACCGATTGGTTATGCGGACGGCTGGTTGCGAAAAATGCAAGGATTTTCTTTATTGGTAGCTGGTGAGTATTGTGAAATCGTTGGTCGTGTATGTATGGATCAGCTGATGATCCGTTTACCCCGGTCATTTCCTGCGGGAACAAAAGTCACATTGATCGGCGAAGATAACGGACAGTGCATCACTATGCAAAAGGTAGCGGAACAATTAGAGACGATTCATTATGAAGTGGCATGCACGCTTTCTGCAAGGGTGCCGCGAGAATATAAAAGTTAGGGTGGTCCTATG
Source organism: Enterococcus sp. FDAARGOS_553 (assembly GCF_003812305.1). Taxonomy (NCBI): domain Bacteria; kingdom Bacillati; phylum Bacillota; class Bacilli; order Lactobacillales; family Enterococcaceae; genus Enterococcus; species Enterococcus sp. FDAARGOS_553. The sequence continues at coordinate 1,394,378 of NZ_CP033740.1, forward strand.
GTAAAAAGGGGAGACATTTATTTTGCCGATCTGTCACCGGTCGTTGGATCGGAGCAAGGAGGGATTCGGCCAGTATTAGTGATTCAAAATGATTTAGGCAATCATTTTAGTCCAACGGTGATCATTGCCGCGATCACGGCTAAAATGGCTAAGCCAAAACTGCCGACCCATATTGGGATCTCAGCGACTTGTACAGGGATTGGTAAAGATTCAGTGATCTTGATGGAGCAGATTCGGACAATCGACAAAAGTCGACTAAAGGAGAAGGTTTGTCATCTAGATGAATCAATCATGTGTGAAGTCGATGCGGCATTAATGATCAGTGTGGGAGTCGAGACGGCTTATTCCACGTCGTCGATTCATTCATGATGCTAGGATATTTGTTATTAGCGGCAACACTGATACTATTTTTATTTTATACTTATCAACACTTGCGGCGCTTTTTACGGGAAACTAAAAAGAAACAAGAAGACGTTGAAAAAGGGTATTTTTTATTGAGCCATACATATGAAGATCAGGAAAAAGCAAGTTACTATGGTGTCTTTCAGCAAGGAGAAAAGACATTGACATTGGAGATGCCATTGCAGCTTTACCTGCACACAAGCCCACCGCAACGTGGCGAATTAGTCGCGAAAGATGGCAAAGTCATTGAATTCAATACGTGAATACAAAAAAACTTTCCATCACTATATGTGATACGTGAGGAAAGTTTTTTGCATTAGCAGGGAAAATTTTAGCAGAAACGATAAATTAGGAAAAAGAGCCCAGTGTCTAGAACAAGATCGTTCAGTCTTTTATCTTTTTTTATATTCTGAGATCAGAGTGTTGCATTCGTAATTCTGCTTTCAACAAGCCTCGGAGATGAGTTGCTTTATACGCAAAATTCAGTTATAGTATGTAGCGACTATTTTGAAAAGAGGAAGCAATGTGAAACCTTCAATTTATGGATTAACCAAAGAGTCCTTATCTTTGTGGATGACTGAGCAAGAAGAAAAGAAATTCCGCACGAATCAAGTGTGGGAATGGTTATATGAGAAACGAGTAGCGACATTTGAAGAAATGACCAATTTGCCTAAATCATTGGTAACTAAGTTAAATGAATCGTTTGTGATCAATCCTTTGAAACAAATCGTCTTACAAGAAGCCAGCGATGGCACAGTCAAATATTTGTTCCAGTTACCCGATAATCATATGATTGAGACCGTCTTAATGCGTCAGGAATATGGTATGTCAGTCTGTGTGACGACACAAGTCGGCTGTAATATCGGCTGTACATTTTGTGCGAGCGGTCTGCTAAAAAAACAACGAGACCTAACTGCTGGAGAAATTGTCGCTCAGATCATGCTGGTGCAACATTATTTCGATGAATTGAATGCTGGAGAACGTGTCTCCCATGTGGTGGTGATGGGAATCGGCGAGCCTTTTGACAATTACGAGAATGTCATGCAGTTTCTGCAGATTATCAATGATCCGAAAGGACTAGCGATTGGTGCGCGCCATATCACTGTTTCAACCAGTGGTTTAGCTCATAAAATCAAAGAGTTTGCTGAAAATGGCTTACAAGTGAACCTTGCGATTTCACTCCATGCTCCAAATAATGAAGTACGAACTTCGATGATGCGGATCAACCGCAGTTTCCCGATTGAAAAACTAATGGAAGCTATTGACTACTATTTGGAAAAAACCAATCGGCGAATCACGTTTGAATACATCATGCTGGATCATGTCAATGATCGACCAGAGCATGCGCGGCAATTGGTCGAATTGCTCAAGAATAAACGCAAGCTTTCTTATGTGAACTTGATTCCTTACAACCCTGTCAGTGAACATGATCAGTATGCTCGCAGTAAGAAAGAAGATGTTTTAGCATTTTATGACATCTTGAAGAAAAATGGTATCAACTGTGTGATTCGCAAAGAACATGGGACGGATATCGATGCAGCTTGCGGTCAGTTGCGCAGCAAACAGATGAAAAAGCAAGTCACTGCCTAGAAACAAATAAGTCTGACCATGAAGGCGGGAAAGTCGCTCATTGAACAGACTTTTATCAAAAAACGGTACAGGAGACCGTTTTTTCAAAATCAGAAAAGTAGGTGAACGGCACTCTTTGTTGACAGACCGCTGAAAAAGGCCAGCTCTGAGACAAAGACGGGTGCGGTTCCTGCTTTTGCTGATTTTTTTATTTCAGAAAAGAACTGTTTTGGATAACAACAAAGGAAAACGATTTCTCTGGATTTTTTCAAAATTCCGATACTCATGGCTTGAAAAATCGTCTATACTATAAGAATTGATAGAAATAAAAATAACACACATGATGAAAGGATGATTCCATGGAATGGATCAAATTGATTGGTATTTTGGTAATTCTTGTCGGCTTTTTGCTGAAACTCGACACGATCGCCGTTGTTCTGATCGCAGGATTAGCAACCGCATTAGTTTCGGGGATAGATTTTACTGATTTCTTATCAATGTTAGGAAAGGCATTTGTAGACAATCGTCTCGTGACCTTATTCCTACTCACACTACCAATGGTAGGAATCTCAGAACGCTTTGGATTGAAACAACAGGCCGTTGTTTTGATTGAAAAAATCAAAGGATTGACCCCAGGCAAGTTTTTAAGTTTGTATTTGTTTATTCGAGAACTAGCAGGTTTCTTCTCGATTCGGATCCAAGGACACACGCAATTTATTCGTCCAATCGTAAACCCAATGGCGCAAGCCGCAGCGGAGAACAAGTATGGCGAACTAGAAGAAGCAGATCAGGAAAAAATCAAAGCTCGGGCGGCAGCTAATGAGAACTACGGGAACTTTTTTGCCCAAAATACGTTTGTGGCGGCTTCGGGTGTTTTATTGATCACTGGAACGTTAAAATCATTGGGTTATGACGTAGCCGCCAGTGCAATCGCACAGGCTTCAATCCCTATCGCGCTGATCGTTTTAGTCATTGCTACCCTTTCAAATCTGGCTTTCGATCGCAAAATGTCTAAAAAATATGGCGAAAAGGAGGAAAAGTAAATGGAAGCAATCATCAATAATATTTTAGAATTCTTTTATATTTTGATCGGTCTCTTGTCAATCATGACTGCTGTTCGAGTCTTTAAAGATGCGACCCATCCAACACGACTGGGTACAGCAACATTTTGGCTTTTACTTGGTATCGTTTTTGCTTTCGGAAACTTTATTCCTTACATCATTGATGGGATCATCATTATTTGTATGGGCGTATTGACGTTCTTCAAGCAAGTTCGAATTGGTAAAATCGTGGATGTCGATGAACAAAAAGCAGAACAAGCCGCCGAAAGAATCGGCAGTAAGATTTTTATCCCTTGTATCTCACTAGCAGTCATCGCAGTTGCGATTTCCTACACACCTTTAGGCGGACAAGTTGGGATCGGGATCGCTTCTGTTTTGGCGTTGATTTTAGCAATGGTATTGACCTCTGCTAAACCAAAAACAGTGCTGGATGATTCCGATCGTATGTTCCAACAAGTCGGTACTGCTGGTATCTTGCCACAATTACTAGCGGCTCTAGGCGTGATTTTTAATGCTGCTGGTGTTGGAGAAGTGATCTCCCATGGTATTTCAGGTGTAGTACCCGAAGGCAATCGTTTGATTGGTGTGATTGCCTATTGTTTAGGCATGGTTTTATTTACAATGATCATGGGAAATGGCTTTGCGGCATTTACTGTCATTACTGCCGGAATCGGTGTCCCATTCGTAATCGCTCAAGGGGGAGATCCCGTTGTAGCAGGAGCACTGGCGATGACTGCCGGTTTTTGCGGAACATTGTTGACACCGATGGCAGCCAATTTCAATGCATTACCCGTCGCATTACTCGAGATGAAAAATTCGAATGCAGTAATCAAAACCCAAGCACCGATTGCCGTGCTGCTAATTGTGATCCATATCGGATTGATGTACTTTTGGGCATTTTAGTGGTAAAAAGGAATAGAAAGGATGATCAATATGAAATGTTTAGTCACAGGATTTGATCCATTTGGCGGAGAAGAAATCAACCCAGCGTTGGAAGCTGTTAAATTATTACCAGAAGAAATCAACGGAGCAAAGATAGTTAAATTAGAAATTCCTACTGTTTTCGGCAAATCAGCTGAAGTTGTACAAACTAAAATTGAAGAGATCCAACCTGATGTTGTTTTGAATATTGGACAAGCAGGCGGACGTTTTGCTATTTCACCTGAGCGAGTGGCGATCAATGTCGATGATGCACGTATTCCAGACAACGAAGGCAATCAACCAGTAGATGAAGCCATCCAGCCTCAAGGTCAACCTGCTTATTTCAGTCAGTTGCCGATCAAAGCAATGGTAGCTGCGATGAAAGAAGCCGGGATTCCTGCTGTTGTTTCAAATACTGCCGGTACATTTGTCTGCAACCACATCATGTATCAAGTACAATACATGATCGATACAAAATACCCAACGCTTAAAGGGGGCTTCATTCATGTCCCATTCGTTCCGGAGCAAGTTGTTGACAAGCCTGGTCAACCGGCTATGAGCTTACAAGATATTGCGAAAGGATTGGAAGCGGCAATCGGTGCGATTGTCGATTATCAAGGAAAAGAAGACATCAAAGCAATCGGGGGCGCCATTCATTAAGCGGCACGAACAGATTGTCAATTAAAACGAATTGATTTAACGATAGATAGATCAGACAACTAGGAATATAACTTGTAAGAGGATAGGTTGCTTGCGAGAATAGGCCGATGTTGTCTGATCTTATTTATTTCAAGTAACGAGCAAGTATGAAGCGCGGAAAGTCATTTATTCGTCTTTTTATCGATTTATTGATAGAATTCATCTAGTGGAACACGCGAAATGCGAAGGGGGCAAATCATGATCATTACTGAATTTGATAGAGAGAATTATATTTTACGTGATCAGCTGATCGACTTAGCCGTTCTAATTTATCCGTCTACCTATCAAAAAGAGCAGCGGACAGCAGAAGAATTACTGCAGCCGAATAAAGTTGTCATTGCAGCTATTGAAGGAGAGCAATTGGTCGGCTTTGTGAGTGCCTTCCAAAAAAGCGACACTATCTGGCAGCAAGAGATCAGCTTAGTTGATCCCCGACATCCAGATGAACAAATAGGTGAGCGTTTGACTGCCTTTTTGCGAGACGAAGTTGTTGCTGCTGGCGGAGAATGGCTAGTTTCTTAAGTCTTCTAGTTGAACATTGCTTGTCAAAACGGACACAGACAGTTATAGTGGCCAAGATGTTTCTTAAAACTAGTCAAGAGTTGGAACATAAGTTGAAACAAATGATATCCGAATGATCAAAAATGAAGGTCGCAAGAATCATCAAGATTAGCGACAAGACACGGCTGTAAAGTGAGTGTCTTTCATTGATTGTTCGGATATATGCTTGTTTTTTGTAACTTATGACACAACTCTTTTTGTTTTTTTTAAAAGAAAAAATGGTCTTTAAAATAAAAATGAGAAGAAGATGAAAGTAGCATATTTATTAGTTTTCTAGTAATATTTAGTAGAAATTCTTCAAAGTTATTGTCTTTTATCGTGTTTTTTAATGCTAAAAATTGTAAAAAAAGATTGCTTTTTTAATAATTATTAATTAAAATCTAATCTAACTTCAGAAAAGAGCGATTATTCTGAAAATTAAATCAATTAAGGAGTAGTTCAGGATGAAAAATAAATGGGCATATGGATTGGTTGCTGTGTGCGGCTTAGTTTTAGCAGGCTGTACCACAGGTGGTTCAAATAATTCAAGCAGCGGATCAGCTGCCAGCAGCGAAAGCAATGCGGAACAGGTATTCAATGTTGTGGTTCAACAAGAAATGCCAAGTGCCGATTTGTCCCTTGCGACAGATACAATCAGTTTCAGTGCGCTAAATAATGTATATGAGGGGTTGTACCGCTTAGACGCTGACAGCAAACCGCAGCCAGCTGGAGCAGCAGAAGAAGCAGAAGTCAGTGAAGATGGATTGACTTATAAGATCAAATTACGTGATGACGCAAAATGGTCAAATGGCGAACCTGTAACAGCAGCTGATTATGTCTATGGTTGGCAACGAACAGTCAAGCCTGAGACGGCTTCAGAGTATGCCTACTTGTACGCACCAGTAAAAAATGCGGAAGCTATCACAGCCGGAGAGAAAGATCCGTCTGAATTAGGAATCAAAGCAGTTGGCGATCATGAGTTAGAGATCACATTAGAAAAGGCCACTCCTTACTTTGACTACTTGCTGGCATTCCCATCTTTCTTTCCGCAAAGTCAAGCGGTTGTTGAAGAACACGGGGATCAATATGCGGCAACGAGCGACAATGCCGTTTATAATGGACCTTTTGTTCTTACCGGATTTGATGGACCAGGAACCGATACCGAATGGGCATACGAAAAGAATGATCAGTATTGGGATAAAGATACAGTGAAATTAGAAACTATCAATGTGAGTGTTGTTAAAGAATCAGCGACTGCATTGAACTTGTTCCAAGATGGTCAAGCTGATGATGTCATTCTTACAGGGGAACTTGCACAGCAAATGGCCAATGATGAAGCGTTTGTCTCTCAACCAGAAGCAACGACCTATTATTTTGAAGTCAATCAACGCGATGAAAAATCACCATTCCGCAATGAAAATTTACGTAAAGCAATTTCGTATGCCATTGATCGTGACGCTTTAGTGACATCGATTTTAGGGGACGGCTCAATTGCTTCGACAGGTCTAGTACCAGAAGGCATGACCTTTAGCCCATCCGACAATACTGATTTTACTAAATCAGCAGGCAGTGTTTTAGAATATGATGAGGCCAAAGCCAAAGAGCATTGGGAAAAAGCTAAAGAAGAATTGGGAATCGATTCTCTTGAATTTGATATCTTAGCCTCTGATACAGATTCTACGAAGAAAATCATTGAATATGTACAAGATACATTGCAAAAAACATTGGATGGTTTAACAGTAACGTTAAGCCCCGTACCATTCTCTGTTCGTTTGGATCGTTCCAACGCTGGAGACTTTGATATGTTGATGGGTGGTTGGGGAGCTGACTATGCAGATGCTAGCAGTTTTACAGACTTATTCACGACTGGCAACTCATATAACCGTGGTCAATGGAGCAATGAAGAGTATGATGCCTTGATTAAATCTGCAAGTACGACTAACGTCAATGACCCAGAAAAGCGTTGGGAAGATTTAGTCAATGCGGAAAAACTAATCATGAGTGAACAAGGAGTAATCCCAGTTTACCAAAAAGCAGAAGCTCATTTACGTGCACCAAATGTAAAAGGTGTCGTTGCTCATGCAGCAGGCGCACAATACGATTACAAGTGGACATCGATTGAATAACCACTTGAATGCCTAGCGGCTGGGACAGTAACTGGATACAAGATGACGATTATCGATGAATAGCTGGAATAACAGGCATAACAAAAATGGAGAAGCTGCTGCTTCTCCAAAATGCCAAGTGCTTCACTATTTGTCACGTATGGAAATCTTCTCTTGAATACAGTCTCAGCCGGCTTTTTTTTCTAAAGCAGAAAGGCAGTCGACAAAAGACACGAAACGATAGGTTACTAAATTAAAGAGTATTGATTAATAAAAAGAGCAAAGAAAGTAGCAGTAAAAAAATTCCTGGCCATAGCCAAAAGCCGTAGCTTTGTTTACCAACATCGGAGAGTTTAAGGTAATCGGTTTTATTTTTGGAAAAAGCTTTTTTCATTGAATATTGGAAATGATCAAAGAACCCAGAGGCAAAGACCCAAAGAAAACCGCCGATGATCAAGAAGAATAAAGCCCAAAGAAATAGTGCATCCGAGATAGTTGACAGGGTCAATTCCTTTTTGAAAAACAACCAGCTAATGGAAATAAGGGTACATATGAGGGCGATCAGCCCACTACTTTTTTTTATCCGCATAAGTTGACTCCTTTTTAATGATTCGTACTACTTAATTTACATAATTATTGATAAGAAGTCAAAATACCTAGGGGGAAGACGCGTGAACGGTTTTTTGAAATATTTATTGAAACGGATATTCTATATGGTATTGACCTTATGGTTGATTGCCACGATCACATTTTTCTTAATGCAATTTTTACCAGGAACACCTTATACCAATGCAGAAAAACTGAGTCCCGAACAGATTGCCTTATTGAATGAACAAGCAGGTTTAGATAAACCGATGATTACTCAATATGGGCTGTATTTGACGAATTTAGTTAAAGGCGACTTTGGGATTTCATTCCAATTCAAAAATCAACCGGTAGCGAATCTATTATCTGGTCGGATTGGTCCTTCTTTACAATTGGGGCTGCAGGCAATTATTTTTGGGACTTTTTTCGGTATCATTTTAGGGACGATCTCCGCTATGAAACAAAATACATGGATTGATACGACGTCAACGCTAGTAGCGATCTTGGGACGTTCGATTCCGAACTTTGTCTTTGCCGTTTTGCTGCAATACATTTTTGCCATCAAATTAGGTGTCTTGCCAATCGCCAAATGGGAAACTTTTGCAAGCACGATTTTGCCAACGATCGCATTAGCCATGTCGCCACTGGCAGACTCTGCCCGCTTTATTCGAACCGAGATGGTCGAGGTGCTCCACAGTGATTACGTTGAGTTGGCTCGTGCCAAAGGGCTGAGCCGCTGGGAGATCGCCTTCAAGCATGGTTTGCGGAACAGTTTGATCCCGCTGCTTACCTTGTTAGGACCTTTAGCCGTTGGATTGATGACGGGTTCATTGGTTGTTGAGAATATTTTTGCGATTCCGGGGATTGGCGAACAATTCGTAAAATCAATCATGACAAATGATTATCCAACAATCATGGCAGTCACGATTTTGTACTCTGCCATGTTAGTATTTGTGATTTTAGTGGTAGATATTTTGTATGGTATCGTTGATCCGCGTATCCGTGTGTCAGAAGGGAGCCGTGGCTAATGGAAGAGAAAACAATCAATCAAGTAGCTGCCATTGATGCAGCCAAATTTCAGCCGTTACAAAAAAATACCAAAGAAGAACGAGAAGCAATTGCTGCGCCATCGCTGACCTTTTTCCAAGATTCATGGCGCCGTCTGAAGAAAAACAAAGCAGCTGTATTTTCGATCGTACTATTGCTGATCATTATTGCAATCTCGATTATTACGATCTTTGTTTCTCCCCATGACCCTACTGCGCAAAACGTGAAGTTCACGAATCTGCCTCCCAAAATTCCCGGACTCAATCTCCCAGGATTAAATGGGTATGCAATGGTTGGTGGTGAATTGGTTGATAAATATGCTGCTGCCAATGTTCCAGAAGGCACTTACTATCTACTAGGAACCGACGGACTAGGACGGGATCTGTTGAGCCGTTTATTTGTCGGAACGAGAATCTCGCTATTGATTGCCTTTATTGCCGCTTTGCTAGATATCATCTTTGGCGTGACCTATGGATTGATTTCCGGTTTATTAGGGGGACGAGTGGATAATATCATGCAACGTTTCTTAGAGATCCTTTCTGGGATTCCGAATCTAGTGGTGATGATTTTGATGCTGGTCGTCTTCAAACCAGGAATCTTTTCGATCGTAGCTGCGATGGCTATCACCAACTGGATTCCAATGGCTCGGATTGTTCGCGCGCAAACAATGAAATTAAAAGATCAAGAGTTTGTGCTAGCTGCTACGACATTAGGTGAGAGCCGTATGAAGATTGCGATGAAGCATATCTTGCCGAATATTTCGAGTGTGATTATTGTCCAAATGATGTTCAGTATCCCATCAGCGATTTTCTTCGAGGCTTTTCTAAGTTTTATCGGTTTGGGCTTAAAGCCGCCTTCAGCATCGCTAGGGATGTTACTGAGCGACGGGTACAAGACCTTTTTATTCTTGCCTTACCAAATGTGGGTGCCGGCGGTTACGTTGTCGGTCATTATGATCGGATTCAACTTACTTGCTGATGGACTCCGTGATGCCTTCGATCCGAAAATGAAAGAGTGATTGCTATGGAAAAAGTGTTAGAAGTGAAAAATTTAGAGATCTCCTTTGATACCTTTGCAGGGAAAGTCCAAGCGATCCGCGATGTCAGTTTCGAACTATACAAAGGCGAAACACTAGCGATCGTTGGCGAATCCGGTAGTGGGAAATCAGTAACTACCCGCAGTATCATGGGATTATTAGCTAGTAACGCCAATATAGATAATGGAGAGATCCTATTCAATGGAACGGATATTCTCAAGAAATCTGAGAAAGAACTACAAAAGATTCGCGGAAAAGAAATTGCGATGATCTTCCAAGATCCCATGACTTCTCTGGACCCGACGATGCCCATCGGCAAACAAGTGGCCGAATCTTTGATGAAACATAACAAGCTTAGTAAAAAAGAAGGACTCCGACAAGCCTTGGATCTTTTGAATCTGGTAGGGATTCCGAATGCTGAGAAGCGTTTGAAAAATTATCCGCATCAATTTTCAGGGGGACAACGGCAACGGATCGTCATTGCCATCGCATTAATCTGTTATCCACAGATCCTGATTGCTGATGAGCCGACTACGGCACTGGATGTAACGATTCAAGCCCAAATCCTTGAGTTGTTGAAAGATATCCAACAAAAAATCAATTCATCGATCATTTTTATTACCCATGATTTAGGAGTAGTAGCAAATGTGGCAGATCGGGTAGCCGTCATGTATGGCGGCAAAATCGTAGAGGTGGGAACAGCAGAAGAAATATTCTATAATCCACAGCATCCTTACACTTGGGGGCTGTTAGGTTCCATGCCTACCTTGGAGGGGACGGGGGATCGTCTGTATGCGATTCCTGGCTCACCACCAGATTTGTTGGATCCGCCGACTGGGGATGCTTTTTATCCTAGAAATGAGTTTGCTTTGCAGATCGATGCCGAACAGCAACCCCCATTCTTTGATGTTTCACCGACCCATAAAGCAGCTACGTGGCTTTTAGCTCCGCAAGCACCTAAGGTTACCCCTCCGGATGAAATCTTGATTCGTTGGAAAAAATTCCAAGAAAAAACTAGACAGGCATCTGTATAAAGGAGGAGAACCCATTGGAGAAAGTGTTGCTTGAAGTAAAGAACTTAAAACAATATTTTAATGTCGGTCGCAAAGACGAAGTCAAGGCTGTAGATGATATCTCCTTTCAGATCTATGAAGGAGAAACCTTTGGACTAGTAGGAGAATCCGGTAGTGGGAAGTCAACGACTGGTCGAACGGTCATTCGACTGAATCATCCCACGGCAGGAGAAATCTTGTTTGATGGACAAGATGTCATGAAAATCAAAGGCAAAAAAGATTTAGCTGATTTCCGTCGAGAAGTACAAATGGTTTTCCAAGATCCGTATGCATCATTGAATCCTCGAATGAAAGTTCGCGATATCATTGCTGAAGGGATCGATATCAACGGATTGGCAAAAAACGAAAAGGAACGCAACCAGCGCGTAGATGATTTGTTGAAAACTGTTGGTTTAAACCCAAGTCATGGAACTCGCTATCCCCACGAATTTTCCGGAGGACAGCGGCAACGGATTGGGATTGCCCGAGCACTAGCGGTAGATCCCAAGTTCATCATCTGTGATGAACCGATTTCGGCTCTGGATGTTTCGATTCAGGCCCAAATCGTCAATTTGCTGCAAGATTTACAGCAAGAACATAAGCTGACTTATCTATTCATTGCCCATGACCTATCAATGGTCAAACATATCAGCGATCGCATCGGTGTGATGCATAATGGTAAACTTTTGGAAGTAGGTTCTAGTGATGAAATCTATCATTATGGGGTCCATCCGTACACAGAGAGTCTCTTGTCGGCGATTCCACTGCCAGACCCAGATCATGAACGAGAACGGAAGCGCATCAAATACGTCAGCGAACCAACAGATGACAAGCCTCGTGCCATGGAAGAAATCGCAGAGGGGCATTTTATTTATGCTACGAAGGAAGAAGCGGCACAGTATCAGAAAAAATTGGCACAAAAAAAGGGGTAGACCTGTTTAGGAGGAGATGAAACTGAGTGTTTTAAAAGCATACAAATTTCGGATCTATCCTACAGAGGAACAAAAGCAGTTCTTTATCCAAACGTTTGGTTGCGTACGCTTCACCTATAATCAATTGCTAAAAGCAAAGATGGAAGAACTTACTACAAATGCAGAAAAAGAAAAACTAACACCTGCAAAATTAAAAAAAGAGTATCCTTTTTTAAAAGAGACCGACAGTTTGGCACTGGCCAACGCCCAGCGCAATTTGGAACGGGCTTTTCGCAACTATTTTCAAAAGCGAGCAGGCTTTCCTAAACTGAAGACGAAAAAGAATATTTGGCAATCGTATACGACAAACAATCAACAACATACGATCTACTTGGTCGATGATCAGTTGAAATTGCCTAAATTGAAATCATTCGTTGCAGTCAAGCGTCATCGGCCAATCAATGGTCAGATTAAATCGGCGACGATTTCTGCAAGAAACAATACTGAATTTTATATTTCGATTCTTTGCATCGAAGAAATTCAGCCCTTGCCGAAGAACCAACGAAAGATTGCCTTGGTTTATCATCCAGAAGTGTTGGTAGAGGCCAATGCACAGTTACCCTTTATCAGTACCAATGCCATCAAATCTCAACAAAGGCTGGCCCGTGCAGAACGAAAACTAAATGTGAAAGCAAAAGCTGTCAAACGAAAAAAAATGGTGCTTAGTCATGCTCGTAATTATCAAAAACAAAAAGGAAAAGTTTCTCAGCTATATCGAGCGCATCGTGATCAAAAAAAAGAATACATCGATCAAGTAACCTTTCATCTGGTCAAACAATACGATACGATTTTTTTGGAACGGCTGATCGATGAGACTTGTAGATCTACAGGGAATTTTTCAGTCAGCGACTGGCATCAGTTTATTCGTAAAATCACGTACAAAGCAGAGTGGTACGGCAAAGAAGTCCGATTTATTTCTTTGTCGGCCAAAGAGTGTCAAAAAATGACGCAAATGTTGCGTGTAATCGAAAGTGAAACGAACTGGGAGGAGCGCCAGGGATCGCCTAGGGGATAGAAAAAATCTTTGGATTTTTGTTTCTAGGAATTCTGCTCACTAATTATGATTAACCAGCGAAGAGGCTGTGACGTCAGGCAAAACAAAAAATACCCAAACGATACACAAACCCACAGACGCTGGCTTTATGCTCAGCTGAAAGTGATTCGTCTATCGTTTCGGTTCTTGTTTGCTTGTGTTGCAGCCTCTTTGCACGGCCTACATTTTGTCGCCAAGCACATCAGCATTCAATTCATAGATTTTCGAAGGTCGTCCAATACCGACGGGCTTTTCACCGATTTCCGTGAAATATTGAAGCATGGCTTTTTTGAAATTTGAATGGTCAATCAATTTAAAATCGATCCCCAAAAATTTAGCGAAGACTTTACGTGCTTCAGTGATCGTGAAGTTTTCGCCGAGAACCAGCAGTACTTGTGGTTCGTGTTCCATTTTGTTTGCCACTCGTTCAAATGCTTTCAAAATAATCGCGCTATGGTCAAAAGCCAATGTATCCTTACCGACAGATTGTCCCGAGACTAGGTCCAAGATAATCTCAACATCGCCACTAGATAAAAAGATTTGGTTCGCCTTTCTCTCTAATGAAAACCAGCGGACTTGATTGGCATCATCCCCAGCGCTCAAAGGTTCTTCGCCGATAAAAGCGAGATAACTGACCGTAATGACCCAGCCCCGCGGGTCTCGCCCTGGCGTGCTGAAGGTATGGAGTTGTTCGATGTTTTGCTTTGAGATGGTTACGCCGATCTCTTCTTGCGTCTCGCGAATGACACTTTGACCAGTTGACTCATTCGGATTGACGAAACCACCCGGTAAAGCCCAAGAATTTCGAAAGGGATGCCCTTTTCGCTGAATCAGTGCAATCTTCAGTTCTTCTTCTTCTTTGTTGTAACACATCAAGACCATATCGACTGTCACAGAAGGCTTCTCATATTTTGGCTGGTCCTGACTGCGATACCAAGTTAAAAATTCTGCTTCAGAAGCTTCTTTTTCATAATACTCTTTTTCTGCTGTTTTTGAGGTGAATTCTTTCATTCCTGTCTCCTACTCCTGATATGATGAAATAATAATGATGATGGATTAGTTAAAAAAATAGGGAAAAATCAAATTGATAAAAAAGAGTGCTAAATAGAAGAATGCCGCTTTTTGTGTGTGCTTCATGGCTAAATATCCCCACACAGCGATCCATAGCAGGAACCCATAACGAAGCAATGATGTGATGACCACAAAGAAGCTAGCTAGATTTTGCCCATTGAAATAGCCGTAAAAATACAAATAAAAACTAGAAAAAATCAAATGGATGATCGTTAAAACAGCTAAGATCATGAAGCGCTGTTGTTGTTTTTTCAAGCGAAAAACCCTCTCTTTCAAACGTTCATTCCTATTATAGCAAAAAAACAGCTCATAAACCAAAAGGAGCTGATAGTAAAATCATCTCATCAATTTGGGCAAAAGAAAAAAGGAAAAACTCACAGAAAATTATGGTATACTACCTTAGTATACACTTTACAGGTGAAAAGGAGGACGTACGCCCATGGCTGAAAAAGAAACATTTTATATTACGACGCCAATCTATTATCCAAGCGGCAAATTGCATATCGGAAATTCTTATACAACGATAGCTTGCGACGCAGTAGCACGTTATAAACGTCTAATGGGCTTTGATGTGTTTTATTTGACTGGTGTTGATGAACACGGGCAAAAAATCGAAAAAAAAGCGGAAGAACTAGGTGTTGATCCACAAGAATATGTAGATAAAATGGCTGCCGATGTCAAAAAATTGTGGAAAACATTGGACATCAGCTACGATAAATTTATCCGGACAACGGACGACTATCACAAAAAGGCAGTCCAAAAAATCTTTCAACAATTATTGGACCAAGGAGATATTTATCTTGGCGAGTATGAAGGCTGGTACTCTGTCTCTGATGAAGAATACTTCACAGAAACGCAATTGGCAGAAGTTTATCGTGATGAAGAAGGACATGTGATCGGTGGGAAAGCACCAAGCGGCCACGAAGTAGAATTAGTAAAAGAGTCTTCGTACTTCTTCCGCATGAGCAAGTATGCAGATCGTCTGGTGCAATATTATGATGAGCACCCAGAATTTATCCAACCTGAATCCCGTAAGAATGAAATGATCAATAATTTCATCAAGCCAGGTTTAGAAGATTTAGCTGTCTCCAGAACAACTTTCAAGTGGGGGATTCCAGTAACGGCGAGTCCTGAACATGTGGTCTATGTTTGGATCGATGCTTTATCAAACTATATTACAGCACTAGGCTATGGTTCCGATGACGATTCATTGTTCCAAAAATACTGGCCGGCAGATGTTCATATGGTTGGAAAAGAAATCGTTCGTTTCCATACGATCTATTGGCCAATCATGCTGATGGCATTAGATTTGCCATTGCCTAAAAAAATCTTCGGTCATGGTTGGCTGATGATGAAAGACGGCAAAATGTCGAAATCTAAAGGCAATGTCGTTTATCCAGAGATGCTTGTTGAGCGCTATAGCTTGGATGCTTTGCGCTACTACTTGCTGCGGGCAGTGCCTTTTGGCAGTGACGGCGTTTTTACACCAGAAGACTTTGTTTCTCGGGTAAACTATGATCTAGCCAATGACCTGGGTAATCTATTAAACCGCACTATCGCTATGATCAATAAGTATTGTGAAGGAATCGTTCCTAAATATGCCTCAAAAGTAACTCCTTACGATAGTGAGTTGTCGACAACCGCAGCCAACGTCGTAGGTCGCTACCATGAAGCAATGGACAAGATGGAATTCAGTACTGCATTGTCGGAAGTATGGACGTTGATCTCTCGTGCCAACAAATACATCGATGAAACACAACCGTGGGTATTGGCCAAAGATCCTGAGAAAAAAGCAGAATTAGACAGTGTGATGGTCCATCTTGCAGAAAGCTTGCGAATCGTAGCAATCTTGCTGCAACCGATCATGACCGAAACACCGGCAAATATTTTCCATCAGTTAGGCTTAACTTCAGAAGCCATGGACTTGAAAGACTTGCGGTTCGGTGAATTTCCTAGTGATACCAAAGTAGTGGCTAAAGGAACGCCAATCTTCCCTCGTTTGGAATTAGAGACGGAAGTCGCTTACATCCAGAAGAAAATGGCGGAAGGAACGCAAAGCACTGCTGAAACAGTCAAATGGAACCCAGAAGAAACGGTTCTTGCTTCTGAAAAAACAGAGATCAAATACGATGATTTCGACAAGATCGAATTGAAAGTAGCTGAAGTGATCGACTGTCAAAAAGTCAAAGGAGCAGATAAACTGCTTCAATTTCGCTTAGCTGCGGGTGATGATCAAGATCGACAAATCTTGTCAGGAATCGCTGAGTTTTATCCAGAGCCGCAAGATTTGATTGGTAAGAAAGTCGTAATCGTAGCGAATCTGAAACCACGTAAGATGCGGGGGCAAATCAGTCAAGGGATGATCCTTTCCGCGGAAGATACCGAAGGACGATTAAAAATTGTTGAAGCTCCAAAGGGAATGCCTAACGGATCAATCATTGCCTAAGCGAGACAGTATTTAATCATTTCTGTTCTTTTTTCAGAAAATGAAATTGCAACTGAATGAAACATTTTGTATAATGGTCTTTATTGAGATGATCATGAGGGAGTAACTGGCAGCTTATCGTTGCGGCAACATCACCATCCTGAAAGAAATTTCTGGTGTTGCCTTAAATAGTGAGACTCGTGTATGTGTTTTAGTGCATACATGAGTCTATTTTTTTTCATTTCATGTACAATAAAGAAGGAAGAAGAATAAAGGAGGAAAAACATGTCTGAAGAGAATAAAAAAGAGCAACTCTCGCAAGCTTTTTATGCACAAGAAGCTGAGGCTGTTCTGAAAGAGCTGCAAACCGATGCCAACGGTTTGACAAATGACGAAGCCAAAAGTCGTCTGTCACAATATGGCGCCAATGAATTAGAAGAAGGTAAGAAAAAATCGATGGCTCAAAAATTCTTTGAACAATTCAAAGATTTGATGATCATCGTCTTGTTAGCCGCTGCGATCATTTCTGCTGTCGTGTCACATGAAATCGTCGATTCAATCATTATTTTAGCCGTTGTTATTATCAATGCGATCATGGGCGTGGTTCAAGAAGCGAAGGCCGAACAAGCCATCGAAGCGTTGCGGGAAATGTCGACGCCCAATGCCAATGTGTTACGAAATGGGCATACGGTGACGATCAAAAGCGATGAACTGGTTCCCGGAGATATCGTTCTTTTAGAAGCCGGCGATGTGGTACCAGCTGATTTACGCTTATTAGAAGCTAGTTCTCTGAAAATCGAAGAAGCGGCATTAACTGGTGAATCGGTACCCGTAGAAAAAGAATTGACTGTGATCGATGCAACAGATGTTGGGATCGGTGATCGTGTCAATATGGCTTACTCCAACAGTAATGTGACTTATGGACGGGGAAAAGGGGTCGTTGTCAATACAGGGATGGCGACAGAAGTCGGTAAGATCGCTGGTATGTTAGCAAGAGCCGAAGAAACGGAAACGCCGTTGAAACGTAACTTGAATGAACTTGGTAAATTCTTGACGATCGCCATCATCGTGATCGCCGTAATTATGTTCTTTGTTGGTACGATCTTCAATAATACTTCTTGGGTCGACATGTTGCTGACATCAATCTCTCTTGCGGTTGCTGCGATTCCAGAAGGATTGCCAGCGATCGTAACGATCATCTTAGCACTAGGCACGCAAGTCATGGCCAAACGAAACGCTGTTATTCGTAAATTACCGGCAGTAGAAACATTGGGTGCGACAGACATCATCGCATCAGATAAAACAGGTACATTGACACTAAACCAAATGACAGTTGAAAAACTTTATGTCAATGACAAGCAACATGCTGCTTCTGAAGACATTCCATTGGATACAATGGCTCTGAAAGTCATGAACTTCGCGAATGATACTAAGTTCGGTGAGGAAGGCAACTTGATTGGTGATCCTACTGAAACAGCACTTGTTCAATTCGGGATGGATCAAGGCTTCCACGTGAAAGATCAAGTGAGTGCAGAACCTCGTGTAGCGGATCTGCCATTTGATTCGGATCGTAAATTGATGAGTACGATCCATGAACAAGAAGATGGTCGTTACTTAGTTGCAGTGAAAGGCGCGCCAGATGTCTTATTGGGACGTGCGTCAAAAGTCTTGTTGAACGGACAAGAAGTACCAATGACTGAAGAAGAAAAACAAAAAATCTTGTTCAACAATACAGATATGGCCAAACAAGCGCTTCGTGTCTTGGGAATGGCATACAAGTATGTAGATGCAGTACCAGAAAACTTGGAATCAGAAATCGTAGAAAATGATCTAGTCTTTGCTGGTCTTGTAGGGATGATCGACCCTGAACGGGCTGAAGCAGCCGATGCTGTGCGAGTAGCTAAAGAAGCTGGTATTCGTCCAATCATGATCACAGGAGACCACCGAGACACAGCAGAAGCAATCGCTGGACGTCTAGGAATCATCAAGCCTGGTGATGACGCAGCTGTATTGACGGGTGCTGAATTGAACAAAATGAGTGATGAAGAGTTTGCACAAAAAGTGACTCATTACTCGGTTTATGCACGGGTTTCACCTGAACATAAAGTTCGGATCGTGAAAGCATGGCAACATGAAGGCAAAGTCGTCGCTATGACAGGTGATGGTGTCAATGATGCGCCAGCACTGAAACAAGCTGATATCGGTGTTGGTATGGGAATCACTGGGACTGAAGTATCTAAGGGTGCTTCGGATATGGTTCTGGCTGATGACAACTTCGCAACGATCGTTGTTGCTGTTGAAGAAGGACGCAAAGTTTTCTCAAACATCCAAAAAGCAATCCAATATTTGTTAGCGGCTAACTTAGGTGAAGTTTTGACATTGTTCTTAGCTACCTTATGGGGCTGGGATACACTGTTGCCGATCCATCTGTTGTGGATCAACCTTGTAACAGATACTTTCCCTGCAATCGCATTGGGAATGGAGCCAGCTGAAAAAGATTTGATGAAGCATGCCCCTCGTGGCCGGAATTCGAACTTCTTCTCTGGTGGAGTCATGAGCAGTATCATCTATCAAGGGATCTTGGAAGCTGCAACGGTATTGTTCGTCTATTGGTCAGCAATTCAATGGCCGGTACACGATACCTATGATGCAATCCATGCGGATGCATTGACAATGGCGTTTGCTACACTAGGATTGATGCAACTGTTCCATGCCTTTAACGTTAAGTCTGTTTACCAATCATTATTCAAAGTGGGACCTTTCCGTAACAAAACCTTTAACTGGGCAATCTTGCTTTCCTTTGCATTGATGATGGTCATCATTGTTGTTCCTGGATTAAATGACATCTTCCGAGTGGCTCATTTAGATCTCTATCAATGGGGAATCGTTCTAGGTGCATCCTTCGCGATCATCCCGATCGTTGAGATCGTTAAAGCTGTCCAACGTGCAATGGGCAAAAAATAAGCAGTCTCTAAATTTATTCCGCAGGCAGAGTATTCTGACTGCGGTTTTTGTTCACACCAATCGTCGTAAATGAATAATAGGGGCGAATGAACAATCTGCTTTTGCCGACCTTTTCATTTTTGGCAATAAACGGTAAAATAAAAGATAGCTAAGAAGAAAGTAGGGGAATGAATCGTGCGACCGAATTTAGGTTTTTATGTACAAACAATCAATGATCTAGTGAAAGAGACAGAGAAAATCGGGGAAACCATGAATCCGAATTATGAAGAGATTCGTCAGGCTCTCGATAAAAAAAAGGAATCTGAACTATCACCAGAGCGTCTGGAAACAATCGAAGCGTCCTTTAAAAAAGGAACGGACAAATATCGTTTGATGCTGGAACAGATCTCTAAATTACGCCCGCCTGCAACGGTCATGGGGATTCACAAAAAATTTGAACGAGCATATACGAAGTATGTTGCTGGCTGTGAAGAAATGATTCTAAGTATTGCTGATGGGGTCGATCGGGAAGCTTTCGATGCGTCAGAGAAAAAACAAGACGAAGCCACTGATGAAATCTCTTTTGCAATTCAGCGGATGACAGCTCTCTTGTTAAAAAAATGATAAAGTTCGTTTCTTAAACGAGAGTTATTTAATTTAAATGTTATGTTATTCTTATGTAAAATGATGATGGTGGATGTATAATGAATTAACAACCAACAACCTTTTTATTTTTCATTTTACTCCTTTTGCCATCAGGACTAACCAACTTGATGGTTTTTTTATTTTTATAAATGTTTTTTTACTCAAAATAATAAAATGACTGCAAAAGACATTGTGAATAAATTTACCTAACAGTTTGTTAGTATCGTTTCACTGCTAATCTAAAAACAAGTATCGCCAATTGCGGTTTTTCGCGGTAGATGCTATACTGAAAACAACTTATAAACGAAATGAGGGATCCTCCATTGAAAAACTAACCAATTTGTTGGAAGCTGCATAGAATCATGTTCTCTAGGGAGCAGTGTGCAGATTTTCAGGATTGGTGTGTTTTTCTGGAGGGTCTTTTTGTGTACTTTTCTGGAACCTGACCTGAAAATAGGCGCGGTTTTTGTCTAGAGATAGACAGGAGGTACAAAAATGTCAAATATAAAAATAGAACAATTAAGTTTTGGCTTCGATACTCAGAATCATCTGCTGTTCGATCAAGCTGATTTGGTGATCGATACCCAGTGGAAATTAGGTTTGATCGGTCGAAATGGTCGGGGGAAAACTACTTTACTCAAATTACTGCAAGACCAATTGCCTTATAGCGGGACTATCACCCATCAGCAAGCA
The DNA here is from genome assembly GCF_003812305.1 of Enterococcus sp. FDAARGOS_553. NCBI lineage: Bacteria > Bacillati > Bacillota > Bacilli > Lactobacillales > Enterococcaceae > Enterococcus > Enterococcus sp. FDAARGOS_553. Next base: position 1,415,176 of record NZ_CP033740.1, read on the forward strand.
TTCGTTTACTTTCCTCAACCAGTGGCAGATCCGCAACAACTAACCTATGATACATTACAAGATCTGTGTGAATTTGAGCAATGGCAGATCGAGCGAGAGTTAAATTTGCTTCAGTTGGATCCAGATGTCCTCTGGCGTCCATTTGAGACATTGTCTGGTGGGGAACAAACCAAAGTTTTACTTGCACTACTGTTCATCGATGAGGAACACTTTCCGTTGATCGATGAACCCACCAATCATTTAGACATTACAGCTCGTGCTCATGTAGCTGCTTATCTAAAACGGAAAAAAGGCTTTATCGTCGTCAGCCATGATCGACACTTTGTTGACGAAGTGGTGGATCACATTTTATCGATTGAAAAAAGCCGACTAGTGATTTATCAGGGGAACTTTTCTGTTTACGAAGAACAAAAGCAACGGCAAGATCAGTTTGAACAGGAGCAAAATGTTAAACTGAAAAAAGAGATCGGCCGTTTAAAGCAAACGGCTGCCGAAAAAGCAGAATGGTCACGAGGACGGGAACGAGATAAACTGGGATCACCAACAAAAAAAGGCAGTGGAGCAGTCTATGACACAGGGGCGATTGGTGCTCGGGCAGCCAGAACGATGAAACGATCCAAAGCAATCGTCAAGCGGATGGAAGATCAAGCACAAGTCAAAGAACAGTTGTTGAAAGACATCGAATATATCGATCCCCTTTCTATGAATGTTAAAGCCACGCATCACAAAGTTTTGCTGCGAGTGGAAAATTTGCAATTGACGTATGAGCAACCGTTGTTTGATCCGTTGAATTTTACCATCGAAGCTGGTGACCGGATTGGTATTTTGGGTGCAAATGGTTCTGGCAAATCGAGTTTGGTGGCTGGCCTATTAGGTCATTTTACTGGAACTGTCACCGGCTCTGTTTGGATGCCGCAACACTTGTCCATCAGTCGTGTTCGCCAAAATTACGAGGATAATCGAGGCACCTTGACTGAGTTTGCTGAATTCCACCGATTGGATTATCAAGAATTGTTGAATAATCTGAAGAAATTGGGCGTGGAGCGAAATGTCTTTCAGACCCGAATCGAAGATATGAGTATGGGGCAGCGTAAGCGTGTGGAATTGGCAAAATCGTTGGCAACCCCTGCTGAGCTGTTTATCTGGGATGAACCCTTGAATTATCTGGATGTCTTTAATCAGAATCAGTTAGCTGAAGTGATCCAACTTGTCCAACCGACGATGTTGATCATTGAACATGATCGCCATTTTCTGGATCAAGTGACTACACAACAATTTTTGCTTGGACATACAGATCTAGCGCGTCCATAAATCGAACCGGGATAGGATTTTTTTAAATCTTATCCCGATTTTGTTATTTTAAAGTGGTAGGTTTTTGAGAAAGATACCCTATTTTGATCGTTAGTCTGTTTTTTTGATTTGAGTGGTCTAGATAAAAAATAATAAATGGGGTGCCTGTTTTTTCTTTTTTTATTTATTTTAGCTGGATTTTTTATTTATTTTGCAAGAAAAAAAGCCTTACTGTGCAATATTCTGTCGTTCAACAATCTCATTTTTTTCTCATCGTTCTGCTAGTTAATTAAAATTTCTATCATAATTACCAAAGGGTTTTACAAAAGATTTACAATAACAGTACCGAATAAAAATATTCATTTGTTATCATAAAAATCGAATTTCTTTGAGCGTTTGACAACAGCCTGTAAGAATTCAGCTGTTTTTGTGTTCCTATCTTGCTGGTCGAACAAAAGCGGCAAAGAGAAAAATAATGGAGGTTCTTTTTTTGATAGAAGTAGTTGGGTTGAAGAAGGTCTTTGACAACAAGTTTGAAGCTTTGAAAGCGGTGGATTTTACGATCGAGAAGGGCGATCTTGTTTGTTTACTTGGGCCTAGTGGCTGTGGGAAGTCAACGATTTTGAATTTGATCGCTGGATTGTTGAGTCCGACAGATGGGGATATCCGCTTTAACGGAAATTCCGTGGTGAAAACGGAGCCAAAGGATCGCAATATCGGCTTTGTCTTTCAAAATTATGCCTTGTATCCTCATATGACCGTTTTAGAAAATGTCATGTTTCCACTGACTGTTGGTGATAAAAAAATCAAGAAAAACGAAGCGCAGCAAATTGCTGAAAAATATATGCAGCTGACCAATATTGAAGAATTGAAGGATAAAAAACCTGGTACATTGTCTGGTGGGCAGCAACAGCGGGTTGCCATCACTCGTGCGTTAGTCCAAAATCCTGAAGTACTATTGCTGGATGAACCATTGAGTAATTTAGATGCGCGTTTGCGTTTAAAGATTCGCGAGGAGATTCGTCGCCTAGTCAAAGAAGTTGGGATCACGACGATTTTTGTGACTCATGACCAAGAAGAAGCGTTGTCTATCAGTGACAAAATCATTTTGATGAATGAAGGCGTGATCCAGCAAAATGATGATCCGCAAAATCTTTATTTAGAACCCAATAATTTATTCGTTGCAAAGTTTATCGGAAACCCAATTATCAATATCTTGCCAGTAGAAGTGACAGATGGTGTCATGCATCATCCAGAATTCACGATCCCTACAGAGCGCTTCGTGGATATCCGCTTCAAGAAACCGTTGACAGATGGTCATTATACTTTAGGGATCCGTCCAGAAGATGTGTTAACGACGACCCAAACACCATTATTCAATACCGAGATAAAAAGTGTTGAACTAATTGGTCGTGAACGGATCTTGAACTTTGATCTGGCTGACATCCACATTAAATCGATCGTTAGCATCGAAGAAATCATTGAAGAAGGAGCACACTTAGCTTTTGACTTCAATTACAAAAAAGCGTTCATCTTTGATGAAAAAGGGGAGCGAGTTTATTGATGTTCAAGAAAAATTATAATCCCGAAAATCAACCCAAAGCTTGGCTGTTCTTATTGCCCTCACTAGTCATTATTTTGCTCTTTAGTGTGTATCCATTATTTCGTTCATTGTTTATGAGTTTTCAAAAAGGATCATTGATCAATCAGCGATATGCCGGATTAGAAAACTACCAAAAAGTGCTGACGGATCCAGTGTTTTTCAAGGCGCTAAAGAATACAGCTTGGTTTGCATTCGCCGTGGTTCCTATTGCATTAGTGATTTCACTAGCGATCGCTTGGATCATCTTTGAAAAGGTGAAACATAAGAGCTTTTTTGAGACGATCTTCTTTATGCCGTATGTCACCAGTACCATCGCCATTGGGATCGTGTTTCGCTATTTCTTTAATGGGTCTTATGGGATCATCAACTACTTGCTGGGCTTAGTGGGGATTCCCGCCGTCAATTGGCTGGATAATGTCAATATGAGTATGCCGACACTGATCATTTTTGGGATTTGGAGCAGTTTGGCCTTCAATATTATTATTCTCTTAGCAGGGATGCGTAACATTGACAAAGAACATTATAAGATCGCAAAAATGTTTGGCGCCAATAACTGGGAGATTTTTCGCAAGATTACTTTTCCGCAGTTGATTCCGACATTTGCCTTCTTGTTGACCGTTAATATCATCAGTGCCTTTAAAGTCTATACACAAGTCTATGCCTTGTTTGGTGGTCAACCCGGTATCGCCAAAAGCGCAACCACAGCTGTCTATTATATTTATGACAAATTCCATATTGCGGGCCGTCCTGGGATCGCAATGGCTGCGACTGTGATTCTCTTTGTTATTATTTTGGCGGTGACCTTTATCCAAAATAAAATTTTAAAGAAAGTAGGGGAATAAGATGAAAAAAGTCGTAACCCTCATCTCTCTGATTTTTTTGGCGCTCTTAGCGATCATCACGATTTTTCCGTTTATTTATATGATTCTCGCGGGACTGATGACTTATAGTGAGGCCACCAGTATTCCGCCTACGATTTTGCCGGAGTCCTTTCAATGGAGCAACTATGCCGAAGTCTTTACCAAAGCACCATTTCTCCGTTACTTTCTGAATACAGTCTTTGTTTCAGCAGTCACGACTATCGCCACATTGATTACTGCTATTCTGGCAGCTTTTGCATTGACTAGTTTGGAATTCAAATTCAAAGGGCTTGTGATTGCTCTAATGATTTCCTTATTGATGGTTCCTTATGAATCAATCATCTTTACCAACTACAACACGATTGCTCAAATGGGGTTGTTGAATACTTACAGTGCGTTGATTATTCCCTTTCTGACGAGTATCTTTTATATTTATTACCTGAATGGCTATTTGAAAAGCATTTCGAATACCTTTTATAAAGCAGCAAAAATCGATGGTGCAAGCGATATGGCTTACATACGGCGGATATTGATCCCAATGTCTAAACCGGCACTAGTGACTGTTGGCATCTTGACCTTTATCTCGAGCTGGAATTCTTTCTTGTGGCCATTGTTAGTCACGAATGAAAAAAAATATCGGTTGTTGAACAATGGGCTAGCGGCCTTCACATCAGAAAGCGGTAGCGATGTTCATTTGCAGATGGCAGCTGCGACATTGACTGTCATTCCGATTTTGATCATTTATTTGATTTTTAGAAAAGAGATTATTAAAGGAGTGGCAAAAGATGGCATCAAAGGCTAAAACAACAGTTACATTTCACAGTGGTATTCTCACGATCGGCGGCACCGTCATCGAAGTGGCATACAAAGATGCCCATATTTTCTTCGATTTTGGTTCGGAGTATCACCCAGAGCAGCCATTACCCGACGAAGCATTACAGACCTTAGTGGATCATCGCTGGGTCCCGCAATTGCGCAATGTCTATGATCCTCGTCTGTCTTATACGTATCATGGATCAGAACAAAAGGACTATCAAGAAACAGCTGTTTTTCTATCTCATGCCCATCTTGATCATTCAAAGATGGTCAATTATTTGGACCCTGCAATCCCTTTGTATACCTTGAAAGAAACCAAAGCGATCCTAAAAGCATTGAATCGCACCGGTGATTTTTTGATTCCTACTCCTCATGAAGCCCCTGCCTTTGTGCGGGAAATGATTGGCTTGGAACCCCACGATGTGATCAAAGTTGGTGAGATCGAAGTAGAGATCGTTCCTGTGGACCACGACGCCTATGGTGCCGCGGCATTGCTGATTCGAACACCGGATCACTTTATTGCCTATACGGGCGATTTGCGGTTGCATGGCTATCATCCAGAGCGGACAAAAGAATTTTGTCAGTTAGCCAAACACACGGATCTATTGATGATGGAAGGAGTCAGTATCAGTTTTCCTGAAAGAGAAAGCGATCCAGATACTATCGAAGTAGCCAGTGAGAAAGAATTGGTAGCGGCTTTTGTCGAGTTGGTCGAAAAAAATCCACAACGGCAAATCACTTTCAACGGCTATCCTGCCAATGTAGAGCGTTTTTTAGCTTTGGTGGATGCTTGTCCTCGAACGATCGTCCTTGAAGCACACCAAGCAGCATTACTGAAAGAAATCTTTGACAGAGAAGTTCCCTATTACACGGTTGAAGGCGGAGCTTCCTTAGCAGAGTTAGATCCTGCGCTAGAAATTGATTATCGTTCTTTATGTGTCGACACTGGCCAGTATGTCTGGCAAGCAGTTGACCATTTTGAAAATTTACAACCAGGCAGTCTGTATATCCATAGCGATGCACAACCTTTGGGGGCTTTTGATCCTGCCTATGAAGAGTTTCTCGCTTTGTTAGCAAAGCTGGAAATTGAGTTTGTACGGCTGCCGGTTTCGGGACACGCAGTTCCTGAGGATCTTGATCAGATTATTGCGTGGATCGAACCAAAAAGATTGGTTCCAATCCATACCTTGAAACCAGAGAAACTGGTGAATCCGTATGGCGAAAGAATATTGCCAGAACGTGGCGAGAAAATAGAACTATAAAAGGATAGAGGAGAGTAAAGAATGAAATCAAAAAAACTAGCATTTGCAGCAGTGGCTGCGGCAACTTTAGTGTTAGGGGCATGCGGCAACAATGGCTCAAATGACAGTGCAAAAGGCAGCGATGAGATCGTTACAGAGGTTCCGAAAGATACTACTGTCACATTCTGGCATGCAATGAATGGTGCACAAGAAGAAGCACTGACGAAACTGACAGATGAGTTTATGGAAGCAAACCCAAATGTGAAAGTAGAACTGCAAAATCAATCTCAGTACTCCGATCTGCAGGCGAAAATCAATTCGACACTACCTTCACCAAAAGATTTGCCAACCATCACACAAGCGTATCCAGGTTGGCTTTGGAATGCAGCTCAAGATGAAATGCTTGTTGATTTAGGCGAGTATATCGATAATGATACGATTGGTTGGGGTGACCAAGAAGAAATTCGCTCTTCATTATTAGAAGGTGCACAAATTGATGGTGTCCAATATGGTATTCCTTTCAACAAATCAACGGAAATGTTATTCTACAATGCAGATCTTTTAAAAGAATATGGTGTAGAAGTACCGACAACATTAGATGAGTTAAAAGAAGCTTCAAAAACAATTTACGAAAAATCAAATGGCAGCGTTGTTGGTGCTGGCTTTGATTCATTGAATAACTACTATGCTATTGGCATGAAAAACAAAGGTGTTGATTTTAACAAGGATTTACAGCTAGACAGCGATGAATCGAAAAAAGTCATCAATTATTATGCGGAAGGTGTGAAAGACGGCTACTTCCGTATTGCTGGATCCGATCAATATCTTTCAGGACCATTCGCAAACGAACAAGTTGCGATGTTCATCGGCTCGATTGCTGGAGAAGGATATGTCAAAAAAGACACCGAAGGCAAATTTGAATATGGTGTCTCTGCCCGCCCAGAAAAAATCAATCTACAACAAGGAACAGACTTATATATGTTCACAAGTGCATCTCCAGAGGAACGTACCGCTGCTTTTGAATACATGAAGTTTTTGACTTCTCCTGAGTCACAATTAGAATGGGCAGTTTCAACAGGATACATGCCAGTTGTTCAATCTGTTTTAGATAGTGATGAATACAAGAACAATCCAGATACGAAAGTTGCTTCTGAGTTAAGTGAAGCAACAAAAGAACTTTTCTCGATCCCAGTAATTGAAAATGCAGACTCAGCTTACAATGAAGTTCGTTCCATCATGGAGAATATTTTGTCGAATACTGACAAAGATACCGATAAATTGATTAAAGATTCCATTCCACAACTTGAGGATGTTTGGAATCAATAGTTCTGCTCGTAAAAGGGCCAGACAATGACCCTATCAACCCGAAAGAGACCGTCAGATATCCCTGCGGTCTCTTTTACATAAATGTTAGAGGAGTAATGAGAAAATGCAAATCACCTTTCTTGAAACCAGCGACATGCACGGCTATGTCTACCCAACTAATTTCGCCGACGACCACGATCTGGCTATTGGGGCAGCGAAAGTCGCAACGAAACTAAAGCAGTTAAAAGCCGAAGCTGATGGTCCTGTTGTAATGATCGAAAATGGCGATTTTATCCAAGGATCCCCACTGAGTTATTATATTGCCAAAAGCCAGCATCCGGTAGCAGAATTGACCAAAGTGATCAATCACATGGCATACGATGTCCATGTTTTAGGAAACCATGAATTTAATTATGGATTAACGTATCTTCAAGAGGCAATCGCTAGTTATCAGTCCCCTGTTTTAGCAGCGAACATCTTAAATGAAGAGGGACAGCCCTATTTCGGCAAAGCCTATACGATCCTTGAAAAAGATGGGATTAAGATTGCGGTGTTGGGATTGGTGACCCAGTATATTCCTCATTGGGAACAACCAGCTACCATCAAGGGGATGCGGTTCGAAAGCATTATCCAAACGGCAAAAAAATATGTGCCTGAGCTAAGAAAACAAGCAGATCTTGTCATCGTCAGCTATCATGGCGGTTTTGAGAAAGATTTGGTAACCGGTGAAGCCACCGAATTGTTGACCGGAGAGAATGAAGGCTATGAGTTACTGCAAGAGGTGCCGGGGATTGACGCTTTCTTTACTGGACACCAACATCGGGAAATCGCCGCCATTGTCAATGGGGTCCCTGTGGTCCAGCCAGGTTATCGGGGCAGCCAAATCGGCCGAATCCAATTAACAATAGAGAAAAAAGAGGGTCAAACAGTGATTACGGATCAACAAGCGACATTGCATTCAGTGGCAGAAGTTTCAGCCGATGAAGCAATTTTGGCAATGATCGAACCAATTGAGACGGAATTGGAAAGCTGGTTGGATCAGCCGCTAGGGAAAGTGAACGGGGATATGCGAATTACTGATCCGATGCAGGCACGGATCGTGGAACATCCATACGTGGAATTTATCAATCGCGTTCAGATGGCTGCCAGCGGAGCGGAAATATCTGGGACAGCGCTCTTCAATAATGAAGGAAAAGGCTTCGGTACAACGATCACGATGCGGGATGTCATCACGAATTATATTTATCCTAATACATTGGCTGTCGTAAAAGTGACCGGAGCAGAGTTGCGTCTTGCGTTGGAACAGACAGCGAATTACTTAGCCGTCGAAGCAGGGAAAATCGTCTTTAATCCAGCCTTTATCGAGCCGAAACCGCAATACTACAATTATGATATGTACGAAGGAATCGACTATACGATTGATATGAACCAGCCAGTTGGCAAACGAATCACACGCTTGTTGTTCCATAATGAGCCTATCACGCCGGAACAGGAGCTGGAAGTTGTCGTAAATCAATACCGAGCGGTAGGCGGTGGGAATTACGCGATGTTTACAGCCGACAAAATTGTACGGGAGATCCAAGTGGATATGACTGAATTGATTGCTGATTATTTGAAACAACACCCAGTACTAGAAGCTGAGACGAATCAGAATTTCAAAATCGTGTACTAAAAAGCCAAAAAGGGCTGTGACATAAGTCATGCAACAAACGAACGATTCCGAGGAGAATGAGACTGTGCTTGCGCTTCAGCAAGTTTCCATCACCAATGTACGATGGATGACACCCAGTTATCCTCGGATCGTCTTGTCTAGTTGCTACTTATGACACAGACCCTTTCTATGTTCTTGTAAAAGAAAATCAGATTAGTTTTCTACATTGCGGACATATTCATCGAAGTAGCGAATCAAATCGGCTTTTACCTGCTGATAGTCTTCTTCGCTATAGTTTTTTTCCTCTAATTTTGCTTGGAAAAAAGGAAGTTCTAACTCTTCTTTTAAGCGCTCAAGCACTTCTTCTTGGTTCATGAGATCACCTTTTCGTCTATTTGGTACCATCATAACAAATTGAATGCGGCTGTCAATGCTTCATACATTTCTTTCATTTTTTCCAAACGACTTTTAAGAGAAACAAAGTCATCGTCATCATGGAAAAGGACTTGTTTCAATTCAAAATAGTAAATCTCAAAAGCATCAAAGAAGCCAGTAACTTCGGATGTTTGCAATTCTTTAAAGGTATCACAACGAATATAGGCTTTTTCTGCAATGGCATAGGTTTCAGCCGTAGTCAATAAGACGAGGGCTTCATTGTAACGACGGCTAGTGACCAATTCATAAGTTGACTGGCACTTATTATAAATATTTGAAAAATCTTTCAGTAAAAGCTCGATGGGTGTTTTATCAAACATGGGGGAGTCCTCCTGATCGTTTTATTTTTCAAATAAGACACAAACACATTCAGGCGCGTAAACGTCTTTTTGAATAGTAGTGAGTTCACCAGTTTCGGCGTTGCGACGGTACAAAGTCAAGTTGTCGGAATTTTGATTGGCACAAACTAAGAATTTGTTGGTTGGGTCCAAGTCAAAGTCTCGCGGGAAGTCACCTTCTGTTGATCGACGTTGAATGAAATTCAAGCCAGCGCCATCTTCAGTTACTTCAAAGACAACGAGAGAGTTGTGTCCACGATTGGATGAATAAACGAAACGTCCATCTTTTGATACTCGGACAGCAGCCCCACTATTAAAGTCGGTGAAATCTTCTGGTAAAGTCGGTACTTTTTGGATTTCTTCAAAGCTGCCATCAGCTTCATTGTAGCGTAAAACAGTCAAAGAGCTGTCTAGTTCTCCTACCAGATAAGCATATTGGTGGTTAGGATGGAACACTAAATGACGAGGGCCTGTTCCGGCAGCTGCAACATAAACAGCCGCTTCTGTTAATTTTCCTTCAGCAGAAACGTCATACGTATACACACGGTCTGTTCCAAGATCACATACAGCTAAGCGTTGATCCGGCGTTAAGTCTGTGTAGTGTACATGAGGGTTGTCTTGATTTTCGTGAGGACCAACAGGTTCATCATGATAGATGTGATCAGTGGCTTCAATACTGCCGTCCGCCAATATTTTGTAGACGTTTACTTCACCTTTATGATAATTAGCACCATAAACAAGTTGACGAGGTTCATCTACTGCTACATAACACAATGGTGCGCCTTCTTCGGTCACAGTATTCAACAACTCAAATGCAGGCGTATAAGCACCACAACCGCCTGCGCCATCAACTTCGGTCACAGTATATACTCTTTCTTTTTTACTGCGGGCAAGATACGTTGGGCTCTTTTCTTCCGCACGCAAGGTCAAGTCGACCAATTGTTCTTTTTCTGTATCTAAAGTGATCGAATAGATCCCTTTACTTTCGCGACGCGTATAAGTGCCTAGGTAGATCGTTTGCAACATAAAAAAAGCCTCCTAATAGTTTGATTTCTTATTAATTCTACCATAGAATGCGGAAATGGGCGGATAGAAAAACTTCTTATGTTATAATAAAAAAAGAACATAAAGGGGAGGTTGTTGTATGAAACAAGGAACAATCAAAGCGATTGGGCCACAAGCGATCGATCAAAAAGAAAAAATGCTGATTTTTTTCGGCGACCAAGCAACAGAGATCTTAAGGGAGTATTCAGTGATCCAATCGATTCCAGATTCTCAAGATTTGGTCGTAGAAAACGGCGATACACTTATTTTTGGGGATCAGTCGTACACCGTGACACATGTCGGTCCTATCGCAAATCAAATTTTGCAAACGATCCAGCATGTGACATTTATCTTCGATGAAGTACCCGAAGAGCAACTGACCAGCGCTATCTATTTAGAACCTTTCAATTTGCCGACCCTTGAAGTTGGTATGAAAGTTATCTACAAGTAGGAGGCGGGGAAATGAAGGAAACAGAGAAGCGCCCTTTGTCCTGGTTTTGGAAGTGGTTTTTAAATAATCAAGCAGTCACGAGTCTATTAGTGGTTCTACTCGTCTTATTGATCTTGTTTATGTTTACGAAAGTATCCTATCTATTTGAGCCAATTTGGCAATTTCTGGCGATTGTTGGATTGCCAATCATTTTGGCGGGGATTTTGTATTACTTGATGAATCCTGCGGTTGATTATCTGGAACGAAAGGGAATCAAACGCATCTATAGTATTTTCGGTCTTTTTATTTTGGTCATCGGATTGATCGTCTGGGGCGTTGTGGTGATTGTGCCGAAGATCCAAGAACAGTCCATGAGTTTCGTTGAGAATTTGCCCGGATATTTGGATATCATTGAAAATAAAGTCAATGAGATTTTGTCCGATCCGATTTTCTCACAAGTTCAAGATCAATTGGAAGCATCTAATGAGAAGTTGATTGCATCAATGACCGACATCATTCAAAACTTATCACGGAGCACGATTCAAAATATCGGCAGCTTTTTTGGGGCCGTTGCAACGGTGGTATTGGCTGTCATAACGATGCCCTTTATTCTCTTTTATCTTTTAAAAGATGGACGACAGTTAGCACCTTATTTCGTGAAATTTTTGCCGACAAAAATGCGTAAACCATCATTGACGGTTTTAAAAGAGATGAATGATCAAGTTTCTTCTTATATTCGCGGGCAACTAACAGTCGCATTTGCAGTAGCCATCATGTTTATGGTCGGTTTTAGTTTGATCGGCCTAGATTATGCCATCACATTAGGGATCGCAGCTGGCTTTTTGAACTTGATTCCATACCTAGGCTCTTTTCTAGCGATGGTTCCGGCGGTCTTTTTGGGTATCGTCGGTGGTCCTGTCCTGTTGGTGAAAGTCCTGGTCGTCTTTGTGATCGAACAGACTATTGAAGGGCGATTGATCTCACCACTCGTTTTAGGAAACGAGTTGTCGATCCATCCCGTGACGATTTTATTAGTATTGCTGACTTCGGGTAAACTCTTCGGACTTGTCGGCGTGATTCTGGGGATCCCGGTATATGCTGCGGCAAAAGTGATCATTACCCATATTTTTGAATGGTATACGACCGTATCGAGTTTGTATGAAGAAGAAACGGAAAGCGATGTTCAGCAAGAATAGTTCGAAGAAAATTTTTTGACGAAAGATCTTTGTGAAAATCACACTGACTCACACATTTTTCTAGTTTTTTATCGGAGTATAAAAAAGCTGAATTTAGAAGGCTGGAGCGAATTGCTTCAGCCTTTTTGTTATGTGCGATTTTTGACACATAGTTGCAAGAAAAACATATAGCTTCTGTTTCTAGAGAATGCTTATACTGAAAGCACATACAAGCAAAGGAGCGTTGGAATGAAGATTCTTGCAGTAGATATCGGAGGGACAATGATCAAGACGGGGTTGTTGAATAGTCACGGAGAAAGAATACAATTAGGAAGCTTTCCGATGAATAAAGACTATTCAACTGTGATCGACCGATTGATTTCACATATTGATAATGACTATCCAAAAGACTTTTCCGGAATTGCTATTAGTACGACAGGATTAGTAGATCCAGTGACACAACAGATTGGGATGGATTCACCGCTTTATGAGGGATTTGGTAATCGCATGGTTTCTTTTTTAACGGACTATTATCAAAAACCCGTCATCGCGGAGAATGATGGCAATTGCGCGCTTTTAGCAGAAAAATGGCTGGGAAGAGGAAGAGGCGCTAGCAGTTTTGCTGTCATTGTTTTAGGTACCTCTGTGGGAGGCGGATTGATGGTCGATAACCAGTTGATTCGTGGCAAACACTTTTTAGCTGGCGAGTTTGGTTATATGCTGTTTCCTGAAGTCGAAAAGAAAGATTGGGAAATTTGGAGTATTGCCGGTGCAACAAGAACATTGGTAGAACAAGTTGCAGCCGAAAAAAAAGCCCCCTCGATTGATGGGTATAAAGTTGTTGCTTACTACCAGCAAAACGATCCGGCAGTGACGATTTGGGTGGATCGCTTTATTGAAAAGCTAGCCGTGGCCTGCTACAACCTACAATACATTCTTGATCCAGAAATTGTTTTGATTGGAGGCGGAATCAGTGAAAGCGACTTTTTACTGCCGCTATTAGAAAAGAAGATTCAGCAGATTGCAGCGCAGATTCCTAGTACAGTTCGATTGCCAAATGTTGCCTGTTGCCAGTTTGGGAATGAGTCCAATTTAATTGGTGCTTGCTACAATTGGTTACTGCAAACTTTTGAAATGAAAACTAGCTAAAACAGTTGCAATTCTAAGATAAAAATGTAATAAAAAAATAGTCTCTATTTTTTTATTATGTAAGCGTTTAAATTGCAGCGAATGAAACAAGGGTCAGGTGATAAAAGTGAAAAAGTTTTACGATCAAAACGGGCAAAACACGTTCAGAGGGATCGCGCGCTCAATCAGTTCCTACTTGCTGGTATTCCTGATCCCCTTTTTAACGGTCTCGTGGATTTGGTATGCGACTTCTGTCAAAAGTATCAATGAACAGGTTGCATTAACGGCAAAGAATCAGTTGATTCAATTGAAATACTCCTTAGAGAACAACTTCCTTCAATTGAACTACCTGACCCAGAAAATGACGGATGACCATCAACTCTCATTAAATTTTTTGACCCATCCCTATTATTCAAAGGAAGGCAAAGCAAGCCTGCAAACCTACAAGATCACGAATGAGTTTGTCGAAGAAGTTTATTTATACTATAAAGAAGAACCGGAGAACTTTTTTTCTTCGATTGGCAAATTATCCGTCGAAGGTTTCTTAGAAAAAGTAATCCCAGATAATGATATGCAGCAAGGACAGCTGATCGATCAGCTAGAGAAAGCTTATCCAACGTTGCTGACTATCGAAGGGGCATCATTGGCACGGCATCATTCCCGATTCTTCTACATTGTGCCGTTACAAAATGATGAACTGACTGTCTATGGAGCAGCTATTTATGAGATCAAAGAAGCTAGCTTAGCAAAAATGCTGGACTTGACCAATAGTGATGGTGCGAGTACGAATTATTTGATCAATGATGAGTTTCAGATTTTAGCTAGCACAAATCATAACGATTTGACAGTTTTTTTGAATGATCCCCAAGAAATGGCTCAGATCACCACTCAGGACACCTTTCAGTTTAATCAGCAAAAGTACCTCGTTCAATCAATTCCCAATGAGGAACTGCATATCTCAGTGGTATCGGTGACCAATCCATCACAAGCATTATCGCTGGTCAATCGCGTTCAAGAACATTTCATTCTTATTTTTATGTGTATTCTATTCGTGGGGATCATTGCTGTTACATTAATGGGGATCAGAAATTATCGACCGATCCGCAAAATCGAACATTTGGTTCGAGAATTCCATAAAGATATGGAGATGTCGGTCAATTCGATGGATGATGTTCATAATACATTGGCTGCTGTTTTAGAAGAACAGCAGGAACTGCATAAAGAAATCCAGATGCAGACGCCGCATGCTCGAGAACAAGTTCTTAGAAAGCTGATGAGCGGTCGTCTGCGTTCGGAACAAGAAGTTGCAAGGCTGATCGAAGCCGTTCATATTCATTTTCCTGCGGACAATTATTTTGTCATCACGATCGATACCAAAACCGTGGCTTCAAAATATAAAGCCGGCGAGAGCTGTTTTCTGATTGACTATATTGAAGAAATCAGCAGCCAAGGGTACACAGCCTACGCCACCGAGATCCTTTCCACTGAAGTGATCGCATTGACTGTGGGATTTGATCACAGATACCAACAGGAAGAGATCGTTCAAGAAGTCGCGGCAAAAATAGCAGCTGCGATTGGACTGCTTCCAGCAATTGGGGTGGGAACCATCGTCAATGAATTGACGGCTATCAATGAATCTTATATTGAAGGATTAGCTGCATTGGATTATCATGTCAGTAACAACCAGCAAATCATTTATTACCTTGAAATTTCCGCAGAAGAACAACGCTCGGCGATCCAGTATCCCGACAGTCAAAAATTAAAACTGATCCAAGCATTGAATCAAGGAAATAGCGATATCGCAATTGAAACGGTGCATTGGTTAATCAAAGACGGGTTAAGTAAACAACGATCTCAGCCGGTCCAAAAGATGTATGGCTATTATTTATTGAATACGGTTGCACAAACTGGAGGCGAATTAGTGGGAGAGGAGATTTTGCTATTTGCAGCCGAACATGCAGATTTTACTAATCTGATGCAGCTAGGAACGGTGTTGCAACAATTGGTCCAGCATATTTGCGAAAAAGTGAGGGATCGACCACAAAATCAAGAATCGGAGTTGAATGAAACGATTTTTGCTTATATCAAAGCAAATTTTCAGTCTTCTCAGCTGTCATTGGAATCTATTGCGGAAGAATTTAAAGTATCTGTCTCTTATATTAGCCGATTTGTGAAAAAAGAAAGTGGCAAAACATTTTCTAAGTATATCCAAGAACTGCGGTTAGAAAAAATCAAACAAGAATTAGTCGAAACCGATCTACCGATCAAAGAAATCATTCGGGACAACGGTTATTATGATGTCTCGAACTATACGCGTAAGTTTCGAACGATCGTTGGTGTAACACCAGGACAATATCGCAAAATCAACCAAAAACGCTGAAAATGCGAAAAATGAAGGGAAATGTGACAATGAAAGAAATGACTCAAAAAGCGAGAGAACTTTATACTTCTATTGGTGTCTCATTAGAAGAGGAACCAAAAATTAAGATCGAACCTGCACTAACGGCAGATTTTATTCTTGATGAGGAACAAAAAACGATCACTGCGAAAGATCCCCAGCAATTATTTTATGGTCTGACAACCTACTATTTGAATCAAGTGACGAAGAAACAACAAAAAAACAGCTACACCGCCCAAATCAAGGAGCGCTGCCTAATGATCGATATTGGCCGCAAATATTTTTCCTTAAAAGAACTAAAAGCACTCGTTCACAGTATGGCTTTTTTTCAGTTCACCCATTTGCAAGTCCATTTTTCAGAAAATGAAGGATTTCGAATCGAGTCTGAACGTTTTCCGGAGATTGTATCAACCGAACATTTAACAAAAACAGAGATCCGAGAACTAATCACATATGCCAAAGGTTACGGTATCGAGATCATTCCTGATTTTGACTCCCCAGGACATCTCAAGCAAGTCTTAGCCACCCATCCCGAATGGTGTTTACCTAACGCGACTGGTGGGGTCGATGCTAGGGCATTGAACATTCTTGACCAAGAAGCTGTCGCTTTCATCCGAGAGATCTACAAAGAATACGCAGAGCTATTTGTAGACAGCCATTATTTCCATATTGGTGCAGATGAATTTGTTGATTTTGACCGTCTAGAAGAGTTTCCGACTTTAGTTGAAGCTGCCAAAGAAGCATATGGACCAGAAGCAAGTGGGATTGAAGTATTCATTGCGTATGTGAATAATTTGGTGGACTATGTGACTGACTTAGGTTTTGTTGTTCGTGTATGGAATGATGGGTTTTATCGCTTGAATCGAAAGGAACAGCTTTCCTTAACGAAAAACTGTGAGATTTCCTATTGGACACGCTGGAATCAAAATATGGCACCAGTCGCTCTTTATTTTGACAAAGGCTATTCTGTGATCAATCACAATGACAATTTCTTTTATTATGTAGTAGGTGAAGCTGCAGGGTATACGTATCCGACCTATGAAAAAATAAGCGATGAGTTTACATTAACGACTTTTGCCAACGGACAGCAAGTGACCCAAGAACAATTAGCACAAACCCCAGCGATCGCATTAGCGATTTGGGCAGATATCCCAGATGCAAAAGAAGGTGCGGCAGTGATCACAGAAGCTTTTTGGCTGCAAGCTATCATTAGCCTAAAAGTTTATGAAGAAACAGATCCAGGGAAAGAAACCTTTAGCCAACTATTTCAGAAATGGCAGTCGTTGTTGACTAAAGAGCAGTAAAGCGAAACGTTCTCTAGGAAAACGTGACTTGTTTTAAAGTGGACGATAAGAAGAGATTCCTAAGAAGAATACATGGAGAGAATACCTAAAGCGAGTATTTAAAGCAAGTACTTAAATAGTAGACGGCAGTCTAGTGAATCTTCGTCGTGGGTTTGCGAGGAAGATTTACTGTCTGCCGTCTATTTGCTAGAGATATTGTCTAGCGCTTTACGGTATTCTTTGTTCTACTCTTTTTACTTCAATGTAATCTCAAGGACTGGAATGAGAACATTAGGTGGCACTACCGGCAGCGTGACGACTAGATCATTAGGAGCAATGACAGCTTCCGTAGAAGTGATGACTTCATTAGGATCAAAGCCACGATAAAAAATTTCAGAGCCATCATGCAAGAAGCGGATAAAGCGAACTTGATCAGCAATTTCCGGCAAATGAATATGTTTGAAGGGATAGCTATATACATGCAAATAGAGTTTCTTGCCATTTTGAGTATAACGACAATCTTTAGGTACCGGGTATTTACTAGGACCACAATCGATGATAGCTTCTTTATGCAGCCGTATCCATGCACCAATCGCCTGCATTCGTTTGACTGCCCGCGGGTCGATCTCTCCTCGGGGATTAGGACCAATGTTCAATAAAAAATTACCCCCTTTTGAAACCGTATCGATCAACATTTTCACCAACATATCACTTGATTTCCATTCCAACGCATCGCGATCATAGCCCCAAGTCCCGTACATTGTCTGACAGGCTTCCCAAAGAACAGGTAAACCGTCTTTTTCCAGTGGTTTTTCTGGTTGAAATTGTTCAGGGGTGGTAATTCCCCGACCAAGTTCCAAGCGATCATTGATCAGCATATCCGGTTGGAGTGTCCGACAGATTTTTTCCAGTCGCGAACTGTCCCAGTCTTCTGCTCCTTTTCCTTTAGACCAGCCCCAATCACGATGACTGTAAGGAAAGTCGAACCACATATAATCGATCCTGCCATACTGAGTCAATAGTTCGGTCACTTGACCAGCAATGAAATCTTGATAAATAAGCATATCCCGTTGAGAATTGGACTCTCGAGCGGCTAAGTCACTTCTTTGAGGATGCAATCCATCAATCGTAAAATGAGGGTGGTACCAGTCAATCAGCGAATGATAGAGTCCGATTTTGATTCCCACATCACGAAACGCAGGCAATAATTCTGCGAGTAAATCTCGCTTAAAGGGTGTATTGGTGACTTTATAATCGGTCCATTCACTATCCCATAGGGCGAACCCTTCATGATGTTTCGTAGTAAAGACTATATATTGAACACCGCAATCTTTAGCTGTTTGGGCCCAAACAGCAGCATCAAATAAATTGGGATTAAATTGGTCGAAATAAGTTTCTCGATAAGTTTCGGGGGCAATTTCTTCGGTGGTCATAAACCATTCGTGGCGTGCACCAATACTAAATAAGCCAAAATGAATGAACAACCCAAACCGATCATGAATAAACCAGCTAGGATCGGGGTAATGATCAGGCCAATTCTGAAATGTTTTCATAGAGATACTCCTTAATCAATGAATTCGGTGTTTGTCATAACCGTTTCTTTAATCTTCCACTGCCCATTCTCGAGCACAAAGGTATGATGGGCTTGGGTAATATGGTCGCGATAGTCATTCTGTCCTTGGTTCACTGTTTTTTGCTGTGCAGCTACCAGCATGGAGTCTGCTTCTTGTTTGACAACTTCAAAAGACAAGAGTTCATGAGTCAAATCATATTTCGCAAAAAAAGCGTGCATTTCCCTTGCCGTAGATTCTCTTGCAGAAGTAACAAGGGTCGCTGTGTAGCCCTCAACGTCTTTCTGGGTGGCTGCCTGCAGGTTTTGCTTTAGTACGGTCAGACACGCTTGTGCTGCAGAAGAATCTGTAACGGCTCCTGTAACTTGCAAACGCGCTACAGTGGTTTCTGCTGAACGAGAAGTTGTCTGTTGATAAAAAAATAGACCGCAAATGAAAAGTAAACCAACGAAAAATAAGGGATAACTCTTTTTTTTCATGCAAATCCTCCTTGTTTTCTGCACTATTTTTTGTCCTTTTTTTGTACTTATACATCAGATATCTTGCTGGCACTATAAATGCCATGGAAAAGATTTCTTCCCAAACTGCCGACACTTGAGGGATCATCTACTGGCAACAGTGGCATCTCTAGTTCTGGTAATCTAGTGATGTGACCATCCAAATAGTTCTGCAAACGCCATTGTGCCATCTCGGCACGTTTAGATAGAGCGCCGTAGCGAAGATCGATCACTTCAAACCCAAAGGGGCGGTTCCATTCAAACCACAGATCTCGATGAGATTGATGCAAGTGTTGTAATTCCTGCTGATAGTGCTGAATCATCTCAAGGGCTTTTTGAAGGTTCTCACGTTTTTTTTCATGATAGGCTTCTGAGATCCAGGGACTCAAAGAAGCTTTCAAAGCTAGTACCACCGCTAATTGGTGATAAAAGCGGAACATCCGTTGTGTGTCCTGTGTCCCCGTGACTGCGGCCAATCGTTGGGCCAGTTCCTCATAATGTTGGGTCAATGGCACCTCTCTGAATGTCTTTTCATAAAGGCCATAAAGAATATCTTGATAAAGCAATAATTTACTTGGATTTGATCCAGAAGGATTTTCGGCAGCAACACCGGGAGTTTGGTCAAAAAGATCCAGCAAAAGAAAATCTTCTGCTTGTGATCCATGAAATAGTTTCAAGTGATCTGTGACTATCTCCCGCGATGGCGTGGCATAAAACTGGGCCTCGCTAAATAATTGTAGACCTAACAAGCTGGCAATCATCGGGGTCTCTGCGCCGTCATCTCCCCATAAGGTAGCATAGACTTCAGTGATGCCATTTGCTTTGGCACTTCTTAATGCTTGCTCCATTGTAGCGATGGTTTTGCCATAATTGGGTGCCAGTCCATTCCATGTCCAAATACCGCCAGCAAATACTGTGGGTTGGTTTAGCTTTTTATGTTCAGCAAACAGTCGTTGATATGTTTGAAAATCATGATGATAATAATCCCAGTACACCATGTTGACTGCTGGAATTTGCTGAATGACTTCTGGAGGAATGACGACTGCTGGATCATAGTAATCGCCTGTTGGAGAACCAATCCGAAAGAACATGTCATTCCACATCATGGGTTCTAATTGTAGCTGTTCACAGAGAGTGATGACGTGTTTTAAATGTTTAATCATGATGGCAAAGCGATCTTCTAAACCATTGTGTTCGAGGTAACGGCCTTTTCCTAATTGGTGTGCTTCATCCATACCAATATGGATTTTATTTGTTTTGAAGCAGCTGCGAATGGAACGAAGAGCGGCTTCAAGAAAAATGTAAGTTTTGGGCTCACCAACTAGCAGAATGTCTTCCGTGTCACGTATCTCTTTGGCAAAATGCCACTTTAATGGATTTGTCAAATGAGCGAGTGTTTGGATCGCAGGAACTAATGTAACGCCTAATTGGTCAGCGTAATGGTCCAATTCCCGCAAGTCAGATTGACTGTATCTCCCTCGCAAATGACCAAAATAAGGATATTCAGGAATTTCGTAAGTATCTTCCATATATAGCATGAGACTGTTGAGCCCCATTTTGCTGCTCAACAAAATGAAACGTTTCAACTGAGGTACTGTCAGTACTGCATTTCGAGATAAATCGATCATAGGACCGATTTGGTCAAATTGCGGAGTCTCTTCGTGGACAAAATCGGTATCTGCTTGCATCCATAGAAGGAGCCCTCGAAATAAATGGGCTTTTTCCTGATAGTAAATCGTGGCTTTTTCTGTATTGGAAATGATTTTCAATGATCCTTTTCGGCGGATCAATTCAAGCGGTTTGCCGGTTTCTGATAGTGACAAGCCAAGTTCAGGAGCAACGATTTGAAAAAAAGCGGCGACGTTTTCGTTGGTGACAATCTTTATCTCCATGATTCACTTCTCCTTTAGTAAAAAATCGTCAGTGTTCATTTGTTAGCAACTCTGTTTTTTGGATCGCTTGATAGGCGAACCAACTGATTGGCCAGAGAAGCAAAGGGATGAAGGCAATGAATAACAAAATCGGCAAAAAGGTAGCGGCGAATGTAACCAAAAACACACCTAAGATCATGGCAATCGTTTGTGGCACACTAACGATCATTAAAAGAAACGCATTCCTGAAATAGACCCAAAAAGGAAGATGGTAGCGGACAAAGACCGGCAGCAAATAAAAGCTGATGAGCAAACCGCTGATAAAGAGTACCGTCAATCCGAAATGGAGAAAGGCATTTTGCAAGAATGTACTGGAGATCCGCAGCTCGATCCATAGCAGCAGCAAGATCGCCATTTGCAGCAAACCTAGTTGATTACTACGCCAAAAATTTTTGGCTGTCTGTTGTTTGAACCAACTATAAAGTTCAGCAGGCAGTGGTTTTTTTGCAAATAATTCAAAGAAATAGCGAATAACAGTAGCCGTCGCTGGAAAGAAGCCAAAAATGATTCCCCCCCGTAAGACAAAAAAGAACCACAAAAAATGCAATCGAATCACCATCAGCAAATAGTCACCCAACCGGTAAGATAGATCAAATAACCCTCGTGATTGTTTCATGGACACCCCTCTTTTAACTAATTGATAAAAAGTAGAAAACTACTAGCCAAATAGTAGCAAGAAATGGACCTTTTAGAAAGCGTATTCAAAAAATTACATAGCCGAACCAGCTAATACATACACCTTCCTAAAGCTATCTTTTGAAAACATTCGATTGCGACGAGGAGCGCTAGCCCGCAGGAGCAAGTTTTCTAGATAAAGAGAAAAGTACGACGAGGAGCGCTAGCCCGCAGGAGCAAGTTTTCTAGATAAAGAGAAAAGTACGACGAGGAGCGCTAGCCCGCAGGAGCAAGTTTTCTAGATAAAGAGAAAAGTACGACGAGGAGCGCTAGCCCGCAGGAGCAAGTTTTCTAGATAAAGAGAAAAGTACAACGAGGAGCGCTAGCCCGCAGTTTTCTTACAAATGAGAAAGGTGAAATTGCTAGAGTGAACATGGCGTCTGATACCGTAAGCTAAAACTTCAATTGAAGTGGTGTGTTTTTTAAAAAGAGTGCTCTTTTGTTACAAAAAAATAAAGTTTGACATAGCTGCTGAAACTACATATTGATAGCGCTTTATTTTCTCGTTAGATTAGTGGCGAAAGGGGTTGGATAAATTGACAACAATTCGTGGGGACATTGAGTCTGCGAAAAACAGTAAGCAGGATGATCGTTGGTACCCTGAGTCAGAGATGCTGGCCAAGCGTTTGGAATGGTTCCAAGATTTAAAATTTGGGGTAATTTTCCATTATGGCTTATACGCACAAGCGGGTATCGTTGAATCATGGCAACTATCAGAAAAAGATGAATGGGCAAGGGAAAATAAAGCTTATCGAGAAGATATCAACACATTGCGTCTTGATTATTGGCAACTGATCAAAGCGTTTGCACCGATAGAATTAGATACTGATCAGTGGGCTGAAACGTGTAAAAAAGCTGGCTTCAAGTATTGTTTGTTCACAACGAAACACCATGACGGCTTTAATCTCTTCAATACGCTGGAGTCAGAATTCAAAATTGGCGGTAAATTGAGTCCTTTTAAACGAGATATCCTAAAAGAAGTTTTTGCCTCGTTCCAGCAAGCGGGTATTGCTACTGGGGCTTATTATTCTAAGGCGGACTGGTACTCACCGTTTTATTGGCTGGATGATGAAACGATCAAAGGGCGTCACGCAAGTTATGATCCATTAGAACAGCCAGAAATCTGGTCGCGGTATGTGGATTTTGTTCATCGACAAATTCATGAAATCACTGGCAACTATGGAAAAGTGGATTTGCTATGGCTAGATGCCGGCTGGTGTGGGCAGGGGAAAGAAGATTTACAGATGGATCGCTTAGCGGAGATTGCCCGGCGAAACCAGCCAGAATTGATCATTGTTGATCGCATGATGGGCGGTAGACATGAGAATTATGTGACGCCAGAACGCAAGATTCCTTCTTTAGAAGAAATCCCAACAAAAGTTTGGGAGAGTAATATACCTATAGGCAATGACTGGGGCTATGTTCCCCATGACACCTTTAAAAGCAGCCAAGAGTTAGTCGATACATTAATCGATGTCGTCAGTAAAGGCGGAAACTTAATTTTAGGAGTGGGTCCAACACCAGAAGGAACTTTCACGAAAGAAGAGACCCAGCGCCTGCTTGAAGTGGGTGATTGGTTGGAACAATATGGGGAAGGCATTTACGAGACCCGAGCTAGACCAGAAGCGTGGACGGAGAATTGGCATCTTACCTATAGCAAAGATCAAAAAACACATTATGCCTTCCGCAGTATCACAACAAATTTGCAGCCGCGAATTTTTCTGAAGGAGATCCATGCAGATGAAAAATCCGTGATCACAGATTTAGCAACCAATCAATCACTGACGATTCATGGAACGGGTGAAAACGCCTATATTGCTTCATCAGAAGTGCATCAGCCTGAACTTGGAGCAGTTGGCATTCGCATTTCTACACATTGAAGAAAAAATACACATTGCTTTGAAAGCGAATTCATTTCATATTTAGTATACAAACCAAAAACACAAGGAGGAGTATGAATGGAAACAACAACGATCAGAGAGCCTGTGTCAGCATCAAAAAGTAAAATCAAAGAAATGAAGACTAAATTAAAAAAGAGTCGACAGTTATATTTGTTTGTCCTGCCTGCTTTTTTGATTATTCTGATTTTTTCTTATGGGCCGATGTATGGTGTGATCATCGCCTTTAAAGACTATATGCCTTCTTTGGGAATATTCGAAAGTCCTTGGGTAGGGTTCAAACATTTTCAACGCTTTTTTGATTCTTATTACTTCTGGGATCTAATGAAAAATACATTAGGTATCAGTTTGTACTCTTTGATCGTCGGATTTCCGCTACCGATCATCCTTGCACTGGCTTTGAATGAAATCAAGGATGGTCCATTCAAAAAAATTACCCAGACAGTCACGTATGCCCCAAACTTTATCGCAGTAGTGGTAATGGTCGGAATGGTTATTGCATTTCTGTCTCCTTCCACTGGGATCATCAATCACTTTCTAGATTTTATCGGCGTGGGAAGAATCAATTTTATGACTGAACCGCGGTGGTTCAAAACAATCTATGTATTATCAGGCGTCTGGCAAGGCACAGGTTGGGGATCGGTTATTTACTTGGCAGCATTGTCTGGAGTGGATACTCAGCTGCATGAAGCTGCCACCATCGATGGTGCTTCTCGGCTCCAAAGAGTTTGGTATATCAATATTCCAACGATAATGCCGACCATGGTGATTTTACTGATCATGAGTTTTGGTAGTTTGATGTCGGTGGGATTCGAAAAAATCATTTTGATGCAAAACCCATTGAATATGGAATCATCGAATGTCATTGCAACCTTCGTTTATCAGCAAGGGCTTTTAGATGCACAATATAGTTTTGCAGCAGCTGTTGGGTTATTCAACTCGTTGATCAATTCCATTCTCTTGATTTTAGTCAACGGGATTGCGAAACGGCTGAGCGATTCGAGTCTCTTATAGAAAGGTGGTATAGGAATGAAAACAACTTCATTAGTGAAAGATACACGTGCAGATAAAATCTTTTTGGTTTTTGTTTATTTCTTTTTAGCCATAGCATTACTAATCGTTCTCTATCCATTGATCTATATCGTTAGTGCGTCGATTTCAAATCCTCATTTAGTCAACTCGGGGGAAATGTGGTTATTGCCAAAAGGGGTCACCTTTGAAGGCTATCGAACTCTCTTAGGCAATAGCAGCATCTGGCGCGGCTACTTAAATACGATCTATTACACTGTTTTAGGAACATCCATCAATTTGTTGGTGACACTGCCTTGTGCTTATGCACTCTCCAGAGATGATTTTTATGGCAGAAGAGCTTTTACCAATTTCATGCTAGTGACAATGTTTCTTTCTGGGGGCTTGATCCCTAGCTATTTACTGATCCGCAGCTTAGGGATGTTGAATACGGTTTGGGCTTTGGTTATCCCAGGAGCTGTCTCTGTCTATAATGTGGTCGTTACGCGGACCTTTTTTCAAACGACGATCCCAAGAGAGATGGAAGAAGCGGCAATCGTGGATGGCTGCTCGGATTTTCGCTTATTCATGCAGATCGTACTGCCTTTATCTACGCCAATCATTGCAGTTATGGCACTTTTTTACGGGGTAGGACACTGGAACAGTTTCTTCAGCGCATTGATCTATCTGTCAGATAAATCCATGTATCCATTACAAATGATTTTACGGGAAATTTTGATTTTACAAGATATGTCATCAAATACTGTCAGCAATGTGACTTCCGAAATGGCCAGTATGTTATACAGCAAGCAACAGTTAGCAGAGGTCATCAAATACGGTGTCATGATCGTTTCATCATTACCGGTCATTATTGTCTATCCATTTTTGCAGAAATATTTTGTCAAAGGCATGATGGTAGGATCAATTAAAGGATAAAACATAGAGGAGGAAGAAGATGGGAATGAAAAAAATTTTAGGAGTAACAGGGGTGTTTTTGTGCAGTGCGCTTTTACTCAGTGGGTGCGGGAACACAAAAAAGGAAACAACCGGAGAAAATGAAGGGGTAGCCATCAATCATGACAGCCAATTTCCGATCATTAAAGAAGGCGAAGAACTGACGCTGAACATTATGGCGCCAGGAGTAGGTATGGCAGAATGGGAAGATATGCCGACGCTGCAGGATTATCAAGAAAAAACAGGAATCAAACTGACTTATACGACACCCCCTTCTGCTGACTTTAGTACCAAGTTGAACTTAGCATTTGCTTCAGGGGATCTGCCGGATATCGTTTATGGCGCAGGATCGAATTCGCTCACTTCTTCAATGGAGATCGATTATGGTTCCCAAGGAATTCTGCTGCCGTTAGAAGAATATATCACGCCGGAAATTATGCCTAATCTTTATGCATTGACCCAAGAAGACCCGTCCATCTTAAAATCGATCACCACACCAGATGGCCATATTTATTCATTGCCGATGATTTCGAGAAATGCGACATCTATTTGGTGGCAAGGTCCGATGTGGTACAACGGAACGTGGCTAGATAAGTTGAATGTCAAGGAACTGCCAAAGACAACGGATGAATTGTATGATTTGCTGACACGATTCAAGAACGAAGATCCCAATGGTAATGGCAAAGCCGATGAGATTCCTTTGACCGATGTCGATATGAATTCAACAAGGGTATGGCTGATGGCAGCTTTTGGGTTACGGACACGAGGCGTTCAAGTAGATGATGATGTGGTTTCTTATACACCAATCTCGGAAAACTATAAAGCATTCCTTGAGTATATGAACAAATTGTATAGTGAAGGTTTGTTGGATGCGGAAGTTTATGGCCAATCCGACGAACAGAAAAAAGCAAAAGGACAAAATGATCAGTTGGGCTTGTTCGCCGATTACTTCAGCTTCTTTACGACAGGCCGCAGCGAGATTGAAGCGATGAACGATGCCATGTTCCAACCATTGACTTCAAAATGGTCGCCAGAAGCAGTGATTCCAGGAAGTCCACGAATTTCTCGGGGCACCTTTGCCATCACAAATGTCAATCCATCGCCGGAAGCTTCGATGCGCTGGGTGGATTACTTCTATTCTGAAGAAGGTACGAAATATATCGAACAAGGACCTGAAGGCGTTCTTTGGGAGTACAAAGAAAACGCTGACGGCCAAAAAGTACGAGTTTATGCAGAAGGCATTGATACAGAAAATACAGAAGATGAACGTGGCAAGATCACACCAGCATACGGGTTGACAACACCGAACATTGTTATCGATACGACAGGTGAATATCAAATCTTGAAATCCGCGGATGAACAACCTGATACTCGTTTCAGTGACTGGGTGGCCAAAGAAACAGCAGATAAGATGGATGACATTGCGGAAGTGCCATTTCCATTACTTTATCTGACTGTAGAAGAAAATGATAAAGTGGCTGCTACGGCTACTGACTTGACAACGTATGTCGAACAAATGGAAGCCAAATTCATTACGGGTGTCGAGCCAATCAGTAATTGGGATAAATATGTTTCGACGATCGAGTCCATGGGGATCGATGACTACATTTCCGTTTACCAAACAGCATATGATCGTTGGAAAGAGAACTAGAGTCACGGCAATAGGAGAAGCGGGCTTGGACAATTTCTTGTCTACCCGCTTTTTTCCTCCTCAGAAACCGAGTAAAGGAGAGAATACAGCGTGCAGTTATTTGAATTTGAACGTATCCGTAAGATTTTATTTCAATTAAAGAATTACCGGATTCGCTATCAGGTGCCTGTTAATGACTTGCAGTTAAAGCAAGAAAACTGGGCACCCTATGTGCAAGGAACTTTTTTTGGAGAAAAGAATTGTTATTACACAATGAAAGGAACTTTTGAACTACCGGAAGACTGGAAAGAGATGTCGGTTGCTTTGCAAGTCTATTCTTCGCTCTCTGAATGGGACAATACGACAAATCCGCAAATGAAAGTGTTCTTGAATGGGAATTACATTCAGGCAATTGATGTCAACCATCGAGAAGTGCGGTTGGATCCCTCGGAGCTAACAGGAACAATAGCCTTACAGATCGATATTTTTTCGGGACGAGAAGAGAAGAAGTTTCCGCTTTACGTGAATCTATTGGCGATCGATCCTATCGTTGAGCAAGTCTGGTTTGATTTCTCGACGATTTTTGACAGTTGGCGTGCCATTAGGAAATTTGGCGGAGAAGAACAAATCTATCAAAGCTGTCTGTCACAAGCTGCCAATGCATTAGATTTTCGAGCCCCCTATACGCCGCGATTCTATGAAGGCCTCACAAACGCGCAAGAATGTCTGCAAGCGTGTTACAGCCAAGAGATTCGTCAAAAAGTGACCGCAGTCGGGCATACCCACATCGATCTGGCATGGCTTTGGACGGCACAGCAAGCGGTTGAAAAAGGAGAACGCAGTTTTCAGACCGTATTAAAATTGATGGATGAATACCCTGAATATACGTTTCTCCAAAGCCAACCCCAGTTATATCAAGCGATCAAAGAACAATATCCTGAGTTATATCAGGCAATCAAAGAGAAGATTAAATCTGGACGCTGGGAAGTAGAAGGTGCTATGTGGGTAGAAGCAGATTGCAACTTGACCTCCGGTGAATCATTGGTAAGGCAGATTTTATACGGCAAACGCTTTATCAAAGAAGAGTTTGATCATGAGAGTCAGATTTTGTGGCTGCCGGATGTTTTTGGCTATTCCGCTGCATTGCCACAGATCTTGCAAAAGACCAATACACCTTATTTCATGACAACTAAATTGTCTTGGAATCAATTCAATCAGATTCCTTATGATTCGTTTTACTGGCAAGGGATCGATGGCAGCAGAGTTTTGACTCACTTTATTACAACGATCAGTGAAGGCTACAGTCCAAGACCCTACTACACCACTTACAATGGGCTTTTAGACCCTTATACAGTCAAAGGCAGCTTTGAACGGTACCAACAAAAAGATCAGCATGATGAGATCTTGATTGCATACGGCTATGGAGACGGCGGCGGCGGACCTACTAGAGAGATGCTGGAGACAAAACAGCGGTTATCAAAACCACTCCCTCAGATGCCAGTGATCACTGGCGATCATGCGGGCAAATTTTTTGACCGATTAGCCGCAGCTTTTGCTCATTCAGAAGCCCCGGTCTGGTTTGGCGAACTCTATTTTGAGTACCATCGTGGGACACTGACCTCCATCGGTAAAAATAAGAAAGCCAACCGCAAAGGCGAATTTTTATTGCAAACTATTGAGAAGCTTTACAGTGCCTATCGAAGCGAAGCGTATCCGCAAGAGCTCCTCGAAAGGCTCTGGAAAAGATTGTTGTTCAATCAATTTCACGATATTTTGCCAGGAAGTTCGATTGGCGAAGTGTACCAGCAGACAGAAGAAGAGTATGCTGCTCTTTTTGAAGAAGGCGAGCAATTGATCCAGTCCCTCGTGGCAGGAGGAACCGCCAGTGATGCAAATCATCAGGTGGTCTATAATCCATTAGGCTTTACTCGTGATGCCGTAATCAAAGTTGATAGTCCGGCGATTCAAGAAGATTATCTGACACAGCGAACCGAAGATGGTTGTTTGCTGGTCAAAGTTCCACAAGTCCCTAGCTTAGGTCTGCGTCCCCTAACGTTGAGGGAGACTATCTCAGAACCAGTAGAACAAGAGTGTGTTCCGTTGACTCGTCAACTGGAAACGACCGACTTTGTCGTAACATTTAACGCGGCATATGAAATGACTGCTCTTTTTGACAAAAGACACCAGCGAGAGGTCTTGCCAGCAGGAGAAGTGATGAATCAATTGATTGCTTATGAAGACTTACCGATGGATTATGATGCGTGGGATATAGACATCTACTACGATCGTAAAGCTTATCCAGTAGAGGATGTGACTGACGCATCAATCGTCGAGCAAGGCGAGATTCGTGACACGATCCGTATCAAACGGACGTTTGAGCAATCAACGATCATTCAGCTGATCCATTTCTATCATGGAACGGGCAGGATCGACTTTGAGACAACGGTCGATTGGCATCAGCATCATCTTTTATTGAAGGCGCAGTTGCCAATTGCCGTCAATACGCTAGATGCCACTTTCGATATCCAATTTGGGAATGTCAAACGTGCCATCCACAAAAATACCACTTGGGATTTGGCACGTTTTGAGAGTTGTGGGCAAAAATGGGTCGACTTGTCTGAAGATGGTTATGGCGTCAGTGTGTTGACGGATTGTAAATACGGATTCAGCACAGCTTACCAAAAAATTGGTCTCTCTCTTATCAAGTCGGCGACTGATCCCTATCCAGAAGCAGATC
The DNA here is from genome assembly GCF_003812305.1 of Enterococcus sp. FDAARGOS_553. Lineage (NCBI taxonomy): Bacteria > Bacillati > Bacillota > Bacilli > Lactobacillales > Enterococcaceae > Enterococcus > Enterococcus sp. FDAARGOS_553. The sequence continues at coordinate 1,445,074 of NZ_CP033740.1, forward strand.
AAGGACTTCATTCGTTTACCTATTCTCTCTATGTTCATGAAGGTGACTGGAAAAAAGGACAAACGATGGAAGAAGCGTTGGCACTCAATGTACCAGCATATGTATTGGCAGATTTTGATCAGCAGCAAGAGCAATCTTTTTTACAAGTGGATCACAATAATGTGCTGATCGATTCGGTCAAAAAGGCTGAAGCAGATGAAGCCATCGTGGTACGTTTGTATGAATACCACAATCGCAAAACGACATGCCGCTTGACCGCAGCTAAAAAAATCAAACGAGCAGTGCTAACGAATTTATTGGAAGAGGAACAGCAGGAGTTAGTGGTCACGGGCGTGTGCCACCAAGTGGTGATTCCTTTCAACCCTTATGAAATTCAAACGGTCAAGGTCTATTTTGACTAATCGGCATTTTTGATGATAGGAGTTTAAAATGATCGAAGAAATTGTAAAGAAGATGTCCCTAAAAGAAAAAATCGGCCAGTTGAATCAGCGATTGTATGGCTGGCAAGTTTATCAGAAAAAGGAAGGAAAACTTTATTTGACAGACTACTTCAAGTCGGAAGTTGCTCGCTTTGGCTCGATTGGCTGGATCTACGGCGTTTTCCGAGCAGATCCTTGGTCGGGCAAGGACGCAACAACGGGTCTCTCGGTGGAAGAATCACGGGAAGTCAGCCGGATGATTCAGGACTATTTAAAAGAACATACTCGTCTTGGAATCCCAGCTTTTTTGACAGAAGAATGTCCTCATGGTCATCAAGGATTAGCAGCAACAACACTGCCGGTCAATTTCAGTACAGGGGCTAGTTGGAATCCTGATCTTTATCAGAGCGTGCAGACGTTCGTGGCACAAGAGTTACGAGCTAAAGGGGCGCAAGTTGGGCTGATCTCTACCTTGGATATCGTACGAGATCCTAGGTGGGGACGAACCGAGGAATGTTTCAGTGAAGATCCCTACTTAGCCAGTTGTTTTACGCAAGCTGCGGTCAAGGGAATGCAAGGGGAAATACTTGGTCATGAACCGACAACCCATGTACTGGCCGTGTTAAAACATTTTGCAGCTCAAGGTTCAAGTATGGGCGGGCACAATGCAGGACCAGTCAATATTGGGGAGCAAGAATTGCGAGAGATTCATTTACCCGCTATGCTGGCGGGAATTCAGGCAGGGGCACTAGGGTGCATGGCTGCTTATAATGATTGGGATGGTGTCCCTTGTCACGCGAACCCTCGCTTACTTCAAGAGATTTTGCGAGAGGAAGCCGGCTTTGCAGGAGTTGTGATGGCAGATGGTTGTGCGTTGGACCGTTTAGCGGATTGGCTAGGAAACAAACCAGAAGCGGCAGCCCGGGCCATGAACAGCGGCGTAGACATCAGTTTATGGGACAATGTTTTCCCTCAGTTGGAAGCTGCTGTTGATCAAGGGTTGATTAAGCAAGAAACCATTGATCAATCCGTGATGCGCGTTCTGAAACTGAAAGAGCAGCTAGGACTTTTTGACGAACCGGTGCCTACGGTGTCCGTTCCGGATCAAAAGCAGTTTCAAGAAAGTGCAACTCGTTTAGCAGAAGAAGCCATCGTTTTGTTGAAAAATGAGCAAGTCTTACCGTTAAAGAAACAAAGACAAACAATTGCTGTTATTGGTCCTCATAGCAAAAACAGCTATCATCAGCTAGGGGACTATACTCCTTTCAAAGAACTGTCTGAGTGCCGCAATCTGTGGGAGGGGTTGCTGGAAATCAAGGGGACCGAAACCACTTTTATTCAAGCAGATGGCTGCGGCATCACAGAAGGAACCAAAGAGCAACTGACTGCCGCATGCCAAGCGGCAGCAACAGCGGATCAAATCATTTTAACGATTGGCGGCTCTAGTATTCGTGACTTTTCGACGGATTTTGATAAGAATGGAGCTGCCTTGCAAGGATCTGCGGAGATGACCAGTGGGGAAAATATCGATCTGGCGTCTTTGGCATTGCCAGAATGTCAAAAACGATTGATTACTGAATTGAAAAAATTTCAGAAACCTCTGATCGGTATTGTGATTGCTGGCCGTCCTCATCTGTTAAGTGAGGTCAGTACCGCTTTTGATGCGTTGCTTTTTGCAGGTTATCCAGGGCAATTTGGCGGAAGTGCGCTAGCTCGGATTCTTTTTGGCGAAACGAATCCCAGTGGGAAACTAGCTGTTTCTATTCCAGATGAAAATGGGCAGCTGCCAGTTTATTACAACTACCGTGAGACTGCTTTCCAGAGAGATTACACAGATTGTTCAGGAACCCCTCGTTATGGGTTTGGTTATGGTCTAAGCTATGCAGAATTTATGCTTAAGGGAATCCATGCGCAGTATGCTCCGCAAGCAATCCAAATTAATGGAACAATCGAGAATCTTTCGGTGATAGCAGGAGCTGAAGTGGTACAAGTGTACCTTCGCAATTACTCACAGCAGGTCTTACCGCGTGTCAAAGTGTTATGCGGTTTTCAAAAAGTCTTTTTGCCAGCCAAAAGCACCGTCGACTTTTCTCTAACAGTTTCTTATGAAACGTTGAAACAGTTGAACATTTCACCAAATGAATTGCCAGCTGATTTTATCATCCAAGTCGAAGCAGCCAATCAGAAACAAGTATTCACGAAGCCATTGAAACAAGAAGAAAATGGAAAAGGAGAGAAATCATGTTAAAATTCCCGGAAGGATTTTTATGGGGAGCAGCTGCTTCTGCTCCTCAAACGGAAGGCGCTGCGGCGATTGATGGCAAAAGCCCTTCAACTTGGGATAAATGGTTCGAATTGGAGCCAGACAAGTTCTACGATCACGTAGGACCTAGTGATACTTCGAATACCAACCGACACTTTCGAGAAGATGTGGCGCTGATGAAAGCCATGAATCTGAACTCTTATCGGACGTCAATTGCTTGGACACGACTAGTACCTGATGGAAAGACGGTCAACCCTCAAGCAGTCACCTTCTATCGTGCCTATTTTCAAGAAATGGTCGATCAAGGAATCGAACCTATCATCAATTTGTTCCATTTTGATATGCCGTGGTGGTTAATGGAAAGAGGTGGTTGGGAAGCCAGAGAATCGGTAGATTACTTTGCCGCTTACGCTCGTATCGCCTTTGAGCAATTTGGCGACATTGTCAAAAAATGGGCCACATTCAACGAACCTTTAGTTCATATTGAATGCGGATATATGGGGGATGCCCATTGGCCTAAAGTTCATAATTTTAAACGAGCGATCCAAGTAGGCTATCATACACTGTTAGCTCACGCAAAAGCAGTAGCTGCTTTTCGCGAACTTGCGATTCCTAACGGAGAGATAGCGATTATCTTAAATTTATCGCCCGTCTATCCGAAAAGTCCGCAGTCTGCTGATCTTGAAGCTGCTGAACGGGCAGACTTACTCTATATTCGCAGTTTTTTAGACTGTACAGTCCTCGGACGATTTCCAGAAAAATTAGTCGCGATGCTGAAAAAGTCAGGTCTTGCTCCTGTAACAGAGGAGGGGGACCGAGAACTTTTTGCCTTAAATACGGTGGACTTTATTGGTTGCAATTACTACCAGCCATTACGAGTTCAAGCCCCGATTGCGCCGAACGATCCAATCACAGGGCCGAGGGATCTTTTTCGAGGCTATGATTGGCCGGACAAAAAAATCAACCCTCATCGCGGTTGGGAAATCTTTCCGCAAGGTATTTATGACATTGCCATGCGTCTAAAGAATAGCTATGGCACGATTCCTTGGTATATTTCTGAAAATGGTATGGGGGTTTCTCAAGAAGAACGCTTCGCAACGCAAGAGGGGGAGATTAATGACACCTATCGCATCGAATTTGTAACAGATCATCTCAAAGAACTGCAGCGGGCGATCGAAGCAGGAGCCCCTTGCTTCGGTTATCATATGTGGACATTTATCGATTGTTGGAGCTGGCTGAATGCGTATAAAAATCGTTATGGGTATTATCGAGTAGATTTGACAGATGATACCCGAACACCAAAAGCGTCGAGCTTTTGGATGGCGCAAGTAGCAAAGGACAATGGGATCGATTCAGGGAATGGACCTGATTAGCCAGCAAATAAAGCATGCTTCAGAGAGACGATTGGACCTCTGGAGCATGCTTTGAGTGTTTCAACTGATTTTATTTTATGCTTAAGTTTCGACCACTGAATTTAGCAGGCGCATTTGACGATCAGAGATATTTGTGACGATAGTCAGCAATGGCCTGTCTTGATTCGTAGATATTTTGAGCCAGCTGTTCATTTTTACTCAAAAAGACATAGAACAGCACATCAACTGCCAAAAGATGAGCAATAATCGAGTTGGTTGCTGCACTGCGCATATTGGCTTCTTTCGGTCGGGAAACTTGCAGCGGAACATCTGCTAATTTCGAAAGGGAATTACTGCCAAAGCGAGTCAAAGATAGAACTGGAATCCCCATCTCCTTCGTAAACTCCGCAAGGTGTAGGATTTCAGGTGTTTGACCACTGTTTGAGACAGCCCAGAGCAAACATTCTTTTTCGTGTTTGATCAATTGAGGCAACAGCGAATTATAGTCGGTTTCGAAAATAACCACTTTGCCTAAGCGAGTCCATTTTTGTTGGATATCTTGAGCAATCAAAGAGGAAGCACCGATACCACATACGAAGATCCGATTGCGGGTTTTCAGTAGGTCCGCTGCTGCCAGCATTACTTGTTCTTCTAAAAGGTCCGCAGTCTCATGCATAGTCACTTGGGCATTATGGCTCAATTTCGCAGTAATATCATGAAAAGATTCGTTCAATGCAACATCTGCATAGCCAATGATCTCCTCATGGGTTTGTCGGGAGCCAGATTCCGCAGAAAGCTGAATCTTAAGATCAGTTAGGCTGGAAAAGCCTGTTTTCTTTGCAAAACGAACAACTGTAGGGGCGCTGATCCCGGTAGCTTGAGCCAACTGACTCGCAGTCATCGAAGGAACTTTTTCAGAATTTTTTTTGATGTAATCAAAAAGTTTTTTTTCGGAATTGGATAATTCGCTCTGGATACTTTCAATGCGAGAAAGGACGCTCATAAGGTCACCTGCTTTAAGAAATTTCTAGATTTAGTATACCATAAGTTGGAGTGTTGCTTTCATTTTAAAATGAAAAGATTCAGCGAAGAAACTTGCATTTTTAGGTAGAATAAAGTAAAGTAATTACGTGTGAATACACGCTACCTGTTACTTGGTTCAACGAGTCACCAACGTTTTACTCAGTCGCAGGTGAAAAAAGAAAAAAGAGGTGAAAAACATGGCAATTACGAAAGAACGCAAAAACGAAATCATCAACAAATTTGCTCGTCATGAAGGAGATACTGGTTCTCCAGAAGTTCAAATCGCTGTTCTTACAGAAGAAATCAACCATTTGAACGAACATGCACGTATGCACAAAAAAGACCACCATTCATACCGTGGCCTAATGAAAAAAGTTGGTCACCGTCGTAACTTATTAGCATACCTACGTCAAAAAGACGTACAACGTTACCGCGAATTGATCCAAGCTTTAGGATTACGTCGTTAATCAAACAAAGAAAAGTGAGGTTCAACCCGAATCTCACTTTTTTGCTATGAATCACTGCGACTGGGCGGCACAAGCCGTACAGAGCAGATGATGAATAGTACTAGGCGACTAACCAGGAGCGTAGTCACCCGAGCGGAATCACTGCGACTGGGCGGCACAAGCCGTACAGAGCAGATGATGAATAGTACTAGGCGACTAACCAGGAGCGTAGTCACCCGAGCGGAATCACTGCGACTGGGCGGCACAAGCCGCACAGAGCAGATGATGAATAGTACTAGGCGACTAATAATAGTGGCCCCATCTTTTTAACAAACTCAATTAGCGGGACTTGACTGGTGAATCAAACCCGCAACTAAAAAAGAATCTCTGAGACACGGCGAGCAGCTTCCTACTAACCAAATGAAAGCAGCGGAAGCACCGATCCGCTTTTTTCATTTGTTTAGTAGTGACTTGCTTGGCTCAGAAAAAAAGGAGCAGATCATGACAGAAAAACAAGTATTCAAAACGACTTGGGGCGGGCGTCCGCTACAAGTTGAAGTTGGCCAATTAGCCAAACAAGCAAATGGCGCAGTACTCGTCCGCTATGGCGATACAGTAGTTCTTAGTGCAGCCGTTGCTTCAAAAGAAGCAAAAGATACAGACTTCTTCCCTTTAACGATCAATTATGAAGAAAAAATGTACGCAGTCGGGAAAGTTCCTGGTGGTTTCATCAAACGTGAAGGTCGTCCAAGTACCGAAGCAACATTGACTGCTCGTTTGATCGACCGTCCAATCCGTCCAATGTTTGCGGATGGTTTCCGAAATGAAGTCCAAGTGACAAATATTGTCATGAGTGTGGAACAAGATTGCTCACCAGCAATGGCTGCAATGCTAGGCTCTTCTTTAGCGTTGTCTATTTCCGATGTGCCTTTTGACGGACCAATCGCTGGTGTTGAAGTTGGCCGTGTCAATGGGGAATATGTGTTGAATCCAACCGTTGAACAAGCAGAGCAAACAGATATCGAATTGACGGTTGCTGGTACGAAAAAAGCCATCAACATGGTAGAATCAGGAGCGAAAGAAGTTTCTGAAGATGATATGCTAGGCGCTTTGCTGTTCGGTTTTGAAGCAATCAAAGAATTAGTTGCTTTCCAAGAAGAAATCGTTGCAGCAGTCGGTAAACCAAAAATGGAAGTGACTTTGCTTCAAGTAGATGCTGACTTGAAAAAAGAAATTTTCGATGGCTACTATCAAACAATGAAAACGGCTGTTATGACCGAAGAAAAATTGGCTCGTGAAGACGAGATCGACAACGTCAAAGAAACAGTTAAAGAAGTTTATGCAGAAAAATTTGCGGGTCATGAGGATGAAGGGCAGCTTCTAAAAGAAGTGAAACAAATCGCAGAAGACCTTGAAAAAGATGTTGTCCGTGAATTGATCACGATCGACAAAATTCGTCCCGATGGCCGGAAATTGGATGAAATTCGTCCATTAGCCTCAGAAGTCGGTCTGTTGCCTCGTGTTCATGGTTCAGGACTATTCACTCGTGGGCAAACGCAAGCATTATCTGCTTGTACATTGGCACCATTGGGTGAACATCAAATCATTGATGGTTTAGGGGTAGAAGAATCAAAACGGTTCATCCACCACTATAATTTCCCGCAGTTTTCAGTTGGTTCAACAGGACGTGCCGGTTCTCCAGGCCGTCGTGAGATCGGACATGGCGCTTTAGGTGAACGTGCCTTGGCGCAAGTAATCCCAAGTGAAGAGGATTTCCCTTACACAATCCGTTTAGTGGCAGAAGTATTAGAATCCAATGGTTCATCCTCACAAGCAAGTATTTGTGCGGGTACATTGGCATTGATGGATGCTGGTGTTCCAATCAAAGCCCCTGTTGCTGGTATCGCGATGGGACTTGTCTCTGATGGCGAAAACTATACGATCTTGACCGACATCCAAGGATTGGAAGATCATTTAGGCGATATGGACTTTAAAGTTGCCGGAACAAAAGATGGAATCACAGCCTTACAAATGGATATCAAGATCCAAGGAATCACCGAGCAAATCTTAACTGAAGCTCTATCGCAAGCGAAAAAAGCACGGATGGAAATCTTAAATGAATTGACTTCAACTATTGCTGCGCCACGGGAAGAATTGAGTCCATACGCACCGAAGATCGAGATGATCCAAATCGACCCAGCCAAAATCAAAGATGTGATTGGTAAAGGTGGCGACACGATCAATGGCATCATTGATGAAACAGGCGTGAAGATCGACATCGATCAAGACGGAAAAGTATCAATTGCTTCTTCTGATGCGGAAATGATCAAGAAAGCTATTAAGATCATTGAAGATCTAACAAAAGAAGTCAAAGTTGGCGAAGTTTATTTAGGAAAAGTTGTTCGTGTTGAAAAATTCGGCGCTTTTGTCAACTTGATCAAAGGCAAAGATGGGTTAGTTCACATTTCTCAACTTGCAAATGAACGGGTCAACAAAGTAGAAGATGTTGTCAAAGAAGGCGATGAAGTTCTTGTGAAAGTCACAGAGATCGACAAACAAGGTCGAATTAATTTGTCTCGCAAAGCATTATTGACTGACGATAAAGCAGAGAAGAAATAATTTTCTTAACTAGTTATCCGCAAGAGAAGATTTTGCAAACGTAAATCAACGTCCAACCCCCCAGTAATCGATTCGATTACTGGGGGGTTTTTACGACATAAGGCACAGACATTTCGCTGATAATAAGGTAAACTGACTCAAAGAGGTCGGGCAATCAAAAATTCAAAAAACGTATAGAAGGTGAAAAAATGAAAGCCACACAGGGAAGTGTTTTTCGACGACGAGAGGCCTTGATCACCTACTTAGATAAGTATGATTATGGGACTGTTTCAGAATTAGCGGATCGATTTCAAGTATCAGAAGTGACGATTCGCAGGGATTTGTTGTTTCTGGAAAAAAAGCAGTTGATTGAACGTTATTATGGCGGCGTGAAACGGATCAAGAAATCAGAAAAAAGAGAATCCCAGCAACTTGGATCGGTAGAAGAATTTCCTTGGCAGCGACTGCTTCCACCGTTACACCTTTTGCTGCAAGAAAAGAAATTGATTTTTGTGGGGGCTGGACGCTGGTCGAAAGAATTGATCCACGCAGTTGCTGATTTTGATTTAACGATTGTGACCAATGACCATTCCGCATTGATTGATCTAAAACCAGGACGGGCGATTGTTTGTCTGTGTGGAGGAGAAGTGGAAAGCAACTCCACTGCGTTAGTCGGAGATATAGCGACACTGGCTTTCAGCAAATATACGGCTGATTTGTGTTTGATTGAAGCCTCAGGAATCGACTCCCATGAAATCACAACAACGACACTAAGTGAATCCTTTGTGTATCGGACGATGCTTCAGCATACTCAAGGAGAGAAAATCATCTATACGGAAGGAGAAAATATCGGCCATGTCCGAGGATTTATGATTGATCGTACGTTTATGGCGAATCGCTTGTTTAGCAATAGACAACTTACAGAGATCGAGACGGCGCAATTTTCTTCTCAAGGTCTGCAGTTTTCGCTGCTATGATTTTAATTTGGCATTGAAGCTTTTCTCAGACAATCAATTAAGGAGAATCGTTCATAAATATTCTTTCATGAACAGTTCTTGTCCGGCTATTGCTTTTGATCAAGGAGACGATTATCCTAAATACCAGAAAGCGATTTACTAAAAAAGACAGGAGAACATCATGACATCAAAATTTCCAACAGATTTTTTATGGGGAGCATCCATTTCCGCACATCAAACAGAAGGAGCTTATTTAGCGGATGGTAAAGGACTAAGTGTTCAAGATACTCGTCCCCGAGACAATAACGAGATCGCCGATTTTACAGTAGCGGTGGATCATTACCATCGGTACAAGGAAGATATCGCCTTGTTAGCAGAACTAGGAATCAAAGTTTTTCGCTTTTCAATTGCATGGTCACGGATCTACCCTGAGGGGCGGGGAAGTGTTAACCAGAAAGGATTGGACCATTATAGTGCTGTCATCGACGAACTGTTGAAGCAGGGAATCCAACCATTTATTACGTTAAATCATTTTGATTTACCACAAGCTTTGGAAGATCAAGGCGGCTGGACAAATCGCAGTACAGTTGAAGCTTTTGAAACCTATGCTAAGACATTGTTCAACGCTTATGGTGATCGGGTGACCCATTGGTTGACGATCAATGAACCGAATATCATGCTCTTAGTCGATCGCAAGATACTAGGCAAAACGATTCCTCTACCTGAGAAGTACCAGCAATTCCATCATCTGATGATTGCTGAAAAGCTTGCCTTCAAACATTGCCATGAACTCGTTCCAAATGGAAAAATTGGACCAGTCCCTAATATCTCGCTTGTTTATGCAGCAACCAGCAAGCCGGAAGACAATCAGGCAGCCCTTTATTTCAATAGCGTTCGGAATTGGGCGTATTTAGATTTTGCCTGCTTAGGACGCTACAATACAGTCTTTCAAGATTACTTGAATCAAAGTGGGGTGAAGATCACTATCCACCCAGAGGATCAGGCTTTGATGACCAGTGCCTTCCCAGACTTTGTAGCTATGAATTTCTATACAACGGTCACAGTTGAACAGCCAACGATGGAAGGAGACATGACGAATGGGATCAGTGATCAACAAAGTGAAGACATCATGGAACGAGGGTTTTATAAAGGATTTACGAATCCCTATTTGAAGAAAAATGCGTTTAACTGGACCATTGATCCTCTAGGCTTAAAAACGACTTTGCAAACACTCTATGATCGCTACCATCTACCAATCCTCATCACAGAAAACGGTTTGGGAGCAGAAGATCATCTGGAAGAAAACGGCGCAGTCCATGATTCTTACCGTATCGACTATTTGCAGCAGCACATCCAGCAATGTCTAGCAGCTATCGAGTCAGGAGTGGAATTGATTGGCTATAGTCCTTGGTCTGCGATCGATTTGATCAGTGTCCATGAAGGCATCAAAAAGCGCTATGGTTTTATTTATGTGGATCGGAATGATGCCGATGAAAAAGAGCAAAAGCGTGTGAAAAAAGATAGTTTTTACTGGTATCAAAAGTTGATCGAAAACGGACATTGGGAGGGATAAGCAATGAATCATGTCTTTACTTTTTTAGAGCAGCGATTGATGCCGCCATTAAATAAAGTCGCTAACTTGCGTTTTATCCGGGCAATTATGCAAGCGGGAGTCATCACGGTTCCTTTCACGATCGTTGGCTCGATTTTTTTGATCATCAATAACCTGCCTCAAATTATTCCGCCGCTGGCCAGCTTTTTTGAACAGACGATTTTGAAATTTTCCCCGCTTTATAATGTCGCGACAACTATGTCTATCGGCTCGATCGCACTCTTTTATTGTTTAGCCACTGCGTATTATTTAACGGACATCTATCGCAAAGAAGAAAAACTCCAATTGAGCAGCTTTGTTGGCGCAATTCTTGGGTTGTTTGCATTTTTGATGACGATCATTCAAGTCGATATTTCAGATAGTGGGGCACAATTGCTTCAAACAACTGGAGAGACAGCTATCATCTATAATGGTGTAGCACTTGGTTCTTGGGTGACACGGTTTAGTGGGGTCGGTATTTTTATCGGTATCCTTACGGCGGTGCTGGCAACCCAAGTCTATCGTTTTTGTGTTAAAAAGAAAATCACGATCCAAATGCCAGCGGGAGTACCAGATGGGGTCAGTAAAGCATTTGCTTCCCTGATTCCAGCGATTATTATTGCTTTTTTGATGATTCTGATCAATGGCTGTTTAGCCGTTTTTCATACCGACTTGCATGGTTTGTTGTCAAAACCATTTGAATTTGTAAAAGATTTGACAGGTTCTTGGCTAGGGATCATTGTAATCATGTTGTTGATTCATTTGTTGTGGGCCGTTGGTGTTCACGGAACAGCCGTCATCAAAAACAGTTTTATCAATCCTATTTTATTAGTTGCTTTAACCGAAAACATCGATGGAGCAACCAACATTTTTGCCGGTGATTTTGTCAATATGTACATTTTTATTGGCGGTGCTGGCAGTACGTTAGGGTTGGTCTTGTTGATGCTGTTTCGAGCTAAATCCCAACAGTTGAAAGTATTGGGCAAAGCGGCGATCCTTCCAGGATTGTTCAATATCAATGAACCAGTGATCTTTGGTGCGCCAATCGTCTATAATCCTTATTTGATTATTCCTTTTATTGTGACACCGCTGATCAATGTGACGATTGCTTATTTTGCTACATCCTTTGGCTTTGTAGCTAAAGTGATCACCGGGATTCCTTGGATCTCACCTGTTGGGATTGGAGCATTTCTTGGAACTGGCGGTGATTTTCGCGGAATCTTGATCGCTATCCTTAATTTATTGATTTCGGTTGTCTGCTATTATCCATTTTTCCGAATGTACGATAGTAAACTTTTTGCGGAGCAGCAAGCAAACGAAGCAGAAGCGACTCTCCATGATCAGTAGACAAAAAGAGCGTGGGACAAAAGTAAAAAACACTTTTGTCCCACGCTCTAAACACGTCTAAATGGCGGAAGCAGAAGCAACTCCGAGAAATTAATCGAACTACCCCAAAATTTGAAAAGCAATTTCCGTGTATTCCTCCTTATTTTGCGGAGTTTAACATTTCTGTCCCAGCCTCTTTTTTAGCGAAAACTATAATCCGACAACGAAATATGCCGGGCATGACACCAGTCTTTGACAGAACCGGAGAAAATTAGCGGTACATTGGTCAAATCCTGTGTCAGGGTTTGTCCGACCATGGTGTAGAGCAGCTGAAGCTGTTCTTTCCAAGACTGGATGGTGGCAATCGTTTCTTCAGGTCCTTTATCTAAGAGCATGGTCAAAATCGTAGCAGAGATTCCGACACTTTTGGCACCAAGACATAAAGCTTTGAAAATATCAAAGGCATCTCGAATCCCTCCTGAAGCGATTGTCGTGAAGGAGTGTTGCACTTCGTTGGCTTCTAGTAAAGAAATAACCGTCGATTGGCCGAAGTGATTCAAGTAAGCCATTTCTCGTTTTTTTCTGCGGGCATTTTCAATTTGGGTAAAACTCGTTCCGCCGCTACCAGCAACATCGATCGTTTGTACGCCTACCGAAATCAATTGCTGAATAGTCTCTCGGGTCATACCAAAACCGACTTCTTTTACGACAACTGGTACTGGAGCCGCCTTTACGATTTGTTCCAGCAGACTTAGCCAATTGCTGAATTCACGGTCCCCTTCTGGCATCACCAATTCTTGAGGGGCATTCAGATGGATCTGTAAGGCATCGGCTTCAAATAAGTCGATCGCACGCAAGGCATTTTCAACGGAACTACCAGCACCGACATTTGCTAAAAGAAAGCCCTCTGGATTGACTTGGCGAACGACTTGGAACGTGTCGGACAGCGCTGGGTCTTTTAATGCAGCTGAGACAGAACCAGTCGCCATCATCAGGTCACAAGCTTTCGCAACTTCAGCCAAGTCTTGGTTGATTTTTTTGCTTTTCTCACTTCCGCCTGTCATGGCGTTGATGAAAAAAGGGGTAGCGAAAGAGCGGCCAAAGAGTTCCGTTTCCAAAGTGACTTGTGCGCTATCGATCTCGGGAAAGGACTGGTGAATAATTTGAACCGCATCAAAATCATTCAACCGTGGCTTGTGAAAGGCTTTTGCCAATGAGACGTGTTCATCTTTTCGATTCATTAAATCTCCTCCCGATAGTGATAGACATGCAGCGGCAATGGAATAATGTCGGCTTTTTCCCAAGCGCTCATCAATGGTAAGATCCCGGTTTTTTGATCGACGATCACAATGCCGCAATCCCCGCCGCCAGCGCCTGAAGACTTGGCGGCCCCGCGATAGGTTTCTGCTAAGTCACATAGTTTCTTTAAAGCGGGTGTTTCAATGGTTACACCAGTCAGACTAGATAATCCTACAAGTAATTTTCGATTTTCGGTAATCATTTTTTTGATTGTTCGGCTGTCTTCATTTAAAAAGCCATCAATCAAACGATTGACACAGTCTTTGCTGTCTGCCAAAAATTTGGCATAGCCCTTTTCTTTGGCTTCTTTTGATTGGTAGACTTGGTCAACTAAATCAGAAGTGGAAGCAGGACTACCTGTCCACCCAATCAACAGGCGCAATGATTTTGGGACAATCAATGGACGGATCGAAAGCTCTGGCCAATCACTGGTCAATAGCTGAGTCAATGTCCATTCCTGCTGTTTTCGTAAGACCCACTCATGATCAAATGTGGAAAAAGCCAGCCAGCCGCCATAGCAAGAAGCAGCAATGTCACCACACGAGCCATTCCCTTGCACGGCCAAATGGGCCAATGCGGCGATCTTGAATTGCGTCAAGCGATCCATTTTTAGATCATAGTAGAGGTTGAGTGCTTTGACGGTAGCAACGGTCACTGCACCGCTAGAACCAAGTCCATATTTTCGACCGTTGGAATTATCTAACTCACTCGTTACTTTTAAGTCATAAAAAGAGAGCAGGGTTCCTTTTTCTTGAGCGTATTTTTCTGTTAGACGAATAGCAGCTAGAATGTAATGAAAAGGATTTTCTCGGTGGTCCAGTACTAGTTCGCCATTGCGGCGGGTCCAGCGGATCGGCAAGTCACTGTACTGGGCAGATTGGATACTGCCGTTTTTGCGGGCGCCTTCGATCGTCACATTGATGAATTGATCCACCGCAACGATGATCGCTGGATGTCCAGGTTCAACGACCGCATACTCACCTGCAATAAATAATTTGCCGGGGACTGAGGTTTCTATCATTTCGACACTCCTTCATTTGTCATAGACGGATCGGTCACTGTCATTGGTAAATCAACCAACCCTTGTCCTGCGTGAGCAACGATTAATTGTTCAGGATGAAAATCTTTTTTCAGCTGGGTTAATATAGCTTCTTCGTCTTTTCTTTGACAAAGCACTTTGACATTTGGTCCGGCATCCATCGTAAAGTAGCAGGCCAGCCCTTTTTGACGCAAGGAACGGACGCAATCCATTGCTCGCAAGGATTCAGGAGACCAGTAGGTGAACGGTGGAGTCGCCGCCATAGTAGTGGCATGCATTTTTAGGGCATTGGCTTCTGTCGTTTCACCTAATAACTGAAAGTCTTTTTCGCGGATGGCTTGCTTTAACTTTTTCAAATCGTGTGGTGTGCTTTCTAGCCAACCAGAATAATAGCTGGAAGTCTCTACAGTCCGACGCATCCCGTCACGACTGGAAACATCTTTTGCTTTGTCGTTGATCAAAATGAAAAGCATACTTAGCTCTTTTTCCCAGCCTTCCGAAGCAATCGGTGTTGCGTAAGACGTGTCATCATCACCAGTATGCCATTCGACAAAGCCGCCAAAAATACTGCGACAAGCAGAGCCAGATCCCCGCCGAGCGAGACGGGATAGTTCTGTTTGTGATAATTGTAAGTCAAGTGCTGCGTTACAGGCTCCGGCTAAAGCAGCTAGTCCACTAGCAGATGAAGCAAGACCAGCAGCTGTTGGAACGAAATTGCGGCTGTTGACTTGCGCGAAAAAAGGACAATTGGCTTTTGCGCGTACAAGATCCAAAAAAGCGGAGATTTTCTTCGTTGCAGCCTCACTCTGCTGTTTGTCATCCAGGAAAAAACGGTCTTGAGTATATTCCTCTGAAAAGGTAACAGAGGTTTCTGTATAGAAAGCATCTAACGTCAAAGATAAGCTGTTATTCATTGGCAAGATCAGTGTTTCGTTCTCCTTGCCCCAATATTTGATCAAAGCAATATTCGTGTAGGCTCGCGCCTTTCCTTTATACATGTTCGTAAGCTCCTAATCCTTGAATCCAAGTGGCATGGGCGCCATTGGACAATAAAATACGGCTGATCACTTCAGCCTGTGTTTTTGTTTGAGTCAAAGCGATCATACAGCCACCGCGGCCACCGCCCGTCAGTTTTGCGCCAAAAGCGCCGTTGGCTAATGCCAGTGACACGAGATCGTCCAGGTTTTGATTGCTGACACCTAGTTGCCGGAGGGTCTCATGTGCGTGGGTCATTGCCTGACCTAGCTGCGTCAGCTGATTATGTAAGATAGCTTCTTTAGCGGTCTTTGCTAAAGAACCTAAGCGGCTGATAGCCTGACTCGTTTGGTGTTTTTGCGTTTCAAACAGATGCGCGACGCTTTTGACAGCTGTGCGGGTCTGACCTTTGATCCCTGTATCGGCGACTAACAAAAAGCCATCGATCGTCAATGGAAAAGAAGTAATCGGCTGCCCTTTGGTAAAGTAGATCGCCTCGTTGCCGCTTGTTGCTGCAGCATCAATACCGCTAGGATTTCCATGCGCGATTTTCTCAGAAAAATCGACATAATCCAATAGCCGTTCTTTTTTTAACTCTTTGTGCTGCCAATCAAAAAAGGCCCGAGTCAACGCAACTGCAACTGCCGCACTTGAACCCATTCCTCGTTCTGAAGGGATTGTACTAACGATCGAAACAGAAAAGGGACCGGTTTGATGGTCTTGCTGCAAGCGATGAAGAAGTTCTTTCACATTTTTTAAATGCGAAGGAGCTTCTTCTAGTGGGCCGTGGTAATAATTGGAGGTTAAATCATTCGTTAGGCTGGCAGTGATCGTCACGTGGACCTTTGCGCCAGCAAATGGAAAAGCGATGGCGGGTTCACCATAGACGACCGAATGTTCACCCATTAATATGATTTTCCCTGTAGCTATGCCAGTACCGAGTGACATTCATTATCCTCATTTCTCTTAGAACTGCAGCAGAAGTCAAAAGAATGTCTCAGAGGAAGCAGCAGGCAAAAAAATAAAGGTTCCCCTTTGATCCTGTGAGTCATTCTTTTAAACTAAGCTGCAATCTACTTAATAATTACTAGTGATTTCATCATAGATCCTTGTTTTTCCGTTAGAACAGAAAAGTTCGCAGAAAAACGAATAAAAGATTCTTTCTTATTTTACTAGAAGAAGGCTGTTTCGTTAAGCATTCCGAAAAAGAAATCGTAAAAAACTGAAAATATTTAAACTTTTATTGAAAATTTTTTGTTTTTATGCTTCAAAAGCGCTGGGTTGACGATACAATATCTAGTAGTGTATAGTTGATTACGCAAATGAAACATACAATATTTAGTGATGAGTGAGTTGGGGGATATGAGCGTGATCGTATTAGCAGGAACTATCGGCGCAGGAAAATCAAGTTTAACTGCATTGTTAGCTGATCATTTAGGCAGTCAAGCATTTTATGAGTCAATCGATGATAATGAAGTGCTGCCGTTGTTTTATGCCGATCCAAATAAATATGCTTTTTTATTGCAGATTTATTTTTTGAATAAACGTTTTGATAGTATCAAAAAAGCATTGAATGATGATAATAATGTATTGGATCGATCCATTTATGAAGATTCACTGCTTTTCCATTTGAATGCTGATTTAGGGCGAGCAACGGATACAGAAGTTCGGGTTTATGATGATTTATTGGCCAACATGTTGGAAGAATTGCCTTATGCAGCTCATAAAAAACATCCAGATTTATTGGTCCATATTCGGGTTTCTTTTGAAACTATGTTAGAACGGATCAATAAACGGGGACGGGAATATGAACAGTTATCCTTTGATCCTACCTTGTATGACTATTATCAAGAATTGAATCTACGGTATGATCAATGGTATGAAGAATACCAAGAAAGTCCAAAAATCCAAATCGACGGCGATCAATTCAATTTTGTTGAAGATCCAGAAGCAGCCCAAAAGGTATTAGCGATGGTCGACGAAGCACTGGCAAAAGTGCGCAAATAAAGCAACAGCTGGAGTCCAGCCCATAAAAGTGGGGATTCCAGCTGTTTTCTTTTATAATAGAAGAAAGCGAACATGTAACGTGTGGAGGGAAACCAGTGGAAAAAAAACGATTTTACAATGGCCGTTATGAATGGATTCAAGTGGATCAACAAGACAGTAGCAGTATTGCGCGTTTACAAAGACAGCACCAGTTGACTGATGAGATGTTAACTTACTCATTAGACAAGAATGAACGTGCCCGTGTGGAGTTCGATACTGATGATCAAGCATTGTTGTTGGTGTTCAACGTACCTCAACAAGAAAAGAAAGACAATCATTTTGAAACAAGTCCGATGACGTTTATCTTAAAAAAAGATCGGCTGTTTACTTTTTCTTCGAGAAATACACAATATGTGATTCCGATGATGGAACGGATACTCGTGCAAAATCCTTTGCAAACACCGATTCATTTTCTTTTTAATAGTCTTTTTTTGATCTCAGGAACTTTTTTTCCTTTAGTCGAAGAAGTCAATAGCGATCGCGTGCATCTCAATCAACGGCTGCGGGAAAAGACCACCAATAAAAATTTGTTGGAGATGTCTGACTTGGAGATCGGACTCGTTTATCTGGTTTCGGCAACGAAACAAAATGCCGTTTTATTAGAACAGATCAAAGCTTTGTCGTTCTTTCGTTTAATGGACGACAATGAAAAAGAGCAGTTGGATGATGCACTGATCGAAGCGAAACAAGCCGTTGAAATGACTCAGTTAGCGTTTCAAATTCTGGAACAATTGTCAGGTACGTACAATAATTTGTTGAACAACAACTTGAACGACACGATGAAATTCCTGACTGTTTGGTCGTTGTTGCTGACGGTACCATCGATCGTTACCAGCTTCTTTGGCATGAACGTTCCATTGCCCTTCACGAATACCGTGTTTGGCTGGGGAATCGCTCTGCTGATCAGTTTAGTCTTGTCAGGATGGATGTTGATTGCACTCTGGCGCAGAATCAAGTGATGCTTCAGTCAATCACTAGACCTAACCCCGCTGCAATCACTAATGCTTGTTCTTGGTCAACGATCAATCCCCGCAACAATTCTTGCGAAAGAGCGATTTTCTGGAAAGGATTGGTCCGCAGATCCAGCTGATAGAGTTTGGTTCGGAACCAATTACTGTTTGTCAGCTGATTGTGCTGCAACTGGAGATTTTTCCATTGGACTTCGTAAAATTCTGTGTCATTCAGCTGGCACTCTGCAAAGCGGATCGTTTTGAGATTGGTGTTGCTGAAGGAAGCAAAATTGCCGACGCAAGATTCAAATGTACAGTCACGAAAATAACTTTCTGCAAAATTTGTACCGGTCAGCTTGCAGTTTTTGAAGTGTACTTGATGAAAGCTAGCGCCCAAACATTCCATGTTGGAAAAGTCGCAGTTTTCAAAGAAAACATTTTGGCATTCCCAATGCTCTAGTCTTGTCTTTTGCATGGTGACCTTTTTCAAGTGGCACTGTTTTAAAATGAGACCCGTACAAGCGTCATAACTGGCATCAGTTTCTGTAAAAAAAGCTTGTTCAAAAATTTCTTCATCTTCAAGATAAAAATCTTTTGTTTCTGAGTATTCAATAATCGGTAAAAGAGGATCCGGCTGCTTTTTTTTCATTTTGCACCTCAAAATTTTGTTTTTTTAATAGTATACCATGTTTTGAGCGATGCCTTTTGCAGTGCAAAGATGTTTGATGGATAGATTGTGAATTTAATTCAATAGGCTAACTTTAGCTGCTGAAATAGCAAGGTTTTATGAAAAAATAAATACGCTTATATTCACAAGGTTATGAATTGTTTTAAGAAAAATCTTCATTTCAGAAGCATAATTCAAGGATAATTCGGCAATAACCAGTAAAAACTGTCATTTTTTTAACGGTTTGCGAAAATCTTGATAGTTTTTAAATTCACAATGTAGCTATAATGAAACCATAAACAAAAGGGGGAAATTTTTCCATGACAAAAACAGTGATTATTGGTGCGAACCACGCAGGGATTGCCGCAGCAAATACCTTATTAGACAATTACCAAGATCAAGAAGTTGTAATGATCGATCGGAATACAAACCTCAGTTACCTTGGTTGTGGGACTGCATTATGGGTTGGACGTCAAATCGATTCGTATGAAGGCTTATTCTATACAAAACGGGAAGATTTTGAGGCAAAGGGAGCAAAAATCTATATGGAAACAACTGTTGACCATATTGATTTTGAGAAAAAAACGGTTCATGCAGTAACAAAAGATGGTGAAGAAGTGGTAGAAACATATGACAAACTTGTTTTAGCAACAGGTTCAGTACCAATTTCGCCAAAAGTACCTGGTCGTGATTTAGCCAATATTCATTTCTTGAAGAGATTCCAAGATGGCCAATCTGTGGATAAAGAACTAGCAGCTGAAGAAGTAAAAAATGTTGCTGTCATCGGGGCCGGCTATATTGGAGTGGAAATTGCAGAAGCTGCAAAACGTCGTGGTAAAAACGTTCTTTTATTTGATGCCGCTAACCGTGCATTACCAAACTACTATGACAAATGGTTCACGGATGACATGGATCAAAACTTAGCAGAGCATGGGATCGAATTGCACTTTGGTGAATTAGCTCGAGAATACAAAGGAACCGACAAAGTAGAAGCAGTGGTAACGGATAATGGAGAATATCCAGTGGATCTTGTGATCAATGCGATCGGCTTCTTGCCAAACAATACATTAGGCAAAGAGCACTTGGAACTATTTACGAATGGTGCCTACTTGGTAGACCGTCACCAACAAACAAGTGACCCAGATGTTTTTGCGGTTGGAGACTGTGCAACGGTTTATTCAAATGCATTGCAACAAACGACCTACATCGCTTTAGCAACAAATGCCGTTCGCTCAGGGATCGTAGCTGGCCATAACATTGGCGGTACATCATTGGAATCAACTGGGGTCCAAGGATCAAACGGAATCTCAATCTTTGGTTACAACATGGTTTCTACCGGTCTTTCCGTAGAAGCAGCAGAACGTAACGGTGTGAAAGTGAAGTATTCAGATTATGAAGATACGCAAAAACCTGGATTCATGAAAGAAAACGATACCGTGAAAATCCGGATTGTTTACGAAGAAGAATCACGTCGGGTGATTGGTGCCCAAATGGCATCACGTACTTCAGAAATCGCTATGGGAATTCACATGTTCTCATTAGCAATTGAAGAAGGTGTAACCATCGACAAGATGAAATTACTTGATATCTTCTTCTTACCACACTTCAATCAACCATACAACTACATCACAATGGCTGCATTGAAAGCTGAATAATAAATAGCTGAGGGAGCTGTGACAAAAATCTTGTCGCAGCTTCTTTTTTCAAATAAACGATTAGAAGTAGCTTCTTTGGAACCAAGCCGAAACTTCAGGTGGCTGGTCACTTTTGTTAAGCGCTCTTTTTTGAAATAATCATGAAAATCATTGACAAGAACTAAAAAAAGCAGTATACTATAAAAGTTGAGAAATTAAAGCAGAAGCACCCGCTTCTCGCCTGAGTGACTGTATCGCTGGGCAGAATAGGATTCCTACATTTTGTGTATGGAGTACGTGCGGGTTCGTGAAGAACTCGTTTTTTTTATTGTCTGATTTCGAATCGACAAGCTTTTCTTTCTCTCAAAAAACTCGGAGGTGAATGACCATAGCAAAGGATATGATGGTAAACGACGGCATTCGTGCACGTGAATTGCGTTTGATTGATCAAAACGGCGAACAACTTGGTGTAAAGAGTAAAGCTGAAGCATTGCAAATTGCAGAACGAGCAAACCTTGATGTGGTATTGGTGGCACCAAATGCGAAACCACCGGTAGCAAGAATTATGGATTACGGAAAATATCGTTTTGAGCAACAGAAGAAAGACCGTGAAGCTCGTAAAAAACAAAAAGTAATCAACATTAAAGAGGTTCGTTTAAGTCCAACGATCGACGTCAATGATTTCAACACAAAGTTGCGTAATGCACGTAAATTCCTTGAAAAAGGGGACAAAGTAAAAGCTTCGATCCGTTTCAAAGGCCGTGCCATTACCCATAAAGAGATTGGTCAGAAAGTGTTGGATCGTTTGGCTGAAGAAACAGCTGATTTAGCATCCGTTGAACAAAAACCAAAAATGGATGGACGCAGCATGTTCTTAGTATTATCGCCAAAAAATGATAAATAATGACTCACTGAGTTTCAGTTTAAAGTCAGATAACGAAAGATTTTGAGGAGGAAATTAGTTATGCCAAAACAAAAAACACACCGCGGATTAGCAAAACGCGTAAAACGTACTGGCGGCGGCGGATTGAAACGCTTCCGTGCATTTACTAGCCACCGTTTCCACGGTAAAACAAAAAAACAACGTCGTCAATTGCGTAAAGCTTCTATGGTTTCAGCTGGCGATTACAAACGTATCCGTCAACAATTAGCACGCATGAAATAATTGCGTCCCAGGCTTTACAAATTCAAACAACTATCGATTTTCATATTAGGAGGAATTATACATGGCACGTGTTAAAGGTGGAACAGTAACTCGTAAACGTCGTAAAAAAGTGCTAAAATTAGCAAAAGGTTACTACGGTTCTAAACACACTTTATTTAAAACAGCAAAAGAACAAGTAATGAATTCATACAACTACGCATACCGCGATCGTCGTCAAAAGAAACGCGACTTCCGCAAATTGTGGATTGCTCGTATCAACGCAGCGGCTCGTATGAATGGCTTAAGCTACTCAAAATTGATGCACGGTTTGAAATTAGCTGAAATCGACATCAACCGCAAAATGTTAGCTGACTTGGCTGTAAACGATGCAACAGCATTTACTGCATTGGCTGACCAAAGTCGCCAAGCCCTAGAAAACAACAAATAAAGGGGTATTCAATACCCGTGAACCCACTCTAACCAGTGGGTTTTTTTGTTATTTTTAAAATTAATCTAGGTTCATAAACTCTGTTAGCTTATCAACTGTTTGTTCTCTTTGTTTATCACTTAAATGTGTATATACGTTCAGTGTAGTTTTAACATTAGAATGACCTAAACGTTCTTGTGCTTCCTTTAGATTTATTCCTGATAAATATAGTAAACTTGCGTGGGTATGTCTAAAACCATGAATCGTAATAATTTTCAGGTCTTTTCCAGTCTTCTTTTTATAATGTCTGGCAATAGTTTGTAGCCATTCTTTTGGTATATTTGGTTCTAAAAAACTATTTTTATGGTTAGGAAATAGTAATTGTTTGGGGTTATCGAAAGTTAAGTTTAGTTTTTCTTTTTGTAATTCTTTCCATGTCTGTAAATAATTCAATGTTTGATTATCCAGAAATATTTTCCTGAAACTTGCTTTAGTTTTCGGTGGATGAATTAGGAATCTGCCATTTTCACCCTTTGTTAATGTTTTTGATACATGCAAGTATTTTTCTTCAAAATTAATATCATTCCAAGTTAGTGATAAAGCTTCCCCACGTCTGATTCCTGAAAAAGCCAACAAATGAAAAAATATGAATCTTTGATGTTCAAAATTCTTCTTAGTAAAGTTTAGAAATTCTAATAACTCATCTTTTGAGTAAAAGTTATCAAATTCTTTATATTGATTTAAATCTATATTATTCTGGGGTAATTGAACAAATTCCATTGGATTTTTAAAAATTAATTCTAAATAATTGGCATGATTCATAACAGCGTTGAAATAATAAATATAACGTTTGAATCTTTTAGGGTGAATTTTATACCACTTATTAACTATTTCCTGACAATAAACTGTCGTAATATTTTGCACTTCTATTTCTTGAAAATATGGCAAAATATTATTTTTAAAGATACTAAGTGTTCCTGCATACGTGCTTTCTTTAACAATTCCTCTATATTTCTTTAGCCATAGTGTATAAACATCGTTAAATGTTTTATATTTTCTAGGTAAATACTGTTCGGTTGCAACCAATAGACTCAATTCTGCTAAAGCTAAACTAGCTTCCTCTTTTGTTTCAAATCCCCTCCTAGTGGTTTTTTGTTTTTTTCCAGTTTTAGGATTAACACCTACATAGTAATCAAACATATAATTGATTGTGCCATCCTGTTTTTTGTATGGTTTAATTTGTGCCATAAAAATTCTCCTTTTTATGGCATAGGATAAAGTTAAGAACATTATATGATATCAAGTAATAGAATACGATGTTTTATTTGATGTAATAAATGGAATTAAATCGTTTATTTTAGACTTCAAAACAACCTTATTTGAAATAATGCTATAATATAAAAAGAGTTTTAATATAAAAAAAGGAAATTTAAAGTATGAAAAATTTTAATGCTTCAGCATCAATTTTTGGATGGCATTTTCAAATCAACGTAGCTATATTTTTTATGTTAAATGAAATTCAAAATATTGACAGTGTAAGAGTAGAAGGAAAAGATGAAGATATTGAATTTAATCTAAAAACAGGTAATAAGATATTTATCCAAGCAAAATCAAAGTCTGATTTAGGAATAGATAAGAAAGCTTTGGAAAAATTTTCGGAAGGGTTAAGAACTCTGATTTATGCCTCGAATAATGAATCGTATGAGAGGCTTTACTTTGTTACTAACTATCCTAATCCTATTGGAGGACAGCAGTCTCATTACTATATGTTTATGGGTGGAAATTATATTGAAAGACAATTTCTAGAGCTTCCTGAGTCATCTACCAAGAGAGCTTTGAAAAAAATTAAGGAAATTGAAAAATCAGAAAATTTGAAATTTGATATTGATAATTTTCGTATTGCAGTCATGCCTTTTGATGGAAATATAAAGTTAACAAGAGAAAGAATAATAGAGTCGAAACTCAAAGACTTTTTAACCAGTATTTCTATGAAAGAGAGTTATGCTAGGGATATACTTGAAATATGGCAAAGTGATTTGTTCTTTAACGCAAGTGACAAAGATACTAATATAAACCTATCCAAAAGACAATTGATGTGGCCTGTCATATCAATTTGCTGTAATTTAAAGGAAAGTGATAAAATTGTAATAGACTATGAAGAAGAACTGGGCTTAGATAAAGAAGAAGTTGAACTCATAATTTCTAGATATGAGGACTTTATTAATAGACAGACAGAACGTTTTGATTTTGCAACTAAAGTAATAGGTGATTTTTCTGTGCATAGAAAATCACATAATAGAAGAGAAAAAAATATTAATTATTTTGTGCTTAAAAACTGGAATAGTTATGTGGATGCTATATTCACTGATTCCATGGATGCAGAGCTTTTAGAGACTCTGATAAAAATAATTTTATTTAAAATATTGAACAATAAACAGGTGATTAATGAGATGATAACGGAGGTGAATCTTTAATGTATTTTAGAAGCCTAGAGCTATCATATGGAAATTCTGTGAAAACTTTTCTTTTTAGTGAGAATGTTAATTTAGTTGTGAGTAAGGAAAATAGTGTTGGGAAATCCACTTTACTAAGACTTCTATTTTATTCAATGGGATACTCTATACCAGGAACTAAAGGAATCAAGTTCAAAAATGTTAAAACTAAATTAACTATAGAGACTAGCAAAGGATTAATTATTCTTGAAAGAGATGATAAATTTATAGATTTTGAACAAAATGGAAATACACATTTATTTTTTTTACCTAACGATTCTGAATCGTTGCATAGCTTTATCTTCGAAACTGATAATGAGAAGGTTTTATCCAATATTTTAGGTGCGATTTATCTAGACCAAGAAAAGGGATGGACGTTATTAAATCGAGGAATTGTCATAGGTAAACAATACTTTAATCTAAAAGATTTGATTTCTGGATTAGCAGAACGTGAAAGTAGAACTCTTGAATTAGAGTTAGAATCAGTCGTTTCTGAACAAAAGAAATATAAGACAATGAAAAATTTATATGATTATAAAACTACTTTGCTGGATATTAAAGATAGTGATTTTTCAAGTGATTATATAGACGAGTTAGAACGAGATTTAAATATTCTGCTTATGGACAAAAACATATTAAAAAAACAGATTAAGGATATTGAGGTATCCTGTAAAGACAATATTTCATTTGTTGAATATATTGAAAATATGCGTCTATATATAGAAAATAACGGAGAAAAAATACAAGTAACCAAAGATAACTTAGTTGATTTTGAGGATAATCAGGAGTTGTTAAATATTAGAAAAAAAATATTAGAATTCAAAAAAAGAAAGTTAGAAGCAAAAATAATAGAAGTTCAAGATAAAATAGCAAAAGAGAGTAGTTTAATTTCATTACAAAGCGAGATTCAAAAATTTGATTCTCAAGTTGCTAATCTAATTATTAATCCGATATCTCTAGATAAAATCATCAAACAACTCAAACAGAGAGAAAAAGAATTGAAAAAGATGATATTTGATAAAATAACAATAAATAATAGTATAATTGATAATGTGTATCTATCTATACAGAGATATGCCAAAGAATTAGATATTTATCAATATATGGACGACAATAGGGATTATATATTTACAGATGATTTAAAAGGTTTTTCTGGGGCTGTATACCATAAAATGGTTTTTAGCTTCAAAATGGCTTATATTATTGAATTACAGAAATATTTAGGGTACAAACTGCCTATAGTGCTGGATTCACCTAGTGGAAGAGAGGTTGACCAAAAAAATATTTCCGACATTATGAAGATATTATCTAGAGATTTTAAAGATAATCAAATCATTATTGCTTCCATATATGATGACTATGGATTTGAAAAAACTAATAGAATAGAGTTGGATAAGGGGATATTTATATAACAAGTATTTGAATAGTGGTTTGACGTTGAGTGTATTATGCATCAACGTCTTTTATGTTCTACAAATTTGCAACCTCCAAATTATGATGCTATAAAGGACCCTAACAGGGATACTTTTATAATTAGTATCCATCACCAATCCTATTCTATCAATCTTTCATTTTTGATTTATAGGGAGATGGATACTTTTATATTTAAATACACTATAAGTATCCATAAATAGTGCATCTTAGGGAGGTAATTTATGGGACAAAAAATGATTAATGTCAAACCGATAAAAAATAAGGAAACGCTAATTCAATTTGGAAAAGAATTAAAAAAGGGCAAACACGGAAAAAGAGATTTTTTGATTATGGCAATTGGAATAAAGACAGGGTTACGGATTTCAGATATATTGAACCTGAAGGTATCTGATGTGAAAAACAAGACGCAAACAGAAATTATTGAAATAAAGACTGGTAAAAAAAGAACCGTTCATCTGAAATCCTTAACATCAAACATTATTGATTATTTAAATACAGAACATAGTGCGGAATCTGAGTGGCTATTTCCAAGTCCAACAGATAGTAGTAGACATTTAGCCAGTCATCAGTATTATAAAATCCTACAGAAAATTGCAGATAATCTAGGGTTAGATTATATTGGCACACATACACTTAGAAAAACATTTTCCTACTTCTTTTTACAACAGAATAAAGGAGATATTGTTACTCTGATGAAGATTTTAAATCATAGTAGCCAAGCAGTTACGCTTAGATATGCAGGGATTGAAGAGGAAGATATAAAAGCTAAGCTAGAAGATTTTGACCCATTTAATTGAGTATATTAGTAAGTTAAAGTTGGATGTAGGTAACATTTTTCAGGTCTAGCTACTTGTTTTAAATATGTGTATATGATAATATGTAATTGTAGATGGAGTATCCAAGCCATAGTTGGAATTGATAAAATGGGAGTATCCAAGCCATAGTTGGAATTGATAAAATGGGAGTATCCAAGCCATAGTTGGAATTGATAAAATGGGAGTATCCAAGCCATAGTTGGAATTGATAAAAGAGTCATTCTCAAATGGGGATGACTCTTTTATGTAGATAGGAGATTTTATGAAAAATAGTTTTTCTTTTTACACGGTGACGGATGGGTATATTAATTATTTGCGTGAGTTTGAAAGTAAGGTGCATCATCAGTATGAAAATGAAGCAAGCACGTATGTAGGAATCGTCTTAAAAAAGAATGATTTTAATTATTTTGTTCCTTTATCAAGTTATTCTAAAGATAAACCTCAAAAAGATATTAATATGAGAAAAAGAAGCCAAATAGTTACCAGATTATTCGAATTAGGAAATTTAGATAATCCTTTAGGATATTTATTGCACCATAACATGATACCTGTTCCAGAAAGTGAACTAAAACCTATTATTTTAGACTTAAGTAAGCCTAAACATCAGATGATGCAAAAACAATTGATTTTTATGAAAGATATCAGTCAAAATATTGAAAATAAATCAAATGTAGTTTATAGAAAAACCGTGTATGAGAAAAACGCTTATTTCGTGAAATTTTCATGTGACTTTAAATTACTAGAAGCTAAAGCGACTCTTTATAACAAAACAAAAACCACAGTCAATTAAGGTTGTGGTTTTTGCTTGTCTTTTTTTAATTGAATAGTATTATACTTTTCTTTATTCAAATAACTTTGAAAATACAAGTTATCTGCATTATCATATTCTTTTCTATTATCAGAAATATAAATTGCATCTTTCGAATTTTTGTGTAAGGTTAAGTAATAGAAGAAATCAACTATACAGGGAATTGCTTGTAACTTATATTGATTATTTTCTTTCACAAAGTAACAAAGTTCATTAGAATCATTCAGAAAAATCAAAATATCATTTCTAATGAGAGTGCTATTATTTTCTAGATTTCTAAATGATACATCTGCTAAGTTGGATTGTATTGCTGGGATAAATTCTTTATTAGGTAGTGCAAGAATATCTACAGTATCTATAGAAGTTGTATAGTATTTTTCTTGTAGTATATCTGAAAAAGAAGCTACTCTAATTGGGAATTTAGTCAATTCTTTGACGATAAACTGACTAAAATACTTTCTATTTTCTTCAGAAGTTAATTGATTGTATCGTTTATTTGCAAGTTTTTTTATAGATTTATCATTTTTATAGTTATATTTACCTGAAGCAAATACTGAAAGATAGAGCTGTTTGTTTTTATATGGTGAATCAATTACTTGAATTTTATTGGTATACAAGCCAATTGTAACCAAATATTGAACGACCATTGACTGCAAGTCTAAATCCTTCATATGTTTCAAGTCATAGTTACTAACATAATAGAAGTGTTTATTTAATTTTCCTCTAGATATTATTTTATTCTTTTTTAAGGTCTTCAGCCGTGCCTCTAGGCTGATACGATTGCATTGCAAGAGCTTAATCAAGGTGTTTTCATATATTCCGTTCGATTGAGCAATGATATCTAATAATTCCTCAGAATCAATTGCCCGATTGTTTACAAAAAGTGTGGTCATATACACTCCCTCCTATAGTTTTATCTGTTTTATTTTATTAAAGTATCCATTCTCGTAACTATCCATTAGTAACCCTACACTCATAACTATCCATTCTCATTTCTATCCATCATTTGGTGATGGTATCCAGATAGAAAATTTTTCCAGTTTTTACTTATGCAGCTGTTTTGGAAAATTCACGGAGGTTTCCATTGTAATTTCTCCGAATTCACCTCATAAATGACATAGTTTTCAAAAAGTTATCACAAAAGTTATCATTTTGTTATCATTTTATTTTTTGAAAAAACCTCTTTTTTAGGGTTGATGGAGGGTTTAGGTAGGGTATGAAAATTAATAAATGTAAGGATTATGAAGGGGTTCATAATTTAGTAAAGTATCCCTGACTTCCAAAAGTATCCATCTCATAACTATCCCTTTTCATAACTATCCATCTCTATTTTATCATCTAAAAGTAGGGGATGGAAATTTGAACGTTGTCTCTAAATCAACTTGACTATAAAAATAGTGTTTGATAGAAAAATATCGCTCATTGAATGAGCGATAAGTAATTAAATAGGCAGGATAGTATTAGTAGTAGTCTAGTTTATGCTGTAATATGAACCGTCAGCCATTTTTATAGCCTTTGAACCTATTGTCTTATTCTTGTTATCTAAAGAATCATTTTTAACAGTGGATATTGATGAGTTCCAAAAAGCATAAGCTCCAATATTGGTTACATTAGAAATATCTAATGTTCCTGAAAATTTAGAAAGATAAAAAGCAAAACCTCCAATTGATTGTAAAGAATCAGGTAATGTTAAACTTCCTGAAAATTTAGAATTATTGAAAGCTTGATTTCCAATTGATTGTAAATACTTAGGTAGGGTCAATTGACCGTTAAACATAGAAAAGCAAAAGGCGTATTCTTTAATTAAAGTTATTTTCTTTCCATTAATCGTATCTGGTAGGATTAAATCCCCTGTCATACTTGTTGAGCCAGAATAGCTTGGGTTATTTATATTATATGTTGGAGAGGTATTTTTAATACCAGATGCTTTTATTGCATAAGTATCATCTTTTAATTCTTCAAGCAATACCCAAACTTCTGTCTCATTCTTAGATTCATTTTTGTCTCTTATTTTTACATATAATTGATTATTATAAATGTTTGTATTTTTTTCATCAGTATTAATATTATTTTCTATAATACTTCCGTTATTTAAAGCAGTGTTTGCTTGTTCTAACCCATCTGTAAAAATATTAGCTAAACTTGGTTTTAAAGTATCTCTAAATAATAGATAACTTATTAATATGAATATACCAAATATAATAATTGCAACGACTACGAATAGCCCTTGACTCGTTCCATTTGTCATGAAAAATGACCTCCTTTTTGTTTTTAATACATATGTTATTATAGCATCTTAAAGAACTGATATGAATTTTTTAATACGTTATAAATGTTGATACATAGTTTCTTATGTGTTTTTTTCGTTTAAAAAAATAAGAAATAATAGAAAAGTAAAGTGACGATTTGTTTGCTAGACAATTGTTATTTTTTATGTAATAATAAAACTACCTTGACGAAACCATTTGAATCGCCTATATGGTTTTAAATGATTTTTTCATTTACCCTGTCTATTTCCCAGTAGTCAGGGTATTTTTGTATTTAAAAAGAAATTATTAAACTAAGGAAAAGAAAGGAGGAGACCTCGCATGAGAAATAAAACGATTGGCTATATTCGCACTAGCAAAAATACGCAGGACTTAGGACTAGAAGTGCAGAGAAAGGCATTGGAAAAGTTTGAACCTGATGAATTATTTTCTGAGCAGATTAGTGGAAGAAAGGAACATCGAACAGAACTTGACAAAGCATTGAAACGTTTAGAAAAAGGAGATACCTTACTAATTTATAATTTAGCTCGGTTAAGCAGGTCATCTAGGCAATTGGTGAATCTGATGTCAGAGTTGAATGAGAAAGAAATTTATCTGAAAAGTATTCAAGAATCGATTGATACCAGAACAGCAAGTGGACGATTATTTTATACTGTCTTAGCTGGAATAGCAGAATTTGAAGCTGAAAATATTAGCATCAGAACAAAGGAAGCCTTAGCTAATACTGACAAGACCTTGGGGAGACCACCAATAAAACAAAGTAAACGTAAGAAAATCATTGTTTTATATAAGGGTAATCAGCTATCTTTAAAAGAAATTGCAAAAAAATGTGGTGTGTCCGAAAAAACTGTTTATAACATTGCTAAAAAAGAAGGTTTGTCCCGAAAATGAGACTTGATAAATTATCACTCTAAGGGTAACATTATTGGAGGGAAGCAAGATTTTACCGGCAATAAATCAACGTTTTTTACCGACACTGTTTAAAAAAATAAAATACATAAAAAAGACGATTGTATCAACATTTCTGTAGTTGATATGGTGGTCTTATTTTGTTGTGGCAAAAACGTTGATTTTTTGCATCAAGAAAGTTTAAGAAAGGATTGAAATAATGGCGTTAAAGGGCGGAAGGATTTTTCAAGAAATGATAGAAGTACCTGACGAAAAAGAAAAAGGGTGTGGCTGCATTGGTTGGATAGTATTATTAGTAATTGTCATAACCATTTTGATACATGTATTGGATTTTGTTTTCCAACATCTGTTTATTTCCTTTTTGTTTGTTGCTGGAATAGTGTTTGTGATTAATTTATTTAATAAAAGATAACAGAAGAGGTGAATAAAATGAAAAAATGGATGAAAATGGGAACAGCGTTAATTGGAATTGTTCTGATAAGCGGTGGAACAGGAGCTTATTTATATTCACAAATAAAAGAACCAGTGGTAGCAAAAGCAGTTAATAGTAATTCTTCGACAATTAAAGAAAAACCTATTGAAAATGAAAGTAGTTTTAACAGTAATATATCGATAGATTCAACTGAAAAAGTTGAAGAATTAAGTGCGATAGATGAATTTAAACAGTTGCAAAACGATGAAAGTCACTCTGAAGTATCATTAGAAGATAAAATAAAAATCGATGATGACAGGTTCAATACGAATATTGTTGTAAATCAACAAGATATTTATGAAGCTTTTGAGATGGATGGATTAAATGTAGGCACTTTATTTTATAATGGGAATCCTAGTGCTTCAAACCCATTTTTTTATATAGGTAACTCTAAAGCCGAAGTAGTAGAGGCAACAGAAATTGGTTCAAATCTACAAATTGATAGTAGTAAATATGATAAATTTGTGACTCTGCTTTTAAATCAAGGTTCTGGAGAAACAAATTATTATTTAGTAACTCAAAAAGCTGATGAAATAATAATAAGTTTACACACTGTAAAAGACTTGGTAACAGAAGAAAATCGTGTAGAAAAAGCATTACTGGTAGTAAAACCCATCCATTCAAAGCAAGCAACGGATACAAGAGATATAAGTAAAATGTTAAGTAGTCTAGAAAATGAAGAAGCTCCATCGCTTGCGGTTTTAAACAACCAAATGAGTATAAATGGAAAAAATACTTCTCATTTGGATAACGTATATGTCTCACTAACCGATAATAATGAACCTATTTATTTATATAAACAAGCGTTCGATGGAGTGTTAGCTGAATTTGAACAATATTTTTTCACTATTGCAATGTTTGACCACTTTTTCATGTAAGGAGAATAGATGAATACTAATCAATTAGCCCGAAAGAAATATGTTCAAAATAAAGTGAAGAAAGTATTTGTTCAAGCGAATGTAACTATTCCTAAAGTAGTAATCAATGGAGTAGCTACTGCTTTATATAAGGAATTTATAAATTTATCTATTGAAGAACAAGAGAGAGTATTATTCAGTGAAGAATTAGTAGCTTGTCTTTGGGAGAAACATGTAGTAACAAAAGAAAAAGAATTGTTAGAAGAGATGTGAGTAAAGTCATGTCTCTTTTTTTTACAAAAATCTATCTCAAAAATATTGTCAAAAACCACTTAAAAAATGACCCTTTAAAAAGCCAGTAAAATCAAGGGTTTTCTACTTGTTGACAGAAATACAAGATTATTGTAATATCGACGATTTTTCAATGGATTTTTGAAAATATACCTCTCAGACTTCACGAAAAAATTTTTATGGGGAATTATCCACTTCATGTTCAATTTAAGGTGTTTTTTAGGTCGAATTTAAGATGGAAAATATAATAAACATTGATATATCAATGTTTTTAATAGTTTTGGTATATCTAAGAACGGAATAAGAAAACAAGAGTATTCTTTTAATAAAGATACACTAATTATTTTTTATTATCCGAATACAATATTCATTCTTGACTTCAGTTGATAATTGATGATATAGTCCGGCAGCAATGATTAATATAATAATTTACGGAGGATAATTAAATGAATTCAAAAAGATTAACAGAAGAGGAATTGACTGAGAAACAAGAAAAGGTAAAGACTTGGCTACATATATTGGATAAAATCTATGGGGTAAAAATGACCGTTTTTTCTAGGGCGATTGGTATCCACAATCAAAATCTACATAATTTTCGAAAAGAAAAAAGAGGACTGACAGAAGAAAAAACGATATTATTGGAGAAAGTAATCGTTTTAAAATACGGTAGATTGCTAATGTTGGAGGACAGTGACTATGAAAGTATATCTAAGTAATATTCCGAATAAAGTAAAACCTAATCCAATTACCATTCGTAAAATATCTAATACTATAATGAACACATTGGTAGATATTTCTATGCAGGAATTTGCAGAAGAACTAACTGTGAATGGAAAAACTGTTGTTCTAGCTGAATTAAAAGAACCTAAGTTGTCTAAGTATACAGAGATTATTGGTCAAGAATTAATAATGCTCGATTTTGATAATAAAGATGAAAATAATTTGTATACATTGGAAGACTTGGAATCTGATTCGTTGATGCAGGAATATGCTTGTTTTATATATAAAACGTTTAGTGATAAAAATTCTAACGTAGATAAATTTCGTGTGGTTTTTCGATTAGATGGAGTGGTTACTTCTAATAAAAAAATTGAACAAATTTATCAAGAATTATTTAAATTATATCCTCAAGCAGACAGTTCAGTTGGACAAACAAGTAGAATGTTCTTTGGGAGCAATAATGGATATGAAGTGATTGATTGGGATAATCGTTTAGATGTTTCTGAGCTGTTGGAAAACATAAATGTTGAAAATTCTCTGGTAATAGGAGATTCAAACAATGAAATAGTGGATGATTCAATACCAAATTATGAACTATTAAAATTAGGAAAATTCGATATTATTGCAGAAAGACTAGGAAATAATTTTTCTGGTGAATTTTCTGACCCTATTGTTGCAGGGAACTTTTTTAAAACTATAGATATGGTAGAAATATTGGAACTTCCAGATATGAATCCATTTTTAGATATTTTCCATGAGGAAACAAACCCAAGTGCAAGTGTCTATCTAAATGAAGAATACGATATTTATTTATATAAGTGCTTCAGTGAACAATCTCCTTTCCAAGGAGATATTATAAGAGTTATAAGGAAGTTGCTCAATATTAAATCCTATACAAAAGTTATTGAAGTTCTGATAACGATTACAAATAGTGAAATAAATTGGAAGAGTGAAATTGGAGAAGCAAGATATAATGCAATGGAACTACAAAAAGCATTAAAACGTAATACTTTAAGGTTGAACTATCCTGATTTAAATAAATATTTGTATAATTACAGACAAGAAATAGATTTACTTTTAGACTTAATTTTTGATTATACGTATATGGATAAAGAGACTGGGGAAGTGAAATATATGAATTTCATTTCTTTAAAAACGTATGCTAAGTTAGTAAAAGAAAATTTGGGATATAAAATATCCGAAGGGAAAATGTGGAATATTTTAAATGTAGTGACCGTCACAGAACTGATTCGTAAGGCAGAGTCAAAATCCATACCTTTAGACCTGAAGGAAAAGTTGATTTTAAATCAACAAGAGAATTCTGGGCAAATAAGAACAAGTAATGTATATTATCCAGTGGTAAATATTGAAAACTCTCAAATATTAGCTAAGGAAATGGTGAAAAACAATGTTACGATTTCAGGATTAGGTTATAACTTGGTTTATAGATTATTTGGAGAGGAAAAAGCAAATCAAGACTTTCCACAAGCATATAAACCACTGGAAGACAGAGGTTTAGTGAGCATGAGTAAAAGAGATAGAAATTTAACTAAGGCTAGTGTGGCGTTAGAAAAATCAGCTGTAAAAATTCTTATGACTCAGATTGAAGAACAGGGATATATGTATGAATCAAATTTAATATCTAAACTTGCTAGAGTGAGGAAAACAAAGAAGAGCATCACTCAAAATAACTTTCAGAAAATTAGAGCTGATATTTATAATAATTATGGGATTAAAAGAGAACGATTGACGAAAGATTTATATTATGAATTGGGTATAAAAGAGAAATATTCATCTAAAGTTGTTCTTTATAAAAAGTAAGCTATTAAACAGGTAGAATTATATACCTGTTTTTTCTATGTTTTGTATAGCTATTATCAGACATATCTTTATTGTAAATAGGTTATAGTGTAAATAATAGTGTGAATATGTATAGAAAGTTCCCATAAATACTGTCTTTTTTTAGCTAATTCATTTTACACTAATATAATTAATATATACTAACTCTATTAGTGTAAAACGATTTGATTTAAAAAAGTCAATAAAATCAAGGGTTTTTCATAGGTATTTTCAAAGGATTTGTTCCATTTTTACATACTAATTCTATTAGTGTAAAACAAATTAGTTAAAAAAAACCAATAAATTCTAGGGCAATCTACTTGTTTTCACACTATTATTTACGCAAAAAACTATTTACAGTTGATAATTGTGTGATAAGACAGATATAAAATATTGATAAATCAGTATTTTTTCAGTGCCAGCAAGATGTAATCTTGCTGGCTTAATAGAGAGATTTAGGAATAGTATTCTCTTGAATTTCATCTATTTTTTTCATTTTTGGTAAAAAGAGGTTAATAAAAGTCAATAAAATCAAGAGGTTTTTATCAATTCATTTTAGGGGTATATATTAGTATATTCTATTTTATACCCCTAAAATGAATCTCGATTTTCTCCTAGAAAAAGGGGATGTTTTTAAAGGTCTTTTTTAAAAAAATTCTACTTTTTTCTATAATATTATATACCGCTAAAACGAACTGAAATATTTCCCTAGAAGAAAGCGACTTTTGAGCAACTTTATTTTCATTTTTTTGAATTTTTGCTTTTAAGCATTGATAAGGCGGTGGTTTTACCACCGTATTAAACAGAGAATTATAGGTTTAGTAAAATAGCGAAAGTTTGCTGCCTAGAAGGTTAGATGAAATTTTGCTAGAGTGAGAAATAAAAGAATAGAATTATTCTTTACTCATATATCAAATCAAACTATATTAATGATAATAAAAAGGATTTTTCATTGACAATGTAATATGCTTTTCGTATTCTTTGAAATAAGGAGGTATTTCACATGGTTAAAGGAAAAAGTACAAATGGATTGATGAAACACATTAGAGATAACCATAATGTTCGTATTGTTGGGAGTAAAGCGAAGAAAGAATTACTACAAATGGGATACTATCATGGATACAAAGCTTATCGATATTATAAACGAAGTAGTAATACATTTCAAATTAATGATTTTAATGAAATTAAAGCAATCTATGATTTTGATATGAATGTAAAATCGTTATTGTATCCATACATTATGAATATTGAAACAGCAATAAAGAACTACTCAATTGACACACTAGTAGTTTTAGGAGACTGCTCATTTGACAAAGTATATGAAAATCATTTGTTATATTATCGGACGAAACGTGTAGGTAGTGATGAGTATCAGGTAGAAATTAAAAGAAGACTAAATCTCAGGAAGAAAATTCAATCTACCATTTATTATGAGTATGGTAATGATAACCCAGTTATTAAACATTTTTCACATTCGGGAGAACCAATCCCTCTGTGGGCTATTTTTGAAGCAATTTCTTTCGGAACACTAGGGTACTTCATTCAATGCTTATCTGTAGATGAAAGAAGAAAAATATCGGAAAATATAGGTGTTCACCATAATCAGGATAGGCAAGCAGTTACACTTTACAAACATATTTATATTTTGAAAGGGCTTAGGAATGCAATAGCTCACAATAATATCGTCTTTGACTGCAGATTCAGTAATAATCGTATTTCCAATAATATATTGCGAAACTTATCTAGCGAGTTACATTATGTCGATTTTACTTGTGAAACTATTACAGATTATGTGGGTATTGTTTTATTTTACTTGAAAAAAATTGGATTTTCAAAAACTGAATTGAAAAGTTTAGTAAGAAAGTATAAATTATATATTGAAAAATTTAAGTCAGAAGTTCCGCAAAGTGTGAGTGATAGAGTATTAGGTACGAATATTAATCTCAAAATATCTTCTCTTGAAACATACATCTAACAAATTGCTTTACAAATATTGAATTAGATGGTAGGATATAATTACTAATTGCGGTATAGATTGACTATACCTAAGGGCGAATGATATATTTCATTCGCTCTTTTAATTTGTCTTTTTTTTAAAGTTTTATATAAATGTAAATATATTATTTAATTTCTTTGAATTAATAGTATTTCTGTTGAATAGTCTGTTTTTTCTCCTAATAGCTCTTGAAGATGTTTGCGATAAATTTTATACACAAAAACATAAAATCGGTTAGAACGCAATTTAAGTAGCATAGAATTGATTTTGGTATTTAAGTTGCCTAGGGATTTTACTTGTAGAAATTTTATATCTTAGTAATTAGTTTAAAACGTTGATATATCAATATTTAATATGATTTATGGAAAAATATATATTAAAAAACATCTCTCAGATAAAAGTTAGTGAGTAATTTCCCACATTTTTTTCTTCGTTGCATCTGAGAGGTGTTTTTGGAAAAATACATTGAAGAATCGTTGATACTACAGTAATCTTGTATTTTTGTCAACAAGTATAAAACCCTTGATAAATAAGGCTTTTTTAAGGGTCATTTTTTAAGTGGTTTTTATCATAAAATTTGAGATAAAAAATCATAATTATGAATAGCCAATTTAGAATAATTTCTTTAATTCGTTTGCAACAATTTTGGTGCTGATAAAATATTCTGGTGTTTGGCTACGATAAGGAGTATTTGCTAAGGCTTTCAAAATAGTCGGTTGCAGATTTGTTTGAAAATCAATAGCTTCAGTAAAGAATTGACAATGTTGAATCATGTTATTGTTGACACTGAGAATTGAACGATTATAATTTGAAGAAATTTCAATCTATCAGCTCTTAGAAAATACTTTTTAATTTCAATAGGTTTGAAAATAGAGGCAATGCTTGTTTGGTGGGTATGATATTCATAATGTCCTCAAAGTGATTTTCTTTTCTTATATCAGATGAGCTTCTGTAAGAAATTGATTAATATACGTTTGTTGAAAGGAATAAAATACCTTTACTTTTTTATTAAATATAACAAATAATTGGATTTATATAAATAAGTAAAGTTAGATGTGAAGTGTTGATGCGACAGTTAAAATTGCAATTTAAAAATGACGATGATACTATAAAAAATATAACATGAATATTCATTATTCTTGTATAAAATTTTATATTAAAGGAGGTCATTTTTCATGACAGATGGAGCTTCACAAGGACTTTTTGTAATCGTAGCGGTGGTAATTTTTGGTATTTTTGTATTAATCGCTTATATTTTATTCCGTGATACATTACAACCTAAATTAGCAGATATTTTCAAGAATGCCACAGATACTGCAGAAGCAAGCTTGAATTATAAACCTACACCTGCAGGTTAAAAAATGGTCTACAAATTTGCAATTATAGAAAAAGGATGTTATGTTATTCTTAGAGATGCGAATGATAAAAATGTCATTTTAAATTAAGAGAACAGTCTAGTCCACTGTTCTCTTTCCTTTTGGGCAAGTAGATTTATTCTGCTTGTCTTTTTTGTATACTTATTGAACAAGAGATATGAAAATTAAGCCAACAGCTTAGGTAATATAGAATTGACCCTAAAGCTAGGAAGTAAGTTTTTTCTTGTTATTTAAAACGTTGATTTATCAACGATTATTTAAGCAGATATAAATAGTTTATATAAAAAACACCTCCCAGATAGCTTTAAGTGTAGAATTACCCATAAAAATTTCTTCGTTGCATCTGAGAGATGTTTTTTCAGAAATTCATTGAAATATCGTTGATGTTACAGTAAGTTTGTATTATTGTCAACAAGTAGAAAACCCTTGAATTTACTGTCTTTTTTGAAGGTCATTTTCTAAGTGTATTTTGATTAATTTTACGAGAAAAATTTTCACTATATTTGTAGTAATAAAATGGTACCTATTCTAAAATTACTTTTATAATTTATAATGGAGGTAAGTCAAAAAATACCTTTTGATGAATTATAGAAATATAGTCGATATAATAAAGAATATTAAGGAGCAGTATAATGGCACTGACACAAAAAGAGATGATTCATTCGCTCTCTAAACTTCTAAAATGGCTTGAGCAAGAAAGTAAATGGGGAACGAATAGCGGAGAATTGAAATTTATTACAGGACGTATAGGTGAAATTTATACAGCAATAATGACGAATGGAAAAATGGCTACAAAAACAAATCAGCCAGGTTATGATGTAATTGCTAATAATGGGGACTGTATAAGTGTTAAAACAACCACTAGTGAAAAAGGAACGCATCATTTTAATTTCAATGCTTCTACATTAGATAGTGTTGATAGAGTGATAATTGTATATGTGGATACCGAAAAGTTAAATATTAAAATTATTTATGATGCTGTAATTGAAGAGGCGAAAAAGCTTATGATACCAACAAAAAGTGGGAAAGACAAGGTGATTTCTCAAAGTAAAATTCTAAAAAAATCAAAAATACATAAATCAGAAAATGAAACTATTATAGAAGTTAAATATAAACAATTTACTGTTCAAAAACTAGAAAATGGTTCTATCAAATTATTTGAATACTTTGAAGAAGTGGAAATAGTAAAACCAGTTCTCAGAATGATAGCTCGACAGATAGGAGTGGACACAACGAATATTAACGGAAACGAATTGAATACAAGAACTCTTGGAAGTAATGTAATTAAGGAACTTTTAAAAGAAACAAAATAAATAGGCTCATTCTTTAGATTTATTCATAAGGCATAAAAGAATTAATTTAATTCGATTGGTAATTGTTGTCTATTTATAGAAAGTTGATAAAAATCTTTGTATAATTAAATTGAAGGTTTTTCAATTTAGGAGTGAGAATCGTGAAGAAAAATGATTTTAGAGAGGAGCAGAAGTTAACTAAGCAACAGAAGAAGATACAAGAAGCGTTTAGTAATAAGCTTGAAGTAGAGATTATTCCAGCAAAAGTTTCTGATTTATCGATACAGAAGAAAAGAGTGGCTGCTTATTGCCGAGTAAGCACATATGATGAAACCCAGTCAGGGAGTTTCGAATTACAAATCCAATCATATACGGAAAAGATACTTTTAAATCCGGAATGGGAATTTGTAGGTATTTATGCAGATAGAGGAGCTTCTGGAACCACTATAAAAAAAAGAGAACAATTCAATTGTATGTTGAATGATTGCCGATTGAACAAGATTGATTTGATTATTGTGAAAAGTATCAGTCGCTTCTCACGAAATGTATTAGATTTTATTTCGATTTACAGAGAATTGAAAGCGTTATCTAATCCTGTGGGAGTATTTATTGAAGATTTGAATATAAATACTTTAGATACTACGAGTGAAACATCGTTATTGATGTTGAGTGTAGTAGCACAAGCTGAAAGTGAACAGAAGAGTGAAGCTATTACGTGGTCTATTATTGAAAGATTTAAAAAAGGATTACCTATAATTCCCACGCATAACTTCTTAGGATTTACTAAGGATAGATTTGGAAAGATTGTTATAGAAGAATCAGAAGCTGAAATAGTTCGTTTCATCTATAAAAATTTTCTTGAAGGAGTTCGGGCTGTTGATATAGCAAGTCTTTTAAATGAAGCGAATATACCAACTGTAGCAGGCAATAAGTGGAAATCTTCATCAATTTATCGTGTGTTAAGAAATGAGAAGTATTTTGGCTTAGTTATCATGCAAAAGACTTTCACTGTAGATTGTTTTACTCATAAGAAAAAAGTCAACCGAGGTGAGAAACCAAAATATTTATTAAGAAATGGGTTGCCTGCTATTGTTTCTGAAGAAGATTGGAACTTGGCACAAGAATTATTGCTAAATCCAAGAAAAGGATTTAAAAAGAAAACTGTCAAAAATATTGAAAAACCTAAAACTTTTGTTTCTACTATTAAATCAGGTGTATTCAAGGGATTTATTGTGATTGATACGAAATGGACAAAAGAGGAAGTCGCTGAGGTATTATCGAAAGGAGAACACCAATAATGAGTAAAATAAATTTTGACGATTATAATTTTGAAGTAATTAGTGTAGAAACGACTGGTAGTTATTTGTTGACTCTCAATAAAAATTCGTTGACGTTTGA
This sequence comes from Enterococcus sp. FDAARGOS_553, assembly GCF_003812305.1. Classification (NCBI taxonomy): domain Bacteria; kingdom Bacillati; phylum Bacillota; class Bacilli; order Lactobacillales; family Enterococcaceae; genus Enterococcus; species Enterococcus sp. FDAARGOS_553. The sequence goes on from NZ_CP033740.1 coordinate 1,486,195, forward strand.
TAAATCAATCGCAGAGGCATTGGGTTATACAAGTCACGTAAAACCACTTTTAGATAGAGAAAATAAAGTGTTTGCTATTCAGGCTTGTAAAGCGAATTCTTTAAAATCAGTTTCGTTTTCAAAGCCTGCAAGCCAACAAAAAGGAAGTATCAAGATGCAATATGGTGCTATTAGAAATATTCTTAGGTCGCTCATGGGTGACCAATGGAAAGAAGAAATGAGGTATCAATTTAAAGGAAATTTAATACCTGACAAAAAAGCTATGGTATTTGAGCTAGAAAAATTTGAAGAATTATTACCGTTTATTCCTAGAAATAAGAATTAATTTAAAGACCCACCGCTTTATCATGTATGTAAGCAAAACACCTCTCAAACGCTAGTTCGAGTTTGAGAACAAGACTTTTGAAAATCAAGTAGCAGAGTATTGTTGTAAATAAATAAAATGAACTCAAAAAGTGATAGTTTTTAATGGTCATTTTCAAAATGTTACTCTCTATCAAATTATTTTTTAATTTTATTGACTATAGTTTGTTCATATGATAAGGTCCGGTACCGGTAGGATTTGATTCCTATAACACCAATAGCGTCAATATACAATCTAAAAAGTTGGTTTTTGGATATTTAACGCTATAATTTATTTGTTAAGTAAGGTGAGTGTACTGTGGCTAAAAAACGAAATTATCGAGAAATAGAACAAGATTTCCATCAGCTAATGAATAAGAAGTATTATCAGAAGCAACATAATGAAAAACTACAATTGTTGATGGATGAGTTAAAAGAAAACTATGATTTTTCAACATATACAGAAGATACTTCTAGAGCAATAGCTTTGCATTACTACATGTCACAAAAATTTAGAACTGATAAACCTAGTCTGTTTTAACTAGGTTTTTTTGCTGTCCAAAATTAGTAAGAAAACTGCTATAATATGAAAGTATGTATGTCAATTAGGAGGAATATTAATGGTCTCAGCAGAGCTTAAAATTGAAGATAAACTGTGGGCAGCCGCAGATAAACTAAGAGGAAGTATGGATGCTTCAGAATATAAAAATGTCGTTTTAGGATTAATATTTTTAAAGTATGTTTCAGACAGTTTTGAAGAAAAGTATGAAGAACTATCCAAAGATGAGTATGCAGACCCTGAAGATAAAGATGAATATTTGGCTGATAATATTTTTTGGGTACCTGCTGAAGCAAGATGGGAAAAAATCAACCGCGATGCCAAAACACCAAAAATTGGCGAAACGATTGATGAAGCGATGATAGCTATTGAAAAAGAAAATCCTTCTTTAAACAATGTATTACCTAAAAATTATTCAAGACCTCAATTGGACAAAACTCGTTTAGGAGAAACAGTCGATTTAATTACTAACATTAAAGTTGGGGATTCAGAAAACCGTAAAACTGACACTTTAGGAAGAACCTATGAGTATTTTCTTGGGAAATTTGCAAATGCGGAAGGAAAAGGTGGAGGGGAATTTTACACCCCACGTTCAGTGGTTTCGTTATTAGTTGAAATGTTAGAGCCATATGCAGGGCGTATTTATGACCCTTGTTGTGGAGCAGGGGGGATGTTTATCCAATCAGAAAAATTTGTAGAAAATCATCAAGGGAAAATTGGCGATATTTCTGTTTATGGACAAGAATTTAATCCAACAACATGGCAACTTTGTAAAATGAATCTTGCAATTAGAGGAATTGACGGAAATATCGGCACCCATAATGCTGATACATTCCAAAATGATTTACACAAAGGATTGAGAGCGGACTATATTTTAGCCAACCCTCCCTTTAATATTAGCGACTGGGGTCAAGAAATCAATGATTGTTACAATGTCTAGAAGAATTGCGATTGATTTATACCAAGAAATAATTAAACTTCGTCCTGATTGGCATTCTGATGATGATGATAAAGGGAAAATTAAGATTGTAATGACAGGCTCAAGTAGTGACCCAGATTATTGGCAACCTTTTATTGGGAATAAGACAAGACGTGATAAATTAGCGAAGCGAATGAAAGATGATTCTGATGAACTTCAAATTGTCATTGTTCGAGATATGTGGTTGACAGGTTTTGATGTTCCGTCTATGAACACGATGTATATTGATAAACCAATGCAAGGACATAATTTAATGCAAGCAATCGCTCGTGTGAATCGTGTATTTAAAGACAAAACAGGTGGATTGATTGTCGATTATATTGGGATTGCACCGAATTTGAAAAATGCTCTACAAGAATATACACCAAATGACCAAAAACAAGCAGGTATTGATACCCAAGTCGCTGTGAATTTAGTCAAAGAAAAATATGATTTGATTACCAATACGATTTTAGATAAATTTGATTATTCTGATTTCAATTCAACAGATTATACAAAAAAATTACAAGTTATTACAAATGCTGCAAACTATATTTTAGGATTAGATGATGTTGAAGATGTTAAGAGATTTAAAGATTTAGTAACGGAAATCACTCGAGCGTATGCTTTGTGTGTGACAGAGGAAGAAGTCCAACAATACAATGCTGAAATTGCCTTTTTTAAAGCTGTAAAAGTATATTTAATTAAATTAAACTTTGTAGATGGAGTAAAGTCTCCTCAACAAATCGATGAAGAACTGAAACAATTAATTTCTAAGTCCGTTGTAACCGAAGATATTGTAGATATTTACGATTCTCTAGGATTAGAAAAAGCTGAATTATCTATTTTGTCTGATAAGTTTTTAGAAGAAATTAACGAAATGCCTCAAAAGAATCTTGCTCTTCAATTACTTGAAAATTTATTAGCAGGAAAAATAAAGTCTATTCAAAAAACGAATGTTGTTCAAGCAGAAAAATACTCTGAACTATTGAAAAAATCCATAAATAAATACAATACTAGAGGAATTACTTCTGAAATTGCCATTCGTGAGTTAATTGAATTGGCAAAAGATATGAAAACAATGAAAGAAGAAGGCGAAGAATTAGGATTGACAGTTGAAGAAAAAGCCTTTTATGATGTTATCTCTAAAAATTCGGATGAAGATGAACAAGTTCTAAAAGATATTGCAATAGGTATCGCTAAAACTATTGAAGAAAATATGACAATTGATTGGACAAAACGTAGTTCTGAGAAAGCACGAATGAGAGTTGAAATCAAACGTTTTTTGAGAAAAAATAAATTTAAGACAGATTTAGAAACCATTGATTTAGTGATTACACAAGCAGAGTTAATGGCTGATAATCTTTCATAATTATTAAGTAGAAAAGCTCAGAGGGAAGCATTCTAATTGTCAATAAAAATGAAAGGAAAGGTAAGATGACTATTAAGAAAGCTTTAATAGAACTTACAATCGACGAAGCAGTTACTTGTAAACAGCTTGCCGATTTTTATGATACTTATCACAAAAATAAAGAATTTAAGGATGCAGTTGATTTTCTAAGTGGAAGTATTGCAATAGATATGGGGCAATTAAAGGACGAATTGTATACTTCTGAAGATTCACATGTATTAGGGACTGTAGAATATATGCAAAAGCATTATCCTACAGCAGTTTTATTAATCAATTTAATTCCTAAAGATAAGAGAAAATTTATCCATTAATCTAAGGTTGCTTGTTATTTAATCTCTGTCTGTTCAATTCCTAAATGAAAATCAACTTTATCCTATGCCTATTTGTTTTTTTGAGTGAATATCCCATTGAATACCCCTAAGTTGGTTAAAATGAGTAAAGATATTTAAATTAAATTATTTTTAATAAGCTGTCCTGTCGTCAAAAGAAACGCGACTTCCGCAAATTGTGGATCGCTCGTATCAACGCAGCGGCTCGTATGAATGGCTTAAGCTACTCAAAATTGATGCACGGCTTGAAATTAGCTGAAATCGACATCAACCGCAAAATGTTAGCTGACTTGGCTGTAAACGATGCAACAGCATTTACTGCATTAGCTGACCAAGCAAAAGACGCTTTAAACAAATAAACTCACGTTGTTCTACAACGATTGAACCCGCTCAATGAGCGGGTTTTTTGTTTCTTCCGCTAAGCAAAATACCAAATTCGCTTGACTAATGGTATAGTAGTCTACAATGAAATCGGATTCCTGTTAAGGCTGGGAGGATATCAAATGAAACTAGTAACGAGGAATGAAGTATTGGAAGAATCAAAGGCAGTCCTAAAAATCATCGCGGGTAATAGTTTGTTGGGATTTGCTTATGCGAAATGGATGAAACCTAATGGGATCATCAATGGTGGTGTCACTAGTATGGCGATGATTTTAGAAAAGGTGACCAATGTACCGATCGTTTATTTGACATCTGGTATTACGACCCTTCTGCTGGTTTTTTGTTGGCTATTTTTAGGAAAAGCCAATTTTTTCAAGTCCATTATCAGCAGTGTTTTTATAATTTATTTTTTGCTCTTTTTTATTATATGAAGATTGATTTTCAAGTAAACCTAATGCTTGATTTCTTATTTGCGAGCTTGTTCATAGCGGTAGGGTACTATTGCTGCATCACGGCTAACGCTTCAACTGTTGGGATGGATGTGATTGCCATGGCTATCAACAAAAAGCGGCCTGATTTTAGTATTGCTCGGGGTATCCGCTATATCAACTTTATGGTATTAATATTAGGATTTTTGACTTATGGCTTCAAATCAGTAGTAATTGGATTACTATTTAGTTTTGTCAATTCTTATCTATTAGATTTTTTGTTGAAAAGAAGCAGTCGGTGATCTATTTGGTGATTCTTGCTTCCTTTCATCCGCAATAAAAACGACAAACTAACAGTATTGATCCAATTCAAATTGGGGTTATTTCATTAATTGACTCGCCTCATAAATCTCTTGTTTATACGGAGATTTATGAGGTGTTTTTTGTTTTTTGTCTATCAACGAATAGAGAGAAACCGTTAAAAATGCGCAATATGACAAAATAAGTTGATTTATTTTGAATTTTGTCTTTTTCATAAACAGGTCAATAAGTGAAAGAGATTTCTCGATCCCAAATCATGTGATTTTTAACACATATTTCAGAAAAAAACGAAGTTAAATGTCCTTATTTACTAAAAAAATGCTCAAGTCTGAGATAAAAATCGCTTTTATCCATTCATTTCCAGGCGCAAAATGATAAGAATTACTCCTTTTTTAAAAAGATTACTAAGTAAGAATGAGACTCAAATACTTATTTTTTGAAAGGATTTTGTCAGTTCCTAATAGCGAAAATATCCGATAATCTGTTTAGATAATCTTTGCACTTTTTTAGGAGTGATCTTTATGTAAAACGAAAATGTTGGATTGGTTGTTTAGGCATGTGTAGGTTAGGAAAGATTTAAAAAAATATGAAAGAAGGTACAGAAATGAAACGAAAGAAAAAATTAGTTACAAAGTTCGTTGTTGCAACAACTCTTTTCACAGCAGGTAGTTTGGTGGTTCCAGCTGTTGGCACTTTATCTGCCTATGCAGCGACTACAGGTCCTGTTGCAGATAATACTAGCCCTCGTTCCATTACACTTTGGAAATATGAAGTGAAAGATCTATCTGAACTGGGTGATCGTGGCGATGGAGAAAAGGATGATACAGTTACAAAGTAGCCGTTAGCAGGGATCAAATTCCGCATACAACGGGTAACGGCAATCGGTGATGCTGCTTTAACGAATCCATTAGATCAAAAAGAAGGAACCGATTATACGATTGACAACACATTTACTGCTCAAACAGTAACGACAGGAGCAGATGGGTCTGTCAAAGCGAATTTGGGTAGCGGCAATGCGGCAGATGGCATTTATTTAGTTACCGAATTAGAAGATGACCGTGGTGTCTCTCCTGCCGTTGCAAAACCAGCAGATCCATTCTTTGTGCAAGTACCTCAAACGGACCGTGATGATCTAGGCTCATTAATCTATGATGTAGTCGTTCAACCGAAGAACATTATGGAATCTTTGCTTGAACCAGATAAGACCGTTGAAGAAGGAAAAGGTTTCTCCAATAAAGCAGGAAATCATTTCACTTGGGAAGCCAATGCCACTCTTCCAAGCGGACTCTATCAAATTGCAGCGAAAGACATGGTTATTACACCAGTTTATGACAAAGATGGCAATCAAGTTGCGGATATTCCAGTCTCTGCAGGCGACGAAATTTACGCTGACTACTATACGATTCGCGATACATTGAACGAAAAGATTTTGTTGGATGGGTTAACTGTTAATACGAAGACAGATTCCAGTGACTGGGTAGCACTTGAATTTGGCACAGATTATACCGTCTTAGACTAGATAAGCATCATTTCCATTGTTTCGCGCGGGAATGTGCTATACTAGATGCTTGTAATCGCACCAAGAACCGGTGCTTGAAAGAAGGAGCATAAGAAATGAAAAATTTAAAAGTTCAAGACCTGATTGCTGTCGGGATATATACAGCTATTTATTTTTTATTGATGAGTTTTTGTCTGCTGATTTTACGGTTTGTTATTCCAGGATTTCATAATTTATTCATTCCAGCCGTTACAGCACTTTTTTCTGGGGTCATTTATCTATTGATGTTGAATAAAGTACCAAAGTTTGGCGCGATCACCATCATGGGCAGTGTGGTAGGTCTCTTTTTTTTGATTTCAGGTCACTTTCCGCTAGCCTTTATGCCGAATATTTTATGTGCAGTACTGGCAGATACGATTCAGTATAAAAGCAAGTGGAAAGGAAGTCTCAAGACAACTATTAGTTATACCGTATTCAGCTTTGGTTTAATGGGTCCCATCTTGCCATTGTGGTTCATGAAAAATGCGTATATTGATTCGCTAGTTGCTCGTGGAAAAGACCAAAGCTATATTGCAGGGGTCTTTGCTCATACTTCCACAGCGATGCTGGTGATTTGCGGGCTCGCTGTACTGGTTGCTTCGATTGTCGGGATAGGCCTCGGTGCTCGTCTATATCAAAAACATTTCCAACCAACGTTGCATCAAACAAACGGGAGATCGATGTGACTAGGCTCTCACTTGACCCCAGATGCAAATTATTTGTGACATTCTTTGCAAGTGTCACATTGATGATTTCATTGACGTGGACAAAAGAGTTGATTGTGATCAGCTTTTTGTTTATCTTGTTTCTACTTAGCGGTTTCTGGCGAAAGGGATTGTTGTTTTTCGGGCTGTTTCTATTATTGTCTTTGGTAGAAGGTTTTTTTGCAGGGCAAAACAATTCAATAGTAACCACCCTGCTGGATTTCTTTTCCGTAGGGTATCGCCGATTGTTACCGACGATCATGGCAGCCGTATTTGCGATGAGTGGGACGAAAATCAGTGAATGGTTAGCTGCTTTGCAAAAAATCCGCATTCCCTCGTTTTTGCTGGTACCGTTGGCCGTACTGTTTCGATTTTTTCCAACATTGTTGCAAGATGTCAAAAGTATTCGCCAAGCGATGCGCTTTCGCGGAATTGCTTTGAACGGCTGGTCCTATGTAAGACATCCTCTACAGACGGTGGAGTATTTTTTGATTCCTTTATTGATGTCTGCAGAAAATACTGCCACAGAATTGTCAGCGACCGCGTTAGTAAGAGGCCTGTCGGCTAAAAATCCTCATACATCGGTTTATACACTGCGGTTGAAACTTGCTGATTATGTAGTGTTTGGTACTGTGTTACTACTTATTTTTTTGTTTGTAAGGATGTGAAGGAATGATCACCATCGAAAAACTATCTCTTAAACGGGGCACCCAGCAGGTATTGAAAGATGTCTCTTGTCAGATTTTTGCTGGTGAAGTCGTCGTGTTATGCGGCCAAAGCGGTAGCGGTAAGTCAACCTTGTTGAATGTTCTCAATGGCTTGATTCCTGAACTATATCCAGCAGAAATGACGGGGGCTGTTCAAGTGGCAGGGGATTCTTTGCCGACGGAAGACTTTCCCGCCTACGCCAGAAAAATCGGTGTTGTTTTTCAAAATCCCAAAACACAATTTTTTACAACAGATGTTTATTCTGAACTGGCGTTTACAATGGAAAATGCAGGGATAGAGCCAGTAGAAATACGAAAACGGATCAAAGAAGCGGCAGAACAATTTTCTTTGTCAGAATTGTTGGATGCAAGTGTTTTCGAACTGTCTGGTGGCGAAAAGCAGCGAGTAGCAATCGCTTGTGCAACGATGCTTTCTCATGATCTCTTTTTGTTCGATGAACCTTCCAGTAATCTTGATGAAGAAGCACTACAAAAAATTGCCGCAGCGATCCGCCTTTTGAAAGAGCAAGGGAAGACGATCGTCATTGCAGAGCACCGATTGTCCTACTTGACGGGGATTGCGGATCGTTACTTATTACTAGCAGAAGGGCGCTTGGTCACAGAGTATACCAGTGAAGCATTGCTTTCTCATACCCCGCAACAGATTCACAATCTCGGATTAAGGCGGATCAACGAGCCGCAGTTCGAGTTGGCAATCAACGAAACAGAGGGAGCGAGTTTCTCAGCTGATCTGATTGCGACGAATCTCCAAGTCACTTATCGACGCCAACAGCAACCAGCTCTTGATATTGCGAAACTTGTTGTGCCTACGCGACAAGTCGTGGGTTTGATTGGCCCGAACGGTGCTGGCAAATCGACATTGTTTCAAGTGTTCGCTGGCTTAAAAAAATGTTCAGCAGCTCAATTTTGGCTGCATGGTCAACCAATCAATCAAAAACAGTTATTGCGAGAAAGTTTTCTGGTTATGCAAGATGTGAACCTGCAGCTTTTTTTTGAATCTGTCGAAAAAGAATTGTTGGCAAAAGCTGCCAGACCGGAACGTTTTGAACAAGTCGTGACTTTGTTGGAACTAGAGCATTTACTGCGAAGACATCCACAATCTTTGTCCGGTGGCGAAAAGCAGCGAGTCGCGATCGGCAGTGCATTGCTTTCAGGTAAACGCTTGTTGTTTTTCGATGAACCGACTAGCGGATTAGACCTGAAACAAATGGAAGAGGTCGGAAATCTGCTGCAGGAAGTTGCCAAAGAAGTCGATCTGTTAGCCGTGATCAGTCATGATAAAGAGTTTTTGGATGAAACCTGCCCTTACGTGATCCAACTCGAACAGGGAAAGTTAGTTGATACCTATCAGTTAGCGACAAATGGGGGATAAAAGAAAAGCGGAGTGAGCATTGGTTCACTCCGTTTTTGTCTGAACATGAAAAAATCTTCATGATCTTTTTCTTTCAATCCGTTAGGAAGTTTTTACAAAATCCGTTATGATAGAAGCAAAAATAGGAGGAGAGCAGATGGCCTTGAGAATCTTGATAGTGGAAGACGAAGAAAGTTTAGCCAGTTTTATCCAGACTGAGTTGACTTTTGAGGGGTACGACACGGTATGGGCCAAAGATGGCCAAGAGGCATTGACCTTGTTCAATCAGCAAACTGATCTGTTTGATCTGATTTTGTTGGATTGGATGCTGCCAATCTATGATGGCATCACGGTGGCGCGGCGAATTCGCAAAGAAAGCGATATTCCGATTTTGATGATGACAGCCAGAAATCAAACTGCCGATGTCGTGACTGGTCTTGACGTTGGCCTAGATGATTATTTAACGAAGCCCTTTGAAATCGAAGAACTGTTTGCCCGGATTCGCGTGATTGAGCGACGGTTGCAGCGGGAAGCCCAACAGCAAAAGAACCAACAAAATCAGTTGGTGGTAGGCGAGTTGATGATGGACATCGCCAAACACTTGGTCCAGGTTGCCGGAGAGACCATTGAATTGACTCCTAAAGAGTTTGGAATCTTATATGAGTTGATGAAAGAACCAGAAGTAGTCAAAACCAGAGATGAGCTATTGAATGAGATTTGGGGGTATGAATACGATGGTCAAACAAATGTGGTAGATGTTTATATTCGCACCCTTCGCAACAAGCTGGATGTCTGCGGTAAAGGGAAAATGATCGCAACTGTTCGGGGATTAGGCTATGTGTTGAGGATCGCCCATGAAGAATAAGTTCGCCAACCCACGCAGAAAAACTGCCCAGTTTCAATTAACGAGCCGCTTTTCTTTGATTCTATTTGGTCTGTTGATTCTCTTCAATGTATTGTTTATCTTGTTATCCGTAGGGTATTTGTTTGAACATATCGAAAATCGTGCGAGCAATATTCTTGAGGCTATCGAAAACGGGGAAGCTTCAGGGGATGACTGGAATGATCTAGTCAATGCCTATGTTTCGGCAGATGAAGAAGATGCCTTGCAAGTGATCTTAGCTGATGGCAGTGTCATTTTATCAGAAGATGCAGCAGAGATTTTTGCCGAGATCAATCAAGGACGGATCATCCCATTTTTGGAGGGCATCGTCTTTACAGATGATGGTATCTATTATACGAAAACCCAAGAAATCGATAGGGATCAGGTGAAGATCGCCATCAATGGTGAGGACAGTGTGGAATTAGCCTATGGTCTCTTTATGATCAGCAGTTTCTTGAACCTGATCGCTGTAGTCGTTGGCAGTATATTGATTTATTGGAGCGTTGGGAAATGGAGCCGGAAATTAACAGGGATGGCGCAAGAAATTGCTGAAATCGAACAAAGCCAAAAAGGCGAATTGACGATTGTTGAAGAACCAATCGAGATTCGTTCTGTGGCGTTGGCTTTCAATAAACTACTGAAAGAACAGCGTGAGACGATCGCGCGAGAAAAACGGTTTGTTGCCGATGCTTCTCATGAGCTGCGGACACCTTTAGCCGCGATTCGCGGACATGTCCAATTGATCCAGCGGCGTGGAACCAAACACCCAGAAGTCATTCCTTCTTCACTGGCCTTTATCGATAAAGAATCGAAGCGTTTGGAAACATTGAGTAATCAACTGCTGGATTTGGAAAAAAACCAAACCCAAGAAATAAGTCTCGTTGATGTCTCGCAGATCGTGCGAGAAGAATGTGAAAAACAAGCAACGATCGTTCCGCAATCGATTGAATATTTTGTGGAAAACCAGTGTAGGAAGCAAGGGCACAAACGTGACTTCCAACAGATCATCCAAAATCTTTTAGAAAATGCAGCGAAGTATTCACCAGCAGATCAGCCCATTCATGTGAGACTGACACAAGATCAAACGCACTTGTCTCTAACCGTTGCCGACTTTGGTATTGGGATCCCCAATGATAAGAAAGCGTTGATTTTTGAGCGTTTCTATCGAGTGGAAGATTCTCGTTCCAGTCAAATTTCCGGTTCAGGAATCGGATTATCACTGGTAAAGCAGCTGGCCAACAAGTATCATGCTGAAATTACCGTCACGGATAATCAGCCGCAAGGCAGTGTCTTTAAAATTGATTTCCCAAGTGAAAGAGAAAGATGAAGATTTTTTTAGATTTTCTTCAAGCATTTTTGATTCTTTTTTCTGAAGGACTTGTTATTCTAAATATATAGAAAAAAGGAATAGACAATTAATTGGAGAAATGAAACATGAAAAAAACAACAATTTTGTTCGGAATCGCTGCCCTAGGATTATTGGCAGGATGTACACAAAATAACACTGGAAATTCTGAAACTGCACAAAACAGCAGTTCAAGCTCAGCAGTCGCATCATCAAATGAAACAACTTCTTCGCAAGCTGTGGACAGATCTTCAAGCAGTGCAGCCATCGCAAATGGCGGTTTGCCTACAGTGACAGTAGAAGAAGCCGTCCAAGTGTTCCAAAACAAATATCCAGATGCAGCAATCACATCGCTTGACTTGGATACTTCTTTTGGTAAGTACTTCTATCAAGTTGAAGGCGTAGACGACACGAATGAATTTGAACTAAAGATCGATGCAGAAACAAAAGAAACTTCTGAAGAAAGAACCGAAAAACTAGATGCGGACGAACAAAACGGTGTCAAAAAAGAAGCCGATCAATTGGATCTGACCAACTTGCTTTCATTGGAAGAGATTTCCGATAGTGCTGTGAAAGAAGCTGGCGGTGGACAAGCAACAGATTGGGATCTTGATAAAGAAATGAATGTGACTTATTGGGAAGTCAAAGTTGAAGACGGCAACAAAAAAACAAATGTTAAAATCAATGCGCAAACAGGAGAAATTTTAGAAACTGAACAAGATGACTAGCAAAAGCGATAAGCAATAAAAAAAGCAAGGCAGCGAATAATGAAACTTACGCCAGTAAGCGTTCTTTCGCTGTCTTGCTTTTTATTGATTTGGCTTTACTTCTGTGAGAGGTTTGACTCTTCCGCCTATTTTTGCTGCAAAGGCTTCCGACTGCTTCCGATCTTCAAAAATCCACAACTTGTCAGGTATTTTTTCACGAGTGCGACGACCATCTTTGCCAATGTAACCATGCAAGACTTTAACAACATACATTGTCATCATCCTCCCATAAAAATTACCTTTGATTATACAAAAAAGTGCTCTAAATGCAATTAATCTGTCTCGAGATTAATTTTTCGAGGCAGCCGATAATGTCGCATAATCTGAAAATACTTGATGGATCTCAGGAAAGCTGCGCTTCAAATGGACTAGGCGATAGGTCTCTTTACTCAAAAAACAATGTTTGGAAGCGCCAGTTGTGACTAACTGATTGTTGTCAGTTCTATAAATCTCATAACGAAAATCAAGTCGAGTACCGGTGTAATGATCGACGAGCACATCGATGCGTACTTGATCCTCATAACGGATCATTTCCTTGTATTGTGCATTGACTTCAAGAACGGGAACAATCAAACCCGCTTCTTCGATTTTATGGTATGGCAATTGTAAAAAGGCGAGCATATCTACTCGTGCTTCTTCGAACCAACGGATGTAATTTGCATGGTGAATGATTGCCATCTGATCGGTTTCATAGTAATGAGGTTGGCGGATATAGCCGGAATATAAGGACATCAGGGTTGCTCCTTTTCATAACTGTTTTCATCAGCATAATACAAAACAAGAGAAATGCAAAGTGCCTTCTCTTGTTTCGGGACTATTTAAATTCAGCAAACAGGTGATCAATCGCTTGATAATCGGTTGCGGATAAATGGATATCCAATGCCTGCGCGTTGTCAGCAACTTGACTGGCTTGTTTTGCACCTGGAATAACTGCTGCAACTGCAGGATTTTTCATGTACCAAGCCAACACAAGTTGAGGAATCGTTGCATCATAAGAGGCAGCGATTGGTCGCAATTGGTCGACAGCCGATACGATTTTTTTAAAGCGATCACCTTGAAAGTCCGGCTTTTTACTACGGATATCGTCGTTTGAAAAGGTCGTTTCTTGTGTGTACTTTCCAGTCAACAACCCGGATGCTAGTGGAAAGTACGGAACAAAACTGATTGAATGTTCAGCTAAATAAGGGAAAAGTTCTGATTCAGCTTGGCGATGGATCAAACTGTACTCATCTTCCACAACATCAACGTACCCTTCGGCATTGGCTTCTTTTAATTGTTCAAGTGTGAAGTTGGAGACACCGATCGCACGGATTTTGCCAGCTTCTTTCAGTTGATGCAATGCGCGAATCGCTTCTTCTTTAGGGGTGGTTTCATCTGGAAAATGAATATAAAATATATCCAGATAGTTGGTTTTTAAGCGTGTTAAAGCTTCTTCAACGGCTTGGGTCAGGAATTCCGGCGAATTATCTTTTTTGTTTGGTTCTTCTGGTCGATGAGCTGCTTTAGTGGCAATGATGACTTGATTGCGATCGAACGCTTCTTCTTGCAAGACATCACCGATCAGTTCTTCTGATCGACCTTCACCGTAAATATAGGCAGTATCAATCAAATTGATCCCATTGCGCAGCGCCGTCCGCACAATTTCCTTGCCTTCTTCTTCATCTAAATTTGGAAATAAATTGTGGCCGCCGATGGCATTTGCACCTAAGCCAAGGGAGCGTACATAGACTTGTGATTTGCCGATTTGAACATCTGTCATAAAGCAATTCCTCCTTCTAATCTCTTCTTTTAGTGTAAAGGAAAAACTTGAAAAACGATATTCATAAGTATTGAAAAAGCCTATGAAACAGCTTGACATTTCCAAAGGATTCTTGTAGTTTATAGATAATATCAAAAATCTGTGAAAGATCGAGTACGTCATTATTGGACCTTCAAAGAGAAAACTGCCATGGCTGCAAGCAGTTTAGGACAAATGTCGGAAAGACAATCTGGAGATGAACAGAAGAAAAGCTGTTCCGTGAACGAGCGTTAATCGAAAGGAGAATGAAAGTTCTCGAATTTTAGGTGGTACCGCGTGTAATAACTCGCCCTTGTGTAGAAAACAAGGGCGAGTTTTTTGCTGTGAATCACTGCGATTGACCTGCGAAGCAGGGCAGAGCAGATGATGAACAGTAGTAGGCGACCGAAGGGAGAGTAGTCACCGCTTTCCGAATCACTGCGACTGGTCGAAGACTATGCAAGTCCTTCTTAGCGACAGCTTAGAAGCGACGGTAGGCGTAACGCAGAGTAGACGAGCAGATGATGAACAGAAAATCGTTTCCCACAATGGATCAAATCAGTATAGTTGTAATGAATACATACGATCGTTTTTGATCGATCGAAGATACCCACAATAGGAGGATGAAAACAGATGAGTTATCAACGTCCAAAAGGCACCAATGATATTTTACCAGGAGAATCCGAAAAATGGCAGTTTGTTGAAGAAACAGCCCGTTTGGTTTTTCGTGATTACCAGTACAATGAAATCCGCACACCGATTTTTGAACATTTTGAAGTGATTGCTAGAAGCGTTGGTGATACAACCGACATCGTTTCAAAAGAAATGTACGATTTCTATGACAAAGGAGAGCGCCATGTGACATTGCGTCCGGAAGGCACAGCGCCGATTGCTCGTTCTTATGTTGAAAATAAACTTTTCGGACCTGAATACAACAAGCCTTACAAAGTCTTTTATATTGGACCGATGTTCCGCTATGAACGGCCGCAAAAAGGTCGCTTGCGTCAATTCCATCAAATCGGTGTAGAAGCATTTGGTTCCGCAAATCCTGCGACAGATGTTGAAACGATGGCGATGGCGATGGATTTCTTTAAACAATTAGGGCTAAGTCAACTTCGATTAGTGATTAACTCTTTAGGGGATAAAGAAACGCGTAAGAACTATCGTCAAGCACTGATTGATTATTTATCGCCTCATGAAGCAGAATTAAGTGAAGATTCAAAACGTCGTCTGCATGAGAATCCACTGCGGGTTTTAGATAGTAAAGACAAACGAGATCAACAGTTCGTTGCGGATGCTCCTTCGATCTTGGACTATTTAAGTCCGGAAGCTAAAGCCCATTTTGAAACAGTCATCACGATGTTGGATGCTTTGGACATTCCTTATGAGATTGATTCAAATATGGTCCGGGGACTGGATTATTATACCCATACTATTTTTGAGATTATGAGTGAAGCGCCAAAAATGGGGGCGCAAGCTACGATCTGTGCGGGTGGACGCTATGACCATCTGGTCGAAGAATTAGGCGGCCCACAAACGCCAGGTTTCGGTTTTGCGATGGGCTTAGAACGTCTATTGATCACAATGGAAGCAGAAGAAGTCGTTATTCCAGCATTGAACGAATTAGATGCTTATGTTGTTGGTCTAGGAGAAGCAACCAATTTGGAAGCATTGAAAGTCGTTCAGGCGATCCGTAATTTTGGCTTTTCGGCAGATCGTGATTTTATGAATCGGAAAGCAAAAGCGCAGTTCAAATCGGCAGATAAGCAAGGGGCGCGTTTGGTGCTGACCCTAGGTGAAAATGAATTAGCTGAACAAGTGATCAACATCAAATCGATGGCAAGCCGGATCGAGAAACAATTTAAGTTAGCCGATCTGTATGATCATTTTGATGAAATCTATGATGAAATGACTACAATCTTAATCAAGCAAGGAGAAGAAGAATGAGCAAACGTACAGTATATTGTGGGCGCGTCTCAGAAGCCCATTTAGATCAAACCGTTACTTTAAAAGGCTGGGTCCAAAAACGTCGTGACTTAGGCGGAGTGATTTTCATTGATTTGCGGGACAGAGAAGGGATCGTGCAAGTTGTCTTTAATCCGGAAGTATCCAAAGAAGCATGGGCGATTGCAGATACTTGCCGCAGCGAGTATGTGCTAGAAGTGACAGGTCAAGTCATCAATCGAGCACCGGAAGCAATCAATCCTAAGATGAAAACCGGGCACTATGAAGTGATGGTCAGCGAGATCACTATTTTGAATACAGCCAAAACACCTGCATTTTCGATCGAAGATGATCAAATCGTAGGAGACGAAACGCGGTTGAAATATCGTTATTTGGATTTACGCCGTCCCAAAATGACTAAGAATATCATGATGCGGGCAAAAACGACACAAGTGATTCGTCATTTCTTGGATACCAATGACTTTCTAGATATCGAAACCCCTTATTTAGCGAAATCAACACCAGAAGGCGCCAGAGATTATCTCGTTCCTTCCCGGGTTTACCCTGGTCATTTTTATGCATTGCCACAATCGCCACAAATTTTCAAACAATTATTGATGGGTGCTGGATTCGATCGTTACTATCAAATCGTCCGTTGCTTCCGGGATGAAGACTTGCGGGGAGACCGTCAGCCTGAATTTACCCAAGTCGATATTGAAACAACCTTTTTGACGGCGGAAGAGATTCAAGCTTACACGGAGGAACTGTTAGTCAATGTCATGCGTGAAGTCAAAGGGCTAGAAGTAACTACGCCGTTTCCGCGAATGACTTACGATGATGCCATGGCACGTTATGGCAGCGACAAGCCAGATACTCGGTTTGACATGGAATTGATTGATTTGTCCGAAACCGTTAAAGATGTTGATTTCAAAGTTTTCCAAATGGCGCTTGAAAATGGCGGTGTGGTGAAAGCATTGAATGCAAAAGGTGCTGCGGATAAATATTCCCGAAAAGATATGGATAATTTGGGACATTACGCAGGACAGTTTGGTGCGAAAGGGTTAGCATGGGTCAAAGTCGAAGAAGATGGCTTAAAAGGACCAATCGCAAAATTCTTGACTGACGCTGCAGCATCGATCATTGCTGCTACGAATGCAGAAGTGGGTGATATCCTAATGTTTGGTGCGGATAAGTTTGAGATCGTTTCGGCGGCTTTAGGAGCAATCCGCAGCAAGTTAGGAAAAGAATTAGGCTTGATCGATGAAAGCAAGTTCAATTTCTTATGGGTAACAGATTGGCCACAATTTGAATACGATGCAGAAGCTGGCCGCTATGTCTCTGCTCACCATCCATTTACGATGCCTAAAGAAAAAGATGTACCATTGTTGGCAACTGATCCTGCAAAAGTGTATGCGGAAGCTTATGATATCGTCTTGAACGGTTACGAGCTTGGCGGTGGGTCTCTCCGGATCCATCAGCGGGATGTTCAAGAACAAATGTTTGAAACCCTTGGTTTTTCTCGCCGTGAAATGGAAGAACAATTTGGTTTCTTGCTGACGGCATTAGACTATGGGTTCCCACCACATGGCGGAATCGCACTAGGCTTGGATCGTTTAGTGATGTTGCTGGCTGGTGAAGAAAACATCCGTGAAGTGATCGCATTCCCTAAAAACGGGAAAGCCGCCGATCCAATGTCACAAGCGCCAAGTAAAGTGGCGCCGCTGCAATTGTTCGAATTGAATATTGATGTCACGACAGTTGAAGAAGACTAAGTAAAAAGAAATGAACAAGTAAAGAACAAACGAGCGAATGATGAATGAAAATAGACGATTAAGAAAATTCCATGAGAATTTGTCTATTTCTTTCATTGTTCGTTTCTTTTTTTACTATCTGAAGTATAATAAGAGCAAATCAACAAAGCGAGGCTCTTGAATGAAATGAATACCCTCTTTAAATGGCTGCCACACCCTGATTATGCCAACAAATTATCGTTTTCGATCGTCTACGCCATTTTATCGGCGATCGCAGTCAATTTTTTTTATCAACCCGGCAAAATCTATTCTAGCGGGATCACAGGGATAGCTCAAATTTTGACCACCGTTTCCACGGATTGGCTTGGATTCTATATCCCCGTCTCAGTCGCCCTATTGTTGCTGAATATTCCGCTTTTCTTTCTCGGCTGGTTCAAGATTGGTCATAAATTTACGATTTTCACAGGAATTACTGTAGTCCTAACATCTTTGTTCGTACAGATTCTTCCAGAAGAAACACTGACGACAGATCCGATGATCTGTGGGATTTTTGGGGGAGCCATCAACGGAGCCGGTATTGGTTATGCGCTAAAAAGCGGACTTTCCTCTGGCGGCCTCGATTTTGTAAGTATCGCGATCCGGAAACGTACGGGGAAAACCATCGGGTCCATCTCGATTTTTTTCAATATTGCCATCATGTTTGCTGCGGGCATCCTGTTCGGCTGGCAGTATGCGCTATATAGTGCCATTGCGATTTTTGTCAGTGGTAAAGTCACCGATGCTGTTTTTACCAAGCAAAAGAAAATGCAGGTAACGATTATTACGAGAATTCCTGAAGAAGTCATCCATACGATCCAGAAAAGTCTGCGCCGAGGAATTACGATCATCAATGAAGCAGAAGGAGCCTACAAGCATGATAAACAGACAGTATTATTGACTGTCGTTACACGCTTCGAGTTGCCGATGTTACGTTCTGCCATGAAAGAAGCAGATCCCAAGGCATTTGTCAGTATTGCTGAAAATGTACAAATATTGGGTCGTTTTTATGAAGAAGAATTATAGGAGAGCTTGGATCAAAGCGTTTCGTGATGAAATGCTTTTTTCTTTTTGTAAAAATTAATTTTTTTAGAAAATAGAGTATTCTTGCTAGCTTTCTTGTTGCTTTATCTGGTAAATTATGAAGAAATAGGTCATTATTTTTTAATGGTTCCACATTGACTGTTTCTTACGAAAACAGTTGATCAAAAAAAAGAAAAGTGGTTGGAGAATGAACAAACGGTTAAAAACAAGCCGCTATATCACTGGTTTCGACGGTATCCGTACATTAGCCGTGATCGGCGTTATCTTATATCATTTATTACCTACTCAAATGCGAGGCGGGTATTTAGGAGTTCCTGTTTTTTTTGTAGTTTCTGGTTATTTGATCACCGATTTGCTTCGACAGGAGTGGGACCAGAACGGTCGTATTGCTGTCAAAGATTTTTATGTCCGCCGGATGAAACGACTGTATCCTGGCATGGTGGTGATGCTGCTTCTGTCTGCTGCCTACATTACATTGTTCCAGCGGAATTTACTGAATAATCTGCGGGGAGTCGTCGTCAGCAGTCTCTTGTATGTCAACAACTGGTGGCAGATCAATCACGGTCTTTCTTATTTTGACCGATTCGGCAATGAATCTCCCTTTACGCATCTATGGTCTTTGGCTGTTGAAGGGCAGAATTATTTGATTTGGCCGTTACTCTTTATTTTATTGATGAAGTTAGTCAAAAATCGTGGGACGATTTTTAAAATCGTGATCGGCTGCTCGTTACTTTCGGCTCTTTTATTAGCGATCTGGTATTCACCAGGGGCAGACCCTACTCGAGTTTATTATGGTACCGACACGCGTTTGTTTTCGATTTGGATGGGAAGTGCGCTGGCTTTCATTTGGCCCAGCACCCATTTAAAAAAAGAAATTCCGAAGAAAGCGAAGCGGGTATTGAACCTAGCTGGTGGTCTTTCTTTTATTGGTTTAGTGATAACATTTTTTGTGCTAGATGATCATCTTTCCTTTGTTTATTACGGAGGAATGCTGCTAGTCAGCTTGCTTTGTACGATCTTGGTGGCGGTCACTGCCCATCCTGGAGCTAGTCTGAACCGTTGGCTGACAAATCCGTTATTCAGTTACATCGGCAAGCGGAGTTATGGGATTTATTTGTATCAGTTCCCTGTGATGATTTTTTATGAAGCAAAGATTGGGAATGTCGGCGAGAATGTTCTCCTGCATACATTGATTGAGATTGTATTGATTCTCTTGATCAGTGAATTGTCCTATCGGTTTATCGAAAATCCGTTGCGGAAATTCCACTACAAAGATACTTTCCGCACGGTGCGCAATTGGTTCAGTAAGCCAGTGATCAGTCGACAAAAGCCTTGGCTGCTTCCAGGACTGCTTGTTTCCTTAGTTGCTCTTTATGGAATAGCTACCGCTCCGGTGAATTATGTAGATGCGCAACAGCAGCAGTTAAAAGAAAATATTGCTGCCAATAAAAAAGTGGCAGAACAGACACAAAAAAATGCGAATGGCTCGGATACAGAAAGTACAGGAGAAAATTCTTCAAAGGCAACGGAAGCCGAACAATCAGTAATGGAAAAATATGGGTTGACAGAAGCCCAGGTGAAGAAGGCCGAAGAGCTGGAAATTACCGCTTTTGGTGATTCTGTTATGCTGGATGCCACTGCCGACTTGCAAGAAATTTTTCCCAAAGCTGTCGTTGATGGGGATGTGGGACGACAATTGTATGAGAGTCCGGAACTGATCAAAGCATTGAAAGAAAAAGATTTGTTACGAGATACGGTATTGATCGGTCTAGGAACGAATGGGTCCTTTACAGAAACCCAATTCGATAATTTGATGAAAGAAATTGGCGATCGCAAAGTCTATTGGATCAATGTGCGGGTACCTACGCAAAGATGGCAAAATGAGGTCAACAGCATGCTGGAGAAAATGGCTGCTAAATACGACAATATGACATTGATCGATTGGTATGATTTAAGTAATGAACATGAAGAGTGGTTCTATGAAGATCGAGTTCATCCAAATCCTGATGGCATGTTGCAATATTGTACACTAGTTTCTCAAGCTATTTTGCAATAATGGCGTTGACTATTTCTTAGAAAAATAAACTAACCGAGAGGTCTCAAGCACAGATTCTTGTTTATCTTCAAGAATCGCAAGAGATCTCTCGGTTTTTTGTATCGCCTTTCCTAAGTGGAATGAGGATCTTTATCCAATCGTTGCAACAAGCGTTTCAAACAACAATGCACTGGAAGCGGCACCTGGATCGATATGTCCGATTGCCCGCTCGCCTAAATAAGAAGCACGGCCTTTTTTGGCGACTAGGTCTTTTGTATGTTCTTTGGCTTCCTCGATTTGTTCTTTAGTCAGACTGCCGTTTTTTAACGCTGCGGCAACAGGTTGCCAGACATCGACCATCGTTTTGTCTTCGAATTCTGCTTTGCCTCGAGCTTTGATCCCATTAAGCCCTTCTTCGATGATGCTTCCTAATTGTTCATACGAATCAATTGTTTCCAGTTCTTTTGTAGCTTTGGTCATGTTCATGAATGCTGAGCCATAAAGTGGACCTGAAGCACCACCAACTTTAGAAATCAATGCCATCGAGAGTACTTTGAATGTGTCTGTGATTGTTTTAGGCTGTTGTTTTGCAAATGCTTCTTGATAGGCTGCGACGCCGCGAGCCATATTGTTGCCGTGATCGCCGTCACCAATAGGGGTATCTAGATCACTTAAATAGCCTTTATTTTCCTCAATGGCTTTTGTAAATGCATTTAACCATTGTTGGGTCATCTCTGTTGTCATTTGCATTGAAAATTCCTCCTTTA
Organism: Enterococcus sp. FDAARGOS_553; assembly: GCF_003812305.1. Lineage (NCBI taxonomy): Bacteria > Bacillati > Bacillota > Bacilli > Lactobacillales > Enterococcaceae > Enterococcus > Enterococcus sp. FDAARGOS_553. The sequence continues at coordinate 1,507,593 of NZ_CP033740.1, forward strand.
CCAAGCAATCGTTTCAACAGGTTCGTTGAGCGCATCCGTCGCATCGTTGTTACTGAAATCGATCATGGTCAATGATAGACCTTGCATATCGATAGAAGTCATATAGTTGCCGACTTTATGGAATGTGACAGAAATGTCTTTGTCTGCGAGCAATTTCTGTACATCGTTGGCAAAGACGAACTGTTCCATCAGCGGTGTACCGCCCATGCCGTTGATCAAGACACCAACTTTTTTCGGTGTTTGTTCATAATCAGCTAAAATTTTGTCCACCAATTCCTTGGCTAGCTCTTTCGATGGTTTCAATTTTTCCCGGCGATAACCAGGTTCTCCGTGGATCCCCACGCCATACTCGATTTCATCATCTGCTAATTCAAAACCAGGTTTACCCACTTCTGGAACGGTTGCTGCTTTTAAGGCAACACCAATGGTTTTGATGGTCGGAACTAATGCTTCACCTAATTCTTTTAATTCAGTTAATGAACGTCCTTGACGAGCAGCAGCACCCAAAATTTTATGAACGAGAATGGTTCCAGCCACGCCTCGTTTTCCAGCAGTATAGGTACTGTTCTCGACGGCAATATCATCATCTACGACGACGATTTCAGCAGTGATGTCTTCCATCTCAGCCATATCTTTGGCCATTTCAAAGTTTAGGATATCTCCCGTATAGTTTTTAACGATCAAAAGCACGCCTTGCCCTTGATCGGCTTCTTTGATCCCAGTCAGGATCTGATCTGGTGTTGGAGAAGTGAAGACGTCTCCCAAGACGGCGGCACTCAACATACCATCACCAACAAACCCAGCGTGTGCCGGTTCGTGTCCGCTGCCTCCGCCTGAGACTAAGCCAACTTGTTTGTGGGTGGCGTTTTTTGCTACGACTCGGGAGTCTTCGACTTGATGAATCAGTTGCGGATAGCTGGCAACCAGACCAGCTAGCATTTCTTCGACGATCGCTGAAGGATCATTGATTATTTTTTTCATTATTGATTCCATCCTTTCTCAGCTGCTTTTTGGGCTTCTGCTGTGATCTGGGATAGGTCATCACTGAATCCAGCGGTGATTGCTGCGGCAAAAGCACCTTCTACAAGCGGTGCATCAATCAAGTGATAGCGGGTTTGCTGTTCCGGTTCCAACATATCATAGGCTAGCTCTGCGTTTAGTACGGCACTACCCAAATCAGCAAAAACGAGAATCTGTTCGGCATCCGGAGACTGATTGACCGCTTCAACGATTTTTGTCGGATCAGACCCTAATTCGCCTTCAGCTGTTCCACCCAATGAAAAAAGAGTGACTGTTTCGCTGTCCGACATGTCTTCGATCATGGCTTTCAGTCCGTCTGTCAGTTGTTGACTGTGAGAAACAAGTAAAATACTTTTCTTCATTTCGATTCACCAACGCTTTCTTAAATAGATTCAGCGGCAGTAGACGAAACCGCCTTCACTAAAAGTATAACAAATTTCGCAAAACTTGCATGGATGACGATTGCTCCACTATATAAATAGAAAATAATTGAAGAACAGATAAAAAAACCGAGCAACTACAAATAAATATCCTTAATTAGGAGAATTTATCATAGTTGTCCGGAATCATTTTTTTCCATTGATCAAGCCGTAGCGTTTTGCTCTAGCCGGCGGGTGATCTGTGTTGCAAGGGCAGATAGCCCCCACTGCAATAAGCAGTTGATCGCCATCAATCCAACAAAGATTGGCAAGGTGATGCTAGTCAAAAAGCCTACTTCTAAAATGTGATGGAAGAGCATTGCGGCGATGTATGTTCCGCTAATCGTGGTTACGATCAAAAATAAGCGCAATGGATTTAGCGGCAAACAGCTGCGGATCACAGCTAAACAACTGATGCCGATCAGCAGATAATAGAACAATGTAGTTGCGGTCATTGGTTCCCAGCCATAGTCAGTTTGCAGGAACTGTACAGCGAAATAATTCAGAAGCACCAAGAGTGCGCTCGGCAACGCTCGCAGCAATGCGGTAGGCAAGTAACGGCCGGTGATTCGCTTTTTGTCTTCTTCAAAGGAAAGGAAGAAGGAAGGATATCCTTCAATTGCTAGGTCCAATAATGTGATTTGGATCGGAATAAAAGGAAATGCCGTAGAAGTGGCAACACATAGTAAGGACAATAGGAAACTGTAGATCGTTTTGATAAAAAAGATCCCAGATACTTTCGTCACATTATTAACGACACGGCGACCTTCAAAGAGTGCTGCTGGCAGTGTCGTAAAATCGGAATCTAATAAAACCAGATTCGCGATTTGACGAGCCGCACTGTCCCCAGTAGCCATAGCGATACTGACATCGGCTTCACGCAGTGCCAACACGTCATTGACGCCGTCTCCAGTCATGGCGACCGTATTGCCTAGTGCCTTCAACTCAGAAACTAGCAGTTTCTTTTGCTGAGGCGTCACTCGCCCAAAAACGGTATAGGTTAGGGCAGCTTGACGAACGTCTGCTTCTTCAGTTAGTTGGGAAAGATCGATATAGTTCTCTGAATTAGGCAATCCGGCGCGTTTGGCGATGGCTGCAACAGTGATCGGATTGTCACCCGAGATCACTTTCAAGTCCACTCCTTCTGCAGACAGGTAGGCCAATGTGCTTTCTGCATTTTCCCGAATCACATCAGCAAGAACAAGAACTGCCAGCGGGGCAGCCTTTGCTGGATCAAAGGGCTGATTGGCGTCGTTATAATGAGGATCAAGAGTCAAGACGAGGACTCTTAAACCAGCCGATTGCGCTTCTTGAATTTGCGGCAGCTGTTGGTTGGCGATCGTCTTTTCAGGTGCTCCTAGATAGACTGCCCCTAATTCGTGAAATGCGATAGCACCCCATTTTCGATCAGAAGAAAACGGCATCGCTGCAAAGGACTGGTAATGATCAGATCCGGTGATGGTTTGGCGCAACGCTTGCATCGTCACATTGTTGTCGGTACTGGCAGCCAAATAACTACCTAAGATTGCCGTTATATCTTGGGTGTCATCGATTGGCTGGATCGATTCGACGGATAATCGACCTTCCGTTAATGTGCCGGTTTTGTCTAAACAGAGGGTATCGACATGGGCCAGTGTCTCGATCGCGTACATATCTTGGACTAAGATCCTTTTTTTGGTTAGTTTGATGACACCCGTGGTCAAAGCAATGCTGATCAATAGGACGAGTCCTTTAGGCAGCATTCCCAATAAAGCAGCAGACGAAACGATCACTGCTTCTTTTAAGTCACTACCACGAAATAAATAAGCTTGTAGAAATAGGATCACCCCTAATGGAACAATCACTAGACTGGTGAATTTTGTGACTTTGCGAATCGAAGAAACTAGCTCTGAACGCAGCGGTTTATGTGTTTTGGCTTCATTGCTTAATTTTGCCGCATAATTCTCTGCTCCTACGCGGATCACTTTTGCAGTGACCTCTCCACTGGCGACAAAACTGCCAGATAAGAGAGTCGCGTCGTTTTCTTTGACGACGAGATCGGCTTCGCCTGTCAGCATCGACTCATTGACATCGGCTTGTCCAGATAAAACCACCATGTCGGCTGGAATCTGTTCTCCTGCACCAATGACAACAAGATCATCAAGGACCAGGGATTTGGCATCCACCGACTGTGTAACGCCATCTCGTATCACACGTATTTCTTGTTGGGCGATGATCGAGAGTTTTTTGACTAGATTTCGAGCATGGATCTCTTGACTGATCCCTACAGTGATATTGATCAAAATGATTACCAGATAAAATAAATTGGAATAGGCGCCAACTGCCAGAAGACAGACACCAATCAACAAGTTCAGCAAATTGAACAATGTGAGGATATTGTCCTTAAAAATTGCTGTCGTAGACTTCGATGTTTTTGTTTCATAATCGTTGTGTTGGTCTTGTTCGGTTCGTTGTGTGACTTCTTCTGAGGTAAGTCCCGTATCTATTTGCTTCATATAATTCTCCATTTCTATCAGATTCCTTGTTTAGTCTAGCATGCCAAGAAGTCATTGCAAGAAATGATGAAAAAATAATTGAAATCTTAAAAAACAGTAGCGGTTTGTTCGAAAGAAGGGGCTTTTCATTGACTTGTTCCCAGAAACTTGATATAGTCATAATGCTCAAATAGTAATGATTTCGATTTGTTGTTTTTGAATCGAAAATGGAGGACTCTGCTAGCTGATTTCTTTTCTTTTTAGAATGATGGATAGAAAAAACAAAGGAGAAAATAATGGCCAAAAAATCAAAACAAGCAAAAGCAAAAAAACAAGCCGCAATGATCGAGCAATACGCAGAGATCCGTTACCAATTGAAACAAGCAAAAGATTACCAAGCTTTAGCAAAATTGCCTAAAGATTCTAATCCGAATCGCTTGAAGAATCGGGATATGACTGATGGTCGTCCACGGGGCTATATGCGTAAATTTGGTCTTTCACGGATCACTTTTCGACAATTGGCACATGAAGGCAAATTGCCAGGTGTAAAAAAAGCTAGTTGGTAAACATTTAATAGGTGTAACAAAAATAATACAATCAAACGATCTCCCTTCTAGATAGCTCAGAAATGCGCTGTATGGAGGGGTATTCAAGGAAAACTATCTGAATGCTGAGGCAGCTGATCTCCTAAAAAGACTGGGAGATAGACGCCGAGCGTTTAGGTAGTTTTTTGTTTGAATTTTTTGAGGGCAGCGATTCGACTAATCGGAAGTGGTCTCGTATAATAGAAAAAGCAAAGACGAAGGTCTGATGAACACATGTTGGATAGGAGTATATCATGTCTTTAAAAGAGAAAATCATCGCAGAAAGCAAGCGTTTAGGTATTGATAAAATCGGCTTTGCTTCTGCTGAACCGTTTTATGAATTAGAGTCCTCGTTGAGGGAGCAGCGCGCGAAAGGCCATACATCTGGTTTCGAACATCAAGTGATCGAAGAGCGGATATATCCAGAAAGAACCTTTGAAAATCCGCAAACAATCATTGCGATCGCTCTGGCATATCCGACAAAAATCAAAGAGAAAGTGCCGCGAGATGAGAAACGGGGGATGTTTGCCCGCGCCTCTTGGGGGATCGATTACCATGATATTTTACGTGATCGCTTAGAAAAATTGATCCAGTTTATCAAAGCGCAAGCAGAGAATCTGGAAGAAGCAGAAAGCTGGCGGTTTGCCCCGCAAGTGGATACCGGTGAGCTGGTGGATGTGGCAGTTGCACAGCGTGCTGGTTTGGGGTTTATTGGCCGCAATGGCTTATTGATCACGGAAGAATTTGGTTCTTTTGTTTATTTAGGCGAGATCGTCACCAATATTTCCTTCGAAACAGATGAAGCGGTACCCTTTGGCTGTGGGGATTGTATGCGCTGTGTTACTGCCTGTCCTACAAAAGCGCTCTTAGGGGATGGGCGAATGAACGCACAGCGCTGCCTTTCCTATCAGACACAAACAAAAGGCATGATGCCTGAGGAATATCGTAAAAAGATGCATAATGTCATCTATGGCTGTGATATTTGTCAGTTGGTCTGTCCCTACAATCGAGGCAAGGATTTCCATTTTCATCAGGAAATGGAACCGGAAGTAGAAACCGTTTATCCTAAGTTGCAGCCAATGCTTTCTTTATCAAATAAAGCTTTTAAGAATCAGTTTGGGCATTTATCTGGTTCTTGGCGCGGGAAGAAACCATTGCAGCGTAATGCGATCATTGCCTTAGCAAATCTGGGAGATCGCACCGCATTGCCAGCCATCTGGCGGTGTGCGACAGAAGACGTCCGACCTGTCATCCGTGGAACAGCCTATTGGGCCATTGGACAATTAGGCATCAAAGAACCCGAACAATGGCTAGAACGCTTACAGCAATGCGAAGAACTAGAACCAGAAGAAGAAGCACGCGTTGAACTACAAGCGGCGATCGAACGCTTAAAAACGATCGTGGCATCCTCCGGTGCAGATCGGAAAAACAAGTCAGTTGATTGATTGCGTGCTAGGCGGAACTCCATAAGCACGTGAGCAATCGTACAAAAAATTAAAGCACGCGATTTTTTATAATAAAGAGCCGAGCAATGTTTAGAATACGTCAACTATGCCGCAAATGCGACATGACCTGAAAAGTCTGGAAGTATTCCGACATTGCTCGGCTATTGGTCGAATGGATGCTATTTTTAGGGGAAGATTTTTCACAGTAGTCTATTTTTTCAGCTTAATCCAGCACATCATCGCTTTCAACGATTTCTTCTGAGTCTAATTCAAAGTCTGGTGCTGGATGGACACGTTCCGGTAATTCCATCTCTAGTTCAGCTGTTTGTTGGTATTCGTTGTCGCTATCAGCAACGTCAATCAATATATCCGTTGGCAGTTCTTGATCGATTCGATAGCCTTGTGCATGGCGCGCATCGAGTAGTTCTAAGAGGTGCTGCCATTCATCTTTGGCAATCACCACGACATCGATTCCTTCTTGATTTTGAATTTCGACAACAGAAGATAGATCAGTCCCAACAGTCTGAATGATTTCTTCTAATGACCATTTTACGTTTTCTAATGAAATTTTTTGTGCCATTTGGATACCCCTTTCTTGTCAATTGACTCTCATTTCATTGTAGCGGGAATTTGGTTGATTGCAAAATAGTATGATCGCAGGTCTATGAAAGGGGTTAAAAAAATGAGAAGAAGAATTGAAGTCTTTTGTGAACAAAGGTAATATGGTATTAAAAGAAATGAGGGAGTAAAGATGAAAGAAAAACAAACGTTTCATGTTAACGGTTACTTAGCACTGATCGTCTTGATCGCCTTAATGATCGGCGGCGGCTATCTCTTTTATGATGGGATTGTCCGCAATGCGGTTTGGGAGTTAGTCATCAGTGTCGTGTTGTGGATCATCGCTATCTTGTTCATTAGTTCATTGACGATTGTGCAGCCGAATCAAGCGAAAGCGATTCTTTTCTTTGGTCAATATTTAGGTACCATTAAAGACAATGGACTCTTTGTGACTGTGCCGCTAACACAGAAAATCAATGTATCATTGAAAGTCCGTAACTTCAATAGCTCTTTATTGAAGGTCAATGATTCTGATGGCAATCCGATCGAAATCTCAGCAGTCGTCGTCTTTCGAGTCGTAGATACGGCCAAAGCATTGTTCGATGTCGATTACTACCAAGATTTTGTTGAGATCCAAAGTGAAACAGCGATTCGCCATATCGCTACCCAGTATCCTTATGACACTTTTAATGATGATGATTTGACTTTGCGAGGCAATACCAATGAAGTTTCTGAAGAACTGGCACAAGAACTGCAAGAGCGTTTAGCGGTAGCCGGTGTCGAGGTGATCGAGACGCGGTTGAATCACTTGGCGTATGCCACTGAGATCGCTAGTGCCATGTTGCAGCGTCAGCAAGCCAAAGCAATTTTATCGGCACGACAAATCATTGTTGAAGGAGCGGTCTCCATGACACAAATGGCCTTGGAACAGATCGAAGATGGCCAGGATATTAACTTTACTGACGATCGAAAAGTCCAATTGATCAACAATTTACTCGTATCGATCATTACTGACAAAGGCACTCAACCTGTGATCAATACAGGCGATGTGAAAGAAAAGGCGGTGTAATCAAATGAAAAAACTTTACATCAAGCAAAAAGTCTTCAGTATCGGTGAAAAATTTACTGTCATGGATGAGCAGCAAAAGCCGCGCTATTTTGTCGAAGGGAGTTTCATGAAGATTCCTAAAAGCTTTGCGATTTATGATGAACGACAACAGCAAATCGGTGAAGTCACAAAGAAAGTGTTTAGTCTATTGCCCAAGTTTTTTGTTGAGGTACATGGAGAAGAAGCAATTGTTCTAGAAAAAGAATTCACGCTTTTCAAAGCGCGTTATTCCATCCATGCCCAAGGAATTGAAATTCAGGGGAATTGGTGGGACATGGACTTTGTCGTCAATCGACAGGGACGTCAAATTGCTGAGATTCATAAACGATGGATCTCATGGGGGGATACCTATGAAGTAACGGTTTATGAGGAAAATCTGGAGGACTTGATTATTTGTCTCGTCATTGCCATCGATCGCGTAAAAGCCGATGATGGTGCAGCTGCGAGTTCTGCCAGTACTTAAACAGAAAATGAAAGCAACGATGGAAAAGGAGACGAAAAGATGTACGGATCGATAGAAGCAGGCGGTACAAAATTTGTTTGTGCGATTGGTGATGAAGAAATGACCATTAAAGAACGGGTCAGTTTTCCCACCACCACACCAGAAGAAACAATGGCATTAGTGATCGATTTTTTCAAAAAGTATGAAGACCAGTTAGTGGGGATCGGTATTGGTTCCTTTGGCCCAATCGATATCCATCGAGATTCCGCAACGTATGGCTACATTACCTCCACACCCAAATTAGCTTGGCAGAATTTTGATTTTGTAGGTACGATGAAACAAGCCTTTCCCATCCCCATTGCTTGGACCACAGATGTCAATGCTGCAGCTTATGGGGAATATGTTTTCGGTAAAGGAAAAGGACTATCCAGTGTAGTTTATTATACGATCGGCACCGGTGTTGGCGGCGGTGCATTACAAGATGGCCGCTTTGTTGAGGGATTCAGCCATCCGGAGATGGGACATATGCTGGTAGTGCCTCATCCTGATGATTCATTCGAAGGCAGCTGTCCATTTCATGGCAACTGTCTCGAAGGGATGGCCGCAGGTCCAGCGATTGAAAAACGCTTAGGAAAGAAAGGACAGGAACTGTCTGAAGATGAGCCTTTCTGGAGCATCGAAGCTGAATATATCGCGCAATGCGCCTACAACACTACATTGATGCTTTCACCGGATGTCATTATTTTTGGTGGTGGCGTAATGAAGCAGCGTCACATGGTGGAAAAGGTTCATCAAGCTTTTGAACGATTGGTCAACGGCTATGTCAAAACACCAGCAGTTGCAGACTACATCGTGACACCTGAATTAGAAGACAATGCAGGAACATTAGGCTGTCTGGCACTAGCACGAGAAGCTGTGTTACATTCCTGATACATGTGATCACACCAAAACATTGGTGTGATTTTTTTGTGATTGAAGGGATTATTTGGCAGGTAAGAGCAGAATGCGTATACTTAAGCAGAGGTGGAAAGAGATGAAAATTGCAGTTCGTAAAAGAAAAATCGGGAATATCCCAGTATTGGAAGTCGTTCCAGAACATTTGATCTATGAACCGTTGCCGTTGATCATTTATTATCATGGTTGGCAAACGAGTAAAGAATTGGTACTGACGCAAGGTCGAAAACTAGCACGGGAAAACTTTCGTGTGATTTTACCTGATGCCGCCAATCATGGCGAACGAAAGACCCAACTATCCGAGATTCCTTCATTGATTTTCTGGCAAAGCATTCATACCAACTTATTTGAGTTTTCTTATTTGGTGGATTTCTTTGAAAATCTAGGCTTGGTAAATAGGCAAATCGCTGTAGGAGGCGTTTCAATGGGAGGGATGACGACTTGCGGCTTGCTATGTCAACATCCGGAGATCACCGCTGCTGCGTGTGTGATGGGCTCGCCATCGATGATCGGTTACCGTGAACGGATCCAGAAACATGCGGGTGCTGCAGGTTTCTTTGTCCCAGATGACTATCAGTTGCTACTGGGATGGATCGAAGCTTATGATCTCCAGACGCAACCAGAAAAACTAGCTGGACGTCCATTGTTGTTCTGGCATGGGACGGAAGATGAGAAAATCCCTTACGCCGATGTAGAAACCTTTGTGCAAGGGAATCCAGAAGCGAATCTGACATTTATCTCTCGCGAAGAACGACATTTAGTTCGTGGAGAGACCATGGATCAGGTAACGGCCTTTTTTGTTGAACAATTAGGAAAAAGCACTGATTCACTCTGACAACAAAAAACGACAGGTATCTAGGTAAGCAAAGGGATTGTGTGGTTATGTACAAGCATAAAATTCGTGTTCTTCATTTTTCTTTTTTATACTGTAGGGTGGAAAAAAGGAGGAATGACTGTGAACTATCGCGTTTTATTATTTTATAAATACACGACCATCGAAGATCCAGAAAGTTTTGCGAAAGAGCATTTAGCTTTTGGGAAAGAGATCGGTATCAAAGGTCGAATTCTTGTTGCGAAAGAAGGAATCAACGGAACGCTTTCTGGAACGATTGAAGCAACGGATGCCTATATGGAAAAAATGGAAGCGGACCCCCGTTTCAAAGGAATCTACTACAAAATCGATGAGGTGGAAGAACACGCCTTTAAAAAATTGTTTGTTCGACCGCGAAAAGAATTGGTGTCATTGAACTTAGAAGATGATATCGATCCTTTAGAACTAACCGGAAAGTATCTAGAACCGAAAGATTTCAAAGAAGCGTTGTTGGATGAAAATACCGTAGTGATCGATGCGCGGAATGATTATGAATACGATCTTGGTCATTTTCGAGGTGCGGTCCGTCCCGATATCCGCAGTTTCCGTGAATTGCCTCAATGGATCATTGAGAACAAAGAGAAATTCATGGATAAAAAAGTGGTCACTTACTGCACAGGTGGGATTCGCTGCGAGAAATTCTCGGGCTGGTTGTTGCGAGAAGGATTCCAAGACGTAGCACAACTTCACGGGGGAATTTTTGCTTATGGCAATGATCCAGAAGTTCAAGGAGAGTTGTGGGACGGTAAGATGTATGTCTTTGATGAACGTATCAGTGTTGAGATCAATCATGTCGACAAGACCGTGATCGGTCGCGATTGGTTCGATGGCACACCATGTGAGCGTTACGTCAATTGTGCAAATCCAGAGTGCAATCGTCAGTTCCTCACTTCGGAAGAGAATCAAGCGGCACACTTAGGCGGCTGCTGCTATGAATGTGCCGCCAATGAAAACAATCGTTACGTCATTGAGCACAATATCTCTCAAGAAGAACAAGCAGCAGTTTTAGCACAACTAGCGTCTGAAGTGACGGTTTAAAAAGATCCTGAAAAGGATCTTTTTTTGTTCTTTAATTATCTGAAAAATCAAACGATTCCAATTGATTTTTTTAACAAATTTCACTTTAAAAAAGGCAAGCTCCTCGCATATTTGTTTGATTTGGAGTAAACTATACCTAATTGTCAGATAGGAAAGAGGAATAGAGATGAAAATTGTTATTGCTGGTGCTGGTGCCATGGGCAGCCGATTTGCCATTAAATTAAAAAGAGGCGGCAACGATGTAACGTTGATCGATGGTTGGCCAGCGCATATCGAAGCGATCCGTACCAATGGACTACAAGCAAATTTGGATGGAGAAGAAATCACAGAATCTTTCCCCATTTATCCACAGTCCGAAGTAACGGCGGATACGCCAGCGGATCTGATCATTGTTTTTACAAAAGCGATGCAATTAGACCAAATGATGCAAGACATTGCTTCACTAATCGGTGATCAAACAAGAGTACTTTGCTTACTTAATGGCATTGGACATGAAGATACAATTGAAAAATATGTCGCTACCGATAAAATTTTCTTAGGAAATACCCTATGGACAGCAGATTTGATTGGACCTGGGCAAGTTCGATTGTTTGGGGAAGGATCGGTTGAACTGCAAAACATTGGTGAAGGCAAAGAAGCAGCGGCCAAAGAACTGGCTGAGGTACTAACTGCTTCTGGATTGAATGCGTCATACTCTGAAAATATTCGCTATTCAATCTATCGTAAAGCCTGTGTCAATGGTACATTGAATGGTTTATGTTCAATTTTGGATGTCAACATTGCACAGTTTGGAAATACAGCCACTGCACGACAAATGGTGCAAACCATTGTTGGAGAATTCGCAGCTGTTGCGGCTCATGAATCGGTAGAACTAGATGTTCCAGAAGTCGTTGCCCATATTGAAAAAACCTATGATCCTGCAGGTATTGGCTTACACTATCCTTCCATGTATCAAGATTTGATCAATAATCATCGTAAAACGGAGATCGATTACATCAACGGGGCTATTTCGCGTAAAGGTCGAAAATACAATGTTCCCACGCCTTATTGCGACTTCTTGACCCAATTGATCCATGCCAAAGAAGATGTGCTTGAAGCGAAGTAGTAGTAAAAATAAAAAACTATGATATAAGTCTAATAATAAAAGATCCGAATCATCTATGTAATGCCCTGGTAGTTTAGGAGAACATCGTCACACATTTTGGACGTTCAGGAGCAATCAAACATTTATGGTCCGGATCCTTTTTTTTGTTCATATCGTAGTGACTTTAATTCAATTGACGATAAAGAATTTTTCCTGCTATTGCTTATTACAAATTTTACTTGTGATTAATTAACTTTTTTTGAAAAGTGACGGTATTGAGTAGGAGTCATCTGCATTTTGTTTTGAAAGAGCTTGAATAAGGAGGGCGTACTCTTGTAACCTAAATTTTCAGCGATAGTATCAATAGTCATGGAAGATTCTCTAAGTAATCTTTGTGCTTCAATCAAACGTTTTTGGTCGATCATTTCTTGAAAAGTCGCGCCAGTTTTTGTCTTGAGCATATTACCTAAATAGTTTTGGTTATAACCAAACTCCGTGGCTAATTTTTTGAGAGTGATAGTTGTGTAATGATCGTTAATATATTTTAAGAGTGCAGCTAAATCATTTCTTTGAGAAGTTAACGACAGTTCATTCAAACTAGGAATTGCTGCTAATTCCAATAAACATGATCCTAAAAGGAGACTTAAGGAACGATGATAGAAGATTTCTTTGAGATAAAATTTGTGAATCATCAAGAATAAAAGCTGATTGATGATCGCGTGTTCTTTTAAATCAAAAACTAAAAAAGTATTATGAACACTATCCTTTTTAGCAGCATTCAAAAAGAAGTCCGTGACTGGATTACTTGAAGCGGGCAAGTGGTTCAAGAGCTCTGTTTGTAAAGTATGTTTGTCAATTAAAATATTGAGAATCAAATCATCTTTTCCTACATAATCAATTTGCTGAATCACTTCAGTGTCCATAATAATCAATTGCTGTTCAGTGAACCTCCATGCCTCCCCGTTTATTTTTTGCCGACAACATCCTCTTAGAAGGTAATTCATTTCAATGAAACTATGAGTATGAGCAGACGTATAAGAGTAGCGATGATGCTTATTGATATAAATAGATCCCTCTTCAAAAAAATCATTAACGGGTATTTTTGGAATTACTGATCCATGATAGTCTAAATTCATTTCATTAATATTCTTCCCAGTAGTTCTTTGCTGGGCTTCAATTCGATCTTCTATATCAAAAAGTTTAATCAAACTTTCCATCCGTCAATCACCTAATTTTTTTATATAGTTAGTTCTATATATAAGTTATTCCCAATAAATAGTCAATATTTACTTTGCTATTAAAGGGTTTGTCAGATCAAACAAATAGCCTTTCAAAAAAATTCAAATTTATGACCTGTGAATTTGATAGTAAAGACCTACATTTTTGAAATTGTACCATTTTGTGTAAGCGTTTAATATAACCCTATGAACAAGAAAGGATGTTTCAAATGGACACAAATGGAAAGCAGCAATCATTAGTGAAAAAGTATTCTCCTTTAGCAACTGCAGCCGGTGTAGGTTCTATGTTGGGTTCTGGATGTATCGTTGGTCTCTCGGCAACCATACCGGTTTGGCAAAAAGGGTTGAACTTATCTGCGGGACAAGTTGGATTAATCTCTGGTGCACTAACCTTTGCAATTGCGTTCGGCTCTTTGTTTGCAGGACAAATTACAAAAATCTTCGGCCTGATTCGAGCGTTCAACTGGATCAATTTGTTTTATGCTATTGGAGCAGCAATTTGTGTATTTTCAGGAAATTTTGTGGCTTTATTATTAGGAGTCATCGTCATGGGGATTGCATCTGGGGCGGATTTACCAATCAGTTTAACCGTTGTCTCTCATGATGCACCAGATGAAAAAACTTCTGCAAGTTTAGTATCTTCGACACAAATATTTTGGCAAATTGGTATTTTTATTTCCTATATTTGTTCTTTCTTACTTTCCGGAGTCAATGGAGTTTTGGGAGCGCGTATTGTTTTTGTTATTTTATTGGTCTTTTCAATCTTTGCGTGGGTTTGGCGGACAGTCTCAAAAAAATTTCGGATGTTCCACGAAGAAGGTGCAGCACGTCAGTCTGCGTTGAATCTGGTTAGCAATCAACAAAAAATTTCACTAAAAGAGATTTTTAGTGGGAACAATGCAAAAATTTATCGCAACTTTTTCTTCGCTATTTTAGTCTTTTATGTTTGTTGGAATTTGTTAGCGAATACATGGGGACAATTTCAGACATACGCTTTGACTAATGCTGGTGCTACACAAATGCAAGCAACAGGGCTAGGTATTGTGCTGAATATCATTTCTTTAGTGACTACGATTATCTTTGCTTCAGTAGCGGGTGGAAAGCATCGGAATAAAGCATTTTTTGTTGGCGCTTTTGTTCAATTCATGGCAATGGTTGGTATGGCAGTTATTGGCGGTAGTGCAGGATTCATCGCATTGGCGATAACGATTGCTTTTTATAATTTTGGAAATCCATTAGCAGGGGAAGCCATCTATAAAGTTTGGACTCAAGAATCATTTCCAACAGAATCTCGGGCATTCTTACAAGGCGTTATCAATGGTTTTTCACGGTTGTGTTGCGGATTGTTTGCCTTTGTCACACCATTTTTGGTATCGCCAAACAATATTCAATTTTCGATGTATGGCTTTGCGGCGATTGTTCTAGTAGCAGCTATTGCAGGAGCTGTCATGATGAAATTGCAAAAAGGAGCTAAAACGAGAGCAAACAGTCGAAGAGATTCTAATCTAGCTGATTTAGTAAAGTAGTTGATCGATAGAATATAAATGAGTAAACGAAAGGAACGGATAATAGTGATAACAAATGAACGGCCACGATGGATCTGGTATGCTGGCGATTTTGAAATACGTCAAGGACTTTTACAAAATTTTTCTAGAGAAGAACGAGGATACGATTGGCCAGCTTACTGGTATATTGATGACTGCCATAAAAATGTAAAATTTAAACGTGAATATGAATTACAAAGTCCCACGACATTTGTTGTATATGCAACAGGGATTGGCTTTGTAGAAGTGAATGAAGTGAAATATTCTTTTGAACAAGAGATTGTCTGTCAACCCGGTTTTAATAAGATTAGGGTGAATGTAGGGAATCCAAACGGTTTGCCAGCCATCTATATTGAAGGAGAAAGAATCAAGAGTGATGAAGGCTGGTATTGCAGTAACTTTGTTGAAGAAGCTCCAGTAGGATGGAGCAATCTTTATATGAATAAAGAGCAAGACCCTAATAAAGTCTATTATGAAATAGAAACTTGTTTCCCTGTTTCGAAGACGGCGGTTGCTGGCGGCACGTTGTTTGATTATGGACGGACGATTTTCGGTTCATTAATGATCGATAAATTGTTGTCGGAGATACCGATATCTATTTGCTATGGAGAATCAGAAGCAGAAGCATGTGATAGTCAAATGTGTTATTACAAACAGGAAAATGTAAGAAAAGAAACAAACATTCGCAAACGTGCTTTTCGTTATCTTTTCATTCCTAATATAGCACCAGAAGCAATTGATATTCGTGCGATGCATGAATATCTTCCCATACACAATCAAGCCACATTCAAATCAGATGACTCTGTGATGAATCGAATATGGGATATATCTATAGAAACCTTTACATTGTGCAGTGGGCTTTTCTTTATTGACGGAATCAAACGAGATCGCTGGATCTGGTCAGGGGATGCTTACCAAAGCTATTTTATCAACCAATACTTATTCTTTGATGAAGATATCAATAAGCGAACGATCATGGCATTGCGAGGTCAAAATGAAGTAAAACAGCATATGAATACAATTGTTGATTATTCCATTTTATGGATCATAGGGATTGAAAATCACTATATGATGTCTGGGGACAGCTCATTTCTTGCACAGATTTATTCGAAAATGGTGACTATGATGGACTATCTTGAAAAACAAACCAATGAGTTAGGATTTATTTATGGTCGCGAAAAGGACTGGATTTTTATTGATTGGTCTGAAATAGATAAGGAAGGGACATTGGCAGCGGAACAAGTCCTGTTATTGAAAGCATACAAAGCTATGACTGTTTGTGGCTCTATCTTGAATCGTGATATTGATCACTATGTGACAAGATATGAACAGTTGAAAGCTAATTTAATGAGTTATTTCTGGGATGAAGAAAAAGGGGCATTTATTGATTCTTATCTATCTGGAAAGAGAAATGTGACACGCCATGCCAATATTTTTGCGGTCTTATTCGACTTTGTAGATGAAACGAAAAAGCAACAAATTTTGAAAAATGTATTGCTTAATGATGAAGTCACTCAAATCACAACTCCTTACTTCAAATTCTTCGAACAAGATGCCCTTTGTAAACTGGGACAGACAAGTCAAGTACATGAGATTATTCTTGACTACTGGGGTGGAATGGTGGAACAAGAAGCGGTTACTTTTTGGGAGGAGTATATTCCTGGAGAAAGTGGAAATGCTATTTATGAAATGTATGGGGATCCTTTTGGGAAAAGTTTATGTCATGCATGGGGAGCCAGTCCTATCTACTTATTAGGACGTTATTTCGCAGGAATTCAACCTATTCGACCAGGTTATGAAACATTCTTAGTTGACCCTAAGCTCGATTCTTTTCATCAATTAACGTGTATATTCCCAGTTAAAGGTGGCTGGGTGAAGATTGAGAAGACAGATACGTGCTTAACAATTTGTACAAATCGAGACGGTGGGATCTTGCGGATAGATGGAAAAGAGCAGCCAATGTTTGCCAATCAACCTGTAAGTTATGAGGTTGTAAAAAAGGTCTGAGCTGGATTCATCAAAGAAAGGAAGAAAGCAATGAATAGTGATCGGTTAAAAGTGTCTGAAAAACTCGGATTTGCCTTAACAAATCTAGGGAATATCCCTATTATGACACTATTAAATACGTATTTGTTAATTTTCTATACGGATGTCATTGGTGTTAATCCAGCTTTGGTAGGAATGTTATTCCTTGTTTCGAGACTTTTAGATGGCGTTAGTGATCCACTTATTGGTTTTGTGATTGATCGTTTTCCAAGAACAAAGATAGGGAAATACAAACCTGTGTTGATTTTAGGAGTCATCATCTGTTGCTTAAACTATTTGCTTGTTTGGTTTTCGCCTCTCCTATTTCCAGCTCAAAAAATCATTGCTATTAGTATTTCTTACATCCTTCTAGGAATTACTTTTGATTTTATGGATATTCCTTTGAATAGTTTAATCCCCGTACTGACGCAAGAGGATGAAGGGCGTAATCAACTTTCATCAATCAAAGGGATTTCATATACGGTAGGTCCAGCTATCTTAAATGTAGCAGCACCTTTGGCAATCGCAGCTTTTGCAACGTCTTTGAAAGGATACGTTTTATTGATTGTAGGGACGGTACTAGTTGTTCTATTTTTTACGATTGTAGGGACGTTGATGGTAAAGGAAAGAGGGACGGAAGCTGCCTATGTAACAAAGCCGGTAAAAGAAAAATATACAATGAAGGATGCGTTATCTGTATTCAAACTGCGTCCAGTTGTTTCATTGTTTCTAGCAATGCTATTCATTACAGCGGCAACGAACATCTTCAATGGTTCACTTCTATATTATCTTAGTTATATTATTAGCAACCCTAAATTATTGAGTGCAGCCAGTTTCTTAGGTATGCTGGGGGCATTGGCAGCAGGGCTTCTGGTTCCAAAATTATCGCAGCGATATGGAAAAAAACATCTGTACATTACAGGTTTGGTATTGATTTCATTATGTATGCTGGGATTTCTGGTCATCAATCATCACTCAGCCGTTTTCGTTTTATGCTATTGCGGGGTGCAATTTGCATTAGGGTTGACGAATACACTGCAATACAGTATTTCGGCCGATAATGTTGATACGATAAGAAACGAATTAGACATAGAGGCGACAGCATTGATTGCTTCTCTCACTTCATTAATCATGAAATTTGCGATGGCTATAGGTGGTGCTGTTCCGGGATTTGTGTTAAGTTTTACCGGCTATGCAGCGAATCAGTCACAATCAAGCACTGCGGAAAAAGGGATTTTATTCGTGACTTTCGTTATCCCGCTGATTTTATATGTAGTGACGATCGCTGTGTTCAGCAGTGGTTTTAAAAGTAACAAAATTAAAAGTTTGCATGTGCAAAAACGAAAAACAATGAACTAAGAGCGAAGTAGCATTTTCATTAAAACGATCTTAAAGCGAGAAAAATCTATCTTGAAGATGGAAAGAAATAAATCCATTCTCCGGATAGATTTTTTCTGCTATTGTTATTCGACTAGCTATACGGATGCTTCGCAGGAAGAAGTTTTTGTTTACAGTATCCTCCCTCAACCTTCAGGCAAATCTGCCATGTATCTTTCGGTTCCTTGAAAGACGGCCAATTGTTCTACACCGAAGGAGCACAGCATCTGGCTCATTTCGGCAAATAACAAGCGATAATCACTGGACTTATGCGCATCTGAACCTAGTGTAAAGAGTTTGCCCCCCACACTTTGATAGAGCGGGATCGCATATTCGTAAAGTGATGCATTTTGATAAGGACCAAAGCTTTTGGCATTGACTTCAAAAGCTAGCTCGCGAGCGACGACTTTCTTGAAAATAACTGTCAGTTCTTTTTCGAAATGCTGTGCAAGTTCTTCTGCTGTAAAGTCGAAGCGCCGCAACCCGTAGTCAAAATGGGTCAGGATATGTCCGTCAGAAAAAGTATCTAAAACTGTGGCCATCTGATCAAAATAAGACTTGACGACGGTAAGTTTGTCTTTCTCCAATACGGCATCATCCATATAGTCAAAGGAACCGTTTTGATGGATGCTGACTAACTTCAGGTCATAAGGATGCTGATCCAGATAGTCGCGTATTTGTGTTTCTTGCCCAGGAACGACACCGATTTCGATCCCTTTCAAAAGTTTCGTTGCTGTTTGTTCCTGTAAAGTCTGATGGCATTGTTGAAGCTGTTCATAATCGGGAATATCATCGCGATAATTTGAATAAGGGTTCTTGAGATCAAAGTGGTCAGTCGCCACAAAAAATTCCGGTTGAAAAGCTAAATAATTTTCGAAGCGTTCTTCTGAATCAAAAGATAAAAAAGTATGCAAATGCTGATCGTAGTAATTCATAATAACCTCCTTGTTGTACAAGATACCATAAAAAGCGAGAAGCGACTATTTTTTCATAAAAAATCAGAAAAGCATTTCGTACAAAAATTCTTTGTTCTATAATGGATGAGAATGGAAGCAAAGGAGTAAATAGCAGTATGAGTATGTATCTTGAGATTCCGGAATTTGAAAGCGATTTTCGCTTTCGGACATTCCTTAATGATGGGCTGACGATCGTTTATCCCCATGTACATAAAGAAATCGAGCTGATTTATGCGAAACGAGGAAAAGTCAATATTGGGGTAGCTGATGAGATCATTGAGTTGGAAGAAGGCGAGCTGTACATTTTTGCCAGTGGCCAGCCCCACTATTTTTTGGCTTCTCCAGAGAGTGAGCGTTATGTGTATCAGTTTGATTTCGCACTGTTTGATGAAACCATTTTGCGAGAAAAAGAACTTTCTTTAAAAACACTTTTTGACGAGGGGGAACCCCACAGCAAGCATTGGCCAGTCAGTTTTACCGAAAAAATCACAGGATTGTTGATCGAACTCTACCAGTTAGAGGAAGAGCAAGTAGCTGGTAAACGCTATTTGACTATGGGTTTTTTGTATCAGTTGATCGGCGAATGTTATCAAGGGTTGCCGCCGCGTGCCAAAAAGATCGCTCCTTTAAAACGTTCTGCAGCTCAATACAAAGAAACGCTGCAACGTCTGGATGAAGTGTTTGAATATATTGAATCCCATTACCAAGATGTCTTAACGATGGAAGAAACAGCGAAGCATGTTGGATTCAGTCCCCATTACTTTACCCGCTTTTTTAAGACGAATACTGGAAAAACATTCATGCAGTTTCTGACGGAATACCGGATCAATCAAGCCAAATTCATTTTGGCAAACGAGAAACTTCCAATGGCAGAAGTAGCGGAAAAAGCCGGATTTGCCAGTGTCAAAACGTTCCATCACGTGTTCAAAGAGACCGTAGGACAATCCCCATTGCAGTATCAGAAACAATTAAATAATTGAATACTTGATGAAAGCTAGATCAACGAGCCAATCTTGTCAATCACTCGAACCCTTGAACAAGCGCAATTTTTAAGCGATTGTTCACTGTTTGTTTGGGTGCTTTTATTTGGTGTGAAGGAGTCTTTGATTCGTTTTAGTGAGAGTTCCATAAGATAAATTTCGGGAATTTTTTAAGAGGAAATTGGGAAGAACCTGTCAAATCCTTTCGCTATAATGAATGAGTAGAAAATAATAAGCGTTTTCAGGAGGAAAGAGATGACAGTAAGAATTGGAATCATTGGTTGCGGTGGGATTGCGAATGGCAAACACATGCCGGCATTATCACAAGTAAAAGAAGCGGAAATGGTCGCATTTTGTGATTTGATCGTCGAACGAGCAGTGGAAGCTAAAACAGCTTTCGGTACAGAAGATGCCCAGGTATTCAGCGACTACAAAGAAATGTTAGCAGAAGCTGAATTAGATGTTGTGCATGTTTGTACACCAAATGCTTCTCACGCGGAATTGTCCATCGCAGCATTAGAAGCAGATTGCCATGTAATGTGCGAAAAACCAATGGCAAAAACGACAGAAGAAGCAAAAGCAATGATCGATGCCGCTAATCGAACAGGCAAAAAATTAACGATCGGTTATCAAAATCGTTTTAGAAAAGATTCCCGCTACTTGCACGAGGTTTGTGCGGAAGGACAATTAGGCAATATCTATTTTGGGAAAGCCCATGCCATCCGTCGTCGTGCAGTACCAACTTGGGGTGTCTTTCTAGACGAAGAAGCTCAAGGCGGGGGACCATTGATCGACATCGGTACGCATGCTCTTGATTTAACATTGTGGATGATGAATAACTACCAACCTAAATTTGTTGTCGGAAAAGCTTACCATGAATTATCTCAGACAAAGAATGCGGCGAACGCTTGGGGGTCATGGGATCCAGAGAAGTTTTCGGTAGAAGACTCTGCTTTTGGATTTGTCGTGATGGAAAATGGCGCAACGATTTTCTTGGAAGCTAGCTGGGCGTTGAACAGTTTAGATGTCAAAGAAGCAAAAACAACATTGATGGGCAGCAAAGCTGGCGCGGATATGAATAATGGCTTAACAATCAATGGCGAAGACCATAGTTTGTTGTATGAAAAAAATATTGAGTTGGAAACTGGTGGTGTCGACTTCTATGAAGGGGACGGCGAAACGCCTGAAATCTTGGAAGCACAATCTTGGATCAACGCCATCATCAATGACACAGAACCTGTGGTCAAGCCGGAAGAGGCAATGGTAGTTACTGAGATTTTAGAAGCAATCTACAAATCCTCAGCAACTGGCGAACCGGTCTACTTGTAAAAGCAGTCGCTAAAAAGGAGCAAAGCATGAAACCAAAAATCGGACTACAGTTATGGAGCATCCAAGAAGCGTGTAAAGAAGACTTGTTCCAAGCACTTGAAAGTGTCAAAAAAAGCGGGTATGACGGAGTCGAATTCGCGGGTTACTACGGTTATTCCGCAACAGAGGTCGCAAACGCGCTAAAAGAATACGACTTGGGAGTTGCTGCTTCTCATCTACCCTTTGAAACATTGCGGGATCATTTTGAAGCAACACTGGCCTATGAAAAAGCGATCGGGAATCACCGACTCGTGGTTCCATATGCTTCATTTGAGACATTCGCAGAATGGCAACAGTTTGCCCGAGAGTTTGCAGAAGTTGCTAAGAAAGCAGCTGCTCAGGGCTTTGAATGCTACTATCACAATCATGCCCATGAATTTACCGAGATTCCTAATAAATCAATGATTGAAGAATTGTTAGCTGAAAATCCAGCACTTAAATTAGAAGCAGATCTTTATTGGATCGCTTATTCCGGCACTGATGTTTTCACTTGGTTGAAAGAACATCAAGAGTCCGTTGGTCTTTTGCATATCAAAGATATGCAGGAAGAACCAAAAGAAAGCACAGAAATCAATAATGGCATTTTACCTATCAAGGACTATGTCACAGTTGCGCAACAATTCCAATTGCCTTGGTTGATCGTGGAACAAGAAGCGTTCCAAAAATACGCACCTTTAGAAGCGACGGCCATCGATTATTTGCAATTAAAAGCTATCGTTGAGGAGGTTTACCAATGATCCATGTCACTGTTTGGAATGAATTTAGACACGAAAAAACAGATGAAACCGTTCAGGCAATGTATCCCGAAGGAATCCACGGACAAATCGCTGCCTTTTTGCAAGCAGATGATTTTCAAGTTCGCACAGCAACCTTGGATGAACCAGAACACGGATTAACAAACGAAGTATTAGCTGATACCGATGTGCTCGTTTGGTGGGGGCATATGGCCCATGATGAAGTACAAGACGAAATCGTTCAGCGCGTTCAACAAAGGGTGTTAGAAGGAATGGGTCTGATTGTCCTCCATTCTGGTCACTTCTCAAAAGTCTTCAAGAAATTGATGGGCACTTCCTGTGACTTGAAATGGCGCGTGGATGATCAGCATTGTCGAATTTGGAATATCAACCCGAGTCATCCAATCGTAGAAGGTGTCGGCGAATTTATTGAACTTGAGAAAGAAGAAATGTATGGGGAACACTTTGACATCCCAACTCCAGACGAATTGATCTTTGTTAGCTGGTTCCCAGGAGGCGAAGTCTTCCGCAGCGGCTGCACCTTCCGTCGTGGCAATGGCAAGATCTTTTATTTCCAACCTGGGCATGAGACGTTTCCGAGTTATTACAACGAAAAAGTACAAAAAGTTATCAAAAACGCGGCACGTTGGTGCGCACCAACAGAAAATACGTACCCAACGTACGGCCATTATCAAGCCAATGAGGAGGTAGGCAAATGAAATTAGGAGTATTTACGCCATTATTCAATCATTTAACGTTTGAAGAAATGATCACAGAAGTTGCAGAAAAAGGATTGCAGACAGTTGAGATCGGTACAGGAGGTTCTCCAGGCAATGCCCACTTGGATATCGATAAGTTGCTTGCTAGTGAAGCAGACCGGAAAGAATATTTAGCTAAATTAGCCGACAAAGGACTAGAAATCTCGGCGTTAAGCTGTCACAACAATCCCATTTCGCCTTTAAAAAATGAAGCGCAGGAAGCAGATGAATTATTACGCAAAACGATCAAGCTGGCCAGTTTGATGAATGTCCCTGTCGTCAATGGATTCTCTGGTGTTTCGGGAGGAAATGCAACAGACACGCAAGTCAACTGGCCTGTTCTGCCATGGCCAACGGAATACGATGATAATTACAACTATCAATGGGAGCAAAAGCTGATCCCTTATTGGAAAGAAATCAATACCGAGGCAGAAGCTGCTGGTGTAAAAATCGGTATTGAGCTGCATGGCGGATTCTTGGCTCATACGCCTTATACGATGTTAAAACTTCGCGACGCTGCAGGTAAAGCAATTGGTTGTAACCTTGATCCAAGCCATTTGTGGTGGCAAGGGATCGATCCAGTGGCAGCAGTCAAGATTTTAGGTGAAGCAGATGCGATTCATCATTTTCATGCCAAAGATACGTATCTTGATCAAGATAATATCAACATGCATGGGTTGACAGACATGCAGCCATACAGCAATGTCAAAACAAGAGCTTGGACTTTCCGCTCTGTTGGCTGCGGGCACAGCTTGCAAGTTTGGTCGGACATCATTTCCGCATTGCGGATCTATGGGTATGATTATGTCTTGAGTATCGAGCATGAAGATCCAATCATGTCTGTTGATGAAGGATTGAACCGAGCAATCACTAATTTGAAATCGATTATGATCAAAGAAGAACCATCCGCAATGTGGTGGGTGTAACGAGGAGTATAGAAAATGAGTGCAATCAATTTTGTTGTCATCGGTTATGGCGGTATGGGTGCTTACCATGTGCACAACATCCTGCCGAATGAAAATGAACGGATCCATATTGTGGGAACCTATGATATTTCGGAAGAAAGACAAGCTATTTCACAAGAAAAAGGGCATAAAATCTATAAAAGTTATGAAGAAGTCTTAGCAGATGAAACCATTGAAGCAGTGCTGATCGCAACGCCGAATGATTTGCATAAGGATTTGTCGATCGCAGCCCTCAGAGCGGGTAAGCATGTTGTATGTGAGAAACCTGTTGCTTTAAACACTGCTGAACTAGACGAAATCGTTGCTGTGGCCAAAGAAACAGGCAATACATTTATGGTCCATCAAAACCGTCGCTGGGATCCAGACTTTCTGATCGTTCGCGATTTATATCGTAATAGGCAGATCGGTGATCTTTTCCAAATCGAATCACGGGTCCAAGGTGCAAATGGCATCCCAGGTGATTGGCGCCATGTGAAAAAACAAGGAGGCGGCATGGTATTAGACTGGGGCGTTCACTTGTTGGATCAAATACTTTGGTTAGTGGACAGTCCAGTGAAAGATGTGAAAGCTGACTTAAGCTATATTCTGGGAGAAGAAGTCGACGATGGATTCTTTGCTTTGATCACATTTGAAAATGGTGTCAAAGCAATCGTGGAAGTTGGGACCTCCAATTACACCCAATTGCCTCGCTGGTACATTAAGGGAATTGAAGGAACTGCTACGATCCAAGATTGGGCGTTGAATGGTAAGATGGTTCGGGCAACTGGCCGCGAAGATGTTGCCGCACCTAAACCTGTCCAAGCAGGTGTTGGATTAACGAAAACAATGGCACCGCCATCTGAATTGGCTGCAGAATCAATCCCATTTCCAGAAGCGAAAGCCGATTTTGATCCTTTCTACAAGAATTTTTATCATGTAGTCCGTCACGGTGCTGAACCAATTGTCAAAAATGAAGAAGTTCGCAACGTCATGGAATTGATCGAACGAATCTTTGCCGTAGCCAGCGCAAAATAAGAGCAATCAAGACACAGAAAAACGAATCCCGCCATAGCAAATGATCCCTGTTAAATCTTGCAGTCAAAGGAGAGTTAACAGAGATCATCAAGTGATGCAGGTGATTGTTTGCCTGTGTCTTTTTTTATTCCGAAATATAAAAATTGAAAAGCAGATCCTGCGGGTAATTGCCCCAACGATCGCCAAAAATAGTTAGACCGCCAGCGTTTTCTGCGGTTGCCGGTGCTGCAATTTTGAATGTAAAGAAATCACTGTGATCCAAATCGATCTCGCTTAAGTTATGGTCGGTCAGCTTTTCTCCGTCGATCGAAGTATCAAAACGGTTGATCCGCAGATGTTTCAACAAGCCGTATTGACTGAACTCATCGATCCACCATTGAGGGGTCAATGCCCCCCGTACATCTGAAAAGTTTCCTGGAACAGTATAGGTTCCTAAACAGACATCGTTGATATAGAAAGAAATATCACTCGGCCAATAATTATTGGAAATAGGGAATTCAGAAGCAATCTCCATGCTGATTTCCAGCATTTCGATTTTTTCCCCATTTTTTAGCGGTTTCGGAATTTTGTACTCTAAGAATCCATTGTTTAACCAGATAATACTGGCATCTACTCGTTCTTGTGCCAAAAAGGATTTAGGATCATCCAATGCGCCGATCAGGCGATCTTTTGTAGCCATTCCACAAGAAGCTTCGGCTCTAAAATCAGTGAAGTGACCAATTTTCACAGGTAATGAAGTCAAATTCATTTCTGGAAATACTTTTTCGGGGAAGTTGATGTTGATGAAATCAGTCTTTAAAGCTAGAAACTTCTTTTTCCAATCTTTTCCCGTTCCTTTTTCTAATCTGATCAATTGTGCCTGCTCTAATTTTTTGATGTGCTTGGTCATGAGTGCGTTGCTGATTGCCAGTTTTTCCCCAATCTCACTGATGCTTTTTCTTTCCCCGCCTAACTCTCTCAAAATTGCCAAACGCGTCTCATTGGCTAAAGC
Source organism: Enterococcus sp. FDAARGOS_553 (assembly GCF_003812305.1). Lineage (NCBI taxonomy): Bacteria > Bacillati > Bacillota > Bacilli > Lactobacillales > Enterococcaceae > Enterococcus > Enterococcus sp. FDAARGOS_553. The sequence goes on from NZ_CP033740.1 coordinate 1,533,540, forward strand.
TTCATAAACCGGTAAAGAGGTTTTCTCTAAATTTAATTCCATTCTATTCACCTCGTTATACTTTTTTGTTAATTGATTGCGCAGGTTTATTATAACATAACTTGATGATTTTACACTATAGTTAAACGATATAAATATTTTATTTTAGTTGTTAAATAGCTGTTGACAGCGCTTTATTTTGATGTTAATTTAACGGTGTAAACAGTTTGGTTTTTATTGTTGTTGAAAAAAGTAAAGTGAGTTGGAATATCGTTTTACAAATAAGTTAAATAATAGGAGCGTGGAAAAATGAAATTTAGTAAAGCAGCTATAGTAGTAGGGGCGACGTTGCTGTGTGGCATCGTATTGTCAGCATGTGGAAGTGGCGGCGGCAACTCAAGCAAGAGTTCTGAAATTTTGTTATGGTCATCCACAACTGGACCAGATGGGGAGAAAATCAAAAAGACGATTGACGAATACAATGCGACGGATCCGGATTTCAAAGTGAAATTAGTGAGTATGCAAGGGGATACCTTCACCTCAAAACTAACTACAGCAGGTAAATCGGGGAAAGGTGTACCAGATTTGGCTTTAGTCGCTTCAGAAGCACTTCCCACCTATAAGAACCAAGAGATGCTGGATTCTTGGGATGACATGATCAAAGGTACAGAGCTAGATCGCAGCAATTATGTTGAAGCAGCTTGGGATACCGGTACTCTTGAGGACAGCCAGTATGGGATTCCTGCCACCATGGGGTCGTGGGTCATGTATTACAACAAAGATCTGGTAGACAAATACATTCCTGGAGCATTAGATGATGGCATCGTGACTTATGAAGAAATCAATCAGGCAGGTGAAAAAGCAAAAGCAGATGGCGTTTATAGCTTTGGTTATACCTGGGGGATGCAGAATTATTCCAATCTATATCAGCAAATGGGCGGACAATGGCAAGATCAAGATGGCAAAATCAATATCGATAATGAGTATTCGTATAACACGGTACAGGAATTCAAAAATTTGTATGATGCGGGCTACATGGTGCCAGACGGGGAAGATGCCAATAAACTTTTTGCGAATCAACAGTTGATCTTCTTGCCGGAAGGAACGTGGATGTTGAGCAATATGGAAGAAATCAGTGACTTTGAGTGGGGAGAAACCTTTACACCGCAATGGGATGCGGAAAATATCGTTCAAGGATCGGGAGTTGATCAGTTTGCGATGTTTAAGACAAAAGAAGAACGCTCTGATGAAAAGAAAGAGGGAATGGTGGATTTCTTGACTTGGTTGCAGGCAAACCAGTTAGAATGGGTGAAATCTGGCGCCAATCCAACTTCACTAGCGATGCTTGACAATGAGGAATATGTCAAGATGCCGCAATCTTTCTTGTTGAAAACAGAAAAAGGACAGGCGGCGATCTCTGTGAATGCAGTCGATGGATTGTCTTACATTTTTGATGAATACGACAATCGTTCTTGGGACATGATCACTGGAAAAGCCGATATTAAAGATACCTTTGGTGAAATCCAAAAAGTCGTGGAAGAGAAAATGAAATAATCGCAGGGTCTGTGACAAAAGCTGAAGGCAAAGAAGATAGTGATCAGGCATGTCGAGAAGACACATACCAAAAGAGGACTCATATAAGATTTCTCAAAGAGTGGCCTTTTGATCTGGTTAGCTTGGCAACTTACACGAAAGAGCATCTTCCATGCAGAAGTGGTTTTTGTCACAGTCTTTTTCTAGTCGATTTTATCAAGGCATGAAAGGATGCGTAATGTATGAGTAGCAAAAAAAAGCTCAGTGGTTGGCCCGTTTTGTTTATCGGTCCCCACATGATTCTTTTTATTTTATTCTTTTTGGTTCCTGCTGTAATTGGTGTTTATGTTTCCTTTACCGAATGGGATCTTTTTAGTTCACCGATTTTTATTGGTTTAGACAATTTTAAGACGATTCTATTTGATCAAGACTCGCTGTATCATACGCAATTTTTCAATGGGATGAAAAACACGCTATTCTTTGCAGTGATATCAGTACCTCTGTGTATCGCGATTCCATTGCTATTAGCTGTGGCATTGTCCGCAAAGCCAAAGATGATGCGCTTTTTTCAATCGGTTCTTTACTTGCCGACATTGTTTGCCATCTCTGCTGTAATGATCATCTGGGGGTTTCTGTTAAGTAAATCCTTTGGCCCCATCAAAGAAGTTTTTGGGATAGATATCAATTTTGTCGGGACACAACCATGGGCCTGGATCGCGATTTTGATCGTAACGATTTGGTGGACATTAGGAGGAAATTTGATCATTTATGTAGCTGCGTTGAACGGTGTGCCCAGGGAACAAATGGAGGCAGCCGAGCTTGACGGAGCCAGCAGTGTAGTGAAGTTTTTCCGGATTTCGTTGCCGAGTATTCGGAATCAGCTGATTTTTACAACAGTCATGACGACTATTGCTCAATTCAATATTTATGGACAGCCATTGATGCTGACCGGGGGTGGTCCGAACAATTCGACGAGAGTACTCATGATGTATATTCAAGAGAATGCTTTTGGCAGTAGTACGTCCGTTGCTGGTATGTCATCGGCGATGGCGATTTTACTAGGGATCGTTATCATGATCGTTTCGGTCTTTCAATTTATCATGATCAAAAAATTAGAGAGGTAAGGGGACAGCCATGCGAGAAAATAAAGTAGGAAAAAGAGTCGCATTTATCGTATTAGCTATTGTTTGTATTGTCTGGATTTTTCCTCTGATATGGGCTATTTTTACCTCTTTCAAATCAGATGCTGAGATCCAAAAAGTTGGCTTTAGCCTGATTCCTAAAGAGTGGACCTTCGCAAACTTTTTAGGGTTGTTGCAGGGGAATGATTCATCGCCAGTCTTTCGCTGGTTTTTGAATTCGATGATCATTTCAACAGCCCACACATTGTTGGTGATGGTGATCGTTTCTTTTGCGGCTTATGGCTATACACGGCTGGCGTTTAAAGGTCGAGACTTGATTTTTGCATTATTGCTGGGAACGATGATGTTTCCTGGTGTCGTCAATTTGATCCCCAATTTCAAAATCGTGGATACATTAGGCTGGACCAACACGTTTCTAGCCGTGATCGTTCCTGGCGCAGCAGGTGTCTATAACATTTTTCTAGTTCGTCAGTTTATCTTAGGGATTCCTAAAGAATTGGATGAGTCGGCTGTAATTGATGGGGCCAATGAATTTCAGATTTTTTATCATATTATTCTGCCGCTGATCAAGCCGGTTTTAACCGTCGTTGCGTTATTTAGTTTTACTGGTTCGTGGAACGACTTCTTGTGGCCTTCTATCGTTATGAGCGATATTGATAAACTGCCTATCACGCCGGGACTTCAGTTGCTGCAAGGGCAATATATGACGTATCCGGGAGTAGGAGCTGCAGGAGCTCTTTTAGCATTGATCCCGACATTCCTTTTATATTTAGTGGCGCAAAAGAGTTTCATGGAATCAATGTCATTGCAAAGTGGTATAAAATAAATTGTTTTTTGGAGGAACTATGAGCAGAAATGAATACCCTAGACCCCAGTTTCAACGAGAAAACTGGCTGAATTTAAATGGAGAATGGCACTTCGCCTTTGATGATAAAAATGTAGGACTAAAAGAGAAATGGTATCAAGAGGAGGAAGCCTATCCGCATAGAATCAAGGTGCCCTTCGTCTATCAAAGCGAATTGAGCGGGATCAACCAACGAGAACCTCACGATATTGTCTGGTATTACCGGACATTCACAGTGCAGGCAATGGACAGTCAACGTGTAGTCTTGCATTTTGGTGCGGTGGATTACGAGGCGGATGTCTTTGTCAATGGTTGTCATGTAACGAATCATCAAGGCGGTCATACCTCTTTTGAAGTAGATATTACCGATTATTTGGTCGACGGTCAGCAAGCGATAAGTGTGCGTGCATTTGATCCTCATGCAGATGAAAGTATTCCTCGAGGAAAACAATTCTGGGAGACAGAATCTGCTGGTATCTGGTATACGAATTCTACCGGGATTTGGCAGCCAGTATGGCTGGAAGTCGTTTCAGAGACTCATTTGAAAGAAATCAATCTAACTCCAAATTTTGATGAGGGGACCGTGACTGTTGAAACGATCTTGAATCAGTTCCAGCCGCAGTGTGAACTGGACTATCGGATCTCTTTTAAAGAACAGCTAATCGCAGCGGGGAGACTGTCTGCAGATTCGGCAAAAATGAAGTTCAATGCCGATCTTTTTCAGGAACATATTTTCAGAAGCAATTTCCATCATGACGGTTGGTCTTGGACACCGGAAAATCCCCAGTTATTTGATATTAAACTTTCTTTAATCAACGATGGAGAAACAATTGACTACCTGAAAAGTTATTTCGGCATGCGTAAAATCCATACGGAAAACGGCATGGTCTATTTGAACAACAAACCTTACTATCAAAAGTTGATTTTGGATCAAGGGTACTGGCCTAGTGGCCTCTTGACTGCACCGTCAGATGAAGACTTTAAAAAAGACATCTTACTAGCAAAAGAAATGGGCTTCAATGGTTGCCGCAAACATCAAAAAACAGAAGATCCGCGCTTTTTGTACTGGGCGGATCAGTTAGGTTTTCTGGTTTGGGGAGAATGTGCGGCTCCGGCGATTTACAATGAAGATTCTGTTGAACGACTGATGCGGGAATGGACCGAGATCATTGCCAGAGACTTTAGCCATCCCTCCATTGTGACTTGGGTGCCGATCAATGAAAGCTGGGGCGTGCCAAAGATTTCCTTTGACCGAACACAGCAACATTTCTCTCAAGCAATGTATCATTTCTTGCACGCATTGGATAAAACACGATTAGTGATCTCAAATGATGGTTGGGCAATGACAGAAACAGATATTTGCGCCATTCACAACTATGCCCATGGCCAAAAAGAAGAAACTGAGAAATATGATTACTTTAAAGAAACCCTCCGAACTCGCGAAAATCTGATTAAGCGGCTTTCTACTCCGTGGCCGATTTTTGCCAACGGCTTTTCTTATCAGGAGCAACCAATCTTGTTAACGGAATTTGGTGGCATCGGCTTTGATGTATCGGGACAACCAGGTTGGGGGTATACGTCAGTCGACAATGAAGTTGAATTCTTAAAGGACTACCAACGGGTGCTGTCGGCTGTCTATGCTTCAGTAGGGCTCTGGGGATATTGCTATACGCAATTGACCGATGTCGAACAGGAGATCAATGGGTTGTTGACTTATGACCGTCAGCCTAAAGTGGACTTGGCAGCAATCAAAGCTATCAATGATCAATTTCATGTTTCTCAAGTTGAATGATATGCAGACGGCAACATTGGAAAGGAGAGACAATGAGAAAAAATGGTATTATTTGTGCATTGATTTTGGCGACTCCTTTCGTAGGAGGTTGCGGTACTTCTCATGAAACGCTGGTTGACGATTTCACAGCGATCATCGACAACGATGGTGCAGACCCGTGGATTTTTCAAGATGAGAAATATTATTATTATACGAAAACTACTGGTAACAACTTAACCCTTTGGCGTTCGGAAAATCTGACTGAAGTAGCAGCGGGGGAGAAAAAAGTCATCTGGGAAATGCCTGCGGAGTTTGAAAGTATCTGGGCACCGGAACTTCATCAGCTGGATGGTACGTGGGTCGTTTATTTTGCGGCCAATCATCCCTCAGAAACCCACCGGATGTATGCACTAGTCAACGAAAACCAGGATCCTTACAGTGATGATTGGCAGTTGGAAGAAATCAAAGGACTGGATGACAAGTTTGCTATTGATGGAACTGTCCTCGAATTAGACGAACAACGGTATTTCCTTTGGTCAGGTTGGGAAGGATATGAAAATATTGCCCAAAATATTTATATTGCTGAAATGATCTCACCTACAGAAGTCATTGGTGAAAAGCAGCTGATTTCGACTCCGGAATACGAATGGGAAATGCGGCAAACGCCGTTGATTAACGAAGCACCTCAAGTGATCATCAAAGAAGATACGGTAAATGTGGTCTATTCGGCTAGTGGAAGTTGGGACAATGATTATGCACTGGGACTTTTGACAATGGATCGCCAAGATGATCCATTAGATACCCGAAGTTGGACGAAAGAATCCGAACCGATTTTTCAGCAGACAGAAACTGTTTTTGGTCCCGGGCACAATGGGTTTGCCAAGTCGAAAGACGGCACCGAAGACTGGTTGATATTTCACGCTGCTCGTTGGGATCATTCTGGCTGGCAACGCTCGATTCGTTTGCAGCCAATCAAATGGGAAGAAAACAAGCTGAAATTAGAAGTTCCTTTAGCGGATAATGAAACACAGAAGCTTCCCAGTGGTGAAGCAAAAAGGATCCGAATGACCGCCAGTGATGCGCTTCTTGAAGGTGATTTAGTAACAGTGACAGACGAGGAAGCATTGATGAAAAAAGTGGTTCAAGGGTTTGAATCGACCGAAGATCGTTTGGTTTTTCAACCAACAATGGGACAGGCTAGTGAAGCGACGGTCATCGTTTATCTTAAAACTCAAGATTATTTGTCATTGAATGAGCCCGTGTATGTTCAACTGAAAACAGATGATGACAGCCAACGTTTGGCGGTCTATCCGTCACAATACTATCAGCCTATCCAAACTACTATGAATTTGAAAGCAGGCACTATCAAAATCGAAGTGTCTTCAGAAATTGGGGTCGACACACTGAGTGTCGATCGGATGGAGATCATACCAAAAGAGGGAGAATAGTTTCTAGAGCTGCTTTCAGTGGTTTAGATATCATAACACTGAAAGCAATGGCGTGGCTCAAATGGCCATGCTGTGATCTGTCTTGTTCAATTTAGGGCTGTTCTTCGATCCGAATGAAGCAAACTAACATCCTAAAGCAGTGTCATGGACAGACGTGCCATGATACTGTTTTTTTTTTGAGTAATTAGGATGAGCCGCTGATAGAGCTCTAGGCCAAGATAGGCAGTTTTCCTTCTTCCATGTATAATAAAGACAAATGGGACGGAGCAAATCGTTTTACAAAGTAGACGTAAAAGTAAATGCAAATGAGGTGAATGGATGAAAACCAGGCAAGAAATGATTCGATCTTCAAACGGCAAAGATCAACTTTATGTGAAAATTTGGCAGCCGGAGGGACAGTCCAAAGGAATGCTTCAGCTGATCCATGGCATGATTGAACACATTGAACGGTACGATCCGTTTGCTCAATATCTCGTTTCAAAAGGATTCACAGTGATCGGTCATGATCACTTGGGACACGGGAAAACAGTAGCTGAGCAAAACGAGTATGGGACATTTGGAGAAACAAATGGTGCGGATTATCTTGTAGCAGATGTGGGATTGGTTCAGCGTTTTGCGTTGGAGCAGTTTCCAGCTCAACCTTATTATCTTTTAGGTCATAGTATGGGCTCTTTGGTTTTGCGCAATTTTTTGTATCAGAAAAATACAAAATTGGCAGGAGCAATCATTATGGGGACGACACTGGAAGCGCCGGCCAAAATGACCAGTGCCGCTTTATTGACGAAGTCGTTGATGCCTTTTCGACAGCAAGCATGGCCCTATCGCGTGATGGAAAATCTGGTTTTTGGTCAACATAATCGGCGGTTTCAGCCCAACCGAACGGCGAAAGATTGGTTGTCCAGTGATCCCCAACAAGTAGATGCTTATTTAGCAGATCCGCATACGCAATTTCATTTTTCATTAAGTGCCTATCGAGATTTGTTTTTATTGACAAAAAAAGCGAGTGCCCCCCGCCTGTTGCAGAAAATCGATCGCGAATTGCCGTTACTGCTGATTTCAGGAAAAGAAGATCCTGTGGGCCATTATGGCAAGAGTGTCCGTAAGCTAGCAAACTATTTGAACCAGCAAGGGCAGCGGCATCTGACAGTTTATTTGCTGGAAGGCGGTCGTCACGAGATCTTAAATGAAACCAATAAACAAGTCGTATTTCATGAAATCTGGCAATGGTTAGAAAGCAATTGAGGAACGTTATCAATTGCTTTCATCTTTTTTTCAGAAAATTGAGAATTTTAATTATTTTTAACCTTTTTTCATATTCCTCCTTCTGCTATAATGGGTGTCACATCTAACAACAAAGGAGAGATTTTTGTATGACTGTTTATAACTTTTCAGCTGGTCCCGCCGTCTTGCCCCGCCCCGTATTGGAAAGAGCTCAATCCGAGCTTTTGGATTATCGTGGCAATGGGATGTCCGTTATGGAGCTGAGTCATCGGTCTTCCTTGTTTGAAGAGATCATTCAAGACGCAGAAGCCCTCTTGCGGGAATTGATGGCGATCCCGGATAACTATCGGGTGCTGTTTTTGCAAGGTGGAGCAAGTCTGCAATTTAGTATGGTGCCATTAAATTTAGCGAAAAACAAAAAGGCCCTTTATATCAACACGGGCTCTTGGTCAAAAAAAGCGATTCAAGCGGCTGAAGCAGTTGCTACGGTTGAGGTGATCGCATCAAGTGAAGATAAGCATTTTACTTATATTCCAGAAATCACAGTAGATAACATCGACCAAACAGCGACTTATCTGCATATTACTACGAATAATACGATTGAAGGAACAGCTTTTCAGACGATTCCGGATGCTGGCAAAGTCCCGATCATTGCTGACATGTCATCAAATATCTTGGCCAATGAGTATCGTGTAGAAGATTTCGGTATGATCTATGCAGGTGCCCAAAAGAACATTGGACCAGCAGGATTGACGGTGGTTATTATTCGAGAAGATTTATTAAATGAAGAAGCGGTCTTTGCTCCAATGTTGGACTATCGTCTTCAAGCTGACAACGGTTCCCTTTACAATACGCCGCCTACTTACAGCATTTATATCGCAAAACTGGTTTTTGAGTGGTTGAAAGAATTAGGCGGTGTAGCAGCGATTACTGCGCAAGACCGACAAAAAGCTGCACTGCTCTATCAAGCGATCGAAGCATCGAACTTGTTTAGCAGTCCCGTAGACAAAAATAGCCGCTCCCTAACGAACATTCCTTTTATCACTGGCGATAAGGAGCTGGATCGACAATTTAATGAAGCTGCAGAAGCAGCCGGCTTTAAAAACTTAAAAGGACACCGTTCGGTAGGCGGTATGCGAGCAAGTTTGTACAATGCGTTCCCTATCGAAGGCGTTCAGGCACTTGTCGATTTCATGAAATCATTCGAAGCGGAGGTCAAATAAATGTATCAGATCAAGACATTCAATGCGATTGCACCAGAAGGGCTTCAAAGGCTAAACAAAGAAAAATATGCCATCAATGAAAGTGATGAGCCAGAAGGAATCTTGCTGCGAAGCCAAAAGCTGCATGACTATCCTTTTCCAAAAAGTGTATTAGGGATTGCGCGAGCTGGAGCTGGTACGAACAATATTCCGGTCAAAGAATGTACAGAACAAGGCATCGTCGTCTTCAATACCCCAGGAGCTAATGCAAATGCAGTCAAAGAGTTGGTTATTGCAAGCTTGTTATTAAGTGTTCGCCCGATTCTCCAAGGTGCTCAATGGGTCCAAACACTGAACGGATCAGATGTAGAGGAACAGGCAGAAGCCAACAAAAAGCAATTCGCCGGTACGGAACTAGAAGGCAAAAAGCTTGGTGTGGTTGGGTTAGGCTCGATTGGTGCCATGGTCGCTAACGATGCCTACCGCTTAGGGATGGAAGTTGTGGGCTATGATCCTTATGTTTCGGTGGACACAGCGTGGACCATCTCCCGCAGAGTCAAACGGGCCAATGATTTAGCAGAAATTTTCACAACCTGTGATTTCATTACTCTTCACGTGCCATTGATGGAAAACACCCGCCATTTAGTGGGCAAGAATGAATTGGCCAAAATGAAGCCAACGGCTAAACTGTTTAACTTTTCTCGTAGTGAGATCGTTGATACAGCTGCAGCTCTTGCTGCGTTAGATAATAATGAGATTGCTGGTTATACAACTGATTTTGCAGATGAACGCTTACTGGGCCATGACAACGTGCTAGTTCTACCGCATTTAGGAGCATCGACAGAAGAGGCTGAGATCAATTGTGCCAAAATGGCTGCCCGCACATTGAAGAAATTTTTGGAGTTTGGGACGATCAAACGCTCAGTGAATTTTCCAACCGTAGAAATGGCGTTCCATTCGCCGTATCGTTTAACAGTGATTAACCGCAACGTGCCAAATATGCTAGGACAAATTTCCTCGATCATCGCTGAATCTGGAATCAACATCGATAATATGTTGAATCGCGGACGTGACGACTATGCCTACACATTGGTGGATGTCGGAGCAACAGATGCTGCATTGCTTGAAGCGGTGGCAGATAAATTACGAGCTAAAGAAGATATTATTCGCGTGCGAGTGATCAAGAATCAGGAGGTAGGCTATTAATGGTTCAAGTTTTTCCTTTTAAAGCAATCCGCCCACAAACTGACTTAGCAGAGAAAATTGCGGAGTTGCCCTATGATGTAGTCAACACGCAAGAAGCAGCGGCATATGCTGCCGGCAACCCTTACAGCTATTTTCATATCGATCGCTCAGAAATCGATCTGCCAAATATTGCTCCTTATGATCCGCAAGTGTATGCGAAAGCAGCAGAAAATTTGGCTGCTTTTCGAGAAAAAAAATGGCTGATCCAAGACAATGCACCGTCCTATTATTTATATGAGCTGACAATGGCGGGGCGGAGTCAAACTGGGCTTGTTGTTTGCACATCGATTGAGGATTATGTAGCTGGTAAAATCAAAAAACATGAGTTTACTCGACCAGAAAAAGAAGTTGACCGCATCAATCACATCCAAGCTTGTGATGCAAACACGAGTCCAATCTTTCTAAGTTACCGTCAGCCTGAGTCCTTAAAAAAAACGATCCAGGATTGGCAGAGTCACCATCAACCGATCTATGATTTCACGAGTTACCATGAGGTCCATCATCGGGTTTGGCTGATCGATGATTCTGCGGTGATTGCTGCTTTATCACAAGAATTCTCAGCGATTGATGCGTTGTATATCGCTGACGGCCATCATCGTACCGAGTCGGCAGTGAAAGTCGGCTTGCAAAAGCGCAAGGAAAAAAACAATAGTGAGGAAAGCGAGCGCTTCTTAGCGATTTTGTTTCCGGAAAATGAATTGGCGATCTGGGAATACAACCGAGTGGTCAATGTACCGATTCCAGATCATTTCTTCGATCATCTAGCAGAGAAATTTCACATTGAGAAGCCAACTAGCAGCAAGCCTTCTCAAAAGGGAACCTTCTATTTGTATTTGGGCCACGAATGGTTCTCTTTAACCATCAAAGAAGCAGGGAATGACGCAGTCGAAAGTCTGGATGTTTCTCTTTTGCAAAAAAATATCTTAGCGCCATTACTCGGTATTGAAGATGTCCGCACAGATAAGCGCATCGATTTTGTAGGAGGAATTCGTGGTCCAGAAGAATTGGAACGGATGGTGGATTCCGGAGAATGGACAATGGCCTTTTTGATGTATCCAACGCAGATGAAAGATTTATTGGCTGTTGCCGATGCGAATGAGATCATGCCGCCTAAATCTACATGGTTTGAACCCAAATTGTTAAGTGGTCTGTTTTTACATGATTTAGAAACCAAAAGCTAGAAAGCTAAAAAGAAAAAAGCCGCACGTCTGCAGAGAAAACTGCGATCGTGCGGCTTTTTTCTTTTTTTAAAAAATACCAGACATTGTTTCGATGATCAAGCGAATGTTGAGGACTGTTAATGCGATGGCGCAAATCCAGCCCAGAGAAGTGACCCACAGAGGGTTCTTGAACTTTTCGCCCATGATTTTTTTGGAACTAGTAAAGTAAACCAATGGAATCATTGAGACTGGTAATGCAATACTCAAAAAGACCTGTGAATAGATCAAAAGATTATCTAGTGCCTGTTCATTACCGCCAAAGTAGAGGGTACATAGTAAAACAGGTACGACAGAAAGGCCACGAGTGATCAATCGTCTTGCCCATGTTGGAATCTTCATATGGATGAAGCCTTCCATGACGACTTGTCCTGTCAGTGTTCCAGTGATAGTTGAGTTTTGTCCGGAAGCCAGTAATGCTACGGCAAAAAGAACACTAAGGGCTGGACTAGCCACCGCTCCCGCGATCGCTGAATTTTGTAAGGCATCATACAGCGCTGAAAAAGTACCGACTTCTTCGCTGTGACCGAAGAACAATGCGCTCCCTAAAATCAGCAACAGACAATTAACGACAAAAGCAGCCGAAAGCTGAATATTTGAATCCCATGTGGCAAAGCGAACAGCTGTAGCGACTTCTTGCGGATTCGTCCGATCAATCTTTCTTGATTGTGAAATCGACGAATGCAAATACAAATTATGGGGCATGACGGTCGCGCCAACGATCCCTAATGCCATGGTCAGCTGTCCAGGGTTCAATACTTGTTTTTGGGGAATGAAGCCTTGAACAAGTGCCGGAAGATCAGGTTGGGCAATAATCACTTCGTAAACAAAAACAAGCAGAATCACCAATATTAAGGTCATTACGATGGCTTCGATTTTTCGAAAGCCTAATTTCATCAAGAAAAGCAGTAAAAAGACATCGAAAATCGTCAAAAAGACCCCTACAACTAATGGTAGACCGAATAATAGATTCAAAGCAATTGCTCCACCGATTACTTCGGCGATATCTGTTGCCATGATCGCCAACTCGGTAATAATCCAAAGGAAAAAGCCCAGCTTTTTACTGGTGTGTTTACGGGTTGCTTGTGCGAGGTCCATATGGGTGACAATCCCTAGTTTAGCTGCCATGTATTGGAGCAACATCGCAATCAGACTTGAAATCAAGATGACGGATAGCAGGAGATAACCATATTCGGCACCACCCCCGATTGAAGTGATCCAGTTACCAGGATCCATATACCCAACCGCGACTAACGCTCCGGGACCAGAAAAAGCTAAAAGATTACGCCAAAAATTCCCATCCTTGGGAATAGCTACGGTATTGTTTATTTCTTCCAAGCTAGGTCCATTTGCTGCCTGGATCAATTTTTTTTCTTCATTCATTCTGTCACATCCTATCTTTTTAGGTGTACCTAAAAACAATCTTATTGTATTCCTTGTTTATGAATTTTTCAAGAGAAAAACTTCTGAAAGTTTGCATTAACTAAAAAAACAGATATTAGAAAAGGACAGATTTCGTTTGCCAAGGTGATTGGTGATTGTTGGATTGATCAATCCTAATCTAAAATAGGGAATGTTGCTCTACATAGAATTGATGAATGAAGGAAATCTATTTGATCCCACTTGTTTAGAAAGACCGAAAATTTTCTTAAGAAACATAAAAAAACAAGAAGCACTCAAAATTGATGATTTTGAGTGCTTCTTGACGCTGGATTGTATGTCGAGGATGAATGAACTTTTATCAGGATCTTTTTTATATTCTTATTATGTCAAAAGAACAAGAAGAGCAGCCTTTAGAATGTTAATAACCAAGTTTATTAATCAAAGAACAGCCAAGAGGCTGCCCACTATTGTGCGACGTGTATGGCTATCAATAATAAAAAGTATCATTGTTTTGTGTTGTTGCTGATAAAACACTGTGTCAGCGTGTCTACAAATTCATCGAAGGTGGTTATGGCACTTAATTTATGAATGTTTTGTTCATCTGTACAAATCATGGCCAGATCATCAAAAATTTCCCGAAACACATGACGGTTATGGTAATTGATGGAAATCAAAAAAACCAATGTGACACGATTATTTCCCCACTGGATCCCCTTTGGATTGACGGCAATCGCAACCCCCGTACGATTGGCATTCATTGTCAGTGAATGTGGAATAGCCACTGAACCAAAGGCAGTAGAAGAAAGTTGCTCCCTCTCAATTACTTGTGGATAAAAGGTCTCGTCCACGATTCCTTCTTCTTTCATTTGACCACATAATTGTTTGAGCAATTCTGCGGAGTTTTGATTTTCAGTTGTATATGAGAATCGCTTTTTATCAACAAGCGATAGAAAGGTTTTCACAAATTGTTCTTTTCGTTTTTTTTCTTTGATATCAAAGATCTTGGCGGTAATTTGTTGCCGATCTTCAAGGGTAAAAAAAGGATTAATGGTCACGTATGGGGTAGCGATCACTTGCTTCAGTTTAACAGCAGACACAATCAGTTCTGTATCTACATACTGCAACTCTTTTTCACTAGTAAGAATATTCTGGATCTCAAGGTCATCAGAGAAATTTTTCTGAAGCTTTTCCATCACCTGAATATTCATGTTGTAGTAATGAGGCACTAGAATCGTGCAGTTTATTTTATTCGTACGCTGTTTTTGAATTTCTAACGCATAGCCTAAATGAAAAGCTATGTAGGCAATTTCGTCTTCACTAATCGTATAACCGATTTCTTTTTGAATGACATGAGAAACCTGGACGGCACAATCATAGATGAGCGGACATTCTTTTTTTAGTGTTTCTGTCATTGGGTTTCTACAAGAGTAGCCGTTATTGATCCGATACAGTAAATTCTTTATATGGAGGGCAAATCGAATGAAGAACTCAGGTTCATTGCCATCAATAAAGTATAATTCATCCACTTTTGCTAGAATTTTTCTTACTAAGTCAAGGCAGTTTTTGTCCGTGACCTTCTCTAACTCATCAGGTGAAATTTGAGTGAAATTCACGCTAGTTCCATTCGCTGAAATTAGGATAGCTAAATCACGAATTTCTTCTTTGGGAAAACGAATACCGTACCGTTCCGCTACTTTTTCCGCGATTTTTTCGGAAATTTTTAGTACTGTCGGATGGATTGAGTGAGGCGCTTGAGCTTCTGCTTCAGGAGACTGAAAATTTCCTTTCATACGGTCTACGGCAATTGCTAGATGAATAACTATATTTGTTAACGCATAATCATTCGTGAAAAAATCATAGTCTGAAAAAAGTTCGGCAATAATTTCCTTGATATAATCAAGGTCAAAATCTATAAAACTTTCTTGTAGCTTAGTCATATCAACGAAATGATTATCCAATTCGGATAGCAATGTCTGATGGATTAATTGTCTTTTCGCTTTTTCTGTTCCAATCAACTGTAGTGTATCTTTGGTCAGTCTGACTTCGATAGCCAGTTCAGAACATTGTTTTTTAAGTTTTTTTGTATCACTCAACAATGTGGACTCGCTGATAAATAGTTCTTCTGCTAGATCATAAACAGACAGAGCTTCCTCGGTTGAAATCAGTCGCAAAAGGAGATAAGCAGTTCGTTCAGTAGGCGTTTCAGGGACACTTGTTTCTGTGTTATTGAAAAAAGTGACCAGATTACTTGCTACCACTCGATAGCCTTTGTTTGAAGAAAGGATCAAATCAGATTCATTGTCTTGAATATCTGCGATATACGATTTTATCGTCCGTTTGGATAACCCAAATTTTTCCGCTAATTGAGTGGAGGAAACCCAATTGTCTTGCTCATTTAGATAGTGAAGAAGTTTTATATACTTTGCTTTCATTGGCTGACACCCTCTCTTTCACCACTGCAGTGCAAAAGAATATTTGTTTCACCGCTGTAGATTGACTATAGTATAACTGTAATTGATAGCGCTATCAATGAAAATTGAATTGGGGGAGAAAAATCATGAAAAAATTGAATGTTTTACTTGTGTGTGGATCTGGAGCCAGCTCAGGTTTTATGGCTGCTAATATTCGCAAAGCTGCTGCTGAAAAAGGATTGGACATAAAAATTACTGCTCGCGGTGAAAGTGAGATTGAAAACTACATTGACGACATTGATGCGTTAATGGTTGGTCCCCATCTGGCGTATATTTTGGATGAAGTAGAAGAATTTGTTGGTGATGCACCAGTGAAAGTGATTTTGATGAAGCCTGAATACTATGCCACATTAAACGGAAAACAAGCTTTGGATCACTTGTTGGAAGAGGTACAGTAGCTTTCAGAATGGAGGGAATAAAATGCAATCCTTAATTAACTGGCTGGAAAACAGCTTTACGCCCAAAATGAATAAAATCAATCATAACGTTTGGATCGTGACTCTTAAAGACTCAATCATGCAGGCTTTGCCATTAATTTTCTTAGGATCGGTCTTTTGTATGCTGGCAATTTTAAATGATTATTTTCCAAGTTTACCCAATTTCTGGACGCCATACGGATGGACGATGGGGATGATCTCACTTGTCATATCTTTTCTGATTCCTTTCAACTTGATGGAGAAAAAAAGACTGCGTAAGCAAAGAATCAATGCTGGAATGTCTGGAATCATCTTATTTTTGATTATTATTTCTCCACAAGTCATTGCTGACGGAGAACCTGGTTTTAGTCATAGTGCGCTTGGTGCAGGGGGAATGTTTATTGCAATTGTTGCAGGACTATTCGCTGGTATGGTGTTGAATTTATTTGGAAAGTTTTCTTTTTTCAGTGAGGAATCGGTGATTCCCGATTTTGTCCGCTCTTGGTTTGATGCTATGCTGCCAATCGGTATTGTTGTCCTTACCGGATGGATCTTCGTTGATCTTCTTGGCTTTGATGTCTACAATGCTGTTCTAGCCATCTTTATGCCATTACAAAGTGTGATTGAGACGCCATGGGGCTTTTCATTGATGATGTTGATTGTTTGTTTCCTCTATTCGTTGGGAATTTCAACATGGGTATTAACGCCTGTTTTAAATCCAGTTTTATTGACTGCTATTCAAGCAAATATTGACGGAAAGGCAATGAATTTAGTAACTGATCCAACTATTTATTCTGCTTATCTATGGATTGGCGGTATCGGCTGTACAATGCCTCTTGTTTTTATGTTGATGCGCTCCAAATCAAAAAAATTAAAAGCCTTGGGTACGGCTTCGGTTGCTCCGACGATTTTTAATATCAATGAACCGATTGTTTTTGGCTGTATTGCTTGGAATCCACTATTGATGGTCCCGATGTGGTTACAAGGGTTGATATTGCCATTAATTGTCTGGTTATTTACGAAAGTCATTGCTTTTGCACCTATTCCAACAGTCATGTTTCAAATGTGGTACTGTCCATTTCCGATTGCCACTTGGCTAACTACCGGAACAATTTCAGGCATTCTGCTAATGCTGATTGTTTTTGTCGTGGCGGCAGCGATTTGGTATCCATTTTTTAAAGCCTATGAAAAACAAGAATGCGAAAGAGAAGCTGCTGAAGCAACTGAAAGAGTATAGAAAGATAATTGTGAAAGAAGGTCTTAGAATGGTGAAAGAACAAATCGTTCAACATGCCATGCAGATAATTCTACATGCTGGAGATGCCAGAAAGCATTGTATGGATGCCTTGAAAGCGATTGAATCATATGATTTTGCACTGGCTGAAGTGGAAATAAAGCAAGCAAATGAGGAGATTGTACAGGCACACCGCATACAGACAGATGCAATTACGGCTGAAACATCTGGTGAAGATGGAGAGTATTCTGTGTTGTTCGCACATGCACAGGATACATTGATGACTATTTACAGTGAGATAAATATTGCTAAACGCATGCTGGCAATTTTTAAAGCCTATGATCGGCGCATTGAGCAATTGGAGAGTAGACTGGAAAGAGAGGAAGAAAATGACTAAAATACCTGAAGGTTTTCCAAAAGATTTTTTATGGGGCGGTGCTATTGCAGCTAATCAAGCTGAAGGTGCGTGGGATGTAGACGGAAAAGGCTGGTGTGTGGCAGATATTAATGAGTTTCTTCCAGATGTTGACTTAGAAAAGAAATCTAATATGGAAATAACGACAGCTTATATCAAAGAAGCAATGAACAGTACAGAGCGAATTTTTCCAAAACGGTGGGGAATTGATTTCTATCACACGTATAAAGATGACTTGAAATTGCTTGCTGAATTAGGGCTAAAAACATTTCGGACTTCTATCAACTGGGCAAGAATTTTTCCAAACGGAGATGAGTTGGAGCCGAATGAAGCGGGTTTGCAGTTTTATGACGATTTATTTGATGAAATAATAAAAAATGGTATGGAACCAATGATCACAATGTCTCACTATGAAATGCCACTTCATTTGACAACTTCGTATAAAGGCTGGTATTCAAGAGAAGTTATTGATTTCTTTGTCCGTTATGGTCAAGTTCTGCTAGATCGCTATCATGACAAAGTAAAGAAGTGGATAGTGGTTAATCAAATCAATTTAATTGTCCATGAATCGTTCAATCATCTTGGAATTCCTGAGGATGCAGTAGAGGATTTGCTTTCTGCTAAATATCAAGGAGTACACAATGAAATGGTTGCTAGTGCATTGATTACAAAATATGCGCATGCACATTATCCAGATAATGAGATCGGCATGATGCTTTGTGGCGGTCCATCTTATGCCGCATCTAGCAAGGCGGAAGATGTTCTAGCTGCATTAAAATTAAATCAAATGGAGTATTTCTTTGCAGACGTCTTACTTCGCGGCCGCTATCCTGGTTATGCTTTCCGTTACTTTGATGATAAAGGCATTCATGTAACTTTTGGAGAAGATGACGAAGAAGCACTGAAGCATACGGCAGACTTTATGTCTTTTTCTTACTACTATACACAAATATGCGATCAAGACTCTTACGATAAGGATTTAGGACCACACAGAAATAAGGAACTACCAGCAAATCCTTGGGGGTGGACAATTGATCCCATTGGCTTGAGAATTCTTTTAAATGAGTTTTATGATCGCTATCAGTGTCCAATTTATATCACTGAAAATGGGATTGGCTATTTTGATAAATTGGAAAATGGGAGCATTCATGATTCCTATCGTATAGAGTATTATCGAGATCATATTCGAGCCATGAAAGAAGCAATCAAAGATGGTGTGGATCTGCGCGGTTACTATGCTTGGGGACCCATTGATATAGTCAGCTGTTCGTCTAGTGAAATGAGCAAACGCTATGGATTTATTTATGTAGATAGTGATGATTATGGAAAAGGCAGTGGCGAAAGAATCAAAAAAGATAGCTTTGCTTGGTATCAAAGAGTTATCCGCAGTAATGGAGAAATCATTGACTAAGATTAAAGAGAGTTAAAGAGAATAGAAGATAAGTGCTGGCTGCTCTAGCTGAATGCTTTCTTTTAGTGGAAGCAGACCATCCACAAACTCAAAGGAGCAGTCCTCTATAGCCCGGATTTTCAGGTTACAAAAGAGCTTATCGCAGGCATAAAACAAAAAGTACTCGAAAATGACTTTTCGTAGTGACCCCAAAAAGTTAGACTTTTATGGAGTGGAGAAATCCACTCCTTTTTTGTATGATAAGATTAACTGTTAGACAGCTGTTTTTACAGCTTCTCGAAACTGAACCGGACTTCACCAATTTAATTTCTTTTTGATGCGTTTATGGTTGTAATAATAGATATATTGGTCATTTTTTGTTTTCAATTCATCTAAACTCCGATAGACTTCTCCGTGAAAAATCTCTTGCTTTAATAAACCAAAGAAGTTTTCCATAGGTGAGTTATCTAAACAATTCCCTTTACGAGACATACTCTGGAAGATTTTATGCTGCTTCAATTTATTCTTATAAGCATTCATTTGATAGGCCCATCCTTGATCTGAATGGAAGGTTCTACGAAATGGACAATCATTTGTCATCTGGATTGCTTCTTCTAATCCTTCCATTATGGCTAGTGCGTTTGGTTTTCAGAAATCCGATAAGATAGAATTTCACTATTGTAGAAATCCATGAAAGGATCTAAATACAGCTTTTTCTGACGAACGACACCTGTGGTGTCTACTTCATAATACTTAAACTCTGTGGTATCAGTTGTAATTTTTTGGTGACAGATATTTGTATAAAACCGACGATGAATACGATTTTTGGCGACAGTGCCAACCTTCCCACGATAAGAATTGTACCGTCGAGATTTTCGAGTGTAAGACTTTACTTCGATACCTAGTTTTTTTATCAGACGTTGAATCTTCTTTTTATTGACATGAATCCCTTGATTCTCTAATTCTTTTTTTAGTCGCAGACAGCCGTAATCTTTATGATCTTTGCGAATTTCAAGCATTTTTTCTTCAATTTCTTGGTCTGGGTTTGGTCTGTCAAACCGTTTCTGCCAATACATATAGGTTGCTTTAGGAAATTTCAATGTTTCAAGAAGCTCAACTAGTTTGAATGATCCTCGGAGGCTGGCGATGATTCGTGCGATTGATTCTTGCGTCTTTGCTGGGCTTCCTGTTTTCGCAGCTTCCTCAACTCTTTTAAAAAGGCATTCTCAATTTGAAGGGATCGGACTTGCTTTTCTAATGCCTTGATACGATCGCGTTCTTCAGTTGTTGTATTTTCTTTTTTGTTTTCTTTTTTTCTAGTCAAAGTAAGTGGTCGCCCTTTCTCTTTTGAGAGCCCCTCAATACCTGCTTCTCTGAAATTACGCATCCAATTGGCAATAAGCGCAGGGTTGTTCATTTCTAAAGTGCTAGCAACTTCTCGATAGGACATCTCACTTGTTTGATATAACTCTAGCGTATTTAACTTAAATTGAACAGAATATTTCTGATTTTGATGCTTTCTCAATAGACCTTCCTCTCCGTATTCACGATAGACATTCACCCAATTACTTACTTGAGACTTGCTTGAAATACCGTATTTGTTGGCAAGATACCGATATCCGCCCACGCCACTAAGATATTCTTTAACGATTTTTAGTTTTAATTCAAAAGGATATTTTGCCATACAAATAACGACCCCCAAAAGTTAGATTTTTTGGTCTAACTTTTGGGGGTCGCTTCACTTCGAGTACTTTTTGTTTTGCTGAGAGCACCATTAACTGACAGCTGCAATGCTCTCTTTAGCTGTGACTAGTTAGAAAGAATTAATCTGCCCGCAAAGCGATCGCAGCATCTTTTTTTGCTGCCATCCGTGCTGGGATATGGCCGCCGATCATGGTTAGGATCGTGCTGACCAGAATTAAGATCAATCCATGGACTGGATTCAGTTGTGCAACATTTTCCAGATCAGTCATATTGTATAAGACCGCGTTGATTGGGAAAGTAGCTAACCAAGCAATCAAGACACCTAATGCACCAGAAGCAATCCCAAGGATACATGTTTCAGCATCGAAGACACGAGTGATATCTTTTTTACGCGCACCTAAAGCTTTTAGGACGCCGATTTCTTTCGTACGTTCCAAAACTGAAGTATAGGTGATGATACCGATCATAATCATGCTCGTCACTAATGAGATAGCGGCAAAAGCAATCAGAACATAAGTGATGGCATCCATCAAGCCGCCGGTCAATTGCGTCATGGTTCCAGCTAAATCAGAATAAACGATTTGATCTTTACGATCTTTGCCTTTGTTGTAAGCATCAAGATAGTCCAAGATTTTTTCTTTGGAACTAAAATCATTTGGATAGATCATAATACTGTTTGGCAAGTCGCTGCCACCTAAGTAATCGATTAGAGAATCGCGCGTGCTAGCATCGATTTTTTCGTTGGTCATAACATTGATATCACTGTCTTTTTGGGCTTTGACGATTGCCGAGTTTTTGTTTTCTTTGATAACTTCTTGGGCTAATGCATCGCTATAAGCGATCCCGGTAGAAAGCAAATTCATCGTAGATTTTTCTTTGATACGTAAAATCCCGCTGATTTTTAATTCTTTATTTGCACTGTTGTCATAAACAGCTGTTAAATCTTGATTTGGGATAAAGTTCCCAGTTGGCAATTCAGTATAAAAGGCATCGTTAAGTGCCAACTTGACTGTTGTTCCTACGATATCATCGAAAGACACTTTATCGCCGTCTTTGATATCAAATCCTAAGTTGATCAATGCGTTGACGTTCGTCACGTTGTTCTCGTCAACGATCAGTACAACGTCATTTGCTGATGCAGGATATTCTCCCTGCAGCAAATCATAGTTGTCTTTCAGGAAGTTGCCGTTTTCCTCAGATAGTTGTTCTGGGAAGGTTGAAACGCCGATTCCCGTCGAAGCACTTATTGCGGACATCATGGCATTTGTCTGCTCGTTATCAGCTGAAGCATTTGAAAAGCTGACTTGTTCTACTTTATCATCGACCTTACGCAGTAAGTTCAACGAAGTCGAACGAGTGTAGCCAATGTTGTTGCTTAACTCAGGATCAATTTTATTGAGATAGTCAAGAAAGTCCTGATCAATATTATTGATATGGGTTGCCCGGTCAGCGTCACTCAGTTTTGCGGTCACTTCTTTAGTGGACGGGAAATTCTCTTCTTTAGTACGAGTACTGATTGCAGAAGGGTCTTGTTCCGTCGTTACTTTAGAGATCGTGATCGGGAAACGGGCCAATGTTTCAGACTGTGTATTATCGATTTGCTTTTGGAATCCGGTCGATAAAGACAAGACGATGGCAATGCCGATGATCCCAATGCTTGAAGCAAATGCCGTTAAGAAAGTTCTGCCTTTTTTTGTCCGGATATTATTGAAAGAAAGACGCAATGCAGTGAGGAAACTCATCTTCGTGTGCTTTAATTCAAATTGATCTTTCTTTTGTTCTTCAATATGCGGGTTAGAATCTTTTAAGATTCGACCATCCTTGAACTCAATGATTCGATCTGCATACTGATTCGCTAGTTCCGGGTTATGGGTAACCATGATTACGAGCTTTTCATTGGAAAGCTCTTGGATCAGCTTCATGATTTGGACGCTAGTCTCTGAATCCAACGCACCCGTCGGTTCATCACAAAGCAGAATATCTGGGTCGTTGGCTAATGCTCGGGCAATCGCTACCCGCTGCATTTGCCCACCAGAAAGTTGATTTGGCTTTTTGTGCATATGGTCCGCAAGACCAACCCGTGTCAGCGCATCTTCGGCTTTCGCTCGTTTGACTTCTTTTGAAACACCGCTTAGTGTCATTCCTAGCTCAACGTTATCAATAATCCCCAAATGACTGATTAAATTGTAACTTTGGAACACAAAACCGATCGAATTGTTCCGATAGGCATCCCAATCACGGTCCTTGAAAGATTTGGTCGATTTTCCATTAATGACCATGTCTCCAGAGTCGTAGTTGTCTAATCCACCGATCACATTTAGCATGGTGGTTTTTCCAGAGCCGCTTGGTCCCAAAATGGCTACAAACTCTTGTTTTCGGAAAGCAACCGAGACACCGTCCAATGCTTTGGTGGTACTTGATCCTACTTTATAATACTTCTTGATATCTTTTAATTCTAGCATGCTGTCACTCTTTTCTTGCCATTTTCATGTTTTTTTCATCCTGTTTAAAAGCTATCATAACAGTTAACAAAAATCAACAATCGTTATTGTTTTGCAGAAGTTCTTATACTAAACTATAGAGAAGAAAAGAGGGAGAAAATGACAAAAGCGATAGAGAAGTTTGATATATCAGTATTTGCAGAAGTTTTCTCACTACTGGGAAACCTTTTGTTTGAAGAAGTTGGGTTTGAAGATTTAAAATTGACAAAGATGGAAATACTTGAATTGGTTATCATCGCAGCTAATGAAGGGATGACGATGTCGGAATTAGCAAGACAAATCGGCACATCGAAGGTCCAGATTAGTCGTTCGATTGCTGGATTGGAAAAAGCTGGGTTTGTCATTCGCAAAACCAATGAAACGAATCGGCGCAGCGTCAATGTCTTTATGTGTGAAGCGGGAAGAGAATTGTTTAGTCGCAAAAAACAACAAATTGAGGATCGCTTGAATGAGAAGGTTTCGGCAATGCGCCCTTCGGATTTTACAGAGCTTTATCAGGCGCTGACTACAGTGATTGGTTTGTTGCGGAAGTATGACATTTTAAAAGAACACGCTTGCTCGAACAATTCTAAACCAAGTAAATGATCCCCAATTTATAGCAATGCAAACGATTGCTTCGTTTGTGTTATTTGATGTTTCTATTATATTTCTCGCCCTTTTGTAAAAAGAAGAGGATAAAGCAATCGATTGCATATTTTGCTTGTATTCTCTTCTTGTGTGTGGGAAAATAGAGGCAACAAATAATTAAAGGAGTCTGCTATGAATACTACTGCTATTTATCATCGTCCAGAAAGTGAATTTGCTTATTTATTTGAAAAAGACAAAATGCACATTCGGCTGCGCACAGCTCGTCAAGATGTGCGTCACGTGCAATTATTATGCGGGGATCCGTATACCTTATACAAAGAAGCTTGGTACCAACGAAGGATCGAAATGGATAAAATCTTGTCTACGGACTTGCATGATTATTGGCAAGTGACTGTAAGTGCAGAATTTCGCCGATTGTCTTACGGCTTCTCAATTGAAAGTTTTGACGGTCTCCATGTTTTTTATGGGGATCATGGGGTCTATCCTTTTGAAGAGCAATACTTAGAAATGAACAACAATTATTTCCGGATGCCTTACTTTCAAGAAGCGGATCGGTTCAAAGTGCCGGAATGGGTCAAAGAAACCGTCTGGTATCAAATTTTTCCGGAGCGCTTTGCCAATGGCGATCCATCGAATGATCCTGAAGGCACATTGCCCTGGGGGTCCAAAAATCCTGATCGGCAAGATTTTTTTGGTGGAGATTTACAAGGTGTGATCGACCATCTGGATTATCTCGTTTCGCTAGGGATCAATGGGATATATTTCTGTCCGATTTTTGAAGCCTACTCCAACCACAAATACGATACCATCGACTATTTAGCGATTGATCCGGCATTTGGGGATAACGAGACCTTTAAACGGTTGGTGGAGGAATGTCATAAACGAGGAATCAAGGTCATGCTTGACGCAGTTTTCAATCACATAGGAGATACTTCCCACCAATGGCTCGATGTCATTAAGAATGGTGCAGATTCTCCCTTTGCCGATTGGTTCCATATCAATGAATTCCCTGTCAATTATAAAGAAGGCGAAGATTTTGAAGATGCTTATGATATCACGTATGATGTGTTTGCATTTACCCCGCATATGCCGAAGCTGAATACAGAGAATCCGGATGTTCAAGACTATCTCCTGAAAATTGCTCGTTACTGGATCGAAGAATTTGATATCGATGCTTGGCGCTTGGATGTAGCCAATGAGGTGAGCCATAATTTCTGGAAGAAATTTCGTCAGGTCTGTGATGAAGCCAAAGACGATTTTTATATTTTAGGAGAGATATGGCATTCTTCTCAAAGATGGCTCCAAGGGGACGAATTCCATGCAGTCATGAACTATGCTTTTACAGATGCAATCATTGAATACTTCGTCAAAGGCGAAATATCAATGACAAAGATGGTCTCGGAACTAAATAATCAATTGATGCTTTATCGGGACCAGACAAATCAAGTCCAATTCAATATTTTGGATTCTCACGATACGCCGCGTCTATTGACATTGGCACGAGGCGATAAGGACCTGATGCGGCAGGTGATGGCTTTTACCTACTTGCAGCAAGGGGTTCCCTGCCTGTATTATGGCGATGAAATCGGCTTGACCGGGGATATGGATCCGGATTGCCGGAAATGTATGGTTTGGGAAGAAGAAAAACAAGACCGCGATTTGTTGCGCTTCACAACTGATTTGATTCATTTGCGCAAGAGTCATCAAAAAATCCTTTCAGAGGGCTCTTTGAATTGGAACGTGATTTCTGAAGAAGAAGGATTGATCATTTTTGAGCGGGAATTAGGTGCGCAACGAATCATTGGAATCTTTAATACCGGGGAAGACCAACTCACATTGTCTTGCCCAGAGGAAATTTTATTAGATCAGTTTATGCAGATCGAAGATGAGACAATGATCATTGATAATAAAGGATTTGTCATTGCAAAAATCAACAATGAAATCAGCAATAATTAAAAAATAAAATGAGGCAAGATCTGTTAAAACAGGTCTTGCCTCATTTAGGCTGATTGGGTTTTATTTCCCCATGCACGTTGGAAAGAATCTTCCCCAAAATTCTTTCTACTAATATTATAGCCTATAACCCGTAGATGTGACAAATAATAACAGTCGAAAAATAACCCTTTTTTGAAAAAAAGCGAAAGAAGAGGGAATTTTCAGATTTTTTATTTTTCTTTCTGAGAATGCTTATGTAAGGTCTTTTCTTTTTGCTTAAATATGATAAACTAGTAAAAATGTATTTTTATTCGAGGAGTGATCAAATGGATAGAGGGTACCGGGTAGCTGTTGTTGGTGCGACTGGCGCAGTTGGAACAAAAATGATTGAGATGTTAGAAAAGACTACATTGCCGATCAAGGAATTGATTCTATTGGCTTCAAAGCGATCAGCTGGGAAAACCTGTGTCTTCAAAGGAGCCACTTTGGTCATTCAAGAATTAACTACGACCTCATTTATTGGAGTAGATTTGGCTTTATTTAGTGCTGGCGGCAGTATCTCCAAGCAATTTGCCCCAGAAGCGGTTAAAAGCGGTGCGGTCGTAATCGACAATACGAGCTACTTCCGAATGGATCCGAATGTCCCTTTAGTGGTTCCCGAAGTAAATGCTCATGCTTTAGCAAAACACCAAGGGATTATCGCAAACCCAAATTGTTCAACGATTCAGATGATGGTGGCATTAGAACCGATTCGGCAACACGCAGGTTTATCGCGGATCATTGTTTCGACGTATCAAGCTGTTTCAGGTGCCGGTGCTAAGGCAATGGCAGAATTGACACGGGAATCTCAAGCTTACTTGTCAGGAACACCAGCTGATCAGTTGGCACCAGAGATCATGCCAGCGGGCGGTGACAAGAAACACTATCCCATCGCATTCAATGCCTTGCCGCAGATCGATGTTTTTGCGGAAGATGATTACACCTATGAAGAGTGGAAAATGATTAATGAAACCAAAAAGATCATGGAAGACTCAGCGATCCAAGTAGCGGCTACTTGTGTTCGGATCCCAGTCTTTAGCGGGCACTCAGAATCTATTTATATCGAAACAAAACAACCTGCGGAATTGACTGCAGTCAAAGAGTGGATCAAAGCAGCTCCCGGAGCAGTTCTGCAAGACGATCCAAGTCAGCAGATTTATCCACAAGCACTGACGAGTGTCGGTAAGACAGAGACCTTCGTCGGTCGGATTCGAAAAGATTTAGATGTAGCGAATGGTCTGCATCTTTGGGTGGTAGCGGACAACTTGCTGAAAGGTGCTGCCTGGAACTCTATCCAAATCGCAGAATCGCTGCATGAACAGTCTCTAGTTCGAGTGTAAATCATAAGTTTTTCAGAAAAGTGTAGCGAATGCCACGCTTTTCTTTTTTTTGTTGTATAATGAAAGAGACGGCTTAGGCTAGGGAAATAAATAGTGTAAAAAAATCAAGAGGTGAATAGATTGGAAACTATCAAAATCATTCCTCTCGGTGGTGTACGTGAAAACGGAAAAAATATGTACATTGCTGAAGTTGGAGAGGATATATTTGTTCTGGATTGCGGTGTCCGTTATCCAGAAAACGAGTTATTGGGAATCGATACGGTCATTCCTGATTTCACGTATCTAGAAGAAAACGCAGATCGCGTAGCGGGGGTCTTTTTGACTCATGGACATGCCGACGCCATTGGGGCGCTGCCCTATTTCTTGGAGAATGTTCCAGTTCCGGTGTTTGGAACAGAGCTAACGATCGAATTGGCAAAATTGACCGTAGCAAAAAACGAAGCAACAAAGAAATTCAAAGATTTCCATATCATTGATGAACATTCAGAAATCGATTTTGGTCATGCAACCATCAGCTTTTTCCGGACAACGCATTCGATTCCTGATTCTGTCGGAATCAGCGTCAAAACCAGCGCTGGAAATATCGTCTATACAGGGGATTTCAAATTTGATCAAACAGCTATCCCAATGTATCAAACGGATTTCGGACGTTTGGCAGAGATCGGTAAAGAAGGCGTTCTGGCATTGCTGAGCACCTCAACAAATGCAGAAAACCCAGCACCGATTGCTTCTGAATTGACGATTCAAGATGAAGTGTTTGACAACATTCGCTATTGGGAAGGTCGGATCATTGTCGCAAGTGTAGCCAGCAATCTGCAGAGGGTTCAACAAGTGCTGGATGCAGCATATCGTTCCGGACGAAAAGTAGTTTTGACTGGTCAGGACTTTGGACGGATCATCCGCACTGCGATGAAGTTGGGTAAACTAAAATTACCAGCAGAGGATTTGCTGATCACCCAAAAAGAAATGAAAAAGTATGCCAATGAGCAATTGCTTATTCTAGAGACTGGCCGTATGGGTGAACCGATCAAAGCATTGCAGAAAATGGCGAACGGAACACATCGTACATTACGGATTCAAGAAGGGGATCTCGTTTATATTACGACGACGCCTACGACAGCTATGGAAACGGTCGTTGCCAAAACGGAAGATATCATTTACCGAGCGGGTGGAACCGTGAAGCAAATTTCAGATAATTTTCGTGTTTCCGGTCATGCGAATCCGAATGATCTGCAATTGATGCTGAATTTAATGAAGCCAACGTATTTCCTACCAATCCAAGGAGAATATCGTCAGTTGGCAGCACATGTGGACTTGGCTCATGAAGTGGGCATTCCGTTGAAGAATATTTTCATTACCGCACGCGGGGATGTTTTAGAATACAAAAAAGGCGAAATGCATTCAGCTGGTGCTGTACCAGCTGAGAATGTCATGATCGATGGGATCGGTGTCGGTGATATCGGCAATATTGTTTTACGCGATCGTAAAGTCTTATCTGAAGACGGTATTTTCGTCGCAGTCGTAACGATCAACCGTCGCGAAAAGAAAATCATTGCAGCACCGCAAATCACTTCCCGCGGCTTTGTTTATGTCAAAGCAAGTCGTGATTTGATTCGGGAAAGTGGTGAGATCGTTGCAGAGATCGTTGAAAAACATTTGCATGATGAAGAGTTTGAATGGAGTAAATTGAAACAAGACATTCGAGATCGCTTAAGCCGCTTCTTGTTTGAACAGACAAAACGCCGACCAGTGATCTTGCCTGTGATCATGGAATCCAGTCAAAGAAATCGATCACGCAAATAAAACATCCAGAAAACTAGGACGCCAGCTACAAACGTCCTAGTTTTTGCTTTGATTTTTGTGGTGTCTCTTTAGATACATAGCGCAGAAATACGAGAACATTGTCCGATCGATAATATCTAGGTCTTCATTGACAGGGTGTTGTCTAAAGCAAGTGTTCCAATAACCAAACATTGAAATTGCTCCTGTTTTCCGGTGCGGATTGGTGGGGTCTCTCAAGGCGTGTCAGTTATTTTTGTTAGTCTGGCTAATTTGACTTGTCCGAATGCTGGAGTGATGTCTGGATAAAAAACAATTCCACGAAGAAACTCGTGTTAAAAGAAAATTGATTGGATCGAAAGGATGGTTTTGAGTGAAAAGTTATCAAGAAGATACGCTTGTCCAGCAGAGAAAATGGTGGATCTTGATTGCTGTTGCGATGTTCACGTTTATGTCTACATTAGACGGCAGCATCGTGAATATTGCGTTGCCGACGATATCGGCAAATATGTCCGTACCCATGAACCAAGCGGAATGGGTCGTGTCGGTTTATTTGATGGTGGTTTGTGCTTGTTTGTTGCTATTTGGTAAGATTGGCGATAGTTGGGGGAAAATCAAGGTCTTTCGTCTCGGCATGTTGATTTTTACCATCGGTTCTTTATTGTGCGGGTTCAACCATTCGTTGGCTTTTTTGCTCTTTGCTCGAGTCGTCCAAGCGATCGGTGCAAGTATGACGATGGCAACAAATACTGGAATCATTACGGAAGTATTTCCTATTAGTGAGCGAGGACGGGCACTGGGGATGATCGGCGCTTTCGTGTCGCTAGGATCAATTGCTGGTCCAGGACTAGGCGGGATCATATTGTCTCATTTTTCATGGCCTTATATTTTTTGGATCAATGTTCCTGTCGGAATTCTGACTATGATTGCCGGGGAGAAAATTTTACCCAAAGATATCACCATGAGCCGCAACTCCATCGATAAAAGTGGATTTGGTCTATTCTCTGTGGCGATCTTGACCTTTTTCGGTGGAATTTTCATCGGTCAGGAGCAAGGCTTCTTGACATGGTTGCCATTAGTATTGATTTTCGTTGCAATCATTGCTTTTATTGCTTTTATTCAAGTAGAAAAACGGGTGGCGATGCCGCTGATTACTTTCAGCATTTTCCGAAATAAAATTTTTACGTTAAGTTTGTTTACGGCACTTCTGATCTTTTCTGCTAATTTTTTTGTTAATGTCGTGATTCCATTTTATCTGCAAAATGCCCGTGGGTTGACTCCAAGTGTAGCCGGGATGTTGATGATGGTCTTTCCTTTGATGATGGTTATCGGATCGCCTATCAGCGGTTATTTGACAGACCAAGTCGGTCCAGAAATCTTGGTGTTGATTGGCTTGGCCTTACTATCGATTACCCAACTGATGTACATGTTTATGAACCAGCATACACCTATTTGGTATTATGTGGTGGCTACAGCAATCATGGGATTAGGAAATTCCTTGTTCCAATCGCCGAATAATACCATGGTCATGAGCAGCGTGACCAAAGAAAATTTGGGAGTGGCCGGTAGCTTGAACTCTTTTGCTCGTAATCTAGGCATGGTGCTAGGGATTGCAATGTCCACAACGATTCTATATTCTGCGATGAGCAGTGCCTATGGTCAGCATGTGACGACATATATCAATGGACGACCAGATATCTTCAATTATGGAATGAAAGTTACTTTCTTCGGTGCGTTTCTTTTATGTGCTGTGGCCCTATTGATGACTATGTGGCGTATCAAAAAACAAGGTGGCTTCCAGAAACATTCTCTGTAAGCTGCGAACCTAAAAAAACTGTTCTAGTTCTTTTTTCTGAAGACTAGAACAGTTTTTTTGTGATTTCTTGACTAAGAGAAGAATAACGTCATGAATGAAATGGATACACCGAATTGATTGTTTGGAATTTTGTATTAGTCTGTTATAATAGAAAATATTAGTCTGTATTACTTATGAATAGGAAAGGGGTAATTGTTGTGAAGATTACTTTTCATGGACACGCGGTTCTTTCGATCGAGTTGGAAGATGGACAAAAGTTGTTGTTTGACCCTTTTATAAATGGAAACGCTATGACTGATCTGGATGCAGAAACAGTTGATCCAGACTGGCTGCTGATCACTCATGGGCACAGCGACCATGTAGGAGATATGGTGGCGATTGCCAAACGTACAGAAGCACCTATTATCAGTGTAGTGGAAGTTTGTCAGTATGCAACAAGTAAGGGAGTAACGAAGACTCACGGTATGAATATCGGCGGCTCATATACTTTTCCCTTTGGCAAGGTACGGTTCGTTCAAGCTCAGCACAGTTCCGGTCTGGAAGAAGACGGCAAGATGATCTATATGGGAAACCCAGCGGGAATCATTTTAGAAGCGGAAGGCAAAACAATATATCACGCGGGGGATACAGCCCTCTTTGGTGATATGGCACTGATTGGCGAACAATTTGCGATCGATGTGGCTTTCTTGCCGATTGGTGATAACTTCACTATGGGACCTAAAGATGCAGCCGCAGCTGCCCACTTATTGAAAGCAAAAAAAGTTGTACCAGTTCACTACAACACATTCCCACTGATCAAACAAGATCCCGCCGCTTTTATCGACTTGCTGCCTGAGGGAGTAGGCACCGTTTTGGCTGTGGGAGAATCGATTGATTGTTGACCGTCTGATTGACGGATTTTATTAACTAGGAGAAAATTATGGCGACGAAACATGACTTGATTTTAGCGCATATCGAAAGTTTGCCGGTAGGAGACCGTATTTCAGTACGGGGAATCGCAAAGGATTTAGGTGTCAGTGAAGGAACCGCCTATCGGGCAATCAAAGATGCAGAAAATATCGGTCTGGTCTCTACCATTCAACGGGTAGGAACCATTAGGATCGAGCGTAAGTTAAAAAAACATATTGAAAAATTGACCTTTGGAGAAGTCGTACAAATCATTGAAGGAGAGGTTCTAGGAGGCGCAGCCGGTCTAGATAAGGACTTGAATAAGTTTGTTATCGGTGCGATGAAAGAATCAGCAATGGAACGATATATCACCCCGGGATCGCTCGTGATCGTAGGGAATCGAAATGAAGTTCACCAATTAGCATTAGAAGATGGTGCTGCTGTCTTGATCACTGGTGGGTTTGAAACATCAGAAGAAAACTGTCGTTTGGCCGATAAGCTGGAACTGCCAATATTGCAGACGACTTATGATACGTTTACCGTTGCAACGATGATCAACCGGGCATTGAGTGACCAGCTGATCAAAAAAGATATTATGCTCGTTAGCGATATCTATATGCCGCTGGAAAAAACAAAGTATCTGCATACGTTTGACACTGTCAAAGACTATAAACGTCTTTCAGAAGAAACCAATCATTCTCGCTATCCGGTAGTTAACAAGAACATGCGCGTGGTTGGGATCATTACGGCAAAAGATGTTTTGGAAAAACCCGATACGCAAATCATTGAACGAATCATGACTCGTGAACCGCGAGTCGTGAAAAAAGAGATGAGTGTTGCTTCTGCCAGTCATCAAATGATTTGGGATGGCTTGGAAGTGATGCCAGTAGTAGCAGATGACTTATCTTTGATCGGAATCGTGACTCGGCAAGACATTATGAAGGCGATGCAACTAGTCCAAAGACAGACCCAGATTTCCGATACGATCTCTGATCAGATTTCTGGTCAGATCCAAATCATTGAACAAGATTTTGAAGGCAATAAATTGGCACAGCCAAACTTTCGTTTCGCTGTGACTCCACAAATGGTCAATGAAGTAGGAACGATTTCTTTTGGTGTGCTCAGTGAAGTGATCGCCAATGCTGCCAAACGAACGATGCAAGTCAATCAGCGGCGAAACAGCTGGATCGAACAAGTGAATCTACACTATTTCCGCTTGATCCAATTAGAAAGTGAGATCATTATTCAGCCCAAAATTTTGGAGCTGGGGCGCCGATCTGCTAAGATCGATATTGAAGTCTATATCGAAAATTCCATGGTAGCTAAAGCAATTGTCGTCTGCCAAGTAATGGAGCGCCCTTAATTCGAACAGCAGTCATCAGATAAATGCTTAGAAAATGGAGATATGCAATGAACGTACAAGAGGAAATATTGACAGCAATTAAGGAATATCAGACAATTATTATTCACCGCCATCAGCGACCTGATCCGGATGCACTAGGGTCACAAGTTGGATTGGCAGAAATTTTACGAGCTAGTTTTCCTGAAAAAGCGATCTATCAAGTGGGAGGGCCTGTTGAAGGGCTAGACTACTTAGCAGAAATGCAGGAGATTTCGGATGAAGTCTACAAAAATGCCTTAGTGATCGTGACCGATACCGCCAATTCACCAAGAGTCAGTGATCAGCGCTATGCCAATGGTGCAAAATTGATCAAAATCGATCACCATCCTAATGACGAACCTTATGGAGATTTGGTCTGGGTGGATACTACTGCTAGCAGCTGCAGTGAAATGATTACGGCATTCTGGAAAATGTTCGCTGAAGAACTTACTATGTCGCAAGAAGCTGCGCGCCTGCTTTATGCCGGAATCGTAGGGGATACGGGTCGTTTCCTGTACCCAGCAACGACCTCCGCGACATTGCGTTACGCAGCTGATTTGTTGGATTATGGTTTTGATGCACCAAAAATCAATCGTGAGATTGATCAGGTTTCGAGAGCAGTGGCTCGTCTTTCCGGCTATGTCTTTGAAAATTTAGAAGTTGATTCACTAGGAGCTGGCAAAGTGATTCTGACAAATGAGATTCAGCAGCGTTTTGGCGTTGTTGATTCAGAAACATCTGCTATCGTGTCCTTACCAGGGAAGATTGAAGATGTCTTAGCATGGGCAATTTTTGTTGAGCAGCCAGAAGGCTATTATCGGGTCCGGATGCGTTCGAAAGGACCTGTGATCAATGAGATCGCCAAACGTCATCATGGTGGCGGACATCCGCTTGCCAGCGGAGCGAATGCAGCGGATCTGGAAGAAGTGGCAGCCATCTATCAAGAAATCCAGACCGCAGTTTCAGCTTTTCGAGAACAAGCATAGACTTTATTCGTCGTGATCAGTGTTCTTTTGCAGAAGAAAAAACCAACAGCGAGGAATCTTAGGACTTGCTAGGGGAATGATCGGTGAGTTTTTGATTGTAGTAAATAACTGTAGTAAAAAATTACGCAAATAAAAAAAGCGTATGACTCGCGGGTCATACGCTTTTTTGCAAGTTGCAACAGGCGAGATCAGCCCCGCAAGTCGTCAAGAAACTCGGTTTTACTAGCCGTCTTTTCATCTTTCATCTTGATGACTTTAGCCGGGGAACCAGCAACTACAGCCCCTGCCGGTACATCTTCTGTGACTACAGATCCAGCAGCAACCACAGCACCTTCACCGACACGAACACCTTCAAGGACTACGGCATTGGCGCCGATCAACACATGATCTTCGATAATCACTGGGCTAGCTGAAGGTGGCTCTAAGACACCAGCTAAAACAGCCCCAGCTCCGATATGGGCTTTTTTACCGACAGTAGCCCGGGCGCCTAAAATCGCCCCCATATCGATCATTGTTTCTTCGCCGACAACGGCACCAATATTGATGACCGCTCCCATCATGATGACCGCATTCTTCTCAATGATTGCTTGATCACGAATGAAAGCCCCTGGTTCGATCCGAGCATCGACTGTTGTTAAGTCCAACAGAGGGATCGCAGAATTCCGACGGTCATTTTCTAAATAGAAATCAGTGATTTTATCTTGATTGGCCGTTAGAAAATCAGCTACTTCTTGACTGTCTCCAACAATAAAGTAAAAGGAGCCAGCCCCAAAAATTTTCAGTGTCTCGGAAGAACAGGTAGATAGATCACCATTCAAATAGACTTTGACTGGGGTCTGCTTATTGGCTTCTTTGATGTATTTGGCTAATTGATAAGGATCAGAAAATTGTAATTCAGTCATACGTTACCACCTTTACTTGTCAAGTAGATTTTCCATGTCATATAGTCCAGCAGGTTGTTTTGCAAGATATTCGGCAGCCTTCAACGCACCATTGGCAAAAATATCCCGTGATAATGCGGTATGTTTCAGCTCAATGATCTCGTCTGCTCCTGCATAGATCACCGTGTGTTCGCCCGGGATCGTGCCACCGCGAACAGCGTGAATACCTAATTGTTTTCGATCATTGGTCAGATCGTTGCCAGAACGGCCATAAAGATATTCTTTTGGTTCTTGACAACTTTCATTGATGCTGTCTGCCAGTAACAATGCAGTTCCGCTTGGCGCATCGATTTTTTGATTGTGATGTTTTTCAATGATTTCAATATCGAAATCTGCTTCCAATGGTGGGGTGATCGCTTTTAGGGCTTTGATCAATACATTGATCCCCACGGACATATTCGCAGAATAAAAAACAGGAATCTTTTGAGCAGCGGCGACCATTTTTTCTTGGGTTGCTTGACTTAAACCAGTCGTAGCCACAACGATGGGCAGTTGGTTGGCAACACAGAAGTCAAGGAGGCCTGCTACATTGCTATGATGTGAAAAATCGATCACCAAATCAACAGGTTCTTTGACTGCTTCTGGTGCAGAATAGATTGGAAAGTCGCCAGTTGCTTCCGTGTGACGGTCTAATCCAGCACTGATCACAAATTCAGCATGTCCAGCAATCATGTGCTGCAAAACTTTTCCCATTCGACCATTGGCACCGCTCAATAAAATATGTCTCACTTGATTGCCTCCTTATAAAAGCCCATAAGCGGACATTTCTTTTTTTAGACGGTTGATTGTTTCTTTCTCAGGCGGTCCTAATGGCAACCGATAGTGCAAGTCAGACTTTCCTAATAAGGAAACTGCCGCTTTGATGGGCACTGGATTGACTTCACTAAAAATCGCATCGATCAAAGGTTTTTGTCGTAACTGCTCCTGAATCGCTGCTTGAATATTTCCAGAAAGAAAATCTGCCACCAAAGTCGCTGTTTGTTTAGGGGCAATATTACCGATCGTCGAAATCACACCAGAACCGCCTAATGCTAAGATTGGTGTGACTTGATCATCATTGCCGGAATAGAGAGAAAATTCATCATCCACTAGTTGCGCGATAGACGCAATTTGTGAGATATCTCCACTGGCCTCTTTGATTCCTTTGACATTCGGAATCTCTTTTAATTCAGCAACCATGTCGTAAGTCAAGTTCATTCCTGTTCTTGATGCGACCGAATATAAGATGACAGGCAGTTCAACGCTTTGACAAATTGCCTTGTAATGAGTAACCAAACTCTTTTTTGTTGCTTTGTTGTAATAAGGGGTTACAACCAATAATGCGTCGGCACCGACACGCTCTGCTTCTTGGGAAAGATGGATCCCATGTTGCGTATTGTTTGAACCAGTGCCACCGATCACAGGAATGCGGCCCGCAGCCTGCTTGACAACCGCCTCGATAACAGCAATGTGTTCTTCATCGTTCAATGTTGAGGCTTCACCGGTCGTTCCACAAGCGATCAATGCATCGCTACCTTGCTGGATATGCCACTCAACCAGTGACTTCAACTTGTCGAAATCCACCGAACCATCATGAAACATCGGGGTGATCAATGCAACGCCAGAACCTTTAAAAATCGTCAAACTACTCCACATCCTTTCAACCTTTTTATTCTTTCTCTAATTGTACTAAAAATCAAAAAATTTTGATTATTTATACTATAGATTATTCGAATTATATACTATAATATTATCCAATATCAATGGAAATGTGGATATCCATACATTTTCAGCCGATATTGCTGATCAAATGAAAGAAAGGTGCCCACGAATGCAATTATCTCAAGCAGTAATGAAATTAACCGAAGACGTGGTTCGTTTTCGACGGGAACTACATAAGATTCCCGAGTTAGGATTAGAAGAATTCAAAACGAAGGAATATTTGCTTAAACAGTTGCAGTCTTTCGGGATCAAAGAAATTTATCCGGTTCTGGATACCGGATTGATCGCTGTTTTTCGCAGTGAAAAACCAGGGAAGACGTTAGCATTCCGCACGGATATCGATGCATTGCCTATCAAGGAAGAAACGAATGCTCCTTTTGCCTCGCAACATCTCGGCAAAATGCATGCTTGTGGACATGATGGACATATGGCGACGCTTTTAGGTTTTGCAAAGTACTTATCCGATTACCCGGAAGCTGTTCGCGGGACCATTGTGTTGATTTTTCAGCCAGCAGAAGAAGGCCCTGGTGGTGCGCAGCTAATGATTGATGAAGGAATCTTAACCGATTTTGCGATTGATCAGATTATCGGTCTGCATGTTTTTCCAGACTATCCTGAAGGTGTGATTGCTTGCCGCAAGGGACCAATGATGGCTCGAAATGGCGAGATCACGATTCGAGTCCTGGGAGAAAGTGCTCACGGGGCCCAACCTCATCAAGGCAGCGATGCGATCTTAGCGGCAGCTGCGGTCATTCAAGGTCTCCATGCAATCGTTTCTCGCAACATTAGTCCATTGTCTTCGGCCGTCATTACATTCGGCAAGATTCGCGGAGGAGATGCAGAAAATATTATTCCCGGAGAAGTCGTGTTGAACGGAACGATGCGGGCTTTTGAAGATGGGGTCTATGAAACATTGACGCAACGAGTAAAATTGGCGGCTGAAGAGATTGCTAAAGGGTATGGCTGTTCAGCAGAAGTTTCTTTCGAACACTTGTATCGGGTGGTAGACAATGATCCAGACATGGTAGATGCTGTTCGGGATGTTGCTGGCGACAGTTATATCGAGACACCGCCGTACATGTTAGCGGAAGATTTCTCCATGTACCAAAAAGAGATCCCTGGTGTCTTTTTCTTTGTCGGGACTCGGGATGAAGAAAAAGGGTATACCTATCCGCTGCACAGCAGCAAGATGAATTTTGATGAGAAAGTCTTATTAGGAGGCATTGAGTGCTACCTGCGATTGATTGAAAGATTGAATCAGAGTCAGGTACTAAGAGAGGAGCGCAGTAATGATCAAAGAGATTAAAGACAATCACCTGTTTTGGGATGGATGCGACACAGTGGCATTAGCAAAAGAATTTGGCACACCCTTGTACGTTTTTTCGGTGACCGAGATTCGCACTCAATGTCGTGCTATTCGCGAGGAATTTCTGTCTCGCTATGAAAACACCCGAGCTGCCTATGCTTCGAAAGCCTTCAATACACTAGCCATGCTGCGGTTGATTGATGAGGAAGGCCTGTCTTTGGATGTTGTTAGTGGCGGTGAACTATACACAGCCATCCAAGCAGGATTTCCAGCGGAACAAATCGAATTCAATGGCAACAATAAATCTATTGATGAATTGGCATTAGCGATCGATTATGGTGTAGGTCGGATCATTGTCGATGGCAGTCAGGAGATCGGTTTGATTCGAGCGCTATGTCAAGAGAAACAGCGGAAAGCAAAAGTGATGTTCCGAATCACACCAGAAGTGAATGTCCAGACCCATGCGTTTATTTCAACTGGACAGAAAGATTCGAAATTTGGGATCCCATTGGATGAAGAGATTTTATTTCCTTTGATTGAAGAAGTGATTGACGCACCGGAAATCGATTTTTATGGGTTGCATTTCCACATCGGAAGTCAATTGTCTGACAATCATTCCCATATTGCTGCGACAGAGGCTGCGCTAGCATTAGTTCTAGAAATCCATCATCGATTTGACTATACTGTTAAAGAGTTGAATGTTGGCGGCGGATTTGGTGTCCGCTATACGGAAAAGGATATTCGTCAACCCTATTCTTACTTTTTGGACCCGGTGATGGCGACGATTGAAACGTTTTGCCAAGCGCATCAGCTCCAACGTCCGACTGTGGTGATCGAGCCTGGGCGTAGTATTGTAGCGGAAGCAGGTATCAGTCTGCATACTATTGGTACGATCAAGACATTGCCACAGATTCGAACCTATGCCAGTATTGATGGCGGCATGACAGATAACATTCGTCCCGGTCTTTATCAAGCTGAATATACGGGGATTCTAGCCAATCGGGCAGCAGAAGCTGCCACAGAGACAGTTACGATTTCTGGCAAGGCTTGTGAAAGCACGGATATCTTAGTCAAAGATCTGCAATTACCCAAAGTAGAGACGGGAGATCTTTTTGCGACTTTTGCGACGGGAGCATATGGTTATTCAATGGCTAGCAATTACAATAAACTTGCGATTCCAGCGGTAGTTTTTGTTGAAAAGGGGCACGCGGAATTGGTGGTTGAACGTCAGACTTTCCAGCAGTTGATTCAAAATGAACGTATCCCTTCGTTTTTGATGAAAGAATAAAAAAAAGCAGGTGAAATCATGGAAATCGTTTATACCAAGATGCAAGGTGCCGGAAATGATTTTATTGTGATCGACAATCGTCGCTATAATTTTTCTTCGAAACAGTTGGCTAAGTTAGCGGCTCAAGTTTGTCAGCGGAAATTTTCAATCGGCGCAGATGCGTTGATGGCTGTCGATCATCCCGAAGGAACGGGAGATTTCCGCATGCGTTTTTATAATGCGGATGGTACGGAAGCGGAAATGTGTGGCAATGGTGCACGCTGTATCGCTCGCTATGCTTATGAAAATAAGGTTGCTTCAGAAGCAATGGTGATCGAGACCGTTGCAGGACCTGTTCCTGCTTGGCGATTGGATCGGCAACAGTACAAAGTGACGTTAAATCCCCCCACCGTTGCGAAGTTTGACCAACCTTTCGCTGACAGAGAGGTTCCTGTCGTTGATTATATCGAGTTAGGTGATCCAGGAATCCCTCATGCGGTGGTGAAGTATCCCGGTCTGCAAGAAACATCCCTCGATGCATTGACAGATTTAGCACAACGGATTCGCTATTGGTCAGCATTTCCTAAAGGCGCCAATGTGAATTTCTACGATGCCGATTCAGCTGGGGAGCTCGTTGTCCGCACCTATGAACGGGGAGTCGAGGGCTTTACGTATGCTTGTGGGACCGGCTCTGGGGCAACTGCTTATGCGGTGGCGCGACGCCGGGAACAAACGCAAGCCAATCTTGTGCTGCATGTTTTAGGCGGAGAGCTGCGAGTCGAAGTTGCATCAGAAGAGCTCCAACTGATTGGGGATGCGATTTTTGTTTCTGAAGGGCGTATTTTAGACGAAAATCTATTTTTAGACTGAGGGTGGTCTTGCGACGGAATTATCCTGTTCATAGAATCATTTAGGCGACAGTTCTTATGGAAGCCTTATTCTTAGAAGCCATCTTTAGCTAGAACTGAGAAGATCATCAAATGCAATCGATAGAACTTAGTTTGTTCTATCGATTGTATTTTTTTGTGCAGGATATTGCAGGATAGTCAGAAATTTTGTATGCTACAGTTATATTTATTTTTTCACGATCGTGCTCGATCGTTGAATAAACACAGAATACATCACTATGAGGAGTAAGAATATGTCTCAAATTCCAAATTGTCCAGTTTGTCAATCCGCCTATGCATATGAGGATCGCGGCTTGTTTGTCTGCCCTGAATGTGGCAATGAATGGCAGGAAACAGAAGAAACTGCTGCTGTCGTCAAAGATGCCAACGGAAATGTTCTTCAGGATGGCGATGCCGTGACGGTCATCAAAGATTTGAAAGTCAAAGGTGCTTCTGGTGCCATCAAACAAGGAACCAAAGTCAAAAACATTCGTCTGGTAGAAGGGGATCACAATATCGACTGTAAAGTCGATGGTTTCGGTGCCATGAAATTGAAGGCAGAATTTGTAAAAAAACTTTAAAAACAGAATCTTCCATACCTCTTCATAATATTTTCATCCATTTAATGGTAAAATAAGGTCAAAGACGAAAGGGAGGGATTTCATCGTGTATGGAATCGGTGGATACGGTTTTGGTTGGTTTTATGATCCAACATTCATTTTAGTCATTATCGGGATGGTGATCTCGATGGCGGCTTCAGCATACGTTAAAAGCACGTTTAGCAAATACGATAAAATAAGCAGTAGAAACAATATCACCGGGACCAAGGCGGCTCAGTATATTTTGGAAAGCCAAGGCATCAACAATGTCGGCGTCCAAGCTATCGCAGGAGATTTGACTGATAATTATAATTCCGGCAACAAGATGCTAAGTCTATCTCAAGCAACTGCACAATCAACTTCTGTGGCAGCAATCGGAGTGGCAGCCCATGAATGCGGGCATGCTGTGCAAGATGCTAAAGGGTATCTCCCATTGCGTATCCGGCATGCGATCGTCCCAGTAGCTAATATTGGTTCCGCGGTGTCGATCCCGTTGATTTTGATCGGGGTTCTTTTGAGAGGGTCCTTCCTAATCAATCTGGGGATATTAGCATTCTCGTTAGCATTTATTTTCCAATTGGTGACGTTGCCAGTCGAATTTGATGCTTCAAGACGAGCGTTACGGATTTTAGCCGATGGCGGTCTCTTAACGGAAGAAGAAGTACCGCAGGCCCGTAAAGTATTGTTTGCTGCAGCCTTGACTTATGTGGCAGCTGCAGTTGCGACATTGCTGCAATTACTACGTTTGATTATTTTATTCGGCAATAACAATCGCCGCGACTAATGAAAAGAAGGAGACTTGAGAATGCTCAAGTTTCCTTTTTTTGAAATTGTCGTTATAATAAAAAGAAAAAGGTGGGGAATAAATGAAAAAAGAAACATGGCTGCGGTCGCTTTTTGCGTTGATCGGGGTAGCTATCATCGGTTTTGGCGCCTCCTTGCTTCGCGTAGGTGGCGTCGGGCTGGATCCGTATACAGCTGCCAATATTGGAACAGGTGAACGGTTAGGTCTTTCATTAGGTGTTTATCAATTAATGATCAATCTCGTTTTGTTGATCTTGATTTTCTTTTTTGGTCGTCGGCATATTGGGATCGGCACAGTGATCAATATGGTCTTGACGGGCTTTTTTATTGATTTTTATACGAAAATCTTTGAACTTTTCGCAGTTTCTCCGGAAGGTTGGCTGCAAAAAGGGCTCTTTTTAGTGATCGGTATTCTGTTCTTTACCTTTGGTGCTTCCTTCTATATGTCAGCAAAAGTGGGAAGTGCGCCTTATGATGCGATCGCACCGACAATCGTTGATCGAACGAAAGCGAATTATCGGGTCGTCAGAGTGATCCAAGATGTGGCTTTTGCGACACTCGGCTGGATCACAGGTGGACCGATCGGGATTGGGACATTTATCAGTGCCTTTCTAGTTGGTCCGCTGATCAAGTTCTGGGATGATTACGCCTCAGTGCCGTTCATCGAAAAGACCATCAAGAAATCTTTATTTAAATGAGCGCGGACCTATCGAAACAACAATGATAAGTAGCAGATGATAGATACCAGCAGTACAAAAAAACACTGTAGATATGCTATTGATCGATTTCAACGATACCTACAGCAATAACGAAAGACTGTGACAAAATCAGCAGTGAATGGGCAATGGATAGCGTAAATCGTTTTCGAACGAACGATCCTTTGCTGACCTATTTTAGGTTTGATTTCCTTCTGTTGATTTTTGTCACATTTTTTTCAAAATTGCCTGACGCTACTTGCACAATCGCTGAGCACTCGCTATGATAAGAGAGCTTAGGAGGGATCATCTTGAAATTACCAGCAGCATTCATTACCAAATATCAGCAGTTACTAGGAGCCGAAGCGGCGGCCTTTTTTACTGCTTTAGAAACAGGGCATCCAGTAAAAGGATTTCGCTTGAATCCGTTGAAGCCACAAGCCGTCTCGATGCTGGAAATGTTTGGACCGGATAAAAGTCCAGCACCATACGCAATGAACGCCTATATTGGAGAAGTCAAAGGGAAATCACTGCTTCATCAAGCGGGGTATGTCTACAGTCAGGAACCAAGCGCGATGATCGTTGCGACGATCGCAGATGCACAACCAGGAGAAAAAGTGCTCGATCTTTGTGCAGCGCCTGGAGGGAAAACCACGCAATTAGCAAGTCAGATGCAAGGCAAAGGTTTATTGGTTTCCAATGAGATTTTTACTAAACGCGCAAAAATCTTATCGGAAAACGTTGAACGATGGGGGATCAGTAATGTGGTGGTGACGAACCATGCGCCGCAAGAACTGACGCCGCATTTTCCACAATTTTTTGACAAAATCGTGGTGGATGCTCCTTGCTCAGGAGAAGGAATGTTCCGCAAAGATCCTGTGGCCATCGCGGAATGGCAAGCTGATTCGCCACTGCAGTGCGCTCAGCGCCAGAAGGAGATTTTGGCTGAAGCGGTTGCGATGTTAAAGCCTGGCGGACAGTTGATCTACTCTACTTGCACGTTTGCACCTGAAGAAAATGAAGCCATCATTGAATGGCTGGTCTCAGCATATCCTTTTTCCATTGAACCGATTGAATTGGAAAATGTGTCTCATGGACGCCACGATTGGGCACCGATGAACGACATTGAAAAGACGATTCGGTTATGGCCTCACAAAAATCAAGGGGAAGGTCATTTTGCCGCAAAGCTGACCTATCTTGGATCGGAGAACATAGCCAAACCAAAGAAAACCAAAAAAACCAAAAAAGCTTCTGGGATTGATTCTGTCACGCGATCACTTTGGCAATCTTTCCAAGAAAACTATCCATTTTTAAAAGAGACTGCTGCCGATATCCAGCTTTTTGGGGATCATCTGTGGTTAGTACCTAGTGAATTACCATCACTAAAAGGGGTTCGCGTATTACGTCCAGGGCTTCACGTAGGGACTGTGAAAAAGAATCGTATCGAACCGAGTTTTGCATTGGCAATGGCGATCAAAGAAAATGATGAAGCACCTTTCTTGTCAATTGAGTTAGCTCAGTGGCAGAAGTACGTGGCTGGTGAAACGATTACGGTACCTGGAAATGAAGGCTGGGTCGTCTTGAAGGTGGCTGAGGTCCCGATTGGCTTCGGCAAACAAGTGCAAGGTGTGGTGAAAAACTTCTTCCCGAAAGGATTGCGGTTCACTCTGGAATAAACGAAATAGTATTTTTATTTGATCGGTCGTGCTATCATAGAAGTAGCAAATAAAGGGAGCTGATCGATATGAAAACATCAACAAAAGTAACGATTGGATTAAGTATTGCGGCAATTGCTGGCATCTCAACAGCAGTCGTTGTCTCAGACAAAGTCGTGAACAAAGTACGCTTCGCTTGCAACCGTCACAAAGTGAAAAAGTTTGTTGACGACAAATTTAATGGCAACGAAAAATTATTAGGTGTCGTCGATGATTTGACGGATAAAGATTTAGATGCATTGCTCGGCGTCATGAAGAAAGTCAAAGACAGCCGTCATAAAGTCTCGGTTTATGGAGATAACGTCAAAGATGCAACAGAGAATGTCAAAGACAAGTTGACTAGCTTTATTGATGCAGTCTTTTAAGCTAATATCTCCTTGGAGAAAATGCTGTTAGAAGCGGCCAGAAGATCGTTGAAAGAACCTGCCAGTGGTTGTCCTGCCATAGCAGTTGTTTGACTAGGCTTCATTTGGCGCTTCTTTTTTGTTCAGAGAAAAGGAAAATAGGAATTGGGAGCCATAGCAACTGGAACAGGTACGGCTACTGAATGACTGCGTTAAAAAATTGCCAGAGCTTTTCTATAGAGTCAGTGTCAGCTTTCCATGTTTATCCCAATTGAGAATTGAAAGGAATCATTTTGAAGAAAGAAAGTACCCTCACACAAAGTGAAAAAGAATATTTTATGCGTGAAGCACTGAAAGAAGCGCAAAAAGCGGAAGCAATCGCCGAAGTCCCCATCGGGGCAGTTGTCGTCTTAGAGGGGCAAATTATTGGCCGAGGACACAACTTGCGGGAAAAACAGCAAGAGGCAACAGCTCATGCCGAAATGTTTGCCATCCAACAAGCCTGCCAAGCCATCGAAAGCTGGCGCTTAGAACAAGCGCAGCTATTTGTTACATTGGAGCCTTGTCCTATGTGTAGTGGTGCAATGATGCTGGCTCGTGTCGAAGAAGTTTACTTTGGCGCCTACGATCCAAAAGGCGGTGCTGCCGGTTCTTTGCTGAATCTGTTGGAAGATGAGCGTTTCAACCATTGGTCCTACGTAGAAGGCGGGATCTTGGAAGAAGCGTGCGGGCAAGTGCTA
This sequence comes from Enterococcus sp. FDAARGOS_553, assembly GCF_003812305.1. Lineage (NCBI taxonomy): Bacteria > Bacillati > Bacillota > Bacilli > Lactobacillales > Enterococcaceae > Enterococcus > Enterococcus sp. FDAARGOS_553. The sequence goes on from NZ_CP033740.1 coordinate 1,578,407, forward strand.
AAAGATTTTTTTCGGGCATTGCGCCAAAAGAAAAAACAAAAAAAGTCTGGTAATCTATAGAAAAATACGTTATACTAAATTTTGCCGAAAGGCTAGGACAATGGAGGTCTTGTGAAGCGTGTCAGATCCGGAAGGAAGCAGCACTAAGCAGGAGTCTCCATGTGTCTGATTTTTTTTAATTAACTATTAGCTGATGAAAATCAGCTTTTTTTGTTGCCAAAAAGCAGAACTGCGACTTCTCTAAGTGAGTTCTTCTGAGGGGGTAGACAAACGCCCTTTTTTTATATCCTTCATTCAATAATAAATAAAAAAAGGGGCTGTGCCATAAGTCTCCTACAAGTGAAATCCGAACATGATATAGTATTGCTCTTGCGGTGCAGGGGTTCCTCGTCGCAAAAGTCAGAGGAATCTATCGCAATAGAATATGATACGGTTTCACTTGTTGGATGATGACTTATGGCATAACCTCTTGCTAAAAAGTAACTACTGGAATAGTTATCTGTCTAATCTCATATAAATTAGTGGATATGGATTGCCTTGTTCGTCAAACGCTGTTTTTTTATAAACTTCAAATCCCATGTGTTCATAAAAATCTTTTGCAAGCGGGTTTTGTTCATTCACTGCTAAATCATTAACCAAATATTTTTCTATGCCGTATGTAAGCAATTCTTTGCCTAACCCTTTTCCTCTTTCTTCGTTAGCAATAAAAAGCATTTCAAGATGTTGCTCCACGATCCCCATAAAGCCAACAGGTGCTTGATTTTCGTTTTCTATGAGAATTAAATAGGGGATTTCTTTTAATGCTTGTGGTACATACGTCTTGATTTCTTCTATTTCATGATCTGATAGAAAGAGATGCGTTGCTCTTACAGCACTTTCCCAAATGGTTAATAGCTGTTCTATCAATGGTGCCGTTCTTTCTTTTACCTCTATAATTTTCAAGTTCTTGACCTCCAAAACCTCCGATTTTTTTAATTATATCAAAGAAAAAAGATAAAAACGAAGTGCTGTATATCCAACAGATATACAGCACTTCATGACACGAATGAAGTTAGTTGCAGTCTGAGAACCACTACACCTATAAGCGAGGGGTTCTATTATTGTTTGTAGCAGATCGAATTAGATATAGTCTTCATGCCGAGGGCCATTCCTGCGGATCTCTTCTTGTTCTTCAGCGGATAATTCAGTGAAGATATCACTACCGTCTAAAAACGTGTTCCAATCTGTCCCCATCATCTCATGAAGTGTCTCTGGATCCTCGTCGGATAAACGATGGGAGGTCTCTCCATCCACCGTTTGTTGTTTCTCAGAGGAAGAAGTGTACTTGTGGCCAAAAAGTTTTTCCCACTCTGCTCGTAACTGTTCTAACATCGAAATCCCTCCTTTTTTTTTATTGTAGCACAAGGTCTTTAGAAAGGCGGTCCAAACGCTGGAAACAAAACCTGAATCGAAAAGCATCCCTCTGGTACCTCGCAAAAATTGTGCTATTCTAATAGTAGTTGGAACATTAAGCTGAAGACTTATCAAATAGCCGACAGCAAATGGGTGAGAAGAGGGATAAGATGGAAAAAATCACGCTAGTACACACGAATGATTTGCATTCACATCTGGAGCATTGGCCTAAGATCCGCCGTTATCTTAATCAACGGAAGCAAGAAGCAGATTCGAGTCAAGAAACAGTGATTTCTTTGGATCTAGGAGATTTTGTGGATCGGTGGCATCCATTGACTGAAGCAACGAACGGACAAGCCAATATTGAGCTGATGAACCAAGGACACTATGATGCAGTGACTATTGGCAACAATGAAGGTGTGGGAAATTCCAAAGAAGAGCTTCAGCATCTTTATGATCAAGCGGAGTTTCCTATCTTATTGGCGAACCTTTTCGATAAGAATGATTTGAAACCACCAAAATGGCGGCAGGATTACCAGATCATCGAAACGAATCAAGGGACGAAAGTCGGGCTGATTGCTTTTACGGCACCCTTTCCTTTGACCTATTCACCAAACGGCTGGGATATTCGTGAACCCTTGGAATTGCTGCCTTTATTGATCAATCATTTGCAGCCCCAAGTCGATATTTTAGTCTTGATGAGTCATTTGGGAATCAATGCAGATCGAGCGATCGCGGCTGAGTTTCCTCAGTTGGATGTGATTTTAGGCTCTCATACGCATCACTTATTCGAGACCGGCGAAATCGTCAATGGCGTACAATTGGCAGCAGCGGGGAAATTTGGCTTTTATATTGGTGAAGTAACGATTAAGTTAGATGATCAAGGGCAAACTATCGAGCGTTCTGCCCGAGTGATCCCTACAGAGCAGCTTTTAGCTTTTCCGCAAGATGAAGAAGAGATTGCTGGTTATCTTTCTATTGGTCATCGTTTGCTGAAAACGAAACAAGTCGCACAACTTCCGTGGGCGCTTCGTTGTGAAGGGAACGAAGATTCGATTATCCAAGAAGCATTGGCGGCGCTTTGTGTTAGAGGACAAACGGAAGCTGCTGTGTTGAATAGCGGTTTGTTTTTAGGTGATTTACCGGCAGGGCGCATCGACCAGGATCAACTGCATACCATCTTGCCTCATCCGATGCACTTGATTCGAGTGACATTGAAGGGAGCAGATGTGATCCGTTTTGTTTTAGAAATGGAAAAAAATCGGCGCTTTTTACGGAACTATCCAATTGTTGGGATGGGATTTCGTGGGAAAATATTTGGTGAACTGGTTTATAAGGGGATCTCTTATGATGCCATCAATCACCAAGTATTGTGGCAAAACAAAGTAATCAATCCGGTGGAAGAATACCAGATCACATTAGTGGATCATTATTTGTTTATTCCTTTTTTTCCCACGATCGAGATAGCCGGACGCTGTGAATTTTTATTTCCAGAATTTATTCGTACGGTCTTTGGCAGCTACTTAGCACATAAATATCCGATCCAGTAATGAAAAAGTCGGAGGGGAATCTGATACAAGCACGACTATCATTACGTATTAAAACAAGGTATAATAGACAACAGGTGGTGAAAAGATGACCGAAAAACAAACAATTACAGACGAGATCACTTCGGTACTCGAGGAGATCATCGAAGAACCAGAGAAACAGCCGCAAAAAGGCGAACTGGTTACGCTTGTTAATGAAGATGAATTATTGATCGGTACACGCCAATACAAATTGGTGGTAGATTATCGCGAAGGATTTGATCCCCAAAAATTGGGCGAACGGTACAGTGAAGTATTGGCTCGCTACGATTACATCGTAGGGGATTGGGGTTATGAACAGTTGCGTCTAAAAGGTTTTTTTGACAAAGACAATCGCAAAGCATTACCGGATCAGCGGATCGACATGCTAGAGGATTATTTATATGAATACTGTAATTTCGGTTGCGCTTATTTTGTAATTCAACGAGTTGGCGGCAAGAAAGAAAAGAGTACGACCCGACGCCGTAAAAAGAAACCAGCAGCTCAAAGCAATCAAACACGTCCGGCACACATCGATGAGAAACAAGAAGTTGTTTCTCAAAAACAGGTGAAGCCAACGATTAAAAATCGAAAACCAAAAGAAAAAAAGGCGCGATCGACAGAAACGACAGTGAAAAAAACAAATAAAAAAGAATTCACGATCCGTCAACGGGAAGAGTAATTTATGAAATATAAGGGATATTTGATTGATTTAGATGGCACGATCTATTTAGGGAAAGAGCCGATACCAGCAGGCAAACGCTTCGTTGAAGCTTTGCAGAAAAAGGAATTGCCTTTCCTTTTTGTCACAAATAATACGACCCGCAGTCCAGAAACAGTCGCACAACGATTAGCGGATGAATTCGCCATTCATGTGGCGCCTGCAACAATTTATACGGCAAGTTTGGCGACGATCGACTTTATGAAAGACCACGGTCGCGGCAATAAAGTCTTTGTGATCGGCGAAGCAGGATTGATCGACTTGATTTTAGCGGCCGGTTTTGAATGGGATGACCAAAATCCGGATTATGTCGTCGTTGGTTTAGACAATGATGTCACCTACGAAAAGTTTGTCTTAGCCACATTAGCGATTCAAAAAGGGGCTACCTTTATCGGCACCAATCCAGATAAAAATATCCCTACCGAACGGGGATTGTTACCTGGAGCCGGTTCTTTGATCGCAATGGTGGAGACTGCGACACAGACACCGCCGATTTTCATCGGTAAACCGGAAGCAATTATTATGGACAAAGCCGTGGCACACCTTGGTTTACCAAAAGAGGAAGTCATTATGGTGGGAGATAACTATGAGACGGATATTTGCTCGGGGATTCGGAATGGCATTGATTCCCTATTGGTACTATCCGGTTTTACACCGAAATCTGCTGTGCCTCGTTTACCGGAACCCCCAACTTATGTCATTGATTCCTTAGATGAATGGGATTTTGACCAATGAGAAAACAAGTATGGATCGAGCGGCTAGGGATGCTGTGTTTGTTTTTATTTCTGATCAGCTTAGCAATTACGGTAACGATCAATTTTCGCTGGCTATATCATTTTGATATTCAACAGTTGAATATTTTAGATTATACCGACATTTCAAAAGAAGAATTGATAAAAAATTATGGGTTGTTGCTGGATTTCTTGAACAATCCATTGAATACGACATTAGCTTTGCCAGATTTTCCGATGTCAGCGGCAGGAGCTGGACATTTCTATGATGTGAAGAAACTATTTTTATTAAACTATGGTGTACTGCTCGTAACGTTGATCCCCAGTTTCATGCTTCTTAGATCTTTTTGGAAAAATGATCAGCGCTGGCGGTTGTTGCGACCATTGCAGTGGGGGATGCTGCTGCCGATTTTCTTTGGTTTCTTGATGGCAATCGGGTTTGATCGATTTTTTGTGACGTTTCATGAGATTTTCTTCAATAATGACGATTGGCTTTTTGATCCAGTAACGGATCCCATCATCAATGTTCTGCCGGAGACGTTCTTCATGCACTGTTTTATTTTATTTTTTGTACTGATTGAACTGTTTTTCTTTGTGATTTACTGGTGGGCAAAACAAAGTCAAAAAAAGACTATTTCATAAGTGAGAAAAGACCTAGAGGATAGCGGGAACGTCAGTCATACTGGCGTTCCTTGCTAGTATCGCGTAACGATTTACACGGTAGTCCCTTCAGGTGTTTCAGACTTGTGGGATAGTCTTTTTTCGATAGTAGCTGATTTTTACAAGTTTATTGAGTGATGTAATGAGACTTGCTTGGATGCTGGTGCGCCAAACGACTAGCTGCCGAAGCTGCGATTGCACCTACAATATCATCTAAGAATGTATGGACCCGGGGGCCTTCATGACTGTTTAATTCTTTTAAAATACCTGGCTTCACTTTATCGATGTAGCCATAGTTGGTGAAACCGATCGAACCGTAGACATTGACAATGGAAAGTGCCAAAATCTCATCAATACCATACAACCCTTCATCATCTTTGACGATTTCCTGCAATGGATGCAAAAGGCTGTTTTCTTCTGCCAATATATCTAACTGGATACCAGTCAAAATCGTGTTGTGAACCTCACGTTTACTGAGGACTGCGTTCACACTTTCAATGCACATATCTAATGTAATACCTTCGATATAATCTTTTTGTAAAAATAAAACAAGTTCGCCGATATCCTGAAGTGATACGCCGCGCTCTGAAAGTAGTTCTCTTGCCTTATCTTCAAGTGTTTTATTCTCTAATACCATGTGATTCCCTCCAATTCTTTTCTCTTACTTCTATCCTATCTTATCTTGCCCGTGGAATCAAAAAATACCGACGAACAGCAACGTAGTCGTTTCTGAACTGTATGAAAAAAAGTCGCAGAGAAATCCTGCGACCGTTCTTTTTATAGCTTTTTTCCTTTTTTATACTAGCTCTTTTTTAAGCTGTTTTTTAATATAGTAGTTTTTGCTTTTTTGGTTTTTTTAATATAGTAGTTTTTGCTTTTTTGGTAAGTAGCTTTTTTTGCAATTGTTGTTTTGCGGCAACTGCCCAAGGGTGGGCCACTAGCAAATCACCAGCAAACAGCCAGTCAAGATAACATAATGCTGCCGCTTCTAAAGAGTTATCAAGTGCAGCCAGTAGCTCCTCTAAAAAAGGTGCCGCATCTGCGCGATCCCATTCGATTTTATCTGCTAGGAAAACAATGAGATCCAGCTTTGAAAAATTTTCCTTAAGTGTCGTGTGGCAGGTAATGGCAGACAAAATCTCAGGGTCAGTGATCCCAAAGAGCTCTTTTGCCAAAGTAGCCGATTGTTTTTGATGCAGCAATAATGGTACTTTTCTTTCTTCCGGCACTATCTCCAAACCGTAATATTCTTGAAATGCGAGACGTTCATCATTGGGAATGACCACGCTGATATCATGAAACAATCCAGCAATCGTTGCTTTCTGGCAGTCGCCACCGAAACGTTTGGCAAGTTGCTCAGCGGCATTGGCTACTTCGAGATGATGTTGGACAGTCGATACTTGGTCAAAGGCTTCTAAGTAAACACGCATTTGGTTTGCAAGGGACGCATCAGGTAAATCAATTTTATACCGACTCAGCATGGTCTACTCCTTGAACAAACTAGTGCTGTGGGCAGGTTGTGTCCGGTTTTTAGGATCAATGTAATGAAGCGCATTGTTGACGGCAGTGGGGGCTTCCCCGAAACCAGTAGCAATCAAATCTACTTTGCCATCGTATAAGACCACATCCCCGCAAGCGTAGATTCCTGGAATGGATGTCCGCATATCTGATGTAACGAATACGCCTTGTCGAGTGCTTTTTAGTCCCCACTCTTTAATGTTCAAAGTCGAAGAAAAACCGTAATTAACGATCAAAGAGTCCACTTGCAAGGAAACAGATTCATCTCCTTTGACTTGCTGCAAAGCAATTTCAGTTAGACGTTTTTCTCCACTGATATCCTGGATAACATAGGGAGTTAGAATGTTGACAGAAGAAGCGCGCAGTTTGTTGACACTATGTTCATGCGCTCGAAATTCTGGGCGACGATGGATCAAATAAACTTCACTAGCGATTGGTTCAAGCATGAGCGCCCAGTCAATCGCTGAATCGCCACCCCCAGCGATAGCAACTTTGCGGCCCGCATACTTCATCAAGTCAGTTACGAAATAGTCGAGTCCATTGCCTTCAAAACGTTCACTGTCGGGTATAGACAGTTTTCTTGGCTGGAAGGAACCATTGCCTAAGGCTAAAATCACTGCTTTGGAATAGTGATTGCCTTTATCTGTGATCAGTTCTAGGTAGTCTTCGTGCTTTTCGATCTGTAAGACGGTTTCCTCCAAACAGTATTGATGATTGAAGGTAGTCAGTTGCTTTTCAAGATTTTGAACCAATTCACCGGCTTTGATCTTTGGATAACCCGGAATATCATATATATATTTCTCAGGATAGAGCGTGGCCAATTGGCCGCCTAGCTGAGGCAGACTGTCGATCAGTTTGGTTTTTGCGTTGCGCATACCGGCGTAGAAGGCAGAGAACATGCCGCTCGGCCCAGCACCAACGATGGTAATATCATATATCTCCATAGTGCATCTCCCTCTGTTGATTGATTATTCTACAGTATCACCTGGACGAATAGCTTCATTATAGCAAAAATTGTCTTAACTAGCATTTTTTCATTTTTCTGCTATCATTGTTTTAGTATTTAGTATAAACAAGGAGGCGTTAAGTGTGTCTGAATTTCCACAGCTACATTTAAAAGAAACAGGTCATAAAGCAGTTATCAAAACGAATCGGGGAGATATCACAGTAGTGCTCTTTCCAGAATTGGCCCCAAAAACCGTGAAAAACTTCGTCGAACTTGCCCAAAAAGGATATTACGACGGTATCATTTTCCACCGCGTTATTCCTGATTTTATGATTCAAGGCGGCGATCCTACCGGTACTGGTATGGGTGGCGAAAGTATTTACGGGGGCAGCTTCGAAGATGAGTTTTCAAAAGAGCTCTTCAATCTTCGCGGAGCATTATCAATGGCTAATGCCGGCCCAAATACAAACGGCAGCCAATTCTTTATTGTCAACAATCAAAACGTACCAGCGAATATGCTTGGTCAATTAGAGGGAGCAGGTTATCCTTCCGAAGTGATCGAAGCATATCAACAAGGTGGAACGCCATGGTTAGACTTCCGTCACACTGTTTTTGGTCATGTTGTAGATGGCATGGATGTAGTGGACGAAATCGCAAACGTTCAACGAGGACCGCAAGACCGTCCTGTTCATGATGTTGTGATCGAAACAATTGAAATCAGTGCATAAAAAAGAACCCCGCGGGGTTCTTTTTTATTGTTTCAGTTCTGTGAATGCAGCAGCAATTTGCAGGAGACCTTTTTGCAGCGTTTCTCGAGGACAAGCCAAGTTGATCCGCATATGTTGCGTTCCGGATGGGCCAAAGTTGATACCTGGATTCAAGACCACTTTTGCTTCTTTGATCAATTTGCGTTGTAACTCTCGGTCAGAAAGACCGTAGGCAGAGAAGTCTAGCCACATAAGATAGGTGCCTTCTGGCTTTTGAAACTTGATTTCAGGTAATTTTTCTACCAAAAACTCACAGGTCCATTCGATATTGGCTGAAAGATAGTTAAGCAATTCATCCAGCCATGCTTCTGACTCTCGATAGGCTGCTTCTGTTGCTACAATACCGAATGTATTGATTTCACTTTGAACATTTTTTTCTTGAACAGTTATGAATTGTTTTTTCAAATCCGGATTTTTGATAAAGATCATTGAATTTTTGATGCCGGCCAAGTTGAATGTTTTGGTTGCTGAAGTTAAAACAATGGAGAAATCAGCAAAAACAGGATCAACTGTCTGAAATGAAACAAATGTATTCGGAGCAAAAACGATGTCTTGATGGATTTCATCGCTGACCACGAGAACATGATGTTTTTGACAGATCGACCCAATTGTTTGCAGCTCCTCTTTTGTCCACACACGACCACCAGGATTGTGTGGATTACACAAAATCATCAGTTTGACATGGTTATCTACAATAGCAGATTCCATTGCAACGGAATCGATTTCGAAATGCCCGTTTTTTTCGATCAACGGGTTGCGCACAAGTTGACGCTGATTTTTTTCAACAACGTCAGCAAATGGTGGGTACACTGGATCATGAATCATTACACTGTCGCCTTCATTGGTATAGCTCTGCACAGCTAATGCGAGACTAGGGACAACACCACTGTTGAACAAAATCTCCTCTTTTTGTAGCGAGTAGTTGTGTTTTCGTTCTTGCCAAGAAATGATTGCTTCGTACAAACTTTCAGGGAAAACAGTATAGCCGTAAATTCCTTGATCAATCACTTGCTGCAGGGCATTCTTGACCGGCTTAGGTGCCAAAAAATCCATGTCGGCTACCCATAACGGCAGTAAACCTTCTTCCTTATAGGTCGTAGCAATACTGTCCCACTTTACACTATTGGTATTTAACCGTGAATGGACATTGTCAAAATTCGTCATATGTACCCCTCCTAGATCGTTTTTTTCTACTACTTCAAATCTAACACTAGTTCAAGTATAATAAAAGATGAAAAGAGAGGAAATCATATGGACTATCAAATCGGAACTATTATTGACGGAACGGTCACAGGTATACAACCATACGGCGCCTTTGTGTCGCTCGATAAAGAAACACAAGGCTTGATCCATGTTTCTGAGATCCAGTCTGGATACACGAAGAATATTCATGATGTTTTGCAAGTGGGCCAGGAGGTGCGCGTACAGATTATCGATATCGATGAATATAGCCAAAAAATCAGTCTGTCCCGCAGAACATTAGAACAAAAATTTGTTCAGCTTTCTTATAAGCGCAAAAGGTATTTTACGAATAAAAACAAACGAATCGGTTTTCGGACGATTGCTGAAGCCTTACCAAAGTGGACAGCAGAAGCCAAAGAGATGCTGGAAAAAGAAAACGGAAAGAGATAATCGTGCATATTTTCTGAAAATGTGCTAAAATTGATTTACAATCAGTTGAATAACCGAGGTGGGTATTTTGGGATCCAAAAAAGTGGCAGGAACAGTTATGATGCACTTGGCAAATGGCTCGAAAAAGTTTTTGATGCAGACGCACGAAGGTACCGCAGAACTGGCATCTACAGACTTCTCTGAAGATAAGACCGGTCTAGCAAATATTTTACAATTGTTTAAAGACAGTATTCATTTAGACGTGACAGCGATCGATCTTGTTGAATTAACCAATGGATCGATTGATGCTGAGAATATTCCACTTTTTGTTTTTGAAACCCAAGAATCAGGACAAGACAAACAACTACCTGATGGTTATGCGTGGGAAGAACCGAATGTTTTCAGACAAATTATTGAAGATTACAAAATAGAAGGTATGCCATTCTTCTAATCAAATGGATAGAAGACAACTACATAAAAAAGCCGTTGATACGGCTTTTTTTCTTTTCAGAAAATTTATTGGAGAAAAACAGAAAATATGCTTGACCCTCAGAGAGAATAATGGTAAATTTATCAACGTTGGCAAAACACACCGACAGTCAAAACCTTTCAAAAAAACTTTTTGAAAAAAGGGCTTGACCAAAACGGAAACAGATGATATTATAACGAAGTCGCAAATTTAAGAAATCAATTTGATGCTGATGCAGCAACAAAAAAGATTGAAAAAAGTTGTTGACAAATAACAATTCATTTGTTATTCTAATGAAGTCGCTGATGACGCACAGGAAGTTGTTGAATAAACACTTTCGAAAAAAACTTTTAAAAAAAGAGTTGACATTCACTTGTTGATCTGATATGATTTAAAAGTTGCTAACGCAGCGCAGTAGACCTTTGAAAACTGAACAAAGCAAGCAAACGAACCAATGTGTAGGGCGCTTCATTTATGAAGCAAAATACATGCAAGCAATAGCTAGCAAAGTTAATTTTATTTGAGCTTAACGATCCTATGGATCGTTCAAACAAATCATTATGAGAGTTTGATCCTGGCTCAGGACGAACGCTGGCGGCGTGCCTAATACATGCAAGTCGAACGCTTTTTCTTTCACCGGAGCTTGCTCCACCGAAAGAAAAAGAGTGGCGAACGGGTGAGTAACACGTGGGTAACCTGCCCATCAGAAGGGGATAACACTTGGAAACAGGTGCTAATACCGTATAACACTATTTTCCGCATGGAAGAAAGTTGAAAGGCGCTTTTGCGTCACTGATGGATGGACCCGCGGTGCATTAGCTAGTTGGTGAGGTAACGGCTCACCAAGGCCACGATGCATAGCCGACCTGAGAGGGTGATCGGCCACACTGGGACTGAGACACGGCCCAGACTCCTACGGGAGGCAGCAGTAGGGAATCTTCGGCAATGGACGAAAGTCTGACCGAGCAACGCCGCGTGAGTGAAGAAGGTTTTCGGATCGTAAAACTCTGTTGTTAGAGAAGAACAAGGATGAGAGTAGAACGTTCATCCCTTGACGGTATCTAACCAGAAAGCCACGGCTAACTACGTGCCAGCAGCCGCGGTAATACGTAGGTGGCAAGCGTTGTCCGGATTTATTGGGCGTAAAGCGAGCGCAGGCGGTTTCTTAAGTCTGATGTGAAAGCCCCCGGCTCAACCGGGGAGGGTCATTGGAA
>NZ_CP033740.1:1595000-2025000 GCF_003812305.1 Enterococcus sp. FDAARGOS_553
GGTGATCGAAGCCATGACATTCTAGGAGCAAAAGCCAATGGGTTATCCGCGATCGGTGTTCTTTATGGATTTGGTAGTGAGGAAGAACTACTTTCTGCAGGAGCAGTCGCCTTGGCAGAAAAACCCCTAGATTTGCTGGAATTGATCAGAATGGATCATGCTGGAAAATAAATGCAAAAAAGAGCTTAGAACAGAGGAAGAAAGGTGATTATCCCCGCGATGTTTGATTAGTAGCGGGACTTACTTCGACTCTTTTTTAAGCTCATGAATGTTATTTGATGGTAGTAGTTTTTAGGACTAAGACGTTATTATCCAGATAGCCACTCTCATTTTTCAAAACGAGGGTGCCGGAAGTCGGATGCACCATTAACTCGAGGTGACCAGTTAAAAACATTGTGTCGTACTCAGAAGTATAGAAAGTAAACAAATTGCTAGGGATCTCTAATGTAAAAGGAACAATGATTTCTTCAATAGGTGCGATCAAGAAACGCTCGCCAATCATACAGCAGCCTTCAGCAGAGGAAAACTGGTTGGAACCATCATTGGCTGTCAAGATAAATTGAGTTGTACCTTGTGGAAGACGTTGTGCTGCTTCTGTGGTAATCGTTAGCTCCATTTCTAGTACCTTCTTTCTATAAAAGCAATTGCTATTTTTCTTTGTTGGCTGATTGACTTGAACATAAAAAACTTATAAACAGATAACGAAAAGCATTGGACCAGATAGTTAGCTTGGGGAAGACGACTAAAAGGGCACACTGCTTCTTTTGTTATTTTAACATGGAAATGCTAAGATGCAAAGACTCAGGTGTTATTTCGTTCCTATCGTAGTAAGAAGTAGGCTATCAATCCGAGAATCACGAAAAAAAGACCAATATACAGAATAAAAGTTAACAGGGCTTGAAAGAATTGACGCATTGTCTTCACCTCAAATCAGTTGTTCACTATGATTCTAGCATGAAAGAGCCTGTTTGAATGAAATTCTAGAAATCTTTGTAGATGTTTAAGGTTTATTCATGGGAAATGAAGTAAAAAAAACATATATTGCATGCAATTGGAACAGAAAAAATAAAAATAACAAAGCAGTTCATTCATGAATCTTTCAGCTGTCACTTGAATGTGGTAAACTAAAGAGGAGGGGATAAAAATGTTGCGTACATGTCAAAATGTTCTCGTTGCGTTAGATGGTTCTGAGCAATCAGAAAAGGCCTTTTGGGAAGCTGTCGATATTTGCAAACGAAACAAAGCCAAACTGTATGTCCTTTCAATCATTAACAATGCAGAGCTTTCAACGAGTGCTTATTCTTTTTCAAAGCTATTTGAACAGGAAAAGACGAGGGTTGAAACCGAGATGCTAAAGAAAATCTATGATGCAAATAACCATGGTGTCGAAGACGTTGCGGTGATCGTAGAGGTAGGAGACCCTAAGCGATTTATCATCCATGCAGCAACAGAAACTTATCCAATTGATCTAATCGTGATTGGTGCGACGGGTAAAGGAACTCTCACAAGAGCTGTAGTGGGATCGACAACTGACTATGTCGTCAACCATGCAAAATGTTCGGTATTTGTTGTGAAATAAACTATTGATTTGTTTGATCAAAAAAGGGAAATCAGGTAACTGCTGATTTCCCTTTTTTATTTGATGAAGTTTTGGATAACGTAATCTGATAGGTCTAAGTTGATTTATCAGATAGGAATCACACATGGTGAATACAACAAAATCTAGTGCAGTTGTACTATATCTAGTTGATATAGATTTGAGAAAAACTTTTATATTTTTATTCAGACATGAGGAAAGTATTATGGACAGCAGTAGTGTATCTATCGATGATTTTAGATTTGATTCTTTTCAATCAAGCAATTGGATTTGTTTGAAAACAAAATAATATTTTTTAGCTTCAATGATAGTGCTGTTTTGTGATTATATCTATAATTTGTACAGATTTCTCTTTATTTTATTGCTAGAATTTCATCCCGCCATGAAGTAAAATTTTAGTTGCATACATACTATGTGAAAAACGAAGGAAACAGATTATTTTAGTATCAGAATGGTGGAGAAAAATGACTACAAAAATTTGGAAGCGCTTCAAAATAGAGTTCTCAGTTTATGTCGGTATTGGTGTAGCAGTTTCTTTAGTAAGTGCTATTAATGTGTTTTATTTTCAAAAGTTGCTAGATGCATTTGGTCAAAGCATGTCTATTCTAAATCTAGTGATTTATGGATTGACAATTATCTTCGTTCCAATATTTTCTTATCTAGAACAAAAGCCTAAAATGAAACTCCAAAGTGGTATTTTCTTTTATTTAAAAGAAATGGCATTAGACAAGATTAGTAGAATTTCCTATTCGGAATATCTAAAGATTGGTTCGGGCTCGCTTTTGCAAAAAGTTGAGGCTGGGTCAAGCGCTGGTAGAAACATTCATTTAAACTTTTACGGAAGACTTTTTAGAGAGTTAATACCAGAAACTTTTTTTAATTTGTTTTTTATAGCGATAATCGATTTAAAATTAGTTCCAGCCATTTTAATCGGCTACATTTTTATCTTTATTGTAACCAAGTATTTGTTGAAAATATTAAAAGCTATAAAAGAAAACTCACTAATCTCTGAAGAAATAATGAATAATACTTTAATACGTGGCATCACAGAAATGGTTACTTTTCGAATAAATAAACGCTATAAAAAAGAAATAGCTAACTATCACGAAATGTCAATTTCTACAACAAACAATTTAATAAAAATGACAATGATACATAAATTTTTCTTTGGCTTTTTTGCTTTTCTAGTTGCGGTCATTAAATTAGTCATCGTTATATTAACATTTGCAAACGTTATATCTATTAGTTTAGGTGGATTAGTCGCGTTGGTTACTTATGTCGATAGAGTTTATACACCAATTGCTATCTTCAATGTAGTTTTTGTCCAATATCATTTGGATAAAGTTACATATCAACGATTACAAGATTTTTATGATACTTCAAATGATGAAGGCCTCTTCATCGAAGGAGCACCTATACAATCCATAGCAACTATCAGTCTGACCAATTTAAATTTAACCATTCAAAACAAACGAATATTGAAAGATTTCAATTTAGACTTAGAGAAAGATAAAATTTTGGACTTGTTGGAGAAAGTGGAGCTGGGAAATCTTCTTTGATGAAAGTTATATTGGGATTATTCAAACCCACTAGTGGAGATATTTTTGTGAATCATAAGAATTTATCTTCGTATAATTTAAATGAATACTACGATCATACTTTCTATCTCTCACAAGATGCTCCTATTTTTCAGGGAACATTAAAAGAAAATATTGTTTTTGACAAAAATATACCAGATATTCAAGTAATAGAGGCACTAGAGAAATGTCAATTAGGACATTTTTATCATTCACTTGAAGAAGGATTAGATACACGAATTGGTGAAAAAGGTTCTAATATTTCTGGTGGAGAGAAGCAGCGTATTGCGTTTGCGAGAATGTTCTTTTCTACTGCAGAGATGATAGTGATAGATGAGGCCACTTCGGCATTGGATGAATCAACCGAAGAAAAGTTGCTCAAAGAAGTAATGAAAATATTTAAGAATAGGATCGTCCTTATGATTACCCATCGTCCGAAAAACCTTGAAATTGTTGATGAAGTAATCGTACTTAGTAATGGTTATAAAATCAGATAAGTGATTTCACCGTATACGGAGTAAATAGACTAACTACGACTAACTGGAGAGCAGCAAGGTCTGAATACGAAATAAGCTGGGAATGTTTATGCTAGTTTATTTTTTCTGCAATAACTCTCCATTTTCCTGTTTTCCGTAACTATTTAATTTCCCACTTCCAACTAATTTCCCACACGTACTATTTAAATAGTTTGTAGTTGCTTTATTCAAGGCAGGTGTTCGTATATTTTCTAATTGAAGTGTCGTTTTGTTTTTTCGTATTTTTTCCTAATTTAAGGGGAATAATTGACTTTTATAAATGATAAAGAGTACAATTATGAAAAATAAAACGAAAAAGAGGAAAAAATATGAAAAATGTTCTAAAAGAAAATAAGCAATTTGTATTAATAACCAGTCTATTAGTTGTTATTGGCTCTTTAACATCAATGATTACTCCTCTATTCATACAATATTTTAATGAAAATAAGATCAAACTAACCTATGAGATAATGCTCTTTATAGTTATAGTTATGTTGTTTTCTTTCTTATTGCAGACTTTCATGCTCGTGTATAGAGAAAATTTTGCAGCAAAGTTTAATTCGAATTATTTGTTCAAACTGATAAGTAAGCTGACTAAAATTTCTTATGATGGTTTTATTGAAAAAGAACCCACGTATTTAATTAATCGTATATTTACTTCAGTGGATTCTTTATATTTATTTTTGATTAATAGTGTATCGACTATAGTAAAGTCATGTTTTGTAATTTTGTTATCTCTAGGAATTGTTGGATTTATATCATGGAAAATTTTTTTGCTCTTATTGATATTACTTCCTTTAAATTTAGTTGGCTTTAAGCATATTAACAAGCAATTATCTATTAGAATGGAAAAAATGCAAAAAGATGCTGCAAGTGCAAATAAAGATTTAATTGTGACATTATCAAATGTGGATAATATAAAATCCCAAGCTAATGTATCTGCATTAGAACATCTGCTTAAACCAAAGATGATTGCAATGTATGATTCATTAGCAAATAATAATAAATATGCACAAGTTACTAGTAATGCTATTGTCTTTATTAATCAATTGGTTCAAAATATGACTTATATTTGGGCGAGTATATTAATTGTTCAAAATGAATTTCCTGTGGGAAATTTAATTATTCTAAGTATTGTTATTCCAATGTATTATTCCGCTTTAAGTGATTTATCTAAGGCAAATGTAGATTATAAATCTTTAACTATTTCTAGTGAGTTCATTAAGAATAATCTTGACTTATTACGTGAAGAAAATGGGGAAATAAAAATACAAAATATAAACAATATTGAGTTTAATTTCCCATCATTTTTAATAAATAAACAAATTTTTAATTATAATTTAAAAGAAGTAGTGAATAAAGGGGATATAGTTTATATAGAAGGAGATTCTGGTAGTGGAAAAACTTCTCTATTGAGACTGATGTTGAAATTTAGAAAATCTAAAGGAATAAAGATCAATGGATTAGAAATTAACAGCTTGGAAAATTCAAGTTTAAGGAATAAAATTGCTTATATTTCACAAGATCCAACGATTTTGTCTACGTCATTAGAAAATAATATAGGAATGGGAAGAAAACTAACCAGAGATGAAAAATATTTGATTGAAACATCTGGTATTTTAAGTCCGATATTTAAAGAAAAGCATTGGGATAGTGTATTATTAGAAAATGGTGCGAATTTATCTGGAGGAGAAAAACAAAGAATTGCAGTATGTAGATTAATTATATCTGATGCAGAATTATATATTTTAGATGAAAGCATTAGTAATATAGATAAAGAATCTGCAAATGCAATATTGAATTTCATTACAATCAAATCACAAGAGAAAATTATTTTATATACAACCCATGATAAATCATTCAAGAAATACGCGAACAAAATTATTAATGTAAGGAGATAAACTATGAATCACGATTTGCTAAGTGTATCTGAAGTTGCGGATGCATTGGGAGTAACTACAAGAACTATTAGAAACTACTTGTCTGATGGTAAATTAAAAGGGCAAAAGATTGGTGGACAATGGAAATTTTTGAAATCCGAAGTGTATCGTTTTATAGGTCAGTCAGTTGAGAACCCTGTTACTAACTTTTTTGAAAACGAGAATCATTTTAAAACGGGTTCAATACTCGTCATTAATATTCCAATCTCTAGTATGAGGTTAGTTGAAAATTTAAAAAATGATTTGTTGAATCAATATAACAATGTATACGATGGAGAAAACCGACAGTTCTTTTATCAGGCAATTTCTAAAGAACAAGCCAGAGTAATAATACAAGGCCCTATAGAATACGTAGCTAGTTTTGGTGACTGGATAAATAATAGGCTAAGAAGTTATTCTTGAGAATCATTGATATTTATGATTGTTCAAATGAACATAATGAACAGTGTGAAATAGTGATGCAATGCATGGACCGTTTATCATTTTCGTTGTTGAAATAAGGAGCAACTGAAAATCATCGGTGCTAACTGCAAACAAAAAAACAACGTCCCAAGAACGTTGTTTTGAGAAAGCCACTTGACGGGCTTGAACCGTCGACCTCATCCTTACCATGGATGCGCTCTACCAACTGAGCTAAAGCGGCTTGTTATTTAACACAAGATATAGAATACCTGAAAGCCTGCTGTTTGTCAATTCCATTTTTTCAAGAGTACTGGGATTTTTTGTCAAAAAAGGTGAACAACAAGACAAAGAAGCAAAAATTTCTTTTTTCACTTGCCAACTTATCTGAATATTTGCTATATTACAGGTAGATTCTTCCGGCATAGCTCAGTTGGTAGTAGCGCATGACTGTTAATCATGATGTCGTAGGTTCGAGTCCTACTGCCGGAGTCATAAATAAAACGTCCCCATTGATGAAAAGATGATGGATGGGTAAAGCAAACCCCCCTGAAATTCAGGGGGGTTGCTTTATAGATAGATTCAACAGTTTATCTCCTTGCGGCTACTTGTTTTTTGGATAAGCAAAGCAGTCGACATAGGGAAGTCACTTTATTTCAGAGACTCGATAGTTGTCTGCTGCTTTACGATGCTTATATGTTGACCTACCCCACAGTGATTTATTGGAAAATGACTCATTCGACTATTGCGCAAGTCAAGACCCAGTTTCCTTAAAAAGGTGTCCAAAGTGGATAAAGAAGATGAGAGGGATTCTATGGACAACAGCATTACATTTACAAATAGAAATGAATTTCGTGACTGGCTTCAAGAGTATGGTGTATCAAGTGAAGGGGTTTGGCTTTTGATCGGAAAAGCTGGCGGTCCTAAGACGATAAAGGCTCACGAGGCACTTGAAGAAGCGCTTTGTTTTGGCTGGATCGATGGCGTCATGCAAAAGATTGATGATAAAACATACAAGAAATACTTTGCGAGGCGCAGAAAGAACAGCAAGTGGTCAGAAAAAAACAAAGCACTAGCTGAAACATTGGAAAGCCAAGGACTAATGACTGATTATGGTCGAAGAAAAATAGAAGAGGCCAAGAAAAACGGTCAATGGGATGCGGTTCAGTCTCCAAAGATTTCGGAGGAACAAATCTATACCGTAGCAAGCTTATTAAAGAAACATGAGGCAGCTTATACAAATTTCCAAGCAATGTCTCTCTCTGTCAAAAAGACCTACACGCGGGCATACTATGATGCAAAAACCGACACTGGACGCGAAAAGCGTTTGTCTTGGATGATTGAACGGCTAGCGAAGAATCTGAAACCAATGTAGCGATTTTTGGGACTGTGCCATAAGTCTCCTACAAGTAACACTATCCGAACATTAATGATTATTGCTCCTGCGGTGCAGGGACTCCTCGTCGCAAAAGTCAGAGGAATCTATCCTAGCAACAGACTATTATTCGGTTTAACTTGTTGGATGATGACATATGGCACAGTCCTGATAGCTAAGAAGCATGAAAAATCAAGCGAAGCGACTCGGGCAATTTTTACTAATTGCAGGTGTCGCTTCGCTTGTTTGTCTTGCTTGCTAAATATCTTCTTATTGCCTACTGAAGCTTTTGCTCCAGAGTCTCATACAGTTTGACGGTCTCAGAGGCGTCTTTGTTCGTATAGTAGATCGTGATATCGGCTGTCGAGAGCCGAAGAATGGGTTGCGATCGTTTGTCCATGAATAGTTTCGCAGATTGACCAGCAACGTTAAAGTTGCCTGTCAGGTAATGATCTGTCGCCATCCCCATTGTGCGAACCGTTGGCTCTGGAAGTGTATCAACAAGCGTGACTGTTCTGATTTCATCCAACGGAATCGTTTGTCGGCTAGCTAATGGGGCATCAAACTGTACGGATTGATCTGTCATCTCTCCACTTATTGCATCAGGATTAAAATCTAATTGATACAAAGGAACGATAGTGACAACCATGATCGCGATCATCAGAATGCCGGTGCCGATTGCTAAACCTTTTCCGGTCTTTTTGCCTAAATTGATACCGATATTCAACCCCACGCGGTCAGGGACAAATAATCGAGGATCTGTTGGATTAATGTACACGCCATAACGCCAATAACGGTCTTCATCATAATACCGTTGTTCCGTAGAAGCCAACAATTGATCTTGTTTTTTTCGTAATCGCAGCAATAGCCCAAAAGGAACGACCATCAAGAAGACCAGTAACAAGACGAAAAGAACAGCGGATAACTCTCCAACTACCCCCGTCAACTGGGTCGAGAGCAGTGGAACAAAAAACAATAGCAGTGTGCCCGTGCTCATTAAGACGACCAGAAGGGACCAATAGAATTTCGTTAAATCATTGAACTGTTGATTGATTTGAAAATCCTTCGTCAATGGACGTACTGGTAAGCGGCGAATCACTTGCCATAAATAGAGGAAAAGCAAAAAGATCAAGCAGTTGATGAGGCTGAATAGCCAACCGGGTCCGTTCTCCGCGGTAGGGAAATAAATTACACCAGCAATGACTAATAACAATGATGGAAGAAAACTGACTAATGGCAACAGTTTTCTATTTTTTTGCTGGATCAATTTGGTGTCTACTAAAACAGGATCGATAGGGAGTCCCCAGTTCTTATGCTCAATTAGTTCGTGCATTTTTCCAATATAATGAATTTGTAAGACGTAGCTTGCCCCCAGAAGCAAAAACAAGAGCAGCCAGAAAAAGGTCATGAGGATAGAGCCATATAAATTGAACAAAAAAATCAGACTTGCTACACTTAAGATACCGACAAACTGCATAATACGGCGGCGGTATTCAGCAACTAACGCCAAAACGTCCGGATGCTGCAAGTGATCAGGAGATAATGTATTTTCCAATAATACGTTTTTGTGGGGCTTACTGAGCAGATTCATTGTAAAAGCGATAGAAAAAATGACGATCAGATTTATGCCAAAGAAAATGTAATTCATTTCAATTCGGTCCTTTCAGAAAACTGTTCTAAACATTGCTGAATATCGGCAATGATCGCTGCTTCGCTTTTTCCGTGAATCAATGCAGAGGCTACTTGCAGCTGCAGCTGTTGTTGATAATATTCTTCTTCGGAGAAGGTAAAGCTGCGAGGCGCTGCGACAGCAGTTCCTTTGCGCCGATCGGTAATCAGCAGCCCGTCTTCTTTCAGTGAATTATAGGCTTTAGAAATAGTCATCGTGTTGATGCCAATCTCTTCTGCAAGTTGACGGACAGAGGGAAGTAGTTCGCCGACAGCTAATTCGCCTGTTGCGATCCCAAGAATGATTTGATCGCGTAATTGTTGATAGATGGGTGTATTGCTTTGAGGTTTGATTTCGAATTGCACTGGCGCTCTCTCCTTTGTATTATCTATATTAATACAAATAGATGGAACATGCAATCAATAATCATCCTCTCTATAAGGAACTCACTTCGCAGCATTAGGAGTAATAAACTGAAATTTTTCGTTGCTGTTTTGCAATCACTTTGTTATCGCAGTGACTGAATATTACGGTATGCTTTTAGTTAGAAAAAATAAAGGAGGAGACATTATGAGCCACTCCCCGAGGACGGCTTACTTCGATAATGCAAAATTTTTATTAATGATTTTAGTGGTTTTCAGCCACTTATTGCAACCATTCATTGGTGATCACAAGTTTTATCATGATCTGTACTATTTTATTTTTACCTTTCATATGCCAGCCTTTGTTTTTTTAGCAGGTTATTTTGCCAAACCGCTCACAAAAGGTTCAAAAGTTCGAGATCTGGTCAAAAAGTTTCTACTTCCTTATGTGTTTTTTCAACTTTTTTATACAGTTTATTACTGGGTGATTGGACTTGACGCGTCGTTGAATATTCAGCTGCTCAACCCTCAATGGGCATTGTGGTTCTTACTCAGCATGTTCTTTTGGCAGCTTTCTCTCGTCTTTTTTCAGAAAATGACTGCCAGAAAAGCCATCTTGCTTAGTGTGCTGCTGAGCATTTTTGCTGGTTACCTCCCTTTTATTAATCAAGTTCTGACACTGCAGCGGACATTTGTCTTTCTACCATTTTTTATCATCGGTTTTTATTTTCCTAAAAATGAGATGCAGTTTTTACAAGGAACACGAATAAAAAAAATCAGTCTGGTTTTCTTGCCGATTATCTACTTGTTTATTGCGCTTTTCCATGGGATGAATAAGTACATGGTCTTTGGCTCGAAACCTTATGAAGACTATCTGAGCTATCCATTGTTCGGAGGACCATTACGAGGGGTGTTCTTTGTGATTGGACTGCTGGGGATCATTGGTTTTCTGCGACTCGTCCCACGGCAACAGCTGTTTTTTACCAAATGGGGCAAGAACACACTGTTAGTCTATTTGCTGCAAGGGATCTTTATTAAAGGATTGAGAGCACTGGCAATCACTGAACTAAACTTGTCACTGCTCGGATTTATGGCGTTGATCGTCGTCAGTGTTTTACTGACGATCCTATTAGCCAGCAGACCTGTTCGGCAGTTCTACGCCCGTTTTGAAGAAGGGATTTCTTTTGTCCTATTGGGCTTGGGTATCTTCATGATTGCGAACTGAATCTAAATGGAAACACCGCCTTCGCAAGTTTGGATCTGCCAGACTTTTGCTCAGGCGGTTGTTATTTGATTTGGACAAGAGTAAAATGAAGAGAATAAAGTGAAAGGATGGAGAAATATGTCAGAAATTTCCAAAAATACTACTGAAAAATTTGCTGAAGCGTATCAGCAAAATAACAAGCAAAATGCACTGCAAAGAGGCGTGGTCAAAAACGGGATCACTGCTTCAGCAGAAACGATTCAAGGCCATGTCAACAATGTACCAGTCTTTTCAGTTGATGTGACGACTGGCAAAGTGTCAAACCAAAAACAATCAGGTCGCTGCTGGATGTTTGCAGCATTGAACACATTCCGTCACAAAATGTTGAATGCCTTTAATTTGAAGGACTTTGAATTGTCACAGAACCATACTTTTTTCTGGGATAAATATGAAAAAGCCAACTATTTTTATGAAAATGTCTTGGCAACAGCACAAGAGCCTTTATCTAGCCGCAAGGTTGCTTTCTTGCTGCAAACACCCCAACAAGATGGCGGACAATGGGATATGATCGTGTCGATCTTTCAAAAATATGGTGTCGTGCCAAAAGCAGTGATGCCAGAAAGCAGTAATTCATCGAATTCCCGTGACTTGAACAACTACTTGAACAAAAAATTGCGCAAAGATGCTGGGACATTGCGCCAATTAGTGGCGGATGGACAATCCGAAGCAGCTATTCAAGAAGCAAAAGAAGGGATGCTACAAGAAATCTACAATTTCTTAGCGACTTCTTTGGGGACTCCACCAGAAACGTTTGACTTTGAATACCGTGATGAAGAGAAAAATTATCATATTGATCGCGGACTGACGCCGCAAACATTTTATGACAAATATGTAGGGGTAGATCTGGATGATTATGTAAGCATCATCAACGCCCCTACTGCTGACAAACCTTATAACAAGTCCTATACAGTGGAAATGTTGGGGAACGTTGTTGGAGGTAAAGAAGTGAAATATTTGAATGTGGATATGGAAACATTCAAAAAATTGGCGATTGCCCAATTAGAACAAGGAGAATCTGTCTGGTTTGGCTGTGATGTTGGGCAATCTTCTACCCGTGATTCTGGAATCATGGCATTGGATGCGTATGATATGAACGACTTATTCGATATCGATTTCACGATGACGAAAGCTCAACGTTTAGATTATGGTGAAAGTCTGATGACCCATGCGATGGTCTTGACTGGTGTGGACATCGTTGATGGCAAATCAACAAAATGGAAAGTCGAAAACAGCTGGGGAGAAAAAGTCGGTACCAATGGATTTTTTGTAATGAGTGATGAATGGATGGATGAGTACACCTATCAAATCGTTGTTCGCAAGGAATTTTTGACGGCCGAACAACTCGCTGCTTTTGAAGCAGAGCCGCAAGTCTTAGCTCCTTGGGACCCTATGGGAGCTTTAGCATAATGAAGAAATGAAAAGCTGTGGGCGTATGTTAAGAGACGATCGAACAAATTTTACGAGGACTGAGATAGAAACGGTTCATTTTCTATCAGGTAGACCAATTTGTTTGATGGACCGTTTATTAGCTGCGCTGTCACAGCTTTTTTTGTCCATTTTTATGATCTTTAGCAGAAAAATGTGAAACTTATTAATTGTAAGATCGCCATTCTTTCTATAAAATAAAACAGTCACTAATGATGCCACACGTCTCATTAGAGTGAACTGTTGAAGAATGGTCACTGGGAACCTTTACTTCCACTGACAGACTTTGTCATTTTACTTAATGTTAAAGGAGGAGACTAATGACAAATCTGTTTATAGTTATTGTTGTACTTATTTTTGCTGCCCTTATTTATGGGTTCTACCTGATGCAAAAGCGTCATCTGAAATTCTCTACACGAGTGTTTACAGCGTTGTTTGTCGGGATACTTTTTGGTGGTATCTTACAGGCGATCTTTGGAACTGGCTCGGAAGTGATCACCCAATCACTAGAGTGGATCACAATGGTGGGGAACGGCTATGTAGCACTGCTGCAAATGTTGATCATGCCATTGGTTTTTGTTTCGATCGTCGGGGCATTTACCAAGATGAAAGAAAGCGAAAAAATCAAAAAAATCAGCTTTACTGTGTTGGCTACTTTGTTGGGCACGACAGCAATCGCTGCACTGATCGGAATCGTGATGGTTATGTTGTTTGGTTTAGACGGTGCGAGTTTTACTGAAGGCGCAGCGGAGACCGCACGGATCGCTGAGTTGGCAGAACGTTCTACCCAAGTCCAAGACTTGTCAATTCCTCAACAGATCGTATCCTTTATTCCGAATAATGTTTTTGCCGATCTAGCTGGGACACGTTCAACGAGTACGATTGGAGTGGTAATTTTTTCTGCTTTTGTAGGGATTGCCTACTTAGGGGTGAAGAAAAAAGCCCCGAAAGAGGCGCAAACGTTTGCTGATCTAATGGATAGCTTGTACAAGATCGTGATGCGAATCGTCACACTTGTGTTGCGGTTGACTCCTTATGGTGTATTGGCGTTGATGACAAATGTTCTAGCATCAAGTGATTTCGAAGCGATCCTAAATCTTGGGAAATTTATTTTAGCTTCTTATGCAGCATTGATCATTGTCTTGCTCGTTCATTCCTTGTTGTTAGCGAGTGTAAAAGTCAATCCAATTACTTATTTCAAGAAAGCTTTTCCAGTGTTAAGTTTTGCATTTACTTCACGCTCAAGTGCCGGTGCGTTGCCATTGAATATCGAAACGCAAACAAAAGCGCTAGGTGTCGACGAAGCAACCGCCAATTTTGCTGGTAGCTTTGGCTTGTCAATTGGACAAAATGGCTGTGCTGGTGTGTATCCGGCGATGTTAGCCACGATCGTAGCGCCTACGGTAGGAATCAATGTCTTTGATTGGCAGTTTATCCTGCTTTTGGTGGCGGTCGTAACCATCAGTTCTTTTGGTGTTGCTGGTGTCGGTGGTGGGGCAACCTTTGCTTCATTGATCGTTTTAGGATCAATGAACTTGCCGATCGCAATCGTTGGTCTAGTCATTTCTGTTGAACCACTGATCGATATGGCTCGAACACTGGTTAATGTCAGTGACAGCATGGTTGCCGGTGTGGTGACTAGCAGTCGTATCCATGAACTAGATCGTGCAACACTTGAAAGTCAAACTGCTGTGATTGATGCCGATTGATTCAAGTAGAAGCCGCTACTAAAATCAAGTGATAACAAAAGAGTGTTTATTAAGAAAGACTGCGTGTGGTCTTTCTTTTTTTGTGACCAAAAATCAGAGTCACTATTGTTATTATGTGTCATTATGGCTTACTCTGACCGCTATCTTTAGTAGATGAGAGAATAATAAAGAAATATTCACCGCTTTTTTTATGGGTTTCTGCTATACTTTTTGTATACAGGCGCAGGAGGGATCAAGATGACACAACTGATTCAGTTAGAAAATGCAGCAAATGTCAGAGAATTAGGCGGTTATAAAACGACATCAGGGAAGACCATTAAGCGGAAAAAACTGATTCGTAGTGCCGCGATCAATGAGCTGTCTGAGACAGATCAAGCAACATTGAGCAACTATGGCATCAATCAAATCATTGATTTTCGTTCCTATGAAGAAGCCAAAGCACAGCCAGATCAGCCAATCCGTTATGCCCAGCAGTTCTTTTTGCCGATTTTTAGCGAAGATGAAACGATGGTTTCCTTATCACCAGAGACATTGAAGCAAAAGCTGGCAGATGGGGATGATGCAGAAGATCAGATGAAGAAGGTATATCGCCACTTTGTCGAAAGTCCGCATGCTCGAAAGCAATACCGTCATTTTTTTGACTTGGTATTAGAAAATGCGGAAGCAGGAGCAACCCTATTTCATTGTACAGCAGGGAAAGATCGAACAGGCTTCGGGGCATTTCTGCTCTTATCTTTATTAGAGGTGGATCAATCAACTATCAAACAAGACTATCTGGCAACGAATCGCTATCTGGGGCCTTTTTTAAAAGAGAAATTTGCCCCTATGGCGCAGCAAATGCCGCCTGAAGTTCTTGAAGCCATCACCACATTGATGAGTGCAAAAGAAAGTTTTCTTGATGAAAGTTTAGCAGCGATCAAAAAAGAATTTGGCACGGTGGATCAGTATTTAAAAGAAGGACTGGCAATCACAAAAGACGAAAAAGAGTATTTTCACGCCCACTTTACCGAGTAAAGGATGTGTCCAACATGAATCAGGAATTGCTTGCCCAGTTTGGGTTATCTGGAACATTAACGCCGATCAGCGGGGGTGACGTGAATCAGACGTTCCGGTTGCGGTCAGAAGAAAGACAGTATTTCTTGAAGTATCATCCAGGAGTATCCCAGCAGTTTTTTCAAGCAGAAGCAGCAGGATTGGCACAATTACGTCCCTATGTTCGCGTACCCGCCGTTTATCAATATGGAGATAACGAACATGGCGCCTACCTTTTGCTAGAATGGATCGATGTTGGTGAAGGTGATCAAGAGTCGATCGCCACTGCTTTAGCTGAGATCCATCGGCAAACAAGCCCAACGTTTGGATTTGAACAGGACAACTTTATTGGCTTATTGCCGCAGGTGAATCCCGCGGCAGAGGATTGGGTGAGTTTTTATACCACGTGCCGCTTAGACGTTCAGGTGGAATTGGCCAAGTTAGGAAATCATTGGAATCCTCGCCGAGAAGATAAGTACCTAAATCTGAAAGAAACGCTGTATCAAGAGTGGTCAGGTCGACAGGTTCAACCTTCTTTACTGCATGGTGACTTTTGGCGCGGCAATGTGCTGTTTGATCAGAAGGGTGATCCAGTTTTCATTGATCCGGCTGTATCCTTTGGTGATCGCGAACTTGATCTGGCGATGGCGCAATTATTCGGCGGATTTCGTCCGGAATTTTTCCAACGCTATCAGCAAGTCTTCCCGCTGGAAAAAAATTGGCAAGAGCGGGTTCCTGTGTATCAGTTGTACTATTTATTGGTTCATTTGAATCTATTCGGTGAAAGTTACGGCAATAATGTAGATGAGATTTTGAGTAGATATTAGGAGGCATTTGGCAAGATGGTAGCAAAGTATCAAAAAGAACATGAAGTCGCTTATTATGAGTGCGATATCAATCAGACAATGACGTTTCCAGCAATGTTGGGAGTGGCAATCAAAGTATCCGAAGAGCAAAGTGCAGTATTGGAGCGTGGGCCAGAATACATTCGCTCTTTTGGACTGACATGGATCATTACTACTTACCATATCACGGTCAATCGGTTGCCGATGGTCGGGGAACAGATCATGGTCTCAACACAAGCAAAAGAATACAATAAATATTTTTGCTACCGCTATTTCTGGCTGCACGACGCCCAAGGAAATGAATTAGTGAAGATCGAGTCGGTTTTTGCATTGATGGATTTGGCAACACGCAAAGTCAGCAGTGTTCCAGATGAGATCGTTGCTCCTTTTGAAAGTGAGAAAATCAAGCGCATCAAGCGCTATCCTAAAATCAATTCCCCAGAAAAAGGACATTTTTTACCTTATCGGGTTCGGTTTTATGATATCGACAGCAATCAGCACGTCAACAATGCAATGTATTTTAATTGGCTGCTGGATGTTTTAGGCTATGAATTTTTGACGACGCATCAGGTGAAGGAAATAACGATTCGTTTTGACCGAGAAGTTGAGTACGGGAACTTGGTAGAAAGTCATTTTGAAACGATTCGGGATGAGAACCATTTGGAAACATTACATGAGATCAGAATCGGAGAGACGACGTACTGCGAAGCCGCAATGAAGTGGCATGAACGAACAAAAAATAATGAAAACAACTAACCGCACTGACAATCGTCTGTTCTTAGCGATTGACCTTCTCTTAAAAAAGGTCAGTTGCTAAGAACAAGCGAAGGTGCGGTTTTTTGTCAGTTTAGTTTCTAAAAAAGTCAACAATCAGTTTTCCATAAAGTCGTGTAATTCAACTAATGGCAGCCGACGATTTTTGGCGATCAGCAATTTGATTCGGGCTTTTTGACTGTTGATGCTATTGCAAAAGATGACTCCCATCTCCTGCAGTTCTTTTCCGCCTCCAGAATAACCATAGACAGGTTCGGCAATACCGTTGAAACAGCGGGAGACTAGTACGACTGGGATTTGTTTCGCCAGGAATTTTTTTAGCGGCGGTAATGTTTGGGGTGGTAGATTGCCAGCTCCGAGGGCTTCAATGACCAATCCATCGATATTGGATTCTGCTAAGGCCTCAAAAAGTTCTCCATGCATGCCGGCATAGGCTTTAACGATCGGAATCAAGCCATCGACCCGATCAACATCCAATTGGCGACTCTCTAATAGTTCCTGCATGAATAATATTCGATTTTTTGTGACCAGCCCAATGGGACCTAGTGTTGGCGTGCGAAAAGTTGCAACATTCGTTGTATGCGTCTTTGTGACATAACGAGCAGAGTGGATTTCGTCATTCATAACGACTAGAACACCCTTTTTTTGAGCATCATCACATTTTGCTACGCGAATGGCACTTTCAAAATTATATAAACCGTCACTGCCGACTTCATTACTGGAGCGCATGGCACCTGTAATGACGATAGGCAGCTGATTGCCGATCGTTGTATCTAGAAAAAAGGCAGTTTCTTCTAATGTATCTGTTCCGTGAGTGACAACTACGCCATCGATTCCACTTAAATGAGCCAACTGGATGCGTTCTTTGATTTGCAGCATTTGCTCAGGTGCAATGTGAGGACTAGGTAGATTAAAGATATCTTCAACGGTCAGTTCAACATCGTCATCGATATGGATAGGGGCGTCCATCAATGGGTTTGTGACGTCTGGACTGACACCACCGGTCAACACATCTTCTTTCATGGCAATGGTGCCACCTGTATGCAAAACGAGGATTTTTTTCATTTTTGTCACCTCAAAGATTATTTTACTCATAACTCCAAAACTATTGTATACTAATCAAATAAGAAAACAAGCAAGGTGAGGAAAAATGATTCGAATTGGTTGTACGACATTTAGTGAACATGGTTCTCTTGTTCAGAGAAAAACATCAAAACTTTTTGAATATGCCAGTGTCTTTCCTGTGGTTGAACTGGATACGTCTTATCATTATTTACCCAAAGAGAAGGATGTGCGGAATTGGTTGACGCAGGTACCGGATAACTTCCATTTTATTCTTAAAGTGCATCAAAGCGTAACGACACAAGGTGATTTGCCGGAAGGTATGTCTATGGCAGAAGCACTAACAGCTTTCAAGCAGGCGATTCAACCTATGGTGGATGCTGGCCGGCTTTATTGTTTGCTGGCACAATTTCCCAACCGGTTTAAGTGTACGAAAGAAAGTGTGGCGTATTTAGATGAAGTACGTCAGTGGTTTGCAGCGTATCCGGTGGCAATCGAGTTGCGGGATAATAGTTGGTATCAGCCAGAGTTCCGCTCTTCGATGCAAGCCTATATGCGCAAGCAAAAGTTCTCGTTGGTTATTGTTGATGAGCCCAAGAAACTCTCCACTACGGTTCCTTTAGAACCGCTAGTGACTAACCCGGCATTTGCCGTATGTCGTTTTCATGGCAGAAATGATGTTGGTTGGACAGCTACCGGACCTGACGCCAAAAAGAATCGGACGCTCTATCGCTACAATGAGAAAGAATTAAGTGAACTACGTCAAGCAGTCGAAGAAACAGCGGCTCACGCACAAGAAGTTGCTGTTATTTTTAACAATAATGCTGGCGGTGATGCGGCGGACAATGCCCGCGCGTTGATCGAAGCCATGCAAATCGATTACCAACAACTGAATCCTAGCCAATTGGAGCTATTTTGAGGAGTTATATGATTAAAGCAATTTTTTTTGACATCGATGGTACATTGATCGCAGATAACGGGAAAGCGATGGCAAGTACCCGAGCAGCGATCAAAGAAGCCAGAAAACAAGGTGTTTTATGTGGCGTGGCGACAGGCCGCGGACCTGTAGAATTAGAGAAAGTCATCGATTATTTAGATTTGGATATGTTCATCACCTATAATGGGCAGTTTGTCTACACCAAACAAAATTTGATTTATGCCAAACCTTTCTCGAAGAACATCCTTGAAGAAATTGTTGCATATGCAGATGAAAATTATCGGCAGGTAATGTTTGGCGGAGAAACCAAAGTGGCTGGCAGCTTGACGATTCGTTTGAGTCAATCACCAGTGATGCAACGTTATTTGCGATTCGTCCCAAAGAAGTTTCCCGTTGGGGTGCTAAAAAAATTGCTGCAGCGATTCAGTCCAAATCGAAATGCCAAACGGTATCAGTCTCTGGATATTTTGCGGGAACCAATTTATCAGTGCATTATGCTGAGTCCCGAATCAGAGAAAGAAAAGCTAAAGCAAAAACTGCCTTCCTGTGATTTCAAACGCTCCAATGCCTATTCAGTGGATATCGTCCCCAAGAAAGGCTCGAAAATGAAGGGAATCCATGAGTTTTTGGCTTATGAAGGGATCGCGATCGAGGAAGCCATGGCTTTTGGGGATCACGAAAATGATATCGAGATGTTGAAAGGTGTTGGTATTGGGGTGGCT
The DNA here is from genome assembly GCF_003812305.1 of Enterococcus sp. FDAARGOS_553. NCBI lineage: Bacteria > Bacillati > Bacillota > Bacilli > Lactobacillales > Enterococcaceae > Enterococcus > Enterococcus sp. FDAARGOS_553. The sequence goes on from NZ_CP033740.1 coordinate 1,614,205, forward strand.
ATGGGGAATGCGCAGCAAGTGGCAAAGACAGCGGCCAATTATGTAACAGCATCTAATAATGAAGATGGTATCGCTCAGGCTCTGAAACACTATGGCATCATCGAATAACACATAACTAGAGGAATAAATGGAATACACGAATTGATTGAGTGAGATCAACGGAGGAGGAAAGAAGATGAGTCCTTTTGAAATGACAGAAGAATTTCATCAAACCTTTGACCCGACACGTCCGGAGCAACCACGGCCATTCACACCAGAAAAGGCCAGTTTCCGTGCAGGGTTCAAAGTAGAAGAATTAGTTGAGTTTTTGTATGCAGCGGCCAACAATGATCCCGAGCAGTTCGCACAGTCAGTGGCGGATCTGCATCAGGGAATCGAGCAAGCAAAAGAAAAGATCACTAGCAAACAAAAACCAGTGACGGATACGTTAGTCGAGCAAGTCGATGCCTTATGCGATCTTTTGTATTTCACCTATGGCTCTTTTTCACTATTGGGTGTCGATCCGGCACCAATTTTGAAAATCGTTCATGAAGCCAATATGGGGAAACTTTTTCCAGATGGCATGCCCCATTACCATCCTGTGACTCATAAAGTCATGAAACCTGCGGATTGGGAAGAACGTTTTGCTCCAGAGCCCCGCATCAAAGCTGAAATTGAACGTCAGATCGTAGCAAAAATGAAGAGTTGACTTGAAACGAGTGAACACCCATAAAAATAAGATGACCTTTGCAAAATCATTCGCAAGGGTCATCTTGTTTTTTTGTTCTAAGTGTATTTGAGGGGCGGCTTTGTTGGGAAAGGCCACTGACTATCAATCAAAAAAGGTATAATACAAAGTTCGAACAGCGGCTTTCTCTTGTTCTTTATGGATACCAAACATAATACTGACCTCGGAAGAACCTTGGTTGATCATTTCCAAGTTGATGTTCTTGCGGGCCAATGCAGCTGTGCTGTCTGCAGTGATCCCCACTCGTTGGCGCATCCCTTCGCCAACGACTACGACCATGGATAAGTCGTGGGTCATTCGTAATTCATCTGGATCGATCTCATAAGCGATCTTGCGCAGCAATTCTTCTTCCAACACCGGATTTAATTGATTGGCTCTCATAATGATCGAGATATCATCGATTCCGGACGGCATATGCTCATAGTTTAAATCAAATTCTTTGAAAATCTCAAGGACGCGTAAAGTAAAACCAACTTCTCGGTTCATCAAGTATTTACGGATGTAGATCATACAGAAGCCTTCATCACTAGCAACACCGACAACTGGTTGTGTCAAGTTGTTCCGTTGGTTGGTAATCATGGTTCCTGGATGTGTGGGATTATTCGTATTTTTGATAACGACGGGAATCTTTGCCCGATAAGAAGGCATCAACGCTTCATCGTGCAGCACCGTGAATCCGGCATACGAAAGTTCCCGCATTTCTCGATAAGTCAGTTCTTTGATGGGTTCTGGGTGATGGACATAACCTGGATGAGCCGAAAAAATACCATCGACGTCTGTAAAGTTCTCATAAAGCGTCGCGTTGACACCAGCAGCTACCAATGCACCAGAAATATCTGATCCGCCTCGAGAGAAAGTACAGATTTCTCCATCCTCCGTATACCCAAAAAATCCTGGGATCACTAAAATTTCTTCTGTTTCTGCCCAGGCATTGATTTTTGTGTAAGATGCTGGCAAGATCCGGGCGTTTTGGGGTTCATCAGTGACTAAGATCCCTAGCTCCTCTGGGTTTAAGTAACGTGCTGCTAGACCGGATGCTTGTAAAATTCCGGCAATCAAACGAGCGTTATTGTCTTCTCCACTAGCTAAGATCTTGTCATGAAAATGTGGGTCATCATTAGGCGACAATGTCAGAAACTGCTGTAAAGCACTTTGGATCTCTGCCAATAATTCAGGCGCCACTTGAAAAGGGGCAGCGATGGCAGCATAACGCGCATAAATTTCTGTTAATAAGGGACGGACATCTTTTGATGCAGCTAGTCCTTCACAAGTGGCTAATAAAAGATCAGTCACTTTGGTATCGTCTGCATGGCGTTTACCGGGGGCAGAAACAACAACAAAACGGCGTTGTGGATCTGCTTGGATAATATCAACTACTTTTTGCACTTGCTCGGCTGAAGCGAGCGAACTACCACCAAATTTTGCTACTTTCATCTTGCATTACTCCTGTTCAAGCTTTTTTCTAGAGTACAGTGTCAAAAGTGAGAAATCAAGGCATTTCTTAAAAAAGGCACCAAAAAACAGGAAAAAGCTTTTTTGATTTCGGCTTTTCCAAGGAAATTTAGAGAGAGCTTGTTAAAAAAAGAATGAAAAATTGGAGGAAGTCGCAAAAAAGTCAATCTTTTTTGCCGCAATTTAATGCTTGATTTTTTTCTTTATGCTATAATCTAGCGTAGATGCTTTTTTTGAAAAGGGACAAGTGGGTCCTTTTATTTGAGATACCTTACATACCCAAAAACGGATCTGTGAAAACGCGGATTTCATACGAAAAGTGTAGATTTGAAAATTGGAGGAACCATAAAATGGGAACTAATATCATCTTTGGAATCGTTATTGCCATTGTCGTCATCGCGGCGATCTTATATGCGATCGGTTACTTTATGCGAAAGAAAAATCAGGAGAAACTGGATGTCTTAGAGAAACGTAAAGAAAACCTGTTTGATCTGCCGGTCATTGAAGAAGTCGATGAAGTGAAAAAAATGCATTTGGTGGGTCAAAGCCAAAACACATTCCGAGAATGGAACCAGCAATGGACAGATATTTCCACCTCCTCATTTGCGGAACTGGAAAGCCAAATCTTTGAAGTCGAAGAGTTGAATGAACGGATTCGCTTTTTCAAAGCTAAAACAGCGATCGAACAAGCGGAAGCAACCATGGATGATATGGAACGTCAAGTCGAAGAGATTCGTGCCGGCTTGAAAGAACTTCGTGAAAGTGAAGAACGCAATTCCCTAGAAGTCCAAAAAGCATTGGATGTTTATGAAGATTTGAAGAAAAACTTGCGGGAGCATGGAGAGGAATTTGGTCCAGCTTATAACGAACTGCAAAAGCAAATCAAAAATATCGAGATTGAATTCACTCAATTTGTTACGCTGAATACTTCCGGTGATCCGGTCGAAGCTCGGGAAGTTTTAGAACAAGCAGAGCAACACACCTATGAAGTCGAAGATTTGATGAAACGAATCCCAGCTGCTTATGAAGAGCTGAATCGTACGTTCCCTGATCAATTAAAAGAAATCCAAGATGGATACAAAAAATTATTGGATCAAAAATACGTCTTTCCTGAAGCTAACTTCCAAGAAGATATCAACCGCGTGAAAAAACGGGTTGAAAATTCTATGAATGATTTAGCCAAAACAGAAGTTGCTTCTGTGGAGGTAGCTAATCGGGATACAGCTAGTGACATCGATGCTTTGTATACGGTAATGGAACGTGAAATCAATGCGAAGAAATATGTTCTTAAAAATCGTCAAGTGATTGTTGACTACATCGATCATGCGACGAAAAACAATCGTCAATTATTGATTGAGTTGGATCATACCGCTCAAAGCTATACATTGAATCATAATGAATTAGGTCGGGTTCGTGGCTTCCAAACAGAAGTCGATGAATTGGCTCGCCGCAACAATGAATACTTGCCGCAGTTGGAAAACCATGAGATCCCTTATTCAGAAGTACAAAGTTTTTATAAAGATGCTTACAAAATTTTAGATGATGTCGAAGCGCAACAAGTTGAAATCGATGAAGCGCTAAGTGATCTACGCCGTGGTGAAAAGGTCGCACAAGAGAAAGTAGAGAACTTCGAATTTCGTTTACGTAACCTCAAACGTTTTGTTGAGAAACAGCGTTTGCCAGGCTTACCAGGGGAATACTTAGAATTCTTCTTTGTCGCAACTGACCGAGTGGAAGAATTAGGCAAAGAATTGAATAAAATTCGGATCAACATGCAAGAAATCAATAAATTGGTTTCAGTTTGTGAAGAAGATTTAGACATGCTTGATGAACAAACGAAAGATTTAGTGGATGCAGCTGCATTGACAGAACAAATGATGCAATATGCAAACCGTTACCGTCATTCACATGCCGACATCAAAGCAGCGATTGATAAGAGTTTGTATCTGTTTACGAAAGAGTATCGTTATCAAGATGCATTAGATGAGATCGGGACAGCTTTGGAACGCGTCGAACCAGGTGCTTTCAAGCGGATCGAGAACTTCTATTTCAAGAATCGTGATTTAGTATAAAGCAAAAGCCAGCAGTGAAAAACTGTCTGGCTTTTTTAGTGAATTGGCGGATTCTCTACCGACAAATCGATCCAAGAAGAGGAACTTCTTGAAAGAGCAGGAAAGAGCAGTTATAATGGGAAAGAATTTTTCAAAGAAAGGGTCCTAGCATTGATTTATTTTGATAACAGCGCCACAACCGCAATTTATCCGCAAGCATTAGATACATATGTAAAAGTTAGTCAGCGTATTATCGGCAACCCTTCAAGTCTTCACGATCTGGGCAGTCAAGCCAGCCGTCTTTTGGAACAGTCTCGGGCGCAAATTGCTGAGCTGCTGCAAGTTTCTGCTTCAGAGATTTGGTTTACCAGTGGGGGGACGGAAGGAGACAATTGGGTCTTAAAAGGCACCGCGATCGCCAAAAAAGCTTATGGCAATCACTTGATTATTTCTGGCATCGAACATCCAGCGGTCAGTGAGACCGCAGAACAGTTGAAAGAACTAGGGTTTGACGTGAGTATCGCACCCGTTACTTCTACTGGATTTGTAGATGTCGCTGCTTTGCAGCAACTGATCCGAAAGGAAACGATTCTTGTTTCTGTGATGGCAGTCAACAACGAAATTGGTTCGATCCAGCCAATCAATCAAATCGCTGAAATTCTAGAAGCTCATCCTCGCATCCACTTCCATGTGGATGCTGTTCAAGCAATTGCGAAGGTTGATCAGCAGCAATGGTTGCCACAACGGGTAGACTTTGCCACATTTTCTGCCCACAAGTTTCATGGACCTAGGGGCGTCGGTTTTATTTATTGGAAAAAAGGCCGTAAGCTAACACCATTGATGACCGGTGGCGGGCAAGAACAAAATCAGCGCAGCGGGACTGAGAATTTACCGGCAATTGTTGCAATGGCTAAAGCGTTGCGACTAGCACTTGAACAAAAAGCTGCCCGGCCTAACCATGTGGGCTTATTGAAAAGTTACCTTTCAGAAGCATTATCTGAGTATGAGAAAGTGACGGTGTTTTCTGGAGCCGAACATTTTGCGCCGCATATTCTTTGTTTCTCATTGGAAGGGATCAGAGGAGAAGTGCTTGTCCATGCCTTTGAAGAAAAACAGATTTATCTCTCAACGACTAGTGCCTGCTCTTCCCGCAAGAAAATGGCTAGCAGCACATTGCATGCGATGCATGTCCCTAGTCGCTTAGCTACTTCAGCAGTTCGGGTCAGCTTGGATGAAAGTAATACGATGGCCGAAGTAGAACAATTTTTGGTTGTTTTTAATCAGCTTTATCAAAAGTTCTCAAAATTAAGCCAATAAGAGCATGTTGCGAACATACCAACGACAAACAAAGGAGTTTTACTCGTGAATTATACAGAGATCATGGTTCGCTACGGCGAATTATCAACCAAAGGAAAAAACCGCCGCAGTTTCATTATGCAGTTGGCGGAGAATGTGAAGCGAACACTTGCCGACTTTCCTAAAGTCAAAGTTCATGCAGAACGTGATCGGATGCATTTGCTTCTGAATGGGGAAGACAGTCAGGCAATTATATTGAAATTGCAAAAAGTGTTTGGGATTCAAAATTTTTCTCCCAGCATTCGGGTAGAAAAAGACGTCGAAGTGTTAAAAGAAGCCGTACAAACAGTGATGAGTGAAATCTATACAGGGACTGAGACCTTCAAAATCACTGCCAAACGCAGTGACCATCAATTCATCCAAGACAGTAATCAGTTGAATTTGACGTTAGGAAATGCTGTAATTGATCGCTTTCCAGAAATCAAAGTTCAAATGAAAAAGCCAGATATCAATCTACGGGTAGAGATCCGTATGGATGGAGCCTACCTTTCTTACGAGACGATCCAAGGAGCTGGTGGGTTACCGGTTGGAACGAGTGGGAAAGGGATGCTGATGCTTTCAGGCGGGATCGATTCCCCCGTTGCTGGTTATTTTGCGATGAAACGCGGGGTAGAGATCGAAGCGGTCCATTTTGCCAGCCCGCCTTATACTAGCGAACAGGCACTACAAAAAGCCAAAGATCTGACAAAGAAACTAACCCCTTATGTTGGCGGTATTCAGTTTATTGAAGTCCCATTCACTGAAGTTCAAGAAGAAATCAAGAAGCATGTGCCTCAAGGCTATTGGATGACGATCACTCGCCGGATGATGCTGCGACTCACAGATGCGATCCGTGAAGCTCGTCATGGATTGATTATTTTGAACGGAGAATCACTAGGCCAAGTGGCTTCACAAACATTGCAAAGTATGGTGGCGATCAATGAAGTAACGAATACGCCAATCATTCGTCCGGTGGCAACGATGGATAAATTAGAAATCATTGATGTAGCTCAAGAGATCGATACGTTTGAACTGGCGATCCAGCCATTTGAAGACTGCTGCACGATTTTTGCTCCGCCACAGCCTAAGACAAGACCGAAGTTGGAGAAAGTGCATTTATATGAAGAGCGCTTAGATATAGCAGGCATGATGGAGCGGGCATTAGCTGGGTTGAAAATCGAAGAGATCCAAGCTTCCGAAAAAGCAGAATTCGCTGATTTTCTTTGATCTTCACATCAGAAAAAATTTTGATATCAGGGGATAAAAACCAGCTGTTGACTGTTGGCAATTAAAGAAAAAAGATGGTTACAAAGGGTGTGCCCAAGTAGCCGTCTTTTTTTGTTTATGCTGGACCTGTGAGATTTCTCACAGTCGTTTGACTGGAATCTAGGAAGCATTAAAAGTTTGTGAAAATTGCTTGCTATTCAATGACGAGCATGCTAAACTCGATATGTGAACCATTTAACAAGGAGGACGGAAACCATGGAAGCATTAAGAGAAAAAAAACTTCCTAAAGCAACAGCGAAACGTCTGCCTGCTTATTTAAGGCATTTAAAATTTTTGGATGCATCAGGTGTCCATCGAATCAAATCAAAAGAGTTTGCTGAGATCACACAAGTTCCTTCCGCAACGATTCGTCGGGACTTTTCCCACTTAGGGGAATTAGGACGAAGCGGGTATGGTTATGAAGTTCCTTACTTGATTGAAGTTTTTAGCCATATATTAGAAACGAACGAAGCAAAGAACATTGCATTAGTGGGCTTTGGCAATCTAGGTAAAGCTCTTGCAAACAACAACTTTCGCCGCAATGAGAATCTTTCGATCGTTGCTGTATTTGATAATGATCCCCAATTGATCGGTAAGACCATCGACGGTCACTATGTTTATGGAATGGATCAGCTAGCTGAGATCGTTCAGGAGAAAGGAATCACTGTAGCTATCTCGACAGTACCTAGTCAATATTCTCAGGCGGCAATCGATACGATCGTAGAATCTGGCATTACAGCGATTTTAAATTTTGCCCCTGATCGCGTCAATGTACCTAAAAATGTTCATATCCAATACATCGATCTGACGACAGAATTACAGACGTTGATCTTTTTTGACAATACCTATTCTCAGAAATCGTAGGTTTTGAGCAAAATCTTTTGGCTTTCGCGGGTTCTCTCCTATACTGGAGAAAACTGTAATAGGAGAGATGACATGCAAGTAACACGTAAAGGAACCATTTTTGAAGTACCAGGCATTCAGCCAAAAGTAGGGGATCAAGCCAAAGAATTTGAACTGAAAAGTTTAGATGACAAAGTTTATCGCTTGGCTGATTTCTTAGGTAAACCGACGATCTTAAGCGTTGTTCCCGACATTGACACGCGGGTCTGTGCATTGCAGACGAAGCGCTTCAATGAAGAAGCAAGTAAGATTGATGAGGTTAATTTTGTGACAATCTCGAACAATACGAAAGAAGAACAAGCAAATTGGTGTGGACAAGAAGGGATCGATATGCTGATGCTGCATGATCCAGAAAATACGTTTGGAGAAACCTATCAAATTATGATCCCAGAGTTTGGACATTTTGCCCGCGCGATTTTTGTCTTAGATGAAAAAGGGGTGATCCGCTACGAAGAGATCGTGCCTGAAATCTCTCAAGAACCGGACTATCAATCGGCTTTGGCCGCTGCCAGATCAATCGCTGTTTGACTTTCAAAAAAGTTCATTGTAGAATGAACAAGATCAATTGAAAGAAGACGAGGATCAAGAGGAGTATCAGACGGACTGTTTTTACAGAGAGAAGACCAATTGGTGCAAGGTTTTCAGCAGGAATCTGAGAAGGTAGCTTGTGAGTCTTTGATTGGAACAGCAAGGAACACCTTGTTCAGTAGAATCAAACGCTTCGTGACCGTTAACTCACGCCCAAGAGGTAGAGAAATCTACAATTTAGGTGGTACCGCGTATTTGCGTCCTAAAATGCTTCGGCATTTTAGGACTTTTTTTATTCCCAAAAGCCGAGCGGTCTTGAAGGAACTGATCAAAAAAAGTAGGAGGTAAAACAATGTCCGATAACTTATCAACAAAGTACAACCCGCAAGAAGTCGAAGCGGGACGCTACCAGGAATGGTTAGCCAAAGATCTATTCAAACCAAGTGGTGATCAAAAAGCCAAGCCTTATTCAATCGTTATTCCTCCGCCAAATGTTACTGGTAAACTACACTTAGGCCATGCGTGGGATACAACCCTTCAAGATATCATCATTCGCCAAAAACGGATGCAAGGGTTTGATACATTGTGGTTACCAGGTATGGATCACGCTGGAATTGCGACACAAGCAAAAGTCGAAGAAAAACTAAGAGAACAAGGGATCTCCCGCTATGACCTTGGTCGGGAAAAATTTGTCGACCAAGTGTGGGAATGGAAAGAAGAATATGCAGGCCATATTCGTGAGCAGTGGGCAAAGCTAGGATTGTCTCTTGACTATAGTCGAGAACGGTTCACATTAGACGAGGGTCTGTCAGATGCTGTCCGTAAAGTCTTCGTAACTCTTTACGAAAAAGACTTGATCTATCGCGGCGAATATATCATCAACTGGGATCCGCAAGCACGTACGGCCTTATCTGATATTGAAGTCATCCATAAAGAGATCGAAGGAGCTTTTTACCACATGACTTATGAGCTGGCAGATGGTTCTGGTACCGTAGAGATTGCCACCACTCGTCCAGAAACGATGCTAGGAGACACTGCGATCGCTGTCCATCCAGAGGATGAACGCTACCAAGAATTGATCGGCAAAAAGGTTATTTTGCCATTAGTTAATAAAGAGATCCCAATCATTGCGGATACTTACGTGGATCAAGAATTTGGAACCGGCGTAGTAAAAATCACCCCTGCCCATGATCCGAATGACTTTGAAGTCGGTAACCGCCATAACTTGCCACGGGTCAATGTTATGAACGATGACGGAACCATGAATGATTTAGCCGGTAAATATGCTGGCATGGATCGTTTTGCAGCTCGTAAAGCGATCGTCAAAGATTTGGAAGATATCGGACGTTTGTTAAAGATTGAAAAAATGATTCACAGTGTTGGCCATTCAGAACGAACCGGTGTCGTTGTTGAACCTCGTTTATCTACGCAATGGTTTGTCAAAATGGGGCCATTGGCTAAAGAAGCGATCGACAACCAATCGACGGATCAGGCAGTCGAGTTTTTCCCACCGCGCTTCAATCAAACTTTCTTGCGCTGGATGGAAAATATTCACGACTGGGTTATTTCCCGACAATTGTGGTGGGGACATCAAATTCCTGCTTGGTACCACAATGAAACTGGTGAAATGTATGTGGGCTTAGAAGCACCGGCAGATGCCGAAAACTGGACACAGGATCCTGATGTACTGGATACTTGGTTCAGCTCCGCATTATGGCCATTTTCAACCATGGGCTGGCCAGATGAAAATAGTGCTGATTATCAGCGTTATTTCCCAACCAACACGCTAGTCACAGGCTACGACATCATTGCTTTCTGGGTAAGCCGCATGATTTTCCAAAGCTTGGAATTCACAGGCAAACGTCCTTTTGAAAATGTGCTGATCCATGGACTGATTCGTGATGAACAGGGACGTAAAATGAGTAAGTCATTAGGGAACGGGATCGATCCGATGGAAGTCATCGAAAAATATGGCGCCGATGCATTGCGCTGGTTCTTATCAAATGGCTCTGCACCAGGACAAGATGTTCGCTTCAGCTATGAAAAAATGGATGCTGCTTGGAACTTCATCAACAAGATTTGGAATGCGTCCCGTTTTGTCTTGATGAATGTTGAAGGAATGACGGTGACAGATATTGATTTTTCTGGCGAGAAATCCGTAGCGGACCGTTGGATCTTAACTCGTTTAAATGAAACGATCGAGAAAGTGACTGAGTTGTTTGATCGTTTTGAATTCGGTGAAGCAGGTCGCCAGTTATACAACTTTATTTGGGATGACTTTTGTGACTGGTATATCGAAATGAGCAAAGAAACCTTATATGGTGAAAATGAAGCAGCTAAACAAGTCAATAAGAGCATTTTGGTTCATGTGTTGGATCAAATATTACGCTTGCTGCACCCAATCATGCCGTTTGTCACAGAAGAAATTTGGAGTAAACTGCCTCATACAGGCGATTCGCTTGTAGTAGCTGCTTATCCAGAAGTTGAGCCAGAGTGGTCGGATGAGAAAGCAGCACAAGGAATGGAAGTGTTAAAAGAGTTGATTCGTTCTGTCCGCAACATTCGGGCGGAAGTCAACACGCCGCTTTCTAAGCCAATTACATTGCTGATCCAAACCAACGATGTTGAGATCGAGAGCTTCCTGATCACCAACAAAAACTATATCGAACGATTCTGCAATCCAGAAGAGCTAGTGATTTCCAATACACTGGAAGCACCGGAATTGGCGATGTCAGCTATCTTATCCGGAGCAACGATCTATTTGCCATTAGCCGGCTTGATCAATATCGAAGAAGAAATCAGCCGTTTAGAAAAAGAATTGGCGAAATTCAATCAAGAGGTCAAACGCGTGCAAGGGAAATTAGCAAACGAACGTTTCGTTGCCAATGCCCCTGAAGAAGTTGTGGCGCAAGAGCGAGCGAAAGAAGCCGATTATTTGGATAAACAAAAAGCAGTTCAAGAACGGATCGAGCAATTGCGTACGATTCAATAATCTATTTATTGAATCGAGGCAGCAAGCTAATCATCGATATTCCTATGGAACACTAGCTGTTGCAAACTACCGATCTAACTATTTACTCTCTAACTACCCGATCTCTAGCTACCCGATCTATAGAGGAAAGAATTCCTAACCGCTATAGATCGGGTAGTTTTCCTATCGATTTTTGTTGGGAACGCTCTGAGAGAAAGAGCAGTAGAATTAGGAAAAAAAGGGAAGATTTGCTAAAATGATTTTGAGGTGAAGAACATGACAAGTGAAGAAGCAATTGCATGGATCCACGGAAGAAAGACCTTCGGGATGCGTCCAGGATTGATGCGAGTAGAAGCATTGCTACAACGATTAGGCAATCCAGAAAAAAATCTGACATTGATCCATGTTGCCGGAACGAACGGCAAGGGTTCGACTGTCAGCTATTTACGAAGTCTTCTAGAAGAAAGTGGGCTGCAAGTTGGAACGTTCACATCGCCCCATATCGAGTCTTTCAATGAACGGATCGAGATTGATGGGCGTTTTATACCAGATGACTCGCTGATTGAATGGGTCGAAACACTTCAACCACTCGTCATGCAACTGGATCAGGAAGAAGAATTGACCGGAATCACCCAATTTGAGATTTTGACTGCACTGGCATTCGGCTACTTTGCCCAGCAACAAGTCGATGTGGCTATCATAGAAGTTGGCTTAGGCGGCCGTTTGGATAGTACAAATGTGATCACACCAATCTTGACGGCCATCACGACGATTGGAATGGACCATATGGATATGCTTGGTGACACGATTGAGGCCATTGCTGCCCATAAAGCCGGGATCATCAAACCCAAGGTGCCACTAGTGACTGGGAAGATCCCTGAAAGTGCGCTATCCGTAATCGACCTTGAAGCTGCAGAATCTGAGGCTCCTGTATCCCACTTGGGAGAAGACTATCGAGTCACGTATCATCGTCCGGATGAAATCTGGGGAGAGTGGTTCGATTTTGAGAATGACCGCGGAAAAATCAAAGGACTGAAAACGCCGATGATTGGTCGACACCAACCAGAAAACGCCGGTGTCGCTATTCAATTATATTATTTATTCTGTGAGTTAAAAAAACTGCCATTTTCGGAAAAAGTAGTCCGCAATGGCTTAAAGAAAGCTTATTGGCCCGCGCGAATGGAGAAAATCAGCAATGAACCGCTGATCATTATAGATGGTGCGCATAACACGCACGCCATGGAACGCTTGGTTGAGACAGTTAGAGAAGAATTCACCAACTATCGCATCCATATCTTGTTTTCAGCATTGGAGACAAAAAATGTCGATGAGATGCTGCAACAGCTGTTAACGATCCCGAAAGCTGAAATCTATTTGACCACATTTGATTTTCCAAAAGCGATCCATTTAAGTGATGATTACCAGCAATTGAATGAAGCGCGCATCTCGATCGTTTCACTATGGCAGTTTGGCTTAGCAGAATTATTAGAAAAAATGACCAATGAAGACTTGCTTCTGATCACTGGTTCGCTTTATTTTGTATCAGAAGTTCGGGAACTTTTGTTGGGAATGGGAGGAAGAAATGGCTGAATTAAATGGTGTGATTTTTGATATGGACGGACTGATTTTTGATACGGAGCTTCTTTACTATCAGGCAACACAGATCGTGGCCGATCAGATGGCGATCCCCTATACAAAAGATGTCTATCTAGCATACGTTGGTGTTTCAGATGAAGAAGTCTGGGCGGCTTATCATGAACGATATGATGCTGCCTTCGGTCCAGAGACTGTTGATCGTTTCATCCAAGCCGCTTTTGATCAAACTCTGCTGCTCTTTGAGCAAGGCCAAGCAGCATTAAAACCGGGGGTCCATGACTTGCTGCGCTATTTGGATGAAAAAGGGATTCCGCGGATCCTTGCTTCTAGCAACCAACGACGAGTCATCGATACATTACTGGATTCCGCAGGTCTGACGCAAGAATTTCCAGAAATCGTTTGTTTCGATGATGTTGTGCGGGCGAAACCGGATCCTGAAATTTTCGAAAAAGCCCATAATCGCTTAGGGGTTCCGAAAAATCAATTAGTCATTCTTGAAGATTCCGCTAACGGTATTCATGCTGCGCATGCAGCTGGCATTCCGGTGATCATGGTACCTGATCTGGTTGCTCCGACGTCAGTGATCGAAGAAAAAGTGCTGCATATCTTGCCTTCACTGGTAGAAGTGCCGGATTATTTTGAGCAGGCCTATACTTGGTAGTGTCGCATCAACCATGAACTCTTTTGCGTAGTTTTATTTTAGACTAACGCAAAGGAGTTTTTTTTATGAAAGACAATGGAATTCCTCAAAGTTCCTATCCTCGAGAACGACTATTGCATTATGGCGCTGAAGCTTTATCCAATCAAGAATTGTTAGCGATTCTTTTACGAACGGGTTCTCATCCTTTCAATGTCATCGAACTAGCTGGTCAGATCCTCAACGAGTTTGAAGACTTGTATGAGCTAAAGCACGTGACATTGGACGAACTGCAGGCCATTCGTGGGGTAGGCCAGATCAAAGCGATCGAACTCAAAGCTACCGTAGAACTTGGCGCCCGCATCCAACGAGCAGCACAGCCAAAATATGGCAGAGTTCATTCCAGTGTGGATATTGCCAATCAGATGATGGAGGAATTAAAAGATTACCAGCAAGAACATTTGCTGTGTCTCTACCTAAATACCAAAAATGAGATCATCCAAAAAAAGACGTTATTCATCGGCAGTCTCAATCAGTCGATTGCTCATCCTAGAGAAATTTATCACGGAGCAGTTCGTTGCTGTGCCGCCCGAGTGATCTGCGTGCACAATCATCCCAGCGGCAGTCCCCAACCTTCGCAGGCGGATATTACCTTTACCAAACGATTGATGAAGTGTGGGGAATTGATGGGTATCGACTTGCTGGACCACTTGATTATCGGCAATAATTCATATATCAGCTTGCGAGAAGAAGGACTCTGGGAAGGCTGATCGTCTACCTTGCAAAAAAATAGTAGCAAGTGTAAAATATTAGTGTAATTTTGTTTGCTGAATAGATGTTGAAACGCTTGTTACACCTCTATCGGACACGAGCAATGTTACACATAATTAAGTGCTTATGCACGAGGAGGTTTTTTATAATGGAACAAGGTACAGTTAAATGGTTCAATGCTGAAAAAGGATTTGGCTTCATTTCACGTGAAGACGGTACAGACGTATTTGTACATTTCTCAGCAATCCAAGGTGAAGGCTTCAAGACTTTAGAAGAAGGCCAAGCAGTGACTTTTGATGTTGAAGAATCAGATCGTGGACCTCAAGCAGTAAACGTAAACAAAGCGTAAGCTTATTTACAAGACTGCATTCATGGGATTAGTGAAGGCACAGTCAAAAAAGACCATCATTCAGATGGTCTTTTTTTTTGCTCGCGTTCTTTGACAAAATCAATGAACGTGAGGATTTCTTTGATTCCTTCTTCTGAGATTGATTCATCGACATGGGAACTGATCAAGTCACTTTCTACTTTAGGATAGAGGTGTCTCTTATCAGATCGGCCTAAGAGATAGTCGGTCGACACACCAAATAGATCGGCTAACACTTGCAGCATGCTAAAGTCGGGCTCTCTTTTTCCTGATTCATAGGCAGTATAAGCTGGACGTGTGATCCCGATTTTGTCTGCCACTTCTTGCTGAGTTAACTTCTTTTCCAGACGTAATTTTTTTATGATTTGCGGAAACATAATGACACCTGCCTCTCTCGTGATAGTAACACACCGTTACTTAGAAAAAAAGAGTCGGTTGGTGTCTATTTGTTACTAAATATCGTTGACAAGTGTCATAAGGAAACATATAATGAGTGTGTGTCGAAACGTTACATTCCGAAGAAGGAGGGAACTGTATGCGGGAGTGGCTCATTAGGCAACGTGAAAAAAATGGACTCACTCAGGATCAAGTAGCTAAGGAATCCGAAATTGAGCGAACATATTACAATATGATTGAACGAGGAAAACGCCGACCAAGTGTAGAAGTAGCGAAGCGGATCGGTAAAGTGCTCCAATTTGATTGGACGTATTTTTTTAGCATCGAAGGTAACATAACGACACAAAAAGACAAACCTAGTTAAATGGAGGAGGGGACTCAAGATGCCTGTAAAAGGTACAGTTGCAAAAAGCGGCTATCTGGGTAAAAACAAAAGAAATTTCCAGGATCTAAAAAAAGATTTAAAGAAACACAAGTGGCTCTACGTCATGCTGATCATTCCAGTTATTTTTGTCGTGATCTGGAATTATTGGCCAATGTATGGCGTGATTATCGCATTCAAAGATTATTCTCCCGCATTTGGGATCTTAGGTAGCCCTTGGGTGGGATTGAAGCACTTTGAGCGTTTTTTTGCTTCCTATTTTTTTCTCGAGATCATTGTTAATACCTTGCGCTTGAGTCTTTACAGTTTGTTGGTCAGTGTACCATTACCGATCATTTTGGCGTTATTATTCAATGAATTGAATCGGAAATGGTTCAAATCAACCGCTCAGACGATTTCATACATCCCAAATTTTATTTCGGTGGTTGTCGTGATCGGGATGGTTCAATTCTTTTTTTCAAGTCAAGATGGCATGATTAATATGTTGCTGAATACATTTGGGTTTCCATCGATCGATTTTCTCGGAAGTCCTAAATGGTTTCCGCATATCTATGTGTGGTCGGGTGTCTGGCAAGGTGTGGGGTGGGGAACGTTGATTTATACGGCAGCGATGTCCGGGATCTCTCCCGATCAATATGAAGCCGCTTACTTGGATGGTGCCTCTCGCTTGCAATGTATTCGTCATATCACGATTCCTTCCATCATGCCGACCATCGTGATCTCCACGATATTGGCGACAGGAAGCATTTTATCCGTGGGCTTTGAGAAGACTTTTCTCTTACAGAACGCTGCGAATCTCGCTTCCTCTGAGGTGCTTTCGACATATACCTATAAAATGGGGATCATAAATGGGGAGTATAGTTTCTCTGCTGCAGTCGGTCTTTTTAATAACGTGATTAATTTTATTGTTTTATTTATTGTTAATAAACTAGCACAAAAGACAAATGAATCGAGTCTTTGGTAGGAGGAAAACGAATGAAAGTATCAGCAACGAAAGGGGATAAACTGTTTAATACTATCAATATCTTACTGGTCAGTCTGATTGCCCTGATTATCTTATATCCGCTTATCTTTGTGGTCAATGCTTCCTTCAGTGATCCCACTAGGATCTATGAGGTCCCGTTGCTTTTGTATCCCCGTGGATTAAATGTTGAAGGGTACAAGGAAGTGCTCAAGAGCAGTGATATCTGGACGGGTTTTCGCAACGCAGTGATCTACACGGGTTTAGGGACAGTGATCAACTTAATCGTCACGACGATTGCTGCCTACCCATTGTCTCGTTCCGGCTTACGAGGCAAGCGTTTCTTTACTTTATTTTTTACGATTACGATGTTTTTTAGCGGAGGGTTGATCCCCACTTATTTAGTTAATCAGCAGTTAGGGATCGTTAACACACTTTGGGTCATGATCTTGCCTGGAGCGTTGGGTGTTTATAATATGATTTTGATGCGTACGTATTTCAGTCAAAATATTCCTAATGATTTGATTGAAAGCGCTTATATCGATGGTGCCAACGATTTATGGTTATTATGGAAAGTCGTCTTGCCTCTGGCTACCCCGATCATCGCAGTGATGGCAATGTTCTATGGTGTCGGTCGCTGGAATGCCTACTTTGACGCGTTGATTTATTTACAGGATCGTGCCAAGTATCCTCTGCAGATTATTCTGCGAGAAATACTGGTTCAGGGACAGTTTGGCCAAGATATGAACCAAATCATTGCCGGTAGTGCGGAATCCGAACTGCTTATGCTGAAAATGACCCTCAAATACAGCTTAGTGATCGTTTCAAGTCTGCCTGTGCTCCTATTTTATCCTGTGGTAGCCAAATACTTTGAAAAAGGCATCCTAGTAGGATCCATCAAGGGATGAGGAGGTGTTTCGATGCTAAAAGCGATCGCTGCATTTTGTGAATTAGTGTACGATATGATGCTTTTGAATGTGTATTGGTGGCGCTACATGCTTCTGGGCGGTGTGCTGTTTAGTCTGATACCGGCAACGATTACTGTCTACGATTGCATTCGAAAAAGGATTCTGCAGAAAAATGAAGCTCCTCTCAAAGAAATTTTTTCAGATCAATATCGGCACAACAAACAAAAAAATCGCTGGTTTCATGTTGCGGCTATTGTTCTGACTGGTTTTGTTATTGGGGTTCATCACACATTAGCGAGTGATTATCCCACCAATTTCTTGTTTGAGTTTACGATGCGGACGAATCTCCTGATTATTTTATTGCTGGCGATCACATTTTTCCCTGTGCATGCTTATTTTTCATTAGACAAAGTCCATCGTTGGTTACAGCCGTTACTGTTTGTGTTCATTTGTCCCGTTCAGCTATTAATAAGTATGGGACTTCTTGGATTGGTTAGTCTTCTTTATTGTTACTATCCATTTTTAGGGATCTGTTTAGGGATCGGATTGCCTGCTTATGGGATAGGTTTCTTGTTTTTCAATAAATTTAACAAAATGAAAGGAGTCTATTTTTGATGTCGCCCGTTGTTCGATTGTATAAAAAGGAGAGAACTGTATGAAAAAAGGAGTGCTATTGTTTTTGTTGTCCTTCGTCTGGCTGTTGTCGGCTTGCCAATCTAGTCCAAGTGAAAAAGTAGCAGATGACGTAAAGTCGATTCATTTAATGAGGAATGATTTTACAGACGTGAGGCCGAAAAGCGAAGACCTGTGGATGTGGCAAGAGTACGAGAAGAAGTCTGGAGTCAAAGTACAGTGGGAAGAAGTAAAAGAGTTTGGGGAAAAGAAGAATTTGATTCTATCAGGAAAGCTGCCTGATGCCTTTTATCAGACCGGCTGGAGCAATGATGAGATCGTGAAATACGGACAGCAAGGATTGTTCATTCCATTAGAAGATCTGATTGCCGAACATGCACCGAATCTGCAAAAAATCTTAGATGAAAATCCGATTGTCAAAAAGACGTTAACAGCACCGGATGGTCATATGTACTCGCTGCCGTATATGTCTTTGGATCCAATGAGCGGCGGGCGAACGGTTCGACTGTATATCAATCAAAATTGGCTGGATGAATTGTCCTTGGATGTGCCTCGTACAACAGATGAACTGAAAGAGGTTCTAGCTGCTTTTGTAGCGAGCGGGGAAGGACGAGAAGGGTATTATATGCCAAGTGGCTGGTTAGCCGGCGGACTGGAAAAGGTCTTGATGGCTTCCTATGGATTGGGGACAGGCAGCAGACAGGCGATGGGGAATATGCTGTTTGTGGATGAAGCGGGGCAATTACAGTTGACCATCAACCATGAACGGATGCGGGAAGTCTGGATGTACCTAAGAGAGTTGTATGCAGAAGGATTAGTTGCAAAACAATCCTTTGCCGGCGTGGATGATGACAAATGGCGAGCGGATGCTGCCCATGACAAAGTTGGTCTCTTCCAGTGGGTCGATCCTGATTTCATTGGCCCATTTGGACCAGAAACGTATACGCCGATCAATGTCATTGAAGGACCTTATGGCGACAAGACACTTTATACGGAACCGCCTGTTTCTGGTACTTCAGCATTTATCATTACGAAGGATGCAGCAGATCCAGGATTACTTCTTGAGTGGGTGGATTACTTCTATAGTCCTGAAGGGCAGATTTTTGCTTATTTAGGAGAAGAAGGAGTGACCTATGAAGTTGACGAAGATGGGCACATGGTCTATATTGACGAAATCTTAAACTATCAAAACGGGCCGCAACTCGGTGCTTTCCAGTGGGTCGATAATGTGTATGGAGGCTATTTCCCTTATGCGGAATTGGATCAAGAAATCAGAGATCGAGCGTTTGGCAAAGAACCGGCTGTCTATGATGATGTCAAAGAAGAATATATGCCGGAATACATGCTGCCGACATTTATGGCAACCGAAGCAGAAGCAGCAGAATTGTCAACGATCGTTACAGATATCTCAACCCATGTGGAACAATCGCGGGTAAAGTTCATTACAGGTGAATGGAATTTTGAAAAGGATTGGACCAACTATGTGCAGCAATTGGATCGTATCGGTGCTCAACGCTTATTGGAGATCCGTCGGCAACAATTTGAACGCTTTAATCAAGACTAACTTAAGGGCGAATAAGCAGTAGGAAAACCAAGTGAATGCCAAAGGAGCAGAACAAAATGGATTATTTTATGCAAGAAGCAAAAATCAAGCGCCGCATTCAAGAAATCGAGGCATTGAGGTATCGAAACAAGCGTCAGATCCAGCAATGGTTTGTCACAGAGGATCAGACAAAGTGTCAGAAATATCCGCCACTCTTTTCGACTGAACAAGTCATGCACATAGGGGAAACGTGGCAAGGAAGGGATCGCTATTTATGGCTTCAAGCGAAAGTCACCATTCCCCCGAAGATGAATATATTGTTTTTTGATTTTGGAAAAACTGGTGGCGGCAATAACTCTGGTTTTGAATCACTTTTATTTATTGATGGTGTCCCTGTTCAGGGAATCGACGCCAACCACAAAGAATTTCTATTAGAACCTGCAAATTTAGGAAAAGAAGTGATCGTTGCGCTGAAGCTATGGTCTGGACTAGAAGGCGGTGGCGAAGAACGGCAGCTGACCCATGAACTGAAAGCTGCATTTATCGGTTATTTGGATGAAGAAGCCAACAATTATTTTTATCTTTCTAAAATGATTTTAGAAACGATCCAGCAATTAGCAGAGGATCATGACCGGAAGGTTCGGCTGCTCAAGATGTTGAATGGTTCGTTTCAACGGATCGATTGGCGAGAAAAAGGATCACCGCAGTTTTATGATAGTTTGCGGGAAGCACATCTTTTTCTAAAAGAGGCGCTGCAAGCACTTCCCAAAAGTGACTTGGTTCAAGTCACAGCGATTGGACACACCCACATTGATCTTGCGTGGCTTTGGCAGTTGAAGCACACGCGTGAAAAGGCGGCCCGCAGCTTTTCTACAGTCTTGAAATTGATGAAAGAATACCCAGAATATGTGTTCCTTCAAACTCAGCCGCAAATTTACCAATATATCAAAGAGGACTATCCTGAATTGTATGTGCAAATCAAACAACGAATCGCAGAAGGCCGCTGGGAAGTTGATGGCGCCATGTGGGTCGAAGCAGATTGTAATCTGCCTAGTGGCGAATCCCTTATTCGCCAGATTCTCTACGGAAAAAAGTTTATTCGCGAGGAATTCGGGCGGGAAAGCACCTATCTCTGGCTGCCGGATGTTTTTGGGTATTCATGGGCGTTGCCGCAGATTCTGAAAAAAAGTGGAATCAATACCTTTATGACGACGAAAATAAGTTGGAATCAATACAATCGCATGCCAAACGACACCTTTCTATGGAAGGGGATCGATGGCTCTGAAATTTTGACGCATTTCATCACGACACCCGTTCCAGGTGGTGGCAGCTGGACAGAAAAATCCAATTGGTTTTACACGTATAATGGGTTGCTGACCCCGGAGACGGTTTTAGGAGTATATCGCAGCTATCAAAATAAAGCATTGAATCAACATCTATTGATTTCCTATGGACATGGAGATGGCGGCGGTGGTGTCACCCGAGAAATGTTGGAAAACCGCAGAAAGATGGCTGAGATTCCGGGATTACCGATGCTTAAAACGGGTCGGGCTGCTGACTTTTTTGAAGAGTTACATGAAACTGTCGACCAAAATTCGAACGATCTACCAATCTGGGATGGGGAACTGTATTTGGAGTACCATCGCGGTACCTATACTTCGCAGGCCTTTATCAAGAAAATGAATCGCTGGTTTGAAATACGCTTGCGGGAACTTGAATGTTTGTACAGTCTTCAGTCTATGACAGCAGGAACGGCTTATCCTGCTGCAGTATTCGAAAAGCTTTGGAAAAGCGTCTTGAAGAATCAATTTCATGACATTATCCCGGGCTCTTCCATCAAAGAAGTCTATCAAGATTATCGGAACGAAGCACTTGCTTGTCAAAAGCAGCTTCATGCTCTGACAACTGCTCTTGAGACAGAAGAACAACAATTACGTATCATCAATACAGCCGCTTGGCAGCGAACAAGCATCATTGCAGTAGCACCGGGCACGGTACCTGAACAGCAGCAAGTTTTCTTCGACGGTTCCTGTTACGCTCTGGTACATTTGCCAGCATTCCAAGCGAGTCTTTTGCCGGATTGTATCTGTGCGTTGCCATTGGAAGCAGTGTCCGTTAGTGAAAAAGACCAACTCGAGACTCCGTTTTATCAAGTCCGATGGAATGAGGCGGGGCATTTGACCCAGATCTATGACAAAACCGCACAACGAGAAGTGCTTGCTGGGACAGGGAATGTCTTTCAATTATTTGAAGACAAACCATTGAATTTCGATGCGTGGGATATCGATCTTTTTTATCAAGAAAAAGGCACGGAGCTAAGCAGTGCAGGCATTCAAGTCATCGCGAACAATCCTTTGTTTACTGTCTTAGAACAGCAAGTCACTTTTGGGCAGTCAACTATTTTACAAAAAATCTATTTCTATGCTCATACGAAGCGAATTGATTTTGTTACCACGGTGGATTGGCAAGAACGCCAGCAATTGTTGAAAGTGAAATTTGATGTCAATATTCGCGCGACAGAAGCTATTTTTGATATTCAGCATGGGAATGTGAAGCGTCCAACTCACTGGAACACGAGCTGGGATATCGCCAAATTTGAGACAGTAGGTCATCAGTGGGCGGATGTTGCACAAATGGATTACGGGGTGGCCCTTTTGAACGACTGCAAATACGGCTACGATATCAAAGGCAATCAGCTGCGATTATCTTTATTAAAAGGAGCAACATACCCGGATCCTCAGGCAGATCTTGGTTCCCACACGCTTACCTACAGCCTATTTCCGCATCAAGGAGATTTTGCAACTGGTCAGGTGATGGAAGAAGCTTGGGAGATCAATGCACCATTGAGTCAACTTCAAACAGAGATGGCAAGTATTCCTCTTGAAATCGAGGCTGATGAAAGTTTGATAATCGACGCATTGAAGTTAGCGGAAGATCAAAGCGGGTGGATTTTGCGTTGCTATGACCATTTAGGGAGCGATCGCGACGTCACCATTCACTGTCATGGAACTGGCAAAATTCGCTGGCAAGAGACGAACATGATGGAAGAAGCTAGCGAAGAGTTAAAAGCGGAGCCGATCGCATTTTCATTGCATCCATATGAAGTTAAAACCATTAAACTGGTGCTTAGCGAAAAGTAGATAGTTCTCCTGAAGAGATGTATCGGTGAGATCACTTCTTAGATCGTTTTTAAGACAGTTTTTAATATAGCCTCCAATATAGCTAAGTTTCCAAAGTAGTTTTAAATAGCTGTGGCAAGAGACAGTACCGATAATCCTGCGTCCAATTTCGAAAGAAGAGAGTCTTAAACCTAAGGAAGTCAGTAGGATGAAAAATAAAAAACTCGACCACTTCCATTGAGGGTTTGGTCGAGTTTTTTTGTTAGTGGTCGTCAGGTGTCATGATCATCGAAAGAATCATTGGGTGACGTTCTGTTTTTTCAAATAAGAAGGGTTGCAAAGCAGCTGACATGGCTTCTCGCATTTTATGTTCGCTAGGATCTGGCTGGTTCAAGACTTCTCTGAGGGCACGGAACAGGATCTGTTGTGCTTCATTGATCATCTCGCCAGATTCCCGCATATAGACGAATCCGCGGGAAAGAATGTCTGGTCCTGCTAAGACTTCTTTTTTCGTCAAGTCGACGGTGGCTACGGCTAGCACTAAGCCTTCTTCTGATAAGATACGACGGTCTCGTAAGACAACGTTACCGATGTCGCCAATTCCACTACCATCAACATAGACATCACCCGCATTGAAATGACCTGCTCGACGAGCAGAATCTGCAGTTAACGCCAGCATATCACCGTTTTCCATAATAAAACAGTTCTCTTTTGGAACGCCGACATCTTGTGCCAGTTGGGTATGGATATTCAACATTCTGAACTCTCCATGGACCGGCATAAAGAACTTAGGCTTCATCAAACGAAGCATCAATTTTTGTTCTTCTTGACCACCATGTCCCGAGGTATGGATATTATTCAATTTCCCGTGGATCACATGTGCACCTGCTTCTAACAGCAAGTTGATCAAGTGGTTGACACTAGTCGTATTTCCAGGGATCGGTGAACTAGAGAAAATGACCGTATCGTCTGGATGGATCTGAATTTGTCGATGAGTACCATTGGCGATCCGACTAAGGGCTGCCATTGGTTCCCCTTGAGAGCCAGTACATAGGATCATGGTTTCATTAGCTGGTAAGCGATTGATCTCATGAGATTCGACAAATGTACCGTCAGGGACTTTGATATAACCTAAGCGCTGCCCATTAACGATCGCATTTTCCATACTTCGACCGAAGACAGCGATCTTACGACCTGTGGCAACCGCAGCATCTGCTGCTTGTTGCAAACGGAAAATATTGGAAGCGAAGCTGGCAAAGATGATCCGGCCTTCGATTTTTTCGAAAATCTTGCGGATCGAACTACCAATCGTTTTTTCTGACTTGGTAAAGGTCGGAATCTCAGCATTGGTACTGTCAGAAAGGAGGCATAGCACACCTTCTTCTCCGATTCTGGCCATTTTGTGTAGGTTTGCTGGTTCGCCCACGGGTGTGAAATCGAACTTAAAGTCACCAGTTGCTACGATATTTCCCGAAGGTGTTTTCACCACAACGCCTAGCGCATCAGGAATACTGTGGGTCGTTCGGAAAAAGCTGACCGATGTTTTGCGGAAGCGAATCACGGTATCTTCATTGATCTCATGTAATGTAGCATCTCGCAGTAACCCGTGTTCATCCAACTTGTTGGTAATCAAAGCCAATGCTAATGGACCAGCATAGATTGGGATATTTGCTTCACGCAGAAGGTAAGGAATACCACCAATATGATCTTCATGACCATGAGTGATGACTAACCCTTTGACTTTCGTGATGTTTTGGACAATGTAGCTATAATCGGAAATCACATAGTCGATTCCAAGTAGTTCATCTTCCGGGAATTTGATCCCGGCATCAATCAAGATGATCTCGTCTTGGAATTGAACCCCATAACAGTTTTTTCCGATCTCGCCTAGTCCGCCGACGCCGAATACGCCAGTTTCATTATTTTTTAGAGAAACTTTCATTATTAAAACTCCGCTAATTTGAAATCAGCGTTCTCTTTTTCATACGCAAGATGTTTTTCATCAAGTTCTTGAATAAACTCGATGTTATATGGGGTGTTTTGTTCGACTGTACGGCGTGCAGCAACCGCGCTTTCTGCGTCAATGTACAGGGAATGGGTTTGTTCTCTTTTTGGGTTGCGGTCTTTTGTTTCTTGATAGTAAACTTTGTAAATCATACAAATTCTCCTTTATCTGCTAATGCAGTAGTTTATCGTTTTGTTCGATTCGGTGCATCACAAAATCAAGGCCCTAGATAAGTGACCTGAAAAGTGGGGGTCGTCAGTGGACCGCTACATGCTTTTTCCAGACAATCGTTGTGAGAAAAAAGAGAAAGCCTCGTCTTTGCTTTCCAAATGTTGTCATAAAAAATTCACCGGTTTTTGTAAATCGTTCCATTACAAGTAGTATTAGTTTATCATAGAAAAGTAAATAAGTATAGAAACTAGTTGGTTTGAAAGGGCTTCCCTTGGTCATCCTTAAAAAAATACTTTAAAATATCTCCTTTTTTTCTTCGGGAAGTGGGTTACTTGAAATTGGGACTATGATATAGTAAAAATAATGTGTAAAAAAAGGAGGGGCTTTTTTGAAATTAATGTGGCATTACACAATGCGCAATAAAAAACTGTTGGTTTTTAATTTCATCTGTGTGTTTGGATTTATTTTGATTGAACTAGGATTACCCACATTGCTGGCTCGAATGATCGATGTCGGTATTCGAAATGGTGACCGAGAGTATATCTGGAAGATGGGAATGGCAATGATTGCTATTACTTTGACAGGGATCGCAATGAATATTATGTTAGGGTACTTTACCTCAAGAATCACAACGAATCTCGTAGCAGATGTTCGAGATGATCTTTTTGAAAAGGTGCAAGGTTATTCACATACGGAATATGAAAAAATCGGTGTTTCATCCTTGATTACTCGGGTGACCAATGATGCATATCAAATCATGTTGTTCTTGCAGAATATTCTGCGGATTGGATTGATGACGCCGATGATGTTTGCGGTCAGTTTGTATATGGTCATGCGGACAAGTACAAAATTAGGGATGTATGTGTTAGGGGCACTGCCGATCTTGTTGATTGCTGTGATAGCCATCGCAAAGATTTCCGAGCCGTTGTCTAACAAGCAGCAAGCCAATTTGGATAAGATCAATGGTATTTTGCGGGAAAACTTGTCTGGTTTACGGGTCATCCGTGCGTTCGTAAATGAGAAATTTGAAGAGAAACGCTTTAGCAAAGTCAATCAAGCGTATGCATCCAGCTCTCGCAGCTTGTTCCGTTTGATGGCGACAGCACAGCCGGGCTTTTTCTTCTTATTCAATATCGTGATGGTACTGATCATTTGGTCAGGAAGTATTCAAATCGAAAATGGGCAACTGCAAGTCGGTGACTTGATTGCTTTTATCGAATACATCTTCCATGCTCTATTCTCATTCATGTTGTTTGCGACTATATTTACGATGTATCCACGTGCAGCGGTCTCAGCCCGACGGATTCAGGAGGCATTGGATATGACTTCAGAAATCGTGGAAGCCGAACAGCCAGTGACAGAAGGCAAGACCAAAGGATATGTGGAATTTAAGAATGTGACATTTGCCTATCCGGGACATGCTGAGAGTCCTGTGATCCGCAATGTTAGTTTTACTGCTTCTCCTGGTGAAACAGTTGCTTTCATCGGCAGTACTGGAAGCGGGAAATCAACATTGATCCAATTGATCCCTCGTTTTTATGATGTCACAAAAGGACAGGTTTTGATTGATGGGATCGATGTTCGCGAGTACAGCTTGTCCGCTTTGAGAAATAAGATCGGATTTATTCCCCAAAAAGCGTTGCTGTTCACTGGAACGATCGCAGAAAATCTGCGCTATGGGAAAGAAGATGCGACACAAGCGGACTTAGAACGTGCGGTTGAGATCGCACAAGCAGCTGATTTTATTGCTAAAACACCGGATGGCTTTGATGCACGTCTAGCAGAAGGAGGCACGAACTTTTCTGGTGGTCAGAAACAACGGCTGGCGATCGCTCGTGCGGTGATCCGTCGTCCCGAGATCTATATTTTTGATGATAGTTTTTCTGCACTGGATTATCAAACCGATGCCAAATTACGGGCGCGTTTGAAAAAAGAAACGACCGAATCAACTGTTTTGATCGTGGCGCAACGTGTGGGGACGATCATGCACGCGGATAAAATCATTGTGTTGAATGAAGGCGATGTAGTTGGTATCGGCACCCACAAAGAACTGTTGGAAAACTGCTCGGTTTATTACGACATTGCAGCATCACAATTATCAGAGGAGGAGTTGGCACAATGAAAGCATTCTCTTCTTTAAAACGTTTAGGGCGCTACATCAAACCCTACAAAGTCTCCTTTATTTTAGTCTTACTTTTTACTGTCGCTACAGTTGGCTTTAACGCGGCATTGCCGTATGTGTCCGGATTGCCTACAACAGAGATCAGTCGGAATATTGCAGCGGGAGAGCCGCTGAATTTTGATTACATCATCGTTTGTTTGATCTGGATCACCGTTGTCGGTGTAGGGTATTGTTTCTCACAATTAATGTCAGGGCTTTTGATCACAAATGTCGTTCAATCTGCGATGCGTGATTTACGTCAAGACATTGAAGAAAAGATCAACCGCTTGCCTGTTTCATATTTTGACAAAAATCAGCAAGGAAATATCTTGTCACGGGTAACGAACGATGTGGATGCAGTCAGTGGTGCGATGCAGCAAGCCTTGATCGGGATCGTCAATGCCTTTCTAGGAATCATCATGGCGGTAGCGATGATGTTTTATATCAATTCGTTTATGGCGTTGATCGCATTGATCATGATTCCAACGTCATTGATCATTTCAAGAACGATCGTCAAGAAATCGCAAAAAGACTTCCAAGGCATGCAAAATGCATTAGGAGACTTGAACGGTTATGTTCAGGAAAATATGACTGGTTTCAGTGTATTGAAAGTCTATGGACGAGAAAAACAAACACTTGACGGCTTTAAAAAAGTCAATCACCAACTGCGCTATTACGGCTTCCGTTCGGCCTTCGTCTCGGGATTGATGATGCCGTTAGTTCAAATGACTGCCTACTTTACGTATATTGCTATGGCAGTTATGGGAAGTTTCTATGTAATTGGCGGTGTGATCGTGGTAGGGCAACTGCAAGCCTTTATCCAATACATTTGGCAAGTGAGTCAGCCAATGGGGAATATTACCCAGCTTTCCTCTGTCTTACAAAGTGCTTCGGCAGCTGCAAAACGGGTTTTTGAGATTTTGGATGAACCGGAAGAACCAGTCAACCAAACAGATATTCCATTGCCAGCGGAATTTCATGGGGATGTTCAATTTGAACATGTCGGTTTTGCCTATGATCCGAAGAAACCGCTGATCAAAGATTTGAACTTTGAAGTGAAAGCTGGTCAGACGGTAGCGATCGTCGGACCAACTGGAGCCGGAAAGACCACATTGATCAATTTGTTGATGCGTTTCTACGATGTCAACGAAGGGGCGATCAAGATTGATGGTATTGATACGAAGAAAATGGCCCGCAGCGATGTCCGTTCGTTATTCGGCATGGTTCTGCAAGATGCTTGGTTGTATGAAGGAACGATCGGAGACAATATTCGTTTTGGTAAGTTAGATGCGACCGATTATGAAGTGGTCGATGCAGCTAAAACAGCCAATGTGGATCATTTCATCCGGACGATGCCGGACGGTTATGAGATGTTTATCAATTCCGAAGGGGATAATATCTCGCTTGGTCAAAAACAACTCTTGACGATTGCTCGAGCAGTCATTTCTAATCCGAAAATATTGATCTTAGATGAAGCAACAAGCTCTGTGGACACACGGCTCGAAGCGTTGATCCAAAAAGCGATGGACAAAGTGATGGAAGGACGAACCAGTTTCGTCATTGCTCACCGGTTGTCTACGATTCGGGAAGCCGATTTGATCTTAGTCATGGATCAAGGAGCAATCATAGAAAAAGGCAATCATGAAACACTACTGGCAGCTGGGGGATTTTACAGTCAGCTTTATCAGAGTCAGTTTTCAGAAGAAGCAGAATAGGTCAAAAGAGTGTGGTGTCAGCCGCACTCTTTTTTTTGTATGAAGTGTGAAGATATCCGCATATAGTCGCTGTTCTCTTACGGACTGATTCGTGGTTTTCATAGTTATTCATGGTATCATGGGTACAGGAATAGAGTAGTATAGTAGTAAAGTATAGTAGTAAAGTGTAGTAGTAAAGTGTAGTGGAGAAAGAAAAATCCTAAAGGAGTTTAACAATGGATCGGAAAAAAGAGACAAATAGCCAAAAACGAAATCAACTAAACGCAGAAACTGCTAGTACGCAAAACTTTATCGCGCCAAATGCGACTGTCGTCGGAGATGTCACCATCGGCAGTGAGGCGACTGTCTGGTTCCAAGCAGTTTTGCGGGGAGATGCAAATTATATTCGAGTAGGTGAGCGGACCAATATTCAAGATGGGACGATCATTCATGTGGATCATGATGCACCCACGATCATTGCAGAAGATGTGACTGTCGGTCATCAGTGCATGCTTCATGGCTGTAAGATTGAAAAAGGGGCCTTAATCGGCATGAGTTCCATTGTTTTGAACCATGCAGTTATCGGTGAAAACAGTTTGATTGGTGCCGGTTCTTTAGTTACTCAAGGAACGATCATTCCGCCCAATGTGCTGGCTTTTGGACGTCCTGCTAAAGTGATTCGTCCGTTGACAGAGGAAGAAATTGCCAAAAACAAAGCCAATATCGCCCATTATGTTTCCTTGGGAAAAGACTACTTGCAAGGGAAATATGTTTATTAATGGCAAGCGAAGTCAATCGGATCTCGTTTAATGACGCAAAAAAACCAGCGTGCTTCAGCACAGCTGGTTTTTTGATGGATGAATTATTTTAAGCTGTTTGATTCCATGATCTCGTCGATCAAGCCGTAATCTTTTGCTTCTTGAGCAGTCATGAAGTTATCACGGTCTGTGTCTTTTTCGATGACTTCGATTGGTTGACCTGTTCGCTCAGACAAGATTTTGTTTAGGCGTTCGCGAGTTTGCAAAATGTGACGAGCTGCGATTTCGATCTCTGTTGCTTGTCCTTGTGCGCCACCTAATGGTTGGTGGATCATGATCTCAGCATTTGGCAAAGCAAAGCGTTTGCCTTTTTCACCAGCTGTCAATAAGAATGAACCCATTGAGGCAGCCATCCCCATAACGATCGTTTGCACGTCTGCTTTGATGAAGTTCATGGTATCAAAGATTGCTAGTCCGGCTGTGACGCTTCCGCCTGGTGAGTTGATGTACAAGTAGATATCTTTTTCAGAATCTTGTGCATCCAAGAATAAAAGTTGGGCGATGATCGAATTGGCTAAATCATCTGTTACTTGACCACTTAACATAATGATGCGGTCTTTTAATAGACGAGAATAGATATCATAGGCTCTTTCGCCACGAGATGATTGTTCAATGACTGTAGGAATTAAATTCATTTTTTAGTCCTCCTAAAAATCGATATAGATATAGTTTAGCACAAAGTTTTTGCAATATCTAAAAGTAAGTATACCCATTAGGTCAATAAAGGTCAAATAAAAAGTTCGTTATCTTTTTTGCCTCTCTTTTAAATTATGATACAATAAAAAGAAAGTAAGCATGAAAGGGTCAGAAGAAAATGGCAGTAGCGATTGCAGGTTTTATCGGCGTATTAGTAGGCGCCTTATTAGTAACGATCATCTTCAATCTCAGAATTCGTTACGATGAACAAAAAGAAAAACGGCGACGGCTGTTGGAGCATAAAGTCAAAGAAATCGAGACACTTCTCCAATTGAACAGGAAAATCAGCGAAATTTTACAAAAACGGGTGATCCTGATGGACGAATATGTCAGTTTCGATGCTTTCGATGACTGTTATATAACGATCGATGATTTTGCTTATTTACAGTCTTTTGCCGCACAGAATAACTTTTATTTGCCGAATTATTTTTTAGAAGAATTTTTCAAGAAAATCGGTACCCGCAGAGTGATCCTTTCACCAGAAGAAACGGTGAAGATCGGCGGTTATACGTATAAAGGCGGTCGTGTCATCATGGAGAATTTCTTGGATACACTGACTGAAATGGTCAATGAGCGCAAAACGCAAATGAAAAATTTGACCAATGAACCATTAACTTATTTTTCTAAACCATTATAGTCGAGTCAATCGAGAATGGGGCTATAACATTGAGTCTGTGACAGAAGTTGCAACGAGATGATCCGAAGGACGTGAACGGAATTGCGCTCTCCATCGTGTATTTGATGAAGACCTGCTGCAGAGTAGGAGCAATTTCATGATTGTTGGGAGGATCATTTTGTGGAAAAACTTCTGTCATAGCCTCTTTTTTTGTCGATTCTCTGATATATACAAATCCTAGCGATGCCTTTAGAAAATGAGGATGGCACAAGGAGTAGGAGTTTGGTTCTATGGGGTTCCGTGGTAAAATAGAAAAAGATTGGAGTGAAACAAATGGTACAAATCGTTGCCCATCGTGGCAGTAGTGGAGACCGTCCAGAGAACACGTTACCAGCCTTTGCAGAAGCAGTTCGGGTCAAAGCCGATATCATTGAACTAGATGTTCATCTATCAAAGGATGGTCACCTGATCGTAATGCATGATGAAACAGTCGATCGCACTACGAACGGCAAAGGCCGAATTTGTGATAAAACGCTGACAGAACTAAAAGAATTGAATGCCGGCAGCTGGTTCTCAGAAGATTATGCCGCCACAAAAGTGCCGACGTTGAAGGAAGTCCTCGATCTTTTAGCAGCAAAGAATTATCGTGGTATTTTAACGATTGAATTGAAAACAGACCATTACGAGTATCAAGGGATCGAAAAGAAAGTATCTGAATTGTTAGCCAGTCAAAGCTGGCCCTTTACTCATTGGTATTGTTCATTCAATGTTGACACATTGGATCGATTGTATGCGATTGAACCGCAAGCAACCTTTGACTTTATTATGGGAAAATCGGAGGCGAAACCTCCGTTAGCATTGTCGCGCCCTTACATTGAAGGGATTCATCCTGCCTATGAGTGGGTCAAGAAACATGAGGAACAGATCGCGGATTATCCGATTGCCATTCGTCCTTGGACAGTCGATACAGAAGCAGAAATTCGTCACTGTCTTGCAGTAGGGGTCACGGGAATTATTACCAATTTTCCTGAGCGAGTCCGGGAAGTCCAAAGGAAGGTTCAGGAGGAAGCTCATTGATGGAAAAAGTGATTGTGGTAGTCGGACCGACTGCGGTTGGAAAAACGGCCTTAAGCATCGAACTGGCGAAAAAGTATCAGGGAGAAGTGATCAGCGGCGACTCCATGCAGATCTATCGTGGCTTAGATATTGGGACAGCCAAGGTAACAGCTGCAGAAATGCAAGGAATCCCTCATCATCTGATCGATATTCGCGACAGCCATGAATCCTATTCTGTGGCAGAATTTCAAAAAGAAGCCCGTGAGTTGATCACGGCCACCCATCAACGAGGTCATCTGCCTATCGTAGCAGGGGGAACCGGATTGTACATCCAGGCTTTACTCTATGACTATCAATTAGGAGCCGCTGAGGAAAGTGATCCTTCCGTTCGGCAGCGCTACCAGCAAGAAGCAGCAAGAATTGGCAAAGAAGCACTATGGCAAAAGTTGCAGGTATTAGATCCTTTAGCCGCAGCAAAGATCCATTACAACAATGAACGTAAAGTGATCCGCGCGTTGGAAGTCTTGGAAACAACGGGAATAAGCATTGCAGCCCCGACTACTGCACCGGAAGCGGTATACGATTATTTTATGATTGGGCTTTCCACAGACCGACAGTTGTTGTATCAGCGTATTGATCAGCGAGTCGATCAAATGGTGGAAGCAGGTTTGGTTGCGGAAGCACAACAGGTGCTGATCCATCCTGAGACCCAAGCAGCAAAAGGAATCGGGTACAAAGAATTTGCCCCTTATTTTGCCGGTACATGTTCATTAGAAGAAACGGTCGCACAAATCAAACAACAGTCTCGCAGGTACGCCAAACGGCAACTGACTTGGTTCAAGAATCGTCTCGCTCCTAGATGGGTCGATCTTGTCCAGCATCCTGAGGACGTATCTTCGATCGAAAAAGCGATCGACCAATGGTTGGAGGAGAAGGAATGACACAAGAACGCGTAATCCTTGTTGGCGTAGAAACAGAACGAAATTATTCGACCTTTGCGTCCTCAATGAATGAATTGAAAAGTTTGACCAAAACAGCAAACGGAGAGGTGATTTTTTCACTGATCCAAAAACGGCCGCAAGTTGATCGGCAAACAGTGATCGGAAAAGGAAAATTGGCGGAACTGCAACAGTTAGTGGATGCCCATGAAGCTGATTTGGTGATTTTCAATCATGAATTGACACCCCGACAAAGCCAGTTGATTGGTGAAGAATTAGGGGCGCCAGTTATTGATCGTGTCCAATTGATTTTAGATATCTTTGCTATGCGCGCTCGTTCAAAAGAAGGAAAACTGCAAGTAGAGCTGGCACAATTAGATTATTTGCTGCCTCGATTGATCGGACAAGGGAAAAATATGTCCCGTCTGGGGGGCGGTATTGGAACGAGAGGACCAGGAGAAACCAAACTGGAGACGGATCGACGCCATATCCGTAATCGGATCACGATCATTAAACGAGAGTTGAAGGAAGTCGCTGCTCATCGTGATCGTACCCGTCAGAAACGCCGCGACAGTCAAGTCTTTCAGATCGGTTTGATCGGGTATACCAATGCTGGGAAATCAACGATTTTGAATTTATTGACTAGTGCGGATACCTATGAGCAAGACCAACTGTTTGCGACGTTAGATCCTTTGACAAAGCGTTGGCGGTTGCCGGAAGGATTGGAAGTGACCGTTACCGATACTGTCGGCTTTATTCAAGAACTGCCGACACAATTGATCGATGCCTTTCATTCTACATTAGAAGAGAGTCAAAATATGGATCTGCTGCTGCATGTGGTTGATGCTGGTTCTCATGATCGGCAACAGCAAGAAAAAACAGTTTTAGCATTGATGGAAGAACTATCATTGACGCAAGTCCCAGTTCTGACGATCTATAATAAAGCTGATCGCATTGATCCAGAACAATTTGTGCCGACGCTGTTCCCCAATGTTTTGATTTCTGCCAAGAGCAGTAAAGGGAAAGAACAACTGATCCAAGCAATTAAAATGGAACTCATGCAAATCATGCAGCCTTATCAAACCGTTTTAGCTGCCAATGAAGGCAAGCGATTGAGCCGTTTGAAGCGGGAAACACTCTTGCTTACCAATGACTTTGACGAGGAAGATCAAACCTATCACCTAAAAGGTTTTGCATTGCCAGGTTCTGCCGGGATCTATCCAACAATTGAAGAGTAACGCTCAGGAAATGAAGTGGTCGAGCTGTGTGTAGGGAATTCTAATACCTGCACGCAGTTTTTTTTCAGTGATTACCACTGGAAATTTTTTTCATTCGACCAGTAAAAGGATGGTTTTCTAGTGATTGTTCTGCCAAACAGAAAAAAATAAATGTCTATGTCACTTTTTCTTACATGAAGGGTTGACAGTGGAAAAAACAATTGGTATAGTTTCAATTAAGTTATGCAGGATCATCTAAATGAGGGAGGCGCCACGTTATGCGGGAAAAAGAGTTGCGGCGTTCGATGTCTGTCTTTCCGATTGGAACAGTGATGAAACTAACGGATCTGACGGCTCGTCAAATTCGTTACTATGAAGAACAAGAACTGATCCATCCAGAACGCAGTGATGGTAATCGACGCATGTATTCATTAAATGATATCGATACGCTATTAGAAATCAAAGACTATCTGTCAGATGGTTTGAATATGGCTGGGATCAAACGTGTGTACGAGATGAAAATTGCCAAAGAACAAGAAGCAAAGAACAAACCGCCACTGACTGACGAAGATGTTCGTCGAATCTTTTATGACGAACTCCTAGCGCAAGGTGGTCTGAATCAACAACAGCCATTCCAACAAAAAGGTCCGCTAATGTAGATCAATGTTGTGGCACGAAAGAATAAAGGTCAAAGGAAGGGATATTATGCCGAAAATTGAAAGAACAGCCGAAGATATCAAACAAATCGTTAAAGACGAGAATGTACGTTTCTTGCGCTTGATGTTTACTGACATCTTGGGAACGATCAAAAATGTAGAAGTACCAGTTAGCCAATTGGAAAAAGTACTTGAGAACAAAATGATGTTCGATGGCTCCTCCATTGAAGGATTCGTACGGATTGAAGAAAGTGATATGTACCTTTACCCAGATTTATCTACTTGGATGATTTTCCCATGGGAAAGTGAGCATGGCAAAGTCGCTCGTTTGATTTGTGATATCTACAACCCTGATGGCACGCCATTTGCTGGCGATCCTCGCGGCAATTTAAAACGGTCACTATCAGATATGGAATCTCTAGGTTTTACTTCTTTCAATCTTGGGCCTGAACCGGAATTTTTCCTTTTCAAATTAGATGAAGATGGCGAAATCACAACAGACCTAAATGACAAAGGCGGCTATTTTGATTTTGCACCGACTGACTTAGGTGAGAACTGCCGCCGCGATATCGTATTAGAATTAGAAAGCCTTGGTTTTGAAGTAGAAGCCTCCCACCACGAAGTAGCACCAGGCCAGCACGAAATCGACTTTAAATATGCCGATGCGGTAGAAGCGTGCGATAACATCCAAACTTTCAAATTAGTTGTCAAAACGATTGCCCGCAAACACGGTTTGCATGCGACATTTATGCCAAAACCATTATATGGCATCAATGGGTCAGGTATGCACTGCAATATGTCCTTGTTCAATGGAAAAGAAAATGTCTTCTTTGATGAAGAAGGACCAATGCAGTTGAGCCAAACGGCGTATCATTTCCTAGCCGGTTTGATTGAACATGCCCGTGCTTATACAGCAGTCTGCAACCCAACAGTCAATTCTTACAAACGTCTGGTCCCAGGTTACGAAGCACCGGTTTATGTTGCTTGGTCAGGACGCAACCGTTCACCACTGATTCGTGTTCCTGAATCTCGCGGCTTGTCCACCCGGTTAGAATTGCGCTCCGTTGATCCATCCGCTAATCCGTATTTGGCAATGGCTGTCTTGCTGCAAGCCGGTTTAGATGGTATCCGTCGTGAGTTGACACCGCCGCCTGCAGTGGACCGCAACATTTATGTGATGAATGAAGAAGAACGTGCAGAAGCACAAATCGAAGACCTGCCATCAACGATCCACAATGCGATCAAAGAATTGCGTAAAGATGACGTGATGATCGATGCATTGGGCAAACACATTTTTGCGAACTTTGTGGAAGCCAAACGTTTGGAATGGGCCGCTTTCCGTCAAACAGTTTCTGAGTGGGAACGCGAGCAGTACCTTGAATTGTACTAATCAATTACTAGTCGTTCGATCTGCAGAGGCAACAAACGAATAAGTCATTGGAAGATGGTCCTTAGAATCTATTGAAGCGTCTGTGACAACCGATACAAAAAAAGAAACCGCTAGAGAAAACCAATCTAGCGGTTTTGTTCTGTTATCTATTCAAAGTAGAAGACAGGAATCGAACCTGCACCTTGTTTTCGCAAAAATGATAAGAAAACGATTTCTGATCATTTGTAACAAAACAAGTAAAGCACCGAGCTTCCTCTACAAGAATCATTATGACAAGCAGACCCAAAGAATCCATTAAGAAAGTAAGAAAGAAGTTTAGCGATTGAATGTTCATCGAAATCAGCGATTTTTCGATGTATCCGCATCCAGAAAGGATTCGAGAAAAGTTTGCTTGACTTTTGCTAGGCAAGATTGTATCATTCTGTTTGGGCACTCTTGAAAAAGAGTCAGAAAGTGATTTAGAATTTTCGCTCCCTATTCATTTATGGATAGGGAGCTTTTCTTATTTTCTAAGTACTTTTCCTGCAAAATAGTTTAAAAGGAGTTTTTCAGTTTATGACAAAATATATTTTTGTAACCGGCGGTGTGGTTTCTTCGATCGGTAAAGGTATTGTGGCAGCATCACTAGGACGCTTATTGAAGAATCGTGGCTTAAAAGTAACGATCCAAAAGTTTGATCCTTACATCAATGTTGATCCAGGAACGATGAGCCCATACCAACATGGTGAGGTATTCGTGACCGATGATGGTGCAGAAACAGATTTGGACTTAGGCCATTATGAACGTTTCATCGACATCAACTTGAACAAATACTCAAATGTAACGACTGGAAAAATCTATTCAGAAGTTTTGCGCAAAGAACGTAAAGGGGAATACTTAGGAGCAACTGTCCAAGTAATTCCGCACATCACCAATGAAATCAAAGAAAAAATCATGCGGGCAGCAAAAATGACCGATTCAGATGTCATCATCACTGAAGTCGGCGGAACCGTTGGCGACATCGAGTCGTTGCCGTTTCTAGAAGCGTTGCGCCAAATGAAAGCTGACGTTGGTTCGGACAATGTGATGTACATTCATACAACGTTGATTCCTTACTTAAAGGCAGCGGGTGAAATGAAAACCAAACCAACGCAACACAGTGTAAAAGAGTTGCGAGGATTGGGTATCCAACCAAATATCCTAGTGGTTCGGACTGAACAACCTGTGTCCCAATCAACAAAAAACAAATTGGCCCAATTTTGTGATGTTGCACCTGAAGCGGTTATCGAATCCCGAGATGTAGAAACACTCTATTCGATCCCATTGGCTTTACAAGCACAAGGAATGGATCAAATCGTTTGTGATCACTTGAAATTGAATGCGCCAGTAGCTGATATGACAGAATGGCAAGCATTAGAGGAAAAAGTATTGAACTTGAAAAAGAAAGTCCGCATTGCATTGGTAGGGAAATATGTGGAATTGCCAGATGCGTATCTGTCTGTTGTTGAAGCATTGAAACATTCTGGTTTTGCTTATGATGCCGACATTACGATCGATTGGATCAAAGCCCATGAATTAACGAAAGACAATGTTGCCGAATACTTACAGGATGCAGACGGTATCTTAGTTCCCGGCGGTTTTGGCGATCGTGGAATCGAAGGCAAGATCGAAGCGATTCGGTATGCTCGTGAAAATGATGTCCCATTCCTAGGGATTTGTCTGGGAATGCAAATGGCCTGCGTGGAATTTGCCCGCAATGTCGTTGGGTTAGAAAATGCGAATTCGGCAGAAACTGATCCCGATACAGCAAACAACATCATTGATTTGATGGCAGATCAAGAAAATATTGAAAACTTAGGCGGTACGCTACGTTTAG
Organism: Enterococcus sp. FDAARGOS_553; assembly: GCF_003812305.1. Taxonomy (NCBI): domain Bacteria; kingdom Bacillati; phylum Bacillota; class Bacilli; order Lactobacillales; family Enterococcaceae; genus Enterococcus; species Enterococcus sp. FDAARGOS_553. The sequence goes on from NZ_CP033740.1 coordinate 1,652,024, forward strand.
GCTTGTATCCATGTAAAGTCAAAAAAGGAACGAAAACAGCTGCAGCCTATGAAGGAGAAGAAGTCGTACAAGAACGTCATCGTCACCGTTATGAATTCAATAATAAATACCGCGAAATCTTTGAAGCAGAAGGTATGGTCTTCTCAGGTGTCTCACCAGACAATCGCTTAGTTGAAATCGTTGAGATTCCAGAAAATAAATTCTTTGTGGGTTGCCAATTCCATCCCGAATTGATTTCACGACCAACACGTCCACAACGATTGATCAAAGCATTTGTTGGTGCATCATTAGACAATCGTGGGTAACACATATAGTACCAGATTAAAAACCAGCTGTTGAGCTGGTTTCAGGTTGTAGGCAATGTCCCGGAAAAGGGAGGCCTACAGCCTTTTTTTAAGCATAAGAGTACGCTCTAAATAAATGTGGGGGAAATATAGTCAGGATCACTCGACCCATTTATAAAGGAACGTTCTCATAAAACACCCTTCAAAAGTTAGTTTTTTGGGTTAACTTTTGAAGGGTGTTTCCGTTCTAGCCAGTGCTAGTGCTTTTTTTAGTAGCATCCGAAGTGATACGCCTTTTCAGCTACTCCTAACTATTAAAGATAAAACTTCTTGTAGAAATTGACCCTAATAAAAGGGACCATATACCTATGGAGGTTGACTACAATAGACTCTAAACTAATTAATGAGGGAGAGAAAGATGGAAAAAATAAGCTTATTGTTGATCAGGGCTCTTTCAGAGCAAGACGGGTTTATGACAACCAAAGAGATCGCTGCAAAAGTAGGTGTCAGTACGAAAACAGTTCGTAGATATGTGGAGAAAATCAATCAAAGCCAATCGCTTTATGGCTGTGTGATTCAAGGGAAGAAAGGAAGTGGCTTGTTTTTACAAATAATCAATCATGAATTATTTCAACGTAGCTTAGAAAACACACCTCAAGAAGATTTTGTGACACAAATCATTGAGTACTTCGTCCAAGAAGACGAATACATCAAGTCAGAATTATTATGTGAACGCTTATTTATCTCACAAAGCAAGTTATCTCAAGAACTCAAAAAACTGCGACGGATTTTAAGCCATTATAATTTATCCATCCAAACAAAGCCTTACTACGGCATGAAGCTTTGCGGCAGTGAATTCGACTTACGTCGCTTTATGGCAAGCAATTATCTGCAAAAGACACACCTTAAACAACTGCATCAATTACCTTCTAGTGAAGGGACGCCATCGCAGTTGCATCGACAGATTCAAGCAATCATTTTAGCTGAGTTTTCTCAAAAAGCCTATCCGATTTCAGAAGCTATAGTGACGAACTTAGTCAATCACCTAGCAATCGCTGTAATGCGAATGCAAAGCGGCCGCTACTTGGATCGCAATCTGCCTATTGGAGGAAGAACCAATGCTGAACAATCATTATTAGGCAAGCGAATCGTCAAGCGGATCGAAGAAGAATGCGGTGTTCTTTTTACAGAATGTGAGCGAAATTATGTGCTTGGTCAGATCGTGGGGAAACGGGTCATTCCCAAAAATGAAAAAAACGTTGTCTCAGAGGAAGTTTCGGACTTAGTGAGGCAAGTTCTAAAAAAAATCAAAAACCGAAGACAAATTGACTTCAGTCAAGATTTGGACTTACAGACGATGCTGATGCTTCACTTTGTTCCTTTGATTGATCGAATCGAATTAGGAATTGAGCTGAAAAACCCGCTGTTAGATGACGTAAAAGTCCATTGCAATGTAGGATACGATTTAGCTATTATTGCTGGTCAAGTAATCGTTGCGCATTTCAATAAGCGTATCAGCGATCATGAACTTAGCTATTTAGCCATGCACTTTGATGTCGCCCTGAATAAGAAGAGTTCACAAACGCAGCGTAAGTATATTTTAGTTGTAAACGATCTGGGGAGAGCAGCCAATGCATTTTTAAAAGAAAAGTTTGAATTCTATTTCCGAAATTACATTAAAGAAGTAACGGTTTGTAATCAATATGAATTTGCTCAGTTCCTAAAAGAACAAGACTTTGATTTTATCTTTTCATCAATCGATCTACCTTATGAAGGAACCATTCCTGTAATGAGTTTTGACTATTTTATGCGGCCTGAAATGATCAAAAAAATAGCTGATGCACTGTCGACTGTTTTTACCGTTGAAAAACTTTTGACCTTCTTTAAGGAACCGCTGTTTATTTGTGACCAAGACTTTGAAACAAAAGAAGAAGTGCTGCATTTTTTATGTCATTGCATTAACGAACAATATCAGATGCCAAATAATTTTGAAGCTTTGGTATTTGAACGAGAAGCTTTTTTTGGAACCGGTTTCTTGCCGATGGTTGCTTTTCCACACCCCAATGTATTGATTGGATCGGAAACAGTGATTGCTGTTGCCCATTTGAAGAAACCAATATTTTGGTATAAACAATCGGTTCGTTTGGTCTTCTTACTAGTCATTGCTGAGCAAGACCATTTAAAGGCTAAGTCGCTAAACGATCATTTGATCAAAATATGTACATCATCTGAGAAAGTGAACGAACTGATTGCGACGAATGACTTCATCACATTTATCCATCACTTAAAGGAGTAGATTATGACAGACAAAAAAATCAAACTATCAGGAGCATACAATTTTCGCGATTTTGGCGGCTACCGTAACAAAGAAGGAAAGCGTCTCATACGTGGGCGACTCTATCGTTCTGATGAATTAAGCAAGATTACAGCTGCAGATCAAGAAAAGTTAGTACAACTTGGAATCAGTAAGATCATTGATTATCGAAATAAAAAGGAAAGACTGAATAATGAAGATCGGCCGATCGGTAATGCAGAGATTCTTTATTTGACACCCATTGCGGATATTGCTGCCCTAGCTTCTTCTGAACATGATGAAGAAAGTGCACTTTCTCCCCAAAAAATGACGGCGGCTCTGGCAAAAGAATTAATGATCCGTCAGAATGAAGAATTTGTTGAAAATAAACAGTGTCAAGACGTTTATAGAGAAGTCTTAGAAATTCACTTAGCTGAAGAGGGGGCAATCGTCCAACATTGCCGTGGAGGGAAAGATCGCACTGGTTATGGCGTCGCTCTCATTCAATTACTACTTGGCGTCAGTGAAGCAGATGTGATGCATGACTATCTCTTAACCAATGTATACAAAAAAGAAAAAAATGAGAAAAGCCTGCAGCTGTTGCTTCAAGAGACCGATAATCCCGATTTTGTTCAGGCGATGCGCTATTTTAAAGAAGCTGATCGTCATTTTTTGCAGAATGCATTGGCGCGAATCGGAGCTTATGGTGGAGTTGAGGGCTATGTGGTCAACAAACTTGGTTTTTCCCAACAAAAAATCCGCTTGTTAAGAGAAAAATACTTACAAAATTAAGGATAGGAGGATATTATGAATACGTTTAAGAATAAGGTGTTGGCGGGAGCAATTAAGGTGCAAAATAATGTTTATATGAAAGCGATCTCTAATGCCATGATGGGGTTAATGCCGATTATGATGATCAGTTCGATTGCTTCTTTAATCAATGCCATCGATATTGGCAATACACAACAAATAATGGATCAAATAGGTCTTAAATCATTGTTGACACAAATCAATGCGATGACCATCGATGTCATTTCCGTCTATGTTGCCTTCTTAGTTGGCTATAAACTGGCGGAACATTTGAATGCAGATCAATTAAACGCTGGCATTATGAGTTTAGTTTCATTCTTGATTTTAAGTCCCATCGCAACATTCGAAGAGACCAAAGTGATCGAGTTTTCGACGCTGGGTTCTAGTGGAATGTTCGTTGCAATGTTCGGCGGGATACTAGGTGCAAGGATTTATATTCTATGTGTGGAAAAGAATCTGACAATCAAAATGCCAGACTCAGTCCCACCAATTGTCAATAAGTCCTTTGCTGCAATCGTTCCTGGAGTGATTGTTTCCACGATCATGGGGATTATTTATGTTGTAATAGCAGCTACTCCATATGGAACGTTAACAGATATGATCTACACGTGGGTTCAAGCACCGCTAACCTTATTGGGTGCCAATGTGTTTGCTTGCATGATTATTGTGGCATTTATTGAATTCCTATGGTTTTTCGGTATCCATGGTGTATTAGCTGTCTATCCAGTGTTGATGCTGGTCTTTTATCAACCTATGCTAGACAACTTGGCTGCCTATAGTGCTGGCCAACCATTGCCACATTTGTTTACCATTGGTTTTATACTCAACAATCGCGGCGCTCGTTCCTTTGCAGTAGCTTTATTAGCCATTTTCAGTTGCAAATCAGAACAGCTCAAAGCTGTTGGGAAAATTGGATTGATTCCTTCTATGTTTGGAATCTCAGAGCCAATCAAATTTGGGATTCCGCAGGTGATGAACATAAGGATGTTGATACCACTTATGGTAACACCAGCTGTTTCTGTTTTATCAGCTTATTTATTAACGATTGTTGGCTTTATGCCTTATCATAATGGCGTCAATATCCCAACAGGATTTCCAATCATTTTTGGCGGTTTCTTAACGAATGGCTGGCAAGGGATTATCGCTCAGCTGATCCAATTTGTGTTATGCGTGCTGATTTATATTCCTTTCATGCGCTGGCAAGATAAAGCAGCACTGGCAGAAGAAGGAAAAATTGCGCAAGCATAACAAGTACTGACAGCCTATAAATTAAAATTAAGTGGGGGATTTAAGATGAAAAAGATCGTTTTAGTTTGTGCTGGTGGAATGTCTACTGGTGTCTTAGTAAATAATATGAAACAAGCAGCTCAAAAAAAAGCTATTCCAGTATCGATTGACGCATTTTCAATCGAATCGGTAGCTAGTGTGGCTAAAGATGCAGATTGTGTGTTATTAGGTCCACAGGTTTCTTATCGTTTAGCAGAAGTTCAAGGGTTAGTGGCTTGCCCAACAGCTTCTATTGATATGCGAACTTACGGTATGATGGACGGACAAAAAGCACTAGAACAAGCGCTGGAATTGATAGGAGAGTAAGATGGAAGAAAAAGAACAAATTTGTTTTCAAATTATTTCCGAAGCTGGGATGGCAAGAAGTTGCTTTTTCGAAAGTATTCAACAAATGCGAAAAGAGCAAACAAAAGAGGCCCTATCTGCGATTGAAAGTGGCAAGAGTCATTATCACAAAGCGCATATTGCTCATCGGCAATTGGTACAGCAAGAAGCACAAGGTGATAAAGTTTGGATGTCGTTGTTATTGAGTCACGCCGAGGACTTGTTAATGAGTGCAGATATTATGAGTGAGTTGGCCAAAGAGTTCAATTTACTTTATGAAGAAGTAAATGGGCTAAAGCAGATGATTGATCAGCATATTTCTTCATTGAACACAAAAGAATAACAATCAAAGAAGAAAGACGTCTACGATGAGACGATTCGAGTGAAATCGTGGACGTCTTTTCTTGGTCTATGGCAGGTGGAACATTTTTCTAGGAAAAAAGATAAAAAAAGCTGGTCTCAAAACGGAGCAGGCAAGAAAAGTGGATTACCAAAGCAAATGGCACTATCTCTTTGAGAGGATGGGATGCATGGACTCGTTCAAAGAAGTAAAAAAGCAAAAGAAACATACGAAGAACAGCTCCCCCATTTCTTCCGTTAAGAAGAAACGGGGGAAAGCTGGTTTTCATTAAAAAAGCCCCTTTTTCAGGGGCCAGTAGGGATGATCTTTCTAGGACCATTCCACATTCGCTCGTTTCTCAAAGGAATAGTTTATTTTTTCAAGGTATACCCTTGGTCTAGTAACATTTTTTCCGTTCGTTCCATGCTGATGCCATTTGAAGTATCACCTTCAAATGTGACCCCTGGCAATTGCTTTGCCGCATCGTAGTCTAAATTACTGTAATCGATCGTCAATGATTCGGTTGCTGCATCTTCTCCGTAATCAAGCGAATAATCGATACCCTTGATTGCCTGATACTGTTTGGCGATCGGATCCAATAATTGTTTTGCTTCCTCTTTCGTAGATACGCCAACAGAAGAATAAGGCATGATATTGTTGGCGGTTTGCTTTTTCACTTCGTCACCTTCGTAATTGAAGACCAACTCCATTTGAACTCCGTTTTGTTCATTCGTGAATGTCTTGGTTTTTTGACTCGCTCCATTTGCTCCGCAACTTGCTAAAAAGAATATACCCAACAACGCTATAAATCCCACTACTGTTTTTTTCATTCTATCCCTCCTTTTTTTCATGATAGTATACTCCACCTGCAAGAGCTATTCATATGCTCAAAAACAAATAGTCTTTCTTTGTCCGATAGGCAATCCATATCGTCAGCGGGAAAATGATAAATTGTTGAAAAAGTTCGTGAATTTTTTCTCGAATTTTCAGAAGTATTCTTGTTATTGTATGCAAACAAATGTAAGACGAGAGGCTAGTTTCACAAAGTTTTTTCAGAAAAGAAAATGAAAAGCAAAGAATTTTTAATTTGTGCAATCTTTTATTGAAAAGAGAATTACATCTTTTAGTAGCAAATACTGCAAATGTTTGCTAAAATAGCAGTGTCGGTTAAGCATTGCTTAACAAATAAAGTTTTTTAAAACTTAGGAGGAATTTTTTATGCCAGTAGTATCAGGAGCTGAATTCTTAAAAGCTGCTCGTCAAGGCGGATATGCAGTAGGTGGATTCAATACAAATAACTTAGAATGGACTCAAGCGATTTTAGAAGCTGCTGAAGCGAAAAAAGCGCCAGTTCTTATTCAAACTTCTATGGGTGCTGCAAAATACATGGGCGGATACAAACTTGCTAAAGATCTTATCTGTGATCTAGTTGAATCAATGAACATCACTGTTCCAGTTGCGATTCACTTAGACCATGGTGACTACGATGCAGCAATGGAATGTATCGAAGTTGGCTATACTTCAGTTATGTTCGATGGTTCTCATTTACCATTCGAAGAAAACTTGAAATTGGCTAAAGAAGTTGTTGAAAAAGCACATGCTAAAGGCGTTTCTGTTGAATGTGAAGTTGGTTCAATCGGTGGTGAAGAAGATGGCATCATCGGAGCTGGTGAATTAGCAGACATCGAAGAATGTAAACAAATGGTTGCAACTGGTATTGATTACCTAGCTTGCGGAATTGGTAACATTCATGGACAATACCCAGAAAACTGGCAAGGACTTGCTTTTGACCACTTACAAGCAATCGCTGATGCTGTAGGTTCTGATGTTCCTTTAGTATTACACGGTGGTTCTGGTATTCCTCAAGAACAAATCGAAAAAGCAATTTCAATGGGTGTTTCTAAAGTAAACGTAAATACTGAATTCCAATTGTCATTCGCAAAAGCAACACGTGAATATATCGAAGCTGGTAAAGACCAAGAAGGTAAAGGTTTTGACCCTCGTAAACTATTGGCACCAGGTAAAGCTGCAATCATCAAAGATGCAGAAGAACACATTGACTGGTTCGGTTCAGCTGGTAAAGCTTAATTCTTTCAGTTCAAAAGAACGATCACAAGTGATCGTTCTTTTTTTGTGGGGAAATCCTGCTTTTTTCTTTGTCTGTTCTATGCTAAAATTGGCATGATACACACAAACTCTAAAGTATAGGTGGATATAGATGAAAAAAATTGTCATTCAAGGCAATCGTCCCTTAAAAGGAGAAGTGACGATCAGCGGGGCAAAAAATAGTGCAGTAGCGTTGATTCCTGCGGCGATTTTGGCTGATTCTCCTGTCGTATTAGAAGGGGTGCCGGATATTCAAGACGTGCACTCATTGATTGAAATTTTAGAAATTATGGGTGTTCAAACGCACTTTGAAGAAAACACACTGACGATCGATCCAACCGAGATCGTTTCGATTCCGATGCCAAGCGGCAAAATCAATAGTTTACGCGCTTCTTATTATTTCATGGGCGCATTGTTAGGCAAGTTCGGTGAAGGAGTCGTGGGCTTACCTGGCGGCTGTTTCCTAGGTCCTCGTCCGATCGATCTGCATATCAAGGGATTCGAGGCGTTAGGGGCTACGGTTACGAATGAGCATGGTGCGATGTATTTGCGTACAAGTGAAGCGGGGCTTGCCGGAGAACGGATTTTCTTGGATATGGTATCTATCGGAGCGACGATCAATGTCATGTTGGCAGCTGTCAAAGCTAAAGGCAAGACGATCATCGAAAATGCCGCTCGCGAACCTGAGATCATTGATGTGGCAACTTTGCTGAACAACATGGGAGCCAAGATCCGTGGGGCAGGCACCAACGAGATCCGCATTGAAGGCGTCCAAGAATTACACGGTTGCCGCCATTCGATCATTCCCGATCGGATTGAAGCAGGCACTTATCTTTCTTTGGCGGCAGCAGCCGGTGAAGGAATCACCATCAAAAATGTCATTTATGAGCATCTTGAAAGCTACATCGCTAAATTAGAAGAAATTGGTGTGCGCATGGATATCAGTGAAGATGAAATCTATGTTTATCCATCGAAAGATTTAAAGCCAGCCAATGTAAAAACATACCCATACCCTGGTTTTGCTACCGACTTGCAACAACCGATCACTCCCTTACTTTTGAAAGCAAATGGCACGTCAGAAATTTTGGATACAATCTATGCAAAACGTGTCAATCACATACCAGAACTTGCACGGATGGGTGCGCAAGCAACAACGGAAGGCAATTTGATCTTGCTCAACGGACCGAGCCAGCTTCATGGCGCAGAAGTCGTTGCATCAGACTTGCGAGCAGGAGCTTGTTTAGTAATTGCTGGACTGATGGCTACGGGAACCACCACAGTCTTCAATGTCGAATATATTTTACGGGGATATGATCATATAATCGATAAACTTACAGCCTTAGGGGCTGACATTCAAATGGTAGAGGAGTAACTATGAGCGACTATCTAACAATGGCAGAACTGGAGAACAAAACGCTAAAAGAAATCTACACGTTTGCCAAAGAATTTCGAATTCCTTATTACAGCCAAATGAACAAAAAAGAATTATCACTGGCTGTTATTCGGGCCCAAGCAGAAAAACAGGGTTTCTTTTATATGGAAGGTATCCTTGATATCGTTGGACAGGAAGGTTATGGCTTTTTGCGTCCAATCAATTATGGCCCCAGTGCAGAAGATATCTATATTTCTTCTTCTCAGATTCGCCGCTTCAGTTTGCGAAATGGCGACAAAGTAGCGGGGAAAGCGAGACCGCCAAAAGAGTCAGAACGTTATTATGGTTTGATGCATGTAGAATCTGTGAATGGCAAAGATCCGGAAGAAGCAAAAGAACGACCGCACTTCCCTGCATTGACGCCGCTTTATCCGAATCGTCATTTGAAATTGGAAACTACCCCTGGTCGTCTGTCAACACGGATGATCGACATGCTGGCGCCGGTTGGCTTTGGTCAACGGGGATTGATCGTTGCCCCGCCGAAAGCCGGGAAGACTAGTATATTAAAAGAAATCGCTAACGGGATTACTGACAATCACCCGGATGTAGAGTTGATCGTCTTATTGATTGATGAACGCCCGGAAGAAGTGACGGATTTGGAACGAAGTGTCAAAGGAGATGTTGTTTCTTCGACCTTTGATCTGCAGCCTAGCAACCATACTCGGGTCTCTGAATTGGTTTTGGAGCGTGCCATGCGTTTAGTTGAAGACAAGCGTGATGTTGTGATACTGATGGATAGTATCACGCGTTTAGCGCGTGCCTATAACTTAGTCGTGCCACCAAGCGGCCGTACATTGAGTGGCGGGATCGATCCAGCCGCATTATACAAACCGAAGAAATTTTTCGGAGCTGCTCGGAATATCGAAGAAGGTGGCAGTCTGACGATTTTAGCCACTGCGTTAGTTGATACCGGCAGCCGAATGGATGATGTTATCTACGAAGAGTTCAAAGGAACCGGAAACATGGAACTGCAGCTCTCTCGCAGTTTAGCCGAGCGTCGTATTTTCCCAGCCATCGATATCAAGAAATCCGGTACCAGAAAAGAAGAGCTCTTGATGAGCAGCGAACAATTAGAAGAGACTTGGCGCTTGCGCAATAATATGACTGGTGACTCATTAGAATTCACGGAACAATTCCTACAGTTTTTAAGAAAAACAAAAACCAATGCGGATTTCTTGTCTGCTTTTCATGACGTACATTTTGGCGATAAACGGCCAAAAAGAAATCTAAAAAGATAATTGCATCGAAAAACGAAACATGGTAAGATAGTCATGTTGTAAAATCGACAAATCAACTCTGGTACAGCAAATGGACCAGGGCAAAGGAGAGAAGAAGAAATGAAACAAGATATCCATCCAGATTATCATCCAGTTGTATTCATGGACTCAACTACTGGTTTCAAATTCTTATCAGGTTCAACAAAGAATTCACAAGAAACTGTTGAGTGGGAAGATGGCAACACGTATCCATTGATCCGTGTCGAAGTAACATCTGATTCACATCCATTCTACACTGGACGTCAAAAATTCACACAAGCAGATGGACGTGTGGACCGTTTCAACAAAAAATACGGTCTCAAAGACGCGAACGCTGCGGAATAATTCTAACAAGGTTAGAACGTTGGTTTATCAACGATTTAGAGATGTTTTCCTTCACTGGAGACATCTCTTTTTTGAAGATGAATGCCAATTGAAAAAATGATCAAATGGTACATTTCTATCGAAAATGATAGTCGCATATATTGTTTATAGAGTTAAATGAGACCAATCAAGCTGTAGCTTCTTGCCGAGTTTTGAAACCTCGATGAGTTTTCTTTTTTTTTATTTTCCAGTCACTGGATCAGTTCTCAAATAAGTTTGAAATATATAGGCGGTTGAGCCATTTTTATTCGTGTATTTTTGTCATAATAACATCCATAAGGATAAAGCAATAATCGATACTTTAGTCTGAATATTCTGAACAAATCTTGTAGTCTGTTAGATGTTGTTATTGGATGAAAGTAAGTTCAAATGAAAATAGTCGATTCACCAAATATTTTTCTATTAAAAGAGATGATCATCGCAATTAACTATTCTGATCTGAAAAAATAAAAAGGCAACTCAAGAGTTACCTTTTGTTGATGTAATCTGTTTACTTCTTCTTGTCAACTTCGTAAGTAGCGAAAGCGAGAATAAAAAAAAGACTGCTAAGGATACACCAAACCATTTGAATACTTTACGGCCTCATTAAAAGAAATCGCTCTTTTAGTAAGGATTATGGGCGGATCAAAGTTATTACATGTGTACAAAAAATAAAGAAAAGACCATTTTTGCAATAAAGGAACCAGCAAAAAAAGCGAGAACAATCAACATAATTTTCCAAGGTTTTAACCAAGCACTATTCTTTTTCATATAATCACCTCTATAAAAAGAATACTATGATAAATAAATAATATCAAAAAAAATTGATACTTAATCAGTTATTCACCAAATCAGGCAACTAACGAGATGAAATCAGAATCAGTTTTGCTTTTCAGATTTTTTAAGTTTAATTGCTCGTATTAGGTGGACACAAAAGCTTGCAAAAAATAAAAGCCCTGCAATTTTTGGAATGGCACCAATTGAAGCTAAAAATAAAAAAGCTGCTATAAAGTTTACACAAGCGGCTAGCAGGTAAAGGTAGAAACTAGTTTTTCTTTTCAAAGTGCTCACTCCTTTCGAACAGCATATCATACTTTATTTTCAATGTGAAAAAATAATGCCAAAGAAAGTCGAAATAAATAATTTCACTATCCGACGAAATAAAAAAGAAATAGAAAGAACTTCTATTTCTTCGAGCGATTTTTATTCGAATACAGGGCAATGATTATAGCTACGGCTATGCAAAAGATTAATACTTTTAACATATTCACACATCCTTTTTAGATTAGTTTAAATTATAACTTTCTAAAAATATATAGGGCTTTAGGCCTATTAGTAAAAGATAATTCAGTCCCACAAGTTATCGAACTCTTTTTTCGAGTTTTCTTACAATTGGATGGTTCTATTTTTTTCAAACAACTGTTAAAACAAAAAAGTGAAGAAACTACTGGAATTAAAAGTTTCTTCACTACTCATCAAGTAATCAATAAACCTTTGTTTATTCAAATATGTAACATCTAAATTTTTTGAAGCAAGGAAAAACAAACATACAGAACAATAGAAAGAGTTGAAAAAGTAAGATAATCGTTAAATTGACAGTTCCGTAACGCTGGTAAAGGTAGATATGTACGAGTAATTCACCAAGATTCATGAGAATCAAGATAAGATAACTACTCGCTTTTACTTGGCATCTTTTTAGTAGATGATAGCTGATGTAATAATCGCGTAGGACACAAAAAAGTAATAATAGTTTGTTTAAAGCCGTGATGGTATCATGTTGTTCGGCAAGCTGTTGAAAGAACAAAAGTGCTGTGGGAAAAGGGATATAAATGATTAATAAAGAAAAAAATATACAACAAAAGGCATATTCACACTCCTAAAAAAAATTACCAAAAGGCAGAAAATAATTTAGCAAATTTTTATTCAGAGGTCAACAGTAGGATTTGTTATTTCAATGGTTCGAGCATTAGGCATGATTGTTTTTGTTTAAGAAATGAAATCTTGGTTTACAGACTGAGGAAAATTGCGGTGATTTTCTGTCACGGAGGAATGCACCTTGATAAACCCCGTCACAATAAGGTTATAAGAGGGATTGAATATTATTATTAAAACAATGTATAAATAAAAAAACTCCTGAAAGCAGAGTGGAGAAGACAGTTACTCTTGAGTTCAGAAGTTTTTGGTTTTTGAAAAAAATCAATTTTATCAATGAAAATTGTTATTTTTGTGCATTTAATTTTTTTAATACATCAGCTGGCACATCTTTTTCAGCGACCTCATTCGGTCCGGAGATGATACGTTTTTGACTGATCTCTGCTTTAACTAGTGTGTTAGGAGCATAAGGCTGGATATCTTCACCAGACAATTCATAGGTCATTTCTTGTCTTTCGCCATTTTCTTTAACAAATTCAAACGTATATTTATAAGAAGAATAGCCTTCGATTTTTTTTCCTGAACCGTCTACTGTTTGTTTCCTTTCAGGTGTTTCTTTTGGTGTGCGTGCATAGACAGTGACTCCTTGATAGGTCTCAGAATAGTATTTATAACTAAAATAGCCTCCTACACCAAGTGCGACTACAAGAAGAGCAAGCATCATTTTTTTCATAATTAACCCTCATTTCTTTTTTGCTGAGACGACTATAACACGGACTAGCTTAAAAAATTCATTGAAAAAGATAACACTATTGTAAGCTTTTGATTATTTACATGAAAATATAGCTGTAATTTTCTGTCGAGGAATTGTGATAGAAGAAAATAGAATTGAAATCATTTTGCAATATTGTAATGTTAATCTTTTATTTGTGCCTGGGGAGAGGTACAAATACACAAAAAGAGAGGTTTTTTCATTTGAAAAAATTTGTATTCACAGCTGTTGCAGGACTAGGTTTATTTATCGGAGGCACTGTTGCATCTGCAGAGGAACAAACCCATGTGGTTGCTCCAGGAGACACACTGTCAGGATTAGCAACTGAATATGGTACGACAGTGGATGACCTTTTAGCATTGAATGAATCCATTCAAGACCCTAATTTGATTTTTGATGGCGAAACATTGCTGATTTTTAGTGATGCACAACCGATGACACGCGCGCAAGAAACGACAGAAACAGCGCAAGCGCAAACTGAAACTGCGCCGGCAGCTACACAATCAAACGCTGCTGGCACTAGCGCTGCAAGTACACCAAGTACTGGTTCAGGAGTCTTGAATCCAGTGGACGGTATCAATTACTATAATGGTGTCAGAGAATCTTATTATTCACAAAAAGTATTAGCTGGTGGCGGCTTAAATATTCCTGGCCGACATGTTGCCGCTGACGGAACGATCCGTGATGCAGATGGTTATATCGTTGTAGCTAGTGACAATCAAGCCAAAGGCTCAACAGGGCAATCTTCTTTGGGTGCCTACAAAGTCTATGATACAGGCGTTGGTCACAGCGGAATCGACGTTTACACAAACTGGTAATCAGCAAAAACAGCTGCATGAAATATGCAGCTGTTTTTTTGTTATGGTCTAGACTAATTCTTGTCAAAAAAATGAGAGTGTGGTATCATTGGACTATACCAAAATGAAATGAGGAGCGTATCATGGAAATTATTCGCGTGAAAGATGCAGCTGAAGGTGGAAAAAAGGCATTTGAATTGATTCAGCAAGGCGTTGAAAACGGCGCTAAAGTTCTTGGATTGGCGACAGGCAGTACGCCAGAAACATTGTATGCAGAGATGACAGCTAGCGATGTCGATTTTTCAAACATGACTTCTGTTAATTTAGATGAATATGTCGGACTTGGCGGCGAAGATGATCAAAGTTATCGCCACTTTATGAATGCTCATTTATTTGACAAAAAACCATTCAAGGAAACCTTTGTACCGAATGGAAAAGCCGAAGATTTGCAAGCGGAATGCAAACGATACGATGAAGTGATCGCGGAACATCCAGTTGACATCCAAATCTTAGGAATTGGTCAGAACGGTCACATTGGCTTCAATGAACCTGGGGCATCTTTTGATGGCACAACATCAGTCGTTGATTTGACTGAATCAACGATCAATGCCAACAAACGCTATTTTGACAAGGTAGAAGATGTACCCACTACTGCAATCTCAATGGGCATCGGTTCAATTTTGAAAGGTAAAAAAATTATTTTGATGGCCTTTGGACCAGCTAAAGCGGACGCAATCCAAGGGATGATTGAAGGTCCGGTAACGACGGATCTGCCTGCATCTGCTTTGCAAAATCATCCAGATGTCACAGTCATCGTGGATGAAGCAGCGGCAGCCAATCTTTAACATCAATTAGTTGGCAGAGCGTCCAATCTAATCGACAAAATCCGAATGAACATCGGAAAAACCAGCTACTTCCCCATTTCATCCAGTCGGATGAAAAGTTGGTATTTTCGATGATTCTTCGGTTTTTTTATTTTTCATGGAAGGCAGCTTAAAGATGGGTTGCGGAATTTGGACCTTCCTTTTTTCATTTTTAAAAATAGATGGTATAGTTGAAAAGGGGTGTTTCAATGGTTGATATGGTCTTATCGATTCCAGAAATTATTCTTAGACTCGTTTTAGCAATGGTCATGGGAGGCGCTATCGGTTTTGAGCGACAGTACAAAAGTCGGCCAGCGGGATTACGGACCCATATTTTAGTCTGTATGGGGGCATGTGTCATTGCACTGATCCAAGTAGAGATCGCTAGTGGGGCGATGCGTGATGCGTTGAATCATCCAGATCTCGCAGGGGTCATTCGTTCAGATGAAGCTCGATT
This sequence comes from Enterococcus sp. FDAARGOS_553, assembly GCF_003812305.1. Taxonomy (NCBI): domain Bacteria; kingdom Bacillati; phylum Bacillota; class Bacilli; order Lactobacillales; family Enterococcaceae; genus Enterococcus; species Enterococcus sp. FDAARGOS_553. Next base: position 1,667,280 of record NZ_CP033740.1, read on the forward strand.
GATCGCACAAGTGGTAAGTGGGGTTGGTTTTTTGGGTGCCGGGACGATTATCGTGACAAAACGCTCGGTAACTGGATTGACGACAGCTGCTTCATTATGGGCGATTGCTGGCTTAGGGATTGCGATCGGCATGGGATTTTATGCGATTTCGATTACTAGTTTTGCCGGGATCTTTTTTGCACTGACGGTGATCAAGCGAATTGTGCGAGTCCCGACAGCCAAAAAATTGGAGATTCAATACATTCATCGTGCGGAAACAAAGGAATTTTTGACAGAGTATTTTCTTGATCGAAAAATCGTGATCGAAGATGTCAACTTTGATGTGAAGTTCATGGAAGACTATCGGATCTATACCAATATTTATACGATCAACTTACCGTGGGGGCTGAGTTTCTCTGATGTTATCGAAGAATTATCAGTTTATAAAAATATCACTAAGCTGCGGTTGGTTGATGTTAGTTAAAAAAGTACTGCCAAAGGTCACACCTTTGGCAGTACTTTTTTAGTTAGGAAAGAAACATGCGATCCCGACAATCGCTAGATTGCTAAGAAAGTTGACTGCTTCATTTGTGATCAAAGCATAGCCATGCACTTTTTTCGTTGGCTGCTGGTGATGGCTTTTTTGTTCGGTAAATTGATGACAAACCGTGCATTGGTAACGTACTTGAATCGTTGCTCCCAATAAACTATCGATTATACTACCGCTAAATCCTAACAAGAGTACCCAAATCAATGCTGTCAAAGAGAGCGGTTGGCCGCTGAGCCAGAGACAGATCGCCAGAAGTAAAACGATACCGCCGCTGCCCGCAAAAGAAGCAATGGTACCTAGGAGGCTGACACCGCCAGAAAGACCCGCAGGTAATTTTTTTCCCGTTAAGAGATTTCGGGGTGCCTTTTTGCTCAAAACACCGATCTCTGATCCCCAAGTGTCGGCGGTACAGCTAGCGATCCCGACAATAAATGCCCAGAGATAGTTCTCATTGTTGAAAGAGGCGTAACCGATCAATGCCAATAAACTAGGCGATAAATTAGCCAGCACTTGGATGGCTTCGCGGCGCGCACCTTTGATCACCAGATCATCGGCTGAGTTTTTTTTCTTTAAGTGATTGATGATCCCAGAGCTGGCAAAAAAGAAACCAACTAAAAAGATACTGAACCAAGGTCCCAAAGCAATGATGATCGTCCCACTTAAGGCAGCTGCTAAAGCACCGGATAAAGACAACCACTGCAAAATAAAAGCGGATCCTGCTACAAATGCACTACAGATCAGTCCCAGTAAAAATTGATAGAAAAAGACCACAGCTTCCACCTCGCTTTTTTCATCAGTTTAGCATAAAGCAAACTTGTATGTAGCTTTTTTTCGTTACTGACAGCATTTTGCTCGTCAAATGAGAGCGTTTCATTTAAGCTTAGACTAAGAGGTGAGTGTATGAAAATCGTGATCATCGGCGGTTCATTCGGAGGGATCAGCTGCGCCATCGAAGCACGCAAAATCTATCCAGAATCTGAAATCGTATTGATTGAAAAAAAAGCCCATATCGGGTTTATTCCCAGCGGGATGCTCCTGTATTTAGAAGGCAAGATTCCTTCGTTGCAAGACGCATTCTTTTGCTCCAAGGAACAGCTTGAGCAGTTGGACATTCAAGTAGCATTGCAAGAAACAATGTTGAAACTTGATCCTAAGAACCATTTCGTTCAAACAGATCAGCGCAGAATCGCTTATGATCGGTTGATCTTAGCAGCAGGATCTGCACAAGAATCAGAAATTCTCTTACCGATGAATGAAGCCGCATTGACCTATAAAGATTACGGCGCTGCCAAGCAATTTATTCAGGAATTAGATCAGGCAGAAACGATTACGATCGTTGGGGCTGGACAAGCAGGTATGGAAGCAGCCAACACATTAACGACGCTAGGAAAACAAGTCCAACTAGTGGAATCAATGACGTATCCTTTATTCAAATATTTTGATCAATCGTTTCTGGCTCCTTTTTTAGATGAATTAGCACAAATAAAAAATCTGCAGCTTTATCTGGCAGAACCTACCATTGCCATTGAATCCACGGAAACAGGCTTCCGAGTGGAGACCGCCAATCGGACATTGCTCAGCGCGCTTGCATTGACGACCGTCAATGTCCGACCGCGGCCGCACCCAGCATTTCAGCAGCTGCGCTTGCACAGTGATCATACGATTTGGACGGATGCTTATTTGGAAACTTCCGAAAAGGGTATTTTTGCTGTCGGTGACTTGATTCAGATCTACAGTCCAATTACACGGGATACGGCTTATATGCCATTAGTAAACAATGCAGTTCGTTCCGGAATCGCTGCTGCGCATAATTTGCAAGAGAAAAAAGAACCTTTTCGCGGCGGCTTACGGACAGTGGGAACCCATCTGTTTGGCTGGTATCTGGCTAGTACAGGAATGACTGAATCAGATCGCTTCTTTTATGAACAAGAAATTACCGTCAAAAAATTTACCGCTAAAGCTTCATTAGTAGATGACACACCGATCCACGGGAAACTGATCATTGCCAAGACAAGCGGGCAAGTATTGGGCGCTCAGTTACTGTCAAAGTACAATCTCTTAGAAAAAATCAACCTGCTGGCATTTGCCATTGAAAAGGAGAGCACATTGTCAGAGTTAGCGCAAAAAGATTTCTTTTTTCATCCTCATTTTACTGATGTCTTTGAACTGTCCAATGCGATTGCTTTAGGAAGTGCTGCCAATGAAATTTGAACAATTATTAGAAAAAAAAGAAGCCAAGCAATTACAGCTACTGAAAAAGCTGCTTCTAGTTGGAGGTGAACTAGAGCTTCATGAGATGGCTGCTTACCTTAGGATCAGCAAACCATCCTTAGAAAAATATGTTGATGAGTTATTTCTATATTTAGCTCCTTATTCTGATCAATGCCATCTTTTTTATCAAGGTTCATCATTAGTTCTAGAAACGAGCCCAGAGTTCTCGTTGAATCAGATTGAATATGTGTTCTACCACTCGTCGATCAAATTTCAAGTGCTGGAACATGTATTGATCAATCAAGAAATCGCCACGATTCCGTTAGCGCAAAAATTAATGATTAGTGAATCCTCCCTGTTTCGCAAAATCAAAGAATTGAATCAAGTGTTGGCAGAATTCGGATTAGAGATTTGGCAGGGGAAACTCATGGGGGAAGAAGCTCAGATTCGCTATTTTTATTTTCAGCTGCTTTGGTACTTAAATTCTTTCAAGAGTCAGCCATTACCGATTGATACAAAATTTGTGGGACTGATCGCTCGTGGGCTCAATCTGACCTTTACCGAGGAAGCACAGCAACGGGTCAGTTTGTGGCTGAAGATCATGAAGTATCGTTTAAAAGCGCCCGGACAATCGTTTCAAAGACTACGGGAAAACATGGCATTTTATGAGAAAGATCCATTGTATCAGCAACTGCGGGAACTTGTCTTTCGCAGTTTTGGGCATTATGCACTGGAAGTTCGTGAAGAAGAGGCGATGCTCCATTTTGTTTTCTTGCTTTCCTTTTCCGTTTTCTCTGAACAAGATTTTCGCCAGTACATGCTGCAACGCTCCCGATTTACGCCGACAGCACTTACCGATACGCTGATCTTGGAACATATCCTGCATTTGTATCGACCGGCTGTCCCGCAAGAAATCGAAGCCAATTGTTATTTTCATCTTTCTCAGATCCATAGTCGTTTGTATTTTTTCAAAGGAGATGTCGAAGTTTTTGATCGAGAAAATATTTGGCAATTAGAAGCAAAACTCTCAAGTCGTAATATTCGCCAGATCAGTGAACGTTTATTGAATACTGCTGTACAAGAAATGAAGCTGGAAGCATCAGAAGAAAATACATTGTATATGATGACCATGGTCAAATATTTGAGTGTCCTGACGATCATTGATTACCAAATCAATCGGGAATTTCGGGTAGGCATCGCGTTGAATATGGATGCACTTTTCAAAGAGGCAGTCTTTTATATGTGGCTGCTGTACTTAAAAAATTTGAATGGGGTCGTCGTTGAGCGCTATGCTAAAGAACAAGACTATGATCTGATCTTGACGAATTATCCGATTGAAACATCGATTCCTACATATCGGATCAGTGAGTTAGGGACGACTTACGATCGAGAAAAAATCAAAAAGATGATTCGCGAACGCTTCAACTAATGGCGTTTTTCCAGATTTCGTCAATTTCTTAGAAAATCTCTAAAAAGTTGACGAGATCACTACAGGTAATTCGAGTAAGATAAATGTAAGAAAACGGTATCAAAAGAATAAATCAACCATTTAAAAGGAGAGAGAAACATGGCAGAGAAAAACTATATTATGGCAATCGATCAAGGAACTACAAGCTCAAGAGCAATTATTTTTGACCGCAACGGACAAAATGTCGGTAGTTCGCAAAAGGAATTTCCCCAATATTTTCCAAAATCTGGTTGGGTAGAACACAATGCCAATGAAATCTGGAACTCTGTTCAATCAGTTATCGCGGGAGCCTTTATCGAATCTGGGATTCGACCTGAAGCAATCGCCGGAATCGGGATTACCAACCAACGGGAAACAACAGTTGTTTGGGATAAAAATACCGGTCAACCGATCGCCAATGCGATCGTTTGGCAATCGCGCCAATCTTCTCCGATTGCTGACCAATTGAAAGCCGACGGACATACAGACATGATCCATGAAAAGACAGGGTTAGTGATCGATGCTTACTTCTCTGCTACGAAAATCCGCTGGCTGCTTGATAATGTGGAAGGTGCACAAGAAAAAGCAGAGAATGGGGATCTACTATTCGGTACCATTGATTCGTGGCTTGTCTGGAAACTGACAGATGGGCAAGTCCATGTGACGGATTACTCCAATGCGAGTCGGACCATGCTTTATAACATCCATCGTTTAGAATGGGATCAAGAAATTTTGGATTTGTTAAATATTCCAGCATCCATGTTGCCGGAAGTCAAAAGCAACTCCGAAGTTTACGGCCATACTCGCAGCTATCATTTTTATGGCAGTGAAGTACCGATTGCTGGGATGGCAGGGGACCAACAGGCTGCTCTCTTTGGGCAAATGGCTTTTGAAAAAGGCATGATCAAAAATACGTACGGTACAGGGGCGTTTATCGTTATGAATACCGGAGAGGAACCACAATTATCCGACAATGATCTGTTGACCACGATCGGCTATGGAATCAATGGTAAAGTATACTACGCATTGGAAGGTAGTATTTTTGTTGCCGGCTCAGCGATCCAATGGTTGCGGGATGGCTTACGTATGATCGAGACGTCTCCGCAATCTGAAGAATTAGCGGCAAAAGCGACTGGCGACAATGAAGTCTATGTCGTACCAGCCTTTACGGGATTAGGTGCACCTTATTGGGATTCTGATGCTCGGGGAGCAGTTTTTGGCTTGACCCGCGGGACAACGAAAGAAGACTTCGTGCGGGCGACCTTGCAGGCTGTCGCTTATCAATCGAAGGATGTCATCGATACCATGAAAAAAGATTCAGGGATCGATATCCCATTGTTGAAAGTGGATGGCGGGGCTGCTAAAAATGATCTTTTGATGCAATTCCAAGCAGATATCTTAGATATTGAAGTACAACGGGCAGCCAATCTTGAAACGACAGCACTGGGGGCGGCTTATTTAGCTGGCTTGGCCGTCGGCTTCTGGAAAGACCTCGACGAATTGAAAGCAATGGCAGAAGATGGTCAACTCTTTACACCAGAAATGCCAGCTGATGAACGTGAGAACCTTTATGAAGGATGGAAACAAGCAGTGGCAGCGACTCAGATGTTTAAATTCAAAGTGAAGAAAGAAGGCGAGTAAGCCATGACTTTTTCTTATAAAGATCGGCAACACGCCCTAGCAGAAGCAAAAAATACGACCTATGATGTATTGATCATTGGTGGCGGAATCACTGGTGCTGGAGTCGCCGTGCAAACGGCAGCTGCCGGCATGAAAACGATTTTGGTAGAAATGCAGGATTTTGCTGAAGGAACCTCCTCTCGTTCGACGAAACTGGTTCATGGGGGCATCCGCTATTTGAAAACATTTGATGTCGAAGTTGTGGCAGATACAGTGAGGGAACGAGCGATCGTGCAACAGATCGCTCCCCATATTCCTAAACCAGATCCCATGCTTTTACCTATCTACGATGAGCCCGGTGCAACCTTCAATCTTTTTTCTGTCAAGATTGCCATGGATTTGTATGATCGTCTGGCAAATGTAACAGATAGTAAATATGCCAATTATACGTTGACGAAAGAAGAAGTATTGGAACGAGAACCGCAACTGCAACATGAGAACTTGACCGGAGGCGGAGTCTATCTGGATTTCCGCAACAACGATGCCCGTTTAGTGATCGAAAATATCAAACGGGCCCATCAAGATGGTGCTGCAATGATCAGCAAAGCCAAAGTTGTCGGTATGCTTCATGATGAACAAGGAAAAATCAATGGTGTTCAAGTAGAAGATCAATTAACGAAAGAACAATTCGCCATCCATGCGAAAGTTGTGATCAATACCACTGGACCATGGTCTGATATCGTTCGAGAATTAGATAGCAATGATAACTTACCGCCGCAAATGCGCCCAACCAAAGGTGTCCATTTAGTGGTGGATCGTGAAAAGCTGAAAGTACCTCAGCCAACTTATTTTGATACTGGCAAGAATGATGGTCGGATGGTTTTTGTGGTTCCTAGGGAGAACAAGACGTATTTTGGTACGACAGATACGGATTACACGGGCGATTTTTCCCATCCGACTGTTACGCAAGAAGACGTCGATTATCTTTTAGAGATCATCAACCATCGCTTTCCAGAAGCTGCGATCCAACTGGATGATATTGAAGCTAGCTGGGCGGGGTTACGCCCGCTGATCACGGCTAATGGCGGTTCTGATTACAACGGCGGAGCTAAGAGCAAACTTTCGGATGAAAGCTTTGATCAAATCGTGCAAACTGTAGAAGCGTATTTGGACGATCACCGCAAACGCCCGCAAGTCGAAAGGGCGATCAAACAAGCAGAGGAACGTCTAGAAGCCAGCAGTGTGGATCCTTCACAAGTTTCTCGGGGCAGCAGCTTGGAAATGTCTCAAGACGGACTGTTGACACTGGCCGGGGGCAAGATTACAGATTATCGGTTAATGGCTGAAGGCGCCGTCAAACGAATCAATGAATTACTGGCTGCAAAAGGGCAGCAGTTTGAATTAGTGGATTCCACGCGTTATCCGGTGTCTGGCGGCGAAATTGATCCGACCAATGTCGAGGACGAACTGGCGCAATTGGCGAAAACCGCCGAAGCTGCCGGTTTTTCCCCTGAAGATGCGCGATACTTGGCCGATCTTTACGGTTCAAACTTACCGATAGTCCTTACCTATAAAACCACGTTTGCGGGGCTGGACGAAAAAGAAAGCACGGCATTGAATTATGCCTTGCAAGAAGAACTGGTTCTGACCCCTGTGGATTATTTATTGCGACGAACCAATCATGTTCTCTTTATGCGAGATACGTTGGATCAGATCAAAGTTGGTGTGATCGATGCAATGGCGGATTATTTTGAATGGACAGCTGCAGACAAGCAAATGTATGCCGAAGAATTGGATCAAGTAATTGCGGAATCAGATTTGAGTGCCTTAAAAGGAGGAGAATGATATGAGTGATGCAACACAAATCTTTAGTGAATTTCTGGGAACGGCAATTTTAGTTTTACTGGGGGATGGTGTTTGTGCGGCAGTCAACCTTAAAAAGAGTAAAGCAGAAGCTTCCGGCTGGATCGTGATCGCGACAGGCTGGGCAACAGCTGTGACGATTGCTGTTTATGCCTCTGGTTTCATGGGACCTGCCCATTTGAACCCTGCTGTAACGTTGGGAATGGCAATGACGGGTAATTTTTCTTGGGGATTGGCGGTACCTTTCATGTTAGCACAGTTAGCAGGCGGGATCGTCGGTGCAATTCTTGTTTGGCTCAATTACTTGCCGTTATGGGATGAAACAGAAGATCAAGGCGCTATTTTAGGGACATTTGCCACTGGACCTGCCGTTCGTAACTTAGCCGCGAATACGATGACCGAAGTGATCGGTACGTTTGTTTTAGTATTTGGCTTGTTGGCATTTGGTGCAAATACCTTTACGGATGGCTTGAACCCAATCGTAGTCGGAATCTTGATTTTGGCGATCGGTCTTTCTTTAGGCGGACCGACAGGATATGCCATCAACCCAGCTCGAGATTTAGGTCCGCGGATCGCCCATCAAATTTTGCCCATCAAAAATAAAGGAACATCTGACTGGGGATATGCGTTTGTACCAATCATTGGACCTTTTATCGGTGCAGCATTGGCAGCCGGACTATTCATGATTTTACCGCTCTAATTGACTCATTGATCTTTTAAACGATAGCGATCTGCTAGATGGCTATCGTTTCTTTTTTTTGATAAATTCCTTCGTTTGATTGAATTCTTCCAGCGAAAGTGGTTAAATAAAGAAGCTGAAAAAAGAGCAAAGGAGCATGTATGTGAAAAAAATTTTGCGTGTTTGTTTATGGCTTGTCGGTATTCTAGTAACACTAGCACTAGTCGTACTGATTGCTTTTCAAGTGTCGCCTCGTCCAGGGGCCTATCTGATTGGAAAAATGTTTAATGACGAGGTGAAGATCACAGATGAAACCGCGTATCAAAAAAGTTTGCCTCATGTGACGGTAAAAAATGATCTGACCTATACTTCTGACTATGATCGTAGTACATTTGACCTCTATCATCCCCAAGGTGCTTCGAAAGTACCAGTTGTTTTCTGGGTGCATGGTGGTGGTTACGTCGGTGGTGATAAGGAAGGGGCCAAAGAATTTGCGACCTACTTAGCAGATCGCGGACAAGTGGCAGTGGTTTCATTGAACTATGAGTGGGCTCCTAGTCTAGAATACCCAGGGCAAGTCAAACAAATCAATCAAGCCTATCAATCGATCAAGAAAGAGGCAGCGCAATATCCAATGTTAGACTTTAAAAAAGTCATTTTTGGTGGAGACTCTGCCGGCTCACAGATTGCTGGGCAATTCTTAGCGATCCAAACCAATTCGGATTACGCCAAAGATATGAAGATGACGCAAGTGATCCCATCAGGAGATATAAAAGGATTCATTTCTTATTGCGGACCTGTTGACTTGAAGCAAATGGCTCATCAAACTTCTGATGATCGCTTCATGAAATTCTTTGTTAAAACAGTCGCGTGGTCTTTATTAGGAACCAAAGATTGGAAAAACAGTAAGGAATTGCAGCAAGTGTCATTAGTCAATAAATTGACCAAAGAATTTCCGCCAACCTATATCACGGATGGCAATGCCTATTCTTTCCAGGATCAAGGAATCGCTTTTGATCAGAAGCTTCAAGAGCTAGATGTGCCAGTTAAATCTCTCTTTTACAAAGATGTTCCTGAGGCAGTCAATCATGAATACCAATTTGATTATTCGCTAGAAGAATCAAAGAAATGTTTGGATGAAACCCTCGACTTCCTTAAAAATGTGATGCTGTAAGGCTTCAAAACGCGAAAAAAAGTTGACCTAATAAAAGGTCAACTTTTTTTAATCTCCTAGACCGATGAAATAGTCATCATCTTTCATTGCTTCTACCGTTCCTAATAGATAGCCATTCCCCACTTGAGAGAAGAAATCGTGATTGCTGGTTCCGGTAGAGATACCATTCATTACGATCGGATTGACATCATTGGCCGTATCTGGAAACAGGGGATCTTGGCCTAAGTTCATCAATGCTTTGTTTGCATTGTAGCGCAAGAAGGTTTTGACTTCTTCCGTCCAGCCGATCGCGTCATACAATTCTTCGGTGTACCGTTCTTCATTTTCATACAATTCATACAACAAATCGTACATCCAGTCCTTCAAACGCTGTTGTTCTTCTTCAGGAAGCTCATTGAAACCTAATTGGAATTTGTAGCCGATATACGTTCCATGTACCGATTCATCACGGATAATCAGTTTAATGATCTCTGCAACGTTAGCCAATTTATTATTGCCTAAATAATAGAGCGGTGTATAAAAACCGGAATAAAAAAGAAACGTTTCTAGAAAAACACTCGCAATTTTCTTTTCAAGGGGAGTCCCGTTCTTATAGATCTCATTGATACGTTCTGCTTTTTTTTGCAGATAGGGATTCGTATTGGTCCATTCAAAGATTTCATCGATCTCGGCTTTTGTATTCAATGTGCTAAAGATAGAAGAATAACTTTTGGCATGGACAGATTCCATGAATTGAATATTGTTCAAAACAGCTTCTTCATGGGGCGTGCGTACGTCTTTACGCAGCTGATCCATTCCGCTTTCTGATTGAACCGTATCGAGCAGTGTTAGCCCGCCAAATACATAACCAACCGTTGTTTTTTCTAGATCTGAAAGTGTCCGCCAATCATCTAAATCATTGGATAATGGAATACGCGTATCTAGCCAGAATTGTTCTGTCAGCTTTTCCCAAGTTGATTTATCGATGATGTCTTCAATCGCATTCCAGTTGATTGCTTCATAATAAGTTTTGCCCATCTTAGGTTCCTCCAATAGTAGTCTTGATACCAGAGACAAGAACAAAAGGAGCCTACCTGATTGTCAGTCGCAAATGCCTTCAACCTTTCGGGAGGATCTCTAATCCATCTCGATCATGCTTTGGTGAAGACATTTGATTCAATCAGGTAGTTTTTTTGTTCTTAGTCAGTGCTTAGCTTAGCGTGCGTGATTAAATCACACAGCTTTCGCATTGATTGCTGCCGATTTCTTCTGCGTCATCCGTAAAGGTCCGTACATAATAAATCGATTTGATCCCTTTATGGAACGCATAATGACGCAGAATGTTCAAGTCACGGGTTGTCTGTTTACTGGTTTCTTTCCATTCATAGAGCCCTTCTGGAATATCTGAGCGCATGAAGAGGGTCATACTCATTCCTTGATCCACGTGTTTTTGTGCAGTTGCATAAACATCGATAACTTTACGCATATCCATATCATAGGCTGAGCGATAGTAACCAATCGTATCATTGCTCAAGTAAGGTGCAGGATAGTAAATCTTCCCAATTTTCTTTTCTTGCCGTTCTTCGATCATTCGTGTGATTGGATGGATACTCGCACTTGTATCATTGATATAAGAGATAGAACCATTTGGCGCAACGGCTAAACGGTTTTGGTGGTACAAGCCGTCTTTTTTGACTGCTTCTGCCAATGCGGCCCAATCTTCTCCAGAAGGAATAAAGACACCGTCGAACAACGCTTTGATTTTGTCTGATTTTGGTTGGTAATCCCCTGTGATATAGTCTGTGAAATAGCTGCCATCCGCATAAGCTGATTTCTCAAAGTTATGGAACACTTCGCCCCGTTCTTTGGCGATGTTATTGCTTTCTACAAGTGTCCAGTAGTTGAGCAACATAAAGTATAAGTCTGTGAATTCTAATGATTCAGGAGAACCATATTCCATTTGATTCTTCGCAAAATAGGTATGCAAGCCCATTGCACCTAAACCAATCGTATGGTTCAACGCATTTCCATTTTGAATAGAAGGAACAACGTCGATGTCAGAAGCATCTGTAACAAAAGTCAATGCGCGAGTCATGGCACGGACGGATTTTCCAAAATCAGGACTGTCCATCAAATTGACGATGTTTGTTGAACCAAGATTGCAACTAATGTCGGTGCCAAGCACTTCATATTCTTGTTTGCCGTTGATTACAGAAGGTTCTTGAACTTGCAGGATCTCTGAACAAAGGTTACTCATAATGATTTTGCCATCGATTGGGTTGGAACGATTGGCGGTATCAATATTGATGATGTAAGGATAGCCAGATTCTTGCTGCAATTTCGAAATTTCATTTTCAAGGTCCCGAGCTTTGATTTTTGTTTTACGAATGTTAGGATTCATGACTAAATTGTCGTATTCTTTTGTGATATCGATGTAAGAGAACGGAATACCGTATTCTTTTTCGACACTGTATGGGCTGAATAAATACATGTCTTCATTTTTACGGGTCAATTCATAGAATTTATCAGGAACGATCACACCAAGAGAAAGAGTCTTGACCCGGATTTTTTCATCCGCATTTTCTTTTTTGGCAGATAGGAAACTGATGATGTCTGGATGGAACACGTTGAGATAAACGACACCAGCACCTTGCCGCTGCCCGAGTTGATTGGAGTAGCTAAAGCTATCTTCGAACAATTTCATGACCGGCATCACACCACTGGCAGCGCCTTCGTAGCCTTTGATTGGCGCACCAGCTTCCCGTAGGTTAGACAACGTGATTCCCACGCCGCCGCCGATTCGAGAAAGTTGCAATGCGGAATTGATCCCCCGACCGATTGCGTTCATATCGTCGGTCAACTGGATCAGGAAACAAGAAACCAATTCGCCTCGACGTTTGCGGCCAGCATTCAAAAAAGAAGGTGTTGCCGGCTGATAACGCTGATAGATCATTTCATCAGCCAAAGCCAAAGCTAATTCTTCATCTCCATCTGCAAAATAGAGGGCATTGAATGCTACACGGTCCTCATAGCTTTCCAAATAGGCTGTTCCATCATTAGTTTTCAATGCATATTGAGAATAAAATTTGTACGCTGCCATGAAGGACTTGAAGGTAAAATGCTGTTCCGACAGAAACTGATAAAGTTCTTCGATAAACGCAGGACGATACTTACGAATGAAAGCTTCTTCTAAGTAGTCATGTTCAATCAAGTAATCGATTTTGTCAGTGACTGAATCGAAAGTCATCGTATTTGGCTCAACATTTTCTTTGAAAAAAGCCGCCAGGGCTTCTTTATCTTTGTGTAGAGGGATCTGTCCATCAACGGGGCGGTTGATTTCATTGTTCAATTTAAAATAGCTTACATCTTTGATTTCTTTCAAGCTCATAAAAAGCAACCTCTTTCCTTGTTTTGATCGTATAAAAAAGGATCTGCAGGTCTTGACGACTGACAAATCCTCCAAAAACACATTGGTTAAGTTACTGCTTAGCTGGCCAATTGACGTAATTGATCCGGACGGAAGCCAATGATTGTTTGTGCATCAGAAGTGATGATCGGAACGCTTTGGAATCCTTGTTCTTTCAAAAACTCAATTGCTTCAGGCTGGTTGTCAATATTGATTTCTTCAAAAGAAATATGATTATCGCTTAAAAAGCGTTTTGCCATTTTACATTGCATACAGTTGTTTTTTGAAAATAGTTTAATATTCATAATGATTTCCTCCGAGTCAGTAGTAGTTATAAATCTAGTATAAATAAGTCTTGGAGAAAGTCAACGGAAAAACACTATATCTAGTGCTTGTGAAAATTACATACACAATTTATAGTGTTTAGCCAGTTTTTATACAGCCAAAAAAAGCTGATTTTTCCTAGAAAATCGCGATTTATAGCCAAAAAGATCCGAGAATATGCAATGGAGTTGAGTAAAAAAAAATCGAATTGTGAACGAACTTTCAAGTTCCTCTGTGAAACAGATTGACTTTAGTCCTAAATCGCTCTATTATAATGATAATCATTCTCAATTGAACGAATAAATAATAGGAATCTTTCACAAGAGGAGGAAGAAATCATGAAAATGGCGCAAACAGAGGCTTCCAGAATATACCAAATCGAAGCGATCACGACACCAAAGAACGTCACGGCGCATTTAAATGATTTGGGTCTTCGGGTAGGCGTTGACATTCTCATGGTTCAAAAAAACTGTAAAAGCGGCATCATCTTGCATCGGGACAACCGGATCGCATTGGATGCCAGCGTCATGGAGCAGATTGACGTGTCCGAAAGACAACAGCAGACGGTTTTGACTTCTCTAGATCAATTACATGTAGGAGAGCAAGGCAAGGTGGTAAAAATTGCAACGACTGGTGCTTTGCGGCGGCGATTGATGGATATGGGGATCACCAAGAATGTGCCGATTCATATCGTGAAACTAGCGCCACTAGGTGATCCGATCGAGATTCGCTTAAGAGGGTATGAATTGTCGCTGAGAAAACAAGAAGCAGCTTTCGTCTTTGTTGAAAAAGGAGTAGAGGAATGACCTATCAATTCGCATTAGTCGGCAATCCCAATAGCGGCAAAACCAGCACCTTCAACCAACTGACTGGCGCGAAGCAAACCGTTGGAAACTGGCCGGGGGTAACAGTCGAGCGCAAATCAGGAAAGCTCCGTAAAGCCAAAGAAATTACCATCCAAGATTTGCCGGGCATCTATTCATTGTCTCCTTATACTCCTGAAGAAGTGATCTCGAGAAATTATTTGGCAGAAGCCCCCATCGATGCGGTTTTAGATATTGTTGATGGCACAAACTTGGAGCGGAATCTCTACCTCACTTTGCAATTGGTGGAAATGGGTCTGCCTACAATAGTGGGAATCAATATGATCGATCTTTTAAAGCGCAAAGGGATCCAGATCAACTTTGAGAAGCTAGCCTATGGCTTAGGCGTACCGGTTGTGGGAATCAGTGCCTTGAAACAACAGGGACTGAATAAGCTGATCGATGCTGCAAAGAAAAGAGCAGGAAATGGTCAGTCAAGCGTCATCTACGATTCACGTTTAGAGGCGGCTTTAGCAGAGATCATTGGTCTATTGCCAACTGAAATTCCCGAGAGCAAACGACGCTGGATTGCTGTCAAGCTGTTTGAAGGTGACGAATTGATTCGTCAACAAGTCGCTTTGACTCCGAGCGATGAAAAAGAATTAGCGGAAATCATTAAAATCACGGAAATGATTTTTGATGAGCAAAGCGATGCAATTATAGTAAACGAACGGTATGGATTCATTCAACAATTGTTAGCTTTAGCAACAGTCAAGGAAGAAGAGTACCGCTTGTCCTTAAGCGACAAAATCGACCGTGTGTTGACCCACCGCCTACTGGCACTACCGATTTTTGCCCTTTTCATGTGGGGAATCTACTTCTTATCCATCCAATCGATCGGTACGATGGGCACCGACTGGGTCAATGATGTCCTGTTTGGCAGCTTAGTCCCGGATATTCTGCAGCAGCTGATGAACCAATGGCAAGTAGCCCAATGGCTGCAGGAATTGATCCAAGATGGGATCGTGGCGGGTGTCGGGGCTGTCCTTGGATTTGTTCCACAAATTTTTGTGCTCTTTTTCTGCTTGGCGTTATTAGAAGATTGCGGCTACATGGCACGCATCGCTTTTGTGATGGATCGCTTGTTCCGCAAGTTTGGTTTGTCAGGAAAGTCTTTCATTCCGATGCTGATCGCTACTGGCTGTGGTGTACCTGGGGTCATGGCCAGCCGGACTATTGAAAATGAAAAAGATCGCCGTTTGACGGTCATGGTCACGACATTTATGCCTTGTTCTGCAAAGCTGCCGATCATTGCACTGATTTCCGGGGCGTTCTTTCCCGGCAGTTCATGGGTCGCACCTTCTGCGTATTTCATTGGGATGGGGGCCATTATTTTATCAGGTATCGCATTGAAAAAGACTGCTCTCTTTGCCGGCGACCCAGCACCCTTCATCATGGAGCTGCCTGCCTATCATTTGCCGCAACTAGGAACCGTGTTGAAAAGTGCGATTGATCGGGCCGTAGCCTTCATCAAAAAAGCCGGAACGATCATCTTCGTTGCATGTATCTTTATCTGGTTTACTTCTAGCTACAACTTTACCTTTGATCGAGTGGGGGAAGAAGAAAGCATCTTAGCCTTTTTCGGCCGTTTGTTAGCACCGATTTTTGCGCCACTAGGCTGGGGCACTTGGCGAGGTGCCGTGGCGACCATTACAGGATTGGTGGCAAAAGAAAATGTCATCGGGACTTTTGGGATTTTGTACGGCCAAAGTGGGGTTTCTGAAACCGGTACAGAGATCTGGCAAGTGCTGCGAGGCGATTACACCCCAGTAGCCGCCTACTCCTTTTTGATTTTTAACTTATTGTGTGCCCCTTGTTTTGCGGCCATCGGCGCGATCCATCGTGAAATGGGGGATAGCAAGTGGACTTGGTTGGCTATTAGTTACCAGTGTGGACTGGCTTATTGTGCAAGTCTGATTGTTTACCAATTCGGGCATATCTTCTTTGAAGGAGGGCAACTGACAGTAGGAACCTTGGCAGCGTTGATTGTTCTTGGTTTGTTGCTGTTTGCTCTGATAAAGAGACCCCAACAAAAAAATTCACCACTATTACAAGTAGTCGGAGAAGTAGTAGGAGGCGAAAAATGATTGCAACGATTCTTTTAAGTCTAGTGATCTTTGGCTATGCAGGAAAAGTGCTTTATCGAATGGTCAAAAAAGGCAGTTGTTCTGATTGCCATCAAAGCTGTCCAGTAAAGCAAGAAGAGAAAATCTAAAAATTATCCATGAATCTAACGCCAGTTTTATGGCTCTTTGTCAATAAGGACTGATGGGTTGTACAAAATCAAATCTGGGTCAGAATGAACCTCATTCTGGCTCAGATTTTTTGTTATCTTACTTTGATTAATTGATTGATCAAAAAGATTCTAATTCTCATGTTCTCAAATGATTTAAATCCGTAGGATACTCGTTTCATTGTCTTTATATGGGTATTCTTCGCTTCTATTTTTCCATTGGTGTAAGGATAGATCATCGCGTTGGTGATGCCTTCTTCATAGGTCAGAAGGTTTTGGAGCTTTTCCCGAAAGCCGTCATCTAACGTTTCGGGAAGTTCTGCCAATAAGGAGAAAAATAAGTCAGGGTCTTTGTCTCGAAAGGCTTCAACTAATTCATGAAAATAGGGATACGCCTCCTTCAGGGACGTAGAAAAGCCAAGCAATCGATCAATCATCATCGCTTCCGTAAGAAATGGGTATTTTGGTGATCGAAAACTTTTCCATGTTTTGTATTCATAATGGTTGATGTTTGCACGATTTTTTAGCAAAAAGCGCCAGTTCTTTTTCAGTTTTTCTGCCTGACTTTTCTGTCCTACTTTACGAAGTTCATTCATTTCACGGATACGCAACTCATTAAAGGCTTGATTCATGTGTTTGATAATATGAAACCGATCAATCACTACTTTCGCATTTGGCAGAATACGTTTGGTAAGCTGGAAGTAGGCGGCGTTCATGTCTGTGACTAAAAATTTTACTTCTTCAGGATTAGTGCAGCCTAAGAAATAGCTTGTTAATCGAGGCAATTTACGCGTAGGCAAGACATCAATTAATTGTCCTGTTTCGCCATCTGCGCAAATAAAGCTCATTTTATCTTCTATGGAAGCGTGCGAACGAAATTCATCAACCATCAATACTCTGGGGAGAATCCTCTTAGATTGCTTTGGTAAGTAGCTTTTAAACTCTTTCAACGTACGAATAACGGTGGTCAAAGATACCTGACAATTTTTCGCAATAAAAGATAAAGATACTTTTTCAGTCAGCAAAGAAGCAATTTTATATCTGACATGATTCGCGATTGAATGTCTGGGTTGAACAAAATAACTTTGAGCCGTCCAATGGGTTCGACAGTTTTTACAGGTATAGCGCTGCTTTTTTAAGCGCATAACCAAAGGCATGTGATTGTATTGTTCAAAGCGGACAATCGTTTCCTTCTTCCCATTTTTCACTACAATTACTTTCCCGTTTCCATCTACCACAGTAGAACCACAATTTCTACAGGTATGGGGAGCAGGTGAGAAAACAGCATCGACGATCAACGTCTTTTTCTTCTGAAAGGTCTCGTAAGAGACCTCTGTAATCATCAAATCTTTCTCTATTAATCGCAGCATTTTTTTGATAGAATCATTCATATAGCATATCGTCCTCTCAGTTGTTTATTTTGTCGTGATTTAATCATACTAGAGAACGATATGTTTTTTAATACCTAAAATAAAAATGGGGCTGAAGAATCAATTCTGATTCATCAGTCCCATAAATTATAGAGCCAGTTTTATTAGGTAACTAGCGAGTATGAGTAAAGCAGTTAGGCAGAAATGCCTAGCTGCTCTTTTTATGAGAAAGGGCTATCAAAAGAACTGATTCTTTAGTATGATTAATTATATACATGATATATAGGTTTGTTTTATTAAAGAAAGTAAGCAGAAAAACAGCATGAAACGAAATGTAGATAAAGCAAATATCATAAACAGTAATGCAAACAAGAACGAGCGAACGTTGATAATGAAAGTTACATTGGGAAGGCGGAGAGCAGCAATGAGGCAACAACGAAGGATTGAACAACGGAAAAGACAGCTTCTATGGGCATTGAGCATAAGTTTACTGCTTGTTACGATTGCCGTTAGTTATTGGCTGATTCACACCATGCGTACTGGGACTGATTCGTCAACAAGCTCCCCAGATAACCAAGTGTCACTTTCTACTTCCAGCCAAGAAACAACAACGGCCTCTCAATCGTCGAAAATTACTCTGACAGCAAGTGGCGATATGCTCTATCACAGACCAGTTTATATGAGTGCATTTGATGGGAAACGCTATGATTTTGACAATGACTTTGAGCAGGTGCAACCGTTGATCGCTTCTGCCGATATTGCTTTTGGTGACTTTGAAGGCACCATCAATCCCAACAAAGAACTAGGCGGTTATCCTACCTTTAATGCGCCTCCGAATGTAGTAGAAAGTATCAAAGCAGCTGGTTTTGATGTGATTGATCTAGCCCATAATCATATTTTGGATACTGGAATCGAAGGGCTTAAAACGACTGCTAATGCTTTTCAGGAGATTGGATTGGAGCCGATTGGTGTCAATGTAAATGATCAAGGGATATTCGTCAAAGAAGCCAATGGCATCAAAGTAGCGATGCTGGCTTATGCTTACGGATTCAATGGCAATGAAGCTAGCTTGGCACCGGAAGAATATACGACCTATTTAAAAGATTTATCCATGGAAAAAGTAGCAGCTGAAATCAAAGAGGCAGAGAATGTAGCCGACATCACCGTTGTTATGCCGCAACTCGGTGTAGAATATTCCTTAGAACCTACAGAAGAGCAGCAGAAGATTTATCGACAAATGATCGACCTCGGAGCGGACATCATTTTTGGCGGTCATCCACATGTCGCTGAACCAACAGAAATCATCGAAAAAGACGGCGAGAAAAAATTTATTCTCTATTCAATGGGAAATTTGCTATCCAATCAACGCTACGAAACAGTCAACAACTATTGGACCGAGCGAGGGGTCATTCCAGAAGTCGAGCTCACAAAAGAAGGTGATCGTACATTTTTGAGTGATATCAAGCTGCATCCAACATGGGTCTCTAAAGAGCCGATCCCTGATCGTAGATATGACGATCCAGAGTTTGGCACTACCGAAGCCTATGATTTTCAAGTTGTACTGGCAGAAGAATATCTTCCTGGGGGGAAGTATGCGGATAAAGTACCCGAAGACAAACGCCAGCGAATCGAAACCGCGTATCATGAAATGATGGAGCTGCTAAATTTAAAATGGAAATAAGCAGCTGAATCTGTCTCACTAACCTATGACAGGTATCAAGCAGGCATCTTTTGAGGTAAGATGTCTGCTTTTTTGCTGTTTTATTTAGTAGCTCGATCATCTTGCAGCAGATCTTTTAGGAGCATTTAGCCCGCTTTTTCTAGTAATGACACCCACAAGTTGAACAGAATGACAATCACTGAGAGCAGACTAGTTGCTGTAAGTTGATAAAACAGCAAAATTCAGCAAATTTCATTGGCTACAGTTCAGTTTTTCAAGCTTTTTTCTAGAAGAGATGAACGCAATCACTATTGCCGGTACCAGTGATATTGCTTATAGTAAACGCATACAAGAAGACTCGAGAATTCTTTGTACGAGAGGTGGTTAACTTTGTTAAGCGAATTATTAAAAGAAGACTATATCCAATTGGATATCTCAGTAGAAAATTTTGACGAAGCAATCAAGGCATCCGCACAGCCGCTATTGACTGCCGGTGTCATCGAAAATGAATACATTTCATCCATCCTTTCCATTTATCATGAGATTGGGCCTTACATTGTTATTACGAAACAAATTGCGCTGCCTCATGCACCCATAGAGAAGGGGGCAAAGAAATTAGCATTAGGATTCACTCGATTAGAACGACCCGTCATTTCTGGTCATGAATCAAATGATCCTGTCAAATTTTTGTTTCCCCTTAGCGCACCAGACAATGAATCCCATATTTCATTGTTATCCGAACTGGCTGAGTTGCTGGGCAACAAAGACTTTCTGGAATTGTTAGGACGAATGACTGAAAAAAACGAACTAATTGCATTTCTAAAAAAATTTGAAGGAGAGAATAACTATGCATAAAGCACTGATTGCCTGTCGAGCAGGCGTAGGCTCAAGTCTGATGTTAAAAATCAAAGTGAATGAGGTCATCCGGGAAAATGACTTTCCAATCGAGGTGGAACATGCGTCTTTAGATGCGGTCTCTGGTTTTACGGGAGATCTGATCATTACTTTGACAGATGTTGCCAATGAATTAAGAGAAAAAAATTTGCAGCAAACCATTATTGGGATCAACAACATCGTTGATAAGAAAGAAATCAAAGAAAAAATCGCAGCCGCATTAGTCTAAAAATCAATGAAGGAGAAACGCTCATGGATTTAATTATCAGTTTTCTTAGTACGCCAGCCGTACTTTTAGGTTTAGTTGCAATGATTGGGTTATTGGCCCAAAAAAAATCAATGACCGAAGTGTTGACTGGAACCTTTAAAACCATCATCGGTTTCTTAGTATTCAGTTCCGGCGGTTCGATCATGACTGGCGCACTACAGAATTTCAATACCCTATTCCAAAAAGGGTTCAACATCGTAGGGGTCGTTGCATCGCCAGAGGCCGCCACTGCCCTAGCCCAAACAGAATTTGCATTTGTGACCAGTTGTACATTGATTCTCGGCTTTTTGATGAACTTAGTCATTGCTCGAATCACGCCATTTAAAAATATTTTCTTTACCACAGGACATAGTTTGTTTTTCGCTTGTGTGTTGTCATTGATTCTAAAGGCTCATCAGTTTGCTGATATTCCAGCGATATTAATTGGCGGAACATTACTCGGCTTTTTCTCTGCTGCGTTACCTCAGCTGTGCCAACCATTTATGCGGCGCATTACTGGCAGTGATGAGACCGCCATTGGACACTTTAACATGGTGGGTTATGCATTGTCTGGTTACATTGGGATGCTATTTGGTAAACACAAAGATAAAACAACGGAACACATCAATTTTCCGAAATGGTTATCCTTTTTTAGAGACTTCTTGATGGGCGTTGCGGCAGTTATGCTAGTGCTATTCTATATCTCTGCATTAAAAGCGGGACGAGATGTCACTCAAGAATTAGCAGGAACGACTCATTGGCTGGTCTTTCCTTTCGTGCAGGCATTTACCTTTACTGCGGGGATGTCGATCTTGATGACTGGTGTGCGCATGTTCTTGTCTGAAATTACGGCGGCATTTGTTTCGATCTCGGAAAAATTCATTCCAAATTCTCGTCCGGCATTGGATGTGCCAACTGTTTTCCCGTTTGCACCAACAGCAGTCATTGTAGGGTTCTTATCCTCTTATGTCGCTGGCTTATTGGGAGTATTGATCATGGTGCTTTTCAATTTTCCAGTCGTGATCATTCCAGCAGCCCATATTTGTTTTTTCTCCGGAGGAACAGCCGGCGTTTTTGGAAACTCTACTGGCGGTTGGCGGGGAGCGATTGCAGGGTCCTTTGTCATCGGGCTGTTACTCGCCTTTTTACCAACAGTTCTTTACCCGGTGTATGGTAGCTTAGGCATCGAGGGATCGACATTCCCAAATATCGACTACAACGTCATGGGAATCTTATTAGATAAACTATTAAGTTTGTTTGGTCAGTAATCGATCGCTAAGACATTTGTCATCAGCTGAACTTCTGAATCTTTGCACGCAAAAAGAACTATCTCAAAGTGTGCAAAGATTCAGTGAAAACGAATCAGTGACAGAAAGGATTTTATATGGAAACAACGAATTTAGCTTATTTTTTGCAAACAACCAAAGATGAGCTTACAGCTTATTTGAATGAGATCAATCAACAACAGTTGATCGATGCAGCTGAACTGATCGTTGCTGCAAAAAAAAAGAAGGGGCGTGTGCATGTGACTGGCATCGGTAAGCCAAGTCATGTTGCGGAATATATAGCAGCTTTGCTTTCTTCCACAGGCACTCCTACCTATTTTTTAGATGGAACTGAAACGATCCACGGCTCTGCCGGACAAGCCGAAAAAGGGGATGTCGTGATTGCTATTTCCAATAGCGGCGAAACAGAAGAATTGAAAAAATCGCTTCTTACTCTGAAAGCTTTAGGAATAAAAGTCATCGGAGTGAGTGGAGGAATCGACTCATGGCTGCAAAAACATTCCGATGCCTTCTTGTTTGCTGGTATCACGAATGAAGGAGATCCGTTGAACAAACCCCCACGAATCTCGATATTGGCAGAAATCATTGTTTTACAAAGCTTGTCGATTTTACTGCAACAAGAAGCCGCCATTGATATTGATGATTATTATGCATGGCATCCTGGAGGAAGCTTAGGGAGTGCTATCATGCAAGAAAGAAGTGTCGAAGAATGAAGATCGAAGGAATCATTACAGCCATGGTCAGTCCTTTAGATGAGCAGGGAATCGATCGAGCAGCCACTAGAAGACTAGTTAATCAATTGATTGCGAAAGGGATCCATGGGTTATTTATCCTAGGGACCAATGGGGAGTTTTATGCCTTATCTCATGCTGAAAAGCTCGAATTGGCAACCATCGTTGTAGAGGAGACAGCAGGTCGGGTACCAGTATTTGCAGGAGCAGGTGGGATTTCGACAGAAGCTGTCATTGATTTAGTGAATGAATTTCAAACCATTGGAGTCACAGCGGCTTCCATCATCACTCCTTATTTGATCAAGCTTACGGATCAAGAAGTAGTCCAACACTATAAAATGATTGCTGCAAAGACAAAACTCCCGTTGATTCTCTACAATATTCCTAAGAATACCGGCATTGCGATCAATGAAACCATCTTTAACGCATTGCTGAAAATACCCACTATTATTGGGATCAAAGACAGCAGCGGGGACATAGAAAACCTCAAAAGCTATCTCAAATTGAATGAGCGAGACGATTTTTCTATTTTAGTAGGTTCTGACTCTTTGATCTTGGAAGCGTTGGAATGTGGCGCTGATGGGGCAGTCGCAGCAACTTCCAATGTCTTAACGACAACTGACTTAGCTATTTATCACGCATTTAAAAGTGGTGAGACCCAGAAAGCTAGAAACTATCAATTAAGTATTGAAGACTTTCGCCGTATCTTAAAGTTCGGTACAGTACCCAGTGTCCTAAAATACTGCGTAGGTTGGATGGGAATTCCTGTCGGTGATCCTAAGCTGCCGGTGCTGCCAGTAGATGAACAGGACTATCCAGAGATCCATCAAGTTTTAGCGGAATATCGAAAAGTGGAGGGATTCGATGAATAAGAAGCTCGTGATCCTCAACCGGATCCATAAAGAAAAAATCATGGCGATCGTACGGGTCGAAACAGTGGAACGAGCCGTTGAAATTGTTGAAGGCTGTAAAGCCGGTGGTATAACTTGCTTGGAAATCAGTTATACGAATAACAATGCCGGGGAAATCATCAAGCAACTGAAAGAAATCTATCAAGACGAAATCGTTGTCGGTGCTGGAACCGTATTGGATAGCGAAACCGCTCGGGATGCGATTTTACATGGTGCTGAATTCATCATCTCACCGGCTTTTTCAAAAGCAGTCGCACAGATAAGCAATCGCTATCAAATCAGCTACATGCCAGGCTGTACTTCTATCTCTGAGGTTTTAGAAGCTCTCGAAGCAGGAGCGGATATGATCAAAGCATTTCCAACGTCTTCTTTACATGGGCCAAGGATCGTCTCAACAATCAAAACACCATTGCCGTTTGTCCCGATCTTATCTTCAGGGGGCGTTTCTTTGACAAATGTTACAGAATGGTTGAATGCTGGTGTAGAATGTATGGGAGTAGGAACATTATTGACAAAAGGTTCGCAAGCAGAAATTGCAAAGAATGCGGCACGATTGCGCAAAGAAATCGACACATTTGTGAATTAACAAAGAGAGGAGAGAGGGTCATGATCGATCAACGCACATTACAGCTGATACAGAAAATGATTCAAAAACCATTGATGGAACAAGAGGAGATAATGCGCTTCTTTTCTCTGTCAAAAAATCAATTGGATTATGCAATCAGAAAAATCAATGAACTATTAAAAGCAAATAAACAGCCGTTGATTCGATCAGATCCTTATTTTATTCAATTAGCACCAAAGGCAAAAGCTTTTTTTCTGAATGATTTCCTAAACGGTGCCGTTTATACCCAGTATGAGATGAATAGTGAAGAACGAAAAAAATATATTTTTCTGATGTTGTTTTATTATGAATCAGACTATCTTTCTGTGAATCACTTCTTGTCTGCGCTGCGTGTTGGCAAGACTACCTTTATGGCGGATATGAAAAAATTAGAAAAAGAACTGTCTCTGTCAATGATCACTATTGGGTATACGCGGAAGAACGGCTATGGGCTGATTGGGAATGAAGAAAATCTGCGTAATTTTTTTATGAAGATGATGTTTCATGATTTTGGGGATAATCAGGAGGAGTTTGTCTATCATTATTTCTTGGTCAATGAAAAAATTGATGGCTTCTCACAGGTCGAGGGTATCGCAAGAGAAAAACTAAAAACCTTTTCTTTAGAATTAGTGGAGAATCGCTTGAATGAATTCTCTTATTTGTTTACGATGATCCTTCCTCGTTTAAACAAACAGTGGCAAGATTTTTATGAAACCTATAATTACCAGACTTTTTTTCAGATGAAAGAGTATTTATTTGCAAAAGAATTATTAATGGAATTTGGTATCACAAATAAATCAGCCCAATTGTATATCTGTGGGTGGCTGCTGGGGATGGCGCTAGGGGATACCACTTATCCATCAGCGGATTTTTCGATTATTCATGAACTGGTCGAGCGCATCATCAAACGCTTTGAACTATTGTCCGGCATCCGTTTTAAAGATAAGCAAAAAGTCATCAATCAATTATATAGTCACTTTCGACCAGCTTATTACCGCTTGTTTTTTCAATTGCCAATTATCAATCCCTTACATAAAAAAATTATTGAAGAATATGAAGATCTGTATCAGATTGTTCAAGAAACATTGCGTCCCATCGGAAATCTTTTTGAACGCGGAATCCCAGAAGATGAAGTTTCTTTTTTAACCATCCACTTTGCTTCTTTGATCAATGATTTTGATGAATACCAAGTCAATCAAAAAATTGGTGTGATTGTTTGTCCGAATGGAATCGGTAGCTCTGCCATGATCTATAATGAATTAAAAATGATCTTTCCAGACATTATTTTTATCGGACCCATTGAGACCAAAGAACTATTGCTTGAGCGCCCTGAATGTGACCTGATCTTTACTACGGTACCCAATGTCAGTCTTTATACACTGAAAAAGCCAGTTTATGTGGTAAATCCAATAATGACCAATGAAGAAAGAAATCAATTGATTCAAGAAGTTTACCATCAGCCCAGCGAAGCTATTTCTCTGATTGGGGTGGAAGAACTTATGGCTGTTATCAAAAAGCATGCGACAATCGAAGATGATAAAAGTTTGAAGAAAGAATTGCAATTGCTCCTTACCAGAAGAGAAGTCAATCCAGCTTATTCAGCAACCCTAGGCGAGGAAAGAAAGCCCGTTGCGTTGATTGATATGCTTAACCCACAGTACATTTTGACTAATATAAAAGTACGCTCTTGGGAAGAGGCATTCTATTTGGCAGCAACGCCACTGATCAAGGATCAAGTGATCTCACGTGGTTATATTGATACGATCATCCAAAACGTTCGCAAAGAAGGACCTTTTTTCATTATCATGGATCAAGTAGCATTGCCTCACGCACGGCCAGAAGAAGGCGCGTTAAAGCTAGGCCTAGGCATCACAGTCTTACAAGAACCAGTGATAATCAACAAAAAAGCGTCGATTAAATACATCTTCACCCTCTCAGCAATTGATCACAGCAAACATCTATCTGCCATTGCCGAGCTCGTCGCTTTGTTGGAACAGGAAAGTTTTTTCAACTTACTCGAACAAGAAGCCGATCCTCAACAAATCTTTGACTGGATCGCATCTTTTCTCTTGAAAAATAAGCATATGGTTCCGATGTAATTGGACTGAATAACTACACCAGAGTGATCACCCCCAAAAAATCTAACTTATTGGGTTGCTTCAATAATCAGTGTTGTTTGTGACTCTTTCCACTACAACTGACACACGAAGATGTAGATAAGATAATACCACTGAACAGTCAAAGAGCATTTAGGTTACTTGATGAGAGATCATGCAATAAATCGATCGTGCTTTTAATCAGACGTATACGCTTGAGGTAGGTTATTTACATCTAATAAGGACATGGGAATCCTATCCTTATTGAATGAGGCACTATTTAAGTTATTCCGCTGAATCATGCAGTAAACCCGCTTATAACATCCAGAAGGATCATTTTTAATAATTAAATTAACATTTTTCATATAAAAAGAGCGAGAGCAATCATTGCGTATTATTGATTGCACTTGCTTTTTTTTAGATTCACTCCTTTTTTTAGTCAAAATGAAGGTAGAGATGAATTTGGGACAGCCTTTACCGTCAAGTTATACTATCAAAAGATTAGACTGAGGAGGGGTGTGGTGGAAAACAACAATTTAAGAAAAAAATTAGACGATTTGTCATGATAGCAGTTTTGGCGCTATTGACTATTGGTCTCTTCCAAAAAGAAGTTTTTGCAGAAAACGTCAATACGTTCTCAATCCAACCACTAGATGAGAATGGAAATGTGAATGAGAATGGCTATTACCATATCATTGACGAACCAGGAAAGCAACGCACTGTTTCAATTCGAGTGTATAACCTTTCTGAAGAAGAAATCAGCGTGAATGTGACCATAAATCCAGCTTCTACGAATCAAAATGGAATCCCCAGTTATTTAGGGGAAGAAGCGTATGATGCTTCTCTCATTCATCGAATGGATCAACTGGTCGCAATTGAAGAGAGTGAACTCCTGATTCCTGCAGGTTCTTCGGTACTCACAACACTGATTATCTCCTTACCACAAGAAGAATGGGAAGGGGATATCCTTGGAGGCATTCGTTTTACTGAAAAAAAGAATCAGCAGAGTGAACAAACTGTGACTCATGAAGTCGCCTATACGGTAGGCATTCTTTTAAATCGAGTAGGCGGGTCAGCAGTTGAAAATGAATTGTTTTTAAATGAGGTGACCGCGAGTCAGCGTAATTATCGGAATCACATTGAAGCAAATCTACAAAATAGAGCTGCTGTGATTGTTCGCAACATGTCTATTCAGTCAAGCATTTATAGAGAAGGAAGTGGAACCCCTATCTATACATATGACGCATACGAGTTGCGAATGGCACCAAATTCTAATTTCAACTTTGGCATCCCTGCTGGAAATCAGCCAATTGAAGCAGGGAATTATGTTCTAAAGACGCAAGTAACAGCTGATGAAAAAGAGTATCGCTTTGAACAATCTTTTTCCATTACGAATGCGAATGCCCGGCAATTAAATCAAAGTGCGGTCAATCTAGAGCGGACGACATCCTACATGTCATATGGGATATTTGTCGGAATTGGCGTGATCCTCGTTCTTTTGGTGATGTGGTGGACTCGAAGGCGGACTCGGAGAAAAAAGAGAAGAAAACGACCCATGATATAAAAAGGACTGGCTTATCGGAGTCATCCAGCAAATTAAAGAGCATAAAATAAAATGCTTAATCGTAATGAAATGAATGAGCAGGATCTTGTGAAACTATGAAGGAACACCCTGTAAAATGAACTTCAAAAGGATAACGGAGGAAAGAAAATGAAAAAAACGACACGAACATTATCAATTGTACTTTTAGCAGCTAGTCTTGGATTGGGTAGCAAAATGGGGGATGCGGCAACTTATGATGACGCAGCGAATATTACGACTGAAGGAAAAGTGAAAATCTTGGAAAATGACTCTTCAAACCCAGTCGTTTCTGACCCGGAGAATCCAGGAAATGAAGTTACTCCCGAAGAACCAACCAATCCTTATCCGGGACTTTTACGGATCAACTATGTATCAAACTTTGATTTTGGTCAGATTCAAAATGTCTCACGTGCGATTGAACAAAAAGCACGGCTCGATCATGTGTGGGTAAACGGTGAAGAAGTCTCGCGTGTGCCTTTTGTCGCGACAGAAGATCGCCGAGGAAGTGAACGGCTAGGATGGGAATTACAAGTATTACAGCCGAATCAATTGGCAGATGCGAGTGGTCATGAATTGATTGGGGCAACGATTACTTTATCCGGGCTGCGTTATGTGAATGCAACGGCTGCTACACCAATGTATACGAATGGCGGACAATTTGTCAATGGAGTCTATGATTTACAGTTAGGCGATGTCGGTTTACAAATTCCTGATCCAAGTAGAGTGCCAGATCAAACATTTAAAGGAAATGTGACTTGGACATTGACCAACACGCCAATGAAACAACATTATTTAACGAAAGAAATTCGTAATTTATTTAAAGATGGCAACTGCACTACCTTAAAAACAGATATACGCTGTCAAGATGTTGAAGCAGCATAAAATCTTCCAGAGTATGTCTCGTAAAGGGAATTGTTTAGATAACTCACCTATGGAAAACTTCTTTGGTTTATTAAAGCAAGAGATTTTTCACGGAGAAGTCTATCGGAGTTTAGATGAATTGAAAACAAAAATTGACCAATATATCTATTATTACAACCATAAACGCATCAAAAAGAAATTAAATTGGCGAAGTCCGGTTCAGTTTCGAGAAGCTGTAAAAACAGCTGTCTAACAGTTAATCTTATCATACAAAAAAGGAGTGGATTTCTCCACTCCATAAAAGTCTAACTTTTTGGGGTCACTACACTCTGCAAATGAGAAGGGGCTTTTTTATTTTCTGTATTTATTTTCTAATGCTAAAGCTTTTGCTGTGAAGTTGGTAAAGTAATTATCTATACCAAAATTGATTGCCTTTTTTATTTCACTAGTGGAGTTTATTGTCCAAATTTTCAAAAGTTTTTTGTGGCCATGAACTAATTTAACATTTTCTTTTGTCATCATACTCTTTTCAGCAGAAACTATATCTAC
Organism: Enterococcus sp. FDAARGOS_553; assembly: GCF_003812305.1. Lineage (NCBI taxonomy): Bacteria > Bacillati > Bacillota > Bacilli > Lactobacillales > Enterococcaceae > Enterococcus > Enterococcus sp. FDAARGOS_553. Next base: position 1,696,399 of record NZ_CP033740.1, read on the forward strand.
TATGTCATACGTGACTGCCTTTTCTAATTCGCTTTGATTCTTAACTAATAAGAGTTTTGGCATATTTGGAAAACTTTTGCTCAAGTCTTGCAACGGTTTAATATCAGATGCTTGAACTACGATATTATCTTCCAAGTTATTTTTTTCACAAGATCTTCGAAAAGCTTCGTTTGATTGGAGTTTTCCTTTAGTTCTATTACATAATTCACAGTATTCCCGTATCGATTAAACACATCTTGCAAACTCAATATCTTTTCATTATCTTCAGTTCTTAAATCAGAAATTTCATCATCGGTCATATCTACAAAAAGTTTGTCTACACCAGTTATTCTTTTTGCTGATAAATCATGAGAAACATAAAGAGTGTTGTCTCTGGATGTCACAAGATCTTGTTCGATATATTTTGATCCGTATAAAATAGCCAGATCATAAGCAGCGACTGTGTGTTCAATCTCTTCTCCAGAGGCTCCTCTATGGGAGTATACCCTTGAACTGGAATCGTTAGTGTTTTTTATTAAGTAAAATGTTATTACTGAAGAAAGAATTACTAAAAATATTAAGAATGGAATTAGTATTTTTGTTTTTTTTATCTTTTTACGATGCATACGGTACCTCAAGGTTTTTCTTTTATTGTACCAGAAAAAAAATATATAAAGGAACAGTTTTTCTAACTGGGGATCCTAAGGCATAAATAAATGTGCAAATAAATTAATCATTTATCGACGAATACCGACAACTAGGAACTAAAGATGATAAAAATCAACAATATGACGTATTCAAATTAGTCATATTGTTGATTTTTAATGTTAATTGAACAGCAACAACAAGAATCCATGGTAAACAAATAGCCCGCTGCGGAGAGCTTATAAACGAAATATTAAACGTTATTCTTTTCATTTGAATTAAAAATTATTTTATTGTAGACTTTGTAAGGCGATATTAAATCGTCAATGAAGAGGATTAGGCGGGGGAAACTTGGGGAAGTGTGCCTAATCCTCTTCATTTTAAGTGTACCTAATTTTCCAATAAGAAGCATTACTTTTTGGTAAGATGTACATATGACTTTTATGTTTTTTAAACATACACAATTTAATATTAACCTTTAGTATTGAATTACTCAAGGGCCAGGTATAGAATGTAAGTACCAACCAATTTTTTAATTTCCAAATCTTCTTTATAAGTTCCCACTCTCTTTCGGGGAGGGTGGGTCGTTTTTTTTTGCACAAAAAAGCACAGCGTATTTACACACACTGCGCAAGTGAAACTATGTTTCTACATCGTAATCATTATAGCGTATTTAACGTCCTATTTAAAGACTCAAACTCAATCATAATCTTCGTCTTGCCAATCACCGAATACTTCTTAACAACAAATTGCTTCCGATCGTTAAACTCACCAGCAACCACAACCTGCATTCCCTCATCCACATCTGCCAAGAAGTTTAAACTATGTGCTGCAATCAAACAATTCGTACCGTCAAGAGAGAAACGCACTAAAGGGGTCCTCGACATTTTCAACACTCGTATCTTCGAAACTACACCTCTCAATGATTTCATGATAACTACTTCTTACTTCTAATTTTTAGTGGAGATTCAATTATCATACGATCATAAAATTTGCCATTTTTTATAAAGCGTTCACGTTTTACAGCAATAGATTTATCGCTTTGAGCTAATACAGCAAGAATGGATAAATCTAAGAAAATCTTATCATCGTCAGAAAGGGTAGAGTATTCGTTAGCAAGTTTTGCATCAATTTGTTCTGCAATCATATCTTCAAACATTTAAAATCACTCCTCGCAAGAATTATACGAACCTATGTTCTATTTGTAAACAAAAAAAGGCGAAACTCCTCAAAAATAAGTTCCGCACAGAATTGTTATAAAATAAAAGAAGATAAATTTATATACCCACAAAGTATACCCACAGCATAAAAAAAGCCACATCAAGGTTTCTTTTCTAAACTACCGAAGTAGCCAAGAAACCTTATGTGGCGTGGGTTTGGCACCCAATGGGCCGTGAGGGGCTCGAACCCGCGACCCGCTGATTAAGAGTCAGCTGCTCTACCAACTGAGCTAACGGCCCGTATCAAAATTACTTTATTATCTTAGCACTCCGACTTTTAAAAATCAATCGTTCTGTTAAAAAAAAATCCGTTTTTTTATCTTTCGTTTCAAAAGAAGACTACCCATAGAGTACATACTCCGTAATACTTATCCCCTTCAAAAATCAAATTCTTTTGTTTTCCTAAATTTTGAGCAGAGGACTACAATCCAATACCAGTATATGGTAAAATTTATCTAGTTATCAAAACCAGATAAAAAGTTTTTGATAAACCAATATTCTGCTATTTAAGATGGAGAAGATTATGGAAAAATTACGTTCAGATTTATTTGATTGGAGCGAGTCGCTGAATTCCTTTCATTTGCCGCGGTGGGAAGAGCTGCCAACTTTGGAACTGTACATGGATCAAGTCATTACGTTGATCGATCAGTACTTGTCGCCGGTAATCCAGTCGGAAAAACATTCACTGCTGACATCATCAATGGTCAATAATTACGTCAAAAAAGGGATGATCCCACCCCCAGAGAAAAAACGGTATAACCAAAAACATTTGGCATTTTTGATTGCCATTACGATGTTGAAGCAAGTGTTGACAATCCCAGAAATCAAGACGGGAATATTGTTTCAAGGAAAAGTAGTCGGGATACGAAATGCGTACAATTTATTTTGTGAAGAACAGGAAAAAGCCATTTGGACAGTCTGCCAAGAGGCAGCAGGGTCAAAAGAAGCGGTGTCTACCGATCCGATTCCAGTAGAACTGATCGCGATCAAAGGGGCGACCCGTTCGTTTGCAAATAAATTATTGGCAGAAAAAACGATTGAACTAGAAGTAAATTACTTGGAAACGCACAAAGGAGAATCCCATGAATAAAGAGAAAATTGCCCTGCTTGTCGACTCGGGAACCGATGTCCCGGCAGAAATCATGTCACAATATGGTATGTATATGTTGCCATTGCAGATCATATACAAGGATCGGACGTATACGGATAAAGTGGATATTACAGCGGAAGAGATCTATCAACGATTGCCGCAAGAAATTCCTAGTACGTCATTGCCCGATGGCGAAACCATCAACAAGATATTTGATCGGATCAAAGCCGATGGCTATGAACAAGTTCTGGCAGTCACCATCTCTAGTGGGTTGAGCGGTACTTATAATGTTGTTCGCTTGATGGGAGAACAACGGAATGACTTGGATATTTTTGTTTTAGATACGAAAAATATCGGGATTGGTGCTGGATTACAAGCGATCAGAGCTGCTGAGTTGCTGAATGAGGGAGTCACATGGCAAGAGCTCAAAGAACAGCTGCTACAAGAAGTTGTCCGAAATAAGGTCTTTTTCAATGTAGCGACATTGGAGTACTTGCAAAAAGGCGGCCGAATTGGTTTGGTTGCTTCAATTCTCGGAAATGCCTTGAAATTGAATCCAATCATTTCTTGTAATGACGAAGGGATTTATTACACAGTAGCGAAATCACGAGGACGTAAAAAGAGTTTGGACAAGACCGTTGAACTGGTGAAACAGTACATTGGAAATCACAAACAATTTCGCCTAGCCGTGGCCCAGGGGGATGCGTTGGCAGAAGCTAAAGAAATGAAAACTCGTCTTGAACAAGAATTTCCTCAAGTGAAAGAAATTTTCTTTGGACAGATTTCACCGGCACTGGTTGTGCATACAGGGCCTGGATTATTAGGCGTCGGAGTGCAGCTGTTAGACGAAACGGGGATTTGATCGAGTGACTGTGATCGTTTTCTAAGAGCCGCTCACAATCATTCATTAATGAATGTTAAAAGGTATGAAAGTTGTCTTTTCAACTTTCATACCTTTTTTTGTGCCGATGAGTGAAAAGAAACCTGTTTCTCTAGAGATGCCGCAATGGTCAGTGACATGAAGGGTTGGCGCTCTTTTGCTCTCTTTTGCTCCTATTTACTCCTAAGTTATTTTCGTTGAACAAAACAAGCAGTATAATGATTTCATAGAACAAAGCAACAGTTCTCCAAGGAGACGGATGCTTACAGATGGAGCTTTATGCTATCCGGATTACTTAAGGCAGTATCTTGAGTTGTTTATGAAAAAGGAGTGAGTGACAATGAAAGAATATGTTTTTGAATCAACCATTTATTCTTCTGAGATTGGTAAAGGTGGAGCATACGTGATTTTTCCTTACGATTTGCGGGCTGAATGGAATAAAGGGCGGCTGAAAGTTCAGGCAACATTTGATGGCGTTGACTATCAAGGAAGTATCGTCAATATGGAGTTGAAAAATCAAGACGGAAGTATTTGTTATATTTTAGGAATCAAGAAAGAGATTCGCAAACAGATCAAAAAAGACATTGGCGATACTGTAAAAGTTGTTGTGAAACCTATTACGGAATGAATAAGTTAGCAATCATGAGTATGAAAAAGAAAGAACATCGATACAAAATTTTCTTAAGAATAAGCATAGATCAAGGCTAAGATTTGAGGAAAGATGAAAACACATCCTAAATCATGTATAATAAGTAGGAAAGAATAAAAAATGAGGTGACATTTTTTGAAAAAGATCCTAGTCGTGGACGATGAAAAACCGATCTCGGACATCGTCAAATTCAATTTGACAAAAGAAGGCTACGAAGTATATACAGCTTATGATGGTGAAGAAGCATTAGAAAAAGTGGCAGAAGTTGAACCGGATCTGATTTTATTAGATTTGATGCTGCCGAAAATGGATGGATTAGAAGTGGCACGTGAAGTTCGAAAAAATCACGATATGCCGATTATTATGGTTACCGCCAAAGATTCTGAGATCGACAAAGTGTTAGGACTGGAATTGGGTGCCGATGATTACGTGACTAAGCCCTTCTCCAACCGTGAATTAGTAGCTCGTGTCAAAGCTAATTTACGTCGCGGTTCTGCTTCGGCGAAAGAAGCAGAAGAAGCACCGAATGCAGAATTGACGATCGGTGATTTGACGATCCATCCAGATGCGTACATGGTAACTAAAAATGGCGAAGCAATCGAATTGACCCATCGTGAATTTGAACTAATGCACTATCTAGCGAAACACTTAGGTCAAGTCATGACACGGGAACATTTGCTGCAAACCGTCTGGGGATATGATTATTTTGGTGATGTGCGGACCGTCGACGTTACCGTTCGCCGTTTACGGGAAAAAATCGAAGATAGCCCAAGTCATCCGAATTATTTGGTCACTCGTCGCGGAGTCGGCTATTACTTGCGGAACCCTGAACAGGAATAAGCTATGAAAAATAAGGTTCGCTTTTTTCGATCAGTGAACTTCAAAATCGCCCTGACTTTTATCTTGATCTTATTGATTTCGATCCAGATTATCGGGGCGTATTTTATTCGCGAATTAGAGAAAACAACGATCGATGCCTTTAAGCGCGACATGGAGGCAAGAGCTAGCACGTTGGTCGTTACTCTAGGTTCAGAACTTAGTCGAATGGACGCCGAAGACAGCCTCGATTGGGATGCAATGAATTCTTCTTTGAACCGGATCCTTTCCAGTACCAACTCTTCTGAGATTTTAGAGATGCGGGTCGTAGATGAACAAGGAATCATTCGGGCAACCACCAATATCAATGATCGAGGTTCAGTGGGTGAAAAAAACGATTACCGAGATTATGATACGAACCGTAGTGAAGTGTTGTATGACGAATCGACAGGACAGCGGGTCTACAACATTGTCCAATCGATCCAGTCGCCTACAGGGGATACGGTTTTAGGTACTTTGTACCTGCGAAGCAATCTGGAACAGAAATACAGTGAAGTCAGTGATACTGCCGTGATTTTTGTGACGGCTTCTTTAATTGCTGCAGCGATCTCAATTGTTGTTGCCCTACTTGTTTCTCGATCCATCACTCAGCCGATTGGGGAAATGCGGGAACAAGCCATTCGGATTGCCAAAGGGGATTATAGCCGGAAAGTAGCAGTTCATGGCCAAGACGAACTGGGACAGCTGGCTGAAACATTCAATCAGCTAGGAGAACGTATCGAAGAAACACAAGAAGCAATGGAGTCGGAACGAAATCGACTAGATAGTGTCCTCTCCCACATGACCGATGGCGTCGTAGCGACTGACCGCCGTGGGAAAGTCATTACAATCAATGAGATGGCGATGTCGTTATTGAATGTTACTTCTGAAGAAGCAGTCGGTCAATCGATTCTGACTCTGCTCCAAATCGATGAAGAATACACCTTGCGTAAACTGCTAGAAAGTCCTGATGAAATGCTGATCGAACGGCCGAACAATGACATCGTTGGAACGAATTTGATTTTACGAATCGACTTTTCAATGATTCGCCGTGAGTCTGGATTTATTTCTGGTTTAGTAGCGGTGATGCATGATGTTACAGAACAAGAGAAAAATGAACAAGAGCGGCGAGAGTTTGTATCCAATGTGTCTCACGAATTGCGAACACCTTTGACCAGTATGCGCAGCTATATTGAAGCATTGAGCGAAGGGGCTTGGCAAGATCCAGAAATCGCACCGAACTTCTTGAAAGTGACATTAGATGAAACGGATCGGATGATTCGAATGATCAATGACCTACTGAGTCTTTCACGAATGGACAGCGGCAATGCGCAACTGCAATTGGAATACATCAATTTCAATGAGTTAGTCAGCTTTGTGTTGGATCGATTTGATATGATGGTGACGAATGAGAACAAAAAATATGTGATTCGTCGTGAATTCACCAAACGTGAACTTTGGGTCGAAGTCGATACGGATAAGATGATTCAAGTGATCGACAATATTATGAACAATGCTATCAAATATTCACCTGATGGCGGTGTGATCACAGTCAAATTGATGGAAACCCATAACAATATCGTTTTGAGTATCAATGATCAAGGCCTAGGCATCCCTAAAAAGGATCTTACCAAAATCTTTGACCGCTTTTACCGTGTTGATAAAGCCCGCGCCCGGCAACAAGGTGGTACTGGTTTAGGATTAGCCATTTCCCGCGAAGTGATCAAATCTCATGGAGGAGCCATTTGGGCAGAAAGCCGAGAAAACCGCGGTTCAACATTTTATATCATGTTGCCATATGAACCGTATGAGGAGGATTGGTGGGAATGAAAGTCTCAGAAAAAATGATTCGTTTAGGTCTGATCGTTATGGTTGCCCTAAGCTTTTACTTTTCCTACATGATTTGGCTGAATCCCACCGGTTACGATCGTTCAGTCGAACAAGCTACAGATACAGTCAATACGAGTATTCAGACCTACAAACAAAAAAGTGATTTATTTTTGCCATTGTATTTAACCTGGATCCACCAAGATGAAGTCAAGGAAACCAATTCTGAAACGTTGATTCGTGATGTTCAGGGACTGCTCTCGGATGCTCAAGTCAATGATCTGACGGTACAAAATTATGATTCCAAGTCTTTTTCAGAGGCAGCAACATTGGATGAGGGAGTGACGTTGGCGTATTACACGCCGTTCTTACTAAATGATTACGCGGAGACCTTTGATGTTGAATTGGCATTAGGTGACAACGAAGCCAACAAAATGGCTTTCTCCCATATTCAAATCGATTTGAAAGAGAATAAAATCCAGTTTGTGAATTTGGAAGAATCACGGATCATTGAAGGCAAGATTGACTGGGATAAAAATGATGTGAATCGCATTTTGAAAGATAATCCAAGAGAATGGACAGCGATGCGCCAGGAAGAATCAGGAAAAAGAAATCAGTTCTATACACAGGACACGATCAAGCTGAAAAAATACAGCTATGTTTCCTCTTTGCAATCGGCGAATCTCTTTCGAGAAGCATTTTTTACTTCGCCAAAAGATGTCAAAGTCAATGATGATAGTGTAGATACTTATTATTATGAAGGTGGACAGAATATGGCGGTTTTGCATGATGATCAAGTAGTCAAATTTGAAACCACTGTTTCAGAAAGTGATGAAACGGATCTGTTTATGCAAAGTGCGGACTATATTCGTCGTTTGGGCAACAATTTCGGAACGATACGCTTTTTTGATCGGTTGAGCAATCAACTAGATTATCGTATTTTTGTAGAAGGGTATCCAGTCTTCAGCAGTGGTGCTCAGGGATTGATGAAAGTAACTTTTTCTAACAGTGGGCAATTAGGGAATCGAGAGATGGCAATCGAATCTAGTTTAAATGCGATCCAAGTGCCGATTCCTTCTGAGACCGAGGTGGAGCTACCTTCAAGCTTAACCGTTCGCAGTGACTTGCTTTCTGCAGGGGCAGAGACGGATCAGCTGCAGCAGATTATTGTTGGCTATCAATGGGGCGACATCAAAGGGGCTTCTGTCGTCGATTTGACACCAACTTGGTATGTAAAGTATGAGAATAACTGGTTCAATTATCAGGAATTAATGGCTAAATTGACAGAAACGGGGGGAGTTTGATTGGATTTCAAGCGAATCGAATGGATTTTTTTCCTAGCGTTTTTGGGGTTGAATGTCTTTTTGTTCAACATTTACAGTGAAGCCCGCAGTGAACAGCAGAACGTTTTGCAGTCAAATCAGACGATCCCGATTGAACAGCGACTAGCCTCAGAAGACATTAAATATTCAGGAGAACTTTCTGACGAGTATTTGAGCGGGTACTATTTAAGCGGTGAACAAACCGATTTGGCAGCCGCTTTAAGAGAAGCGCAAGGGGAGAAACGATTAACTGAAGCAACTACAGTAAAAGGACAACAGTTGACTCATATTTCCTCGGGTGGTTTCTACATTAGTGATGATACTCAGGCAGAAAAGACGGTCAATGAATACCTGCAGCGTAAAGACCAGGTACTTTATGGAGATGAATACCATTATAGGAAAAACTTGTCGCTGTTGGATCAAGAATATCCAACCATTGTTGCTAGCCAATCCTATGAAACTATTCCCTTCAATGATAGCTCAAGTCGGATCGATATGACTTTAGAATCGTCAGATAAACTGTTGCAGATCGCTAAGTATACTCAGACCCACATTTCCAATATCACCCCGCTGCGGGAGAAAATGACTCTCTATTCAGAGAAAGAAGCCGTCAACACGCTTTATTTGAATAATAAGTTGCCTAGTCATTCTAAGATATTATGGACAGAGCTGGCTTACACAAGGATTTTGATTGTTGGTGATCGGAATGTCTACATTCCGGCTTGGTTCGTTGCTGTCAAAGCAGATGCGGATGTAAATATTCAGATCGAAACTGTCAATGCCTTTAGTAATCGAATCATTACAAACAATGCAGTACAAAAAGTAGAAAATCCATAGAAAAATAGGTATAATGGAACTCGTTGAAAGTAAGAGAGAGGAAGACAGAAACAATGATGAAGGAAAGTGCCTTTCAAGTAAGCATTTTAGCTAGCGGAAGTTCAGGAAATTCGTTATATATCGAGAGCAACAAAAAACGAATCCTAGTGGACGCAGGACTGAGCGGCAAAAAGATCACTTCATTATTGGATGAAGTTGGACGCAAGCCAGAGGATCTAGATGCTATTTTGGTCACCCATGAGCATCGCGACCATATCCACGGTGTAGGGGTCTTGGCGCGCAAATACAAGTTGGATGTCTACGCAAACACAAAAACATGGCAAGCAATGGATAATATGGTAGGCAATATTGCGGTTGAACAAAAACATGTTTTTGAAATGGGTAAAGTTTTGACGATGGGGGATATGGACATCGAAAGTTTTGGCGTTTCCCATGATGCCGCAGCACCACAGTTCTATCGGTTCCATAAAGATGGCAAATCTTTTGTGATGTTGACCGACACAGGTTATTGCAGCGATCATGTTCGGGGGATCATCAAAGGGGCCGATGCGTATCTTGTCGAAAGCAACCATGATTTAGAAATGCTGCGGATGGGTCCTTATCCTTGGAGTCTCAAACAGCGCATTCTTGGTGATCGAGGACATCTATCCAATGAAGATGGGGCACTAGTCATGGCAGATATATTGACGGATAACACGAAGCGAGTTTATCTCGGGCATTTGAGTAAAGAAAACAACCTAAAAGAGTTAGCCCACCTAACTATGGTCAATACGATGAAAGAACATGACTTAGGTGTCGGTGAGGCCTTTGAGGTTTATGATACGGATCCCGATAAAGCGACTGAGTTATTCAGTATTTGAGGATGAGTGGCGAGCGTTTTTTTGAAGAAAACAACGGTGATGGAATGCGGACAGTTTTCCACCAAGCCAGAGAATTTATCTTAAGACAAAAAACGATGTTGAAATTTTCAACATCGTTTTTTTTTTGTGTCATGGAACCTTGATATAACCGGCGTGAACCAATAGTTGAATGATAATGACTAGTGTATTCATTCCCACGTGGGTAATCATCGATGTCCAGATACGTCCTGTCAACGCATAAAGTCCAGAGAAAAAGAGTCCCAATAGAATATACACCAACAAGTGATTGTCACTGTGTGCAAAGGCAAAGGCGACAGCACTGACAATGACACCTATCCAAATATTCGAATAGTTTGCAATGATTCCCACAAGGGCACGGCGAAATACAAATTCTTCCATGATAGGTCCGCCAATCATAGCGGCAAGGGCAAAAATCGGGTTTTGCAGAATAATAGTGATAATATTCTCAGTATTCTGCGATGCAGCCACTTCGCCAAAGAGCGACTCAATAAAGACAGCGAAGTTTTGCAAAAGAATGGCGGCGATGATTCCTGTTAGGCCATAAACAATAATAGCCGATACTTTTGGCTGCTTGCGTTCAAACGACAGCGGTTCATTTTGTTTAAAATAAAGAAAAATCATCAAGATTGCGCCGGCGATATACGAAACGGTTGTGGCAGGGATCGTAGCACCACTAGATATAAAAGCGACAGGAATAAAAAATGCGACCCCATAAATCAAAATCGTCGATAATGCGTACTTTTTTAGAGACATAAGTGAAATCATCACACTCCTTTTTTTCTATTATAGACTAGTGACTCATTAGAAACAAAATTTTTCCTTAGGTTTTTACGGTATGGAGCAATAAAAAGAAAAAGCCAAAATAAATTTAATCAAAAGGCTTGCAAAAAAAACAGAAAATGAGTAATATTAATTTTGTGAGTTAGCACTCTATGTATGAGAGTGCTAACGGAAATTCTATCAAATACAATTGGAGGGATTTATCGTGTTAAGACCATTAGGTGATCGCGTGATTATCGAAGTCGCAAAAGAAGAAGAAAAAACTGTGGGAGGGATCGTGCTTGCTTCAGCAGCTAAAGAAAAACCTCAAACAGGAACCGTCATTGCAGTCGGTGAAGGACGCACGCTAGAAAACGGTGAAAAAGCTCCTGTTGCTGTCAACGTGGGCGAACAAGTCATGTTCGAAAAATACGCTGGCACAGAAGTGAAATTTGAAGGTAACGAATATTTGATCGTTGCTGCAAAAGACATTATTGCAGTAGTTGAATAAAAAATAATTTAGTTGAGGTGAATGTAATCATGGCAAAAGAAATCAAATTTGCAGAAGATGCACGTGCAGCAATGTTGCGTGGGGTAGATAAATTAGCAGATACAGTAAAAGTAACCTTAGGCCCTAAAGGTCGTAACGTCGTTTTAGAAAAATCTTATGGTTCACCATTGATCACAAATGATGGCGTAACGATTGCAAAAGAAATCGAACTAGATGATCATTTCGAAAATATGGGGGCAAAACTTGTTTCTGAAGTTGCTTCTAAAACAAATGACATTGCTGGTGACGGAACAACGACAGCAACATTGTTAACACAAGCGATCGTTCGCGAAGGACTAAAGAACGTGACAGCTGGTGCGAATCCATTAGGTATTCGCCGTGGGATCGAAATGGCAACTAAAGTTGCTGTTGAAGAACTACACAACATTTCTTCCATCGTTGACTCAAAAGAAGCCATTGCACAAGTTGGTGCTGTGTCTTCTGGTAGCGAACAAGTCGGAAAATACATTGCAGACGCGATGGAAAAAGTCGGCAATGATGGCGTAATTACCATCGAAGAATCCAAAGGGATCGAAACAGAATTAGATGTAGTGGAAGGCATGCAGTTTGATCGCGGTTACCTTTCACAATACATGGTCACTGACAATGATAAAATGGAAGCTGCTTTAGAAAATCCATACATCTTGATCACAGACAAAAAAATCTCTAACATCCAAGACATCTTGCCATTGTTAGAACAAATCTTACAACAATCAAAACCATTGTTGATCATCGCTGATGATGTCGACGGTGAAGCATTACCAACACTTGTATTGAACAAAATCCGCGGTACATTCAATGTCGTGGCAGTCAAAGCACCAGGCTTTGGTGACCGTCGTAAAGCCATGTTGGAAGACATTGCGATCTTGACTGGCGGTACTGTTATCACTGAAGACTTAGGTTTAGAATTGAAAGATGCAACGATCGACAACCTAGGACAAGCAAGTAAAGTTGTTGTGGACAAAGACAACACAACAATCGTTGAAGGTGCTGGCGACAAATCAGCAATCGATGCTCGTGTGCAATTGATCAAAAATCAAATTGCTGATACAACATCTGATTTTGACCGCGAAAAATTACAAGAACGCCTAGCGAAATTAGCAGGCGGTGTGGCAGTCATCAAAGTGGGTGCGCCAACTGAAACAGAATTAAAAGAATTGAAACTACGCATCGAAGACGCATTGAACGCTACGCGTGCAGCAGTTGAAGAAGGAATGGTATCTGGTGGGGGAACTGCCCTTGTCAATGTCATCAACAAAGTAGCAGCCATCGAAGCAGACGGCGATGCAGCAACCGGTGTGAAAATCGTCTTGCGTGCGTTAGAAGAACCAGTACGTCAAATCGCTGAAAATGCTGGCTACGAAGGATCCGTGATCATCGACAAATTGAAACACGCAGATCTTGGCGTTGGTTTCAATGCAGCAACTGGCGAATGGGTAAACATGCTTGAAGCAGGAATCGTTGACCCAACGAAAGTAACACGCTCTGCGTTGCAAAATGCCGCTTCTGTAGCCGCATTATTGTTAACAACTGAAGCAGTCGTTGCTGACAAACCAGAACCTGCTGCACCAGCAGCTCCAGCAATGGATCCATCCATGGGCATGGGCGGCATGATGTAGTTATACTAAAAGAACCCCTTAGCGAAGGGGTTCTTTTCTTTATGCTTCTATTTCTATGATAGAAAGGAGCAAATACCAATGGTCCATTGCTTGCTCATTGGTATATTGAATTCCTTATCATTTTGGCATTCACCGCTAACATAGCTCAAAAGAGATACTCCATATTTTTACACCAAATAGGAATTAACTTCATGTTGAATGATTCAGTGAAGAAGTTTATGATCAATCTATCAAATCTATTTCATTTTCATTCTCTTTTTGAGACACCCACTCTTCCTACAAGAGTGGGTATTTTTGCTTAAAAAGTAGTCCTTTTACTCAAAATGAACGTGCGCCTTACTAGCTTGATTTTTATTCTAACTAGCAAGGAGCAGTTTCATGTAGCACTTTTTTATCAAGACAGCGGATAGCGCTGCATATTTTCTGTCTGTCCTAAAATGTAATCTACTGACACATCATAAAAGGCAGCAAGATGCAAAATCGTCATAACGTCTGGTAGACGATCACCAGCTTCGTAATCCAAATAGTCTTCCAACGATACATCGATTTGCTGCGATACCTCTTTTTGCGTCAATGCTTGCCCTTCTCGCAAAAATTTGAATCGGCAACGCAATGTATCCAATAAAAAAGCTTCTTCTAATGTCAATTTGCGTTCCTCCTCGAATGGAAAAATGATTGATGACTTCTCTCTCCATTTCTATTGTAACAACATTCTAGAAATAAGCGAAATGATTCACAACATCAGAAATAAACAAGGAGAAAAAAAGAAAACAAAGTGCTTGCTCTGGTACGCGTTTCATAGATTATTCTATTCATGAAAGGGGCGTATGAAGATGCACACTTATATGGAAGTAAAGGGAAACAATGGAATACAACGCTGCTATGTTGCACTTGAATTTGATGGGATGAACTTGATTCTCACGAAGCCCAAGGGATTTTTTAGAGAAAAGGTCGCACAAATACCGCTTGCAGAAATTGGGCACCTGGTACAGGATGAATATTTTGGTGCGCAACGAATCAGTTTCATTCATCAGAATGATTATTACCAATTCTATGAATGTGGGGCAAGTGTGATAGACTATATGAAAGAACAATTATTTGTCTAAGGAGAAGCGCATGGCGAACATTCGGGATATTGCTAAGCTGACCGGTTATTCGGTCTCAACGATTTCACGAGTCATCAATAATAATCCTTATGTGGATGAGCAGAAGCGTCAGGAGATTTTGCGGGTAATGGAACAAGTCAACTATATCCCGAATCATACGGCACGTGTGCTAAGCTCGGGAAAAACGAAGAACATCGGAGTGATTCTCCCATTTGTCAATCATCCTTATTTTGATATCCTTCTAAGCGGGATTACTGCAAGTGCTTTTTCCCGTGGGTATAAGGTGACTTTGTTGCCTACCCGCTATGAACCAGAAATGGAAGAAAAGTACCTGCAAGAATTTGCGGCAAAAGGGTTTGATGCTATGATTATCACATCAAGAGCAAATCCCCTCGAAAAACTATTGCCCTATCGTGCTTATGGCCGCATCGTTTTTTGTGAAAAGATCGACTCTGTCCAAGATGGATGCACCTATATCGATCGTGAACAATCCATTCGGGAAGTGTTTGCTTATTTGAAAGAAAATGGTATCGAGCGTATTGGAATTACACTTGGAAGAAGTCGTAAGCTGAGCAGCAATTCGAAGATCACAGTTCGTTTGTGTCAGGAATATTTCCCAGCTTTTACCGAAGAATTGATTTTTTGGGATTGTTTGACGGAAGAAGATGGGCGAGAGGCAGCCGCTTTCTTTGCTGATAAAAATGTCCAAGCGATTTTTACCAATGGGGATCAGGTAGCTGCTGGTATCAAATTGGCTTCTTCCTCCGAACGACTACTTATTGGCAGAGACAATTTATTTATTAGTGAAGTTCTTCAATTGTCAACCATCGACTATCATTTGCATGAATGTGGAGAAATGGCGTTGAAGTTAGCAATCCAAGAAGAACAAGGGTCCATCCGGATTCCTTATACGTTTATCAAACGAAGAGGACTTGAGCACACATAATGCGGCTCAAGTCCTTTTTATGGGTCATTAATCTGCGTAATGAGCGATGACTGCCTGTAAACAGCTGGCTGCGCCTTGGCCTGCTTTTTGATCGTAATAGTCAGTAAAACGTGCATCATGAATGTACATTTCACCTAAACTGCGATGATAATCGGCAGAATAAAATGGCGCTGCAAGCTGCAGCCATTTTTTGTGCAACTGGAAGGCTGTTTTTGCCAAAGAAGAAGTCACGTCAAATGGCTCTTGTACCACTTGTTTCAATGTTTGAATTAGTTCGTTTTCGGTTTGTTCCAATTCTTGGTAGGTTTCAAATGACATGTTCTGCCATTTTTGATTGCTTTGTTCAACGACTTCTTCCCCATAAGCGGCACGGATCTCTTCGCCATAGGTTTCTTCATTGGCTGCGAGTTTTTGTTGTTTAAAATAAGTGAATTTTTCTTTATCTGACATAGTCTGTTCTCCTTCATAATAATTGATTGTTTGGGCTAATGTTGTCAATAAGCGATCAAGCGCTGCTCGTTCCTGAGACAATCGGTTGTAATGAGCAACCAACAGTGTTTGAACATCTTGTTCAGGATCATCTAGCAAATGACGGATTTCTTCTAGAGGGAGGCCAAAGGATTTAAAGTACAAAATCTGTTGCAGACGATCCACTTGCTGTCCCCCATAAATACGATAGCCGGCTGAATTGATCCTTTGTGGTTTTAATAATCCGATTTGATCATAGTAGCGCAATGTACGGCTGCTGACGCCAGAAATTTTAGCCAGTGCTGTTATACTATATTCCAAATTTCTCCCTCCTTATGCTCTCATCATAAAGGTTTACGTAACGTCAATGTCAACAAAAAATTTTTTGCTTCGTCAAATTATGTTATAATTATAGCAAAGAAAGGAAGATTCGATGCAAATAGTTTTTTCCGATATAGACGGGACATTTCAGGAAATGGGTCAGCCTGTCCCTGAAATCAATAAAACAGCGATCAACTATCTGAAAGCACAAGGCGATCATTTTGTTTTTGTGACTGGTCGAGGGTATGATCTGGTAGAAGCACTGATGATAGAAGAAGGAATCTCCTGTGATGTCATCTTTGGCAATGGCGCCGGCTTGAAGTTGGAAGGTCAGGCGCCTGTTTTAGCCAATTGTTTGCCGCTAGCTACCTTAGAAGCGGTGACAGCTATTTTAGAGAAAGAAAATGTTTTTTATTTTCTGCACACCGATCAAGGAGTGATCTGCAAAGATCCTGCGGATTATCAAGAACAATTGACCGCATTGACCAATAAATTAGTTACAGATCTCGGTGAGAGAGGGGCGATGATTGCTGAATACAAGCAAGCCTATTTTGTGCATGACTGCATTCATGCACCGGATCTTTTAGCCTACATTCAGGAACGGCCGACGATCAATGTCCTAAAGATCGAACTGATGGAAGCATCGGATGAAAAGATCGAACAGTTGCGTCTATTGCTGCAGACTGAACCAGTCAGTGCGTTTCAGTCATTTGTTCAGACATTGGAAGTCGTTGATCCCTTAGCAACAAAAGGAGCCGCGATCACGAATTTTATGCAGGCTTTCCCTCATGCAAAGAGTTTTGGGATCGGGGATGGTGAGAATGACTTAGCCATGTTTGAAGTGGTAGATGTCTCTGTTGCAGTAGCCAATGCGAGTGAATCGATCCGTAACGTTTGCGATCGTATGATTCCTAGTGCAGCTGACGGCGGAGTCGGCCAATTTATCATGGATGAACTAATACGAGAGGATGTTGTATATGAAATTGATTGAAACACCAGTCAACCAAAATTTGAATTTGGAGACATTTTATCCGGTCATCTCAAAATTTATTTTTGATAAAGTCGCGATTAAATACTACAAACTTTATTCTCTTGATCGAACCCAGATCATGTATGTGGATACTTTTGACAAGATCACATTGGTTTTGATCAACAATAAAAAGAAGATCAGCCGCGGAGAAGTGGATACAGCGATTCATCGCTTACTAAAAGTTGACCGCAAGGATGTCACCGTAGATGTCAATATCCGTAAAAAGATGGAAGCAGCGGGAGTCAAGTTTGCGAAACCTCGCAAAGATATCATCCTAGTTCAATTAGCAGTTGATTAACCATTAGCAGCCTGTGTTATAAGTTGAAGCAAGACCCAATGATTCGAGTGAAACTGGTGGAATACCCCATCGTATCATGAAGTTTTTCGGTCTTTTTCTAACTTATGGCACAGACTTTTTTTGAGGAAAAAAACAAGAAATACTTTCTTTTTTTATTTTTTTGCTATAATAGGGAGAAGTAAGTATGAGGGAGCAAAACGATGCAAAAATTATTTAAAGATGATAGTTTCACTTTGCATACTGATCTCTATCAGATCAACATGATGCAAACCTATTGGGAATTAGGACGTGCGGATTTGAATGCAGTCTTCGAGTGCTATTTCCGTGACATGCCCTTTGAGAATGGCTATGCTATCTTTGCAGGGTTAGAACGCTTAGTCGATTATTTGAACAATTTGACCTTTTCAGATTCAGATATCGATTATTTAAGAGAAATCGGCGGATATCCGGAGGCTTTCTTGGATTATCTGAAAGAATTCAAATTTGCCTGCACGGTTCGTTCAGCTTTAGAAGGCGATCTCGTCTTCAACAATGAGCCGATCATTCAAGTTGAAGGACCTTTGGCACAAGCTCAATTGATCGAAACAGCCTTATTGAACATGGTTAATTTCCAAACATTGATTGCAACAAAAGCTGCTCGGATCAAGTCTGTGATCGGAGATGATCCCTTATTAGAATTTGGGTCTCGTCGTGCGCAAGAACTGGACGCAGCGATTTGGGGAACTCGTGCGGCTTATATCGGAGGTGCGGGTGCCACAAGTAATGTTCGAGCAGGCAAGATCTTTGGCATCCCTGCAAGCGGGACGCATGCTCATTCTCTTGTGCAATCCTATGGCAATGATTATGATGCCTTTATGGCGTATGCCAAGACGCACAAAGACTGTGTCTTTTTAGTCGATACGTATGATACATTGCGCTTAGGTGTACCAAATGCGATTCGTGTCGCAAAAGAACTAGGGGACCAAATCAACTTTTTAGGAGTACGGATCGATAGTGGAGACATGGCTTATATCTCCAAAAAAGTCCGAGAACAACTAGATGAAGCTGGCTTTACAGAAGCTAAGATCTACGCATCAAATGATTTGGATGAAAGCACGATTCTAAGTCTAAAAATGCAAAAAGCCAAAATCGATGTTTGGGGTGTCGGTACAAAGTTGATCACCGCCTATGATCAACCGGCATTGGGAGCCGTTTATAAACTGGTTTCGATCGAAAACGAACAAGGCGAAATGATCGATACGATCAAATTATCCGGTAATGCTGAAAAAGTTTCTACACCAGGCAAGAAACAAGTCTGGCGTATCACACGTAAAAAAGACGGCAAGTCTGAAGGGGATTATGTGACTCTTTGGGACGAAAACCCCCAGGAAGAAAAAGAGTTGTTCATGTTCCATCCGGTTCACACCTTTATCAATAAAACAGTGACAGATTTTGATGCTCGGCCTTTGCTGCAAGACATTTTTGTAGAAGGACAGCAAGTCTATCAATTGCCGGATCTTGAACACATCAAAGCCTATGCTACAAATTGTTTGGATTCATTATGGGATGAGTACAAACGAGATTTGAATCCGCAAAAATACCCAGTCGATCTCTCTCAAGAGTGCTGGAATCACAAGATGCGGACCATTGAAAAAGTGCGTACGCAAACCAAAACAGAAATTATTTAATTGGTCCTAGAAAGCTAGGACCAATCTTCAAAAAAATTAGGAGGCGTTTCTATGACATTGCAACAAGAAATCATTCGCGAGTTAGGCGTAGTTCCAACAATTGATGCGAAAGCAGAGATTCGTAATAGCATTGAATTTTTAAAAGCATATCTTCAAAAAAATCCCTTTTTGAAAACTCTTGTTTTAGGGATCAGCGGTGGACAAGATTCAACACTGGCTGGTCGATTGGCTCAGTTGACAATGGAAGAAATGCGCAGTGAGACGAATGATCCCAATTATCAGTTCATTGCGATCCGCTTACCTTATGGAGAACAGGCTGACGAAGAAGATGCCAAAAAAGCCATCGAATTTATCAAACCGGACATTACATTACGAGTGAATATCAAAGCAGCCGTCGATGCGCAAGTGGCAGCCGTCGAAGAAGCTGGCTTACCTGTTTCTGATTTTAATAAAGGCAACATCAAGGCACGTCAGCGGATGATTACTCAATATGCCGTTGCAGGCGAAAAAGCTGGCGCTGTTTTAGGAACAGATCACGCGGCCGAAAACATCACCGGTTTCTTTACAAAATTTGGTGATGGCGGAGCTGACCTCTTGCCGCTATTTCGTTTGAATAAACGTCAAGGACGTCAATTGTTGCAAGAATTAGGAGCGCCGGAAGCACTGTACAAAAAGGTTCCTACTGCTGATTTGGAAGATGGCAAACCAATGATCGCTGACGAAGTAGCACTTGGTGTGACTTATGATGAGATCGATGATTACTTGGAAGGAAAGACCGTTTCACCAAATGCGCAACAAACGATTGAAAATTGGTGGCACAAAACACAGCATAAACGGCATCTGCCAATATCAATCTTTGACGACTTCTGGAAATAAATCTTTTTTACTCTGTGATAGTTTTTGGTCCATCGCATCTAGGAGAAAATAAATATCCGAACGATTTATGAATGAATTTTTTCCGAGAGGCCTCGCTGTATCGCTCAACGAGGTCTTCTGGATTTCATAGATTGTTCGGGATTTTTTGTTTTTTTTTATCTTAGTCATAACTCTCTTCAAGGAAGAATGGCAAGAATAAAAAAACAAAACAAGCAAACGGCTCTTTACATTCTAAATCGCAAAGCATAAAATACAGGTTATGGTTAGAAAAGGAGGAATGTCCTTCGTGAAAAGAAAGATTCATCCCAAGTTGCAGATGGGGCTAAAACTAATCGGTAGTTTTATTTTGATTCTCTTTAGCAACCTTTATCTACAATGGTGTCAAAACAACCTTTCTGTTGAGCTAGCATTAAAATTTGCTTTTTCTTGGCACACAGAAAAGTTTTTCTTAGCTTGTCTGGTGCTGCTGCTTTTCTATGGGTTATTGACAAGTCTGGCTGGATCCCTTGGAGTCGGGGCGCTGTTTTATAGCATTGTGATCGGGATCTTGGGTTATGCAAATTACCTCAAGATGGCTTATCGGCAAGAACCAATCTATCCAGATGATTTGAAAATGATCACTCAGTTTGATTTGCTGCATACGATGATCGGAACAGGCCCCTTCGTCTTGGCGATGCTATGTGTGATACTCGCAGTGGGGGCAATTATCTGGAGTATTTATCGCAGCCGTAAATTGTCAAAAAAGAAACAGATCCTCAGAGGGCTGACAATGCTCGTTTGTACAGTTGGTTTAGTTTATGTTTCGCATTTTAATGACAGCAATAATTTGCTTAGAAAAGCGTATAACCGGACCGCATTATGGATCCCTTATTCACAAAAAATGAATTACTACAATACCGGTTTTATTGGTGGGTTTCTATTCAATCTGCGGGTCGATGCAATGGAACAACCAGCGGGTTATTCTGAAGCTGCGATAAAAGAAATTGCCAAAAAATATACCGCTGAAGCTGGCGAAACAAACAAAACGCGTGACCAAGAAGCGCCAAATATCGTTTATGTCATGAGCGAAAGCTTTTCTGATCCGAGCCATCTAAAAGGACTGACGATTACAGGGGATCCTTTGAAGGATTATTATGCGGTAGCCGATCAAACGATCAGTGGGAAAATGTTGTCGCAAAATTATGGTGGCGGGACTGCAAACATTGAATTTGAAGCATTGACCAGTTTTTCAATGGGGTTGTTGAATCCGCAAATGACCACGCCTTACACGATGCTGGTCCCTAAATTGACACAATTGCCTTCAGTGGTCTCATTCTTGCAAAAACAAGGATATGATGCGACTGCGATCCACCCCTATGATACATCGATGTACAAGCGGAAAGATGTCTATGATGTGATGGGTTTTCAAACCTTTTTGGATCAAGACACGATGACTTACACGGACAAGATCGAGAACAATCCTTATATCTCGGATGCTTCTGCTTATAAAGAAGTTCTGTCTCTTTTGTCAGATGAGAAAAAGCCGCAATTCGTTCACTTGGTGACGATGCAGACCCATATGCCTTATGAAGGAAAGTATCAGACATTAAATTATCAAGCCACAGGCGATGGAAATATAACTGCTCTTGAAAACTATCTGCAAGATATCTCTTACAGTAGTACCGCACTAAAAGACTTTATTGAACAATTGAAGCAGCTGAATCGAAGAACAGTAGTCGTTTTCTGGGGGGATCACCTGCCAGGCATCTACTCGGATGCGATTAAAGATCAAAATGATACTGCTGCGCTGCATGAAACGGAATTCTTGATGGTGGATTCTGATGGAACCTTTTCAACTGACACTGTTCCGGTAACGAGTCCCTTTTACTTTGCACCTAACGTGTTGAATGAAAGTCAGCAACCAATCAATGGATTTTATGCGTTGCTGCTAGCACTGCAAGAAAAATTGCCGGCTTTTGAACATGGGCAGTATTACCAAGGCGAACAGTGGCGAAGTGAGCTAAGCTTAGATGCGAAATCACGGCAGCTCTATGAAGACTATCAGCTGATTCAATATGACATTTTACAAGGAAAACAATATAGTTTACAGACAGATTTATTTGGCTAAGAAAAATTGTCTAACATAAAAAGGCTGTGACAAAAGAAGGATCAAGGAAGAAACACATTGCTCTTATTCAGAGTAGGCTGGTTTCTTCGCTAAATGTCTTTCTTTTGTCATAGCCTTTATTTATTGAGCAATCCTAGCGATGTGTTTTAAGCAGCATGTCTCTACTAAGGATCACAGATTTCTTGTAGGTCATTATAGATCTTGCCAAGTCCGTTGCTGATTGAAGTAAGCTGCTTCATTTTCAGCCTGTTCAACGATTGATTTCGGATAACCAAGCACTCGCAGTAGGGCAATCGCATTACGGCTTGTTGAAGGACCTTGTTTGACCTTATAGTCAAAAGAGATACCGTCATCGGCTGTGACTTGTTCAGAAAAATGGATATTGCTGCAGTCATTTTTCAATATTTCAGTCAGTTCAATATCATGAGTCGCAATAAAAGCCAAACTTGTATAACGGCTCAACCAATGAATGATACTAGCAGAAGCAGCGATCCGCTCAATCGTATTGGTTCCCTTCAGTATCTCATCGACAAAGCAATAGCAGCGTTCTTTTTGCTGAACTTGTTCCAACAATCGTTTGATCGACTTGATTTCTGCAACAAAATAGCTATCGCCCTCAAACAAATCGTCTTCGACCGCCATTGAGGTCAACACATGACCAGGTTCCATCGTAAAGGATTCAGCAACAGCTGTTTGGATAGTTTGCGCCAATAGACAATTGATAGCGATGCTTTTGACATAGGTCGATTTGCCAGAAGCGTTTGACCCGGTTACCAGTGTATTGGTTTGCCAGTCGACATCATTCATGACAGCTTCAGTCAGAAGGGGATGATAGGTCCCTTTTGCGCTGACCGTTCCTTTTTTGAATTCAGGGATACAAGTGATCGGCATATAGGTACGGAAATTAAGGATCGCGCAAGCAATTTCCAACTTGCCTAACAATTCCCATAATGCGATCGCTTGTTGATTGTATCGAGCCAATAAGGTAACGACGTAATGGTACGAGATAAAAGGCAGCATAAAGATGATATTGATGTATTCAAAAAGCATATCGCCTTCACTGCCATTTTTTGAACGAAAAGAAACGCCGAATCGGGGGATTTTTTTCAGAGGCAGCAGTTCTTTTTTGATTTGCTCTTGTAATGGTGTGGCAAGTTTGGCAATCTTGTTGCCGCAGGCCACTGTCTGAACTAGATAGCGCATACTGTTGAGTTCTGTTTCTAGTGTGGCTTTTTTGATCGAATAGTAAACCGTATTAAAGAGGACGCTTATCAAAATCACTGCAATTCCTGGCAAAAAGCCAAAAGCTATCAAAATCAGCCCAACAATCGGCAAACAGCCCAATAAAATAAAGACAGGCAAGTTGCCAATACTTTCTTTCTTCCCTGATGCCAGATAGTTTTTGGAAAAGTTATTATCCAGTTTCCCAAGTTGGGCAAAGGTATATTGGGTATCTTCGCGAATTTTTGGATTGGCTGCGAAAAAATCAATTAACGCGGTCAGCTGTCGATCCGGCTTAAATTGAAAGTTGCGCAACTGCTGATAGAGAGCTTCAGAACCTACACTGGAGTAAGTACTGTTGATCATTTCAAAAACCTCGAATAAGTCTAAGTCATACCAAGTAATGTCATCGATCTCACTATCATGGGGATAAAAATCTTTCTCTACCATCCAGGCCTTTTTGAGGCTTTCTTCTTTGTCAAAGCGAGGCTGACGGGGGAATTTTCCCCATTCTTGTTTGACGCGACGTCTTAATTTTATTCGGTTCCAAGTATCTAAGCCAATAATAAGTGCACTAACGAACAAGATAATCAAGATAACCATATATTTTGCGTCCATGTTTTTCTCCGTTTCTAGGAGCAAAAGCAGGATCTAGCTCCTGCTCCTTCTAGGTTAATTGATTTTACGCAAGACATCATAAATGCGTGCGATGTCCTGCGTTGTTCCTCGCAGTTCAAAATCAGCTAGAAATGGAATCTGGAACTGTTCAGCATATTGTTTGGCAGTCAGGCAGTATTGATAATTGAAATTTTTGTTGCCGCTGCCGATCACACCGCGACAATAGCGGGCATTATCCGCATAATCAATATACTCCCGCATGGTTTCTGTCAAAATTTCCTGATCCCCATTATCTACGCCGTTGCCGCCTTCAAGATAGGTCGGCACAAACACGACAAAAGGTTCGCTTTCTTCTTCGAAAATGGAATTGTCATCAATTTCTTTGACGGACCATTCTAGAGGATGCGCTGTTGGTTGCTGGGCGGCATAGTCCATTAGTCGTTTGACAAATGCCCGGGTATTTCCTGAGATTGAAATATAAAGTAGTTTCATGTCATCACCTTCCGTATCCAGTATAACAGAATCAAAATAAAATAGAGCAGGTCTTTTGTAGCCAAAGGAAGGAAAAATAGGTAAACTAAGTAGATAGAAAAGGAGTGAGCATATGTTTTCTGAGATGCATCATGTGGCCATTATTGCCAGTGATTACCAACGAGCAAAATCATTTTATGTCGACAAATTAGGATTTAAGGTGATCCGTGAGCACCATCGTCCCGAAAAAAACGATACCAAAATTGATTTGGCTTTTGGCTCATCTGAGATTGAGTTGTTTATCGTGGATCAACCACCTAAACGAGCAAGTTATCCGGAAGCAACCGGCTTACGACACTTGGCTTTTCGAGTAACAAACATTGAGAAAGTGGTAGCAGAACTTAAAACAAAAGGAATTACGTGTGAGCCGATTCGCTTTGACAGCTTTACGAATAAAAAAATGACATTCTTCCAAGACCCAGATGGGTTGCCACTGGAACTACACGAATAGTATCGAGGATTCATTCGAAGCGCAACGACACTTTTTTACTTCGGATGACAAAAAAATGCTGTTATTCTGAAGAAAACACAAGGAGGAGAAATCGTGATTCGATTTGCACAAAAAGAAGATCGTTTTGCTATGGCGAAACTTGTTTTAGTCATTTTAAAAGATATGGAATTACCGTTTGTGGCAGAAATAGGAGAAGAAAAAACGCTCGAGATCTTGGCTGAAGCGATGTTAGAGCCTGATTATCGTTATGGTTATACCAGAGGATTGGTCAATGAAATCGATGGACAAGTGGCTGGGGTTGCTTTTGGTTACCCAGATAAAGATGAACCTACCATTGATGAACCGTTAACGAAGATTCTGGAGTCCTACGGTTTGGATAAAGAAATGAAACTGTTCGTTGATCAAGAAACGTTGCAGAACGAATGGTACTTAGATACCATTTGTGTCGATGAAAAATTCCGTGGAAAAGGGGTTGGCTCAGCTTTATTGGCTGCACTGCCAAAAATTGCCCAACGAGATGGCTATACCACAATTGGTTTAAGTGTCGATAAAGCCAATCCACACGCCAAACGTCTCTATGAACGTCACGGTTTTCAAGTGGTTGCTGAACGAAAGATCAGTGGTCATCTATATGATCATATGCAAAAAGAAACCAGTTGAGTATCTCAGCTGGTTTCGTTCGTTAATCGTAACTCCAAATGTTGCTGGGTCTTGCGTTTGCGATTGTAGAGCCAATAATCCATAATCGCAGCAATACAAATGCAAACTGGCGCATCCTCATCGTTGACCACATCGATCACATAATAATCGCCAGTCAATAGTGTTGCTTTATCCATTTCCATGATCTTCTTGTTGAAATGATGGATCGCATACCGATGATTGTAGATATCCCCATGGACAGCCCAATGGAGCTGTTGGATATAATAAAAATCCCCAGGCCAGTTGAAAATTTTTTGTAACGTACCTACTTTTTCAAAGTCCTTGTAGATCTCAAATCGTGTGCCAAAGGTAAAACTAATTTGCTTAATACTGGCGACCAGTGTGCCGTCCAAACGATAGAGGGAAAGTGCATCGCCTTTAGTTCCCCAGCGCCCGACCATCAAGAATAACGATTTGCCCTTTTCGTCTTTAACGATCGTTCGCGTGATACTGCTGAGTTGTCTGTCTTGAATAAAAAATTCCGACATATCTACGCCTCCTCTTGTATCCCGAAAAGCTGCGTCAATTATAAATTCTCATCGATTGCCCGAATAATTGCTTTGCCGACTCCTGATTCAATGTTAGTATCCGTCAGATACTTCGCATATTCTTTGACTTCGATTTCCCCGTTACCCATAGCAAAGCTGACACCAGCAAGCTGTATCATGCTGACATCATTCAAGTTGTCACCAATCGTCATGACATCCGACAGTTGAATCGCTCGCTCTTTAGCAACGTGTGCCACCGCGATCCCTTTTTGGGCATTGCGATGATTGATTTCAATATTGTTTTGTCCGGAAGAAGTAACCACTAAGTCGCCATAACCATCGATTTCTTGTGTGATCGGTCCTAAAACACGCGCGCCATCTTGATGGAAGCAAATGATTTTTAAGATTTCCAGATCTTCAATCGCAAACAGTTCATTGAAGTCTTTGACATAATTGATGGGAAGAAAAGCTAGTCGTGCAGCAGTCATGGCAATGGCCATTTTGTGGGTCAGATGGGGCATTGCTTCTGCTGTATGGATCGCAAAATTCTCGATTCGGCGCGTCTGGCTTTCTGAATAAATGCCATTGCTCGTGGAAATCTCAAAATAAATGTCTTTTTCTCTTAATAAGTCCATCAATGAACGGGTTTTTTCTTTAGAAATAGGAACGGTGAATAAAGAAGTTCCTGATTTGTCAAACACTTGTGCACCATTAAGTGTGATCATAGCACAATCAATACCGGCTTCTTGCAAAGGCGGCAGAGCTTCTTTCCGGTTGCGCCCAGTGGCCACCATGAATTCGACTCCTTGGGATTGGGCATATTTGATCGCTTGGATATTTTCTTCTGAAATCTGCATGTTGGCGTTTAGTAAAGTACCATCCATATCAGAAGCGATTAATTTTATCATTGTCAGCGTCCTTTCTTATGGTTTCTATAGAATAGTGTACCACAAATCAGCAATTATTTTTGAGAATGTCTCCTTGTTTCTTAGGCAGATCTTTTGTTATCCTTAACTAAAAGCAAAGGAGCGAGACGATGAGAAAGATTTTAGAAAATGATTGGCAAGAAGTTTTGCAAGCTTCCTTCGATCAAACTTATTACCAACAGTTACGGGAATTTTTGAAAGTAGAATATGCAACACAGAAGATCCACCCGGCAATGGACCATATTTATGAAGCACTGAAGCTGACTCCGTATCATGAAGTGAAAGTAGTGATCTTAGGACAAGATCCATATCATGGTCCGCATCAAGCCCATGGGTTATCTTTTTCAGTCCAACCCGGAGTACGGATTCCGCCTTCTTTACGCAATATCTATAAGGAATTGCAAAGTGATCTAGGCATCGCGCCAGTCTCTCACGGTTATTTGGTTCCTTGGGCGCAACAAGGAATTTTACTACTAAATACGGTGTTGACAGTTCGTGAAGGACAGGCTTATTCGCATCGAGGCAAAGGATGGGAACGATTGACAGATACTATCATCGAAAAGCTGAATCAACGGGATAAACCAGTGATCTTTGTATTATGGGGAAAACCAGCCCAGCAAAAGAAAGCGTTGATCGATACGAAAAAGCATATCATCATAGAATCTCCCCATCCAAGTCCGTTATCTGCCAGTCGTGGTTTCTTTGGATCGAAACCATTTTCAAAAATCAATCAAGCATTGATCGCATTGGATGAAACACCAATTGACTGGCAATTACCAGAAAAAATAGTACAGGTGTGAAACTGTAGTAGTGCAGAAGAGACGGACTGTGAATTGTGTAACAAAAATTATCTTTTTCGATTAGTACAGCATTTTTATCTGTTCTTTTTTTTGCAACTATTGTACAATGTAAGGGTATAAAAAAACTGGAGGTCTTTACCCGTGGAACTATTCGAAAGTTTAAAATTTAAAATCGTGCGTCGTCATATCAAAATCGTTTTCCCAGAAGCAACAGATCCTCGTATCCTTGGTGCAGCAAGCCGTCTACGTTCAGAAGAATTGGTAGAACCAGTTTTGATTGGTAACCCTGCTGAGATTGAGAAAGCAGCGGAAGCTCGAGGAATCAACATCGCTAATTTTGAGATCCTAGATCCTGAAAACTATGACCGGTGGGATGAAATGGTCGAAGCTTTTGTTGAGCGCCGAAACGGCAAAGCAACAAAAGAGCAAGCCGAAGAAATCTTAAAAGATGTTAATTATTTTGGTACGATGTTAACTTACATGGGGATCACTGAAGGAATGGTTTCAGGTGCGATCCATTCAACGGGCGATACGGTTAGACCTGCATTGCAGATCATTAAAACAAAACCAGGCGTGAGCCGCACAAGTGGTGCCTTTTTGATGGTTCGTGGTCGTGATCAAGAAAAATACCTATTTTCTGACTGTGCCATCAATGTGAACCCTTCTGCCCAAGAATTAGCAGAGATCGCTGTTGATTCAGCAAAAACAGCGGAATTATTTGATATCGATCCAAAAGTTGCCATGCTTAGCTTCTCGACAAAAGGTTCAGCTAAAGCACCAGAAGTCGATAAAGTGGTTGAAGCAACAAAAATTGCCCAAGAATTGGCGCCTGAGTACGAAATCGATGGTGAATTGCAATTCGATGCTGCTT
This sequence comes from Enterococcus sp. FDAARGOS_553, assembly GCF_003812305.1. Classification (NCBI taxonomy): domain Bacteria; kingdom Bacillati; phylum Bacillota; class Bacilli; order Lactobacillales; family Enterococcaceae; genus Enterococcus; species Enterococcus sp. FDAARGOS_553. The sequence goes on from NZ_CP033740.1 coordinate 1,724,936, forward strand.
ACATTTCAGCTGTCGCTCAATTAAAAGCACCAGAATCAGAAGTAGCTGGTAAAGCAACGGTCTTTGTCTTCCCAGATTTACAATCTGGAAACATTGGCTACAAAATCGCACAACGCTTCGGTAACTTCGAAGCAATTGGACCAATCCTGCAAGGATTGAACAAACCAATCTCAGACCTTTCTCGCGGATCAAACGAAGAAGACGTCTACAAACTATCCATCATCACAGCAGCACAAACATTGATGGATAAATAAGATAACTAATCAAACAACCAAGCCGTTCCTTTTGTCAAGGAACGGCTTTTTGCTGCGAATCACAACGATTGGCTTGCATAGCAAGACAGAGTTGATGATGAGCAGTACTAGGCGACTAAAGGGAGCGTAGTAACCTTCAGCCTGAATCACTGCGATTGGCTTGCGAAGCAGAGAGCAGATGATGAGCAGCGGGGAGCAAAGAAAGCGTAGTAACCTCAGTATGAATCACAACGATTGCCCTTAGAGTGGCATGGAAGTCTAGTTAGCGCAACAAGCTTAGAAACAATTGCAGGCAAAGCAAGATGAGGGGCGTCGCTTCCAAAAATACTGCCCACAGCAGGATAAAAATGGCTTTTCTTTCAAACTCCTTGCGACGGTACGCTCTTTACTTTTGATTCTAAAACAAGCTATACTAACTACTAACAGCAAGTGAAAAGATAAAGGACGGATCAAACATGATAACGATCGCTGATTTAGATGCAACAGAAAAATTTGCCGAAGTGATTGGCAGAGTGGCCCTGCCTGGAGACAATTTGGTGTTAACTGGGGAACTGGGAGCCGGTAAAACGACGTTGACCAAAGGGATCGCTCGAGGTCTGGGGATCAGTCAACTGATCAAAAGCCCAACCTATACGATTATTCGTGAATATACTGAAGGTCGGTTGCCACTCTATCATATGGATATTTACCGGGTAGAATTTGGCGCATCAGACTTGGGATTAGATGATTATTTTGAAGGTGATGGTCTTTCTGTGATCGAGTGGGGAAATCTTCTGGAAGAGTCTTTACCGGAAGATTATTTGGAACTGATTTTGGAAAAAGATAATACAGAAGAGCAAAAACGTTTTGTGAAATTGCTTACATTTGGTCCGAAAGCTGAGGCTTTCCAACAGCGTATTTTGGCGCAATGGGAGGCAGATAATGAGTGACATTCATTTGACACTGCGTGAGGCTCGGGGCGAAGATGCGGCAGAACTCTTGGCAGTCAGTCAAAAGATTGGTCAAGAAACTGACTTTTTGGTCATGGATGAAACAGGCCTCGCCCTGCCTGAAGCAATGTTGGCACAGCAACTAGAAAGCTTGTATGAACAAGACAATCACCTCCTATTGTTAGCTCTTGATGGAGAACGAATTATTGGTATGGCTTCTATCAAAGGTTATTCGGAATGGCGCATGGCCCATGTAGGAGAAATAGGTCTATCGATTTTAAAAGACTATTGGGGAATGGGACTAGGGTCACTTCTTTTAGAAGAATTGCTTGAATGGGTCAGTGAAGTAGGGTTGTTGACACGCTTGGAGTTGACGGTCCAAGCGCGCAATGAACGAGCTATCCATTTATATCAAAAGTACGGATTTGAAATTGAAGGTTGTATGAAACAAGCCGCCCAAACAAAAGATGGGCAACGAATTGATGTTCTAATGATGGCAAAACTAGTTGATGAGGAGTGAGAAGGATGATCCTGCTTGTTGAACCGGCCCTAGCAGACAAAGAACAGTTAACAGCTTATCGCGCATCATTTTTAGAAGACAATGAAACTATCCACGGAGGTTCTGGGCTAGAAACAGCGGAGACAATCGAAAAATGGCTTGAACTGCAAGAAGCCTACAAATCACCGGCAACTGTTCCTGCTAGTCATGTCATTAGTCGGGTTTATCTTGCAAAACAAGCAGATACAGTCATCGGAATCTTGAATCTGCGGCTAGAGCTCAACGACTATTTGCTGCAGCAAGGCGGTCATATCGGTTATTCTGTGAAAAAAACGTATCGCCAAAAAGGATATGGGACAGCAATGCTTGCTCAATCCTTGTCGATTGCCAAAAGCTTCGGAATAGAAAAAGTACTGGTGACATGCGATGCTCACAATCAAGCATCTGCTAAGGTCATTGAAAAAAATGGTGGTCAATTAGAAGATATATGGATCGATCCGGTAAATGGGAATAGTACTCGTCGTTATTGGCTTTCAACAAATAACTGAAAGACAAAAGAGTAAGAAAGTAAGAAGAAAAGTAAAAAACTGATACTCATTTTACGAGTACCAGTTTTTTTAATGGGTCGATCCCGAAATCGTTTTCTTGACGTAATAAGATCTGAGCACAGGCACGACTATCTTCAAGGGCGTCGTGGTGATTCAGCAAAGGAATCTGCAGCTGTTGGCAGACAGTATTCAGCTTGTGATTCTCGAATTCAGGATAGAGTTTGCGGCTTGTACGTACTGTACAGAGTGAAAGATAATTTGGCTGTTCTATCCCATAGTAATCAAGACATCCAGCTAAAACGCCAGTATCGAAACCAGCATTGTGGGCAACGATCAGACTGTTGAGATTATAATATTGCTGGATTTGTTTCCAAATGTCAGGAAATTTAGGAGCATTGACGACGTCTTCCGGATGAATGCCATGGATTTGGATATTTTTCCAAAAGAAATCTGTCTCCGGCTGGATCAACGTGTAGTATTCTCCAACAATTTTACTGTCCCGAACCATGACTAATGCCAATGAACAAGCACTGTGCTTTTGATAATTGGCTGTTTCAAAGTCCATTGCGATAAAATTCATTGCCTTCACCTCAAAGCTATTCTAGCACAAATCTTTGAAATGAAAAGATACAAGATTTTTTTGGCAGGATGGCCGATAGGACACAGCGAAAGAATATGGTAAGCAATTAGTTTAACTGCAATTCGACGGGGCAATGATCACTGCCTAAGATTTCTGTATGGATTTTTGCATCAACCAGGCGGTCATTTAAATCGTCTGAAACAACGAAGTAATCGATGCGCCATCCAGCATTATTTTTGCGCGCATTAAACCGGTAACTCCACCAAGAATAAATCCCTTCAGCATCGGGATAAAAGTAGCGGAAAGTATCCGTAAAGCCTGCTGAAAGTAAGGTTGAAAATTTTTCCCGTTCTTCAGGAGTGAAGCCGGCGTTTTTTTGGTTGGTTTTCCAGTTTTTAAGATCAATGTTTTGATGAGCGACGTTCAAGTCACCGCATAGGATAACTGGTTTTTGCTGTTTCAGATCGGTCAGATAGGCACGAAAAGCATCTTCCCATGTCATGCGATAATCGAGACGACGCAATTCATTTTGGGCGTTTGGTGTATAGCAAGTGACTAAAAAGAATTCGGGGTATTCCAGGGTGATCACCCGGCCTTCGGCATCATGTTCCTCGATGCCAATCCCATAATGGGCAGCAAGTGCCGGTTCTTTAGCAAAGATCGCTGTACCAGAGTATCCTTTCTTTTCTGCATAATTCCAGTATTGCGTGTATCCTGGCAGATCCAACTCGATCTGCCCTGCTTGCAGCTTCGTTTCTTGCAAACAAAAGAAGTCTGCATCGAAGGTCTCAAAGGCTTCTAAAAAGTTCTTTTTGACGATTGCTCGTAAGCCATTCACGTTCCAAGAAATAAATTTCATATTTGTCCTCCTCGGTTCAACTATATTTTCCATTCTACCGAAAAAAAGTGTAAGATTAAAGCAAGACGTAACGTTTAGGAGGAATCAGTCATGAAGATCGGTGTTATCGGGTTAGGAAATATTGCACAAAAAGCATACTTGCCAAGTTATATTGCATTGCAGGATCAAGCGGATTTTTATTTTGCCACCCGGCGTGAATCCGTTCAGAAAGAATTGCAGCAACGTTATCGGTTGGCGCATATGTACACCAATTTAGACGAGCTGATCGATCAGGGAATCGAGGCTTGTTTCATTCATACAGCTACTGGCAGCCACTATGAGTTGATCAAAAAATGTCTGACAGAAGGAATCCATGTCTTTGTCGATAAACCGGTCAGCGAGAATTTTGCTGAAGTAGAAGAATTGTTTGCTCTAGCTAAAGCAAAACAAAAGTTGTTGATGGTCGGCTTCAATCGCCGCTTTGCCCCGATGGTCGATCAATTAAAACAAATTCCGGATAAGCGGATGATTTATCTGTCAAAACACCGGCAAGCTGCTAGTCATGATACCAAGTATGTGATCTATGATCTCTTCTTACATTTGGTGGATACTGGTGTCTATTTATTGGATGAACCGATCATCGCGCATACTAGTCAGATCAAAGAATCAGCGGATGGATTGGAGACGGCCACACTGATCTTGGAAACAGCACATACAACGGCGATTTTGACGATGGATCTCAAGAGTGGTGCCAATACGGAAGATTACCGGATCACCGCCAAAAGCGGAACCTATGATGTGAGGAATTTGACTGCTCTTACGGAGTATGTGGAGGGGAAAACGGTGGAACATGAGTTTGGCGATTGGGAAACAACGTTGAACAAACGAGGGTTCTATCCATTAGTTTCGGCATTTATTGCAGCAGTCGCCGATCCAACAGCTAGCGATCTGCGCCAAGCGCAAGTGATAGACAGTCACCAGCTTTGCCAAGAAATGATCGCTGCCAATCATCGGGCAAAAAGTGATTCTTTAGAGAAGTAGCAACTTTTCAATGAACATGCTAAAATAAGGAAGATGTTTAATGTGAAAGGACTCTTTCTTGTGAATAAAGAATTAATGATCAAGCAATTTCCAGAAATTGCGTTACTAAAAGATGAAGCTTTATTGAATTATACGTATACGAAAACAGGAGGGCCTGCAGATATCCTGGCTTTTCCCAAATCAGCAAAAGAAGTAGAACAAATTGTCGCCTATTGTCGAGAAACTGATACTCCTTGGTTGGTCTTAGGCAATGCTAGCAACTTGATCGTTCGTGATGGTGGGATTCGCGGTGTTGTGATCATGCTATCAGAAATGAATCAGATAACGGTAGAAGATACCACTTTGATCGTCGAAGCAGGCGCGAAGCTGATCGATACAACGTATGTGGCACTCCATGAATCGTTGACAGGATTTGAGTTTGCTTGCGGGATTCCAGGAAGCGTCGGGGGAGCGGTATTTATGAATGCCGGTGCTTATGATGGTGAGATTCAAGATATTTTTGCGTCCTGTGATGTCTTGCTCGCAGATGGACGCGTCGTGACTATGATGAAAGAAGAGATGGCGTTTTCTTATCGCCACAGTACGCTTCAAGACCAACATGCGATCATTCTGTCGGCTCGTTTTGATTTGGCGCAAGGGGATCAAGATCAAATCAAGAAACGAATGGATGAGTTGACGGAACTCCGTCAGCTGAAACAACCATTAGAATATCCTTCTTGCGGCAGTGTCTTCAAGCGGCCTGTTGGTCATTTCACTGGCAAGTTGATTCAAGACGCCGGTTTACAAGGATTGAAATGGGGCGGCGCGCAAATTTCTGAAAAGCATGCTGGCTTCATCGTCAATGTCGATCATGCTACAGCGACGGACTATGTGGAACTGATCGCTCATATCCAACAAGTGATCAAGGAGCGATTTGATGTCCAGTTAGAGACAGAAGTGCGTATTATCGGAGAAGAAGCAAAATAATTCAACATGTTCGTAATTGTGACAACGTCTGATGACAAATCGATATCTGAAGAATGAATGTATAGCAAGGCTTCGTAAGGCATCGTTGCGATGTATCGAGAACCTATAGCATTACTTGAATCTTTCAGAACGGTTGTTTATTTGGACAGTTGTCACATTTTTTATTAAAAAAGGCAATGGGAAGGCTGTACTATTTGTCTACCCATTCCGTCTTGGCTACAATAAAGAAAAGGGGAAAATGGAGGGATAGTATGAAAAAGTGGTTGGGTATTGGCTTGTTGGTTGGGCTATTCTTTTTAACCGGTTGTACGAAATTACCGCAGGATCAGTTTGCTGATGGGTTAACAGTACAAAAAGATATGAATGCTGGTGACTTTAGCGTGACGATCGATACATTTGAATTTGCTGGCGAGGACAGCCAAAATTCACAAGAAAGCATGATCGCAGGGATGATTTTCTCCCAGTTGGCGGGAACCAAGATCACAGGAAATTTTGTTGAAGATCCAAAAAGTAAAAATATTCGTTTGGATGCCTCACTGTCTTCTGGAGAAATCGATGTTCCACTGAATCTTTTGATCGATGGCAAGAGCCATGACACCTACCTTTCAGCAGAAATCGTTGAGGCAATGAGCAATCTGTTTGCATTTGATACATTCGGTACATCGGATACGTTTGCATCGGATACATTTGATAGTAGCGAAACGCCAGATACGACGGGGAAAGATAAATATATTCGTCTGTCACCAGATGAGATGTCAGATCTTGACACGGACCAGCTATTGAACAATAGCTTATTTTCTTCTGAGACATTGGCAGAGTATGTCAAAACGTTGGATCGTGAATCTTTTAAAAGAGATGGTGACACCATCACGCATACATTCACAAAACAAGAGCTGTTGGACTTTGTTGACTATGCCAAAAAACAAAAGGCAGACACTAGTGAGATTACGCAGTGGGAAGATCTGCTGAAAGACAGTGAGCGTATTGATTTGACTGTATCTGTCAATGCAAAGAAACAAAACCAAAAAGTTGTGATGAACATGACCCAATCTGGCGAGCTGCCTTTGGCTATTGGGATCACGTTTACTATCAGCGGCAAACAAAGTGATGAAAAAGTCCAGTTACCTGCTTCAGAAAATGTCGTTGATCAGCAAGAGTTTTTTGATTCCTACCAAGAAGACTCTTTTTGGGATGACAGTTATTACGGCGATGATCCCCTCTCTGATGAAGATTGGACAAATTATACGCTAACAGACGAGGAGTTTGACCAATTATTAGAGATGGTTGCCACTGATCTACAGGGCATGACGGATGAAGAAATCGTTGATTTTTTGTTGATTTATGAAGACTTACTGACCGAAGAACAGTACCAGCGTTTGGCTGAGGCATTGCAAGTAAGCCAAAATTTATGAGCAGCATAAAGGAACACTAAAAAAAGAGCCATTGAAGCAAGCTTATCAAGCTGCTTCAATGGCTCTTTTTATTTGAAGTTCTTTCAAATGAATCAAAAACGTGGCTTTTTCGTCAATCTCAGTAATACAGAAGCAACAGCCATGGTCGCAATTCCTGCAACGATCGCCTCTGGGATACCTTGTGTCAAAATAACGCCAAGGATGGCGGTATAGACGGCAGTTCCGGCATTACCGATCGCAGCGGCATATTCTTGTTGGAATAAAAAGTAGATGAGGTTCATCACGAGAATCGTATTCGTCAATCCTCCAGCGATTCCAGCAATCAGCAACGAAGTGCTTTGCCGCTTGTTTTGCCACATTTTCTGGCAGGCTTTAAAGACAAAATAAGGGACGATTCCGATCAGAATGCGAGGAATCAGAGCAACCAAGATCGCTTTCCAACTTCCATGATCCATGCCATAGACTGGGACAAATGGCGAGAACACAAAAGAAAGCGGCGAGATGATCCACGTTGAACGGACCATACTAATGATGCCAAAAGCCCCTCCCAGAAAGCCGCCGATCCGTGGTCCTAAAATGATGGAAGCAATGATCACGGGAATGTGCATCGTAGTAGCATTGATCGGACCTAAAGGAATGAACCCTAGAAAAGGAACGGATGCTAAAAGAATCAAGATCCCCAGGAAAAATGCAGTTAAAACTAAATCAAAAGTGGCTATTTTTTTCATGTTAGACTCCTCGTACTTCCAATGCTGCAACAGCTTGTTCAACGATCGCTTCCACGGTCGCCAGCGCGCCGCGGCCGAAATCCCCGCAAGCCAACAAGGCTTCGCGAGGAGCGATCTCTTGATAACCGACCTCTTTCAAAATGGCTAGATTTCGTTGCACGATTGGATTTTGATACATATTGGTATTCATCGCTGGTGCAATCAGTTTTGGTACCTCCGCAGTCAATGCCAAAGCGACCGTTGAGATCAGATCATCTGCTAAACCATGAGCCAATTTACCAATCAAGTTGGCACTGGCTGGCGCGATCAAGAAAAGGTCCGCTTGCTTCGCTAATTCGATATGGTTGATCCGGTCAGGTTGGCGTTCTTGCATCACATCCACATGGATTGGTCGCTTAGATAATGACTGGAGAGTCAATGGTGTGATGAATTGCGTACTATTAGCAGTCATCATCACGTCGACTGCATACCCTCGTTTTGTCAACTCATTCGCGATATCCGCTGCTTTATAAGCGGAGATACTTCCGCTAATACCTAATAATACATGTTTTTGTTTCATTCTAATTCCTCCTTATCCAAGGGGCTCTTCATTTTTCAATAATGTATCTACGATCAATGCGGCAATTTCTAGCTTAGTATGGCCGGTACCGATTTTTTTATCGGCAGTTAGTAAGTGACCAATATGCTGATCTTCTTTGATCGTAGTCAAGTCATTGGCCAAGACATAATCTGCTTGATTTTTAGCTAGACTATCACGGGCTACTTGAAAAAGTGTTTCTTCCGAAACATCGACTAATAATTTGAAACCCACCAACTTTGTCTGAGGTTGTTTTGCTTTGATTCGCTGGATCACTTTAGGTGTTTTCTTTAAGACCATCACTAGATGATCAGTATTCGAAGAGAGTTTGCCTGACTGTTCCATTGACTGTGCTACTAATGTCTCTAACAACTCAGGAGATACTTGGTTGTCAAATTGTGGAAGCAGCTGATTGATCGCTGTCAAGAATGCTTCTTGTGACCAACTGTTATCAGGTGTGAAATCACTGACCGCCATGCTGTGGATCACTGCAAAGTAAGTATGTGCCGATAATAAGGACTCAAGACAATTCAGTAATCCAAGAGTGCCTTCGATAGAGTGGACCGTCAATCGTGAATCGTTAGCTGGCTGTTTTGCTTGACGAGTTGTGACATAATCAATTTCAATCCCTTTTTCTAATAACGCTTCAGCGATGGCTTTGCCTAATGAACCTGTTGAATGATTCGTGATCGACCGTACTGAATCAATTTTTTCGGAAGTTCCGCCGGCAGTGATCAATATTCTCATGTTTCTGATGCCACCTTGACGATTGTCCGACCTTGATGGGTACCGGCTAATAAGGATGCGAGTGTTTCCGGCAATGTTTCAAAGGTAATCTCATGACTATGCAGCTGATCTGCGACATACCAGCCTGTTGCTAGACGTTGCCAAAGTTCGTTACGAGTGGCAGTGTCAACATTGACCGAGTCAATACCGATCACGCGGATGCCGCGAAGAATAAAGGGTAAAACCGTCGTTTCGATGTTGATCCCCCCAGCATTTCCGCATAAAAAGGCACCGCCGCCGTAACGGATTTGCGGCAATAATGCGGAAAGAAGGGAACCACCGACGGTATCAATAACTGCCGCTACTGTCTGCTTCGCCAGCGGTTTGATTTTTTCTGGTTGCCAATCAGCTGGATCAGTGATTTTGGTTGCTCCTAGTGCCAATAACCAGTCTGCCTCTTTTTTACGAGAAAGTGCGACGATGTTTGTATAGCCTAACTTATGCAACAATGCGATGCTGATACTTCCGACACCTCCGGAAGCTCCGGTAATGACGATCGGCGCTTCTTTTTCAAGGGCAAGTTTTTCAAGTTCGGTGACAGCCAGTGCCGCAGTAAAGCCAGCAGTACCATAACGCATACTATCTTTAGCCGATAAGGTTTCTGGTCGTTTGATCAGCCAATCAGCCGGTACCCGTTGGTATTGGCTGAAGCCACCGGGATGAGAAACACCTAGGCCGTAACCTGTCAGCAGTACTTGGTCGCCGGTTGAAAAATCCGGACTTTGACTTTCAATGACTTCACCAGCCAAGTCGATGCCTGGTGTCATCGGATAGGTACGGATAACGCCGCCATTTTCTTTAGCTGCTAAAGCATCTTTATAATTGACATCGGAATAAGCGACTTTGACAAGAACGTCTCCCTCAGGTAAATCTGTCAGTTTGCAGGTCTTTAAAGTGGCAGTAAATGTTGGTTCATTTGTTACGATATAAGACGAAAATTCTATCATTCAAGGCAACTCCTTTAATGGTTTGAACTCATGATACCATAATCTGGTTGATTTTTAATCATTGTTGCGAAACAGATGATTATTCATGAGCCAATTTCTTCGTTAGAATGAGAGAAGGGCATTGAGAGCTACTGAATGAAAATGGCTAAATAAAGGCATTATGTGACAGCTGCCCATTGGCTGCAGCTCATTTAGTCAATAAGAAAGCTCCGAAAAATTCTCTTCAAAAAAAGGAAAAAAGACTTGTTTTTTTTAGAAAAGTTTGTATACTGGAAAAAGTGAAATTAAACTTGAAGTTTACTATTAGCAAACTTTTTTGTAGGATTTTTTTACTATATTTATGATCGAGGGGGAATGTAGATGGAGATTGGCGAGAAGCTCCGCAATTTGCGGGTCCAAAAAAATCTGACACAAGAAGAATTAGGGGAACGAACCGATTTATCCAAAGGGTACATCTCCCAATTAGAAAGGGATTTAAGTTCACCTTCAATGGAAACTTTTTTTACGATTTTAGAAGTCCTTGGAGTGACCCCGGAAGAATTTTTCCGTCAAGAAAATGCAGACCATCAAGTGGTCTATCGAGAAGAAGACAGTACGAGTTATTATGATGAAGAAAATGGCTATGAACTGCGGTGGCTGATTCCAGACTCGAATGAAAAAGAGATGGAGCCAGTCGTGTTGACTTTTGAGAAAGCCGGCGAGTATAAGACATTTGAACCTTCTTTAGCGGAAACTTTTATTTATGTTTTGGAAGGAACGATTGCACTGAGCCTCGGGGAATCAGAATACAAAGCACGTAAGGGACAGTCCATTTATTACCAAGCAACAGAACCGCATCAATTGAGAAATATCGGCCGGCAAAAAAGTCGCGCCTTGATCGTTGTAACTGATTCTTATTTATGATTTAGGGGGAAAAAGTGTGGGAAAAACAATTATTTCGTTCAATAACGTGGTCAAGCGATTTGATGACGATGAAACCGTCTTGAAAAATGTTAGTTTTGATATTGAAGAAGGGCGTTTTTATACGCTTTTAGGTCCTTCAGGATGTGGGAAAACCACGATCTTACGGATCATTGCCGGATTTTCCGAAGCAACAGAAGGCGATGTTTACTTTGATGGCCAGCGTATCAACGATGTTCCGGCAAATCAGCGACAAGTTAATACTGTCTTTCAGGACTATGCGTTGTTTCCACATATGAACGTGTTCGAGAATGTGGCTTTTGGCTTACGGATCAAGAAGCTGCCGAAAGACGAAGTCACAAAGAAAGTCAAAGAAGCATTGCGATTGGTCCAACTTCCAGGTTACGAAAATCGTGAGATCAGTGAAATGTCCGGTGGACAGCGTCAACGGGTGGCGATTGCGCGAGCGATCGTCAATGAGCCGAAAGTTTTACTCTTAGATGAACCTTTGTCAGCTTTAGACTTGAAATTACGAACAGACATGCAGTACGAATTGCGGGAACTGCAGCAGCGATTAGGAATTACCTTTATCTTTGTGACCCACGATCAAGAAGAAGCATTAGCGATGAGTGATGAGATCTTCGTCATGAATAAAGGAAAGATCATTCAAAGTGGAACACCGGTAGACATTTATGACGAGCCGATCAATCATTTTGTGGCGGACTTTGTCGGCGAAAGTAATATCGTGAATGGCACGATGATCGATGATAATTTAGTCGAGTTTGTCGGCAAACGCTTCGAGTGCGTGGATGGCGGTATGCGGGCGAATGAACCCGTTGAAATCGTGATCCGCCCAGAAGATCTAAGTTTGACCACCGCTGAGAAAGGGAAATTGATTGTTGAGGTAGACACGCAATTGTTCCGAGGCGTACATTATGAAATCATTTGTTACGATGAACAAGGCAATGAATGGATGGTCCATTCGACTAGAAAAGCCAAAGAAGGCAGCAAGATCGGTTTGTTTTTTGAGCCTGAAGACATTCATGTCATGCGTTTCAATGAATCAGAAGAAGATTTTGATGCTCGTTTAGAGAGCTACGAAGATTAGGAGGGAGCACATGACGAAAATGCGTCGTTTCTATGCAATACCCTATGTCTTTTGGTTATTGCTATTTGTTATCGCACCAGTATTATTGATCGTCTATCAGTCCTTTTTCGATATGGATGGGAATTTTTCACTGGTCAATTATCAAAGTTATTTAGGTTCCGGCAAGTATTTGATCATGACATTGAACTCCGTGTGGTATGCCTTTTTGATCACATTGATCACGCTGGTCATCAGTTATCCTACGGCTTACTTTTTGACAAAACTACGTCATAAAGACTTATGGTTACTGCTGATTATTTTACCTACATGGGTCAATTTGCTGTTAAAAGCCTATGCCTTTATTGGTATTTTTGGTATTCATGGCAGCGTCAATCATTTTTTGGAAATCATGGGTGTCGGACCAAAACAGATTTTGTTCACCGATTTTAGCTTTTTAACGGTAGCGGTCTATATTGAGCTGCCTTTTATGATCATGCCGATTTTCAATGCACTAGAGGAGATGAATCCTTCATTGATTAGTGCGAGCCGTGACTTAGGAGCGAACAGCTATGAGACTTTTCGCCGGGTCATTCTGCCTTTGTCATTGAACGGTGTCAAAAGCGGCGTACAAGCAGTTTTCATTCCTTCTCTTTCACTCTTCATGCTGACACGTTTGATTGGAGGAAACCGTGTAATCACGTTAGGAACTGCGATTGAGCAGCATTTCCTTGTGACACAAAACTGGGGCATGGGTTCGACGATCGGTGTGATTTTGATTATTGCTATGTTCTTAGTGATGCTCCTGACAGGTGAGAAGAAAAAAGGAGGACAACGAAAATGAAAAAATTCCGCTGGTCAAATCTTTATCTTGTCGTTGTCTTTATCCTATTGTACGTCCCAATTTTTTATTTGATTTTTTATTCCTTCAATGATGGCGGTACAATGAATGACTTTACTGGGTTTACCTTTGAACATTACCAGTCCGTCTTTCAAGATACACGTCTGATGATCATTGTATTGAATACCTTTATGCTGGCATTTTTATCCGCCCTTTTAGCAACAGTGATCGGCACGTTCGGTGCGATGGGGATCTACTATACGAAAAAACGGCGAACACGAACAGCGTTGTTAAGTTTGAACAATGTCTTACTGGTTTCTCCAGATGTCATCATTGGTGCCAGTTTTCTGATTTTCTTCACGATGATCGGAAATTTGTTCCGCGGCTTTAGCCTAGGTTTTTGTAGTGTGTTACTGTCTCATGTGGCCTTTAGTATTCCCATCGTTGTTTTGATGGTTTTACCAAAGCTACAAGAAATGAATGATTCCATGATTGATGCCGCTCGTGACTTAGGTGCCAATAATCTGCAAGTCATCAAGAACATTATTTTGCCGTTTCTGACACCGGGAGTCATTGCCGGCTATTTCATGGCTTTCACTTATTCACTGGATGATTTTGCTGTGACGTTCTTTGTAACAGGGAATGGCTTTAGCACACTTTCTGTAGAAATCTATTCTCGTGCCCGTCAGGGGATCAGCCTAGAAATCAATGCCTTGAGCACATTGGTCTTTTTATTCTCAATGATTCTAGTCGTAGGGTACTACTTTATCAGCAAAGAAAATGTGTCGAAAAAACTACGTAAAAATCGGCGAGCGGAGGTGGCAAATCTGCGATGAAAAGATTACAATCTTTGGTCATAGGAATTGTCGCCATCATTTTGGTACTGCTGTTTGGTGTACGGGAGTTGGAACATTCTTCAGGAATGGCGGGCGCCAAAGTTTTGAATATCTATAACTGGGGTGATTATATCGATCCAGATCTTTTGAAGAAGTTTGAGAACGAGACCGGCTATAAGGTCAATTATGAAACCTTCGATTCCAATGAAGCGATGTTTACGAAAATTCAGCAAGGAGGAACGTCCTATGACATTGCCATCCCAAGTGAATATATGATCCAAAAAATGATGGAAGAGCACTTGCTGAAACCTCTTGATCACAGCAAGATCAAAGGGCTAGACAATATTGATCCCCGCTTCTTGGATTTAAGTTTTGATCCTGACAACCGCTATTCGATCCCATATTTTTGGGGGACTCTTGGTATCGTCTATAATGATAAATTTTTTGCTGAAGGTGAAATCAAGGAATGGGATGATCTGTGGAAACCAGAACTAAAAGACAGTATCATGCTGATCGATGGCGCGCGGGAAGTCATCGGTCTAGGGTTAAACAGTTTGGGGTATTCATTGAACAGCAAAGACGACAAACAGCTTACAGCAGCCTTCAACAAATTGCGCAAAATGACGCCAAACATCAAAGCAATCGTAGCAGACGAAATCAAAATGTATATGGCAAACGAAGAAGCCTCTGTCGCTGTGACTTTCTCGGGAGAAGCAGCCGATATGATGTATGAGAATGAACATATCCATTATGTGATCCCATCCGAAGGATCCAATCTTTGGTTTGATAATATGGTTATTCCCAAAACGTCAAAAAATGAAGAAGGGGCCTATGCATTTTTGAACTTTATGCTTGAACCAGAAAATGCTGCTCAAAATGCTGAGTATATCGGTTATTCCACACCAAACAAAAAAGCACTCGCGTTATTGCCAGATGAAATCACGCAAGACAAACAGTTCTATCCTTCAGATGAGCTGATGAAGCATTTGGAAGTCTATGAAAATCTAGGCGCCCAATATTTAGGCATTTATAATGACCTATTTTTGGAGTTGAAGATGTACAGGAGATAATGGTAAAACTCAGTAAGAATGGGGATTTATCAACGTTCTAAAGAGCTAAAAATCGTCCTTTTTCTATCTGAGTTTTCCAATTTTCTACCAAAAGCGGCTGAAAAGCCGCTTTTTTTGTGTTATTTTATTTTTTCTACCAGAGATACTTTGCTAGAAAAGCTTTGCGATAGAGATTTTTACCAGACGATGTTGAAAATAAAAAGACAGAAACGCTTGACCGTATATAGACGTTCATCTATATTGTATATAGATAATTATCTATATACAATTCAATAGGAGGTCCTCCATGGAAAACTATGAACAGATTGCTACCATCATGAAAGCCTTAGCTGATCCAAAAAGGCTGAAAATTGTTGACTTACTTTCTACAGCTGACTCTCTTTGTGCATGTGAAGTGTTGGAGCATTTTGACTTTACTCAACCGACATTATCACACCACATGAAGCTTTTAGAGAAGGCAGGAATTGTCAAAGTAACGAAAAAAAGTCAATGGCATCATTACGCTTTACAGGAAGATTTTGTTGAGGATTTCCTAGTAATTTTGAAGGAACTTCTTATCAAAGAAAAATCAATTAGCTGGTAAACGATAGGAGTCTTATGAATGAACAATGTATCTACGGAAGTAACTGAAAAACCTGCAATAAATTTTTTCGAGAAGTATCTAACAGTTTGGGTATTGTTATGTATGGCAGCAGGCATGCTAATCGGAAAGTTTTTACCTAGTGTCGCAGACCGATTAGAAAGCTATCAAGTATTAAATACAAATATTCCAATTGCCGTTTTAACTTGGGTTATGATTTTCCCAATGATGATGAAAATCGATTTTAAATCAATACTGAACGTCCGAAAAACATATCAGGGGATTATGATCTCTAGCATTACAAGCTGGCTAATTAAGCCGTTCTTGATGTTTGGCTTAGCCTCTTTCTTCTTTTATGTTGTTTTTAGCAATTTTATCCCAGCAGACTTAGCAAAAGACTATGTGGCTGGAGCGGTTTTGTTAGGGGCAGCGCCATGTACCGCTATGGTATTTGTTTGGTCAAACCTTACAAAAGGTGATCCAGCACATACCTTGGTTCAAGTATCAATTAACGATTTATTAATCATTGTCCTATTTGTACCAATTGTTTCTTTCCTTTTAGGAGTAAATAATGTGTTTGTACCATGGAATATTCTCTTTGCTTCTGTACTACTATTTGTGCTAGTACCGTTAGTTGGTGGGGCATTGACGAGATACTTCATGATAAAACGTAAGGGAATTGATTACTTTAACAATCGCTTCTTACCAAAGTTTGACTCCATTACAACGATTGGCTTGTTATTGATATTGGTAATCATTTTTACTTATCAGGGGGATATTATTTTAAACAATCCGTTTCACGTTCTCATGATTGCCGTGCCTTTAGTCTTACAAAATATTATTACCGCAAATTTTGCTTATTTTACTTGTAAATGGACAAAACAGCCTCATAATGTGGCAGCTCCAGCAGCTTTGATTGGTGCTTCAGACTTTTTTGAGTTATCGGTTGCCGTAGCAATTACGCTTTTCGGTGTCAATTCACCAGTTGTGCTAGTGACAACAGTTGGTGTTCTGACAGAAGTGCCTGTTATGTTGTTATTAGTAAAATTGATCAATGGAACGAAAGATTGGTTCCCGACAAAAGGAGAAAATGAATGAAAAAAATCTATTTCTTATGTACGGGCAATTCCTGTCGAAGCCAAATAGCGGAAGGATTTGCTAAAAAATACTTAGATGATTCTTGGGAGATTCGAAGTGCTGGCGTTGAAACTCACGGCTTGAATCCTAGAGCGGTGGCTGTAATGGAAGAATCTGGAATCGATATTTCGAATCAAACATCTGACTTGATTGATTTGGACTACTTTAATCAGTCCGATAGGATTATTACTCTTTGCGGTGACGCAGCAGATAAGTGTCCCATGATTCCAAAGGAAAGCACACACCTTCATTGGGATTTAGTAGACCCTGCCAAAGCGAAAGGATCTGAGGCAGAAATTAGAAGTGCCTTTCGAAACACAAGAGATGAAATCAAAAAGAGAATGATTGAATTATCGCAGCAGTTAAATGTGTAATTCAAAAAGGGAGCGGGGTAAGGTATGTGGACTTGGATTAGCGACCAATTACTAAAAATGGTTTGGCTAAATGATTTGATGGGGAAATTAATTGAGCGTTTTGGGCTTTCGCTAGACATGTTGCATTTCTAATTGAGCAGAATATTCAACCGCTATCTATTCAAGAACGATTGGGCCATGCGAATATTCAAATTACTTTAGGAACTTACGGTCACTTATATGCAAAGTCAGATCAACAAGTAGTTAACGCGATTGATAATGTTCAAGAGGGCGCTATTCTTTCGAAAAATGACGATTTATTGCCAGTCTGAGTTTTCCACTACGCTACCAGAAGACAGACAAATGCTTTCGTACCAGTGTTTTTGGTTGAGTTGCTCCTGTTGAAGATGTATCGAAAGTAAGTATGTAGCTGATTGACTGATACAAGGGAAGGAAGCAAGTTTCAAAAATATCTTTCCCCATTATGTTTTAAAATAGTTACAGCTTCCTAGCGACCTGTAGAGAGACAGCAAAAGTCTTTGTCTACAGGTTTTTTTGTCTTAGAAAAGAGTCGCTGAGACAATTGGAAGCAGCTGCCCTGCAGAAGAAATACTAAGCAGTACTAGGTCGAAACAAGAAATAGTCCCAAACAAAGCGCTATCCTATAAAAACTAAAAATACAATGCGTCAGTTACAGTAACTTTTTTTGAAAAGGGTCATGGGTTTATAGCCGTAGTTTTTAGAATGAATCAGCTAATTCGAAGATAATAATATGGAATTTTTCTAGAAATTATCGCATGAAATGACCCTTGATTGAGAACGCCATGAAAGGTGGGAGAAATGCAGTTGTGTATATAAGCGAAAGCTGTCTCTTCTTTCCAAAGAAGACTGGATGATTTTGGAATCTGATTTTCTTTGGCTTAAAGGGTAAAATAGTTTGTTTTTTTGGGAGATTAAATTTATACTAATTTTTATAGCTAATTTAGTGACTTGTTAAGTAGATACGAAACAACTCCTGAATTAGAAAACAAATGAATGGGAAAGCGAATGTTTGATGACAGCTATCATTCGCTTTGCTGAACCGTTTGCCTAAGGAGTGGAATGTTGTGCCAGATTTAGTAAAGTTTGTATTGGTTATCTTAGTTATTTGGGTTATTTATCAATTGGTTACTTCTGTTTTATTTAGCTTGTCGCAAAAAGCCGTTAAAAAACGACTGAAGAGTAATAAGATGACAGATCAACAACTTGTAAACTTGTATCATTCTGTTGCAAAGTCAAATCAATATAATACGATGCAAGCCATATTCTCTTATGGAATTTTTTACAAAAGTCATGAAAAACAAAGTAATGAAGTGTACAAGTTGTATCGAGATGAAATGGAAAAAAGAAACTTGCTATAAAAGAAATTTTAAGGTCACTTATTTTTCTGATAAGTAACATCAAACATAGATATGGCTAAAAATAGATCTTTCTTTGCAATTTTGTGAGGAGGGCTCTATTTTTTTGAGCAAACAAAATAAATAGGTGAATAAAAAGGGACTCTTTTTTTGATGGAACATCGTCTCTGCGTTTCTACTGGTAATAGTAGTGTAACAGTAGAATTTTTAAAGAGTCTAGCTAGATATGCAATGCTGCTTATCAAAGACAGGATTTCATAAAAATCTATGAATCTAGTTTGTTTAGGGGTATTATAAATATAGCAACAAAGTGGATAAACAATCTGGAGGAGGAAGCATGATTCAACAATTTTTGCAAAAATTTACACGAAAAACTGGGAAAGTAGAACAATCATTCGAAGTAGTATCTAAAGAACACAGAGAAATAAAAGGGCTTTCTTTTGAACAAAACGAAGATGAATCGATCGTTATGGACTTTTTGAATCATATGGACAGAGAGTATGACACAACACCTGCAGGACGGAAACAGCAAGGGGATGCCTTTGAGCAATTTTTGGCAGCGGTCTTTCGGCTAGCAAACTACGATGTTGAGATCACCAGAAAAAGCTATCTGCAAGGCAAACAGGTCTACACTGGTGATGACAATGTAGACTTGATTTTAAGCAAAGATGCGGAACGGATTGCTGTTCAAGCCAAACATTACCGCTTGAACACGAAAGCACCCAACTTGATCACGAAAGAGTTTGTCAATAAATATTCAGGAATCTCAGATAAAAATTGGACAAATAAACTTTTTATCACAACATCTTTATTTAATCCCCATGTTTATTTAGAGATCGAGAAGAATGAAAAAGCACAAAACATTGAATGGTATGACAGGTACGGGTTATTGCAGTTGTTGAACACATTGATCCCAGAAACAATGGAAAAGCACATGTTTTTAAATAGTTTGCCAGAACAAGTAGTCAAATGTCCGGAATGTGAATCAGGGTTTATTGTCCAAAAATGGAATAAGCAAAAACATAGCTATTTCAAAGGATGTACGATGTTTCCAGAGTGTGCCCATACGGAAAGTGTTTCATTCAGGCACACACGTAAAAGTTTTACTACGTCCTCAAAAGAACTAGATAATAGCATTTCTTCTTAGGATAACTGGTACTCTAAAAAGCTCATTTGTTGAACGAATCAGACACTTAGTAGAAGAAAGGAATGAAAAGATGTTTAATCTCGCTGTTCGTGGCCACGACTTAACCAAGGTTTGTGATCCACAAGATCTCGCTTGTCAAATCGCTGAAAAAGGCATCAAAAATGTTCAATTTGCACTAAATGCTTCATTTCCGGAACTTAGTGCTGCTGCCCAGATCAATCCGGGAATGGGGACTTTTTTTAAAAATGAATTTGGGCAACAGAATGTTCAAGTGGCATTGTTGAGCTGCTATAGTAATTTGATTCATCCAGATCCTCATGAACGAGAAAAGATTCTGCAGAAATTTGAACGCTATCTTTTTCATGCACGCTATTTTGGGGCGTCAATGGTTGCTTCGGAAACGGGTTCCGTTATTCCCACACTTGGTTACAGTGAAGAAAATTTCACAGATGAAGTTTTTGATGAGCTTGTAACTGTTGTCCAGCGGTTGGTAAAAACCGGGGAACGTTATCAAACAATGGTTGGGATCGAAGCGGGATTAAATCACCCCCTATTTTCCAATGACCGAATTCAGGAATTGATCGCAAGAGTTCCTTCTGATTTTCTGGGCATCGTCTATGACCCTACCAATCTCATCACTCCAGAAACGGCAAGTAAACAAGTAGAAATCGTTGCAGAGGCCTTTGAGAAGTTTGGTGAACGAATTGTCTGTCTCCACTTGAAAGACTACGTGATGGAAGAGGACCGCATTGTTTCTGTCCCTTTAGGAGAAGGAATCATTCCTTATCAAGCCATTTTACAAATCGTTGACCAATACAAACCTTATTGCTATGTCGTATTGGAGGGAACAAAAGACGAAGAAATCAAACGGGCGGTTGCTATGATAGAGGGGCTAAGCTGAATCGAATGAACCCATTGGCAAAAAAATCATTTGACGTCAAAGAAGTGATTGCCTCTAATCGCGAACACATTTAGAGAGCACGCTTATTTAAAAGAAGCGACAGCATAAGTTAGAATGGGACAAACAGACACTAGCGCATAATCCTGCCAATATTCTGAATTAACGCTCAAAATATGCGATGAGGATGTTTGTGTTCTGTCCCGTTAAACGTTAATCTGTCGCTTCTTTTTTTGTTGGGAATGATACGTTCTAATTGAGGCTGTTTTATTCGTTGATCTGCCAATGACGAATCCTATGGATCAGCTGTTCTTTCTCTTTTTCACTGGCAAAGGAATGGCGGGCGGCGGTCTCATTCAATAAGCGCAGCTCACTTTCCGACATTTGGCAGTGACGGGTCATGTGTATGTATTCATCAGTTAATGTTGTTTTAGAAACGGTGCGATTATCTGTGTTTAAGCAAAAAGGGACCCCAGCTGTCAGCCATTCCCTGAAAGGATATTGGTGATAATCCGTGATGGCTTTGGTATGCACATTACTAGTAGGACAACCTTCAATACAGATTTGATTGCGGGAGACAAAATCTTGGGCTTTCTTATCCCCTTTCAAAATGATACCGTGGCCAATGCGTTTTGCACCGCTTTCGATTGCTTGATAAACATTACGGATACAGCCGCATTCACCGGCATGCAATGTCAATTGCACGTTTTGACCGTCTATGAAAAGTTGGTAAGTTTGCGCTAATTTGGGAACATAGTCATCTTCTTCAGGACCAGCTAAATCGATGCCAACGACTTTCTCTTCAGAAACAGACTCCGAAAAAATCTGGGAGATTGCAGCAGCAGACTCTTGCCGCATCCCGATGATCAAGATATTCCCTTTTAGCGGATAGATGGACTCCGCACGAGCGATTCCTCTAGCTACTGCTTGAATCGTTTGTGGGCAGGAAAGACCCTGTTCCATTGACTGACTAGGAGCAAAGCGGATTTCGATATACGCGACACCATCTTCAAACGCTTGTTCCATGACATCAAACGCTGCGGCTTCTAATGCAAATTCACTTTGGAGATAAGGAAGAACGAAATCAAAGCGTTCCAAGTACTCATTAAGATCAGAACAGTCTTGGGGGGCTTGCATCCGTTCTTCAAGGATCGACAGTTCTTGTGGGATAGGCAGATTTTGCTGATTGGCGATCTTAAGTAATGTTTCTGGACGAATCGATCCATCCAAATGGCAGTGCAATTCTACTTTAGGGAAGGCTTGGATTTGGCTTTTCGTTAACACGTCATTCCTCCTCGCATACGCAGGGTACGCTGAATTTTTTTATGTATGAATATAGCATAGATACGGGTTATGTGCTAGTGAAAAAAGGAAATTCTCATGATAAACACTCTCCCTCTCAAAAAAGCTTCTATAAAAAGCCTCTATAAAAAGCCTCTATAAAAAAGCTCCGGTCAAAAAAGCTCGTATCAAAAAAGCCGCTGCCATGGGAGGATTGTCCCATGGCAGCGTACGATTTTGTTGAGTTGGCACTTTTTTTGCTGAGAAAACTAAATCAGCTCTGAGAGTTCGACGGCATCGATCGCCAGATCTTGTGCGGCTTCCTTCAACGTGAAGTGACCGTCAAATGCGATGACACCACGCGCCAGTGCAGCGTTTGTTCTTAATGCCTTTTCAGGATCGGCAGCCAATTGTTTAGCGTAGGGTAATGTGGCGATACTCAATGCCAATGTAGCAGTCTGTGGAACTGCGCCAGGCATATTGGCAACAGCATAATGGATCACATTTTCTTGGATGTAGGTAGGATCGTCATGAGTAGTGACACGATCTTCTGTCTCAAAAATGCCTCCTTGATCAATCGCAATATCTACAATCACTGATTTTTCTGCCATGGTTTTCACCATCTCACGAGTTACTAGATTTGGCGCTTTTTTGCCTGGCAGCAAGACGGCGCCAATCACCAAGTCTGCTTGTTGAATAGCGGCTTCAATGTTGAAACGATTAGAGAAGAGTGTCTGAACTTGTCCGTCAAATAGCTGGTCTAATTCTTGTAAGCGTGGGATGGATACATCGAGAATTGTGACTTGCGCACCAAGCCCTAACGCCATTTTCGCGGCATTGGTTCCGGCAACGCCACCGCCAATAATCGTGACCTGACCTTTTCGAACACCCGGAACACCGGACAGGAGGACTCCTTTGCCGCCATAGATTTTTTCTAAGAATTGTGCGCCGATCTGAACTGCCATTCGACCAGCAATTTCACTCATTGGAGAGAGGAGAGGCAGCGCCCCATTAGCCAGTTGGACATTCTCATAGCCAATCGCTCGAACCTTGGAGGACATGAGCGCTTTTGCTAATTCTGGATTGGCAGCAACATGTAGGTAAGTAAATAACAGCAATCCCGCTCTTAAGTAGGAATACTCTTCTGGCAGCGGTTCTTTGACTTTCATCACCATGTCAGCCGCCCAGACGTCTGCAGCGTTAGCAACGATCGTTGCGCCGACTGCTCGATAGGCTTCGTCTGAAAAAGTTGATCCGATACCTGCATTTGCTTCAACCAAGACCTCGTGCCCTTCTTGAACCAATTCATAGACGCCAGCTGGCGGCAAAGCTACACGATTTTCATTGTTCTTGATTTCTTTAGGAATTCCGATTTTCATATGCGTCACACCTTTCTTTCTTCTATTATAAAGGAAAGCGGATCCATTGTAAGGAGAAAGCGAAGATTTCTCAAGGTAGCCGTCAAGAGGCGCGGTCATTATCAACATGCATTGATGAGGACTATTTATAAAAAAACTACCTATAGAGTGTCAAGAAAGAGGTAATCGTGCTTGATCCTTCCTGACAACTTATAGGTAGTTTCTTTTTTATAAATTAGTACTTTCGTCCTCTGTAAATGTCCAAAAATGTAAACTTTGAGCAGCGATTTCTTCCAATGAATAGGACGTTAAATAATGTTTTTTTTCCGGCGTATCGTTTGGATCTAAAACAACCACATTTTCATCTTGCATAGCAGCCAACACCATGATATGACCAGTATCTGTGAAATCTCCACTGGTCACAGAGACGATCACTGGCTGTCCAACTGCCAGATAATTGGCTACTTGCGCTGTGTCTGTGCCCAAATCGTGATACGAGTAACCAAAGGAATCCGCAAAATCAGAGAAAATCCGCCAATCGGTTCCTTGCCCATCGACATAGTAGCTATCTTGTGCCCAATCCAAAACTTCAAGCGGCGAAACATTATCCTCTCGCAAATAAGCGAGTACCATTGAAAGAGAGAGCAGGGCACAGCCATTATCGCTTAAAGTTTGCGTACCATCTGAACCATAGGAATAATCAGCCCATTCTTCATTTGTTTGTAGGTAAAGAGGCGTAGTCACTCCATTTTCTTGTAAATACTCGTTCGCTTGTTCATTGTAAGCTGCTTGATCAAAATCCATGTCATCCATCATGGGATATTCTTCATAATCTTGGCTGGAATAGCTCACATGAGAAAGTCGGATAAATGCAGCAAAAATCAATAATAAACCCAACAAAACAAGAAAAACATAACGCTTTCTTTGTTTCCCTTTTTTCTTCATAGCTTCCCTCCTGAAGTAGCGTGCCTTTTTTGCCTTACTTCAAGTAAAGCAGAGGGAATGAAGGTTGTCATCCGCCTGTGGACTGATTCGTGTCAGTTGTTTCTAGTTCTTCCAATTCCAGACTCGTGTTTTCCCAAGCTTCCATCAGCTGTTCTTGGGTGGCTTGGACAGTCTCCATTGCTTGATTCAGCGAAGACAAACGGACGTGGTCGTTCAATGCGTCAGGACGAGTCATCGCTTGTTCGATTTCTTCAAGCTCTGCTTCGGTTTTGGCTAGGTCTGCTTCAATTTGAGTGACTTTACGCTGCAATGAGCGAATGGCTTTTTGTTGTTCTTTGCTCTGGAAGAAAGATTGTTTGCCTTGTGAGATGGCTTTCTCTTGAACATCAGATTGCTGCATCGCAGCTAGTTCTGTTTCTTCCAGTTTTTTCTCCACGTAATAATCATAGTCCCCTAAATACAATTTGCTGCCGGTTTCAGATAATTCAATGACTTTGGTCGCGATTCGATTGATAAAGTAGCGGTCATGAGAAACAAAAAGCAATGTGCCTTCATAATCAATCAAGGCATTTTCGAGTACTTCTTTGCTGTCGATGTCCAAGTGGTTAGTCGGTTCATCTAAGATCAGGAAGTTGTCATGATCCATTGCAAGTTTTGCTAAAGCGACCCGTGCCTTTTCGCCGCCACTGAGCAATGTGATTGGTTTTTCAACATCTTCACCAGAAAAAAGGAAACTTCCTAAAATTGTGCGGATCTCTACTTCTGGCGTAGTGGGGTGCTCATCCCATAATTCTTTCAAGATTGTTTTTGTTGAATGGAGATCTGATTGGGTTTGATCATAATACCCAATTGAGACATTGGCACCTAGATGAACGTCACCGCGAATCAAAGGAATCTTGTGGATCAGTGATTTTAATAATGTCGATTTACCAATTCCATTAGGGCCGACTAATGCAATGGCATCTTTCCGGCGAACATCCAAATCGATCGGCTCGGATAGAACAGTCTCTTGATAACCGATGGCTGCGTTGGCTACTTGCATTACCACATTGCCAGAAGGTTTACTGATTGAAAAAAGGAAATTTGCGGATTTTTCATCTCCTTGAGGCCGATCGAGCCGCTCCATTTTTTCTAATTGTTTGCGCCGGCTTTGCGCCCGTTTAGTTGTGGAGGCACGAACTAAATTACGCGCTACAAAGTCTTCTAATTTATTGATTTCTTCTTGTTGTTTTTCGAAAGCTTTCCATTCACTTTGCAGCTGCTCGGCTTTCAAAACCAGATAACGACTGTAATTCCCTTTGTAATGGTGCATTTTCCGTCGGCTAAGCTCATAGACCTCATTGACGACTTTATCTAAGAAATAACGGTCATGAGATACAATCAAAAGAGCACCGGCATACCCTTGAAGATAGTTTTCAAGCCAAGACAATGTCTCAATATCCAGGTGGTTAGTCGGTTCATCCAAAATCAAAATATCTGGCTTTTGCAACAGCATCTTTGCTAGTGCTAGACGAGTTTTTTGACCACCAGACAATGTTTCAATGGATTGCTCATAAAAAGTGCCGTCGAACTTAAAGCCGTGTAGAACAGAACGGATCTCATTTTCATATCCGTAGCCGTTTTTTTCGGCAAATTCATGTTGTAGCTGGTCATATTCTTTTAATAGACCATCATAATTGACTGCTGTCGGGTCTGTTTCTGAAATGGCGACTTCTAATGAGCGCATCCGCTGTTCCATCTGTCGAATGCCGGCAAAAGCCGTCAACATTTCTTCCCAGACTGTAGCAGTACTGTTTAAACCAGTGTCTTGGGCAAGATAACCTAGTGTCGCAGTTTTATTTTTGGCGATCGTTCCTTTATCGGGGCTTTCGATCCCGGCAATGATTTTTAACAGGGTCGATTTTCCGGCGCCATTTCTTCCCACAAGCGCGATCCGGGAATGGCTAGCAATCTCTAGGTTGATATTCTCAAATAAAACTTCAGCGCCAAATAGTCTGGCGATTTGATTTGCTTGTAATAGTATCATATGTATTCATTCCTATTCTTGAAGTCACTTGTCTCCTTGGTTGCAATACTATCAGTCTATCACATTTTGTGATAAACAGCGATTATGAAAAAAGAATGATTGTATCATTAAATAAAAAAATTTTCAAATTGTGAGCAATCAAATTGATTTTTGAGCAAACTATTTGATATGATAGCTACATCACACGTGAATTTTTCACAATGGGGGAGTATTTCTTGAAAGATCATCAAATTCCAAAGGCAACAGCGAAACGTTTGCCTTTGTATTACCGCTATTTACGCATCTTGCACAATGCTGGAAAGTTGAAGGTTTCATCTACTGAATTAAGCGAAGCTGTCCAAGTGGATAGCGCAACGATTCGTCGCGACTTCTCTTATTTTGGGGAATTGGGAAAACGCGGCTATGGCTATGACGTGGAAAGCCTGATGCAGTTTTTTGCTAAAACGTTGAATGAAGACCATATGACAAATGTCGCGCTAGTAGGTGTTGGTAATCTAGGTAGCGCACTGTTAAAATATAAATTCCATCAGAGCAATAGCATTCGGATCAGTGCTGCATTTGATGTGAATGAAGATATCGTAGGACGAATCGTGGATGGCGTTCCTGTCTATCCAATGAGCGATATGAAAGAACAAGTGAAGATCCAACAGATCGATGTCGCGATCTTGACGGTTCCCGCACAACATTCGCAAGACTTAGTCAATGAGCTTGTGAAAGCAGGGATCAAAGGAATCTTGAACTTTACGCCTGCGCGCATCACTGCACCAAAAGGTGTGCTGATCCAAAATGTTGATTTGACCAATGAATTACAAACACTGATTTATTTCTTGCATTCTGGCAACGTCTTAACGACAGATCAACCGGAAAACCACGAAACGACTGAATCAGAATAAAACCCAAAAACACTGTCTTTCCATCAACCTTCGCGTCTAGTAGGTGATGGAAAGACAGTGTTTTTTTATTTCATCAGTTGATCAAAAAGATCGTCATAAGAGATGGTCTCGGTTTTGGTCAAGGCAGTCCTATAGCGATCAATAATAGCAGCCAGCCTATTAAAATCAATGATTCGTGCTTCTCTGTGGCGTTCATCTCCTTGAAAATAAAGAAGGACGACAGGAGCAGTCAATGCTGAAAATTGGCCAGCCGCCTCTGGGACTTCCGCTACATTGACAGCATAAAGTGGAACATGCTTTTCTAAAGCTAATTTATTAAGACGAGGTTTGTCTGCTAAGCAGACACTGCAAGCCGGCTGTGAGAGATAAATAAGTGCCAATGGGGTTTCTTTTATCTTCGTCAGCAGTTCATCTAATGTATTCATTTGTATCATGCAAATTCCTCCAAGCAGATTCTCTGTCTAATGTACGTTTTGAGGGACAACTTGTCAAAGAAACTGCTGGAAAAGAATAAAAACTAAAGCAAGCTTTAAGGTGCCAGCAAAGACTGTAAAAAACATTGTGCATTGAGGCAAAAAAACGTATAGTAGTTCCAGCGCAATTATTTTTTTATAAAGAAGGTTGAATATATGTTACAAAGCTTACCTAATTCTGTTTTGCAGATGAGCGTGATCTTTCTCTCCATCGTCATTGAAGCCTTGCCTTTTGTCTTATTAGGCTGCTTGATTTCAGGGGCGCTGCAAGTTTTTCTGACGCCAGAACGAGTGACAAAAATCCTGCCAAAGAATAAATTGGCCTCCATTGCAATGGGGTGTGGTTTAGGCGTTTTCTTCCCGTCTTGTGAATGTGGAATCGTTCCGATCGTCAATCAATTCGTCAAAAAAGACGTACCAGTCTACACGGCTTTTGCTTTTATGCTGACAGCCCCTATTGTGAATCCCATTGTAATTTTTTCGACATTCATCGCATTTGGCAATTCAGCGAAGTTTGCCTTTTTGCGAGTACTTGGCAGCTTGTTGGTGGCAATGGCGGTAGGTGTTTGGCTGGCTTATTTCAGTAAGCGAGAGATTTTGAAAACCCAATTGATCACAGCTTCAGAGGATACCCATCAAGGACATCACCATGGGCATGCTCATGATACAGGTTCTGAGAAACGAAAATGGTCCCATCAAATACGGCATTTGTTGCAACACAGTATTGATGAATTCTTCGATACTGGTCGGTATTTGATCATTGGCGGATTGATTGCAGCAGCGATGCAGACGTATTTGCCAACGGGAATGATGTTGACTTTGGGTTCTACGAAATTCTTGGCGGTATTGGTCATGCTTGTTTTGGCATTGACGATGTCGCTGTGCTCTGAAGCAGATGCGTTTATCGGTTCTTCGCTGCTTAGTCTGTTCGGCGCCGGTCCAGTCGTGGGTTTTCTGGTCTTTGGTCCTATGGTGGACATCAAGAATCTTCTGATGATGAAACGATATTTTACCGGTCGTTTTATTGCAACAATGGTGGGATTAATTGCTGTTATAGTCTCAATTTATGCATGGGTGGTGTAAACAATGATCCGTTTTTTGATTTTATCTGGATATTTTGAGTTGATGATGTACTTGCAGGTATCAGGAAAACTGAATCAGTTCATCAATGTCCACTATCGTTATCTAGCGATTCTTTCGATGATTGTCGCTTTATTTTTGGCATTAGTCCAGTTGTATTTTTGGGTCAAACAAACGCCTGATGAACATGAAGATGAGCATCACCATGGACTCGAAAAAAAATCTCAGCGCCTCATTGCGTATTTCTTATTAGCATTGCCAATCATTGTTGGTTTGTTTTTCCCAACAGTCAGTCTGGATACGACCATTGTTGAAGCAAAAGGGTTTAATTTCCCGCTGAGTGAAGAGTCTGTCGGCGATCCCGAAATGAATACCCAATACCTTAAACCAGATACTAGTCTTTATTACAATAAAGATGATTATGACGAGCAAATGACGACTTCGTTAGCGAAGTATGCCGATAAACAAACGATTGCTGTCACCGACGAGAATTATTTGGAACTCATGGAATTGATCTATACGTATCCAAGTGAATTTATCGGGAAAAAAATCAGCTATGACGGTTTTGTTTATCATGCAGCGCAAGATGATCGTAATGAAATCTTTCTGTTTCGTTTTGGGATCATTCACTGTGTAGCGGATTCAGGTGTTTTTGGATTACGTGTTGAGTTACCTGAACAAACGGTTACCGAGAATGACCAATGGCTGCACATTGAAGGAACCATCCAGTCGCAATACTATCAACCCTTTAAACGAGATTTGCCAATGGTAGTCGTTGACCAAGAACAAACCATCGAGGCACCGGCTAACCAATATGTTTATCGATCATTCTAGCGAAATGAGAGAAATATCGGTTTTTTTGAAAAAGTTCACAAAAATATCATAAAGCTTTGTTATAATAAAGATAAACTAGTGCAGATGTTTGTAGTTTTACAAAACGTCGAGTACAATAGAAACGTACAATGTGCTAAAAAACAATATAAAGAGAGGTGTCGTGAAATGGGTTTTACAGATGAAACAGTACGGTTTGATTTTGATGATAGCCGCAAGAAAGAAATCAGTGAAACACTGGCTATCGTGTATCGTGCATTAGAAGAAAAAGGTTATAATCCAATCAATCAAATCGTCGGTTATCTCCTTTCTGGCGACCCGGCTTACATTCCTCGTTATCGGGATGCCCGGAACTTGATTCGTCGTCATGAACGCGATGAGATTTTGGAAGTTTTGATTCGTTATTACTTAGGAAATCACGGGATCAACCTATAATGAGAGTCATGGGTTTAGATGTCGGTTCACGAACAGTTGGTGTAGCTGTTAGTGATCCTATGGGATGGACTGCGCAAGGGATCGAGATCATTCGAATCAACGAAGATGAAAATGACTTTGGCTATGATCGTCTTGGAGAATTAGTCAAAGAGTATGAAGTGACTCGTTTTGTGGTGGGACTGCCCAAGAATATGAATAACACCATTGGTCCAAGAGCAGAGGCTTCACTAGCTTACGGCAAGGCCATCGAAGAACGTTTTGATTTGCCTGTTGACTACCAAGACGAACGCTTGACGACTGTTCAAGCAGAACGAATGCTAGTTGAACAAGCCAACACATCTCGTGCCAAACGTAAGAAAGTCATTGACAAATTAGCAGCAGTAATGATTTTGCAGAATTATTTAGATGGTGCTGGAAAACAACTGTTTTAGTTTACAGAAAAGAGGAAAAAAAATGTCAGAACATACGCATGATCACAATCATGATCACAACCACGACCATGAAGGTCACGAACACATTACATTGGTCGATGATCAAGGCAATGAAACATTATACGAAATTCTTTTGACAGTAGATGGACAAGAAGAATTTGGACGCAACTACGTGTTGCTTTATCCAGCTGGAGTCCCAGAAGAAGAAGATGTCGAATTACAAGCCTATGCCTACGTTGAAAACGAAGATGGTACAGAAGGCGAATTAGAACAAATTGAAACAGAAGCTGAATGGGACATGATCGAAGAAGTCTTTAACACATTCATGGCTGAAGAAGAATCTGAATAAAGAATTGATGGCTGAACCTTTGATAGTCAAGGGTTCAGCTTTTTTATCTAAAAAACCGTCAGAAATGAAATAGCTTATTTCTGACGGTTTTTTTTTTGAATTTTACCACAGCCAGTTTTACATAAATCAGTTAACTAGAAAACAAAGTTTGTAGTTTTTGATGATGGACTTCTAGAAGGCGTTGATATAAATCAGTTTCGAAATCACTGTAATGGCAATAATCAAGGACCGTATATTTAAAAGGATCTAGGCCCTTCGGAATCAGCAAAGGTGACCCCAAGATGATAAAGTCATATTCTTCAGTGATTGGAAGTGTCAGCTGTTCGATAGCAACAAATGGGATCTTTTTGCCTAGGTTTAAGATCTCAGCGGAAATCAGATGCTCAGAAACATTGACAAAACCAACTTTCAACTTATAGTTTTCGTCGATTTCTGAATAATACGGATAAAGCAAACAAGCTTGGATGAAAGCTAATTCACTTACACAAGATTTCAGCCACGTATAATTTTTCCGTTGGGAAAATTTTTTCCAGAAGCCTTCGATTTTGATTGTCAAGATATGTAAGAGTGGGTACTTTTCTTTGATATACGAAGAAATAAACAATGTGGTCAAAGGGATTTTTTGTTTGAACAAGCTAAAGTTACCAATCGATAGGTAGATGTTCAAATATAGAGCTGGCTCATTTTCAAAATGAAACGTACCGATAAACGTCTGACAATGGTCTTGGAATTCGTCCAAAATCTCCTTGGGGTCATTACTTGGTTGCTGATAAGAATGTTGGATGATCGGCAGACGAATGTCTTGGTTGGAAGTCAGAAACGGCCAATAATAAAACAAATAGAACAAAGAGTTTACCTCCAAGAGGTCTAAACGCAGATTGGCGATCTTGAAGAAATCGTAAAAGAAGTTGAGGTCTGTACCACTTGGAATGAAAGAATCCCTTGATAAGTGATAGATATCAGTAAAGTGGCTGTTTTTGATCCTCAGCAAACAAATCAGACAATGGAGACTGGCTTGTTTTTTTCCTAAGTCAAACTTGTTCTTATGCTGTGCTTCTTCATGTTTATAAATCAATGCTCTCACTTCTTGGCTATAAGGAACTATGTCCAAACTTTCACCTAATGATACAAACCAAAAGAAATTAAAAAAGAGGATACGAATCAACATTTCGGAACCTGACAAGGTCAGATTCGATAAATTCAAGTTGATATTGTATTCCTTCAAATATTCAACCAGCTTTTTTGTTTGACGAAAACAGGTCGAGCGACTGATATAGTGCCGGTTACAAAAAGCAGCGAGATCGTCGTCCTCTTCTATTAGCATACTGAGCAACAATTTATAAGGAACACTTTCAGTTGAAAGGTAATGTTGGTATTGGGTGTATTGAACAAGTTGTTCATTGACGGTTAACTTATTTTTACTATGTAATAGCTTGATGGTAGTAAATTTTTCTAAATCATCTTGGATTGCGCTCAAGATTTTTTTGAAGCGTGCAGGCCGTAATAAAAATCCAAGTTTTCCCGCACCTGATCTATGCTGTATTCCCCGGGTGAGAGTGTCATCAACTTGCCGTAGACACTCAATTTCGTTCTGGCATGATCATCTAACAAAATTTTTTCAATCAATTGATCACCTTCCTTTTTTTGTAATTATTATTATTAGCGTATTTAATTTCTCTTGTAAATACGTGTCTCAGATTTCTAACAAGTCTATACAAGGTTTAGAAATATTTCTATTTCACTTGTCTCAAAAATAGCGTTCAGCGAGTATGTTTTTTGAGAGAAAAGAAATAACCCACAATTTTAAATAACGATATCAATATTTTTTTTGCTTCCTTGTTAGTGTGTTTAATGGATATAAATAACTATAATTGAATATTTAGAAGCTGAAGGGGAAAGAATTAGAAATATTAGTGAATCTTTTCTTTTTTTTTATTATCTATTTGAATTTTAAAAAAATTTCGAAGGAGGCACTAAAAATGAAAAAGGGAAAGCATCTTGTCCTTCTTAGTTTGTTGGCCATCTTTTTCATCGCTTACTTATATTCTCAACACATAAACAAGGTAGTAGCAAATGATGAAGATGTTGTTGATGTAGTAGAGGTGTTGAAAAATGATTATGGAGAAGTGAGTATCAAGCAAACAGATGATCATTTGATCCTCTTTTATCGCTTAAATGAGTCAACACAAGAAAGACGATTTTTATTTCAGCTGCATGCCAAGGATGCAGCTGAAAACAATTTGCTTACTTCTTACACTTCTCAGGAATACCAAGAATATACAGATGAGAAGCAACAGAAATACATGGACGTCAGACAAATCAAAGGCGAAACACTTTGTCAGCGGCAATCGTTATGAAATAGGAGAAGAGGACTTTGTCGAGAGTGCTGCGGCTAAAGGACAAATGATCGTCGCTGGTTTAGAGGTCGGAGAGTATGTATTGGAGGAAGTCAAAGCGCCTGAAAATGCTGAGATGATTGCCGACCAAACAACTACGCTATTTACCATCATTTCAGGAAGTCAAATGCCTGTAGCAAAGACGGTAAAAAATGATACGACTAAAGTAGAAAAAGACACGCCCCAATTAGAAGGACAAGATGTAGCCATCGGTGAAGCAATCAACTATGAGATCACTGTCAATATACCTGATGGGATTGCCGATAAAGAGGAGGAGAGCAACAAGTATACCTCATTCAAATTGATCGATAGCCACGATCCTGCATTGACATTTATGAATCAGTCCAAGGGAGAAACAAGCTATGCACTCTATGATGGTGAACGTCTCATTGATACTAATAATTATCAGATCACTGAACATGCCAATGGTTTTACAGTAGCAATTGCGCCCACATATATCCCTTCCCTGACTCCAGGTGGAACGTTGCGATTCGTTTATTACATGTATTTGAATCAACTAGCAGATCCGACGAAAGGTTATAAAAACGAAGCAAATGTCGATAATGGTCACACGACAGATCAAACACCACCGACTGTTGAGGTTCTGACAGGGGGAAAAAGATTCATAAAAGTAGATGGGGCAGTGATTGAGCTACGGCCATTGGCAGGTGCATCGTTTGTCGTACGCGACGAAAATTCGGCGACCGCGAACTATTTGATCATTGATCCAGTCACAAAAGCAGTGGCGTGGACGAATTCTCCGGAGAAAGCAACAACTTTCAATACAACGAACGATGGATTAGTAGACATTACAGGATTAGCTTATGGAACCTACTATTTGGAAGAAACCAAAGCACCGAATAGCTATATCAAATTAAATGAACGAATTGCTTTCAAAGTAGATGCACAATCTTATGCGGTGGCGAATGAATTGGTTACTCCAGAAAAAGTACCAAACAAACAGAAAGGAACATTACCAGCAACTGGCGGCGAGGGAGTTACTTTGTATATTGGTTTGGGTGTCGTTTTATTGACGATAGTAGGTGTCTACTGGATAAAAAGATATAAGGCTTAGTGTCAAACGAAGAACGAATGGATAGCTGAGGAGAATGAAATGAAGCAAAAAAAAGGCATACTTTAGATCTAATCATGCTATTGGTATTTTTTATCGGTATCCTCAGCTTGGCGTATCCCTTTGTTAGCGATACATTGAATGACTATCTCGATCAACAAATCATCAAAAACTATCAGAAAAAAGCAAAATCTGAACATGCGTCAGTGATTGCTGAGTTGAACAAGCAGATGCGTGAAGCAAATGAAAAAATGGCATCAAATGAACCTAAGACAGAAGCAGACCCATTTTCCAAGGAAAAAAAGGAAAAGCAGAACTCGCTGAAATCTTATATAGAAGCACACACGATAGGTGTTTTGACGATCCCAAAAAATCAATGTCAATTTACCAATCTTTGATCAGACGACAACAAAACTATTGGAGAAAGGGGCCTGTCTGCTCGAGGGAACTTCATATCCAGTCGGAGGAGTATCGACGCATGCGGTACTTTCTAGTCACCGAGGATTACCACAAGCAAAACTCTTTACAGATCTACCTCGGTTACAGATAGAGGATCGCTTTTATATCGAAATCAATGGTCAATATCTTGCGTATCAAATCGATCAAATACAAACTGTCGCGCCGACAAAAACAGAAACACTTCAGATCCAAGATAACCAAGACCTGGTCACACTAGTTACTTGCACCCCTTATATGATCAATAGTCACCGTTTGCTGGTTCGCGGACACAGGGTCGCAGTTGAGCAAGAGGAAATAAGCGCGTCATTGTCAAAAGTGCAGCAAGCAAAACGAACGACCTTTTTACTCGTGACTGGTTTGATCGTTGTCCTTTTGATGCTGTCTTTGGTGATGGTGATAAAACATTTTACAAAAGTTAAAAATACATGTAGTTTTAAAAACTAGATTCAAAAGTTTTGGTAATCAGATAGTTTTTCGAGTATAATGGAGTCGAAGAAATGAAACGGAGTGGATCAAGATGGAGATAGAATTTAGTCGAAAGTATCAAATCATCAATGAAGTATTAAATGCAGTGACCCATGGGATCGCAGCGTTGTTAAGTTTGTTTTGCTTTAATTTGCTGATGGATCGCGCCCATACCACCTTAGATTATGTCGCTTTTGCGATTTATGGAAGTTCGCTTTTTCTGCTTTTCTTTTCCTCTACGTTATTTCATAGCCTGATTTTTACGAAGGCAAAGAAAGTTTTCCAAGTATTCGATCATTGCTCGATCTATCTCTTGATCGCTGGTACGTATACCCCATTTTGCCTCTTAGTCGTACAGGGAATGGCTGGGTTGATCTTGCTTAGTGTCATTTGGACCACCGCAGTAATAGGGATTATTTACAAATCTTTGAGGTTGACAAAAACGAACAAAGTATCGAAAGTTTCAACGATCATCTACAATGTGATGGGGTGGGCAATCATTGTTGTCTTACCTAAGCTCTATCAGAATATCGATTTGACCGGATTACTACTGTTAGTTGCTGGAGGAATCGCTTATTCTGTAGGCTCGCTCTTTTATAGTATGAAAAATAGACGATTCACCCATGTAATCTGGCATTTGTTTGTCATGTTAGGTGCAGCATTGATGTTTTTTGCGATTTACGTAAGTAATTAAGACGTTGTGCATGATGAAATAAGAATGAACAAATTGTTGGGACATAGGTTCGTTACACTCTCAAAAAAATAGAAGCACTCGAAAATGGTTTATTTTTCGAGTGCTTCTTGTTTGAAAAGGGAATGCGAGGAAATCCTTTATGACTAAAGCAAAAACGTGCAGAGCAATTTAGCTCAGCACGTTTTTTTACCTTATTCTTCTACTATTTTAGCTGATGCAGGCAAGCAGTGGTTGACGGCAATCGCAACGGCCATCCCAATGAAACTATCGATCACCCGGTTAAAGGCATAAAGATAGGATTCAGTTTGGGGAACCATAAATAAAATCGTCAAAAGGGTAGCACAGGCACCGACCGTTCCTTCGTGATAGTCGAATTTCACTAATAATGCGATCATCAGCATGATAACGAAAGGAATCGATAGCAGCTGAACAAGGTGTGTGTAGCCAAAAAATTTAAAAATTCCGATACAGATGATCGATGCTAATGCGCCAAAGGTATTTCCAGCAATCCGATGCCGGCCGTATTTGACAGTAGTCCCATGATCTTCTCTTAAGGTAAAGACAGCGGTGATCGTTGAAACAACGTATGTCTCACGCTGTAGAAGAAAACTTAGAAGAATACAAATGAAGACGCTGATCCCCGTTTTTAGATTTCGCAAACCAAATTTTAATCCGAATAGATTCAATAATGCCATCCTTTCATAAGAAATCATCTTAACCCTTTCAAACGAATCATATCATACCATAAGCTGTATTTGCTAGTGAAAAAAAAGTCCGAAAGGTTGCTGCAAAGGCTTTTCTTTGTGAAAAACCTTCGTGGCTCTCCTGGAGAATACGTCAATCAGCTTGAGAGTGATCAAAAAAGAGTGAATACCATCGTTGGAGCGAATCAGTTGCTTGGCTGACCAAACAAGCGTAACATAATATTGTAAACGTTATCTTATTGGAGAGCAGGGATAGGGATGGAAAAAATTTATCAAGCAAGTACGGCAGAAGGCGCAGTCGATTTTATCAACATGCGTGATTTAGAAGAGGCAGCAAAAGAAGTGATTCCCAAAGGAGGCTATGGCTACATCTCTAGCGGTGCGGGAGATACCTTCACTTATCGAGAAAATGAACGCGCATTCAATCATAAGCTGATTATTCCTCATGTCCTCAAAGACATTGAATTACCAGACACCAGGACTAATTTTTCCGGTGATACATTAAATGCACCGATTATCATGGCTCCGGTGGCCGCTCATGGCTTGGCCAATGTCAATGCGGAGAAAGCCTCGGCAAAAGGAGTTGCGCGCTTCGGTACAATTTACACAGCTAGTTCTTATGCTTCCTGTACGCTAGAAGAAATTCGGGCAGCCGGCGGAGAACAAGCACCTCAGTGGTTTCAATTCTATATGAGCAAAGATGATGGCATCAATCGGGATATTTTGGCGATGGCGAAACGCAATGGTGCCAAAGCGATTGTTTTAACGGCGGATGCCACAGTTGGTGGCAAC
Source organism: Enterococcus sp. FDAARGOS_553 (assembly GCF_003812305.1). NCBI lineage: Bacteria > Bacillati > Bacillota > Bacilli > Lactobacillales > Enterococcaceae > Enterococcus > Enterococcus sp. FDAARGOS_553. The sequence continues at coordinate 1,761,968 of NZ_CP033740.1, forward strand.
CGAGAAACGGATCGCCGTAACGGCTTTACCTTTCCATTGGCTATGCCAATTGTGCAAGCTTATCAGTCTGGAATCGGACAAACAATGGATGCGGTATATGGCTCCTCCAAACAAAAACTGAGTCCTCAAGATGTGGCGTTCATTGCGAAGGAATCTGACTTACCTGTTTATGTCAAAGGGGTTCAATCAGAAGAAGATGTAGCACGTGCGTTAGATGCTGGAGCACAAGGGATTTGGGTCTCAAATCATGGTGGCCGTCAGTTAGATGGTGGACCAGCTGCTTTTGATTCTTTACAGATCGTAGCAGATGCCGTCGCTGGCAGAGTTCCGATCGTCTTTGACAGCGGTGTTCGCCGTGGGCAGCACGTCTTTAAAGCAATCGCCTCTGGTGCTGATCTAGTGGCGATTGGACGTCCAGTGATTTACGGATTAGCGTTAGGCGGTTCAACAGGCGTTCAGCAAGTGTTCGATTTCTTCAAAAAAGAATTAGAGATGGTAATGCAATTAGCAGGGACTCAAACGATTGCAGATATTCGCCAAGCGAAACTACGGGACAATCATTATATGTAATAAAAAATAGTAATAAAAAGAGCCTTCCTCTGCCGCACGCAGCCAGAAATTCAAAGAACTGAAACCTTTGAAAGCCACGGCAGCGGGGCTTTTTTTATGGCTTTTTTGTATCTGGGTTGATTATAGGAAATCACCGGTATCAAGAACGAACTGCTACGATTTATTTGATAGTAACAGTGTATATGATTTTGAAAAGGAGAGAAAACCCTGTACACTTAAATTAACGAAATCAAAAAGGAGAGGGTAAAATGATTCCAAAAATCATTCATTATTGCTGGTTTGGGGGCAATGAATTAGGGGAAAGCGAACAGAAATATATCGAAACCTGGCGCAAATTTTGCCCAGACTATGAGATCAAACGCTGGGATGAATCAACGATCGATCTTTCAAAATTTGGTTCTTACTTACAAGAAGCCTACAAACAAGAAGAATGGGCCTTTGTTTCTGACGTTGTTCGTTTGTATGCATTAGTGACAGAAGGCGGCATTTATATGGATACCGATGTCGAAGTGGTGAAACCATTAGATGATCTATTAAACTATGAGGCATTTATGGGATTTGAGATCGAAACCAAAATTTCCACCGGTATCATCGGTGCAGTGCCTCATCATCCTTTCATGGAAGAATGGTATCATGACTATGATGATCGTGAATTTGTGCGAGCAGAAAAAACGGAAGATGTAGTAACCAACGTCATTCGAGTCACTGAATTGTTGCAGGAACATGGTCTGCAACTAAACAATCAGCGTCAAACGGTTAAAGGGGTAGAAATTTTCCCGCAAATGACTTTCTCTCCAAAAAGTTATATTACCGGCGAAGTTGAGGAAGATCCAACTACTATGGTGATCCACCAATTTTCCGGATCTTGGCTATAAACAGTTTTTTACTGATCCGATAGTTCGTCAAGCAGAATCCCAGCAACAGTTGAATGGGCGCCTGCTGACGAACTATTTTTTATTGTCTTTGGCAATGAATTATGCCACAATAGAACGAAATGAAATGGATCGGAGTGAGAGTTTATCATGGGAATTATCCAATGTACACCGGCTGACCTTGTTGAGTTGAAAGCCATCAGTATTGAGACGTATCAGGACACATTTGCGCCATATAATACGGAAGAAAATATGCAAGCTTATTTAGAGGCTGCTTATCATTCAGAAAAGTTGCACAAAGAACTGAAAAATCCGCAGTCTGCTTTTTTCTTTTTGCAAGAAGAAGCAATTGCTGGTTATCTAAAGCTTAATTGGGGAACAGCTCAAACTGAGCCGATTGCACCAGAGGGACTTGAAGTTGAGCGGATCTACATCCGAAGTGACTACAAACGCCGCGGCTATGGTCAGCAATTGTTGTCTTTTGCGGAAGAGTTTGCCAAGGCAAAACAAAAGACGTCTTTGTGGTTAGGCGTATGGGAACACAATGCCAATGCATTGGCTTTTTATAACAAGATGGGCTTTCGACGAGTAGGCAGTCATTCTTTCTTCATGGGGGATGATGAACAGACCGATTATTTAATGGAAAAACAAATATGAAGAGAGTCACTCTTCTTCGATTCGTTGTTGTTGAAAAATCAAAGTCGAAAACCTGTCGATGAGAGATGCCATTAGTGACTTCGAAAGAGGGAGCAAGAGGAGGATGAAAATTCCTTTTCAATTAATAGAGCTTCCAGTATAGTAGTAAATGACTAACTAAAAAATGAAAATTATGGTGACAGATGAAGGAGACAAGAATGGGACAACAAAAAACTGAAAGTGTATTATCACGATTTTTAAAAGGAGTCGTTATTGCTTTAGGATTTATTTTGCCGGGGGTCTCCGGTGGAGTTCTAGCAGCAATTTTAGGGATCTATGAACGAATGCTGCGTTTTATGGCACATTTAACGAAAAACTTCAAAGAAAATCTGCTCTTTTTCTTGCCAGTAGGGATCGGCGGGATCGTTGGGATCGGGCTTTTATCGAAACCGTTAGAATGGCTGCTGCAAAATTATCAGATTGTCGTCTTATGGGGATTTGCCGGAGCCATTATTGGTACATTGCCTGCACTTGCAAAAGAATCGACTCTTAAAAGCAAACGAACTATGGGGGATTTGTTTTGGTTCTTTGGTACAATGATCATCGGTTTCTTATTTCTTTATTTCATGGGTGATATTCTAGGAACGATCCCAGCAAACTTTTTAGGATTTGTTTTGGCCGGCGGATTGATTGCATTAGGTGTGTTGGTGCCTGGATTAAGCCCATCTAACTTATTGCTCGTATTAGGTTTGTATGATCCGATGTTGAAAGGCTTCAAGGGGTTCGACATTTTAGGCGTCTTCTTGCCGATCGCAATTGGTGGTCTACTCGTGATGCTGCTGTTCTCAAAATTGATGGAGTGGCTCTTGGAGCATTATCATTCGAAAGTCTATCACTTTATTTTGGGAATTGTGATTGCATCAACAGTATTAATCGTCTTGCCACCAGTGGCTGATTATAGCGGATTTACTTGGCTGACTGCGGTCAGCGGTGTGATACTGTTTGTTTTAGGGTACTGGTTAGGGGCTTGGATGAGTAAATTAGAAGAAAAATATAAATAACCACTGCGTGGACAAAAAAACAATCGGTCAGATGATCGATTGTTTTTTTATGGAATAGAAACCGAGGCAACCTTTGTCTGAATAGCGACGTTCACACGTACTATCCTCACTCCCCCTTGGAAGATAATCATGAAACGTCGCTGGAAAAAGGGGACAGGATCGAACGGGACAACTTACATCTGATCGCTAAGCGCCCAAATTTAAAAAAGGATATATATATAAAAGAGGTATCGGACGATCCTGCCCAATACCTTTGTCATAGTGAAATAAGCAGACCAAAGCGTGTTGATTTACCTAAAAAGAGGTAGAAATCACCCAGAAAATTGGGTACAATAAACACGTTGATGTACTGCATTGACTATGGCAAACTTGATGGTCAGTTGCTGCTGACAAATCAAGGCCCTATTCCTTAGTTGCCGCTAAGGGATGGGGTGCCTTTTTTGGTTTCTATTCGCTTTTATTTTATAGAAAGCGAGGGTATAAATCAAGGGAACGTTTCCATATTTAATGAAAAAATGCAAGTGTTTTATTAGAAAAACGTGAAAAGATAACAGAATTCTGTGAGATTTGTCAATAAAAGTCAATATTTATTTATTGATATGAGAAAGACTGAAAAAATAAATTTTTTCCTGGGAGAGCCAAGCCATCAAAGTGATGATTTGGCTCTTTTTTGTCGCTTTTTTAAGGGGGGCACTTACGAGTCCTTTATTGTGTTAGGCGCAAAAGTTTACCAACTTAACATGAACTTTTCATAACGCTTACTGGATGTTAACGATTGCTTGATAGGATGGAGTAAATGAGTAATGAGGTGAAAAGATGAATCATGATAGGCTAAAGGTACTTATTGAAAAGAGACTGCCCCATATCCCTGCAAGGGATTGTAAACGAAACACCTCCAAAAGCAAACGGATTTTGGATCCTCAAAAAAGTATCCGGTTCCAACGTGGACTTGCTAAGAAAAAGATGCTAAATGGGCTAGCTATAATAGTAATTAGGAAATGGCTTTTGAGAATCAGCAAAGACCGACAGATGGGGGTGACAAGCTATGTCCATTAAATCGCAAATAACCGAAAAGCTGCTTTTACTGGTTTTGGATGGCTGCCGATACGATACCGCGGTTGAACAGATGGGGATCTTGAATCATCATGTGGATTATAAACAAGCACAACTGATCAAAGTCCATGCTGAAATGCCTAGCAGTTCTCGGCCATTGTATGAAGTGTTGGCTACTGGTGTACCAAGCTACCGGAATGGGATTCTGACCAATGCTGATGGTCAACATTCCAAAGAACTCTCGATTTTTGATCTTGTCAAAGCTGCCGGCGGAAGTACTGCAGCTGCAGCACATTATTGGCAAAGTGAATTATTCAATCAAGCACCTTATGAAATCAAACGAGATCGTATTCAACACGACCACAAAAAAAGTATCCAACATGGAATCTTTTATAGTGAAAACCAGTATCCCGATTCACATGTGTTTGCAGATGGACATTATTTACTGCACACGTATCAGCCGAATTTGTTACTGATACATTCCATGAATATCGATGCCGCGGGACATCGTTATACGGCTGTTTCAAAAGAATACCGAAAAGCCGTAAACCAAGCAGACCAATTGATTGGCCTGTATTTGCACGATTGGTTGGCTGCAGGTTATCAAGTGATTGTTACTGCGGACCACGGGATGGATGAATATGGGTTGCATGGCGGAAGCATGGCTGCTCATCGCGAAGTCCCCCTCTATATTTTTTCAGATATTTTTCCGCCAGACTGTGGGATCGAAAAAATGAATCAATTAGAGTTGGCACCACTGATTTGCAGTTTATTAAAAATCGATACTTCTGAACGCATGCAGATTGGGCGCAGCTGATTTGTAGAAACGAACAAAGCCGCTAAAGTCAGGTGCTCAAATTAGGGCATCATTGCTAGAGGTCTATTTGGTTTGGCTTAACGGGCATAAATAGATGGCTTATATCAGATGAATAAGCAAAAAAGTAATCGATTGTTGTTCCGCTACAGAGAACTGTGCCATGAGTGAAAATAAACGGACATTGTAAATGAGAGAAAGTGGCTGCCGCGTCTTGGAAACTGTGAGAGTGCCTAGGTACTATAGCAGCAGTTGCGATCGTTAGAATTTATTGGGTTTTGTTTAGATCCGGTCGTTCCGTCTGTTTGTTGACTGTTTATGGGACCGTCTTTTTTAATTAGAACAAGGCAACGAAGTGCTGCTATTCTTTGCACTTTTAGACAAACGACTTTATTTGTCTAAATCTGTGAAAAATAGCGGTTGTTATTTTTGTCGCAAATAGAAGATACTGCTACCATGGATTTGTACCAATATTAGGAGGGGATCATATGAGATATACAAACGGAAATTATGAAGCTTTTGCAAGAAGCAGAAAACCGAAAGATGTCGAAAAGAAACAGGCCTATATTGTTGGTGGCGGATTAGCTGGATTAGCAGCAGCAGTCTTTTTGATTCGTGACGGACACATGGAGGGAAAGAAAATCCATGTGCTGGAGGAGCTGTCTCTTTCAGGCGGCTCACTCGACGGCAAATTTATTCCTCATGATGGCTTTGTCACTCGAGGCGGCCGTGAAATGGAAAATCATTTTGAATGTTTATGGGATTTATTCCGTTCGATTCCATCATTGGAGGTAGAAGATGCCTCCGTCTTAGATGAATTTTATTGGTTGGATCATGACGATCCAAACTCATCCAATTGTCGGATCATTCATGATCGTGGCCAACGAGCAGCAGATGACGGAGAATTCACTTTATCAGCAGCAGCCCAAAAAGAGTTGGTCCAACTATTTATGACTTCAGAAGATCAGCTTGTTGGCAAACGGATCGAGGATGTTTTTGGAGACGAGTTCTTTGAATCAAACTTTTGGCTTTATTGGTGTACGATGTTTGCTTTTGAAAAATGGCATTCTGCCATCGAAATGCGTAGATATGTTTTAAGATTCATTCACCATATCAATGGATTGCCTGATTTCACGGCTTTGAAATTTACTCGTTACAATCAATATGAATCGTTAGTTAAACCATTATTAGCTTACCTTGATGCACAAGGTGTCGATTTCCAATATGAAACCAAAGTCATGAATATTGACGTGAAGATCACTGAAGGAGAGAAAATCGCCCAAAGTATCACACTGATGAAAAATGGCAAAGCCCAAGAAATCACTTTGACAGCAGATGATCTGGTGTTTGTAACAAACGGCTCAATCACGGAGAGTTCGACTGAAGGGGATCACCATACACCTGCCCCTATTACTCATGAATTAGGTGGCAGTTGGAATCTTTGGAAGAACTTGGCTGCTCAATCTCCTGAATTTGGTCGCCCAGAAGTCTTTTATGACAATCTGCCAGCAGAAAGCTGGTTTGTATCAGCGACAGTCACATGGCAAAACTTTGATATTGAACCTTATATTTCTCGTTTGACAAAACGGAAATTACGGACAGGAAGAGTAGTGACCGGTGGGATCGTCACTATCAAAGATTCAAATTGGCTGATGAGTTTTGCGACCCATCGTCAACCTCATTTCAAAGAGCAAGGCGATCAACAAACGGTGACTTGGGTTTATGGTCTATTGTCTAATACACCAGGAAATTATATCAAAAAACCGATTGAACACTGTTCCGGACAAGAAATCGTTCAAGAACTATTGTATCACTTAGGTGTTCCAGAAGATGAAATTCTACGGATCTCTAATGAATCATGTTCAGCGATCCCTGTGTATATGCCTTTCATCACTTCTTACTTCATGTTGCGGGAACCTGGAGATCGTCCGCTTGTGATACCGAATGGTTCACGAAACTTAGCCTTCATCGGCAACTTTGCCGAAACGCAACGTGATACCGTCTTTACGACTGAATATTCTGTACGAACGGCGATGGAAGCTGTCTACCAATTGTTAGCTATTGAACGAGGCGTTCCAGAAGTCTTTGCTTCCGCCTATGATCTGCGTACATTGGCCAATGCGATTTACTATTTATCGGACAAGAAAAAATTGACTGAGATGGAGCTGCCATTTATCGAACGCAAATTAGTAGAAGGATTTGTTAAGAAGACGAAAGATACCTATATCGGCGAAATCCTTGAAAAAAATCATTTAGTTTAACACACTTGAATGCTGTGACATCCGTTACTTAAAGACAGGATACCCGAAAGAACCAGAGAGGCCATTAAACGGCCTCTCTTTTCTTCGAGGTTACGTATGTCTGACGGATGGCACTGTTTTTTTGGGAACGATTTCCATGCTGTAGACCCCCCTGTGTGATGTACACAAGAGTAGCGAAAAATAAGGGAACCGCTATCAAACAAATTGCTTCTTTTTAATAATACAGAGTGTTATTCTGTTATATTTCTATTGAACTTTTTCACTCTGTTTGGTATATTGGTTGTTAATTAAAAGCTTTTTTTGCTTTTAGTACAGAAGCTATAATTGTTACGATGAAAGGCGGGAGATTTATGGAAGATGCGACCTATTGGGCAGAGCAATTAACGCAGAAGAAAATCAGTTTTTCGGAATTGACAGCTAGGATCGAAGAAAAAATTCAGCAAGTTGAGCCAACGTTAAATGCGCTTGTTTCTTTTGATCGGCAAGCAGCAATTAAGCAGTATGAACAAAATCCGCAAACAAAAGCGGCTTTATTCAGCGGGCTGCCAATACCACTTAAAATATTGGGTCAAAGTAAAGCGGGGTGGCCGGCCACATCGGCGGCTGCATTGTTTGCAAATGCAAAAGCAGAGCAGACGAGTGCATTTGTCAACGGGCTGGAACAGCTAGGATTGATTCCTTTGGGACAAACCAATGCTCCGGAATTTGGTTTCAAAAATGTTACCGATCCAGTATTGTACGGTCCAACACGCAATCCGTGGCAGTCCGCCTATTCGGCAGGGGGATCCAGCGGTGGAGCGGCGGCCGTCGTAGCGGCTGGACTATTTCCATTAGCTGCTGCTAGTGATGGAGGCGGTTCCATTCGTATCCCAGCTTCTTTCAACGGACTAATTGGGTTAAAACCGACGCGAGGAACTATGCCAGTGGGACCTCAAGAATGGCGTAGTTGGCAAGGTGCTTCGATCAATTTTGCATTGACGATTTCTATGAGAGATACGGAACGTTTGTTTTATGGATTACGAACGTCTCAACCGGCGGCTCCCTATCAGGCACCTAGAATCGAATGGAAACATCATGGACCCAGTCAGAATCGAACACTGAGAGTTGCGTACACAACCGAGTCTCCAGCCGGGAGTCCAGTTTCACAAACTGCTGTCTTAGCTGTCAAGAAAGCTGTCGCATTTTTGGAAGATCAAGGACATCAGGTTACAGAAATCCGTTATCCTGTTGACGGTCAAACGATGATGGCAAGCTATTATCGTATGAATGGTGGAGAGACAGCAGCAATGTTTGCCGAGATCGAGGCAATGCTGCAACGACCAGTGGAACAGAAAGATATGGAGCTGATGACTTGGGGGCTGTACCAATATGGCAAAAAATTAGCGGCTGCCGATTATATCCAGGCATTGCAATATTGGGATCAGCTGGCAGTAACGATGGAAGCTTTGTTTGCAGATTATGAGTTGTTTTTGACCCCTGCAACAGCACAAACGGCGCCATTGATTGAAGAGGATTTGCAAAGTGATACGATTCGAAGCGAACTGCAAGAGATAGAAAGACGAACAGCTGCTGCTGCCGGAGACTTGATTTATCAGATGTTCGACAAAAGTTTGGCACTGACGCCCTATACGCAATTGGCCAATCTAACGGGCCAACCTGCAATCAGCCTTCCAACAGCTGTTAGTGAGGAAGGTTTGCCATTGGGAATTCAGTTTATGGCATCAAAAGGCCGTGAAGATTTACTTTTTCAAGTGGGTGAATTGTTTGAACGATGGGAGCAATTTCATTTACCCAAAAAATAACTGTCGATGAATGACGGTTCAAGAATGATTTTCTAGGGGGATAAAGATGGAAACAATCAAAATAAACAAGTGGAAAAATATCGTTGTACTAGGTGCCTTTGTGATGTTGTTAGGTGCTTGCGGAAGTAAGGCTAAAGAGGACAATAGTTTAAGTCGTGTTCAAGAGTCAAAAGAATTGACTGTTGCTACGTCAGGTACGTTATTTCCTTCCTCTTATTACAATGATGACAATCAATTAGTTGGCTATGACGTAGACGTTGCAAAAGAAGTAGCCAAGCGGATGGGTGTTTCGATCCAGTTCAAAGAATACAATGTAGACGGACAAGTGGCGTCCTTGACTAGAGGTGAAGCGGACTTTGCCGCAAATGATTTCGGTCTCAGCGGAGACCGTGGAGATAAGTTTCGTCTGTCTGAACCAATCAAGTATTCATTTGATAGTATGATCGTGCGAAAAAGCGATGATTCTGGCATTGCCTCTCTAGATGATTTAGCAGGCAAAAAAGCAGCGGGAGAACCCAATACAAGCTACATGAAGTTAGCCGAAGAATATGGTGCGAAACTTGTGACCTATGATAATGCCACGAATGACCAGTATCTGACAGATGTGGCAAACGAACGGACCGATGTGATCCTTAATGATTATTATCTGCAAAAGATGTCGGTGGCAGCTTTGCCAGATATTCCAGTTAAAATCTTGGAAGATGTCTACTTCAATCCGAACGAAACAGGCTTTCTTTTTGCGAAAGACAACCAAGCACTGCATGACGAAGTCGATCGTGTTTTAAAAGAGATGAAAGCAGACGGGACGTTAAAAGAAATTTCCGAAAAATACTTCCAAACAGATGTATCTGTACCATCTGACAAAGAGATCCAAAAGGTTGAAAAGTAATGTATATCCCAACTCTTGATCTTCCACTGATGTGGGAGTCGCTTCCTTTTTTACTGACAGGGTTATCCTATACGTTAGGGATTGCCATTGCTTCTTTTCTCGCAGGAAATGCGTTAGGTTTATTGCTGACTTTTCTGGGGATGCTTCAAAACCCTTGGGTAAGAAGGATCGTTCGAGGCTATATCTCCTTTCTGCGAGGAGTACCCGCATTGGTGCTGTTGTTTTTGCTCTATTTCGGATTGCCGTATCAATTACCCGCATTGACAGCTGCCATTATTTGTTTTAGTTTGACTAGCAGTGCTTTTATTGGAGAAATTTATCGAGGATCGATCGCCGGAGTGGATCGCGGGCAATGGGATGCAGCGTATGCTCTGGGATTGAGTTTTTCTAAAACATTACGGTTGATCATTCTGCCTCAGGCATTTCGCATATCGGTCCCAGCATTAAGCAATGTCGCGATGGACCTGTTGAAAGGAACCTCGTTAGCGGCAATGATCACGATCCCGGACATTTTTCAAAAAGCCAAAATTGTTGGCGGCCGGACGTTTGATTATATGTCGATGTACGTGTTAGTGGCGATCATTTACTGGTTGCTGTGTATCGGGATCGAAGCGCTCCAACATCGCTTAGAAAAACGATTTGCTGACCGCTTTGAAAGTCAAAAAGGCTGATCGTCAAAAAAGCTGATCGTCAAAAAAGTAGCTAAAAAAATTCGCTGGTTGGATTATTTATGAATCAATCTCTTTGTTTGTGGTACACTTTACAAAAAAGGAGTTTGGACAATGAAATATGAATGGCGAAAACAAGAAAAAGCTTACTATTTACCAAAAGAACCACAGCTGATCGAAGTGCCTGCTTATCAATTCATTACGTTGACTGGCGAAGGAAATCCTAACCGTCCTGAATTTTCCGAGCAAATCAGTGCACTTTATATGATGGCCTATGGATTGCGCATGGGATTGAAAAAAGGCTCCTTCGGCAATACGCCTTTTGAGTATACGGTATACCCGCTAGAAGGCGTATGGACTTTACCTGAAAAACCACAAGGACCGATTGCTAAAGAAGAGTTGATCTATAAAATCATGATTCGGCAACCGGAACAAGTAACTGCTGATTTAGCCGCCGAACAGTTGACACAAATCATGAAGAAAAAAGAAAATCGTTTTTTGGAACGAATTCGTTTCGAAGAATACCAAGAAGGCTGGTCCGTGCAAGCTTGTCACATCGGTCCTTTTGACACAGAAACAGAAACGTTTGCGAAAATGCAAGACTATTGCGAAGCCCACGATCTATCAATTGTTCCCACGATGGGCAATTATCAGCATCGGGAGATCTATCTGTCAGATCCGCGAAAGACAGCACCAGAAAAAGCAAAAACAGTCTTACGCTGGCGGGTAGCCAAAACAAACAAAGAATCCGCTTGATCCATTTAACCGTTGGTGTACTTAATGAAAACACGTAATGAAAAGAGAGAGAACCGCGCTTAAGCGATTCTCTCTCTTTTACTACTCATCTTTTAAGTAGTCTTCACTGGTGAATTCACTGTGAAAATACTTGCCTTCGTCGCCGTAATAGGTATTGTACCGTTGCTTGAATTTGCGGAATCCATACACCACTAATACTTTTAAGAGACAGTAGATCGGTATTCCGAAAATGACACCTACGATCCCCATCAAATCCCCCATAACTAATAAAACAACGAGAATCGTGATCGGATGGATCTGCAGACGATCTCCCATTACACGAGGAACGACCAAGTCACCATGAAGCAGCTGTACGGCGAACCAAGCAATCAGGAATTTGATCAGCATTCCTGTTGAATCTTGTGCTGCGATGAAAAGGGCTGGGAAGAAGACGATAAATGGACCGATATATGGAATGATACATAAAATTCCGGCAGCGATCGCCAAGATACTTGCATATTCTAAACCAATCAGCAAAAAAATCACCCAATAAATTCCGCCTAAAATAAAGGAAGAAATAATCTGTCCTTTCAGAAAGGCACCAACTTGTAGGTCAGCGATCTTTACGATCGTGTTGAAATCTTTACGAAATCGCGGTGGTACGATTGACAGGAGAGAATAATAAAACTTGTTTGGATTTCTTAGTAAGAAAAAAGCAATGATCGGTCCTGTAAACAATGCGATAAACAACGTTGAGATCGTCGAAAAGATACTGCTAAGCCCTGCAGCACCGGTTTGCCAATAGTCACCAATGAAATCCATGATATTGTTGGCAACTTTTTGAAGAGTATCCGTGATCTGATCAATCTGAGCACCAAATGGCGTATTCGCTAGGAATGAGTCAGCGTTTCGCTCGAAATCAGCAATCAAATCTGGGAATTGATTGATCAAATCGGTTGTTTGTTTTTGGATGATTGGATAAAGCTGAAACCCAGCCAAAACGATCACTAAAAGAATCAGAAGATAGATCCCGCCAATGGAAACAATGCGGGGAATCTTTTTCGTTTCTAAGCGATCAACTAACGGATTGAACAAATAATACAAGATCAGGCCGAATAAAAATGGTGGAATAAGAGTAGAAATAATGACAAAAAAAGGATCAAAAAGAAACGAGATTTGTTTAAGTAAAAAAGCAGCGATCGCACAGAGAATGATCAATCCCAGTACATAATAGCTGGTTTTTCCTCCTAAAAATTGGATTAAACGGTTTTTTTTCATAGAAGAGCCTCACTTTCTTAGCCTCATTATAACGAAAGCAGCACTTTCTGTAAAAAAAGAGCGAGTCAAACCAATTTTATTTTTTACTTTTGCTTATTTGATTCGTTTATAGATATGTAAGGGCGCCACTTACGAAGCAATCAAAATACAATAGAGGAGGAAAAGAAGCGATGAAGACCAAAACCACCACAAGGCTGACGATTCGAATCCAAGCACCAGATGCAGAAAAAACTGTCAGTCAGACCGTCAATCAAGTCATGAATGCTCCAGAGGAGGCTAAGATGTTAGCGTTTGGTGAAGCCATGGCAGGATTTTCTAAGAATGCGTCTTTGGCTGGCGTGGTAGAAACGATCCAGAATGAGTACGTAAAATAACGAAAGGAGAGAAAGCGATGAAAAAGCTTCATGCATTATTTTTGACTAGCGAGGGCAAAAAACACACATTGCAGCCAAAAGTTTTTGATGAAGAGATAACGGCAGAAGCAGCACGAACAGCAATGGAGAATATTACAAAAATCGGTATCTTTGAATCAGATGGTGTCCGTTATTACAATGAGCTGTCTGGCGCCAAAATCGTAGAGACGATTGAGACGCCATTGTTTTGAAATAAGTTGAAGTAGAACGTTCATCAAGAAATGCTCGACAATCAAAAGGGACTGTGCCATAAGTCAGTATCCAACAAGTTAAACCGAATAATAGTCTGTTGCTAGCATAGATTCCTCTGACTTTTGCGACGAGGAGTCCCTGCACCGCAGGAGCAATAATCATTAATGTTCGGCTAGTGTTACTTGTAGGAGACTTATGGCACAGTCCCTTTATTTGGTGACGGCAGTTAATGTACAACGTCCGACAGCCGTTTTCGTGCCATCGGATTGTCTGATCGTAGCTTGCCAAGTTTGGATCTTTCCACCGATTCGATCAGGGACAGCTTCCACAGTAACAGTTCCTTGTTTGACCGCTTTTAAATGATTGACTTGTAGATCAATCGCGGCGGCAAATTGGTCTTCAGCTACGGCTTGATTTGCCCCCAGACTACAAGCTGTTTCAATCAAGACGGCATTGATACCACCGTGCAGAAGACCAAAAGGTTGTTTATGCTGATCGGTGACCACTAAAGATAACCGAACCTGAGTAGCGGTTGTTTCTTCGATCTGGATGCCTAAATAGTCAAGTAAGTTCATAGAGTTCCTCGTTTTCTGAGAATTTGATGATTTGATTATAACAAACGTTTGACAGAAAGCAATTTCTAACGAAATTCGCTCAGAAATGTGTATAATGGAAACATGTGACATAAGGAGGAACCTGTAATGAGAGAATGGAAAACCTTAAAAGAATACGATGAAATTTTATTTGAACAGCATGGTAAAGTGGCGAAGATCACGATCAATCGTCCAGAAGTCCACAATGCCTTTACACCGAAAACGGTGTTTGAAATGATCGATGCTTTTTCAATCAGTCGCGATGAACCTGGCATTGGTGTGATCATTCTAACAGGAGCTGGCGACAAAGCTTTTTGTTCTGGCGGCGACCAAAAAGTTCGCGGACATGGCGGCTATGTTGGTGAAGATCAAGTTCCTCGTCTCAATGTGCTGGACTTGCAACGTTTGATCCGGACATTACCAAAACCGGTGATCGCTATGGTCAAAGGTTGGTCTATTGGAGGCGGAAACGTGCTGCAGCTGGTTTGTGATCTAACGATCGCGGCAGATAATGCGAAATTTGGTCAAACAGGACCGAATGTCGGCAGTTTCGATGGTGGCTACGGTTCAGGCTATCTTGCTCGAACGATTGGCCACAAGAAAGCCAAAGAAGTTTGGTTTATGACGAAACAGTATACAGCAGAAGAAGCTTTAGCAATGAACTGGATCAATACAGTCGTTCCTCTTGATCAAGTGGAAGATGTGACGATGGAATGGGCAGAAACGATGCTGCAAAAAAGCCCATTGGCTTTGCGCATGATCAAAGCCTCAATGAATGCCGATACAGATGGGCTAGCCGGAATCCAACAACTTGCTGGCGATGCGACCTTATTGTATTACACAATGGATGAAGCAAAAGAAGGCCGCGATGCGTTTAAAGAAAAACGTCAGCCTAATTTCGACCAATTCCCTAAATTCCCTTAATGAATGGTAGTTGGCTGCAACGGCAAGCACAACTTCATCCAGAACGACCAGCTTTTTATTGGCAAGATAAAAGCTGGTCGTTTGCTGCCTTGCAAAAAGAAGTCACGGCTTATGCTTGCTATTATGAACATCGGATTCCTCAAACAATCGAGCGAGTAGCGATTTTAAGCAATAACTCTCCTGAGATGTATTTCACGATTTTGGCACTTTGGGAATTAGGAAAACAAATTCAGTTCTTAAACACTCGATTGACTGAAAAAGAGCTGTACTATCAATTAACCGATGCTGCCTGTCAGTGGGTAGTCACCAATCGATCGCTTTCCTTGCCGAGAATCAAGTTCCTGCCTTTTGGCAAATTGCAAGAACGTTTTTTTTCTGCGCCGATTTCGATTTACCAAAAAACACAAGTTGCATCGATCATGTACACTTCTGGCACGACGGGTAATCCCAAAGGAGTGCCTCAAACATTTGGCAATCATTTTGCCAGTGCACAAGCCACGCAGATCAACTTGTCGGTGACTGCTGACGACTGCTGGTGTTGTGTCGTTCCGTTGTATCATATTAGCGGTTTATCAATTTTGTTGCGTTCCTTGATTTTAGGGATCAGTGTTCGATTATATGATCGATTCGATGCGCAGCAAATCGCATCAGACCTAGCTGCTGGTAAAGGAACGGTGCTCTCGTTAGTGACCAAAATGCTGATCGATCTTTTGCCTTTGACTGGAGACAATGGTTACCCTTCATTGCGCTATATTCTTTTAGGTGGTGGTCCGATTGCCAGATCAGTCTTGATGCAATGCCAAGACAAGTGCTTATCAGTTATTCAATCCTATGGGATGACTGAAACTTGTTCGCAAGTCGTTGCTTTGCCTCCAGATAAAGCCGAGGAAAAAATTGGTTCTGCTGGATTACCATTAGCCCAAGTCAATTTGCGGATTCAGTCGCAGTCTTTGAAAGAATCTGTTATCGAAAAAGAAGGAAAACTGGGGGAAATCCAGTTGCAAGGACCTGCGATCGTTACGTGCTATTTGAATGATCGCGGGTTGGAGCAGTGGACGCAGGATGGCTGGTTTGCCACCGGTGATCTTGGCTATTTGGATTCTGAAGGGTATTTGTATGTGGTATCTCGTTTGAGCGAATTGATTATTTCCGGTGGCGAAAATATTTATCCAGCTGAAGTTGAACAGGCATTAGTTAGCCACCCTGCAATTGAAGAAGCGGCAGTGGTGGGCGAGCCAAGTGGAGTGTGGGGACAAGAGCCAGTTGCTTATCTTACACTCAAAGAGCCGATTACATTACCAGAATTGATCGCCTATCTAACCCCACAGCTTGCTCGGTACAAACACCCCCGTCGCTATTATCAAGTAAAAGAAATGCCGCGTACCGCTAGCGGGAAAATAGTAAAGCGTGTATTGCTGACAGAAGAAAGAGTGAACTACATTGAACAGCAAATCAAAGAATGAGTATCAACATGCATTAGCTGCTGGCAAAAAGGTGTTTAGTCATTATTACCCACTTGCACCTTGTGATTTTGTTCAGTTATATGCTGCTGCCAGTCAATTTATTGGTGAACGTTATTTTTGGCGATCATCAGATCAAGCAACCTGTTTTTTGGGTATCGGCAGTGTGAAACGGTACGCGAACCCATCATTGATTGATTTTGAGCGGCAGCGTCGAAACCTTAAAAAGCAGCATTTTCAACCAAATACGGACCAAATGGCTGCTACATTATTAGGGGCTTTTGCTTTTGATGAACAAAGCCAAGGAGCAGCAGAATGGGGCACAATCGGCAATGGTCTTTTTGTGTTGCCGAAAATTCTTTTTAGAAAAATAAATGATGTGTATGGTGTGATCTTGACCGTCGAAGCGAAGGATACGAATGACGTGGAAACGCTGTTCGGACAGTTTGCTGATTTACAACAACTCGTTGAGCAATGGGGAAAGCAAGCACAACAGCCTGTAGGGGCTTGTTTGTTGCAGCAAACAGAATTAGACGTACCACAATGGGTAAAAGCGGTCGATGAGACAGTCGCTGCGATCCGCTCTGCAAAAACGCCTTTGGAGAAGGTTGTTTTAGCTCGGCGAATGAAAATCACTACTAAGAAGGAGATTGATTCCTTTGCGGTGTTGGCCCGTCTTGCAGAGCAACAAACCAATACCTATCTCTTTGCTTTTGAAGACGAGGTTTCGTTTATTGGTGCCACACCGGAGCGCTTGTTAAAGGCGACTGCCAGTCATTTCGAGACAGTCAGCATTGCAGGGTCTGCGCCTCGAGGCAGCACACCAGCAGAAGATCAGCAAATAGCTGATGCATTATTAACTGATCCCAAAAATACCCATGAGCATCAAGTAGTTGTCAATCGTCTGGAGCAGGCGTTGTCTTCCTTATTGGCGGAAGGGTTCCATTCAGAGGCGCGATCGATCATCAAGAATCGCGACATTCAGCACTTATTCGTGCCTTTGTCTGGCAAGCGGAAGCCCGCTGTTTCTTTTTTAGAAGCAGTGGCTAAGCTGCATCCAACACCAGCCCTAGGTGGGGAGCCAAAAGCTGATGCGCTGGCATGGATTCGTAACCACGAACCTGCGCGTCGGGGATTATATGGTGGACCAATCGGGTGGCTAGGTATCCAAGAAGATATCGGAGAATTTGCAGTAGCGATTCGTTCTGGTGTTTTTCATGGGACAGAAGGCATCCTTTACGCAGGATGCGGGATCGTCGCCGATTCTGTTGCAGAAGAAGAGCGCCAAGAGACAGCCTTGAAATTCCAACCTATGCTAAGAGGAGTGATAGAGAATGAATCAGCAAGTCATGACTGACTACTTGTTGGCAGCAATCCATGGGTTTAAAGCCGCTGGAATAAAGCGAGCGGTGATCAGTCCCGGATCGCGGTCGACACCGTTGGCATTGCTTTTGCATCGGGATCCAGAAATCACTTGTTGGATCGATGTCGATGAACGTTCAGCAGCTTTTTTTGCGTTGGGAATGACCAAAGTCGATTTGCAGCCGACACTTTTACTATGTACATCAGGTACTGCTGCAGCCAATTACTATCCAGCAATTTGTGAGGCGGAAGCCACAAATTTGCCATTGATCGTCTTAACTGCTGATCGGCCACCGGAACTACGTGGTGTTGGTGCACCGCAAGCCATGGATCAGCAAAGTCTGTATGCTTCTCATGTAAAAAAAATGGTAGAAATGACTGTGCCGGAGAATACACCCAACATACTGAAGTACAGCTTTTGGCAGGCTGCCACGACAACGATCGAAGCATTAAAGCAGCCACGTGGTCCCGTACACCTGAATTTTCCTTTGCGGGAACCATTACTGCCTGACTTCACGCGGACTTGTTCGATCCAACAAAATATCGCTTACCTCCCTACACAGCAATCGCTACCTGCAGCTGTATTGACAGAACTGGCACCATTGTTTATGAAAAAAGGGCTCCTAGTGGTAGGTGAAAGTTTGACACCTTCTGAAGCAGAAACGCTGCATGCGCTTGCCAATCATCTTGGCTGGCCGCTAGTGGGGGATCCACTGACAAATTTGGCCACTTGCGGGGAAACGTCGGCTCATTTTCTCCCACAGGCTGATTTGATTTTTCCACAACTAGATGCGGACTTTATTCCCGAAGTCGTTATTCGTTTTGGTCGCTTGCCAGTGACCAAAAATGTCTTGCTTTGGTTAAGCGGTCTGCCGGAAGGCATCGACTGGCTTTTCGTGGATGAATCTGGACAGTGGCAAGATCAATTGCATCGCTCAGCCTTTTTGCTACAGCTTACGATAGAGGATTTTATGGAGCAAGTAAGCAAGTTGCCTAGCAGACCACAACCAGAATGGTTTCAGCCATGGCAAAAGCTGCAAGCCGTCGCTGAGGAAGCATTGGCAACGACTCATTCTTTAACGGAGTGGAATGAAACTGCTGCTGTACGGATCTTGCAACAAACATTGGGACATGATGCCCAATTGCTCTTAGCAAATAGTAATGCGATCCGCTTTGTTGATCGATACGGAACGGTTACAGGTAGTGCTTACCAAGTATTTGGCAATCGCGGTGTGAATGGTATCGATGGGTTGATATCGACCGTTGCTGGGATCGCAGCTGCCAGCCAAAAACCGACCTATTTATTGATTGGCGATCTAGCTTTCTTTCATGATATGAATGGGCTGCAATTGCTCAAACAATATCAGCTGCCAGTCACGATCATTTTACTGAATAATAACGGTGGGGGGATTTTTTCCTTCTTATCGCAAAATACCTTGTCAGAAGGTGACTTTGTGCCGCTATTTGGCACCCCGTTGGATCTTGACTTTCAGCAAGCTGCAAAACTTTATGGCGCGAAATGGCACGCTCCAGCAACTTTGACTGATTTTGCCTCCCAAATCGAGCAATCATTAACGACGCCTTGTTTTCAGATCATTGAAGTAGTTGGCCTGCAAAAAGATCCTGTGATCGCTTGGCAAGCGTTGCAACAGGAGTTTCAGGAAAGGATCTCCAATGAAAATAAACGTTAACGGTGTGAACTATTTGTATCAGTGGTATCGACCTTATCTGGCTGATCTGCCGACCCTCGTAGTTCTGCACGGATTTACTGGCACTTCAGATTCTTTTCGCCCAGTGTTTGCTCAAGAAACGTCCTTCAATGTCTTAGCAATCGATTTGTTGGGTCATGGTGGTTCCGCCAGTCATGTGCACCCGTTACGCTATGAGATGATTCAGATGGTAACGGATCTGGCAGAATTGGTGGATCGTTTAACGGTTGACCGTTATTATCTTTATGGCTATTCAATGGGTGCTCGTACGGCATTGGCATGGACGGTTGCTTTCCCAGACAAGATCGCTGGCTTGATCATGGAGAGCGGCTCTCCGGGACTGGAATCAGAATCTGCCCGCAGTCTTCGCCGACGCAATGATCAACGTTTGGCGATACGATTGATTCAGCAACCGCTGGTTGACTTTGTTGATTATTGGCAAGAACTGCCATTGTTTGCTAGTCAAAAACG
Source organism: Enterococcus sp. FDAARGOS_553 (assembly GCF_003812305.1). Taxonomy (NCBI): domain Bacteria; kingdom Bacillati; phylum Bacillota; class Bacilli; order Lactobacillales; family Enterococcaceae; genus Enterococcus; species Enterococcus sp. FDAARGOS_553. The sequence goes on from NZ_CP033740.1 coordinate 1,781,731, forward strand.
ATTACCAAAGGAAATACAGCAGCAAGTACGAGCGACGCGTTTGAGCCAACAGGCGTTTGGTTTGGCGATGAGTTTGTACTATAGCGGAACAGGAACACAACCTAGCTTCTGGCAAAATTTGGCAGACATTCAGTGCCCATTTCTGGTTCTCACTGGAGAATGGGATGAAAAATTTTTCCTGATCGCTAAAAAAATGCAGCAGCAACAACCAGCGTTGACTATCCTCTCGGTGTCAAAAGCCGGTCATTGCGTGCATTTGGAATGTCCAGATGTAGTGGCAAATGAAGTGCATGCTTGGTTGACCGCACACTGATATTGGAAAAGGAGAGCGCGTATGAAAATCGTCAAAGCAGAACGGATTGCTTGTCGACTCCCATTGAGGCAGCCTTTTGAGACGAGTTATGGTCGCTTGACGGAAAAAGCATTTGACCTGCTTGTACTGACCGACCAAGACGGAACCGTAGGTGTTGGAGAATTGGTGGCTTTTCAGCAACCAGATTATATTGAAGAAACGTTGGCTTCAGCTCGAGAAGTCATTAGCAAGTTCTTATTCCCATTGCTGACAGGAAACATCGATCATCCGCGAGATGTTTGGACGTTATTTCAAACAGTTCAAGGAAATTTTATGGCCAAATCAGCAGTTGAAACGGCGATTTGGGATTTATATGGCCGCCAAAAACATTGCAGTCTGACCTCTTTTTATCCAACAACAAGAGACAAGCTTGCTGTAGGGGTCAGTGTGGGGATTCAAGCATCCACAGAACAGCTAGTCGCACAAGTCGCTGATTATGTAGCGCAAGGATATCAGCGAGTAAAAATCAAAATCAAGCCGGGAGTCGACTTAGAGCCGTTGACAGCCGTTCGGGAAACCTTTCCCGAGCTATTGCTGATGGCTGATGCGAACGGCGCTTATGAAGATCAACCGGAAAAGATTCTCGCATTAGATGAATTGGGGCTGGCAATGATCGAGCAACCGTTGAAGATCCGGGATCTAGTGGGGCATCGCCGTCTGCAGAAGCAGTTAAAGACGCCGCTATGTTTAGATGAAGATATACGTACTGCAGAAGATGTCGCTGTTGTTGCCTCATTAGATAGTTGCCGAGCAATCAATCTAAAAATTCCGCGAGTGGGAGGAATCACCGAAGCGATGCGAATTGTTTCAGCCTGCCAACATTATGGATTGGATGTCTGGCTAGGTGGAATGTTCGAATCAGGAGTGGGACGAGCGTTGAATCTGCAGTTTGCCAGCCAAGCTCCCTTCCACTTCCCTGGTGATCTATCTGCTTCTGATCGTTATTTTTACGATGACATCGTCACTGAACCTGCGAAGATCAAAAATGGCTGTCTTCAGGTGCCTGTTGGTGTGGGAGCGGGCTTCACACTAGATGAAAAGAAAATAGCTGACTATTGTGTTTCCCGTACTCGTTTGTTAGGTTGAACTTTAGAAATAGTTTTTGATCAGCAGATCAATTATCAAGCAGCAAAAAGCACCTTCTCGCTTTTAGAGAGGGTGCTTTTTGCTGTTATTTGGATAAAAGGGCGTGCAAGCGCCTGTTGCTAAGCCTGTTCTTTAAATTCTTTCTCAATTTGCAAACGGCGAACTTTCATTGTTGCTGTACGAGGGATCTTTTCAAAGTCCCAGAGAATTGGCTGATTCAAACGAGGAAGATCTTCTACTGCTTGCCACCAAGCTGTCCAATCCATTTCACGGTTTGGTGCTAAGGCAATGATCGGTTGCGGTGAATTTTCTTTGTCACGAACGATGACCACTTCAGCTAGAAAATCCAATGTATCTAAAAGCAGATCTTCTAAAGCTAAATTACTATCGATGGATTCAATCAGATCCACTTGGCGGTCTTTCAAGAATAAATGCCCTTCTTCATTCATGCTGCCATAATCGCCGCTATCCCACCAATCTCCATAAACATTCTCAGTAAAACGCTGATCTTCTTTATAATAAGTCAATGCCCGTCCTTTGGATAGGAAGTGGATATGTCCGTCTGTATTTGCAGGCAACTCATTGCCGTCAGCATCTGCGATTCGTGCTTTGGTCAAATCGCCTAAACCAATCCCCATATCGCGAGCATCATTTGATTGTATACTTTCTAGCGTATGTGCTTTCAGGATCATTGGGCCGCACTCGCTTTGGCCGTATACTTGCAAGAAGATGGCATCTTGATTGGCAGAAGTTTGTAAGAAAGCTGCCATTGTTTGATTATTGATGGCATCGAATGTGGAGTGATAATACCGTATTCCAGCAAAAGCTTCAGGATGTTCTTCTGCAACGAATCGCCATTGCACGAAGTTATTTGGGTGTGTCTCTAAGGCAATCGGTGGATTCTCTTTCAACATCCGAACGACGTGAGGACCATTCGCACTAGCAAGAGGCATCATTGGAAAGCCCATAGACATCAAAGAAGAGATCCCAATATTGAAGCGAGAATGAACCGGTGAAATATGGAACGCCACTAATTTTGTTTCTGCGATTTTTGTGAAGACAGTTCGCTGCCACTTTGTCCGCCACCCCATAGAATTGGCCGAGTGACAAATCAATTTTGGTATTCCTGTTGTGCCTGAGGTGTGGGTCATATAAGAAATTTGATCGTGAGGCAATTCGGTTTGGCCAACAGGTTCAGCTGGTTGCAACAATAGATTGCGGACAGCAATCTGCTTGTTCGGGCTGCTGTTTTTGACAGCTGCCACTCGGTTTTCTGTCTCTTCATCAAAAAGGATATAAGGATCTTCTAAGCGGTCAACAAAGACTTCGATCGTTGAAGCTGGAAAATGATAAGAAATCATTGCTGGGACAGCGCCTAAATAAGCAGCAGCTGTAGCTAAAAGATACGTATCAAATTTTGATGATTTATAGATAATGATTTTATCTCCGGCTTGGACGCCAAGGTGGGCAAGTTGATACGCCCGCTTTAAGATTATTTCATGACTTGAATGATATGTGCTGCGGTAACCCAATTCAGGAAAAGCTGGCAAGATCTCATCATGAATGATTGGGACGTCTGGATAAGCCTCCGCCGCATCGCGGTAATTGGTATAAAGATTCAATGGTTGATACGCTAAAATAGACAAAATAACACACTCCTTTAAATTGATGACGGTGTTTTGTTAACTTCGATGGTTAATAAAGTCACCTTTCTCAAACTATGGTTCATTTTAACATAGCGTTTTTTTAAGAATAGTTACTTTGGGATTTTTTTCACATAACGTCTTAAATCAACTGACTTACAAGCCGGGTAGGGCTATTTTGAGACAATCAAGTTTGATTAGTGATACTCGATTGGTATGTTTTGATTGGCACAAGGGCAACCGAGGATAGTTAGAACAAAAGATTCTATTGCGAACATCAGCAGGACGATAGTTGTCAGTATGTCTTTTTATTGCTATCATGAAAAAAAAGACAAAGGAAGATCCTGATGGCCAAAAAGATACAAAATAAAAAACATGTTTCGCTTCCTCGATACCAGCAGATCGCTGTGGAGATCGCGGAAAGAATCGTGGAAAATCGCTACGAAGTTGGACAAAAGGTTCATGCCCGTTCGACATTAGCCAGTAACTTCAATGTGTCGCCAGAAACAGCCCGTAAAGCAATCAATGTCTTGGTCGATTTGGGGATCATGGATGTCCGTCATGGGAGCGGCGCGTATATTGCCTCAAAAGAAAAGGCGCAATCTTTTTTGGATCAGTACAAAGATGTTCAATCGATCCAAGAGATTCGTAAAGACATTTTAGAAAGCGTTGAACGGCAACAACAAGAGCTGGATAATTTTTCGGAACTATTGAATGTTTTGGTTCGGCAAACGAAAAAAGTGCATAATATGAGCCCTTTTCTGCCATTTGAATTGTTATTGAAAGAAGATGCCCAGCACTTAGAGAAAAGTGTCCACGAGCTGAATATTTGGCAAGTAACGGGAGCAACCATCGTGGCAATCCAAACGGAACAAGAGTTATTGCTCTCACCAGGCCCTTACGCCAAGTTTAGTGCCGGCAATACGATTTATTTTGTCGGAAATGAGTTGGCACTACAACGTATGACGAACTTTTTTTATCCACAAGACTCCGCTAATTGAAGAGCGAAAGATTCCATTTCTAAGAAGAGATGGAATCTTTTTTTGACAAAGTGACCACATGCTGTTAGTATAGTATGGTCACTTTCGTGAAATTTTTCAGAAAAAGGAGTCAGTATAAGTGAGTAAAGTTAAAGTTGCACATTTAACGAAAATCTTTGGCAAGAAGAAGCAACAAGCGTTTGCCATGATTCAAGAACAACGCAGCAAGAATGAAATTCTAGAAAAAACTGGGGCCACTGTTGGCGTCTATGATGTGAATTTTGAAGTCAATGAAGGAGAAATCTTTGTGATTATGGGACTTTCTGGTAGTGGGAAGTCAACCTTGATCCGTTTATTGAATCGGTTGATCGAACCATCCGGTGGAGACATTTATATTGATGGGGAAGACATTGCGAAGATGAGTAAAGAAGAATTACGTGAAGTCCGACGCCATAAGATCAACATGGTTTTCCAAAGCTTTGGTTTGTTCCCTCACCGAACGATTCTTGAGAATACAGAATATGGCTTAGAGGTGCGAGGGGTTCCCAAAGAAGAGCGAGTAGCCAAAGCTGAAAAAGCTTTAGCTAATTCTGGGCTATTATCTTTCAAGGATCAATATCCTGATCAACTGTCTGGTGGGATGCAACAACGGGTTGGTCTGGCGCGAGCATTAGCAAATGATCCAGAGATCTTATTGATGGACGAAGCATTCTCTGCGTTAGATCCGTTGATTCGTCGTGAAATGCAAGATGAGTTGTTAGAATTACAAGCCAATGTCCAAAAGACAATTATTTTTATCACTCATGATTTGAATGAAGCCTTGCGAATTGGTGATCGCATCGCTTTGATGAAAGATGGGCAAATCATGCAAATTGGGACAGGAGAAGAGATTCTGACCAATCCTGCGAACCAATATGTGAGAGATTTCGTCGAAGATGTCGATCGCTCGAAAGTTTTGACGGCTCAAAACATCATGGTACCAGCACTAACGACAAATATCGAAATCGATGGGCCAAGCGTTGCGCTAAATCGAATGCGTAAAGAGGAAGTTAGTATGTTGCTGGCGGTAGACAAAAAACGTCATCTAAAAGGTAGTTTGACAGCCGAGTCGGCTCGCGAAGCACGCAAAAACAATTTGACCCTAAAAGAAGTCATCGATAAAAATGTACAAAAAATCGACAAAGATATGCTAGTGACGGATATTTTCAATTTAATTTATGATTCCCCGACACCGTTAGCGGTGGTTGAAAATGATCGTCTGATCGGTGTAGTTATTCGAGGCAGTGTGATCGAAGCACTGGCAGAAACGGATTCATCAGTGACAGAGGAAGGAGTGGTCGTCAATGGGTAATTTTCTTCAACAAACGATTCCAGTTGCTGATTGGGTAGAGTCCTTTACAGATTGGCTAACAGGAACTTTTAGTGGGCTCTTTTCCGCATTGCAGTCTTTTGGTCAGTTCGTGATGGATGGAATGACTAATACTTTGCTTTTTGTGCCACCACTAGTCATGATCTTGCTGCTGACAATCGCTGCATTTTTTGTTTCAAGTAAAAAATGGGGGTTGACGGCATTTACATTTGTCGGGCTACTGTTTATCTACAATCAAGGTTTGTGGACTGATTTGATGAATACTGTCACATTGGTTCTGCTCTCTAGTCTGGTATCGATCATTATCGGTATTCCCCTCGGAATCTTAATGGCAAAAAGCGAAAAGGCGCAAAGCATCGTTACGCCAATCTTAGATTTCATGCAAACGATGCCTGGCTTCGTCTATCTGATCCCAGCAGTCGCTTTCTTTGGGATCGGCATGGTACCAGGGGTTTTTGCCTCAGTGATTTTTGCATTGCCGCCGACTGTACGGATGACTAATTTAGGAATCCGTCAAATTTCTCGTGAATTAGTCGAAGCTTCGGATTCCTTTGGGGGAACTGGCTGGCAGAAATTGGTCAAGTTAGAATTGCCATTAGCGAAAAGTACGATTTTAGCAGGTGTCAATCAAACCACGATGCTTGCTCTTTCGATGGTAGTGATTGCTTCGATGATCGGTGCCCCTGGTCTTGGACGAGGTGTCCTATCTGCACTGCAGCGGGCACAAGTCGGAAATGGATTTGTGAGTGGGGTTTCATTAGTGATCTTAGCGATCATTATGGATCGGTTTACCCAAAACTTGAATAAACCCGCTCATAAGAAAAAAGCCGTGTCCGCGAAAAGCCGCAAGCAAAAACGTCTCTTTGGCGGGATCGCTGCCGCAGCTGTTGTTGCGCTGATTGGTGCTTCTGTAGCTTTTGGTCGTGTTTCAGACAATAAAGGAACAGTCAACTTAGCATATGTCGAATGGGATACAGAAGTGGCTTCCACTCATGTGGTAGCTGAAGTGTTAAAAGAAATGGGCTATGAAGTCAAGACGACACCATTAGACAATGCGATCATGTGGGAATCTGTGGCTAAAGGCGAAGTTGACGGGATGGTAGCTGCCTGGTTGCCTTCGACTCACCAAGCTCAATATGAACAATATAAAGACCAAGTAGAAAATCTAGGACCAAACTTAGAGGGAGCTAAACTGGGAATTGCAGTTCCTAGCTACATGGCAGTTGACTCTATCGCAGATCTATCGGATGAGGCAGGAAAAACGATCACGGGAATTGAACCAGGTGCAGGTGTGGTCGCTGCTGCTGAAAATACAGTTGCAACATATGATAATCTTTCTGATTGGAATGTGGCGACATCTTCTTCCGGGGCAATGACTGTGGCGTTAGGACAAGCCATCAAGAATAAAGAAGACATTGTGATCACTGGCTGGTCGCCTCACTGGATGTTTGCAAAATATGATTTGAAATATCTAGATGATCCTGAAGGAACGATGGGAGAAGCAGAGAGTATCAATACGATGGTACGCCAAGGATTAGCTGATGATCTGCCAGAAGTTTATGAAGTACTGGATAAATTCAATTGGACACAAGAAGATATGGAAGAAGTCATGCTGTCAATCAACGATGGAACTTCTGCTGAAGATGCTGCAAAAGATTGGGTAACCAATCACCCAGAAGAAGTGGCAGCTTGGACGAAGTAAGTCAATGAAGCATGAAAGGATCAGATAAATAAACAAAAAAAGAAAGTTTCGCATCTAGACTCGGTGGCCGAGTTCAGGTGTGAGACTTTCGTTTTTTTCACTATCTACTGACTGTCTACTGATAGTAGCCAGCAATTTTTTGTGCTTTTTCAGTATTGGCGAAATGCAGTTTGGTATACTTCGCTAATAAAGGCATTCCGCCTTTTTGCAAAAGCTGAGCAGCGACCTGATCGGATTTGCTGCCGGCACCCGAAGGAAGCTGTAATCCAACTTCTTGTGAGGCCTTCTCTAGTTCCTCCAGAAAAACAGTGCGGCATAGAATGGAGGCCGCAGCCACTGCTAAATGATATTGCTCCCCTTTTGTTGCAAAAAACAATTTTTCTGTGATTTGATTTTTTTCTGATTTTAGATAGGTACGGTAATTTTTTTCGCTAGTGAATTGATCAATCAAGATAGCATCCGGTGTTTTTGGTGCGATTTTTTGCAACAGTAGCCGAATGGCTTGATTGTGTAGCGCAACTTTCATTCGAACGGTGTTGTATTTAGGTTGGATCTCATTGTATTTAGTTGGTTCAACTGTCAGTAATTGATAAGGCACAAGTTTTTTTATTTTTGGGGCCATTGCCCGAATTTGTGGATCAGTCAACATTTTGGAGTCTTTGACACCTAATGCTTTCAATGCGGGTAGCTGATCTTTACTGGCATAGACAGCGCAAACGACTAAAGGACCAAAATAACTGCCATTGCCAACTTCATCACTACCAACGACACTCCACTGTGAAAAGTCAGCAGGCAAGGAGGATGAAGGAGCCTTGTTGTTCGCATTTGCTGTTTTGGACAAGTCGGCAGAATTGCTCCAACGAGCTGCTTCAGCTTCTGCACCACTACCTTGAAACATCACTTTACCAGAAGTATAAGCGGTGATGGTCGTTTGTTCTTTTTTGGCAACAAACACGGTATAAGGAACTTTTTTATTCAACAGCGCTTGCTGATAGAAGTTCATCATTTCTGCGATAGTTTTTTGAGATACTTTAATGACGATATTACTCATTGTCTTCCTCCGATATACATACTGGTTATCTGAATAGAACATCTTCTTAGATTCTACCATAGGTAAAAATTTTACGAAGCCTTTTTCTAAAAAAACGATTGGCATGGAAATTACACTAGAAATCACGTATAATAGGTAGGAGTTTGCGATACGCGTGCAGAAAGTGATAAAATAGTACAGAACAGCAATGGGAGGAATCTTTCCTATGACGGAGCAAAAGAAACGTTATAAAGCAGTAATCGCCAATCAAAGCTACACGATTATTGGGCGTGAAAGTAAACAACATATGGATATGGTAACGAAATTAGTCAATGACCAATTGACAGAAATCATGGGGCTGTCTTCTCAAGTCGATAAAGAGCAAGCAGCAATTCTATTAGCAATCAATGCGATTTCTGATCAGTTGAAAAAACAAGAGCAAGTATTAAGTTTGCAAAATAAGGTAGAAGAGTTACGCAGTCAAGCGATTAAGGCGACCGAACTAGAGAATCGGATTAAGCGAATCGAAGCGATTGAGTCTGAAGCGCGCCAAGTATTGGATGAGACAGGTCGCGGAGATGTGGAGATCCATAATCATGTGGAAGCTCAACAAATATTAAATGAACAACGTAAGCGCAAAATCCAAGAAAAAGCAGCTCATGGTTAAGTAGGCGCGGAAAGGACTCTGAAATGATAGGATTTTTGGTTCTGGTTCTTTTGTTAGCGGCATTTTATGGTGGCGCGCGGCGAGGGACTTCATTGCAGCTGGTCTCCGTTTTAGGATACCTTTTTTCTTTTTTAGTTGCAGTGGCAAATTACCAAGCTTTGGCAAAAAAAATTGAATTATATGTTCCTTATATGTCTGTGACCGCAGACTCAAAGTTGGTCTTTTATAACCTAGATCTTGCTCTAGACCTAGACAAAGCGTACTATGCAGCTGTCGCTTTTATTATGATCCTTTTTGCTGGCTGGTTAGTGACAAAATTGATTTGCATTTTTGCAAATGGACTGCGTTTCAAACGTCTGCGTTTTTTTAAAGGCTATGATTGGGTCGTAGCAGGGATCTTGAATACGCTATTAGTTTACCTGAATATCTATTTCTTTTTTATGATCCTCTCGATGATTCCTTTAGCGACTATCCAAAATTTGTTTGATAAGAGCAGCACGGCACACTTTATCGTTGAAAGTTCGCCAATCATTTCTGATTACTTTTACCGTTTGTGGATCACTAATGTGATTGGTTAGTATAAGGCAGCTGGTCATTAGACCCATGCTGCTTTTTTTCTTAAGTAAAAAAATGAAAAAGTAGGTGAGACTATGAATAAAAAAATTCTTGATGTTTTAGCTTTCGATCAAGTAAAACAATTGGTTGGGCAGTATCTAGTGACCGCCCAAGGGAAAGAAGAATTAGCTCAATTAGCGCCATCAGCAGATGCTCAGCAAATTTCCACTTGGCTGGCTGAAACAGAAGATGCGTTAAAAGTACAGCGATTGCGGGGCGGTATTCCTGTACCAAAAATTGAAAATATTCGTCCGCAAATGAAGCGAATCGAAATCGGAGCGGACCTTAATGGTTTAGAATTAGCGCAAGTAGGTCGAGTGTTGGTGACAGCCAATGAATTGAAGCGTTTCTTTGAAGATCTATCAGACAGCGAAATCGAGTTCGAGCGACTGTATGAATGGGAAAAGCAGTTAGTAACGCTGCCCACGCTTAGCCGTCGCCTGAAAGAAGCAGTGGATGAAGACGGTCGGTTGACTGACGAAGCATCTCCAGAGCTACGTGTCATTCGACAAAATATTCGTCGTTCTGAACGAACGATCAGAGAAACGTTAGATAGTCTCGTACGTGGCGGAAATGCCAAGTATTTGAGCGATACCATTGTCACGATGCGAAATGAGCGTTATGTGATTCCGGTGAAGCAAGAATATCGTGGCGTGTTTGGCGGGGTCGTGCATGATCAGAGTTCTTCTGGGCAGACATTATTTATTGAACCAAAACAAGTGGTGGATCAGAATAATCGACTGCGCCAACATCAAATCGCTGAGCGTACGGAGATTGAACGAATCTTAGCGGAACTTTCTGCAGAGCTAGCTCCTTATCAACGCGAAATTCTGCACAACGCCTATGTGATCGGGATGATGGACTTCATGAATGCCAAAGCACGTTTTGGGAAAGAATTGCAGGCAATCGTGCCGGCTATCAATACAGATAATCATGTCGTTTTCAAACAAGCACGTCATCCGCTGATCGATCAAGAAAAAGTCGTACCGAATGATATTGCTATTGGTGAAGACTATCAAGCGGTGGTAATTACCGGTCCGAATACTGGTGGGAAAACAATCACCTTGAAGACGCTGGGATTGCTTCAAATCATGGGGCAATCTGGATTGCCGATTTTAGTCGATGAAGAGAGCCAAATGGGCATTTTTCAAGAAATTTTTGCTGATATTGGGGATGAGCAATCCATCGAACAAAGTTTATCTACCTTCTCTTCTCACATGACGACGATCGTCGATGTTCTCAAAAAAGTGGACCATACAAGTTTAGTTTTATTCGATGAACTGGGAGCTGGGACTGATCCGCAAGAAGGCGCGGCGTTAGCGATTGCTATTCTTGATGAACTTGGTGCACGCTCTGCCTATGTGATGGCGACGACTCATTATCCGGAATTGAAAGTGTACGGTTACAATCGTGCCAATACCATCAATGCTTCAATGGAGTTTGATGTCGATACCCTAAGCCCAACATATCGTTTGCTGATCGGTGTGCCTGGTCGCAGTAATGCTTTTGAAATCTCCAAACGTCTGGGCTTGGACACCCAGATCATTGAGCAAGCCAAGCAAATCATGGATGGCGAAAGTCAGGACTTGAATGAGATGATCGCCGACTTAGAAAACCGGCGCAAGATGACCGAAACAGAGTATTTGGAAATGCGGCATTATGTAGAAGAAGCGGAACGGCTGCAAAAAGAATTGAAACAAGCATATAACTTTTTCTTTGAAGAACGCGAAGCAGAACTAGCAAAAGCCCGCAAGAAAGCAAATCAAATCGTTGAAGAAGCAAAAGAGGAATCGGAAAAAATCATTTCGGATATCCGCAACATGCAATTGAGCAGCGGACAGAGCCATGTCAAAGAACATGAGTTGATCGCAGCCCGCACAAAATTGTCTGATCTTCATCAAGAAGAACATTTGCAAAAGAACAAGGTCTTGCAAAAAGCCAAAGCTGCGAAAACATTGAAGGTCGGCGATGAAGTGTTAGTTACTTCCTATGGTCAGCGAGGAACTTTGATCAAAAAGATGGGACAATCACAATGGCAAGTGCAATTGGGAATCTTAAAAATGACGCTGCCTGAATCAGATCTACAGCCGGCAGCACCTGTCAAAGAACCTGTGCAGCGCGTCGTTCATACCGTCCGTTCAGCGGAGTCTTCGCATGTTCCTAATCAGCTGGATCTTCGTGGCAAACGCTATGAAGAGGCATTGAATGAAGTTGATCAGTATCTCGATGCGGCGATTCTTGCTGGTTACCCACAAGTGACGATCGTTCACGGAAAAGGGACGGGGGCATTACGGCAAGGAATTACGGAATATTTGAAAAATCATCGTAGTGTCAAAAGTTTTGAGTTTGCACCGGCAAATCAAGGTGGCAATGGGGCGACCATCGTAAAATTTAAATAATCGTTAAGGCTTCTTACCTTTTGTAAGCAGAGGATTTTAAAAAAGCACGTGAACATGCTATACTTTTTTTAGCAATCAAATGGAGGCGAACAATATGGCAAAAGAAATTACAGATAAAACTTTTTCAGAAGAAACCGATAAAGGCTTAGTACTTATTGATTTTTGGGCAACATGGTGTGGTCCATGTCGGATGCAAGCACCAATCTTGGAACAATTAGCAAATGAATATGAAGAAGACGAATTAAAAATCGTCAAAATGGATGTGGATGAAAATCCTGAAACGCCAGCTTCATTTGGTATCATGTCGATCCCTACGCTATTGTTGAAAAAAGATGGTCAAGTGGTAGATAAAGCCGTTGGTGTTCATACCAAAGATCAATTGAAAGAAATGGTAGCAAGCCACATGTAAGAAAATTTTATAGTAAGCAGCGATCTTAAGCGATCGCTGCTTTTTTTTTGAGTAGTTTTAAGCGAGGATTTATTCTTGCAATGGTATAATGAAAGTGTGAATATGGGGAGCGTCTACTTTCTATGGAGTGCTTTTATTTGAAAAGGGGGATGAAAAATGAAAAAGAATAGAGGATGGGGGTACCGGCTGCTCTGTATCATTTCCTTGGTCAGTGCACCGCTTGTATCTGCAGGTGCGACCTACGCGGAAACAATTGATACAGGAACTTCTTCAGTCAATCAAGTCACCGAATCAACCACCAATACCAGTAGGACGACAACCGAAACGACTGACTCAACAACTGCGACATCGTCTACAATAGACACGTCAACTTCCGAAGCGAGTACCAACAGTTCGACTGATAGCTTTGGGGAAACAACTACAAGTAGTTCAGAAATAACTGTTTCTTCCACAGAAGAAACGGATACTTCAGAAGCGAATCCAGTCATCACTGTTAAGGAATTAGCCAATTCAAATCGCTATGTCAAAATCAACACTTTCACAGCGACTACAACGGAGTCGCAAGCAATGGATAGTCGTCAGGTTTTATATACCCTCAATCAATTGCAACTAACAGCCACAGGATCAATTACTGAACTTGCGGGTCACGTTTATAAAAGTGTCAAACAGTACCAAGATACAGCGACGAAAAAGAAGTATAGTGAACTACTTGATGAACAGAATCACGTGATTGGTATTGTTGAAGCAGAGTCTGTCACGACAGCAGATGGGGTGTTTCAGTCAGAAAAAAAATATGCTACTGTTCAAAGTGGCAATTATCCTTTATGGGAGTCAATTTTTTTTGATAAACAGTTAGGCACGACAAAAACAATCAATCGACAAACGTTTCAAGTAAAAGAAAGTTTCAAACACGGAAACGGCTCGACCTATTATGCTCTGTACACGGATAAGAACCAATTTATTGGTTGGATTAATGCCAAAGGAGCCGCGGATGCCAAATCACCTGGAGGCATATGGCAATCTGAATCAAAATACGCCACGATCATCAGTGGCAACTACACATTATGGCAAAATTTTGATTGGTCAGCCAAAAAAGGAACGACAGCTGCTTTGAATGGAAAGACCGTCAAAGCCACAGGAAAATATAGCCATGTTAATGGTGCAACGTATTATTCGTTGTATGACAATAAGAACAAGTGGTTAGGTTATATCAACGCTGCCGGTGTCAAAACGACATCAAATGCACAGGGAGCTTACCAGGCTTACGGTAAATATGTTACTCTAACAAAGAAAAATTATACAATTTGGGGTAATTTTAACTGGTCGAGCAAAAAGAACACTACCTCTTCATTGTATGGAAAAACTTACCAGGCTAAAGGAAAATATGAACATTGGAACGGATCAACTTACTACTCATTGTCTGATTCTACTGGCAAATGGATCGGCTATTTGAATGCTGAAGCCGCTACTGTGGCTAATAATCAAGGTGGCATATGGCAGAGTGAAAACAAGACGATCCGGATGAAAAGTAAGAACTATACATTGTGGCAAGATTTGAATTTTTCTAAGAAGAAAGCTTCGAGTGGCAATTATATGAACAAAAATATCAAAGTCACCGGAAAATATCAGCATTATAACGGTGCGACCTATTACTCATTGTATTTAAACAATACATGGATCGGCTATATCAATGCTACAGGTGTCACAAATACTCATGTAATCCATTCGCAGAGCAATATTAGCCGTTATGTGATCGTCAACAATGCCAGCGGGAATTTTCTGAATGCTGCTGATCCTAACAGCAGCAAATTAGGAAAAAAGAGTAATTATAAAGGGTATATGGCGAAAGCAACCAAATTAGCCAAAACGAGTGATGGCAATTATCTGTATCTGGTTTCACCAGCAGGGAAAATCGGGTGGATCAAAGAGAATCAGACGTATAGCGTGAATGATAAATTCTGGATGTACACTACTGGTGGCAAGTACCCCTCGCTAAATGTCAAAAATTTAAACATTCATGTGTCCATCAGTAAGCAGCGAGTTTACATTAAGTCAGGCGACAAAGTCATTTATACCATACTTTGTTCCACGGGGACAGTTTTTACGCCGACACCGTTAGGTAATTTTAGAATTCAGCAGGAGAAAGGCTCCGCCTTTTCAGGAGCGGCTTATTACCGTTCTTTCAAAGATCATGGTGTCTATCTATTCCATACCGTTCCAACAAGCATTGCTTGGTCAACCAATTCATTTAGTTCGGTGGAAGGCAAAAAACTAGGACAGCGAGCTTCTCATGGCTGTATTCGATTAGCAGTCCCTGATGCTAAATGGTTCTATTACAACATGCCTTACAACACTCCCGTAAAAATCGTTAACTGATTCTAGCTGCTGCATCCTTTGAATAAGGATGCAGCAGTTTTTTTGTAGCGAAAAGAGTTGTTGATTTGCACTTCACTAATTAGAGTTGAAAGTTTTTATCTTCTGAATAGAGATCAAGGCCTTTTTGATATTTTACTTTTTGATATTTTGATAGAAGTTAGATTTGTAAAGTGGGTCAATTGACTAAAAACTGCCCTTTGAAAGCTGTGTCGCCCGTTTGGGAAAAGGATTTCTCTTTTGAATGACTGACATGTCCGTTCGAAGCTTGATAGGGAGCATCAATCTCGAATCCCTAGTTGCTAACTAAGGTAAGTATAAAGCGGTCAACTAAGTGTAAATAGTTCTGAAATACGCCGATAGATAATCAGAAAACTACCCAAATCCGGGAGAAAATTGCTTACAAAAAGAGATTGACACTTATTATATCATTCGATAATATATCAGTAAGTGATATAGTTTCCTAGGATGGGGGAAAACACATGGATGAACCATTGACCGATTCAACTTATTTGATTTTGTTAGCTTTATTAAAGCCAAAACATGGCTATGTGATCATGAAGCAAATCAATGAATTAAGCCAAGGTACCTATGAAATCGGTCCGGCAACAATGTATACTATATTGAAAAAATTGACCAAAAATGAAATGATCAGTTTAGAAGAGACGACAGATCGTAAAAAAATCTATCAGATCACAGCCAAAGGAAAAACGGCTTTAGAAAAGGACATTCAGCGACGAAAACATTTCTTTGAGATTGGTGAACAGATTATGGGTGAGTTGGGGGGACTGGCAGATGAGCAAACGTAAGACAAAATATTTGTATTCATTAGGTGTTGCCTATTATCCAGAAAAAGAAATGATGCGGCTGCAAGAGCAAGCAGCAAAAGGTTGGCAGTTTGTGCATATGAATCAGTTCGGTTTTTTGAAGTTTATTCAAAGCCAACCACAAGAGAAGAAGTTTGCTGTCGATTTTTTTCAAGGAGACAAATCTGATGTTGATGAATACTTGGCAATGTATGAAGCCGGCGGATGGGAGTATATTAGTTCCTACAAAAACCGTTACTACTATTTTCAGGCTCCTTTAGAGACACCAGCTATTTTTAGTGATCAGCAAAGCTATCAAGAACGAATCGATAGTGAGGCACGCTATCTTATGAAACGTTCTTTTGGCATAACAGGTGTTGGCTTGGTTATTCTGCTTTTGATTTATCTCCTCGCTCGCTGGCTAATACTTACCTATAATGAGATACTAGGTTTCTCATATGGTGTTGCAGTTGGGCTGATTTGTGCGCCTCTTGTCATCGGTGTGGTGTCATTTCTCATGCGTCGCTTGTACAAGAACCGCGCCTCTTTTTACAAAGAACCAGAGAAACTAGCTAAGCGGCAACACGTGTTACGGGATACGCTGCTCTTTATGGGAGTCGGCGCATTAATTGGAAGAATTATCGGCTTTTTAGCCGGTTATTTATACTAACTTAAAAGACAAGGAAGGTGAAATTGTGTTAGAAGCAAAGAATTTAGTGAAAACATTTGGGGACTATCGGGCAGTGGATCAATTGTCCTTTCAAATCAACGATGGCGAGATCATGGGGCTGATCGGTCAAAATGGTGCTGGTAAAACCACGACATTCCGATTGATTCTAGATTTCTTACGGGCTGAACAAGGAGAAGTACTATGGAATGGCCATCAAATCACAGAAAAGGAATACAATTTGATTGGTTATTTGCCAGAAGAACGGGGACTTTACCCTAAAGTAACCATCCAAGATCAACTGATTTATTTTGCACGCTTGCGTGGAAAAAAGAAAGAAGAAATTGAACCTAAGATCGACGAATGGATGGAAAAATTCCAAGTAAAAGGGAAAAAGACAGATAAAGTTAAATCATTATCGAAGGGGAATCAGCAAAAAGTCCAATTGATCGCAACATTGATTCATGAACCTAAATTAGTCATTTTGGATGAACCATTTAGCGGATTGGACCCTGTCAATGCTGAGTTGCTGAAAGATGGCATTATTGAACTAAAAGAAAAAGGGTCTTGTGTCATTTTTTCTAGTCATAACATGGATAATGTTGAGAAAATCTGCGATCATTTGATCATGCTAAGAGATGGTCAAACGGTTCTCAACGGAAAAGTTCATGAGATCCGTGAATCGTTTGGGCGGACGAAAGTCTTCTTGGAATCTTCATTGTCAAAAGAAACCATCCTAGCAGTTGAAGGTGTCGAAAAAGTTCTTCATAAAGAAGATGGGAGTTATGACATTACATTATCGCATCCTGAAGTCGGTCGCACATTGTTTGATTTGGCCACAGCTGATGGCTATATCCCGATGTTTAACCAACAACCGCCGACATTAGAAGAAATCTTTAAGAGAAAGGCGGGAAAAGACAATGAGTAAATTTTGGGTGATCGCGCTCGATGTGTTTAAGAAAAACGTGAAATCGATCTCGTTTTTGATCATGATATTGATTCCATTTATTGCATTGGGCATTATTTATGTGGTAGGAATTTTTACCGATGGAATGAACAGTGCCGATAAAATTGCTGTTTATGCGAATGAACCAGCTATTGCACAAACAATCGCAGCTCAGAAAAATGAAGACTATCAATTTGAAGTGGTAGATTCTGAAGAAGCTGGAAAAAAACAATTAGCGGATGAAAAGGTCGATGCATTCTTGATCGTTACTTCAGAGGCCGACAGTATCAAAGGTGAATTATTGAGTGAATCTTCTATGGGACAAACCACAGAGTTGACGGTTCAGCAATTATTGTCTGGGTTGCAAGCCTCGGGACGTGCCGCAGCACTCGGATTAAATCAGGAGCAAGTGGCTAGTTTAAGTGAGCCAGCAAACTTCAGTAAACAAAAAGTTTCTTTCACCGAAGATGGCAAAATGGAGCTTGGGGAAGACAATAGTTCGATCCAATACATTGTGAGTTATGTCGGAACAATTATTTTATTCATGTTTATTTTGACTTACGCTCAAATCATTGCCCAAGAGATTGCTTCCGAAAAAGGGACCCGGATCATGGAAGTTATTTTGTCCAGTACGAGAGCACAGGTTCACTTTTATGCCAAATTAACCGGTGTAATTATGGTCGCATTAGCTCAGTTATTGGCTTACGCCGGTATCTTTGCTATCAGTTATTATTGGATCAAAGACATTTCAATGGTCAAAGATGTATTAGCCAATTTCTCAATTGATGGATTATTCGGTCCATTCTTGATTTACTCGGTCATCTTTGTCCTATTAGGAATTTTGATTTACTCTGTCCTGTCTGCTTTGTGCGGTTCATTAGTCAATAAAGCAGAGGACACTGCCAAGGCGATCATTCCTGTCACTTACCTTTCTTTAGCCGGTTATATGTTAGGTTTGATTCTAGGCGGTACAGATCCTAACAATATCATTTTGCGGGTCACTTCTTATATCCCGTTTTTATCTTCATTTATCATGCCAGTCCGATTGGCTAACGATACAGTAGGTATCGGAGGCGCGGCAGTCTCTGTAGCCATCTTAGCAGTAAGTACATTGGCATTGATGCTGATCTCAGCAAGAATGTATAAGTCAAACGTACTGATTTATAACGATAACGGCATTTTGGCTTCATTGAAACAATCTTTCGTTTTGATGAAGAATGAAAAATGACCAGCCAACAAATTCTCCGATTAGTTAGGCTTCAATAAAGAAACCGATGAAAAGCTTGTGCTTTCTGATTACCAAATGGTATCCAGAAAACCCTCTGCTTTTCATCGGTTTTTTTCTACGTAGAATTAGGTAAAGTAGCTTTAATGAGTCAAGACCGCCAATTGATCAAGCTAGTATCCAATCAGCCTTTAATTACTAACTATTAAAGCAAAACGAGTCATTTAAACTACTAGTTTCAAATATAACCAAGTCTTTTTTCAATCAGGCATTGCCTCTGCTAGCGAAATCTTTGTTGGCATAATGTCAAAACTGATGAACAAAGTAGTCGAAAATTTGCTGTTCTGAAGCAATTTCTTGTGCGGTTAATTCAGGATGCCATTGGATCCCTAAAATCGGCGCCGCAAAGGCAGAAGTTTCAATGGCTTCTACGATACCGTCAGGGGCAGTTGCGATCACTTGGAAATCTTTTGCAACATCTTTAATGCCTTGATGGTGAAACGAATTCACTTGATAGGTGGTTCCTAATAATTTTCCTAAACGACTGTCAGCAACGATCTCAACGGAATGAGTAGGAAAGCGAAAGGGTGTCGGTGCTTGCACATGCTTGATGGTTGGTTGCTCGACCAATGACAAGTCTTGATAGAGGTTGCCGCCGAAAGCAACATTCAATAGCTGCATGCCACGACAGACACCAAAAATTGGTTTTTCTTGTGCGACAGCTTCTTTGATCAACGCCAATTCAAATGCGTCTCGTTCAGGATGTGTACCTTGGATCAGTGGATGCATCTCTTCGCCATAATAGCGAGGAGTCACATCATGACCCCCTGCCAAAAGTAATTTATCAATCTGGGCAACATATTGGGCGGCATTTTCGGGAGCTCCCATGGGTAAAATAAGGGGAAGGCCAGAGGCTTGTTGAATCTGTGTCACAAAATTTCTCGGGGTATATGTAATCCAATGGGCTTCCCCATCAATCATCGTTCGTTCGTTGCCAGCAATTCCAATCACTGGTTTCATAAGCATTCTCCTTCCAGCTGTTTTGACAGCAGTAATGAATAAAAAACTGTGACAAAAGGAAAACAAAGGAAGCTATCCGAACTGACTTTTTCCACGAAATTGCGAGGACCTACTAGAGAGTAGATGCAATTTCGTTATCGTTCGGATGCTCCATTTGTTGCTGCACTTAAGTCACAGTACTTTTTTATTTTTCGCGAATCACTTCTATTTTGTAGCCATCTGGGTCTTTCACGAAATAGTAAGAAGGAGAAGTACCAGGCAAGCCTTTTAAGTCAGTAACATCAAAACCAGCTGCTTTATGCTGCTCGTGAAGTTTCTCTAAATCATCGGTACTGATCGCGATATGACCATAGCCGTCACCTAGATCATAGCCGGGATGATCATAGTTATAAGTTAATTCTAATTCATAATCATCTCCTGGTAATGTCAGGTAAACCAACGTAAATTTGTTTTCTGGAAAATCACGACGGCGCGATTCTTCAAAACCGAATGCTTCTTGATAAAATGCAAGTGATGCTTCAAGATCTTTCACTCGCACACAAGTATGTGCCATTTTCATTTGTCATTCATCCTTTCAATTGTGGTAAGCCTATAATAACATAACCCGATTTTTTGTGGTAAGAAAAGTGCACCCCGTCAAGTTGCAGCTTGTCGCCAGTGGCTTCCTAAGGTAGAATGGAAAGAAAGAGATGATGGAGGGAAACATGGGGAACAAGGAGAAAGTGTTTGGGCAAAAAGAGCCGGGGGCTGACTATATTTCACGATTCGGTGCCTATGTCGTGATTCCGAATGAACACCAACAAGTGATTTTGGTCCAAGCGCCAAATGGCGCCTTTTTTTTACCAGGAGGGGAGATTGAACCCGGTGAATCGAAGGAAGAAACGATCAAACGGGAATTGGTCGAAGAAGTAGGATTTGCAGGAAAGATCGCCAGTTATTTAGGGGAGGCGGTTGATTATTTTTACTCGCGACATCGAGAAACGTATTACCATCATCCGGCCTATTTTTATTTGATGACTGATTGGCAAAAAATAGGTGAGCCAACAGAACAACACAACCAACTTTCGTGGCATACACCAGAAGAAGCCATTCATTTATTGAAACGCGGCAGTCATGCCTGGGCAGTGAAACAATGGGTAAATCAAAAAGACAACGATCATGCATAAAGGCAGTGATCGTTGTCTTTTTTACTCTTTTATTTTAGTTCATTTAACACATAGTCATTGATAACTTTAGCTACACCATCTTCTTCATTGGAAGCAGTGATGACGTCGGCCGCTTGTTTGACATTTTCTGTTGCATTAGCCATTGCAACGCCAAGACCCGCATATTCGACCATCGTTAGATCATTTTCGTTATCACCAATCGCCATGACTTCTGCTTGTGAGATACCTAGTTCCTCAGCTAGCTTCTGAACCGCAGCCCCTTTATGAGCTTTCTTATTCAAGACTTCTAAGAAAAATGGCGCACTTTTGACGATATTGAAACGCTCAGTCAATGAAGTTGGCAATTGTGGAATAATAGCATCGATCAATTCAGGCTCATCGATCATCATCATTTTGATGATATTCAGATCCGCAGTCATTTCTTCCGGTGTACGATATTTCAAAGGCATATTGACCAAAAAGGCTTCATAGACGGTATAAGGACTGATGTCTCGATTCGCTGTGTACATCGTATCTTGGGTTTCCACATGCAAATGAACCCCTAATTTACGGGCAGTCATTTCTACTTCTAAGTATTCTTCATGCGTCAATCCGAATTCAGAAACGATTTCTTTTGTTTTAGTCTTCTGTACGAGAGAACCATTATATGTGATTACGTAGTCCGTTTCTGAAAACAAGTCTAGTTCACTTAATAAATCTTGGACACCTGTTAAGGGGCGGCCAGTACATAAGACGATTCGAACACCCTGTGCCTCCGCAGCTTTTAGTGCTTGGTACACTCCAGGTGTGATTTTTCGATCATTGTTCAGTAACGTGCCATCGATATCGATAGCAATCAGTTTGATGCTCATAACTTCCTCCTAGTTGTTCGTATTGATCAAGGCACCATTGCGAATATGTTTCGCAAACTCTTGATACGTATCCCAAAATAAATCATAGTGATTTTGTAGTGCGGGGTCAATCATTTCTTTTGGGAAATAAAAGCGCTGGTCTCCTTGTGTTTGACCAGCAAGTGCAGCTACTAGTTGACTAGCCTTGGATAATTCCACTAGGGAGCCGTCTTTTTCTTGCAGTTCGATTTGTGTCCGATGCATGCCGGAAGTTGGGCGATAAAAGTCATAAGGTAAATCGAAACTAGAATTGATTGCTGTGTAATAGTCGGGGTTAAAACCGACTTTTTCGACAAGAGATTGCAGTTCATGAATCAATGGCAATTGAGTGTCTTCTTCAAAACGTGCAGACTTCAGCGGTTTGCGGTTCAAGAATCGTTTGGCTAAATCACTAAGAATCGGATCATTTTCTTCCGTCCACTGAGTGAAGTAAGTGTTCAAGACGCCATCGTCTAGTTTTAGGTATTCTTCCAAAGTAAAGTGCTGTTTAAGAAAGGGCAGCAAAAGCTGGGAATGCGATTGGAAAATTTCTTCATGTTCTTGATACAATTCGGCAGCGCGATTTAGTAAATGTGCCAAGATAACTTCCATTCCCCGAGAACTGGCATGGAAATAGACTTGGACATACATTTGATAGCGGCTGACAATATAATCTTCTACCGCATGCATGCCACTCATAGAAAATGCGATCCCGCCAGCATAGGGACGAATGACTCGCAGAATACGTGTCAAATCAAATGTGCCGTATTCCGTTCCCGTGAAGTATGCATCCCGCAGTAAATAATCCATGCGATCCGCATCGATCTGACTGGAAATCATTTGCACCACTTGTGGGTTTGGGTATGTCTTAGTAATAACACTGGCCACTTTTTCAGGAAAACCTTCTTCCACACGATTGAGGATTTGATAGACTTCTGTTTCTGGAGAAGTAATAATCGCTACAGTGATGGCTTCGTGATCGGTATGAAAAATATGTTCAAAAGTGTGAGAATAAGGGCCATGGCCAACATCATGCAACAAAGCAGCACAAAGCGTGACCAATCGTTCCCGGTCATCCCAGCCATCAGACCCAACTTTTTCAACTGGGAAATTTCGTTGAAACAAATCACAGATGCGGCGGCTAATTTCGTAAACCCCTAACGAATGTGAGAAGCGACTATGTTCAGCACCATGAAAAGTAAACGAAGAAGTTCCTAGTTGTTTGATTCTTCGCAGGCGCTGTACTTCTTTCGAATTGATCAAGTCCAAGATCACTTGATGCTGCACATGCACATAGTTGTGTACAGGATCACGGAATACTTTTTCAATAGCAAGTGTTTGATACTTATATGGGATGCTCATTGTGAACTCTCCTTTATCGGTTGATTTCGTTGATACATATTGGTCATACGAGCCTCTAGTAATGCCGCTTGATCATTTTTTTCAACCCATTCGGATGCAGTCACAGGGCTGAGAGAGGACTTAGTTAGCCGCATCAAGGCCTCTTGCAGTCGTGAGGCAGCTTCTGATACAGAGAAAGAACGCTGAAGCACATCTTGGAGTGTTGTCATACTGGTAGGTTCAACGGCGGGATAGCCATTAGTACCAAACTGCTCTTTCAAGCTTCTTTGATAAAACGTTCTTACTACTTCTCCTCGATAGTGTTGGTCGCCGTTGACACTAAGGTACATCATGACTGCAATTCCTGCTTTGATCCTGCGCTGGGCAGTCCCTGCGATTTTCTTTCCGTCCATACTCAAGTCAAAGGTGCCGGGACAATAAGAGTTTGGGATTTCATAGGCCGCAATTTCTTTTTCGGGAAATGCTTCTCGCATCAAGTCGACCATTCGCTGATAAGCCGCATCTGTAGTAGCAGCTAACGTTTTTGGGAAAATCCACGATACATTCAGAACACCGGCATCGTTGATGACCCCAAGCCCGCCTGAGTTGCGGATGATTGGTTGAAAGCCAGCAGTCGTCAAAGCGGATATTCCTTCGGTGAAATAAGGCACTCGGGTATCTTTCATTCCTAAAATCATAGTATCAGGCAACTGCCAAAAGTGTAAAAATTCCTGATGATGAACGCCTGCATATTCACTCAATACATCGGTCAATGCAAACGGTAAAAAACGATTCTCGGTAGTTTGGGGATCAAATGGCAACATTTGATCAATCATTTCAATGGTCACGGTAGGCTTAGATTCTCCTTCAATAATAAGATCTCCTACTATTATATATGAAGATCATGAAAAAACTTAATCAAAAAGCTAAGAAAACGTTCTATAGTGGATGTTTTAGCTGAAATGATTGACAAAAGAGGGGAAAAAAGGAAAAATGAAACTGAAATCTGCTAAGGAGGCACACTATCATGAGGGAATTGTCACAAGGAATTCCGATTTCGATCCATTTAACGACAAAGGTCGAACAAGCGGGAGAAACACAA
This sequence comes from Enterococcus sp. FDAARGOS_553, assembly GCF_003812305.1. Classification (NCBI taxonomy): domain Bacteria; kingdom Bacillati; phylum Bacillota; class Bacilli; order Lactobacillales; family Enterococcaceae; genus Enterococcus; species Enterococcus sp. FDAARGOS_553. The sequence continues at coordinate 1,805,498 of NZ_CP033740.1, forward strand.
GATTTTTTGTTTGATTTACAAGGACAGGCGGTCAAAATCGGCGATACGCTGTATCTGAGATACAAAGAGATTCAGCCAGAAGGAGCCGAAGTACCAGTGACGATGAAAATTATGCCAGATGGCGTGATCCAACTGATTCGCTCGGGAGAAATGCGAACACGCTTGAAATTCGCTTACAAAGAACGTTTAGAAACAAGTTATCAAACGCCTTACGGCACGATGCATTTCCATACATATACAAGTCACTTACATGTGAGTCTGAAAGATCGTCCTTATTCAGGTAAAGTCGATGTCCATTATGATTTATTTATGATGGAAGACAAAGTGGGAGAATACAAACTTTCTTTGGAGTTTACTGCTTAAATAAATGCAAATTTTGAAAGAATAAATTGCAATTTGTCTCACATTTTTGTATGATTAGGAGTAGACTGTGAAAGGACGTGTCCCGTTTGGAAATTAATGTATTTGAAGGTGTAAATAAAAACGAATTGTCAATGATCGAAGTTGCCCATGCGATTTTAGAGCAACGCGGTGACGTGATGGATTTTTCTGATTTGGTCAACCAAATCCAAAACTATCTAGAAACTTCGGACAGCGAGATTCGTGATTCTTTGGCGCAGTTTTATACAGACTTGAATATCGATGGCAGTTTTATTTCTTTGGGAGACAATCGCTGGGGATTGCGTTCATGGTATGCGATCGACTCAATCGATGAAGAAGTCAACCACGGAATCGATGATGAAGATGAAGATACACCGCGTCGTCGCAAACGTAAGAAAGTGAATGCCTTTATTAGTGACGATGAAGACGCGATCGATTATAACGATGATGACCCAGAGGATACTGATTTGTCTGATGACGATGAAGAGGATCTTTTTGACGATGATGACGATGAGGATGAAGAAATCTCCGCATATAACTCAGATCTGCAAGAAATTGGTGCAGACAATAACGATGATGACGAAGAGGAACTACCAGGGAACATTGAAGAAGATCTAACGATCATCGATGATGATGAAGAAGACGAATTTGATGACGAGGAAGAAGAGGAATAGGCCTCTTCTTTTTTGTGTTTAGCAAAGGCAACAGCGTATGGAAGATGGCAAGAGCTCAATCAAAATAAAAAAAACGGAAGTGCTGTCAGCACTTCCGTGGTTTTTTGAATTATCCCTTGAGATAAAGTATACTATAAATGAAATGAAAAACGCGCCTTGAGGGAATCGAACCCCCGTCTCAAGAACCGGAATCTTACGTGATATCCACTACACTAAAGGCGCGAAGCACAAATAACAGTTTAACCAATTTTCTCAGAAAAAACAAGAGGTAAAATGATGAAATTTCAACAACAATTTTCGCAACAACAAAAACAGACACAAAAGTTGGCGATGACGCAGAAATTACAGCAGTCGATCCAAGTGCTGCAATTTTCATCAGATGAACTGCTTGCTTTCGTAGATAATCAGGCATTAGAGAATCCCCTGATCGATTTAACGGACCATGAATATCCGACGAGTTATACTCAAGGCAGTGGGACATCTGAGCAATTCAATGAATATTTGAATCAGATCCCAAATAGAGGAAGTTCGCTCTTTGAGTATTTGATCGATCAAATCCATTTAAATTACCGAGACACCTTTCTACGCACCGTCGTGTTATTTCTAGTGGAATATATTGATTTGAATGGATTTTTGACCATTGATTTGGTGAAGGCTGGTCAAATGATCGGAGCTTCAGAGATTCAGATGCTCGATGCCTTGACACTGATTCAGCAGTTGGATCCAGCGGGTGTCGGCGCACGAGATCTACGAGAATGCCTCATGCTTCAAACTGAACGGGACGATGCTGCGCCAGAACTCGCCTATATCGTTCTTGAAGAATGGTTCACGGAATTAGCAGAGCGCAAGTGGGACAAAATAGCGAAAAATCTAGCAGTTTCGCTTTCAGAAATTCAGAAGGTGTTTGACTATATCCAAACGTTGACTCCAACACCAGGGGCGGCCTTTGGGTCTACAGATGGTTTGTATATCATCCCAGATTTGCGAGTTACGATTACTGAAGGCCAGCCAGTGGTTACCTCTAATCGACGAGCAATGCCGGAAGTCCGTTTCCAACAACACTATTTTGATCAATTAAAACAAAGTGGCGATGCTGAGGTAAAGAAATATTTAGACAACAAAGCCCAAGAATTTGAATGGCTAAAAAAGACTCTCCAGCAGCGAGGAGATACCATCTATCGAGTGGGAGAAGCGATCGTTCATCATCAGCAAGACTTTTTTTTACAAGCTGACCGACCATTGAAGCCATTAATCCTCAAAGAAATCGCTGACGAATTAGGTATTCACGAATCGACAGTCAGTCGTGCCGTCAATGGGAAATATTTGGAGACAGAATTTGGTGTTTTTGAACTGAAGTCCTTCTTTGGTCAAAAAGTGTCCACCCAAAGTGGAGAGGATGTCACCACGGAGGCAATCAAGCGACGTTTGGCAGCTTTGATCAACGAAGAGAATAAGCAGAAGCCGCTTTCTGATCAAAAATTGGCTGATTTGTTAAAAGCGGAAGAAGTGGAAATTTCTCGACGGACTGTTGCCAAGTATCGTGAGGCTCTTAATATTCCTGGATCTTCTAAACGAAAGCGGTTTGATTGATTTTTCGATACAGTTCTTGTTCTGATCCAGCTATTGAAGAAAGATTCAACAAGAATGACGGCAAAAAGTCCAATGACCCCACCTCTTATACATAAGAAGACAGGTAAGCAATTTGGGTTTCATATAACCGTAGCAAAGGCAGGGCTACTTGTGATAAATAGCTCTGCCCGCTTTTCATAGGCGGTCGCTGATCCTTTTGCTCGAGTTTTTCTTTGTTGATTTCTTTTACTAGTTTGAAAGCTGTTTTTGGCTGTGATAAGAATCCGCTTTACGGTTAAAAAAGTTTGGAGAATCATTTTTTATAATTGAAATAGTTGCATGAGGCGTCCAGAAGTGCTACTATTATTGGTGTAAGAGATGAATTAAATTTTTTTTGGAATAGATGGGTCATTTTAAGTCATTGTAGGACAAAAAAAGTCCAACGGGAGGATGCAAAATGCTCGATGAATTGAAATTGATTGAGGCAATCACCCCGGATATCCTCGCGGTGCTTCAAGAACGTTACCGTATTTTACGGACTATCTATTGGATGCAACCAGTAGGGCGGCGGACATTGTCTGAAAGCTTAGCAATGACGGAACGTGTGTTGAGGTCTGAAACGGATATCCTCAAAAAACTTAAATTGATTGATTCGTCTAAAAGCGGTATGCAATTAACGGCCTATGGCGAAGAAATCTATACAAAAATCGGCAGTTTGATGGATCAATTGTTTGGCATGCATCAAACAGAGAAGCGGTTATCCGAGTACTTCGGGATTGATCGTTGCTTGATTGCCAGCGGTGATGGGGACCGTCAACCGAAAGTGATTGCTGAATTCGGTCAGCTGCTTAATGAGTCGTTAGACTTATTGCTGCCAGATGGTGAGAATACGATCGCTGTGATGGGCGGTACGACAATGGCAAAAGTTGCCGAAGAACTAGGCAATCTTGAAACTGGCAAACGCCATAACTTGTTTGTCCCAGCCAGAGGGGGCATCGGAGAAGCAGTCAATGTTCAGGCAAATTCAGTCGGATCAGTGATGGCGATGCGTACCAATGGTAATTATCGTTCCCTATTTGTACCGGAACAATTAAGCACTAACACCTATGAATTTTTGTTGAAAGAACCAGCGATCCTTGATGTCTTAAACTTGATAAGTCAAGCAAATTGTGTTATTCATAGTATTGGACGAGCACTGCATATGGCAGCTCGAAGAAAGATGTCAGAAAAAGAGATCCTGATGCTGAAACAAAAGAATGCAGTAGCGGAATCCTTCGGTTATTTCTTTAATGAAGCAGGCGAGGTCGTTTATAAAATTCCTCGTATCGGACTGCAGTTGAAGGACTTGCAGAACGTGCCGATCATTTTCGCAATCGCAGGCGGTAAATCAAAAGCCAAAGCGATCAATGCATACATGAAAAATGCACCAAAACAAACATGGCTCATCACAGATGAAGCCTGTGCCAATGAGATTTTAAAAGGGGCAACCCTTTAAAATAAATATTTTTATGATTTTCATAAGGAGGAAATCTTAAATGACAGTTAAAGTAGGTATTAATGGATTTGGACGTATCGGACGCTTAGCATTTCGTCGTATCCAAGAAGTAGAAGGAATCGAAGTTGTGGCTATCAACGACTTAACAGACGCTAAAATGTTAGCACACTTGTTAAAATATGATACAACACAAGGACGTTTCAACGGTACAGTTGAAGTTCATGAAGGATCATTCAACGTGAACGGAAACGAAATCAAAGTTCTAGCAAACCGCAACCCTGAAGAATTGCCTTGGGGCGAATTAGGTGTTGAAATCGTGCTAGAATGTACTGGATTCTTCACTTCTAAATCAGCTGCTGAAAAACATTTAACAGCTGGTGCAAAACGTGTAGTTATCTCAGCTCCTGGCGGAAACGATGTACCAACAATCGTTTACAACACAAACCACGAAACTTTAACAGGTGATGAAACAGTAATTTCTGGTGCTTCATGTACAACTAACTGTTTAGCTCCTATGGCTAAAACATTGAATGACAAATTTGGTGTGATCGAAGGCTTGATGACTACGATCCATGCTTACACAGGTGACCAAATGACTCTAGACGGACCACACCCTAAAGGTGACTTCCGCCGTGCGCGTGCTGCTGCAGCAAACATCGTTCCTAACTCAACTGGTGCTGCTAAAGCTATTGGCTTGGTAATTCCTGAATTGAACGGTAAATTAGACGGAGCTGCTCAACGTGTTCCTGTTGCAACTGGTTCATTAACTGAATTAGTTACAGTTCTTGACAAAGAAGTAACTGTTGACGAAGTAAACGCAGCAATGAAAGAAGCTTCAAACGAATCTTACGGTTACAACACAGACGAAATCGTTTCTTCTGATATCGTTGGTATGACTTACGGTTCACTATTTGATGCAACTCAAACAAAAGTTATGACTGTTGGCGACAAACAATTAGTTAAAACTGTTGCTTGGTATGATAACGAAATGTCATACACTGCACAATTAGTACGTACTTTAGAATACTTCGCTAAATTATAAGATTTGCGTCGTACATTCATTTAAACCATCGCAAGAGAAAGCGGGGAAGCAGCGCGCTTCTCCGCTTTTTTTAACAATTACATTAGGAGGAATCTGTTCATGGCTAAAATGACAGTTCAAGATATCGATTTAAAAGATAAAAAAGTTCTTGTGCGTGTGGATTTCAATGTTCCATTGAAAGACGGTGTGATCGGTGACGACACTCGTATCAAAGCAGCACTTCCAACAATTAATTACGTGATCGAAAATGGCGGAAAAGCAATTCTTTTCTCTCACTTAGGTCGTGTCAAAGAAGAAGCAGATAAAGAAGGCAAATCTTTAGCACCAGTAGCAAAACGTCTAGGCGAATTGTTAGGCAAAGAAGTGACTTTCGTTCCTGAAACACGTGGGGAAAAATTGGAAGCAGCAATCAACAACATGAAAGACGGCGATGTTGTTGTTTTCGAAAACACTCGTTTTGAAGATGTTGACGGCAAAAAAGAAAGCAAAAACGATCCAGAGCTTGGTAAATATTGGGCTTCATTAGGGGATGTTTTTGTCAATGATGCATTTGGTACAGCTCACCGTGCCCATGCTTCAAACGTCGGAATCGCTTCTACAGGAATCCCAACAGTTGCTGGATTCTTAATGGAAAAAGAAATCAAATTTATTGGTGAAGCAGTCGAAGAACCAAAACGTCCAATGGTAGCGATTCTTGGTGGTGCGAAAGTATCTGACAAAATCGGTGTCATTGAAAACTTGATTCCTAAAGCAGACAAGATCTTGATCGGTGGCGGAATGACTTATACATTCTACAAAGCAAAAGGAATGGAAATTGGTAACTCTCTTGTTGAAGCGGATAAAGTTGAGTTGGCAAAAGAATTGATCGAAAAAGCTGGCGATAAACTTGTTTTACCAGTTGACTCAATCACAGCTGCTGAATTTTCAAATGATGTTCCAACAGAAGAACATACTGGTGATGTTCCTGAAGGTCAAATGGGCTTAGATATCGGACCTGAAACAATTGCATTGTTCGCTGAAACATTAAAAGGTGCAAAAACAGTTGTTTGGAACGGACCAATGGGTGTGTTCGAAATGTCAAACTTTGCTAATGGTACCATCGGTGTTTGTGAAGCAATCGCAAACCTTGAAGATGCAACAACAATCATCGGTGGTGGAGATTCAGCTGCAGCTGCAGAACAATTAGGTTTTGCTGATAAATTCACTCACATCTCAACAGGTGGCGGTGCTAGTTTAGAACTTCTAGAAGGTAAAACTCTTCCTGGATTAGCAGCAATCAACGACAAATAATCAAGCAATGACGCGGCTGCGTTGCAATAAGCAGCCGTGACCCTTAAATAACAAAGGAGTGCCAGAAAAATGCGCAAACCAATTATTGCCGGAAACTGGAAAATGAATAAAACTGCGAAAGAAGCAAAAGAATTTGCTGAAGCAGTCAAAACAAAAATTCCTAGCAACGATAAAGTAGATTCTGTTATCGGAGCACCAGCGTTGTTCTTGGAAACATTAGTAACAGCTGCAGAAGGTACAGAATTAAAAATTGCTGCTCAAAACAGCTACTGGGAAAATGAAGGTGCCTTTACAGGAGAAACTTCACCAGCTGCTTTAGCTGACTTAGGTGTTGACTATGTAATCATCGGTCACTCAGAACGCCGTGAATATTTCCATGAAACTGACGAAGACATCAACAAAAAAGCGAAAGCAATTTTCGCAAATGGTATGATCCCAATCCTATGTTGTGGTGAATCTTTAGAAACTTATGAAGCTGGAAAAACAGCTGAATGGATCGAAGGACAAATCACTGCCGGTTTAGAAGGATTGACAGATGGCCAAGTCAGCAATCTAGTCATTGCTTACGAACCAATTTGGGCGATCGGTACAGGTAAATCAGCAGATGCACAAATTGCTGATGAAATCTGTGGTGTTGTACGTCAAACAGTTGAAAAATTATACGGTAAAGAAGTTTCTGATGCTGTACGTATCCAATACGGTGGTTCTGTAAAACCTGAAAATATTGCAGAATACATGGCAAAAGAAAATGTAGATGGAGCATTAGTTGGCGGCGCAAGCTTGCAAGCTGATTCATTCCTAGCATTGTTGGATGCAGTAAAATAATTTCATTCTCATGAAAATATTGTTTGCAGAAAACAGCTTTTTTCACTACAATTAAGATGTTCGCAAGGGAGATTCCCTTAAGATAAAACAAACTCAAAGGAGAGACAAAACATGTCAATTATTACTGATGTTTACGCACGCGAAGTCCTAGACTCACGTGGTAACCCAACTATCGAAGTAGAAGTCTACACAGAATCAGGTGCTTTCGGCCGTGGAATGGTTCCTTCAGGAGCTTCAACAGGTGAACACGAAGCAGTTGAATTACGTGATGGCGACAAAGCTCGTTATGGTGGTAAAGGTGTAACGAAAGCAGTTGACAATGTAAATAACGTCATTGCTGAAGCAATCATCGGCTACGATGTACGTGACCAAATGGCTATCGATAAAGCAATGATCGCTTTAGATGGAACTCCTAACAAAGGCAAATTAGGTGCTAACGCAATTCTTGGTGTTTCTATTGCCGTTGCTCGTGCAGCTGCTGATTATTTAGAAGTACCTTTATACCACTACTTAGGCGGATTCAATACAAAAGTATTGCCAACACCTATGATGAACATCATCAACGGCGGATCTCACTCAGATGCTCCGATCGCTTTCCAAGAATTCATGATCTTGCCTGTAGGCGCACCTACATTCAAAGAAGGTCTACGTTGGGGTGCTGAAGTATTCCATGCATTGAAATCAATCTTATCTAAACGTGGTTTAGAAACATCAGTAGGTGACGAAGGTGGTTTCGCTCCTCGTTTTGAAGGAACTGAAGATGGTGTTGAAACAATCTTAGAAGCTATCAAAGCTGCTGGTTTAGAACCAGGTAAAGACGTTTACCTAGGATTTGACTGTGCTTCTTCTGAATTCTACGAAAATGGCGTGTACGACTACACGAAATTTGAAGGCGAAAACGGTGTGAAACGTACAGCTGCAGAACAAGTTGACTACTTGGAAGAGTTAGTTAACAAATACCCAATCATCACAATCGAAGATGGTATGGATGAAAACGACTGGGATGGTTGGAAACTATTGACTGAACGTCTAGGCGACAAAGTTCAATTAGTTGGTGACGACTTGTTTGTTACAAACACTGAAATCCTTGAAAAAGGAATCAAAAACGGTATCGGTAACTCAATCCTAATCAAAGTAAACCAAATCGGTACATTGACTGAAACATTCAATGCGATCGAAATGGCTAAAGAAGCTGGTTATACTGCCGTTGTTTCTCACCGTTCAGGTGAAACAGAAGATTCAACAATCTCTGATATCGCAGTTGCAACAAATGCTGGCCAAATCAAAACTGGTTCTCTTTCACGTACTGACCGTATTGCTAAATACAACCAATTACTACGTATCGAAGACCAACTTGGTGAAGTTGCTGAATACAAAGGCTTGCAAGCTTTTTACAACTTGAAAAACAAATAATCTTTCGATGATTACATTGCTCTGAAAGAGCAGCGGTTGATTTAACAACCGCTGTGATTTCAGAGCTTTTTTGCTGTCTGGATTAAGTGATTTGAATCAAGACTTATTTTTCTCATGGAACAGAGAGCAGTCTTTTCTTCTTTATTTTCTTTTTCTAAAAAAAGAAATTATAGTTCTGGTTTAGCGAAACTCTATAATAAAAGAAAAAATAAATTTAGGAGAAATACATGGTGTATGATTATCTAATCGTTGGTACAGGACTATTTGGCTCGGTTTTTGCTTATGAAGCAGCTAAACGGAGACACTCGGTGAAAATGTTGGAAAAACGAGCACATATTGGTGGCAACTGTTATACAGAAAAACAAGTCGGAATTGACATACATAAATATGGTGCGCATATCTTTCACACATCGAGCAAAAAAATTTGGGACTACGTCAATCAGTTTGCTGATTTTTATCCCTATATTCATGAACCTATTGCAAACTATAAAGGTGAGCTATATAATCTCCCCTTCAATATGAACACGTTTTACCAATTATGGGGAACCAAAAGACCAGATGAAGCTCGCATCAAACTAATGGCTCAAATTGAAAAGACAGGAATAAAAAGACCCCGAAATTTAGAAGAACAAGCTCTTTCTTTGGTGGGGACAGATATTTATCATAAGCTGATCAAAGGCTATACGGAAAAACAGTGGGGACGAGGATGTGCTCAGCTACCTTCTTTTATTATTAAAAGACTGCCGGTCCGGTATACATTTAACAACAATTATTTTACGGATACTTTTCAAGGCATTCCAAAATTGGGCTATACAGAAATGATTCAAAAAATGCTTTCAAATCCACTGATTGAAGTTTCTTTAGAAACTGATTTTTTTGCAGACCGTACGCGTCATGAAGCATCAACCAAGAAGATTGTTTATACTGGAATGATTGACCAATATTTTGACTATTGTTACGGGGAGTTGGCCTATCGTTCTTTACATTTTGAAACTGGAACATATGATACAGATAATTATCAAGGAACAGCAGTTATGAACTTTACAGACAGTCAAACGCCCTATACGCGAATCATTGAGCATAAACATTTTTGTCCAGTTGTGACAAAAAAAACAGTTGTCACGAAAGAATTTCCAAAAACTTGGCGGAAGGGAGACATTCCTTACTACCCAATTAACGATCAAATCAATCATGCTCTGTATCGCAAGTATGAAAAATTAGCGCATCAGCAAAAAAAATGTTTATTTGGTGGGCGTCTAGCAAACTATCGTTATTATGATATGGATGATACGATTGCAGCCGCTTTAAAACTAGTCAAACATGAATTTCAAGCAGAGTGACTTCTTTTATGGAAGAGGTTGCTCTTTTTTTGTCCCGATTCTGGGACAAAACGTAACTTTTTTACTAGTTATGAAATAATGAATTGTCCTATCTTTTAAAAATAGGACTAGGGGAAGCTTATAAAAATAGTTTTATGAAAGGGGAGAAAAATAAACGTAATGAGTAAAAAGAATAATTATCGAAAGTTGCTACGCTCCAATAAGAGTGAACGCTACAAGATGTATAAAAGCGGAAAACATTGGGTCTATGCAACGATCACTTCTTTTACTGGCATTGCTGGATTGAGTATCACACCAATCGTGGCGCATGCTTCAGAAATCACACCGCCTTTAGATGCAAGCAAAGAAGCAAATGCCGAGAACGTCTTGGCAAATAAAACGAATGCCAAAATTCCTGCTTCATCGACGCAAGAAAGTGAGGCTACTTCACAATCTGAAAGCATGCGTCCATCGGAAAGTTTTTCTGAATCCGAAAGCAACACCCAGTCACAAAGTGCGACAGAGTCAACGAGTGTAACAGAATCACAGAGTATGAGTGATTCAGAAACTGAAAACAATGCTACCAGTATCGAGGCATCTCAAAGTGTTTCTGAATCAATGAGTCTTTCGGAAGAGAAGAGCGGATCTGAATCAGAAAGTTTGAGTATCTCTGAAAGCGCCTCGATTTCTGAAAGTGGCTCATTGTCGTCAAGTGCCTCAGAATCGACAAGTCTATCGTTGTCACAATCGACAAGTGGCTCTCATTCAACTTCAGTAAGTCAAAAGAACCAACCAAAACAAACTGTTTCCGAAAAAAATAAAGTGGAGTCACAAAAAGCACAAGATCTCTTCGATCAATTAGTACCAAAGAAAGTACAAGCGTCGGTTGACACCACGACGAATGCATTAGAAATTGTTGTCAAAGATGGCAAATCACCAAGCACATCTTTGATTCGGGCAGCACAACAATATGCTAGTGCCAATAATTTGATTGCTAGTTTTGCCATCACCACCCAATCAGGGCAGATTGTTAAAATCAATGTTTCTGCGGATCCAGATATGGGCCGAGAAGAATTTGAGCAGGCAATCAACGATGGTAACAAAACCAATTCACCTTCTGGGGTGACGGTTGATGTTCCGGACCAAGTGAAAAATAAGGAATTATACAAGCAAACAGCTATTGCTAATGGCACTTATGCAGCAGTGAATGACTGGGCTACGCTGAAAGCAGCATATGGAAATGCTTCGATTACCTATATTGAGGTAACCGCTAATATTACGGCAGCTACCAATGTGGCTACCCGTGATTTAGGATGGCGGGCAACGAGTGTGATTATTGACGGTAATGGGTTTACAGTCAATATGGCAGGAGCAGCATTTAATGTAGGGACAAGTTCTACAGTTCGCGGTTCTATCTTTACGATCACAGATGTGAATTTGATTCATTGGCAATCAGGTACCAACTCAGGAGACAGTGGCACAGGTAATGCAGATGGAGTGATCGATTCACGATCAGCAACCGGAGGTTATGGGTACTGGTACTTCAATATCAATAATGTGACTCTCGAAGGCCGAGATGGTGTTAGCGGGACAGATACCTCATACCAACCACGACGATTGCTGGATGCAGAGGACAGTCACGTTACTTTATCAGGTAAAGTCATCGCAAATGTCAAACAAGAATTGATGCAAATTGGTGAAGTAGCAATCGCTAACGGAGCCCATGTAGAGTTGAATCGGACAGCTGGTACTACCGGCTACTCCATGTTTTACTATATGGCAATCCGTGGCAATAATGCGAGTGATACAGGATTCAATCACACCTTTAAAGTGGGCGATGGCGCGACAATTATTGGAAACGAGCTAAGTACCTATAACAGCAACAACTATCCCCTTGTCTATTATGGATTTAACTCAATTACTGTCGGAGATGACGTAACTTGGAAACAAGACGGTTTCCAAATGCTACTCGATTTTTCTCGTTACTCGGGAAGTCAATCAAATGACCGAACCGCAACTTTTGGTCAAAATCTGCAAATGACGGCAACTCGTACAGTAGGTTCCAACTCGCTAAACGTCACGAATAGAGCGGTTGTTACATTTAATGCAGGAACGGTACTTGATCTGCAACAATGGAATGCCAACACTGTTGTGAACGTGGCTTCCGGTGCAACAGTTCGCTTTATTTCACCGCGGGCATTGCACTTAGCCCGTCTAACTTCTTCAGGAGCTGTTTCGGCAGGTCGATTGATTACCGGTTCGGGAACATTTGTCATGAATAATTCTCAGATCAGTACATGGCAAGGCAGCAGTAGCCAAACCGCTGCTCCAGAAGGCAACCGTAACTTAAAATTCGTGGAAATGACTATTTCAGGTTCGACAACAACTATTAAAGATACGGCTGGAAATGTTACTACATCTAACATTGTAGACACTTCTACCCGTGAATTAGCGACTGTTGCGATTGCGCCAGGAACCGTAACCGTAAATTATGTTGATCAGTACGGCAATATTATTAAAACTGTTGATATGCCAATTGATCCAGACGTTAATTACATTGGTGAGTATCTTGATTTGCAAACATTGGAGTATGCCAATGAGTTAATGCCTGAAAATTATATGTGGGCAATCGGTACCCAAGTTGCTAGTTCAGCTAAAAATGATGGTCAAAGCGGCGGAGATAGTACGACTAATGCCGATAATGGGGACAGCTATGGGCAAGCGACGGTTGCGATTGTTCCAATGGAGAACACAAATTATACTTATAATATTTATGTATATGGTGTTGCCAATCATTCGGTTCAGTACCAATATGTCGACGTTAAGACTGGTCAAGTAATCTCTTCTGAGTATATGAATGCTGGTACCGAAGCTTCCGGAACAGATAGAATTCCTGCAAACTACGGGAATGTTATCGATTGGACAAATAGTTACTATACTTCGACTAATTTGCCACCAGGTTACTATTATGCAACAGGTGCCGTATTGAATGGCAATGTACAGCCTGGATCTACTACAGTTGGAACTGAAGCGAGTCTGACAACCATTTACGTTGCAGCAGACACACAAACTGTCAATGTAACTTTTGTTAATTCAGATGGCCGTCCATTACAAAACCAAGTTGGCACAGTTGCTATCAATGGGACGACTGGTCAAGAACTAAGCTATTCTGACTTAATCGCAGATTACCTAACTCAAGCTGGTTATTATGCAGATCAAACTGGAACATTTGTTTTTGATAGTACTAGTAATAATGGCAGTACAACAGACAGTGATCAACAATTTATTACGATCACTCTTTATCCATCCTATCAAGAAGTCGGTGTCGTTGGTAATAATCAACCTGAATCAGATCCTGCTACAGGGGAAGCATTTGAGCAAATCCCAGGAACTGTCACTGTTGGAAAATATGGTACTTCCGGTGTTTCAAATGAAAGTTTCACTCTTGGGGTGACAGATGCAGATTTAGAGAGAAATGGGTATATCTATACGGTTACAGGACCAGATGGAGTAGTCTACAATACATTAGCGGAAGCTATGGCTGCCAATCAAACTTTTGATACTACCAGCAATGGAGCATCTCAAACGGATTCTTCGCCACAGATGTTTACGGTCAATTATGAACAAGACCCGGTATCATTGTCTACGTCCGAGTCTATTTCGGGAAGCGAATCATTATCAGAATCCATTGTTACTTCTACTTCTGAGTCAGAAAGTGTTTCTCTTTCTCAATCAATTTCAGAAAGTGACTCATTATCAGAATCGATCTCTGTTAGTGATTCAGAATCAATTTCTACATCAATTAGTGCGTCTTTTTCAGTATCAGATTCAGAGAGCAACTCAGTGTCATTGTCTATTTCAGAAAGTGAATCTGACATGAATGACTCGACTTCTGAATCATTGTCAACATCAATCTCTACTTCAACTTCTTTAAGTGATTCAGAATCGGTTTCGATTTCATTGAGTGACTCAGAGTCAACGTCTCTTTCTATCAGTGAATCTGTTTCGGTATCAGACTCAGAAAGTGGTTCGTTATCTACATCTATTTCAGAAAGCGAATCAATGTCTCTATCAATTTCTATTAGTGATTCAGAATCGTTGTCAGAATCCCTATCTGAAAGTATTTCAACATCTATTTCATTATCGGATAGTGATTCAATGTCAGAAAGCCTTTCGGCATCAGAATCGTTATCTATATCAGCTAGTGTATCAGAGTCTGATTCGGAAAGTGATAGTTCCAGCTTAAGTGCGTCTGTTTCTGGATCATTGAGCAACAGTACAAGTGATTCTGAAAGTTTATCTTTATCAGAGTCAGTATCAGTTTCACTCTCGGAATCACTAAGTGAATCCACGTCACTATCTCTGTCAGAAAGTGACTCAGTATCAGAAAGTATTTCAGCATCAGAATCATTATCTGTCGCTATCAGTGAATCGGATTCTTCTTCCCTCAGTGAAAGCATTAGTTTGAGTGAATCTATTTCTGATTCGTTGAGTGCAAGCATGAGTTTATCCGAAAGCTTATCGGAGTCAGAATCGATCTCAAATTCAATTAGTACGTCGATGTCATTGAGCATTAGCGATAGTAATAGTGAGTCTAGTAGTGAATCAGCCAGCTATAGCGGCAGTACGAGTGTAAGTAATAGCGATTCAACAAGTGAAAGTATTTCTGCAAGTAATTCACTATCAGTAAGTATCAGTGAGTCAACCAGTTTGAGCACATCAATCAGTGATTCATCCTCATTGAGTACAAGCATTTCTAACTCACTAAGTGCGAGCGAATCTGCAAGTTACAGCAGTAGTACGAGCGTAAGTAACAGTGATTCGACAAGTGTGAGTACGTCAGTTAGCGAATCAACATCTACAAGTATCAGTGACTCAATCAGTGCCAGCATATCAACTAGTGATTCTTTATCGGTAAGTATTAGTGATTCAACGAGCTTGAGTACCTCACTTAGTGATTCATCCTCAGTGAGTGTCAGCGTTTCGACATCACTAAGTGCAAGTGAATCAACAAGTTACAGCGGCAGTACGAGTGTAAGTAATAGCGATTCAACAAGTGAAAGTATTTCTGCAAGCAATTCACTATCAGTAAGTATCAGTGAGTCAACCAGCTTGAGCACCTCACTTAGTGATTCATTGTCATTGAGTACAAGTATTTCCGCCTCACTAAGTGCGAGTGATTCTGCAAGTTACAGTGGCAGCACTAGCGTAAGTAACAGTGATTCGACAAGTACAAGTACGTCAGCAAGTGAATCAACATCTGCAAGTATCAGTGAGTCAACAAGCTTGAGCACGTCAATCAGTGATTCATCATCATTGAGCACAAGTATTTCTGCATCATTAAGTGCGAATGATTCTGCAAGTTACAGTGGCAGCACAAGCGTAAGTAACAGTGATTCGACAAGTGCAAGTACGTCAGCTAGTGAGTCAACATCTGCAAGTATCAGTGACTCAACAAGCGTAAGTACATCAATCAGTGATTCATCATCATTGAGCACAAGTATTTCTGCATCACTAAGTGCGAGCGATTCTGCAAGTTACAGCGGCAGCACAAGTGTAAGTAACAGTGAGTCAACAAGTACAAGCACTTCGATCAGTGATTCATTATCAGTAAGCACAAGTATCAGTAATAGTGAATCCGCAAGTGCAAGTACGTCAATCAGTGATTCATCCTCATTGAGTACAAGTATTTCGGCATCACTAAGTGCGAGTGATTCTGCAAGTTACAGCGGTAGTACGAGCGTAAGTAACAGTGAGTCAACAAGTACAAGCACTTCGATCAGTGATTCATTATCAGTAAGCACAAGTATCAGTAATAGTGAATCCGCAAGTGCAAGTACGTCGATCAGTGATTCATCCTCATTGAGTACAAGTATTTCGGCATCATTAAGCGCGAGTGATTCTGTAAGTTACAGCGGTAGTACGAGCGTAAGTAACAGTGAGTCGACAAGCGAAAGTACGTCAGTCAGTGATTCATTGTCAGTAAGCACAAGTATTTCCGCATCATTAAGTGCGAGTGATTCTACAAGCTACAGTGGTAGTACGAGCGTAAGTAATAGCGAGTCCACAAGCGAAAGCACGTCACTAAGTGATTCTTCGTCGCTAAGTACAAGCGTAAGCAACAGTGAATCAACAAGTACAAGTACGTCGATCAGTGATTCATTATCTGTAAGTACAAGTATTAGTAACAGTGAATCAGCAAGTGTGAGCACATCAATCAGTGACTCCATGTCATTGAGCACAAGTATTTCCGCATCGTTAAGTGCGAGTGATTCTGCAAGTTACAGTGGCAGCACAAGCGTAAGTAACAGTGATTCGACAAGTGTGAGTACGTCGATCAGCGATTCGCTGTCTCTAAGCATGAGTATTTCCGCATCATTAAGTGCGAGTGATTCTGCAAGCTACAGCGGCAGCACAAGTGTAAGCAGTAGCGATTCAACAAGCGAAAGTACGTCAGTCAGCGATTCATCCTCATTGAGTACAAGTATTTCCGTATCACAAAGTACGAGTGATTCTGCAAGCTATAGCGGCAGCACAAGTGTAAGTAACAGTGACTCGATAAGTACAAGCACATCGCTAAGTGATTCATTATCTGTAAGCACAAGTATCAGTAACAGCGAATCAGCAAGTGTGAGCACATCAATCAGTGATTCATCCTCATTGAGTACTAGTGGTTTGGTTTCACAAAGTGCGAGCGACTCTGCAAGCTACAGCGGTAGTACTAGTGCAAGTATTAGTGAATCAACAAGTACAAGTACGTCAGTTAGCGATTCGCGGGCTAGTGAAAGTCAAAGTTATAGCAGTAGTACTTCAGCCAGCTTGAGCCTGAGCACAAGTGTCAGCACTTCAGTCAGTGATTCTGCTTCAATTAGTTCAAGTATCAGAAACAGTGAATCGAATAGTATGAGTACGTCAATCAGTGATTCACGTTCTAGTATGAGTGAAAGCTATAGCAGCAGTACTTCGGCAAGTATTAGTCAAAGTACTAGTGACAGTTCTAGCTACAGCAGTAGTACCTCAGCAAGCATTAGTGCAAGCACTAGTGATAGTACAAGTATTAGTAATAGTGCTTCTGTAAGTATGAGCGAAAGTTTGAGTATCAGCACATCAATAAGTGACTCGTTGTCAATCAGTGCAAGCTTGAGCAATAGCGATAGTCTTTCAGAAAGTAGATCATTTGCAAGTGAAAGTCAAAGTTACAGCAGTAGTACTTCTGCAAGTCTGAGTCTCAGCACAAGTACTAGTATTTCATTGAGTGATTCATCGTCAACTAGCATGAGCAACAGTACCAGCTTGAGTACTAACTTGAGTCAATTGACAAGCGACTCGCTTTCCGAAGGGATTAGCTTAAGTAATAGTCTAAGTAATAGTTTCAGTAATAGTACTTCAGCTAGTACGAGTTTGAGCTCAAGTACAAGTCTAAGTGAACAACTATCTCAATCAGTAAGTGCCAGCGAGTCACGGAGTGATAGCGTCAGCTATAGCAGCAGCACGTCAATTAGTACGAGTGAAAGCAGCAGTACTAGCTTGAGCGAATTACTATCTCGTTCAGCCAGTGCCAGTGAGTCGCGGAGCAATAGCTTAAGTCAAAGCACAAGTACTTCCTTTAGCGGAAGCAGCAGTACTAGCTTAAGTTTAAGTGAAATGAACTCTCAATCAACAAGTGCTAGTGAGTCACGGAGTGATAGTGTAAGCAACAGCATGAGCACTTCAATCAGTGATAGCTTGAGTGCAAGTACTAGCTTAAGTGATTTACTATCTAGATCAGAGAGTGCGAGTGAATCGCGAAGTGACAGCCTGAGCTATAGCGGCAGCACATCGATCAGTAACAGCTTAAGTTTAAGCACGAGCCAAAGTGATTTAGTATCTAGATCTGAAAGTGCAAGCGAATCACGTAGTTTCAGCACGAGTGATAGTGCTACCACATCGATCAGCAATAGCGCTAATGCAAGTGACAGCTTAAGTGATCTATATTCAAGATCGAATAGTTCTAGCCTTTCAACAAGTGACAGTACAAGTACCAATGATTCTGTCTCAGCAAGTGCTAGTGAAAGCACTAGCACCTCACAATCAATTAGTACGAGTCTAAGCGAATCGGCATCAATCAGTACGTCGCTTAGCGAAAAACAAGAAGTGATTGAGTCTCAAAGTGTGAGTGCTTCAACAAGTGATTCACAAAGTTCGAGTATAAGTGAATCAGTTAGCGTCAGCATCAGTACTAGCGAAAGCGAGCGGAATAGTACGGTGGTTTCACCTAGCGAATCAACTTCGATTAGTGAAAGTATTAGTACGAGTGAAAGTTTCCGAGATTCTGAATCGGTTAGTGCAAGTGACAGTACAAGTTTGAGTCAATCAATGAGCACTAGCGACCAAGTCTCTGCTTCTGAGAGTATAAGCGACAGCTCCAGCACTCGTGATTCTGAGTCTGAAAGCGCAAGTATTTCTACGGAAGAAAGCCGCAGTTTCAGTACAAGTGAGTCAATTTCTGCAAGTGAAAGCACATCGATTAGTCAAAGCGAAAGTGCAAGTATGAGTGAATCAGCCAGTGAAAGTACAAGTACGAGTGAATCAGCCAGTGAAAGTACAAGTACGAGTGACAGTGAACGTGACTCAATGTCGAATAGTGCAAGTGTAAGTGATTCGAACTCAACAAGTGAAAGTCTAAGTGTGAGTGAATCAGCTAGCGAAAGCACAAGCATCAGTGATAGTGAACGTGACTCAATGTCAAGCAGTGCTGAGACAAGTGAATCTGGCTCTACAAGCGATAGTACAAGTGCTAGCAACTCTGCTAGTCTGAGTGAAAGCTTTAGTGCTTCTGATCGGGACTCCGTCTCTATGAGCGCAAGCGAATCAATCAGCGAAAGTACAAGCGTTAGTGAATCTGCTTCGTTAAGTACAAGTACAAGTGATGTCAACTCTGAAATCGTCAGTGACTATCATAGTAATAGTTTGTCTGAGAGTCTTTCAGAACTACAATCGCAATCAACTAGTCAAGATCATTCACTTTCAGAAAGTGCATCAATCAGCGGATCTACTTCAACTCCTACAAATTCCGAGCAGAATAATGCAACGAACGGAAATACAGGAACGTCACAAGGCAACATAGGAGTGGGGGGACATGCGACTGGAGCCACTCTTCCTAAGACTGGTGAATCTGATGCAAGCGGTAGTCAAATGTCTCTTGCTGGAATTGCCGCGCTGTTAGCTGCGATTGCTTTAATGAAAAAGAAAAAAGATGCAGCAAAGCGTGAAACGGATTAATCAGTTCCTTTCAGTTTATGAAGGGCTGGGATAAATTTCCTAGCTCTTCTAAAATGATAGAAGTGTTACTACTCAATAAAAAAGCGTCACAGTTAGATTTTCCTAACTGTGACGCTTTTTTATTCGCTATAGCCGATTATGGAAATTCAACATCGAATGAACCATCTTCTGTTTTTACCAACTCGGATAATAATAAATTTCTGATTGCTTCTAGATAAATTGCTTCACGCATTTGAGTGAAAGAACGGTGTGCCTCTACTTGAAACTCATAGATGGGACGGTGTTGTCCCCAGTTTCTTCCATTGATGACTGTTTTCAATTGTTGCAAGTTGTCTGATTGTTCGATCCAAAGAGTATCCAACGCTTTTAAAAGAACAATTCGCTTGAAGAACAGCTGCTGGAAACTGTCTGGCATGAATTGCTGAATGTGAGTCAAACGATCTGAAATCAGAGCTAATAAGAATTTTTTGACGGTTCGTTTATTAAATTTATCCAGTTTCTCGATTTCAAAAATATCAAAATTATAGTCCAAATTATTAAAGATGAAATCAAGGATCGCTTGTTTATTTAGATTCTCTTTCTTAGTGATGAATTGATTGATTGCTTCTTCCATGCATTTGTTGAAGATTTTTTCTAACTCAACTGGCGTGCCTGTCATGATACTGTTCCTCATGCTGTACATTTTGTCTCTTTGAATGGTGATGATTGAGTCAAATTCTAGCGTTGTTTGACGTCCAGCAATTTCTTGATTTTTGCGATTGCTTTGAGACTGATTGATCAATTTATTGTATTTTTTCTTTTTTAATGGCTTGAAACCATTGGCTGATTTTTCTTGTTCAGTTAATAGTTCTCGTTCCTGGGCTGCCCATTTAGGTGCACTTTCAACAACGATTTTATCCTCCATGGATACATAAAAAATGCTATCACCAGGGTCTCCTTGACGTCCGGAGCGCCCCCGCAGCTGATTATCGATTCGGTCACTGGTCATTCGTTCGGTTCCAACTACTAACAGACCGCCGTTTTCCCGCGCGTCTTGTTCAAGTTTAATGTCTGTACCGCGTCCAGCCATTGAAGTGGCTACTGTTACGGCCCCTTTTTTGCCCGCTTCTGAGATGATCCAGGATTCTTTGGTCGCTGTTGTAGCATTTAAAAGGTTATGAGGAATTCGATGCTTTAAGAGAATCAGAGAGTATAAAGTCGACATTGAGACCGATCCTGTTTCAATCAGAACGGGACGTTCTTGGATCAAAGCATTTTTTACTGCTTCTAAAGAAGCCATGATCTTTGACTGATTGGTAACATATACGAGGTCCTGATGATCTTTTCGGCGAATGGGTTTATTCGTTGGAATTTCGATTACGTCAATATTATAAGTTTCACGAAATTCGTCAGCGTCTGTTTTGGCTGTCCCGGTCATTCCGGATAAAATCTTGAATTTTCGGAAGAGATTCTGATAGGTAATGGAGCCCATGGATCGGCTTTCCGTGGTGATCTTTACCCCTTCTTTGGCTTCGATTGCTTGATGAAGCCCAGCTTGTAGTTTTGTTCCGATCAACTTGCGCCCATTTGCTTCGTCAAGTAAAAGAATTTCATTGTCTTCCACAACATAGTCTTTGTTTAAGTGCAAGAGATAATTGGCCCGCAAGGCAATGACTAAATGGCGGTAAAGATTTTTCCATTTTTCTGAAAGAATGTTTTCGATACCTAAGTAGTCTTCTGCTTTTTGAATACCTGTTTCTGTAAACCAGGCGTGGCGCTTATTTTCGCTCCTTAGGTAGTCTTTCCCTTCAATCAGGCTCTTTACAAACCAGTCAGATAGCGTAAAAAAGTTGGACTGGACTTTGGGAGCTCCTGAAATGATCAATGGTGTTTGAGCCATATCGAGTAATATTGCATCGATTTCATCAATCAGTACATAATTGAAGTGGGTAACGTATTGTTCATCTGGAGAAACGGCCAAGTTGTCAAACAAGTAGTCAAATCCCAATGCGCTATGGGTAGTATAGACAATGTCTGCTGCATAGACGACCTCTTTGTCGACTTCTTCTCCTTCATCTTCATGTTCGGGGACTCCAGCAGCCACGGTTAGTCCTAGAAAACGATAGACTTTCCCGGTTTCTTCAATATCCCGCAATGCTAAATAGGTATTGGAAGTAATCAAAAAATTTCCTTTGCCTCCCAGACCGTGTAAGTACATCGGCATGGTGGCTGTCAATGTTTTTCCTTCACCGGTTTTCATCTCAGCAACATTGCCATAAAAAAGAGCAATCGCGCCAAGAATTTGGACAAAATAAGGTTCCATTCCTAAGACACGACGGTCTGCTTCGACAACTACAGCATAGGCTTGTGGGAGTATACTCTCTAACTTTTTTCCTAGTTCGAGTTGTTGACGAAAAAGAATAGTTTGCATTTGTAATTCTTGATCCGACAATTGCCGATACTTGTCTGCGAGATTTTGAACCTTTCTCGCTAACCGCATATATTTGCGAAATTTTTTATCTTTCATTTTTGCTGATCCTTCCCCAAAAAATTGATAGTGTTAGCAGATTAATTTGTGTTACTGGCTAATTTAGCACGAATCATTACGTCCTCTAGTTCAAAAAGATAATCCCGCATCAAATCATTGGCTTCTAAAAAAAAGACGATTTTTCCCTTCGGAGCAGCTAGTTTCATTTTTTTGGACGCAATAAGTGGTTCCTTGTTTTGATCAAGCAACGCTTCACCAGAACTTGTTACGAAGTGAAGGGAAAACGTATAGGTTTTGGTGGTGTCCATATTATAGTAGGGAAATTCCCCATGATAGATGGACTCTTGATCAGCTACCTCCAAAGTATCTTCAGTCCGTAAAACGACAGCTTTCAAGTCTAATCTAGGACTAGGTTCATTGTCAGGAGTCCTTGATTCTGCAGTCTGTGTTTCATTATTCGTCAAAGTATCTTTCAAAAAAAAGATACCTCCTAACAGCAAAACAAGAGGTATGATGAGTTCAATTAGTTTCTTCATATGAAATCCTTCTTTTTGGGGATGTTTCTACGGAATTTTCTCCCCTTTTTTTTCCAATCCTCGTCATTCTCAGATGATCATCTAAAAATGAAGCGTTGTTTTCTTATTTGAATTTAAAACGATGATACCACAATGACTAACACCACCTTTTCATTTTTTTTTTCGTTTCAACAAAAAAACAAATAAAAAAGGGGGATTTAAACTTGCTATTATTTTGTTAATCCTTACAGATGAAAAAAGTAAGAAAAATTGGAGATGAAAATGAAGAATCAAAAAGAACTCATTCGTAGGATCATCGCGAGTTTCTTCCTGTTGTTCATCGTTGAGATAGGAAAGCATATTCCGATTTCTTTTTTTATTTCAGAAAAGATACCAGAGGAATCAACTAGCTTGATTCTGAAATTCTTAGCAACATCAACCGGTGGAAATTTCACTGTTCCAACGCTTTTTTCTTTAGGAATGGGACCGTATATGACTGCTCTGATCATCTGGACAACGATCAGCATGATTGATACAGAAAGTATCGGAAATCTTTCCACAAAAAGAATCGGCTATATTCAACGTTGTTTGACTCTTTTATTTGCTGTCCTTCAAAGTTGCGCATTAGTGTTAAAATTTCGTTCATCAATGATCGATCAAAAAGCTGTTGGGGGATCCGTTGTCCTGTTGTTTTTAGGAGCAGTCCTTATTTTGACTGCTGGAGGATTGTTCGTTGCGTGGCTAGCCGATATCAATATCGACAAAGGAATCGGTGGTCAAAGCTTGTTTATCGTTCCAGGTCTATTGATGAACATCCCAGCTATGTTAATTTCGGGACAAACAGAATCCGTCCACTTGAGTCAAAATTTTATGATTGGTTTGGTTATAGTGACTTTAATCTTTATTTATCTAACGCTTTTCCTTTACAGTGCAGAATACCGCATCAATATTGAACGGACAGGTATTGATAGTCGCTTCAACAATTCGTATATTCCCATTCGTCTTTTGCCTGCAGGAGCGATGCCGTTTATGTTTGCGGTAACCGTCTTTTCAATGCCGCAGCTTTTACTCTTGAATGAAAAGTGGGGAGACACAGGCTTTTCGAATTTTATTACGACTTACTTTTCATTTAATAATGTGCGGGGTGTTTTCACTTATGGTCTGATTCTCTATGTTTTAGGTTATGGATTTAGTTTTATTAACGTTCGACCTTACGATATAGCCAAAAATCTTAAAGAGACAGGAGACTATATTCTAAATATTGCACCTGGTAAACAGACGGAGATATATATATTGAAGCGATTATCTACGGTTGCATTGCTTGGCAACAGTTATCTTGTGATCATTTCAATGATTCCGTTATTGATTGGGTTGCAAAATCAGATCATTTCCAACTTAGCTTTTTATTTTGGAAGTATTTTTATGTTGATCATTATTTTAGAAACTATCACAAATGAAATACGCTTCCTCTTTTCCAGACGCACTTACCGGATTTTTTAGAGGATGTTAGGAGGCAATTCTTTGAATTATTTTATTCCCGATTGGACGACCAGCAGCGGCAATTTAGAAAGTGACTACATGATGAATGTCATTCAGCTTTTCAAGAACAATCGAGAACCGTACCACTTATTGTTATTGGAACATATCCCGTTTTTGCGCTATAAAATGCATGCGTATGGGTTAGAAGCAGCTCAGATGACTTCGCTTTACGATCGCTTGCAAGATATTCACAAGATCAATGGGTTTCCTTTAGATGTAGATGACTTGCCTCTTTCTCACAATGTGGAGAAAGTCTATACGCCTTTTGGTATTACGTTGATCAAGGAAGATCAACCATTTGGTGAAATTCGTTTCAATGCTTTTGGCTTTGCGGAACAAATGTATTTAATGACGGACCCTTACCGACAAATTCTCTTCTTCGATGATCGAGGATTTATTTCTGCAAAATCATTGCAGACAGACAATGGGGAACAAGTAAAGAGGATTTACTATAACGAATCGGGAATGGAAAAATGTGTGGAATACTTTGGAGAAAATCCGCATGTTGAGCTGATTGATTCTCAAAGAATTGGACTAAAGAAAAGTCAGTATCGAAGTATGGAGGATCTTCTCTTAGAAATGATGAATCAATTTCAATGGAATAGTGAATCCGAAGATCAACTGATCTGTTTGACAAATGAGCGGAATCTGCGATTGGTCAAAACGAATGAGCAACGAAAGCGAGTGATTCAGATCGTTTCTGATGCTCACCAACTTTCAAAGTGTGCACCAGAGGAAAAAGCAGAATTGTGGGCAGCCGAAAATAAAATTATTACTGATTCCACTAGTAATCAAACAGCGCTCTTGTCTTTAATGAGACATTCCGGTGTCAATGACCCATCTCGTATACAGCGCATACCTATTTACACAACTTCTTTCCATCTAGGCAATAGCAACTCCATTCCGCAGCTGGTTCTTTATTGGAACGCCGGTGAGCTTAATGAAGACGTTCTGAGAATCCATCACTTATTGCTGCAAAAAGTCATTCAAAATGATCGTTATGACTTAATTATCGAAACGACGACATTCCAAAGCGAAGTCGTTTTACGTGAAGCACAAAAAGAAATGGTTGATACTCACTTCCTTGGTTATGTCGATCGTGATCCTTGGATCGTTGGTCTATTCTTTGTTGGAAGCATTACAGAAGTAAAAATTGGAAATAGGTCCTGCATTTTAGAAAAAAGGATTTGAAAAATATGGAAACTAGATTACTAAGCGTTTGTCGATTAATCAGTACGATCAACCCAGACTTAAAGATACCTGATACATCAGTAGTTGCTGTCAATATTGATCGCGAGAAATTAGAAGAAATCCGCAAATGTAAAGGTCTATCTGTTAAGTCTTTTGAAAGAAAGATTGGGTTATCTCGCTCACGATACTATAGGTGGGTACAATATGAAATCGACCTGCCTTTCGAAATGGTTGTTGGAATCAAGAAAATGTTGAGCATATCAGATACCGAATTGTTAGACATGTTTGCTATGTCAACAGATGAACAACTTCATCTATTAAGTGTACTGATTTATAGCTCTTTATCAACGAAAGAGGACATGTTCGTCACCTTTCTCAAAGTCAGAAAAGAGTTAGAAAAATTTCGTCCTGCTACTGAGGATAATGGGATGTTTAAACTTATGCTGGCCTATTCTGACCTCGTGTTCGGCTGTATGAACCAGAAAGTCCCACAAGCAAGTTTAGAGATGCTTGAAACATTTTTTCTCGGAACTGATTTTTATACATTGTTTGATAGTCTCTTATATTTGGCTACGTTGCGCATCAAACATCGCTATGGATTGCAATCCTCTTCTTTAGAAAAACAAATGTTTCTGTTAGAAAGCTGTCTATTAAAGAAAATAAATGCAACTGACTTTACTGAACTGCGACCAGTTTTAGTAGGAGCCGTATTGGATTTGTCGGAATGTTTGGTAGATATGCAACGCTGTGAAGATGCCATTCAATTGCTTCAACATGCGAGTCGTTTAATGGAAGAACATTGGCATATTGATGTCTACAATCAAACGGTTCTAAAGCTAGTCAAATATCTGATCCTTACAAGGAATACTTCGCAAGAAGATCCAGCTGTGCAACTGTTTTCCAAAAATTTGAAAGGTGCAGAATGGTGCTTACCAAAAGATGAAGTGATGTTTGTGCGAGCAATGATGGAAAAGGAGATGGGGCAAGCGTGAATCGGTGGGTGACGACGATCATTGAATCGAATGCAGCAGATTCAGTCAAAAAGGCGAAAGCAGATGTTTGTGACATTGCCAAGGGGATGGATTATCAGCCTTTATATATTTATCGTTATATCGATGAGAATGAAGATGATTACGCACTTACCTCGAGGATTGATGGCATTACACGAAGTATAATGCGCCTCACAAAATTTCATTGTATCTCTCATTAGGCATCCCTGTCATTGTATGGCAACAAGCAGCCATAGCAGAGATGGTACAGAAACTAGGACTTGGGATTGTTATCGCTGGGATTGAAGAAATTGACCATAAATTAGGTGAGTTAACAGATGAAGAAATGCTGCGAATGAAGAACAATGTTCTTTCATTTAGTTGCTTACTGCGATCGGGAATATTTACTAGGACTGCACTAGTGGATTCAGAAGTAAAAATACTCCTAAACAAAGGGGCAAATCAAGAATGACACAATCGATGATCACAAAGAAATTATCCGCAATCGTCCAGATCAGCGAGCTAGACCAGATGCTAGCAGAGATGAATCAAACGATCGAACAACGGGATAGTAAAATTGAGCGATTAAAGCAAATGATCTCAGAAAAAAAACAGTCCACCATTGGGTATCGCGATTTTTTTATTCTGAAGAACAGTCAAGATGAGCTGAGAGATCTCTGTCAAAAAATTGACTTGCAGCGGGTCAAAGTCAATGATCTTTTGGAACATGTACGCAATACAAAAGCGATTTTCAACGATTTGTTTTTTTTAGAAACAGAAGTCAACGAACAGGCGAAGAAAATACAAGAACTGTCAAATGCATTCTTTATTCAAGCGGAGACAAAAGAGTAGCGGCTGAAACAACAACAGAATGTTTGGGGAGCAAGAAATCATGACAAATAGGGAAGTTAGGAGGATTAGTGTGGACAAAATCATTGCATTAGACATTGATGAATTTCGAGTAGGCGTCGTTGGCTATGGTTATCAAGATGTCAGAAGTTCTGTTTATTCAGAAGTCAAAAAAAATAATCTGCAGTATCTTTTAGGAAAGAATAATGAACCGACCCACTCCAAAAACAAAGTTGGGGAACGAATTCTTCTCGGGGGAAGCGAGCAAGAAATTACTTGGGGCTTCGACAAGTTATATAGTCGACGTTCGAAGGCTTACCAAACCTTTGGAAATCCATTGGCAGCCATTGGAGACCAAAATTTTAAGACATATATCAAAACGATACTTTCTTATTTAGTAGAGAAGAGAACCTTGCTTTTCACTGAAATTGCAAAGGATTGCTTTAGCTGCTCATTGTGCATTGGCGTAGCAACAGAAAGTTTTGACCAGCTGGCTGAAATCGAGAGGCAACTGGCAGATGAATTCGAGACAGTCGTTAATGGTACCCACTATCGGATACGAATCGAACGAGTAAAACTGATTCCCAAATCGCTGGCTGTGATTTTTGAAAGTAGACGAAACGATATTCATTTAATGTTAGGCGTTGAAGAAATTCTGGAGGGATTGACTTATGTGTTTGAGATTAATGATCATTATCTAACTTGTGACAGTTATGAAAATGGCGAACTGATCAAAAGTACAAAAGTTACAGACGGCTTGTATGAATTAGCCGGCAACGTAGTACAAGCTTACCAAGAAAATGAGGGAAATCATCCCACGCCAACTTTTGATTTGGATGCTGGGGTAATCTACGATATGCTGGTCACAACGAAGAAGAACAATCCATTTATTGTGACGATCAATGGACGTCAGACCGTCGATTTAACCGAAATCGTTAAAAAAGAGCTGACGGCTTTGACGGATCAATTCATTGATTATGTCAATAGTGATCAGGATGTTCAATATGCGGATACAATACTGATCCGGGATATTTCTGCAGGAACGATCAATGAAAACACAGTGAATCAGGTATTAGCTAAAATGGGGCTATCTTGTAAAGTGTTTAATAATAAAAATGCGCTGGGAATGTATTTATTTGGGGAATTGTTCTGGCAAGACCAACCGAAGACTTCGGCTGATCGCTTTGAGGATAGCCGTCCATCAGCTATGAATCATGGTTTTTCAGAACCGGAAGTGCGTGCAGAATCTGCACCAATCGAAGAGTACGTCGAATCAACTAACCAAATTGATTCCGAGCTATCAGAAGTTACCGAGCAAAAGAGTCATTATCGAAGCTCATCTGTGGAAGCAATTTTTGCAGAACAGTCAGAATTGCTTAAATTCTTGATCAATGATGACAAGGAGCCTTCCATTTAGCAATGAAAAAGAGAATTTTGATCGATAAACGATCAAGATTCTCTTTTTCTTGTGGTTGGATTTTTTTGCTTAAATCCGATACTCGAATAGGGCAAGAATTGGTCATCGGCAATCATCTATCAGCCAAACTGTCGCAGATGAATGAAGGATCATTCTGTGCTTTAATCTTCTTCGGAGGTTTGCTCCTTCTGATTGCTGGTATCTTCAGCTACCGTCACCGTAAAAAAAATCTTTGGGGAAAATCAATTTATCTGGTTCAGAAATGTTTTTTCTCAAAGGTTTTTGATTACTGGTTATTTTATAAGGACACCTAAAATCTGTTTAAATTTTTGGCTCATTTGCTGTGCAGATGGTACACTAGAGTCAAGGGAGGGATCCTATGCTTTGGCTGATAATTGTACTTATTGGACTGATTGCTGGGTTATACTATATTTACCGAACTGCAGTCCTAAAAAAAGGTGTACGTTATTTTGTATCTGCTCTGATCATGCGCAATAACCATTGGTATGAAAAAGAAGGCAGAAAACAACTTGTTCCTTCGGGACAGCGATCACAGGAAGCACCTTCAACTTTCTGGCAAGAAGGGTCCGAATGTACCCTTACTGCAACGGATGATGTTCTGTTACATGCACGGGTCTTTGATCAGTGTGCCAAAACATGGGTGATTTGTCTTCATGGCTATCGCAGTTCTGGACAAGTCGATTGTCAAGATGCCGCGGAACGCTTGTGGCAAGCCGGACACAATGTCTTAGTGCCAGATCTTCGCGGACACGGGCAAAGTGAAGGGCTTCAAATCGGGTTAGGCTGGTTGGATCGCTTAGATCTGATTCTCTGGATCGAGAAATTAGTTGAAAAAGATGCGCAATGCCAGATTTTCTTGTATGGTCAAGGGATGGGGGCCGCAACAGTCCTCTTAGCGAGTGGAGAAGTATTGCCTATTCAAGTTCGAGGATTGATTGCAGACAGCAGCTATACCTCGATCTATAGTTTGATACGAGCCAATTTACCGCGTCTTTCTGGATTACCCGTCAAACGGTTCCTGCGTATGGCAAATCGTTACAGTAAACAATTAGTAGGGTACCCATTTCTACAGATCTCTGTCACACGCCAACTAGGCAGTAACCATTTACCTGTTTTATTTTTACATGGTTCTGAAGATCCATTTGTCTCAGCAGAAGAAACAGACCCATTGATGGAAGCAACTGCTGGGGAAAAAAAACGAGTCATTTTTCCAGAGATGGGCCATCTTCAAGCGGTCACAGAAAGTCCAGAATATTGGCCGACTATTCTACAATTTATCCAGGCAACAGAGTAATAGTGCATTTGAATTTTTTTAACTAGAAAGGAATGTGAAAAAATGGAAATCAAAGAAGAAAACAAACGTTTTGCCTTATACGATGACGGCAAGGAAATAGGAGAAATCACCTGGCAAGAGGCGCCAGACGATGTGTTGGTGGTTGATCATACATTTGTTGATTCTGCGTATCGCGGTCAGAAGTTAGCACAAAAGTTACTGAATGCGGTGGTAGAAAAAGCGCGCCGCGAAGATCGAAAAATCATGCCAGTTTGTTCATTCGCTGTCAAAGAGTTCAAAGAAAAATCAGAATATGATGATGTATTGGCTCGCTGAATTTCGGTAGAAAATGATTGAGACAACAGTCGTGCAACAACGATCTTTATGTTGCTGTACGGCTAGTGTCTTTTTTTGTTCCGGGATTTAGTAGTTGTCTTGTTTGGATGCAGGGAACATCGCCATAGCATCAATAAAATATACTGGAAAAAAGGTCCCGAATGTGGTAGAGTTAAAAGGACGATTCTAGCAAGCAAGGAGGAGCTATCGTGTACAATATATTATTAGCAGCAGTGATTGTGATTTCTGTGATCATGGTTATTACGATTATGATGCAACCAAGCAAACAAAATAGTGCTGCCAGCGCGTTTACGGGTGGAGCAGACCAATTGTTCGGTAAACAAAAAGCGCGTGGATTTGAAGCGGTAATGCAACGTTCAACTGCCATTTTAGGCTTTGTATGGATGGTCTTGCTATTTCTTTTGGCCTATTTGTCATCAAAATAATTGGATGAAATTTGGAACCTCTCGGCTGCGAGGGGTTTTTTCTTTGCCAAAAATCTTATGAACGCATTTATCGTTGAAATCATCGAACTATGGTAGAATTGGACGTGAGGTGAAACGAAGAAATGAAGAATTTTAACCAACCAAAACCAGTGTTTGCTCCCCACGGAGATCGGGCAGTGATTTTGTTCCATGCTTATTCTGGTAGTCCCAATGATGTGCGGATGCTTTGCCGGTTTTTAGAACAAAAAGAGTATACTGTTTATACACCGATGTTTTCGGGTCATGGGACAACAAACCCTGAAGATATTTTGAATCAAGGAATTCAACAATGGCGAGCAGATGCCAAAGCAGCGATTGAATTTTTGAAAGAAAAAGGTTACCAAAAAATTGCTGTGTTGGGATTGTCAATGGGAGGCATCTTTGCCATGAACAGTTTGACACAAGCGGAACCTGCGCTAATCGGTGGTGGGCTATTCTGTTCACCGCTCTTTGAAACAAAGAATGATGTGCCGCGAAATTTTGAAAAATATGCAGAAATGATTCTGCAATACTCTTCTTATTCATCCGAAGAGCAGCAAATGATTTTGGCTCGCGTACCGCAACAAGTCAGAGATCAGCTGCTAGAAATTGAATCGATTGGGCAAGAAACAGCAACTAATCTTGACACGATCGATGTGCCTGTTTTTCTTGCACAAGCAGGAAGAGACCGTATGATCGATCCCCAGACGGTTTTTCGCACAGCAGCAGCATTGTCTCATGTGCCCTACACATTACAGTGGTATCCACATAGTGGACATGTAGTGACTGTCGGCCCAGAACGAAAAAAATTAGAACAAGATGTTTGGGCTTTTCTGGAAAGCCTCGCTTGGGAAGGGTAAAAAATGAAAGAGACGATTAAAACAAAAATTATTCAGTTCATGGAAGAAAGCCGCAAAAAAAGCTTTTCCATGGAAGAAATTGCCGAAGCATTGCAACTGCAAAAAAGCGAGGATTTCAAAAATCTTGTTCAAACAGTAGCCGCAATGGAACGAGAGGGGAGCATTCTCTTCAATAAGAAAGGCAAAGTCAAATTGCCAATGCAGCGAGTCTTAGTTGAAGGAACATTCCGAGCAAACGAACGAGGCTTTGGATTTGTGAGTATCGATGAGGAAGAAGAAGACATCTATATTCCTAAAGAATCGACTGGCTATGCGATGGATGGAGATACAGTTGCTATCGACATACTTCATGCTGCTGATCCTTTTTCCGATAAAGGGGCAGAGGGCAAAGTCGTTGAAATCCGCAAACGGGCAGTCACACAAGTTGTCGGTGAGTTTACACTCTTTGATGAAGCGGAGATCCAAGAAACAGACCTCTATGGAGTCGTTCAGCCAAAAGATAAAAAAATGAATGAGTTAAAAGTATTCATCGGTGCAGAAGGCGTTCGTCCGGTAGATGGCAGCATTGTGATCGTTGAGATCACTCACTATCCGGAGAAAGGCTACTCTAAAAGCTTGGAAGGACTAGTCAAAAAAGTAGTTGGTCATAAAAATGATCCTGGAATGGATATTTTGTCGATCGTCGTAGCTAACGGCATTCCGACAAAGTTTGAAGAAGCAACATTAGCGGAAGCTGATGCAGTTCCTGATGCCATTGATCCGGCACAATTCCCAGAACGTCGTGACCTGCGGGAACAATTGATTGTCACGATCGATGGGGCAGATGCGAAAGACCTTGATGATGCGGTCACCGTTCGTAAATTAGCCAACGGCAACTTTTTCTTAGGGGTCCATATCGCAGATGTTTCTTATTATGTGACAGAAAACAGTGCCCTAGACAAGGAAGCTTTTGAACGAGGCACCAGTGTCTATCTGACCGATCGGGTCATTCCTATGATCCCTCAGCGGCTGTCAAATGGTATCTGCTCACTGAATCCTCACGTTCCGCGGTTGACAATGAGTTGTGAGATGGAAATCGATTCTTCAGGTAAAGTGATCAAACATGAGATTTTTCAAAGCATCATTCAAACAACAGAACGAATGACTTATCAAGCAGTAAATGAAATCTTGGAAGACCAAGAGCCTGAGACAATGGCGCGTTATGCCTCGCTTGTTCCGATGTTTAAGGAAATGGCTGAATTGCATCAAATCTTAGAAGCGATGCGCGTTCGGCGGGGGGCAGTTTCTTTTGAGGATCGTGAAGCCAAAGTATTGGTTGACGAAGCAGGGCATCCTCAGGACATCCTTCTTCGCGAACGAGGAGTTGGCGAACGATTGATTGAGTCCTTTATGCTGGCTGCTAATGAAACAGTGGCAGAGCATTTCAACAAACGTCGATTGCCGTTCATTTATCGGATCCATGAAGAACCAAAAGAAGAAAAAATGCGGCGCTTTTTTGATTTTGCTTCTGCGTTAGGAATTGTTGTCAAGCAGACAAAAGGCTCCATCACGCCCAAAGATCTACAAAAAGTCGTGGAAGATGTTGCAGATAAACCTGAAGCGATGGTGGTCAACACCATGCTGTTGCGAAGTATGCAACAAGCAAAATATTCTGAAGATAACTATGGGCATTATGGACTGGCTGCAGACTACTATACCCACTTCACATCACCGATCCGCCGATACCCCGATTTGATCGTTCATCGGCTGATTCGTTCATACAGTACGGATCCGTCAGAAAGCAATCAAGAAAAGTGGGAGCAGAACCTTCCAGATATTGCTTTACACAGTTCACAAATGGAGCGAAGAGCAGTGGAAGCAGAACGTGAAGTAGATGCTCTTAAAAAAGCTGAATTTATGGCCGATAAAGTAGGAGAAGAGTTTGACGGGATTATTAGCTCAGTAGTAAAATTCGGACTTTTCGTGGAGTTGCCGAATACCATCGAAGGGTTAATCCATATTACTGCATTGAAACAAGATTACTTCCATTACTTGGAAAACCACCTCGCATTAGTAGGTGAACGTACTGGGCAAACGTTTAAGATCGGACAAAAAGTTCGCATCAAAGTGATCAAAGCGGATCCAGAGACTCGCGAAATCGATTTTGAATTGATTGAAGCAGAAGAAGTCGTACGAATCCAACAGCCTAAAAAAAAGCAAAATAAAGAAAACAAACAGCGAAGACAAACCTCAGATCGACAGAAAAAAGAAAATTTACGGGGAAAATCTCCTCGTAAAAAGAAAAAAAACGGAAATTCAAAAAAGAAACCTTTCTATAAAGGAATTAAGAAAAAGTAGGAGGGATGACCGTTGCCTAAGGGAGAGGGCAGACTAATTGCCCAAAACAAAAAAGCTCGTCATGACTACACGATCCTTGATACGATCGAAGCAGGGATCGTGCTGCAAGGGACTGAGATCAAATCGATCCGCAACAGTCGGATCAATCTAAAAGACGGCTTTGTTCGTATCCGTAATGGAGAAGCCTATTTGTATAATGTTCATATAAGTCCCTATGAACAGGGGAACATTTTTAATCATGATCCTTTGCGTACAAGAAAATTGTTACTGCATAAAAAGCAGATTGCTCGGTTGATCGGTGAAAGTAAAAATACAGGAATGACCATTGTTCCGCTAAAAGTTTATATCAAAGATGGTTATGCCAAAGTTTTGATCGGCTTAGCCAAAGGAAAACGCGAATATGACAAGCGAGAAACCCTAAAACGAAAAGATCAGGAACGGCAAATTGATCGTGCTCTTAGAAACTTTTAATCTTCTAAGAAGTTCTTTTAGAATCATTTAAAGTGTATTGCTTTGAGATTAGGGAAAAATTTGGTAGCATTTAAGGCAAAGGTACTGATGTACCAAGCTTTTCATGAAATTTCACGACAGTGTTTCAATTAATTTTTTTTCGAATTTTGGCAGAAAAACTTTTTTGTCTAATTTTCTTGAAAATACTTTGAAATTTTCTTGTCGTGGTGGTATGATACCGATTGTTATGAGAGGAAACGCATTGTAACACCAGATATTTTCTGGAGATGACAGGAAAAGAGGTGAGAAAGATTGGATGAAAAATCGCTTATGTTTCACATCGGTCCGATTTGGTTTGATGGAACTGTAGCAATGATGACAATCATTTCTTGTATAATTGTTTTTTTGGTGGTGTTCATTTGTACACGAAATTTGCAAATGAAGCCAAAAGGGAAGCAGAACTTTATTGAATGGGTCATTGATTTTGTTCGCGGAATCGTAGCTGACAATATACCAGGATCGCAAGTGAACAACTTTCATTTGCTGGGTGTAACAATGTTTCTTTTTGTGTTTGTGGCGAATGAAATTGGGCTGGTCACAAAGATCGTGACAGCTGATGATGTCTCTTTATGGAAGAGTCCCACAGCGGATCCTTTTGTCACCTTGACACTTGCACTTATGGTTATTAGTTTGACACATTTCTTTGGTATCAAAACGCTTGGTTTCAAAAACTTTATGATCAATTCTTACTTGAAACCAGTTGGTTTCTTATTACCATTGAAAATTATCGAAGAATTTACAAATGTTATTACTTTGGGCTTACGGCTTTATGGGAATATTTTTGCTGGAGAGGTCTTGTTAGGGTTGATAGCGAATATGTTCACAAGTCTAGGTTGGTGGTCATTGCCTATCGCGATGCCGCTTGAAATGATTTGGATTGGCTTCTCATTGTTTATAGGCGCCATCCAAGCCTATGTATTTGTCACATTGACCATGGTATTTATGAGCCACAAAATCGTGGCGGAACACTAATCAAAACAAACACTTTTAGGAGGAAAAACAATATGAATTTCATCGGAGCAGGATTAGCAATTATCGGAGCAGCAATTGGTGCAGGTTATGGTAACGGACAAGTAATCGCCAAAACGATCGAATCAATGGCACGTCAACCTGAAATGTCAGGTCAATTACGTTCAACAATGTTTATCGGGGTAGCGCTAGTCGAAGCTGTGCCTATTTTGGGGGTAGTTATCGCGTTGCTATTAGTCTTCCAAGGCTAAACGTGAAAAAGGCAGAAACGAACAATGCACTCGTTTTTGCTTTTTTAAATGAGAGAATTACTTTCAGAAAGGAAGAGTCGTTATGCTAAATCACTTGGTTCTAGCAGAAGTAAAAAATGCTATGCTTGGCAATATTATTCTTGTCAGCGGCTCAATTCTTCTTTTGCTATTCTTGTTGAAACACTTTGCATGGGATGCCATTAGTAGCATGATGCAAAAACGGGAAGAAAAAATCGCCAATGATTTGGATTCAGCGGAACAATCCCGCTTGAATGCAGCGAAACTGGAAAAAGAACGCCAAGAAAAATTGGCCAATTCCCATTCAGAAGCTGCGGAGATCATCAAAAGCGCCAAAGACAGCGGAGAATTGAGTCGCCAAAATATTTTGAACGAGACCAAGGAAGAAGTTTCTCGTTTGAAAGAAAAAGCTCACTCAGATATCACGCTTGAAAAAGAAGCTGCGTTAAAAGAAGTCAAAGATGATGTTGCAGATCTTTCACTTCAAATCGCAGAAAAAATCTTGGGCCGTGAATTGACTCCCGAAAATCATGAATCTTTAATTAATCAATATATCGAAGGATTAGGTTCAGTCAATGAAACTCGATAAATTTACTGTAGGTAAACGCTATGGCAAGGCGTTGTTCGAATTGGCGATGGAAGAACAACGAGCTGAAGCTGTTTATCATGAGTTGATGACACTACGTCAGATTTATCAAGAGATTCCGATGTTTGGCCAAATCGTGACCGATAATCGTTTGGATCTTCATGAAAAAAGAAAACTTGTTGATCAGTTATTTAATAACTTTGATGGATTAGTCAAAAATTTTCTTGAGATCGTGTATGAATATAATCGTATGGACGACCTATTGCTGATCATTGATGAGTATGAATGCCGCTATGACGAGCAGCAAGGTTTAGTCAGTGGTACGGTGACCACAGCAGTTGCATTGTCGTCAAGTCAAAAAGAACAATTGTCGAAACAAATCGCACAGACGCTCGGCTACCAGAAAGCAGTGCTTTCAGAAAAAGTTGATCCAGCCATTTTAGGTGGGGTCATCGTGGAAGCCAATCATCAAGTGATCGACGGTAGTATTAAGAGCCAACTGGATTATCTGCGACAACAGATCGGCAGATAAACAAGAGATAAGAGGTGAATCGGATGGCCATCAAAGCAGAAGAAATAAGTGCCTTGATCAAAGAACAAATCAAAAATTATCAAAATGAACTTTCTGTAGAAGAAATTGGAACAGTCACATACGTAGGGGATGGGATCGCCCGGGCTCACGGATTAGAAAATGCGATGAGTGGAGAATTGCTTGAGTTTTCAAACGGTTCTTACGGTATGGCCCAAAACTTGGAATCCAACGATGTAGGGATCATCATCTTAGGTGAATTTGAATCCATTCGTGAAGGTGACAAAGTAAAACGTACTGGAAAAATCATGGAAGTTCCTGTTGGGGATGCCTTGATTGGACGAGTAGTGAATCCGTTAGGACAACCAATCGATGGCTTAGGTCCAATCGATACAGATAAATCTCGTCCGGTAGAAGCAGCTGCACCTGGTGTTATGCAACGTAAATCCGTTTCAGAACCAATGCAGACTGGATTGAAAGCCATTGATGCTTTAGTTCCAATCGGACGCGGACAACGTGAATTGGTCATTGGTGACCGTAAAACAGGGAAGACAACCATCGCAATCGATACGATCATCAACCAAAAAGGTCAAAATATGATCTGTATTTATGTAGCGATCGGTCAAAAAGATTCCACGGTTCGTGCACAAGTAGAAACATTGCGCCGTTATGGTGCGCTTGACTATACGATCGTGGTATCAGCCGGTGCTTCTCAACCTGCACCACTATTATATATCGCCCCTTATGCTGGAGCAGCAATGGGTGAAGAATTCATGTATAACGGTAAACACGTTTTGATCGTTTTTGATGATTTATCAAAACAAGCCGTTGCTTATCGGGAACTTTCCTTACTACTTCGTCGTCCGCCAGGTCGTGAAGCTTACCCAGGGGACGTTTTCTACTTGCATTCTCGCTTATTGGAACGGGCTGCAAAATTAAGTGATGAACTAGGCGGAGGCTCAATGACTGCCTTGCCATTCGTTGAAACCCAAGCAGGAGATATCTCTGCTTATATTCCAACCAACGTGATCTCCATTACAGACGGACAAATTTTCTTAGAAAATGACCTGTTTTATTCAGGTGTTCGCCCTGCCGTAGCTGCCGGACTTTCCGTTTCACGGGTTGGGGGCTCTGCACAAATCAAAGCGATGAAGAAAGTGGCTGGAACATTGCGTTTGGACTTGGCAAGTTACCGCGAGTTAGAAGCCTTCACGCAATTTGGTTCTGATTTAGATGCCGCTACTCAAGCAAAATTGAATCGTGGACGTCGGACTGTTGAAATTTTGAAACAAAAACTGCATGAACCATTAGCAGTTGAAAAACAAGTGGTTATTTTATACGCATTGACGCACGGATTCCTTGACAGTGTGCCAGTAAATAAAGTATTAGACTTTGAAGCAGAATTGTTTGAATACATTGAAGCAAATCAAGCAGATGTGTTTGAAACGATTCGTGCAACGAAAGACTTGCCAGAAGAAAGCTTATTAGATGACACAATCAAAGCATTCAAAGATATTTTCATGGCTGCAAATACATCACGTGTTTCAGCACAAGACAAAATGTCAACAATGCAAAATGCATAAAAGAGGTGAGAATGAATGGCTGCTTCATTAAATGAGATCAAGCAACGAATTGCCTCAACCAAGAAAACCAGTCAGATCACAAACGCCATGCAAATGGTTTCGGCTGCTAAATTGACTAAATCAGAAGCACACTCAAAACAATTTCAAGTCTATGCAACGAAAGTGCGTGAGATCGTTACTCACCTTACTGCGCAACAACTCTCAGATCTTGCAGCTGCTGGACCT
The DNA here is from genome assembly GCF_003812305.1 of Enterococcus sp. FDAARGOS_553. Lineage (NCBI taxonomy): Bacteria > Bacillati > Bacillota > Bacilli > Lactobacillales > Enterococcaceae > Enterococcus > Enterococcus sp. FDAARGOS_553. The sequence continues at coordinate 1,843,696 of NZ_CP033740.1, forward strand.
AAAGAGGGCGTCAATTACAACAGTATGCTTGTTAGTCGTCCTGTAAAGCGCACTGGCTATATCGTCATTACTTCAGATGGCGGTTTAGTCGGTGGCTACAACAGTTCGATTTTGAAACAAATGATGACGATGCTGGACGAAGATCATGCTCAAGATGAAGAATATGTTATGATCGCCATCGGTGCGACAGGAGCAGATTTCTTTAAAACACGAGGAATCAAGTTAGCTTATGAGTTGAGAAATCTTTCCGATCAGCCAAGTTTTGACGAAGTGCGTAAAATTGTTACCTTAGCTACAACGATGTATCAAAATGAAGTATTTGATGAACTATATGTTTGTTATAACCATCACATCAATTCGTTGACGAGCCAATTTCGCGTGGAAAAAATGCTGCCTATCTCAGATTTGGATCCAGAAGAAGCAGAAAGCTATGAACAAGAGTATTTGTTTGAGCCTTCAAGAGAAGCAATTTTGGATCAGTTGTTGCCGCAATATGCTGAAAGCTTGATTTATGGTGCCATTGTCGATGCCAAAACAGCAGAGCATGCTGCTGGAATGACTGCGATGAAGACGGCAACAGATAATGCCAAAAATATTATTGGGGATTTGACGATTTCTTATAACCGGGCGCGTCAAGGAGCAATCACCCAAGAAATTACTGAAATTGTTGCGGGGGCATCCGCGTTAGAATAATTTCGAGAACGAATGGAGGAATACGAATGAGTTCAGGCAAGATTGTTCAAGTCATTGGTCCCGTTGTCGACGTGGAATTCTCTCTAGACCAATCCTTACCAGATATCAACAATGCGTTGATCGTTTACAAAAAAGACGAGAAAAAAACAAAAGTAGTATTGGAAGCCGCTTTAGAACTAGGGGATGGTGTGATCCGCACCATCGCAATGGAATCTACAGACGGTTTGCAACGAGGAATGGAAGTCATCGATACAGGTGCCTCAATCTCTGTCCCTGTAGGAACAGATACTCTAGGCCGAGTATTTAATGTACTAGGCGATACTATCGACTTGGAAGCACCATTCCCAGAAGATGCCAAACGTAGTGGTATCCACAAAAAAGCCCCAGATTTCGATGAATTGTCAACAAGTACAGAAATCCTTGAAACTGGGATCAAAGTTATCGATTTATTAGCTCCTTACTTAAAAGGTGGTAAAGTCGGCTTGTTCGGTGGTGCCGGTGTTGGTAAAACCGTATTGATTCAAGAATTGATTCACAATATCGCTCAAGAGCATGGGGGAATTTCAGTATTTACCGGTGTTGGCGAGCGGACGCGTGAAGGTAATGACTTGTATTATGAAATGAAAGAATCAGGCGTTATCGAAAAGACAGCCATGGTTTTCGGTCAAATGAATGAACCACCAGGTGCCCGGATGCGGGTTGCTTTGACTGGTTTGACCATTGCTGAGTATTTCCGTGACGTTGAAGGTCAAGATGTGCTCTTGTTTATCGATAATATTTTCCGTTTCACACAAGCGGGTTCTGAAGTATCTGCCTTGTTAGGCCGGATGCCATCAGCCGTTGGTTACCAACCAACTCTAGCAACTGAAATGGGTCAATTACAAGAACGGATCACCTCGACAAAAAAAGGTTCCGTTACATCGATCCAAGCCATCTATGTGCCAGCCGATGACTATACTGACCCTGCCCCAGCAACAGCATTCGCCCATTTGGATGCCACAACAAACTTGGAACGTAAATTGACTGAGCAAGGGATTTATCCAGCGGTCGATCCATTGGCTTCATCATCTAGTGCATTAGCACCTGAAATCGTAGGGGAAAAACACTATGAAGTAGCAACCGAGGTTCAGCATGCGTTGCAACGTTATCGTGAGCTGCAAGATATCATTGCGATCTTAGGGATGGATGAATTGTCAGATGAAGAAAAGACTCTCGTAGCGCGTGCGCGTCGAATCCAATTCTTCTTATCACAAAACTTCCACGTAGCGGAACAATTTACAGGACAACCAGGTTCTTATGTGCCAGTTGAAGAAACCATCAAAGGATTTGCTGAGATTTTAGAAGGTAAATACGATGATCTTCCTGAAGAAGCCTTCCGAAGTGTAGGTCGAATCGAAGATGTAATTGAAAAAGCAAAAGCACTAGGTTATTAATAAGCAACCATAGAGAAAGAGGGGAACCTCATGGATCAATTTTTAACGGTTAATGTGGTGACACCTGCTGGTTTGGTGTATGAACACCATGCCAAAATCGTGGTTGCACGAACGACAGATGGAGAAATCGGGATCTTACCGCAACACGCGCCGATCATCGTGCCTTTGGCTATCGATGAAGTTCGAGTGAAACGGATCGATTCCGATACTCACGTCGATTGGATCGCTGTCAATGGCGGAATCATGGAAGTGCGGGACAATGTAGTTTCAATTGTAGCCGATAGTGCTGAACGTGATCGTGATATCGATGTTTCTCGTGCTGAACGTGCCAAACAGCGTGCCGAAAAGCAAATCGAAGAAGCAAAACAAGTGGAAGATATCGACCAATTACGACGTGCGACTGTTGCTTTGCATCGTGCAATCAATCGAATCAATGTGTCAAAACATTCCTAAGCGAAGACCAGTGGTCTTTGCTTTTTTTTATCTCAAAAACGTTTTAAAGTCTTTTTAAAGTCTTCCAATGAAAGTTTCAAGAAAGAATATTTTGGCTCTTTTAAATTTTGTGGTATGATAGTAACGTTCAGATGTGAAAAGGAGAATCGAGGATGCAAGTTTATGGAGTAGATGCGATTATTCGTATCGTCAGTCATTTAGCATTTATCTATTTAGCGTTTTGGGCGTTGCAGTCTTTGCGGATCGATGCTTTTTTTAAAGCCTTACAAACGACGCAAATACGGATGGTCATGGTCTTTTTAGCAATTGCTTTAGGCTATACTGCTAGCACTTTTTTCCTTGAACTTATTACATTATGCCGTAATTTATTTTTAATAGGTTTTTAAGAAATTCAATAATACATGCAGGTTGTGCGATTGTATGCTATAATTGTCAAGATTTTGTGTATGATTCAACTGCATTATTTGGAGGGAACAAAATGGAAGAGATTATCGTTCAAGGTGGTAATCGTTTAATTGGAACTGTCAAGGTTGAAGGTGCAAAGAATGCCGTTTTACCTATTTTAGCAGCAAGTTTGTTAGCAGAAGAAGGAACAACGACTTTAGAGAATGTACCGATTTTATCTGATGTTTTGACAATGAATGAAGTGATCCGTCATTTAAACGTCGAGATTGCTTTTGATCAATCAAAAAATACCATTACAATGGATGCTTCCCGCGAATTAGCTATTGAAGCACCGTATGAATATGTTAGTCAAATGCGTGCATCAATCGTTGTTATGGGACCTTTATTAGCCAGAAATGGTCATGCGAAAGTTGCAATGCCAGGAGGTTGTGCTATTGGCAAACGACCAATTGATCTGCATCTCAAAGGATTCCAAGCTCTGGGAGCTGAAATTATTCAAAAAGATGGCTACATAGAAGCGATTGCTAGTGAGTTAAAAGGAAATACGATCTACCTTGATTTTCCGAGTGTAGGCGCTACTCAAAACATCATGATGGCAGCAGTCAAAGCCAAAGGAACGACGATCATTGAGAACGTCGCTCGAGAGCCTGAAATCGTAGATTTAGCGAACATTTTAAATAAAATGGGCGCAAAAGTCTTTGGTGCTGGGACAGAAACCATGCGCATTGAAGGCGTCGACCATTTGCATGCGGTCTCTCATGCGATCGTACAAGACCGTATTGAAGCAGGAACTTTCATGGTAGCTGCTGCAATGACAGAAGGCGATGTGATTATCAAAGATGCAATTTCTGAACACAATCGTCCACTGATTTCAAAATTAACTGAAATGGGTGCTAAAATCACTGAAGTTCCAGAAGGGATTCGGGTAGTTGGACCTAAAACAATCAAAGCAACTGATGTAAAAACGATGCCTCATCCAGGTTTCCCAACAGATATGCAAGCGCAAATGACGGCGATTCAAATGTTGGCTGATGGGACTAGCATCGTGAATGAAACGGTTTTTGAAAATCGCTTCCAACATTTAGAAGAAATGCGCCGTATGAACGGTCATGTTAAAATTGACGGAAACATCGCTGTGATCGAAGGCGGCCACGAATTACAAGGCGCGCTAGTTTATGCAACGGATCTACGAGCGGCAGCAGCTTTGATTTTATTAGGCTTGCGTTCAAACGGATTGACTCGTGTCCGTAATCTGAAGTATCTTGACCGTGGCTATTATAAATTCCACGAAAAATTGCAACAGTTAGGTGCTTCTGTTGAGCGGGTAACAACTTCTGAAAAAACAGCACCAGTAACCGTTTAAAGAGGAGATGCGACCTTGAAGCTTAATCGATATATTTTAACTAGTTTGGTAAAAATTTTGTTGGTTATCTTATTGGCGATCCTGCTCTTTATTGCCGGCACTATGATCGGCTATGGTATCATTGGAGACGGTATGCCGTTAAAAGTGTTCTCGCCTCATCTATGGAACCATATATTGGACTTCATGAAGTAAACAAAGCTGAAACTAGAATGGAGCACATTGCTTTATTCTAGTTTTTTTCAATTCTATAAATAGAAGAGAGAGGAGTATGAGATGTGAGCAAGCTTTTGATTGGATTTGTTCGGCTGTATCAGCGATTCATCTCTCCCTTATTTCCCCCTAGCTGTCGCTATTATCCTACGTGTTCGTCCTATATGATTCAGGCGATCCAAGTACATGGGGCAGGTAAAGGAAGTTTGATGGGAATCTCGCGAATTTTACGTTGTCATCCGTTTGTAAAAGGGGGAATCGACTACGTACCTCAGCGCTTTACACTAAAACGAAATACCCAAGATCAGGAGCAGCCTACTTATCACTATCGCAAAAAATAAACCCTTCAAACTGCAGGGGTAGGCAGGAATGAACGGAGTAAAGGAGCAAAACGATGATTCGAGCTTTATCACCAAAAGAATCTTTGCCATGGCCGCTATTACTGGATGCTGATCCAGAAAAAGAAGCGGTAGATCGATACATACAAGCCAGTGAGATTCTTGTTTTTGAAAATGAGCAGCAGATCGTAGGAGTGATTGTTTATCAACTGCAAACAGCAGGATGGGAAATCATGAATGTTGCTGTTGCACCGGAAGCACAGAATCAAGGAATCGGTGGTCGTTTACTGACCGCAGCGTTAAGTAAGATTGCTGCAACAAAAACTACGGAAACTCTTTGTGTAACTATCAAAACTGGTAATCTTCCTTCCGCAGCGTTAACACTTTATAAAAAAATGGGTTTCATTGAAAAAAAAGTAGTCAAAAACTATTTTGTCGATCATTACAAAGAGCCCATTTATGAGAACGGCATTCTACTTACTGATCAAGTGATTTTAGAGAAAATTCTCTAAAAAGCATCTCGCGCACTTTGACTTCATTTGAAAAATGGGTTTTGTCCGCCATTCATGTTACTCTGAATCAAATCATTTAGAGCGCGTTATTGTCCTTTTCAACGAAATCAACAGAAATCGCTTTCTTAACTGAGGAAAGTACAGTAAAATAAGGGAGACAACTGAGTGAGAAAGGAATGTTGAGATGACATTACTAGTATTTGATATGGGCGGTTCTGCAGTGAAATATGGATTATGGCAGGACGAACAATTAAGTGACAAAGGACAATTTGCGACGCCTGATACTTGGCAAAAAATGAAAGAAGAGCTCAAAGCAATTCGAGATAGCATTAAAAAACCTCTTGAAGGCGTTGGCATTAGTGCGCCAGGAGCGGTGAATGTTGCACAGCAGCAGATCAATGGGATCAGCGCCATTCCATATATTCACGGATTTAATATTTTCGCTGAATTGGAAGCGTTATTTCAATTGCCAGTCACTATTGAGAATGATGCCAATTGTGCCGGAATGGCAGAATTTTATCAAGGCGATGGGAAAGATTTTGACACGGCAGCATTCATCGTGATTGGTACTGGGGTCGGCGGAGCACTTTTTCAACAAGGAAAACTGATCAAAGGCGCCCATCTTTACGGCGGCGAGTTTGGTTTGATGGTTCTTGATAAAGGCAAATCTTTTTCGCAGTTAGGGACGGCTGTTCAAATGGCTTGGCGTTATTGTGACCGAATCGGTGTGGATCGCAAAACGATCAGTGGCGAGGAAGTCTTTCGTCGAGCAGAAGAAGGTGATATTATCGCCAAAGAAGAGGTAGACAAATTTTATCGCTATTTGACTGAAGGTTTATTCAGCATCCAATTTGCTTTTGACCCTGAAGTATTGATTATTGGTGGCGGAGTCAGTGCAAAAGCAGGATTGTTGCCAGAAATCAATCAACGAATGAAGAAAATGCTGGCAGCACAAGACTTAAATGACTTTGTTCCACTGATTAAGCTTTGTGACTATCGAAATGATGCCAATCTAGTTGGAGCGGCAGCTAATTTCACCGCACAAGTGCTGAATTGATTCAGCTCATTGTTGCTGCCATTTTTTCAATTTTAAACATAAACCTTGAATCAACAGATACACAAGTTGTGATCACTTTGGAAGAGTGGTCACAACTATTTTTTTCGGAAATCGATTACAATCGCGACGCATCAATCTTTATTTTTTTTAAAATAATTTAAAGTATCTGAATAAAGAAAATATTCTGATAATTTGTTGACATTTTCCCTATTATTAAGTATATTTGATAACATATCCATGGGAGTAGGGGAGGAATAATGATGAAAAAGAAATTTGCATTTTTATTTGCTAGTTTATTTTTATTATCGGCTTGTAGTGCGGGACCAACTGGTGGTTCCACTAGCGGTAGCGGTTCTGCTAGCGGTGGCAACAAACAAGAAGGTGATACGATCAAAATTGGTGTCAATTTAGAATTATCGGGTGCTGTTGCAGCTTATGGAACGGCGGAAAAAGAAGGAATTGATCTGGCGGTTGAAGAAATCAATGAGAGTGGCGGTATCTTAGGAAAACAAATTGAAATTGTTTCAAAAGATAACAAATCTGACAATAATGAGTCAGCGACAGTCGCAGCCAATTTAACGACCAATGATAAAGTAGTAGCAATGATCGGGCCAGCAACTTCAGGTGCGACGAAGGCGGCATTGCCAAATGTCACCAAAGCACAAGTTCCGTTAGTGACACCTTCCGGAACAGATGATGCGATTACTGTCAGCAGTGACAAAGTTCAAGGATTTGCTTTCCGTTCTTGTTTCCAAGACAGTTTCCAAGGAACGATCTTAGCAAAATATGCTGCAGACAACTTGGATGCTAAAAAAGCAATTATTTTAGGCGATAATTCCAGCGACTATGCGAATGGATTATCAGCAGCCTTTAAAGATAGCTACAATGGCGACATTGTACTCGAAGAGAATTTCACAGAAGGTGACAAAGATTTCCAAGCGGTGTTGACGAAAATCAAAAATGCTGACTTTGATGTATTGTTCATTCCTGGCTACTACACCGAAGCTGGTTTGATTATCAAGCAAGCCCGAGAATTGGGAATCGATCAGCCAATTATTGGTGCGGATGGCTTTGGTGATGAAAAAATGGTCCAAACAGCAGGCGCGGAAAATGTATCGGATGTTTATTATACAGGACACTTCTCAACTAAAGCTCCTGCCAATGACAAGGTAGAACCTTTTGTCGAAGCATTCAAAGCAAAGTATAGCAAAGAACCTTCCGCATTTAATGCATTGGCATACGACGCTGTCTACATGATCAAACAAGCCATTGAAGATCAAGATTCAGCAGACTCAACTGCGATTGCTGAAGGACTATCTGCTTTGAAAAACTTCCAAGGTGTGACGGGAGAGATCACCATGGACAAAAATCATAATCCAGAAAAATCAGCAGTTGTATTAGGACTAACTGAAGGTAAAGAAACGTCAGCTGATACAGTAAATCCTTAAATAGAAGGACCGTTCTTTACACGATCAAATAGGGACTGAGACAAAGTCGAAGGTAAGCGAACAAAATGATGAACGATAAATGAAAAAGTCGTAAATCTGTGATCCTATCAATCATGGCAGATACTCATTTGACTCGTTGCTGCAGACTTCTGTCGCGGTTCCTTTTTCTTAGACAAGTATCAAGAATTTAAGGTATTGGAAGTGAAAACATGGAAATGATGATCCAACAACTAATCAATGGTTTATTTCTAGGTAGTATCTATGCCTTATTAGCGTTAGGCTACACGATGGTTTACGGCATCATTAAACTGATCAACTTTGCTCATGGTGAAGTGTATATGATCGGCAGTTTTATTGGTTATTTTTTGATCAATCAATGGAATCTGGGCTTTTTTCCTGCACTATTCATCTCAATGATTGCTAGTGCAGCGTTAGGCGTGACGATCGAGTTTCTGGCCTATCGCCCACTCCGGAATTCCACCCGGATCTCGGCTTTGATCACCGCTATCGGTGTTTCCTATTTATTGCAAAATGTCATGATTTTTTTCTTTTCCCCAGATGTCCGACCATTTCCACAAGCCATTGCCCGCAAAACTTATAGTATTGGTTTTGTGGAGGTAAGTAACATACAATTATTGATTTTAGCAGTCTCATTGGCGTTAATGATCCTTTTACAGCTAATCGTCAAGAAAACCAGAATGGGAAAAGCGATGCGTGCTGTTAGCGTGGATGCGGATGCCGCACGGTTGATGGGGATCAATGTCAATCGGACGATTTCCTTCACATTTGCTCTTGGTTCTGCGTTGGCAGCTGCTGGTGGGATGTTAATTGGATTGTATTACAATTCGATCGATCCTACGATGGGGGTTGTGCCGGGACTAAAATCTTTTGTTGCGGCTGTATTAGGCGGTATAGGGATCATTCCTGGGGCAGCATTAGGTGGCTTCGTGATCGGACTAATTGAAACAGTTGCTACTGCATTAGGTTTTTCTGATTATAAAGATGCTTTAGTCTATGTCATTTTAATAATTATATTGTTGGTCCGTCCGGCAGGAATATTGGGCAAGAACCTGAAAGAGAAAGTGTAGGTGTCAGTGATGAAAAAGAATTTGAAATACAACATTACTTGGTTAGCACTCGCCGCTGTTATCTACTTCGGTTTGTTTGCAGCTTATAACGGCGGATTGATCAATCTATTTTCAGACGCGATTATCGTCAATATCGGAATCAATATTATTTTAGCAGTAGGGCTAAATTTAATTATTGGTTTTTCGGGACAATTTTCTTTAGGTCATGCAGGTTTTATGGCGATTGGTGCTTACGCAGGGGCAATTTTAACAGCCAACAATCCTACATTTGGCGGATTTCTTTCTGGTCTTATCGTGGGGATGTTCGTTTCGGGGCTGATCGCACTAGTTGTCGGGATTCCAACATTGCGCTTGAAAGGAGACTACTTAGCGATTGCAACGTTAGGTGTTTCAGAGATTATCCGTATCTTATTAGTCAATTTACGAGGATTGACGAATGGACCTGCAGGGATATTCGGGTTACCGCAATTCAGTAATTGGCAAATCGTCTTTCTTTTTGCTGTCGGCTCCATCTTGGTGGTCTCTAATTTTATCCATAGTGGACCAGGACGAGCAACATTAGCGATACGAGAAGATGAGATCGCTGCGGAAGCAATGGGGGTCAATACAACGAAATACAAAGTGATTGCTTTTGTGATGGGTGCTGTCATGGCTAGTATTGCCGGTACATTATATGCAAGTTATCAACAATCGGTATTTCCGAAAGATTATGGCTTTATGAAATCGATCGATGTCTTGATCATCGTTGTGTTTGGCGGGATCGGTAGTACGACAGGAGCAGTGGTTTCAGCGGTCGTATTAGGTATATTGAATATGTACTTACAAGGCTTCTCAGATTTGCGCATGATTATTTACGCACTGGCATTGATCGCCATTATGATTTTCAAGCCAAGTGGACTTTTGGGAACTTGGGAATTTTCTGTGAAGCGCATCTTTGATAAATTTACAAAAAAGGGGGATGACACGAATGCCTCTATTGGAAGTTAAGAAGCTGACTAAGAACTTTGGTGGTTTGGCGGCAGTTTCACATGTCGATTTACATTTAGAAACTAATGAACTAGTTGGCCTGATTGGTCCGAATGGTGCAGGGAAAACGACACTCTTCAATCTGCTGACAGGCGTCTATGAACCAAGTGAAGGCGACGTTCTTTTAGAAGAACAAGGACAATCCAAGCGATTGAATGGGGAGAAGCCCTATCTTATCGCAGCTATGGGATTATCCCGCACCTTCCAAAACATTCGGTTGTTCAAAGATCTTACAGTGATGGACAATGTTCTGATTGCCATGAACAGCAAACAAAAAGAAGGCTTTTTTACGAGTGTGTTGCGGTTGCCAAAGTTTTATCACAAAGAGGCTGCAATGAAAGAGAAAGTCATGGAATTATTGCGTATCTTTGACTTAGAAAATAAAAGCCAAACACTAGCAAAAAATCTTCCTTACGGTGAACAACGACGTCTTGAGATCGTTCGGGCATTGGCTACTGAACCAAAGATCCTTTTTCTTGATGAGCCAGCCGCCGGGATGAACCCTCAGGAAACAGCGGAACTGACTAAATTGATCTACCGTATCCAAAAAGACTTTCAACTGACGATTTTATTGATCGAACATGACATGAGTTTAGTCATGGAGGTTTGTGAACGCATCTATGTACTGGAATATGGGCAAGTGATTGCTCATGGAAAGCCAGAAGAGATCAAAAATGATCCGCGAGTGATCGAAGCCTATTTAGGAGGGGAACTCTAATGCTGCGTATTGAAAATTTAAGTGTCCATTACGGCATGATCCAAGCGGTTCATGATGTTTCCTTTGAAGTCAATCAAGGAGAGATCGTCTCGTTGATCGGTGCCAATGGTGCAGGGAAAACGACGATTTTGCGGACGATTTCCGGTCTGATCCGACCCTCTAAAGGCACGATTCTCTTTGAAGGCAAACCCATCCAAAAAGAAGCTCCACAAAAAATCGTTGCTAATGGATTATCACAAGTACCTGAAGGACGTCACGTTTTTCCAGGACTCTCCGTTCAAGAAAACCTTGAGATGGGCGCTTTTTTGCGAAAAGACAATCAAGTCAAAGAGGACTATCAGCAGGTCTTCACGAAATTTCCTGTCCTAAAAGAACGACTAAGTCAAGATGCTTCAACGTTATCAGGAGGAGAACAGCAGATGTTGGCAATGGGACGTGCACTGATGTCCAAGCCTCGGTTGCTTTTACTCGATGAACCATCCATGGGCCTAGCCCCAATATTCATCAAAGAGATCTTCTCGATTATCCAAGAAATCAAACAGCAAGGAACGACCGTTTTATTGATTGAGCAGAATGCCAAAATGGCTTTGTCCATTGCTGACCGCGGGTATGTTCTAGAGACTGGCAAAATCGTCTTGCAAGGAAGCGGGCAAGAGTTATTGGAAAGTGATGAAGTCAAGAAAGCCTATCTAGGTGGTTAATAGCTTACAACAAGGAGGATGAAAAATGAGTGTACGTGATTTTATGACCAAGAATGTCATCACTGTTCATTCGGCAATGCCAATATTTGATGCGATAGACTTAATGAAAAAACATGACATCCATCGATTGCCGGTTGTTGATCAGCAACGGTTAGTTGGCCTGATTACAGAAGGCACGATTGCAGAAGCAATGCCTTCAAAAGCGACAAGTTTAAGTGTTTATGAAATGAATTATTTATTAAACAAAACGACTGTAGCAGATATCATGCTGAAGAAAGTGACCACCATCAAACCGGAGGCGCTGCTAGAAGACGCGATTGCAGTCATGCGGGAAGAAAATGTCGGTGTGTTGCCTGTTTTAGCAGATGACGAACTAGTAGGGATCATTACGAATAATGATATCTTTGATGCTTTCTTGAAGATCACAGGTTACTATGAGGGCGGTACAAGAGTAGCTCTTGAGATTATTGATGACCACAGCGGTGTCTTAGCGGAAATCACGCAGTTATTAACAGATCATCAATTAAGTATTTTAACGATCGTGGTCAACCGAATGGCTTTGAAAACGATCGTAGAGATTCAAGTTGAATCCAGACAAGTGTCAGAAATCGAGAAAATTTTTGCCAATGCTGGGTATACGGTATTGAGTGCGGTATTGACCAATCAAAAATAAGCAAAAATCATGCAAACACAATCAGTGATTGCATGATTTTTTTCTGGATGAATGGTTGACTAGATTTGCTTTTGCTTTGCGGTGTTTTCTGGTAGAATAAACAAGGTATCTGAAAGAGGTGAGTATGATGTCGAAAAAAAATAAAGATATTGAAGTCCGTGTGGAAGAAACCGTTAAGGTGATCCAAGGAAAAGAATATGAAGTCCATCAACTAGTATTAGGGAAAAAAGTGATTGGTGAAATTCTCGCATCCGGTCCGAAAGAATTCCAAAGCTTTCTGGGCGAAGAAGATTTAGGTGCAAGCCGAACTTTGGATGCAGCAATTGAAACGATTTTGCGCCAATGGAACTTACATGAATAATTTCTTAAAAAAAATGACATTTTGCTCTTGCAATTTGTTATATTTTTAGGTATTATAACTGAGTCAGGTTTTTTAAAAGCCGTTTGGAGGAGTAGCGAAGTGGCTAAACGCGACGGACTGTAAATCCGTTCCTTCGGGTTCAGTGGTTCGAATCCACTCTCCTCCACCATTGGGGTATAGCCAAGCGGTAAGGCAACGGACTTTGACTCCGTCATGCGTTGGTTCGAATCCAGCTACCCCAGTCAGTGAACAATCAAGAAAAGTCAGCAAGCATGTCTTGCTGACTTTTCTTCGTTATTTATAGCAAAATTCTAAGGGTTAAAAGTTGAAGATTTTTTTTATTTACGATAGGCTATAGGTAAATAACTCAGGAGATGAGAAGATGAAATTTAAATTGAATCTAAAAGAAAAAGTCACCGAAGCAGCTGAGCATGTGTATGATGTTGTCAAACGTGAAGATTATGCTATTCGTATTGCACCAAAAGGTATCAAAGTTACACAATTGCGTAAAACAAAAGATACGATCAAATGGCGTTCAAAGAATCATTGATTGCGAAAAGACATTGAGTAAAACAGCCCAATAACAAATAAACCGGACAAGAGTTGTCACCCGTTTCACGTTTTCCTGATTTCTGAGAGGAAGTACTGGGGGAAGCAACTCTGGTTCGGTTTTTTGATTTATACGATATACTCTCCTTCTCGTATGTTACCCTTCGATTTCGATACCGAGAACGGTTAAGTGTCCATTGGCGACTAATTTAATGACCAGTTTAGCTAGTTGGTCAGGAGTCATTTGACTATCGGCAGTAAGCCACCAGTGCAGAGTACCAACAAAAATCGATGTCATATATTCAATAACGAAATCCAGCGGTACTTCGATGGAGCTTTCTGTAATTTTTAATTTTGAAAAAATATGGTCATATTGTTCATAGAGAATCTCCGCGATTCGTTGCCGGACTAATTCGATGGCTGCGCCATCCATGATGGTCAGATAAAAAAAGCGATTGTCCTGAATGTGCTGATAGATTTTTGTCATCGCAAGTTCGACTCGTTTGATCTTGATTCGATTTCCCTGGACTAAATCTTCAAGGGACAAAATCGAAGTAAAGGAGTCGATTGCCATATCAAAAATTTTTTCATATAAATCTTGTTTGTCTTTATAATGAGCATAGAATGTCGCACGATTGATCATGGCTTCGTCGGCAATATCTTGGACAGTCACTTGATCGTAGCCTTTATGCTCTACGAGTCGGATAAAAGCCTCCATAATATGTTTATTCGTGCGTTGAACCCGCAAATCAACTTTTTTCATTTTTGTGAACTTCCTCTCAATTTAAACGACATTTTTACCGTTCCTGTTGCTTATCCCACACATCACATGAATCTGTTTGTTGAAATCTCAATAGATTGTTCTTAAAATAGACATAAGTATTATAACAAACAGTTTGTAAGATAATCAACAAAGTGTTGGATAAAGCGGAGGCACCCTATGAAAAAATTAAGTGCTGGTATCGATGTAGGATCGACGACTGTCAAAATGGTGGTCTTGAATGAAAAAAAGCAGACCCTCTTTGCCAAGTATGAACGCCACTATTCGGATATCAAAACTGCCACAAAAAAAGTTTTACTGGAAGCTCAGGAAGTCATCGGTAATCAACAGGTCGCACTAGCAATCACTGGCTCTGGAGGGATGGGACTGGCCGAAGTTTTAGCGATCCCTTTCGTGCAAGAGGTCATTGCCTGTACTAAAACAGTTGAGACACTGATTCCTGAAACAAATGTTGCCATTGAATTAGGGGGGGAAGATGCCAAAATCACCTTTTTTGAAGGGGCGTTGGAACAACGAATGAATGGTAGCTGTGCAGGTGGGACGGGTGCGTTTATCGATCAAATGGCGGTATTGTTGAAAACCGATGCTAATGGTATAAATGATTTAGCGAAAAATTATCAAACGATCTATCCTATCGCTTCCCGTTGCGGGGTATTCGCAAAAACAGATGTGCAACCTTTGATCAATGAAGGAGCAGATAAAGCCGACATCGCCGCCAGTATTTTTCAAGCAGTGGTCAATCAGACGATTGCAGGGTTAGCTGCTGGTCGTAAAATCAAGGGGAAAGTGGCTTTTTTAGGTGGCCCCCTTTATTTCATGTCTGAACTACGGCGCCGCTTTGTGGAGACACTGCAAATTGCTGAAGAAGACATTATTTTTCCAGAAAATCCCCAGCTGTTTGTTGCGATCGGCGCCGCTTTATATGGAGAAGAAACAGCTCAACTCAATACATTATTAGCCCGGTTATCAACCGATGATTCAGCGAAATTGCAACCGTCTCACACATTGGCGCCGCTATTTGCTACGGAAGAAGAGCTCGCAGTTTTTAGACAGCGTCATGGCCAATCTTCGGTGGAAGAAAAAAAACTTGCTTCTCATACAGGAGCAGCCTTTCTCGGTATCGATGCGGGTTCAACGACAACGAAAGTCGTATTGATCGACGAAGTGGGTAGGATTCTTTACTCTTTTTATGGCAACAATGAAGGGCAGCCATTGGAAACCACCATGCGGGTATTACAGGAAATGTATCAGCAGATGCCACCAGCTGTGTTCATCGGGAAAGCTGCGGTCACAGGATATGGAGAACAGTTGATCAAAAATGCACTGAAAATTGACATTGGTGAAGTTGAAACGATGGCTCATTATAAAGCCGCCGAACATTTCCAACCGGGGGTCGATTTTATTTTAGACATTGGCGGGCAGGATATGAAGGCCATGACTATCAAAGATGGTGCACTCTCTTCGATCCAGCTGAATGAAGCTTGTTCCTCAGGCTGCGGGTCCTTTATTGAAACCTTTGCGCGTTCGCTGAAATACGAAGTCAAAGAATTTGCGTTAGCAGCCACTACTGCCAAGAATCCAGTCGATCTTGGTTCTCGCTGTACGGTATTCATGAATTCAAAAGTGAAACAAGTCCAAAAAGAAGGTGCATCTGTCGGGGATATTTCTGCGGGTCTATCCTATTCTGTGATCAAAAATGCCTTGTATAAAGTGATCAAAATTCGTCGCCCAGAAGATCTAGGTGAGAAAATCGTCTGCCAAGGAGGAACTTTTTATAATGAGGCGGTGTTACGAGCCTTTGAAAAAATCAGCGGCAGGGAAGTCGTGCGGCCGTCAATTGCTGGCTTGATGGGGGCTTATGGTGCAGCACTGATCGCGTTAGAAAATTACGAGATTGGTGAAGTCACAGCCTTGCTTTCAAGTGATGAATTGAGTCAATTTACTGCTGAAAAAGAATTCACTCATTGCGGGTTATGTGAAAATAATTGTATGCTGACTGTCACTTTATTCTCGGATGGACGCAAATTTATTACCGGAAATCGCTGCGAGCGGGGTGCCCGCATCAAAATCAAAAAAGAAGAGCGCAAGATAAATTTAGTCGATTACAAATACCGCCGCTTGTTTAAGTATCGCCCGCTTCGCAAAAAAGAAGCGTCTCGTGGGCGTATCGGCATTCCTCGTGTATTGAATCTATATGAAAACTATCCGTTATGGCATACTTTTTTTACAGAACTGGGCTTTCGCGTTGAATTGTCCCCACGATCAAACAAAGAATTGTATGAGAAAGGTATCGAGACGATTCCAAGTGATACCGCTTGTTATCCGGCCAAAATCGCTCATGGACATATTCAAGCGTTGATCGACCAAGGGGTCCCATTGATTTTTTATCCAGGAATTATTTTTGAAAGACCAGAAACAGCGCAGGCTGAGAATCATTTCAACTGTCCCATCGTACAAAGCTACCCAGATGTTATTCGCAACAATCTGGATGATATCCGTGCTGGCCGTGTGGATTATCGTAACCCGTTTCTAAATTTGGCAGACGAAACTTCAATGGTCAAAGTGTTGTCAGAAGAATTTCAAGATTTTGGTATCACTGAGACAGAGATCGCGCACGCATTGCGGCTTGGTTTTGAAGAATTGGATCAATTTAAGCTAGATGTTTGTCAGCAAGGGGAAAAAACCTTACGGATGCTGACCGAAACCAATCAGCGAGGCATCGTACTTTCTGGCAGACCCTATCATTTGGATCCGGAGATCAATCATGGGATCGCGGAAGTGATTACCCAAGAGGGCTTTCATGTATTAACAGAAGATAGCATTGCGCATTTGGGAAATGTCGGTCATTTACGGGTCGTTAATCAGTGGGTTTACCATTCTCGTTTATATGCCGCAGCACGGGTCGTCGCTAAAAGCAAGCAGTTGGAATTGGTCCAACTAAACTCATTTGGTTGTGGAATCGACGCCGTCACAACAGATCAAGTAGAAGAGATTATGGAACAATATGGCAAATTGTACACTGTATTGAAAATCGATGAAGGGGCTAATTTAGGCGCCATTCGGATCCGTTTACGTTCTCTTAAGGCAGCTGTCAATGAAAGGGAGAAAAACCATTTTATTCCTACTCAACGTTTTGAAGAACCAGCCAAGATCACATTTACTAAAGAAATGCGTAAACAACATACTTTGTTATTACCCATGCTAAGCCCAATCCATCAAAGCGGGTTAGTCGATGTGGCACTGCAAGCTTCGGGATACAATGTGATCTGCTTGCCGGCGGATGATCGAGAAGCAGTCAATGTGGGCCTGCGTTTCGTAAATAACGATGCTTGCTATCCAGCCATTATTTCCATCGGTCAATTGATCGAAGCACTCCAAAGTGGAAAATATGACTTGCAAAACACTAGCGTATTGATGACACAAACGGGCGGGGGATGTCGGGCAACCAATTATATCCCGCTGCTGCGTAAAGCATTGAACGAGGCGGGGTTTCCACAAGTTCCCGTCGTTTCGGTCTCCATGGGAAATCAAGGCGTGGAGTCAAATCCTGGCTTTAAGTTTACATTACCAATGCTCAAACGCGTGGCTGTTGCATTTTTGTATGGAGATTTATTTGAACGAGTTGTTTATCGAACGCGGCCTTATGAAGCCATCTCTGGTTCTGTAGATCGGCTTCATGAAACGTGGCTTAAAAAAGTTGAAAAAAATGTACGCAACGGTTCTTTTACTTTGTTCAACCACAACATGAAAAAAATCATTGCCGATTTTGATACGATTGATCTGCAGGACATCGTGAAACCAAGAGTCGGTGTGGTAGGCGAGATTTTAGTGAAATACTCTCCTACAGCGAATAACGATATCGTGAGACTTTTGGAAGCAGAAGGGGCGGAAGCGGTAGTACCAGACATGGTTGGTTTTATGAATTATTCGCTTTATAATCAGATTTGGCGCTATCAAAACCTAGGAATGGCCAAAAAAAGCAAATGGATCGCTGAATTTGCCATTGGATTAATCGAACGGATCCAAAAACCGATGGACCGTGCGTTGCGGGCTTCTCAGCGATTTGAAGGATTACACTCGATTTATCAATTAGCAGATGATGCTAGCAAAATCTTATCTATTGGTAATCATACGGGTGAAGGGTGGTTTTTGACTGGTGAAATGATTGATCTATTGAAATCTGATGTGACTAATATTGTTTGCATGCAGCCTTTTGGTTGTTTGCCAAATCATGTGGTCGGTAAGGGTGTAATCAAAGAACTGCGGCACCAATATCCTAAAGCCAATATTGCTGCGATTGATTATGATCCTGGAGTCTCCATGGTCAATCAATTGAATCGGATTCGTTTAATGTTGGCAACGGCCAATAAAGCTTTGCAAAGCAGCAACTAACATTCAGCGCTTTAACTATCCAATAAGACTGTACCAATTTGAGGGAACTTTTTTTCTTATTTTGTCTTTTGTAAGAAGAACAGAATGAAAAAAAGGATTTTTCCCTTAAATTGACAGTCTTTTTAGTTTTTTCATTGGTTATTTAGGTATATACCAGTTATAATAGAAACTGAATGGAGGAATAGACTATGGCAGAGAACTTACCCGTATACATACAGATACATGATCAAATCAAAGCAAACATCGAGAATGAAACCTACAAAATCGGTGACCGTTTGCCTTCTGAGCGCGAGTTAGCGAAACAATTCGGTGTTAGTCGCATGACATTGCGCCAAGCTATTCAGACACTAGCCGACGAAGGGATTTTGGAAAGAAAAATCGGATCAGGAACTTATGTGGCTCGTCAGAAAGTACAGGAGAAAATGAGCGGAACCACGAGTTTTACTGAGATCATGCGCTCACTTGGACGGGTGCCTTCTAGTAAAGCAGTGGCCTACTTCTTGACAGCCCCAAGTTCGAGTGAAATGGAAAAGTTGCAATTAGAAGGACATGAGACGATTTTACGGATGGAACGCATTCGTTATGCAGATGATGTACCTATTTGTTTCGAAGTGGCGAGTATTCCAGAGAAATTGATTCACAATTTTAGTAAAGAAGAAATCATCTCATCTTTGTATCATGTGTTAGAAGAAAAGGGCGGTCATAAGATCGGAGCTGCCTCACAAACGATCTCAGCAATGATTGCTTCGGAGCAAATCGCTGATTACTTGCAAATCAAACGCGGGGATGCAATTTTAAGAATGCGGCAAATTACCTGTTTTGAAAACGGACAACCATTTGAATACGTGCGTACACAATACGTAGGGAATCGTTTTGAATTTTATTTAGAAAAATAAGACAGGAAATAGAAAATTATATTGACCAAAGTGAAAGACAAAAGTGAAAGCTAGTAAACGAGGTGAAAGAGTAGCAAGAATTGTCAGAAATGATGCCTCAAGCAGATTCATGAGGCATCGCTTGACAGTAGCTATCTGAACAATCATTCTGCTTCACCAGCAAGTAATGACAACACAAATTCGATCTGTTTCTCAGGAAATCGGTCGTTCCACATAGCTGACAGGGCCGTGTGCGATCTCTAGTTGTCCTTGTAATAGATCTGTTAGATCGGCTTCTACCGCGGACAAGGATATTTCGGGAACCATCAGCGTTACTCGGATTTTATCCGTATAGTCAATGGATGCTAAGTGAATGTTTTGGTGCTCTAAGTGATTTTGCAGCTTTCCTAGCTGAGGATAATCGATGGTCAAATAAAGTGTCTGGTTAAGTGTCCCTTCAACGATACCGATTTCCTTTAAGGCAGCGGCAACAGTGCTTGCATAAGCGCGGATCAAACCGCCAGCGCCTAATTTCGTCCCACCAAAGTAACGGGTCACAACAGCAACCACATTGATTAATTCATTTTTTTTGAGGACATCTAGCATGGGGACACCAGCGGTACCGCTTGGTTCCCCATCGTCGCTGCTTCGTTGGATCTCATTGTTCTCGCCAATAACAAAAGCACTGCAATTATGATTAGCCTTCCAATGCTCTTTTTTGAGAGCGAGGATGAATGCTTTGGCTTCCTCTTCGGAAGTGACACGTTTAAGGGAACAAATGAATCGGGATTTCTTGATTTCTTGTTCACTTTGTCCATCCTCACGAATGGTGCGATAACTATTCTTCATAGGCTCCTCCTTTTATTTTCAGTATAGGTAATGTGGAGAAAAGTTTCAATGAAAGAAATCAGTAAAGAATAAGTGAACGGATAAAAAAGGAGGCGTTGCCATTGAGTAAACGCAAGAAATACGATATCATCACTCATTACTTAAAATCTAATGGCGGTTCTCAAGTCACATTGACTTTCACACAATTTGATGAACTGTTATTTCCGGCGACAGGGCTGCCAAAGAGTGCCCGCAAGAGCATTGATTGGTGGGCCAATGATTATCGACATCCGGAAAACGGTGCCTATGCGTGGTTGAATGCAAGATATGAAGTGGTTCACGTGAATTTAAAGAAGGAATATGTTGTTTTCAATCAATTGGTCAAGTCCAATTGGTTAATAGACAGTAAGCGTTGACAAATTTGAAACTTGTTCTATACTAGGAATAGGTAATGTTATATTATTTAAAATTTTAGGGAGTGTTCGATATGGCTAAAAAAACGATTATGTTAGTTTGTTCCGCAGGAATGAGCACCAGCTTATTAGTGACAAAAATGCAGAAAGCTGCTGATGCAAAAGGTCTTGATACAGATATTTTTGCTGTTTCCGCTTCAGAAGCAGATCAACATTTAGAAAGCAAAGATGTGAACGTTTTATTATTAGGCCCTCAAGTTCGTTTCATGAAAGGCGATTTTGAAAAACGTTTAGCACCAAAGGGAATCCCATTGGAAGTTATCAACATGGCTGACTATGGTATGATGAATGGTGAAAAAGTGTTGGATCAAGCATTGACATTGATTGGTGAATAAGCCCAATCCATTTTCAACGATTACTTAAGACTATTGAGTAGAACCTTACAGGTTTCGAATTTCTCTGTTTTGGCAGAAAATGAGAACGAGTAAGGTTCTTTTTTTGTGGATGGCGTACTTTAATTGTGTCGAATGTCCAAGGCTTTCGAAAAAACTAGCGAATGTACCTGCTTTTGAAGGCTTGATCAGTCATATATAACGAGAGGAGGGATACGATGGAAGAAGGCGGTCGTCAAATTTTAGTATCCGAAAGGGAACGCAACAACTCCGACCAACTCAAAGGTGACATTCGTCCAGCCGTCTTAATCAAAGAGGGACAAATTGAATGTCAGCGTTGTGGCAGCTGCTTCAATAAAGAGGAGGTACAACTGCCAACAGGGATTCACTATTGCCCTGCCTGCATCCATTACGGACGGGCAGATACGTCTAAAGTTTTTGTGACAGTTTCGGAACAAAGCAGCGTCAGTTTTCCGAAAATTCATTGGCCTGGTCCACTAACGGTTTTTCAAAAAAGAATCTCACAAGCGTTGGTAAGAAATTATCAACAAAAAAAAGCAACGTTGGTTTGGTCGGTAACCGGCTCTGGCAAAACGGAAATGATTTTTGAAGTGATACAAGCGGCAAGGCTGCAAGGACATCGGGTAGCTGTCGTCTCTCCGCGAATCGATGTGTGCCGCGAACTGTTCCCTCGGATCCAACAGGCATTTCCCAAAGAATCTTGTTTACTGCTTTACGGAGATTCAGAGGAAGACTATCGGTATACAGACTTGCTTGTGGCGACCATTCATCAACTGCTGCATTTTTATCGGGCATTTGATCTGATAATCGTTGACGAAGTAGATGCTTTTCCTTATGAAGGGGACCAGCAACTAAGGTTCGGGTTAATGAATGCACTGAAAGCGACCGGCTGTCTGATTTATCTAAGTGCCACACCTTCAGATGCGTTACTAAAAGAAACAACAAATTTTGCAGTGGAAAAAATGCCGCTGCGTTTTCATCAGCGACCGCTGATCGTTCCTCAACTGATTTGGTATGAAGGTTGGCGTAACGTGTATCAAACAAAAAGAAGACTACGGCGCTTATTGTTTCATCTGCAACGCCTATCTCAAACAAATTTTGTCTTAGTTTTTTGCCCAAGTATTGTTTTTATGGAACGGCTAGAAAAAGCTGTTCGATCATTCTTAAAAGAGGAGACGATAACCAGTGTTTCAGCAAAAGACCCTGCTCGAATAGAAAAAGTAGTCAAGGCGCGCAATTCAAAGTATCAGATTCTTTTCACAACTACCATCTTGGAACGAGGTGTTACCTTTGAAAATGTTTCTGTAGTGGTGATAGGAGCAGATCATCCTGTTTTTTCTAAATCAGCACTGGTCCAGATTGCTGGACGAGTTGATCGAAAAGGTCCATTCAATCATGGAGAAGTTCTCTTTTTCTATGATCAAGCAACATCAGCGATTCGTAAGGCGATCTTGGAAATCCAAGCGATGAATCGATTAGCAAAGGAGTGGCTGGCAAGTGAAGTGTAGCTGGTGCCAACAGGAGTTTGCACGAGAACTGTGGCTGCGGGAGATTTTATGGCCATTAGGAATTCCTGCTTCAGAGAAGTGTCCAGACTGTAGGAGTAAATTGCAGTTTGTTGATTTGACTAGCTGCTGCAAGACATGTTGTAATGAAAGCCAAAATTGTCGGGATTGTCGCTATTGGGGGCAACGTTATCCAAAGTTTCAGCTACAGCATCGTGCTCTGATGACATACAATCAAGGAATGCAGGAGTGGCTCCATCAATACAAATTAATGGGCGATTTTCGTCTGCGAGCTACCTTTCTCCCAGAGATCAAGCAAGCTTTCAAAGGATTGCTCTATGATCTGGTCATCCCGATCCCCCTTTCTCATGAACGCTATCAGCAGCGTGGCTTTAATCAAGTGACAGCAGTATTACAAGCTGCCGGGATTGATTACCGATCCTTACTAAAGAAAAAGATCCATTTACCTCCTCAAGCAGCAATGACTAGAAACGAACGATTAGCAGCTCCGCAACCATTTATTATCGAAAAGGGTCAAGAAATCAAAGAGAAACGTGTGTTGCTGGTGGATGATGTGTATACGACTGGACAAACAATTTATCATGCTGCAGAAGTACTTTTGACTTGCCAGCCGAAAACGATCACGTCCTTTTCTTTTGCCAGATAAGGAATTGTAAACGCTTAAAAAAATCTTAGCGATTCGCTTTCCAAATGCAAGATACTTCGATATAATAGAGTTAAGAAGAAGAAGAGAGTGGTCCTTTTCCTTCTTAGTGTGGTAGACGAAAGGGGTAATTTTTATGTTTAGATATAATGTACGTGGCGAAAATATCGAGGTAACTGAAGCGATCCGCGATTACGTTGAGAAAAAAGTAGGTAAACTAGAGCGTTATTTTAATGATGTGCCTGAAGCAACAGCGCATGTTAATTTGAAAGTATATACCGAAAAAACAGCAAAAGTTGAAGTAACCATTCCGTTACCATTCCTAGTCTTGCGTGCGGAAGAAACTTCTCCTGATCTATATGCAAGTATTGATTTGGTTGTTGATAAATTAGAACGCCAAATCCGTAAATTCAAAACGAAAATCAACCGTAAATCTCGGGAAACAGCTTTAGTGGCTCCAGACAATGGCGACTTATTCACAACGGATACAAACGAAGAAGAAACCAATGGAGCAGAACTAGACATTGTACGTACAAAACGTCTTTCTCTAAAACCGATGGATAGTGAAGAAGCCGTTTTGCAAATGAATATGCTAGGACATAACTTCTTCATTTTTGAAGATGCCGAAACAAACGGCACAAGCATTGTTTATCGCCGTAAAGACGGCAAGTATGGATTGATCGAAACCGATTGATCAAAGAATGACTTGTCGGAAATCCCCAAAAAAGTCTTTTTTGACAGAGCAGAGTGATCTGCTCTGTTTTTTTGAATAAAAAAGCTGTGATAAAAGGGGCAGTTAAACAAAATGATTCGCTGAGTGAAATAAAATTGCCCTATCAATCCTGCAGGTGTAAATCCGATCTGCGGGATCATAGGGGCAATTTCATGGCCTTTCGGCTGCTGTGTTTGCTAAAGTCTTTTTGACATAGTTCTTTGCTGAGAAATCAATAAATCGTTGGTACTAAACCACCGTCGAGTCTCAAGGCGGCTCCAGAGAAAGAGGATGCGTAAGGACTAGCAACGAAAGCTACAAAGCGTCCAATCTCTTCTGGACGAATGAGCCGTTGAATTTGAGACAGTGGGCGATGCTTTTTCATGAAATCTTCTTCCCACATGGACTCCGGCAAATCACTTTCTTGATACATCGTTTTCAGCATCGTTTCTACGCCTTCGGTCAGTGTTGAACCAGGCATGATCGTATTTACAGTGACCTGTGTCCCAGCGGTGAGTTTTGACAAACTTTTAGCCAAAGAGAGGTTCATCGTTTTTGTCATGCTGTACTGCGGCATTTCTCCAGAAGGCATAACGGCTTCTTCACTGGCAATAAAAATCACACGGCCGAAGTTTTGTTGGAGCATATGAGGCAAATAAAATTTTGCTAAAGCATTTCCCGACAAAACATTCACATGGAAAAAATGTTCCCAAACTTCTTCGGTAATTTCCATGTAATCCATTGGTTCGAAGATCCCCATATTATTGACAAGAATATCTACTTTAGGGAAGTGGTCAAAAAGCTGTTGGCGAGCTGCTGCATCGGCTAGATCATATGGAGCCACTTGAGGATTCGTCTTAGGAAATTTTTCTTTTAATTCAGCAACGACAGCTTTGACACTGTCCTCTTGCCGTCCATTGATGATGACATCCGCGCCTTCTTTTGCCAGCTCGAAAGCAATTGCTTTCCCAATACCTTTCGTAGAGCCAGTGACCAGTGCTGTTTTCTTTGTTAATCCTAATTCCATTTCCTTCACTCCATTTCCTTAGTTAAAGTTAAATTGATCCGGATCGGGACCTACCCGGTGATCTTCGTTCAAACGGTTAAGTCCATGCATATCTTCTTCCGACAAAGAAAAATCAAAGAGTTGCTGATTTTGTTCCATTCTGTCGGGATTAACTGTCTTAACTACCAGTAAAATATCTTTGGATATGCCAGCGTAAGGCGATTTGTGCAGGGGATACGTGATGGCGTTGAGCCATCTTTACGAGGATCGGATGTTGGAGAATCTGACCTTGCATCAATGGAGACCAAGCTTGGATCTTGATTCCTTGTTGCTGACAATAATCACGCAGTTCTTTTTGAGCTAATTTTGGATGTAGTTCCACTTGATTTAACACAGGTTTGACTTTTGCTGCAGCGAGCAATTCCTTCAAATGATGGCTCTGAAAATTGCTGACGCCGATGGCTTTGATCTTTCCAGCTTGATGGAGGTCTTCAAGTGCCCGCCAAGATTCTTGATACGCATTTTTGCCAGGCCAGTGGAGCAAATAAAGGTCTAAATAATCCAATTGCAAAAGCGCGAGGGACTTTTCAAAAGCCGCGATCGTTTCATCGTAGGTCAAATAATTGTTCCAAACTTTAGAAGTGACAAAGAGTTCTTCTCGTGTAAGTCCCGTTGCTGCTAGTCCTTCTTTGATCCCTTGGCCTGTTCCGCTTTCATTATCATATATTTGCGCGGCATCAATCAAACGATAACCTTTTAAAATGCCGTTTTTTACAACAGTAGCTACTTCTTCATCAGGAATTTGAAAGACGCCCAAACCAAAGCCAGGAATGCTGACTTGTTCGTTCAATGTAATTGTGTCGGTTAATGAATGAATCATATAAATTTCCTCCTTGATTTTTGGTAAATATACCTTATACTAAAAAAGTTCAGATGAATAGTACCTACTTTTTTGTGCTATAGTGTCAAAAAAGTAACTTTTTTGAATTTAAAGAAAGTGTTTTAAGTATGACTCCAAAAAAATACAACATTGGTGTGGAAGCTACTATGGATGTGATCGGTGGAAAATGGAAACCGATTATTCTGTGTAATCTGCGAGATGGCGCCTTGCGTCCGAGTGATTTGAAGCGACGGATACCTGATATCAGTCAAAAAATGCTGACGCAGCAACTAAGAGAGCTGGAGACAGACGGCATCGTTTTGCGAACCTCTTATCACCAAGTTCCACCAAAGGTTGTTTATTCTCTCAGCGACTATGGTCTGACATTAAGCAGCGTATTGGATGCTCTCTGTCATTGGGGAGAAATGCATGTTTCAACATTGAAAGAACAAGGCGTTGAAGTAGCGTTAGCTAGTCAAGAGGCGTAGGGAAGATCAAAAACAAAAACTAGCAATCGTCGAGTCGAGAGTCACTCAGCGATTGCTAGTTTTGCTTAAAAAAGTGAGGTAGGAAGAGGATTATTTCACTGAACCGGAAGTAATTCCTTGTACATAATATTTTTGCATATAGATAAAGAGTAGAGTGATTGGAATAGCGATCAGCACACAGCCAGCTGTAAAGGACATAAACAACGAATTGGCTGTTGTTTTTGTCATCATAGAATAAAGTCCGATCGCAACGGTATAGTTTTTGACGTCATCACCCATGATGATTCGAGCAAAGATGAAATCCATCCAAGGACCCATGAAGGCCATCAAAGAGGTATAGACGATAATTGGTTTTGATAACGGCAATGTGATCTTGGTAAAAATATGCCATTTATTGGCACCATCGATCATGGCAGACTCATCTAGCGCCATTGGAATCGTATCAAAGAACCCTTTGGCAACGTAGAATCCCAGTGCCGCTCCAGCCGAATAAACCAAGATCAGCGCTAATAAGCTTTGTGTTAGGTTGAGGGCTTTTAGAATATAATAAACGGCGATCATGCTCATAAAGCCTGGGAACATATTCAATACCAAGGCAACTTTCAAGAAAGGTTTACGAAGTCTAAAGCGCAACCGTGAGAGAGAGTAGGCCATTGCGATTGTAATAAATGTGGACAAAAGACAGCTGCAGACAGCAACAAACAATGTATTCAAGAACCAGCGGACAAAAGGGTAGCTGCCGCTATCATTGGCTAATAGTTGTCGGTAATTTTCAAAAGTGAATTCTTTGGGAATGATATAAGGAACGAAGGCCCCACCTTCTCCTCTAAAACTTGTCAAAATGATCCAAACGATCGGGAATAACCAAAGAACAGAAAGAATGATCAAAATCGTATAAATCAGAAAACGGGTTTTTGACTGCCCTTGTTGGTAGCCGGATTTCTTTTTCTTTACAGACATTGTTACCCCTCCTTATAAGAATTTGTTCGCGTGTACGCAAACAGGCTAAAGACAGCAGATAAGATAAAGATCAAGATACCGATTACGGAAGCTAAATTGTAATCCATCGTGTTGACTGTCAAGTTGTACAGCCACGTTACTAACAGATCGGTCGAGCCAGCACCATAGAAATTAGAGTTAGATGGGCCGCCGCCAGTCAATAAGAAAATAACATTAAAGTTGTTGATGTTGCCGATAAACTGTTGAATCAATGCGGGCATCATTACAAACAATATCTGAGGAAATGTGATGGAGCGGAAAATTTGGAATTTATTGGCGCCATCGATTTCGGCTGCTTCTAGTTGTTCCTGATCAAGATTTTGTAAGATTCCTGTTGTTACAAGCATGGTTGCTGGAATCCCGATCCACATGTTCACAAAGATAATGCTGACTTTCGCAAAGAAAGGATCGGTCAGAAACGGGATCGAAGAAGAGATCCATCCCCAATTCAGTAAGAGTGAGTTAATCGGACCAGAACCGTTTAGTAAGTTACGCATGATCAAAAGTGACACGAATTGAGGAACTGCCATCGTCAAAACAAAAATGGTGCGCCACAATTTTTTGTAACGGATCCCTTTCGCGTTGATCAACAAGGCTAAGATCACGCCGAAGAAGAAACAAGTGATCGTTGCGAGTACAGCCCATGTCAATGTCCAAGCTAGTACTGGGAAAAAGGTGGACGCCATATCACCAGTGATGACATTAGAGAAATTCTTCAATCCTACCCAAGTAAACAGATTTTTTGGGGGTAAATTTTTGTGATCATAATTGGTGAAGGCAATCGAAATCATATATAAGAGCGGTAAGATAGTAAAAAATAAGACACCAATCAATGGGATTGTCATCAATGTTGCATGAAAGCGTTCGTTCACCAGACTATGTAAATCGTCGCGTGTCGTAGGGATTTTAAGTCCTTGTTGTTTTAATTCGTACAAATGACGGGCGCTTTTCAAATTAATGATATAGAGAATAATCAAGAGTGCACAAACGAGCAGGGAAGCAATACCGAAAAGCAATAAGAGCATTGAATTGTCACCTTTTTGCAAGATTTCAATACCAAGTGCTTCGTTATAGACCAACCCTTGTTTTTGTGTTCCTAATGTTTGCAGCATCAGAAGAGCGTGGAAACCATTTCTTATGAACCAAGCGATAAAACCAACTTGTGATACGATGAAAATAATTCCTTTCAGCCATTGTTTATTGGCGAAATTAGCGCTTCCCATCAAAATAAAAGATAGTTTTGTCGCTAGATCGCCTTTTTTGAATAATTCTCTAAAAGTGATATGCGACGCATGTTTTTTCCTGAACATATCCTCTCACCTTGCTTTCGTAATTAACTAGAAAAGGGAAAGCAGGCTTTCCCTTTGTCATGTATAGTGATGTGTTGTTGATTATTCGGTTACTTTTGAAATATCGGAAACAAACTTATCGAGTTTATCTTGGAACTGATCTGGTTTGATTTGACCTTTATAGGTATCGTTGATTAACGCATCCATTGGTGGCCAGAAAGAAACCATCTCAGGCAATTTAGGCATCACGACAGAGTGTTCTGCATCAGACATTTCCATCACAGCTTTTGCTACTGCATCAGCTTTTACTGCATCAGATTCTTGTGCATCTTTATTTGAAGGGACAACGCCGTTTTCAGTAAATTCGATTTCTTGTGTTTCTTGGTTGCTTAAATATTCTGCTAAAGCCATAGCTGCTAATGGCGCTTCGGTTTGTTGGTTGACAGCATAAAGTTTTACACCTAAGAAAGCTTTCATTTGTTTCGCACCACTGCCGAAGTCGATCGTTGGATAGGCGGCAACACCCATGTTGTCTCCAAGCGCTTTTTCTACGTCATTTTTTGACCAAGGACCTGAAAGGAAGGCATCTGATTTACCAGATTGCAAATCAGACAACGCGGATTCACTGGCTTGAAGGACACCGCTATTATTTTTTTGATCGGCGATCCATTGTAAGACTTCAACACCAGCTTCGTTGTTGAAATTGGTTCCATTAATATCTTCACCGTCTTCTCCATAAAGAACATTTCCGTTGCTCATAAATAGAGGGCCAAAAATGTAGTTTGCACCGTCTTCTGCAAAGTTGGTACCGATTTTTCCAGCGGAAGTCAATCCTTCCCAAGTTTTTACATCATCTGCTGTCAATGTAGAAGTATTGTAATAAAGCACTTGAGATTCAACACCGTAAGGATAGCCGTAAATTTTGTCTTTCCAAGTCACGGCATCAACTGCTGCTTCCACGTTCGTATCTTTGATTGTTGCTGCTTGCTTATCACCGATTGGATAAATCAGACCAGCTTCAGCCATTTGTCCTACTTGGTCATGAGGCATCATGAATACATCGGCTGCTTGTTCAGGGTCCTTTGAGACGTCTGCTTTGGCATCGGCAGAAGAGCCAACTGCAACTGTTACTTTTACATCAGGATACTCTTTTTCAAATTTGTCGACTTGCCCTTGTAAGGCATCAATATGTTCGGTATCTACCCATAATTTAATATCACCTTCGACTTTTGCACTAGACTCCGCTGCACTGCCATTGCTTGAAGCAGCATCGTCGTTGCTGTTGCCACAAGCGCCTAGTACGATTGCAGACAAGCTTAAAATACTTCCCCCAATAAGTAATCGTTTTACATCTACCTTCATTCTTGTTCCTCCTAAAAATTAATTGTTTGCGTTTACAGACCTAATTATGCAATCGATTGCAATAATAGTCAAGCAGAAAATGAACAACTTTTTTGGTTTTCTATTGCTTATAAGAAAAATTAAGAATCAGTCCAACACAAAACCTTTCTACAATTGGAATGATAAAGTCGAAATTTTCAGGAAATAACTTAGTTATTCTATTCACATTTGAAAAGCGAATGAAAATGTGGCAGATCATTTTTCCGTCCGTTGTAAAGCAAACGATTGCTTTCTGTTTCAGAGATTGTTTTAAGGAGCAAGAGAAGTAGAGTTTCTTTTGGACACAAGAAGCAATGGGCGTAAAAGAAATCTATTTAAAACAATTGAAAAAAGAAAAAAAGAGTTAAAAAAATCATGGAGAAACATGAACTGCGCCGAAAAATATTTCCTTTATGATGAACTAGTGATAAAATAGTTAGGAGAGTTTCCAGTTAGGAAAAGTAGAAATAAAAGGAGAATTATATAGGCATGGCCAATTTTTTTAGAAAATTAATCGAGAATGATAAAAAAGAATTAAAACGTCTTGACCATATTGCTTCACAAGTTGAATCTCATGCGGACGAAATGGCCGCTTTATCTGACGAACAATTGCGCGAAAAAACAGATGAATTTCGCGGTCGTTTTCAACAAGGTGAAACGTTAGACCAATTATTGCCAGAAGCCTTTGCTGTGGTTCGCGAAGCGGCAAAACGCGTCTTAGGGCTGTATCCTTACCATGTCCAATTAATGGGGGGGATCGTGCTTCATGACGGAAATATCCCTGAAATGCGTACCGGTGAAGGAAAAACCTTGACTGCGACATTGCCGGTTTATTTGAATGCGTTAAGTGGTGCCGGTGTGCACGTTGTAACGGTCAATGAATACTTGGCAACCCGTGACTCTACAGAAATGGGTGAGTTATATAATTTCTTAGGATTGACTGTTGGGTTAAACATCAATTCGAAGACAGCAGAAGAAAAACGGGCTGCATATGCCTGTGATATCACCTACAGTACGAATAATGAACTAGGCTTTGACTATTTACGCGACAATATGGTGGTTTACCGCCATCAAATGGTTCAACGGCCATTGAATTATGCCATCGTCGATGAAGTTGACTCAATCTTGATCGATGAAGCCAGAACACCATTGATTATTTCTGGACAAGCAGAAAAATCGACTGCACTATACAATCGGGTCAATAATTTTGTGAAACGATTAAAAGAAGAAGAAGATTACAAAATCGACATCCAATCAAAAACAATTGGATTGACTGAAAAAGGGATCGAGAAAGCCGAAGAAACATTTGGCTTGGAAAACTTGTATGATATCGAAAATACAGCGTTGACCCATCATATGGACCAAGCGTTGCGGGCGAATTATATCATGATCCGCGATATCGACTATGTCGTACAAGAAGGCAAAGTCTTGATCGTCGACCAGTTTACTGGACGGATCATGGATGGACGTCGTTATTCTGACGGATTGCACCAAGCGATCGAAGCAAAAGAAAATGTTGAGATCGAAGATGAAACCAAAACGATGGCTACAATCACTTTCCAGAACTATTTCCGGATGTACAAAAAACTTTCTGGTATGACTGGTACCGCAAAAACAGAAGAAGAAGAGTTTCGTGAAATCTACAATATGCAAGTCATTCAGATTCCGACCAATCGACCAATCGTTCGTGATGACCGTGCAGATTTACTTTATCCAACGCTGGAAAGTAAGTTCCACGCAGTGGTGCAAGATATCAAAGAACGGCATCGTAAAGGGCAACCAGTTCTTGTTGGTACAGTAGCTGTAGAAACTTCCGAGCTGCTTTCAAGCATGTTGGATAGAGAGAAAGTCCCTCATGAAGTACTGAATGCCAAAAATCACTTTAAAGAAGCTGAAATCATTCTGAACGCAGGACAAAAAGGTGCTGTAACGATCGCAACGAACATGGCTGGTCGGGGAACAGATATCAAATTAGGCTTAGGTGTTGCTGAATTAGGCGGATTAGCGGTCATCGGTACGGAACGTCATGAATCTCGCCGGATTGATAACCAATTACGAGGACGTTCTGGGCGTCAAGGAGACCCAGGGGTTTCTCAATTCTATCTTTCGTTGGAAGATGATTTGATGAAACGGTTTGGTTCTGAGCGGATCAAAGTGTTCTTGGATCGGATGAAGATTGATGAAGAAGATGCCGTGATTCAAAGTAAGATGTTGTCTAAACAAGTAGAATCTGCGCAAAAACGAGTAGAAGGTAACAACTACGATACCCGGAAAAACGTTTTGCAATACGATGATGTTATGCGTGAGCAACGGGAAGTCATCTATGGTCAACGTCAAGAAGTCATCATGGAAGAGCAGGATCTTTCACAAACATTGATGAATATGGTCAAACGATCGATTGAACGAGTTGTCGATAGCCATACCCAATTAGAAGAAAGCAATTGGAATTATGAAGGGATCGTCGACTTTGCCGGAAATGCTTTAGTGCATGAAGATTCCATCTCTGTTGATGATATCAAAGGCAAAAAACCACAAGAAATCAAAGACTATCTCTATCAACGGGCAGAAGAAGTTTTCGAGCAGAAAAAAGCCCAATTAAACAGTCAAGAACAATTGTTAGAATTTGAAAAAGTAGTTATTCTGCGAGTGGTGGATACGAAATGGACGGACCATATCGATGCGATGGACCAATTAAGACAGTCAGTCGGTCTGCGGGCATATGGGCAGAACAATCCATTGGTTGAATACCAAACTGAAGGATACAACATGTTTGAAGATATGGTGGGAGCGATCGAATATGAAGTGACACGCTTGTTTATGAAAGCCGAGATTCGCCAAAATGTACAACGAGAACAAGTCGCTCAAGGAGAAGCTCAAGAAACTGAAACAGTCCCAGAAGAAGATCCTAGTTTCAAAAATGTTGGCCGTAATGATCCGTGTCCTTGCGGCAGTGGCAAAAAATTCAAAAACTGTCACGGCAAAAAATAGAAGAGTTGATACGTTAGGAAAAAGGCTGGCAGCTTTTCTTGTCCAGCCTTTTCCGTTCATTTACAATACGCGTGAAGAAAGAAGGAAATCAAATGGAAATCGCAGATATCCGGAATCAATTGAATCAAATGAATGAAAAAATAAATAGTTTTAGGGGGTCTCTTTGACTTAGATCAGTTAGAAGAGGCAATCGCTGAAGCAGAACACCAGATGGCGGACCCTACGTTTTGGGATGATTCTGAGCAAGCACAGAAGGTGATCAACGAGAACAATGCCAATAAAGAAACCTACGATCAGTTCAATCAATTGGCAGAAGAATTTGAAGAGTTGGAAGTTCTTTTGGAAATGATCCAAGAAGAACCAGATGCAGAAATGGAAGCAGAACTAGCAGAACGTATCCAAGCTTTGAATGAAAAAATGGGAACTTATGAACTGTCTATGCTGTTAGATGAACCATATGATCGAAACAATGCAATCATCGAACTGCATCCAGGTGCTGGCGGCACCGAGTCCCAAGATTGGGGCAGTATGTTGTTGCGGATGTATACTCGTTTTTGCGAGCAACATGGATACCAAGTCGAAACATTGGACTATCAGGCAGGAGACGAAGCCGGAATCAAGAGTGTCACTTTGTTGATCAAAGGCCATAATGCTTATGGGTATTTGAAATCAGAAAAAGGCGTCCATCGCTTAGTTCGGATTTCACCATTTGATTCAGCCAAAAGACGGCATACCTCTTTTTGTTCGGTAGATGTCATGCCAGAGCTAGATGGTGCGATTGATATCGAAATCAATAGTGATGACTTGAAAATCGATACTTATCGAGCGAGCGGTGCGGGCGGTCAGCACATCAATAAGACGGAGTCTGCTGTACGAATCACGCACATTCCAACTGGTACCGTAGTGGCTAGTCAAGCACAACGTTCGCAGTTGAAAAACCGGGAACAAGCAATGGGAATGTTGAAAGCAAAACTTTATCAACTAGAAGTAGAAAAGAAAGAACAGGAAGCTGCAGCGCTTCGCGGAGAACAGATGGAAATCGGTTGGGGTTCACAAATTCGTTCCTATGTCTTTCATCCGTATTCCATGGTCAAAGATCACCGGACTAACTTTGAAACAGGAAATGTACAAGCAGTAATGGATGGTGATTTAGACGGCTTTATCGATGCCTACCTCAAGTTGAAATTAAATCAAAAATAACTATACTGGGCTATTAAACAGATTGAAATATAATTGTAATCTGTTGAAAGCATTGTGAAATATATTCATGCTATAATAAGCCAGTATGAAAAAAAGTGAGATGGAGAGATAGCTGCATGATTGAAATGAAAGAAGTAATGAAAAAGTACTCTAATGGTACGACTGCTATCCGTAATCTTTCGATTTCAATTGATCAAGGTGAGTTTGTTTATGTCGTCGGACCTTCCGGTGCAGGGAAATCGACCTTTATCAAATTGATGTATCGTGAAGAAAAAGCAACGAAGGGTGTTCTTAATGTAGCAGGGTATGACCTGTTGACGATCAAGAATCGCGAAGTGCCATTGATGCGCCGCGAAATCGGTGTTGTTTTCCAAGATTATAAATTGCTTCCGCGAAAAACGGTTTATGAGAATGTCGCTTATGCGATGCAAGTTATTGGCCGCAAGCCTCGGGAGGTCAAAAAACGGGTAATGGAAGTATTGGACCTTGTAGGATTGAAACACAAAGTACGAGTCTTCCCAAGTGAGCTTTCAGGCGGAGAGCAACAACGGGTTTCTATTGCACGAGCAATCGTGAATACCCCGAAAGTATTGATTGCAGATGAACCAACAGGAAATTTAGATCCTGAGAATTCTTGGGAGATCATGAAGTTGTTGGATCGGATCAATGCACAAGGAACAACAGTAGTGATGGCGACACACAATAGCACGATCGTCAATACGATTCGTCACCGTGTAATCGCAATTGAAAATGGTCGGATCATTCGCGACCAAGCGGAAGGAGAATATGGTTACGATGATTAGAACGTTTTTCCGTCATCTCCTTGAGAGTATTAAAAGTTTAAAACGAAACGGCTGGATGACGATCGCGTCACTCAGTGCAGTCACGATCACGTTGACGTTAGTCGGTATCTTTTTGGGTGTTATTTTAAATGCAACGAAGTTAGCCGAAGACATCCGTAAGAATGTGGATGTTTCTGTCTTTGTGGATATCGGAACAGAACAAAAAGACATGGATACTTTGGAACAATCGCTTAAAGAATTACCGAATGTTTCAGACGTTCGTTTTTCGAGTCGTGATGATGAATTGAAAAAAATTCAGGATGCGATGGGGGATTCTTGGA
Source organism: Enterococcus sp. FDAARGOS_553 (assembly GCF_003812305.1). Lineage (NCBI taxonomy): Bacteria > Bacillati > Bacillota > Bacilli > Lactobacillales > Enterococcaceae > Enterococcus > Enterococcus sp. FDAARGOS_553. Next base: position 1,878,660 of record NZ_CP033740.1, read on the forward strand.
ACTTATTCGAAGGGGACAGCAATCCGCTTTATAACGTATACGTTGTTAGTGCCACAGATCCTGAATACACGAAAAAAATTGCAAAACAAGCTGGAGAATTGCCAAATGTTTTCAAAGCAGACTATGGTGGCGATTCTTCTGACAAGATCTTTGCTCTATCAGCTGCGGTTCGTACTTGGGGACTTGGGGCTGCTATCCTATTGATCTTTGTGGCAATGTTCTTGATTTCAAATACGATTCGGATCACGATCTTGTCTCGTCAAAGAGAGATTCAAATTATGCGTCTGGTAGGTGCTAAAAATGGTTACATTCGCTGGCCTTTCTTCTTAGAAGGCGGCTGGATCGGATTGCTGGGATCAATTGTCCCTATCGCTATTATGTATTTTGGTTATCACCAAGTTTACTTGTTAGTCAATCCAGCACTGCTACGTTCCAATTATAGTTTGATTGCACCAAATCAGTTTCTACTGCAAGTTTGTGGTGTCATGGCTCTGATCGGAATCGTGATTGGTTCATTAGGATCGATCATCTCAATGCGCCGTTTCTTAAAAGCGTAGAACGTGTTATTGAAACAGATCTGCTGACTAGCAGGTCTGTTTTTCATTTGCCGACACCTTTACTTTAGACTGCAAGTTCGCTATTCTTTTAGGAGAGGTGAGGGTTGGTATGTTAGTTATGGATAACCTGTTCACGATCATTTTCTTCGTGAACATTTTGTTGTCGATTGTGATTATTTTTAGAGAAAGACGGCAAACGGCTCAGACATGGGCGTGGTTGCTTGTTTTATTGTTTATACCAGTCGTGGGATTTGTACTCTATTTTTTCTTTGGTCGCGGAATCTCCAAAGAAAAAATTTTCGATTTGAGGACACAAGCCAAAATTGGTTTGAACGTGGAGCTGGAAGAGCAAAAGCAAGCGCTGCAGCGGAATCTTTATCCCCATCCGCCCACTGCGCAAGTAGAAGTCAAACAGCTCGTTTATTTATTGACGATCTATGGTCAGTCGTTATATACCACTACAAATGAAATGACTCTTTATAAAGATGGTCGAAAAAAATTTGATGCATTACTCAAAGATATTGAAGGCGCCACAGATCATATCCATATGCAATATTATATTTATCGCAGTGATACATTGGGGGGAGAAGTACGAGATGCTTTGATCCGTGCAGCCAAACGAGGAGTGAAAGTCCGTGTGCTTTTGGATGCTTGGGGCAGCACCCAGGTTTCACTGAAATTCTTCGATGAATTACGGGTTCATGGCGGTCAAGTTGCGTTCTTTTTCCCGTTGTTCGTTCCTTATCTCAATCCTCGGATCAATTATCGCAATCATCGGAAAATTGTCGTGATCGACGGCAAGATTGGTTATACCGGTGGTTTCAATGTTGGAAATGAATATTTAGGTGAGGTGGAAAAATTTGGTTATTGGCGGGATAATCATCTGCGAATTTTAGGACCAGCTGTTTACTCACTACAAAACCGGTTTTTGATGGACTGGAATTCACAACATGCTATCGAAATCAAATATGAAGCAGCGTTGTTTCCAATGATCGAAACAAACGGAACGATTGCTGCACAGGTAGTGACTAGCGGTCCTGATTCAGAACACGAAGAGATAAAGATAACTTATTTGAAGATGATTAATTTAGCCAAAAAAGAAATTTTGATTCAAACTCCCTATTATATTCCTGATGAATCGATCCACAATGCCTTGAAACTGGCACTTTTGTCCGGTGTTTCTGTTCATTTGCAGATCCCTAATAAACCAGATCATCCACTTGTCTATTGGGCAACTTACTCTTTTGCTGCTGAGTTATTAGCCTATGGTGCAGTGGTAGAGACTTATGAGAAAGGTTTTATGCACGCCAAAACGATGATTGTTGACAGTGGGGTCGTTTCGATTGGTTCTGCGAATATTGATGTTCGTTCGTTTCGACTTGACTTTGAGGTCAATACAGTTGTCTATGATGCAAAAGTTGCTGAGGAAGCGCGCCAAGCATTTTTTGCTGACTCCAAGGATTCAGAGGAATTGACTTTGGAAAAATACCGGAATCGCCGATTGTTGATCAAGGTCAAAGAGGGATTAGCACGACTTGTTTCGCCGCTTCTATAGAAACTATTTAGTAAACGTAGGTGAAAGTTGGGTAACAAAAAAACAGCAGTAATGCTGAAGCACCTCTTCTAACGTTTGTTTTTTGGATCAACGTTAGAAGGTGATTCATGCAACTGCTGTTTTTTATTATTTCATGATACTTGTGTAGGCTGCCAGAAAAACTGACCCGACTGTCAAAATAAGCATTGTCCAAATAACTACTTGAGTGATTTTGGCGAAGGTGCTTTTTGGTTTTTTTTCGTTCATCGTGATCCACCTTTTAGATTGATTTCTAGTCACAGTTTACCTCCAATTACCAAAGAACTCAAGCTGCTATTCTTATAAATTAAGAAATCTTGAATATTTTGCAAGAGCACAAAAAGTTTTTTCAAAGATTCTCTTGTTGAAGGGTGGTTGTTCTGTTTTAATTAGTAAAGATATAGAAAAAAAATAAGTAGAAAATAAGCAGGATGCTTGAGTAAGGAAAGTAAAAGATTGCAGACTGTCTTATTGGACCGCGGATTTTTAAACGAACTGAAACATAGATGTAAAGAAAATAAAGTATAGTTACACTAGCTGTTAGAAAGGATTTGTTTGTATGTCTGGATTTGGGCCTGCTGTTTTATTTTGGTATATCTTTCCATTAGTCGTTTTTTTTGCTTGCAGATTTTTAGTTTCTGCGTTGTCTTTGAAAGAACGGTTTGGACTGAAGGCACCCGACTTAGCTGTGCCTTTTTTGGTGATTGGGATTCATCAGTTATCAAAGAATACTTTTGAGCAATCGATCACTCCCTATTATTTGATCTCTATCTTATTACTGGGGATTCTCTTAGCTGTCTTTCAAGCGTATTATTACGAAGAAATCCAGTATGGCAGATACATCAAAATGTACTGGCGGAGTATCTTTTTGTTTACATTGATTTTCCATGTTGTTTTGATCATTTTAAATATCGTCACGCATTTGTAATTTGTGACAGGGAGAACCCTTATCCCATCGAGATTTTTCTGCTTAAAGTTTTTTTAAAAACTTTTTAAGAGAAAGAAACTCCTGTTTTTTCGTTTGGTAAAAATTAGTCAAAGAACTTCACTTTTAAATTTCACGTTAAATGTGGTAGAAAGTGGGGGATTGTGGTAGACTGTGATTATCAGGTGGAGATCGGGGGTTATTTATCGATGTTTATGGGTGAATTTCAACATTCGATAGATGCAAAAGGCCGACTAATCGTTCCTTCAAAACTGCGAGAAAAACTCGGAGAAAAATTTGTTGTGACACGTGGATTAGATGGCTGTTTATTTGGCTACCCCTTATCTGAATGGGAAAAACTAGAAGAAAAACTGAACGAAATGCCCTTGGCGAAGAAAGATGCTCGGATATTCGTACGTTTCTTTTATTCCGCTGCCACGGAGTGCGAGATCGACAAACAAGGTCGTATCAATATTCCGGCAACCTTGCGTGAACACGCGTCACTTATGAAAAGCTGCGTGATCATCGGCGTTTCCAACCGGATTGAGATCTGGGATGAAGCGCGTTGGCAAGCATTTACCACTGAAGCAGAAGAAAATTTTGATGAAATTGCTGAAACAATGATTGATTTTGGCTTATAGGAAGAGGAAAGCGCATGGCAGAATTTCAACACTACACCGTAATGTTGAAGGAGACAGTGGACGGTTTAGCTATTCGTCCGGATGGAATCTATGTCGATTGTACATTAGGTGGAGCGGGTCATAGTGAATATTTATTGTCCCAATTATCAGAAGAGGGACACCTCTACGCATTTGACCAAGATCAAAAAGCGATCGATCATGCCAAAGAACGCTTAGCGTCTTATGTGGCTAAAGGAATGGTCACGTTTATAAAAAGCAATTTCCGCTATTTAAAGGAAGCTTTGCAGCAACAGGGTGTCGATCAAGTAAGTGGTGTGTTGTATGATTTAGGCGTTTCTTCGCCGCAATTAGATGAAGCAGAACGTGGGTTCAGTTATCATCAGGATGCACCATTAGATATGCGGATGGATCAGTCGGCTGCTTTGACTGCTTATGAGGTAGTGAATCAATTTGATTATCACCAACTTGTAAAAATTTTTTTCCGTTATGGAGAAGAAAAATTTTCAAAACAAATTGCTCGTGAAATTGAACGGACACGAGCAAATAAACCAATCGAAACGACTGGAGAATTAGTCGAGATTATCAAAACAGCGATTCCCGCTCCGGCGCGGCGCAAAGGCGGACACCCGGCCAAACGGATCTTCCAAGCCATTCGGATTGCTGTGAATGATGAATTAGGTGTCATTGAAGAATCTTTGGAACAGGCCATCGATTTATTGGAAAAAAATGGACGAATCAGTGTTATCACTTTCCATTCTTTAGAAGATCGAATCGTCAAGTCTACGTTCAAAGCTTACAGCACCCCAAAAGATGTGCCACCAGGGTTGCCGATCATCCCCGAAGAATTTCAACCAGTACTAAAATTAATTACTCGAAAACCACTTCTTCCCTCTGAAGAAGAAGTATCTGAAAACAATCGTTCCCGTAGTGCTAAACTGCGGATCGCGGAAAAAATGAAGGAAAGCGAAGGTTAGCAATTATGGCAGAACTAAAAGTTCATGATTATGAATTTGAAGAAACGTCTGAACAAGAGTTTTATGCTCACTCTGAACCGACAATTGAACAGCTGCCAAGCGAACCTGAGCGTCCTGAGGTTATCCGTGTACCAGCATCTCCTGCTCGCCGGTTAAAAAGTATCTCTAATTTAGAAAAACTGATTGCAGCATTTGTGATCATTGCCGTTTTGACATTAGCGATCCTGACGATCAATATTCGGACTACGATCAGTCAAGTCGAACATGATATTTCACTGATCCAATCAGACATCAATGAAAAAAATAGTCAAGCAGAACAATTAGAGCAAGAAAGAAACGAACTTTCTAAAACTGAGCGTATCAAAAAGGTTGCTGAGGATAATGGATTGTCGATCGATGATGACAATTTAAGGAAAGTGGATTAAATGAAGCTAACAGATAAATTCAAGCAATACTTGAAAAAGAAAAACCAAACTACAACGAACAATCGCAAAAAAGTAGGTATTATTCTCTTTGCTACGAGTATTGGATTGTTCTTTTTGTTTGTCACGCGTTTGAGCTACATTGTTATCGTAGGTAATGTGGCAGGTACTTCATTGGCTGAGAAAACCAAGAGCCTTTATCAAGGAAGCGAAGTTGTCAAAGCAAAACGCGGGACAATCTATGATCGCAACGGGATCGCAATCGCAGAAGATGCAACTTCTTATTCTGTTTATGCTATTTTGTCAAAATCCTACGTTAGTGGGAAAAAGAATTTATATGCTGAAGAGAAGAACTTTGATAAATTAGCCAAAATTCTGAATGAGCAACTAGGTATTGATCAGAATGAGGCTGTGCAAACTTTGGAAAAAGGTCTAAAAGAAGAACGTTGGCAAGTGGAATTCGGTAGCCAAGGAAGTAAAATGACGCTGGAGAAAAAGACAGCGATCGAAGAAGCAATGAAAAAAGAAGGAATCGCTGGCCTTTATTTTACAGATCATCCTTCTAGAATGTATCCTAATGGAATTTTCTCTTCTCACTTTATCGGCTATGCTCTAGCAGAAAATGAGGAGAACGACTCTTCTGGCTTAGTAGGAAAAACTGGTTTAGAAGCTGCTTATGATGATGTATTATCCGGAACAGACGGGAAAATCGTCTATCAAAAGGATAACAATCAAAACCCGCTACCGGGAACGGTGGCAGAATCAGTGGCAGCGGTAGATGGCAAAGATATCTATACAACGATTGATAGCCGGATTCAAAGCTATTTAGAAACGCTCATGGATAAAGTGTTCAAAGAATACAAGCCAGAAGATCTGACTGCCACATTAATGAATGCAAAAACAGGAGAAATCGAGGCGATGGCACAAAGGCCAACCTATGATCCTGATGATTTAAGTACCATCAAAACCTGGCAGAATTTATTGGTCGAAGACAACTATGAACCAGGATCGACCATGAAAGTCTTAACCACAGCTGCTGCTATCGATCAAGGGATATTCGATGAAAATGAAACTTTTACACCAAGTCCGGACGGATTGAAACTGTATGATGCGACAATCAATGACTGGGACTTTGGTCAAAAAGGAACATTGACGATGCGTCAAGCTCTTTCTTGGTCAAGTAATATTGGGATGGTTACTTTGGAACAACGAATGACAGACCGTTGGCAACAATACTTGCAACAGTTTGGATTTGGTCGCAGTACGTACTCGGGTCTGCCAAATGAGAATACTGGGATCATGCCGGAAAATAATCCGGTCAGTCAAGCAATGACTTCATTTGGTCAAGCAATCGGTGTGACGAATTTTCAAATGATGCAGGCTTTTACCGCAGTCGCAAATAACGGCACGATGGTCAAGCCGCAATACATCAGCAAAATCGTGGACAATGAAACAGGTGAAGAGACTGTAACACAGCCAGAAGTTGTTGGACACCCTATCACGGAACAAGCAGCGACGAAAGTTCGAGAATATATGCGTGATGTGGTAGAAAGTGAAAACTACGGAAGTGCGTATGGTGTCTATAGTGTACCTGGTTACAATATTTCAGCAAAAACTGGGACTGCCCAAGTAGCTGATCCAAAAACTGGGAAATACTTATCTGGGGATTCCAATTACTTGTACTCAATCGTAGAAATGGTTCCTTCAGAAGACCCTGAATACATTCTTTATCTAACAATTAAATTACCAGAACACCACGACAGCGAAGCATTGGCAAAAATCGCCAATCCGTTGATGAAACGCGTGATGGATTTAAAGAAAGCAACATTAGAAGAAACAGCAACAGAAAATAGTCAGAAAGTAACCGTCAATGATTATCGTAAATTAGATACAACTACCGCGGCAACTGATGTACAAAAAATTGGTCTAGCACCTGTAGTATTAGGGGATGGAAAAACAGTTATCGATCAGTCTGTGGACAGTGGATCGAAAGTACTGCCAGGAGAAAGACTTCTTTTGCTAACGGATAGTGACAAAATTTATATGCCTGACACCACCACATGGTCAAAAGCTGATTTAGTCAAATTGGGCAACATGTTGGATGTTGATGTCAAATTTGAGGGCGACGGGTATTGTGTTTCCCAAAGTCTTGCATCTTATGAGGAAATCACGGATCAAACAATTACCTTCAAATTGAGCGAAAAAGAATAGGGAGAGAACACTATGGAATGGACAGAGATGATATTGCCACTTGCCAGTAGTTTTGCAATCGTTACTGCTGCAATGCCGCTGTTTATCGGCTATTTTCAAATGAAAAAATACGGACAAGAGATTCGAGGAGAAGGGCCAAAATGGCACAATGTCAAAGCTGGCACTCCTACAATGGGCGGCTTCGTATTTTTGATTGCGGCATTGATCACAGCAGTTTGGGTTGGCGCATGGCAAAAGCAGTTGACCGCATCGCTGTTCATTTTGTTATTTATTATCTTGGTTTATGGTGCGCTTGGATTCTTGGACGATTTCATCAAAATTTTCAAGAAACGCAACATGGGTTTAAACTCTTTACAAAAATTGATCGGACAAATCATCGGTGGGATTGTCTTTTATCTGGTCTTTTTATCAGAAGGCAATGCGAATGTTTTGAATCTCTTTGGATTTGAGCTGCCGCTATCGATCTTTTACGGCGCATTTGTGATTTTTTGGTTAGTTGGCTTTTCAAACGCCGTCAACTTAACAGATGGGATTGACGGCTTGGTTGCTGGACTCGGTACGATCTCATTTGCAACTTATGGCCTCATTGCTTGGCGTCAAGATCAAATCGATATCCTGATCGTCTGCTTAGCGGTCATTGGAGGATTGATCGGCTTCTTCCCTTACAATCGTAAACCAGCTAAAATTTTCATGGGTGATGTGGGCTCCCTTGCATTGGGCGGTCTTTTAGCAGCAGTTTCAATACTGCTTCACCAAGAATGGACATTATTACTTGTCGGACTTGTCTATGTGATTGAGACAGCAAGTGTCATGCTGCAAGTCGCTTCTTTCAAATTGACTGGTAAACGAATTTTTAAAATGTCGCCTATTCATCACCATTTTGAAATGAGTGGCTGGTCGGAATGGAAGATCGATACAATTTTTTGGCTGATTGCTTTAGGATGTTCGATCATCACATTAGTGATTGTATGGTAGGAGAGAGGAATCATATGAAAAATATAAATGAATATCAAAATAAAAAAGTTCTTGTGCTAGGATTAGCAAAAAGTGGGTTCAGTGCGGCTAAATTGTTACATGATTTGGGCGCGCTTGTTACTGTTAATGACGGAAAACCCTTTGCCGAAAATCCAGAAGCACAGGATCTTTTGGCGTTAGGCGTTAAAGTAATCACCGGCAGTCACCCAATTGAACTACTGGATGAGGGTTTTTCACTTGTGGTCAAAAATCCTGGGATTCCTTATGATCAGCCTATTGTCCAAAAAGCGATCGAGAAAAATATCCCAATCATTACGGAAGTAGAGTTAGCTTACAAAATTTCGGAAGCACCGATCATTGGAATCACTGGAACGAATGGAAAGACCACGACCACTACGATGATCGCTAATGTTTTAAATACGGGATTTAGTGAAGGCCGGGCATTGTTGTCTGGAAATATTGGCTTTCCAGCAAGTAACGTCGCCCAAACCGCTAGCGCTAAAGATCGCTTGATCATGGAACTTTCCAGCTTCCAATTGATGGGGATCGAAACATTACATCCCAAGATTGCAGTCATCACGAATATTTATGAAGCTCATCTAGATTATCATGGCAATCGATCCGAATACGTGCGGGCTAAATGGCGGCTGCAGCAAAATATGACAGCAGAAGATTTTCTAGTCATCAATTGGAACCAGCCAGAATTAGTCGAACTTTCTCAACAAACAAAAGCAAAAGTGATTCCATTCTCGACACAACAAAAAGTGGCCGGTGCGTATCTTTTTGAAGAGCAGTTATATTTCAAAGATGAGGCAATCATGCCTGTTTCTGAACTGGGCGTTCCCGGCAGTCACAATGTTGAAAATGCATTAGCTGCAATCGCAGTGGCAAAATTAGAAGGGATAGCAAATGAGGCTATCGTTCAAGCATTGCATACATTTAGCGGTGTACCTCACCGTACTCAGTATGTTGATACGATTGAAGGGGTTCGCTTTTTCAATGATTCGAAAGCCACAAATAGCTTGGCGACAGAGATGGCTTTAGGTGGTTTCCAAAAGGATCAGTTGATTTTGTTGGCTGGAGGATTGGATCGCGGCAACTCCTTTGATGAGCTGATTCCATCACTGCAAGATCTCAAAGCGATTGTTTTGTTCGGACAAACAAAAGAGAAACTTGCTGAAGCCGCACGTAAAGCAGGAATCAAAACGATTAAATTGACAGAAGATGTAACTACAGCTGTTCCTTTGGCTTATCAATTAAGCCAACCGGGAGATACCGTTTTATTATCACCGGCCAATGCAAGCTGGGACCAATACCCGAACTTTGAAGTACGGGGGGATAAATTTATGGCGGCAGTAGCAGAACTTAACAGAAATGAGCGAAGTGAATGAAAATACTAGTAACTGGCGGTGGAACCGGCGGGCATATTTATCCGGCATTGTCTTTTGTCGATTATGTTCGTTCCATTGATCCAACAGCTGAATTTTTATATATTGGGGCTACCCGTGGATTAGAGAACAAAATCGTTCCACCAACCGGGATTCCTTTTAAGACGTTAGAAATACAAGGCTTTAAACGAAAACTTTCATTGGACAATGTCAAAACAGTCCAACTTTTCCTGAAAAGTTATCGTGAAGCAAAGAAAATACTCAGAGAATTTCAACCGGATGTAGTGATCGGGACAGGTGGCTATGTCTCTGGTGCTGTGGTCTACGCGGCATCAGTACTTAAGATCCCAACGATCATCCATGAACAAAATAGTGTTCCTGGAATCACTAATAAATTTTTGACCAGATATGTGGACAAGATTGCTATTGCTTTTCAGGATGCAGCGCACTATTTTCCGGATAAGAAGACGGTCTTGGTGGGGAATCCCCGCGGGCAAGAAGTAAAAAACAGTCAGAAGTCTGCGATCCTTGCTTCCTATGACCTTGACCCTAAGAAAAAAACTGTTTTAGTCTTTGGCGGCAGTCAAGGAGCACTGAAAATCAATCAAGCGATTATCGAAGCAATTCCGCTTTTTGCAAAGAAAGATTATCAACTGTTATATGCTTCTGGTGACCGTTATTACCAAGAAATCGAAGAGAAGATCGGTATGTCGAAAGATGCCTTTCCAAATATCAGCATTCGCCCCTACATCGATCAAATGGCAGAAGTCATGGCGAATAGTGACTTGTTGATCGGACGAGCTGGCGCTACATCGATCGCTGAATTTACTGCATTGGGATTACCAGCGATTTTGATTCCTAGTCCTTATGTGACGAATGATCATCAAACAAAAAATGCGCAAAGCTTAGTCAATGCTGGGGCAGTCAAGATGATTGCGGACAATGAGTTGAACAGTCAAAATCTAATTGAGTGTGTCGATGCGATCATGAGTGATGAAAACGTACGGATGGAAATGGCAAAGGCGTCGAAAGAGCAAGGAATCGGTGATGCATCTGAGCGACTATTTCGACTTGTGCAAGAGGTAATCAAATAGTACAATGTGTTGGATAGAAAGGAGAGATTGTCATCAGTAAAGATAAGAAATCTCATGATAATCAAACCACCCCCACGACTGAAGAATTGACCCCTTGGCAGAAAGAAAATCTGCGTTATCAAAAAGAAAAAGGCGATCAACCTGTATGGTCACCCTCTGTCATTTCCGGGATTCACTCAGATGAAGAACAATCAGAAGACCAAACAGAAGAAAAGCACGAAGAAGGCGCAGAGACTGAAGATTCAGAACAAGCTCCCCGCTCTTTTGCTGATCGATTGCCCAATTTAAAAAAATACCGTAATCGAGTATTGTTGCGCCGATTGCTGTTGATTATTGGTGTTTTGCTGATCCCGTTGTTATTTATTCTGTATTACGTCTCCCCGTTGAGTAAGTTAGCGGATGTTAAAGTCGTGGGCAATGATCAAGTGTCCGCCCAATCAATTATTGAACATTCGGAATTAACGACTGGAGAAGAAATATGGCCGCAGTATTTTGACAGCGAACAAACGGAACAAGCCATCAAAAAAGCGTTGCCTCGTGTCAAAAATGTTCAAGTGACAATCACTTCTTTAAACCAGTTCAAGATTCGGGTATCGGAGTACCAAGAGGTGGCATTGCTAGCAAGCGATAATCATTATTCACCTATTCTTGAAAGTGGTGTCGTGGTCAATGAACCGAGTGACCAGCCTCTGGAAGGACTACCTATTTTAGAGAGCTTTTCAGATCAGTCAAAAATCAAAGAAGTACTGACTGCTTATCAGAAGCTCAGTCAAGAGATTCGTGAAGGAATTTCTCAAATCAAGTACACGCCTCGGGACAGTAATGACGAGTTGTTAACGATCTATATGAATGATGGTAACCAAGTGATTGTGAACATTTCAAATATGGCTAGTCAAATGCAGTATTATCCGCAAATCGCAAAAGATTTGAAAGAAGACAGTATCATCGATATGGAAGTGGGCATCTTTACTTATCCGATTTCCAATACAAAAGACAGTGACTCGGCAACAGAACAATCGACCGAAGGGGATTCTTAGGAAAAATTCAAGAGTTTTTTTCATTAACTTGTTTCTAAAAATCGCTATTATATGGTAGAATTGGTAACAGTGAACAAATTATTCTAATTAGATATAAATACGAACTTTTCAAGGTTCGCGATATATGCAAATTAAGTAGGAGGGAACCCCATCCATGGCAAAAACGGGAATGTATGTTGGCCTCGATATTGGTACGACATCTGTGAAAGTTGTTGTAGCTGAATACGTTGATAGCCAAATGAACATTATTGGTGTAGGAAATGCAAAATCAGAAGGAATCAACCGCGGAATCATTGTAGACATTGACAAGACGGTTCAAGCCATCCAAAGAGCAGTAAGACAAGCAGAAGAAAAAGCGGGTATCCAAATTCGCAGTGTGAGCGTGGGTGTGCCAGCCAATCTGTTAGAAGTTGAAAATTGCCAAGGGATGATTGCTGTCAACAGCGAATCAAAAGAAATCACAGATGACGACGTGCGTAACGTAGCATCAGCAGCGCTCGTTCGATCTACACCTCCTGAAAGACAGATCATTGCCATTTTACCGCAAGAGTTTACTGTGGATGGCTTTGAAGGGATCAAAGATCCTCGCGGAATGATCGGTGTCCGCTTGGAGATGTTTGGGGTAGTTTATACAGGCCCTAAAACGATTTTGCACAATATTCGCAAATGTGTTGAAAAGTCCGGCTTGATTGTTAACGAACTTGTGATCACACCACTAGCTTTGACTGAATCGATTTTATCAGATGGCGAAAAAGATTTTGGTACGATCGTGATTGATATTGGTGGCGGTCAAACAACAACTTCGGTAATGCATGACAAACAGTTGAAATTCACCCATGTCAATCAAGAAGGTGGAGAATTTGTAACAAAAGACATCTCTACTGTGTTGAATACTTCTTTCAATAATGCAGAAGCGCTAAAAATCAATTATGGTGATGCTTATCCTGAACGTACATCGGCAAGCGAAGAATTCCCAGTGGACGTCATTGGTAAATCTGAACCTGTCAAAATCGATGAACGGTATCTTGCTGAAATCATCGAAGCACGGATGGAGCAAATCTTTAATAAATCAAAAGATGTCTTGAATGAAATCGATGCGTTTGAATTACCAGGCGGAATTATTTTGACTGGCGGAGCTGCTAGCTTACCTGGCGTTGTCGATTTAGCACAGGAAGTCTTCGAAACAAATGTGAAATTATACGTGCCAAACCATATGGGATTGAGAAATCCGGTTTTCACTAATGTGATCAGTATCGTTGATTATTCTGCTAATTTAAGTGAAGTTTATCAGCTTGCTAAAAGCGCAATCACGGGTGAACGTACGACGCAACAACCTGTTGCTGTTCAACAAGAGATTTCTTATGAGCAGTATGAGGCTCCAGAAGAAACTTATGAAGAACCAGAAGAAGAGAAGAAAGGCGAATCGATCACGAATCGTGTAAAAGATTTCTTCTCAAATATCTTTGAATAATCTAAAACGATACTCAGGAGGAAGATAAACTATGGAATTTTCAATTGATAACAATATCAATGATGGCGCTGTAATCAAAGTTATCGGTGTCGGCGGCGGCGGCGGCAATGCTGTCAACCGTATGATCGAAGAAAACGTTAAAGGTGTCGAATTTATCGCTGCCAATACAGATGTGCAAGCATTGAAAAATTCAAAAGCTGAAACAGTGATCCAATTAGGCCCTAAATATACTCGCGGTCTAGGTGCTGGCTCTCAACCTGAAGTTGGAGAAAAAGCAGCAGAAGAAAGTGAAGACGCAATTCGTGATTCCTTGCAAGGCGCTGATATGATCTTTATCACTGCCGGCATGGGTGGAGGTACCGGAACTGGGGCAGCTCCGATCGTTGCAAAACTTGCCAAAGAAATCGGTGCATTGACAGTCGGCGTAGTAACTCGTCCATTCACATTTGAAGGACCAAAACGCGGCCGTTTCGCAGCTGAAGGAATTGCAAAACTAAAAGAAAACGTCGATACATTATTGATCATCTCCAACAACCGTTTATTGGAAGTTGTTGACAAGAAGACACCAATGCTGGAAGCATTCCGTGAAGCAGACAATGTATTGCGTCAAGGGGTACAAGGAATCTCTGATCTGATTACTGCACCAGGCTATGTCAACTTGGACTTTGCTGACGTGAAAACAGTAATGGAAAATCAAGGAACAGCATTGATGGGTATTGGTGTTGCTAGCGGCGAAGAACGTGTCATCGAAGCAACGAAAAAGGCGATCTCTTCTCCATTGCTAGAAACATCTATCGATGGTGCAGAACAAGTCTTACTGAACATCACTGGCGGATTAGACATGACTTTATTTGAAGCACAAGATGCTTCTGATATCGTAGCAAGTGCTGCAACAGGCGACGTAAATATTATTCTAGGAACTTCAATCAATGAAGACTTAGGAGATGAAATCCGTGTGACTGTGATTGCAACAGGTATCGATCCTTCAAAAAAGGAACGCTCTTCTCGTACAAGCAGACAAAGTCAAATCCATTCAATTCCACAAAAACCAACGTTAGATATGGATCAGGCGAAACCTTCACACGTAGAAGATGATCATGGCTTTGGTGATTGGGATATTCGTAAAGAACAAAACGTTCGTCCTAAAGTAGAAGAAAGCCAATTTGAGAATGTTGAAAAAAAAGAATTTGATACATTCAATAGAGATGAAGTAAAAACAAATGACGACGATGAATTAAGTACACCACCATTCTTCCGTCGCAAACGCTAGGAGGCAGAGCACATGATTTCTGAGAACTTGCACAAGATCCAGCAAGAGATCCAGGATTCTTGTGCTCTTGTTTCTAGAAAAGCAAGTGAGGTTCGTCTGGTTGCTGTGACAAAATCTGTCGATAGTGAAAAAACACGGAAGATCATCGAAGCCGGTGTCACTGACTGTGCGGAAAACCGAGTAGAAAAACTCCTGGAAAAAAAGCAGCAACTAGCAGACTTTCCAGAAGTAAACTGGCATTTTATTGGTAATTTGCAACGCAGAAAGGTAAAATCAATTATAAATGAAGTTGATTATTTCCATGCGTTAGAATCGCTGAAATTGGCGCAAGAAATTCAAAAACGAGCAGCAAAAACGATTGCTTGTTTTGTAGAAGTCAATATTTCAGGTGAAGCAAGTAAACAAGGAATTGCACCAGACGACGTTGTTTCATTTATTGAAGAGTTGCAGCCCTTTGATAAAATCAATGTCATCGGCTTGATGACCATGGCACCACTTGCTTCTTCAGAAGCAGAGCAGCTCCATTATTTTCATCAGTTGAAAGAATTACAAGAAAAAATCGCAGCGCTGCACTTGGCACATGCTCCATGTACAGAAACAAGTATGGGAATGAGTAATGATTTTGCCGTTGCGATCCAAGCGGGTGCGACAGTTGTTCGCATCGGCACCGCATTATTTCAGGAGTAAAGGAGGTTGACATATGTCTTTAAAAGAGAAATTGACCAATTTTTTTGGATTGACAGATGAAGAAGATTATTACGAAGAAAGCGTGGTAGCTCAAGAATCTGTGC
The DNA here is from genome assembly GCF_003812305.1 of Enterococcus sp. FDAARGOS_553. Classification (NCBI taxonomy): domain Bacteria; kingdom Bacillati; phylum Bacillota; class Bacilli; order Lactobacillales; family Enterococcaceae; genus Enterococcus; species Enterococcus sp. FDAARGOS_553. The sequence continues at coordinate 1,893,989 of NZ_CP033740.1, forward strand.
GATCCCCGCAAAATATCGCCGTCAATCAAGGTAGTTCTTATGTTGCACCACGCACGACTCGTGCTGAAAATCCAACGAATACATTTTCACGAAGCCATATGCCATCACAGCAAGCGCAAGCGCAGCGTTCAACAGCATCAAGTGCGTCCTTTGAAAGACAACAACGCCCTGTCCAGAAGACAGAGGAAAAGGTCGTTTCTATGGCCCAACAACGCAGTAATCCCAAAACAAAAGAAATAAAGTCCAAGGCTGCAGGCAAGATTACTATCGTAGAACCAAGAGTTTATTCAGAAGCGATGGGAATCGCGAAACAAGTGATCAATGGCGATGCAGTACTTGTTAATTTTCATTTAATTGAGGAGTACCAAGCACGGCGAATAGTTGATTTTTTGACGGGAACAGTGTACGCTGAAGATGGCGATATCAAGCGTGTTGGAGATGAAATCTTCTTATGTACGCCAAAAGGAATGGAGATCGAGGGAACTGCTCAAACATTAGCAGATAGTAATTTCTTCGATATCTGAGTCAAGGAGGAAAGCATATTTTAGTCTTTAGGTTATTAAATCTATTCAGTGATGCAGTATATCTCTATACAGTATTATTAGTGATCTATGCCTTGCTTTCTTGGTTTCCGGGAGGATACCAATCAGCATTTGGACGTTTCTTAGCAAAAATCTGTGAACCATATCTAGGTTTGTTTGATCGTCTAAATCTGAGTTTCGCTGGCATCGACTTTACGATTGCATTTGCCATTATCGTTCTGCAGCTAGCAACGCAAGGTCTGTTCGTTCTTCTACAAGCAATCTTATTCTAACGTAAGGGGTGAATATCGATGAACGCAAATGTCTATCAGCATTTTCGAAGCGATGAGCACCCTTTTATTGATTCTGCGCAAGGCTGGATCGAACAAGTGCAGATGCAATACGCACCCTATTTAACAGATTTTCTTGATCCGCGGCAAGCCTATATTTTAGAAAGTCTGATTCGGCAATCAACCGATTTGAGTTTTCAATTTTTTGGCGGATATGAAGCTGCTGAAAGAAGACGGTGCCTGATCTACCCAGACTATTACCAACCAGCAAGTGAAGAATTTGATTTGGTATTATTCACCATTATCTATCCAAAAAAATTCACGGTTTTAAGTCATGGGAAGGTTTTAGGAACGTTAATGGGCACAGGGGTCAAAAGGGAATACTTTGGTGACATCATTTCTGATGGGGAAAATTGGCAAGTATTTGTGGCAAGCGAAATCAGTCATTTTGTCCAAACACAGGTCGATAAAATCGGGAATGTCTCAGTTCGCCTCGAAGAAACGAAGTACACGGAATTGATCGTACCAAAAGACGGCTGGAGCGAAGAACGAGAAACGGTCAGCTCTCTCCGTTTGGATACTGTCATTTCTGCTGTCTATAATATTTCGCGCCAGCGTTCCAAACAACTCATCGAGTCTGGCAAAGTGAAAGTCAATTGGACAGAAACATTACGTCCGGATTTTATGTTGGATCTACTGGATATCGTATCAATCAGAGGATTTGGGCGTATCCAGATTCAGGGGTTAGAAGGCACGACAAAAAAAGAAAAAGTTAGATTGTTATTAGGTGTATTACGTAAATAAAACAAAGAGGTGTAAACTTATGGCATTAACTCCATTAGATATTCAAAACAAAAGCTTTTCAGTAAAAATGCGCGGTTACAATCAGGATGAAGTCGATGACTTCTTAGATATGATCGTTCGTGATTATGAAGAAGCTGTTCAAAAGAACCGTGAACTAGAAAAATCATTGAAGCATGCAGAAGAAAAACTTGAGTATTTCAATGAATTGAAAGATGCATTGAACCAATCGATCATCGTGGCTCAAGATACCGCAGACAAAGTAAAAACGAGCGCAAGCAAAGAATCTGAAGTGATCGTTACTTCTGCTCAAAACCGTGCAGATGAATTAGTAACGAATGCCGAAAAACGCGCTCATGCATTGACAACAGCTGCAGAAGAAAAAGCCAAAGAAATTCTGACGGATGCAACCAATAATGCGCGTCAATTGGCAACTGAAACCAATGATTTGAAGAAGAAAACGCGTGTTTTCCACAACAATCTTTTGGTTATGCTGCAAACACAATTAGAGCAAGTAAAAAGTCCAGAATGGGAAGAAATTTTGGCGCCATTTTCTAGCTATGTAAAAGATTCTCATCAAGTAATCAAAGAAGTTTTATCAAAAGAACTTGACAGCGAAAATGATTCTGAAGTAAACTCAGAAGCAGTGGAGAGTCCAGTAGAAATCGTGGAATCCAGTGAGAAAGAAATTGATGTAGAAGAAAATCCAGAAGTGAAAACATTGGATGATGCACGTCAATTACTAGATGAATTAAATAAAACAAATGACTAATATACAGAACAGAAAAATTTCTTATACTTTTAAAGCGAGTCTGGGAGAGTGGAAGCCGGATAAAACCCTGTAAGAAATTAGATCATCTGTTAGTCTTGGTCTTGAACAGTGGTAGAGTCCAACGTTTGATCTCGTTACCGATCAACAAAGAATTGTCACTGACAATAAAATTTGGGTGGTACCACGAACACGTTCGTCCCTTTCCGGGATGGATGTGTTTTTTTTATAGCTTCATAGCCTATGGGCTTATTAGAAGGATTTGGTCGATTCAATGAGTGAATTCACTGAAATTGAGGCAGGATAGACAAAATTGTTTGATCGACATGTGCTTGCACATGCCATAATCATGAGTAATCAGTAAAAGGAGCGAATACAATGAAGATGAAAGAAACATTGCATCTGGGAAAAACGGCTTTTCCGATGCGGGGAAATTTGCCTAATCGCGAAATCGAATGGCAAAAAGATTGGGAAGAACAAAATATCTATCAACAAAGACAAGCACTGAACGAAGGGAAACCAACATTTGTCTTACATGATGGCCCTCCCTATGCGAATGGCAATATCCACATTGGTCATGCATTAAACAAAATCAGTAAAGACATTATTGTACGTTCTAAATCAATGTCAGGATTCCGCTCACCTTATGTACCAGGTTGGGATACGCATGGATTGCCGATCGAACAAGTGCTGACAAACAAGGGCATCAAACGCAAAGAAATGACACTTTCGGAATATCGCAAAAAATGCGAAGAGTATGCTTTGACACAAGTAGATACCCAACGTGAGGACTTTAAACGTTTAGGAATCTCAGGTGATTGGGATCATCCTTACATCACTTTGACACCTGATTACGAAGCTGCTGAAATCCGCGTATTCGGAAAGATGGCAGAAAAAGGCTACATCTATAAAGGATTAAAGCCAATCTACTGGTCACCATCCAGCGAGTCTTCATTGGCAGAAGCAGAGATCGAATACAAAGATGTCAAATCACCTTCGATCTATGTCGCTTTTCCTGTAGCAGATGGAAAAGGAATCCTTGATGAAGATACATCTTTCGTTATTTGGACGACGACACCTTGGACATTACCAGCAAACTTAGGAATTTCAGTAAACCCAACGTTTACTTATGTTCAAATCATGGCAGATGGCCGTAAATTTGTAATCGCCAAAGATTTGTTGGAGACTGTTCAAGCAGCTATTGGATGGGAAAGTGTTGAAATCTTGCAAGAAATTGCTGGAGAAAAACTAGAATACATGACTGGCCAGCATCCTTTCTATGATCGGACTTCATTGGTGATGCTAGGTGACCATGTCACGCTGGAAGCAGGTACTGGATTGGTTCATACTGCTCCTGGGCACGGGGAAGACGACTACATCGTAAGCAAAAAATACAAATTAGATGTCCTATCTCCTGTCGATAGTCGTGGGATGTTTACGGAAGAAGCACCAGGATTTGAAGGAATCTTCTATGATAAAGCGAACCCAATGATCACCGATTTGTTAGCAGAAAAAGGTGCATTATTGAAACTTGATTTCTTTGTCCATAGTTATCCTCATGATTGGCGGACCAAAAAACCTGTTATCTATCGGGCAACACCACAATGGTTTGCTTCAATCGATCAATTCCGTCAAAACATCCTTGATGAAATCGAGAAAGTGGACTGGATCATTCCTTGGGGCAAAACACGCTTGTACAACATGATTCGTGATCGAGGCGATTGGGTCATCTCACGTCAACGTGCCTGGGGGGTACCACTGCCGATTTTCTACGCCGAAAACGGCGAAGCAATCATTACGCCAGAAACGATCGAACATGTTGCAACGCTATTTGAACAACACGGATCAAATATCTGGTTTGAAAAAGAAGCCGAAGAATTATTGCCTGCAGGCTTTACGCATCCGGGTTCACCAAATGGCAAATTCTCTAAAGAAACAGATATCATGGATGTTTGGTTTGATTCTGGTTCTTCTCATGAAGCAGTCTTGCGTCAACGTCCAGAGTTGACTTTCCCAGCTGACATGTATTTGGAAGGTTCAGATCAATACCGTGGATGGTTTAACTCAAGTATCACCACAAGTGTGGCGATCAATGGGGAAGCACCTTACAAATCAGTCTTGTCTCAAGGGTTTACCTTGGATGGTGAAGGCCGGAAGATGAGTAAATCTCTTGGAAATACCATTGCTCCAGAGAAAGTAATCAAACAAATGGGTGCCGATATCCTTCGCCTTTGGGTTAGCAGTGTAGATTATGAAGCAGATGTCCGAGTTTCAATGGATATTTTGAATCAAGTCTCCGAGGTTTACCGTAAGATCCGTAATACAATGCGTTTCTTATTAGCCAATACGGCTGATTTCGATCCAAAAACGGATATGGTTTCTTATGAAAACTTACGCTCTGTAGACAAATACATGCTGGTTCGATTAAACGAAACGATCAAAACCATTCGTGAAGATGGGTATGAGAAATACAATTTCTTGCATATCTATAAGACGATCATCAATTTCTTGACTGGCGATCTTTCTGCTTTCTATTTAGACTTTGCGAAAGATGTTGTTTATATCGAAGCGGAAAATGATCCACAACGGCGAGCAATGCAAACTGTCTTTTACCAAACGGCAGTGGCTTTGACAAAATTGTTGACGCCAATCATTCCTCACACAGCCGAAGAAATCTGGTCTCACTTAAAAGAAGAGGAAGCCTATGTTCAACTAGCTGAATTGCCAAGTTATGAATCATTTGCGAATCAAGCTGAGTTGCTTGATATGTGGACGGCATTTCTTTCATTCCGTGACAATGTCCTGAAAGCACTAGAAGAAGCACGGAATGAAAAACTGATTGGTAAGTCATTGGAAGCAAAAGTGACCATCTATCCATCACAACCGCTGGCAGACCTATTAACGGCTGTTGATGCTGATTTGGCCCAATTATTGATCATTTCACCAGACTTCTTCGAAATCAAAGAGGCAGGAAGTGCCGCTCCAGAAGCAGCGTTACAATTTGAAGATGGTGCAATCTTGATCGAAAAAGCCGATGGTGAAGTTTGCGACCGTTGTCGGCAAGTGCGGACAGATGTCGGAGTGGATGAGAAACTGCCAACACTTTGCGGGCGTTGTGCTCATTTGGTGGAAGAATATTATCCAGAAGCCGTTGCTGAAGGCTTTGAGAAATAAAAATTAGCTGAGAAATAAAGGTAAGCCAAAAATTATCAGTGTGCCGTTGGACGATCTACTTAGATCGTCCGATGGCACACGTTTTTTGTGATCATTTCATTGTGCTGACTTAGTTATCAGCTTTTGTGTCTTTTTCATTGTTTTCTCCTAGCAATAGCAACTAGACGACAGCAACTGATGATAAGAAGCATAGAAGTGACAAAAATGCAGCGCTAGGCAATCGTGCTTGCTTTGTCCCAATCGGTTTTACCCGTTCAGCGTTTTTGAGAGAAAGCTAGACCAACTTGCAGAAAAAGATTGCAAGATTTACATAGAAAAGGTAAACTGTTAAAAATTGGAATATTCAGAATATTTAAAGAAAGGATGAGGGGATGAGGGAAAAAGAGACATTAATGTATGATCCTCGTTTTGAAAGTGATGCTTGTGGCATGGGCTTTATCGTACAAAAAGATGGATTATACTCGAGAAAACTGATTGAAAATGCGTTGACGATGTTAGAACGAATGAATCATCGTGGCGGAACAGGAGCCGAACCAGATACAGGGGATGGTGCTGGTGTGTTGATGGCATTACCTGATCCTTTTTTTCAAGCAATTGCTTTAGCGGCAGAGATTGTTTTACCGCCGAAAGGTCACTATGCAGTAGGCATGTTTTTTTTGCCGCAAGAACGAGAATCCGCAGTCAAATTAAGAAAGGCCGTTGCTCAGGATATTCAGCAAATGGGATTTCGGGTGTTGTGGCAGCGGGAAGTTCCCTATGACTATTCGCAATGTGGTCCAGGAGCACAAAAAGTGATGCCTAGTTTTTGTCAATTCTTTATTGAAAAACCTCTCGATGTGACAGTCGGAAGAGATTTTGAGGACCGTTTGTATCATTTGCGGCGACAATTAGAAAAAAACTATGCAGCCCAGGAACTAGCCATCTGCAGTCTTTCTAGCCAAACAATCGTCTATAAAGGCATGTTACATGCTTATCAGGTCGGACTGTTTTATACGGACTTACAAGATCCGCGTATGACTTCCAGTATCGCATTGACTCATTCTCGTTTTTCAACCAATACTTTTCCTAGCTGGAATCGCGCGCAGCCTTTTCGTTTTTTAGCCCATAATGGGGAAATCAATACGTTAAGAGGAGCCGAAAATTGGATGCATAGTCATCAAATCGAAGTCTATGATGAGGAAAATTCGGACTCCGCAAAACTTGAGAATTGCATGGAATTCTTGTATCGCCAAGGGAGAGATTTACCTCAGGCGCTTTTGATGATGGTACCTGAAGCCTGGTCGAAAGAAGCCGGTTTGCCAGAAGAACTAGTTGCTTTTCATGAGTACAATGCTAGTTTTATGGCACCATGGGATGGACCGGCAGCGCTTTGTTTTACGGATGGTGAGCTGGTGGGTGCTGCTTTGGATCGCAATGGGTTGCGGCCTTCCCGCTATTCAATTACGAGGGATGGCTTAGTTGTCGTAGCATCCGAATCAGGGGTGGTTGATCTACCCGCAGCAGAGGTAATTGAAAAAGGGGTTTTAGGTCCAGCCAATATGTTTTTGGTCGATACCAAAAATGGCTTGATTTTGAGAAATAAAGAGATCAAAGAAAAATATGCGCAAGCTCATCCTTATCGCGAATGGTTGACAGAAAATTTGTTAACGATGGATGACTTACCAGAACCCCCTTTTTCTGATGGATTATCGACAGAGACACTACAGCGGTTATGGAAACTTCACGGGTACACCGACGAAGTCATCCGGACACTGCTGATCCCTATGGCTCAGACAGGAGAGGAACCGGTTATCTCCATGGGATTTGATTCACCATTAGCAATCTTAAGTGAACGTCCCCAGTCGCTTTTTACGTACTTTAAGCAACAATTCGCACAGGTAACGAATCCACCAATTGACGCGATTCGCGAAAAGCTAGTGATCGGTACAGAATTATTTCTGGGACGAGATGGCGATGTTACAAAAGATCTTAGCCAAAATTGCCATAAATTAAAAATCGCTAGTCCGATTTTAACCACAAGCGAGTATCTGAAGATCAAACATCTAAGTCAGAAACAACAATCGGCGGCAGTCCTCTCTACTCTTTATTCTGTGACTGGCAATGAGCAGCAAACACTGCACCATGCATTGGATACTCTTTTTAAAGAAAGTGAAGCCAAAATTGATCAAGGGGCTACGATTCTCGTGTTAAGTGATCGCGAACCCATTGCACCACAACTAGGTAAGATGGCAATTCCTGTCTTGTTGGCTGTTTCGGGTTTGCATAATTACTTGGTGCGAAAAGGAAAGCGAGCGCTTGCCTCACTCATTGTTGACACGGCTGAAGTCTGCGAAGTTCATCACTATGCTATGTTAGTTGGCTACGGTGCCAGTGGGATTCATCCTTACGGGGCTTACGAAACGCTGCATTATTATGACATGAGTGATCATGTCGAAAATTATCGACAGGCCTGTGAGAAGGGACTCATAAAGATTATGTCTCGTATGGGAATTTCAACTATTGCCGGTTATCATGGTGCTCAGCTCTTTGAAGCTGTCGGTATCTCACCACAAGTCACTGAGGTTTATTTTACGGGAACTGTTTCTCGGATTGGCGGCCTGTCGTTGAAACAAATCGAACAAGAGTATTTTGAGCGATACGAAGCTGCCTATGGTGAAAAACAACAGGATTATCTAGATTCGGGAGGCAGCTTTCAGTTTAAAGCAGAAGGTGAGCATCACCTTTTTAATCCCAAAACCATCTATCACTTTCAAAAAGCGGTGCGCACAGGAGATTATCAGTTGTACAAGGAGTATGCAGCTGTCATGAATCAAGAGGCTTTAAGCACACCCACGACACTTCGTTCACTATGGGAGTTCACACCTTCGCGTCAGCCAATTCCATTGGAGGAAGTAGAGCCTGCTGTCCAAATCGTCAAACGATTCAAAGTAGGAGCAATGTCTTATGGATCGCTAAGTGAGGAAGCTCATAAATGTATTGCTGAGGCAATGAATGCCATCGGAGCTAAATCAAATAGTGGAGAAGGCGGGGAACATCGCGAGCGTTTCAAAGCGGTCAACGGCAAAAATTACAATAGTCGGATCAAGCAAGTTGCTTCTGGACGTTTTGGAGTTAATGCGGAGTATTTAATGAGTGCCGATGAGTTGCAGATCAAGATGGCTCAAGGAGCGAAGCCAGGTGAAGGCGGTCAACTGCCTGGAAATAAAGTTTTCCCTTGGGTCGCTGAGATTCGCGGATCAACCCCTGGGGTTCGCTTGATTTCACCACCTCCTCATCACGATATTTATTCGATTGAAGATTTGGCACAATTGATCCATGATTTAAAGACCATCAACCCTTATGCGCGAATCAATGTGAAGCTGGTTGCCAGTACGGGTGTTGGAACGATTGCAACCGGTGTTGTCAAAGCAGGTGCTGATGTTGTTGTAATATCAGGCTATGATGGCGGTACCGGTGCTTCTCCCCGCAATTCCATCAGAGATGCGGGCTTGCCTTGGGAAATGGGGTTAGCAGAAGCTCATCAAACATTGGCACTCAATCATCTTCGTCAGCGGATGACCTTAGAAACGGATGGTAAATTGATGACGGGAAGGGATATTGCGATTGCGGCACTTTTAGGTGCTGAAGAGTACAGTTTTGCTTCATTGGCCCTTGTTGCGATCGGCTGTGTGATGATGAGAGTCTGCAGTCTGAATACTTGTCCCGTGGGTATTGCCACCCAAAATCCAGCTTTACGAAAGTTTTTTGCTGGTAAACCGGAACATATTATTCATACTATGTTTTTCTTAGCAGAAGACCTCAGAGAAATCATGGCAGAACTGGGTTTTCGTACCATTGATGAGATGGTGGGGCACACAGAAGTCTTGGTACCTCGTTTCATTGCCAAAGGGAAAGCAAAATCATTGGATTTCGCTCGCATCTTGGGTACGACACTTCCGATTGCACGTAAAGTGACGGATCCTTTTTTGGAGAAACGACAATGGCCAGAATTGGATAGTTTTGCCAAAGCAGCAATTGAAAAACAACATCCTGTTGCTATCAGTCAACCGATCAACAATATTCAACGTTCTGTTGGTGCCCGCATAGGGGGATGGATTGCAGAACGCTTTGGGAACTATGAACTTCCTCCAGGATTGCTGCAATTCAATTATCAAGGAATTGCGGGTCAAAGTTTTGGTGCCTTTGCAACGCAAGGACTTGAGCTGAGATTGGTTGGAGAAGCCAATGATTACGTAGCCAAAGGATTGAGTGGTGGCCGTTTGATCATTGTACCGCCAGCAGATGCTAGTTATGATATTGAACAGTCGCCCATTGTAGGTAATGTGGCTTGCTTTGGGGCAAATCGAGGAGAAGGATATTTCAGAGGTCTGGCAGGAGAACGTTTCTGTGTTCGAAATAGCGGAGCCAAAGTGGTTGTAGAAGGAATCGGCGATCATGGCTGCGAGTATATGACTGGAGGTGTCGCTGTTATTCTAGGCAAGACGGGCCGCAATTTTGCTGCTGGCATGTCTGGAGGTGTCGCCTATGTGTACGATCCGGAGCAAGCGTTTGCTGCTCAATGCAATTTAGAAATGGTGGAATTGTTTAAGGTAGATGAGAGCGGGGATGATGCGGTATTGAAAGAATTGATCGAGAACCATTTTGCCTATACAGATTCCTTAAAAGCAGCCGAGATTCTAAGCGATTGGCTCTATCATAAGCAGTTGTTCATCAAAGTTTATCCTAAGGAATATCATCAAATGGTGGAAGCGACTCATCAATTGGCGCAACAAGGTCTCTCAGGAGATGAACTGATCGCTAAAGCTTTTGAGTCAGTTGTCGGTCCTCAGATGACGATCCCAGGAAAGGAGCATGACTAGTATGGCAGATCCTTTTGGTTTCTTAAAATACCCTCGAAAAGAAAATCCGTATCGTCCGGTAGCAGAGCGGATCACTGATTGGCAAGAACTGCAAGAACCATTGCCGGCAAGTGAGCGGCAAGAACAAGCAGCAAGATGTATGAATTGTGGCATTCCTTTTTGTCATACCGGTTCTTTCTATGGCGGGCAACGGACAGTTTCTGGATGCCCCAACGATAATTTGATTCCTGAATGGAATGATCTTGTTTATCAAGGCAGGTTTCAAGCGGCTTTTGAACGGTTAGCGAAAACGAATCCATTACCTGAAATGACCGGACGGGTTTGTCCAGCTCCTTGTGAGAAAGGCTGCACGGAGGCACTAAATGGGAGCGGGGTCACGATTCATGACAATGAGCGTTTCATTATCGACACTGCATTTGAGAATGATTGGGTCCGAGCATCGGGAGAACCGCAAGCAGCAACTGGTTTCAAAATCGCCATCATTGGCAGTGGACCAGCTGGTCTATCCGCTGCTTGGCGCTTGAATCAGTTAGGTCATCAAGTGACGGTTTATGAACGCAGTGATCGTTGCGGGGGGTTGCTGATGTATGGCATCCCTAATATGAAACTAGATAAAACAGTGGTTCAGCGCAGAATCGATTTGATGGCAGAACTAGGCGTGACGTTCCTAACGAATGTCGAAGTCGGCCGCGACATTTCTGCTGAAGAATTAGAAGCTGCTTATGATCGTGTTATTATTTCTACTGGCGCCAGTGTTCCGCGGGATTTAAAGATCCCAGGAAGGTCTTTGACAGGGATTCAGTTTGCTGTTGATTATTTGACAGCAGCAACCAAAGAGGTATTGAACCATGGAAAAGCTGCGAATGAATCCTTGGCAGGCAAACACGTGGTCGTGATCGGCGGCGGAGATACCGGAAATGATTGCTTAGGGACTGCGATGCGCCAAGGGGCTGCTTCTGTTCGTCAGTTGGAAATCACGCCACAGCTTCCACCACAGCGTTTAGCTGAAAATCCATGGCCTGAATACCCAATGACAGCTAAAATCGGGTATGGTCAGGAAGAAGTTGCTGCGGTTCTACAGGAACATACGTATCACAGCATTTCGACGACTGCTTTTGTAGGAGCGGAACGGGGACAGGTGATTGGGATCGAAACAGTCAAAGTAGATGAGAATTTTCAGCCAATCTCTGGTACAGAGCAAGTGATGAAAGCCGATTTAGTTTTGTTGGCAATGGGCTTCTTAGGTCCAGAAACACACTTGTTAGACACCTTCAATGTACGTGAAATCTATGATGATTATACAACCAATAATGAACGGGTTTTAGTAGCTGGTGATGCAAAAAGAGGTCCTAGCTTAGTGATTTGGGCAATTCGAGAGGGGCGGCTCGCTGCGGAGAAAGTCGATCAATCGCTGAGGGCCTTGATTTATCAACAAATTTAGCAAAAACAACGGGAAAAATGCGACAGATAAGACAAATAAACCGAAGGCTATCTCTGAAAAGCGATGCGCAATCTTGCGCGAAGGACGAATCGTCCAAGAAGCTTAGCAGGTATCCTTCGGTTTTGTTGAATCTTTCGTCACATAGCAGATACTTTGTACTGTGCCCGCGGTCCGCCGATATATTTGGGGCGTGAGCCTAATGCAGTCACATGAGCTGCACCTAACGTTTTGATACTTGGCCGAATAGGGATCTGTACGTGTTTGACATGCATGCCGATGGCAGTATCACCAATATCGATGCCAGCTTTCGCAACGATATGCTCCACTTCAACGGGATCATCAAACAAGCGAAATGCCGCTACAGAACAAGCACCTCCCGCATGAAGTGCAGGGACAACTGCCACTTCTTCTAATTGATAATACTGAGCAGTGCTACGCTCTACAGCTAATGCACGGTTCAAGTGTTCGCATCCTTGAACCGCTAAGCGAATGCCAAGCGGATCCAACACCTCTTTAATGGTCTTAATAATGATGTAGCCTACTTCTTCGCTGGAGTTTTTGCCGATCATCCCGCCAACGACTTCGCTAGTAGAACAGCCTAAAACAAATAAATCATTTTGCGTTAAGTGTGCTGCGTCAATTACTTCAGTTGTGATGGTTACTAAGTCATTTTTAAGTTGATGAAAATCATTCATTGGAATCTTACCTCTCATTCAAAGAAAATTTTTGCGTTCGTTTTAAATAATTGACAAGCGGAAATGCTACCAATATACCAAAAACATTTTGAAGGCTATTGCTGAGAATCGAAGCAATGCCTGCTCCAAAGCCAAACATGATGGTCGTTGCTGCGGCATAGCCTAAAATCATCGTCACGCTTCCCAAACAAAGTGCCAGCAGGGGATAGTGACGAAAACGACCAGTAATGTAGCCTTGGCAGCCATGGATCAAAATAGAAAACAATGCCCATTCTGGATAACCGGACAAAAAGTCGATCATTCCGCCGCTCAAGCTGCCGACGATCGCACCTGAAGGACCGCCTAATAAAAGAGCCGTGGTATAGATGCCGGCTTCGCAAAGGGTCACGACACCTTTTGTCTGAGGAACTGGCAGGACAAATAATAAAGAAAGAGCGGTAGTCAGTGCTGTCAGCATAGCTAACCTTGTTAGTTTCTTGGTAGACATGAGGTAACTCCTTTCCTAAAATAAGCAAGTTGATCGACATTTCCTAAAGATTCTGTCAGCTGTAGCCCATTTTCAATGCCGGCAAAAACAAAGTCTTTGGCTTGCTGTACAGCATCTGTCATTGAGCGGTCAGTAGCCAAGAGCGCAGCGATGGCAGCGGATAACGTACAACCGGCGCCGTTCGTTGTCTGTTTGGGTGATTTTGGTGTCTCAAAAAAGAAAAAGTCATCCCCATCATAGAGCAGGTCGCAGGCTTGCTGCCCGTTCAGACGAGCGCCACCTTTGATCAACACAAAAGCAGGCCCAAGTGCTTTGATTTTTTTGGCAGCTATCTTCATTTCTTCCCGAGTAGTAATGGCTTGATTTGCGAAATATTCTGCTTCAACCAAATTGGGAGTAACGATAGTGGCTAAAGAAAATAAGGATTGCAGGGCGTGTTGATACTCTTGATTGGCTTTTGTCTGTCCTTCTTTAAAAGCTAAGACTGGATCTAAGATGATCGGGCAGTCTTGGGTCACTAGGAAATTTTTCACTAATTCGATCGTTTCCAGTGTATGTAATAGGCCGATTTTGATGGCTGCTAAACGGGTGAAAGCTGTAACTGAAGCTAATTGGTCCTTCAGCGTTGCAGGAGGGATATCATAAATGGTGATTTCCTCATTGATGGCTGCGACACAAGTGAGCACCATGTGACCAAAGGTATTGAATTCTTCAAAGGTCTTGATATCTGCAGTGGCACCACCACCTGCTAAGCTGTCTAAGCCAGCAATGGTCAATACTTGTTTCATTGATTCACATCCTTTAGTCTTTCGTTTTATTATAGCGAATGGAGCAAAAATAAAAACAGCCAATTGGCTGTTTTTTTACCCATCCAATTGGCTGCTGCTTATTGATTATTTAGTAAGTTCCGTTCACGATACCATTCATCTGGTTTCCAAATCCATTCAAAGCCATCAGCTGCTAATAGATCATAGGCGGCTTTTGGTCCCATGGTCCCTGCTGAATAGTTCGGAAAATCAGGTGTTTCTTTATCCCAAGCATGTCGGATGACATCGACGATGCGCCATGATTGAGCAACTTCGTCCCAATGAGTAAAGTTGGTGCCGTCCCCATTCAAAGCATCTAAGAGCAATTTTTCATAGGCTTCTGGCGTATTTTCTACGATTTCAGTACTATTGCGGTAATCTAGTTTAACAGGAAGGGTGTCGAATCCTTGACCGATTTCTTTGCCATTTAGAGAAAGTGAAAAGCCTTCCGTCGGTTGAATATAAATCGTCAAGACATTAGGTGCTAATTTCTTCTTGCTTTCGCAATCAGTCACATCTTTCTTGAAAACATTCACTGGAACTTGCTTGAAAACGATATTGATACGGGTGCCTTTCTCTGTTAAACGTTTCCCTGTGCGTACATAAAAAGGGACTCCTGACCAGCGGAAGTTGTCGATCAAAAACTTGCCTGCGACAAATGTTTCGGTGGCAGAATCTTCCGCAACATTCATTTCTTCACGATACCCAGCAAACTGCTGATCCTCTAATTGCCCGTGAGCATACTGTCCGCGGACAAAATTGGTTTTGACTTCTTCTTCTGAATAAATGCGAATCGCATTCAATGCTTTGATTTTTTCTGTACGGAGTTCTTTTTCTGAGAAAGCGACTGGTGGTTCCATAGCTAGCAAAGAGAGAATCTGCAAGATGTGGTTTTGGACCATATCCTTTAAGGCACCACTCTTATCATAATAGCCGCCGCGTTCTTCAACGCCGAGATCTTCAGCGATATTGATTTGAACATTGTCGATATAGCGGTTGTTCCATTGCGATTCAAAAATATTATTGGCAAAACGGATTGCAGAAATATTTTGGATCATTTCTTTTCCTAGATAGTGATCGATTCGATAGATCTCTTGCTCACTGAAAACTTGATTGATTTCTTCGTTCAATTGTTTCGCAGAGGCATAGTCACTTCCGAAAGGTTTTTCAATCACCACACGATGGTAGCCTTCGGTTTCAAGCATGCCTTGTGATTTTAAATGTGAGACGATGGTACCAAAGAAGTTTGGAGACATTGCCAGATAAAACAGTTGGTTTCCTTCAAGCTGATACTTCTGATCTAGAGAATCTGCAAGCTCTTTCAATGAGTCATAGTGAGTGGTATCTGTCACATCATGAGACTGATAATAAAAATGTGAAGCGAAAGTCTCAGCTTGTTCTTTTGACTCGATCAAATCTTCGATCGTTCCCATAACAACTTCACGGTAATGGTCATCTGACCAAGGACGACGAGCCGTACCGATTACAGCAAAATCCTCTTTAAGATCGCCTTTTTTATACAAACGGAAGAGGGAAGGGTAAAGTTTGCGTTGTGCAAGGTCACCGGTTCCGCCAAAAATAGTAAAAAGCACCTTTTTTTCCATCGTTTTCACTCCTTACAATTTATCTACAAAAATCGTACTAGCTGCTTTATAACTGACAGCAATTTCTTTATCCGCATTTTTAATGGTGATCGGTCCTTCGTAGGCAGCCGTATCAATGATCTCAAACTCTTCATGAATATTCAGGTCGATGGCTACCAGATAGTCCAACAATTCCCGTTCATCCAACACGCGAGCAATCCGGATCTTTGTCCCGACAGGGTAAGCACTCATCGTCGTTTTTTCTCCTTCGTGGACGGGTTGTCCCTGTTCGGGGATCATTCCGCCGTGAGGACAAAACTTAGGATGTCCTAGATAGGCTTCTAAATGATCAGCCAATGTCCCTGATGTGACATGTTCAAGTACCTCCGCATCATCGTGGACTTCATTCCAAGAATAATTCAAATGCTCCACTAAAAATACTTCCCATAAACGATGTTTACGAATGAGAGCACTTGCCGAAGCTAGTCCGCTTTCGGTCAATTGGACGCCTTGATAAGGAGAGTGTTCCACTAAGCCTTCTTTTAAAAGCTTAGAAATCATCTCGCTTACTGAAGCAGCAGACACATCCAGACCAGAAACGATTTGTTTGTTGTTGATTTTCTTCTGATCACCGCCCAATTCCAAGATGAGCTTCAAATAATCTTCGCGGTTTGGTGTCATGGTATTCATCCTCTCTTATCAAAGACTATCAAACTAAATTCTATCAAAAAAAGCCACAGATTACTACGGAAAAAACCGTGGGAAGAAGGTTTTTTATAAACCGCTTTACTTTATTCGCTTATTCTGACAGTCAGTTTTTTTAAGAAGAAGAAAACTGAGAGAATGATTCATCCTCTCAGTCTTTTTAGTGTGTATTAAGCCCAATCGCCATTTCTGAATACTGGGACTGTTGTGCCATCTTCTTTGATTCCATCGATGGACATTTGGGCAGATCCTACCATAAAGTCAACGTGTGTTTGGCTGCGGTTGAGACCAGCAGCGGCCAATTCTTCTTCGCTCATTTCTGTTCCGCCTTGTAAGCTGAATGCATAAGCCGAACCAAGAGCTAAGTGGTTTGAAGCATTTTCATCAAAAAGGGTGTTGAAGAAAATGATCCCGGATTGTGAGATTGGTGAAGGATCAGGAACAAGAGCCACTTCGCCTAAATGTTTTGCGCCTTCATCAATGGCTAATAATTTTGCTAAAACTTCTTCTCCTTGTTCTGCAGAGAAATCAACCACTTTCCCATCTTTAAAGGTGAACTTCATCCCAGAGATGATCGTTCCCGCATAGCTTAATGGTTTCGTACTTGAGATATAGCCATCGATGCGGCGACTATCAGGAGCGGTAAATACCTCTTCTGTTGGCATGTTTGCCATAAACTTTTCGCCACGGGCATTGAAGCTGCCGGCACCTTCCCATAAATGGTTCTTTGGCAAGCCGATAATAATGTCTGTGCCTGGGGCAGTATAATGCAACGCTGTGAATTGTTCTTCGTTGAGTTCATTGGCTTTTTCTTGCAACGTTTTATCATGATTCTTCCAAGCTGCCACAGGGTCTTCTTCATAGATGCGCGTTGTTTTGAAAATTTGATCCCAAAGCAAGTCTTGCGCTTCTTCTGGTGTTGCATCAGGGAAGACTTTTTGTGCCCAATCTTGACCAGCGGCTGCCACAACCGTCCAGCTCACTTTGTTGGCTTGGGTTGCTTTTCGCAAGTTAATCATGGCTTTCCCCGAGGCGGCTTGATAAGTCGCTACGCGGTCTGAATCTACACCTGCTAATGCATCGGGATTGGCTGAAACCACACTGATACGGCTCGCACCTTTTGCTACCCAATCGTCTGTTTGATCGATTTTGTATTGAGGAATCGTTTCCAAGCGATCGCTGTCGGCGTGGGCAAGAAATTCTTTTTGAACGACATCATCTGTCCATTGAACGATGACTTCTGCTGCCCCTAATGCATAGGCTTTTTTTGTCAAAAGGCGAGCCAAAGGTGCTTGATCAACAGCGATTTGGATGACGATCGTATGGCCTTTTTGAACATTGACGCCAACTTCTGTGATTAGTTGGGCATATTTCTCAAGATTTTGATTAAAATTTGGTAAAACCATTAAAATTCCTCCTAATTTTTCTAACTATAACTTTCTCTATGATAGCACTATTTTTTTTTGAAAACAAATGAAATCGAAGTCAAAAAAACAGATTTTTTCATGCTGAATTGGAAGCAAATAGGGACTAGGACAATCTTAAAAGTTGTTTTGCAATCTTAAAAAAACATGATACAATGAATAAAAGGTTTTTCTGAAAGCGATGTATAGCAGAATTAAGGAGATTAAAAAATTATGGCAAGAAAGAAAACAATTACTAGAGACCAGATTTTAAAAGCTGCCTATGAAGTTGTCGCAACCGAAGGATTCACACGTTTTACCGCACGGAATATTGCAGCGAAAATGAAGTGTTCAACCCAACCGATTTACTTAGAATTCAAAAACATGGATGACCTTAAAAGTGCCTTGATCAATCAAATTTATGATTATCTAGCAACAGAAGTATTTCCCATTGAGAGACGTGGGGACGTGATCGTCGATCTAACTTTGAATTACATTGGTTTTGCGAATAAAGAAAAACGCTTGTATCGCGCGCTTTACCTGGAAGAGTATGGCGGTGGCGATTCCATGCAAAAATTTTCTTTTGATTTATTCGTCAAATCTGTGAAAAAAGATCCGAAATATCAGGATTTAACAGAAGTCGAACTGAAATCATTGCATACGGGTGTATGGATCGTTGCCACTGGATTAGCCGCATTGATGTCTTCGGGAATTCTTCATCCGACGGAAGACCAAATTGCAAAATTGATGACCGAGACCGCAGAAAATATCATTCATCGAGAAACACCGATTGATATTTCATACAAGTCATTCGATCAATAATTAAATCATACGTAAAGAGAAAAAAGCATGTACCCAGCGTGGGATACATGCTTTTTTATGTATGCGCATCAAAGAGATGCAACGATTTTTTTCGCAAAGTCTTCTAAGTTTTGAATGTCTTCTTCTTCGGCAGCCAAATCAACTTTGACGCTTTCTGCTCCTTTGATAGCACCGGTCTTGGCAAAAGCTGCTTCAAAATCATCGACAGATTTGCAAAAATCATCGTAGAACGTGTCACCTGAACCGCAAACACCAAATGTTTTTCCACTCAGGTCTAATTCTTGCAAGTCTTCATAGAAATCAACGATCTCGTCTGGCAGTTCACCATCACCATAGGTATAAGTGGCTACAATGCAAATATCTGCCTCTTCGAATTCATCGGCATCTACTTGCGTACATTCATTGATATCTACCTCAATAGCCAGATTTTCAAGTGCTTCTGCAACGATATCAGCTATTTCTTCGGTGTTGCCTGTCATGCTTGCGTAAACGATTTTAGCTAAAGTCATAAATAAGTCCTCCGATCCTTTAACGGTCAACAGTAAAAACCCTCTCTGATTATAGCAAACCCAGTCAAGAATAACAATTCTTGAAAAAAGTCTTAGGTGAATCAGCAGACTTTGTAAAATTCTTGCTTTCTATGGTAAAATAAGAGGAATTTAAATAAGGGAGACGAGAAAATGATAACATTAAAATCTGCCAGAGAGATTGATCAAATGGCTGAGTCCGGCGCATTACTTGCGGACGTTCATAAACAACTTCGTACGTTTATTAAACCAGGGATCACTAGCTGGGATATCGAAGTATTTGTGAGAAATTATATTGAAAGCCATGGCGGAATCGCTGCACAGATCGGCTTTGAAGATTATAAATATGCGACTTGCTGCAGCATCAACAATGAGATTTGTCATGGGTTTCCCCGAAAAAAAGTATTAAAAAATGGTGATCTGATCAAAGTAGATATGTGTATTGATCTAAAAGGCGGAATCTCCGATTCTTGCTGGAGTTATGTCGTAGGTGAATCGACCCCAGAAATCGATCGTTTAATGGAAGTAACGAAAAAAGCGATGTATTTGGGAATCGAACAAGCACAAGTTGGGAATCGAATCGGTGATATTGGTCATGCGATCCAAACGTATGCGGAAGGTGAAGGCTATGGTGTTGTCCGTGATTTTGTCGGTCATGGCATTGGTCCAACGATCCACGAAGCACCAATGATTCCTCATTATGGCGAAGCAGGGAAAGGCCTGCGCTTGAAAGAAGGGATGGTCATCACGATCGAGCCGATGATCAACACAGGAACTTGGAAAATGAAGATGGATCCAAATGGTTGGACAGCGTACACACTTGATGGTGGATTGAGTTGTCAATATGAGCATAGCTTAGCTATCACAAAAGATGGTCCACGGATCTTGACTTCTCAAGGAGAAGAAGGAACCTACTAGAAAAGAATGGACGGATGTCGGAGGAACCCCAAATGAAATGGATCGATAAGGCGAAAAGCAATCAAAAGCTTATGCGATTTATAGAAACGACACAAACGCGGATCACGGAATCTGAAATGGGAACGACCTCAGTTGTCGTAGCCTATTATTTATTACTATCCTTGTTTCCATTGCTGATCGCGATCGGAAACTTGCTGCCTTTTCTTTCAATCGCTCCTAGTAACGTGCTGCCCTATGTCCAAGAATTGATTCCTGGTCAAGTGTATG
This sequence comes from Enterococcus sp. FDAARGOS_553, assembly GCF_003812305.1. Taxonomy (NCBI): domain Bacteria; kingdom Bacillati; phylum Bacillota; class Bacilli; order Lactobacillales; family Enterococcaceae; genus Enterococcus; species Enterococcus sp. FDAARGOS_553. The sequence continues at coordinate 1,914,057 of NZ_CP033740.1, forward strand.
AATTTATCGGACCGGCCATTGAGAATTTGCTGACTTCTGGTTCCGGCGGCTTGTTGTCTATTTCGGCACTTGCAGCTCTTTGGTCAGCCAGCCAAAGCATCAATGCATTACAAATTGCCATGAACAAAGCGTTTGGTGTCGATCAGCGTTCGAACTTTATTGTTGTTCGTGCGGTCTCTTTTGTCATTATTCTCTTGTTTATGATTGCAATCGTAGGTGTGACGATGGTTATTGGTTTAGGGAAGATCATTTTGGACTTTCTACAACCAATCTTCCATATTCAAGATGATTTGATTGCTACCTTCCAAACTGTCAAATGGCCTTTGACGATCATTGCGTTGCTGTTTATCTTGATGCTAATCTACTGGTTGGTGCCTAATGCCAAAGTAAAACTTCGGTCAACGCTTCCTGGCGCAGTATTTGCTACGGCGGGCTGGATGTTGCTGTCGCAAGTGTTCGGCTTATATGCCCGCTTTTTTGCTGCTAGGATCAGCGGCTATCAAATCATCGGGAGTTTCATTGTGTTGATGATTTGGCTGAATCTGGCAGCAACGATCATTATTTTAGGCGGCATCATCAACGCAGTTGTGGAAGAATATTTATCGGGACAAGAGATCAAAGAACGAAAAGATCCCGTGGAACGTATCTCATCAAAACTTGAAGATACATTTTCCAATAAGGAGAAATAAATGAAAGTGAGAATGAGCGATGGAATTTGCATTTAAATTTATTGTACGTCTTTTCATCACGATGATCATATCTTTGATATTGACGCCCATCATTAAATTGATATCCTTTAAAATTGGTGCAGTCGATCGCCCAGGAGAACGACGAATCAACACCAAAACAATGCCTACAGCAGGAGGACTTAGTATTTTCCTGTCCTTCTCTTTTGCCTTGCTTTGGGAATTTCGCGAAATGATCCCATTTAACTATGTCTGGCCAATGCTCTTAGGAGCCGCGATCGTTGTAGTGACTGGTTTGCTTGACGATATCTTTGAGCTCTCTCCATTACAAAAGGTCTGTGGGTTAACGCTAGCGGCTTTAGAAATCTATTTTGTGGCGGGGATCAAGATCAGTACTGTGTCGATTCCTTATATCGGTGTATTCGATTTAGGGTGGTTAGGCCTGCCAATGACAATTTTATGGATATTGGCAATCACAAATGCTGTCAATTTGATTGATGGGTTAGATGGACTGGCTAGTGGAGTATCGATCATCAGTTTGATAACGATTGGGATTATCAGTTACTTCTTTTTGCCTGATTCAGTAGCTGTTTCAATGGTGATCTTTACTTTAGTCGCTGCCATCGTGGGATTCTTTCCCTATAACTTTTATCCAGCAACGATTTTTCTGGGTGATACGGGTGCTTTATTCTTAGGGTTTATGATTTCCGTTCTCTCATTGCAAGGGTTGAAGAATGCGACGTTTATTACCGTGATCACGCCTATGCTGATTCTGGGCGTACCAATCACCGATACTGTCTATGCGATGATTCGACGGAAGTTCAACAAACAAAAAATTTCTTCTGCTGATAAAATGCATCTTCATCATCGCTTGCTTTCTTTAGGATTTACTCATCGGGGAGCAGTATTGACAATCTATGCGTTAGCAATGGTATTTTCTTTTATTGCACTGTTGATGAACTATGCCAGTAATACGGCAATTATTCTACTGATCATTAGTACCGCATTTGGGATTGAATTATTTATTGAATTGATTGGTTTGGTGGGAGAGAATCGCCAACCATTGATGTGCGCCTTGAAATTTCTAGGTAATCGGCGCTTTCGTCAGGAAGTTTTGACTAAGAGAACAGGCGACTCACTAGAAACAACCGAGGAGCCAATAAAGGAACCAACAGAATCAAAAACCCCTCAGCGGACCTCGCGCAGAAAACGACGGGCTAGGCATAAAAAATAATCTCGGTCCATCAGTAAAAGAACGATCCTTACATGACATGTTCAGTTGAAGCTGAAAGTCACGTGTGGGTCGTTCTTTTTTTGTATCTATCCCTAAAAGGATTGTTTGCGCAAATCGATTATTTCAACGTTACGATCGACAACGCCAGATTCTGTTTCTAACATAATCGATTGGAAACGCTCATTTAAATTAAGCTTTGGTTCTTGGTCGAAATAATTGGCTGTATAGTCTTTGATATAAATAGGTCCAACCGCAGATGAGAGAGTAATGGTGTAAGGTGCGGGAACCTCTTTGTCTGAGACCAGCAAGAAACGAAAACTTGTATCGAGAGAACAGATCCCTAATTTCGAATAAGGTCCGACACCGTCATCCAGATCCAGCAGTAAAGCACCCTCATTGCTATGATATCCTTCTAGTTTGTTGATGACTGCTTGTGACATTTTTAGTTCCATCATGTGTTCCTCCTTCTTTCTCTTCAATTTCATTCTAAGAGCATTTCCCTCAGAACAAAAGTAATCTGCTTTCAGCTTATTGACGTCTTGAGGCTAAAACGTCTATACTGAATGAGAAGTTATTTCAGTGAAGAAAGAAGGATGGTCAATGCCAAGTGTACAGCAACGAGAAACAGAAAAAATGGGAACAGTTTATGAAGTTGAAAATGATAGCGGTGTCAAACTTGTAACAAGCCCGGAAGGAGCACGCTTACTGGATTGGATCGTGCCGATTGATGGCGGCCGAGACTTAGTTGTTGGGTATGATACGATCGCAGGACACCAGAAAGCGCGTTATTATGGCGCAACGATTGGGCCAGTTGCCGGCAGAATTGCAGGAACCCGATTTACTATCGACGGGAAAGAGTATCAAACAGAAGATAATGATAATGGCAATACATTGCATGGCGGATTTAAGGGATTGGATACCGATACTTGGAAAGCTGAAACATTTGAAACAGAAACCGCAGCTGGCGTAATTTATCGGACAGAACGCAAAGACGGCGATAGTGGATTTCCGGGCAATGTTTCATACACAGTGACTTATACATTGGAAAATGATGATTCATTTACGATTACTTACGATGCCACAACCGATCAGCCTACACTATATAATCCCACGAATCATGGCTATTTCAATTTGACCGGTGACACTAGAAATCCAATCGATGATCACATGGTTCAAATCAATGCAGAATATGTGGCTGAAACGAATCCTGATGTCACAACAACAGGAAAAAAACAACCTGTTGCTGATACGAAGTTTGACTTTCGTGTAGCGCGAAAAATGGGCACAACATTACTTGATGATCCATTCTTATTGGATCATACTCAGGACTGGGACTTGAAAGTGACGAGCCCTGATGAAAAAGTTTCCATCACAGTTACAACGGATCGACCGGCTGTAGTCATCTATACCACACGAGATGGCGAAGAAGGAGCACCAATGAAAACCGGACCTTTTGCAAACCATGGCGGAATGGCTATTGAGACCCAAGGCGTTCCTGGAACAGAAAAATATCCTCAGTTTGGGGAGATCCTCTTACGTCCAGAAAAACCTTTCCATTCTGTGACTCGTTATCGTGTTTTTTATTAATCATAGATAATATATGACCTCTGTCAGTTGATCTCAAACACTGCAGAGGTTTTTTTTGACAATTTTCGATTACGGATGTAAACTTAAATCGTGAACAAGCAAGGAGGAAAAAATATGCAATCATCAAGTGCTCCTATAAAAATCAGTGATTCCGAATGGGAGATCATGCGAGTGATTTGGACATTAGGAAAATCCGATGCCCAAGAAGTCACGGCACTTCTTAGCGAATCCAAAGACTGGAAAACAGCAACCGTTAAAACATTACTAGGCCGTCTAGTGAAAAAAGGCGTATTGCGGACAGAAACCCAAGGAAAAAAATTTGTTTATTATCCTTTGGTTTCCGAGGATGCTACGATTCAAAGTGCCACAGAGAGTTTATTCTCTCATATCTGTGCAAAAAAAATCGGCCAAACATTGGCAGAAATGATTCGTGAATCGGAACTAACGAATGAAGATCTAACAATGTTGGAAGAGGCACTGGCGCAAAAAGAACCGGTAGCCGCTATTGCTTGCAACTGTATACCGGGACAATGTCAATGTACAATGAATGAAGGAGAATAAATCATGAAAAAAATCTATCACATTGAAGGAATGAGCTGCGACCACTGTGTTGCTCGGGTAGAAAAAGCATTGTCTGAAGTGCCAGGTGTCAAAAAAGCAAAGGTAAATTTAAAGAAAGCCAATGCCAAAGTCAAATATGACGAACAACTTGTTACAGATGAAGACATCATCGCTAAAGTAACGGAGGTGGGGTACACAGCCACGGTTGAATAAGTCTCTCGCTGCTGTTCTTGAAAGATATGGAATGAAAAAAGTTCATTTAATTGTTTGCGGAAAGACGGTAGGCAACTTCTGTCACCCCCCAACGCGTTCCAGCAGGGCGCAAAACTTTCCAGCAAAAAGGAGGAGTTTGAGATGAGCCATAACGAAATGGACGGAGGACATTCGGAAATGGATCACAGTAAGATGGATCACAGTAAGATGGATCACAGTAAGATGGATCATAGTAAGATGGATCATAGCCACATGGATCATGGCATGAGTGGAATGGATCATAGTATGCATATGGGGAATTTCAAACAAAAGTTTTGGCTTTCCTTGGTTTTAGCAATCCCGATTATTCTTTTATCCCCTATGATGGGGCTTGAATTGCCTTTTCAGTTCACTTTTCCAGGGTCTGACTGGCTAGTGATGATTTTAGCCACGATTTTGTTCTTCTATGGCGGTCAGCCTTTCTTGAGCGGAGCGAAGATGGAACTGCAGCAAAAGAGTCCAGCAATGATGACGTTGATTGCTATGGGGATCACAGTCTCTTATGTCTATAGTATTTACGCGTTTATCGCGAATCATTTCATGCATGGCGCACATGTCATGGACTTCTTTTGGGAACTGGCTTCATTGATCGTGATCATGCTTTTAGGACATTGGATCGAGATGAACGCTGTGTCCAATGCAGGGAATGCATTGCAAAAATTAGCTGAATTATTGCCTGATGAAGTAACTCGCAAAAAGGCAGATGGTTCTGAAGAAAAGATACCACTGGACACAGTGAAGAAAAATGATCGTTTGATCGTACGAGCGGGTGACAAAATCCCTACAGACGGTATCATCAAAGAAGGGGCAACCACGATTGATGAATCCGCAGTTACGGGTGAGTCCCGTAGAGTAGCGAAAGAGTCCGGTTCGAAGGTAATCGGGGGTTCCGTAAATGGAAATGGAACGATTACTATTGAAGTAACAGGAACCGGTGATGAGAGCTATCTTTCAAAAGTAATGGAAATGGTTCGTCAAGCGCAGGCGGATAAATCAAAATTGGAAGCTTTGTCAGATAAAGTGGCAAAATGGTTGTTCTATATTGCATTGGTCGTCGGAATTACCGCATTTGTAATTTGGGTGTTCGCAGCGGATTTGCCAACAGCGCTGGATCGGATGGTAACTGTTTTTGTCATTGCCTGTCCTCATGCACTTGGATTAGCCATTCCGTTGGTTGTCGCACGTTCGACATCAATTGCTGCTAAAAACGGCTTATTGTTAAAAAATCGTAATGCACTGGAAAATGCCCATGATCTAGACTATTTGTTACTTGATAAAACCGGTACTTTAACACAAGGAACTTTCTCGGTCACAGGAATTGAAAGCTTTGGTGACTATACAGCAGATGAACTACTAGCCTATCTAGCAGGGCTGGAACAATCGGCCAATCATCCTATTGCTGATGGCATCTTAGCGCAAGCAAAAAAGGAAAATGTTCAGCCGAAGGAAGCGACTGGAATCCAAGCGCATTCTGGTATCGGGATCGAAGGGATGATTGCTGGGGAGAAATGGCAGATCGTCAATCAAAAAGGGATCGAAAAGTATCAGACAACCATTGATCCGGACCAATTGAATAAATATCAAGAACAAGGGAACACCATTAGCTACTTGGTGAAAGGCAATCAAGTCGAAGGGCTCGTAGCTTTGGGAGACAAAATCAAACCAGAGGCGGTAAAATTCATCGAAACATTGAAGAAACAGGGGATTACACCAGTGATGTTAACTGGAGACAATCAAGCAGCTGCTAAGGCAGTGGCAACTTATCTAGGCATCGATGAGTATTTTGCTGAATTATTGCCAGAAGATAAAGAACGAATCGTTGCTGATTATCTGAATAAGAAACAACGGGTAGCGATGGTTGGTGATGGTATCAATGATGCACCAAGCTTGGCTCGGGCAACGATCGGTATTGCTATCGGCGCTGGAACAGATGTCGCGATTGATTCCGCAGATGTTGTTTTGACCAATAGTAACCCTAATGATATTCTGCATTTTCTTGAGCTGGCTCATAAAACTAGACGAAAAATGATTCAAAACCTTTGGTGGGGAGCAGGGTACAATATTGTGACGATTCCCTTAGCTGCAGGAATCCTAGCACCAATTGGTATCATTTTAAATCCCGCTGTCGGCGCCGTTTTGATGTCACTAAGCACAATCGTAGTAGCAATCAATGCTATGACACTCAAAATTGATGAGTGACAAAAAACCGAATCGTTTGTTTCCATTGATTCTCTTGTAAGAAGGAGAACGACCGAAACAAACTGATTCGGTTTTTTAGTCAGTTGAGAATCGAAGATTCTTTGGTAATTTAACGGCAAAGCCGTCGAAATAAACCTACAATCGACCAGTGACTTTATGCTATAATGTGTTCGTTGAGACAAGGAGGACGTTGAGAATGGAACTGAAGAAGTTAGAGGTTCCCACTACTTCGATCACTGAAGTAAAAAAATCTCCGATGGATGTATTTAATCAAGCGAGAGAAGCGGGAACAGCAGTATATGTATTCAATCGTGAAAAAGTGGCGGGGGTCATGCTGACACAAGAGCAATATGAAACACTCTTACAGGAACTGGATCAACGGCCATTAGTGGAAGAAGAGCCGGATCAACCAGCTGTGGCGGGATTGGAAGAATTCTTACAGATTATGCGGCAAGCATTGATCACAGGGGCAACGATTTCTGCAAAAAATTTGGACGAACGAATGGTCGCATTAGGCTTTATTACCCGCAAAACAGGCTTTGGCGGTGTAGTTGACATGATCAATGAATTAAAAGAAACCGGAAAGATTGTCTATCAATTGCGCAAAAAGCCCGATGGAAAATCTGTCAGTGCCGAAGTCATCGGCGAGCAAGACAATCAAACGCAGCTTTTTGATAAATTGATCATCAAAAAAATATTCCTTAAAGAAAACTAACAGTTATGCTGCAGCATAACTGTTTTTTTGCGTAAGTGTAATAGTGTGAGTTTAGTCGATACCGATAGAAATAATGGCTGAGACAAAAGGTGTGAAAAGGATACTCCTGATTAGGATCAAAAAGTACCATCAGATAACAGCTAAGTCTCAGCCTTTTTCAGCGACCCACTAAGCAACCGTCAACCAATAGGTTTTACCATCTTTGGTTCGCTGCATGAATCCGTATTCGATCAAATAGCGGCGAACAGTGACGTAGTCAGCAATAAACTGTTTCAAAATATCATTGACGGCACTTTCGGAATAATTTTTCTGAGAATCAAATTTTTGAGCCAAAACACTCAATACCACGATTTTGCGTTTTTCCTTACTTGGGAATTGATGAATCACCCCATCTTGATCGAAGTAAGTCGCAATGATTTTTTCTCTTTCTTCGCTGGTGATTGCATAACGATCATCCAACATGGTTGCTCCTGTATGGGGAAGAACAAAATCTTGTTCCTCTAAATGTGCCATAATACTTAAAAAGACTTTCGCTTGCCGTTCTTTTTCTTTTAATTTAAAGCGGTGATTTCGTACTGTCGAATTAGAGATACCTAGACGTTGCGCGATGACGGCATCGCTGAGTCCTTGCGCAAATAATGATAAGATCTCTTGTTGGCTTTCTGACAAACCTGTCTGCTCGCGACTTAATGACAGCAATGCATTCAGTAAACCACCATGGACCTCATTTAGATGTAATAAGATGCATTTTTTGGCGGTATAAAAGCGATCAGAGGTTGGATAAATCTGTCCTTTTTCATAATTAACATCGCAGAATAGGCATTGATAATGTGTTTTTGTGGAACGATACCCATGTTCATAGTCAGACAAAGAGGTGGCGGGAATAGTTTTCACTTTAATCATCTCCTTTTGTTTGTTTATATACTAACATTTATAAATATCGTTTGCAAATATATAAACAGATGGATTTTTTATTTTTTGTTTTAGCGAAAGTATTAAATTACGGATCAAAATGTGATAGGATTAACAGCAATAACAAAAGGTAACTTTGTGTGGATAGGAGTGATACGATGACAGATGTCAGTCAACGTTTTAACAAAGAAGTCTATCAAATTGCTGTTTCTTTGATTCGAAAATTTGATGAGCGGGTATCTGGTATACCAGATATTTTGAAATTAACATTAGGCGAACCGGATTTCAATACACCGGATCATGTCAAAAATGCTGGTGTTCAAGCAATTGAGCAAAATTACAGCCATTACTCAGGAATGGCCGGGTTAACGGATGTTCGAGAAGCCGCAAGCCTTTTTTTAAAAGAAAAATATCAATTGAGTTATGATCCGTTATCAGAAGTATTAGTGACTATCGGTGCAACTGAAGCAATCTCTGCTTCTTTATTAGCAATTCTGGAACCAGGAGATAAAGTCCTTTTGCCAGCACCTATTTATCCCGGATATGAGCCCGTGATTCAACTAGCTCACGCTACCCCCATTTATTTAGATACCACAGCGAACGATTTTGTATTGTCACCGGAGATGTTGGAAGGGGCTTTGATTGAGCATGGGGATCAGGTCAAGGCGGTTATCTTAAATTATCCTAGTAATCCAACCGGCGTGGTTTATTCTCGTGAAGAAGTTCAAGCACTTGCGGAAGTTCTGAAAAAATATCCTGTGTTTGTCGTTAGTGATGAAATTTATAGTGAACTTTCTTACGACGCACCTCATGTATCGATCGCAGAATATTTACCGGAACAGACCATTTTGATCAATGGGTTATCAAAATCACATGCAATGACTGGCTGGCGGATTGGTTTTATCTTTGCTCCCGTTGCCTTAACTGCCCAAATTATCAAAGTTCATCAATATTTAGTAACGGCAGCCTCAACGATTTCACAAAAAGCAGCTGTAAGAGCGTTAGTTGAAGGAATCAATGATGCTGCAGTTATGAAAGCCGAGTACCGTCAGCGACGTGATTATCTCTATGAAAAAATGACAGCATTAGGTTTTGAAATCGCCAAGCCGTCAGGAGCTTTCTATTTATTTGCAAAAATCCCAACCGGTTATGAACAAGATTCGATGGCATTCTGTGTTGATTTAGCAGAAAAAAATCAATTAGCAATCATACCAGGGATTGCATTCGGACCCGAAGCCGAAGGATATGTACGCCTAAGCTACGCAGCCAGCCAAGAGAACCTGCAAGAAGCCATGAAGCGACTAAGTAATTATATGAAGAAACAACCAAATCAATAAACACATCAGAGCGTCCCAATGGGACGCTCTTTTGCTGCGAATCACTGCGATTGACACTCGAAGAGTGACAGAGCAGATGATGAGCAGTACTAGGCGATCAAAGAGAGCGTAGTCACATTCAAATGAATCACTGCGATTGACACTCGAAGAGTGGCAGAGCAGATGATGAGCAGTACTAGGCGATCAAAGAGAGCGTAGTCACATTCAAATGAATCACTGCGATTGACACTCGAAGAGTGGCATGTAAGTTCGTCTTAGCGCAAACACGCTAGAAGCCAGTGCGAAGCAAAGTAAGTGTAGCCCCAATATGGAGTCATAAAGAACAACACACAGCGGCACTTGTACCTTTTGCTTTTTAAGAAGGAACCAGGCAAGCTCTTTTCACTTCAATGAAAAGAGAGGAACAATGACGAGCGATACATTTTAATGTTTACAAAAGATTTACATGGGTTTATCTATTCTTTACTTTAAATCAATCATGGGTTTACAAGGGGTTGCTAAACTAAGCATATAACGAAAGGAGATTTAACAAATGAAAAAACTGGGATTCTTAATTTTAGCAACAGGACTATTACTAGCTGGCTGTGGAAATAGCGGATCAAATGCTGCTGATAGCGGTCAAGCATCAAATGAATCAAGTGCTTCAGGAGCAGCGTCTGGAAATGTAGAAATTTTGGCTGTTGGATCAACTGCACTACAACCATTAGTTCAAGCTGCACAAGAAAGTTTCACCTCTGAAAATCCAAACTATATGATTACTGTTCAAGGCGGCGGTAGCGGCACAGGACTGAGCCAAGTAGAAGCTGGTGCTGTAACAATCGGTAATTCTGATGTTTTTGCTGAAGAAAAAGACGGAGTAGATGCTAGCAAATTGGTAGACCATAAAGTCGCCGTAGTTGGAATGGCTCCTGTAGTGAATAAAGAAGTTGGTGTTAAAGATATCAGCAAACAGGACTTGATTGATATCTTCACTGGTAAAACCAAAAATTGGTCTGAACTTGGTGGAAAAGACCAAGAGATCGCAGTGATCAACCGTGCATCTGGTAGTGGTACACGGGCAACATTTGAAAAATGGGGACTTGACGGGGCCGAAACAATTCAAACCCAAGAACAAGACTCTTCTGGAACGGTTCGCAAAATCGTTGCAGAAACACCAGGAGCAATCAGCTATCTTGCTCTATCTTATCTGGATGATTCTTTACAAGCATTAACGATTGATGGTGTTGAAGCAACTCCAGAAAATATTGCTACAAATGACTGGAAAATTTGGTCTTACGAGCATATGTATACAAATGGCGAACCAGATGCAAACGTCAAAACATTTCTTGATTACATGTTGAGTGACGATATTCAACAAGGTGTCGTGAAAGAATTAGGATACTTACCAATCACAGAAATGAAAGTTGAACGTAGTGTTGAAGGGGAAGTTACGAATATAAACTAAGAAACTATAGTTATCAATGAATAGTCAGAGACGAAAAGGGCAAATAAATGCCCTTTTTTTCTGTATTTTTATGCTTTTTTCCTATAAAATGAAAAGGAGTAAAATTGAAAGGGGAAAAAAATGTCAAAACAGACAAAATACTTTGTATATATTTGTGCACTTTTGCCGCTACTGTTTTTAGGAGATACAGGAACTGTTTTAGCTATAGAAATTGAAAGCAGCAGTCAAACACTTACTACAGAAACAATGAATGAAACAAGTGCCTCTAACACCTCAACGACGGATAGCACAAGTACCGTGACATCAGATTCAGAGGGAGCTTCGAATACCAGTAGTTCAGAAAAGAGTAGTCAAGAAAGTACAAAAGAAGAAACACAAGCTTCAGATGAATCACAGCAAGAAACACAAGAAGAACCCGAAAAAATTTATGATGTTCAAAGTGGACTTGATCCATCGAGCAGAAATCGTTCCGATTTGAAAGAACAGGTGGGCATTCAGCGGCGTTCTCTGCGTTCAGCAGACGTCGCGTTTATTGAAGCCGGAGACCCATCGACTCCTAGTCAGGATTTTATTGATGTCTCTTCTCACAATGGCATCATTAGCGTGGAACAATACAAGATTATCAAAAGTTATGGTATTTCTTCCGTGGTTGTGAAATTGACAGAAGCTACTTCTTATCGCAATCCATTAGCAGCATCTCAAATTGCGAATGCTCAAGCGGCAGGACTGGTAGTACATGCTTATCATTACAGTTGGTTCACGACAGAAGCGCAAGCTAAAGCAGAAGCCGAGTATTTTGTCAAATATGCCAAAGAATTGAAGCTGCCAACCTCAGCTTTGATGGTTAATGATATCGAGGACAATCAAATAATGGGAAAAGCAGATCATACTGCACTTTCTAAAGTATTTGCCAATCGTATCAAAGAATTAGGCTATAGTAATACCCATCATTACACTGGGGTACTTTGGGTCACTCAAAAAGCGATCGATCCTGCTGCACTTGGCTATAGTAATGTCTGGATCGCGAATTATCCGTATGTTCCTGCAGGACAAAAATTCACGGAATATAGTGCATGGCAGTGGACCTATAATCTTTCTTTCCCAGGAGTCAGTGGGACCTTCGATATGTCTTCTGACTATAAGAAATACTTTACTGGTCAGGGGCAAGGAGGAGCAATACCAGACAACCGCTACGCTACGATTACGAAAGATAACTACACGATTTGGCAGAATTTTTCTTGGAAGAAAAAAGCAGATTCAAAAGATTATTTGGGTCAAACGTTACAAATAAAATGTCGTTACGAACATAGTAACGGTAGTACGTACTATTCATTGTATGACAGGAAAGGTACATGGGTTGGGTATCTTAATTCCACAGGTGCAAAAACAGTAGATGGCGCGCAAGGCGCTTGGCAAGCAAAAGAAAAATATGTAAAATTTCAATCCATTGGAAATGTTTATCGTGATTTTACTTTTAATTCGACCGCACCGATAACAGCTGCTATGTTGAAAAATACTTATAAAGTTACGGGAAAGTATCACCACTTTAATGGAAAAATATATGATTCTATTAAGGATATAAATGGTAATTGGATCGGGTATGTTGAAGAGAGTAAACTGACGATTCAAGGCGATCAAGGTTCAGCGATTGCAGACAATCGTTATGCAACAATAACTGGGGCAAATCATTCAATATGGCAAAATTTTTCTTGGAAATTTCTTTCAAATACTGACGTTCTTTACAATCGAACATTTAAAATAAAATGTCATTATAAACATTTGAATGGTAGTGTGTATTTATCTCTCTATGATAATAAAGACAAATGGATAGGATATATTAATGCTAACGGAACCAAAATAAGTAATAATATTTCAGCAATGGCTATACCTAGCAACAAATATGTAACAATCAATACAAAAAATTATTCCATATGGCAGAATTTTTCTGGAAAAGAAAAGATGAAGAGTTCTAAAATTTATGGGAAAACGTATCAAGTAAAATGCTACTATAATCATTTTAATGGAAGTACCTATTACTCCTTATACGATAATCACGGAATATGGCAAGGTTACATTAACAGTACAGGAGTAAAAGAGGGAGCAAGTGCTGCAGGAATGGCTATATCTAGCAACAAATATGTAACAATTAATAGCAAAAATTATTCCATATGGCAGAACTTTTTATGGAAAGAAAAAAGAAAAAGTTCCGAATTGTATGGAAAAACGTATCAAGTAAAATGCTATTATAATCATTTTAATGGAAGTACCTATTACTCCTTATACGATAACCATGGAGTATGGCAAGGGTACATCAATAGTACAGGAGTAAAAGAGGGAACAAGTGCTGCAGGGATGGCTATACCCAGCAATAAGTATGTAACGATCAATACGAAAAATTATTCTATATGGCAAAATTTTTCTGGAAAAGAGAAGATGAAAAGCTCTGAGATTTATGGAAAAACGTATCAAGTAAAGTGTTATTACAATCATTTTAATGGTAGTACTTACTATTCTTTATATGATAATCGTGGAGTATGGCAGGGATATATAAATAGTACGGGAGTAAAATAGAAAACAAATGCTAGCGTAATACTCTCATTTAAGAATAAGTATGTCACGATCAGTATAAAAGAGAGTTCCCGGTTGGCTATTAAAAAGATCAAATAAATTTTTTATGTATTATGTGACAACAAAGGTATTTGGCAAGGTTATATTAATGAATCGGCCACTCGCCAAGTAAACTAAAAAATTCAGGACTTGCGTATAGATTACGCAGGTCCTGAATTTTTTTTGGTCTCAAGAGGAAGTGTGATCGTAAACGTTGAGCCAGCCCCTGGGAAACTGTCAACTGTGATAGTGCCGCCTAACAGTTTCGTATAATCTTTAACGATGGCTAGTCCTAAGCCGGTTCCTCCTGAATTACGCGTACGAGCTTTATCTACGCGATAAAAACGTTCAAAGATCCGAACTTGATCTTCTCGATCTATACCGATCCCTTGGTCACGAACTGAAAGCTGTAATTGTTTTGCTCGATACGAATAGTCAACTTGGATGGTCCCTTGTGATTTGGAATAATTGACTGCATTTTCAATCAAATTTTTTAAGATTGGTTGCAGTAGCTCTCTTTTTGAGATGAAAATCAACTCTTCGGGACCATTGATGATAAAGGACAACTGTTTTTCTCGTGCAATTGGTTCATAGGAGCGGATGATTTGCTCAATCAATGCTCGAAGGTTGATTTCTTGTGCGGTGTAATCAAATGAATGACTATCTTTGGATAAAAGAATAATCTCTTGAATCAAATTTTCTAGACGATAGGCATCTTTTTGGATGATTTTAAGGAACGAAACCAATGTTTCTCGATCTTCTAAGGCACCATCCAATAATGTTTCCGTAAAACCAATCAAAGAAGTGACTGGCGTTTTCAATTCATGAGAAACATTACCGACGAAATCTTTTTGCATTTTTTCTAATTGACGCACCCGAGTCAGATCATAAGAGATCCCTAACAACTCATTTTCATTAAAGAGACGCAATGTTACATCAAGAACTCGCGGATGATCATCACTCAAAGCAATTTCTTCTTGTAAAGAAGGGGTCTGCTCGTTCATGTGATAAATTAATTGAATCAACTGTGTATCATGAATCACTTCAGTGAATGGTTGTGGCAATTGAGGCAATGCTTCGATCCCTAGCTGCTCTTGCATGGTAGGGTTCAGCAATAACAATCGGTCATCCTGATCAATGATAAAAACCCCGATCATCAGTTCATTCAACAGGCCATACAATTGTTGCTCAGAAGCGGCATAAGCTTGATAGGTTCGACTCATTTGTTCACTCAATTGATTGATTGTCTGGTATAAGTCATCATGCTCAGGTGTTTCTTGCATAATGATCGCCTGTTGATCAGGAGAAGAAATCATTTTTTTTAGAACAGGCAAAATAGTCTGCACAGGACGATTTCTTTGACGTAACGCATGAAACGTCAAAAAGCTGACAAATAAACAAAATAGGAGATAAACGAAAAAGATCGAACGCTGAATGGTTTGGCTTTTAGCAAAAAAAGGTGCCGTTGGTTCAGCGATCCGCAAAATTTGCTGCAAGTTGCCATCTTCTTTGACAGGGATCGCAACATACAGCAATTCTTCATTCAATGTATCACTTTTTCGCAAAGACTGGCCTAGATTACTACCTTTTAAGACTGCTTGCACTTCAGGCCGGTTGGCTCTGCTTTCTTTTAAAGACGAATCGTAAGTATCGTAGATGATCCGCCCATCCTTGTCCAATAAAGTGATCCGGCTGGAACTATCCTGTACATAGGCATCAGCAAATTGTTGCAATGTCGCTGGTTGATTATCAGAAAGGTTCAAGAAAATCGCCGCTTTTTCTTCCAAGAAGTCTACTTGTTGGGCAATCACTTGCTGGCGATAGAAGCTGCTAAGAAATTGCCAGCAGATGATAAACAGTACGGCTAATAGCAGACTCCATAGGCCATAGCCAAAGCGTTTCATGAATGAGGCTCCTGAAATTTATAACCAAATCCGCGAACTGTCACTAAATACTCGGGATGTTTCGGGTCACGTTCCAGCTTTTCGCGTAAATGACTGATATGCACATCAACGATTCGGCTTTGGCCATCAAAGTCAAAATTCCAAATGCGATTCAGCAGCGTATCGCGGTCGATCACACGGCCTTTCCGTTTCATGAAGTATATTAGCAGTTCAAACTCTTTTGGAGTCAGAAAAATCTTTTCTCCCTTGACGCTTACTTGGTAATTGGTCAAGTCTGCTAAAATGTCACCAATTTGCAACATTTCTGCTGGCTGATCCGAAAGATCTGCAGTGCCTCGCGGTTCCAACCGTCTAAAGATTGCTTTCATCCGAGCAAGCACTTCTCTAGGGCTAAAGGGCTTGGTCAAATAATCATCTGCTCCGATTTCAAGCCCAAGAATCCGATCAATCGGATCATCTTTAGCGGTTAAAACTAAAATAGGGGTCTCGATTTTTTCTTGTCGTAGTTTCTTGGTGATTTCGATACCGTCCATTTGCGGCAACATCACATCTAAGATAATGAAGTCAAAATCTTCAGATAGTGCCAGATCAACCCCCATTTTACCGTCGACAGCCGAAACGACTTGGTATCCTTCTTTTTCTAAATTGAATGTAAGTAAAGTAACGATAGATGGTTCATCATCTACCACGAGAATTTTTTTCATCATGAACTCCTTTCTTAACAAAGGAACAATCATTTTACGTTGTTCTAGCTATATTTTAGCATGAATAAAGAATTGGTACTATTGTCTACCACAAATAAATGCTATAATAAAGGACGATTTGAGAAGAAAGCTGAGGGTGTTCGATGATTGGAATCAGTGCATGTTTAGGTGGGGTCATGTGCCGCTATGACGGGCAGCATCAAGCGGTTGCTCAACTGGTTGAACTCGTTCAAACTGGTCAAGCAGTGATGGTCTGTCCAGAAGTCCTTGGCGGGTTGCCAATTCCTCGTGAGCCAGCAGAAATTGTTGGTGGGGACGGTAGAGATGTTTGGTCACAAAAAGCCAAAGTCATTACTGTCACTGGAGAAGATGTCTCAGAACAATTTATGAACGGCGCAAAGCTTGCCTATCAAAAATTACACGATCTTGGGATCACGCAACTGATCTTAAAAGAAAAAAGTCCTTCTTGCGGCAGTCGGATTGTTTACGACGGCAATTTTTCAGGAGTCAAAAAAGAAGGTGTTGGTGTCGCCAGTGCTTATTTTCAACAACAAGGAATGACCGTGCTGTCGGATGTCGACTGGCTTGCTGAGCAGGAGGAAAATAATGGAGATTGAAAAAACCAATCGAATGAACGCGTTGTTTGAATTTTATTCTACACTGTTAACTGAGAAGCAGATGAATTATATGGAATTGTATTATGCAGATGACTTCTCATTAGGTGAGATTGCAGAAGAATACCATGTAAGTCGGCAAGCAGTGTATGATAATATCAAACGAACGGAAAAAATTCTTGAAGACTATGAAAAAAAACTACACATGTTTTCGGATTATATGATGCGGGAAGACTTGTTGGAGCAATTATCTGAGTACACCAAGACGCACTATCCCAAAGATGAAACATTGCGCTCGTTGATCGAAGAGATCCAAGAAATCGAAGAATAAAGGAATGAAAAAAGATGGCATTTGAAAGTTTAACAGAACGCCTACAGCAGGCGATGAGCAAACTGCGTAAGAAAGGGAAAGTTTCTGAAGCAGATGTAAAAGAAATGATGCGGGAGATTCGTTTGGCTTTATTAGAAGCCGACGTTAATTTACAAGTAGTCAAGGAATTTACCAAAAATGTTCGTGAACGTGCAGTTGGAGCAGAAGTCTTAGACAGCTTATCTCCCGCGCAACAAATCGTCAAGATCGTTGATGAGGAACTGACCAAAACATTAGGTTCTGAAACAGTTGGTATTGAGAAATCACCAAAAATCCCGACTGTTATTATGATGGCTGGTCTGCAAGGGGCCGGTAAAACGACATTTGCTGGGAAATTAGCCAACCATTTGATCAAGACAGAAAATGCGCGGCCTTTGATGATCGCAGGGGACGTGTACCGTCCAGCAGCGATCGATCAGCTGAAAGTTTTAGGCCAACAATTAGATGTACCAGTTTTTGATATGGGAACCGATGTCAGTCCTGTTGAGATCGTTCGTCAAGGGATGGCATTGGCAAGAGAAAAGAAAAATGATTATGTCCTAATCGATACTGCCGGTCGTTTACACATCGATGAAACATTGATGGATGAATTGAAGCAGATCAAAGAGTTAGCACAGCCGAATGAAATCCTCTTAGTCGTTGATGCGATGACTGGACAAGATGCCGTGAATGTCGCCGACAGCTTCAATCAACAATTAGGTATTACTGGGGTCGTTATTACGAAACTAGACGGGGATACTCGTGGGGGTGCTGCGCTTTCCATTCGACAAGTGACTGGTGCGCCAATCAAATTTACCGGTACAGGGGAAAAACTGACAGACTTAGAAGTCTTTCACCCTGATCGGATGTCCAGCCGTATTTTAGGTATGGGAGACATGTTGACGCTGATCGAAAAAGCCCAACAAGATTACGACGAGAAAAAAGCAGAAGAATTAGCGCAAAAAATGAAAGAAAATTCCTTCGACTTCAATGACTTTGTTGAGCAGATCGACCAAGTGATGGGCATGGGACCTATCGAAGATCTTTTGAAGATGATTCCAGGAATGAGTCAAATGCCAGGTATCGAAAACGTCAAAGTCGATCCGAAACAAATCGCGCGTCAAAAAGCGATGGTCTATTCAATGACGCCTGCAGAACGGGAGAATCCTGATTTGCTGAATCCAAGTCGTCGTCGTCGGATCGCAGCGGGGTCTGGAAATAGCGTGGTCGAAGTCAATCGGATGATCAAACAATTCAAAGAATCCCGAAAAATGATGCAACAAATGACCAAAGGGAATATGAATATCCCGGGTATGGATCAAATGTTTGGCGGCGGTGTTAAAGGAAAATTAGGTAAAATGGCCATGAACCGAATGGTCAAAAAACAAAAGAAGAAAAAGAAAAAACGTAAATAATTAACTGAAATAAGCAAGCAGCCGTTATGCTGATCACCATGAAAAGTATCGAAAAGATTCCAGGATCATTTCTGATACTAGAAGATGGTTTGGTCGACAACGGTTGCTTTTTTCGTTTGCGGTCTTCTGTTCGTCAGTTGCTTGTTTGGAAAGGGAATACCTATCAGTTGGATCGATAGCTGAAACGTAATATAGCGACCTTTGAACATGTATCGGCTGAGCAAGGATAGATGGTTTAACTAGCTGATCCAAGTAGATTCATTAAATACTTGAACGCGTTGCAAGGCAAAATATTCGTGCTTTAGACGGATAGATGCTACTATTTATTTATAGTAATTGAAAGGAGCAAGTGACGATGACAAACAAAGATCGAGTTGAAGGTAAAATTACTGAAACAAAAGGGAAAGTTACGGGCGATGACTCCGAAGAATTAAAAGGGAAAACCCAAAACGAATACGGTAAAGTGAAAGATAAAGTAGAAGACTTTGCAGATGACGTTTCTCGCAAAGTGAATCATTTCTTTGATAAACATGACGATAAAGATAAGCCTAACCGCTAATTTAACTGAAACAACCGTTAACGATTTCGTTAACGGTTGTTTTTTTCTTTTAAAAAGGAAGACTGTCAAAGAAGTGCTAGCTGACAGTCCGGCTATTCATAAAGCGACGAGCATGCCACCATTTTTTGATTGCTTTCGGATAAACCAATAGGAAGCTGACTACAAGACAGACCACTAAGTAAATACAAATCGAAACGATAGTTCTCGTTTGAGAGAAGTCATCATAATAGAGTTGGACCAGCAACCAATTCATATTGATCAAGTAGAACCAAGTACCAATGGCCATCACTAAAAAGACGGGCAATCGAAAGGCGGGAACCGTCAGATAGTCGCCGTCATTTTCTAAGGAGATGCGGGCAAACACTTCTTGAGCAGCAGCAATCAACAACAAGGATAGGAGTAGTGTGGCGAAGACTGCCCACCAATTGACTGGTAAGCCATTGGGCCAGTCATTCCAAAGATTGTTCAATACTAAGTGCCCCCCTTTTCCATAGAAGAAAAAGCTCAGAAATTCTTGCAGATTATAGTAAAAACTGTAAAAACCGCTCATCAAGAAAAAAATCAAAACGATCGTTAATGGACCGAAAAAGAGATTGCCCAAAAGCACCCCTAAGAAGGATCCGATGGCTGTCACTGCCAAATTTCCTACAAACGTACCAACACCAGATGCGAATAGATCTGATAGCGGAATTTGGAAATATTCGGAGGGAATCATCAAGTAGCGAATGCAAATATTGCTCAAAATACCAATGATTAAAGCGAAACTGACCGGTGCAAATAAGAAAACCGCTTTTTGACGGAAAATCTGTCGTTTTTTAAACGGCAATGAGAATAAAAAACGATTGAAATTTGTCTTTTGATCAATGAAAAAACTAAGAAAACCAAAAACAAACAATAATGGAAGAATAAAATAAGCGCCTGAGGTATTGAAATTAGCAATATACGTATCCTGTCCATTACTTTCTGGTACCGGACTATTATAAATGAGCAAGTTTTCATCCTTGTATTCATCGATCGATGAGTAATAGACTGGTTTTTCTCCGTTATAGTCCTTAATATAGTAATCAGGATGCTCTTGGAAATCTTTCTTGAATTCTTCTGAATCAAAATAGTTCTTTTGATTGTGCCAAGAACGTTGGGTATCCCAGCCCATTCCTGCATAAATCAAAACCAAGATCAGACAAAAGCCAAGCAACAGTTTGCCATATCGCTGGCAATAAATTTGTTTTAACATTTTCTTTCACCTCTAACCTTTCAACAAGGATTCTTGACTCAAATTGGCTTCAAATAAATCTTCCAAGGTCAATGGGAGTTCTTCAAAGAGCAACGGCTCTAGTTGCCGGATCTGTTCTTCTAATGCCGCGTCGTATTCTTCGAACAAAGCAACAATCACCCGCCCTTGACGATTGATCAATTTCGAATGCTGTTTGATCATTGGCGGTACCTGTTTCCCACGAAAGACGAATTGAATTTTACGGGCATTTTCCCGCATCGTTTCTAACCGATAATCTTTAGCGATTGTTCTTCCTTTGATTAAAAGGGCTCGGTCGATAATGTTCTCAAGCTCATTTAGATTATGAGAAGCGATGATGGCTGTGCGATTAGATTCACTCAAGTTTTCTAACAAAAGGCCAATGACCTTTTTGCGTACAATAATATCTAAACCGTCAAAAGGTTCGTCCAATAGCAAGTAATCGGCATTTGAAGCAATGGCTAAGATCATTTTATACAATCCTTGCATGCCTTTAGACATTCGGCGATACGAATGGCCAAGCGGCAATCCATTGCTCTGCATCAGCTCAAGATAAAGGTTTTGATTAAAGTGGGAATAAGCGAGACGATAAAAGGCATTGATTTTTTTCAATGAATACGCCGCTAAAAAGTTCTCTTTTTCATCGATATAAAATAAGTTTTCCTTTAGTTGTGGCTTCTGGGCCAATGATTGACCATCAATCATGATTTCGCCGCCGTCTAAAGCGTACTGTCCTGAGAGTGTACGGAAAAGCGTGGTTTTTCCAGAGCCGTTGCGCCCAATCAAGCCAACGATTTCATTTTTGCGCAATGAAAATGTAACATCTTCTAGAATAGTAGTCCCTTCAATTTTCTTTGTAACGCCTTCTAGGTTCATTTATTGATCCCTCCCAGTTCTTCTTCAAAAACAGTGACCCAAGCAGTGATTTCTTGGATGCTGATCTGCAAATGTCCTGCCTCGATCACTAATTCTTTCAATCGTTCTTTTAATTGTTGGATGCGCCGCTCGTCGCGTGGAACACTGTCCAGTGCTTTGACAAACGTTCCTTTGCCTTTGATGGTGATCAAGACCTGCTCATTTTCTAATATTTTGTAGGCCTTGCTGACGGTATTTGGATTCATCAACAAGCGTTTGGCCATCTCACGAACCGAAGGAATTTGATCACCCGGTCTCAAAACACCATGCAAGATGTCTTCTTTGATGCTCAATATCAGCTGCTCGTAATAAGGTTTGCTGCTTGTCTTGTTGATCATGACCATGTACTCAGCCCCTTTCATTTATGTGTACTAGTATACGTAGTACGCTATCAAAAGTAAAGAACTTTTGCTAAAATAAGACAAAAAGGAGGAGTGACTATGACTCGTTGTGGTTGGGCAACAAGTAGTCCCGCAATGCAAGAGTACCATGATCATGTCTGGGGGAAACCGGAGTATGATGATCAGCAGTTGTTTCGTAAGTTGGTTTTAGATATGAATCAAGCAGGGCTGAGTTGGCAAACGATTTTGAACAAGATGTCAAATTTTGATCAAGCATATGATCACTTTGATATTGAGACAGTAGCCAATTATTCGGAGGAAAAAATTCTAGCACTGATGGATGATCCCGGTATTATTCGTAATCGCAGAAAAATAGAAGCGGCAGTTCATAATGCACAACTCGTATTAGCGATTCAGCAAGAAATCGGCAGTTTTTCTGATTTTTTATGGCGTTATGTCGACCATCGACCCGTCATCAATCATTTTCAAACACAATCAGAAGTACCCACCCATTCACCAATTTCTGATCGCTTGGCGAAAGATTTGAAAGCCCGTGGCTTTAAGTTTGTAGGAACGACGACAATCTATGCATTCATGGAAGCTGTAGGAATGGTTAACGATCACCTGACAAGCTGTATCTGTTACGAGGAACGTTAGAAAGAAGAGAAAAATCGAGGAGGAGTCTTATATGGGAAAACTGGTTTTTTATGGCGCTATCAGTTTAGATGGCTATTTAGCTGGAGCAAAGGATCAATTGGACTGGTTGTTGGAGACCGATACGGGGACAAGTACTACGTATGAGAAATTTTTTGAAACGATTGATGCAACAGCGATGGGCCGTAAGACGTACGAAGAAGCCAAAAAAATGTTGGCGACGGAGAAGCTCTATCCAGAAAAAGAAAATTATGTGTTTTCCCGTCAGATGCAGACCGATTTAACGGACGCAGTAGTTGTGGATCAAGACCCGGTTGCTTTTTTATCACAATTGAAAAAAAAGAAAACGGTTTGGTTGGTTGGCGGTGGAAAGTTATTGCACCCTTTATTGGAAGCAGATCTGATTGATGAATGGTATGTACAGATCGCTCCTGTGTTATTAGGAACAGGCAAGCGCTTGTTTGAGCCAGGAGAGTATACTACTCGTTTACAATTCGTGGATATGACGCAAATGGGTGAACTCGTAGAGATCCACTATCAACGGAAATAGATGGCTTGCTTTCTGAGTTTCTCTTTTTCTGTGTTGCAGATACTTCCTTATGATTCACTCAGAGTTTACATTGAACCATCCAGCAAAAAAACGCACACTCACTGGTTTCCCTTATGGGATAGATCAGTGAGTGTGCGTTTCTTATCTGACTGTCACAAAATCGTGACCGGTTTTTAGTTGTAACGGTTAAACAAGTCGATGTAGTTGTCAACGATTGTTTGGAAGAAGTTGACGGTATCTTCTTTGATCGTATTGTTTTCATCGATCAAGTTCATGATTCCACCGATATAAGCTTCTGGTTGTTGCAAAGTCGGCATATCTAAGAATACCAATGATTGACGCAGGTGATGGTTCGCACCAAAACCAGCGATCGCACCTGGTGAAACACTTACGACTAAAGCAGGTTTCCCGCTCCAGCTGCTTGCTCCATAAGGACGTGAACCGACATCCAAGGCATTTTTCAATGCTGCTGGTACAGAACGATTGTACTCTGGTGTAAAGAAGAATACACCGTCCACACTTTGCAATTCATTACGGAATGTTGTCCATTCAGTAGGCACTTTGCCTTCTACTTCCAAGTCTTCATTATAAAATGGGAGATTGCCGATTTCTAAAAAGACAGCTTCGAAACCTTCTGGCAATAATTCTGCAAATTTCTTCGCTACCAGCTTGTTATAAGAGCCTTCGCGTAAACTACCAACGATAAAACCAATTTTTTTTGTCATGTTGAATTCCTCCTCATATCTTTTACATGTTTTATCTTACCAAAAGTAAGTAAAACTGACAAATAAAAAGCATTTGCCTAGAAAATCCATTCATAAAGCGATGTCTCAGCTATAATGACTGTCTCTCTCTAATGATACGCGTTGCAGGAAAATCTGGCAAAAGATAACCTATAGAAGAAAGAAACAGAAAAAAAGAGACTGTAAAGAAAAAACTCTTTACACCGTCAGTAAAACCTGTTAAACTAGCTCTTGTGATTAAAACAATGGAGGTGTAAATAATGGCAGTAAAAATTCGTTTAAAACGCATGGGTTCTAAAAAGAAACCTTTTTACCGTATTGTCGTAGCAGATTCACGTTCTCCTCGTGACGGACGTTTCATCGAAACAGTAGGTACTTACAATCCTTTGCAAGACCCAGCTGAAGTGACAATCAAAGAAGATTTGATTCTTGATTGGTTATCAAAAGGTGCGCAACCTTCTGATACAGTACGCAATATTCTTTCAAAAGAAGGCGTAATGAAAAAACACCACGAAGCTAAATTCACTAAGAAATAAGGTGACGACGGATGAATGATTTGCAAGAATTAGTCTTAACGATCGTTTCACCATTAGTGACCAAACCTGAGGAGATCCAGCTTGATGTGGTTGAATCAGAAGATTTCTTTGAATATAATCTTACAGTTGCTCCGGAAGATATCGGACGAATCATTGGTAAACAAGGTCGGGTGGCTAAAGCAATCCGGACGATCGTTTACGGGGTTCGCACCAACGGCCCCAAAAAGGTCCGTTTAAATATCATTGATGGAAAGTAATTGATCGCATCACTCATTGAGTGATGCTTTTTTTCTATCCTGTTAGTTCATGCTCAAGACCTATGACAGATCGGCTGATTTTTGAGATAATAAGAAAAAGGAGGCGGGAGTATGTCACAAGTGATTGCATGGATCCTATTTATTTTTGTTTTGATCTTTATTTATAAAGTGGGGTCATTTATCTGGCGCATATTAGGCGTATTGTTTTTGCTATTTTTACTATGGATCTATCGGGATGTCATCTTTACACAAGTTAGTCAATGGACACGAGATTTCCGCTGGGATCAACTACCAACTTATTTGGACCAAGGAATTCAATGGGTAAAAGACGGCTGGCAAGCCTTGCAAAGCTGGATTTCGAATAGGATTAGCTAGGAACAGGAGACAAGCAAAGTTGTTTGTCTTTTTATTTTGGAAAAGGTATGCTCTATAAAAAGGGGGAAATCATCATGAAAAAAGAAATAGGTCTCCTAGTGACAGTATTGGCCATTGGGGCATTAGCAGGATGCGACACGAAAAATAATACGGATAAGTCTGAGTCAACCCATTCAAGCACTCATACTAGTACAACCATTTCTTCTGAAAGCAGTAGCAGTAGTAGTGAGGCAGCCTCCAGCAGTGCCGCGCAAACTTCAAGTAAGACAGTTACCCAAGCAGGAACACTGGATCAGTTGTCAGCTGCTTTTCCGCAGGATCGCTTGCCATCAGAGGTGCCGGTGACGGAGCAAAAGACCTTGAATGCTGCAACCGACGAAGGGGCAGATCAACTCTCTATCCTCTATTATCAGTTAAATGATCAACGAGAATTGAATGATCCATCATTGAACAATGAGACACCAATCGCTAGCTACAAAAATGCTGCTTACGAAAATGAAGACCAAGCGGCGGAGGCTGTACATGCGAACCTTGATGAAGGCGGACAGGCGGTCGATCTAGGACATAACATCACTGGTCATATGCAAGGTGCAGCTGGTTCCAGTTATCTAAGTTGGCAAGAAGGCAATTGGAACTTGACGGTTCGAGCAGTCAATCAAGAGAATCAAGATCCCGTGCCAGTAGCAAAAAAAATCGTGGCCTATTTAGAAGAAGCTATGCTGCCCGCTCCAGGAATTGGTCAAATCACCATTGATATGGGAAAATCAGATTACACGGCTAACAGCGTTTCTTGGCAAGACAGTAAGATCACTTATACCTTGCAACATCAAGATCCTTTATCCGCATTGAAAATGGCTGTCTCAATGAATCAATAAAAGAGCCAATCTAACGTGTAGGAGGAAGTCATGCAGATTACGTATTTATCTGATCCTCAAGAAAAGAAACAGATCGCACAAACCATTCTGGCTGATTTGCCGGAATGGTTCGGCCTGCCTGAAAGCACTGCCGATTATATTGAAAAAAGTGCCTATCAAGAAATGATCGTTGTAGAGAACAAAGGTTTTTTGACCCTTGTAAAAACAAGTCCAGCGACTGCTGAGATCTATGTTATGGGCGTATTGAAAGCCGATCACCATCAAGGAATCGGCAGCCAATTGATCCAAGAAGCCATCCGTTGGTGCCAACGAGAAAGTATGGCCTTTTTACAGGTTAAGACATTGGCAGAGACGCATCCAGACCAACACTATCAACGTACACGAAGTTTTTATGAGGCGATGGGTTTTTTGCCTGTCGAAACATTTCCCACCCTTTGGGGAGCGGAAAATCCATGCTTGTTGATGATCCAAGCAGTTCCACCTCGGGAAAACACTAGAATTCCTTAACTCCCCATGCTAAAATGAGAAGGATTATAAAGGAAATGAGGACCAATCGTGACTGAATTTTTAAATGTAGGAAAAATTGTCAATACCCACGGAATCCGGGGAGAAGTACGAGTGATCTCGCAAACCGATTTCCCAGAAGAACGCTACCGTAAAGGGCAACGATTAACACTGTTTCGAGAAAATAAAGCACCGCTGGAATTAACCGTCGCTGGTCATCGTAAACACAAGAATTTTGATTTATTGACATTCGAGGGGTACCCCACGATCAATGATGTGGAACCTTTGCGAGACGGTATCTTAAAAGTTTCAAAAGACGAATTAAGCGAACTAACAGAAAATGAGTATTACTATCATGAAATCATCGGCTTGACCGTCATTGATGAGCAAGCCAGAGAACTAGGAAAAATCAAAGAAATCCTATCTCCCGGTGCCAATGATGTTTGGGTAGTCCAACGCAAAGGCAAAAAAGATGCGTTGATTCCCTACATCGAATCAGTGGTAAAGCAAATTGATTTGGATAAAGGCGAAGTGCATATTGAGATCCCAGAAGGGTTGTTGGATGATGAGGATTGATGTTTTAACCTTATTCCCAAGAATGTTTGACGGCCCAATGGGGGAATCGATCATTGGAAAAGCTCGGGAAAAAGAGCTTCTAGAAATCAATGTCTCAAACTTTCGCGAATTTTCGGACAACAAACACCAAACAGTAGATGACTACCCTTATGGCGGAGGGGCAGGGATGCTGCTGAAAGTTCAGCCGATCTATGATAATTTAAAAGCGATCGAAACTGCCACCCCGCAAACCAAAAAACGTATTATCTTGTTAGACCCTGCCGGTAAGAAATTCGATCAAAAAATGGCCGAATCTTTTTCGCAAGAAGAGCATCTGGTATTTATCTGCGGACATTATGAAGGGTATGATGAACGAATTCGTTCGCTAGTGACGGATGAAGTTTCTCTCGGGGATTATGTTTTGACTGGTGGCGAATTAGGCGCGATGGTGATGATCGATGCGACCGTTCGTTTGCTGCCTGAAGTGCTAGGAAACGAGACGTCTGCGCAGACTGATTCCCACTCCACAGGGTTGCTTGAACACCCGCAGTACACGCGACCAGCAGAATTTCAAGGGATGACGGTCCCACCAGTCTTGATGAACGGCAACCACAAACTGATCGAAGAATGGCGCTTAAAAGAATCCTTGAGACGAACTTATCATCGACGACCTGATATGTTGGCGGATTATCCCCTAACAGCAGAAATGAAAAAAATGCTACAAGAGATCGACGAAGAAGCTTCGGCAGAGGATGAATCAAAGTAAGAAATCTCAGTATCTAGAATCGCACCTGCAATCAAATGAAACCACCACAACGGATACTAGAAGCACCAGTCTAGTCCGTTGTCTTTTTTATAGAGACAAAATAAATGTCGGGAAAAAAAGCTGGTGACAAGAAATTTGTCTTTACATGAGCTGGAAAGTTATGGTAAGATATTTCAGTGAGTGTAAACTCAACTATTACGATATTCCGCTGGAGCAAATTGCTTTAAGAATGTTTGGGAATAAGGAGAATGATAAAGATGAATCCATTGATTCAAGAATTAACTCAAGAACAATTACGTACTGACATCCCAGCTTTCCGTCCTGGGGACACTGTTCGCGTTCATGCGAAAGTTGTTGAAGGAACGCGCGAACGTATCCAGTTATTTGAAGGTGTTGTTATCAAACGCCGCGGAGCTGGTATTAGCGAAACTTATACCGTTCGTAAAGTATCAAATGGTGTAGGTGTTGAACGTACCTTCCCATTGCACACACCACGTGTTGCACAAATCGAAGTTGTTCGTTACGGTAAAGTACGTCGTGCAAAATTGTACTACTTGCGTGCATTACACGGAAAAGCAGCTCGTATCAAAGAAATTCGTCGTTAATCATTTATTATCAGATGAAGCAAAAGCCCTTGTTTTCAAGGGCTTTTTTCTTTTGGTCAGGAGGGGTCTATCATTTGCTTTAATGCCTCATGCGCAAGTAAATAAGGCTGATCATGTAGCTGCATATTTTTTAACAGTATCCCGAAAATTGTCTTTTGTTCTGACTGAGGATTCGATTGAATCCGAAGAAAAGTTTGATTAGAATCTCGAAAAAGTCATGAAAGTCGATAAAAATTATGCTATACCTAAACAAAGATAAAAATTGAAATGAGGGATGAGGATGAAAGTCACTTATTTGGGTACTGCTGCGGCAGAACGTGTTCCAGCCATATTTTGTAATTGTAGGATCTGCCGTCATGCGATGGAGAAAAAAGGCCGGGAGATTCGGACCCAAACGCAAGCGTTGTTGGATGATGGCAAGCTTTTGATCGATTTTCCTGGGGACAGTTACCTGCACCGATTGAGTGGTCGAGTGGATTATAATCGCGTCGAAGCATTATTGCTGACCCACTGGCACTCAGATCATTTTTACGGAGAAGATTTAGCTTATCGAATGTCCGGCTATGCCAATGGGATCACGACTCAATTGGCTGTCTATAGCAATGCCTATGTGAAAGGTTTTTATGACCGAGCGTTCCAATTGGAAGGACGTTACGATGAACAACGCCTGACGTATCATCTTTTGGAAGCGTATCAAAAAACATGGATCAATGGCTATGAAGTGTATTCTTTACCGGCACAACATGGTCATTTTGCCGAAGATTGTTTTATCTATGTCATCAAAGATCCAACAGGCAAAACACTTCTCTATGGACACGATACAGGCTACTTGACGGAAGAGATGTTTGCTTTTTTAGAAGCAAATAAGTTTATTTTTGATTGTGTATCAATGGATTGCACGGGGCAGACCAATGCTGACCAGATGGCCAATCATATGAATTGGTCGCAAAATATTCAAATGAAACAGGAGCTGATGGATCGCAAGTTAGCGACTGAAAAGACGATCTTTGTCGCCAATCATTTCTCTCACAATGGAGGGAGAACCTATCAAGAGATGGCAGATCTCTCAGCTTCAGAAATGATCATTACCGCATATGACGGGTTGGAGATCCATCTTTAATCCGTCTGACGATTAATTCATGAATACTGAATGTCAACAACTCATAAGGGAGGCAAACAATAAAAATAGATCATGAAAATAGCGTGTTAAGTGGGAAACGATGTCCAGCGAGATTTAGGTGCTAGAGAAATGAGTAAATAAAGAGGAATGATTTTTCATGAGAAATCAGAAATTTGAATACTATATGCGAGAATTAAACCTGATTAAAAGACAAAACTGGATTGAAAATGACCTATATCATCTAGTTGCGGAAATGATTAAGGCTGGCAAAAATATGTCTAGGCTATCTTTAAGAGATGTAAGCTTGCGAAGTAGGAGTCCAAAAGGTCAGATATTCTATGGCTTATCTTCATTTCCTGATTTTGTCATCTTGGATGAACGGTTTGATAATTCAGATAATCTTGCCGGGGGAAGTGTAAATATAGCGAATAAAAATTTGATTTATGGCTGCGTTGAAGTAAAAAATGTCGATGAGAAGCTATTAGATCTAGAATCAATCGATCTAATATCAGAATTTGAGAAAGCAAAAAAACCAGGAAATGAACTGAATCAAGATTTAGGCCAACTCTTAGGACAAATACTATGGTTTAAAAAAGTTTTGTATACAAATGGCAATATATGGAAATTCTACAAACGAACAAGTCAAGAAACAGATAACTTTCTTACTGACAAATGTATAGAAAAGTTATTTGAGGATCGTATGAAAAATGAGGCCCCTGATTACAAATGGTATGTAGGACTAGATGACGATAATTTAAAGATTGAAAAAGTTTTTGAGTTTGTCTTAGAGAGTGATATGAAAAAAGAAGTATGGGAAGAATTTCTAAATAGCTTATATTCGATTAACTGGGAAGGATAAAGATGCTATTGTGGAAGAATAATCATCTTTTAGAAATGAATCAGGTTGTTTTACTTGCGGCTCAATGGATTGCAGGGGGCAGAAACATGCTGATTCAATGGCCAATCATATCACAATAGCCGAATGAAGCAAGAATGGATGGATCTCAAGGGATTGACTGAAAAAGGGATCTCTGTTGCCAATTACTTCTCACAATGGGTGAACTTATCAGCAAATAACGGATCTCTCAGCTTCAGAAATGATTATTACCGCATATGACAGGGTTGGAGAGCTATCTTTGAGCCACTTGGAAATCGTCTAGCACGTATAACGCTATCGTCAGTTTAATAAGCGAGTTGAGGACCTATATTTGATCTCCTCGATTCGCTTTTTTTGATAGTCTGAGATAAACCGCTTGCTGATGAAGGAGTGTAGCTAATAAAAAAAAGATACCAGTTGAAGTGCGAAAAAGAAAAAAATAGAAGTTGTTCTTGAATGAAAATAGTTGGAAAATCATTTTTCATTTTCTTTTATGCCTGTTAAAGTCAATGATACCAATCATATTAACAAGACCAAAAATGAAAATACAAAAAAAACTGTTCTTAGTATTGACTCATAAAAAATACCACTACTATACTTGTATTGTGGTTATAACCAGTTAGGAGAGACATCGATGCAAAATACATTTCAATCAAAATCACTTTATTATCAGCTGGTAGAAATATTGAAACAACGAATCGAAAACAGTATGGTCGCTCATGATAAGCTGCCATCAGAAAGAGAGTTGACCAGTTTTTATGGCGTTAGTCGCACGACGGTGCGACTAGCATTGCAAGAACTGGAAAAAATGGGCTACATTTATCGACAACATGGAAAAGGAACCTTTGTTTCGGAATTAAGGACAAATGCGACTGATCTAGCTGGCGCATATAGTTTTACCGAACAAATGCGGGCAATGGGCAAACATCCTGAAACCAAGATATTGGCCTTCAAAAAGATTGAAGCAACCAAGTATTTAGCGGGGCATATGAATGTTCAATTAGGTGAACCTTTGTTTCAGTTAGACCGTTTGCGCTTAGCCGACGATCTGCCAATGATGATCGAGAAATCCTATTTGCCAGTGAAGCTATTTATGACACTATCTCGGGAACTGCTATCGATAAAACCGTTATACGATTTGTTTTCTGAAGATTTCAATCAAACGGTACGATCGGCTGACGAAGAATTTTATGCCAGTATTGCCCAGAAAGAAGATAGTGAGCTGCTAAATATTCCAGAAGGATCACCAGTGCTCCATTTAGTTCGCTCAACCTATAATCTCGAGAACGAAGTGATTGAATTTACATTAAGTGTGGCACGGGCCGATAAGTTTCATTATAAGATCAGGCATCTGCGTTCCACTAACTGAATTGGAGGAAAGAAAATGTTTATGTTGTCAAAAGAAGAACTGCAAAAGCTAGGAGCAGAAAATACTACCCGAGAAATTCGACAACAACCGGAACTGTGGCATGAGACGTTTGACCGTTATCAAGAAACAGTCGCAGATCTAGATCGTTTGTTTACGGATGCGAAACAACATGCTGGAGAGCGACCGATCCGCGTCATTTTTACAGGGGCCGGAACCTCTCAATATGTGGGGGATACACTAATTCCGTTTCTTACTAGTCAAGGAAATACGAATCAGTTCATTTTTCAAAGTATTGGTTCGACCGATATCGTTGCTACGCCAAAAGAATACCTGATTCCTGATGAGACAACGATCTTGGTCTCATTTGCCCGCAGTGGAAATAGTCCAGAAAGTCTAGCCGCAGTTAAGATGGCCAATCAGCTGGTCAACAAGATCTATCATATCGTGATCACCTGTGCACCAGATGGATTATTGGCTACACAAATGCCTACAAAAAAAGAAAATCTAGTTTTACTAATGCCAAACAAAGCCAATGACGCTGGTTTTGCTATGACAAGCAGTTTCAGCTGTATGACGCTGACTGCGCTACTTATTTTTGATCAAGCAAGCAATCAGCAAAAAGAAAGATATGTTCATCAATTAAGCCGACTAGGAGAAGAAGTCATCCAACGAGAATCAGAGATCCAAGGGTATCTGGCATCAGACTTTCATCGCATCATTTACTTAGGTTCGGGAAGCTTAGGCGGATTGACTAGAGAAGCGCAATTGAAAGTTCTCGAGTTGACTGCTGGAAAAATCGCAACCGTTTTTGATACATCTTTAGGATTCAGACATGGTCCCAAATCTTTTGTCAATGAGCAAACATTGGTTTTCCTGTTTGTCAGCAATGACTCATATACGCAGAAATACGATGTAGATATGCTGGACGAAATCAAAAATGACGGTATTGCCCAACGCGTTGTTGGAATTGGTCAAAAGGGTTCATTGTTTAGTGGTGATTCCTTTGAATTAGCTGCAGATTCGTTACTGCCGGATGGCTATCTTGCTTTAGCAGATATCATGGTAGCCCAAACGATCGCATTACTTTGTTCGGTGAAGGTTGGTAATACACCAGATACACCATCGCCAAGTGGAACAGTCAATCGTGTGGTCAAAGGTGTAACGATTTATCCATATGAAAATTAGGAAAGAGTGTGAAGCATGTTAGAATGGTCCGAAAATAAAAGACAAGCAATGGAACGTTTATCGACGCCGGAGGGCATTATTACCGCCCTGGCGATTGATCAGCGTGGTGCACTGAAGAAAATGATGTCAGCTTTAGGGATGGAAGCGACGAAAGAAACGATTGAGCGGTTTAAAACCCTGATTTCACAAGAATTGACGCCCTATGCCTCAGCCATTTTATTGGATCCAGAATATGGGTTGCCTGCTGCACAAAAACGTGCAGCAGAGAGCGGTCTTTTGCTAGCATATGAGAAAACCGGTTACGATCAAACCGTTCCTGGTCGCTTTCCTGATTTGCTTCCGGATTGTTCAGTTATTCGGTTTAAAGAATCAGGTGCTGATGCGGTGAAATTTTTGCTGTATTACGATTGCGATGAAGAAGAGGAAATCAATTTTCACAAGCAAGTTTTTGTTGAACGAATTGGAAGCGAATGCATGGCTGAAGGACTGCCATTTTATTTAGAGTTATTGTCATATGATGCTAAAAATGTAGACATGAAATCGCTTTCCTATGCCAAAGCAAAGCCGCGCAAAGTGATCGAAATGATGAAAGAATTCTCGAAAACCCAGTATAAAGTAGATGTCTTAAAGGTTGAAGTACCAGTAAACATATCATTTGTTGAAGGGGATGCAACAGGGGAGATCGCCTATACACGTCAAGAAGCTGCCGCTTATTTTAAAGAACAAAGCGACGCAACAGATTTGCCATATATCTTCTTAAGTGCTGGGGTCTCAGCGGCATTATTCATGGAAACATTGCGTTTTGCCAAAGATGCTGGGGCACGATTCAACGGTGTACTCTGTGGCAGAGCAACTTGGAAAGATGCAGTCGCTCCTTTTGTTGAAAAAGGAGAAGCGGCAACTTTAGAATGGCTGACAGAACAAGGGACACAAAACATTCGTCAATTGAATGAAGTGATAAGAGAAACTGCCGTTTCGTGGCATGAGAAAGTAGTACAGCCAGTCCAATAGAGCAATTCACCTTGCAAAGCTGACTACTAATGAATGGGAGCAGAACATGGCTACGATTGAAATAAAAGAAGAGTTTTTAATGAATGGTTCTCCTTTTAAACTACTATCTGGTGCGATTCATTATTTTCGGGTCCATCCGGATGATTGGGAGCACTCTCTTTATAATTTGAAAGCGCTTGGATTTAATACCGTCGAAACCTATGTGCCTTGGAATTTGCACGAACCGCATAAAGGGTTATTTCAGTTTGAAGGCATTCTTGATTTAGAGCGTTTTTTGTCCTTGGCACAAGAGCTTGGTCTGTATGTCATCCTGCGACCTTCTCCATATATATGCGCCGAATGGGAATTCGGCGGGTTACCTGCTTGGCTACTAAAGGAGTCTGGACGATTAAGAGCATGTGATCCGAGCTATTTAGCGCATGTGGCGGAATACTACGATGTATTACTTCCAAAAATCATTCCCTACCAGTTGAGTCATGGAGGGAACATTCTAATGATCCAAGTGGAAAACGAATATGGGTCATATGGTGAAGAAAAAGCTTATTTGAGAGCTATCAAAGAAATGCTGATAAACCGTGGCATTGATATGCCTTTATTTACTTCGGATGGTCCTTGGCAAGCCGCCTTACGAGCTGGCAGCTTGATTGAAGATGATGTATTGGTCACAGGGAATTTTGGTTCCCGGGCAAAAGAAAACTTTGCAGCGATGCAGGATTTTTTTGATCAGCACAACAAAAAATGGCCTTTGATGTGTATGGAATTCTGGGATGGCTGGTTCAATCGCTGGAATGAACCAATTATTCGGAGAGACCCAGATGATCTCGCTGAATCAGTCAAAGAAGCTTTGGAAATCGGTAGTGTCAATTTATATATGTTTCACGGGGGAACTAATTTTGGATTTATGAATGGTTGTTCGGCTAGAGGCGCAGTCGATTTACCGCAGGTCACTTCCTATGACTACGATGCACCATTGGATGAGCAAGGGAATCCGACAGCAAAGTATTACGCATTGCAGAAAATGCTAAAAGAACATTTTCCAGAATATGAACAGCACGAACCGCGCAGCAAAACATCTCTATCAATGGAACTTCAACTACAAGATAAAGTAAGTTTGTTTTCTGTTATCGATCAAATCAGTCAGCCGGTCAAGACGGTTTATCCGCAAACGATGGAACAATTGGACCATCCTTATGGCTATTTGTTGTACCGCACGAAGAAACGGCGAGACGCGGAAATAGAAAAGCTCCGGATCATTGATGGAAATGATCGTGCCCAGATTTTCTTGAATGAAACATTCCTTGCAACGCAATATCAAGGAGAAATTGGTGAAGACTTATTGATTAAGCAAGCAGCAGAAGAAAATCAATTGGATATTCTAGTAGAAAATATGGGACGAGTCAACTATGGACATAAGCTGACAGCAGAGACCCAGCGAAAAGGGATTCGTAGAGGTGTGATGGCTGATCTGCACTTTGTGACCAACTGGACTCATTACTGGCTAGACTTCAGTAAGTCACCAGCAATTGATTTTACGCGGGACTGGCATCCAGAACAACCCGGGTTTTATCGTTATTCCTTTGTGCTAGAGGAAAAAAGAGATACTTTTATTGATTTGACAGGATTCGGCAAAGGAGTTGTTCTGGTCAACAATGTCACTGTTGGACGCTTTTGGGAAGTGGGCCCCATTTTATCATTGTACGTACCAAGCGGATTTTTGAATCATGGGGAAAACACAATCATTATTTTTGAAACGGAGGGCTGCTTTGCAAAAGAAGTACATTTGAGAAAAGAACCGGTTTATAAAACGATGGAGGCGAAAAAAGTATGAGTATTATTGGTGTACGTATTGATGGACGATTGATTCATGGACAAGTGGCAAACTTATGGACGACCAAGCTGAATATTAGCCGAATTATGGTTGTGGACGACGATGTAGCAGAAAATCCAATCGAAAAGAGTGGCTTGAAATTAGCAACGCCTGCAGGGGTCAAGTTAAGTATCTTGCCGATTGAGAAAGCAGCTGCCAATATTTTGGCTGGAAGATATGATTCTCAACGGTTGTTGATTGTTGCTAAAAAACCTGACCGTTTGCTCAAACTAGTGGAATTAGGTGTGCCGATCACTGAAATAAATGTTGGAAACATGTCCCAAACAGCTGAAACAAAGTCTATTACCAAGTCAATCAATGTTGTTCCCGCAGATATTGCTGATTTCAAAGAACTTGCTAGCAAAGGTGTGAAACTTTTTGCACAAATGGTCCCTAGCGATAAAGCTGAAAACTTTATGAGCCTTTTAGAAAGATAGGAGAATCAATATGGAAATTCATTGGTGGCAAATTTTATTATTATCATTATATGCAGGTTATCAGATTCTAGATGAATTACAGATCTATTCTTCAATGAGTGCGCCCGTTTTTGCTGGTCTTTTTTCAGGGTTAGTGATGGGAGATATCACAACCGGTTTATTGATTGGTGG
This sequence comes from Enterococcus sp. FDAARGOS_553, assembly GCF_003812305.1. Classification (NCBI taxonomy): domain Bacteria; kingdom Bacillati; phylum Bacillota; class Bacilli; order Lactobacillales; family Enterococcaceae; genus Enterococcus; species Enterococcus sp. FDAARGOS_553. The sequence continues at coordinate 1,950,101 of NZ_CP033740.1, forward strand.
TAGTATGCAACTGACAGTCCTTGGTGTAGGAACTTTTGGCGGTGCTTCGCGGATCGACGCCAATTCGGGAACGGTTTTGGCCACGGCATTCTCTGTTGCATTAGGAATGGATCCAGAACAGGCAATTGCTGCAATTGCTGTACCGGTAGCTAGTTTGATGATTCAATTAGATATTTTAGCTCGTTTTGCGAATACGTATTTTGCTCATAGAATCGATACCCACGTGGAAAATATGAATTTCAAAGCCATCGAACGAAACTTTTTGTTGGGCGCAGCACCGTGGGCGCTATCACGACTTGTTCCTGTATTTCTCGCGTTGGCTTTCGGTGGCGGATTAGTCGAAAACGTTGTTAGTTATTTGAATGGTGATTTAAAGTGGTTAGGCGATGGATTATCCGTTGCCGGAGCAGTCTTACCAGCTGTAGGTTTTGCAATTTTACTTCGTTATTTACCAGTAAAAAAACATTTTCCTTATCTTATTTTAGGCTTTGTTTTGACAGCATTATTAACAACGGTATTTAGCAATATCCAACTATTGGGCAGCAGTGTAGCAAGTGTTGTAAAAGATTTCAGCGGTACCTTCAACGCATTACCAATGTTGGCAATCGCACTAATTGGTTTCGCATTTGCCGCTATCAGCTACAAAAATGGACAAGCACGTCCAGCAACTAATACCGCACAAAACGAGCAGCATTCGGAAGGAGAGATTGAAGACGATGAAATCTAATGTTAAATTAACGAAAAAAGACTTCCAACAAATCAATCGGCGCAGCCTATTTGGTTTCCAACTAGGATGGAACTATGAACGGATGCAAGGCTCAGGTTACTTGTACACCATTTTGCCGCAACTACGTAAAATCTATGGGGACAACACCCCTGAATTAAAAGAAATGATGAAAACGCATACACAGTTTTTTAATACATCAAATTTCTTCAATACCATTATCACGGGGATTGATCTAGCGATCGAAGAAAAAGAGGGATTTCAGGCAAAAGATACCATTTCAGGGTTGAAAGCCGGGTTGATGGGACCTTTCGCAGCAATCGGTGATTCGATTTTCGCAGCCCTAGTGCCAACGATTTTTGGTGCATTGGCTGCGAATATGGCCATCAATGGAAATCCGATCGGCATCTTTATCTGGATCGCTGCACAAATCGTAGTCATGATCTTTCGTTGGAAACAACTGGAATTTGCTTATAAAGAAGGTATTTCCCTTGTGACAACCATGCAAAGCCGCTTAACAGCATTAACAGATGCAGCGACATTACTGGGTGTTTTTATGGTAGGAGCATTAGTGGCAACAATGGTCAATGTAAAATTTGCTTGGGCACCAAGTATTGGTGAGGTCACATTGAATATGCAAAACAATATTGATATGATTTTGCCGCGGCTCTTACCAGCAGCTATTGTCGGGATTGTCTATTGGATGTTAGGAAAGAAAAACATGACATCAACCAAAGCAATTTTCGTCGTATTGATCGTCAGTGTGGCACTGTCGGCGTTAGGAGTTATTTCGAAGTAGATGGAAAGTAGGTAGGAAGTTGATGGAAAAGCAATTAGTCTTGATTAGTCATGGCCGGTTTTGTGAAGAATTGAAAAAAAGTACAGAAATGATCATGGGGCCTCAGTCAGAGATCCAGACAGTCCCATTATTACCAGAAGAAGGTGCCGATGATTTTCGCCAAAAACTAGCAGCTGTCATCGCTGACAGTCAAAACCCTGTGGTCTTTGCTGATCTGCTAGGAGGAACCCCATGCAATGCGGCTTCTCGGTTAATCATGGAAGGTGCGACATTTGAGCTGTATGCAGGGATGAATATGCCGATGGTGATTGGCTTCCTCAACCGTACATTGACAGGAGATCCATTGGATTATGAACAATTTGGTAAAGAGAATATCCAACATGTCAACACGCTTCTCACTGCAGTAGCAGATTTTGAAGAAGATTAAGCAGAGGCAAAGACATTAGAAGTTGATCAGCAAAGAAAAACCGGCATTAGCTGTACTTCTTAGCTATCACCTATTTGCCTTAACCAAACGACAAAAAGCGCTGAAAAGCCCCAACTCTTTGAACAATTCCCTAAAAAAAGGTATGATAGCTAAAAGTATATTTTTGAAGGGACATCAAAGGGATGAAGTACTCAACGAAATACAGCGATGCCATTCATATTCTGGCCTATATTGAAATGTTGAAGGGAACCGATCTATCCAGTGATCGAATTGCTCAAAGTGTCGAGACCAATCCAGCCTATGTCCGCCGAATCATGAGTGATTTGCGAACAGCTGGCTTGATTGAGAGCCAACGGGGAAAAGCTGAACCTAAATTACTAAAAAAACCCGAAGAGATCACTTTGCTAGACATTTATTCAAGTGTTGAAAAGGACCAACGATTGTTGCATATTGACAAAAAAACCAATCCTAATTGTTTGATTGGCGGTAGCATTCAGGAAGTTCTAGATGAGACCTATGAGCGTCTGCAAAAAAAAATTGAGTTAGAGATGCAACAGATCACACTAGCAGATATCATAGATAAACTCAATGTGGCTGCTGAAAAATGAAGAGAGACAGCTCCGTTTCAAAAGCAAATGCTTGACGAAAAGGAGCTTTCTTTTTATAATCAACATGTAACCTTAAAAGTTACATGTATTTTTCTACATGTACAAGTTTAAAGATGAAAGGAAGAGAGCAATGAAAATTGGAATTATTGGTGCAACAGGAAATGCTGGTTCAGCGATTTATCGGGAAGCAAGTGCACGAGGACATGAAGTCGTAGCTATCGTACGCAATGAAGAAAAAGCAAAGGAAATGTTTGGGAATTCTGTCAAAACAATAACCAAAGACGCGTTTGAATTGAAAAGAGGCGAGTTGGAAGGTTTTGATGCTATCATTGATGCGTTTGCTACTAGCCCTGATCAAGCCTATCTACATGTCGACTTAGCAGCCCGTTTGATCCATCTTTTCCGTGGAAAGAAAACTAGATTGTTCTTCATTTTAGGGGCGGGTAGTTTACTGAATGATGCTGGCGACTTGAATGTTAATGACTTGAAAAAAGCACCTGATAGTGAAAGCTGGATCGCGATTCCAGAAAATCAATTAGACGAGTACAATTTCTTATTAACTGTTAAAAATGTTGATTGGGTAGGAATTTCTCCAGGGAACCTTTTCCAAGCTGGGGAAGCTAAACCGGCTATTTTAGGAAAAGATCACTTGCTTCAAAATGATGCCGGACAATCTGTCACATCTAGCGGAACATTGGCAAAAGCTATTTTGGATGAGTTAGAAGTCCCTCAATATCAACAAACAAGATTTACAGTTATTGATGCCTGATTTTTTTGACGATCGGGATGGTCTTGAGGAGCAAAGGAGCGGAAAGAACAGTAATGTTTTCATAATGTTTCTTCCAAGAAAACAGGAAAGAAACCATTTTAGAAGAAAGAGTTTTCGAAATTCAAGAATTCTACCAAGACAAAACTCTGCGAGTTGCTTATAATCAATAGCAGAGGTGATGGATATGGAGAAAAAAGAAGCATACGAGCTGATGCTCCTTCAGTTAAAAGGATTGTTAGAAGCGGAGAGTAACTGGTTAGCGAATCTGGCTAATTCTTCCGCATTGCTGAATGAAACGTTACCAGATACGGTCTTTGCCGGCTATTATCTGTTTCAAGAAGGCGAATTGATTCTAGGTCCTTTCCAAGGCCGCGTGTCTTGTACCCGCATCCAGTTAGGAAAAGGGGTCTGCGGGGAGTCCGCTGCTGAGAAAAAGACTATGATCGTCGATAATGTCAAAGAACATGAGAACTACATATCTTGTGACTCGGCAGCAATGTCAGAAATCGTTGTGCCAATGCTGGACAATGACCAACTGATCGGAGTATTAGATATCGATAGTTCGAAAACAAGTAGTTATGACGAGATCGATCAACTTTTCTTAGAAAAATTTGCCGCTTCGCTAGTAGCTGCACGGCGTAATTGATAAAACGAGCAGCGAATCGTGTTCGCTGGTACAAAAGAAATACCCAAACGATAGAAAGCGCAACTTTAGTTCTTGAAGTTGCTGAATTGCCGGCTTGTTTCTGAGGCAACTTCTATTCGTTTGGTTTTTTTGTCTGTACTGGTTTTTTGTGCGAATCAATGCGTATTACTTTTAATTATTAAAAAACGATGATATTATGATAAAATAATTAGAAAAATTAAATTTGAAGGTGGAAATTATGAATTGTGATAACATTGTTTTAGGAAAAGCGTATGAATGTAAACCGGTAGGTATGCAAAGGAGGATCATCGGTGAGGTAATCCGCAAAATGGAAAATTGTGTGGTGATGAGTGTCGTAAGATATGATGGCATTGATCACGACGAAATCGAGGAACGATGTGGAAGAGTCGTTGCTCGGTATAATGAAATCTATGGACCAGCTTTAGTCGAATGTTTTTTTAGTTAAAAAAAGACAGAAGCTTATTGTTTAAAAACAGGAAAATAATGAGCTCAACAATTAAAAATAACAATTTAATCAATAATATTTACGATGTTAGCCAAATTTTTTCAGCAAAGAGTATCCTTTGCTGTCTGGGACAGTAACTTTCAAGGGCAGAATACTTGCCTAATAGTTACGGCTCCTATTTTCTGCTATCATCGTTTTTTGTATGCTGCGATAGACTGCCAGGCGGCCAATAAATTTCAATAAAGACTTAATGATGGTACAATAAATTAAAATCGTACGCCTGGAGGAGAATGTTATGAGAGCTGAATTAGTGATCTTAGAAGAAGAGGAGTTACTGTTTAAGCTTCCCAATGAACAAGGTTTATTACAAATTGCAGATCATGATCGTGTGACACAGCTCGATAATACTGTGTTTTTTCTTGTTAAGAATCATGCGGTAACAGCTATTACAACGGATACATTGCTGGACTTGACTCAGCCCCATGATCGAATCATTAGTATTACTCCTAGCTGGGAAATCCAGGCACCTTACCTTGCACATTATTATCAGGAGAAGTATGGTTTGTTGAAGAAAAAAAGTGAAGCGATCCCAGGTGAGCAAAGTGAGCTCATTGCAACTTGTGCAAAAAATTTTGACTTATTGTTAGATAAACTTGGCTATTACCAAAATACCACTTCCCTTGATCCAGTGAAAAAAACAAAAGCAAGGCATCAATGGAAAAAAGAATTGCAGGATCGACCTTTCTATATTGACTATCAAGGAAGTCAGGCAACTGTTTATTGGCAAAAGCGCAATGAAATGCGAATCGAAAAAGGGGCAAAATTAGCCGAAGAAATTCCATATAATAAAGACGGTTCCTTGGGATTTTCTGCTCGCTTAGGAGAAAAAATCCGCCAAGATCATCAAGCAGCGATTAAGGATCATTGCACGATAGAAGAAGTTATTTTAAAAAGTGTCAATGAGGTTGGTCTGTTTCTTTACTACGGAGGGACCAATGGTTGGTTGCAGTTAAAAGACCCATCCGGGCAGACACTCCACGAACTAACCGTGGTGGGCTGACACGACAAATACGCGATACGCAGTCGAAGGACAACGCTTGTCAGATGAAATGGATTCTCATCGGCAAGCGCTGCCCTTCTTTTTTAGCTGAACTTTCTTGAAATAAGTTTCAACTCAGTTCTTGCTGAAAGATACAAGTGAGTCGTCAAATAAGGAATAATCTTGTCCACTCTTGTTTATTACTACGGAAGGTTTTCCGTTTCCTTCTTTTTCTGCACGATAAGCTTCACGGTGTTTTTGCAAGTGTTCGGGCCGCTTTAGCCATGCTTGGAAATGTTTCTTTTCTTGCCACTTTGAGACGAGTTGAAAATCGACTGATGCTTTTTTTTCGTTGATCCAACATTCAGATTGGAGACAGCCTTCAAACGTTTTCATCGAGGCGATATCTTTGCGGATCTTTTCTGAAAATGTTTCTTTTGCTTCTGCTAAAACTTCAAATGTCACAGTTTTGATATACATGAACAACACTCCTTTTTGTGGTAAATGCACGATTTGACTTTGCATCATCATTTTCCAATTAGTATAGCTGTAATTGAGAATGATTGTCAATTAGGTCGGTATTTTTCTTGGAAAATACTTGCCTAGTGAAAAAAGATGTTTCTTTCCTACCTAAGAACAGCTAGGAAAGTACTCTCCATAGGACCTTTCTCTAGGTATCTTTGAAGATTCTTTCAAGTAAGGGAATTTGACAGAAAGATTCGAATCACGGTAAACTTCACTTAACAAAACGGAATTTTTAGAATTATCTGAAAAATAGGAGGCGTCAAGAATGACAACCAAAGCAAGAGTTATCGGATCACTCATCGTTTGTAGTTTTTTTCTAGCAGCCTGTCAACAGCCGTCATCGAAAACCACAGATTCAACCAAGTCAGCAAATGCCAATCAGCCAATGCTGAATGTTCAGTTTTCTGCTGAAATGGGGAGCGCCGATTTGTCGTTAGCAACCGATTCTTACAGTTTTATTACCTTGAACAATGCCTATGAAGGACTTTATCGCCTCGATGAAAACAATGAACCCGTGATTGCCGGTGCGAGTGAAGACGCAATGGTCAGTGAAGATGGGGTGGTGTACACGATCAAATTAAGAGAAGATGCCAAATGGTCCAATGGGGAACCTGTCACAGCAGAGGATTATGTCTTTAGCTGGCAACGAACGGTTGATCCTGCTACCGCCTCCAACTATGCCTACATGCTAGCACCAGTCAAAAATGCTGCAGCTATTTCCGATGGAACGAAGGATAAAAGTGAACTAGGGATCGAAGCCGTCACGAGTCATGAATTGAAGATTACATTGGAAAAAGCAACGCCTTATTTTAAATCTTTACTCGCTTTTCCTACTTTTTTCCCGCAGAGTGAAGCGGTTGTTCAAGAACATGGGGATCAATATGCCTTAACAAGTGCGAATGCAGTCTACAATGGTCCTTTCACATTGGAGGATTATGACGGCCCAGGTACAGATATTCAATGGACACTCAAGAAAAATCCTGAGTATTGGGATGCAGAGTCAGTGAAGTTATCCGGAGTTCAGTTTGATGTCGTCAAAGAATCTTCAACTAGCTATAATTTGTATGAAAGCGGGCAAGCAGATGACATCACATTGAGTGGGGAACTGGCGATGCAAAATGTAAATCACAAGGATTATGTTGTTCAACCGAGCGCGACGACCCAGTATTTAGAAATGAATCAAGCAGCGGAGGACTCACCGTTTCGGAATGAAAAGTTGCGGCAAGCAATTTCCTATAGCCTTAATCGTCAGCAAATCGTTGATCAGATTTTAGGTAATGGGTCACTTCCAGCTGTTGGATTTGTTCCTTCTGATCTAGCCTTTAATCCTGAAACGAAAACAGATTTTGTTAAAGATGCAGGGACTTCGCTGCCTTATGATGAAGAACAAGCCAAGAAATTGTGGGAGCAAGCAAAATCCGAACTAGGAAAAGATACCCTCACCTTTGAATTACTCACCTCAGATACCGATCAATCAAAGAAATTAGCCGAATACATTCAAGGAACGCTTCAACAAACCCTTGAAGGATTGACTGTAGAAGTGACCAATGTTCCTTTTTCTGTGCGATTAGATCGTTCCAATAGCGGAGATTTCGAAATGGTCATGAACAATTGGATCGGTGATTATGCAGATCCGATCAATTTCTTGGAACTTTTCAAAAAAGATAGTTCATACAATCGCGGAAAATGGTTGGATGATACCTATGATAACTTGATTTCAGAAGCATCCGATGCATATGCCAACGATCCTCAAGCACGTTGGCAAAATATGGTGGAAGCTGAGCAGATTTTGAATGAAAAATTGGGCGTGATTCCATTATTTCAAAGCGCAGAGGCTCATTTACGTTCCCCAAAAATCAAAGGCTTAGTGGTCCATAGTGTCGGTGCAGCCTATGACTACAAGAATGTTTCCCTAGAGTAAAGAAACAAGCAGTAAGTTAGAAGAGATGGATCTTTCATCTTTCCCCAGATTGCACAAGCAAAAATGATCAATAAATCAGCAAAGGAGAACCTAGTGAAAAAAGCAGTCCAAGCAGCTATGACTTTTTTATGGAAACAGCCGCAGCAAAATGCAGTTTTAACAAAAATCAATGCGCAACCTTTAGAAGCAGTCCATTCGTTTTTATCAGCAGCAGATGCAATGACTCTCTATGAAGAGGACTTGGTTGATTCAGAGATTCTTTATGGGACCGTTGTCGAAGTCGTTCAAGAAAAAGAAGAATGGGCAGAAATCATTGTCTTAGACCAAGCAAGTAATAAAAATCCCCGAGGCTACCCAGGGTATGTTCCTAGCAACGTATTGACTGTCATAGACGAGAAATATGGATTGGGGAAAAATCAGAAGGTAGCAGTAATCAAACCAACTGCTGTCCTGCAATTCAAAGATCATCAAAGAATCCTTTCTTTCGGAACCCTGCTGGATTGGCTTTTTGAGGACGCTGAGTGGTATCATGTGATGACACCTGAAGGACCAGCTGAAATTTCTAAAACACAAGCCCAACGAATCGATCAAGGAAACTCAACAACTCCCCGACAATTGATCGAGATGGCAGAACAATTTCTGGATTTGCCTTATGTATGGGCAGGGATCAGCAGCAGTGGCTTTGACTGCTCAGGGTTTATGTATAGTTTGCATCGGGTCAATGGTATTTTGATTCCTCGGGATACCATTGAACAAGCGCAAGCGGGTGTGCAGCGATCCTATGAACAGGCGCAGCCAGGTGATCTATTGTTGTTCGCATATGAAGAGGGAAAAGGAAAAGTCCATCACGTCGGTCTTTATTTAGGTGCAGACGAGATGATCCACTCACAGACCCCAGGCTCCAAAGTCATGAAAACAAAGATCACTGGTTCTGCTTATGAGCCGGAATTGGCAGTTGTCACTCGGTATATCGACTAGAAACAGCCGCAATAAGAAAGAATGAGGTAGAAATCGCAAGTGATAGAAACAAAAAAATAGCAGTAACCGAGGAAAGCCCACCATTTTTGCAGAATGCAGCAAGAAATGTCGGGCTTTTTGACCGATCAAAAGAGAGATCAGTTATTAGCGACAATAAAGTCACCCATATCGTATCGATGCCGGGATTGTGAAAATTCAAAAGGTATCCCATTTTCTAAGTAAACCGTTTGCTCGACTTCTAAAATGGGGTCATTGGGGGAACAAATCAAATGCTGCTGGTCATAGATATCTGGACGGTCGGCTTTGATCCTTCGAATCGATGTGCCAATCGGTAAGTGCAATGTATTGGAAATATATTCATAAACGGAAGCTTTGAGAACCTCTTCGGTGATGCCGGGAATCACTGCGACTGGCATAATGGTATATTCCAGCGCGACCGGGACGTCATCCAATAATCGCAAACGAACAATATCATAGATTCGATCTTCTTTACCAAGTCTCAATTTTGTTTGTTCTTGCTCATCAGCCAAAAGCGTATCAAAGGAAATGATTCTGCTTGTGAGTTTGCCAGTCTTTCCTAAGCGCTTGGTTAATCCGCGGTTCACTCGGGCGTTATAATCGAAGGTAGAATAGGCTTCACTGACAAAAGTGCCAGTGCCTTTTTTGGCATAGATGATTCCCTCTACTTGCAACAAATTCAACGCCTTTTGAATGGTTACTCGGCTAGTTTTATACGTAATGGCTAATTCAGTTTGTTTAGGCAGCTTCTGATTCTTCTCATACTTTCCATGACTGATTTGTGTACGAATATCTGCTGCAATATCATGATAGTAAGCCAAATCATTTCCTCCTTTTTTGAAGCATAATCGATTTTGCTGAGTATGTAAACCTCGACGTTTACATACTCAGCTTTTTGCTTCTTTCGACGATTTACAGAATGAAAAAAATCCAGTAAATTGAGATTGTAATCGGTTGCATTTGGTTTGTTTATTTTGATTAATCATAGAGGAGCTAGGAGGAGTAAAAATGGAAGGGTTTATGGATCGATTGGCAAATGGCTTAGGTAAAGTTGCTACGAGAATCAATAGTTGGCGGTACATCATGGTAATTAAGAACGCTTTTGCCGCTTTGATACCAGTCATTATCACAGGTGCCTTTGGGACCTTATTTTCAGCAATGGTTTTTGATTCGGAGAACGGCTTAGCAAAAATTGATGCGCTCAGCTTTTTAGAAAATCTAAAGCCGATCTCTTCGGCAGTCAGTTATGTAACACTTAGTTTTCTAACGATTTATGCTGTTTTTTTAATTGGGATCGAACTGGCAAAACTGAACAAAATCGATGGTGTTTTCCCTGGGATCATTGCAGTGATGTCTTACTTATCGGTCAATCCGATGGTTTTTGAATTCTTACATGAAGATGCTACTGTTATTGCCGAGAATGTTTTAGCGAAACAATATACAGATACGAAAGGTTTATTCTTGGGCATGTTCGTGGCAATCCTATCAATTGAACTTTATGCCTGGCTTTGCCGCCAAAAAAGATTGCAAATCAAGATGCCGGAAAGTGTTCCTGCCAATGTCTCAGCAAGTTTCTCGGCGCTTTTCCCTACAATATTAACCGTAACGATCATTGCGACAGTTGGCTTTGCTATCAAAGCCATCACAGGAATGTATGCTTACGATATCATTTATAATATTGTGCAAAAACCATTAGAAGGGATAGTACAAGGTCTGCCTGGTATCTTGTTGTTGATGTTTATTGCACAAGTTTTCTGGGTCATTGGTATCCACGGCAATCAGATGGTCAAACCAATTCGTGAACCATTACTGCTAGCGGCTATCGCCGTGAATACAGAAGCCTTTGAGGCAGGAAAAGAAGTGCCTAACATCATTACGATGCCATTCTGGGATATGTATATGAGTATGGGAGGATCAGGTGTCACCATTGGCTTGCTGATTGCTATCTTGATTGCAGGCAAGCGTGAAGATATGCGTCAAATCACGAAGCTGTCCTTAGCACCAGGCATTTTCAATATCAATGAACCTGTTATTTTCGGTATGCCGATCATGCTGAACCCGATCTTGGCGATTCCATTTATTCTGACCCCGATTATTACCGGCACGGTGGGTTATATTGCTACATCCATCGGTTTTGCAGCAAAAGCGGTTGTGATGGTACCGTGGCCAATGCCGCCAATCGTCAATGCCTACTTAGCTACAGCAGGAGACATCGGTGCAGTGGTCACACAAATCATCTGTATTTTATTATCGATCATTATTTATTTGCCATTCGTTATCGTAATGAATCGTTCAACGAACGAAGTGGCATAAAAAGGAGAGGCTTATGTTAATTGAAATACCAGAAACATTTATCTTAGGGGCCGCTTCTTCTGCTTGGCAGACAGAAGGCTGGCAAGGAAAAAAAGCGGGTCAGGATTCTTTCTTGGATCAATGGTATCAACAAGAGCGTTTTGTCTGGCATGAAGGCTATGGACCGGCCGTTGCAACGAACTTCATGGAACAGTATGGTGAAGACATTGAGCTGATGAAAGAGATACATCTGACACATTATCGCACATCCATCAATTGGGCACGCTTTTTTACCGACTATGAGAAGTTGATCGTCGATGAAGAATATGCAGCCCATATCGATGCGGTGATCAATGCATTGCTTGCTGCAGGAGTAGAACCCATGTTGTGTCTGGAACACTATGAATTGCCTGCTTACTTATTAGACACGTATGATGGCTGGAGTTCTCGGTATGTTGTCGAATTGTATAGCAAGTATGCAGCAATCGCCTTTGAACGTTATGGTGATCGGGTCAAGCACTGGTTCACTTTCAATGAACCTATCGTGATCCAGACCCGTTGCTATCTTGATGCGATTCGCTGGCCCCATGAACAAAATACGAAGAAATGGATGCAATGGAATTATCATAAAACATTAGCTTCTGCATTAGCGATAAAAACATATCATGAAAAAGGCTATCAAGGCAGAATCGGCTGCGTATTGAATCCTGAAATGGTGTATGCTCGTTCTTCTTCGAAAGAAGATCAGCAAGCGAAAAAAATGTACGATCTTTTCTTCAACCGAGTCTTTTTTGATCCGATGATTAAAGGCATTTATCCCGAAGAACTGATTGCATTATGTAAAGAGCATGATATTTATTTTGATCCTGCAAAAGAAGACTTAGAGGTGATCCAACAACATACGGTTGATTTTTTAGGAATCAATCAATACTATCCAAAGCGTGTGCGGGCACCTTATTATCAGTGGAATGCTGAAACACCGTTTCATCCGGAGCGATTCTATGAGAACTTTGATCTTCCCGGCAAACAAATGAATCGTTCTAGAGGGTGGGAAATCTATCCGAAAGTCATGTATGACATGGCAAACTACCTCAAAGAAAATTACGGCAACATTCCTTGGCTGATCACAGAAAATGGCATGGGTCGGGAGAATGAAGAGGCGTTCATGGATGAGAATGGTCAGGTAGTAGATGACTATCGGATCCAATTCATTTCCCAACATCTTTATTGGCTTTTAAAAGCAGTGGAAGAAGGGGCGAATTGCGAGGGGTATATGCTCTGGGCTTTTACCGACTGTATCTCACCGATGAATGCCTTTAAAAACCGTTATGGGCTGGTGCGGATCGAAAGAAATGCTGCCCGTACCCGTTCTTTGAAAAAATCAGCCTATTGGTATCGAGAATTGATTGATGAACGTCGCTTGTCCTATGAGGAATTGCCGCTTATTCTTTAAACTAAGTACATTAAGATTAGAGAAGCTGTGACAAATCATTTGTCACAGCTCTTTGTGTATATTGCTTAAAAATCCAATTGATGAGGGGCTAATTTGTCCCAGTCAAAGGTCACACCAATTCCCGGTTCTTCTGGCGCGATAGCCATTCCATCCTCTGGATCAATCATCAGAGGGCGAGTGGTGTATTGATCGATCGGGAAACTATGCATCTCTAGGTATCCGGCATTAGGCATGGCAGCCAGCAGACTGACATGAAGCTCTTGCATGCCGTGAGTCGAGATACTGACATTATGCAACTGTGTCAATGCCGCAATTTTCAGCCAGCCAGTGATCCCTCCACAATTCGAGGCATCCGGTTGAGGAAAATCGACTTGACCATAAGATAACATATGAGCAAATTCAATTGGTGTTCGTAAATTTTCTCCGCCAGCAACTGCTATTTGACCTTCTTTAGCGATTCGAGCATATCCTTCGTAGTCTTCGGGAATCGTTGGCTCTTCCAAAAAGAGAATATCAAAAGGCGCCATCAATTTAGCGGCTTTGACGGCTTGTTCAACGGACCAGCTCATATTGGCATCCACCATAAAGGTAATATCGGGACCGATCAATTTACGAACGGCTTTGATGCGGGCGATATCTTCCGCCAGTGTTGCTTGCCCTAACTTGATTTTGACAGCCCGTAATCCCATATCCAAATATTTTTGATTGTTGGCTAATAATTTTTCTAATGGAAAATTCAAGTCAATGGCACCGCCATAGCAGTTTACTTTATTGCTGTGTCCTCCCAAAAGTTTATATAATGGTTCTCGTGCTTTTTTTGCGCGCAGATCCCAAAGGGCAATATCACAGGCGGCAATGGCAAAGCTTGCTAGACCACCTCGGGCAATGTAATGGATGCCCCAATTCATCTGTTCCCAAAGAGCTTCCACACAAGCAGGATCTTTTCCTAGCAGGATATGTTTCAGTTCTTTGTCGATCAATTTAGCGATCGACTCTCCTCCGAAACCACCCGTATACGTATAACCGATACCTTCTCTACCATCATCCGTGCGCACTTTGACGATTGGCACCTCAAAGTGAGTGTGTAATCCGTGTTTGGCATCTTCCATTAATTCTGGTAAGGGAATCCGATAGTAGGAAGTTTGGATTTCTGTGATCGTGGACATAAAATTCCTCCTTTTCCAATAATGTTAACGTGTGCATTATTATCTTAACATCCACTTGGCAAGAATTCAAGCGGTTTCATTTGTAGTTTGAGTTGTCAATCTCTTTCTATCATTGTAATAATCCTGTTTTTCCAGCGACCTTTAACCAAGTGATTCCGATCTGAAAAGGAGTCAAATTTCTTGGTGGGAACACGCTGAAATAGTTGAACTTCTGCGCAACCCAAGCTATGATGAACAAAAAGGAGATCACACATATGTGTACAAGTTTCACGCTGACTGCTCATGGACAGACTTTTTTTGCTCGGACGATGGACTTTGCATTTTTGTTAGACGGCGAACCAATCGTCATGCCACGGGGGTATCAATGGTCTTTACAACTAGGGGGACAGGTCACCAATACCTATGGCTTTGTTGGAACGGGCAAACAGTTAGAAGAATTTCTTTTTATTGATGGGGTCAATGAGAAGGGACTAACGATTGCTGAACTCTACTTTTCGAATGAAGCTGTTTATTGCGAATACACAGCGGAGAAAATAAACCTTGCACCCCATGAATTGTTACATTGGGTATTAGGAAACGTAGCAGACATCCCTGATTTGTACCAAAAAATCAGCAGGATCAATCTAGTACAGATAGAAACGGCGCTACTAGGTATCACAGTCCCATTGCATTTTATTGTAACGGATACTACCGGAAGATGTGTTGTCATTGAAACCAATCGTGGTTTTATCGAAATAAAAGAAAATCCAATCGGCGTGATGACTAACAGTCCAGAATTGGAGTGGCATGTAAAAAATATTGGCAACTATTTAGCTGCGAGACCTGCTAATTTTCCTCCCGCAACAGTCAATGGAGTAGAGGTGCTCCCCTTTGGTCTTGGAAATGGAACATCTATTTTACCGGGCGGATTGACTTCCCCTGAACGATTTGTTCGAACCGTTTATCACAAACAGTTTGTGAATGTAGGAGAGACTGCCGAAGAAACAGTCAATGCCATGTTCCATCTCTTAAATAATGCCACGATCCCCAAAGGACTGATGGTCGAAGATAATGGTCAATCTGAGTATACTCAGTATCGAGTGGTCTATAATGTGACAAATGGTACTTACTATTTCAATCCTTATGAAACCCAAGAAGTTTTTTCATTGGAATTGAAGAAAGAGTGGTTACAATTGAAACAGCCCCGGATTTTTGCGGTTGCCAAGAGTTTCACAACAAAAACGATGGTGTAATAATCGGCCACACAACGGTCGATGCAAAGATAGATAAGTAGAAAATAACTTAGTTTAACGAAGAGTCATCTCTCCAATAAAAAGATCCGCGGTGTGTCATTACCGCAGATCTTTTTTTCGTGTGATTTGCCGTCGAAATTTTTGTAGTAGGTAGCTGGGGAGTTTATCTATTCTGATGCTGAAAAAAACGGTTCAAAGGAAAAGCGTATTCTTATGATAATCGTTCATTAAAACTACGAGAAGAAAACAAGAAATAATTTTTTTACTTTCAGATATTAAAAAAAATCTTTGAAATACAATAAGTCCAGTAATTTTTTTTTATTTGAAAATAGTAAGGCGTCATTGATAACAACACTGGGAACGTTTGTTTCAGAAATCGGCTGATTCGTGATGATCAAATCAAAGGATTCCAAGTCATAGTTACCTAATTGCTCACCATTGATGGGTAGGATATCTGAACGAATTTTATGCAGATCAAGAATATCTTGAACATAGTAACTGATGTATTGACTGTGATTGATCCCCATATCGCTGATCACTAAGATCTTTTTTGACACCAAAGTCTGATTGATCTCCGGAAAAGAAGTCAATAACCAGAATACATAAGAAGACAAATAACTGATGAGATTCGTTTCCAACAATTCAGAAAAAAAATGCAGTTCTGCTTTGAGTCGTGCATACAATTGGCGCTGTGTAAATTTGATATGTCTTGTAAAAAAAGTGGCACGCTGTGTCAGCTCTGTCGTATCAAAGGGCAGTAATTGCGCATAGGAATAAAGACAAGTCAGCAAGTGTACAACGAAGTCGCCGACCTCGTCTGTGATTTGTTCCAACTGCAGAAAAGTATTGAAGGTCAAATTGTCACGTATCTTCTCACTGATCACAGATCTATTCTCTGAATAAAATTGCTGGAAAGCCCCTTTTTGAAAGTAGTCAATGACTGTTTGGCAAGACTCTAAACTAATACCACTCAAATGGCGTTTAATCAATGAATAGTCTTCATTACTGATTTTTGCTTTCACGGCTATCTTGGTGATAGGGCGTTGCCGAAATCCTTGACTCTCTCTTAACAAATCAACGATAAAATACATAATGAAAAAGTCATGTTCATAGCTGTTGTCCAAGCTGATACTATTCAAAATGCAGTGATTGCGCCGCATCACTTGTTTTAGTTCTTGTTTATCAAAGTGATAAGGCAAATCACAATGGCCATAATACATCAAAAAAAAGTAGGTCGTAAATATCCGCAGAGACAGCTCATCGTCCTGACTCGTTAACTGATACCCGCGATCCACAATGACCCGAAGTGAATAGGCAGCCAACACTTTATTGCAATGTTTTAGTTTTCGTGCAAAAGATGATCGACTGATATTGATTGCCTCACAATAATAATCGATCGTTTTGCCTGGCTGTTGAATAAATTCATGAAGGAGTTGTGTCGTTGTTGAAGTTCTCGCCATATCTGTGAGTGTTTGAAGATACAATGTAGCATTGAAATTCTCTAGACGATACCCTAATTTATGCGATGTTTTGATGGTTAAAACATTTCCCCAGCGTTGCTTGATCTCTTCAATATATCGGATAAACGTTGATTCGCTGCTACCAATGTGTCTTGCAAGTTCTTTTTTAGTCATCCACTTATCAGAAATGGATAACACACGAATGATTTCTTCCATCTTCCGATAATTTTTCTCCAAAAACCTAATCATTTCATTTCCTCCCAAGTCCTTTACTTTAATAAAACAATCAACGAAACAATAACGCAATCTCAATAATGAAACCGCTTGGTATGAAAGCTGGTGTGATTTGATTCTTCCCTTCTATGTATACTTAGGTATCTGATTAGAATAACAAATTTCCAGCATGCAGGCTATTGGGATTTGCTATTGGTTCACAAATGAAAGGGGAGAATGAAAATTAATTTACTGAGGAAGTTGTGGGTTTTAGGAGCAGTATTTATGCTGGTTAGCTCCTATTTCACATCCATAATCGTTAGAGCAGAAACTATTAATGGGGCAGCTATTCTATCTGCCAAAATCATATCAGATGATTCTGAGCAGCCACAGCTATTACTAGATGTCGCACTCACGAATCAAACAAATGAGCCCATAAAAAAAGAAATAAGAATGGATCATGCCAAGCTAAAAGAAGTAGAAGAAAAACAAGAGGGATACGGTTATCAAATTAAACACAATACCCTCTATCTGACAATAGAGCCTCAACTAAATCAGACCATTCAACTGACGCTGCCCGTTGAGAAAAATTCTTTTTTGACCGAGCAAGCACCAGAATTAATTTACGAAGGTCAGATCCAAAAGGTCTCTGTTGTCATGCCGCAGGCAACAAAGGAAAAACCGACTGACACCCAGGACAATACTTCTAGAGCAGAAACGGATGCTGTAAAGGAAACAGCTGCTACAGATACACATTCAGCAGAATCCGAAGAATCAAAATCAATAAATCCATCAAATACCAACGAAACGCTGGCAGAAAACAGAGAAATAGAAGGACCTGAAGCATCTGAAGTATCTGAAAGATCAACAGCTGCAGATGAAGTGATAAAACCTTTTTCACTCCCTAGCGTTGCTTCTGATCCAGTGTTCGATCGCAGTCATAAAGCAATCCTGCCTCAGTATACGACAGATGCGTCAGGAACCTATCCGACAGCAAGCTGGCAACCGACTGGGAATCAGAATGTGCGCAACCATCAAGGAAACAAAGACGGAGCTGCACAATGGGATGGGCAAACGGAATGGAACGGGGAACCAACGAACAAAACCAATTCCTATATTGAATATGGTGGGACTGGTTCCCAAGCAGACTATGCCATTCGCAAGTATGCCAAAGAGACCACGACACCTGGATTATTTGATGTATACCTGAATATTCGCGGAAATGTCCAAAAGGAGATCGCACCGTTAGATTTGGTTTTAGTAGTTGACTGGTCAGGTAGTATGAATGACAACAATCGAATTGGCGAGGTCCAAAAAGGGGTGGATCGATTTGTAGATACGCTAGCAGAAAGTGGAATCACAGACAACATTCATATGGGCTATGTTGGGTATTCAAGTGATGGATACAAGAATGATTCGGTCGCGATGGGCCCCTTTGATTCGGTCAAAAATGCCATTAAGACGATTACTCCAAGCAGTACTACTGGGGGAACCTTCACGCAAAAAGCTCTGCGAGATGCCGGAAACATGTTGGCAACACCAAATGGACACAAAAAAGTGATTGTTCTACTGACAGATGGTGTTCCCACTTTTTCCTACCAAGTCAGCAAAGTTCAAACAGAAACGAATGGCAGCTATTACGGCACCCAATTTACCAATAGACAAGACCAGCCGGGCAGTACTTCTCGTATTTCTAACAGCTACTATGCTCCAGACCAAAGAAATACCAATAAATTGATCAACAGTACGTTTATCGCAACCATTGGTGAAGCAATGGCATTAAAGCAGCGAGGAATTGAAATTCATGGATTAGGCATTCAACTGCAAAGTGATACTAATGCGGGATTATCCAAACAAGAAGTAGAAAACAAGATGCGGCAAATGGTGTCTGCGGATGAGAATGGTGATCTTTACTATGAATCAGCCGATCATGCACCGGATATTTCTGATTATCTCGCGAGAAAAGCGGTTCAGATATCTGGAACTGTGGCAAACGGCAAAGTAACCGATCCGATTGCTGAACCGTTTAGTTACGAACCAAATACATTAGCAGTCAAAAGTGTCGGGTCCCTTCAAGTACAAGCCATGCCCACACTCTCATTTGAAGGAAACACCGTTCATAGTGATGAAATTTATTTAGGGAAAGATCAAGAAATTCAGATCCATTATCAAGTCAGGATCCAGACAGAATCAGCAACGTTCAAACCTGATTTCTGGTACCCGATGAATGGCAGAACAACCTTCCAACGAGTAGCAACAGCAGATGAAGTGGTAGATTTTGGCGTGCCATCGGGGAAAGCACCAGGAGTCAAGCTTGATTTCAAAAAAATCTGGGAAGAATATGATCATGATCCGAGCAGCCGCCCAGAAAATGTTATCTATGAAGTGACCAGAAAACAAGTTTCAGATACGACAAATTGGCAAACAGGCTACATCAAGATTTCGCAACCGTCAAATGATACCGGAAGCTTATGGGAACGCACTAGTGTAACACAGCTTTCAAAGTCAGCAGATGATGCCTATGCCGAAACCTTAGGTCTACCCAAATACAATAATCGGGGACAAGATTTCAGCTATCAAACGACTCGAGAGCTAACTGTCCCCGGTTATGAGCAAGAAAAAGTAGATGAAACAACGTGGAAAAACACGAAACAGTTTCAGCCATTAGCACTTAAAGTGATCAAAAACTCTTCTGCTGGCGAAAAAAATCTGGTAGGTGCTGTGTTTGAATTAACTGGCAAAAATGGCCGTACGACATTGATCGATAATCAAGATGGCAGCTACTCCTTGCCGCAAAATGTCCGACTGCAAAAAGGTGAAACCTATACTCTCACAGAAGTGCAAGCTCCTGCTGGACATGAACGTGGGAAAACAACTTGGCAAATCGAAGTCACTTCAGAGGGAATTGTGACAATCGATGGGGATGAGGTTTCTACAGAAGAACAAGTGATCACACTGACCGTGGTTAATCTATTTTCAGAATTGCCAATCGACATTCGCAAGTATACGCTGCAAGACGGAAATGAAGTAAATTTATCTGGGGCAACATTTTCGTTGCAAAAGAAAAATTCTTCAGACCGTTATCAAACGATCGCTACGGAAAAAACAACGGATTCAGGGGTAGCCCATTTTATATTAGATCAGCCAGGTCAATACCGAATGGTCGAAGATTCAGGTCCATTGGGGTATGACACGATCGCCGGCAACTATGAATTTACGGTGGATAAATATGGAAAGATTCACTACGACGGCAAAAATGTGGATAAACAAAGTAAAGAATGGACGTTGAATCATCAAAACCAGTTAAAAGCCTTTGACTTGACCGTCCACAAAAAGGCCGACGATCAGACGCCATTAAAAGGGACGGAATTCCGTTTGATGGGTCCAAATACAGACATTGAACGATCAGGAGAAGAGACGGATACGTTTGTCTTTGATCAGTTACAGCCGGGAAAATATGTCTTGACGGAAACATATACGCCAGAAGGGTATCAAGGATTGAAAGAGCCAATTGAAATTGTGATCAATGAAGATGGCTCAGTACAGATTGATGGCGAAGAAGTCGCTGATGTGTTAGTTGCTGGAGAAAAAAACAACCAGATTACACTAGATGTGACCAATCAGGCGAAAGTTCCACTGCCGGAAACAGGTGGAAGTGGTCGATTAGGGATTTATCTACTCGCCTTTAGTTCGATCGCCATCGCTGGTATCTACTTATACCTCCAGCGATTAGAAAGGAGGGGGTAGCGGATGAAAAGCATGCGTTGGTTTAGTGTATGCATTTTTCTAGTTGTGTTACTAGGTTTCTCCCAACAAGTTTCAGCAGGAGAAATGCAAGCGAATGTTCGCATCACGTTACACAAGGTACTATTTCTTGAAGGGCAATTACCCCAGGAACAAATCAATTCCGGAGAAGGTACATTGCTTCAAGCTTACCGCGGTTTAAATGATGTCACCTATCACGTATACGATGTCACCGATTCTTTCTATCAATTACGGGAAGATGGTGAATCGGTGGAAGCTGCGCAAAGAAAGTTGGCTGAGCAAGGTCCTGCAGCCGGATCCCTGATTGCCGAAGGAAAGACCGAGAAGATCCAAGGAGAAGATGGTTTACTTAGCTTCACATTAGCAGCCAAGGACAGCCAGCAGCGGGATAAGGTCTATTTATTCGTGGAAGCAGAGGCTCCTAATGTCGTGAAAGAGAAAGCCGGAAACTTGGTCGTTGTTTTGCCAGTTCTTGATCAGAAAGGGAATCAAATGACCACGATTCATTTGTACCCAAAAAATGAAGAGAAGGCATACGATTTGCCGCCTCTTGAAAAAGAAGTGCAGTCCAAAACCTCTGATTTTACCTATGGCGAGAGAGTGGGTTATCAGCTGTCAACACATATTCCAGAAAATATCTTGGATTACCAACAATTCCAACTATCGGATACAGCAGATTCTGCCTTATTTCTCTTACCAGAAACGATCACAGTAAAAGTAGGAACATCCGTTATGACAGGATATACACTTCAAATAACGGATCATGGCTTTGTCCTGGATTTCTCTATTCAGCAGCTAGAAAAATTTGCCAATCAAAAATTGCAAGTCTCTTACCAAATGAAAGTAATGAATGCAGAGCCTGACACAGAGATCGTAAATGAAGGGCAATTGCTGACAGATAAACATACCATCAACAAAAAAGTTGACATACGGACTGGTGGGAAACGGTTCGTCAAAAGAGATAGTCAAGATCCGCAGCGAACATTGGCAAATGCCGTATTCGTCGTAAAAAATCAAACGGGAGCCTATTTGCATGAATCAGCCCATGGTTATCAATGGCAAAGAGAAAAAGCGGGAGCTAAACGATTCACTTCTGATCAAGCCGGAGAATTTTCCGTCAAAGGGTTAAAAGATGGTCACTATTTCTTGGAAGAAATCCAAGCCCCAAAAAATTACTTGCTTAATCAAAAAGCCATTCCGTTTGTGGTTGAAAAAAATTCCTATACAACAAATGGAAAAGCAGCTACCCCACTGGCAATCATCAACAAGAAACATACTGGTTTTTTACCAAAGACTAATGAGCAACAAGCAACAGGATTGATCTTAGCCGGTGTAGCATTGATAGGTTTTGCCATTGCTGGGCTGATTGACCAAAAACAAAAACGAGGAGAAAGAAAATGAAACAAGCAAAAAAAGTATGGTACTTACTAAGTACGCTATTACTAACATTACCTGTTTTTATCAATGGGTTGGGTACAGCAGCTTATGCTGAGGAAAATGCAAGCAATGCCCAAATCGTCATTCATAAAAAGAAAATGACCGATCTTCCGGATCCGCTCATTCAAAATAGTGGGAAAGAGATGAGTGATTTTGATCAATATCAAGGTCTTGCAGATGTCACTTTCCGCATTTATAATGTGACGTCAGAATTTTATGCGCAACGAGTAGCCGGGGCAACTGTCGAAGCTGCAAAACAAGCAGTTCAAGGTCTAACCCCAGGTTCGCCAATAGCTGAAGGTATAACAGATGCAGATGGCAATATTACCGTAAATGTACCGAAAAAACAAAACGACAAAGATGCTGTCTACGTCATCAAAGAAGAACCAAAATCTGGGGTAGCGGCTGCTGCCAATATGGTCATTGCCTTCCCGGTTTATGAGATGATCAAGCAATCAGACGGCTCGTATAACTATGGGACAGAAGAATTATCTACGGTTCATGTTTACCCCAAAAATATCGTTTCAAATGATGGGGCATTACATGTGAAAAAAAGAGGTACTGCTGAAAATGAATCGTTGAATGGTGCAGAATTCGTACTCTCAAAAAATGAAGGTTCCCCAAGTACGACCAAGTATATTCAAGGGGTAAAAGATGGTCTCCACACTTGGACAACCGACAAAGGACAAGCAAAGCATTTTGTTACTGGTAAAAGCTATGGAATCGGCGAAGATGATTTTACAGAATCTGAAGAGAAAACTGGTGAACTAACGGTGAAGAATCTTGAAGTGGGTTCCTATACGCTTGAAGAGGTCAAAGCACCGAACAATGCTGAATTGATTGATGATCAAACAAAGACACCCTTCACTATTGAAGCGGATAATCAAACCCCAGTAGAAAAAACCGTTAAAAATGATACATCAAACGTTGAAAAAACAACGCCTAATTTAAACGGCAAAGATGTAGCGATTGGTGAAAAGATCAAGTACGAGATTGCGGTCAATATTCCATTAGGTATTGCTGATAAAGAAGGAAATGCCAATAAATACAACAAATTTAACTTAGTAGATACCCATGATGATGCATTGACCTTTGACAATACACCTTCAGGAGATACAGCCTATGCTCTTTATGATGGTGATACACTGATCGCATCTGAAAACTATCAA
The DNA here is from genome assembly GCF_003812305.1 of Enterococcus sp. FDAARGOS_553. Classification (NCBI taxonomy): domain Bacteria; kingdom Bacillati; phylum Bacillota; class Bacilli; order Lactobacillales; family Enterococcaceae; genus Enterococcus; species Enterococcus sp. FDAARGOS_553. Next base: position 1,973,208 of record NZ_CP033740.1, read on the forward strand.
GTAACTGAACAGACAAACGGCTTCACCGTCGCTGTCGATCCAGCGTTCATCCCTTCTTTAACACCAGGAGGTACATTAAAATTTATTTACTTCATGCATCTAAATGAAAAAGCAGATCCAACGAAAGGCTTTAAAAACGAAGCCAATGTTGATAATGGTCATACCAATGACCAAACGCCACCAACAGTAGAAGTCGTCACCGGTGGGAAACGATTTATCAAAGTCGATGGGGATGTTTCATCCACGCAAGCTCTAGCAGGTGCCTCTTTCGTTGTACGTGATCAAAATAGTGAGGGTGCAAACTATTTGAAGGTCGATGAAGCAGCGAAAACAGTGACTTGGGTGGCAAACAAAGCAGATGCAACAACATTCACGACGCAAGCTGATGGTTTAGTCGTCATTACTGGACTAAAATATGGTTCCTATTATTTGGAAGAAACTGCAGCGCCAGAAAATTATGTATTACTAACAAATCGAATCCAATTTACAGTGGATGAGCATTCTTACGGAACCACAGAAGAATTAGTTGCTCCTGAAAAAGTGCCTAACAAACACAAAGGAACATTGCCTTCTACAGGCGGAAAAGGCATCTATCTTTATTTAGGCAGCGGTACGCTGATCTTGATCATTGTGGGTTTGTATTTCATGAAACGAAAAGAAACTCGTTGATTTTCTGTTTTGCTAGATTTTCACTTCTAGAAAAATTGGCAGCCTCAAAAGCAGATCTCAGCTATTTCGACCTAGTCAGATAAAAACGGGAGGTTGCAACAGACGTGGTCCGCTTCAAGAAATAAGAAAGGATTTTCAAAAATAGCTTTTCCCATTTTTTTGAAAAGCTATTTTTGAAGAAGCTGATTCTAACCGCTTGTTGAACCACTTGTTCGGAAAACGGAGCTGTGACAAGTCTTTTGTCACAGCTCCTTTAATTTTTTTGAGGAGGAAATGATGAAACAAAAAAGAGGACACCAGATAGTCGATCGATTGATGATCCTTTTGTTGTTGATTGGTGTAGGGATTTTTTCCTATCCATTCATTAGCGATGCACTGAATAATTATTTGGACCAACAGATCATTGCGCATTACCAAACAGAAGCAAATCAAGAAAATGCCGCCGCAATGGCGAAGTTGCAAGCGCAGATCGACAAAAATCAACAGCTAGCCAAAGAAGGCGGCTCCCCCGGACTGGATCCATTCTCTGAAGCAGAGAAAATCAGTAAAAAACCAGATAAATCGTATTTTGAAAGCCATACGATCGGTGTGTTAACGATTCCCAAAATCAATGTACGAGTCCCTATTTTTGACAAGACCAATTCAGCATTGTTGGAAAAAGGCAGCTCATTACTGGAAGGGACTTCTTTTCCTACAGGAGGCAAAAACACCCACGCCGTCATTTCGGGTCATCGTGGATTGCCGCAAGCAAAACTATTTACTGATTTGCCAGAATTGCAGGAAGGCGATGAGTTTTATTTAGAAGTCTACGGCGAAACACTCGTTTATCAAGTCGATCAAATCAAAACTGTTGTCCCCACCGATACACAAGACCTTCAGATTGAATCTGGTAAAGATCTTGTCACATTGTTGACCTGCACTCCCTACATGATCAATAGTCATCGATTATTGGTAAGAGGACACCGGATTCCTTATCATCCGAAAGTCACTGATGACATAAAGAAAGTCAAACAGCAACAACAGCAGTTTCTGTGGATCCTCCTTTTTACTGCCTGCGGCTTCCTCGTTTTTTGTATTTGGTGGTATAAGCGGCGAAAGAAAAAAACTGGGAACCCTCCAGTATCTAGCAGATAAAATGAGTTGGCTGATCAAAGAAACCCTGTTTTTAATAAAAAATTTTTTTGATTTACAGGGCATAAAGAAAGCTGATTTATTTGCTAGCCAGCACAATCTTTGTATCTCTTATGCTATCGAACCTCCCGTAAGATGTTAAGAGGATTGACAAAATATTCGCAAACGCTATAATGAGGGTGTATTAGTGGACAAGGACGTCTGCTAATCCTTTTGAAAACTAGCTATCAAAGAAGATACAATAAACGTATACTTATGAAGTGTCAGGGAAAGAGGTGTGAATCCTCTACAGACCTACCTACTGTATGGTGGATGAAACCAATAGAACCACAGAATGATTCTATTCTGGAAGGATTGGGAGTAAGAAGAAGCTAAGTCAGGATACCGGCTTGATAAGTCTATTCATTCTTTTGTAGGAAAAAGAAGGGGCTTCGACGATAACTGGCTTGATCTACTGTTAGTACTGTTAATGAACCACTTTTTCTATTAAAGGAAAAGTGGTTTTTTTGTTTTTTGATACAAAGTAAAAGGAGGGATAGACAAACCGTAGGAAAGAAGAATAATCGATTTATCCGTAAGGGTTGGAAGAAAAAATTCAAAAAAAGTTGAATGCGAGGAAAAAAAGATGAAAAAAATTCTAATGACGATCATGACCATCGGAGTAGTTGCTGGGATTGGATTAGCGGGTTGCGGCAAACAAGAAAACGAAGCTACGGCTTCAACTGAGAAAACAGAACAAAATTTGCCGACGAAAGACCGTAGTGGGAAAGAGATCTCATTGCCTAAAGAGGCAACTAAAATCGTTTCACTGGTTCCATCAGTAACAGAAGTTATTGATGATATAGGAAAAACGAATGAATTGGTTGCTGTTGACATGCAAAGCGGGTCACTGAATGAAGCGCTTCAGGCATTACCTCAAATGGATATGATGGCGATTGATGCAGAAAAATTGATTGCATTGAAACCGCAAATCGTCTATGTGAATGACATTAATTTAGCAAGTTCTGAAAGTGTCTGGCAGCAAGTAGAAGATGCCGGGATCACGATTGTCAATATACCGACAAGTACCAGTATTCAAGCCATCACTAGCGTAACAACAAGTACTCAGAAAAGAGCCGATAGTTGTCCTATTCGGACCTCCTCGATCAAAACAAAGTCACTATCACGAAAGATAGAATATGAAATACAGCACTTGAAGCATCTTCTTTATTTTCCTATGTTGAGAGATGACACGTTTCCTGCAGAACTATGGCTGTACTTTGAGAAACAACAAGCTTGGTTGGAGAATATCATTCAAGGAAAATTCTCGGTGATTGAACAAGCGATTGATCAAGAGCAAGTAGTGATAGAGAGCAGTCAGAGAAGACAATGGGATTATTCTTCAAAGGAAATCCAACTTCAATTGAACAAAATCCTATTCTTGTTCGAAGAAAAGCCTGATAGGCGCTATCAGTATTTCCAAGAATGGGCGGATGCGTTGATCCAAACAATGACTGTAGTAAAACTGAACTAGGAGATGAACACATTGGATTCAATCAATGAAATTGTTGAAGAAGTTATCAAACGAATTCAACTACAAAATCACACATTTGAAGTAGAAGCTTCTGGACGTCACGTCCATTTGTCTCGTCGAGAAATCGATCATTTATTTGGATCAGGGTATCAGTTAACGAAAGTAAAAGATTTGTCACAACCTGGTCAATATGTATGTAAAGAACGAATCACTGTTGCAGGACCAAAAGGACTGTTCCAAAATGTCGTGAATTTAGGTCCTGAACGTAAGGAAGCACAAGTCGAAGTGTCAATGACAGATACCCGAATTTTAGGTATTAACGCGCCTGTTAGAGAAAGTGGAAAGATTGAAGGAACACCAGGGGTGACATTGATGAATGGCGCAACGACTGTTTCATTAGATCGCGGATTGATCGTGGCAAAACGACACATCCATATGACACCAGAAGATGCCCTAGCAAACAATGTGACTAACGGACAAATCGTCCAAGTAAAAGTACTAGGTACGCGACCATTGATTTTTGATGATGTAGTGATACGTGTCAGTCCTCATTTCGCGACGTATATGCATATTGATTATGATGAAGCAAACGCTTGTGGTTTATCAAAAGGTGTTCATGGTTACATCATTAAGTAAGAGAAGGTTGGACAATGAAAGCTTCTGAAATAGAAGAACTGGTTCAACAAATTACTGATCGTATCTGTCAGCAACTCCCAAAGCCTACCCTTTCTCTTGCTTTTTCGCAAGAGAAAAAAGAGATTCCTGCCGAATTATATACCCAGTTTCCCACTGTTCAGTGGAGAACCGGTGAAGATCAAGAGTCGGCTGGAATGATTGTGAAACAACTAACGATTTCTCAAATGTCCAGTATTGCTTTACTGCAAGAAAACGATCTATTGACCCGAAGAATACTTTCATTTTTGTTACAAGGAAAACCAATTCTTGTTTTAGAAACTTTGCCAGCAATTCCGAAAGAAACACCGCTTAAATATCAAGTGAAAAAGACAATTCAAGAATATCGAGACAAATGTCAGCAGTTTGGTCTGACATTCTATCGCTCCCCGCAAGACTATGCTGATTTTTGGAAATCCTGTCAGAAAAAATCAGTGCCTAAGGCATTGCCTAAGCGGACCTTCATCACCGAAAAACAATTGAAAAAAATGCTAGAATACCGCATTCCTCCAATAAAGAATGCGCAATTGACACCATTAGCACAAGATTATGCGCGCACTCAAAAGTTGCTTATAAAGGGGGAAAAAGCATGCTTTTAGGAAAAGTTACCGGCAGTTTGTGGTCTACAAGAAAAGACGAGAAATTAAACGGGTGGAAATTTATGATGGTAGACATTTTGAATCAAGAAGAACAAAAACAAGGCTTTATTATTGCAGCGGATAATGCTGGCGCAGGAATTGGCGATAAAGTATTGATCAGTCAAGGCAATGCTGCTCGAATTTCTGCTGAAAATTCAGAAGTACCTATTGACGCAATGATCGTTGGCGTCATCGATGCTGCAGAGGAAGAATAAGGAGGTTGAATCTATGAGCATTAATGAAATTATTATGTATATTATGGTTCTTTTTATGATCATTGGAGGCATTGATAAATGCATCGGGAATAAATTAGGACTTGGAAAACAATTTGAAGAAGGTATCATGGTGATGGGGTCTTTAGCGTTATCAATGGTAGGGATCATCACGTTAGCCCCGGTCTTGGCGAATCTTTTAAGTCCTATCGTTGTTCCCGTCTATGAATTGCTGGGTGCTGATCCGGCAATGTTCGCGACAACACTACTAGCAAATGATATGGGGGGATTTGCTCTGGCACAGCAATTAGCAAATGATCCTCAAGCAGGGTTATTTGCTGGAGCAATCCTTGGGGCTATGATGGGACCAACAATTGTTTTCACCATTCCTGTTGCGTTGGGGATTATTCAAAAAGAAAATCAACAGTTTTTAGCCACAGGGGTGTTAAGTGGAATTATTACCATTCCTTTCGGGTTATTGGCCGGTGGTTTAACCGCAGGAATGCCAATGTCTATGATCCTTCCTAACTTGCTACCTATCATTATCGTTGCTGCATTGATCATCGTGGGATTATGGTTGGCACCAAACGGTATGATCAAAGGATTCCAGATTTTTGGTCAAGGTGTTGTCATCGTTGCGATTATCGGTTTGATTGTCGGAGCGATTCAGTTACTTGTGGGAATTACAGTCATTCCTGACATTGCACCTGTTACAGAAGGAATCGAAGTCGTAGGGAGCATCGCATTGACTTTAGCTGGGGCATTTTGTTTGGTTGCTGTGATTACGAAAGTGTTTAACAAACCGTTAATGAAATTAGGGAAAGTTTTAGGGATGAATGAAGTGGCTGCTGCCGGTATGGTGGCAACATTAGCAAATAATATCCCAATGTTCCAAATGTTGAAAGATATGGATAACAGAGGAAAAATCATCAACATTGCTTTCGCTGTTTCTGCATCTTTTGTTTTAGGCGATCATCTAGGCTTTACGGCCGGGGTAGCAAAAGAAATGATTTTTCCTATGATCATCGGTAAATTAGTCGGTGGGATAACTGCTATTTTTGTAGCGATTTTTATGGCTAATCGTATGTTAGGGAAACCAGAAATAGAAACAAAATAATGAGGTGAAAATATGACAGAGTTTAATCGTAAAATGATCGAAACTTTGGTTCGTCAAATCGTAACTGAACAATTGATGCCAACAAAACAAGTGGATCCTAGCGGTGTTGCATCGATCAAGCTACCAGAGATCACTGTTTCTGAAGAAGATCGTTTGGATACAGGGAACCCCAATGATATTGTTTATACAAAGGATTTGTTCTCACTCGAAGAGAGTCCTCGTCTAGGTTGTGGATTGATGGTAATGAAAGAAACAACATTTGACTGGACGCTCGATTATGATGAAATCGACTATGTTATTTCTGGCAAATTAGATATTATTATTGATGGACGGAAAGTCTCTGCCAGTGCAGGTGAGCTCATTTTAATTCCTAAAAATAGCAAAATACAGTTTTCAGTCGCAGAAGAAGCCCGCTTTGTTTATGTCACTTTCCCGGCAGATTGGCAGAATCAATAAATTTGTTGAAAACAAGACACTATATATTTTCTTAAGTTGATACGCTACATCAGGTGTTCCTTTTATTTATAGGGATGCCTTTTTTTTAAAAGACCCTTTAGTTAATTAATATACGTTTGGAAGAAAAGATGTTTTTTACAAAGCATACGTGCCGATCTGTAGGATAAAAACGAAGTTCTATGTAAGTAGACAGGACAAAACAAAAAACAATTGAATGAGTAACTCGTATCTATTGTTCGAAATAGTTGCAAAAATGGTTTATTTCAAATATCTTTAAGGAGCAACATGCATTAATCATAGAAGAGTATTAGGACAAAAGGCTTGGGGAAGACTTTTTGTAGACACCTAATACTCTTCGTTTTTGTATTTTATCATGATATCAGCTAGTTTGTATTAAATGGACGAAATTTCGTCCACCATGTTTTGATAGGATCCTCCCATGGTGAATTCTGGCGTGATCGTACAACTCAATGTTTGTTTTGTTCAGGCTGATACGTATCTTCGATCAGTGTGTGGTCAAGCTTTTCAGTCTAAATTCAATTGCTTCATCGTAATCATTTATGACAAGAGCAATATTTTGTTTCACGATTACTCTTCCTTTATAGCGATGCAAGTATCATTCTGAGCTAAAGCCAATTATTCGCCACAATAGCGGACTAATGGAAATCTAAAAAATTATCACTAAATAAGCCAAATAATTTTATTTAACGAGGGATGTCAGCCTTAAAATAATAGCGAAATCACTAAAAATCGGCGGGATATAGTTAAAAATAAAATGGAGAAAAACTTGCCTGCTTTACGCTCGATCTCATATCTTCGATCATTTCTATCAGTTAAAACTCGGTTAGAAATCGAGCCCAAAATAGTCCGTTAGTAATTTTAAGTAAAAAAGCAAATAGTAATAAGAAAAGGGTTCCCCTAATAAAAGATACGATCACTCCCTCACAATCTGATGAGTAAGAGCAAATGCTTGCTCTGAAAAGTTTATTTTATTGCTATCTGTACCATTAACCTTTAGTGAATCATTTAACTTGAAAATATTTAAGAATGATCGTAAGATAGTTTTATCAAATATATAAGGAGTGTTATCTATGGCAAACTATGAAGAAAAAGAATCAAAAGCATTGTTAAAAATCGGAGAAGTTTTGGACAAGTTAGATTCTAATTTAGCAGAATTGGATTCTCTAGAAGCAGATGCTAAAAAACATAGTATGAAGAAGTGGATTGTTGAGAAAAAAGCGATTCATGAAATCAAGAAGATTGCACACGAAGCAGGTAAATACGAAACGTATGATGAGAAAGAATTACAAAAAGAGTTGGACGAAGTAGAAAAATATATGTAAGAAAGAGATGTTTTCTTTTCGTTTTTTTCTCTTATTTTAGTTAAAATAAATTTCCAGCACACTAAGGATAAATTTGCTTGATCAAAGGGAAGCCCGCTTGCTTGATTTGTGAGTAAGGAGGCTTCTTTGCTTATACAAGCGACTAAAAGAATGCATCTGTCGCGATGCTGGTCAGCTTGACTGTTAACTGATAATCTCAGAGAAGACAGGTTAAAAATAAAAAAGAAGCAAGATGAACCTCGTAGAAACAAGGTTCATCTCACTTTGGAAAAACTACGAAAATCTTCTCGATTTTAGTCTATGGAGATGGCGGGAGTCGAACCCGCGTCCAAACATATTGCTACCTAAAAATCTACGCTCATAGTCAGCTCATTTAAGGATTCGCTTTACAGCTTGCCGAGTGACAGGCAGTCTGTATTGCTAGTCTGATGTTCTCTTTTTTAACTTGCAGACGGAAAGTTAAAACGTATCCCACTTAGAATAGGACCCTTACTCGAGCACATGGGCGATGCCGAGAGGATCTACGCTAACTGTTTTTAGGCAGCTAAAGCGTAAGAGTTTTCGTTTTTAGCAGTTATATTTAACTGTAACGTTTTAACGTAGACGTAACCTACGAAGCGCAATTCAGGCTCAACTATGCCTGTCGAATCCGTAACATCCCCCTGATAAAAGGGGTATCGCTACCAACCACTAGTATAACATAATTTGCGCTATATGCAAAGATTTAGATCAATTCAAAATGATTCAAGGCATGCACGATGCCGCCTTCAGTATTTTTAAGAGTAACAAAATCAGCAATCTCTTTTAGTTCTGGCAAGCCATTACCCATGGCAATTTTATAGTCGCAAGCTTCTAAAAGAGCGAAGTCATTGCTACCGTCACCAAAGCCAAATGTTGGCACATCTTTGAGATTTAGTAAGTTCACTAATGTCTTAATTCCCGTTCCTTTAGAGGTGCCGCTTTTCACGACATCAATTGAAAAAGGTGTATTGCGGTAGAAAGTCAATTCAGGGAACTGTTCTTTATAGACTGTTTCATTGGCGATACCTAATACGAGCATCATATTGATCCGGTCTTTTTCATAACGGAATGGATCGATTTCTGGAAGGGGGCTGCGGACATAATTGTAAGCCTCGATCATCTCATCATTGTGTCCAGTTGCCCAGTAACCATTCTCGTTATAATATGAAAGTTCGTCGCCATGATCTCTCACGGCTTCCAACATCCGTGCGCAGAGATTTTTATCTAATGTGTCTGAAAACACTTCTTTGCCATCGATACGAATGAATGCCCCATTCATGACAATATTTGAGGTGATCCCAGCAGCCTCACGAATAGCAAGAACTTCTGTTTCCGTTCTGCCGGTTGCAATGATTGGTAAAACATCATTTTGGCGTAAGCGATGCATGGCCTCAGAAATTTCGGGGGTGATCTGGGAGTGTTCATCTAGTAGTGTGCCATCTAAATCAAAAAATGCTAAAGCTTTATAATTCATACAGTTTTCTCCTACTCTTATTGACAGTTACAAAATCAATCTTAACAAAGATTGCTAAAAACGCAAACCTTTATGAAGAAACCGTGAAGTTGTTGGTAGATAGGAGGTTTTCGAGTATACTAGAGAAAGAATGGAGTGGGAATATGATTTTTTTAGTGATTGGAGCGATTTTCTTTTTGATCGGTTTTGTTTTTTTGATTCTCCCTTCAAAGAAAATCAATTTTATCTACGGCTATCGTTCTTATTTAGCAAAACAGAATGAACGAAATTGGCAGTATGCACAAAAGATCTGTACGCGGTATTTTCTGCTGTTTGGGGGAGTCATGACATTGATAGGAATCCTACTGAAGTGGCAGGGATGGACCAATTTCTTTCTCTTAGAAATGATTGCAATTCCTTGGTTTATTGTACCGATTTTTGGTTTGATCGAAGAAAAGCTGCAACAATTTGATGAACAACATAGGGGTGAAGACAATGAATATTCTAATGATTGAAGACAATGAATCTGTTTCAGAAATGATGCAAATGTTTTTTTTGAATGAAGGTTGGGATGCGACTTTCAAATATGATGGCAAAGAGGGACTGGAAGCTTTTGCCGAAACTCCAGAAAAATGGGATATGATCACGCTGGATTTAAATTTGCCTACCATGGATGGAATGATCGTTGCCAGAGAGATTCGCAAGATTTCTAATACAGTGCCCATTATTATGCTGACTGCCCGTGATTCAGAAAGTGATCAAGTGATTGGGCTGGAAATGGGCGCGGATGATTATGTGACGAAACCATTTAGTCCATTAACATTGATTGCTCGTATCAAAGCCCTGCATCGACGGAGTGAAATTGCTGAGAAGGCAAGTTCTGAGACTTCAGACACGACATTTGATATCGTTACCGATCACTTTAAAATGAATACCAAGACTCGGGAGGCTTATTTGAACGGCAAATTGATCGATGGTCTGACGCCCAAAGAATTTGATTTGCTTTATACATTAGCGAAAAAACCGCGACAAGTCTTTTCCCGGGAACAATTACTAGAGTTGGTTTGGGATTATCAATATTTTGGTGACGAGCGTACCGTCGATGCGCATATCAAAAAGTTGCGGCAAAAAATTGAAAAAGTGGGACCGCAAGTGATTCAGACTGTTTGGGGAGTTGGCTACAAATTTGATGATGCAGGTGCTGCCTAATGCGGTATCTTTATCAACAATTGATTGCGTTTTTTGCTGTGATTCTAGTCATTTTGATGACGATTGGAGTAGCGTTTACCCAAATGACCAGACAGACGTTGCAAGAGCGCAATTACGAGCAATTGATGGGGTATGCCTCTTCCGTAGCAAAAATTTCCCAGATCAGTGACTCAGAATTTTTTCAGCAGAACATGACGCGAGATGAATATTTGCAGTATTCACTACATCTTGCTGAAAATATTCTGAGCAATCAAGATATTTCTTTTGCTTTTTTTAAAAGTCCGAAAGAACAAATCTATCCATTAGATACGGCGGGACGAGCGGTCGACTTTAGCATTTCAGAATCAGATTGGCAGTCATTGCAAAATGGTGGTCGATTACAAATGACTTCGAATACCAATTTATTCGGCGAACGAGAGTTGACTTCCTATGTGTTGATTCCTTTTTCTGTTAATCGGACGGATTTTTATGGCGTGATGGTGGTTTCACAATCTGCCAGCAATATTTTGAATCTAGTCAGTGCTTTTAATCAGAACTTATTCAAAGTCTTCTTGATTTCGATCATTGTTTCGCTATTGATCAGTTATCTATTCGCGACTTTCCAAGTTCGACGGATCAATCGGATGAAGCGGGCAACCAAAGAAATTACGAATGGAAATTTTGACATCTCATTACCTGTTCATAATCGCGATGAATTTGATGAATTGGCAGAAGACTTTAACCAAATGTCCCAGTCATTGAAAGAGTCGCATGAAGAAATTGAGCGTCAGGAAGAACGACGACGGCAATTTATGGCTGATGCTTCCCATGAAATGCGTACGCCTTTAACCACTATCAATGGGTTGCTAGAAGGATTAGAATACCATGCAATTCCAGAGAATCAGCGAGACAATGCGATACGCTTGATGAAAAATGAGACCAATCGTTTGATTCGTTTAGTGAATGAAAATCTGGATTATGAAAAAATCAGAACCAATCAGATTTCTATGGTCATTAAGAAGTTTGATGCGACCAAGACAATGACCAATCTGTTGACGCAATTGGAAAGCAAAGCAGAAGTCGCAAACGATCGTTTGATTCTGGAAACAGAGGAGTCGATCGACGTCTATGCCGACTATGACCGGTTTGTTCAAATTATGGTTAACATACTCCAAAATGCGATTCAATTCACACAAGATGGTGAGATCCGCGTGCGAATCGAAAAAGGCTATCTAGAAACGATCATTGAGATTTCTGATACAGGAATCGGTATGTCCGAAGAACAAGTCAAAAATATTTGGGATCGCTACTATAAAGTTGATCCTTCTCGAAAAAATCGACAATTTGGTGAATCGGGATTAGGGTTATCGATAGTGGAACAGTTGGTTCGCCTCCACAAAGGTAAAATCGAAGTCGATAGCGAATTGGGGCAAGGAACGACCTTCAAAGTGACTTTTCCCGATATCGAAATAGAAGAATAAGCTAGAAACATACAGTATGCTTTTATGCAGTGATAGACAAAAAGGAAACCATCGTCATCGATGGTTTCCTTTTTGTGTACCTATAAAATAGAAAAGTCTCATTGTTTTGTGATATAGGGGGTATGAGCCAAGCGTTCATCTTCATTCATTAAATAGATCGATAGCTGAAATTGTTTTGCTAGTTGACTGCATAAAGGCAGAAGGGCTTGGATGTCGGCGGTATGTAAATTTTTTGAAAGAGTCTCTAAAACTATGACCGGTTTTTCCAATAAAAGTGCCAGTAACAATTGTACTTTAACTTCTTCTAAAGAAGTGAGTTCATCTAAGGATCTTTTCAAAAAAGTCGGTTCTAAATGAACGGCAGTTAACAGCTCTTCCAAAGGTTTTTCTTTTTTATTGGCTAAGGAAAGATTATCTTTCAATGATAGAAAGGGGACATACTGCCATTTTGGCTCGATGGTAACCGCTTGGTTAGTTTGCAGAAAGTGTGCCAACGTCTCTTTCGCAGCAAGGTCATTGGCTGCAAGATAGAAAAGACCTGGGATGTTTAGTTGATTTTTTGGTTTTTCCATTGCTGATTCCTCCAATAAAAACAGTGGCTGGTGACGACGACTAACGTAATGATTGAGACTGAACCAACGAGTAGGACAAAGGTTTGGCGTAAACTTTTTAGAATCATTGACAACCATTCATTGCTGTTCAATTCAACATTCTGAATGAATGCTTGGCTTGTTTGTGGAATCGTAATGCCGAAATCCGCTGTTGTTTGGCTATTGACCGACTGCCAAATCTGCAAGGAGGCATCTTCTCTGTCGAAAGTTGTGATATGACTGGTAATCATTTCTCGTTGAAAGAAAGGCTGAAATAGAATCAGCAATGCAAAGACGAGGACGATGATTGCAAGCAGTGGCAGGAGGACTTCCAAGAGCTGCATTCCTACCCATTGCCGCGAGGAAGCTCCGCTCATCAGCCATGCCTGAAATTCCTTTCTTTTCATTCGTTGGTAAAAAATAATGAAACCTGTGAAAACCAATAGGAAACTGATGAAGATCAACAGAAAAAGATTCTGATAAATAGATGCAATCGTTTGGATCTCTTGTGCGATTTTTGCCGGCATTTCTTCGCCAATCAAATAATCTTTGGCTTGTGTAAATAATTGGTTCAATGAGTGGAGCAGAGTATCACTAATGATTAAACCAATCACGGCAAAAAAGGTCAACAATCCATAGAGGATCAATGCTTTTTTATGATAATGAATGCTGGCTACAGCAAAACGAAAAGTTTTCATTCAATTCACCTCATTCTACTATCTAGTATAAAAGGGGAGTTTGAATAAAGTATGAAGTTCTTGTACAAAAAAAAGAAAGTCAGCGGAGACTTCTTGATTTTTTGTGCAAAAAAGTACCGCGAGCGATCAAACGCTAGCGGTACTTTTGATTGAAGCTTATTTATCGGTCTCTTTGACCATTTCTTCGTATTCTTTATAGGTCTTCGTATGATACAAATCGACGGTCGATTTCTCACCATTTTTTGAGAAGACACTCGTTGAATCGGCACCGAGTTCTTTTTCTTTGGCACTCAATTTTTGTAAGGAATTTTTGTAATCATAGTTATCTGGATCGACTTCTTTCAATCCGCTTTTCGCATAGAAGCGCAACAGATCTCCATTATTAATTTGATCAGAGACCGACAGTTGTTTATCAACTTTGGCTTTCCATTCATCCACTTGCTTTTGTAAGCTTGCAGAAGGACTTGGGATCGCCATGCCAGTACTGTTACTGTAAAGGACGCCTCCGTAATAAGTATACTCTGGTGTAACAAAGTCACCGTCTCTAAATGCAACGAGCTGTTCGTTTTGTTTCGAGAACAAATCTTGACCTAATTGGATATATTTCGAAGTATCTACACCTAACAGATGAAGTAAGGTTGGTAAAGCATCCACTTGACCACCGTACGTATGATTGATTCCGCCCTTCGATTGTCCAGGAATATGGATCATGTAAGGGACACGCTGTAAGGCTGCATTATCAAAATTAGACCAGCTAGCGCTATCTTTACCAAGCAATTCTGCTAAGTTTTTGTTTCGCGAATTTGAAATACCGTAGTGGTCACCGTATAAGACGATCACAGAATTATCATACAAACCAGATTCTTTCAAGTAGTTGAAGAATTCTTCAACTGCTCGATCCAAGTAGTTGGCAGTAGCAAAGTACCCGTTGATCGTTTCATCAGAAGTTGTTGCTAACGGGAAGCCACCTTCATCATTGGTAAATTCAGAGTATGGGTAGTGATTAGAGACAGCAATAAATTTGGCGTAAAATGGTTGTTGCAACCGTTCCAAGTATTGCGCTGATTGTTCAAAAAACGGTTTGTCATGCAACCCATATTGGAATGAGTTATCTTCGTTGACATCATAGTAAGAAGCGTCGAAGAAGTAATCATAGCCAAAGCGTTTGTAAGTCTCGTTTCGGTTCCAGAAGGTACCAGTGTTTCCGTGAAAAACGGCTGATGTGTAGCCTTGTGTTTGTCCTAAAATATCTGGTGCTGCTTCAAAGGTATTCTTCCCGCCAAGTTGCGTGAAGAGAGCCCCTTGATTCAAACCAAAGAGTGAATTCTCAAAAAGTGTTTCCGCGTCACTGGTTTTTCCAGCTTTGACTTGATGGAAGAAATTATCAAAGCTAAATGTGCTTTTACTATGATACAAACTATTAATGAATGGCATCACTTCATGTTCTACGCCATTCTCATCTTTTAATTTATAATCGATCAGAAATTGTTGTGTACTTTCTAAATGGACATAAATGACATTTTTTCCTTTAGCGATCCCGAACATGTCGTCATTAGGTTCTGCATAATGCTGCTTGACATAACTTTCGACTTCGTTCATATCATTGGGACTAGCTTCTGCTCGAACTTGAGAAGCTTGATACGTCTGCACACCATCATAAACAGTAAATGCATTGATCCCTAAATATTTGACCAGGTAATCACGAGAAAAAGTTCTAGTCAATAATTCTGGACGATCTGCTTCGGCTAAGAATAAATTTCCTGAGAAGATCATTACTGCCAATGTTGAAATAGCAAAAGCCATCCGAGCTTTAACGGGACGCTGATCCATTTTGATTTTCTTCATAACGAGAGCGGCAATCAAAATGACGAAGTCCACGAAGTACAATAAATCGTAAGGTCTGAAAAGACGAATCGCACTTTCTCCCAGACCACTAGCAACTTTTCCGGCACCAAGCATCGTATTGATGGTAATGAAATCCGTGAACTCTCGATAATAACTGACATTTGAGAACAGTAGCAGTGTCATCAAGAAATAGATGGCGATCATGGTGATATAGGCTGCTTTTGTTCGTCTCACATACAGTGCGATCGAAAGTAAAAATAAAGTTGTTGCGATTGGATTGATAAATAAGATGAAGTATTGCACAGTGCTTTCAATCCCAAGGTGGAAGTCCACCAAATAAGCAAAGATATTTTTTAACCAAAATAATAGGGCCAATATGAAAAAAAAGCCCATTCTTGTATTCACAAAAGTGGATACTCTATTTTTTTTCAAGGGAATCTTCCTCTCTCTTTCCAGCTTAAACGAATAAGATTCGAATTTACATCATCCTATATTCTACTAGTCCATCGAAACAGTGTCAATCGAATTCCCTGTCGTGGTGCGGAATTAAGTATTTCTTTACTTTCAAGAATACAGACAAAGAAACAGGTTTTTGCTATACTTATCAATAGAATGAATGGAGCAGATAAACGATGAAAATGAATTTAAGCAAAAAAGGAATCAAAAAATTCCATAAAAAAAACCCATTGATCCAAGAAGATGATCTCCTGCAAGTCAAAGACACACAGGATTGGGTCTCTTTTGTCGATTCGCAAGGGAAAATTGTCGGAACCGGCTATCTAGGGAAACAGAATAAAGGCATCGGCTGGGTATTGGCTTTTGAAGATTGTCCGATCAACAAGGACTTTTTTGAAGCAGCTTTTGCAAAAGCCAAAGCCAAAAGAAGTGCTTACTATGGCAGTGAAGAAACAGATGCTTTTCGTATCGTTAATGGAGAAGGCGACCACTTAGGTGGATTAACGATTGATCTCTATCGAGAATTTGCCGTATTTTCTTGGTATAACGAAACATTGTACCAAAATAAATCTCTATTGATCCAAGCGTTCCAACAAGTTTTTCCAGAAGTCAAAGGAGCGGTTGAAAAAATCCGCTTTGACTCTGATCTGCCAGAATCAGCAGCCGTCTATGGAGAGGAGGCGCCCGAACCGCTAATTGTGAAAGAAAATGGCGTTCACTATGCTACCTATCTTAATGAGGGACTGATGACCGGGATTTTCCTTGATCAAAAGGAAGTACGCGGACAACTCGCCGAAGGGCTGTCAGCAGGCATGACAGTGCTCAATATGTTTAGTTATACCGGTGCTTTTTCTGTTGCAGCTGCGATGGGCGGTGCGACAAAGACAACGAGTGTTGATCTTGCCAAGCGCAGTTTGGAGAAGACCAAAGAGCAGTTTGCAATCAATGGCTTTGATCCAGAAAAACAGAAGATTCATGTGATGGATGTTTTTGGCTATTTTAAGTATGCCAAGAAAAAAGAGCTGACCTTTGATATGATCATTTTAGATCCGCCTAGCTTTGCCCGCAACAAGAAAAAAGTCTTTTCTGTCGCAAAAAATTATGGTGAACTGGTTACGGATAGTTTGGCGATTATGAACAAGGAAGGCTTGTTGATTGCTTCAACGAATGCTGCCAACCTTTCCCCAAAGAAATTTCAACAAATGATCGAAGAAGCAATGGATCAGGCACAAGTCACGTATCAATGTACACAAGAATATCGACTACCAAGTGATTTTGCAGTTGATCCTAACTTTTTAGAAGGGAATTACTTAAAAGTATTCTTTTACCAAATCAAAAAGGAGTGAGACGGATGGTTCAAGTAAAGTCAATCGAGTTGGATGGCAAGCACCCGCGCATTTGTGTGCCGCTGACCGGAACAACTAATGAGGAGATTATCAAGCAAGCCCTAGCCGCAGAAACTTCGGATGCAGAGATCATTGAGTGGCGGGCTGATTATTATAAAAAAGTCGATAGTTTATCCGACGTTCTGGATGTACTTTCTCACGTTCGGACCACTCTAAAATCAAAAGTTTTTCTGTTTACGTTTCGAACCATCGAAGAAGGGGGACAAATCTCTTTCACTTTGACACAATATAAACATTTATGTCTAGGCGTTGCAGAATCTGGATTGATCGATATGATTGATATAGAACTGGAAAAAGCTGAGTTTTTAGGCAGAAACTTTATTCAGAAAATCAAAGAACATCAAGTGAAATTGGTGTTAAGCAGTCACGATTTCGACAAAACACCAGAAGATGCTGTGTTGATCTTAAAAATCGGGATTATGAATCAATTTGGCGCTGATATCGGAAAACTAGCAATGATGCCTCACAATGTGCAGGACGTTTTGCGTTTGATGGGCATTATCAATAAAGCGCGGGGATTCAATCAATTACCTTTAGCAGTCATGTCAATGGGAAATCTAGGCAAAATCAGCCGCGTCAGTGGTAGTCTGATCGATTCAGTCATGACTTTTGCTGCGCTGGATCAAGCTTCTGCCCCTGGTCAGATTCCAGTGGAGCGGATGAAAGATTATTTAGCTGAGTTTTCAATCGAAACAATGAAAAATTAAACAATCGGGAACATAAACAGAAAAAAATGGGACAGACTAGTCCTATAGTTTCGAGCAGTCTTAAATGAGACTCTTAAAATTGAAGTTGTAAAGAAAGAACCAGAAGTTTGGATAAATGAGGAATGCGTCATGGCAAAAGTAAAAAAAACAAATGCGATTCGGATGGTAGAACAAAAGAAACTCTCCTATCAGGAATATACGTACGAATGGTCAGAAGATCATTTGGATGCAGGGTCTGTTGCTCAGCAAATCGCTCATCCAGAAGCCATCTATAAAACGCTGGTAGCAGTTGGCAATAAAACGGGTCCCATCGTCGCAGTCATCCCTGGAGATCACGAATTAGATTTGAAGAAAATTGCTAAAGCCAGCGGCAACAAAAAAGTAGAAATGTTGCACTTAAGAGACCTAGAAGAGACCACAGGGTATATTCGCGGTGGATGTTCACCGATCGGCATGAAGAAACTCTTTCCAACCTATATTGATGAAAGTGCGCGACATTTGGAAGAAATCATCATCTCAGCAGGAAAGCGTGGTTTACAAATAGGACTGTCTCCAACAGATTTGAGCAAATTAGTCCGCGGACAGTTTGTCTCGCTGACTGCTATTTCTGAAGTTGGCTAAACAGGAACAGACAAAACAACAGAGCCGCTGCATTGAAGTAGGATACTTCAATGCAGCGACTCTGTTGTTTGTTCTATGGACAATTATTCCATAACGGAAATATCAAAGACTTCAATATTATCTAATCCACCATAAAATTCATACCATGGGGTAGCATATTCTTTTAGAATAGCATTCAGTTCTTCGACATTTTCCCGGCCTTGCGTATCTAACCAATCAAGCAGTGCTTTTTCCCCTTGTTTTCCATAGATTTCCACGCTGTCTCGCCAAGTTGCACGTCCGCCAAGAATACCAGAGAACTTTGCCCCGTGTTCGCCGGCAAAGCGTAATTCTTCTCGGAAGATGTTTGCAGGAACCCCTGCACTTAAGTAAATGAAAGGACGAGTAGCGGCATCGCTAGCTTCTCTAAAGTAGTTGGCAGCTTCTTCTTGGGTATACACAGCTTCTAAGCCTTCTTTTTGAAACCCTTCAACCAAATCAAATTGTACGGGTACTTCAACTTTTAAAATATCGATATGGTATTTGTCTTTGGTCAATTCTTGAATCGTTCGAATGACTTTTCCAGGTTTGATTTTAGCGAAAGCCGGTGATTTATCATCGGTGATTTCATCGTCGTAGACGATTGGTTCGACAAAAATTGGGATATCGGCTGCTTGTGCTTCCGTACCTAAACGTTCTAGAAAAGCATGTTTCGTATCAAGAATCTCTTGCGGTTCATCAGGATTGTAATAAACCAGCACTTTAGCTGCGTCAGCTCCTTTTTGGACTAGACGTTGCAGAGATTCATTTGGCAACAGCTCCGGCAATCGTCCTGGAGTATTGACATCATAACCGGTTTTTTCATAAGACAGAATCAAACCAGCATTAGGATTTTTCGCTTCGATGCCTTGAAATCCATATTCTTCATCCAATAAAATGCTGCTGACATACTTTGTCAATTCTTGTGAAACCAACCGTTTGAAGTCATAAATTTGTTCCATTTTGAAATTATCGGGCCCTGTGGCAGCTTTCATCATTTTTTTCATTGATCCTCGCTGATCAATGGCCAATGCCGCAATCACCCCATCTTCATTTGAAAGTTTCTGCATTTTTTCAAATTTGCCTCTTGAAATACGTTTCATTTGTCCAGCCTCCTTTAAGTTCTCTTTCAGTCTACGCCTTCTCACAAAAATCGCCAACTAATAAGCAATTTCTAGAAATGCAAACCAAAAAACGAAGCTTTGTCACTACCCCGCAAGCAATGGGATGTGACAGCAACTTTACTCAGATGCAAGTCTGCGAAAGATTCGAAATTCCTTGTATTTCATTGTGTCAGATCGTTAAGAGAATAAAGACTATCCTTGTGAATAGTGGAAATAGCTCGCCATTTCTGCCGCATGCTTGCCAGCGACATGACCAGTACAAAAGGCAGCAGTGATATTGAATCCACCGGTATAACCGTTGATATCGAGTAATTCGCCGCCGAAATAAAGGCCATTGATACACTTACTTTCCATTGTCTTGGGATTCACTTCTTTTAAATGAATCCCTCCACCCGTCACAAAAGATTTTTCCAGCGGAAATGTTTTAGAAATTGTGACAGAAAAGCCTTTCATGATAGCTGCTAAAGCCTGTAGCTGGTCTTCAGTTGTTTGCTCAGCCACCAGATCAGAAAGTGCCAGTCGATGGATAAAGAACTCTAGCAGACGTTCCGGCAAGATGCCGCTCAGTGCATTGACTAATTTTTTCTTCGAATGAGCTGCCACTGTTAGCTCATTCACCAATTCACTCGCTGTTTTTTCTGGAAAACAATCCAGCATCACTGTGACAGGTGTATGACTCTTCAATTCTTGATTGACAAAAGAAGAGCAGCGCAGTGCAGCTGGACCCGAAAGCCCGAAATGCGTGAACAAGAGATCCATGGTATGAGAGACAACGGTTTTTCCTGTAGAATCCAAAACAGATAAAGCAATATCTTGTAAAGAGATGCCTTGCAGTGTGCGTGCTTTGATAAATGGCTCCTCTGATATGAGGGGAGACTCGGTAGGATAAAGCGGTGTGATGGTATGCCCTACTTTTTTGGCCATTTTGTAGCCGTCTCCAGTTGCTCCAGTCGAAGGGTAAGTTCGACCACCAGTCGTCAGGATCACACAGGGCGCAGTAAATTCTTCGAATTCTGTTCGAACGCCTTGGATCTGAGTCTCATCATGAAGTAATTTAGTGACGACTGTATTGGTCAATAGAGTGACTTGTTTCTCATGGAGCGCCTGTAATAAGCCTTCAACGATCGTTTTCGATTTGTCTGTGACAGGAAACATCCGTCCGTGATCTTCTTCTTTCAGAGGGACACCATGGGATTCAAAAAAGGTCATCACATCGAAATTATTGAATTGCGAGAATGTACTATATAAAAATTTTCCGTTGCCGGGAATATGGGCGATCAAATCATCGACAGAGCGATGATTGGTCACGTTACAACGACCGCCGCCGGTCATAAGCAATTTTTTGCCAACTTTTTTATTTTTTTCTATAAGTAATACGTCTGCACCGTTTTCGGCTGCTGAAATAGCGGCCATCATGCCACTGGTACCAGCACCAATCACGATCACATCATAGGATTTCTTCATCTTCCTTCACCTCTTTGTGGATTGTACCATATTGCAGGAACAAGCGGGGAGAAAGCTGTTTGTTCAATGAATCGAAAAAAAATTCTGACAATTTCGTAAAAAATAGATGCAATTTCTGAAATTTTCTATAAAATAGAATTTAACTAAAGGAGGTAGTGCCTGATGACAAATGCTTCAGAGTATGTAAAAGCGATCCAAGAGAAACTGCACGAAAAAGATCAGAACCAAACGGAATTTTTACAAGCGATAGATGAATTTTTACCAACAATCATTCCTTTCTTAGAAAAACATCCAGAATACATTGAATCGAATTTGGTTGATTTATTAACAGAACCAGAGCGATTTATTCAATTTCGTGTGCCATGGCAAGATGACCAAGGCAATTGGCAAGTCAACCGCGGTTATCGGATCCAATTTAATTCTGCATTAGGGCCTTACAAAGGCGGCCTGCGTTTTCATCCCAGCGTCAACTTAAGTATCTTGAAATTTTTGGCTTTTGAGCAGATTTTCAAGAACAGTTTGACTGGATTACCGATTGGTGGCGGCAAAGGCGGAAGTGACTTTGATCCAAAAGGGAAATCAGATGGAGAAGTCATGCGTTTTTGTCAAAGTTTCATGACGGAATTAGCAAAACATATCGGCCCTGACTTAGATGTGCCTGCGGGGGACATTGGTGTTGGTGGCCGTGAAATTGGCTATCTCTTTGGGGCTTACAAACGTCTGAAACAATATGATGCTGGTGTCCTTACAGGAAAACCATTGGACTTTTGGGGAAGTAAAAATCGGACGGAAGCTACCGGTTACGGGGCAGTCTATTTTGTTAAGCATCTGTTGAAAGATTTAAAGGAAAACTTCCAAGGGAAACAGGCAATTGTATCTGGAAGCGGCAATGTAGCCATTTATGCGATTGAAAAATTGCATGAGTTGGGCGCAAAAGCCATCACTTGCTCTGATTCTTCTGGCTTCATTTATGACAAAGAAGGTATCGATCTGGCATTATTGAAAGAAATCAAAGAAGTGAAACGGGAACGTTTGACAGCATATGCCAACGCACGCCCCTCAGCAGAGTACCATGAAGGCGCTTCTGTCTGGGACTTCGATGTTCAAGCGGAATTAGCCTTCCCTTGTGCGACTCAAAATGAAATCAATCTAGAACAAGCCAAACGGGCAAAAGCGAATGGTGTCCGGATTGTTTCTGAAGGTGCCAATATGCCAAGCTCTCTTGAAGCGGCAGAATATTTTATTGCGCAAGGAATCTACTATTGTCCTGGGAAAGCGGCTAATGCGGGTGGCGTAGCGGTTTCTGCTTTAGAAATGAGTCAAAACTCACAACGTTTGCAGTGGGAGCAGGCAGAAGTCGATCAAAAATTGGATGAGATCATGAAGAATATTTATGATGCTTGCCGTGACACTGCAGAAGAATTTGATCAAAAAAATAATTTCATGCTAGGAGCAAATGTGGCTGGATTTGAAAAAGTTGCTAAAGCAATGTTTTCTCAAGGACTTGTCTAACTCTGCCAGATAGGCGATATAATAAGGAATTACTTGAAAAAAGTTCAAAAAAAACGTAAAGTAGTACTTGTATGAAAAACTAATTTTTTTCAAGGAGGACAAATCATGTCACACATCAAATTTGACTATTCAAAAGTAGCACCATTCGTGAATGAATACGAATTAAGCTACATGCAAAGTCAAGTTACAGCAGCAGATAAACTCTTACGTGAAGGTACTGGTGCAGGTAACGACTTTTTAGGCTGGATCGACTTGCCTAAAAATTATGATAAAGAAGAATTTGCACGAATCAAAAAAGCAGCAGAAAAAATCCAATCGGACTCAGAAGTATTAGTTGTTATCGGTATCGGTGGTTCTTATTTAGGGGCAAAAGCTGCGATTGATTTCTTAAACCATTCATTCTATAACTTGCTTTCATCAGATGAACGGAAAGCACCACAAATCTTTTTTGCCGGAAACTCAATTTCTTCGACTTATTTAGCTGATTTGATCGAAATCATCGGTGATCGTGATTTCTCTGTCAATGTCATTTCTAAGTCAGGAACGACGACAGAACCTGCGATCGCATTCCGTGTCTTCAAAGAACGCTTGATCGAAAAATATGGCAAAGAAGAAGCAAACAAACGTATCTATGCAACGACAGATAAAGCAAAAGGTGCCGTTAAAGTTGAAGCAGATGCTGAAAATTGGGAAACATTCGTAATTCCTGATGATGTTGGCGGACGTTTCTCTGTCTTGACAGCTGTAGGTCTATTGCCAATCGCTGCTAGCGGTGCGGATATCGATGCTTTGATGCAAGGTGCAGCAGACGCTAGTGAAGCATATGCCAGTGATGACCTTGAAAAAAATGAAGCGTATCAATATGCAGCAATGCGTAACATCCTTTACCGCAAAGGAAAAGTAACCGAATTGCTGATTAATTATGAACCAGGAATGCAATACTTCTCTGAATGGTGGAAACAATTATTTGGAGAATCAGAAGGAAAAGACCAAAAGGGAATTTACCCTTCAAGTGCTAACTTCTCAACTGATTTGCATTCATTGGGTCAATATATCCAAGAAGGCCGCCGCAACATCTTTGAAACTGTTGTTAAAGTTGAAAAACCACGTAAATCAATCACAATTCCTACGCAAGAAGCTGACCTTGATGGACTTGGCTACTTACAAGGAAAAGAAGTTGATTTTGTAAATACCAAAGCCTTCGAAGGAACGTTATTGGCTCACACAGATGGCGATGTACCAAACTTATTGGTTAAGATCCCAACGATGGATGCCTACACATTAGGTTATACAATGTATTTCTTCGAAATCGCTGTAGGTATTTCTGGTTACTTGAATGGTGTGAATCCATTTGACCAACCTGGCGTGGAAGCTTATAAGAAAAACATGTTCGCCTTACTTGGCAAACCAGGCTTTGAAGAGCTTGCAAAAGAATTGAACGAACGTCTATAATTTATCGTTCTAATTAAAAAGAACCAGTCCTCCGATCATTCTTCTGAGGGCTGGTTTTTCATTTATATAAGCGGATGGTTCAGAATAAGGACGCTTATTCATTTAACCATAAAATGACCGTCACAATAGGGCATTAATTTGTGGTCTTTAGGAACAGTTAACCAATCAAGGAGTCATCAACGATTTTCCTTTAAACCAATCAATAATGCGACTGTCAAGAGACCAAAAATACATGTTTGGATTACTGGCATTCTGCTCATCTCCTTTCCTTTATGTTACTAGGACTTTCTGGAAGATGCACGAACACACCAGTCATAAGAAGCGAACGATTTTGTCATCTTGTCTGCGGAAATAAGTAGGTGCCAAATTTATAATAAAAGCGCTTGCATAAATCGGTATTTTTGTTATTATATTTTTAGAAAAGAAGTTCTGAGGTGGTAAGATGCTAGATATTGAAATTGGAAATGCCTATGTGTGTCAACCTATTGGGGCAAAAAAAACGCTAGTCGGTGTAATTGAGAAGCTGTATGAGCATACGGCTCTTGTGAAAGTGACCGATTATGAGATGGAGGATCAATCCATTGTATTGGAGTGCAATCAGCGGATGTTGGTAAAATTTGATAAGATTACCGCAGTGGCTGTGGCTTAATAAAAACAAGACTGGAACTCGCTAATAAAAATGTATTATGCCAGCATGCTGAAAAGTCAGCTTGTAGGCACTGATTCATCTTTATTGACTAGAGTCCAGTCTTTCTTTTTAGCTGGCGTGAATTAGCCGACGCCGATCACAAAGTTCAGTAGCTTATCTGAGTAAGTCATTTCATCGGTGGACACACTGAGGGTTTGGTTCAAAATATCCATCCGATCGGTAATGATGCCGTCCACACCGTAGAACTGCATCCGACTGATCTCGGCATCATCATTTGGAGTCCAGACAAAGACATCTTTATGATCCGTTTTGGCAGATGAAACAAAGTTGCGGTTGATCGTACTATATTCCATCGTTAAAAAATCAGCACTTGTTAATGGAGGGCCAACGATGTTGAAGGGCATGATATACCCAGCAGTTAGTTCCGGAGCCTCTTGTTTCAATTCTTCCACTACATTATAGGTCAAGCTTTGTAGAATATGTTCATGTTCGGCTAGATTTTCACGGTAGCGTTCAAGGAATGAATGGACTAATGTTGTCGTATCTTTTCGTTGTGTCTTGATTTCTACTAGCAATTTCTGATTCAACGAATTCGCTAAGGATAAATAGTCATCAAATGTAGCAATCGGAGCCGTTTGTCCATTTTCAGAGACGGTTAATTTTTGTGCTTGTGCCAAAGTTGATTGCTCCGGTTTCTGATTGAAGCCAGTCAACGCTTTAAATGAAAAATCGTGATAAACAATGAAATGACCATCGCTAGTTTGTTGAACATCCATTTCAACGTAATCAGGATGGTAGTTCTCACTAGTGAAGCGCAGTGCTTCTAATGAATTTTGAACGCCTTGAGCATTGCTGACGCCGCGATGCGAGATCGTCAATGGTCGAGTATTAGCGGCAGAGGTCAGATAATTCATGTTGTATAAACTTACTCCTACCCCGAAGAAGACGGCTACTACAGTAATCAAAGAGGCTTTTAGTCGTTGAAAATTTCTTGCTGGCAATGGTTCTTCACTGAACCATTGTGGTATCTCAGGTAAGAAACCTTCATCGTCCATAAAATCAACAATGATATAGAAGATGGCAACGGTAGACAAAATGATATTCAACAACAAAACGAGTTGAAGGAGCGTCATAATGAAGACTGCTGAATACAGCGCATAGTCAGCGAAAAGTTCTTCAATGATCGCTTGCAGGATAATCAAAAAAGTAAATCCTACTGTTGAAATGAATAAGATCGCGCCGCCAATAAAGACAAATTGGCCAACAATCGCAAAGAAACGGCGTTTCGTTGTCTGCAAACTTTCTCGAATGGCCTGTCGAAAAGGAAGGTCACGTAAGATCATTTCTGGTAAAGCAAAAATCACACGAATCCCTAGATAAATCAAAAGTAAGTAGCCAAGAACCACGGCTCCGATAATCAATACACGATTCGTAAAGATGAAATCCATGATAAAAGCAGGGATTTTCACTTTAGAGAGCAAATCTGAGTTAAAACTTAGCCCGCCAATTGGCAAAATCAAAAAGAAATAAAACAAGAAAAACAAAAAGGTCATGGGGCGTAATTTGCGAATTTGTAAAAATGTCATTCGCAACAGCTGTCGCAATCGGACCGGCTGCTTTTTCTTGATGAAATAGACACTCAGAAGCAGGAATGTAAACTCAAAAAAAACTGCTAATAAAATCAACAACAAGATTAGAGAGAGCGAGAATAGAACCATTGGATGCTCTGTAAAAATACTACCTATATTGTCGAAAGATAAATAGGCTAATCCCCCACGACGCAGGATAAATTTTGTTGAAGAAGAAAGCAGTGGGATAACCAAAAAAAGCAAGAAACCATGCATTAGCAGAACATCTCGAAAATAAGCATCGCTTGCCTTTAGAAAATCCCAAGTGTTGATCAAACTATTTTTTAGATATTTCATGTTGTTCATCCTAACTCTAGACTATAAAAAACCGAACTATCGTGTTTGATTCCTGTAATGAAAGGAATGACCACCATCTATAGTTCGGGAATTTCCTGTATTTATTTTTGCTATTAAGCCCGGCACTTAGCCGCCTAATAGCCCTGTTAAAAACGTACCGCCATAAATCAATGCCATACTATATAAGAAAATTGATAATGGTTTTGCCAATAAAATGATCAAAGTGAATTTCTTGACTGAAATATTCGTTAGTCCAGCCATCAAACACAAGGCATCATCCGGGGCTACCGGTAAAAAGATAGCAAGTGCAAAGAGTTTTTCAAATCGACTTTGGTTATCCAACCAGCCAATATATTTATCATATGTTTTATCACTGATCATACTGAGGATGAATGGTTTACCATATCTTCTGCCAAGCAAGAAGATGATCACTGAACCAATACTAATGCCAACATAATTGTAGACAAATCCAAGATATGGTCCAAAAATCAAGACGCCAGCCGCACTGGATATCCCACCAGGAATGATCGGAATTACAACTTGTAAAATTTGTAGCAGCATGAAGATGATTGGTCCCAAAATAACAGAGTTGCCTACCAAACCACGCAGTGCATTAATATCTTTAAAGACACCTAGATTAATGAAGTAAATCGTTAAGGCAATAGATAGCCCTAATCCTATAATTGATATCGTATTAATGATACGACGAGAAGTGGCGATACTCACAGACTTTCATCTCCTTTATTCGTTTCTAATTCCACTATACGTGGTGTAATTAGAAAAATCCAGCAAAATAAATGACATTCGTCAAACAAATTTGTAAGATTTGATACCCTTATTATAAAAGAAGAATAGCAAGAAGGCATTGTACTAAAGTCTGAAATAAGAAAAATTTAGCAATTCATGTACAAATTATCACGAGTGATCGATAGGCAAGTTGTTTTCATCCTTAGTTATTGCTTTCATTTTTTATATTTATTTCCTAGTTGTCTCCTCTTTATCAAGTCGTGCTCTTCGTTTGTTTTGCCAACTTGCGATGGTCTTTTCAACGACACTCGTCATCATAAACCCGCCCGCGATTGCTCCTGCAGTGATCAAAACAATCATGAGGTTCTCTAATCCCAAAAGGTTATCTCCCAAGGCAAATTCACGAACAGCTTTATAAGCCGGACCACCGGGGACCAAGGGAACTAAACTAGGAATATTGAAGATGATCATGGGCATTTTCTTGCGTCGTGAAAAAAAGATGCTGACACAGCCAACCGCAAAGGCAGCATAAAAATTGGTACTACCAATGCCATGACCCATTTCATGCAGCTGCCAATAAATCATCCATCCAACAGTTCCAGCGATCCCGGTTGCAATCAATGCACGTTTCGGTATATTTGTTAATATGCCAAAGGTGACGGTACTTAAAAAACTAAAACAGACATGAATCAAAATGGTCATGATAACCCCCCAAACAAGGTGAAGACTGTAGCGATTCCTACGCCGATTGCGGCTGCAGTAAAGATAGCTTCAGTTCCTCGCGCAGTTCCACTGATCAGATGGCCAGCTAGAATATCACGAAATGAATTTGTGATGGCCACTCCAGGAACTAACGGCATCACGGCACCAATGATCAGGTTGTCAACATTTCCCGCCAAGCCCCCGCGAACAGATAGGATCGCTAAGCAGCCAATCACTAAAGAGGCGACGAACATATCCAAAAAGCGGATATCGATCGCTTTTTTCACCCAGAGACCTGTAATGAACCCGATGCTGCCAATGAAAAAAGTAACAATGAAATCAGACCAATTGCCGCCAAAAATAATCATTAATGTACTGCTGACCACTCCAGCACTCAATACTTGTAACCAGAGAGGAAAGCTTGGTGTGACTTGATTGATCTCTTTAAGAGATGCATACAACTGCGGTAATGTGATCTGTTTTTCTGCGAACGACCGGGAAAGCCGATTGACGGCCACTATTTTCTCCAAATTGATCACACGATCATGAACATTTTCAACTTGAGCGTAGTGACTGCTTCGTAATCCCATAAAGATGCCTGTAGCGGTCACATAACTGATACTATTGGCTTCGCCAGCGTTAGCAGCGATACGATTCATGGTATCTTCGACTCGATAAACTTCGGAACCATTCTCCATCATGATTTTTCCTGCCAAGAGGCAAGTTTCTAACAATAACTCATCTGTTTCTTGCATTTTAACGCCTCTCTATCTTGAAAAGTAATCCTCCTATTAGTTTACCTTTTTCATTCCAATTCAACAAGAGAAGTATCCGGTGAGTTAAATAACTAATAATAAAGAAAATATCTTATTTTTTGAAAGCAACCATTTTATTTAAATTGGTAAAAAACTTCACAAATAGCGGTGTGGATATAATTGTAGAACAATTCAGACAGTTATAAGATAACGAAATGAGTATATTGTTTTTCAATTTGGAAAATCTCGGTTACAATTAGATAAAGGAAAAGGGGGATTTATTGATGCGAAGAAAGGTCTATACAAGAGAACATATTTTGAAGGCCGCTTATGAGTTGATCAATAAAGAAGGATTTGGCAACTTTACCGCCCGAAATATAGCAAAGCAAATGGGGATTTCAACACAACCGATTTATTTGGAATTTGAAAACATGCAGGATTTGAAAAACACTTTAGTTGAAGCGGTCTTCAAAGATCTTTCAGAAAACGTGTTTCCTGTTGAACGGACTGGTGATAAAGTCATTGATTTAGGATTAAACTACATTCACTTCGCACAAGAAAAACACAACTTGTATATTGCTCTTTTCGTAGATGACTATGGCGGAGGGAAATTGATGCACGATTTTTCGTCTGATTATTTCAAAAAATTGATCAAGTCCGAACCAAAGTATGCGGATCTATCGGAAGAAGCGATTACAGCCTTGCACAATGGTGCTTGGATCGTTGTTACCGGCATTGCTTCATTGATGTCAGCTGGAATCATTACGCCAACGGAGGAACAAATCATTAAGGTGATCGAGGAAACGATCACTGGGATTTTAGATAGAACAGACATTTTTATTTTTCAATAATAACGAATCTGCAACCATTTTTTCGGATGGATTGCAGATTTTTTCTTGACTTTTTCTGAAAAAAGTAGAAAATAAACGTTATGGAGAGTTGGCAGAGTGGTAATGCAGCGGACTCGAAATCCGCCGACCCGGTTCATCCCGGCGCGCAGGTTCAAATCCTGTACTCTCCTTACAGTAACGCTTTGAAGCGTTTGGCCTATCCTTGGTGATAGGCTTTTTTTGTTTTGTAAGTAAAGACATGGGGAGGAGGGGCCCGAGGTATGAGAAAAGCATCGTACACGACTCATAAAATTTAATTAATGAGTTGATTCAGGCAGCAGTGAGAGCTTAGGAAACGAGTTTTGATAATGTCATGCCATTGCTTCTTTTTTTGAACGAAATCGATTAAACTAGAAGAAAGAGAACAAGAAAGCAGAAGGTGATAAAATGGCTGAGTTTGAAAAAGATTATGTCATGCGCCAAACGAAATTAGCTGTTAAGGGACTATCCGTTTTTTTGAAGGATGAATCAGTAGATGAGATCATGCAGTTGGATGAACAGCAGAGTGGACAAAAGAAAGAGCCAGAAGAGGAAAAGCAGTTGGAGTAGCTGTTTAATTTCATAACAAAACAAGAAAGCACCTGCTATTAGTCTTAGCGAGGTGCTTTCAGTACGAATCGGTATCCTTCATTTGGATGAACTCCTTATGCAGTTTTAGTCAATTCTTGTACAGCTTGTTCGATCGTCACACCAGTTGCAAAACGGTTAGCATCTTTTTTATCAAAAACGATAAAAAGGTTCAGTTTTGTATCTAGAGTAACTCGATATTGTAGTTCTGTGTTATAGAATGTCATAGTCATTCTCCTTTCAGTGTTATTCGTAACGAAAGGCAACGGTTAAGTTGATAACGAAATTCCATGATCAGAATAACACGTTGCTTGGCGTCTGTCCAATAATAACTGAATGGTAGAGGAAGTTTACTAAAAATTTATTAAGGAGAACAGAAGTTATCTAAAAAAATCAAATAACAAATTTGTAAGGAAGCTCCTTTAGTATCTGAGTAAAAAGCGGTATGAAGCGGTTTTGCTTGAAAAACTCTTTTTGTTGGGTTAAATAATTAATTTATTATATTTTTTTAAATTTAATTTTATTCAATTTATGGTAAGATAAGATTTGTTTCAGGGAAAATGAAAAAGGAAAATGAAAATGGATGTGAAAATATGTGCGGAATTGTAGGTTTCGTTAATACTAAAGACCAAAAAGCCGAAATCATTGAACAGATGATGGATCGAATCATTCATCGCGGTCCTAATAGTTCTGGAAAATTCATTGATGACCAAGTTGCTCTTGGCTTTCGGCGTTTATCGATTATTGACTTAGAAGGCGGTACGCAGCCTATTTATAATGAAGATGGAACGAAAGTAATCATTTTTAATGGTGAAATCTATAACTTTCAATCTTTAAGAGAAGAATTGATCCAAGCTGGACATGTCTTTACGACTCATGCAGATACTGAGGTTCTTCTTCATGGGTATGAAGAGTGGGGAACTGATTTATTGCAAAGAGTTCGCGGCATGTTTGCTTTTGCCATTTGGGATCGCGAAAAGCAAGAACTTTTTGGGGCAAGAGATCATTTCGGAATCAAACCTTATTATTACGCGGAAATGAATGGTACATTCATGTTTGGTTCAGAAATCAAGAGTTTTTTACCACATCCAGATTTTGAAAAAGAATTGAATAAGGATGCCTTAAAACCCTATTTGACTTTTCAATATTCGCCACTAAATGGCGAAACATTCTTTAAAGGCGTTTATCGCTTACAAGAAGGTCACTATTTTACTTATAAAAATGGCGTCATGGACATTCATGAATATTGGGATGCAGACTACAGTCATAAAGAAAACTATAGCAAAGAAGATTGGGTCCAAAAAATCGATGATACCGTTCAAGAATCGATTGCTGCACACAAAATCAGTGATGTAGAAGTAGGGTCATTTTTATCAAGCGGTGTCGACTCAAGTTATGTTGCCGCTGTTCTGCGTCCAGATCATTCTTTCTCAATTGGATTCGATGACAAGACCTATAATGAAGCAATTGAAGCTAGAAAATTGACCAAGATGCTGGGATTGAACAATACAGCAGCGGTGATTGATGGCGAGATGTCCTTCAACGCTTTTCCACTGATCCAGTATCATTTGGATGAGCCCGACTCCAATCCGAGTTGTGTCCCGCTCTACTTTTTAGCTAATCTCGCCTCGCAACATGTTCGTGTTGTACAATCTGGTGAAGGCGCAGATGAATTATTTGCCGGCTATGCTGCTTATGGTTGGCATACGAACTCCAAGATGATTCGTGTATTTGCTCAAGGATTGAAAAAATTACCTAAGAATATTCGATTCAAATTAGGCCGGACAATTGGTAATATGAGAAACTTCCATGGACGAATTCATCTCTATGAAGCCACCGCACCTGCAAAAGATTTCTTTATCGGGCAAGCGCTGGTCTTTGAAGAGCAAGAAGCCACTGAGATATTGCATCCAGACTATACTAGTGGACCATCAGTGGCGGAAATCGTCGCCCCATACTATGAAAAAGTCAAAGATCTTGATGAAGAAGTCAACAAAATGCAGTATTTGGATGTTCATCAATGGATGCCCAAAGACATCTTATTAAAAGCAGATAAGATGTCAATGGCTAGTTCTTTGGAATTACGGGTGCCATTACTTGATATTGAAGTCATGAAAGTAGCTCAGACGATTCCGACAAAATATTTGATCAATCAGTACAATACGAAAGATGTCTTTCGTCAAGCAGCAAATCGTCACCTCCCAACAGAATGGGCCAATCGGGAAAAATTAGGTTTTCCGGTCCCTATTCGAGCATGGCTGAAAGAAGGGACTGGTTACAAAACCGTCAAAGAACTATTTACAGCGGATTTTGCTGCAGAATTCTTTGACCAAGAAAAGATTTTGCAATTATTGGCTGATCATCGCGCCGGTAAACAAGGACTTCAACGGAAAATCTGGACGATCTACACTTTCTTGACCTGGTATAAAGTATTCTTCATTGATGAAAAAATTCCTAAGGCAGAAACAATCATTTACGAAACAATTTAAAAACACGAGGACAGATGTAGTCCCTCTAAAGTCCATTTTCATACAGACTTTGGAGAGGAGAGACATCGAATCCTCGTGTTTCTTTTTGTCTTTTTATAGGGCTAATAAATTTTCCAAGTAGTCAGCTAAGCCGTCCTCGGCATTGGTTTTATCCGTTACATCATTGGCAATAGATTTTAATTGTGCGGTTCCATTTGCCATAGCCACACCCCAGCCGGCATATTCCAACATTTCTAGATCATTGTGTTCATCGCCAAAGGCAATAATATTTTTGGGATCAATCTTCAGATAATCGGAAATCACTGATAGACCTAATGCTTTATGGACCCCTTTTGGAACAATCTCCAAAATTGCATGAGGACCGCCCCATGTACGGACATCAACCGTGTCATTGAATTGATCATTGATTCGTAGAGCAACAGACTCAGCGAATTCATTTTGTGTTTTGACCAATAAAGAAGTCGGATCAGATTTCATGTTCTTCAATAAGTTTTCTTCAGTAATACTATCGGAAGAAAAGAAACGCTGATCAAAGCCTTCAAGTTGATCGATAAAAAAGGTTTCCCGATTTTCTGCAGCAACAAAATCTAAGTTCAGGTTCTCTTTTTGAGCCATTAGTTCAAAAGCGATTTCTTTTGACACAGAGAATTCTGTTTCATTTGCCCATACTTGACGAGGTTTGTGTACCAAACCTCCATTAAAATTGATCATAGGTGTTTTTAGGGCTAATTGACGATAAAACTGATCACTCATTCGAAAAGGACGACCGGTTGCGATGGTCACATAATGTCCAGCTTTCGTTGCTCGTGTCAAAACATCAAATGTCCGCTTTGAAATTTGGGACTCTGTATTTAAAGTAGTGCCGTCTAGATCGATGGCAATTAGTTTTTTGTTCACTCGACTCGCTCCATTCTCTTTTTCTAGTTGTTTAAGTGTAACACATTTTACTGATTTCACAAGAGATGAAAGGGGGATGGTAAGTTTCTGGAAAAAATCAGCTTCTTAATAAAACACGAACATTCAGATAAAATATTTGGTTTTTGTTAATTTTTTTATTGTGGAATAGAGGGGATTCGCCTATAATTTGTAATTGTTCGATGGAAAGTGCAATTATTCTTTTCTTTTCAGAAACACTAACTAATCTTGTAGGAGTGAACGATTTACATGGAAAAGTTTTTCAAATTAAAAGAAAATAAAACAACTGTTTCAACAGAAGTGATGGCTGGGGTAACCACCTTCTTTGCAATGAGCTACATTCTTTTTGTTAATCCTTCGATTCTTTCCGCATCTGGTATGCCTTTTCAAGCAGTCTTTCTGGCAACCATCATTGCCTCTGTCATTGGAACGCTGGTCATGGGTCTCTTTGCAAACGTACCGTATGCGCAAGCACCAGGAATGGGATTGAATGCCTTCTTTACCTTTACAGTTGTCTTTGGGTTAGGCTATTCTTGGCAACAAGCATTAGCTATGGTCTTTATCTGTGGTGTGATCAATATTTTGATCACGATCACTAAAATTCGTAAATTGATTATTCATGCCATTCCAGAGAGCATGCAACATGCCATCGGTGGTGGGATTGGGATCTTCGTTGCTTACGTTGGGTTGAAAAATGCCAATCTATTAAGTTTCAGCGCGGATACTGCAGCAGTTACTGGATCAACTGTTGATGGTGATACGATTGTTAGTGCTTCATTTAATGGAGGCATCGTGCCGGCACTCGCTAACTTTAATAATGCACCAGTTATCTTGGCAATCATTGGCTTGGTTTTAACAACGTTATTAGTGGTTAAAAACGTCCGAGGAGCAATTATTATCGGTATCTTAGGGACAACGATCATTGGTATTTTGATGGGTGTGGTCGATTTAAGCACGATTGATTGGCAAGGAAACTCTTTGGGAAGTTCAATTAATGAACTTGGAACAACTTTTGGCGCTGCGTTTGGCCCAGAGGGAATGGGTTCATTGTTTAGTGATTCTGCTAAAATTCCTCAAGTGATCATGACGATTATTGCCTTTAGTCTTTCAGATACATTTGATACTATCGGCACATTTATTGGAACAGGGCGCCGTACTGGAATCTTTTCTCAAAAAGACGAAGAAGCGTTGGAAGATAGTAAAGGGTTCAATACAAAGATGGACAAAGCCCTTTTTGCCGATGCAATTGCAACTTCGATCGGTGCGATCTTTGGAACATCTAATACCACTACTTATGTTGAATCAGCTGCCGGGATCGGTGCTGGGGGACGAACAGGATTGACTTCAGTGGTAGTAGCAGCTTTGTTTGCCATTAGTAGTTTCTTTTCACCATTGATTTCCGTGGTCCCTGCTCAAGCAACAGCGCCGGCATTGATTTTAGTCGGTGTGATGATGCTCGCTTCATTTGCGGATATCAATTGGTCGGATCTTGAAGAAGCAGTTCCAGCATTCTTTGCTTCGATCTTTATGGGACTTTGTTACAGCATTTCTTATGGAATCGCAGCTGGTTTTATCTTTTACGCAATCGTTAAAGTCGTAAAAGGAAAATTCCGCGAAGTATCTCCAATTTTGTGGGTCGTAAATATTCTCTTTATTTTGAACTTCATTATTTTAGCTGTGATCAGCTAGTACCAATCAATAAAGAGCACTGATTTCTGGTCGTGCTTTTGACAATGAACTATCCAAACTATAACGGATTCTTTCTTTGGTCGATGAGCTGCTTTATGTGGGCTGTAAAGAACAAAGAAGGCGAAATCGGTTGTAGTGGGGATAGTTTTATTTTGTAGACAGATCACACAATCTTCTGTCTTTTTTAATTTTACTATTTTAAAAAATGCGGTATAGTTTAAGAGAAAGAGGGTTTTGACATGAAAATTGATTGGAAACGAAATCTCCTAATTTCTTGGATTGGCTGTTTTTTTACTGGTGCAAGTTTTAGTTTAGTTATGCCGTTTATTCCGCTATATATTGAAGAGTTGGGAGCGCCAAAAAGCCAAATCGAGCTGTTTTCAGGTCTGGCAATCTCAGTGACTGCGTTTGCAGCTGCAATCATTGCACCGGTTTGGGGAAATTTAGCAGATCAGAAAGGTCGCAGATTGATGATGATTCGGGCGGCTGCTGGTATGACAGTCACCATGGGCTCATTAGCCTTTGTACCGAATGTCTACTGGCTATTGATTATGCGCTTCTTTACGGGGATCCTTTCGGGTTATATTCCAAATGCGACAGCATTGATTGCTTCTCAAGCCCCGAAAGAAAAGAGTGGCTGGGCACTAGGAACATTAGCAACCGGAGCTATCGCCGGAAACTTGATCGGGCCTTCTATGGGTGGTGCTTTAGCACAGTGGTTTGGTATGAAGAATGTATTTATCATCACAGGGGTCGTTCTTTTGATCACATTGCTGCTAACGATCTTTTTGGTTCAAGAAGATTTCGCACCTGTTGAAAAAGGGGACCTTCTA
Organism: Enterococcus sp. FDAARGOS_553; assembly: GCF_003812305.1. Lineage (NCBI taxonomy): Bacteria > Bacillati > Bacillota > Bacilli > Lactobacillales > Enterococcaceae > Enterococcus > Enterococcus sp. FDAARGOS_553. The sequence goes on from NZ_CP033740.1 coordinate 2,009,156, forward strand.
TCTGTCAAAGAAATTTTTGGACAAATCAAAAACCTACAACTATTGATTGGCTTATTTATTACTTCATTGATCCTGCAACTTGGTGTAACAAGTATCAGTCCAATTTTGACTTTATATATCCGTGATCTAAGCGGCAATACAGGAAACCTTTTATTTGTCAGCGGGTTGATCGTATCGATTGCCGGTGTTTCAGCTATTATTTCTTCGCCAATATTAGGTAAAGTAGGGGACCGCTATGGAAATCATAAAGTGTTATTAGGAGGACTACTGCTTTCATTCCTTTGCTTTATTCCAATGGGCTTTGTTACGTCACCATTCCAATTGGGCGTTCTACGCTTTCTTTTGGGCTTCTCTACTGGTGCGTTAATGCCATCGATCAATACGTTGATCAGTAAAATCACCCCAATGGAAGGTGTTAGTCGAATTTATAGTTACAACCAAATGTTTTCTAACTTTGGACAAGTGCTTGGTCCAATGGTCGGTTCAACCGTTGCCCATAGTTTTGGCTACCCAGCCGTGTTTTGGGTAACCAGTGCGTTTGTCTTTTTGAATATTTGTCTTTCTACATTTAATTTCCGTAAAAATTTTCATAAGCACGATCTCAGTTGAAAAGAAAAAAAAACCAGTTACAATGAAGGTAACTGGTTTTTCTTCTATTAATGACTTGTCTTTTTTGGCGAAGGTGCAATCAAACCAAGAAGGATAATTAGTACACCTGCTACCAAAGAGATGATTGAGGTCAATTGGAAATCATAAGTAGCTCCCGCTAGTGAGCTGCCTAGATAGCCGACAACTTGGCCTAAGATAAATGTCCAAAATAATGTTGCTAAGTAGCGCATGACGACACCTCTTTTCTGCGTATCTTGCTTTTCGACTTTAGTTTATCACAAAAAATTTCAATGTAAAGATTTTCACATTTTCATTTATTCTTTTCAAATTAGAAATAAAGCAGAAACAAACGGAATTATCATTTTCGGAGGGATTTTCTATGTATCATCAATTGACAACCTTAAGCGCGTATTCCTTACTTCAAAGTACGATCAAAATTCCTCGTTATATTGCTGCTGCCAAAAAAGCTGGTTATAAAGTTTTGGGGCTGGCAGATCACAATGTGTTATATGGAGCCTTAGAATTTTATCAGCAATGCCAAAATGCCGGAATCAAACCTGTGATTGGTGTATTATTCGATTGCACGTTTGGCACATCCACTATGCGTTTTCCATTGTACCTTTTTGCAAAGAATCTATCTGGCTACCGATTATTGATGCGCCTTTCCAGTGAGAAAATGATCAACGGTCATTTGGATCTATCTGAATACTTAACGTTACCAGATCTGTTTGGTATTTTGCCGCAAGGGCAAGGTTTCTCTCCAGATCAATCGGAAGACTTGGCACAGCTTTCTCGAGCATTGACAGACTTTGTCGCTCGTTTTGATCAAAAGAGTCTTTTCCTGGGTGTTCAAAAAGCAGCGGCAACGCCAGAAAGAGAGTGGTTTCAACAGCACGGTCTTGAGCTGTGCGCTTATCAACCCGTAGCAGCATTGGAACAAGCAGAACTATTTGCTGTTCAAGTCATGGAACATATTAAGAACGGTACTCAGATCGAAGATTTTCGTAAAGCGAAGGAACAATCTTCCGAAACGTATTATTTAGAACAGCCTGCGGAACTGATTCAGGCATTTGGAGAGAATTCAGAAGCATTGGTAAATAATCAGCGAATTGCAGAAGAATGTACTCTGACGATTCCTCTCCATCAACGTTTGCTCCCGCATTTCCCTTTAGAAGAAGGAGAAAATGCGGCTGATTTTCTTAGAAAACTGTGTTTTGAAAAGTTGTCTGAACGTATTACGCAGGTCACAGATATTTACCGTCAGCGTTTGGATTATGAACTATCCGTTATTCATACAATGGGATTTGACGATTACTTTTTGATCATTTGGGATGTGATGGATTTTGCTCACAAGAACGAAATTGTTACCGGCGCAGGGCGGGGCTCAGCAGCAGGTTCATTAGTAGCTTTCTTATTAGCCATCACCGATGTCGATCCAATTGAATATGACTTGCTGTTTGAGCGTTTCTTGAATCCCGAACGCTATACTATGCCCGATATCGATTTAGATATTCCTGATAACAGACGTGATGAGATTTTGCATTATGTCCGTCAAAAATATGGTCAGGAGTACATGGCGCAAATTGCTACTTTTGGAACGATGGCGGCCAAAATGGTGCTGCGGGATGTTTCACGAGTGTTTGGTTTGTCACAAAGCGAAGCCAATCGCTGGTCAAAAGCCATTCCTAACGCATTAAAAATGACATTGGCTTTAGCTTATGAACAATCCAATCAATTACGAGAACTGGCTACCTTCAATGAACGAAATGAAACGATGTTTGCAGTGGCTAAGGTACTGGAAGGATTGCCTCGACATGTTTCCACCCATGCAGCTGGTGTGGTGATCAGCGACAAGAATCTCTTGGACCTAGTCCCCCTTCAACAAGGAAGTGATGAGATCCTCTTGACTCAGTTCACAATGAATGATGTGGAAACAGTGGGATTGTTAAAAATGGATTTTTTAGGATTACGGAATCTTTCAATCATTGACAATACTTTAAGAGGGATCAAGCGAGTTACAAATGAAACAGTTACCCAGAAATCTATTCCTTTAAATGACCCAGCTGTGCTGCGACTATTTCAGCAAGGCGATACTGCCGGAATCTTTCAGTTTGAGTCAGCGGGGATCAGAAATGTTTTGCGAAAACTTGGACCTGAAAGTATCGAAGATATCGCAGCCGTCAATGCGTTGTATCGGCCAGGGCCTATGCAAAATATCGATACGTTTATTCGACGGAAAAAAGGACAAGAAAAAGTCGTTTATCCGGATGCTGCTTTAGTGCCGATTTTACAAAATACCTATGGAATCATTGTTTATCAAGAACAAATCATGCAAGTTGCTTCTAAAATGGCAGGCTTTTCTCTTGGTCAAGCAGATATCTTGCGGCGAGCCATCAGCAAAAAGAAAAAAGACGTCCTAGATGAAGAACGGCGCCATTTTGTTGAAGGAGCCGTAGCCAACCATTTTTCCGCGGAGAAAGCAGAAGAAGTTTACGATTATATTGAGCGTTTTGCCAATTACGGGTTCAATCGTTCTCATGCGTTTGCCTACTCATTTATCGGCTTCCAAATGGCGTATTTAAAGGTACATTATCCAGGACCATTTTTTGCTGCATTATTGCACTCGGTTAGGAATAATCCAGGTAAATTAAAAGAATATTTGAATGAAGCGACTCGGTATGGTGTAGCAATCTTACCGCCGTCCATCAACAAGAGTGGCTATAGTTTCTATCTTCAATCGGAAAAACAGATTCGTTTTGGCTTTAGCAGTGTTAAAGGAATACGTAGAGACCTGATTCAAGATATTTTAGATGAACGAAAGGAGAATGGAACATTCTCCTCCTTAGATCAATTCCTGTTGCGCTTGCATCAAAAGAATAACAAATGGCTGAAAGAAGATTATATCCTTCCGTTGTTAAGTATTGGTGCGTTTGATGAATTGGTCACTAATCGGAAGCAAGCACTTATCCAATTAGAAGGGAAAATCCAAAATATCACCTATAGTGGCGGCAGTCTCGATTTGTTAGAGACAATGGCTCTCAAAGAAGCCGAAGTCGCTGATTATGACTTAGAGCAAAAGTTAGCGTTGGAAGAAGAATATCTAGGGGTTTATTTATCAGGGCATCCTGTCCAACAATATCAGAAGCTGCAACAGTTGAAGCAGACGATAGCAATCGCTGACTTAGTTCCCAACGAACGTGTCCGGATACTATTTTATGTGCGTCAAATTCGAGAAATCCGTACAAAAAAAGGAGAGCAAATGGCGTTTCTTGAAGGAACAGATGCTAGTAAAGAAGTCTCAATCACTGTTTTTCCCACATTGTATCGTCACATACGATCTGACGTTGCAGAAAACGCCGTCTTGTATGTTGAAGGAAAAGTGGAAGTAAGTCGTTACAATGGTGAAATACAACTGATTGCTGATAAAATAGAGCTAGCTGAAAAAGCGCAAGCACAGCTAACAGATCAAACGTGTTATCTGAAGATCACACGTGATGTTGAGACGAACCATTTGCAAGAATTGTCGCAGTTGCTGAGAAAGCATCGAGGCCGGGTTCCTGTGGTGTTGTTCTATGAAAGCAACGGGAAAAAAGTGTTGCTGACGGAAGAGAACTGGCTAAAAAAAGACGAAGAAATGGAAAGAAAGCTTGGGCACTTGTTGGGAGAGGAAAATGTTGTTTTCAAGTAATTTTCCGAAAACGTTAAATTTTACTTACACTTTTTTCAACTTTTTCCCACTATTTCAAGACATTTCTCTGGAATAATGGTAAAATACTACTCGTGGTTATTACTTGAAAAGTATCAAATAAGGGAGTTCCAATTCCCTAAACAAATCTACTAATGAGGTGAATGGATAATGAAACGCATTGGAATTCTAACCAGTGGCGGCGATGCGCCGGGGATGAACGCAGCGGTTCGGGCAGTTGTAAGAAAGGCTATCTTTGATGGGCTGGAAGTATATGGAATCAATTACGGCTATGCTGGTTTGGTAGCTGGAGATATTCGCCGTCTTGATGTGGCAGATGTAGGTGACAAGATCCAACGAGGCGGTACATTCTTGTACTCTGCGCGCTATCCTGAATTTGCGACACAAGAAGGTCAGTTGAAAGGGATTGAACAACTGAAAAAATTCGGTATTGAAGGGTTGGTCGTTATTGGTGGCGACGGCTCTTATCATGGTGCGATGGCTCTAACACGCCATGGTTTTCCGGCGATCGGTATTCCAGGAACGATTGACAATGATATTCCTGGGACGGACTTTACTATCGGTTTTGATACAGCAATCAATACAGTATTGGAATCAATCGACCGAATTCGTGACACTGCAACTTCTCACGTCCGGACATTCGTAATCGAAGTAATGGGTCGTGGTGCAGGTGACATTGCGCTTTGGTCAGGAGTTGCCGGTGGGGCAGATGAGATCATCATCCCAGAACATGACTTTGATATGGCCGTTGTTGCGAACCGAATTCGTGAAGGACGGGACCGCGGTAAGAAACACTGCTTGATCGTCTTAGCAGAAGGCGTGATGGGCGGAAACGAATTTGCTGATAAATTATCTGAATATGGCGATTTCCACACGCGGGTATCGATTTTAGGACACGTTGTTCGTGGCGGATCACCAAGCGCAAGAGACCGCGTTCTAGCAAGTAAATTTGGTGCTTACGCAGTTGAGTTGCTTCAACAAGGCAAAGGCGGATTGTGCATCGGTATCGAAAACAACCAGATGGTTGCTGCAGATATCATCGAAACGCTTGAAAACAATCGTCACCAACCAGATATTTCTTTATACGACTTGAACAAGGAAATTTCCTTTTAAGTTTAGGAAGTATGAAACGCAACAGTAATTTTGTAAAAAAAGCTTATTAAGCTATTTTAAATAAATGAATAGGAGCGTTTAGTAATGAAAAAAACAAAAATCGTCAGCACATTAGGACCAGCAAGTAATAGTGTAGAAATTATTTCTGAACTGATCGAAGCCGGTGCAAATGTCTTCCGTTTCAATTTTTCTCATGGAGATCATGAAGAACAATTAGGACGTATGACAATGGTGCGTGAAGCGGTCAAGAAAACTGGTAAAGATGTAGGGATTCTTTTAGATACTAAAGGAGCAGAAATCCGTACAACCGTTCAAGACACAACTGAAGCAGATTATGGTCGTGCCGGCTATATCCAATTCAACGTTGGTGACCAAACACGTATCTCAATGGACCCAGAACACAAAGGAACAAAAGAAAAGATTGCAGTGACCTATCCTGGATTATTTGATGATGTATATGTAGGCGGCCATATCTTATTTGATGATGGTTTGATCGATATGGAGATCATCGAAAAAGACGAAGCAGCACGTGAATTAGTTGTTGTTGTTAAAAATGCAGGAATGTTGGGTTCTCGTAAAGGGGTCAATGCACCTGGCGTATCAATCAGCTTGCCTGGTATTACTGAAAAAGATGCTGACGATATTCGTTTTGGATTAGACAATGATATCGACTTCATCGCAGCTTCATTCGTACGTAAAGCTCAAGACGTTTTAGAAATTCGTGAAATTCTTGAAGAAAAGAACATGACTCATGTACAAATCTTCTCTAAAATCGAATCTCAAGAAGGTATCGACAACATTGATGAAATCATCAAAGTTTCTGACGGTATCATGGTTGCTCGTGGAGACATGGGTGTTGAGATTCCAGCAGAAGAAGTACCAATGGTTCAAAAACGAATCATCAAAAAATGTAATGCGGTAGGTAAATCAGTTATCACTGCAACTCAAATGTTAGAATCAATGCAACAAAATCCTCGTCCAACACGCGCAGAAGCTTCTGACGTTGCCAATGCAGTCTTTGACGGAACAGATGCAACCATGTTATCTGGAGAATCAGCAAACGGAGACTATCCTGTACAAGCTGTTGCAACGATGGCTCGTATCGATATCGAAGCAGAAAATGCTTTAGCAGAAATGAGTACTTTCCAAATCAACCAATTTGATAAAACTGATGTAACAGAAACAATTGGTCTTTCTGTGGCACGTGCAGCTAAAAATCTTGGCGTAAAAACAATCGTTGCTGCAACTGAATCTGGCTATACTGCGAAAATGATTTCAAAATATCGTCCAGATGCAGATATCTTGGCAGTAACTTTCGACGAACGTACAAAACGTGGTTTGATGTTAAACTGGGGTGTTTATCCAACAGTTGCTGAAAAACCTTCAACAACTGACGAAATGTTCGAATTAGCAGCTAAACAAGCTGTGGATCTTGGTTTTGCCAAAGAAGGCGATTTGATTTTGATCACTGCTGGTGTGCCAGTTGGAGAACGTGGAACAACGAACGTGATGAAAATTCAAATGATCGGTTCTAAATTGCTTGAAGCACAAGGAATCGGTGAAAAATCAATCGTTTCTAATGCCGTTGTAGCCAACAGTGCAGAAGAAGCAATTGCTAAAGCAAAAGATGGCATGATCTTAGTTGTTCCAACAACAGATAAAGAATATATGCCTGCAATCGAGAAAGCAGCAGCACTTGTTGTTGAAGACGGCGGTTTGACTTCTCATGCAGCAGTTGTCGGCATTGCGAAAGACCTTCCAGTGATCGTTGGGGCAAAAGATGCCACAACAACGATCAAAGATGGTGAATTGATTACTGTGGATTCTCGTCGTGGAATCGTCTACCGTGGAGAAACAACAGCTATCTAATCTTCTTTCGAAAGATTGATTAATGGAGGCAACAGGCTCGTGCATAAGTAGCGAGTCTGTTGTTTTTTTCTCTAAAAGCAATCACTTTTTTGTGCGTAAAATTACAGCTGTAGAAATGAAAAAGGTGTCAAGAAAATTTCATTGACAAAGGGAAATAACCCCTGTATAATTGCTTTTGTTGCTTAGGGGTGATAAAAATGAAATGGTCTTTATTGGAATTAAAAAAATACCAAGAGACACCGCTAATGTTCGACGAAGCGTTGAACTTAAAAAATCAATTGATAAAACGCGATGGACAGATCATTGATTTGTCTCCTGTGAAAATCACTGGCATGATGTCTGTTGGAAAACATGAATATCTCCTACATTATCGAGTGGAGACAACCATCACGTTACCTTCAACACGCTCATTGACTCCAGTTGCTTTGCCAATGGATTTTACAGTGGATGAACTCTTCATGACACCAGAGCAATTTCAGCGGCGAGATGAAATGATTCCAGAAGAAGATGTCTTGATCATTGAAGGTCAGACGATCAGTTTGGATGATTCAGTTGCTGATAACCTATTACTTGCGATTCCCATGCAAGTCCTTACTGAGGAAGAGAAAAAGAGCACAGAAATGCCGTCAGGAAATGACTGGGCTGTTTTATCAGAAGAAGACTATGCAAACCAAAAAGAAGCGCAAGCCCAACAAATTGATCCTCGTCTTGCAAAATTATCGGAACTGTTCAATGATTCAGAAGATGATAACGCGTAGGATTGGAATAAATTGCAGCCTCAAGGTTGCTTTCATTTACAAGGAGGTGTAGCAAAATGGCAGTACCAGCAAGAAGAACTTCTAAAGCGAAAAAAGCAAAACGTCGTACTCATTACAAATTGACAATCAACGGTTTGAACGAATGTGCAAACTGTGGTGAAATGAAAAAAAGCCACCATGTATGCTCAAACTGTGGTCATTACGATGGAAAAGATGTAGCAACAAAAGAAGCATAATCCTTTTTTACAGAAAAAGGGATTTCAAAATCCTAAGGCTAACCATGGAGCCTTAGGATTTTTCTTTTTGTTTCAGATTAGTTTCATGAAAACTAGAACTTTTCTGAAATAATTCTTACTCTTTGAAAGAGAATAGTTCAAAACAACTATCTTTTGCGCTATAATAAAACAGATAACTGAATCTTAGGAGGATGAGTGATGACAAAACAACAAATCGGCGTTGTCGGTATGGCAGTCATGGGAAAAAACTTAGCGTTGAACATTGAAAGCCGCGGTTATTCAGTTGCCCTATTCAACCGTACAGGATCTAAAACAGAAGAAGTAGTAAAAGAACATCCAGATAAAAACTTTAAAGCAACCTATACGATTGAAGAGTTCGTACAATCGATCGAAACACCACGACGCATTCTTTTGATGGTCAAAGCGGGTTTTGCGACAGACGCAACCATCCAAGAATTATTGCCTCATCTTGAAAAAGGGGACATCTTGATCGATGGAGGAAACACATTCTTCAAAGATACGATCCGTCGTAATGAAGAATTAGCAAATTCTGGTATCAACTTTATCGGTACCGGAGTTTCTGGTGGAGAAGAAGGCGCATTGAAAGGCCCGTCAATCATGCCTGGCGGACAAAAAGAAGCGTATGAGTTAGTGGCTCCTATTTTGGAACAAATCTCAGCAAAAGCAGAAGATGGCACTCCTTGTGTTACCTACATTGGACCAAATGGTGCAGGACACTATGTAAAAATGGTTCACAATGGTATCGAGTATGGAGATATGCAGCTAATTGCTGAATCCTATGATTTGATGCAAAAAATTCTAGGGCTATCTGTTTCTGAAATGGCGGAGATCTTCTCTGAATGGAATAAAGGGGAATTAGATAGCTACTTGATCGAAATCACAGCAGACATCTTAACACGCAAAGACGATTTAGGTACTGGGAAACCAATCGTTGATGTGATTTTAGATGCTGCCGGCAACAAAGGAACGGGGAAATGGACGAGTCAAAGTGCATTAGATCTTGGTGTTCCACTGCCGTTGATCACAGAGTCTGTTTTTGCGCGTTATATTTCTGCTTATAAAGAAGAACGAGTGAATGCTAGCCAAGTCTTACCAAAACCTGAAGGATTCGAATTTACAGGAGACAAACAAGAATTTGTTGAGAAAATTCGGGAAGCATTGTATTTCAGCAAAATCATGAGCTATGCACAAGGTTTTGCGCAATTACGGACCGCATCAAAAGAGTATGATTGGCAACTGCCATTTGGTGAAATTGCTAAAATCTGGCGTGCAGGTTGTATCATTCGTGCGCAATTCTTGCAAAAAATCACCGATGCTTATGAAAAAGATACGGATATCGAAAACTTATTGCTTGATGACTATTTCAAGGAAATCACAAAACGCTATCAACAATCCGTTCGTGACGTCGTAGCATTGGCAGTCCAAGCTGGCGTACCAGTCCCAACATTCTCTTCAGCAATTGCTTATTTTGATTCTTATCGCTCAGATCGTTTGCCTGCAAACTTGATCCAAGCACAGCGGGATTATTTCGGTGCCCATACGTATGAACGTACGGACAAAGAAGGAATTTACCACTACTCTTGGTATGAGGAAGAATAAGTCGAACAATTGAGAACAAATTAAGAGAATGACCGAACAGTGAGAACTTTCGGTCAATCTCTTTTTTATTTTTTAGTTACATGATAGAATAAAGCAGATAGTGTCTAACTATATGCAGAATAACCGATAAAGGAGCTCTAACTAATGAGTAATATTCTAATCATTGAAGATGAAAAGAACTTAGCTCGATTCGTGGAATTAGAATTAAAGCATGAAGGCTATAATACCGAAGTACATTATAATGGCAGAACTGGATTGGATGCAGCGTTGAACAATGAATGGGATGCCATCTTACTTGATTTGATGCTACCAGAACTAAACGGATTAGAAGTTTGCCGTCGTGTGCGCCAGACCAAAAATACGCCAATCATTATGATGACAGCAAGAGATTCAGTGATCGATCGGGTCTCAGGGCTAGATCACGGAGCAGACGATTATATTGTGAAACCCTTTGCGATTGAAGAGCTACTAGCTCGTTTGCGTGCGCTGTTACGTCGAATCGACATTGAAGGAGACAAAAATGTTGCCAAACAAACGACGATCACTTATCGTGATTTAACCATCGAGAAAGAAAACCGTGTGGTGCGTCGAGGCAGTGATGTCATTGAATTGACGAAGCGTGAGTACGAGTTGCTTCTTACTTTGATGGAGAACGTCAATGTCGTCTTAGCCCGTGATGTTCTGCTGAACAAAGTTTGGGGTTATGAAACAGAAGTAGAAACAAACGTAGTCGATGTGTATATTCGTTATCTACGGAATAAGATCGACGTACCTGGAGAAGAAAGCTATATCCAAACTGTTCGGGGGACAGGATACGTGATGCGTTCGTGAGCTTAAAAAAAAGAATGAAAAAACTAAAAGAACTGAAGGGGCCTTCTTTGACTGTGAAGTGGGCCTTCGCAAGTTCTTTCTTTATATTTGTTGTTTTTACAATTTTTGCAGTCATCACCTACAAAACGTCTATCAACCTGCTTGTGGCTAAAGAAGAAAATAACGTGGAGCGTACGATGTCGGAAGTAGCTTCTAGGTTAGCCAATTCAGACCAAGAATTGACATTGGTGCGTACCTATCGCAATTTAACTAAGAACGATAGTGGTGATACGAGCATCTACGACCGAACTTCAACAATTGATGGGAACTTAATGAAGATCGACTCGTTTATTTCCGAGTTAGGCCAGTCTCCTTTGAGCTTATTTGTTTATAATCTGAATCAGGAATTGATTTTCAAAACCCATGAAAATAATCTTTCTCTGATCGATGTGCAGCGAAAGTCGCCCACGATCGTGACATTGGACAATATTACAGGCTTTTTGTCGATCCAGCCAATCTACTCAAAAGAAACGAGAGAAAAAATTGGTTATGCTCAAACATTTTATGAACTGACCTCCTTTTATGAAATTCGCAGTAAGCTCTTGTTAACGCTAATCATACTTGAAGTCGTTTCCTTGATTCTCAGTAGCGTTTTAGGTTTTTTCTTATCTGCTTATTTCTTGCAGCCACTGAAAGTTTTGCGGGATACAATGGAAACCGTTCGAAAGAATCCCCAATCGACCGTGCATATGCCTGAACTGAATACAAATGATGAATTATCTGATTTGGCAGACATCTTTAATGAGATGCTCGACCGTATGCGGCTATATATCGAGCAGCAAGAACGGTTTGTAGAGGACGTTTCTCATGAATTACGGACGCCAGTGGCAATCATTGAAGGACATATGAGTCTGTTGCAGCGCTGGGGCAAGGACGATCCAGAAGTATTAGATGAATCGCTTGCAGCCAGCATGCAAGAAATCAGTCGAATGAAGACACTTGTGCAGGAAATGCTCGACCTTTCCAGAGCTGAGCAAGTAGATGTCCACTATGCGAATGAAACGACAAAAGCCAAAGAAGTCGTATACCAAGTATTTAATAATTTTAAAATTCTTTACCCGGAATTTGTTTTCACATTGGATGATGATCTTTACCACGAATTGACTTTAAAAATTTATCGGAATCATTTCGAACAAATTATTATTATCATCTTAGATAACGCCGTCAAGTACTCCACAGATCGCAAAGAGGTCCATTTATCTATTTCTTCTGATCGACAAACGTTTGAGATTGCAATTCAGGATTTTGGTGAAGGAATCAGCAAAGATGACTTGGATAAAATTTTCAATCGATTTTATCGAGTGGATAAGGCGAGAGCAAGAACCAAAGGGGGAAATGGGTTAGGACTATCCATTGCTAAGCAATTATTGGAAAGTTATAAAGGGCGCATTACTGCAGAAAGTGTGATTGGGCAAGGAACGATTTTTAGAATATATATTCCTGTGGTTCAATCTAGTAAGGATGTTTTGAAATAGCGCAGATCCTCTGCGAAGAAACCAGCTGGTTGTTGTAGGTTAGCGACAATCAGCTGGTTTTTTCTGGCTCTTTGTCAATAAGGACTGATGGGTTGTACAAAATCAAATCTGGGTCAGAATGAACCTCATTCTGGCTCAGATTTTTTGTTATCTTACTTTGATTAATTGATTGATCAAAAAGATTCTAATTCTCATGTTCTCAAATGATTTAAATCCGTAGGATACTCGTTTCATTGTCTTTATATGGGTATTCTTCGCTTCTATTTTTCCATTGGTGTAAGGATAGATCATCGCGTTGGTGATGCCTTCTTCATAGGTCAGAAGGTTTTGGAGCTTTTCCCGAAAGCCGTCATCTAACGTTTCGGGAAGTTCTGCCAATAAGGAGAAAAATAAGTCAGGGTCTTTGTCTCGAAAGGCTTCAACTAATTCATGAAAATAGGGATACGCCTCCTTCAGGGACGTAGAAAAGCCAAGCAATCGATCAATCATCATCGCTTCCGTAAGAAATGGGTATTTTGGTGATCGAAAACTTTTCCATGTTTTGTATTCATAATGGTTGATGTTTGCACGATTTTTTAGCAAAAAGCGCCAGTTCTTTTTCAGTTTTTCTGCCTGACTTTTCTGTCCTACTTTACGAAGTTCATTCATTTCACGGATACGCAACTCATTAAAGGCTTGATTCATGTGTTTGATAATATGAAACCGATCAATCACTACTTTCGCATTTGGCAGAATACGTTTGGTAAGCTGGAAGTAGGCGGCGTTCATGTCTGTGACTAAAAATTTTACTTCTTCAGGATTAGTGCAGCCTAAGAAATAGCTTGTTAATCGAGGCAATTTACGCGTAGGCAAGACATCAATTAATTGTCCTGTTTCGCCATCTGCGCAAATAAAGCTCATTTTATCTTCTATGGAAGCGTGCGAACGAAATTCATCAACCATCAATACTCTGGGGAGAATCCTCTTAGATTGCTTTGGTAAGTAGCTTTTAAACTCTTTCAACGTACGAATAACGGTGGTCAAAGATACCTGACAATTTTTCGCAATAAAAGATAAAGATACTTTTTCAGTCAGCAAAGAAGCAATTTTATATCTGACATGATTCGCGATTGAATGTCTGGGTTGAACAAAATAACTTTGAGCCGTCCAATGGGTTCGACAGTTTTTACAGGTATAGCGCTGCTTTTTTAAGCGCATAACCAAAGGCATGTGATTGTATTGTTCAAAGCGGACAATCGTTTCCTTCTTCCCATTTTTCACTACAATTACTTTCCCGTTTCCATCTACCACAGTAGAACCACAATTTCTACAGGTATGGGGAGCAGGTGAGAAAACAGCATCGACGATCAACGTCTTTTTCTTCTGAAAGGTCTCGTAAGAGACCTCTGTAATCATCAAATCTTTCTCTATTAATCGCAGCATTTTTTTGATAGAATCATTCATATAGCATATCGTCCTCTCAGTTGTTTATTTTGTCGTGATTTAATCATACTAGAGAACGATATGTTTTTTAATACCTAAAATAAAAATGGGGCTGAAGAATCAATTCTGATTCATCAGTCCCATAAATTATAGAGCCTTTTTTCTTTATAAGGGATCTTACTTAATGGACAGCGTTTCTGCTTGTTCATATAAACAGGAACGATTGAGGAACACGAATAGTTATAAAACGCAATTATTGCTATAAAAGCGAACGATGAGATAAAGAATAGAAGAAAGATTCGGCTAAAAAAAATGTTGAGAAAAAGCTTTGTTTTTTGTTGATTTTTCGCAGTAGAATTGCTATATTAGTATTTGTCTTTGTGATAGTCACTGTTTAAATCTTTCAAATATTTTTTCAAAATAAATGTTGACGAAGATCAAGACAGATGTTATTATAACAAAGTCGTCAGAAAGCATTAGGTAAAAAAACTTAAAAAGTTAGAAAAAACTTTCAAAAAAGTTGTTGACACAAAGCTTTTGAGATGATAAGATATAAAAGTCGCTGAGAGATAAAGAGTGATTAAATAACAATCGCTTGAAAAAACTTTTAAAAAAAGAGTTGACATTCACTTGTTGATCTGATATGATTTAAAAGTTGCTAACGCAGCGCAGTAGACCTTTGAAAACTGAACAAAGCAAGCAAACGAACCAATGTGTAGGGCGCTTCATTATATGAAGCAAAATACATGCAAGCAATAGCTAGCAAAGTTAATTTTATTTGAGCTTAACGATCCTATGGATCGTTCAAACAAATCATTATGAGAGTTTGATCCTGGCTCAGGACGAACGCTGGCGGCGTGCCTAATACATGCAAGTCGAACGCTTTTTCTTTCACCGGAGCTTGCTCCACCGAAAGAAAAAGAGTGGCGAACGGGTGAGTAACACGTGGGTAACCTGCCCATCAGAAGGGGATAACACTTGGAAACAGGTGCTAATACCGTATAACACTATTTTCCGCATGGAAGAAAGTTGAAAGGCGCTTTTGCGTCACTGATGGATGGACCCGCGGTGCATTAGCTAGTTGGTGAGGTAACGGCTCACCAAGGCCACGATGCATAGCCGACCTGAGAGGGTGATCGGCCACACTGGGACTGAGACACGGCCCAGACTCCTACGGGAGGCAGCAGTAGGGAATCTTCGGCAATGGACGAAAGTCTGACCGAGCAACGCCGCGTGAGTGAAGAAGGTTTTCGGATCGTAAAACTCTGTTGTTAGAGAAGAACAAGGATGAGAGTAGAACGTTCATCCCTTGACGGTATCTAACCAGAAAGCCACGGCTAACTACGTGCCAGCAGCCGCGGTAATACGTAGGTGGCAAGCGTTGTCCGGATTTATTGGGCGTAAAGCGAGCGCAGGCGGTTTCTTAAGTCTGATGTGAAAGCCCCCGGCTCAACCGGGGAGGGTCATTGGAAACTGGGAGACTTGAGTGCAGAAGAGGAGAGTGGAATTCCATGTGTAGCGGTGAAATGCGTAGATATATGGAGGAACACCAGTGGCGAAGGCGGCTCTCTGGTCTGTAACTGACGCTGAGGCTCGAAAGCGTGGGGAGCGAACAGGATTAGATACCCTGGTAGTCCACGCCGTAAACGATGAGTGCTAAGTGTTGGAGGGTTTCCGCCCTTCAGTGCTGCAGCAAACGCATTAAGCACTCCGCCTGGGGAGTACGACCGCAAGGTTGAAACTCAAAGGAATTGACGGGGGCCCGCACAAGCGGTGGAGCATGTGGTTTAATTCGAAGCAACGCGAAGAACCTTACCAGGTCTTGACATCCTTTGACCACTCTAGAGATAGAGCTTCCCCTTCGGGGGCAAAGTGACAGGTGGTGCATGGTTGTCGTCAGCTCGTGTCGTGAGATGTTGGGTTAAGTCCCGCAACGAGCGCAACCCTTATTGTTAGTTGCCATCATTTAGTTGGGCACTCTAGCGAGACTGCCGGTGACAAACCGGAGGAAGGTGGGGATGACGTCAAATCATCATGCCCCTTATGACCTGGGCTACACACGTGCTACAATGGGAAGTACAACGAGTTGCGAAGTCGCGAGGCTAAGCTAATCTCTTAAAGCTTCTCTCAGTTCGGATTGTAGGCTGCAACTCGCCTACATGAAGCC
>NZ_CP033740.1:2030000-3150721 GCF_003812305.1 Enterococcus sp. FDAARGOS_553
AATGAAGCATCAACGTAAGGAATACGGGCTCTTTGTCAATAAGGACTGATGGGTTGTACAAAATCAAATCTGGGTCAGAATGAACCTCATTCTGGCTCAGATTTTTTGTTATCTTACTTTGATTAATTGATTGATCAAAAAGATTCTAATTCTCATGTTCTCAAATGATTTAAATCCGTAGGATACTCGTTTCATTGTCTTTATATGGGTATTCTTCGCTTCTATTTTTCCATTGGTGTAAGGATAGATCATCGCGTTGGTGATGCCTTCTTCATAGGTCAGAAGGTTTTGGAGCTTTTCCCGAAAGCCGTCATCTAACGTTTCGGGAAGTTCTGCCAATAAGGAGAAAAATAAGTCAGGGTCTTTGTCTCGAAAGGCTTCAACTAATTCATGAAAATAGGGATACGCCTCCTTCAGGGACGTAGAAAAGCCAAGCAATCGATCAATCATCATCGCTTCCGTAAGAAATGGGTATTTTGGTGATCGAAAACTTTTCCATGTTTTGTATTCATAATGGTTGATGTTTGCACGATTTTTTAGCAAAAAGCGCCAGTTCTTTTTCAGTTTTTCTGCCTGACTTTTCTGTCCTACTTTACGAAGTTCATTCATTTCACGGATACGCAACTCATTAAAGGCTTGATTCATGTGTTTGATAATATGAAACCGATCAATCACTACTTTCGCATTTGGCAGAATACGTTTGGTAAGCTGGAAGTAGGCGGCGTTCATGTCTGTGACTAAAAATTTTACTTCTTCAGGATTAGTGCAGCCTAAGAAATAGCTTGTTAATCGAGGCAATTTACGCGTAGGCAAGACATCAATTAATTGTCCTGTTTCGCCATCTGCGCAAATAAAGCTCATTTTATCTTCTATGGAAGCGTGCGAACGAAATTCATCAACCATCAATACTCTGGGGAGAATCCTCTTAGATTGCTTTGGTAAGTAGCTTTTAAACTCTTTCAACGTACGAATAACGGTGGTCAAAGATACCTGACAATTTTTCGCAATAAAAGATAAAGATACTTTTTCAGTCAGCAAAGAAGCAATTTTATATCTGACATGATTCGCGATTGAATGTCTGGGTTGAACAAAATAACTTTGAGCCGTCCAATGGGTTCGACAGTTTTTACAGGTATAGCGCTGCTTTTTTAAGCGCATAACCAAAGGCATGTGATTGTATTGTTCAAAGCGGACAATCGTTTCCTTCTTCCCATTTTTCACTACAATTACTTTCCCGTTTCCATCTACCACAGTAGAACCACAATTTCTACAGGTATGGGGAGCAGGTGAGAAAACAGCATCGACGATCAACGTCTTTTTCTTCTGAAAGGTCTCGTAAGAGACCTCTGTAATCATCAAATCTTTCTCTATTAATCGCAGCATTTTTTTGATAGAATCATTCATATAGCATATCGTCCTCTCAGTTGTTTATTTTGTCGTGATTTAATCATACTAGAGAACGATATGTTTTTTAATACCTAAAATAAAAATGGGGCTGAAGAATCAATTCTGATTCATCAGTCCCATAAATTATAGAGCCGGAATACGTTGATGCTTTTTTTATTTAAATGTGTGCTTTCTTAAATTTTGAAAGGATTGATCTTTATCAGCAAAAAGAAAAAGTGTTGCGAATTACTGTTTTAGAAAATTTACTAGAATGCGTATTTATTTTCACTAGCTGAGAATGAATGAAAAAAGTTGCATTAGTTACCGGTGCTGGTCAAGGTATTGGCTTTGCCATAGCTAAGCGTTTGTACAAAGACGGCTTTGACGTGGCAATGGTGGATTACAATGAAAACTCTGTAAGAGCGGCAGCGAAAGAGCTTGGTGAACATGCGATTGCTATCAAAGCAGACGTTTCGAAACGGGATGAGATTTTTTCAGCAGTTGATAAAGTAATAGATGTCTATGGTGACTTATCAGTGATTGTAAATAATGCTGGGGTAGCACCGACTACACCGATAGAGTCTATTACTCCAGAACAGTTTGAAAAAGTTTATTCCGTGAATGCCGGGGGCGTATTATGGGGAACACAAGCGGCTTCTGAAGCATTTCAAAAGTTGAATCATGGTGGAAAAATCATCAATGCTTGTTCACAGGCAGGTGTTGTGGGTAATCCTAATCTCATGTTGTACAGTAGCTCAAAGTTCGCTGTTCGTGGTATGACCCAAATCGCTGCGCGAGATTTAGCTGACTATGGTATTACTGTAAATGCTTATGCACCAGGTATTGTTAAAACACCGATGATGATGGATATTGCGCATCAAGTAGGTGCTAATGCTGGTAAAGATGATGAATGGGGGATGCAAACTTTTAGTAAAGATATCGCATTGAAACGTTTATCTGAACCCGAAGATGTTTCGGCAGTTGTTTCATTTTTAGCCAGTGATGATGCCAACTATATAACTGGACAAACAATCATTGTGGATGGCGGAATGCAGTTCCAGTAATCAATAAGTTGTTGATCTAGGATTGGGCGTTCGGATAGTCCCGCAGGTTTTCAGTTGATTGAAACTCACCAAAATAGTGGCATTTTCTTGTTCAATTGTTACTGTAAGAAAAACTAAATGATAGTAGTTATGTAATTTGCTGTTTCATGCAAATCATCGAATGAATGACCCGATTAGAATCTATCTAATCGGGTCATTCATCTGTATACGAAGGAACGATCGAAAAAGTCTGAGAATGGAGTTATCACAAAGAATAGAACAAAAGATAAAGCAATTCTTTAGCCCTTGGCAAATTTGATGATTTCAACTTCCATGGGGGCGAGGGTGAGTTCACAAACTTTTCTTTTTGATAATAATGCTGTACCTTCCGATAGAAATTGTACTTGTTGTGAATCGTTTGTATGATTAAGTAGGAATAAGAAGATATGGGTTGGTCCTTGTCGAACAGTGACAGACAACTCGCTGTTTTCTTGCAAATACCTCTCAGCAACTTTTTTTAGTTTTGCATCACTAAAAATGTCGTTCAATAAGTCGGTCAACCCTTCTTGGTCTAACTCGGTTCCTAAATAATAAGCCAGTCCTTTGCCAAACCGATGTTTAGTGATAGCTGGTGAATCTTTAAGGAAATCACTCGTGAAGGTAGCCAGTGGGGTAGCACCTTGTAAGTGGATCACTTCTTCCCACTGACGATTTTCATAAAATTTATTTTTAAAATGCACTTGTTGCTGGATTTCCGGTTTTAAAGGCTGAAATTCTTCAACTATGATCCCTAATACCTCTTTAAAAAGTCCTGGATAGCCGCCAAGATAGACTTGATCGTTTTCGTTGACGATTCCGCTGAAGAAATTTGTCAGGAATGTTCCACCATTTGCTACAAATTCTTTGACTTTATTGCCGAATTCTTCTGATGCAGAGTACAAATTATACGCAATCACAAGGGGATAGCCGTCTAGTGATTCAGATGGATGAATGAAATCAACAGCAATGTTCAACGCTCTTAGAGCGGCATATAACGCCCTCATTTGGTGAATATAGCGAATATTGGCATTCGGCTTCGCATCTAGCTCAAGGGCCCACCAATTTTCCCAATCAAATACGATAGCAATATCGGCAACAAACCGGCTGCCAACGATGCCATTCAACTGTTTTAATTCATTTCCCAGAGCAGCACATTCTCGAAAGGTGCGACTTGTGTGTGGATCACCATGAGGGACTATTGCACTATGGAATTTCTCTGCCCCTCCTTGTGATTGGCGCCATTGAAAGAACATCATGCCATCGGAGCCATGAGCAAGTGCCTCATAACTCCATAAGCGCATTTGACCGGGTTTTTTGACGCCGTTTACTTGGCGCCAGTTGACCGCACTTGGGGCTTGTTCCATGATCAAAAAAGGTTTCTTTTTTAAACTTCGCATGAGATCATTGGCTAAGAATTGGGGATAGGGCAGAGATTCAAACGGATTAGGATAGGCATTCCAGCTAACGACATCCATTTCAGAAGCCCATTTGAAGCCATCGACATATTTATGAAGACCCATCAAATTCGTCATGAATGGGATGTTTGACGAGAATGTTTGAATTGCCTTTTTCTCGATCTGATAAATTTCCAGATTCATATCAGAAATGAAGCGACGATAATCAAGCTGTTGACAAGGATTCTTAAAAGTCGGCATTTCTTCTGGTAGGAAAATCTCATCCCATTCTTGATAGGTTTGGCTCCAAAATTTTGTTGACCAAGCCGTATTCAATGCTTCAATTGTTTGGTATTTTTTTTCTAGCCAATTTTGGAAACTGGCACGACAGTTCGGGCAATAACATTCATGGATGTGACAAGTATATTCATTATTGATATGCCACATCACAACTCCCGGATGTTGGCTGTATCGTTTGGCAACAGCTTCACTGAGCCGGCGGGCATATTCCCGATAAATCGGTGAGGTCGGACAATAGTGCTGGCGAGAACCATGTACCAACCGATTGCCATGAATGGTCATCGGCATCATTTCAGGATATTTTTTGACTAACCATGCAGGGGGCGAAGCTGTTCCATTGGCTAAATCGATGGCAATATTGTTTTCATAAAGGAGATCCATCAGCCAATCCAAAAAAGTGAAATCAAATGTTGATTCATTTGGTTGAATGTTTACCCAACCAAAAATATTGATGCTGACATAATTGACTCCAACTTCTCTCATTAAGCGCATGTCTTCCTTTATCGTTTCTTGTGACCACTGTTCAGGATTGTAATCTGCGCCGTAATAAATTTGTTTTTGATCAACCATCTGTTAAACTTCCTTTCTCGTAGTAAGACATATTTGTTTCAATCATAACAAAAAAAGTAAAAGCTGAAAGCGTTGGCAAAAAGGTGCATGAAATAATACAAATATCTGTAAAATGTTCAAACCGATCTCAATACACGAGAACCATATTACTTGCTGTTTTTTTATTTTCAACCTACAATTAAATATAATTGATAACACTCAATTCTTAATGAAGCTGTATTATTATTAGATGTTCTTTTATATTTATGCACATCTTCAGCATTTTGAAATGAGCGAAAGGAATGGTTGGATATGTCAAAACCTATACAAATATTTTCAGAAATTGAACCGTTAAAACGGGTGATGCTCCATCGTCCTGGTGCAGAACTTGAAAACTTGATGCCGGATTATTTAGAAGACTTGTTGTTTGACGATATTCCATTTTTGGCACAAGCCCAACAAGAACATGATTTTTTTGCAAAAGTTTTAGTGGAGAATGGCTGTGAAGTGGTTTATTTAGAAGACCTGGCTGCTGAAACATTACAGCTTTCAGGATGTAAGGAAGCTTTCTTGGATGATTATTTGCAAGAGACGAAAATTCAAGATCAAGATGTATTAAATGAAGTCAGAGACTATTTTCTTTCGATTAAAGACGAACGAGCGTTTATTGATCAAACGATGGCGGGGTTAAAAAAACAGGATCTTTCCATATCGAAGACTGCAAGTTTCTCAGCAATGCGGGAAAATGATTATCCATTTATTATTGATCCGATGCCAAACCTTTATTTTACAAGAGATCCGTTTGCTATTATAGGACATAGCATTTCTCTTAACCGGATGTTTTCGGAAACTCGTCGAAGAGAAACGCTTTATGGACAGTACATTTTCAAGCACCATCCGCAGTTCGCCAAGCCATCGGTCAATTTCTTGTATGATCGAGAAGAACCTGCACGTATCGAAGGTGGGGATCAGCTTGTTTTGTCCCAGCATGTA
This sequence comes from Enterococcus sp. FDAARGOS_553, assembly GCF_003812305.1. Classification (NCBI taxonomy): domain Bacteria; kingdom Bacillati; phylum Bacillota; class Bacilli; order Lactobacillales; family Enterococcaceae; genus Enterococcus; species Enterococcus sp. FDAARGOS_553. Next base: position 2,035,705 of record NZ_CP033740.1, read on the forward strand.
TTAGCGATCGGTATTTCTCAGCGTACAGAAGTGCACTCTATCGAAAAAATTGCTGAAAACATTTTTTCAATGGAACCGTCATTTGAACATATTTTAGCATTTGATGTTGGTTCTGAACGGAAATTTATGCATCTGGACACAGTCTTTACCATGATTGATAAAGACAAGTTTACGATTCACCCTGAAATAGAAGGTGAACTAACCTTGTTCTCTATTACAAAGCAAGGACAAGAAATCAAAGTAGTTGAAGAAAAAGATACGTTAGATCACATTTTATGCCGTTATTTGGACTTGCCGGCAGTCGAGTTGATTCGTTGTGGCGGCGACGATATCACGGCAGCTGCCAGAGAGCAATGGAACGATGGATCAAACACATTAGCCATCGCGCCTGGCGAAGTGATCGTCTATGACCGGAATACTATTACGAACCAACTTTTAGCAGAGGCCGGTATTAAATTACATCAAATTCCAGGTAGTGAATTAGTAAGGGGCCGTGGCGGTCCCCGCTGCATGAGCATGCCGTTTATTCGTACAGCTGATTGATAGAATGACTAGCTGATTTAAGTGTTTTTTTATCAGCAAAAAACAGGTGGCATCACAAATTAGAACGTTTAAAAAAGATGAGAGGAAGTCATTTTTCTTTCATCTTTTTTTTATTTGATTAAAAAACCTCCATTATAATGAAAGGGATTACTTTTCGTGAAATTGTGCAAAAAATTTAAATTTTATATGTAATGATTATAAAAAAACAGATGAAACCTTGTTATACTACAAAATATATGTTACGGTTATATTAGTGACGCGGGTAAGTGTGAGTAGATGACACTTATTAAATTTTAACACCATACGAACAGCGATCGCTTGATTCGTAATGGTTTTTTTTCGCGAAAAAAAGTAGAAAGTAGGTGAGAGAATGTCTGTAGATGCCATTCGTTTGCTGCAAGAAGCAGAAGAGTTTGCAGAACAAAAAAACACGAAAGCGGAAGCTAAAAAAAAACAACTGATCCATGAAAGTCAAACAAGAATTTCAGCATTCCAGAAAGAATTGGTACAAAAAGAACGTGAAGCACAACGAATGATTGAAGAAAAAGTTGCAACGGAATTTGAGCAATCAAAACAACCCCTTGTGGCAAAAACAAAAGAGGAAGTTGAGACATTGCGCACGATTTCAGCTGAGTTGAAAGAACAAGCATTGGCAATAATAATAAATAAGGTTGTGACATAGATGGCGATTGCAAAAATGCAAAAATTCAGCCTGTTAACCTTTTACGAACAAAAAGATGCCGTTTTACAGCAGTTACAAGACTTTCAAGGTGTCGAATTGCTTTCTTCTGAAATGTATTACGAGTCAGAGGAAACCACAGGCGTGTTAACACCCGTTCGTGATGAACAGAAACAGACTGAAGAAGTAGAAAACCAATTTGATCAAGTAAATTGGGGCCTGCAATTATTAGAGGAATATGTTCCAAAAAAAGGAATGCTGGAAAAACTTCGGCAACCAATCAAGCGCTACACACTTCACGAATTAGCGCAAGCCGCTCATACTTATCCTTGGCAAGAAGTTTGTCAAACACTTCGAAAACAAGACAAACGTTTACGATTGATCGAACAAGAAAAACGAGAGCTTTTGGCTCAAGAAGCAGAACTGAATAGATGGAAATACTTTGAAGACCGTCCTCAGATTTTGAATGAATTAAAAAAATCAGGTGGCCTATTAGGTTCGCTCCCAAATTCAGAATTTGCGGCTTTCACAAAGGGGTGCGAAAAACTGCCACTCGTTTATTTTGAAACAGTTTATCAATCACAAACGACTACATACTTATTCGTTCTTTTCCATAAAGATGTTAAAGATAAAGTAAGTTCTCTTTTAAAAAAGACTGCATTCGAGCAGTATACCTATCCCTATTCAGGTCTGCCAAAAGATGACCTGCAACATGTAAAAGAAAAATCCCACGCATTGATTGAGGAAGAAAAATCAATCAAACACTCCTTACGTGCAATGAGCGAAGAGCAGGGACAATTGCGTCTCGTAGCAGAGTATTTAGATGGCGCGATCAAACGAGCTCAGAGTAATGAAAAGTTGCTTCGTTCGGCTCATGCCGTAGCTATTTCAGGCTGGATCCCTGTTGAGCAAGCAGCAGAACTGGAGAAAAGGATCCAACAGGCCAGCAAAGATGCTTTTTATCTTGAATACCAACAAGTGAAAGAACAAGAAATCGAGGATGTTCCGATTTTGTTGAATAATTCGCGGTGGATACAACCCTTTGAAGGGTTAGTGCGGATGTATAGTTTGCCCCAGTATGATGAATTAGATCCTACACCGTTTATGGCGCCATTTTATATGGTTGCATTTGGAATGATGGTTGCAGATTTTGGCTATGGATTATTACTGTTTTTGGCAACATTCTTGGGCAAAAAATTCTTTCATTTAAGTAAAGGATTGGAACAAAATTTGACGCTGTTTCAGCTTTGTTCGATTCCCACGATTATTTGGGGCTTGATTTATGGTAATTTCTTTGGCTTTGAATTGTCATTCCAATTGTTATCAGCCCAAGAAGATGTCAATCAGATTTTGGTCTTGTCGATCATTTTCGGATATATCCAAATCATGTTTGGATTAGCTTTGAAGTTTTATGTCCTTTGGAAACGAAAAGATCAGAAGCTACAGGCTGTTTTTCAGGCTGGATCTTGGATGGTCTTTTTGATCAGTGTTGTTCTATTGGCAGCAGGAATGTTGCTGTTGCCTGATTCGCCTTTACAAACCATTGGTTTTATCATGATTATCGCTAGCTTAGGGGCAGTTGTATTTGGCGGTAGTTTAGAAGGCAAAACACTAGCTGGTAAAATCGGCTCAGGACTATATGGATTAATGGATGTTACGAATTACGTAGGGGATATGATCAGCTTCACACGACTCATGGCATTAGGAGTCGCAGGAGGCAGTATCGCATCCGCATTCAATTTGATCATCAGTTATTTACCAATAACTGCGCGTTTCACAGTCGGTATTTTGCTTTTTGTGGCGCTGCATGCATTAAATATCTTTTTAAGCTATTTAAGTGCGTATGTTCATGGTATTCGTTTACAGTATTTAGAATATTTCGGAAAATTTTTCACCGGTGGGGGACGAGCATTTGTACCTTTCAAAACCGATGAAAAATACGTAGAAGTTATCTCAGAAGAGAAAATGCAGGAGGAAAAGAATGGAAAATTGGATTAGTTTCTTTTATGAAAATGGTGGGTTGGTTTTTGCCGCATTAGGTGTAGCTACAGCGACAATTTGTGGTGGGATCGGTTCAACGATCGGGGTCGGTATGACCAGTGAAGCCGCTGCAGGATTGACTGCAGAGCAACCAGAAAAATTTGGACAGGCCTTGATCTTGGAACTGTTGTCAAGTACCCAAGGACTATACGGTTTCGTTATATCATTCATGATTTTTGGTCAAATGAGCGGAACGATCTCCCTTGATAGAGGAATGTACCTATTTATCGCTTCTTTACCTATTGCGTTGACAGCAATCGTTGCCGGAAGATGGCAAGGACGTGCTGCAAGTGCCGCTATGCAGATTTTAGCCAAGAAACCGGAGCACGTAACAAAAGGGATCATTTATGTAGCGATGATGGAAACGTATTGTATCTTAGGTTTCGTTATTTCCTTCTTGCTAGTTTTAAATTAAGAGGGGGAGAAAGATGTCTGATATTACGCGATTAACCGAAAAAATCACAGCAGATGCTGAAAAGAAGTATCAGTTGGTCCTTAATGATGCACAAGTAGAAATTGAAAAACAGGAGCGTCTCAAACGTTCTCAACTAGAAGAACAACTTTCTGATCGTTTGGCCCAATTTGAAAAAGAAAAACGGGCAGAAATGTATTTGCAGATTTCCGATATTCACATTCAGTCTCGCAATAAAGTGCTTGCCGCGAAACAATCCGTTTTGGAAGAATTGTTTAGTGAGGCACTTGAGCGCTTGAACCAAATGGAAGCCGCTGATTTTCAAGCATTCGTCACAAAAGGAGTACAAGAAGCACAGGTTTTTGGTGAAGTTGAATTGGTATTGGGAGAAAAAAGTGCGCATCTGCTGACAGAAGGTTCATTGAAAGAGATTCAACAAACGATTCCTGAATGTCGACTAACAGTTGCAAAACAAGTTTTGCCGCGAAAAGGCGGATTTTTACTGCGCCGAGGCGATATTGAGCTGAACTTTACGTTTGATGCGTTGTTGGATGCCAGCAAAGAAGAGTTGAGTCATACATTACTGCAATTGATTTTTGAACAGTAAGCGGGTGTAAAAATGGAAGATATCAAATACAACACGCTGAATACACGAATACGAACCTATGAAGCGGAATTGATCAGTCGCAGCCGTTACGAACGTATGCTTTCTGCCAACAGTGCCGAAGAAGTTTATGCTCTTTTGCGAGAAACCGTTTATGGTGATTTTATCAATGAAGAAGATCGAGTCCATGATTTTGAACAAGTATTGACCGCAGAATTAAAACGAGTATATGAAAACTTGTATCAGCTAACACCTGATCGTTCTGTGGTGGATTATTTTGCCCTTCGCTATGATTATCAAAATCTGAAGGTGTTAGTAAAAGCTAAATTCATGAAACAAGACTTTTCTGAATTTTTGGTACCGATCGGAACCATGCCTTTAAATGAATTGAAAGATTTGGTCAACACAAGAAAAAGTGCGCACGCAGAGCAGCCAATGATTGCTTGTATCGATGAAGTATTTTCCTATATCGAAAATTATCATGAGATTCAATCCGTAGATATCATTTTTGACAATCATTTTTGGGAACATCTTTGGTCAATTGGTAAGCGATATGATGATCCGTTTTTACAAGGAATCATTCAACGGCAAGTAGATATTTTTAATATTTCGACAGCACTACGTAGTTACGCCATGAAGCGTCATCGAGGCTTTATCAGCGCTGTTCTAGCAGATAATGGGACTCTCCCTGCAAAAGAGCTGTTGGAAGCAATCACGACGTCTTTGGAAGTTTTTGTCCAGTATCTGCAAAATACACCTTACAAACATTTGATCAATCACAGCTATGAAGAACTGCTTGAGAAGAAGACCCTTAATACGTTTGATCTGCGAAAAGATAACTTTTTGATGGGAAAATTGAAAGAACAAAAAATCGTGCCATTCGGTCCAGCTGCGATGATCGGTTACTTGTACGCAAAAGAAATCGAAAGTAAAAATTTACGGATTATTTTGATTGGAAAAATCAATAAAGTGCCGGAAGAGATATTAAGAAGTCGGGTGCGTGATACGTATGAATAAAAAATAGCAATGATGGGTGGCAAAAACTCAATTTTGCCCTTCAAAGGTCTAGGAATCGATATCTATCCTGTAGATGATCTTGAAGAAGCCGCACAACAGCTGCAGGAAATGGCAGAAGACTATGGGGTGATCTTCTTGACCGAGCGATTGATTGAACAGTTGGAGTCAATCATTCGACAATACGAAGAACTACCCACGCCAGCCATCATCCCCATCCCCAGCAGTACAGGGAGTCTAGGGATCGGAATGGCACGGATCCAGCAGAATGTCGAGAAAGCTGTTGGAATGAATATATTAGATTCTTAAAAGAGAAGTACGGCAACTAGGAGGAATGCATGTGGCATTTGGCACAATAGAAAAAGTATCTGGTCCCTTGGTCACGGCCTCAGGTTTATCAGGAGCTAAGATCCATGAAATCTGTAAAGTCAGTGAAAAAGGCTTGATTGGAGAAATCATCGAGATCAAGAAAGGTCTCGTGTCGATCCAAGTATATGAAGAAACAGCAGGAATTGGACCGGGCGAACCCGTTGAATCAACAGGGGCTCCGTTATCGGTTGAATTAGCCCCTGGCTTGTTGACAGAAATGTTTGATGGTATTCAACGTCCATTAGATACCTTTATGAATCAAACAGAGAGTGATTTTTTGGAACGGGGTGTGACCATTGACCCGCTAAATCGTCAAAAAAAATGGACGTTCATGCCGCAAGTAAAAGTAAGGGACAACGTACAAGCTGGAGACATTCTAGGACTTGTTCAAGAAACAACAGCCATTGAACACAAAGTGATGGTTCCGCCAGGTGTGAAAGGCACTGTAAAGGAAATCATGGTAGGTAATTATGCTATTACTGAACCGATTTGTCTTTTAGAAACGGCAGAAGGCGAACAACGCTTGACTATGATGCAAAAATGGCCTGTCCGTAAGCCTAGACCGACTGCAGAAAAGTTAAATCCGGGTGAACCATTAGTCACTGGTCAACGGGTGATCGATACCTTCTTTCCGGTAGCTAAAGGTGGATCGGCAGCTGTGCCGGGACCTTTTGGTGCAGGAAAAACCGTTGTTCAGCATCAAATCGCGAAATGGTCGGATGTCGACATCGTTGTGTATGTTGGTTGTGGCGAACGCGGCAATGAAATGAAAGATGTTATCAATGAATTTCCAGAATTGATCGATCCTCACACGGGTGAATCGATCATGGAACGAACCGTTTTGATTGCCAATACTTCAAATATGCCAGTTGCAGCTCGTGAAGCTTCGATCTATACAGGAATCACTATTGCTGAATATTATCGGGATATGGGATACAGTGTAGCGATCATGGCAGATTCGACTTCACGATGGGCCGAAGCATTACGAGAAATGAGCGGTCGTTTACAAGAAATTCCTGGAGATGAAGGATATCCAGCCGATTTAGGCAGCCGGATCGCGGAATACTATGAGCGTGCTGGTCGGTTCCGTTCGTTGGGATCGGAGCCTCGAGAGGGCAGTATTACAGCTATTGGTGCTGTTTCGCCAGCTGGAGGGGATATCTCAGAACCAGTTACTCAAAACACGTTGCGGATCGTGAAAGTTTTCTGGGCATTAGACAGTATGTTGGCACAAAAGCGGCATTTTCCTTCTATTAATTGGCTGAACTCCTATTCTTTGTATGAAGATCAAATCAATTCTTATTTAGATCAGTTGATGGGACCTCGCTGGTCGGAGATGGTCAATGAAGCAATGGCGATCTTGCAAGAAGAAAGCCGCTTAGAAGAGATCGTTCAGCTAGTGGGAATGGATTCTCTCTCACAGAAAGATCGTTTGACGATGATGACGGCTCGTTCTTTACGTCAAGATTATCTGCAGCAGAATGCTTTTGATGACGTGGACACCTATACGTCAAGAAATAAGCAATTTAAAATGCTAGAAAATATTTTATATTTTGATGAACAAGCAAAACGGGCCTTGCAGCTAGGGGCGTATCTGGATGACATAACCAAAGGTACCATCGATCTGCGAGAACGGATTGCCCGCAGTAAATATATTCCTGAAGAAGAACTAACACGTTTAGATGCAATCAAACAGGACACGAAAGCATTATTACAAAAAATCGTAGAGACTGGAGGAATTCATTAATGCTAAAAGAATATCGAACAGTCTCGGAAATCGCTGGTCCTTTGATGGTGGTAGAAAATGTCAAAAGCGTCAAATTTGACGAACTTGTCCAAGTGCGAATGGACAGTGGCGAGGTTCGTCAAGGGCAGGTTTTAGAAGTCAGCGATGATTATGCCGTTGTACAGATTTTTGAAGGCACTAGTAACCTGAGTGCAGAAGAGAGTAAAGCCCGCTTTTTAGGAACGGGTTTAACGCTTGGTGTATCGCCAGATATGATGGGGCGTGTCTTTGATGGACTAGGTAAGCCTAAAGATGATGGACCGCAGATCATTCCAGAAAAACGAATTGACGTCAATGGTGAAGCCATCAATCCAATGGCCAGAGATTTTCCAGATGAGTTCATTCAAACGGGGATCTCAACGATCGATCACTTGAATACGTTGGTCCGTGGTCAAAAACTGCCGATCTTTTCTGCGTCAGGATTGCCTCATAAGGAAATTGCAGCACAGATCGCCCGTCAAGCGACTGTGCCAAGTCAAGAAGGTAACTTTGCCATCGTTTTTGCGGCGATCGGCATTCCTTTCGAAGAAGCTGAATTCTTTGTAGAAGAGTTTCGCAAAACCGGTGCATTGGATCGCTCGGTATTGTTCATGAACTTAGCCAATGATCCAGCCATTGAGCGGATTGCTACACCGAAAATGGCATTAACAGCAGCCGAGTACTTAGCTTTTGAAAAAGGAATGCATGTATTAGTTATCATGACCGACATGACAAACTATTGTGAAGCGCTGCGGGAAATTTCAGCTGCTCGCCGAGAAGTTCCTGGCAGACGCGGTTACCCTGGTTATTTGTACACCAACTTAGCGACTCTTTATGAACGGGCAGGACGTTTGATGGATAAAGAAGGATCCGTCACTCAAATTCCGATCTTGACGATGCCGGATGGAGATAAGACCCACCCAATACCCGATCTAACCGGCTATATCACGGAGGGACAGATTATCCTTTCCCGTGATCTTTACAAGAGAAACATCAATCCGCCAGTGGATATTCTACCTAGTTTGTCCCGACTGAAAGATAAAGGAACCGGAGAAGGCAAGACTCGGCGGGATCATGCGGCGACGATGAACCAAATCTACGCGGCATATTCTGATGGGAAGGCTGCCAAAGAACTGTCGATCGTATTAGGGGAATCCGCACTTTCAGATATTGATAAGAAATTTGCTCGTTTTGCGGATCTTTTTGAAAAAGAATACGTAAATCAGGGATTTGATACCAACCGAACGATTGAAGAAACATTGGACATTGGCTGGAAATTGCTCGCTACATTACCGAAGCAAGAATTGAGCCGAATCAAAGAAGAATTTATTGAAGCCTATCTTCCTACTGGGGAGGATGTGAATCCTTCATGGCAATAATGAATGTCAATCCGACTCGGATGGAATTGAGTCGGCTTCGCAAACGCTTGACGACGGCAACTCGGGGGCATAAGTTATTGAAAGATAAACAAGATGAGTTGGTTCGCCAATTCATTCAGTTAGTCAAAAAAAATCAAAAATTGCGCCAACAAATGGAATCAGCGTTACAAGCTGGAATGGAAGAGTATGTTTTGGCATCTAGTAGTATTCCTGATGTGATCTTGCAAGAAGCTTTTATGATTCCTTTGAACAAAGTGACGTTAGATGTTCAAAGCCGCACGGTGATGAACATGGAGGTACCGGTACTCAATCCTGTTTATGAAGAAGAAAGTTCGGATGATGATTTTTCATATGGTTTTGTTAGTACGACAAGTGAGTTGGATCTTTCTCTGTCCCATCTGGATCAGATTTTGCCAGTCATGCTGCAATTAGCTGAAATTGAAAAAACTTGTCAGCTGATGGCAAATGAAATCGAACGGACTCGTCGGCGAGTCAATGCACTAGAATACATGACAATTCCGAAGTTGACAGAAACCATCCAATACATTGAGAGCAACTTAGCAGAGGATGAACGAGCAACATTGACACGCTTGATGAAAGTGACGGATATCATTGCCGAAAATGAAACGCGCTAGACACAATGAGAATTCACCCTTTTTTCAACTATTTTCTGTCATAAACAGTAAGATTTTTTAGTTGAGAAGTCAGTAAAACTGGTTTGTTTTTTCTTTGGGAATAACATAAGCTTACGGCAGCTATTTTCAGTATAAATCTGAAAATAGCTGCCGTGTTTGTGTTATTCGTTTGTAAAGCGAATAGCTAATGATTTCTGCAATGTGAAAGAGGAGGCTTATTTCGAACAGAATAGGTTGCTATGGAAAGAATAGCGAGAAATTTTTCTTCATGATAAAATGAATGCTAGCTATTTCTAAACCAAAACAAAAAGTAAAAGAAGGGATAGGTATCATGAATATTGTGGTATTAGCAGGCGGTCTCAGTCATGAAAGAGATGTATCATTGTCTTCCGGAGGCCAAATCGCCATGGCTCTTGAGGAAAGAGGTCACCGAGCATTATTGTTGGATTTATATCAAGGAAATAACGAGAAGACATTTGAATCCGCTTACTCGATTCAAAAATAAGAAGAGAATCCTTATGATTATTTTGTGGATAAGAATGAACCAGATATTGAGAAACTTATCCAAAAGAATAGCAACCAGAAAAATTTGATTGGAAAGAACGTAGTAGAACTCTGTCTGAATGCTGATTTTTGTTTTATCGCATTGCATGGGGGTATTGGAGAGAACGGAAAACTACAGGCTTTCTTTGATATTTATGGTATTCGCTACTCTGGTTCTCATTACAAAGGCAGTTTATTGGCAATGGATAAAGATATAGCTAAACAACTAATGAAACTGAATGACATCCCCACGCCAAAGTGGCAACTCTGGGAGCAAGGACAAGAAGTGTATTATTCTACACCTTGTGTTGTTAAGCCAATCGATAATGGGTCAAGCATCGGAGTTGAAATCGTTGAAAATAAAGAACAATTTTTTAAGGCCTTAAAAAAAGCTGAAAAATACAACAGTAAAGTGATGATTGAGCAGAAGATAGAAGGGAGAGAATTCTCTGTAGGCGTACTTGGCGATAATGTTCTGCCAGCGATCGAAATAATTCCCCAACAAGGATTTTATAATTATGAAAATAAATATCAAAAAGGAGCAACAGAAGAAATAACGCCAGCTGACATTTCGAGTGATTTGGCGACGCGATTGAGTGAAATGACCGTATTAGTGAACAAAGTTTTGGGCTTATCAATTTATTCCAGAGTAGATTATATCGTTACCAAAGAGCTTGATATTTACTGTATTGAAGCCAATAGTTTACCGGGGATGACGCCAACCAGTTTATTACCACAAGAAGCTGAAGCCATAGGAATTTCTTTTTCAGAATTATGTGAGACAATTGTTGAACTATCACTTGAAAGCTGGTACAAATAGTCAGGATGTCAGCGATTGATTGAAGGCTCCATTAAAAAACTGTGACAAAAGGTTCAGCTACACTAAGTTCTTCGAAGCATAATCACTGGATAATGGTATCTCTGATACATTTTTCCTTTGGACCTATAGCCCGCAGAAGTATGCTTTTCGGATATTTCGTTTGTTGAAAGAGTGATATCACAGTTTTTTATATGAAAGTTGATACTAGAGATTTTTTAAATCAAGAGACGTCAGTTGTTGGCAGGTTTTGGCAAGCGAACGTTGAAAATGATGGTTTCGTCTTTGCTTTCTGCCGAGATATCCCCGCCAGATGCTAACAGAATCTCTTTTGCAATCGGAAGACCAAGACCAGTTCCGCCTGTGGCTGTAGCTCGGGAAGAATCCATGCGATAGAAAGGTTCAAAGAGACGTCCGATCATCTCTTCTGGAATTGTTTTTCCACGATTCGTCAGACGAATGTGAATACTGTCTGATTCGACCAATTCAAGAAGTAAAGGCGAATCTGGATAGCTGTAGTTGATGGCATTGCGAATGAGATTATCAAAGACACGAGCTATTTTTTCGGTGTCTACTGTTGCAAGAACATTTTTTTGTAAGTTGAGTTGCCAATTTAGATTCTTTTCTTCCAAGAGAGGTAAAAACTCAAAGGTCAGCTGTTCAAGCATTAAACTTAAATCAGTCGTTTCTGTCTGCAAAACGATCGTGGTCAAATTGAAGCGTGTGATCTCGAAGAATTCACTGATCAATAGTTCCAGCCGTTGGGCTTTTTGTAAAGCAATCTCCGTGTAACGATTCCGCATCGCATTGGATAATTGTGGTTCTTCTTTTAGAAGAGTCAGATAACCTATGACACTTGTCAGAGGCGTCCGCAAATCGTGGGCGAGATAAACGATCAAATCATTTTTCCGCTGTTCCGCTTCTTTAGCGGCACGTTGATCTTGCAGACTTTTCTCCCGCAGTTGATTCATTTCCTCTTGAACATCAATCAGATGGCTCGATAAAGTGATGCGTTTGGATGGTTCTTCTATCAGTTGAGTCGTGGCTTGGATCGTTTCATTCAAATAACCGATGGCTTTGGTCATATAGTAAATGGTGGTACCAAACCATATCAGTAAAGCGCCAATCGCAACACAAAACAACCAGCGATCCGCAAAAAAACGTAAGATATAGTAGATAGGTTCCGTTCCATACCAAGTCCGGGTTCCGGCAATAAAGCGAATGACTAATGGAATCATTACAAGGAATGCCAGCAAGATTCCAGTGGTGACGAAGTATTGGGTCAAGAGCTTTCGGATCAAAGGATTTCTATTTTTCAATGATATAGCCGACCCCCCATACGGTTTTGATTAATTTAGGTTTACGAGGTTCTTCATGCAATTTTTCTCTTAAACGAGCAATGTGTGCCATGACAGTATTATTGTTATCTAAATATTTTTCTTTCCAAACCGCTTCGAAAAGTGTTTCGGAAGAGACGACGAATCCTTGGTGCTCAAATAAATAAAGCAATATTTTGAACTCAATGGGAGTCAGGAAAACTTCTTTGCCGTAGAGAATGCATTGATGACTGTTGATTTTGAGTATCAAGCCGTCTTTTTCATATTCTTCTACTGTTGGAGAAGCAGTGGAATGATTGTATCGCTGGTAGCGCCGCAATTGGGTTTTTACCCGAGCCACAACTTCTAAAGGATTAAAAGGTTTGGTGACATAGTCATCCGCTCCCAAACTCAATCCAGTGATTTTGTCTAGATCCTCTCCCTTGGCAGTCAGCATCAACACTGGGAAAAAATGGGTCTTGCGGATCTGCTGTAACAGTTGAAAACCATCAATGTCTGGCAACATGACATCTAAAACGGCCAAATCAATGGCTTCTTTTTCAATATAGGCGATGGCACTAATACCATCATAAAACGGCTGCACACTAAATCCTTCGTTTTGCAAAAAGGTCGTGACTAAGTCCGCAATTTCTTTTTCATCATCAACAACGACTATTTTTTCTGACATACTCTCTCACTCCACCTAAACATAGTTTCGGATTCTCACATTTCCATACCCCCATCATACCTTACCTGGTAAACTTATGCATCGTTTTCTATTTGATCCTAGCACTGACTCGTGGACCGATCCGACAAATCAACTCATTGGTTATAGTTTGTACTTGCTCGGCAGTATCGCTCCAATCTGTCAGAATTTCAATTTCACTTTCAATTGGGATCGTAGGACAATGGCTCAAGTCTATCAAAAGCATGTCCATGCAGATCAAGCCGATCTGCGGCAAGGACTGACCGCGATAGGAAAGACAAAACTCTTGATTTGATAGAGAACGGGGCAGTCCGTCACAATAGCCGATGCTCACAACACCAACAGTTGTTTCTTGATTCGCGACGGCGGTTTGCCCATAACCGATCGCTTCCCCTTTGGCAACGACTCGCTTAGTGATCAACTGTGCTTTGAGGGTCAGAATAGGCTGTAAGCTTACTCGTTGTTTTGTAGGCTCGTTCGTATCACTGAGGGATCCTGTCAATAAAATCCCCGGACGCACATAATCATAGTTTAAGTCTGGATAATTCAAAATACCATAACTGCTTTGTAAGTGTGTGATACCATAAGAAATCTGTCTCTGATCCAACTCTAGGAGAATCTGATCGAAGCAGGCAATCTGCTTCTGAGTGCGAATCATACTATCAGGATTTAAGCGATCTGCCGAACCAAGATGAGAATAAACACCACTGATCGTCAAGAAGGGCAAATCGAAAATCGAAAGAATCGAATCGATAGTCGGTGTTACACCTAACCGATGCATCCCAGTATCGATGGCTAAATGACAGTCAATCGCTACTTTTCTTTGTGACAATGCTACAGCATGACCTTCGCTGATGATCGATTGGGTCAATGAGTAGCGACGAAGTTCTTTTATGCGTTTTGGAGAGGTATATCCCAAGACCAAGATGGGGCTTTTGACAGCATTTTTCCGCAATCGAATACCTTCATCAATCGTAGCCACCGCAAAAAAATCAATTCCGGCTTGTTCTAAAACAGGAGCAACTTCCTTGGCACCACAGCCGTAGGCATCGGCTTTAACGACTGCCATCACTTTTGTTTTCGGTGAGATGATCCGCTGGATCTCCTGTAGATTATGCAAAAGGGCTGTCTTTGAGAATTCTTTTACGGCCCTTTTAACGGGCGTTGTTTGTTTGTGTCTAAACCATGAGTGTTTTTGTCTTAAAAAGAGGCAAATGAATCCAATCGTCAAGATCAAAACAACCAAATAGTTGATTAGATTGTTTTGCAGAATGCTGATTTTTTGGCTCAAAAAGTGTGTGCCGGCAATTGTATAAGGATGTAAAAGGTAAAGCCACAAAGATAGCTGTCCTGGATGCTTCCAAGTCCTGTGGGGATGCCAGCGCAAGATCAGCGGAAATAAGAAAAAGAGTACAACAGGCAAGAAGAGATACATACTGTCATGTTTAGGTATAGAAAACCCATGCAAGTACGCACTCTCAATAAGCAATCCGATAAGACTGATCAAAAAGAAGAGAGCTGTTTTGGATAAACTTCTTTTCTCTGATTGTTTTCTGACCAGCACACCTAAGCACAAAAACAATGGTGTAAAGAAAATACCGTTGCGGGTACCATCTAATAGGTTGAACACAGCAGTATAGAATGGTTCGATTGGTGTCTGTTGGATCAGTCCAAACCAACTATCACCACCTAATCCAATCAGGTACAATCCAGCCGCAAGCCAGAACACTTTTTTGAAGGAGACATGTATCAGCAAACTTGTTAGGAGCAGGCTCCCAGTAATCAAAGCCGGAAAGTACCAAAGATGATAAAGAATGCCATTGACCAAAAGTGCTTGTACTAATGTTCCAACTGGTAGATCGAAGCCGATCGTTTGACTATAGAGTGCTAATGGTAAAAACATTAGTGTGGCTAATAGATAGACTTTTAGCTGTTTTTTGATAAAGTTGAATACTCGTTGTCGCGAAGGATAACTATTGGCCACAGCAAGTTCTGCAAACACATAGTAACCACTGATCATAAAAAAGAAAGGAACAGCTACTCGAAAAATCGTCAATGTGATTAGGATATCGCCTTCTGGCCATAAATAGTGAAGGGGAAGACAATGGATCGCAACCACCATCATGGCTGCAATCACACGAAATTGATCGATTCCTTTATTTTTCATGCGAACTGCCTCACTGTCTGAGCCAAGTAATCATGGTATTCTTCCAGAGTCCATTTTTGGGCAGTGATGACTTGGCTATGGGGAAGCCCGACATAACGAAAATGCCAAGGTTCATAACTGATACCGGTGATCTCTTGTTTATCTTCCGGATAGCGTAGAATAAAGCCATAATTCATCATCTGCTGCATAAATAAATCAGCAGCAGCACTATCTCGAAAATGAGGGCAGATAAGATCATCATCTTCTTGTTTCTTTAGTCCTACATCAATGGCCAGACCGATTTGATGTTCACTGCAACCTGGCAAAGCAACGAATTGTTTGGTATAAGCTAACCCGTTTTCTTTTAGAGAATACTCCCACAAGCGTCGCTGTTCTTTTTCCGTACGATACCCATCTACCAGACGAATGTCCTTTTCTAGTCCGGTTGCTCGTACGAGTCGTTCCCATTGTTTTGCCACTTCTGGCTGCAGGTAAACATCGTGATCGCTAAAAGGAGCTAGCACTAAGTGCGGGGGCTCTTGATTTTTTTTCAATGGATGGTTTTTATTGATCAATTGTAATGTGTTCATCGTTTGTCCTCCTCTGCCAGTGCAATCAATTGCTCTACTAATATTTCGTAGGATAACCCGACTTCCGCCATCATAGCTGGGTAGCGGGAGTGCCCAGTAAATCCCGGCATGGTGTTGATTTCGTTTAAATAAATCGCTCCTTGATTGGTGACGAAAAAATCGATTCGAGCCAGACCCGTCAATCCCAAGTTTCGATAAAGCAGCTGTGCCTGCTCCTTGATCTGTGATTCAAGCGCGAGAGGCAATGGTGCTGGGACAGTGATCGTGGCGCTGATTAATTGGTATTTCTCTTCAAAATCAAAAAAACCGTCGACAAGAGAAATCGCATCACAAGCACCAATCGTCAATTGCTCATTTCCTAAGATGCCGCAGCCAATTTCAATACCCGCTATCGCCTTTTGGATCAACACAGTAGAACCGTAAGCAAAAGCAGTCGTTAATGCAGATTGGAGCGCTGTTTTGTCAGTTACTTTTGTGATCCCTTTTGAAGAACCGGCTTCATTCGGCTTGATAAAGATCGGGAATCCATGGTCTTGAATAAAACGATCGATTGTGGCAGGATCGTTTTCATAGCGGGATAAAAGCAAAGTGGGAGCACTAGCGATTCCCATGGTATCAGCAAGTTGATGCAAGAGCCATTTGTTCATACATAATGCGGAGGCAGCGACATGGCAACCAACATAAGGCAGGTTCATTAGTTCAAGCAGTCCTTGGATACAGCCATCCTCGCCATACTTCCCATGCAAGACTGGAAAGAGGACATCAGGGACGATTCGTTTTTCTCCTAATACAAATCCTTGGCTAGAAAAAGTCAGCTGGTGACAGTTTTTGTGATCTTCTAGCCAAGTATCATTGCGAACA
Source organism: Enterococcus sp. FDAARGOS_553 (assembly GCF_003812305.1). Taxonomy (NCBI): domain Bacteria; kingdom Bacillati; phylum Bacillota; class Bacilli; order Lactobacillales; family Enterococcaceae; genus Enterococcus; species Enterococcus sp. FDAARGOS_553. The sequence goes on from NZ_CP033740.1 coordinate 2,052,124, forward strand.
TTCGCGAGGTTTCCTTGATACCAATACCAATCCATTGTTGGTGCGATGCCAATGGTCATTACTTCATATTTCAGCGGGTCAATAGCTTGGATCACACTTGCTGCTGAGGCTAGTGACACTGAGTATTCTGGAGAATTCCCTCCAAATAAAACGGCAATTTTTTTCATCATTTTCTTCCTTTCCTTTTTTCTTTTAAGGTTACATTCAGTGTACCTAGGAAAAGAAAAGAAAATTTGCGGTCTTCCTGTTGTCTTTCTCGTATTTTTATGATGAAAATCTAACGATTTTATGACAAAGGGCTTGAAGAAAGCAGGGGAAGCTATTGTTAGTGATCAAATGGACAACAACTCTTGGTACAGAAGTGCGTTGAAGGAAGAGCTCACGCATGCAGGAAAGCGTACAAAAAAGGAACCGAGCTGAACTATTTTCAACTTGGTTCCTCTGTATTCATACGTTAGTTCTTTGGCGTAGTGTGATGTGCCCAATTGAGGCAGCTATAGCTAAAGAAGATACAGTTAAGTGTGCAACAGTAGCTGATCATCTTTTAGCTCAGTCCCACTATTTTGATGGAAGAGTGCCATCAAATCCGGTACCGTTAAGGATTGTTTTTCCTCACCTGCGATATCGACAACGATTTTGCCTTGATGGAGCATGATCAAGCGATTGCCGTAACGGATGGCATCTTCCATATCATGAGTGACCATAAATGCCGTCAACTGCTGTTCTTGAATCAACTGATCAGTCAGTGCCATCACAGTCATGGAGGTTTTCGGATCTAAAGCTGCAGTATGTTCGTCTAGCAGGATCAGTTTAGGCTGTTGCAAGGTCGCCATCAATAGTGTGATCGCTTGCCGCTGTCCTCCGGAAAGCAGCCCAATCTCAGTCGTCAGTCGATTTTCAAGACCAAGATTCAAGCGAGCTAACTTTTCTTTGAAGAAGGCCCGATGCTTTCCTTTGACACCGGAGGAAAACCCGCGAACCTGGCCTCTTTTATAAGCAAGGGCTAAGTTTTCTTCGACTGTCAAACGAACGGCTGTCCCCATCCGCGGGTCTTGGAAGACACGACTGATTTCTTTGGAGCGTCGTGTGACTGAATGACGTGTGATTTCTTTGTCACCTAAGACGATCTTACCTTGTTCTGTTGGGATCGTTCCAGCAATACTATTGAGTAATGTTGATTTTCCTGCACCGTTTCCACCGATAATCGTAATGAAATCACCGCTGTTCATAGTGAGATCGATCCCGCGAAGGACATGATTTTCGTTGATGGTTCCTTTTTCAAATGTTTGGTGTAAATCACTGATCGTTAAAACAGGTGTCGTCATGATTGACCTCCTTTGGTTTTCGGAAGAAATTTTTGCAATCCAAGTTTCGTTCGAATTTGCGGCAATGAAAGACAGATAACCAAAACGATGGCAGAGGCAAGTTTTGAATCTGAAGCTTCCACGTTGAATTCAAAGACGATGGCCAGGATTAGACGATACAAAATCGCACCAATCACAATCGTGATCAAACGAACCCACAAAGATTTATTGCTGAAAAGGACTTCCGCGATAATGATCGATGCTAATCCGATCACGATCGTTCCTACACCTGAGTTAAGATCAGCAAAACCATTGTTTTGAGCTAAGAGGGAACCAGAAAGAGCAATACAGCCATTGGAAATCATATAGCCAATTAGTTTCATATTGTCCGTATTAATTCCGTTGGCTTCACTCATCGCGAGATTGTCTCCCGTTGCTCGCACTGCTAGTCCAATCTCTGTGCGGAAGAAGAGAAACAGCAACAAAATCACGACAGCAGCAAACAGGAGGCCTGTACAAATGACTGCGGTATTTTTCGTTAAGCCTAGTGTTTGAAACCAAGTAAAAACAGTATCTTCCCCTAACAAGGCAATATTGGGTGCCCCCATGATCCGATTTGTAATAGAATACAATCCAGTCATGGTAATGATTCCCGCTAATAATGCGGGAATTTTAAATTTGGTATGCAAGATCCCTGAGACAAATCCGGCAGCTAAACCGCCGCAAAAGCCCAACAGACTTGCCGTAAAAGGGGAAAGGCCATTGGTGATGCTGACAGCAGCAATGCCGGCTCCTAATGGAAAGCTTCCCTCAGCTGTCAAATCGGCAATATCTAAGATTCGGAAGGTCAAATAAACCCCGATCGCTAATAATGCCCACAACATACCTTGAGAGGCAGCTGATTGAATAAGTATGAAAAATGTATTGATTAAATTCATAAGGTTTCCTCAAATCATTTTTAGGTTTTTAGTTTCAAGTTAGTTTTCATCATTTCATCATATAGCAGCAAAATTATAGTAGATAGTAGATAGTAGCAAAATTACTCAGGAGCCACGATGCTTTCTGGATCAATTCCTAATGCAGTTGCCATTTTCTGGTTCACAACTAGCTCTAGTTTATTCGCTGTTTCTACAGGTGTTGTAGCGGGCTTTTCATCTCCATCAAGAATTTTTGCAGCCAATTCACCCGTTTGTTTGCCTAGTGACTTGTAATCGATCCCGAATGTAGCTAAAGCGCCATCTTCCACTTGCTCGACAGAACCAGCAACGATCGGTGTTTTGGTTTCTTTGGCTACTTCACCAACGACTGCCGCAGCAGAAGCAAAGGTATTATCTGTTGGCACGTAGATACCATCCACATCTTTAGCTAAACTAGTAGTTACTTGTTGGACATCATTTGTCGTGTTTGCTGTCAAGACTTTGACGTCTACACCTGCATCTTTCAATGCTTTTTCTGCCAAATCTGCTTGGATTTTTGAATTTGCTTCTCCAGCATTATACATAATACCGATTGTTTTAGCGTCAGGGACGATACTCAATAACAATTGAATCTGTTTATCGATAGGGACCATGTCAGATGTACCAGTGATATTGCGTCCAGGAGCTTCATTGGACTCCGCTAATTTTGCTTCAACTAAATCAGTGACTGCAGTTACAACGATCGGAATATCTGTTGTTTCATTCGCCAATGAGACAGCAGCTGGTGTCGCGATCCCTAAGAGAAGATCAGGAGAATTTTTTACAAGTTTTTCGCTCATACTCTTCAGATTGTCTTGGCTGTTTTGGGCATTTTGGTATTCTAAAGTAAGGTTTTCGCCTTCTTTATAGCCGCCTTCCGCCAAACCTTCTTTGAATCCTTCATAGGCAGCATCTAACGAACCATGTTCCACCAGCTGCAAGATACCAACCGTTTTTTTGCCATCTTCAGTGGCATTGTTGGTATTCCCGCATGCCGCAAGTCCAAGTCCTAAGGTAGTTGCCAATAGGCCAGTTGTGATCCATTTTTTCATTTTCATCAAATATTCCTCCTAAAAAGTCTTGATTTAAACCCAACGGAACAAAAAAATCCATTCAGACAATCGTCTAAATGGATTTGAACTTACCAAAATTCAGAAATTCAGTGCGGCCATTTAGAAGATTCTCTACATGGCTGCTGTTCACGTTAAACTGCTCTAGCCATTATAGATACAAACAAAGTGTTGTGAGGTTTGTATCCACAATGTTATGAATACAAACTATCTAAAATAGCTAAAGTAAGCAATATTCAGTTGTGGGGATAGCAATAATTTCATGATTCTTCCTCCAAACTTGAATTGTTTTCAGTATAGACGAAAGTTCTGCCATCTGTCAATTGAAAAACGCAATATTCTGAAAATTTTTTTATAACAGATAAAGAGATGTATGCAAATAGTAAAATAAAATAAAAAAGCAGCCAGATTAACTAAGCTGCTTTGATTAAATAGGTTTAGCTTTCTTTATAATAACGGATCGTATTTTTAATTTCTCGAATACTATAAGGAAGATCATCAGAAAAAGCGGCATCTTGATCGATTTCCAATGAATCAGTAAAGATGGCTTCATATTCCTCAATACTTAATTTTTGTCGCTGATCCAATAGCTGAGTGTGGGCTTCTTTGTTTAATTGATTTTCATAACCAGCTACCAAACGACCACTGAAAAATTCAGAAACAGCCCCAGAACCATAACTAAAAAGACCAATGCGATCTCCTGCGCTTAAATGAGACGAATTTTCTAATAACGAAATCAGTCCCAAATACAGAGAGCCGGTATAGAGATTGCCGATTCTGCGACTATAGACGATGGATTCTTCATAGCGAGCCATCACTCGTTCCTGCTCCGTTTCTACTTCATCGGCAAAGACTGCTAACAATGCTTTTTTCCCCATTTTTGTATAAGGAATATGGAAGCTGATTGCAGCATAATCGCTGATGCTGGCTTGATTGCGTTCACAATGAGCTTGCCACACTTTTTTGAAAGAATCGATGTAAACTTGGTTAGATAGATGCCCATCGACCATTGGATAAGCGTGGCCGAGAGGACGCCAAAAATCATAAATATCTTGAGTCAACATCAAATTGTCATTTTCAAAAGTTAGAATTCGTGGGTTAGCTGTAAGCAACATGGCAACAGCACCTGCTCCTTGTGTTGGTTCACCACCGGAACGTAAACCATAACGAGCAATATCGGACGCAATGACTAGAACCTTGCTTTCTGGATTGGCTTGAATATGGGTTTTCGCAAATTGAATCCCTGCGGTTGCTCCGTAACAAGCCTCTTTGATTTCGAAAGAGCGGGCGAAAGGTTGGACGCCAAGCAATCTGTGTAAGACTACAGCAGAGGCTTTCGACTCATCGATTCCAGATTCTGTACCGACAATCACCATGTCGATTGCCTGCAAATCTTCAGGTTCTAAGATTTCTTTTGCTGCACTAGCCGCAAATGTAACGATATCGTGTGTTTTTTTGCTGACTGCCATTTGGTCTTGACCGATACCAATGGTAAATTTATTAGGATCTACCTCACGAGCGTGAGCGAGATCAACCATGTCTAAATAGTAAGGCGGAACAAAAAAATTTATTTTATCAATACCAACGTTCATTATGACGCTCCTTTGGGTTTAACTTATGTTATAACTATTGTTTATACGGTATCATATTTTTGTTTAAAAATGAAAAAAATTCTATTAGAATTTAAACTTTATTTAAGAATGGCTGATTGGAACAGAATGCAAACTCGTGGGGTATTCTTTTTTTGTGGAAATAATGATATATTTCTGTTGGAGGTGGCATGGTGGAAGAAGTTGTTATTATCGATGCACGAAGAACTCCCATCGGTAAATACCATGGGTCATTAAAGAAATTTTCAGCAGTTGCATTAGGTACTGCTGTAGCGAAAGATATGTTTGAACGAAATCAAAAGATCAAGGAAGAAATCGCGCAAGTGATCATCGGCAATGTCCTACAAGCAGGTAATGGCCAAAACCCTGCCCGACAAGTGGCCCTACAAAGTGGTCTCTCAGTGGACATCCCGGCATCAACGATCAATGAAGTTTGTGGTTCTGGATTGAAAGCCATTTTAATGGGAATGGAGCAAATCCAGTTGGGCAAAGCGCAAGTTGTTTTAGCCGGGGGGATCGAAAGCATGACGAATGCTCCGTCCCTCAGTCATTACAATAAAGCAGAAGATACTTACAGTGTCCCAGTCTCAAGTATGACATTAGATGGCTTAACAGATGCTTTTAGTAGTAAGCCAATGGGCTTGACAGCTGAAAATGTGGCGCAACGCTATGACATCTCACGAGAGGCTCAGGACCAGTTTGCCTATCAGTCACAAATGAAAGCTGCTAAAGCGCAAGCAGAGAATAAATTTGCGAAAGAGATCGTTCCGCTGGCTGGCGAAACAAAAACGATCACCGCAGATGAAGGGATCCGCAGTCAGACCACAATGGAAAAACTGGCTTCTTTAAAACCAGTTTTTAAAACTGACGGTACCGTAACTGCTGGAAATGCTTCTACGATCAATGATGGTGCAGCATTGGTGTTGTTAGCATCAAAAACCTACTGTGAAACAAATGATATTCCGTATTTAGCGACGATCAAAGAGATCGTTGAAGTAGGGATTGATCCTGAAATCATGGGGATCTCGCCTATCAAGGCAATTCAAACACTTCTTCAAAATCAAAAGGTTTCATTAGAAGACATCGGTGTGTTTGAGATCAACGAAGCATTTGCTGCATCTTCAATCGTGGTGGAGTCTGAATTGGGATTGGATCCAGCAAAAGTCAATCGCTATGGTGGCGGAATTTCTCTTGGACATGCGATTGGTGCCACAGGAGCCCGCTTAGCAACTTCTTTGGTCTACCAAATGCAAGAGATCCAAGCCCGTTATGGGATTGCTTCTTTATGTGTTGGTGGCGGGTTAGGGCTGGCTATGTTGTTGGAGCGGCCAACAATTGAAAAAGCAAAGCCGACGGACAAGAAATTTTATGAGTTGTCCCCCGCTGAGCGGTTACAAGAGCTTGAGAATCAACAAAAAATTTCTAGTGAAACAAAACAACAACTGTCACAAATGATGTTAGCGGAAGACACGGCGAACCATTTGATTGAGAACCAAATCAGTGAGATCGAGCTGCCAATGGGTGTAGGCATGAATCTGAAGGTGGACGGCAAAGCATATGTCGTACCAATGGCTACAGAAGAACCTTCTGTGATTGCAGCAATGAGTAATGGAGCCAAAATGGCTGGTGAGATCCATACGCAAAGCAAAGAACGATTGTTGCGGGGACAGATTGTTTTTTCTGCAAAGAATCCAAATGAGATCGAGCAACGGATTGCGGAAAACCAAGCTTTGATTTTTGAACGGGCAGAACAAAGCTATCCTTCGATCGTCAAACGAGAAGGAGGATTGCGGCGCATCGCTCTGCGGCACTTTCCAGCAGATTCTCAGCAGGAATCTGCTGATCAGTCGACGTTTTTATCGGTGGATCTTTTCGTGGATGTCAAGGATGCGATGGGAGCCAATATCATCAATGCGATCTTAGAAGGCGTTGCCGCACTTTTCAGAGAATGGTTTCCTAATGAAGAAATCTTATTTAGTATTTTAAGCAATCTTGCTACTGAGTCATTAGTCACGGCTGTTTGTGAAGTACCGTTTTCCGCTTTGAGCAAAAGAGGTGGCGCCACGGTTGCACAAAAAATTGTTCAAGCTTCTTTGTTTGCCAAAACGGATCCTTATCGAGCAGTCACTCATAATAAAGGCATCATGAATGGGGTGGAGGCAGTGATGCTGGCCACTGGAAATGATACCCGGGCAGTTTCTGCTGCCTGCCACGGCTATGCAGCACGTACTGGCAGCTATCAAGGACTGACTAATTGGACCATCGAATCAGATCGATTAGTAGGGGAAATCACGTTGCCGTTAGCTATCGCTACTGTTGGTGGTGCCACAAAGGTCCTACCAAAAGCACAAGCAGCATTGGAAATCAGTGATGTTCACTCTTCTCAAGAGTTAGCTGCGCTAGCTGCAAGTGTGGGACTTGTCCAAAACTTGGCAGCTTTGCGGGCGCTTGTCTCAGAAGGGATTCAGAAGGGACATATGAGTATGCAAGCTCGTTCACTAGCGATCGCTGTTGGAGCGGAGAAAGCGGAAATCGAGCAAGTAGCTGAAAAACTACGGCAAAATCCTCCAATGAATCAACAACAAGCGTTACGGTTTTTAGGAGAAATTCGGGAACAATAAAAAACTTGTTTCAACGGTAGCAAATGCTACTGTTGAAACAAGTTTTTTTGTCATAGACAAATTGATGAGTGTTTCTAGAAGCTGCTAAAGCTCATCTTTTTAAGTACATCCCAATACTTTTGGGGGCTGTCTCCACAAAGCCAAACTGCTGATAAAGATTTTCAGCTGGACAATCAGCAATCAGGTTCACGTAAGCTTGGGGATCTACTTCATTATGTATATGGTTCATTATGGCGCTCATGATTGATTTTGCCAATCCATTGCCTTGATCTTCAGGAAGGACAGCGATGTCTAGGATTTGATAGGCAGTACCTCTGTCACCAATCAATCGGCCCATGCCGACTAAGGTTTGATCGCTGGTTCTTCGAACAGTCACTGCAAAAAGACTATTGCTTAAACCAATCTTACTCGCAGCTGTTCCACGAAGAGAAAGACCGCAGGCTTTTCGTAGAGTTAGGTATTCAGCTACTTCAGGAACTGTATGTTTTAGGAGATATTTAGAATCGTTCATCATGGTCCTCCTTGATACAGAGTAGAGTTGTTTAGTCCTAGGGAATTTGATCAATACCCTTTAGCAGATGGCTTTTTGGTAATGGGCAAAGACGTCTTTAAAAGAAAGAGACGATGATAGAAGGATTCCAACAAATGAAACAGCCAAACCCCAACAGTTGAGCTGTTCGTTTTTTTCTATCATCGTCTCTTTAGCTTAACGTTCAGTTAGTGGGGTATTCGCATACTCTTCGATCAATGGAATCACATCCAGCTTCAGTTTGTACTTACGAGCTAAGGCAGGTTCAACAGTGAATTCGCCAACTTCAGTCGCTGATATAGTTGCCAATAGGCGTTTTTCTTTCGCTGTATCTTCAAAAATCTGCACATTCTCGGCATTTCTTTCAACAGAGAATTTAGGAAATGCAGTCATTTTTTCTTCAAAAGCGGCAAAACCATCCGTTGTTTCCGCTGCTTCCGTCTGAGATTCTGAGACTGGTTCGGTAGCAGAGGCTTCTGGTTGATTGACAGCTGATGTTGCTGGTAACCAATAAGCGGCGATTTCTTCCACTAGATTATCACTAAAACGATCTAATAGACCTTTTTCTTGTTTTTGGATTCGTTTCACAACGATTTTGAAATTCTCGTCTAAAGGAACTGCGATTTTTTGTTCTTTGGTCGTTGCCGTTTGCAGTTCAATCAACATTTCCTCACGGTTTTTAGGGTTGATATAAACGGTGGTCTCTAGTCCAAAATTTGCAGCTGTCTTGTGTTGGATCGCTGAAAATAATTGTTGACGTGCCATTTCATAAGATGGCCGAAATTGTTGTTTTAACTTGGCTAATTGTTTCTTTTTCATATTCTTCTCCTCTCAATCAATCTCGATTATAAGGAATAATGACGAAAATGAACAGGGGTTTTCATGAAAAAATGAGGAATTTCTTTTGATTATCAGAAAAAATGGCTTTTCTTTAAATGAAATAAAAGAAACAGCCAAGATCATACCCAATGAGTAGGGGATGACTTTGACTGTTTCTGAGGGCAACAACTTACTTCTAAAGATATACCAGGTTCATCGCATAGTGCTCAAAGCGTCGATTTGCTGATATTTAGGCATCAAAATAAACGAATCATTTTTACCATAGGCGACCAAGCAATTTTCCCATAGAAAAAAGCTTAGCGGCATCTTCGCTTTTTCAGCAAGCATTTGCTGATAGTCTGACTGATCCCACTGACGTGCGGGAAAATGTTGAACGTAGTCGGGAAAAATCAGAAATACAAAATCAGGATGCAAGGCTCGCTTGACGGCAGTGGGCAGTTGATCCAAACGTGTAGAATCCATCGGGTTTTCCCTCATTAGAATCCTGTTGTATCCGGATTAGTTGCTTTCCCAACGACTCCATCTAGTTGGTCGATTCGCTGCATATCTTCATCAGAAAGCTCAAAATCAAAGACTGCTAAGTTTTCCTCGATACGACTTGGTGTAACAGATTTAGGCAGCGGCAAGAAATCATGTTGTAAAGACCAGCGAATCGCGATTTGAGCAATCGTTTTGCCGTACTTGTCAGAGAGTTCCTGCATTTCAGGAACGTCAAAGATCTTTCCTGTGCCTAAAGGACTGTAAGCTTCCAATAAGACATTGTGCTCTTGGCAATAAGACACTACTTCTTTTTGTAATTCACCAGGCGCTAAGAAAATCTGGTTGACCATTGGGAAAATAGTGGCTGTTTTTTTCAGTTCTTCGAAATGATGAGGCAAGAAATTGCTGACGCCGATGGCTTTGATCTTCCCAGCTTGATAAAGCTCTTCCATCGCGCGCCATGTTTCTGCATTTGCTGACTGCCAATTGTCACGGAATTTCACTGGATTTGGCCAATGAATCAAGAAAAGATCGATATAGTCGGTTTGTAATTTCTTCAACGATTCTTCAAAGGAAGAAAGGACCAAGTCGTAAGAGTGATTTTCATTCCATAATTTTGTTGTCAAAAAGATTTCTTCTCTAGGAATGCCACTTTCTTTAATTGCTTGTCCAACACTGTCTTCATTTTTGTAACCTTGCGCGGTATCGATATGACGGTAACCAACTTCCAATGCTTTTTTGACAGCAGAAACAGCAACGTCACCATTTGGTGTTTGCCAAGTGCCAAAGCCAAGTTCAGGAATCGATACATTGTTCGATAAAGTATAACTGTTCATTTTCATTCCTCCATTTCTTTGTTTTTAGTTTAGCAGAGAAGGGATTTTTTTCCAATGGAAGATACTTCTGATCAAAATAATGCACAAAAAAGATGTAAAAAAACTTGTGTTTTGAACCAGTTTTTTTGTACACTTGAGAAATGGATAAGGAGAGAGAATATGGATATCTATTTAAAGCGTGCGATTATGCACATTGTGGATCGACAAACGGGTGATCCCGTATACTCGCAAGTGGAATTGGATCTGACAACGGAATACATCCGAGATTATTTAACGAAAAAAATTCAAAAATTAGCGACACCTCAGACAAAGACCGGCCGCTTGCTGGAGGACTCTGAGATGGCTAGATTCGTCAAACAAGCGCCGGAAGCATTTGTAGAAAGCAGTGAAGCAATCCTGCGACGCTGGTATGAAGTTTACCAACAAAGTGAAGATGCACCAAGTGCGGATGCTTTCATTGTTTTGTATGAATTAGATACCAAACTGCAATTAGCATTTTTGAAGGTTAACTATACAGATGGCTACACGCACTTTATCGACAGTACTGAAACAGGTATCGCCAATAATCTGATTTTGCATCGAGCACTTTTAGCTGGCAAAACCCAAAAAGCAGATGAAGGAATAACGATCGATGTCGAGCAGCTGACTTACGAATTAGTAGAGAAAAAATATACCTTCTCCGGAGAAAAATATTTCTATTTCTCCACGAAAGTGATTGATTCTGAACCGCTGCCTTCTCTAGAAGAAAATGTCAAAGTCATCAAAAAGGTAGCTGAAAAAATTGGTCAAAAGTTTGAGACCCCTTCTTATGATGTCATCGCCGATGTCAAAGAGGCTGTTTACGATACAATAGAAGAAAATGGTCAGCTGCATGTAGATTCGATTGCCCAAAAAGTATTCAAAGATAATATTACGGCTCAGATGGCCTTTCAAGAAGAAGTAGCAGAAAAAGGGTATATCGATCAAGCCCCTATGCTGCGAGAGGTCAGAGAAATTTCAGAAAAAAAATATGGCAAACAAAAGCTAAAACTTTCCAATGGTATCGAGTTGATCGTTCCATTGGATGTCTATCGAGATCCTAATTTGATCGAATTCATCAACAATCCCGATGGCACGATTTCTGTAACCATCAAAAATGTGGAAGAAGTCATCAATCGCATATAAAAATAGCTGCCAGGCTCTTCTCAAGGAGTCTCTGGCAGCTATTTTTATTTATTGTTGAGTTGATCCAAAGCGGGTTTGGGTACATCTTCTTGTGAGACTTCTTCCCAACTGAGGACACCTTTGCGGGGATTGACTAATAGTTTCAGATAAGCTCCTTCTCGTAGGGGCTTGGAGCGGTGTTCATTCATTTTAACGATCTTCTCTTCACCTGATTCATTATAAGCCGCTTGTTCATATTTATAAATATCTTGAGCCACACCATCACTGGCAATTGATGTTGAGTGGGTACCGCTGGTAGTGATTTCGGTGTAGTAAGCAGTGCCGCCATAGTAATAACGGTAGGCAAAGAAACAGCCGCCTAAGAAAACGCCAAAGACGATCAAACTCGCAATGATTTTTTTCATTCCTGTTCACCTCATATCTATTATTCTATAAAAAAGCAGACCCGTCCAACTATTTTATCAAAATCAAAGCAAATCTTAGAAATTTTGAATAAAAACGGCGAACAATGAAGGAGACAATATTCTTGACTTTGACTAAATTTGACCTATAATAGAGATAGGTTTAAACTTACAAAAAATAAGTAAGAAAGAATTTTTTACTTTTGTAAGGAAAAGTCTATAATTGATAGTAGAGCCGATCCAACGGCGCTACATCTCATTTAGGAGGGAAATTATTATGGCAAAACAACATTATGATCGTAGTAAACCACATGTAAACATTGGTACAATTGGACACGTGGATCATGGGAAAACGACACTGACTGCTGCCATTACGACAGTTCTTGGTAAAAAAGGACTCGCTAATCCGCAAGATTACGCAAGTATTGATGCGGCTCCTGAAGAACGGGAACGTGGTATCACGATCAATACCGCTCACGTTGAATATGAAACAGAAAAACGTCACTATGCTCACATTGATGCTCCAGGACACGCGGATTATGTTAAAAATATGATTACCGGTGCTGCCCAAATGGATGGTGCGATTTTAGTTGTATCCGCAACAGATGGTCCAATGCCTCAAACTCGGGAACATATCTTGCTTTCGAGACAAGTTGGTGTGAAACATCTGATTGTTTTCTTGAACAAAATCGATTTAGTCGATGACGAAGAATTGATCGATTTAGTGGAAATGGAAGTAAGAGAACTACTATCTGAATATAATTTTCCAGGTGATGACATTCCTGTTATCAAAGGTTCGGCATTAAAAGCGTTGGAAGGAGACCCTGATGCAGAAGCTGCCATCATGGAATTAATGGATACAGTAGATAGCTATATCCCAACACCAGAGCGGGATACAGACAAACCATTACTCTTACCAGTTGAAGATGTCTTTTCGATTACTGGACGAGGAACAGTTGCCTCCGGACGGATCGATCGGGGAACAGTTCGGGTAGGCGATGAAGTAGAAATCGTCGGTATCAAACCTGAAACTCAAAAAGCTGTAGTGACAGGCGTCGAAATGTTCCGCAAGACGATGGACTTTGGGGAAGCCGGCGACAATGTAGGTGTCTTGCTAAGAGGGATCACTCGTGACGAAATCGAACGCGGACAAGTATTGGCTAAACCAGGTTCGATCACACCACATACAAAATTCCAAGCAGAAGTTTATGTATTGACGAAAGAAGAAGGTGGTCGTCATACACCATTCTTCAACAACTATCGTCCACAATTTTATTTCCGTACAACGGATGTGACAGGGAACATTACATTGCCTGAAGGAACAGAAATGGTGATGCCAGGTGACAACGTGACCATCGATGTGGAATTGATTCATCCAATCGCCGTTGAAAATGGAACGACGTTCTCTATTCGTGAAGGTGGCCGCACAGTTGGTTCCGGTATCGTTACTGAAATCGAAAAATAAATCAGTGTTTCAACAAAAATGAAGCAGTGACTAGAGCCTTTTAGGACAGTCACTGTTTCTTTTTCTAAATTTCTTTGTGATTTTATTAAGGATTTTAGATGATGGAAAACAAACCTAGTCAGCAAATAAGTTTCATAGTAGGATAGAAGCTGACACTAAAAAGATAGGATGTTTTTTCATGAGAAAACTGCGACGATTTTTTATTTTTATAGCAAAAATAGCTGGAGTCCTGTTGCTTATCGGCGGACTGTTTTTAGGCTATAAAAATTATACAGCTCTAAAGAAAGTGTATTCTTATGAAGAAACAATCGCTGAGCAAACAGAAAAATATGGCATCAGCGACTATCAGGAATTAGCGATGAGTATTATGTTGACTGAATCAAAAGGGGAAGGAAACGACCCGATGCAAAGCTCAGAGAGTGCTTACGGGAAACAAAATCAATTTGAAAATGCCCAAGACAGTATCGAGCAAGGAGTGGCTTATCTGGCTAAACTGATCAAAAAATCTGTTGACATGGACTGTGATCTGTGGACCGCCGTTCAAGCCTATAATTTTGGGACAGACTATATTGATTATGTAGCCAAGAATGGTGGCGAAAATACGCTAGAACTGGCAGAGTCCTATTCAAAAGAAGTGCTTTCTCCTTTGTTAGGAAATGATAATGAGCAAACCTATCGTTACTGGGGGTGGCAGTCGATCACTTATAATGGCGGTTATTTGTATCACAATGGTGGCAATTTATTTTATGCAGATGTGGTAAAATTCAATCAATGGAAGATAAAAATGGGTAGTATTTTGTTTTCTTGAAAGTCTCTGAATCAAGCAGGTAAAAGACTTGAAAAAACAATAAAATATGATAGAATCAATATGAGTGATTCTGTCTAATTATTCGTCGCACTGATTCTGATTGGTGCGATTTTTTACCTAATGAATACGGGAATACTTACCGAATGGAGGTGAGTGGATGGCACGAATACCTCAAACGGTCATTGATGATATTCGAGAACGAAGCAATATCGTTGATATCGTTGGTCAGTACGTCCAGTTGAAGAAATCTGGGAAAAACTATTTTGGATTATGTCCCTTCCACAACGAAAAGTCACCTTCTTTTTCTGTGGCAGAAGACAAGCAGATCTACCATTGTTTTGGCTGTGGCCGCGGAGGCAATGTCTTTGGTTTTTTGCAAGAGTTAGAAGGATTAAGTTTTCCAGAATCTGTTTTGAAAGTTGCAGAAATCAGTGATATCCCTTTAGATGAGCAATACAAGCAAACCGAAGCAATTGATGCAACCTCTTCTCAGCAAAATCAATTGATCGCGTTGCATGAAAAAGCTGCTGAAGTCTATCATCACATGTTAGTCAATACGGCTGCCGGGCAAGGCGCATTGGATTATTTGCTGGAACGCGGATTGACGATGGCACTGATTGACGAATTTCAGATTGGTTTTGCGCCTAACGAGCGTGCCTTTTTGGAAAAAGTTTTTTTGAATGAAAAAGCAAATGCGGCATTTTTTGCGGATACAGGTCTCTTTGTACAAAGGAACGATGGGCAACTTGCTGACCGTTTTTATCAAAGAATCATGTTTCCGATTCGGAACCCTCAAGGAAAGACCATCGGTTTTTCTGGACGCTGGTTTCAAACGGAACAGGATGATAGCAAAGACCAGCCCAAGTATTTGAACAGTCCGGAAACAATGCTTTTCAATAAGCGTGAAGTACTTTTCAACTTTGATAAAGCCCGGCGATCAATCCGAAAAGAAGGCCAAGTCTTTCTATTTGAAGGCTTTATGGATGTAATCGCAGCGTGGCAATCAGGAATTGAGAACGGGATCGCTTCAATGGGAACTAGTTTGACGAACCAGCAGATTGCCAATATTGAACGTGTCGCTACAGAAGTCATCCTTTGCTATGATGGTGACCAGGCAGGAATCAATGCAACGAATCGCGGGATTGATCTTTTACAAGAACATAGCCGCGTGAATCTCTCCGTCGTTCGAGTCCCTGAACGTCTGGACCCGGATGATTATGTGCGAAAGTATGGTACAGAGGCCTTTTTCAAACTGGCCATGCATGGCAGAGAAACGGTGTTTGCATTCAAAATGGACTTTCATCGTGCCAATCGCAATTTGGCCAATGAAAAAGAACAGATCGATTATGTCCAAGAGGTCTTGCAAGAATTACAGCATGTAGATTCTTTGCTAGAACAAGACCGATACTTGACACAACTTTCAACTGAATTTCATATTAGTCGAGAAACACTACAGACGCAATTGCGTCAGTTAAAACAGACGCAGCCGACCCCAACGCCTTCACCGCCAGTTCGTGAAGCAGTGAGTGTAGCACCACCGCCACCACGACAGCAACGGAAAACTCAGGTAGAAAAGGCGGAGGAATTACTGTTATATCGTCTGTTCCATGACAATACGCTGAATCCTCGTTTTAAAAGTACCGGTGTTGCGTTTATTCATGATAAATACCAACAAATCTATTTTTTATACGATGCGTATATGGAAACCGAAGAGCAATTTATCCTAGCAAAATTCTTGGATTTTTTGAAAGATGAACAAATGAAACAACAAGTGATCGAGATCGCTGATATCAAGGCTTCTGAAGAGGGGACGGAACAAGAATTCCAAGACCTTCTGCAGGTATTTCGTAAGTCGGGCATTGCTGAAGAAATCAATCAAAAACGAATCCAGCAGCAAGAAGCACGACAAAAAGGAAACCAGCAATTAGAGTTGGAATTAGCAATTGCGATCATTGATTTGACCAAACGGTTGAAACAAGCTAAATAGCGAACTGAAAGGGGCTTTCTTTCATGGCAGAAGAAACAAAGAAAACATATGACAAAGCTGTTGCCGAATTTATCAAAGAAAACAAACCAAAAGGACAAGTCGTTTATGACGAACTAACCAATCATTTAGCGACCCCTTATTCTTTAGATGCAGACGCAATGGACAAGCTGATCCAAAAACTGGAAGACTCAGGGATCAGTGTAGTAGATGAGAATGGGGAGCCTTCCGTTCATAGTTTGAAGAGCAATGAAAAGCAGCAAGCAACGCAACCACAAGAAGATCTTTCCGCTCCTACGGGTGTCAAGATCAATGATCCGGTACGGATGTATTTGAAAGAAATCGGACGCGTACCCTTATTGACTGCCGAAGAAGAAGTAGCCCTTGCTTTAAAAATCGAAGAAGGCGACCAAGAAGCGAAACAACGGTTAGCTGAAGCCAACTTACGTCTCGTTGTAAGTATTGCGAAACGTTACGTTGGTCGGGGGATGCAGTTTTTGGACTTGATCCAAGAAGGAAACATGGGCTTGATGAAAGCTGTTGAAAAATTCGATTACCGCAAAGGATTCAAGTTCTCGACTTATGCCACTTGGTGGATTCGTCAAGCAATCACTCGTGCTATTGCCGACCAAGCACGGACGATTCGGATTCCAGTCCATATGGTGGAAACAATCAATAAATTGATTCGAATCCAACGGCAATTACTGCAAGATCTAGGTCGCGAACCGACACCGGAAGAAATCGGAGCAGAAATGGATCTGCCAACTGAAAAAGTACGTGAAATCTTGAAAATCGCACAAGAGCCAGTTTCATTGGAAACACCGATCGGTGAAGAGGATGATTCCCATCTAGGCGATTTTATCGAAGATCAAGATGCGACAAGTCCCGCCGAACATGCAGCCTACGAATTGTTGAAAGAACAACTGGAAGACGTACTAGATACGTTGACCGATCGTGAAGAAAATGTTTTGCGATTGCGTTTTGGTATCGATGATGGTCGGACACGTACTTTAGAAGAAGTCGGAAAAGTTTTTGGTGTAACGAGAGAACGGATTCGTCAGATCGAAGCAAAAGCGTTACGTAAATTACGCCATCCATCCCGCTCAAAACAATTAAAAGATTTTCTAGAATAAAACTGAGACCACAAAGACTTTTCCAAGAAGTATGATTGGAGAAGTCTTTTTCTTGTGGTTTAGCCAACTTTCGTAGGAAAAGTAATGAACTTAATAAAAACGTAACGAAGCAAGTGTTGGCTAATTGCTTTGAATATGATAAATTTAATTTTGTGAATCATTTACACGAAGGTGAATCATTTTGGTACAGAGAGTTTTTTCACCAAAGCCAGTGAATAAAGGGCAAGTCTATAAGTGTGATATTCTGTAGTAAAATGAAACCTTTCAACGATGAACAGATACCTGCCGAAGCAGGTTCAAAATAAAAGGAGCAAATTCGAACAAATGATGAAAACATGTCCTCAATGTGGATTTGAATCAATTGATGCACAAAAGAAATGTCCAAACTGCGGCTTTGAGTTTGTTAAAGCGGATGAGGCAAATGAAAAAGAAGCCCCTCATACGAATGAGACGGTATCCGAAAAGAATCCGCAGCAAAATGATGATATCCGCTGGTCTGATTTTAAGGATGTTCCCTTAGGTGAATTAATTGAACATTTCGAAGACAAGAATGAAACTGATGAGTCAAAGAACAATCAGTCAGAAGACGACGTAAACGTGCAAGAGCTGATAACGAACCCAAATATAGAACAGACACCCGTTTCAAAAGAAACGCTATCAGATGCGTCCGAAACGATCGAATCACAGTCACTTGAATATCAGTCAGCAGAACAATCGATGCACAGTGGAAATGAAAGCAATGAAGTGTCTGGATCAGACAAAGGAATCCAATCGATCGCAGAAAGTTCCGCAGAGCCCAATGATTTAGTAGATTCAGCCGAGGTCCCTGAAGATCACGATTCGGCTATTTTATCTGCTTATATTCGTCAACATAAAAATTCAGAGATGGATGAAGATGCGACAGATGTTCCAGTGATACCGGAAGTCACGGACGATAAAGAGGCTCTTCCTCTAACGGAGGAACAATCTCAATCTGGATTAGAAGATGAACAAACTGATACTGCAGCGATTGCTGAATCTTCAGAAAGCCCTCAATCAACAGAGAGTCCGCAACCGAAAATTGAAGCAGAAGAAACAAAGCTTGCCGAAATTCCAGAAAAAACAGCGGTATCTGAAAATACGAAGAGTAAAACCGATCCACTGCCCAAAAATAAAAAGTCACGCAAAAAATTCTATGTAGCGGCTGCGGCGTTGGTACTTGTTTCTGCAGGTGGCTGGTATTATTACGAAGAGACCGCTCGTCAAGAACAAATTGCGACAGCAAGTGAGCTGGACCAGATCGAAGCGGATCTAGCCGATTTTTATACCGACGATAACCAAGGATTTATCAAAGCAGACAAAACAACTATGCAATTGACGGCATTGACTGATCGACTAGCCAAGTATAAAACGGAAAGCCGTTACCCGGACTTGTTGGCTCAGTCTGAAACAATCAAAGAAAAGATGGCGACTCTTTCGGAAATCAATGGGTATTTCACTAGTCCAGTGATCATTGAAGATCAATTGCAGAAGGTTTCCTTAAAAGAGCCTTCGGCAGTGACTATGTCAAAAAGAACAGCTGAAACACCATTCGATCAATTAGTAAATCGGGCGATTGATCAAGGGCAAAAAGAGTATGCCCAGATCGAAGAAGTACGAAATGCAGTCAAAAGCATGGTTGCTTTGAATAAAGAGGGTGAACTTTCTGACAAAGTCACGCGAAAAAGCTACAATGATTTAGTGAAGAAGATCGATGCATTGCCGATTGCTTCTTTAAAAGAGCAATTGACTGCTGAGATAGCACCGATTGATTCTGCACTGAAGAAAAAAGAAGCTGCCGAGAAGGCTGCTAAAGAGAAGGCGGCCCAAGAAGCAGCTCAGGCACAAGCGGAAAAAGCCGCCGCAGCTCAAGAAACAACTACGGCTAACAATAGCCAGTCTTCTGAAGCTGATTATGTATTATCGCCGAATACACCAACGAATACCAATAATCAACCAATCATTCCAGCACGTGAAAGTGATTTGGCAGACTCTAGCAATCCAGCTTGGAATTGGGCGCCTGGTGTCCAAGAAAAGATCATTGCAACCGCAATTGCTCGCGGCTATGTCGTTGAAGGGGGTTATACCTTTGAGCGCGTACGAATCGTGAATGGAGAAGGTTACTATAATTTTTATGCGACCAACAACCAAGGCTCCTTGTTGAAAGGAACCGGTGATTCCGCTTTTCCAATGTATCTCTTTACAGTGAATGCCAAAACCGGGTATTTCCGTGGAAATGGAAATGATCATACGATTCGGTGATGGGTGACACTTAGAAAATTTTCAGCATAATTACATTATTGAATCAAAAAACAGCTTGTTTCTCCTCCGGCTTTTCGATATGATGGATGATAATCAATCGGAAACGGAGGTTTTTTTGTTGCAGAAAATTGAAAGATATGAACAGTTCAGTGATGGAGTTATTGCCTGTATTCCAACGATTCTGGGTTATCTAGGCATTGGTTTTGCAATGGGAGTCGTGGGGAAAGGAATCGGCTTGACGGTCATTGAAGTCCTCTTGATGTCGATCATTGTCTATGCTGGAAGTGCCCAGTTTATCATCTGTGCCCTTTTGGCTATTCAAGCACCGTTTACTTCGATCGTTGCGACAGTTTTCTTAGTAAACTTACGCCACTTTTTGATGAGTTTATCGGTAGCACCTTATTTCCGTTCTGCTTCATTAGTGTCAGGAATTGGCATCGGCACATTGCTGACAGACGAATCCTATGGAGTTTTAACGACAGCTTTGCAACAAAACAAACCAATCACTACCCGATGGACTCACGGATTGAATGTCATGGCCTATTTAAGTTGGATCTTTGCCACTTTCTTAGGAGCGTTGTTAGGGTCATATATTCCTGATCCTGAAGCATTAGGACTGGACTTTGCACTAGTGGCTATGTTTGTTGGCTTATTCCTTTTTCAAGTAGAGTTGCCTTTAAAAAAGAAGACCAAGCAGACGGTGCTGGTGCTAGCCGCTGTGGTAATTTCATTGGTCCTTTTTATGCGAATTTCAACAGCTGAAGTAGCCGTGATTGCTGCCACTTTGATTGGATGTTTGATAGGGACGGTGACACATCATGATTGATTTTGTTATACTGATGATAGCTTGTGGTGTCGTTACTTGGATACCTCGGGTGCTGCCGTTTTTATTTTCGAAGAAATTAGTTTTTCCTGAAAAATTCACGATCTTTCTAAGCTACTTACCCCTTTGTATTCTTGGGGCGCTGCTTGTTCAAAATCTGTTGGTTTTTCGTGAAGGACAATTTCCATTGCTTAAAGTCAAAGAAACCGTTGCTTGTTTACCAGCGCTAGTGGTCGGTTATTATACAAAAGATTTGATGAAGATCGTTGTTACAGGTATCATCACGATGGCGGCGATTCGATTCTTTTTCTAGTAAATCATTTCTAAGGAGAGAAAAAATGAAAGACTTATTGGCATCCGTTTTTAGCGGATTGATCATTGATGAGAATGATCAAAATTACTTTGTACAAAAAAATGGTCTGACTTTTCGCTTATCAAAAGCAGAAGGAGAGCACCATCTTGGAGAAGCTGTGGAGGGCTTTGGTTATCAGAATCAAAAACAAGAACTCGTAATCACTACGGAGATTCCTAAAAGCCGCCAAGGACATTATGCTTTCGGAACTGTCACGGACAGTCGTCGAGATTTAGGCGTTTTTGTCGATATTGGGCTCAAAGATAAAGATATGGTGGTATCATTAGATGAATTACCAACAATGCGGGAACTTTGGCCAAAGAAAGGCGATCGCTTGATGGTCAGCTTGACGGTGGATGAAAAGGATCGAATCTGGGCTTCTTTAGCGGATGAAAAGATTTTTAAAGCATTGAGTAAACGTGGTTCAGAGACGTTGAAGAATGCTGACATTACAGGGACAGTCTATCGCTTGAAACTTGCGGGAACTTACTTGCTCACGGATGATTTCTACATTGGCTTTATCCATCCTTCCGAAAGATACCAAGAACCACGTTTAGGAGAAGTTGTCTCAGGACGAGTAATTGGTGTTCGCCCGGATGGTGTTCTGAATTTATCATTGAAGCCTCGTGCTTATGAAGCAATTTCAAATGATGCTGCTATGATCATGACATTCTTGGATCGAGCTGCAGATCATCGTATTCCTTTTACTGATAAATCGACACCAGAAGAGATTCTGCAGACATTCGGTATCAGTAAAGGCCAATTCAAGCGGGCGATCGGTACCTTGATGAAACAGCGTTTAGTGGAACAAAAAGACGGCTTCACCATCAAAGTCAAAAAATCCAATTGAGAATGCTTGTATCTTTTCTCATTCTAATTTATAATGATTACAATATTATCTAAGAGTTGACGTCTCTTAGATTAGAATCGTTATAAATTAGCGATGTATGGAGGCCTGTATGAATACAACTGCTGCTTTAAAGAAGACAAAAAAACAACTTCATGAATCAGGATTTAAATTGACTCCACAACGAGAAGCTACCTTGTTGGTTCTTTTGGAGAATGAGAAAGATCATTTATCTGCAGAAGAAATTTTCTTTTTTGTGCGCAAAAAAAGTCCAGAAATTGGACTAGCTACAGTGTATCGTACATTAGAAATCTTAACTGATCTAAAAATCGTGGACAAGGTGAGTTTCAATGATGGTGTTTCTCGTTACGATCTGCGCAAAGAAGGAGCAAAGCATTTCCATCACCATTTGCTTTGTTTAGAGTGTGGCAGTATCGAAGAAGTAGAAGAAGATCTGCTGACAGGTGTCGAAGACATCGTAGAGAAAAAATACCATTTTCTAGTAAAAGACCACCGATTGACTTTTCATGGAGTGTGTCAGAAGTGTCAGACAAAAAATGCAGCGAAGTTGAGTGAAGCGTAATTGCTCCTCAGCTTTTTTTGTGGTTGAACTACTATCATATCAAACTTTAATTTGTTATGATAAAGAGGTTGAAAGTAGGGGGGACGTGTATGAAAGAACAGATCATCGATTATTTGCATTATCTGACGATTGAGCGGGGGCTATCCCAAAATACCCGTAAAAGTTATGAGCGCGACCTAGAGCAGTACCTTACATTTTTGACGGAACAGCACATCAAAGATTGGCAGGCGGTGGATCGTGTCTTGATCCTCTCTTTTTTGCAGCAATTGCAGCAATCAGGGAAATCCTCGGCGACCATTATTCGAATGGTATCAAGCTTGAGAAGGTTTCATCAATTTCTCCGTCAAGAACGCTTTACGGATCATGATCCTATGCAGCACATCGATTCCCCAAAAAAACAACAGAAACTGCCTGATACATTGAGCCTTTCTGAGGTTGAGCGCTTGATCGAGACACCGGATACCAAAGAAGTGTTGGGAATCCGCGATCGTGCGATTTTAGAAGTGATGTATGCTACCGGCCTTCGGGTCAGTGAACTGATCGGGTTGCAACTGAAAGACCTTCATTTAAGCATGGGTCTGTTGCAGACGACAGGGAAAGGTGACAAGGAACGAATCGTTCCTTTAGGAGATCTGGCGATTCAGTGGATCGAAACTTACTTGGAAGAAGCACGCCCTTTTTTGACTCGGAAACATCCAGAAGAGAGTCATCTTTTTGTCAATAATCATGGAAAACAACTTTCTCGTCAAGGAATCTGGAAAAACTTAAAGGCCCTCGTGCGCAAGGCAGGCATTACAAAAAATGTGACGCCACATACGCTAAGGCATAGTTTTGCCACCCATTTATTGGAAAATGGTGCCGATTTGCGTACCGTTCAAGAATTATTAGGGCATGCAGATATATCCACGACACAGATCTATACTCATATTACGAAAAAAAGGATGACGGAAGTGTATAAGCAGCACTTTCCTCGTGCCTAGAAATAGAGGAAGACATGGAAGAAATCAATATCAAACTAGATGTCTTTGAGGGACCGTTGGATCTGTTGCTGCATCTGATTCAAAAATTGGAGATCGATGTCTATGATATTCCAATTGCAGCGATCACCGAACAATATATGCAATATATTCATGCAATGAAAAGTTTAGAGTTAGAGGTTGCCGGAGAATACTTGGTGATGGCTGCTACACTGATGGCAATCAAAAGCCAGATGCTGCTGCCAAAACAAGAGATCTTGATTGAAGAAAACGATCCTTATGAAGAAGATCCAAGGGATATGCTGGTTGCTCAGCTATTGGAATACCGTAAATACAAATACGCAGCCGAACAATTATCCGAAAAAGCGGAAGAACGAAGTTTATACTTTACGAAAGATCCGATGGATGTCGATGCCTATAAAGAAAAAAGTGATGAATTGGCAGCCAACCGGTTCAACACGATCGATTTATTCTTGGCTTTTCATAAAATGCTTGAAAAGAAAAAGAGTCGGAAAGTACTGGAGACAAAGATCACACCAGATGAAAGTACCATTGATGAAAAAATGGCGACGATCCAATTGGAAATGCAGCAACGAAATGCCAAAAAGGGACGACGTTTTGATTCTTTTTTCACCAATTACAGCAAAACAGAAGTCGTTACCACTTTCATGGCATTATTAGAATTAATGAAAAAAGGATATATTCGAGTAGAGCAAGAAGGAAACTATGAATCGATCTTGCTTTACCCAGCAGGTAAAACAGATGAGTAAATATAGTGAAATAGAAGCGATTCTCTTTGTCGTAGGAGATGAAGGGATCGGATTAGAAGAATTAAGCTACTTAGTCAATAGCAAAACTGCGGCTGTCTATCAGTACTTGCAAGAATTGAATCAGCGTTATGAAGAAAATGAAGATTCAGCCTTGCATATTTTAGAAGTTGGGAATCATTTTGTTTTGTCCACAAAGAAAGAAGTCGCACCGTTATTAAAGAAATACGCAGAATCGCCAATGGGCAACTCTCTTTCGCAAGCTGCGTTAGAGACATTGTCGATCATTGCCTACAAGCAACCGATCACACGAATCGAAGTAGAAGAGATTCGTGGGGTCCAGTCCAGCGGCTCCGTACAGAAATTAGTCGCAAAACGATTGATCGAGGAAAAAGGCCGTGTTGATGGACCAGGTCGAGCAATTTTATATGGAACCACTGAATACTTCATGGATTACTTTGGCCTAAAATCATTAGCCGAATTACCTGATATTCAAGCAATGGAAGACGAACTCGAAGAAGATGGACCAGTGGATCTTTTTTATGATCGTTACAAACAAGAAGGAGACTCATAATGGAACGTTTGCAAAAAGTAATCGCACATGCTGGAATCACTTCTCGCAGAAAAGCAGAAGAGTTGATTGTGGCAGGTCGTGTCAGTGTCAATGGTCAAATTGTTAAGGAACTAGGAGTACAGGTGAGTGCCAAAGATCGCGTGGAAGTTGACGGTGTCCCAATTGAACAAGAATCGCCCGTCTACTATATGCTCTATAAACCACGTGGCGTAATCTCAGCAGTAACTGACGATAAAAAAAGGAAAGTTGTTTTAGACTTTTTTACTGAAGTTCCAGAACGTCTCTACCCAATCGGACGATTGGATTATGATACTTCAGGTTTATTATTGCTGACCAATGACGGCGATCTTTCACAAAAACTGATGCATCCAAAACATGAAGTGGATAAAGTCTATGTGGCAAAAGTGAAAGGAATCGCTGATAAAAAACAACTATTGCCCTTGTCTAGAGGAATTCGGATCGAAGGCAAGAAAACCGCACCTGCTCGCTTTGAGATTTTGTCGATAGACGCTGCTACTCAAACAAGTATCGTCCAATTGACGATTCATGAAGGCCGTAATCATCAAGTGAAAAATATGCTTAAAGCAGTTGGTTTACCGGTCCAAAAATTGAAACGGGAAATGTATGGTTCGTTGACATTAGCTGGGTTGCGCCCTGGAGAGTATCGGGAGTTGACGAAAAAAGAAGTCAATGAATTAAAAAAACAAGTGAAATAACCAGCACACAGCAAAAGATGCTTAAAAAATTTGTCAATCGAGAATTTTTGTGTATAATGAAACATGTATTATAAATAAAAGGTTCGTCTTCAGGGGCAGGGTGCAATTCCCGACCGGTGGTGATAGTCCACGACCTACTTCTTTTGAAGTAGCTGAATCGGTGAAATTCCGATACCGACAGTAAAGTCTGGATAAAGAAGATAGAGCGTATTTGATTTGCCTATGGTTTTTCAAATGCCCTCTTTTTCCCTGTGGAAAAGAGGGCATTTTTTACTTTGTCTGGCGCCGACAAGTAAGGAATCAAGGAAATTTAATAGGTTCGTTTGAAGAGGAATCCTGAACTTAGGAGGATTTGTATTAATGAACAACAAAACAAGAAAAATGGTAACAATAGCAATGTGTGCAGCAATGGGAACAGTCTTACAGTTTATTGCGTTTCCCATCATCCCGGCGTTTAGCTTTTTGAAAATCGATTTTAGCGATATTCCAGTAATGATCGTCATGTTTTTATTCGGTCCTTTTGCTGGCGTGGCAACCGCGTTTCTACGTTCTCTCTTACACTTGTTTCTATCTGGTTTTTCACCAGCAGATCTCGTGGGAGACACGGCAAGTTTCTTGGCATCCTGTGTCTTCACTTTGCCAATGTACTACTTTTTCCGTAAAGGGATCCATGCGAAAAATAAATTCGTGGGAGTGGTCACAGGAATCCTCGCATTAACTGCTTTTATGAGTATTGCCAATCTATATGTCATCACACCATTGTACCTGCGCTTCTTTGGTGTTACAGCAGATCAATTCCTTGGCATGTCATTAGCGCGTTATGTCAGCATCGGTATTATTCCTTTTAACTTGATCAAAGGAGTTATCGTCAGTGGGGTCTTCTTGATCCTTCATGCGAAGTTGTTGCCTTGGTTGGCTCGTAAACAACCGCAACATTCACCAGTTGGAAAATAATAAAAAAGATCGTATGTTGCTTTTGAGCAAACGCGATCTTTTTATTTTTCTAACAGTATCGCCCGAGTAGGACACTTTTTATATGCAGCTAAGACTTTTTCTTGCTGATCTTCTATGATAAACTGTTGCCGAGCGGCTGGTTCTTGAGCAAATAAGACGATACCATCTTCATCATAATCAAAAATATCAGGGGCACAGACCGCACATAATCCACAAGCGATACAGCGCTCAGGAATGATTTTGCAGCGTTGAGACATGGAATTGTTTCCTTTCTGGAGGTAAGTATAGACATATGGATGCTTTTATTTTAGCGTTGTTTCATCATTCTGACAAGTTGCGTCCGTCAACCATTTATCAAATACTTTACGGCAAACGAACGAGTTCAGTATTGAGTTATGCTTTTTTTTATGATCGCTTAGGTTACTTTCAAGCAATGCCGAATCTTGAAGAGGATGAATTTAATAAAAGAATCACGGCGCTGATTGCTGCCAAACAACTTGTAGCAGATGAAAAAGGGTTTCTCCAGACAGTTGCACCTGCAACGCTTACTGAAGTAGAGACACTCTGCCGTCATTTAAATTATTTTCAATTCGGTCGCCGGGGGGAACAGATGTGGCGCTTGGTACAGCTGCTTGTTCAAGCGGCTGCTTTTCAAGAAATCAGTAATCGATATATTCCTGTGGAGAACACTCCTATGTTCACAGAACCGGTTCGGCAGCTGATTCGGCAGCACCCAAAATTGAAGCAGGCGTTGTTTACTGAGCTTTGGACAGTCTTCGAGCAGATTCCGGGAGAATTTGCCGACTTTTTGGCAGGGACGTTGACAGGACCTGAGCAAATTGGTCAGACTTTTTTTCAGCTGTTACCAGATAACTACCAAAAAATGCCTTGGAATCAGTTTTTTCCAGCGGCAGCGATCCACTGCTTTTTATCAGTGGCAAAGAAGCAATCTCCTCTTTTAGCAGCAGGGTTAAACCCGTTTTATCAAGAAAACCTCAACCAAAGCATGCTGAAGACCCGTCGCTTATTTCTCAGCGGGAAGTCGATTGAGGAAATCATGGCACTTAGACAGATCAAGCGAGGAACAGTCAACGATCACTTGATTGAATGGGCGATCATCGATGATCAGTTTCCTTATCACTATTTTGCCACAAAGCAGCAGTTCCCTCCATTGTCATGGAAATTACCTTATCACATTCTTCAAAAAGAAGTGCCGCTGGATTTTTTAAGTATCCGAATCAATCAAATTGCACAAAAGCGAGGGATCCTATGTTAGAACAGGCGCTCAAACACTATTTTGGTCATTCCCATTTTCGGACAGGTCAAAAAGAAGTGATCCAATCGGTTCTGAATCATCAGGATACATTAGCAATCATGCCCACTGGTAACGGCAAAAGCTTATGCTATCAACTGCCGGGTTATTTGCTGGAAGGGTTGGTAGTAATCGTATCACCATTGCTTTCTTTGATGGAAGATCAAGTGTATAGTTTGCAAAAAAATGGTGAGAGACGAGCGATCGCTTTTAACAGTCTCTTATCATTCGCTGAACGAAAATTTGTTCTTAGCCATCTACAGCAGTATAAATTTTTATTTATTAGTCCCGAGATGCTTGTTCAAAAGACGATTCTCCAAGCATTGGCAAATAGTAGAATCGCATTGCTGGTCGTAGATGAGGCACACTGTGTTTCTCAGTGGGGGATCGATTTTCGACCAGAATACCTTCAGCTAGCTGCGGTCAAACAACAATTAAAAGCACCAACGACTCTGGCTTTGACTGCCACGGCAACCGAACAGGTGGCACGAGATATTCAACAAAACCTTTTAGGAAAAACGCATCAAGTTTTTCGCTATGGAATGGATCGCAAAAATATTGGACTGATCGTTGATAAAAGCGGCGAAGAAAAAGACACGCTTTTAATGCATTACTTGCAGCAATTGTCAGGTGCGGGAATTATTTATTGTGCCACTAGAAACAAGGTGGAAGAACTTTATCAAAAATTACGCGGCAAGTATTCTGTGGGGTATTATCACGGTGGATTAGCCAGTGATCAGCGTAAAGTCCTTCAGCAGCAGTTTAGTCGGAACGAGCTGCAGTTATTGATCGCCACAAATGCTTTTGGAATGGGGATCAATAAACAAGATATTCGCTTTGTGATCCATTATGATCTGCCGGATTCGTTAGAAAACTATAGTCAAGAAATTGGCCGAGCAGGTCGAGATGGCAAGCAAAGCTATGCGATCTTACTCTATCGTCCTGGAGACGAAACCATCCATTATTTCTTTCAAAAGGAACTAAGTGCAGAAAGAGAACAGCTGGAAATGACGCCGCAATCTTTGATGCTTTCCCCATTGCAGGAAAAATGGCAAGCAAAAATCAATGAGCATGGTGCCAACAAATGGTTTGCTATTTTAAAGCAAAATGAGTGGGAAAAAAAGCAGCAGCTAAAAACGATGCTCGAATACATTCACTGTACTAGTTGTCGACGGTGTTTTTTATTGGCTCATTTTGACGAAGAAAAACAACCGCTTGACCAGTGTTGTGATATCGATGGTATTGAAATTCGGCTTGACCAAAAGGAATTCAAGCCGCAAAGAAAGAACTCGTGGCAGGAACGTTTACTAAAAATTTTTAAAGAAACAAATTGAATCGTTTTTTAAAAGACAGTTCGATTCAAGCTATGTTATAATACATCGGAAGGATATTAGGAGGTAATACGAGTGAGCAAGAAAGACAAAAACTATAATTCAGAAAATCAAGAGCCGTGGGAACAACCAATTTATGATACAGAATATGAAGATTCTGCCTCACGATCACAACAGCGGAAACAAAAACGCGGGAATTCACTCTTTTTGACGATCGTCTTAGTTTTACTTTTCTTGATCGTTGCAATTCCTGTTGGCGCGGGGATTTGGGTCTTAAACCGCTCAAATGATACAGCAACTGTTGCCTCATCAACAAGTAGCAGTACAGTTGCCAGCACAGAATCATCGACTGTTGAGTCATCGACAAAAGTCAGTGAATCATCTACTTCCAGCAGTAGTTCGTCATCGTCATCATCATCTTCTTCCTCATCTGAAAGCAGTGAGTCTGAAGAGCCAGCGAACAGTGAAGCAGAAGGAAACAACACCCAGAACAATCAGGGAAATGCAGACCAAGGAACGACGAATCAAGGTGCAGCGAATCAGGGAGAAACCAACCAAGGAACAGAGCAATATACGACTGTTCAAGCTGGTGAAGGTCCAGAACAAGTAGCAGCACGTACAGGTATTTCTGTCGAGACTTTGTATCAATTAAACGGGATCGATCCAAGTAATTTCATGCTTTACCCAGGCGATACATTACGAATTAAATAAAAAACCGCTTTGGCGGTTTTTTTTCTTGAAAGTTAAAAGGCCGTTGATCGGTAGTTGTTTAGAAGGAGTAACAAATGAAAAAAATCAATATTGCCATCGATGGTCCAGCTTCATCGGGCAAAAGTACAGTGGCAAAAATTTTAGCTCAGCATTATGGATATGTTTATACGGATACAGGGGCAATGTACCGTAGTATCACTTATTTAGCTCTTAAAACAGGGTGCTCATTAGAAGATGAAAGCGGGCTTGTGGCATTAATCGATACTTATCCAATCACTTTTGCGCCAACTGAGACAGGACAAGATGTTTTTGTAGATGGAACAAAAGTGACAGAAGAGATTCGCCAGCCCGAGGTAACCAACGCTGTTTCCAAAGTTTCTGCTTATCAAAAAGTCCGGGAAAAACTGGTCCAACAGCAACAAAAAATTGCTGAAAATGGCGGTGTTGTAATGGACGGCCGCGACATTGGCACCGCAGTCTTACCTCAAGCGGAAGTAAAGGTTTTTCTCGTGGCGAGTGTAGAAGAACGAGCAGAAAGAAGATACAAAGAGAACCAGCAAAAAGGAATCACCACCTCCTTTGACACATTAAAAAAAGAAATCGAGCAAAGGGATTATTTAGATTCTCATCGAGAAATCTCTCCCTTGAAACAAGCCGATGATGCAGTTCGCATTGATACAACAGGAATGTCCATTACAGAAGTCGTTGCAGCGATTCAGCAAATCGTTGATCAAAAAATGGAATAATCAACCACTGGCGCTAGTCGACCTAAAAAAACAGAACCGAACGATTCTCATGAGAAATTTCATTAAATATCGGAATTTTCGCGTAGAAATATTGTTCGAACTCTGGGGTTTTTTAGGTCGGAGGGGCTATTTTTTTTTGTATGAAACAGTGATTTTGAAGCAAAATAGTGAAGGAAACGTTTTTTGAGAACAATTATTGACAGTTTTTTGTGAAAATAAGCGAAATCGCTTTATTTTTTTGGCATTCTAATTTAAACTAAGGGATGTAGTGCATTTACGTACAATTGTTGGTTAGGAGGACACAAGACATGACAGAATTTGAAAATAATCAAGTGGAGAATGGGAATGAATCAATGGAAGCTGCTTTGGATAACTTCCAAGAAGTGAACGTTGGCGATATTGTCAAAGGTGAAGTTTTAGCCATCGAAGACAAACAAGCGATCGTTGGCATCGAAGGAGCAGGTGTAGAAGGAGTCGTTCCAGCAAAAGAATTGTCTACATTGCCTGTTGAGGATATCAATGAAGTAGTCAAAGTGGGCGATGTTTTAGAGTTAGTTGTTATTTCTGCAATCGGTAAAGATAAAGAAAACGGCAGCTATCTACTTTCAAAACGTCGTTTAGACGCGAAGAAAGTTTGGGAAGATATCGAAAAAGATTTCCAAGCAGGTAAGATCATTGAAGCGCCTGTAACAAATGTAGTCAAAGGTGGCTTAGTTGTTGATGTTGGCGTACGCGGATTTGTGCCAGCTTCGATGGTTGAGGACCACTTTGTAGCTGATTTTGAAGATTATAAAGGCAAGACACTCACCTTTAAGATTGTTGAGATCGAACCTTCTGAGAACCGCTTGATTTTATCCCATAAAGCAGTGGTTGAGGCTGAAAAAGAGAAACAAAAAGAAGCCTTGCTAGCTGATCTTTATGAAGGTCAAGAAATCGAAGGGAAAGTTGCACGATTGACCGATTTTGGGGCTTTCGTTGACTTGGGTGGAATTGATGGTTTAGTACACGTTTCAGAAATTTCTCATGCCCATGTAGGCAAACCGAGTGATGTTTTATCTGTTGGTGATACTGTCAATGTCCGTGTCTTATCCGTTGATCCAAATAAAGAACGCGTATCGTTATCGATCAAAGATACATTGCCTGGACCTTGGAGCAATATCGAAGAACAAGCACCCGTTGGTAGTGTTTTAGATGGTGTAGTAAAACGACTAACTAGTTTTGGTGCTTTTGTGGAAGTCTTCCCTGGTGTAGAAGGATTGATCCACATTTCGCAAATCTCACATAAACATATTGCAACGCCTCATGAAGTGTTGCATGAAGGTGATCAAGTGCAAGTGAAAGTTCTTGAAGTGAATCCAACCGATCATCGGATTGCTTTGAGCATCAAAGCACTAGAAAAAGCCGAGGAAGCGGAAGAAGCGCCTGCAGAAGATGACTATGAATTACCAGAAGAATCCACTGGTTTTACCATGGGTGATATCTTGGGCGATGCGTTGAAAGATAACGACGAAGAATAATCTAGCCTAGCAGCTTATAACGATTCGTTTTTTGAATTTGTTATAAGCTGCTTTTTTGTTTGTCATCAACACTTGCAAGTTAGTGATGCATTAGGTAAACTAAGAAAGATTGAAAAGCAGAAGCAGCTGTATTCAGCAGTTTGCTTCTTATAAATGGAGGGTAAAAAATGTCAAATCCAACAATTGCGATCGTCGGACGTCCGAATGTCGGGAAATCGACTATTTTCAACCGGATTGCCGGAGAACGAATCTCGATCGTTGAGGATACTCCGGGTGTGACGAGAGACCGAATTTATGCAACAGGTGAATGGTTAGGTCGAGAGTTCAGTATTATCGATACAGGTGGAATCGACTTAGGCGATGAGCCGTTTATGGATCAAATCAAACATCAAGCAGAAATTGCGATCGATGAAGCAGATGTGATCGTCTTCATTACGAGTGCCAGAGAAGGTGTGACGGATGCAGATGAACTTGTTGCTCGCCTTTTGTATAAGAGCAATAAGCCTGTGATTCTAGCGGTCAATAAAGTCGACAATCCAGAAATGCGTGCAGATATTTATGAATTCTATACATTAGGATTAGGTGATCCGTATCCAATATCCGGCAGTCATGGATTAGGGATCGGAGATGTGCTTGATGAAGCCGTTAAGCATTTTACAGAAGAAGCAGAGGAAGAGGATGAATCGATCATCAAATTTAGTTTGATTGGGCGACCAAATGTTGGGAAATCTTCGTTAATCAATGCGATTTTAGGTGAAGAACGTGTCATCGTTTCGGATATCGAAGGAACGACCCGGGATGCGATCGATACTCATTTTACAAGTGAAAATGGGCAAGAGTTCACTATGATTGATACTGCAGGAATGCGTAAAAAAGGAAAAGTTTACGAATCAACAGAGAAATACAGTGTCATGCGAGCGATGCGTGCCATCGAACGTTCCGATGTGGTTCTAATGGTCTTGAATGCGGAAGAAGGAATACGTGAACAGGACAAACGAATCGCTGGCTATGCTCATGAAGCTGGCCGTGGGATCATCCTAGTTGTCAATAAATGGGATCTGCTAAAAAAAGAAACCAATACCATGCGAGACTTTGAAGCGGAGATTCGTGATGAGTTTCAATACTTAGATTATGCCCCAATCATCTTTGTATCAGCGGCAACGAAACAGCGGTTGAATCAGTTGCCAGCTTTGATCGAAGAAGTCAGCATGAATCAAAACATGCGTATCCCTTCTGCATTATTGAATGATGTGATCATGGATGCAGTAGCCATCAATCCAACGCCAACGGATAAAGGAAAACGATTGAAGATTTTTTATGCGACACAAGTTGCGGTCAAGCCACCAACATTTGTTATTTTTGTTAATGAAGAAGAGTTGATGCATTTTTCTTATGCGCGCTTTTTAGAGAATCAGATCCGGAAAGCATTTACTTTTGAAGGAACTCCGATTCGAATCATTCCAAGAAGACGAAAGTAGCGATTTTATCATACTTTGCTGCTTTTGACAAAGAATTCTATTCTTTTGACAGAAAAACGATAAATCCTAAAAAAAACAGTAGTAAAAACGTTAAAATCCTTGATATTACAACGTTCTTATGATAACGTTATATCAGAATATTGATGGATATCAATATTTGACAAAAAACTTGGACCACTCAAGATTTTTGTTGTTGTATGACATCAAAAAAATAATCAGGAGGTGAAACCATCCATGGCAAATAAAGCAGAATTAATCGAAAAAGTTGCAGCAGCTACTGACTTGACAAAGAAAGACGCTACAGCAGCAGTAGACGCTGTCTTCTCAACAATTCAAGACGCTTTAGCTAACGGTGAAAAAGTTCAATTGATCGGCTTTGGTAACTTTGAAGTTCGTTCTCGTGCAGAACGCAAAGGACGCAACCCACAAACTGGTGAAGAAATCAAGATCCCTGCTAGCAAAGTACCTGCATTCAAACCAGGTAAAGCTCTTAAAGACGCAGTGAAATAATTGAGTCTTCCAAACCCTTGAGTAATCAAGGGTTTTTTTGTACATAAATTTACTTATCCCTATTTTCATCAAAAATCCAATGTAGATCCGTCTACTAAAAGTACATTTATCGGATCAATTGCAAAAAAATTCAGAAAATTTATTGACAAGAATTTTTTTTCGCGCTATATTATTAAACAATTACAAGAAAACAGCAAATATTTTAATGAAGGAGCCATTTTTTATGCGCAATTTTAATCAATATTTATTTGTCATTATTATTGAGACCAGGACTTAGAACACGGAAGCAAAATTTATCCGTTTGTTTGAGTCCTATTTGCGTAAGTAAAATGGGATTCTGGCAAAGCATCCCAGTTTATTATAAACCGGGGTGCTTTTTTTTATGAAATAGGCGGGAGATGATGGAATTGAGAAGTGATCAGATAAAAAAAGGCATTGAAGCAGCTCCAGCAAGGAGTTTGCTTTATGCAACAGGACAAGTAAAAAATATCCAAGATATGAATAAGCCTTTTATTGCCATTTGCAACTCGTATATCGATATCGTACCTGGACACGTCCATCTGCGAGAACTGGCAGATATTGCCAAAGAAGCCATTCGAGAAGCCGGGGGGATCCCTTTTGAATTCAATACAATTGGGGTAGATGATGGAATCGCCATGGGACATATCGGGATGCGTTACTCATTGCCAAGTCGTGAACTGATTGCTGACTCAGCTGAAACAGTCATCAATGCCCATTGGTTCGATGGTGTTTTTTACATCCCCAACTGCGATAAAATTACGCCTGGGATGATCTTGGCAGCTATGCGTACCAATGTGCCAGCAATTTTCTGCTCTGGGGGACCTATGAAAGCCGGGATTGATCCTAGGGGCCATCAGACGACATTATCTTCCATGTTCGAAGCAGTCGGCGCCTTTAAAGAGGGCAAAATGTCACAGGCAGATTTTGAATTCATGGAAAAAAATGCCTGTCCCACCTGTGGTTCCTGTGCCGGCATGTTCACAGCCAATTCTATGAACTGTCTTTTGGAGATTTTAGGGTTGGCATTACCAGGAAATGGGACGATTCTGGCAGTTTCGCAAGAACGGCGGGAACTTGTTCGCAAAGCGGCATTCCATCTGATGGATCTAGTGAAGAATCAAGTCAAGCCTCGGGATATCGTAACAGAAGAAGCCATCGATGATGCGTTTGCTCTTGATATGGCTATGGGGGGCTCTACCAATACCGTCTTGCATACATTAGCTATTGCGAACGAAGGGGAGATCGATTATGACTTGAGGCGGGTCAATGAGATTGCCGAACGAGTTCCTTATCTCTCAAAAATTGCGCCATCTTCCGCTTATTCCATGCACGATGTCCATACGGCTGGCGGCGTCTCTGCCATTATACGGCAATTGGTCGATATCAAGGGGGCGATCCATCCAGATCGGCTGACAGTCACAGGCAGAACCTTGCGGGAAAATGTCGCTCAGGCGACAATCAAAAATGAAGAAGTGATTCATCCAAAGGAGAATCCGTACAGCCCTGTCGGCGGCTTATCGATCCTTTACGGCAATCTTGCGCCTCAGGGAAGTGTCATCAAAGTGGGGGGTGTTGACCCAAGCATTCAGCTTTTTAAAGGAAAAGCAATTTGTTTCGATTCTCATGATGAGGCAGTAGCCGCGATCGACAATCATACGGTCCAAAAAGGGCATGTCGTGGTGATCCGCTATGAAGGGCCTAAAGGAGGTCCCGGGATGCCGGAAATGTTGGCGCCGACTTCGAGTATTGTTGGACGAGGGTTAGGCAAAGAGGTTGCACTGATCACAGATGGACGCTTTTCAGGAGCCACGAGAGGGATCGCAGTTGGGCATATCTCTCCTGAGGCGGCAGCCGGTGGTCCGATCTCTTTGATCCGTGATGGAGATGACATCGTGATTGATCTGCGAAATCGCTCATTGGAAGTATTAGTCTCAGAGGAAGAATTAATGCTGCGTGCACAAACACGTCCGAAGTTTCGGGCTAAAGTGAAGAAAGGCTGGCTGGCACGTTATACGGCATTAGTCACATCAGCAAATACCGGGGCGATCATGAAAATCAGCGAGGAGGAAGTTTAATGGAGAATATCCAGTTGAATGAAGTAACTAGGACCGGTGCAGAAGTGTTAGTCGATAGTTTGCAGAAACAAGCAGTAGAACTGATTTTCGGATACCCTGGCGGTGCTGTCTTGCCTTTATATGACCAACTCTACGATGCTGCGATTCCGAATATTTTAGCGCGTCACGAACAAGGTGCTGTCCACGCAGCAGAAGGGTATGCCAAAGCCACCGGGAAAGCCGGCGTTGTCCTAGTGACTAGTGGACCAGGAGCAACCAATGTGGTAACAGGTATCGCTGATGCCATGAGTGATTCCGTTCCATTAGTGGTGATCACCGGTCAAGTAGCAACAGCCGGTATTGGCAAAGATGCTTTTCAAGAGGCGGATATTCTAGGGATCACATTACCGATCACTAAACATAATTACCAAGTTAGACATGTCGATGATTTGCCGCGAGTGATCGCAGAAGCTTTTCATATCGCTACCACGGGTAGAAAAGGTCCAGTGGTGATCGACTTGCCAAAAGATGTCACGCTTCAGCGGACAGCCGCAGTCATTGAACTGCCGATTGAGCGAAAAAGCTATCAACCCACCGTCTTTCCATCTATTTTGCAAATCGAGAAATTGATGAATTGTTTAAAACAAGCAAAACGTCCAGTTGTCTTGGCGGGAGCAGGGGTATGTGCCGCCAATGCAGCCGAAGAATTGCGTCTGTTTGTCGAAACCCATCATTTGCCGATTGTAACCACGCTCTTAGGTCTTGGATTGGTGCCAGCAGATCATCCCTTATTCTTAGGAATGGGGGGCATGCATGGCACGTATGCTGCGAATATGGCATTATCTGAAGCGGATTTGATCATCAATATTGGCTCACGTTTTGATGACCGATTAGCAACAGCCGGCAGTCAATTTGGACAACAGGCAATCATTGCTCATATCGATATTGATCCTGCAGAAATCGGAAAAGTCGTTCAAACAACTATTCCGATCGTGGCGGATGCGAAAGCAGCTTTGACCCAGTTGCTGCGCTATCCTGCGGAGGAATTAGATTGCAAGGAATGGCTCAATCGTTGTCAAAAACGGAAAAAAGAACATCCTTATCGGTATGACCGCGAGGAAACAAAGGAAATCAAGCCGCAAAAATTGATTGAAGAAGTGGGACGCTTGACGAAAGAGGAAGCCGTTATTGTTACCGATGTTGGTCAACACCAAATGTGGGTCGCTCAATACTATCCTTTTCGATTTCCCAAACAGCTGATCACTAGCGGAGGTTTAGGAACAATGGGGTATGGCATCCCCGCAGGCATAGGGGCAAAATTTGCTTGTCCTGAAAAAACGATAGTCGTTTTTGTAGGCGATGGCGGTTTCCAAATGACCAACCAAGAGTTTGCTCTGCTAAATGATTATGGTCTGGATGTCAAATTCATTTTGATGAATAACCGCTCTCTCGGGATGGTACGGCAATGGCAAGAAACGTTTCATAATGAACGCCGTTCTGCTTCTGTATTTGCTAAACAGCCAAATTTTGGCCAATTAGCAGAAGCATATGGCATCAATAGTGTGCGGATCGAAACCCCAGATCAATTGACCAACGATTTGGCCAATGCATTGCTAGAACCTGGTGCACGACTAATTGAGGTACTGATCTCGCCAACGGAACATGTGCTGCCAATGATTCCACCAGGAAAAGCCAATCATGAGATGATAGGAGTTTAAAAGACTATGAAACGTATCCTTGCTGCCATCGTGCATAACGAAGCTGGTGTTTTAAGCCGCGTCACCAGTGTGTTGAATCGTCGTCAGGTGAATATCGAAAGTATTTCAGTTGGGACCACCGAACAGCCGGAATTTTCGCGAATGACGATCATTATCAACGCAGAAAACCCACTGGAGACAGAACAAGTGACAAAGCAATTGAATAAGCAAATCGATGTCTTAAAAGTTTCAGATATTACAGAAGACCCCCATATTGAACGGGAATTAGTGCTGATCAAAGTGAACGCGCCAACGACTACACGTTCGGAGATCCAAGCTGTGATCGAACCATTTCGAGCCCACATCGTTGATGTTGCATTGAAGACTATCGTGGTTCAAGTAGCGGGAGACTCAGAGAAAGTAGCAGCCTGTATCGACGTGTTGCGGCCTTATGGAATCAAGCAAATGGCTCGTACCGGTGTGACAGGTTTCACTAGAGGTTAAATGCAAGAACAGTTGCTTTTAATAAAAAAAGATTTCGGAGGGAAGCATACATGGTAAAAGTATATTATAACGAAGTGACAGACAATTTAGGAGATAAGACTATTGCAATCATTGGTTACGGTTCTCAAGGACATGCCCATGCACAGAATTTACGGGATACAGGACACAACGTCGTGATCGGGATTCGTGCAGGAAAATCAGCTGAGAACGCAAAGAATGATGGATTTACCGTGCTTCCAGTTTCTGAAGCTGTACAACAAGCAAATGTTGTGATGATCTTAGCTCCTGATGAGATCCAAGGAGAACTTTACGAGAAGGAAATTGCGCCTAATCTTTCTGCAGGGGATGCATTAGCCTTTGCTCATGGCTTTAATATTCATTTTGAGGTCATCACGCCTCCAAAAGAGGTGGATGTCTTCCTGGTGGCACCTAAAGGACCAGGCCATTTGGTGCGCCGGACCTTTAGCGAAGGATTTGCTGTCCCTGCGTTGTTTGCTGTTTATCAAGATGCTACTGGCAATGCACAAGAGACAGCCTTGTCCTATGCCAAAGGAATCGGGGCTACAAGAGTCGGTGTACTAGAAACAACGTTCAAGGAAGAGACGGAAACAGACTTGTTTGGGGAACAAGCCGTATTATGTGGCGGACTGACAAGTATGATCGAGACTGGGTTTGAAACGCTGGTAGAAGCCGGCTATCAGCCAGAACTAGCCTATTTTGAAGTTTGTCACGAAATGAAACTGATTGTTGACTTGATTTATGAAGGAGGATTCGCCAAGATGCGTGATTCAATCTCCAATACAGCAGAATATGGGGATTATGTCTCTGGTTCACGAATCATTACCGAACAAACAAAAGCCAATATGAAGAATGTCTTGAAAGATATTCAAAACGGCACGTTTGCCAAAGGTTTTATTGCGGATAATCAAGCTGGTTTTCCGGAATTCAAAAAAATGCGGGAACAAAACGGGAATCATCCAATCGAAAAAGTTGGGTCAGAATTAAGAAAAATGATGCCTTTTGTTACGAAAGATTAAGGAGGAACAGTGATTGCTGGTATCTGTCGATCAAATAGAACAAGCACATGAAAGCTTGCAATCAGTCGTTTCAAAGACTCCTTTACAGCATGATCGGTTTTTATCCGAGAAGTATCAAGCGACTGTCTTACTGAAACGAGAGGATCTTCAGAAGGTCCGATCGTTTAAATTGCGGGGGGCATATTATGCAATCGCACAGCAAGATCCGGCTATACTGAAGCGGGGGGTTGTCTGTGCAAGTGCCGGCAATCATGCCCAAGGGGTCGCCTATACCTGTCATGAATTGAAAGTGTCGGCGGTTATCTTTATGCCGACGACGACACCGCAACAAAAAGTAGCGCAAGTTTTGTTTTTTGGCGGTGATTTTGTCCGTATCGAACTTGTCGGTGATACCTTCGATGCTTCCGCCGAGGCAGCCCAACACTATGCCGAAGACCATCAAATGGCGTTTATTGATCCCTTTGATGATCCCGCCATTATTGCAGGCCAAGGAACATTGGCAGTTGAACTGCTGGCAGAAGCAAAGCAGCGCAATTATTCTATCGATTATGTTGTGGCAGCAATTGGCGGTGGCGGGTTGATCAGTGGTGTTGCAACTTATTTGAAAGCAAAACAGCCTACAATCTCAATGGTTGGTGCTGAACCTCTAGGCGCCGCTTCGATGCAGGCGGCTTTTGATAATCATGGTCCGACCACATTAGAGCAGATCGATAAATTTGTAGATGGAGCAGCTGTCAAAAAAGTCGGTCAATTGACCTACCAGCATGCAGCCCAGTACGTCGATCGAATAGTAGCGGTAGATGAGGGTTTAATTTGCCAAACTATCTTGGACTTATACAGTAAACAAGCAGTTGTGGCAGAACCAGCGGGAGCACTGAGTGTCGCCGCTCTGGAATTGATCAAAGAAGAGATTAAAGGGAAAACCGTTGTTTGTATTATCAGCGGCGGCAATAACGATAGTACTCGAATGGCAGAGATTGAGGAAAAGTCCTTGATTTATCAAGGCTTAAAACATTATTTTGTGGTCAATTTTCCTCAAAGACCTGGGGCGTTGAAAGAATTTGTTAGCAATATTTTGGGTCCTACGGATGATATCACTCGATTTGAATATACCAAAAAAATCAATCGCGGAACAGGACCAGTACTGTTAGGGATTCTGCTAAAAAGGCAGGAAGATCTGCCCCCACTACTGGCGCGAATGTCAAGATTTGATCCACAATATATTGATTTGCGGGACAATCAATCTCTCTATACTCTTCTTGTTTGATTTTATGAACCAAGCGTTACGAAACAAACGACCTTTTTAAAAAAAAGAGGTCGTTTGTTTTTTGATTTCAAATCCATGGCTTTCCCTCATCCTTTCGCTAGTTAGTAGGTGAAATGGTTGATTCTTGTTATAATAGAAGTAACAAATCGTAGATGGGGGGCGGATGTATGGAATTTGTCTTTTCTAGAAAAGAACAGCAGACGCAAATCTTGTATGGAGAAACATTGAATGCTGTTTTACGGACGCAGGAAATTTCCAATGATCAAGTCATCATTCTCACAAACCAGCGGTATTATGATCGTTTCTCTGAAAAACTGACCCGTTTGTTTTTACCCAAAGAAGTCAGCTGGTATATTTGTACCAATCAAATGTATTGCAATAATTTTACGGAATTTCAGGCCTTTATGTCCTTCCTAAGCCGCTTTTCGAAACAGGAGAACTATTTGATCGTGGGTTTCGGCAATGAAGGTGTGCTGGCGTTAAGTAGTTTTATTCACTACACGTCGATTCTGACTAGCGATCTTTGGTTGATCCCGGTGTCTTTACGGGCGTTAGCTAAAAGTGTCAAAGAATCTGCGATCATTGTTAAGAAACCAGATATTCCTGTTTTGCAAAGTCCCAATGTACCGCAAGTGGTCGTATACGATCAAACGATTGCTGAAAAACAAAAAGATGGGAAGTTGGTGGACTTACTTGTATTGATTCGTTGCGGACTGCTCACGGATCAAGCTTTTCTGCGGGAACTCTTTCGCACGTTTCTGACAGAAAAACAAGTAAACAATCGTTCGTTTGCAGCATATACAGATCGGGTGATCCAAGCCTATCAAGCAAACGGTGCAGCACTTGAAGAATATGGACAAGTCTTTACAGATGCTTTTTATAAGACTGAAAATGGACATTTGCTGTCTGATGCAATGAAACTTTTTTATGGCCTACTCTTTCACTTAATCTGGAATGTTCAACAACAGCAGTTAGCAGTCAAATTAGATAAGCTTTGCTTGTGGCTTGACCAACTAGGGTTTCCTTTAGTATTGCCTGACCAACTATCTTTAAGCGACTATTTTCAGCAAGTTCTGCTGTTACAGAAAAAAGAGAAAAAACTGCTTTTTTTATCAGAAATTGGTACAATAGGGGGCAGAACCAGCGCATTAGAAGAGGATCTCGTCCAGACAATGAGCGCTTACCAAACAATAATCAATCAGATAAGAGGAACTTAGATGGAAACATACAGTGAAAAAATGTTACAGGCATTAGCAGCCGAGAATTTAGCTGATGCGCAATTGAATTTTGCAAAAGCCCTGCAATCAGATCAAAATGAAGTCTTAGCCGAATTAGGAGAAGAATTGATCCAAATCGGCTTTTTAGAAGAAGCAAGAGAAGTATTTGATACACTGCAAGAACGTGACCCCGAAAATGAAGAATGGTTGCTATCGTTAGCAGAAATTGCTATGGAAAATGATCAAATCGACGAAGCTTTTGATTATCTAGATCGAATCACACCGCAAAGCTCTTTTTATCCACGAGCGTTATTGATCAGTGCTGATCTCTATCAATTGATTGGGATCCCCGAAGTCAGTGAAGCAAAATTATTGGAAGCTCAAAAGCTGCTGCCCAAAGAATCGCTGATTCGTTTTGCACTAGCGGAATTGTATTTTTCAACCGACCGTTATCAAGAAGCGGCAGAGTTTTATCAAGGATTACTAAAGGAAAATATCCAGGAAATCACAGGTATTTCCTTATTGGAACGGACCGGAGCCGCATTGAGTATGGCTGGGAAATTTGAAGAAGCCATCGAATATCTGGAAGCAAGTCTAGCTGAGGATCAAACAGATGACCGTCTATTCCAAACCGCTTTAGTTTACTTACAATTAAAAGAAAATGAGCATGCGATTCGATATTTGCAGCAGTTGCGGGCACTGAATCCGCAATACCGTTCCTTGTATCTCTATTTAGCAGAGGCATTACAAGAAGAAGAGCAACTGGAAGAGGCACAAACTGTCATTGAAGAAGGAATCCATGAAGATCCATTTCAAGTGGATTTTTATCATTTTGCATCAGAAAATGCGTATCGGTTGCATGACAGCGAAGCAGCCGAATCCTTCTTATTAAAAGCCCTTGAGACGGGGGAAAAAGAAGATGAAACCCTGCTTACACTGAGTAATCTTTATTTGAATGAAGAGCGTTGGCAAGAAGCTGTGTTGGCTATCGAGAAGATGGAAGACAATGAACAACCCCATGCTCTATGGAATTTAGCACAGGCTTATAACGCGTTAGAAGAGTTTGACCAAGCAGCGAAGTTCTATGAACAAGCGAATGAAGGATTGCAGCATGAACCAGCTTTTATGAAAGAATATGGATTGTTCTTAAGAGAAGAAGGACGATTATCAGAAGCTCTACCTTTACTGAGACATTATCTGGCTCACGAACCTGGTGATCTGGAAGTGCAATCGATCGTGGAGGATCTATTAGAAAGATAGGTGAGGGAAATGAACATCAATGTACAAGAAAAGAAAAAATTTCTCAATTGGTTAGTTTCTACTGTATCATTTAGCCGACGAGAAGTTTCTTGGGTTCTGAACTACCTAGCAAATCATGAAGCCATTTTGACAAATGTTCATATTGTTGAAGGGGCGATGCAGACAGATCGGGGGTTGAGTGTTCGCAGTACAGAGATTGGCGGCGAGCCATTTGTGTTGACGATCCAGAATCAAACCTTTTATGATATCGATCAAATTTTTCACGAAATCAGGATGAATTGGAAACAGCCGCTTTATTTAGAATGTATCTTTCCAAATCCTTGGGAAAAACCACTTTATTTAGCTGTTCTGGAGGACAATCCTTTTGAACGGTGGAATGACCATGTTGACGAAGAAGTACAAAAAAATGTGACAGAATATCTTGACAAAGAAGCTATGCAGCTAAAAATTGAGAAATTATACCGCCAAATCGATCTTGCTTTGGAAAATGGGGATCGGGATGCTTTTTTGGAATTATCGGATGAAGTCAACCGCTTCAAACTCGATCAAAAAGAAAAAAGTCATTAATAAAGCTATTAAAAAGCGCTATGTGAAGTAATAAAAACTAGTGGAACAGAAAAGAACCGCAAGAAAGAAGAGGACTCCCAGCACCGAGCGTTCGTCGTTTGCAACAGTGTGCGGGAGAAATCAAGTTTCTTGCGGTTTTTTCTTTATAATTAGATAGGATGGAAGAATGGGGTTATCTTTTTGATTTTGCTGCCTTGCGTTGCAAAAATCGTGATTTAGGACGTAAATAAGTGAAGCCTTCCCCTTCGACTTCATGGACATTGATCACCGACACGAACGCTTGTTGATCGAAGTCGGCAACGATCCGTTTGACCTCTGAAATTTCCCGGCCGCTTACTACCATATAAATGATCCGTTTGTTACCACCGGAATAGGCTCCTTCCCCATTTAAAAAGGTGACGCCTCGTTCCAATTCATTCATTAAGACAGGGGCAATTTCTTCACTATGATTACTGATAACAATGATCCCTTTTGCTGAATAGCCGCCATCTAGGATCGAATCAATCACGCGAGCGAAAACATAGGAAAAGATTAGCGTGTACATCATGCGTTTCAAATCGATATAGGTTAAGGAAAGCAATAGAACGAAAACATCAAAGATCAAGAGAGAACGACCAATCGTGATCCCAAAGTTCTTTTCTAGGATCCGGGCTAATACATCCACGCCACCTGTTGTCCCACCAACTTTATAAACAACACCACTGCCGATCCCTGCAATTAGTCCTGCGAGTAACGCAACGATCAGTAAGT
The DNA here is from genome assembly GCF_003812305.1 of Enterococcus sp. FDAARGOS_553. Lineage (NCBI taxonomy): Bacteria > Bacillati > Bacillota > Bacilli > Lactobacillales > Enterococcaceae > Enterococcus > Enterococcus sp. FDAARGOS_553. The sequence continues at coordinate 2,096,177 of NZ_CP033740.1, forward strand.
CATGCTGCAGATCGATCAATAATGGAACCGTCTGCCAGAAACCTAACCAAAATGAAAGACCAAAGGTTCCAATCACTGTATAGACTAGCGAACGTCTGCCAAGAATCTTACCTCCTAGCAAAATGATTGGGATATTCAAAATCAGTGTACTGTAAGCGGGATTGATGTCCCACAATGCGCGCATGATCAACGTGATCCCGGTGACGCCGCCTTCAGCTAAATCATTAGGTATATTTAAATAGACGAGACCAAAACCATAGACACTCGTTCCTAGAACAATTAAGGCAATATCGCGGACTGTCCGCCACGAAAAAAAAGATCGCATCCTGTTTCCCCCATTTCTAAATCTCACAAGTACCAATTTAGCACGAAATTTGGCATTAAACAATATGAGCAAGTCGATCCTCTATCTAGGCAGGTGCGTTTTCTTTTGCTAAAATGTGAAAGAAAGGGTGAAGAGGATGACAGAAAAACGTTCACTATATGAGATGCAAGAAGAAGTCGATGCCTATATCCAACAATTCAAGGCGGGGTATTTCAGCCCTTTAGCACAGATGGCCCGACTTACTGAAGAAGTCGGCGAGTTGGCAAGGGAAGTCAATCATCACTATGGGGAAAAGGCCAAGAAGAAGACGGAAGTCGAGAAAACAGTTGCTGAAGAACTAGGTGATGTCCTTTTTGTCACCATGATCATGGCAAATTCCATGGGTATCGATTTGACGGAAGTTTTTGAATCCAATATGAAAAAGTTCAACCGCAGAGATGCGTATCGCTTTGAAAGAAAAGATGGGAAAATGAATGAAGCTGACTAAGTTACCACAAGAATTTGAACAAGCAATCCCTGTATTGCAAAGAATCGAAGCAGCCGGGTTTGATGCCTACTTTGTGGGAGGAAGTGTCAGAGATACAATCTTAGGACAGCCAATCCATGATGTAGATATTGCAACAAGTGCCTTTCCAGCTGAGATCAAAGAACTTTTTCCTCGTACCATCGATTTGGGTATCGAGCACGGAACAGTCCTTGTTTTATGGGAAAATGAACAATATGAGATCACGACTTTTCGGACAGAAGAAGCCTATCAAGATTTCCGTCGGCCAGACAAAGTTGCTTTTGTGCGCTCTTTGGCTGAAGATTTGAAGCGCAGAGATTTTACAATCAACGCTTTTGCTCTGAAAAAAGATGGTGAAATCATTGATTTGTTTGATGGACTGGCAGACCTGCAACTGAAAATTCTGCGAGCAGTGGGTCAGCCGCACGAACGATTTCATGAAGATGCACTACGTATGATGCGGGGCTTGCGCTTTGTCAGTCAACTGGGCTTTACATTGGAACCACGAACATTTGAGGCAATTTATGACAATCATCAGCTATTGGCAAAAATATCCGTGGAGAGAATCACCATTGAGTTCGTCAAATTGCTGTTAGGGGCACATCGCAATTCAGCTTTAAAGGCTTTTGTAGCGACTGAATGTTATCTCTATTGTCCAGGACTGAAACAAGCCGGTGAAGCTCTGTTGCGAATGGCTGATTTACCGGAGAGACCATTGAACAATGAAGCTTCTGCCTGGACACTATTGATTGACCAGATTGGACTTTCTACAGCAGAAGTTCGTCCTTTTTTGAAGCAATGGAAGTGTTCCAATGAATTGATTCGGATGGTCCAATCGTTATTCGAGGGAGTATTGTTGCGGAAAGCAGGGCCGTTTAGTGATGAAGCATTATACCATCTGGGCAGCGAGGCCGCTCGACTATCAGAAGAATTGCTATACTATTACGGACAAGAGGTAGATCCCTCTGTTAGTCAAGCTCGCTACCAGGCGTTGCCAATCCATTCACTTAAAGACTTGGCCATCAATGGGCGCGACTTGCTGAGCCACTTTGACCAATCCGGCGGTCCTTGGATGAAAGAAGTGCTAGCAGCTGCCGAAAAAGCGGTGATTGAGAAACGAGTCGCAAATGAAGAGAAAGCATTATTGGCTTTTGCCAAAACAATCGTATTAAATAACCTATAAATAAGCAGGTGAGAAAACAATGATCGAAAAAGAATTTTTGGTTACCGAGGAAGATACAGCTCTTGCAGTTGGATCGGGAGGACTGCCTGTCTTAGCGACCCCTCGTTTGGCTGCCATGGTAGAAGCTGTCTGTTTTGAAGCATTGGAATCGCGTATAGCGTCTGGTAAGACAACAGTAGGAACACAATTTACGATCGAGCACCGGGCGGCTTCAGGAATCGGTGCAACCGTTCAGGTATGCTGTGAAGAGATCTCGAATGAAAAGACGTATGAGTTTACTTTTCGTGTCTATGAAAACGATCAACTGCTAGCGACAGGTACGCATCATCGAGCGGCGGTCGATATCGAAGGTTTTTTAAAAAAAGTGAGCGAGAAAGAAAGTTAATTTGTGCTCCTTAGCAGACAATGTGTTAAAATTGAAATGTATTATTAAAAAAAAGGAGCGTTATGTCATGGCAAGAGAAATGAAAGCATTGAAATTTTATTTCCGTAATGGAGAAACATGGACGATTGAGCGCCGTTATATTGGAGATTTGTGGATCAAGCAAATCACTACTAGTTTTGGCCGCATCCACGGAAGCGAATTTGTTGAGATCCATCCATGTGCAGGATTCAAAATTGAAATCTTCCAAGAAGGGGATCATGTTGCAACACATGATATCAATTTAGGTGGATTGGAATTAGGCATGTTCGCCCGCGCTTTGAAATACGAAGATATTGAACGAATGGAAATTCTTTACCGTAATGGAACACCTGATCTTGTGTACTTCCCATACAAAGACAAAGATACTGAAGGATTAGATAACGTTTATCAATCAACAAAAATCAGTGAAAAAACAAAAAGCCTTTATATTGTGATTGATCCAAACCAAACAGTCGAAGACGTTTACCAAGAACATTTTGAAGAATAAAAAAAAGCAGAACTGAGAGCTTCTCTCTGGTTCTGCTTTTTCATTACAATCACTGATAAGTGCGAAAAAAGTCGGTATATTTTTTTAATAAAAGATAGTCTTGACTGACGGCATCTTTAAGTATGATTTTGTCTCCAAGCAAGCTTTTACGAGCATTTTGGATGATGCGGTGTTGAATATCATGATCGATCAAGTAATCGATCTCAGTACGTTTGATTTCCGGAGAAGCACTCTCGCGATTTTTTTCAAGATACTGCAAAAGATCATATTCAAGATGTCCGGCATCATTGATTACTCGTTTGTATTCGATTTTGTCTACCTTCACACGATCACGCTCCTTTATATGATAAGTTACCTTATTTCCGGAGTAATGTAAAAAAAATCTATATGAATTAGTAAATTTTTAAACACCTGTTTGGTATTGCATCAAAACTACTTTACGCTTAGAAGAAACAGCTAGATGTGTCGCAAGACTTAAACAGAAAATGAAAACAAAGGAGAAACAGATGAAAAAAGCAAGAGTTATCGTTGTTAGTGGAGTGACTGCTTCAGGGAAAACCACCTTTATCCAAAAGGTCGCCAATCTATGTCCCGGTACAGCAGTTTTATCTTTTGATGATTATAGTATCGATGCATTGCCTTCTGCACCATCCTCTGAGGCTCTGTTAAACGAACCCTACGAAGCAATCAATCAATTTGATATTCAACCATTGATAAATGACCTAAAACAAATCATTCACCACTGTGCGCTGATCTTGATCGATTTTCCGTTTGGGTATGTCCATCAGCAACTCGCACCTGCTATCGACAAGGCCATTTATTTAAGAACACCTCTGGATATTGTCTTGGGTAGACTAATCATTAGAGACTTTCAACAACAGCCAGAGAAAATTATTAATTGGGTCACGGGGTATCTAGAGGAAGCGCGACCGCTTTTTTTGATGCACGAAGAAATTGTTTCTCCACAAGCAGATTATATTCGAGATGGGACGATTGATTTTCAAGACCAAATGACTTGGTTCAAAGAAGAAGTTCTAGCGGAAAAAACGATTTTCGCAGAATGATTGTTGGAATTGGGAAAAATACTTGTCACGTAAAGAATAAGGTCATCTTTTGAGAGATAAAAAAAGGGGATCTTAATTTTCCTGGTAATCAAAGGGAAAATTGGGGTAAGCAAAACTTTCTTTGATTCTATACTTTCCCTTGCTGTATTATTATTTATACGCATATTTAGTCTATAGTTAAAAAATAGCATTATTAACAATTAAAAACAAGTTACGATTTTGTCATCTATCTATTTTAAAGTGAACATATGGGTATAGCTCAAAAATAAAAAGCCAACTGCAATGCTTGTTTATCAGCAAGTGCAGTCGGCTTAAAATGAATTATTTTGTTTCACGGTGTAAAGTAACTTTTCTTTCACGTGGGCAATATTTTTTCTTTTCCAAACGATCAGGATTGTTACGTTTGTTTTTGTTTGTTAAGTAGTTGCGTTCTTTACAAGAAGTGCACTCTAATGTGATGTTTACGCGCATGTTTTTCCCTCCCATATATTCAAGAATCCTCTAAGATTTCTCTCAGACTAAAATATAATAGCATGTTTGGCAAAGGAATGCTAGTAGTTTAATGAAATTTGTTAAGTAATTTTACTTGACGATTTTTTGAATGAAATCAACCATTTTCATCCAATTTATTTTTCACGTCTTCGATCATTTTTGTATAAGCAATCGGTCCGTTATACAGCCAGCTGGATTCAGGTCCAAACTCCCAAAGATTTCCTTCTTTGACCGCTTTAAGATTTTGCCAAACTTGGTCTTTAAAAAAGTCGGCTCCTTGATCGCTGTTTACTAGAATCAGGTAATCAGCATCTAATTCAGCTAATTTCTCCAAAGAAACGGCAGACCAGTCAGCTGTCGCTGTTTTGCTGATCTCAGAAACAAGTGGCGGTACAGAGAATCCTAGTTCATGATAGAGGAGCTGACCGCTGGAACGATCGTCAGCAACCATAAAAGCAGAATTGTTGGTGACCCAGAGAACAGCCACCGACTTCCCATTGATTTTACCTGAAAATTCTTGCTTAGTTGTTTTTACTAAGTCATCATAGTCTTTTTCTACTGTTTTTGCTTGATCTTCTTTATGAAGAACTTTTGCGATATCTGTCAAACGGTCTCGCCAAGAGACATTTTTACCATTTTTGACTACATAAGTAGGGGCAATTTTGCTGTATTGTGCATATTTATCCCCTTCAACCATCGTATTGCTGTCGATCAGCAACAAGTCTGGTTCATAACTTAAGACGTCCTCATAGGGCAAGTCGTAGCTGATCTTTGGTACATCACTTAGTTTCTCTTGCAAATAGCCTTGATCACTGTTATTACCAACAGTCCATTGTGCTACTGGTGTGACGTTCAAGGCTACTAAGTAATCTTCTAAATAACTGCCGATGATTCGCTTTGGATCATCCGGGATTGTTACTTCATGTCCAGCCGCATCTTTCAGCGTTGCCGTCTCAGCTGAGGAAGATGACTTGGTATTATTGGAATTAGCTGAACAAGCACTCAATGCTGTTAAGCTGACTAGGGTACAAGACAGCCAAAAAAGTGTTTTTATGGTTCGTTTTTTCATTAGGTTCCTCCTTATAGGATAAATGAGAATCATTCTCACTTTCTTTTTGTCATTATCACGAAGAAAAAGTGATTTGTCAATCCCTGGTTTTTTGCTTTGAAGCATTGACGGATAGAAGGAAAACCGTCATAATTGATAATCATTATCAATAGAATTTTGAGGGAAAGATATGGCAAACTTACGCACGGTCGATTTGACTGTCGGCTATCAAAAACAAAAAATTGTGCAAAAGATAACAATCGACATCCCAGAAGGGAAGATCATTGGTTTGATTGGACCTAATGGTAGTGGCAAGTCGACTTTTCTAAAAGCATTAGCCCGAATCCTGCTACCTATGGAAGGGGAAGTTTATCTAAATGAACAGAATCTACAAACGATCAAAACGAAGGAAGTCGCAAGCCAGATTGCTTTGTTGTCACAAGTCAGTGATTCTTCCATCGGATTAACCATTCGAGAGATCGTTTCTTATGGTCGTTTTCCTTATCAAAAAGGGCTAGGTCGGTTGACCGCAAAAGATTATCAAGCCATTGAATGGGCATTAGCTGCGACAGATTTGACCGAACTAGCGGATGCTGGTATCCATACGCTTTCAGGAGGTCAGAAACAGCGGGTTTGGATCGCTATGGCTTTGGCACAAGATACAGAGATTGTTATCTTAGATGAACCGACGACTTTTTTAGATCCGGCACATCAACTAGAAGTGCTGTTATTGTTAAAGCGAATCAATGAAAAATATGGGAAAACGATCATTATGTCGATTCACGATCTGAATCATGCATCTCGATTTTCTGATTATATTTTTGCCTTAAAAGAAGGTCAATTAATGACTTGGGGGACACCAGAAGAAGTTTTGACCCATTCATGGCTCCAACAATTGTTCGCTATCGAAGCTGTTTTAGGTACGTTTCCCAATAGTTCGAAACCGTTGCTTTTGACCTATGAATTAGGAGCCAACACATGAAAAAATTTACGATTCTTTTGCTTGTTCTAAGCGGATTATTGGTCGCTGTGTTTTTTCTGGCATTGACGCAAGGGGCAGCTGATATTCCCTTAATAACTATTAAAGAGGCCTTTTACGCATTTGATCCAGAAAATCAAACCCATCAAGTGCTTAGAAATATCCGTTTGCCGCGGATCTGTGCTTCGTTTATTGTTGGCAGCAGTTTTGCTGTAACTGGTGCCATCATGCAAGGAGTCACCAAAAATTCGCTAGCAGATAGCGGTTTACTAGGAATCAATAGTGGGGCTGCAGTCGGATTAGCCGTTGCATTTATCTTGTTTCCCTCACTACAACCGAATCAGGCAGCGTTGTTTTCTTTCTTAGGCGCTTTTCTAGCTACTTCTTTTTTATTTTTGTTGACGAAGTATTCAAGGATCGGTATGACGCCGACTGGATTGATTCTAGCAGGTGTTGCATTGAGTTCTTTTTTTTCTGCGATTAGTCAAGTATTATCTTTACAATTTGATTTGAATCAAGACTTGGCCTTTTGGTTTATTGGCGGTGCAGCAAATGTAACGTGGACACAATTACAAGTGATCACCCCTATTTATCTGGTGGCGCTCTTCATCATCCTAGGACTCGGGAAATCTTTGAATTTGCTGGCTATGGGAGATGAGACGGCAATCTCTTTAGGCAAACATCCTGAACGGATTCGACTTGTTTCTTTAGCCGTAGTTGTTCTATTAGCTGGGATGGCTGTTTCACTGGTGGGACCGGTCAGCTTTATTGGATTGATGGTCCCTCATGTGATTCGCGGACTGATTGGCAAAAATTATCAAATGATCTTACCTTTGACGATAGTGGCGGGGGGAATATTGGTAATCTTAGCAGATTGGGTAGGACGAATCATTCAGCCACCTTTTGAAACGCCTTTTGGAATCATGATGGCTTTGATTGGGGTTCCTTTCTTATTAGTGAAGATTCGGAGGGAACAGCTATGAAGAAAAAAATCGGTTTCCTTTTTGTTTTGGTTCTTCTGGCGTTTTGTGGCAGTATCATGGTGGGAAAGACGTTCTTTTCTTTTGATCTCTGGCTCGCTCTTTGGCAGCAAACTCTAACAGCTAGCCAGTCATTGATATTCTTCGATTTCCGACTTCCTCGAGCAGTACTGGCACTGATTGCTGGAAGTGCGTTTGGCTTCTCAGGTTTTTTGTTACAGGGAGTAACCAGAAATGAGTTGGCGGATGCAAGTATTTTAGGAATCAATAATGGAGCTGGCTTATGTGTCATGCTCTACTTAGGCTTTTATGCCCAGGGCTCCCAGCTGTTACCACTAATTGGTATGATTGGCGGACTATTAGCTGCACTGCTAGTCTATGCTATCGCTTATAAACAGCGGCAGCTGCTTTCAATGGAGCGAATTTTATTATCTGGAATTGCTGTTAATGCTGGACTTGCTTCTGCGTCGTTATTATTGACTGTTCAATTGTCAAAAGAACGATATAGTTTTGTTACGGCATGGCTTTCGGGGACTATCTGGGGAACTTCGTGGACGCAAGTACTAAGTTTGTTGCCTTGGTTCTTGATTCTAGGATTGTTGGCATTCATGATTACACCTTTGATCAATTTACTGGGTTTTGGAGAAGAACAGGCGATCAGTTTAGGTGTTCCCCTAAATCTTTTGCGCACCGGTTTGTTGTTCGTAGCGATTGGCCTGGCCGCAAGCAGTGTTGGCTATACTGGAAACTTATCTTTTATTGGTTTATTGGCGCCCCATATCGCTAAACGATTGATTGGCAAAGAATCTCGTTGGGCATTGATAGCAGCGGGAATGATTGGTGCTATTTTGGTGCTAGTCAGCGACACGGTCGGCCGTCTTTTACTTCAAAGTGGCGAAATTCCTGCTGGTATCGTGATTGCGATCATTGGTGCTCCGTACTTTTTGTTTTTGCTGATTCGTCAAAAAACGTAGTCGTGAGAATTTTTTCACGATTGCGTTTGCTATTTGAGTCCGGTTTTTGGTACTATTCGGAGTAGGAGTTGGTTAATTATGGATAAAAAAATTTTGCGTGAACAAGGGCTAACCCGACTCAAGCAACTGGATCCACGAACAAAGCAAACCAAAGAGCAGATCATTCAGTCTTTGTTGTTTGCTTCCGAAGAGTGGCTCGAAGCAGAATCCATTGGCGTGATTCGGTCATTGCCGTTTGAATTTGATACAAAGCCGATTTTTGAGCGCGGATTTCACTCTGGCAAACAAATTGCCGTGCCACGTTCTGTGAGAAAGAAACTTCACTTTTATCAAGTGGAACCACAGACTGAATATCAGCTTTCCAGTTTTGGGGTAGAAGAGCCTCTTTCTCAAAAAAAAATCGATGCATTAGACCTGGATCTTTTGATCGTTCCTGGTTTGATTTTTTCTCATGAGGGATATCGGATTGGGTTTGGCGGCGGTTATTATGATCGGTTTCTGGCAGATTTCCAAGGGAAAACTGTGTCATTGGTTTTTGCAGAACAATTTGATGTCCGGTGGCAACCTGATTCTTTTGATATTCCGGTCCAGAAAATAATCACTGATAAAGTTTCTTTCGGAGAAAAAGGAGTAGACAATGAATAAACAAATGAAACGCTGGCTTAATCGTCCAATCTTTACTTATACGTTTTTAGCCATCCAGACGTTAGTCTTTATTATCGGCTATATTAGTCCGATGACTCAAGTGATGGGGGTGATGTTTGGCCCTTATGTTGCTTACATGAACGAGTATTGGCGTTTTGTAACGCCGATTTTCATTCACTTTGGTCTCGCTCATTTTGCAGTGAATTCTGTTATTCTTTATTTTATGGGTCAACAGGTGGAAGCGATCTACGGTCATGCTCGTTTCTTCATTTTGTATTTGATGAGTGGGGTTATGGGGAACGCGATGAGTTTTGCCTTTAATCAGGCCGGTGTCCAATCTGCAGGTGCGAGCACGTCATTGTTTGGTCTGTTTGGTGCTTTTCTGATTCTGGGACTCCACTTTAAGAATGATTACCAGATCCAAGCGATGGTTCGTCAATTTGCATTGTTCGTTGTCTTGAATTTCGTATTTGGTCTATTTGATCAATCGATTGATATTTGGGGACATGTCGGAGGAATCTTAGGAGGATTCATCTTAGGCAATGCATTGGCTTTACCAAAGAACTTCGGGAAATATTCGATTCATACCCGCATTCTTTCCGCCATTGTTATTCTTTTTTTACTGGCAGTTTTTGTGATATATGGTTTAAAAAAGTATCAAATACTTGTATAATAAGCAGGAAGTGTGTTTATGGAAACGTTATATGACGTACAACAACTATTGAAACAATTTGGTGTCTATATTTATGTTGGCAAGCGAATCTATGATATCGAGTTGATCCAGATGGAAGTCAAAAATCTTTATGACAGCCGTTTGATCGATCGAGATACCTATTTGACCGCTTGGCGCATTTTAAAGCGTGAACATCGGATTGAAGAAAGCCGGGAGGAAAATAAGTGATGGACAAAAAAATCATCGGGATTGATCTAGGAGGAACAACAGTCAAGTTTGCTGTGTTGACTTCTGAAGGAGAGATTCAACAAAAATGGAGCATCGATACCAATATTCTTGATGAGGGTTCCCACATCGTACCAGAGATCATTGCATCAATCAATCATCGTCTGGATTTGTATGGCATGAAAGCAGAAGACTTCATTGGGATCGGTATGGGGACTCCAGGAAGTGTCGATCGCAAAAAAGGAACAGTTATCGGTGCTTACAATTTGAATTGGAAAACGTTGCAACCTGTCAAAGAAGCGATTGAAAAAGGGACAGGGATTCCTTTTGCTATCGATAACGATGCCAATGTTGCTGCGTTAGGCGAACGCTGGAAAGGCGCAGGTGACAACAATCCCGATGTGATCTTTATCACCCTCGGTACAGGTGTTGGCGGTGGAATCATCATGGAAGGACAACTTTTGCATGGTGTAGCAGGCTGTGCAGGAGAAATCGGGCATATTACTGTAGATCCAGAAGGATTTGAATGTACTTGTGGGAAGCGTGGTTGTTTAGAGACCGTGTCAAGTGCGACGGGTGTCGTTCGGGTAGCAAGACATTTGGCGGAAGAGTATGCTGGCGATTCTGAATTGAAAAAAAATCTGGATAATGGCGAAGATATTTCCAGCAAAGATATTTTTGAAGCGGCCCAAGCGAAAGATCCGTTTGCATTGATGGTAGTAGATAAAGTCTGCTTCTATTTAGGCCTTGCTTGTGGAAACTTGGGCAATACACTGAATCCTTCAAGTATTGTACTGGGTGGCGGTGTCTCAGCAGCAGGTGAATTTTTACGTAGTCGTGTAGCAGCTTACTTTGCAGAATTCACATTCCCGCAAGTAACGGAAAGCACGGAAATCAAATTAGCTGAGTTAGGGAATGATGCTGGTGTGATCGGCGCTGCGTCATTAGCATTACAATTTGCAAAGTAGAGAGGAATAGGTAAGATGTCTGTTTGGAACTGGATTAATATTATTTTAGGATTGATTTTATTGGCAATCGCATTGAATTGGGCGTACTTCCAAATTATGGGAAGACGATCAGCCAAAATCATTTCCGAAGAAGAATTTAAAAATGGCATGAAAAAAGCACAAGTGATTGATGTGCGGGAGAAAAACGAGTTCGATGCCGGTCATATCTTAGGTGCACGAAATATCCCATTTACGGTATTAACCAATTCGTTTAGCGCATTTCGGAAAGATCAGCCCATCTACTTATATGATACCCGTAAATCTCTAAGTATCCGTGCTGCGAATAAACTTCGCAAAGAAGGGTTTAAAGAAATTTACATTCTAAAAGAAGGCTATGAAGGCTGGAGCGGAAAAACGAAAAAGAAAACTAGTTAATCAATCAAAAGACTGAGATCAATGATCAAACAAGATGTTCCTAAGAGGCGCGAGAATGAATCGTTAGAAACCATTCAGCAGCTGTAACTGAGAATCTTGTCATCATGGACTCGGTCTTTTTTTTTTGAAAGAATGTGTTAAGGTAGATTCAAAGGAGTGGAAGGAAATGATTAAAGTAAAACGTGTATACGAGGCTGCAGCACCCACAGATGGTTATCGGGTCCTTGTTGATCGAATCTGGCCAAGAGGCGTCAAAAAAGAAGTGGCGGCGATTGATTCTTGGTTGAAAGAGGTTGCACCTAGTACGGAATTGCGTAAATGGTTTGGTCATGATCCAGAGCGCTTTGATGCGTTTTGTCAAAGATACCTAGCAGAACTAAAAAAGAAGCCAGCCGATGATGCCTTTAGTGCATTGCAGCAAATAGTAAAAGACCATAAAACCGTGACATTGGTTTATGGTGCAAAAGATGAAACACATAATCAAGCGGTTGTATTAGCTGAAGAATTGAAAAAACTGCCATTGAAGTAAAATCTTCAATGGCAGTTTTTGTATTAACGAGAGACACTTTTACGCATAGCTCGTTTTCTTTTTTCTTCATTTAGTGCTTGTTGTTCGTCAATTGGATCGATCACTTGTTTTTTGACAGTCATAACTACGCTAGCAGCTGCTGCGATAGTTGCTACTGTACCAACTAAGAAACCTGAAAGAAATCGTTTCATTCTTCTCCACCTCGCCTTTATCTATTTATTTCTATTATGAAACAAAAGTACAAAAATATCAAAAATAAGCCCTTGTATCGTGAGTAAAGGATTGATAAAATTTAGTAAATATTTTATAATAAATTTACTAAATGAAATGAAGGAGCGAAAAAGATGGAACAGCTACAACAAATTTTTGCAGAAAAATTCGGTGAAAAAGGCACAGGATCGTATTTTGCACCAGGACGAATCAACTTGATCGGGGAACATACAGATTATAATGGCGGGTATGTCTTTCCAGCCTCTATCACGATAGGAACGTATGGTGTAGCACGAAAACGGGCAGATAAGCAAATACGTCTTTATTCGGAAAACTTCCCTGAAAAGGGGATCATCACTTTTTCCTTAGACGATTTGGAGTACCGCAAAGAAGACGACTGGACCAATTATCCTAAAGGTGTGATTCGCTATTTGAAAGCAGCGGGTCATGCAATCGACTCTGGTATTGAAATCGCTTTTTATGGCAATATTCCTAATGGTGCCGGCTTGTCTTCTTCAGCCTCCATTGAATTATTGACAGGAGTGATTCTTGATGATTTGTTCGGATTGGCGATCGAACGTTTAGAGTTGATTTTGACAGGGAAAAAAGTTGAGAATGAATTTATTGGGGTTAATTCAGGTATCATGGATCAATTTGCTATAGGAATGGGAAAAAAAGACCATGCATTACTGCTAGATACCAACACTTTAGCTTATGACCTTGTACCTGCAGAATTTGGGGACTATGTCGTAGCTATCATGAATACAAACAAGCGGCGGGAATTGGCAGATTCAAAATACAACGAGCGCCGTGGGGAGTGTGAAGAAGCATTAAAACGACTTCAAACGAAACTGAAAATCCAATCGCTTGGTGAATTGGACGAAGCAACATTCTTTGCACATACTTCACTGATTGAAGATCCAACCTTGATCAAGCGCGCAAAACATGCTGTAACTGAGAATCAGCGTACCTTAAAAGCTAAAGCGGCATTAGAAGCGGGAGATTTAGAATCTTTTGGTCATCTGTTAGATGCTTCTCATGCTTCTTTAAGAGATGATTATGAAGTTACGGGTATCGAGTTAGACACTTTGGTGGCAGCGGCACAAGAACAGCCAGCAGTTTTGGGAGCCCGAATGACAGGGGCTGGATTTGGTGGTTGTGCAATCGCTTTGGTGAAAAAAAGCGAGTGGGAAGCTTTTGCAACGGCTGTCAAAGAAAGCTATCGTGAAAAAATCGGCTATGAGACAGATATTTACCAAGCAAGCATTGATGATGGCGCGCGAAAACTGTAGAATGTAAGACGGATTCATTGAATAAATGAAAGAAAAGGATGATTAAGAATGGCTATTTTAGTATTAGGTGGCGCCGGATATATCGGCTCTCATGCAGTTGATCAATTGATTACGAAAGGATACCAAGCCGTTGTCGTGGATAACCTTTTAACAGGTCATCGTCAAGCAATCCATCCAGAGGCTGTTTTCTACGAAGGAGATATTCGAGACAAAGCATTTTTGCAAAGCGTTTTTGAGAAAGAGACGATTGATGGCGTGATCCATTTTGCCGCAAGCTCTCTTGTCGGTGAATCAGTTGAGAAACCGTTGAAATACTTCAACAACAATGTGTATGGGATGCAGGTATTATTAGAAGTAATGAAAGACAACAACGTTGATCATATTGTCTTTTCTTCTACTGCAGCGACTTATGGCGAGCCAGAACAAAGCCCAATCACAGAAGAAACACCTACAAATCCTAAAAATCCTTATGGGGAAAGCAAACTCATGATGGAAAAAATGATGCGTTGGTGTGATGAAGCTTACGGCATGAAATACGTCGCTTTACGCTACTTTAATGTTGCAGGAGCTAAATCAGATGCTTCAATCGGGGAAGACCATGATCCTGAGACTCATTTAGTTCCAATCATCTTGCAAGTCGCTTTAGGTCAGCGTCAGGAGCTAGCAATTTTCGGTGATGACTATGATACGCCAGATGGAACTTGTATCAGAGACTACGTACACGTAGAAGATCTATGCAACGCCCACATTTTAGCATTAGAATATTTGAAAAAAGGCAATCCTAGCAATGTTTTTAATCTTGGCAGCAACAATGGCTACTCAGTCAAAGAAATGTTGGATGCCGCGCGTACTGTTACGCAAAAAGATATTCCAGCGAAAGTAGCACCGCGACGTGCCGGAGATCCGGGAACATTGGTCGCTTCTAGTGATAAAGCAAAAGCGGTGTTAGGTTGGGAACCTAGTTACACCGATGTGAAACAAATAATTGAAACAGCTTGGAATTGGCACGTTAGCCATCCAGAAGGTTATCAAGACTAGGAGGCAACAAAATGACGCTCAGTCAAACAATCTGTGATTTCGTGACATTAGCGATCCAGGCTGGTGGTTGGATGGAAATGGATCGTATTTATTTACAAAATAGGATCCTTGGTATGATTGGTGAAGAAGACTTTGAATCAGCTACTGTACGACCGGTCGAAGAATCAGCCGTGGTATTGATGGATCAATTGGTCACTCAAGCAAAAAAAAATCAGGTGATCGGCGAGGCACTTGCTGAAACCGAAATCCTTGAAGCGCAATTGATGGATTTCTTGACGCCACCGCCTTCTGTGGTCAATGCTTTCTTTGCCCAGCACTATGCAAAAGACCCACAAGAGGCAACGGATTATTTTTACCATTTGTGTCAGCAAAATGATTACATCAAGACTCGAGCCATCAAGAAAAATATTGTTTTTCCGGTAATGACCGAGTATGGAGAATTAGAGATCACGATCAATCTATCCAAACCCGAAAAAGATCCGAAAGAAATCGCTGCGCAGCGAGCAGCAGCAGCGATCGATTATCCTAAATGTCTCCTTTGTTTGGAAAATGAAGGTTATAAAGGGCGGCTGAATTACCCGGCTCGAACAAATCATCGCATTATTCGGATGAATCTGGACGGCGAAGCGTGGGGGCTTCAGTACTCTCCGTATGCTTATTACAATGAGCATTCCATCTTTTTGTCTTTAGAGCATCGTCCGATGAAGATCACGCGCAAAACCTTTGACCGTCTATTGCAAATCATTGAGGTTCTGCCTCACTATTTTGTCGGTTCAAATGCTGATTTGCCAATCGTAGGTGGATCGATCTTGTCCCACGATCATTATCAAGGTGGACGGCATACATTTGCGATGGCAAAAGCACCCATTGAGAAAACATTCAAACTAACTGGTTTTGACGAGCTAACGGTGGGAATCGTTAAATGGCCGCTTTCGGTTATTCGGATTCAAGGTCGAGACAAGCAAAAAGTGGCTGCTGCTTCTGATTATATTTTGGCACAATGGAAAGAGTACTCAGATCCTTCCGTTTCGATCAATGCTTATTCAGAAGATGGCACACCGCACCACACCATCACACCAATTGCTCGAAAACAGGGCGAATACTTTGAAATGGATCTTGTTCTTCGGGATAACAATGTTTCTGACGAACATCCTGATGGTATTTTTCATCCTCATAAAGATGTTCAGCATATCAAAAAAGAAAACATTGGGTTAATCGAGGTGATGGGATTAGCGGTCTTGCCTCCACGTTTAGCAACGGAGTTAGAAGAAGTGAGGGCCTATCTTCTTGATCAGCCAAATCAAATTGCTGCTTATCATATTCCGTGGGCACAAGAGATGAAGGAAACCTACACCATCACTGAGGAGAATGTAACAGAGATTGTTTATCAAGAAGTTGGTGGGATTTTTGCAAAAGTTTTGGAATACGCAGGAGTTTTCAAGCGAGATGCATCCGGTCAGGCTGCATTCATGCGTTTTATCAATAAACTTTGAAGTTATTGAGATGACTTTGAAAGAATGGAGGCGCGGGAATGGCTACAATTAAAGATATTGCTGAACAGGCAGGCGTTTCACCAGCGACTGTTTCTCGTGTCCTCAATTATGACAGTGAGTTAGCCGTCAGTTCAGAAACTAAAGAAAAAATATTCAAAACCGCCGAAGCACTGAACTATACAAAGCATAAAAAGAAAAGCCAAGTCGAAAACGGTCGGATTCGTTTGATTCAGTGGTTTGATACCGAAGAAGAACTGGCCGATCTTTACTATTTAGCTATTCGGCTTGGGATTGAGAACAAGACGGAAGAATTGGGGATTCGCTTGTTAAAAGAATCGTTTGCTTCTATCAGTGAGACCCAAGTAGATGGAACGATTGCTTTAGGAAAATTTGATGCCCAGCAGATCGCACAATTAAAAAAGACGCAGCCTCATCTGCTACTCGTTGATTTTGACGGGCTGTCGGCTGGAGTGGATTCATTGGTAGTCGATTTTCAGCAAGCAGTGGATTTGGTCATTGATCATTTTGTTGCTAAAGGACATCAAAAAATCGGTATCTTATCTGGTATTGAATTTACAAAAGGAAGTCGACAAGAAATTGAAGATCCGCGGCTGACGCTATTCAAGGAACGACTGACACGCTTGCGTCTTTATGACGAAGGGTATCACATTGCAGCAGCGTTTACTGTCGAAGATGGATATCAGGCAATGAAACAGTTCTTGCAAGACGCCTTGCCACTGCCTACTGCGTTATTTGCTTCCAGCGATGCTTTAGCCATCGGAGCACTGCGGGCACTGCAGGAAGAAAAGATTCGTGTGCCAGAAGATATCTCCTTGATCGGCTTTAACGATGTCAGTGTTGCCAAGTATGTTTTTCCAACCCTTTCGACAATCAAAGTTCATACGGAGTGGATGGGAGAGTTGGCTGTAACCACACTACTTGAGATCATCAAGAATCCAGCTCCTGTTCCGCGAAAGGTCACCATCGCAACGGAGTTGATTAAACGTCAATCTACGAATCAATGATGGGGAAGTTCATCTGCAACAAATAGAAATGTCCTGAGAATCTATGGGAAAAAGTCTCCAGTAATGGAACAGTTTTCCGTCGCAGTCAGAAACTGTCGCGGCTGCCATAGATTCTTTGGCCATTTTTTTAGTTCACCAGTAACCATGCACCTATGAAAGCAAATAAGCAAAGTTTGGCATTTTATCAGAATATGGTAAAATATGAGTGAGTTTTTTGATTGGGGAGAAAAAGCAATGAAAACATTAGCGATCGATACATCAAATCAAACATTGGCCATTGCAGTCATGGATGGTCAGGAGATCCTAGGACAAAGTCAGACGATGGCTATCAAAAATCACAGCAGTGCATTGATGCCGGCAATCGATTTATTGATGCAATCTGTGGGGGTATTGCCGCAGCAGTTAGAGCGAATCGCAGTTGCCCAAGGTCCGGGATCTTATACAGGATTGCGGATCGGTGTCACGACCGCTAAAACATTAGCCGATACATTACATATCCCATTGGTGGGCGTGTCGAGTTTGAAGAACATAGCTGCGAATTGTGTTGGGGTTTTGAAAGTGATCGTGCCATTATTTGACGCACGTCGCAACAATGTCTATGCTGGTGGCTATCGTTGGCAGGAAGGGGAGCTGCAGTCAGTGATCCCTGACCAGCATGTGGCATTACCGACATTGTTGCATGCACTAGCTGAGTTGCACACAGAGGTACTTTTTGTTGGCGCTGATGCTGCAAAATTTGCCCCGCAAATCACTGAAGCCATGCCGTCTGCACAGATCAATCACGTTTCTTTGTGGAATTATCCGAATGGCGTCGTGTTGGCAGAATTAAGTGAAACAGAGGAACCCGTTTCGTCGATCCATGATTTTGTGCCAGAGTATTTGAAACTTGTTGAAGCGGAAGAAAAGTGGTTGGCATCTCATACTCCAGGAGCGGATACGTATGTTGAAAAAATTTAAATCTTTCAAAGGAAAGCTGACCCTTTTTCGTAAAGTTCAATACCCAGAACAGACGAAAACGATTCAGGATGAAACGTATGTGATTCGTGAAATCGTCGGCGAAGATATCAAAGAGTTACTGCAAGTGGAACGATTGGTGTATGCCGGCGAGCTGCCTTGGACCAAGAGCGCGTTTCTTTCAGAGATTTATTCGCGATTTAAGCATTTGTACTTGTGTATCTTACAAAATGAGCGCATGATCGGTTTTGCGGGCGTTCGTTTGTTGGGAGAAGATGCTCATATTACCAATATTGCTGTTATACCTGAATATCAAGGCCGAGGTGTCGGCTCTTTTTTGTTGACTGAAATCGAACAGTATGCGCGAAAAAACAAATGTGACCGAATTTCGTTAGAAGTGCGTTTAAGTAATCGTGACGCTCAGCGGCTTTATCGACAGCTGGGCTTTGTCTCGCGAGCGATCAAAACTGCCTACTATACAGAAGGAAATGAAGATGCATTGGATATGGTGAAATTTTTAAATGAATAAACTGTTGAATAAAGAAGAATTGCCTGCAAAAAGTGAAGAGCTGTTATGGCAATTGGCAGAAGCGAGTTACCAAGATGGCTCTCCCTGGACTTGTGAACAATTCAAGCAGGATTTGGCTGCTGTTGACAGTCACTATTTAGTACTCCAGCCAATGGAGGCATTTGTTAGTTACCGTCGGGTTTTAGATGAAGCTGAAATCTTTAATCTCGCAGTCTTACCGGAAAAAAAAGGACAGGGATTGGGGAAAC
Organism: Enterococcus sp. FDAARGOS_553; assembly: GCF_003812305.1. Taxonomy (NCBI): domain Bacteria; kingdom Bacillati; phylum Bacillota; class Bacilli; order Lactobacillales; family Enterococcaceae; genus Enterococcus; species Enterococcus sp. FDAARGOS_553. Next base: position 2,114,881 of record NZ_CP033740.1, read on the forward strand.
TCTTGCTGCAAGCTGTTATTCAGTCTTGTCAATCTGCTGGCGTCGAAAGGATTTTTCTAGAAGTGCGGGTCCGTAATTTTCCAGCACAAGCCTTATACCTGCGAATGGGTTTTGAAATCATTGGGCGGCGCAAAAATTATTATAGTCATCCTCAAGAGGATGCATTGATCATGGAAAAGAAAGTGAGGCCAGCATCAATCAAATGAATGAATTGATTTTAGCCATTGAAAGCAGCTGCGACGAAACAAGTGTCGCTGTCATAATGAACGGGGACACGATTTTAAGCAATATCGTGGCTTCTCAAATTAAAAGTCATCAACGTTTTGGTGGCGTTGTCCCAGAAGTAGCTAGTCGACATCATGTGGAGCAGATTAATCTTTGTTTAGAAGAGGCACTGAAACAAGCAGAAGTGACACCAGAAGACTTATCCGCTGTAGCGGTCACGTACGGTCCAGGCTTAGTGGGGGCGTTGCTGATCGGTCTTTCGGCAGCCAAAGCGTTTGCCTGGGCGCATGGATTACCCTTGTTGCCAGTCAATCATATGGCGGGGCATATCTATGCGGCCCGTTTTGTCAAACCTCTGACCTTTCCATTGCTTGCCTTGCTAGTGAGCGGTGGACATACGGAGTTAGTTTATATGACAGAAGATGGTTCCTTTGAGATTATTGGCGAGACACGTGACGATGCTGCAGGAGAAGCATATGACAAGGTAGGACGAGTCTTAGGACTTTCTTATCCTAGCGGAAAAGAAATCGATCGTTTGGCGCATTTAGGTGAGGACACGTACCATTTTCCCAGAGCAATGATTCATGAAGACAATTTTGATTTTAGTTTTAGCGGATTAAAGAGTGCCTTTATTAATTTTGTCCATAATGCGCAGCAACGAGGAGAAACATTGGACGAAGCCAACCTTGCTGCTAGTTTTCAAGCAAGTGTTGTAGAGGTTTTGGTCACTAAGACGATTCGCGCCTGCAAGACTTATCCTGTCAACCAATTGATTGTTGCAGGTGGCGTTGCTGCAAACCAAGGCCTGCGTCAGGCACTAGATGAAGCAATGAGTGACCTGCCTGAGATTGACTTGATTATCCCACCTTTGCGTTTATGTGGCGATAATGCGGCAATGATCGGGGCCTTTGGGCATATTTTGTTAGAAAAAAAACAGTTTGCCCCACTATCTTTGAATGCTGTGCCAAGCCTAAGTTTTGGTCATGAAATGAAATAATCAAGCATTTGCTGCTCAACATTACAGAGAAGACCGTGGCGTCACCGGGATACGAATCCGAATGGCAGCCCACGGTCTTTTGTTTAATTATTTGGATAAAATTGATTAAAAATACGTAAAACTTGTATATATTGAATAAAAATCAGGAAAGATGTATACTGGCTAAAAAACATAGGCAAGAAAGGGTGCAAAAGAAATGAAATCCGTTTTTAAAGGTCGCAGTTTTTTAGCAGAAAAAGATTTTACCAGAGATGAATTGCAGTATCTGATCGATTTTTCATTACATGTAAAAGAATTAAAGCAAAAGAATATCCCGCATCGTTATTTGGAAGGAAAAAATGTCGCTCTTTTGTTTGAAAAAAATTCTACTCGGACACGAGCTGCCTTTACCGTTGCTGCCGTTGATCTAGGAGCGCATCCGGAATTTTTAGGAGCAAACGATATCCAGATGGGATCAAAAGAATCTGTTGAGGACTCTGCAAAAGTATTTGGTCGGATGTTTGATGGGATCGAATATCGAGGATTTAGCCAAAGAATCGTTGAAGACTTGGCGAAATATTCTGGTGTACCTGTCTGGAATGGATTGTCTGACATGTGGCACCCGACACAGATGATCGCAGACTTTATGACGATTCAAGAAAATTTTGGCAGTCTTGAAGGTCTGACGATCGCTTACTGCGGCGATGGAAGAAATAACGTTGCGCAATCCTTACTTGTGACTAGCAGGATTCTCGGTGTTGCTATTCGAATCATCGCACCAAAAGAATTACAGCCGGAACAGCAAGTCATCGAGCTGGCAGAGCAATTTGTCCAAGCATCACAAGCCGAAATTTTGATTACAGATGATGTGGCAGCTGTAGCAGGAGCAGACGTTGTTTATACCGATGTATGGGTTTCAATGGGAGAAGAAGCAAAATTTAAAGAACGAATCGACTTGCTGATGCCTTACCAAGTAAATGCCGAATTAATGAAAAAAACCAATAATGAACAAGCCATTTTCCTCCATTGTTTACCAGCTTTTCATGATACACAAACCAAATATGGGGCCAAAATCGCTGCTGATTTTGGCTTGAAGGAGATGGAAGTGACGAATGACGTTTTTCACAGCAAGCAAGCGCGCCAGTTCGATCAAGCAGAAAATCGCCTTCACTCTATCAAAGCCATTATGGCTGTCACCCTAGGAGATCTATTTATTCCAAAGGTTTAACTAGCGAAATCCATGCAAAGGCGAAAAACCGGCTAGCCAAACCGATTATTTTTTGTTATACTTTCTGGGAACAAAATAGTAGATAATCGATGAGCAAGAAGAGTAGCTTTTGTTTTTCAGCGAGTTCGGGAAGGTGTGAGCCGAACAATCAAGAAAGTGAAGCGCACTTGTGAGATTTTGCCTAGCAAACGGAATTCTGCCGTTATCAGAAATAAGTAGGTCTTTTAAGAATCATTCCTTAAAGGACAAATAGAGTGGTACCGCGGGAAATCTCGTCTCTAGTGCATGTGATGCACTAGAGGCTTTTTTTAGTTGTTCCGCATGTACATTCGCTGGGCATTGCTTTCGTATCGAAACAAATGGAGGGAAAGAAAATGAATAATAAACAAATCGTTGCACAAGCTATTTATGCCGCAGTCAAAGAAGATTTGACTTTAGAACAAGTCAGTCAATTGTTAGAAAATCCTAAAACTGCTGAACACGGAGACGTTGCTTTTCCTGCCTTTGCGTTAGCCAAAGTCTATCGCAAAGCACCGCAACAGATCGCTAGCGAACTGGCGGAAAAAATTGATCCAGCTTCTTTTGAAAAAATCGAAGTCGTGGGTCCATACTTGAACTTTTTTATGAATAAAGAAGTGATCAGCGAACACGTCTTACAAACCGTCTTGAAGGAAAAAAATCATTATGGAGATCAATCAATTGGCAATCAGCAGGCGGTTCCGATTGATATGTCTTCACCAAACATTGCGAAACCAATCTCCATGGGCCATTTGCGTTCGACGGTGATCGGTAATTCGATTGGCTTTATTCTTGAAAAAATCGGTTATCAGCCAATTCGGATCAATCATTTAGGAGACTGGGGAACTCAATTTGGGAAATTGATCGTCGCCTATAAAAAATGGGGTTCTGAAGAAGCAGTTAAAAAAGAACCAATCAATGAACTCTTGCGTTTATATGTTGAATTCCATGAACAAGCAGAAAATGATAAAGCGTTGGAAGATGAAGCTCGGGCATGGTTCAAGAAGCTAGAAGACGGTGATCAAGAAGCAACCGAATTATGGCAATGGTTCCGCGATGAGTCATTGCAAGAGTTCAACAAAATCTATGACATGCTGGAAGTAAGTTTTGATTCATTGAATGGGGAAGCCTTCTACAATGATAAAATGACGGAAGTCGTTGAACTTTTGGAAGAAAAACATTTATTACAAGAAGATCAAGGCGCAGAAATCGTTGATTTGACTGCCTATGATCTCAATCCAGCGTTGATCCGCAAATCTGACGGCGCAACATTATATATCACTCGGGATATGGCGGCAGCATTGTACCGCAAACGGACTTATAACTTTGCTAAGTCTCTGTATGTTGTCGGTAACGAACAAAGCTATCATTTTAAGCAATTGAAAGCAGTTCTTAAAGAAATGGGCTTCGATTGGTCAGATGATATGCACCACATCCCATTTGGTTTGATCACCAAAGATGGTAAGAAGCTGTCTACTCGTAAAGGAAAAATCGTTTTATTAGAAGAAGTATTGAATGAAGCCATCGAATCTGCGAAAGAACAAATCACAGAAAAAAATCCAGGCTTAGCGAACAAAGATGAAGTGGCAAAACAAGTGGGTGTCGGTGCGGTCGTCTTTCATGATTTAAAAAATGATCGCCTGAACAACTTCGATTTCACATTGGAAGAAGTCGTTCGTTTTGAAGGAGAAACCGGACCTTATGTCCAATATTCTCATGCACGGGCGATGAGCATTTTAGAAAAAGCACAATTTGATCCTGCCAATGCGCAAGCTCTTGCTTTGAATGATGCAGAGAGCTGGGAAGTGATCAAGTTGATCCAACGCTACCCAGAAACTATCTTACAGGCTGCAGATAAATATGAGCCATCAGTGATTGCTAAACATGCGATCAAATTAGCGCAAGCCTTCAATAAATACTATGCAAATGTCAAGATTTTAGCAGAAGATGCGCAGAAAGATGCTCGATTGGCATTGGTTTACGCTGTAACAGTCTTGTTAAAAGAAGATTTGCGTCTGTTAGGATTACATGCACCTGATAAAATGTAAATAAAAAAAAGATACCAACGGCAGCCTATATGCTTGCCACTGGTATCTTTTTTTCGATTCTTTAGAGAATAGCATGGGACTTGATATATTCAGTCAGCTTGATGGCATCTTCATTTGTACGGGAAATAACGGCTACTGTATCAAAGCCGGCGAGAGAACAAACTTTCTCAGGCATCGAAACTTCATCTAAAGCCGCTGCCAATAAAGGTGCATTGTCAGGGAGCGTATTGATTAGCGTCATAAATTGAACACGATCCACTTTGGTGACGACATCTTCCAGCATGTGAATCAGCCGTTGTTCTTCCGCTTTTTCATTTTCTTGAGTATTCATTCCTTGAAAGAGAACAAATTTTGTTTGTCCAGTCTCATCAGGCTGTTTGACAATTTTTAGATCACGGATATCGCGGGAGATCGTTGCCTGCGTAGCGGTTACTCCTTGTGCTTCGAGCAACTGCAACAGTTCTTCTTGAGTTCCCACACTATGTTCTGCAATAATCTGTTTGATCAATAAATGCCGGTCGGATTTACGCATAAATAGACTCCTTTAATTGAATTCTTCAGCATTATCATAGCAGAAAAAGGATTAAAAACCTAGGCTTTAGTCAGACTGAACACCCGTTGTTTGTAAGAAAAAAATGTAAAAGTAAACAGCTAGGTTTATGAGGAAAAGCAGTTGCAATTCTTTAGTAGCTACTGTATACTGTTTAAGGCGTGAGTTTTTTGACTCCGCAAATCCACATCTTGTTCCATCTGCGAAGCGGTGCTGATAATCAGTTCTTCGAAGAGCTAAAGAGCAAGAGAGGAAATCAAAAACCAAATTGGAGGAAACACATCATGGCAGTAATCTCAATGAAACAATTGCTAGAAGCCGGCGTACACTTTGGACACCAAACACGTCGCTGGAACCCAAAAATGAAGAAATATATCTTCACAGAAAGAAACGGTATCTACATCATCGACTTACAAAAAACTGTTAAGTTAGTAGATGCAGCATACGACTACATGAAAAACGTTGCTGAAGAAGGCGGAGTTGCTTTGTTCGTAGGAACAAAAAAACAAGCCCAAGAAGCAATCAAAGAAGAAGCAATCCGTTCAGGTCAATACTACGTAAACCATCGTTGGTTAGGTGGAACATTGACGAACTGGGAAACTATCCAAAAACGTGTTGCTCGCTTGAAACAAATCAACAAAATGGAAGAAGATGGCACATTTGATGTCCTTCCTAAAAAAGAAGTCGTTGGTTTGAACAAAGAACGCGAACGTCTTGAAAAATTCTTAGGCGGTATCGCTGATATGCCAAGAATTCCAGATGTAATGTACGTTGTTGACCCACGCAAAGAACGCATTGCGATCCAAGAAGCACGTAAATTAAATATCCCAATCGTAGCGATGGTTGATACAAACTGTGATCCAGATGAGATCGACGTAGTTATCCCATCAAACGACGATGCGATTCGTGCCGTTAAATTGATCACTGCTAAAATGGCAGATGCATTTATCGAAGGCAACCAAGGCGAAGACCAAGTAGTTGAAGAAGATTTTTCTGCTGAATCAACAGAAAATGCTACTTCAATCGAAGAAATCGTTGATGTTGTCGAAGGCGACAATGTATCAGCTGAATAAGAAATGATGGAGCTGTTTCAAAGGCTAGGCGCCAAGCCTCACTCTCCTTTGAAACAGCTTTTTTAAAAGGCAAGTTCAGGCTTGTTAAATGACATTTAGGAGGAAAACAAAAAATGGCAGAAGTAACAGCTAAATTAGTAAAAGAATTGCGCGACATGACTGGTGTAGGTATGATGGATGCAAAACGTGCCTTAGTTGAAGTCGAAGGAGATATCGAAAAAGCCGTTGATCTATTACGTGAAAAAGGAATGGCTAAAGCTGCAAAGAAAAATGATCGGATTGCTGCTGAAGGATTGGCATCTGTTGCTATCAACGGGAATGCTGCTGCAATCGTTGAAGTAAACTCTGAAACAGACTTCGTTTCTAAAAACGAAATGTTCCAAGATTTAGTTAAAGAAATCGCAGAAGTAATCGCTGCAAACAAACCTGCTGACATGGAAGCTGCTTTGCAGTTGGAAACATCAAAAGGTAAAATGGAAGCAGCATTGATCGAAGCAACTCAAGTTATCGGTGAAAAAATCAGCTTCCGTCGTTTTGAAGTTGTTGAAAAAGATGACAACTCTGCTTTCGGTGGCTACTTGCACATGGGCGGACGTATCGCTGTCTTGACTGTTCTTGAAGGAACAACAGACGAATCAGTTGCAAAAGATGTCGCTATGCACGTTGCTGCAATCAATCCTCGCTATGTGAATGAATCTCAAATCTCACAAGAAGAATTGGATCACGAAAAACAAGTTTTGACTGAACAAGCATTGAACGAAGGCAAACCAGCCAACATCGTTGAAAAAATGGTTGAAGGCCGTTTGAAAAAATTCAAAGCAGAAATCGCTTTGGTTGACCAACCATTCGTTAAAGATCCTGACATGACTGTTGAAAAATTTGTTGCTTCAAAAGGCGCAACAGTGAAATCATTTGTTCGTTTTGAAGTCGGCGAAGGTATCGAAAAACGCGAAGATAACTTTGTAGAAGAAGTTATGAGCCAAGTCAAAAAATAATTCTGTTCCTCGAACAGATGGGAACGCATGGAAGTGCGCTCCCTTTTTTTAAGCAAAAACCGATTTTCAAAAAAATTGCACAAATTCAAACAGAATGGCGCCAATATGCTACAATAGTATTGGAGAATGTACGGAGGAATCATCATGGGTAAACCAAAATATCAACGTGTTGTGTTAAAATTGAGCGGCGAAGCATTGGCAGGGGATGAAGGATTTGGTATCAAACCGCCAACGATCCAAGAAATCGTCAAAGAGATCAAAGAAGTCCATGAACTTGGTGTTGAAATGGCGATCGTAGTAGGCGGTGGTAACATTTGGCGTGGTCAGATTGGTGCACAAATGGGCATGGAACGAGCGCAAGCAGACTATATGGGAATGTTGGCAACGGTCATGAATGCATTGGCGTTGCAAGACACTCTTGAGAACGCTGGCGTACCGACTCGCGTCCAAACATCGATCGAAATGCGCCAAATCGCAGAACCTTATATTCGCCGTCGGGCAGAACGTCATCTAGAAAAAGGGCGTGTAGTGATCTTTGCTGGCGGCACAGGGAATCCTTATTTCTCAACAGATACTACGGCTGCCTTAAGAGCAGCTGAAATCAATGCAGATGTGATCTTGATGGCAAAAAATAACGTCGATGGTGTCTACTCAGCAGATCCAAAAATCGATCAAAGTGCAGTGAAGTTTGAAGAGCTTACGCATCTAGAAGTGATTTCGAAAGGATTGCAAGTCATGGATTCCACTGCAAGCTCATTAAGCATGGATAATGATATTCCGTTAGTTGTCTTTAATTTAAATGAACAAGGAAATATTCGCCGTGCAATCTTAGGAGAACATATTGGAACGACAGTAAGGGGGAAATAGAATGGCTGACAAAATTTTAACAGAAGCAAAAGATAAAATGAAAAAAGCAGCAGAAAACTTGCAGCGCGAGTTAGGACAAATTCGTGCTGGCCGTGCGAACGCAAGTATTTTAGACCGTGTGATGGTAACCTACTATGGTGTTCCAACACCACTAAATCAAATGGCATCAATCACGATTCCTGAAGCGCGTATTTTGATGATTACGCCTTTCGACAAAACAATGATCCAAGAAGTCGAAAAAGCGATCATGCAAAGCGACATCGGTATCACACCTGCTAATGATGGTACAGTAATCCGTTTAGTCATTCCGCAATTGACGGAAGAGCGCCGGAAAGAATTGGCAAAAGATGTGAAAAAAGAAGCGGAGAATGCGAAAATTGCTGTCCGTAATATCCGTCGTGATGCGATGGATGCTTACAAGAAGCAAGAAAAATCTGGCGATATCACGGTCGATGATTTAAGAGAATCAGAAAAAGAAGTTCAAACATTGACAGACAACAGTATTAAAGAAATCGATCAGATCGCAGCTGAAAAAGAACAAGAATTATTAGAAGTATAAGAAGCAGGGGCGCACAAGCGCCCTTTTTTTATTCCTAACAAAGAGAAAATGTTTTTGTTTTTCTTTAATATAGATTTCTTTTTTTACTTTTCATAGGCAAGAAATATGATTATTGTTATAATGAAAAAGATGAATTTTACGAAATGGAAGAGGAGCGAATCATATGTTGCGTTTTTTTCCACAAAAAGACAAATATGTTAAGGAAGAAACTGAATACGAACTTGATCCGGCATTACCTGTGCCTCAGCATATCGCGATCATTATGGACGGAAATGGCCGCTGGGCTCAGAATCGGCGTTTACCGCGGGTGGCAGGGCACAAAGAAGGGATGGAGACAGTGAAGACGATCACGACCCATGCCTCGCGGCTTGGAGTCAAAGTCTTGACATTGTACGCATTCTCAACGGAAAATTGGAAACGACCAAATGAAGAAGTCGATTACTTGATGCAATTGCCAGTTGATTTTTTTGACACGTTTGTACCAGAGCTGATCAAAGAAAATGTGAAGGTCCATGTGATGGGCTTTACTGAATATTTGCCTGCTCACACTCAAGATGCTGTCAATCGTGCCATCGAACAGACCAAGGAGAATACAGGAATGGTCCTGAATTTCGCTTTGAACTATGGCAGTCGTGCTGAAATGCTGCAGGCGATCCAAAAGCTGTATGAAGAACTAGACCACACACAGGAGACGGTGGAAATCACCGAAGAAATGATGGACCAGCATCTCATGACTGGTTTCTTGCCTGCTGCACTTCGCGATCCTGAATTGGTGATTCGAACGAGTGGTGAAGAACGGATCAGTAATTTTCTTCTTTGGCAAATTGCTTATAGCGAGCTCTTTTTCACTAAAGCATTATGGCCTGACTTTGATGCCCAATTGTTAGAAGCTGCCATCGGCAGTTTTCAACAGCGAAATCGGCGCTTTGGCGGGTTGAACAAGAAGGAGGACAAAAAGTGAAACAACGTGTGATCACCGCAGTGGTGGCATTAGCATTTTTTTTACCAGTTATTTATGTCGGTGGAATAGCCATCGAGTTGACGGCAGCTTTACTTGCCGGAATTGGTGTGTTTGAATTATTTCGGATGAAAGGACTAGCGGTTCTCAGTTTTGAAGGGGTGTTATCGATTCTTGGGGCTGTGATCTTAGTCTTACCTAAAGATCCTTGGTTTGCTTTCTTACCAGCAAATACAGATAAAAGTGCTTTGTTTTATCTGATTGTCTTGTTGTTGCTAGGGATCGCTGTCGTTTCCAAAAATATGTACACCATTGATGAAGCAGGTTTCCCCGTTTTAGTCAGTCTGTATGTGGGTGTCGGCTTTGAACGTTTCTTGACGGCTAGATTAGTACCAAACGGATTAGTTGTGCTGATTTTTGGCTTGTTTATTGTTTGGGCGACAGATATTGGTGCTTATATGGTTGGCCGCCGATTCGGCGCACATAAGCTATGGCCGGAGATCTCACCGAACAAGACCGTTGAAGGGGCATTGGGCGGAATTGTTTCGGCAGTCGTTGTGGCAGCTCTTTATTTGTTGGCATTCCCAGGCAACGATTACTTTGGCCATGGAAGTCTGATCATGATCGTATTGACGATTATTTTTTCGATTGCTGGTCAGTTTGGTGACCTTGTCGAATCAGCTATCAAGCGACACTACGGAGTAAAAGATTCAGGCAATATTTTGCCTGGCCACGGCGGGATTCTTGATCGTTTTGATAGTATGCTGTTTGTTTTTCCAATCATGTACTTATTAGGTGTTTTCTAAAGCAATCATTTAGTTAGTCTAGATAAACGAGCAATAATCACTTGCTTGACTAGATAAGTGCTAGATCATTAATTTGTTTGATCAGCTCCGCAGAAAGAAGACAATTTTTAACCTCATTTTAACCTTATTTCAACCTCTAAATGAAGCCTGTTTTCACGGGACCAGACATTTAGAGGTTTTTTAGTTCTCGACTACTTGGCGGTCGAAGCTTTTTTGACGGACCCCTGTGAAGAATGCGAGGATAAGGAAAAAAGAACACTCTTCCTGTTAAGGAATGTGTTGAGAGAAAGAGCCACAGTCTTTTTATGCGTGTTAGAGCTTGGTTCTTTAAATTCTTGTTACAATAACGCCGGAAGTTCCTCATTAGGTGTGGGTGTGATAAAATAAAGAAAGGTTTCCCCTTTAGCAAGAGGGAACAGTGAAAGCGAGGAAACAGAATGAAAACGATTCTTGTGTTTATTATCATATTTTCTGTTGTGGTCGTAATCCACGAATTTGGACACTACTTCTTTGCCAAACGTGCAGGGATTTTAGTTCGGGAATTTGCCATTGGAATGGGTCCAAAGCTTTTTGCCCATCAAGGAAAAGATGGAACGACTTACACGATTCGAATGTTACCATTAGGTGGCTATGTTCAAATGGCAGGCTGGGGCGAAGATGAGACAGAGCTGACACCAGGTATGCCGATCTCACTTGTGCAAGACAAGGATGGAAAAGTCATCAAGATCAATACTAGCAAAAAGGTGCAGTTGCCTCATGCGATTCCGATGGAAGTGGTAGACTTTGATCTCGAAGAAAAGTTGACGATTGCAGGGTACATCAATGGAAATGAACAAGAAAAAGTCGCTTATGCGGTCGATCATGATGCAACCATTATTCATGAAGACGGTGTGGAAGTAAGGATTGCACCGAAAGATGTTCAATTTCAGTCAGCGAAACTTTGGCAGCGAATGTTGACCAATTTTGCTGGACCGATGAATAACTTCATCTTAGCTTTTGTTTTATTCACAGGGTTAGTGTTTGCACAGGGTGGTGTACAAGATGTGAATACGACCAGCATCTCTGGTATCCAAAATGGTTCACCAGCCGCTGAGGCAGGCTTGAAAGATGGCGATGAGATCTTAGCAGTCAATGGCAAGACAGTATCCAACTGGCAGGAATTGAGCAGTGAGATCCAAAATTATCCTGACACGAAGATCCCCCTTGAAGTGAAGCGGGGAAGTGATACATTAACGATTGAAGCAACGCCAGAAGGGAAATATGCTGAAGGAGAAAAAGTAGGATTTATGGGAATCAGTCCTGGCTTGAAAACAAGTCTTGGTGACAAGCTATTAGGTGGCTTGAAATTGACCTTCAACAATGCTTTACTGATTTTCCGAGCTGTCGGTAATTTGATTGTACAACCAGATCTGGACAAATTAGGCGGTCCGGTGGCCATTTTCCAATTGTCCTCACAAGCAGCCTCACAAGGGGTAGCTTCTGTCGTCATGATGATGGCGGCGATCTCCATCAACTTAGGAATCTTCAATTTGTTGCCTATTCCAGGATTGGATGGCGGCAAACTCGTTTTGAACATTCTTGAAGGTGTCCGAGGTAAACCGATCAGTCAAGAAAAAGAAGGAATCATCACGTTAATTGGGTTTGGTTTTTTGATGTTGCTGATGGTGTTAGTGACTTGGAATGATATTCAGCGCTTTTTCTTTTGATTAGAGGAAGCAGCTGATATGGGCCAAGCAGGGTGTATGGTATAGCAAAGTGTTTGCAGCAAAGGAGAAAAAAATGAAGCAGTCGAAACTGTTTATTCCGACATTGCGGGAAATACCAAGTGATGCGGAAACATTGAGTCATCAACTTTTAGTTAGAGCCGGTTATATTCGGCAAGTGGCAGCAGGCATCTACATGTATTTGCCTTTAGCCCAGCGGGTGTTGGAGAAAATTAAAAAATTGATGCGGGAAGAATTAGCCAAAATTGATGCAGTAGAAATGACGATGCCAGTTTTATTGCCCTTGGAACTATGGCAAAGTACTGGGCGAGACGGGCTTTATGGGCGCTCACTGTATCAGTTAACGGATCGAAACGAGCGGGAGTATGTCTTGGGGCCAACCCATGAAGAGCCTTTTACGGAATTGATCAAAAGTGAGATCTCTTCCTACAAACGTCTGCCGATCAGTTTGTATCAGATTCAGTCAAAATACCGAGACGAACAACGTCCGCGCTTCGGTTTGATTCGCAGTCGCGAATTCATCATGCAAGACGGCTACTCATTTCATGCCGATGAGTCAAGTTTAGATACGACTTATCGTCGGTATGAAGCAGCCTATCACGCGATTTTGCAGCGTTGTGGTCTGGAGTATCGCGCAGTGATTGGTGATAACGGTCTGATGGGAGGGCATGATTCCAAAGAATTTATGGCACTGTCGCAGATTGGTGAAGAACTAATTTGCTACTCAACGGAAAGCGACTACGTGGCGAATTGGAAAATGGCCACAAGTTTGTATGTATCAAAGAAATCTCACGAAACCTTTCTTGAGCGCGCAGAGTTGCAGGTTGATCCATCTTATTCTCTGGAAGAAGTAGCTGCAGCTTGTGAGAGTGACTTGACTAAGATCGTTCAGTCCTTTCTTTTGTTTGCTGATGGAGAACCGGTCATGATTCTTCTACGTGGCGATCATCAATTGAACGAAGCAAAAGTCAAAAATTTTCTAGAAGCCGATCAATTGAAAATAGCTACACCAGAAGAATTACGTTGTCATCTGCAAACTGAAGCAATCAGTCCCATTGAGCTGCCGGAAAATGTCCGCTTATATGCTGATCAGCATGTACAAGATTTAGCAAATGTGATCGTCTTTGGAAATCAACCGGGCCATTACTATCAAAACGCAAATGTAGGACAAGATTTTTCCCCATTGGCATTTGCTGATTTTCGATTGGTGCAAGAAGGTGATCCTTCTCCAGATGGCAAAGGGGTCCTAACTTTCACACGAGGAATCGAAGTTGGCCACATTTTCAAGCTAGGAACCAAATACAGTGAAAGACTTGGTGCGACAGTTGTCGATGAGAACGGTCAGGAGACGCCAGTCATGATGGGGTGTTATGGCATCGGTGTATCTCGTCTTCTATCAACAATCGTTGAACAGCACGGCAATGAAGAGGGAATCGATTGGCCGAAAGAGATTGCACCCTATGATATCCATATTATTCAAACCACAATGGAAGACTCGTATCAAACTGCTTTGTGCGAGGAAGTAGAGCAAGCGATGCTTGCTGTCGGTTATGAAGTTTTAGTAGATGATCGCAACGAACGTGCTGGTGTCAAATTTGCGGATGCGGATTTGATAGGCTGTCCGATTCGATTGACCATTGGCAACAAAGCGACAGAAGGGATTGTCGAAATAAAAATCAAACACACAAATGCAACCGTTGAAGTTCGTAAAGAGGAAGTGGCTACGACATTAACGATCTTGTTGACTGCATCTGAATGATCCGTGACAAAAATCGAGGAAGGGGGAGCCCTTTCTCGATTTTTTAATGAAAGACAAAAGAAAAAGAGGTATACTAATTAATACTGAGAAAAAGGAGGATGGTCAATTGTCAAAAGAAAGAGAGACCTTTGAGATTTTATTAGAGCAAATCAATGCTGGTCCTGATTTACGCCAACATCCTTTGATACAGACCGCTCAAATCAAACAAGTCGTGGTCCATCGCCAGTCAAAAGCTTGGACATTTTACTTGCAGTTTGATACATTGCTACCCGTTATGGTGTATCAATCGTTCAAACAACATTTGGAACTGGCCTTTAAGGAAATCGCTGCGGTGCGAATGATCATTGAAGCCAAGGATAATGCCTTCGATCAACAACTGATCCAAGAGTACTGGCCATTAGCACTCGCAAATCAAAACTGTGATCGTCCACTAGTACAGCAAGTCATTAAGAATCAGCTACCGGTAGTGAATGAGAAAAAAGTGATCCTGCCTGTTACCAATGAAGCGGTAATCGCGATTTTGCAGCAACAATATTTACCAATCATTGAAGAAAACTATCAAACATTTGGTTTTCAAAAATTTCGTATCATTCCTGAAATGGATGCCGAACAAGCAGAAGAAGCTTTAAAAGAATTGGAAGCTCGTAAAGAAGAACAGACTGCTGCTTTCCAATTACAGGCTGCTGAGAACTTGATCGCCCATGAACAGCGGAAAAAAGAAGTGAAAGCTGTTGAATTTGACGGTCCGATTGCATTGGGAAGGAATATTCCAGCCGATGAACCCGTTACCCCAATGATTAATATCATTGAGGAAGAACGCCGTGTGACGATCCAAGGATATGTCTTTGATAAAGAAGTTCGGGAATTACGTTCAAAGCGGAAGATCTTGATTCTGAAAATCACGGATTATACGTCATCTTTCAGTGTCAAAAAGTTCTCCAATAATGAAAAAGATGAACAAATCTTTGAGGCAATCGCCAAAGGCAGCTGGGTAAAAGTTCGCGGAAGCGTGCAGGAAGATACCTTTATGCGAGATCTTGTTATGAATGCTCAAGACTTGATTGAGGTAAAACACGAGATTCGGAAAGACTATGCACCTGAAGGAGAAAAACGGGTGGAACTCCATCTTCATTCAAATATGAGTACGATGGATGCCACGAATAATATCAGTGATTTAGTTGCACAAGCTGGAAAATGGGGACATAAGGCGATCGCTATTACGGACCATGGTGGCGCGCAAGCTTTCCCAGATGCCCATCATGCGGGTGAAAAAGCTGGTGTTAAGATTTTATATGGGGTTGAAGCCAATATCGTTGATGATGGCGTTGCAGTGGCTTATAACCCTAAACCAGTTCCTTTGACGGATGCCACGTATATTGTGTTTGACGTGGAAACGACGGGGCTATCTGCCGTTTATGATACAATTATCGAATTAGCGGCTGTCCGCATGCATAAAGGCAATGTGGAAGGCTCATTTGATGAATTCATTGATCCAGGACACCCATTGTCTCGCACCACCGTAGAGCTTACAGGGATCACGGATGAAATGGTTCGCGGTTCTAAATCAGAAGAAGAAGTATTGCGACTCTTTAGAGAGTTTTCTGAAGGAGCAATCTTGGTTGCCCACAATGCTTCTTTCGATATGGGCTTTTTAAATACGAGTTATCGAAAATATGGGATTCCAGAAGCCGAAAATCCAGTTATTGATACATTAGAACTGGCACGTTACTTATATCCTGAGTTCAAACGTTTTGGTCTAGGCGTCTTATCTAAAAAATTCGGCGTCAGCTTAGAACAGCATCACCGAGCGATCTATGATGCGGAAGCCACGGGCCATTTAGCTTGGATCTTTGTCAAAGAAGCGATGGAAAAGCATGGCATGCTGCTGCATGAAGACTTGAACCGCCATGTGGGAGGAGAGAACTCCTTCAAAGCGGCGCGACCATTCCATGCGACGATCTTGGCGAAGACGCAAGCCGGATTAAAAAATTTATTTAAATTGATCTCGATGTCGAACGTGAAATATTTCCATGACAAAGTCCCAAGAATTCCTCGCTCGGAATTGGTGAAGCTGCGGGAAGGATTACTTGTAGGAACCGCCTGTGACAAGGGAGAAGTCTTTGTCGCCATGATGCAAAAAGGGGTGGATGCTGCCCGTAAATTAGCAGAGTTCTACGATTATATTGAAGTCATGCCCAAAGAAGTTTACGCTCATTTGATTGAGACCGAACTTGTTAAGAATGAATCAGACCTAGAAGACATTATTCGCAACCTGATCGAGATCGGGAACGAATTAGGCAAAGTGGTGGTAGCTACAGGGAATGTTCATTATTTGAATGAAGAAGATGCGATCTATCGTAAGATTTTGATCAATTCAATGGGGGGAGCCAATCCTCTGAATCGCCATAGTCTCCCAGCTGTTCACTTTCGGACGACAGATGAGATGCTGACCGCTTTTCAATTTTTAGGCCCAGATACAGCCAAAGAAATCGTCGTGACAAACCCCAACAAAATTGCGGATATGTGTGAAAAGGTCATTCCAGTCAAGGATGATTTGTATACGCCAAAAATCCCAGGTTCCGAGCAAGAAATCACAGATCTAAGTTACAATCGTGCCAAAGAATTATATGGGGATCCTTTGCCTGAGATCGTTGAAAAGCGATTGAAAAAAGAATTAGATTCCATTATCGGAAATGGCTTCTCCGTGATTTACCTGATCTCCCAAAAACTGGTACACAAGAGCAATGAAGATGGCTACTTGGTGGGCTCGCGGGGATCTGTCGGTTCCAGTTTTGTCGCAACGATGACGGGGATCACTGAAGTGAATCCATTAGCTCCTCATTATTATTGCCCAGACTGTCAGTACTCGGAGTTTTATGAGGACGGGTCTTATGGTTCTGGCTATGATATGCCAGAAAAAAAATGTCCGAAATGCGGCACCCGACTAAACAAGGACGGTCATGACATTCCGTTTGAAACCTTCTTAGGTTTCCATGGAGATAAAGTCCCCGATATCGATTTGAACTTCTCTGGGGAATACCAGCCCGAAGCGCACAATTATACAAAGGTTCTTTTCGGAGAAGATTATGTTTACCGTGCAGGAACGATCGGTACGGTAGCAGACAAAACCGCATTCGGTTTTGTAAAAGGGTTTGAGCGGGATCACAATCTTCATTATCGTGCAGCAGAAGTGGACCGATTGGCCAAAGGGGCTACCGGAGTGAAGCGCACCACCGGACAGCATCCAGGGGGGATCATTGTAATCCCCGATTATATGGATGTCTATGATTTCACACCGATTCAATACCCAGCCGATGATATGAATTCTGAATGGAAGACGACACACTTTGATTTCCACTCGATCCATGACAATATTTTGAAACTGGATATTTTAGGACATGATGATCCGACAGTGATTCGGATGTTACAGGACTTATCTGGAATTGATCCAAAAACGATCCCTACCGATGATCCAGAAGTTATGCGTATTTTTGGCGAAACGGATGTTTTAGGTGTAACAGAAGAGCAAATTTATTCTAAAACTGGTACCTTAGGGATTCCTGAATTTGGGACCCGTTTCGTACGGGGGATGTTGGAACAGACCCATCCGTCCACCTTCGCAGAGTTGTTGCAGATTTCAGGACTTTCCCACGGAACGGATGTTTGGCTAGGAAATGCCGAGGAACTGATTCGGCGCGGTGATGCCAACTTGGCAGAAGTCATTGGTTGTCGGGATGACATCATGGTCTATCTGATTCATGCAGGATTAGATGACGGTATGGCTTTCAAAATCATGGAGACGGTTCGTAAAGGACAATGGAACAAGATCCCGGATGATTTGCGAGATACTTATCTGCAAGCGATGCGGGAAAATAATGTCCCTGAATGGTATATCGATTCTTGTTCTAAGATCAAGTATATGTTCCCCAAAGCCCATGCGGCAGCCTATGTATTGATGGCATTGCGGGTCGCTTACTTCAAAGTATATTTCCCAATTCTGTATTACTGTGCCTATTTCTCTGTTCGTGCGGACGACTTTGATTTGATCGCCATGTCAAAAGGCAAAGAAGCGGTAAAAGAGCGGATGCAAGAAATCAATGACAAAGGCATGGATGCATCGACAAAAGAAAAAAACTTGCTGACTGTTTTGGAATTGGCCAATGAAATGTTGGAAAGAGGCTATGAATTTGGCATGATCGATTTATATAAATCGGATGCTGAGAATTTTGTGATCGATGGCAACAAGCTGATCGCACCATTTCGAGCTGTACCAAGTTTAGGTCTAAACGTAGCCAAACAAATCTGTGAGGCCCGGAAAGATGGTCCGTTCTTGTCCAAAGAAGATCTGGCCAACCGAGGAAAAGTTTCCAAAACATTAATCGAATATATGACAGACAATGGTGTCTTGAAAGATTTACCGGATGAAAATCAATTGTCGTTGTTTGATATGCTATAAGGAAGAAATTTATTATCAACTATAAAAACGATTCGCAGGCACTATCTTTCTCAGAAATGATAGGTCCTCGAATCGTTTTTTTGTTTTATACATCGACACTTTTGCTGCATGTCATAATAAAACCATCAACAATAATGGAATGTAAATCATATAAATCAAAACGGAGTAGCCTAATGAAGAAGCAGCAAACTCTTCATCTCCATGGTAATTTCTAACCAGGATCGGCACAGAATTTTGAACAGGCATCGATGCTTGGATGATAAAGACTTGCAACATCAATGAAGGAACCTGTATCCATTGACCAATCAGCCACACGATCAATGGAGAGAGGAGAAAACGACCTGCGAGGACACCGGCAAGATCCTTGGTCATACGTAAATTCTTGATACCACTATAGTAAACGATGATCCCAATGATGAACATGGATAGAGGCGTGGTCAACTCAGAAAGATAGCCTCCTAGGCCTGCAATAAATTTCGGTAAAGGAAAATCGAAGAGCATCCAGATCAATCCAATAATAAACCCAATCAATGCAGGAGAGAAGATTTTTTTCAACACAACTAAAGGGTGAAAGGAGACTTTTGCTTCTTCGAAACTAGGGCTGTCTCGAGCGATTTCATAGATCCCAACCGTCCAAAACAAACTAGTGTTGACAATATAATAAAGCAAGACATAAGGAACAGCCTTTTCGCCAAAAATAGCCAGGTTGATCGGTAATCCAATAAAAATTGTATTGGAAAAAGTAAACATGGTGGAGAAGGATCCATGATGAGTGGGAGCTACTTGAAAGAAACGCTGCCAAAGTTTACTGATCCCATAAGTAATGACAATGGATAATAATGGAATAATCATTCCAGAAAACAATGAAAGGAATTCATCGCGGGTAAAATTCTTGATGATATTCAAAAACATACTTGCCGGCAGTGAGAGATTCAAAACAAGTTTTGAAAAGGTATCTGCTGTACGATTTGAGAACCATTGCTTAAAAGACAACCAGTAGCCAATAAACATCAAACTAAAAATCACAAAAATATTGCTATATGCTTGGAACATGAACTCACCTCTCTTTCACTATAGCGAATCTTGATTCCATAATCAATTCAATCAGAAAAGAATACCCCAAAAAAGCAATCAAAAAAACTATGACCGAGAAGAGTCGGTCATAGTTCTAAATTTATTTTCGTTGTTGTTTGCCGGCATTACGGCCTTTTGCATTTTTATGATTCAAGTTTTTTGGCGTTGTAGGCTGCGTCTGCTGCGTAGGAGTGACATCTTTCCGAGGCGTCACGACCGTTTTAGGCGGATTGGCTTTCATTTCTGCTTCAACTTGCGCACGAATCTTAGGTTTCATGATGACATTTGTAATAAAGGTTTGCAGGCAGCTGAAGACCCCGCCGACAACCCAGTATAACGTTACACCAGCAGGTGCACTTAATGACATGAAGACAATCATCAATGGCGAAACGATCAACATTGTTTTCATCGTTTTTTTCTGTTCTTCTGGGATTCCAATGGTTGAAATATATCCTTGTATGAGATACGAAATACCAGCAATGGCTACAAATAGGAAACTTGGTTGTCCTAAGGAAATCCCAAAGAATTCCGAATTTTGAATCCCTTGTGTGTAACGAGCAGTAAAATACAAAGCTGAAAATATTGGCATCTGAATCAGCAGCGGCAAGCAACCGATTCCGCCAAACATGCTGACATTATTTTCAGAATAAATTTTTTGCATGTCTGCTTGTGCTTGCATTTGTTCTTCACGAGTGGTCGCTTTTTTCAAGTTGGCTTGTGCGATATCTACCTGCGGTTTCAAGAACTGCATTTTTTCACTTTGGATCATCGTTTTCTTCGATTGATGGATCCCAAGCGGTAAGATAATGAGGCGTACAACGATTGTCACAGCGATAATTGCCCAACCATAAGACCAATCGAAGTTTTCTACCAGCATGGTGATCAAATTACCTAATGGTTTCACTAAGAAACGATAGATCATGCCGTTTTCATTCGGTGTTCCATCAGAGTTTGTGCTGACGCATCCGGATAAAGTCAGTAAAAGTCCTAACAATCCAGACGAGAGCAGCCATTTATTCATTTTTGACATTCTTTTCTTCCTCTTCACTATAAATTTAGACAAAAATAACTATACTAAAAAAGACCGACTATTTCAATGTACAAAAGGAAATTCATTGAAAAATCAATCTTTCGTCGTAGATTTAGTAACCATATTCAACATCAAAACTTGTTCTTTCCTTGATAGAAGGATCTTCTTGGATCTTTGTACTTGTCACTTTACCAGAAGGAGACGGTGAATCTTTGACCGCTTCAACAAAAGCGTCTACCTGTTTCTCTTCGCCGATAGCTTCGATCGTTACTGAACCATCAGATTCATTTTTGACGGATCCTTGGATCCCCATCCGGTCCGCTAACAATTTTGTCGTGTAACGAAAACCGACTCCTTGGACTCTGCCTTGAACTTGAATGCGTATTTTTTTCATCAAATCATCCCTCGTTTCAGTCAACCTCTATAGTATATGATAGCGTTTTTCTAACGAAAGAACAAGTTTCATCCTTTGACTCATGCTATAATGAGGCGAGGTGAACAGGATGAAGGAAATTCTTTCAAAAAAAAATATATTGATCAAAGAGGTCAAAAAACTCGCACAAAAAAAATACCGCAATCAAACCAATACGTATATAATCGACGGTTGGCATTTGGTACAAGAAGCCATTGCAGCATCGGCACCGATCAATTATCTATTTGTTACTGATAAAGGAATCCAAGAAACCGGCAATCAGTTAAAAGACTATCAAGACAAAGTATTTCGTATCTCCGATGAAGTAGCTGCTTTTCTATCAGATTTACCGACACCCCAAGGGATCTTTGCAGTGATCGAAAAAGAGACCGTTCAAGAAACGATTCATGGAAATTGGCTGATTTTAGATAATGTCCAGGATCCAGGGAATGTTGGGACTATGATTCGTACAGCCGATGCTGCGGGTTTTGCTGGGGTCTTTTTAGGAACAGGCACAGCTGATCGTTACAGCACAAAAGTCTTGCGTAGTATGCAAGGCAGCAACTTTCATTTACCGATCCTTGAAGGGGATGTGCCAGCATTCATCCAAAAATTAAAAGCCCAAGGGACTGCTATTTACGGGACTGAATTGAATAAAGAGGCGGTTTCTTATACAGAGTTATCTAAGAAAGGAACAGCTGCGTTTATCTTAGGGAACGAAGGACAAGGCGTCCATCCAGATATTTTAGGGTTGACCGATCAAAATGTCTATATTCCTATCTATGGGCAAGCAGAATCACTGAATGTAGCTATTGCTGCCGGTATTTTGATGTACTTTTTTGTCAGTTAGACTTTTTTAAGGAACTGTTAAACTCAAAGCAACTCTTTGGATTCTCCTAGAATTCTGTCTGAGCAGATGCTATACTTCTATTTGTAAGAAATAAGCAGTATCAAAAAGGTGGCAGGCATAAATCTATGACAGAAAAATGGCAAGAAGATAGCGAGTATATGTCTTATGTAGCAGATTTGTTAGAGACAGAAGCTGTAAAAAAATTAGCCAATTATGTTCAACATATGAGTTCCACACGTTTAGAACATTCGATCAGCGTTTCTTATTACAGTTATAAATTGGCAAAAAAATGGGGCGGCAATGCTCGTGCAACAGCTCGGGCTGGATTATTGCATGACCTTTTCTATTATGATTGGCGTACAACCAAATTCGATGAAGGAACACATGCCTATATGCATCCGCGAATTGCCGTTAAAAACGCAGAGAAAATTACTGAATTAAGTGATCTCGAGCGGGACATTATTTTGAAACATATGTGGGGAGCAACCATTGCACCACCCCGATATAAAGAAAGTTATATCGTAACCATGGTGGATAAATATTGTGCGGTGAAGGAAGCATCAGAACCAATGACTCAAGCCATGAAAGCAAAATGGCAACAACGGTTTTGGCATAAACAACGACCAACACATCTCTAATAAAACAGGCAAGCGCCTAGAATCTGTAGTGATTTATCAGATTCCAGGCGCTTTTTTTGTATGGTGGTGAAACAATTGGATCGTGGTGCTCATGATTCCATTCAAAGGGCATACTTACGCTAGTTTCCAAAGAAAAATTCGAGAATAGTCATCAAAAAGATGATGATTGCAATTCCGCCTATAGCTAACGCATGTCTTTTTTTGTGCATGAACAAAATGGCGATATATTCTCGTAAAAAAGCATTCGGCAAGTAATAGAAGGCTGTGTGTGAGCCAATCCCATCTGCTTTGACATGCGCTTGGTCGGCGTACATCCCTGCCCGGAAAATATGATAGTTATTGGAAGCAAAGATTGCGTGATATCCTTCTGGACGTAACGAATCCATGATTTCTTTGGAGAATTTCATATTTTCGTAAGTCGTTGTCGAATTGGCTTCCACTAAGATTTCACTTTCAGGGATTCCTTGAGAAACGGCATATTCTTTCATGGCCACTGCTTCAGGAATTTTTTCGTCGCTGCCTTGACCACCGGACATCAAAAGACGAGGGGCTGTTTTCTTCGCACGAAATTGAAGATGATAAAATGCGATAGCTTTATCGATCCGTTGGGCTAATAATGGAGAAACTTTCTCGCCATTAAGGAGACCTGCCCCTAAAACTATAATGAAGTCCTGGTCATAGCGGGGATGATTGAATTGATAAATAACCGAGATCGACAAAAAGTTAAGAAAAACCACAAAAAAATAAAGCAGCGATGCCGGAAAAATTGTAAATAAAACACTGACCCAACTTGGTAAGGCATGTAAAAAGGAATCCGATACCAACAAGATCGTTAAAACGATAGCTAAAACCAATGTCAACAGGTTGGCCAATGAGTGGGATTCTCGGCGTAAAACGACGATTGAATTCCAATAGAGGAAAATAATCAATCCATACAAACCAAAAAGAAAAACGAATAGAAAGCCAACTAATGCAACAGCTAAAATCCCGCCGACTAAAATATCTTCTGTCCGATAAAGATTAACGAGCAAATAAATCCCAAAGGTCAAGATGAAGACATTAAAAAGCAAACCATTCACTAAACGATGCTTGTTTTTAAAATAGGAATATAAAAATAATCCGGCCAAACTAAGCGGGGCTAAGATAAAAAAACTGCCAGTACGTAATTCCGAAATGGACAAATAGGCCAATAAAGCGGCAATCGTCCAACAACACTCGAAGAAAAAGATATCTGGGTCATCTTTTTTCTTACGGTACCAAAAAACAAAAATCGCTCCTAAGATATAAGCGATACTGAAAAGCCCAATTTGTGTAAAATCCATTCTTTTCACTCCTTTAAATCTAAGAACAGTATACCTAATTTTCGAAGAAAAAGCTTGCAGATGTGGTCAAAGTTGCTGAATTTTCTTGAATTCGCTACAATGGATAGAGAAGAAAGAAGGAGGCACAAGCATGGAATTAGGTGAAGTGATCCGAGTAACACTCCCAGCGTTTTATGTTGTCGGAAAAGAAGGGAAAGGTCTTGCTGAAGAAGGCCCTTCATGGGTACCGGCACTATGGGATCTTGCAACGAAAGATTTTGAAGAAATCGAGTTTTTGCTAGCCGATCAAGAAGCGGAAAATCTGCAGTTCTGGGGATTGATGAGTGACGGAGAGAACTGGCTGGAACCATGGCAAGAGACAGGACGTTACCTTGCGGGTGTCCAAGTCACTACGGATAATTTTCCACCAGTAGATTGGGTCCGTTGGCAAATGCCAGAGATGGAATACATGGTCGTAAAAACAAATGAAGCCAATCTAAACATGATGACAGAGAAGATGCTGAGAGAAGTTCTTCCAGAAAATAATGTTCAACTGGCAGCAGCTATTCAGGAACACTACCTGCCTAATTTTCAAGAAGGGGAAGTAGAACTGTATTTTCCTATTGAACCGATTGCGCCTGTTGTAACCAAAGAAGAGTTACTCTCTTAACAAAAAACTTCCAGTGTTTTAGTGATTACCGGTCTTACCGGCAACGCCAAACACTGGAAGTTTATTTTTGATTAAAAGAGATTTGTAAAGAAATTGGCAACTGATCGCCAGCCGATAACAAAAATATTTGCTTTTTCAACGGCTTTAGTAGTGATCAGCTCAGTAGTAGGGACTTCTTTACTACCATCCATATAACCTAATGTATCTGCAGGAATCGTTGCTGTTACTTTTCCTAAATCCGTTCCTTTGGCAACTGGTGCAGAGACAGTTTCTTCGTTCATTGTTTTGTTATAATCGATTGTTGTAGTGAAGTCTTTTGGATCCATATCTTTACGTACCCAAACAGAAAGATCATTTTTTACCGCTATGGGAACAGTAAGTTCTTTGCCGTTTTTAACAGCGACCGTTTTTGTATCTGCTAACTGATCACCAGCAGATAGAATAGGAACTTGCTCCCATGCATCAAATGAGTAATCCATCAGTTTGCCTGTTTCGGTGAAACGTACACTAGGATTCTCAGCATGACCGTTGACGTTTAACACTACGGTGATAATACGCTGGCCATCTCGCACAGCCGTTCCAACAAAGCAAGCACCTGCTAAATCAGTGGTTCCGGTTTTCAAACCGTCAACACCATCTTTGGCGTTGATGAAACCAGGTAGCATCCAGTTCCAGTTGACCATCTCAACTGGTGAGTAGGAACCTTCACCAAATGTTTTGGTAACCGTGCTGGTGACTTCTAATACTTCTGGGAAGTCTTGGAGCAAATGTCTCGCTACGATAGCGACATCTTTTGCAGATAATTCATTTTCATCAGTGGAAGTGGAACCAGGGTAAAGGTTTTCTCCCAGATAGGTGTTATTCAGTCCGGAAGCATTGACAATCTTAGCATCTGTGATTCCCCATTCAGTGAGTTTGTCTTTCATTTGATCGACAAAGGCTGGCTCCGACCCGGCAATTTTCTCTGCTAGGGCAACGACCGCAGCATTAGCTGATTGAATGTAGCTCGCTTCATAAAGGTCTTTAACGGTGTATTGAACATCACGATGCAAAGGAACATTGGACAAGTCAGGTGTGACACTGAGGTCGGCTGCATATTGTGAGATTTCAACAGGGTCTTCCCAAGTCAATTTGCCTTGCTTGACTTGTTCTGCTACTAGATACAGACTAATGATTTTTGTCACTGAGGCGATGCCCATCGGGGTTTCTCCCTCTTGGTCATATAAAATTTTGCCTGTATCGAAATCCACTGAAAAAGCAGCTTTTGCATCGATAGAAAAGTTTTTGATTTCTTCAGCGGTAAATGTAGTCTCCTCAGCGTGGGAGATCATTGGTATTCCGGCAATAAAAAAGAGGGTTGCTAGACCCGCAATCAATGAATACCAGATTTTGGATAATTTCTGCATAGGTAAACTCCTTCGTTTCTGTATCTAAATCAAAAGTTTAACAAAGAGTTTCCTGAGTTGCAATACTCTAACAGAAAGTTCAAAAATTCGTAAGAACCAGCTTTTTTCTTCTTGCCGAATCACACCAGTGATCGCTTTGTCTTGAAACAACAGTTGTTTTTAGACATAAAAAAAGCTTTTCTTTAACGAACAAAGAAAAGCAGTTTTTTTATCTAATAAAACTATCGGCGAATATGATTTCGGGGATCCTCACTTTGCACTTTTACAGGTACTTTCACTGCTCTTGTTTCTTGCTGCATCAATTGGCGGGCAAGAAACAGCGTTCCTCCAAGTAATGCGGCTAAACCAAAGATTGAAAAAAGTGAAACAAACGTCGCTAACATAGAAATCCCTTCTTTCTGTTTTTAATTAATGTGGAAGGTAGGAATCGAACCTACACCTTAATCTATGAACGATCATCTATCACTCAACGGAACACCTTGTTCAACCACTTCTTATTACTATCATAGCATGAACTGTCTAAAAATGCTGGTAGAAAGTCTGAGCATTTTCAGAGGAAATCAAGAATAAATAATGAAGAAACTTTGAAGAAATCATTCGATTTTTGTCAAAGGATATTGCCAATCTTCTGCTTCATCATAAAGGGTGAAGCGCTGGTCCTTTTGTTCAATGATCAAATGGTAACCCAATGAATCTAGTAAAACCAATCTTGATGGGGTCAGCTCAACGATCACAGTAGGTGAATGTTTCCCATCAATTGTCAGTGAATGCTCCTCTGTGATCTCAATGGATACAGTGTCTTTCATTTTTGAAGTGAACTGCCATTTCCCCACGAATTGTTGGCGGGGCTCAGTTTTTTGCTTTTCTTTTCTTAATATGAGCGAACTGGCAACACCGGTCAAAAGTGACAGACCAATCAACAGTGAACGTTTTTTCACATTTTCACATCCATTCCTACCTATGATGGAACTAGTATACCATGGGGAACAAGGAAATCCTCCTACTTTGGTCGGAACTTTAAAAGTTTTTAATTGACCGCATAATCCATTTATCAAAATCTTACAGCCCTCAGAAAATACCAGAAAATTGCAGCTGCAGCGGATAGCTGCAGCAATGATGCTGACCCAAAGCATTGTTCCATAGCTTATGGTAAAATCAGATAGAAAGTTTTCTGCTTTCTCCTACTTTAATTGAAAGAGAGTCTTTCACTGAGAATCAGAACATCATCAATTACTAGATCAACTGATTTAGCGTTTATTTAAGGAAGTCCGGCTGTTTTAAGGCCGAGGTATTAATGGAGAGGGAAAAAGATGGAATATCCAAATAGTCACTTAGCGATATTTATTATTCGGGAAAATCGCTTTATTGCCCGCTGTCGATTGATGTCAGGGGAGGAAGTAATCGTTCACGTCAAAAATACTGGTCGAGGAAAAGAGGTACTTGTTGCTGGTGCGTTAGTCACTTTGCAATACTGGAATAGTCCAAAGAGAAAAACTAATTATGATTTGATCGCAGTAAAAAAGGGCGACCAATGGATTAATATCGACAGTCAAGTCCCAAACCGTTTGGCCTATGAATCCTTATTGGACGGAACGATTCTTTTACCGCAGATCACAGGCAATCTAACTTTACTAAAGAGAGAAGTGACGTATCACCGTTCAAAGTTTGATTTTTATTTTGAAACAGATGTCGGAGAAAAGGGCTTTATAGAAATCAAAGGGATGACTTTGGAAAACAAACGAGTGGGTGCTTTTCCAGATGCGCCCACCAGTCGCGGATTGAAACATGTAAGTGAACTGATAGATGCCAAGAAAGAAGGGTACTATGCCGCGGTATTGTTTGTCGTCCAATTTGAAGACATTGATGTCGCGACGATCCATCGTGCCATGCAACCAGAGCTAGCAAAAAAAATCGGACAAGCAATTGCAGACGGAATCCAAGTTTTCGCGTATAATTGTCTTGTGGATGAAACCAGCATTTCCATTAATAAAGCAGTACCTTTTGATCTTACGGCTGCTTTTGAAGACCCAAACTTATAAGAAAAGAGGGAATATGAATGATTCATTTAGGGATAATCGGTACAAATTGGATCACGGATCAATTTGTACAAGCTGCACATGAAACGGGACGCTACCATCTAACGGCTGTCTATTCTAGAAAACTGGCGACTGCTCAGTCTTTTGCAGAGAAATACGGAGAAGTGACTTGTGTAGATGATTTAACGGCTTTCTTTCAACTAGAAGAATTAGATACGGTATATATTGCATCTCCCAACAGTTTGCATTTTGAACAAGCAAAACAAGGGATTTTGTCAGGAAAAAATGTGATCGTCGAAAAACCTGCCTTTTCGACACCATCAGAAATGGCTGAGATCATTGAATTGGCCAATGAAAATCAAGTTTTATTTTTTGAAGCAGCGCGCAACATTCATGAGAAAAGTTTTGACACCATTGCGTCTGTCTTAACTGAACATGGCAATATCATTGGTGCAAACTTTACCTATATGAAATACTCTTCACGGTATGATGCAGTGTTAGCAGGAGAGGAGCCAAATATTTTTTCTCCCCATTTTTCTGGCGGCGCATTGGTAGATCTGGGTGTTTATCCCGTTTATGCAGCACTAGCTTGGTTTGGCAGACCACAAAATGTTTATTATTTTGCCCGGAAAATCGTGACAGGAGTCGATGGGATCGGTACGATCATTTTACGTTATGAAACTTTTGACGTAACCATTCAAACTGGAAAAATCGGCAACTCTGACTTGAAATCCGAAATATATTTTGAAAATGGAACACTGGAACTAAATGCAGTCAATGCCATTGAACAAGCGGTATTTTATGACCGTACAAATAATGAAACGGTATTACCGGTGACCGCGCAGGCAAATCCGATGGTCGAAGAAGCTGCAGATTTTGCAGAAGTCATCGAAAATAAAGCAGATCCCCAATTGGGTGCGCGCTATGAAGAATGGATCGAATTAGCTCGTGATGTAAATGAAGCGATCTATCTCATGAGAAAACACGCAGAAATCTCCTTTGACGCAGACAAAGAGTAAGGAATGGAATGTATGACAGCAACTTATTTAGCAGAAGTTTGGCAAGAAAAATGGCAAAGCAGCGGCTTTTCTGCGCCATCACTGATTCAAGAACGGGTTTACCCCCTCTTGAAATCAGGACAATCAGTAGTAGGCGTTTCACCGACAGGTTCAGGGAAAACATTGGCCTATTTACTACCTTTATTGGAAACTGTAAAAGTTGGTGAAGGCAATCAGCTCCTGATTTTGACCTCTTCCCAAGAACTGGCCATGCAGGTCACACAGGTCGCACGAGATTGGGCCCAGCTTTTAGATTTGCAGGTTTTACCACTGATTGGCGGCGCAAATACTAAGCGACAAATTGAAAAGTTGAAGGCCAAACCAGAAGTTTTGGTGGGGACACCAGGACGAGTATTGGAATTGCTCAAATTAAAAAAAGTCAAAACGCAACAGATTCACGGGGTAGTCTTGGATGAAGTGGATCAATTACTGAAAGAAGGGGCCTTTGGGCTCGCTAGCAAAATCTTGACGCTTATTCCAAAACAGGCGACTCGCAGTTTCTTCTCTGCAACTGCCAATGAGGTTCTAAAAGAAATTCAAGAACTGGCTTTTGAAACACCACAGGTCATTGATGTGACAGAGGAAGACCAGAGCAAAGGGGTGATCCATCATTATTATTTGAATTACCCGAGTCGTAAACTAGTGGATGCTTTGCGCCGGTTGGCTTACTTACCAGATTTTCAGGGATTGATTTTTTTCAATGAATTAAGTGCATTAGGTAATGCTGAAGAAAAACTGCTCTTTCATGGTTTGCCAGTCGCCTCCCTTGCTTCAGACCAGAACAAACTGACCCGCCGTGCTTCGCTTGATGGGTTCCGTCAGGGAAAGATTTGTGAATTACTAACGACAGATGTTGCTGCCAGAGGATTGGATGTCGATCAGCTGGGGTATGTGGTCAACACCGAGGTTCCACAAGAGAAAGAATCTTATCTTCACCGAGCAGGTCGTGTGGGACGGATGGGAAATGAGGGCACAGTGATCACGATCGTTCAAGACCATACATTAAAGGATCTAAAGAAAATTGCCGCACAGCTGGATCTAACGCTGCAAGAAGTTTTCTTGCATGGAGGTGCGCTTCACACAGAGCGTCCGGAAGTTAAAAGTGAACCTAAAAAAGAGCAGAGTGTGCAGAAAAATTCCAGAAAAACTTCTGAAAAATTACACACTATGCCAAAGAAAACGAAGAAAAAGCAAAAAAACCAAAAAGATAAAGGCAAAAGACGCCATTGAGCGTCTTTTTGTGTTACCATTAACGGTGGTTAATTACTAGTGTGTAATATTGAGGAGGCATTTTCGTGAATTCAAGGAAAGAAGAAATCTTTCAGACGATCGAACTGCACAAACAAGGTCTGACAGCCTTAGAGGTTGCGGAGATTTTACAAATCGATCGCAGTAATGCAAGCCGTTATCTCAGTGAATTATTTAAAGAAAATAAAATCAGCAAGCGTGCTGGTCGGCCAGTAATCTATGAACCATTGAATGAGGAAGTTCATGTGGATGTGTCCTCCGAGGTTAGTTTTGAAAGTCTGGTGGGCGTTCAAGCTTCTTTGAAAGTCAGTATCCAACAGGCGAAAGCGGCCATTCTATATCCGCCCCGTGGACTGCATACTATTATATTCGGCGAAACCGGGACCGGGAAATCATTATTTGCGGAGTGTATGTATCATTTCGCTGTGGAATCAAAAATGCTGAAAAAAGATGCCCCATTTGTTGCGTTTAATTGTGCGGACTATGCGCAAAATCCCCAATTGCTATTTGGTCATATCTTTGGGATCCGCAAAGGAGCATACACTGGCGCTGCGGAAGATAGTCCCGGACTAATGGCGAAAGCCGATGGCGGTATTTTGTTTCTGGATGAGATTCATCGTTTGCCGCCGGAAGGCCAGGAAATGCTCTTTACCTTTATCGACAAGGGAGTCTATCGTCCTCTAGGTGAAAGCAATCAAGTGTACGAAGCTTCTGTGCAGATCATCGGTGCTACAACAGAATCTTCAGAAACATTTTTGACGACATTCAACCGAAGGATTCCAATGGCCATCACTTTGCCGAATGTGGAGAGTCGTTCACTGGATGAACGATATGAAATCATCTCCTTATTTATCAAGCAAGAAGCAACTCGGCTCAATCAACGGATCGACGTTGAGCGAGATGCGATTTTGGCCTTTATGCTGTATGAAGCAGAAGGCAATATCGGTCAAATCAAACGTGATTTGAAATTAGTCTGTGCCAAAGCATTTCTCCATTATCGGACCTACGGCAAAAAGCATTTATTGATTCGTAAAGAAGATTGTTCACTGCAAGTCCAAAAAGGATTGTTGAAAATCAAAGAAATGTCGGAACGTCTCGATCGATTTTTAGAAGGCAAAGGCGATTTTTTGAGTTTCGAGCCTGGGGATCAAGATGTTGTTTGGTCACAAGATCCTCAAAGAAATATGCAGGTTTACAATGAGATTGAAGAAAAAGTCAGCAGCTTGATCGAGACAGGTGTTGCAACGATCGATCTGGAAAATCTGATTTCCAAGGATGTGGATGCCTATTTTGAAATGTATGTAGAAGAGCTGACGCAAAATCCCGTTCACAAAGAGTTGATTCCAGAAGATATTTGGAAACTGACCAATCACCTTTATGATATCGCTGAGCAAAAATTGGATCGTACATACAATGAAAAAGCACGTTTTGCCTTTGCACTTCATCTTCAAAGTACATTAGAACGCGTAAAAGAAGGCCACATGATCGTTCATCCAGACTTAAATACGATTCGGAAAAATCTGAAATCAGAGTTTCAGGTGGCGATGGATCTATCAACTATTATTGAAGAGGAACGACACGTGGAGATTCCCTTCGATGAAATTGGCTTTATTAGTATGTTTCTAGCTATTCAGGTGAAAAAACAGATCATGCCGCTTGAGAAGGTAGAAGTCGTCGTCTTGATGCATGGAAGAGCAACAGCTAGCAGCATGCTGGAAACCGCACAGGAGCTATTGGAAACCACTAGCGGTTATGCAATGAATATGTCATTGGATACAGAAGTGGGCGCCATGTATGAAAAGTTACTGGCCTATGTTTCTAAGAATAAAGATAAATTAAGCAATGGTCTATTGCTTCTCACTGATATGGGATCATTGAACTCTTTTGCAACACTTATTTATGAAGAAACGGGCATTCGGACGAAAGCAATCTCCATGTCCAGTACGATGATCGTGCTGGAAGCTTTGCGCATGGCAGAGAGTGGACGCAGTCTCGAGGATATCTATCAAAACATCCAGCGTTCCTTTGAGACGATCGTTCAAGAGCAATTCCGCACGGTTCGGGAAGCCAAAGGCAATAAAAAGGCAGTAATCGTTACGTGCTTTACGGGAGAAGGTGTCGCTGCCAAGCTGTATCAGCGCATCTATCCGGTCGTCGATCAAGAGAAGGTCGAAATTATTCAAATGCAATTTATTGAGAAAGAAACCTTCAAGAAACACATCGATGGGTTGCTAGAAGAATATGAGATCAAAGCCATCGCTGGCACAGTAGATATCGATTATCAAAACATTCCTTTCTTTTCGGCTTATGATGTCTTTGATGACGAACGGTTGAATGTGCTGAAGCGAATCGTTTCTGATGAAGTTCCCATCGAGAAAATTGTTCGCTCTCTTGAAAATACCCTTACGCATGTCGGGTCTGTCTACCATTTGATCGAGAGCTTGCAACGAATCGTCCATCAGGTTCAGAATCAGCTGCATGTGACACTAGAACCGACTGTAGATGCCGGGTTAGTGATCCACCTTGCTTTTCTTGTGGAGAGCAATTTGAAGAAGGAACCTTCCCGAGCATTTAAGGATTTAGCAAGCTTCCAAAAGCGGTATCGAATCGAGACCGATGTGTTGCGAACGAACTTGCTGCAAATCGAAAAAAATTATCAAATCAAGATCTCTGAAGATGAGATTGCGTATCTCACACAGATGTTCTTAGAAAATGAAATAAAAAATCATCATGAATCCGCACACAATATTAGTGTGTAATGAGAAAAAGTAAAAGTGTGTAAGCGTTAAATTGGTGCAGACCATTGTTAAATCAAGGTTTGCACTTTTTTTATTTTGGCACGCTTTTTGCTTTATAGTAAAGTGTAAATAATAATTTAGAAAGGAGTGACAATGATGGCGAAAAAAACGATTATGCTCGTATGTTCTGCTGGCATGAGTACTAGTTTGTTGGTAACAAAAATGCAAAAAGCAGCTGAAGCAAAAGGAATGGACGCAGATATTTTTGCAGTTTCCGCTTCAGAAGCAGACCAACATTTAGAATCAAAACCGGTGGATGTTCTATTGTTAGGCCCACAAGTACGTTTTATGAAATCACAGTTTGAACAAAAATTAGCACCTAAAGGGATTCCTTTAGAAGTCATCAACATGGCTGATTATGGCATGATGAATGGCGAAAAAGTTTTAGCACAAGCAGAAAGCTTAATGAAGTAGTGAAGTAAGAGGAGGATTTTTTTGATGGACGAGCAAAATTTGGAAGCCATTATGGGTTTGATCATGTATGGCGGAAATGCGAAAAGTGATGCAATGGAGGCAATTGCGGCAGCCAAAGAAGGAAATTTTGAATTGGCAGACCAAAAGATTGCGGATGCTGAAGCATCTTTAGTAGAAGCACACCACTCACAAACTGGTTTGTTGACACAAGAAGCACAAGGCAACCATATGACAGTGACCTTGTTGACGGTTCATTCGCAAGACCATCTAATGACATCAATCGCATTTACAGATCTAGCGAAAGAAATCATTGATATTTATCGACGTATGAGTAACGAATAATCTTTGAACGGATAGAAGTAGTTATTTGTTGATTTTATCTCTTAGAAAAATCTTCTTTGGCGAATAGAACTTATAGGAGGACATAAAAATGGATGGATTAACGAGTTGGATGGAGAAATACATTCTCCCCGTAGCAGCGAAGATCGGTGCTCAAAAGCACTTAGTAGCGTTGCGTGATGCGTTTATTGGAACAATGCCCGCGACAATGGCTGGTTCGATCGCTGTAATGATCAATGCGATCATTCGCGATCTGCCGCCACAGTTTTGGCCTAGTTATGATGC
Source organism: Enterococcus sp. FDAARGOS_553 (assembly GCF_003812305.1). NCBI lineage: Bacteria > Bacillati > Bacillota > Bacilli > Lactobacillales > Enterococcaceae > Enterococcus > Enterococcus sp. FDAARGOS_553. Next base: position 2,148,682 of record NZ_CP033740.1, read on the forward strand.
AAGTACAATTCCAGTTATACGTGAAATTATTAGTATTAATGGGTTTGTTTGGAATGGTACACTAGCTGTAGCTGGATTGGTTTTTGCTTTTTCTTGGGGGTATAACTTAGCCCGAGCATACCGCGTCAATGACCTTGCCGGTGGGATCGTCGGAATGGCGACACTGATCCAAGGAATCGCTTTTTCATATAGCACATCTGTTGCGACGACAGTTCCTGCAAATTTGATGGATGAAATCAATGCTGGTACAGCAACAACTGGTTGGTCAGCAACAGCTGAAGGAATTACAGCTGGCGGCTGGGGCTGGTTGAATTTGAACCATCTAAATGGGAATGCATACTTTACTGTAATGATCATGGGAGCAATCTCAGTCATCATTTTCTGTAAATTAATGTTAGCCAATATTACAATCAAAATGCCGGATTCCGTTCCACCAGCAGTTTCGAAAGCTTTTGCCGCAATCTTACCGGCAACGATCGCTTTGTATGTTATTGCTATTATTAACTTTATTGTTGGACAATTGACGGATGGACAATTGATTATCGACCTTGTTCAGAAATATATTGCTGAACCATTCTTGGGTCTTTCTCAAGGAATAGGTGCAGTCTTGATCGTTACTGTTTTTGTGCAAATCTTCTGGTTCTTTGGTATCCATGGTCCAAACGTATTGGCACCAGTTTTGGAAGGTATCTGGGGACAAGCACAGTTGATCAATATTGATATTTTCCAAAAAGGATATGATGGAAAAACTGGAACAAGCGCGGTATTAGCAGCCATTGAAGATGGAAAAGCGTATATGTGGGTTCGTGGATCATTCGATGCATTTGCATGGTTTGGTGGTTCAGGTGGAACGATCGTTCTTTTGATCGCCATCTTAGTTTTCTCTAAACGTGCAGACTATCTGACAGTTGCCAAATTATCAATTGGACCTGGTATCTTCAATATCAACGAACCAGTCATGTTTGGTTTGCCAATCGTATTGAATGCGATCATGTTCATTCCATTCATTATTGCACCGCTTGTTGCTACAACAATTGGTTGGTTAGCTACTTACTGGGGATTAGTCTCACCAGTTTCTCAACAAGTAACTTGGGTTGTGCCGCCAATGTTATTATCATTCTTAGCAACCGGTGCAGACTGGCGTGCGCCAATCGTCACTTTAGTATGTATGGTGGTCACCTTCTTCATCTGGGCACCATTTGTTATCTCAGCAAATAAAATTGATCCAAAATTAGGCGAATAGCCCTTTAATCGAGAGGAACTGCTATCGCTTCATAGTTGAGGTAGCAGTTCTTCTTTTCATTCATTTAGAATACAGTTAGAAAACAGCAGCAAGAAAACTGCTCAAGGAGGAATAAAAAATGATCTCAATCGCAAGTGCTATGCAACAAGATGCAATCAAAGAATTATTAGAAGGATACAATGAAGACGGTGTGTCTTACACATTTAAAGAAAAACAAGGGATCAAATTGATTTTTACTACCACAGCTGACGATGCAGAAGCAGCAGCTAAAAAAGCGAAAGAATTGATTAAGGCCCAACCATGGGGATCTGTGCTATACTTTCAAGCAACCGCTGTTTGATGTCGTAATACAACTGATGTCAGGGACGATTAAATAGATAGGGATGAATCAAAATGATAAAAAACGGCTTATTTTTGTGCAGTATCGGGTTGCTTGTGATTTTGTATAGCATGAACCCAAGCAATATGCGTTTAGACATTTTCAGTTTTACTACTGGAATTGCTTTGCTGATAGGCGGCGGTTTGTTGTTTATGAAAGGCAAGAAAAAAGCTGATCAATCAAATGGAGGACAGTCTAAATGAAAATTGAAAAAACATTGAACGTTCCAAGTCCAGTCTTTTTCGATAAAATAATCGACTCAGTGATATTTGATATCCGCAAGGCAACAGGCAAAACGGTTTCCCGCAAACAGTTAGCCGGATATGAGTACGTCAAGGAATTTTCAGCTTCCAGCCGTGCAAAAATCAAAATTGAAGAAGTCATTGAGAATCAAGTCTATCAGTTTCGGACAGAGACAACCAAAAATGAGTTTGTCGTTCGCTATGAGCTGGAAACGATAAATGAAAAGCAGACAAAGGTAATTTATACGGAAACGATGAAGTCATTCGGTATTTTGCAACAAATGAATGATATGCTGCTTGGAACGATTCTAGGTTATTTTAAACGAAAACAATTCAAAAAAATGCTGGTTATGATGGAAGAATCATATTAAAGGGGTCCTGTGACGCCTTTTTTGTGTTTTCCAGGTAGGTAATAGGAGGAAATCGGATGAGTGATGTACGTAGAATGGATGAAGCAGGCCCACAAGAAGTTTTGGATTTAGTGGCTTATGCTTTCCAATGGGAATTAAGTGAGAAAAATAAGGAGCGTTATCGCTTACTAGCAGAGAATTCATGGAACTATGGTTCGTATGATGATCAAGGAAAGTTGGCTAGTCAAATCATGGCCACACCTTTTGCCATTGATTTTCATGGAACAAGCTATCCGATGGCAGGAATCGGTTTTGTTGCGTCATATCCAGAATATCGAAGTCAGGGAAGAATCGACCGCATCATGCGCCGCATCTTGGAAGATTGTTATGAGCAGGGAATTGTCCTTTCCTATTTAGCACCTTTTTCTTTTCCCTTTTATCGTCGCTATGGGTATGAATACGTCTTTGAACGTATGGTCTATGACGTTGCTGCTCATGAATGGGCCGATAGTCCCAAAGTAACAGGTTCGATTCAGCGTCTGCCATGGTCAGAGGCTAAAAGTGTGATCCACGATATTTATCATGCGATGCCAAGACACAAAAAAGGCGGATTGCTGCGAGCAGATTGGTGGGAAACGATCAAATTTACGTATCGTAAGCCGTATACATTTGCCATTTACCGCGATGAAGCTGGGAATAATACCGGTTATTTAGTTTATACGATTCAAGAAGGCAAATTCATCATTGAAGAGTGGGGATACTTAAATATTGAGGCTTATCACGGATTGAATCGATTGATTGTCTCTCATGCCGATTCTGTTGCCCGAATCATTTATCAACCAGGTTATGACAATGATATTCGCCAGGCAATTGCTGCCAAACCAATAGCACACTATCAGGTGAGACCGGATATGATGGCGCGGGTAGTCGATGTTCATCGCTTTTTGGCGCAATATCCTTTTACTTATCAGCTAAATGGAGCTTTTGCTATTGAGATCCAAGAAGATAAATATGCGCCTTGGAACAATGGGATTTATGAAATCTCTATCAAGGACGGTCAGCATTCAGTCGAAAAAGTAACGCAGACGCAACAACCAATAGTAAAAACAACCGTGCAGCGTTTTGTCCAGTTATTTATGGGATACCAAACAGTTGATACAATGGTTTTCTTGGAACAATTAGTGGTAAATGATGCAGCAATAAACTGCATCAAGTCTAATCTTCCAATAGGAAAACCAATATTAGAAGACTATTTCTGATTTATCGAGTCGTCCAACCAGCAAAATACCTGATGGTTCCCTCGCGTTTTAGGTAGGAATCCTTTAAGAAATGAGAGCAGTGATACGGACAGCTGATGGACCAGATCTGTTTTATCATCTTTGGTTTTAACTTGCTTCTTAGACAAGTGTTCTGTTGCAGCTAAGAGTTTTTTATCTGATAAGCAAAAAACTCTTGTCCAACAAGAGTTTAACAGGTTCTTTCAACGTTCCCTGCCGGAATCGAACCAGCAACTAATCCTTAGGAGGGACTTGTTATATCCATTTAACTAAGGGAACACAACAATCCCATTTTACCTGTAAATTCATCTTCCTGCAACCCTAAGTCATAGTTATTTTTGTTGCGGGATAAGGGAAGATGAGGAATAGAAACCCGATTTATGCAATCGTTTTGCTTTATGGATAAAAATAGGCATGGTACACTTTAGGTGTAACCGATCAAGTAGGAGGTAATGTTGAATGGTAAAATTTGGGAAAGCTTTTTTGTCGCAATTAACAACTGACGGAATCAATGGACCATTTGTCACGATCATGCTAAATACTCACGTAGGTCACCAAAATGTAGAGAAAGATCAAATCAAATTCAAAAATTTTGCTAAAGAAGCAAAACGCCGATTTGAGAAGAGATATCCCGACCACTCATGGAACAAATTCCAGGAAAAAATTGAGACTCTGCTTGCTGATCAGGCATTTTGGCGCAGCAGCACCAAAAGTGTGGCAGTGATCTTAACAGCAGAAGAAACATTGATCCATCGCTTGAGTATTCCCGTGGATGATCAATACTATGTCGGAGATACACCTTATCTGTTGGCGATCATCAAAAATGCCCAATTCAATTATGCCTTTTATTTACTTGCATTGAATCGGGATTCCATGAAAGTATACCGTGTTGAAAACAAGCAAGTCACTGAAGTGGCATTGCCTGAAGACGCTCCTATTGACATTGAGACTGCTCTTGGCGAAGAAATCAGCGGTGGTGGAGATTTCAATTATAGTGCACAAGGTGGACCAAACAGTTCTGGTGAAGGCGTTGCCTATCACGGCTTCAGTGCTAAAGACGAAGAGGTTGAGATTGATCATGTCAATTACTACCAAGCTGTAGACAATTATTTTAAAAATGAATTTCCAAATGAGGAAAATTTACCGCTTTATCTTTTTGCACTCCCTGAAAATCAAACATTATTTAAGAAGATTGCAAAAACAAGTTACTTCAAAAAAGATGCTTGTATTGCGTCATCGCCTGCTTCATTATCCCCACAACAAATTGCCGAGTGTGCGCAAAAATTGATGGACGATCTGATGCAGAATGAAGTAGCTTCTTACAACAAACTGCTTGACCGCAAATTTATGGATCAATTAGTGGACATTGTACCAGCAGCGAAAGAAGGACGGATCGCGCAGCTCTTTATCGCCACTTCAAATTTAGTGGATGGCTTCGGAGAAGACCCGGATACTGAGTATGATCGTCGGCAAGTGCTGAATACATTGGCCAAAAATGTGTTGGAAAACAGTGGAGAAGTTTCTATATTGGAGCAAAAAGATGCGCCGGATGAGAAAAGTTTGACTGCGATCTTGCGGTACTAGTTTCCTAAATATCCGTAAAGCACCAGTTGAATAAATTAGCCTGTGACATAAACAACAAGAAGAATAATCTGAACGATTTACCAGGATTGCGTATCCCTTGTATAGTTGCTACTAGAACTTACAAACTGTAGGAGCAATCGTAGAATTTTTCGGATTAGTGCCTTTGTTGTAGAACATATGTCACAGGCTTTTTCTCTAAAAAAGTGCCTTCTTTGTGGAGAAGTTAAGAAATAATTGCGTTTTCATTTTTTTTTAAGTTTGCGATAGTCAAGAAGCAAAAACTGTGCTATAATACGAAGTGTAGTTTTTGTTACGGTAATTTATGGTAGCTTGTTTCATTTTAAAACATCTCCCACATTTTCACCATATACAAGTAATTGCAAAATATGTGTTTTAACACAAGGAGGATTTTTATTATGGAAACAGGTACAGTAAAATGGTTTAACTCAGACAAAGGTTTTGGTTTCATCACTGCAGAAAACGGAAACGACGTATTCGTTCACTTTTCAGCTATCCAAGGTGAAGGCTTCAAAACTTTAGAAGAAGGTCAAGCTGTTACTTTCGATATCGAAGACGGACAACGTGGACCACAAGCTACTAACGTAAACAAAGCTTAATTATTGCCTATCAGAGCAGCCTAGCTGCTCTTTTTTTGTGCTTTCATTCAAAAGAAGGTAGAGTCTAAATTTGTTTGCATTTTCTGTATTTGTTATACTTGAAAAAAGGGGGACTCAGGATGGGACTGAATGAATTTATTTTGGGACTGGCGAATTTGGAAAAGATTCAACGGGCGCCGGGGTTCTTTAAGTTTACAGAACATAGCGTCGCGGCGCATTCTTTTCGAGTCGCAATGATTGCCCAGACATTGGCTGATATTGAAGAGCAGGCGGGAAATACGATCGATTGGCAGATTCTCTATGAAAAAGCATTAAATCATGATTATACTGAACGATTCATTGGAGACATCAAAACGCCTGTCAAATATGCAAATAAAGAATTGCGGCAAATGCTTTCGACAGTAGAAGAAAAGATGACAGATACATTCATCGAAGAAGAGATTCCAGAATCATTTCAGCCGATTTATCGTCGTAGATTAGCGGATGGTAAAGATGATTCCCTGGAAGGCCAATTGTTGGCGATCGCAGATAAAATTGATTTGCTTTATGAATCTTTTGAAGAAATTTCAAAAAGCAATCCAGATAAAGTCTACAAAGAAATGTTTCGCGAAGCAGTAATGACGGTCAAAAATTTTAATCACCGTCCTAGTGTGTCTTACTTCTTTGAAGCGGTCTTTCCAGAACTATTGAATGCAGATTTCTATGGAAAAGAAAATTTTCTAGAAGAAATCGCAAACCTAATCAAAAATTGAAATGGTCTGTGAAACAAGTTTACCTATGGAAAAAACATACTAAGAGCAGAGGAGAAACTCATCCGTCGATAAGTTCCTCCTCTGCTCTTAGTATGTTGTATGTTTTTGAAGCCTTGTTTCACAGGCTTTTTTTATTACAACAATGATTCTGCTCCATCAACATAGACTTCTGTACCCGAAATGTTTCCTGCATCTTCAGAGGAAAGAAACAGCACGAGGTTAGCTACTTGTTCTGGAATACCAGTCTCCTGACGCAAAGGACGTTCCCGTTCCGGAAAGACGATTGGGATTTTGATTTTTTCAACAGCCTCTTCGATAGCCGTATTCTCATCAATATTTGTTGAAATCGCTCCTGGACAAATCGCATTGACTCGGATGTTGTAGCCGGAAAGCTCGAGTGCCGCCATTTTCATGAAAGCAACTTGACCAGCCTTAGATGTGCTGTAGGCACTAGCGCCGAAATTTTTGAAAATTCGGTTGCCGTTAACCGAACTTGTGATCACGATACTGCCGCCGTTGATTTTTAAAAAAGGAATTGCTGCTTTAACTGTGACAAAAGTACTGCGAAGATTCGTTGTAATGGTCGTATCCCAATCATCTAGTGAAAGCTCTTCGATAGGGGTCCAGGTTCCATTGATCCCTGCATTAACGTGGAGAATATCGACACCACCCAACTCTTGTGCCAACGCTGTGACTGCCTGTAAGAGCTCTTCTCCTTTTGATACATCAACCACACGATAAATCGATTGACCTTCAGTAGCTTCTACAAATGCCTTCAATTCTGTTTCATCAATGTCTAATAGACCAACGACTGCTCCTTGATCCAGAAATTGCTGGGCAACTGCTTTGCCAATGCCGGATGCTGCACCCGTCACGATAACCCTTTTATTTTCAAACCGTTTCATTTAAACGCCTCCTTCTTAATTAAATTATAAAAAAGTTCCTGACCTTTGTCGAAAGATACGGATGGTCCATTGATTTTTGATAGGATGAACGTATGAGGACTTTAGTCCTAAAATCAAGCTTCTCGTCTGATTGATCTCAAAATTTGATTTCCTCGTTATTGGCTAAAACAGATGTAAGAGGCAAAGATTTTGTAGTATAATGCAAGAAGTGCGTAAGGAGGAAGCGAAATGAAACCCATATACGCTGTGGTCGACCTTGAAACAACGGGGACTGATCCTGCCATTGATCGAATCATCCAATTTGGCTGTGTTTTGATCCAAGATGGTCAGGTCATTAATCGATTTGCGACAGATATCAATCCGGATCGAAGAATATCAAAGCAGATCCAGAATTTGACTCATATCACCAATCAACAAGTGAAACGAGCACCGTATTTCGAAGATGTTGCTCATACGATTTATAATTTGTTAACACAAACAGTCTTTGTGGCTCATAATATTTATTTTGACTATCATTTCTTAAGTCAAGAATTAATCCGATGCGGGATGCCGCCCCTTGAGATTCCAGGAATCGATACCGTGGAATTGGCGCAAGTTTTTTTGCCGACAGAAAGCAGCTTTCGTTTGGGAGATCTGGCTGAAAGTATCGGATTTGTTCATGAGAATCCACATCAGGCGGATAGCGATGCGGAAGTGACCGCGGCATTATTGCTGTACATCGAATCGATCATGCGTGAACTGCCATGGGTGACTTTAAAGCAAATCGCCCAGTTGAGCGGTCAAATGGGGATGCAGACCAGTCAGTATATTCAGCGGATCGTCAGTGAACGTACCGAAGAGCCGCTTCCTGAACATTTGGAAGAAATCGATGGATTGGTTCTGCGAAAAAAGAGTGTGCCATTGTTTGAATCAAGCTATTTTCAAGGAGAGTATCCTAAAGTTAAAGCGGATAAGATCAAATGTTTTGATGGTCGCCTCAGTTATCGAAAACAACAAGCGCGGTTGATGAATGCTGTTTATGATCACTTTTCTCATGAAGAAAAAAATCTGATCATTGAGGCAGAAACCGGCATGGGAAAAACCATCGGGTACTTATTTCCTGCAAGCTACTTAGCTACTCCAAAAAACCCATTAATCGTCAGTACCACGTCGATTTTGCTACAGAATCAGATATTGGCTAAAGACATCCCATTAGTCAATCAAGTACTGGAACAACCGTTGCAGGCAACTGTTGTGAAAAGCCATCAACACTACATTGATCTCCAGCGGTTCAAAGCAACATTAGAACAACCGCTTGAACAAAAACAGTATGCCCAGTACCAGATGGGACTTTTAGTTTGGCTGACCAAAACTGAGACCGGAGATTTTGATGAATTGAATCTTGTGCGTCTTGATCATCCGTTGTTTTTGGAAATCCGTCATCGAGGGGTGGATTTTTTGGCAAAGAATCAATCTTTTTATGAGCAGGATTTTGTGCGCCATCTCTATAATAAGATGACACAAAGCAATGTGCTGATTGTCAACCATGCATTTTTGATGCAGGAAAATCGGCGACAGTATCCACTACTACCAACGAGTGACTTTCTGCTGATCGATGAAGTCCAGCATTTGCCGGAGATTGCCGAAAGATATTCGCAAAATTCCTTTGATTCCCAACAGTTCAAACGACAATTTTTGCAAATGAATGAAGAAGGTTTGTTTGAAGAGATCAAGCAACTCGTCGCTGAAGAATTCGATCTTTCCCATTTATTTTCATTGTATATCGATGCCATCAAATTGATTATCGATACGCTAGAAGCCTATTTTGAAACACTCGTGATCGATGGGGGAGAACTGACACTTGTCCAACGCAAGGATCTTTACGATGGCAGCTTGCAGCAAGATCGTCTCCATCAAAAAATTCATTTGTATTATAAAGAAATTTTAGAAATCCAACAGCGATTGCAGACAACCTTCATGGCGACAGAAGAACGGCGATTGGCTCGGGAGCGCATCCTGATTGCCCGCTTGTTCGATTATTTCCATGATATGGAGGTACAGGCAGCGACGGTTCAATCGTGGCTGATGAATTGGCAACCTCGGTATGTCCATTGGATCATGAAAAAAGCAGGGAATGCTGCAGCGATGATTGAAGTGGCAGACCTGCAGGGAAATCAAATTATCGAAAGCAAATGGTATTCAAGGTACAAACATATTCTTTATTTAGGCGGTACATTGAAAATTCCTGGTAACAAATCTTACTTTGCTCACCGATTAGGCATTCCTGAAGTGACGGTCAAAACGATTCCGGCATTCTATGATTATGAAAAGCAAGCACGTCTGTTTATTGTCAAACAAGGAATCTCGATTCAGCAAGCAACGAATGAAGAATACGCGCAATATTTGGCCGATGCATTAACACCGTTGCTATTTGAAAATTTGCAGCCAACACTTGTATTATTCACTGCTCATGAAACATTGAAACGGGTCTATGAAAAACTGCATAAAAAAGCCTTGGAACAAGGACGAGAACTTGTAGCACAAGGGACTGGCGGTAGTCGCGAGAAAATCATCAAGCGCTTTTTACTGGCGGAAAATGGGATTCTTTTTGGAACAGATAGTTTTTGGGAAGGCATCGATTTACCCGGTCAAGCGCTCAAAATCGCGATTGTGACGCGCTTACCATTTGAGAACCCCAAAAGACCGCTTGTTCAAGCACGTCATGCTTTTTTAGCATCGGAAGGCATTGATCCTTTCAAGGAGGATGCACTGCCAAAAGCAATTATCCGAATGCGTCAGGCGTTGGGACGTCTGATTCGGTCGGAAAATGATCAAGGAGTAATGGTGGTTCTTGATCGTCGGATTCTTTCTACGAAGTATGGCAAGCGAATACTTAAAGGTTTGCCAAAAAATCTGCCGGTCAAAGAAGCTACACCACAAGAAATGACCGAGGACATACGGGCGTTTTTTGATTCTGGAGCAGAAGAAACACCAAAAAAACATTTTTCTTAAAAGATAGCTGAAATCTGCTATAATAGAGCATATTATTTTTATGGAGGATAACGAGTGAAAACGAAAGACAAAGAACAACGCCGTGTGATGATTTTACTGGGTGCGATCGTTTTTTTATTGATCGTTATCATATTCTCATCAATTTTCTACATCCGTTCGACTCGTCCGATGCGACAGGCACGCAATGAAGCAATCGAAATTGCTCAAAAGTATACGGATTTGAAAGAGGTCGATCAATTTTATTGGTTTAATCGTCAAGCCTCTTCTTTTAGTTTAGTTGGTACAGATGATAAAGAAAATAAAATCGTCGTCATTATTCCTAAAAGCGGTGAAAAAGTGTCAGTTTTTAAACAATCAGATGGTCTAACGGAAGAAGCCGCTCGTCAATTGGTTGCCGAAAAGCATCCAGAAGAAACGATCCAGAAAGCTACTTTAGGATTGTTTAAAGAGCAAGCTGCTTGGGAAATCATGACGAAAGATGCTTCTGGTGAACTTCATTATTATTTGCTAGGTTTTAAAGACGGCAAGGAAATCAATGCCATCAATAATATTTGATTTAGAGAAAGGATGGTTGACATGACACTCTCCAAACGAGCGTATCAAGTAGAGCCCTCAGTTACATTAGCTGCAGCTGCCAAGGCTAAGGCGTTAAAAGCGCAAGGCGTTGACGTATTGAGTTTGACGGTAGGAGAACCCGACTTTATTACTCCTGAGAATATTCGTCAAGCCGCTATCCAAGCCGTTGAAAATGGGAAGGCAAGTTTTTATACCCCGACAGCTGGGATCCCTGAGCTAAAAGAAGCCATCCTACGCTATCTGCAGGAGTTTTATGGCGTAACGTATGACACCAACCAAGTGATCGTAACAGATGGCGCTAAATTTGCGCTTTATGCGTTGTTTCAAGCAGTGATCGATCCAGCAGATGAGGTGATTATTCCGGTGCCATATTGGGTCAGCTATGCAGAGCAAGTGAAACTAGCAGGAGGGCATCCAGTCTTCGTCTATGCTGCGGAAACCGAGCAATTTAAAGTAACGGTTTCTCAACTAGAAGCTGTTAGAACAGCCAAGACTAAAGCCATTATTTTGAATTCGCCCTCCAATCCAACGGGGGCAATTTATTCGAAAGAAGAACTACAGGCTATCGGAGAGTGGGCAGTTGAACATCATATCTTGATTGTTTCTGATGATATCTATGGTCGTCTGATTTACAATGGGCACTCCTTTACGCCGATTGCTACCTTGTCTGAGGCTATTCGTAAGCAAACGATCATCATTAATGGTGTCTCAAAAACATATGCCATGACTGGTTGGCGGATTGGATTTGCCGTCGGCGATCCAACAATCATTCAAGCGATGACGGATATTGCTTCTCAAGCAACTAGCAATCCTACAGCTGTCAGTCAATATGCTGCTGTTGAAGCACTGTCAGGGAATCAAGACTCCATTGAAATCATGCGTCAGCAATTCGAAGACCGATTAAATAAAATCTATCCGATTGTTGCAGCCATTCCAGGTTTTCAATTAGTAAAACCGCAAGGCGCTTTTTACCTTTTCCCAAACGTCAGGGAAGCAATGAATATGTGCGGATATGAAGACATCAATAATTTTGTGGAAGCAATTCTGGAAGAGACCGGAGTAGCAGTCGTTACTGGTGCTGGGTTTGGTGCACCAGACAATTTACGGATCAGCTATGCAACCGATTGGGCAACCTTGGAAGAAGCCGCAAAACGTTTGCAGGATTTTGTTGAAAAGAAAAGCCGAAAAGCTTAAAATGCTTTATGGAACCCTTATTATCAGATTGGAGAGAAACGTGTGGAATCTATTCAAATTTTAGATGCAAAAAAACATGTTGGCGAAACAGTACAGATTGGTGCTTGGGTCGCAAACAAACGATCAAGTGGAAAAATTGCCTTTCTGCAATTACGTGACGGTACCGCATATTTTCAAGGTATCGTGGTAAAAACCGAAGTGGGCGAAGAAGTCTTTCAGCTTGCCAAAAATTTAAATCAAGAAACGGCAGTTCTAGTAACTGGTGAGATTCGTGAAGATAGCCGTTCGAAATTTGGCTACGAAATCGGCATCAGCGGCATTGAAGTAGTGGGCGAAAGCCATGAATACCCAATCACACCGAAAGAGCACGGCACCGACTTCTTGATGGATCATCGCCATTTATGGCTACGTTCTTCAAAACAACATGCCATCATGCAGATCCGTAACGAAGTGATTCGTGCTACCTATGAATTTTTCAATAATAATGGCTTTATCAAAATTGATCCACCAATTTTGACAGGGTCTGCACCGGAAGGAACAACGGATCTTTTTGAAACCAACTATTTTGATCAAAAAGCATATCTATCTCAATCTGGTCAATTATATATGGAAGCTGCAGCGATGGCATTTGGTAAAGTCTTTTCATTCGGACCGACTTTCCGTGCAGAAAAGTCTAAAACGCGTCGTCATCTAATCGAATTCTGGATGATCGAACCGGAAATGGCTTTCATGCATCAAGAAGAAAGCTTGGAAGTACAAGAACAATACGTTGCTTTCCTTGTACAAAGCGTTTTGGACAACTGTGATTATGCATTAGATGTTTTAGGCAGAGATCGTGCCATTCTTGAAAAGTATACGAAATTACCATTCCCTCGTATTTCTTATGATGATGCCGTAGAACTATTGCAAAAAAATGGCTTTGAGGACATTCAATGGGGTGACGATTTTGGTTCGCCACACGAAACATTTATTGCAAACTCATTTGATCAACCAGTCTTTATTCTTAACTATCCAAAAGCCATCAAACCTTTCTATATGAAACCACATCCAACAAGAGATGATGTCGTGATCTGTGCAGATATGATTGCACCAGAAGGCTATGGGGAGATCATCGGTGGCTCCGAACGGGCTACAGATTATGAATTCTTGCTAGAACAAATCCGTAACCACGGATTAGATGAAAATGAATACTCTTGGTATTTAGATCTTCGCAAGTATGGCTCAGTTCCACATACCGGTTTTGGTCTAGGTCTTGAACGGACCGTTACATGGCTATCAGGTATCGAACACGTGCGTGAAGCCATTCCATTCCCACGCTTATTGAATCGTATTTATCCATAGGGGATATTAAAAAAGTAAATATCTTAATTGAATCAGTAAATGATTAGTATACGAAATCAAAAATACCAACCTAATAGAAGGTACTTCTAGGTTGGTATTTTTGATTGATCTTTCCCATGAGTTGATATCAAAAATGGAAAATCATGTATTTCTAAGAATATAATCAATCATTTTGACTGGACAGTGAATAGTATTTAGGATATTAACGTTTTTATTGAAAGAAAATGCTTCTATGAATAATGCTAAACAAAAATAAATAAGTTTACTTTACTGGTTTTAGTTATTCACCTGAAATGAAATCTTTCTTTAAAATAGCAACACTAAAGATTCAAATCAAAACAATTAATGATACTTTGTTTTTTTTTAAGTTATAGATAATATGCTAGTTCTATTAATTTAAAAATTAGAGAGGGGTTTAATATTTTAATGAAGAAAAGATATCTCATTACTGTTTTTGCATTAGCATTTGTATTAATTTTACCGCAATTTGTGCTTAAAGGATTTATAGTCGGATCGGACGAAGTATTCCACTTTAACCGTTTTTATGATACTAGTCAACAAATTAAAGACGGTAACTTTCAATATTTTATCTCGATGTATGGATTTCAGCAGTCGGGAAGAATTGTTAATGCCCTTTATGGTCCTCTTTTTGCCTATTTCCAAGGACTATTAGTGTTAATTTCTAAAACATGGTACCACTATCAACTAATTTCAACTTTTTTAATCTATATATTAGCTGGTTATTCAATGTATTTCTTTTTAGTTAAGGCGAAAATAAACAATTGGCTAGCTGTCGGATTCTCAGGTTTTTTTATGACAACTTACCCCATTCAATATTGGGTAAATGAACAAGGGTTTTCTGCCTGGGGGGCTGCCATACTTCCACTTTGCTTGATACCACTTTTGGACTTATGTGAAAATCAAACATTGAAACCTTTACCTGTAGCAGTAGCAGTTGCTGCTATGTTTCAAATTCACTTACTTTCTTGTGTTTTTCTTGTCCTAATTTATGCTCCTTTTTTTATATGTGCTCTTATCCAATCTAATAACAAACTAAAATTAGTCAATAAGCTTTTAATAGCAATATTCTTTTTCTTCCTATTAACTATGAATATCTGGATATCTATGATAGATATTTATGCTAATAATAAACTGGTTGCTCCTTTTGTAAATAAAACTATGCAAAATAATACTATAACAGCAAAAAGTGTTCGTTGGATTAATACACCTGTTGTTTTTCCTTATATTTGTATCTTTTTCTTTAGTTTTGCTTTGATAAGATGGAGAAAGCTGTCTGATTTTTTAAAAATAATTCTATTTATTTCAGGGGTGTTAACCTTTTTATCAACCAATCTTATTCCTTGGACAAAGCTATCTAACCTAAACAATCCGATACTATCAATTTTACAATTTCCTTTTAGACTCTTTATTCCAGCTGCGGTATTGATTATTATTGGTTTAGCTTTACTAATTAATGATGTGTCGAAAAAGAAAGTAAGTAAAGAACGATACTTAATTATCATTCTGTTTGTTTCATTTCTTCAAATTGTTTGGCAAAGTACAGGGATAATGATCAGATGGAACGATGCAACATACCAGATTAACCCAGGAGTACACTCTTATCTTTTTTCTGAAGATAAAAAAATAGATAAGAAATTATATTTTTCTGATGACAAATCAAGAATTCTAACTGTTTTTCAAAAATCAACACCCGACTATTTGCCAATTTATGGTAAAGATAATCAAGATAATTACGATAGTTACGGTAAACAAGTAGTTTCTCAAAACGAACAGTTCAGCAAAAATATAGTTGATAATAATCTGGTAATTTCTTGGTACGGGAAAAATGCAGGACTAAAATCTATACCTATTGTCAAATATGCCAGAACAAGATTGATTTTAAATGGAAAAGAGCTGTCAGATAGCGATGTGAAGTTGACCAATATTGGAGTTGTTTTTGTAAAACAAAAAGAGGGGGAAAATAAGATGCTGGTAACTTATACACCACTCAAGTTTTTTACAGTAATTTTATTGACAACAATTTTTTTATGGTCGTTAATTTTTATTATTTGGGTAATTCAAAATATGGTTAAATGGTTTAATTAATTGATTTATCATCAGCCAAGACTCTAGTAGGTTACTTTATTTACAGAAGGTTCCTTCTCAAAAAATTTGAGAAGGGCCTTTTCATATCAAAATATAACGGTTTTGTTACAGTTATTTTCTTTTTCGATATTATCAGGTAAAATAAATAATAGTGCGAAAAATGGGGTTTAATAAATTGAAAAAAATAATAACACAATTGAGTAAACTTGTTTATCTGTATTTGATAAATATCTTGTCAAAGCCGAGTATAAAAAAAGAAAACTATATTATATTTTTACTTAGTTTTCCTAGTACTAGTGATTACCTACTAGAAAATTTATATAAAAAATATGGAGAAAGACTAATAGTATGTTACACCAAAAGTGGATCTAAGTTAGCTAAGGATTTTCAAAAAAAGGGATGCAATATATATTGCATTGACAAGCCCTTAATGATATGTCAGGCTGTTTTAAAAATGAAACGTTCTAGGATAATATTATGTGACAATTACTTTGCTTTATTAGCCGGTTTTAATTTTGATAAGGATACTCGTATTGTTCAATTGTGGCACGCGAATGGTGCAATCAAAAAGTTTGGTTTGCAAGCTCAATATGCTAAGAAGGCATCATTTAAAGATCAGCAACGCTATCAAAAGGTATATGATACATTTACGCATTTTGTAGTAAGTTCTCCGACAATGGCTGAAATTTTTGCTGAAAGTTACAATATCGATCCTATCTTTTTAAAATTCGGTTATCCCATGACGGATTATTATTTCAATCGGAACGAAAAAAACATTCTTAAAAAAAAGAATGTTTTATCAAAAGGGACTAATAAAAAAATTGCTCTCTATGTTCCAACCTATAGAGAAAACGACTATGAGCTTCCGCTGGACTTCGAGCAAATTGAAGAACAAATTGGTGATGAATGGGTATTCTATATCCATGCCCATCCCCATGATAAAAAATTAAAAAGCTTGGCTAAGAAATATCCATCTTATTTTATTGATGAAATGCAACATGATCTAAAAAATTTACTTATTGTTGTAGATTGTCTGATCACGGATTATTCCTCAGTTCCATTTGAATTTTCTTTAGCGAATCCAAATGGAAAAATAATTTATTTTTGTTATGATCTCCAGCTATATAAAAGTTCTGTTGGACTTCAATCTGGCTTTGAAGAGTGGGCAAGTCCAATGGTTAAAGATCAAAATGAATTACTAAAAGAAATAAAAAATGAGAGAAAAACCAATTTTAACTCGTTTAATCATAAATGGAATTCTTTTGTTTCTGGTAATGCCGTAAGTCAATTAATAGATTGGATTGATAAGCAATATGAAAACTGAGTTTATTATGGGGATACCTGTGGATTGTATTAGCTATAAAAAAGTTATTGAGGATGCCCATAGGTATATCGAGAATAATCAAAAAATGTCTATAATCAGTGTTAATCCACAAATTGTTGTAGAATCTAAAAAATATCCTGAGATAATTTCTTTTATTCAACATTCTACCCATCGTATTCCCGATGGCATTGGAATTGTCATGATTTCTAAGTTAACTGGTGGCGATATTAAGGAAAGGATAGCCGGCTTTGACATGATGAAAGAACTTCTCTTATATGCAAATAATAATAAAAAAAGTATTTTCCTTTATGGAGCGAAACCAGCTGTTTTAACTGACGCAATAAAAAATATAGCTTCTATCTATCCCCAGATAGATATTCTTGGCGGGATAGATGGGTATACTAGCCTTTCTGATTCCGAGATTGTTGCTCAAATTAATAGGTGCCACCCAAATTTTTTATTTGTAGCATTAGGATTTCCTAAACAAGAGCAATGGCTCGCTAAAAATATTAACAATTTATCAGTAAATGTTTTTCAAGATGTAGGAGGAAGCTTCGATGTTTTGAGCGGGCATGTAAAGCGTGCCCCTCAATTTTATATTGACCATCACTTAGAATGGTTATATCGATCATTAAGTAATCCTGCAAGAATTGGAAGGATTTTTCAACTGCCGTTCTTTATTGTAAAAAGCTTGTGGTGGAAGCTAAAAGGAGGGAATAAGTAACTGGATCAGTTACGTTATTTATGAAAATAGGGATTATTGGATATGACTTGTTTGGTACTGGCGGTACCACTCGAAGTAATATTAACTTAATTAATGAACTCTTAAGTAATGGTCATTATATCAATTATTTTAACCTTCAAACAGTTTCAAGTGAGGGAAGAAAAAAAGTAGAAGCTCTATTAGTTTCGAAGGAGCGTATAAGCTTTGATTTAATTGAAAATTTTTCAAATGCTTCTTCGATGGATGTATATATTATTACTAGGGAAAGTTTATTTATTTTTGCAAGGATAATTAAAAAGCACCATCCTCAAGCAAAGGTAATTGGCGAGGTTCATACACCGCTAGCATTAATTGATCCGACGCTTGATTTTGCTTCTGAAGCAATTGATACTTATCGTGTGGGTTTAAAGAGCGTCTATGAAAAATTATCTAAAAAATATCCAAATAATAATATTGTTCATTTTCCAGTAAGTATTCGTCACTTACTTATGAAAAAAGAAATGATGATTTATCCCGTCCACAAGCAGATTAGTTTCTACGTATATTCAAGATTTGATGAAGCGCAAAAAAATATTGCTTATGCAATCAAACTTATTGATTATTTTGTCAATCATAAAAAGCTGCGGTACCATTTATATATAAATGGTACAGGGCCAAGTAAAGATGTATACGAAAAATTAGTTCGCTTATATCAGTTGCAAGATTTTGTATTTATCAACCAAGAAGTACCTGTGGATGCGATTTATCTATCAACAGCGAGATATGAAACACTAGGTTATTCTATTCTTGAGGCATTTGTTGAAGGTAAGCAAATGATTTTGTACCAAGGTGATGATAACTCATTAAGAGAAATTTATGGTTCTTTCAAAAGTTTTTGTTGGCTGACAGGTTCAACAATATCAGATGCTGTGATAATAGAAAAATTTCTTCAACAACCCATTGAAGAAAAGAATAGATTAGCACAAAATGATTTTAATATGCTTAATACTATAAGCCCTCTAGAAGAATATGGAAGGCTATATACTGAGAATGTATTATCGCTACCCGCTTTATCTTCGTTAGATAATTCTGTTGATGAAAATGAAGTTATGAGAAAAATCTTTAGTCAAAATAATTTTTCTAGCAAAAGAACACTAGCAATAATTTACCAAAGGTTAAAAAAAGTTCCGTTGATAAAATATGTAGTTAATTCACAAAAATTTAAACAAGTTTTAAGAAAAATACTTACTAGAAACAAACCAATAATAAATTCTTCAACTACGGAAACAAGACCAAGAGAAGATTTCGTTTTTGTAGAATCTTTTCATGGAAAGACATTTGCTGGTGATCCAAAATATTTATCATTATATTTAAAAAGTATAAGTGATAAGTTTTTTTTCGTTAGTTCAGCCAATGAATTGGTCGATCAAGAGATTTACTCTTACGGAATGATTCCTATTCGATTAGGTAGCAAAGAGTATATAGAGAAATTTCGACTCTCAAAGTTAGTTATTATCAATGGGAATTCTTTGGATAAAGCTGGAAAGACTAAAGAGCAATTATTTATAGAAACATGGCATGGATTTCCTTTAAAAAAAATAGTCGCTGATTTAAGAAATGAGCAACAAAGGGAACGAGAGACAAAAGCTTTTATACCTAGAATGAAAAAATGGGATTATTTATCTGTTAGTTCTCAACTAAATTTAGAAATCTTCAAAGGTGCTTTCAAATTGTCGGAGAATCCTAATTTGCATATATTAAAGGATGGGTCACCAAGAAATACTTATTTGATAGAGAATACGAACAACGTAAACGAAAAACAGCGTTTAATGGAGAAGTATTTCAATGAAGTTTATTCAGACGAGAAAAAATATATCCTATATTGTCCTACGTGGCGCAAAAAAAATCGTCGAAAGGTAACTACTATTGATTGGTGCCGGGTAATGGATGTTTTACCGGATTATTATGAGTTAATAATTAAGTTGCATCCATTAGAGTCTCATTTGTTTGAACAATATAACCAAATGCATGATAGAATTCATGCTTTTCCCAATGAGTTAACCGATATCCAAGAACTGTTTCTTCTTTCTGACTTATTGATTACGGATTATTCTTCGGCAATGTTTGATTTTGCTCACCTAAATCGTAAAATTATTGTGTTACAAGAAGACCAGAATGCATATTTAAATGATATAGGCTGGTACTTTGATCTTGAAGAAAAAACCGGCTTAAAACCAGAAACTTTAAATGAGGAAGAGCTTATAGAACGAATTCTACAAGACGAATCCTGTACTTATAATAAGAAAATGATTAATCAGTTCATGAATTTTGACAATGCTCAGTCTTGTCAATTGATTTTCGATAAAATTTTAGAAGAAAAGTTGAAATGAGGAGTTAAAGTGAAACTATCAGTCATAGTACCTTCCTATAATGTAAGTAACTATTTAGAAGAGTGCATTGAGTCAATCGTCCAACAGGAAATTAGTTCAATGGAAGTCTTAATTATTAACGATGGATCTACAGACAACACGCTAGAAATTGCTTACAGATTAGAGCAAAAGTATGATCAAGTAAAAGTAATTAATCAAAAAAATGGTGGATTGGGAAATGCTAGAAATACAGGTATAGCTCATTCAGTGGGAGAATATATTACATTTGTTGATTCTGATGATGTAATTGAACAAAATGCATATACACACATGTTGAACACCATTGAAAATTCTGGTTCAGACTTTGTTATTGGGAATGTAGTAAGGTTCAATTCAACAAGGACTTATGCATCTGTGCTTCACAAAAAAGTTTTTTTCAAAGATTTAATTGGTGTCAATATTCATACTAATCCAGAACTATTATATGATACCACTGCTTGGAATAAAATTTTTAGACGGAGTTTCTGGGATAAATATCAATTTCGTTTTCCAGAAGGAATGCTTTATGAGGATATTCCTGTGACTATTCCGGCTCATGCATTAGCAGATAATGTCGATGTGTTAACACAAGTGGTTTATCGATGGCGCGCAAGAGACGCTGGTGATAATTCCATTACTCAACAAAAAGAAAAGATAGAGAACTTCATCGACAGAACGAAAGCAATTGATATGGTTAAAGAAGCATTTGCAAAGTACAATGTTTCTAATGATTTGAAGGATGCGTTTGATTATAAGAATTTATCCATGGATTTTCCTCTTTATCTTGGATATATGCTTGAGGTTGAAAAAGAATACCAGATAGCAGTAAACAAATATGTAAAAGACTATCTAAAAGGTGTGAGCTCACATATCTTCATGCAACTTAGCGTTCTATGGCGAATTAAATACCGATTAATTATGCTTGATCGGTTTGATGATTTCTTAAAAGTAATTCGAAATGATAAGCTGAAATTAAACCGTAAAAAGCCAATAAAAACCTCAGAAGGATTAACTTTTGATTATCAATTTATTGATGTTTTATCGAGAGAAGAGCGTATAGCTACAACGGAATTTTCCCCAGTTATATGGATAGAAAATAGTTATTGGGAAAAGGATGTCTTCAAAGTATCCGGTGTAACTTATTTAAGAATGCTATCCTCGAATAAAAGAAATACAAGCAAATGTCGGGTCTTTTTAAAGGGTGAGAATTCAGAGGAAATAATTTCGATAAACAATAATTTGAAATTGTTGTTCCGACCAGATGTTACTTTAAAGAGAGGCGTAGATATTAATTCACGAATTCCTTTTAAAAGACTACACAATTATAATTACTCAGGTTATGAAGTAGAAATATCCATGAAAAAAGTGTTGCCACTAATGAATGAGAATGAGCAATATCAATTGCTATTTGAATATCAAAATTCGGGAATTATTCAAGAATATGCTATTCAAGCACCGTTACCAGGTTATAAAACGAAACCTAATTATAAAATAGTGAATGATACTATTGTTGCACCTACTTATAATGCTAGCTGGGAATTAAATTTTACGAAAAGTAGTTTGAAAAATAGTATTTCTGATGTATCAATTAATGATGGTAGAATTTCTCTCTCAGGTCAATCGCTGTCAAACCGCGATTCTTTAGTAATGATTTGTAAAGATTTAGAAACTCAGATGGAGTTTACTTTGCCTGTAAAAAAAGAAGGCAGCTTTTTTAAGGCTGAGATCACCTCACAAATTATCGACGAGATATTAAATATCTCTGATTATAATGGAAAAGATCTGAATTGGGAATTCTATTTTGAAGAATCTACTCCGTTGATGAGAGCTGAAGAAAGTAGCTATGAAAGCTATCCATATCAAGAACATCAAATTACTATCATTGGGACACAATCAGGTAAATTTAGACTTCGGTTTGGTGAAGTTTTGCCAATTGTTCAAGATATGACAAACGCTAATAATCAATTGACTTTCACGTTTTCAATTCCCAATAATTTCTTTGAAAATGCACAAACTTGGTCAGTTCTTTTGATGGGTGAAGAAGAAATTCATTTAGCTCCTAAAGTAATTGATAGAAATCAAAATTGTTCGATCATTGAATCAACAATTTCATTAAGTGAAACATTCAATGATAAAGTCTATACATTAGTTATCGAGAAAACCGGTGATTTTCAAGTTAAACGTCGCATATTTGATTATGGAGAGAACGATCTTGACTCATCAATTGATGAGTCCGTAAACGATGAAACTAATAATACTGATAGAAAAACGTATGGAAAATTATCCAATATTGAACGTCTACCAATATATTTGTTTAACTTTGGTGTAGACAAATTATTAGTTAAAAACCAAGGGACTAAATATGAACTTTATCACCCTTTTGGTAAATATTATCTAAAATTTAAACGTAGTTCTTATTGGGATAAACTTGATGATGGTCCTCGAAGACAAGAAGTAGTTAGAAGAGTATTTTATCCACTATGGAGAAAATTACCTATTTTAAAAAATGTTTGTGTATTAGAGTCATTCTGGGGGAGAGAATTTAGTGATAATCCAAAAGCAATTTATGATTATCTAAATCAGCAGAAGCCTAACATGAAATATATTATTCCCTTACAAGATACCTTATCTAATATAGATATTAATAATTCTAATACTGAAGTGGTTAAACTAAATTCATGGAAGTATTTATATTATCTTGCACGAGCTAAATATTTTTTTAATAATGTTAATTTTCCAGATTATTATCATAAAAGGAAAAATGCAGTAGAAGTCCAAACAATGCATGGAACTCCACTAAAAAAACTCGGATTAGACAATCCAGGTGAAATTCCGGATCATCAAGTTCAGAAATTCATTGAAAAATGTGAAAGATGGGATTATCTTACGATTCCAAGTGATTATGTGGGTGAAATTGCACAATCAGCTTATCGATTTAATAAACAATTATTAAAAACTGGATATCCAAGAAATGACAGTTTATTTAATTATTCAGAAGAGTTGAGATTGTCAATTCTCAACTCTTATCAATTGCCCAAAGATAAAAAAATCATTTTATATGCTCCAACGTGGCGTGTAAAAGGAAAATTTTCAATGCCAATCGATTTACAGCAACTAAAAGAATCTCTAGGTGATGAATATATTATTGTCATCAAATTACATCATTATATGATACAAAATTTTTCTTTAGATGGTGTTGAAGATTTTGCTTTCGTCTTTGGGAAAAATAGTATTATTAGTGATTTCTATAAAGTCGCAGATTTATTGATTACGGATTACTCTTCTGTAATGTTTGACTTTGCTTTGCTAAATAAACCAATGCTATTTTTCACTTATGACTATGACAACTATAAGAACAATTTGCGGGATTTGTATTTTGATTTTAAGGAAGAGGCGCCAGGACCACTTCTTGTAAACACAGAAGAAATAATTGCTGAAATTAAAAATATTGATACTTTCATGCAGAAATATCAAAAAAGCATCCAAGCATTCAATAAAAAATTTGTCCAATACGACAAAGGACATGCAACAGAAGAATTGATTAAACGTATTATGGATTAATCAACTGAATATTAAATTTTGATATGGTTGTTGTGTGTTTTATTCAATGACCATGTCAAAACTTTTTATTAGATAAGTGGTGAAAATTTAGTATAATGTAATTAGTGTCGTGAGAAAATGAAAAGTTGGTAGTTTATAAGTTTTTTAGAATAGGGGTTAATTATGAAAAAAATAAAGTTGGCGGTTTTATTTCTTCTTCTTTTACAGATTCTGGAACCAATATCTGTGGTAGGAGATTCGATTTCTGCTTCTGAAGAAATAATTTCCCATGAAGATACATCGAGAGAAAACGTTTTCGACGTAGTCGATTCTACCGTTACCTCCAGTTCTAACGAAACCTCTGATAATACTGTACCTAGTGGGTCTTCTTCATCGGAAAGTAATTCATCTTTAATGGAGGATTCTAGCCAGCAAGATGTTCAAAATGAAACAACAGACACTAGCTTTGAAGAAAATGATATAGCTGGTACTTCTACCAGAATAGACAGATATTCAGCCTATATTGTTAAAGAAAAATGGAATATATGGGCAGATCCATATACTGCAAATGGATCGCAGCCGATTTCGAATACCGATCAATATATTGGTGAAGAAATTCAAGTTATTGACGAAAAATCCACGAATTTGGGAACTTATATACTGTTTCAGATTAAAAGATCTAATGAATATAAAACTGTTGGCTGGTTAAATGTTTTAGGTATTTCTAAGCATACTATTAGTATCAATAAATCGAGCGGTATAGCTATTAATCAAACTTTACGAATATATAAGAGTACTTGGTCAATTTGGAGTCTTCCATACGATGAAAGGGCTCAGCTAATTGGAAAAACGGATAAGTTATATGAGAAAGTTATAAGAGCAGTTAGAAAAGCGACAACCCAAAATGGTGTCTATCTTTTAATAGAATATAATGGGGAAACAATCGGATGGATAAATGAAAATGGAACAGGTAAAGAAAATATGTTAGACTCGAATATTGGTGAGTCTTACTCTCTTTTTGGAGTCTATCAAACGAAGTATGCTTGGTCCATCTGGTCCAAACCTTTTGTTAAAGGAGGAAAAAATCAATTTGTTAAATATTCAAATGCTTATGCTGGAGAAAAAGTTGATTTGATTAGAAGAGCTAGAACAAATAATGGAATTTATGTGTTATTTAAATTTGATGGAAAAGAGATTGGATGGATAAACGAAACTGCTATCAACAGTAATTTATCTGCTATCAATACAAGTGAGGGAGTCACGATTTCCAATACTTATGGGAAGATTCTCAAGAGTAATTGGTCAATTTGGGAAAAACCATATAAATCAGAGGCTAAAGAATTAGGTAAAACTACTTCTTATTTAAATAAGCAAGTATTATTCAATGCAAGAGCAACAACAAATACTGGAACATATTTAAAAACATGGATAATGGTTAATGGTCGCTGGCATTTTGTCGGTTGGATTAATGAACTAGGGACTACTTATGTTGATAAAATCATAACCAATAAATCAGTAAATTATGATATGCATATGGTTTCAAAAAAGAATTGGAGCTTATGGGAAACACCTTACATTTATGGAGCCAAAGAATCTGGAAAGACAACATTTTATTTAGGAAAAAATGTTTCAATTATACGTGAATCGAAAACAAGCTATGGTACTTATTATCAGCTAAAGTATCGTGGAAGAATAATAGGTTGGATTAACAAAGAAGGACTTAGCAATCTAAAAGAATTTATAGTGCCAATTGATTGGGTGAACCAAATTAACACTGCAGGTTATGCTGGAGCAGGGTGCGCAGCTTCTCAAATATTCGCAACGATGCAAGCTAAAGGCTATGCCTTGAATCTTAATTTACGTTGGTTCTATAATAATTTGCCCTTACACAGTTGGAATCCGGATATTGGACAAGTGGGTCATCCGTTGAGATATAATGAATTTAAGGCTGTTATATCACCAATAGGAACAACAAATTTTATAAATAAACTTGGTGGGAATGCCGTAAACATTACGGGTAAACCATTAACTTATGTACAAAACGAAGTGAAACAAGGAAACCCTGTTATGATATGGGGAAAAGCAGGTTTAAGATATCCAAACAATAATTCAACTACGCATGTGTTAACGATTATCGGTTACAAAAATGGTAAATATTTCATTCAAGACCCAGCATCTGGTTACATCAATTCTGGTGGCAGGCAATGGGTTGCTGAAAAAACTCTGGATAATTACCTTTCAATAAAAGGAAGAAAGCAAGTTGTGGTTAGATAATAAACCATTTTATATGTGTTTATTTATTATGGCTCTTTGTCAATAAGGACTAATGAGTTGCGTAAAATCAAATCTGGGTCAGAATGAACCTTATTCTGACTCGGATTTTTTGTTATCTCACTTTGATTAATTGATTGACCAAAAAAATTCTAATTCTCATGTTCTCAAATGATTTAAATCCATAGGATTCTCTTTTCATTGTCTTTATGTGGGTATTCTTCGCTTCTATTTTTCCATTGGAGTAGGGATAGATCATCGCATTGGTGATGCCTTCTTCGTAGGTCAGAAGATTTTGAAGCTTTTCCCGAAAGCCGTTGTCTAACGTTTCGGGAAGTTCTGCCAACAAGGAGAAAAACAAGTTAGGGTCTTTGCCTCGAAAGGCTTCAACTAATTCATGAAAAAAGGAATACGCAACTCATTGAACGCTTGATTCATGTGTTTGATAATATGAAACCGATCAATTACTACTTTCGCATTTGGTAGAACACGCTTGGTGAGCTGGAAGTAGGCGGCGTTCATGTCTGTGACTAAAAATTTTACTTCTTCAGGATTGGTGCAGCCTAAGAAATAGCTTGTTAATCGAGGTAATTTACGCGTAGGCAAGCCATCAATTAACCTTCCTGTTTCGCCATCTGCGCAAATAAAGCTCATTTTATCTTCTATGGAAGTGTGCGAACGAAATTCATCAACCATCAATACTCTGGGGAGAATCCTCTTAGAAGGCTTTGGTAAATAGCTTTTAAACTCTTTCAATGTACGAATAACGGTGGTCAAAGATACCTGACAACGTTTCGAAATAAAAGATAAAGATACTTTTTCAATCAGTAAAGAAGCAATTTTATATCGAACATGATTCGCGATTGAATGTCTGGGGCGGACAAAATAACTTTGAGCCGTCCAATAGGTTCGACAGTTTTTACAGGTGTAGCGCTGCTTTTTTTAGCGCATAACCATAGGCATATGATTTTATTGCTCAAAGCGGACTATCGTTCCCTTCTTCCCATTTTTCACTATAATTGCTTTCCCATTTCGATCTACCACAGTAGAACCACAACTTCTACAAGTATGAGGTGCAGGCGAGAGAATGGCATTAACGATCAATGTCTTTTCCTTTTTAAAGATCTCTTAAGAAATCTCTGTAATCATCAAGTCTTTATCTATTAATAGCAGCATTTTTTGATAGAATCATTCATATAGCATATCGTCCTCTCAGTTGTTTATTTTGTCGTGATTTAATCATACTAGAGAACGATATGTTTTTTAATATCTAAAATGAAAATGGGGCTGAAGAATCAATTCTGATTCATCAGCCCCATAAATTATAGAGCCTTTATTATTAAAATGTAAAACTGTCAGAACCAGTTAAGCAAATTGTTTAACTGGTTCTATTTCTGTCTTTAGACCCAGTTGAGCATGCAGAGTGGGAGAAACCAAAAAACACCTACTATTCGGGAGGAAAATAAATTTTTTTACTAAAATGACTTCATGCGTGTTAAAAATGTAGATGCTCAGGCCACATGGTAACCAAAGGGAGAGATTCGAATGGCTATTAAGTCTAATAGTTCTTAGCCCATGCAAAATGAGTACGTTAATAACATGGTGTAATTATTCTAAAGTATAGAAGCAAAATAATATATAATCAATATAGAACTAATTTGCAAGAAATAATCAGCCGTCCATGCAGTTACAAGGTGAAGATCGTCGAATGCCAGATCATGTACCTCTATTGCTAAGTATTCCGACCAAAATAGGTGTTTGAAATTTCATAGATATCTAAGAGGGAAAAGAACCATAAAACACTGGCTATTATTAGATATATAGCCTCAAAGTAAACCACCGTTTTGAAAGGTGGTTAGGATTTTTTGCTTGAAGAAGATCGATCCTAACTTAAGGAATTTGTTTATTGAAGTTGCAACTATTTCTATCATTGTTAATAATTTATTTTTAACGATGTTACTTTAAATTAGTTATTACATTAATTATAATTCATAAAGTTTTGGTTAATCGTTTTATTTTATGAAAATGATGCTTTTTCCAAAAATAATCTATAATAAAATATCTAACTAATTTAGGCTTCCTATAATTTTTAATTAATCTTGAAATAAGAGATAGTGTATTTTTTTGTTAGATTCTAGAAAATTTTAAACTCAATTTATTATGAAGTGGCGAATTCAATTGTTTTCGATTTCAAAATTGTTGCTTATATTTATAAATAAGTTTTAGAACTTAAAAGTAAGATACTCACAAACCTTCTAATTTGATATATTATCTTGAATGATTGCTTCAATACTAAATTAAAAAAACTTCTTTTTATGTCTTTGTTGTGGAAAACTTTTTTCTTAATTATGGTCTTTTGTTGTGATAGAATAAAACAGATAATATTAGGATTGAGGTATAAAAAATGGAGAAACTAAGAATGGCTATTATTGGAGCTTGCTACTCTCGCGATTTGTTTAATTCCAAAATATTTCCAGACTACAAGAAATATTTCAAACCGGTCTTTCATCAAAATCAAATTTCAATGATTTCTTTAGCATCAGAAGCATATAGAGAAAACGATGAGTTATTTGTTGATTCAAAACTATCTCCATTTGCGAAGCAACAAATTAGAAGTGAATTGTCAAAATCATTTTGGAATAGTTTAATCTTAGGGCAGCCTGATTATTTAATAATAGATTTCTATGGTGATGCTATGTTTGGTGCTGTAAAATATAAGAATACATGGTTAACGAATAAAACGTCTATTCTGAAACAATCTTGTATATATGGGAAACTTGATGAGGAGATAAACTTTTTTAATAACCCAGATGTATATTTAGAAAAGTGGCAATCTGGTGTAAAAAGATTACTTTCTTTTTTAGATAAATATCTACCAAATACTAAACTTATTTTAAATCCTAAGAAACTTGAAGATAGTTATTTTGATGATAAAAATGAAATGGCATCACTAAAGAATTATCTTGGTGATGAAGATTTTGAAATTGATGATATTAATAATCTGTTAGACACTTTTAATCAGGTTTTTATACATCTATGTCCCAAAGCAAAAGTCTTATCTTTTGAAAAGAGATATTACTTGAATTTGAATCATATATGGGGACCATGGTATTTACATTTTCAAGATGATTATTATACTGACTTCAACGATCAATTACTAACAACTGTGATTGAAGATTACCGGATCAAAAACTCCAACTTACACTATTCTCCTAAAAAGATGGACTTATTAGAAAATATGAGAAATAGAGATTCTTTCCTAGCTTGGTCATTTAAATCCCCTTATTACGTTAGTGTGGAAGGACAGCTTCAATTCAATTGTCCACATTTAAAAGAAGATTTTGTTGCTAATTGGACTCAAGGTATACAACTAGCAAGTACTAATCTTTCGTTTATGTTTTGTTGTAAGGTTTTTGTAGAAAAGGGAATGTCTGAAGAAAATATTATTTTCTCTTTTAGAGAGTTTAGAAATTCAGAACAGGTACAGGCAAAGGATGCATTGAGTCATCAAAATATCAAATTAAAAGATTTAACAAATTATAAAGTAAATCGCTGGTTTGAAGTCAAGTTAAATCTAACATTTAAACAAAGTAATTTTTTGAAAATTGGCTTTTCCTCAAAAGAAAGTGGAGTAATTAAGTGGAAAAATCCAAAATTGATTGTTAAGAATCAATTGCTTAATTCTTAAAGAATTGCTTAGTTTTTAATATGAATGAATTATTAGGTCATTTAGTTAAGGGGTGTTTAAAATAAATATAATTCATCAAATTTCGAAAAAAATTCCTACATCTCTATGGGTATTTTTCCTTTTTGCTATTATCTCATTACTTATTCAAAGCTCTGAGATTTTTGAGAAAGGTTTTGTACTTGGATATGACTCCGTTTTTCACATGAATCGTTTTTATGATACAATGATGCAAATCAAGACGGGAAATTATAGCTACTTCATTTCACTTTTTGGTTTTCAGCAATCTGCTCGAGTAATAAATGCTGTATATGGTCCGGGAATGGCCTATTTTATGGGATTCATATTGCTATTGGCAGGAAGCTGGCTCAAATTTCAGTTAATTACATCTTTTTTAGTTAATGTTATAGGAGCCTTCGGTGTTTATAGGATAGCGGAAAAATGTGATTTAAATATTTATTTATCATTTTTGATTGGGTGCATTTACATGACATCTACACTAACGATGTCATGGAATTTGAATGGATCATTTAATGGGATAGGAAATATGGTTTTACCTTATGTTCTTTATTATGGAATTGAAATGATGACCAATAAAAAAAATAAGTTTTCAATTGTAGGATTGGGATTAAGTATGGGAATATTACTACAGACCCACTTCTTTTCTTCATTGCTAGTAACAATCGCTTTAAGTCCGTTTATAATTATTACATTTATAAGTTGTAAGGAAAAACTTATTTTTGTTTTAAATCTTTTTTTCTCCGTGTCCTTATCTATACTCAGTAGCTTGAATGTCTGGTTAAGCCTTTTCCATATTACGAAAAACAATATAATTATTCAAACTGCCCCGAGAGATTTAATGAGAAATGCAGTTTTTTTTTCAGTAAACGATACGAATGCTATGGCTGACTTAGGAGTGGTTTTAACAGTATTATTTCTAGTTCAACTATTTCTAGTTTGCTTTAACTGGTCAATGATTACTAAAACAAATAAGATACTTACTTTTTGCGGTGCTATTTTCCTTTTTATCTCAAGTCGTTTTTTTCCATGGAAATTTGTGACTACATTATTTCCAGTCTTGGAAAATTTCCTGCAGTTTCCTTACAGAATATTAACGATTCCACTTATTTTATTACCAATTGCTTTTGGTTTATCTGTAAAACAGTTCAAAAGTAAAAATTTACTTATTATACTGAGTATATTAACAGTTATTTCAGTTTCTTCTGCACAAAACAAAATTATTAAGAGAATGGATTTGTGGAATTCCAATAGTGTGCTGGCCACAAATAACAAAAGTAGAAATGAAATTGAACCTGATCGGCTAAGAGCAATTATTAATAGTTCAGATTTAAATAAAGTATTAGAAGTTATTCAAAAAGGAACATCAGACTATCTTCCAATCAAAGAGAAACTTACAAATGATGAGTTTAGATCATTTGCTCCATACACTCAATATTGGAAATACGTTGTAACGCCGAATGAAAATTTTAATAAAACGATAATTGATGGTGGATTACTTGTAACATGGTCTAGTAAAAAGGCCGAAGAAATTAATGTCCCTATTATAAAATATGAGAACACGATTGTAGAATATAATGGAGAGGTTATACACCCTAAGGTTAGTGAGATTGGTACCATACAAATTAAATCGCAAGAAGGAGAAAATATTTTGAAAATAAAATATGAAACTCCCAAATTTGTCGCAATATCCATTATCATTGCTATTGCAACAATTGCTATATTAACTCTCTTTATACTAGGTCGCGGTATATGCAAAGTAATATATAATCTAAGTAGGAAAACATCTTAATATACGAAAATCATTTATCTCCTCCTAACTTTCGTGTATAATGGTACAAGTCAGTATTACGAAAGTTAGGAGGAGTTGTTTTGAGTAAACAACATCCAGAAGAGAAGTCCTTCAAAGACGAAGTTTTAGGTGCTTTGAAAAAACCTCAAACCAACGAATCGTCTGAACAAAAGCGATCATCTGTTGAGGAACCTATAGAAAGTCGCTCTGCGACCCGCAGTACAAAAAAGCAGAGCAGTATCCAAAAGGGCCAAATCAAAAATAAAACTGTTCAAAAAAACGCTCAAAAAGCGAAGCGTTCAGCTCCTAAAAAGGAAGAAGCTGGTTTAGATGAAAAGTCAGATACCGTTCGTAAGTTACAGCGGAAAAGAGAAGACCGTATCGTCAATCGCATCGTCACAATTGTTGTAATCGCATTAATCGTTATTGGCGGCGTCCTTGGTTTTTCAGTCTATCGATATGTCACTTCAGGATTGCAGCCGTTAGATCCAGAAAAAACAGAAAAAGTTGCTGTTGAGATTCCAAGCGGATCATCAAATAAAATGATTGGCGAGATTTTAGAAAAAGATAAGATCATCAAAAGTGGTATGATCTTTAATTATTATACGAAATTTAATAATCTGACTGGTTTCCAAGCTGGTAATTATCAGTTTTCTCCAAGTATGACTCTGGATGAAATTAGTGCCCAGTTACAGCAAGGAGAAGGGTCAGTGACATCAGATGCGAAAGTGACGATTCCTGAAGGGTATGATATAGACCAAATCGGAGATGCGCTTGCCAAAGCAACAAGTATCTCGAAAGATGATTTCTTAGCTTTAATGAAAGATGACACCTTCTTTAATAAAATGCATGAAGCATATCCAGAGTTGTTGGATAGCGCGGCAAAAGCAGAAGGCGTTCGCTACAAGTTAGAAGGATATCTCTTCCCGGCAACTTATGACTATTATAAAGGAAACACTTTAGAAGAAGTTGTGACCCAAATGATCGATAAAACAAATACTGTTATGTCTAAATATTACGATCAGATCGCAGAAAAAGAAATGACAGTGCAAGAAGTGTTGACCTTGGCTTCTCTTGTCGAAAAAGAAGGTAGTAAAGAAGATGACCGTAAGAACATTGCCCAAGTCTTCTTTAACCGTCTGGCAGTGGATATGCCATTGCAGTCAGATATTTCTATTCTCTATGCGTTAGGCGAGCATAAAGAGTTGGTAACTTACGAAGATACTCAAGTAGACTCACCATACAATTTGTATGTCAACACAGGATATGGTCCAGGACCATTCAATAATCCAAGTGAGCAATCTATCAAAGCAGTGTTGGAACCAACACCAAATAATTACTATTATTTTGTGGCAGACATCAATACGCAAGAAGTCTATTTTGCAGAAACCTATGATGAACATATGCGTTTAGTTGAAAAATATGTAAACAATACTTCGAATTAATTTTTATTAGGATATTAGTTTACATTTAAAAAAAACCATGGTAATCTTTTGTGGACTATTCGCAAAAGATTACCTTTTGCAGTTGATACGAAGTTAAAAGGAGAAATTAAAATGGTAGAAAAAGTATACCCAATGACATTAGAAGGAAAAGAAAAATTAGAGCAGGAATTAGAAGAATTAAAGACAGTCAAACGTGGAGAAATCATTGAAAGAATCAAAGTTGCCCGCAGCTTTGGAGATCTTTCTGAGAACTCTGAATACGAATCCGCAAAAGATGAACAAGCCTTTGTAGAAGGGCGTATCACCACATTAGAAAATATGATCCGTTTTGCTGAGATCATTGATAATGAAGGCGTAGACAATGATGAAGTATCGATCGGAAAAACCGTCACGTTCATTGAATTACCTGATGGAGATGAAGAAGAATATACAATAGTTGGGAGTGCAGAAGCGGATCCATTTTCTGGTAAAATCTCAAACGATTCACCGATCGCTCGTGCATTGATTGGTAAAAAAATCAATGATGAAGTAACAATTTCAACACCAGGCGGAGATATGCTGGTGAAAATCACAGAAGTGAAAAAAAGCTGATTTTTTCGTAAAAGTCTAAGCAGAAGATCCTGATGATCACTTTCTCAAAGAGAAAAGGACCAATCAGGATCTTTTTTCGGACTCGCGACGGATGTATGCCATCGAAGAATCCGTTATGATAAAATAGAATCATTGGGAGGAGGAGCTTACATGAAAAGCCCTTGGCGTTTTTTCTTTGTCGTAGAAGCATTATTATTTCTATTTGCGGTCTGGCAAATTTTATCGAATCCACCGTTATTGATTTTATTGATTTTAGGTGTTGTGACGATCTACTTTGTTTCTCGCAGAGAACGTAAAACAAATTTTAATAATTTTTTGATGGTTACCGGTGGTATCGCCATCTTTATCAGTCTTTTAAATAGTCCGGCTTTGTGGCTGATGTTGATTTTTGCGATCCTTTTTATTGGATTGAAAGGTGTGGAAATCACTGGTGTAGATTTTACAAAAAACACATTTTGGCGCAAAAAACAAATGATCATTTTAGAAACAGAAGAACCAAAGCAGTTTCATCCTCATAAAACGAAACAACAATGGATCGGCAATGAGCGGATCGGGAATCAAGTGTATGAATGGGATGATATCAATATCGACATCTTTTCTGGAGATACGATCATTGACTTGGGAAACACATTGTTGCCGAAAAAAGAAAATATCGTAATCGTCCGTAAGGGATTCGGTCGCACGAGAATTTTAGTCCCTGCTGGGGTTGCTATCAAAATGGAACATAGCACCTTTATCGGTACAGTGATTTTCGAAGGCGAGTCAACAGGTCTGAAGAATGAGAAAGTTACGATCTACAGTCCGGATTATGAGGAAAACACCCGCCGACTAAAAATTTTAACGAACACTTTGATTGGGGATATCGAGGTGATTCGGGTATGATTGCTAAATTTTCTCGAGGAATGATCGCTTTTTATAGTGCGGTCACTAGTTTTTTGATGATGATCTTGATTCTTTTTTCGTATCTTTATGCTAGTGGAAAGAAGAATTGGCTGCTAGAAGTCTTTCAGATCAAACTATTCTTTATACCGATCATTTTTCATTTATTAGTTGTTTCGCTGATGGTGGGCCTGGCTGTCTTTCTATTGATTTCTCTTTTCAGAAACCGCCAATACGGGCCAATCGAAGAGAAGCTGCGATTGCTTTCAAATGGAGATATTGATAGTCCACTACTTGACACACCTATCCCTCATGCGCAAGAAAATCGGTTGATTGAAGATGTCGATCGAGACATCAGGAAATTACAGGTCAAAATGAAAGATATGTCAAGTGAGCTTCAACAATTAAATGCTCGGCCGCAGCTAGTGGATGGCAGTACAAAAGAAGAAATCCTTGAAGCCGAACGACATCGTTTGGCCCGAGAATTGCATGATTCAGTTTCACAACAATTATTTGCCGCAATGATGATGATGTCCGCATTAAACGAACAAGCCATCCGGGACGATGCCCCGGAAATGCAAAAGAAGCAATTGGCTATGGTAACGGACATCATCAATGCTTCGCAGTCTGAGATGCGAGCGTTATTGTTACACCTGCGTCCGGTCACATTGGAAGGGAAAAGCCTCAAACAAGGAATCGAGCAATTATTAAAAGAATTGGAAACAAAAATCAAGATATCCTTGAAATGGGATATCGAAGAGTTTACTATGCCAAGCTCTATAGAAGACCAATTATTTCGAGTGATTCAAGAATTACTATCGAATACACTGCGTCATGCCAAAGCGGATGAACTTGAAGTCTACTTGAATCATATTGAACACAACGTGCTGTTGCGCGTGATCGACGATGGTGTAGGATTCGATGTCGACAATCAAAAAGCTGGCAGTTATGGGCTGATGAATATCCGTGAGCGAATCAGTGCCGTTGGCGGCACATTAAAGATTATCAGTTTTAAAAATCAAGGAACAAGTATTGAAATAAAAATCCCGCTGCTTAAGGAGGCATAAAAATGATCAACGTTTTGTTAGTAGATGACCACGAAATGGTACGTTTGGGGGTTTCTTCCTACTTATCCATTCAAGAAGATATAGAGGTGATTGGAGAAGCTGAAAATGGCAAAATCGGCTACGAAAAGGCATTGTCTTTACGTCCCGATGTCATCTTGATGGATTTAGTGATGGATGAAATGGATGGCATTGAGGCAACCAAAGCCATTCTAGCAGATTGGCCGGAAGCAAAAATCATCATAGTTACTAGTTTTATTGATGACGAGAAAGTATATCCTGCAATTGAAGCTGGTGCTGCCGGTTATTTGTTAAAAACATCCACTGCACATGAAATTGCGGATGCCATTCGTGCGACTCAAAGAGGCGAGCGGGTGTTGGAACCGGAAGTAACAACGAAAATGATGGATCGTTTAACAAATCGCACGCCGATTTTACATGATGATCTGACAAATCGGGAAAAAGAAGTGCTGCTTTTGATTGCTGAAGGGAAAAGTAATCAGGAGATTGCGGATGAGTTGTTTATTACACTCAAAACGGTTAAAACCCATGTATCAAATATATTGTCGAAACTAGAAGTGGAAGATCGAACACAAGCAACTATTTATGCCTTTAAGCATGGCTTGACAAAATAAGAATCTCATCATAAGGGTACCTCCTCATAGTCAGTTGAGGAGGTTTTTGATATACTAGAGTAGGATTTGTAAGGTAAAGGAGCGTTTAATGTGAAGCAGAATTACGCGATTATTGGTCTTGGAAGGTTCGGCGGCAGTATTTGTCGAACATTGATAGAATCCGGACAAGAAGTATTAGCCATTGACAGCAATGAGGATCGGGTCAATGAGTATATGAATATTGCTACCCATGCGGTGGTGGGCAATGCACAGGATGAAATGACGTTGCGCTCATTAGGAATTCGTAATTTCGACCATGTGATCGTAGCAATCGGTGAAGATATCCAAGCAAGTATTCTTGTGACTTTGATGGTCAAAGAGATGGGGGTACCGAACGTTTTAGCAAAGGCGCAAAATGAATATCATGCTCGGGTTCTTGAGAAGCTTGGTGCTGATCGAGTTGTCCACCCAGAACGGGATATGGGGATTCGTATCGCTCACAATCTAGTATCAAAAAATATCTTGGATTATATTGAGCTTTCAGATGAATTTTCGCTGGCGGAGATTCGTGTCTCAAATCCGCGTTTCTTTAATAGGTCCTTACTTGATTTGAATTTTCGTCAAAAATATGGATTGACCGTTGTTGCTATTCGTCGAGGACCTGGACAAGTGATCGTGTCTCCCGCAGCTGATTCGATCGTGCGTGAGAATGATAATCTACTCGTGATTGGGAACACGGATGATGTGGATATTCTTGATGAACATATGAATGATTAGGAGTGAAAAATGATGAATATAACTATTACAGAAGCCGCAATTGATTGGTTCAAAAAAGAACTGTCAGTCGACCAAGGAAGCGGCGTTCGCTTTTTTGGTAAAATCTATGGGAAAACTCAGATCCATGATGGTTTTTCAGTAGGAATGTCAGTAGATAAACCTGAAAATCCTATCGTTCAAAAGACAGTTTCAGACATGCTTTTTTTTATTGAGGAGGCCGACGAGTGGTTCTTCAAAGGGTATGATCTACAAGTCGACTACGATGAAAAGCTAGATGAACCTAAATATAGTTTTACTGAAAACAATTAATTAAAATAAAGATACAATGTAACAGTATGAGTCTATGACTGAAGTTTAGTGGATTCCATATCGCTAGCTTTGATCATAGACCTGTTCGTTAGGAGATGAAACCATGTTATCAATTATCGTACCTTGCTTTAACGAAGAGAGTAGCTTACCACTTTTTTTTGAAGAGACTGAAAAAGTAAAAGATCAGGTAGGCATGCCTTTTGAATATTTGTTTATCAATGATGGGTCATCCGATCAAACACTCGCAGTGATGCGCAAGCTGCATCAAGAGCATCCAGAAAGTGTGCGGTACCTTTCGTTTTCACGTAATTTTGGAAAAGAAGCAGCCTTGTATGCTGGCTTAAAAGCAGCAAAAGGGGATTTTGTTACCGTAATGGATGCAGATTTACAAGATCCTCCAAGCCTTTTGCCTCAGATGTTTGACTTGCTCAACACAAAACAATTAGACTGTGTTGGAACGCGCAGAGCCGATCGCAAAGGGGAGCCTAAAGTTCGTAGTTTCTTTTCAGAAGCCTTTTATGCATTGATCAACAAAATTGGTGAAGCACATATGGTCAATGGCGCACGAGATTTCCGTTTAATGCGTCGGAATATGGTGGATGCAGTTTTAGAACTTTCTGAATACAATCGGTTCTCCAAAGGAATCTTTAGTTGGGTAGGTTTTGATACAGAATACATTGCCTACGAAAATCGTGAAAGAGTAGCTGGAGAAACTTCTTGGTCATTCTGGAGCTTATTCAAGTACTCGATTGATGGCATCGTCAATTTTTCTGATACGCCATTAAATATTGCTTCTTTTGTTGGCGCGTTGTCTTGTCTAGCTTCTGGAATTGCACTGCTATTCATAATTATTCGTACTTTTATTTTTGGTGATCCTACCTCAGGCTGGCCTTCTTTAGTTTGTATCGTATTGTTTGTTGGCGGTTTGCAATTGCTTTGTCTAGGTATTATTGGAAAATATATTGGAAAAATTTTTCTGGAAACAAAAAAACGTCCCCTTTACATTTTAAAGGAGACAGAAAAAGATCAAAAATAATTTTTGGGAATAAAAAAGCAGCGCTGGTTGATGATCAATACCCTTTTGTTACATCGACTTGATTTCGAACCAATTTTTTCTCGTGGATAAAATTGCGGAAGTTATCCATAAAGATGGCCATGAATGCTTTTTGAAAATGTGGGGTCAACCCGGAAATATGCGGGGTGATCAACACATTTTCCAGTGTCCATAGCGGATCATTTGCGGGTAAAGGTTCTTCTTCAAAAACATCAAGAGCCGCAAATGCGATTTCTTTTTGGCGGAGGGCTTCTGTCAACGCTACAGTATCTACACTAGGTCCACGCCCAACATTATAAAAAGAAGCGGATGATTTCATACTATTAAAAAAATGGCTATTATAGATTCTTGTAGTTTCAGGTGTCAATGGTAAGATATTAATCACACAATCAGCTTTCTGACTTTGTTCAATCAACTCTTCAAGTGGATAAGTTTCCTTGAAACCATCAACGGCATGCCCCGTTGTATTTATGCCGACAGGTTGGGTGCCAAAAAAATTTAAGGCCTTTGCTAAAGCCTGCCCAATTTTACCTGTACCTGCGATCAGTATTTCTTTATCAGATAATAATGAATAAGGAATACCATTGGGCTGCCATTGTCTTTCAGCCTGTTTTTTGATGGCGGTAAAAATTCCTCTGGATTCCATGAATAATAAAGCAATTAAATGATCAGTGATCGATTGTGCATGAATGCCGCTACCATTAGAAAGTAAGATGTTCTTTTGGGCAAACTGTGCTAGAGGTAGCGTATCCACACCGGCTGAAATGGCTTGGACCCATTCAAGAGAAGCATTAGCCAGTAACTTTCCAGCCCATTCTTCTTTCCAGCCAATCGTGATTGCAACATTTGACCAGTCGATGGAAGTTGCTTCATCATAGTGGATAAACTGATATTCATCACTGATTTCATGAATTTGTGTGATAAATTCATCACGAAATTCTCTGCTAGATAAAATATATTTAGTCATATTTGTTCCTCCTTTATTTTAGTGTATCAAAGAACAAAGAAAAAACCATGCGCAAAGATCTATGCATGGTTGGATAGTTACTAGCTTTTTAATTGGATTTTAGGCGAACCTTTGACGCCTTGAGTGAATAGAAACAGTGCTGCGAATAAGATAAATGTTGTCCCATCAAAATTTGGTACGAATAGTTGGATCAGCACACTCAAAATTGTTGGTAAAGCAGCACTAACGATTAGTATCTTAAGGTTTTCAAAAAAGCTGTAAGAAAAAAGTTTTAGTTTTGTATAGATAGTTGCAATAAATGTACCCATGATCAATGTGATTAATAAATTTAAAAATGTAGGGTAGAGCGCTACTAAGAAAACAATAAGTTGTAGCCACCAAGGAATTTGATTGCTGCTCAGTGTTTCCCGAATCTTTTTGCCATCTAAATTATTAAATGCTGGTTCATTATAAGAAAATTTTAATTGATTTGTATCTAAGAATGATGTGGAAAGTCCTGTTCCAGGGAAACTGACAACAATTTCTTTTTTTAATAGTCCCACACTCAACACATTTGCAGTGGCATCTGAAGCAATATCGGTAGCGTTGCGTTTTCCTTCAAGGTCGAAAGTAAAAATGATAGAGTCGGTTTGATAGATAAACCCTTCTCCTTGTCCATTCGTTGTTAATTGACCATTTTCAATCGAAAAATTGGGGATTTTTTGCGCAATTTTTTGACTATCTCGCTGGAAATCCTGAAAGATATCATTGACTTGCAAAGTGATTGGTACGGCTAAAATAACGGTAGCTCCAAGTAGAAAAAGAATCACTTTTGAAAAAGCAGCGTCTTTTACATATTTGAGATTTGGGATTCGAATAAATGCACTTTTTAGCATTTGTATGATTGTCATTTGTTTAACTCCTTTTATGTAACTAAAAATAATTGTAACGAAGGCAGCAACAGAACACAAGGACTTATGACAGAAAAGTCCGATTATCTCTAAAGTGTTCTTTGCTGATTAATGAGTAGAATTGGAGATCGAGTATGGAAAGTTTAAAAAATGTGAAAAATAAACTACAAGAAAAAAAATTATGGGAGCCGTTAACGTATTTAATTTTTGGTGGATTAACTACTTTGGTCAATTTAGTTGTTTATTTTCTCTTTAGAGAAATCTTTGATTTTCATTATATGATTGCTAATGTGATTTCTTGGGCAGCTTCTGTGTTGTTCGCATTCTTCACGAATAAGATTTGGGTCTTTGAAGCAAAAAGTGAAACAAAAAAAGAATCGTGGCTTGCCTTTTGGAAGTTTCTTTTCTTCAGAGTCCTTTCGCTGGGATTGGATATGGCTTGTATGTATCTATTGATTAGCGTACTAGGAACCGGTGATTTTATCGCTAAGCTTGTTACACAAATCGTTGTCGTCCTAGCAAACTATGTTTTCAGCAAGTTTCTGATTTTTGCACCAAAAAAAATTGATAAAAAGTAAGCATATGTTTTGATGAACCACTTTTTATCTGATAATGTTACTTATGTAATCACTATCACTGAGGAGGAATTTTTTATGTCTTACACATTACCAGATTTACCTTATGCTTATGATGCATTAGAACCTTACATTGATGAAGAAACGATGCATTTGCATCATGACAAGCATCACAATACTTACGTCACAAATTTGAATGCAGCAATTGAAAAACATCCTGAATTAGGTGAAAAATCAGTTGAAGAATTACTTGCTGATTTTGATTCGGTGCCTGAAGACATCAAAACAGCTGTCCGTAATAACGGTGGTGGTCATGCAAATCACAGCTTTTTCTGGGAAATCTTGGCACCAAATGCTGGTGGTGAACCAACAGGAGCCATCAAAGAAGCCATCGAAGAAACATTTGGCAGCTTTGCTGATTTCAAAGAAGAATTCAAAACAGCAGCAACTGGCCGCTTTGGTTCTGGCTGGGCTTGGTTAGTCATCAAAGATGGTAAATTAGCGATCACTTCAACTGCGAACCAAGATTCACCATTAATGGACGGTCAAACGCCAGTTTTAGGCTTAGATGTTTGGGAACATGCCTACTACTTGAAATACAAAAATGTACGCCCTGATTATATCAATGCTTTCTGGAGTGTTGTTAATTGGGATAAAGTAAATGATTTTTATGCGAAAGCAAAATAATCATTAAGTAAGGGAATTATTTTTAATCAGAATAAAACTATCCCAACGATAAAAGAAAGCACGTTGCATCTTAGCATCAGCTTCGTGTTAACCATAAGTTCTCACTGCTACCTTTGATTCGTTGGGGGTAGTTTTATTTTTTGAAACATATTGCTAACGCTTTCATTTTCAGCTATAATATTGAAGACGGAAGCGTCTTATTTTAATTACTGGAGGATTTACACGCATGGAACATGGAAAAGTAAAATGGTTCAATAATGAAAAAGGTTTTGGGTTTATTACAGTTGATGGCGGAGATGATGTCTTTGTTCATTTTTCTGCGATCCAAGGAGATGGCTTTAAGTCTTTAGAAGAAGGTCAAGAAGTCGAGTTTTCGATTGTCGAAGGCGCCCGGGGACCGCAAGCGGCAGAAGTCACGAAAATCTAAACTAGAACAAGCTGAGGGGGACCTCAGCTTTTTTTAATTTGCTATTTTCGGCCAAATTTGTTATCTTCAGTGTATTATAAATAGATTAAAAATGAGGGATATTTGATGAAACGAGTAATTACGTATGGGACATTTGATTTGCTCCATTATGGTCATATCAATTTATTGCGCCGAGCAAAAGAACAAGGAGACTATTTGATCGTGGCATTGTCTACGGACGAGTTCAATTGGGATGAAAAACAGAAGAAATGCTACTTTTCTTATGAAAAACGTAAACAGTTATTAGAGGCTATTCGCTATGTTGATTTAGTTATTCCTGAAAAAAACTGGGAACAAAAAGTTTCTGACGTCAAAGAGTACCACGTGGATACTTTTGTCATGGGTGATGATTGGGCTGGTAAATTTGATTTCATTCAAGAAGAAACAGATGCCGAAGTTGTTTATTTAGCTAGAACGCCTGAAATATCAACGACACAGATCAAAAAAGACTTAAAAATAAATAATTAATACTTAAAGCATAAAAGGTATCTTTAAATGGTGCCTTTTTTTGTACACTATTTCCGTTTTTTTCTTAAAATTTATTAGATGTTTTTCGTTGTTTATTTTGTCTTAGAGGAAAATATGATATGATGTAGCTTGAGTTGTAGCAAATGAATAGAATTTCTTTGAGAATGGATGAAGAAAGTGGAAAAAGAAATAAAAGTTCGTAGTACTTTGGTTACAAAGGAATATGACCTATACAAAAAGAAATCAGACAAAGTGAAAGCATTATTCAAATTTTATCATCGAAATGTTCCACGTTTTTGGGCATTAAAAGGCGTTAGTTTTGAAGTGCGTGCAGGAGAGTCTGTAGGGATCATTGGGATAAATGGTTCTGGAAAATCAACGCTTTCAAATGTGATCAGTGGCATTATTCCTCCAACATCAGGCACAATGGAAGTCAATGGCGATACGTCGATTATCGCAATTGGAGCCGGATTAAAATATCAATTGACAGGTTTAGAAAATATTCGTCTAAAAGCATTGATGTCTGGAATGACCAATAAAGAAATCGATAAAAAAATGGATGAAATCGTAGCATTTGCCGATTTAGGTGATTTTATTAATCAACCTGTAAAAAGCTATTCCAGTGGGATGAAGTCACGTTTAGGGTTTGCCATTGCTGTTCATAATGATCCAGATATTTTGATCATTGATGAAGCTTTATCTGTTGGAGACGAAACTTTTTATCAAAAATGTGTGGATAAAATCATGGAATTCAAAGAGTCCGGCAAGACTATTTTCTTTGTCAGCCATGCTTTAGGACAAGTTGAAAAATTATGTGACCGTACAATCTGGATGCATTACGGCGATTTGCGCATGTTTGGTCCGACTGAGGAAGTAATGGCGGAATATCGCAAGTTTATCGACTGGTTCAAGAAGCAACCGAAAAAAGAACAAAAAGCTTACCAAGATAAATACAAAGAAAATCAAAAGGCATTTAATCTAGAAAAATTAGCTGAAAAAAGCCAAGATGATAGCTTGCTGAAAGAGCAGCATCTATCTGAACAAATGATTCAGAAGAACCTTAAACGAACTCCTTTAGGTGAGAAGATGACGATTCCAACTAAAGGACTTTTGACTCTTGCGATAGTAGGAACACTGTTTTGCTCTCTTGTTTCTTTCAGTGGCAGATCCATTAGCTATGCGCTAAAGCATCCGGTTGATGCAATTGTACAAGTTTTCAAGTAAAGATAACTATTTCTTTATTTAGTTTAGATAGAAAAGGAAGAGTTTAGTGAAAGAAATTGCTGCAGTAATAAAAGAACAATTTAATCATGCGGGAATTATTTTCCGTATGTCTCGATACGAGGACAAAGCAACCTATCAAAGCCACTATCTTGGTCTTGCATGGCAAATCTTGAACCCTGCGATTCAAATTGGTATCTATTATTTAGTCTTTGGGCTAGGAGTCAATGGTAATCGGAAAGTAGATGGCGTACCATTTATTATTTGGATGTTGATTGGGATCACAGCTTGGTTTTATATCAATTCTTCGGTACTTGGAGCGTCCAATAGTATTCACCGACAAGTTGGTATGGTAGCCAAAATGAAATTTCCAGTAAGTATCTTGCCGTCAATCAATATTATCAGTAACTTGTCATCTTATATCCCTATGGTAGCTATTGTGATTGGCTCGCTCTTATGGGCGGGAGTAACACCGTCCGTTTATTGGTTGCAATTTATTTATTACTTTATTGCGATGGTTATTTTCTTATTTGCTTTCGGATTATTAAATGCGACCATTACAGTATTGATACGTGACTATCATATTTTCTTACAATCAGTATTACGTTTGTTGTTTTATGTTTCAGGACCAATTTGGGATATCAATAATCGAAATATGCCGGAATGGTTAATTAAGCTATTACGTTTAAATCCCTTTTATTATTTGATTGAAGGCTTTAGAGATGCCTTTTTATCACGTGGTTGGGTTTGGGAAAAAACGACCTACACCTTAATTTTTTGGGGAATGACTTTAACACTATTGATAATAGGTAGTCATCTACACATGAAGTTTAGAGCGCGATTTGTGGATTATATTTAAGTATAAAAAAACTATTTTTCAATTAATACAAAAAACTATCCGAAGGAATGAAGGGGTCTGTTAAAGCGTGTCTCTTACTTTCCTTAGGATAGTTTTTTTAGATGTGTTAATGAATAGGGATGTACGCCGTTAAAAGTTAAAATAACAAATTCTTTATCGTTTCATTTTTGTTGCAATCGTGTTAAGATTCTGTAATAAAACAGAAGCAAGATTGCTGAATTTGTAAAATTGTGGCAAAATTTAAACGATTACCTAATAATTTTGTGATAGAGGTGTAGGATGCGTTTATATCAAAAAGTAATTTTAGGATTGTTGGGCTTGGTGGCAGTAAGTATTGTCGGTGTCACTGTCTATGGAATGAAAGTATACGATGATACGAATAAAACGTTCAATAATATTACGCAAAGTGCGGATCGTAAGACGAAAAAACGTGAAACGGCAGTAAGTATTGAAGATAGAGAACCCTTTTCGATTCTTTTGCTTGGGATTGATACTGGAGCGTTGGGGAGAACCGAACAAGGGCGTTCAGATAGTATGATGGTCGTTACGGTTAATCCTGCCAAGAAACAATCAACGATCGTTAGTCTTGACCGTGATATCTACACTCAAATTGTTGGGTATGGCATGTTGGATAAGCTGAACCATGCATATGCCTTTGGTGGCGAAGCAATGTCGATGGATTCCGTTGAAAATCTGTTAGACATTCCTATTGACCATTATGTTACGATTAACATGCAAGGTATGCGAGATTTGATCGATGCAGTTGGAGGCATCGAAGTCACTAATAAAATCGATTTTACTCTGGAAGGAGTGCATGTG
The DNA here is from genome assembly GCF_003812305.1 of Enterococcus sp. FDAARGOS_553. Lineage (NCBI taxonomy): Bacteria > Bacillati > Bacillota > Bacilli > Lactobacillales > Enterococcaceae > Enterococcus > Enterococcus sp. FDAARGOS_553. Next base: position 2,193,665 of record NZ_CP033740.1, read on the forward strand.
CCTAAAGGAACCATTACTTTAGATGGGAAAACCGGTCTTGCCTATGCACGCATGCGAAAACAAGATCCGGAAGGCGACATTGGACGTCAAAAACGGCAAAGAGAAGTTGTCACTAAGATCGTTAAAAAAGTAATGAGCTTGGATGGCGTCAGCAATTATCAAAAAATATTAAAAGCTGTTGAAAAGAATTCAAAAACAGATTTGACTTGGGATGACATGATGGATATCGCTACCAATTATTTGCCTGCGTTCACGACAATCGATCAAGAACAATTGCAAGGTGAAGGCCAAATGATGAATGGGGTCTATTACCAATTATTAGGTATCAATCAATTGCTGGAAATGCAAAATAAATTGAAAGAACAACTGAATCTTCCTACCAGCGAGACTTTGTCTCAAGGAGATGAACATACTGATGGTTATACAAACTATCAATTGTACGACGATACGAATTACAATAGTGAAGAAAACTCAAATGAGAATCCAGGTGAACCGTCAGACATTTATGATGATGGAGCCGGGTATCAGGAAGATACTGGCGATTACTCTGGATATTAATAATGAAAACCAAAGCAAACGGTCATTGATCGTTTGCTTTTTACTTTTCCACAGATGGAAGTTAGAAAAATGTGTTTCACGGGATTAAAATTGGAAAAGATTAAGAAAGCTTAAAGTGTAGCAGATTTTTTCTCAACAAAAAAATCTTTTTGCGTAACTGTGAAACATTACAGTGGATGAGAACGAATTCTTATAATTTTCTCTAAGGATACTTGGATAATTTTGATTTCTTCTGTTTATATTGAAAATTTTTGGTAAAATAAGACGGTAAGCAGTTTGAAATGAGAGGATAGAAGAGATGAAGAATCTAAAAGATAAAGTCATTAAGAATATACGAAAAGGGCCTGAGGAGCCTAAGACAAAATCTTATCGCAAATCCCATGTTCCCTTTCGATTGAATTTTCTCTTTTTTGTGATTTTTGGTCTTTTTGTTGCGTTGATCGTGCAATTAGGTTATTTACAAATCGTCAATGGTGATAATATTGAGAAGCAATTGAAAGCTTCATCCGTGGTAGAAGTCAATGGCAGCTCTCCACGAGGAATGATTTATGATGCATCTGGCAAACCGCTTGTCAAAAATCAAGCCAATGCAGCCATTACCTTTACAAGAGGAAATAAGATGACAGCTGAAGATTTATTGAAGACTGCACAAAAACTAGCTACATTGATCGATATTCCAATCGATAAGAATCTGACAGAGCGGGACCTAAAAGATTTTTGGTTGGCAGATCCTGAAAATTTGAAGAAAGCGCAAGATCAATTAAGTTCCAAGCAAAAAGCGCTCGGGGCTTCTGATCAGTATGTGGCAACTGTCGATAAAGTAACGGATGAGGATATTGCCTTTAATGATGATCAGTTAAAAGTAGCTTCCATTTTTAAACGAATGAATAGTGCACAATCTTTAAGCACTGTTTATTTAAAAAATTCTGATGTATCTGATGAAGAACTAGCAATTGTGGCTGAGAATATGACCGAACTTCCCGGAGTTTCGACTGGCACAGACTGGACTAGAAAAATTGTTGAAGGCAGTTCATTGGCAAGTTTGATCGGAACTGTGACAACAGAAGAACAAGGGATCCCTGAAGAAAATTTGGATGAATATCTAGCGAAAGGGTATGCTCGTAATGATCGTGTAGGACGAAGTTATTTAGAGAAGCAATATGAAGAAGTCCTTCAAGGATCAAAATCAAAGTCTCAAATCACATTAGACAATAGCAATAATATTGAAAGCCAAAAAGAAATCTATGCGGGCTCTAAGGGAGATAATCTTGTACTGACGCTAGATGCCAAGTTCCAAAAAGAAGTTGATGAAATCTTACAAGATAACTTTAAGTCTTTGATGGATTCAGGAGCTGCAGAATACTCGCCTGGAGTCTATGCTGTTGCGATCAATCCTAAAACTGGCGGGATTTTGGCAATGTCAGGTTATCAACATGAGGCAGAATCAAGCAAATTGCAAGAGAATGCAATCGGAACCTTCATCAATGCTTTTGTTCCAGGGTCTGTAGTCAAAGGTGGTACGTTAGCAGCTGGTTGGGAAAATGGTGTCTTGAATGGGAATGAAGTCTTATATGACCAACCAATCCGCATCGGCTCTGATGTCAAAGCTTCGATCTTTAACCCGACAGGAGCAAACAACCGCAATTTGTCAGCTGAACAAGCCTTAGAAGTTTCTTCCAACTCCTACATGATGCAGGTTGCTTTACGCTTGATGGGCATTGAGTATCAGCCTGGAATTTCAATTCCAACAGTTGATCGTCAAACAGAAGCCTACAGTAAGCTGCGTACAGCCTTTGCCTCTTTTGGGATGGGGACGAAAACAGGGATCGATCTTCCTGGCGAAGCAACAGGGATCAGCACACCTGTCGACAAATTAGATACGGTCAGTGATGGCGGTAAGATCCTGGACTTAGCCTTCGGACAGTTTGATACCTATACGACATTACAATTGGCTCAATATGCAGCAACTGTGGCCAATGGCGGCCAACGATTGCAGCCACATATCGTTTCGGGTATCTATGGGAATGATGAAACCGGTGGTTTAGGAAGCTTGAAATCAGCGGTAGAACCTACCGTTTTGAACGAAGTTGGTTTAACTACTGATCAGATGAAAATCATTCAAAATGGATTTTATGATGCCGTTCATGGAACAGATGCTTGGGCTACAGCAACAGGACTAGCTTCTGCTAAAATGGAACTTTCTGCGAAAACGGGTACTGCGGAGACACCGATTGTCGATGAAAATGGCAAAACCATCAATCTGGTCAACCTAAATATTGTTGCTTATGGACCAAGTGATGATGCAGATATAGCAGTTGCAGTGGTTTTACCACAGGTTAAATCTTCAACTACTTCGCATCCAAACGTAAAAATCGTGAAAGAAATCATGGATACTTACTATGATTTATATATGAAATAAGCAAGGCATAATCGTTGAATGAGTAAGAGGGAGTTGATGAACGGTTCGTTCGCTGATGATTTTCCAAATCAGTGAAGGACGGTTCATCAACTTTTTTTATAGCAAAATACTTTCTATCGGAATTATTAAGAGATTATCAATAATTCGGAGAGAAACCTCTTTTTTAGTAAGTGGGTCTTGCTATTTTTGGTTGAATGGCATAGAATACTCTCGGTCAACAAGAAATGAAAAAGCAGGATTGGTTTCAATCATTTTTCATTTTAACTGACTTCTATTATAATTGACTAGAATTGCAGGGGGCTATCATGACGAAGCAATGTTTAACGAAACAAGAATTGATGGAACGCCTAGGGGAGTTCTCACCAGCAGAAAAAAAAGAAATCCGCGAATATTTGCAACGGAAGAATCCATTGCTGTTTCGCAAATTTGAACGCATGAAACATGAATTATTTCGTCTAGAATCAAGACGGATTCAATGTGAAATCGAAAAAAATGAAAAGGAGTTGAATCAGCTCGATCATAAGATTCTCATGAAAAAAGAACATTTTCTTGAGTTATTAATCGCAATTCGAAAGAAAAGAGGATAATGGATGGAATTTATTGAACTTATCATCATCATCGCGATCCTCGTGACCTTTTCAAATATTGTCAGCAAAATACTGCCATCAGTACCGATTTTCTTCATTCAGATTATCTTAGGCATTCTGCTAGGATTGACTGAAATGGGACAAGAAATCGCATTCGAACCAGAGATGTTTCTAGTGATGATCATTGGACCGCTATTGTTTCGAGAAGGAGAACGAGCCGATGTTCCGGAAATCTTGAAGAACAGTAAGATCGTTTTGTTTCTGGCCTTTGGCGGTGTTTTGCTGACCTTATTTGCAGTGGGAACGACACTGCATTGGCTGATGCCATCGATTCCTTTGGCTGCTTGTTATGCTTTTGGCGCTGCCTTAGGACCAACAGATGCGGTAGCCGTCTCATCTTTAGCGAAACGCTTAAAAATTTCCAAGAACATCATGCATATTTTAGAAGGCGAAGGTCTTTTGAATGATGCTTCCGGGGTAACAGCGCTCCAATTTGCTATCGTTGCTTTAGTCACTGGTAGCTTTTCTGTTATGGGGGCTGGCTTTCAATTGCTTTTTTCGAGTATTGGCGGCGGCTTGATTGGTTACTTGATCGTTTGGTTAAAACGGCGGATCATTCGCTTTATTGAAAAAATATCTGCCCAAGATGTCACTGTTTATCTGTTGATCGAACTACTATTGCCTTTTGCAGCCTACTTGATTGCAGAAATGGTTGGAGTATCTGGTATCATTGCGGCAGTTGTTGCCGGTGTAGCGCAAGCACAAAGAAGACGACGAGTCTCTTTGTTCGATGCGGAACTAGCCAATATCTCTGAAAGTACGTGGTCAACAATTGTATTTACGTTGAACGCCCTTGTTTTTTTATTTTTAGGGATTGAACTTTCGCAAGTATTTTCACCCATTTGGGAAAGCAATTCTTATGCAAACGGTCATTTAGTCTTGACCATCGTAGTAGTAACGCTCGTTATCTTCTTCATTCGTTTCTTATTCCTTCTTTTTTATTATCAGTTTTTACAATCAAAAAAAATCGTGGACTTGAAGCAAGTAGCTTTGTTGACCTTTGGAGGGGTCAAAGGAACGGTCAGCTTAGCGGCAATTTTTATCTTGCCTGTAACGATCAACGGTGACCAATTTGAAGCCCGCAGTTTGCTCTTATTTTTGACGGCTTGTGTCATCTTAGCGACTTTAGTGATCAGTGTACTTGTCTTGCCCTATTTGGCAGATGGTGAAGCTGCCGAATCTGTTGATTTCAATCAGTTGCTGATTTTAGAAGAAGTCATCCAGATCTTGGAAGAAGAAGAGAAAGAAATTACGGATGCCAAAGAGCGCTTAGCGACAGATGCAGTAATCAATACTTATGAAAATCGACGCTGGGAATTGTATCGCAATAGTTTAACTGATTCTGAAAAGCAAGAGATACAGGAAATTCAAGGATTGATTCTATCCATTGAACAGGATGGTTTGGATGAAGCCTACCGAAAAGGTGAGGTTAGCTCCAATGGGTATCGCTTTTATTCCCGGTTCATTTCGCAGCAGCAGCATTCGTTAGCAAAACAGTTCTTGTCTTTTTTCAGTTTTTGGCTTTTGATCATTCAACGTTTTGTACGGATCATTTTTCATCCCAAGCTGTTTTGGCAGCGCCAGCAGCAGCTGAAGGATGCATTGAAACAAAGAGATATATCAGAAGTACAAAAAATCTATATCAAAAACAGTGATTATATTTTTCATAGTTTAAGCAACTTAGAAGATGTCTACGATTCATCTTTGATCAACTTCTTTATACGTCAAAGGGAAATGAGCTTAAAGCGTTTTGAGCATAATAACTTCATTGAGACTATCATGATTGAACAAGAACCGATTTTTGTCAAAAAAGTTTTACGAGGCTATTATTTAGAACGAAAAACGATCGATGAATATGAGGTAGCCGAAAAAATTCCAACGATCTCTGCAAACGAATATCGACGCAACGTAAATCTCTTGGAATCTTATGCGATGGCTCGCGCAGATGAACAGCCGAAACAGCGAATGTTTCGTAGATAAAACAACAACTTCTTCGTCTCAGGGTTGAGATGGAGCGGTTGTTTTTTTCTTTTTTCTTAAAGACCCTGTCATGCTTATGTGGTACAATGGGCGAAGAAAAATAGATCTCAGGAGGGATTCTGTGAAAGAATTAAAAGTAAGTGAGCTTACAAAAACTTACGGCGATAAAACATTATTTGATCAGCTTTCTTTTCTGATACATGAGAAAGACCGGATTGGCTTGATTGGTGTCAATGGGACAGGCAAATCAAGTTTACTGACGATCTTGGCTGGAATTGAAGCCGGAGATGGCGACCGTCCCTCTGTTTTTAAACCACAAGATTATCGAATCGGCTTTTTGGCGCAAGAAAGTCAATTAAAAGAAGAATTATCGGTTGTTGATGCGGTCTTCCAAGGAACAAGTCCATTAGTCAAAACCGTTCGTGACTATGAGAAAGCTTTGATTCAGCTGGAACAAAATGGCTCAGATCCTACAGTGCAAGCTGCCTACAGCAGAGCAGAAGAAGCTATGAATAAAACAGATGCTTGGAATACGGATACAACGGCAAAAATCATTTTGCAGAAATTAGGGATTTCAGATTTAAAACAACCAGTCAATGAACTTTCAGGTGGGCAAAAAAAACGGGTGGGGTTAGCGCAAGTGTTGATCGATGAACCGGATTTACTATTGTTGGATGAGCCGACGAACCATCTTGACTATGAAGCTATCCAATGGCTAGAAGGCTATTTGAAAAACTATCGCGGCGCACTGATGATGGTCACTCATGATCGCTATTTTCTTGACCGGGTAGCCAATCGCGTGTTTGAACTCTCTTTTGGTAAACTTTATGAATATCAAGGAAATTACGAGGACTATTTATTAGCCAGAGCAGAAAGAGAACGTATTGAAGAAACCCAAGAAGAAAAACGGCAACAGTTATATAAGCACGAGCTGGCATGGATTCGGACAGGCGCCAAAGCGAGAACGACTAAGCAACAAGCGCGAATTGATCGTTTCGACGATTTGAAAGAGAATATGAACCAAGTCAAGCGGAATGGAGAAGTGCAGATTGATGTTGCGACCTCACGTTTAGGTAAGCAAGTGCTGGAAATCAAAGAAGGTAGTTATGCAATTGAAGGCAAACCAATTCTATCTCAATTTGATTTATTGATTCAGTCGCGAGAACGTTTAGGCATTACTGGTGAGAATGGTGCAGGTAAATCAACCTTGCTGAATGTGTTGGCGGGACGTCTCTCATTAGATTCAGGAACACGGATTATTGGCTCAACCGTCAAATTAGCTTATTATACGCAAACCAATGAGACGATGGATCCGGAACAGCGGATGATTGCTTATTTACAAGAGGCAGCAGAAGAAGTAGAAAAAACAGATGGTGCCCATGTCAGTGTAGCGGAAATGCTGGAACAATTTTTGTTCCCCCGTTTCATGCACGGAACAAAGATCGGTAAATTATCTGGTGGTGAAAAACGCCGCCTATTCTTATTGAAATTATTGATTGGTCAACCAAATGTTCTATTGTTGGATGAGCCAACGAATGATTTGGATATTGATACATTAACTGTTTTGGAGAACTATCTTGAATCATTTCCTGGTGCCGTAATTACAGTTTCTCATGACCGTTACTTTTTAGATAAAGTTGCTGAAAAATTACTTATTTTTGAAGGCAACGCGCAAATTGTTCGCTTCTATGGTTCGATAAACGAATATTTACAAAAGACAGCAACGAAACAGGGCACAAAGAAAACTGCAGCCTCACAACCTGACAAAGGGCTACAAAGCAAATTTGTTTCCGAAAAGCCAGTCAAAAAGAAACTAAGCTACATGGAACAAAAAGAATGGGCAACGATCGAAGATGAGATTGCTCTGTTAGAAGAACGAGTCGACGCACTAACTGAAGCGATGAATCAGCAGGGGGATGACTTTACGAAATTACAGCAGCTCCAAGCAGAAGTTACAGAAACAGAACAATTGTTAGAAGAAAAAATGACACGCTGGGAATATTTAAGCGAGTTTTCAGACGACTAATAAGGAGGCCCATTATGGAACAAGCATATCTTGATTTAGGGAAAAAAATTTTAGAAACGGGAAATGTCAAAGGGGATCGCACAGGGACTGGAACCAAAAGTATTTTTGGTCATCAAATGCGATTTGACCTCTCTCAAGGATTTCCATTATTGACAACCAAGCGCGTACCTTTTGGTCTGATCAAAAGCGAGTTACTCTGGTTTCTTAAAGGAGATACCAATATTCGATTCTTACTGCAACACAAGAATCACATTTGGGATGAATGGGCTTTTGAGCGGTATATTAAAAGTGAGGACTATACAGGTCCTGATATGACTGATTTTGGCCGTCGCTCATTAATTGATGAAGAATTCAATGCCAGCTATCAAGAGGAATTGCAAAAATTTTGCGAACGTATTTTAAATGACGAAGCATTTGCAGAAAAATTTGGTGATCTAGGTCATGTTTACGGGTATCAATGGCGTCATTGGGAAACTACTAAAGGGGAATTTATTGATCAGATCAAAGAAGTGATTGAAATGATCAAAACAACGCCAGATTCTCGGCGCTTGATTGTTTCCGCATGGAATCCAGAAGATGTGCCGTCGATGGCGCTGCCTCCTTGCCATACCATGTTTCAGTTTTATGTTCATGAAGGTCGACTAAGTTGTCAGCTTTATCAACGAAGTGCCGATGTTTTTTTGGGGGTGCCTTTCAACATTGCTAGCTATGCGTTATTGACTCACTTGATCGCTCACGAGACAGGACTCCAAGTCGGCGAATTTATCCATACTTTAGGGGATGCCCATCTGTATAGCAATCATATGGAACAAATGAAAGAGCAGCTTTCCCGAACAATTCGTTCTGCACCTACGTTGCACTTAAATCCTGAGAAACAATCGATTTTTGACTTTGAGATGGGAGATATCACGATTGAAGGCTACGATCCGCATCCCACGATCAAGGCACCGATCGCTGTCTAACTTATTACAGTTGGGAGTGAGAAGATAGATGACAAACGATTTACAGCGGGGAATCGTCGCAACGCTGCATATTACGTCAAAAGATACCATTTCATTATCAGATGTAGAAAAAACAATTACGATCCTTCGTTCTTATTTTTCGCAAGTCATTTTAGCAGTTTCTGAAGTAACGAAACCTGAAATCAAGCGGTATTTATGGCAGCTGCCGCCCCAGATCTATCTCTTTGAATTGCCAGCAGTCGGTGCTGGTCCAGCACGTCGGCAAGCTGTGGCACGCGCTGGAAAGACATTTCCGCAACTCGCTTCCTTTCAATTATGTGATTTTGATCGTTTGATCACTTGGTGTGAGGAATACCCAGATGAACTGTCAGCTTTGAGCTGTCAGCCGTTTCCTACGAACACTTTCTGTATATTAGGACGTACAAAGAAAGCCTTCCTAAGCCATCCAACTGCTTGGCAGCGGACAGAAAAGCTGGTCAATGAAATTGCAGCGGAAGTTTTTCATATCAAGGGTCTTGATATTACCGCCGGCAGTGTCTTGTTTTCTGCGGAATTGATTCCTTTACTAGTATCCGCAGATTCTTCAAGATGGACGGATGGCGAATGGCCAACCAAAGTGAAGCATCATGGAGGGCATATTTTTTATCAAGCGTGCGAAGGCTTGTGTTATAAAGAAAGAAATACCGATCATCTGCAAGCACAGCCTGCTTATCAATTAATGAGAAGGTTGCAGATTGCAGCGGCTATTGCAGATTCACTTTATCTAGAAAGGGAGTTTTGAAACATGTTGATTGCACTTTGGGCACAAGACAAAAATGGTTTGATTGGAGAAAACGGCACATTGCCATGGCATTTGCCAAACGATCTGAAATTCTTCAAAGAACAAACTACTGGAAATTCGCTCATTATGGGGCGAAAAACGTTTGAGGGCATGAAGAAAAAAGCATTGCCAAATCGAACAACAATCGTTTTGACCAGTGACACAGCATATGAAGCAGAAGGCGTATTAGTTATGCATGATCGACAAGAAGTCTTGGATTATACTGCACAGCAAGATCATCCTGTGTTTCTAACTGGGGGTTCTGGAGTTTTCGAATCGATGATCGAAGATTGCGATCAGTTGTATCGAACAGTGATCGACGAGACATTTACCGGAGATGTCTACTTTCCTGAGATCGATTGGTCAAACTGGCATTTGGATAAAGTCATAGAAGGCGTAGTGGATGAAAAGAACATCTATCCGCACCGGTTTGAGTTTTATAGTAAGCAGAAAAAATAAATAAGGCAGCTGTTACAACATATGGTTGTAGCAGCTGCCTTATTTAAGTAAAAGGGCTCTATAATTTATGGGACTGATGAATCAGAATTGATTCTTCAGCCCCATTTTTATTTTAGGTATTAAAAAACATATCGTTCTCTAGTATGATTAAATCACGACAAAATAAACAACTGAGAGGACGATATGCTATATGAATGATTCTATCAAAAAAATGCTGCGATTAATAGAGAAAGATTTGATGATTACAGAGGTCTCTTACGAGACCTTTCAGAAGAAAAAGACGTTGATCGTCGATGCTGTTTTCTCACCTGCTCCCCATACCTGTAGAAATTGTGGTTCTACTGTGGTAGATGGAAACGGGAAAGTAATTGTAGTGAAAAATGGGAAGAAGGAAACGATTGTCCGCTTTGAACAATACAATCACATGCCTTTGGTTATGCGCTTAAAAAAGCAGCGCTATACCTGTAAAAACTGTCGAACCCATTGGACGGCTCAAAGTTATTTTGTTCAACCCAGACATTCAATCGCGAATCATGTCAGATATAAAATTGCTTCTTTGCTGACTGAAAAAGTATCTTTATCTTTTATTGCGAAAAATTGTCAGGTATCTTTGACCACCGTTATTCGTACGTTGAAAGAGTTTAAAAGCTACTTACCAAAGCAATCTAAGAGGATTCTCCCCAGAGTATTGATGGTTGATGAATTTCGTTCGCACGCTTCCATAGAAGATAAAATGAGCTTTATTTGCGCAGATGGCGAAACAGGACAATTAATTGATGTCTTGCCTACGCGTAAATTGCCTCGATTAACAAGCTATTTCTTAGGCTGCACTAATCCTGAAGAAGTAAAATTTTTAGTCACAGACATGAACGCCGCCTACTTCCAGCTTACCAAACGTATTCTGCCAAATGCGAAAGTAGTGATTGATCGGTTTCATATTATCAAACACATGAATCAAGCCTTTAATGAGTTGCGTATCCGTGAAATGAATGAACTTCGTAAAGTAGGACAGAAAAGTCAGGCAGAAAAACTGAAAAAGAACTGGCGCTTTTTGCTAAAAAATCGTGCAAACATCAACCATTATGAATACAAAACATGGAAAAGTTTTCGATCACCAAAATACCCATTTCTTACGGAAGCGATGATGATTGATCGATTGCTTGGCTTTTCTACGTCCCTGAAGGAGGCGTATCCCTATTTTCATGAATTAGTTGAAGCCTTTCGAGACAAAGACCCTGACTTATTTTTCTCCTTATTGGCAGAACTTCCCGAAACGTTAGATGACGGCTTTCGGGAAAAGCTCCAAAACCTTCTGACCTATGAAGAAGGCATCACCAACGCGATGATCTATCCTTACACCAATGGAAAAATAGAAGCGAAGAATACCCATATAAAGACAATGAAACGAGTATCCTACGGATTTAAATCATTTGAGAACATGAGAATTAGAATCTTTTTGATCAATCAATTAATCAAAGTAAGATAACAAAAAATCTGAGCCAGAATGAGGTTCATTCTGACCCAGATTTGATTTTGTACAACCCATCAGTCCTTATTGACAAAGAGCCAGTAAAAGTGGGTTGGATCATGTAAACCAAAGAACGGAAAAATACATTAGCCCAGCTCCGAGCATAACAAACAAATGCCAAACCACATGCATGAAGCGTACGGATTTGATACTGTAGAATAATGCGCCGACGGTATAAGAGACACCACCGCTTGCTAACAGAAAGGTACCCCAAAAACCCAGTGAAGCAATCAATGGTTTAAATGCAATCACGCAGAGCCAGCCCATATTAATATAAATTAGTGTGGATATTTTTGAAAGCGTCTCTTTTTTATGCAGTGTGAGTGACTTATAAACGATCCCGCTGATGGCTAACAACCAAATCAAAATGAAAAGTGTCCAGCCCAACCAACCTTGAATACTCAGCAAGCAAAACGGCGTATAACTGCCTGCGACCAATAAAAAAATCGAGGCGTGATCAAAGACTTGGAAAACTTTTTTTGCTCGTGTGAACATCAAACTATGGAAGAGCGTAGAGAATAAGAATAACAAAATCATCATAGAGCCATAAATCGCATAGGAAATGATGTGAATAGGGGAATCTAATCGAGCCCCTTTAATCAAAAGAATAACGAGTCCAGCTATACTTAATCCAAATCCGATACCATGGGTCACCGCATTGAGTACCTCATTCAGAATCAAGTAGCGTCGTGTAAATTTCATATGATCCATCAAGCACCTTCCCTTCGAATTTAAATAAGATGAAAAAATTTTTTCTCTCTGTTATACTGATTATAAATGGTCTATGGTTATTTTACCACGAAAAGAGACTTGATTTAAAGAGAGAGTGAATGTATGATGGCAAAGCTTAAAGTTGTAACGGATTCCTCCTGTACGATGGAGCCAACCGTTCGAGACCAATTGAATATCCATGTAGTTCCGTTATCTGTAATGATCGATGGGATGGTTTATCCGGATGATGATTCATTGCCCGGAGAACGATTCATGCAAATGATGGCACAAGCAAAAGAACTTCCAAAAACGAGCCAACCACCGATTGGCCATTTTGTGGAACTGTTCGATGAATTAGGAAAAGATGGTAGTGACGTTTTATCGATACATATGACGAAGGGTCTGAGTGGAACTGTCGAAGCTGCCAGACAAGCAAGTAATTTGTCGAAAGCAAATGTGACAGTGATCGATAGTGATACGACAGATCAAGCATTGTCGTTCCAAGTGATTCGGGCAGCTCAATTAGCACAAGAAGGTAAGACATTAGCTGAAGTTTTGCCGGAAGTTGACAAAGTTCGAGAAAATACCAAATTATTTATTGGTGTCTCTACATTAGAAAATCTGGTAAAAGGCGGTCGAATCAGTCGTGCCAAAGGGTTATTATCCAGTTTATTAAATATGAAAGTGATTATGGATTTCGACCATTCAGAATTGATTCCAATCGTAAAAGGACGCGGTGTAAAAACATTTAATAAGTGGTTTGAAGAATTGAAAGACGAATTGAAACGCATGCCGAATGTGAAACAAATAGGGATCTCTCATGCAGAGGGGTTAGAGATCACAGAACAATTCAAAAAAGAATTGCAACAACTCTTCCCAGAAATGAATATTCCACTACTTCATACCACCCCAATCATCGCTACCCATACCGGCAAAGGCGCATTCGCCATTACGTATTACACCGAATAATTTTAATGACAGTATCCAAGCGATTCGTAAACACGAATCGCTTTTTGCTGCGAATCACAATGATTGGCTTGCGAAGCAAGACAGAATTGATGATGAGCAGTACTAGGCGAGCTGAGCGAGCGTAGTAACCTTGAAAAGAATCACAATGATTGGCTTGCGAAGCAAGACAGAATTGATGGTGAGCAACGGCGAGCCAAACGAGCGCGATCTTGAAAAGAATCACAAAGACTTGCACACGAAGAGTGACAGAGCAGATGATGAGCAACGGCGAGCCAAGCGAGCGCGACCTTGAAAAGAATCATTATGGTTGTCACTCGAAAAATGACTTTTACATTCTTTTTAATGTAAGTTTAGAAGCAACTGCAGACGAAACAATGAGTACAATGAGTAGCCAAGCAGTTGATGAAGCGGGACTCGAATCAAGCAGATGGGTAGAAATTGCTTCATACTTCGCTGCTCTTCGTTGATTGAGTTTCTCGTCAATCAAAACATTTCGACTATGAATTTAATGAGAATTTTGATAAAATAGCTTAGATTATAGGTTAGGAGATTGAAGATCCGTGAAGTGGAAAAAAGTAGCAATTTATCTTTCAGTTGTATTGATCGTAGCTTTAGGTACTGGAATGCTCGGTCATTTTTTGATTCCAAAAGCGCAACCATTGCTCACACCAGTTGCGAGAACGGCAGAAGAGGGAAAGACCAAAAATGTGATCAATTACATGGCCTTAGGCGATTCGCTGACTGAAGGAGTCGGTGATGAGACGCAACAAGGAGGATTTGTGCCCATCGTTGCAGCCGATTTGCAAGATCGGTATCATTTAGCAAATGTTGTGACGACGAACTATGGAATTGCTGGAGAGCGCAGCGATCAAATCCTGAAACGAGTGAACAAAGACAAAGAATTGCGCAGTGACCTAAAGAAGGCTGACTTGATTACATTGACCGTCGGCGGGAATGATGTATTAAAAGTGATTCAAACTAATTTTTTTGGTTTGAGTGTCGATTCTTTTACCAAACCCATGGCCGACTATCAAGAACGATTAGTAGAGATGTTTGAGCAGATTCGTCAACTGAATGAAACAGCACCCATTTATGTGTTAGGGATATATAATCCTTTTTATTTAAATTTTCCAGAAATTACTGATATGCAAACGATTATTGATAATTGGAACAAAGCAACAGAAACATTTGTCAAACAACAGCAAAATGCTTATTTTATCCCAATCAATGACTTGCTATACCAAGGACTAAGTGACGAAGTTGGGATCGCAGATACGGATTCTTCTGAAGCAGGCGCTTCAGGATCAGCAGAAACTTCGGATACCACAACTTCCACCACCAACGGTATGACCGGTACTTCAGAAACTGGGGGAACAAAAGTGACCAACAATGTACTGTATGATGGGGATCGTTTCCATCCAAACAATCTAGGGTATCAGCTAATGGCGAATGCTGTTCGTGATGAATTAATCAAAACCCAAAATGTTTGGCTGATGAAGGAGGAAAAATAATGAAACAAGAAACTAATGATGTGGATAAAAAAAGTCCAATCAAAAAAATGAATTACTGGAAAATTGCTTTTCTAGTTTTAGTAGGCATTCTGTTGGGAACAACTGTCTTTTTTGCTTCACGGGTGTTTCAACAACGTGAATCTGGGATCTCAGAAAGTGCAGAACTAGTCAAACGAGACGGTAATCCTGTTTTGACCATCAACAGTAATAAGAGTCAAGTCAATCAATTGATCGATTTCTATTTAACTGATTTTCAGAAAGATCAAGAAGTAAAATACAATTTCGAGTTGAGAAATGAGGCACTACTGACAGGTCAATTTAAAGTGCTGAACTTTCCAATCACATTTTACTTATACTTTGATCCTTATGTCACCGAAGAAGGCAATGTTCAGTTAAAAGCCAAAAGTTTATCAATTGGTACTTTAGATCTGCCGACCAGTGAAGTGTTAAAAATGATCAAGCGCAGCTTCAAGTTTCCAGAGTGGATCGAGGTCAATGCGGATGAACAAATTATTTTGATTCGCTTGGATCAATTCCGCATGCAAAACGGCTTGTTTATCAAAGCGAATAAAATCAATCTAGTAGATGATGAGATCCAAATGAGTCTCTATCTGCCAGCAGAAACGGAGGACAAATAATGGAACGAGCAATTTTTGCGGGAGGGTGTTTCTGGTGTATGATTCAGCCTTTTGATGAGTTAGAAGGAGTACAGTCCATCTTTTCCGGGTATACGGCTGGACACACGGTTGACCCGACCTACGAGGAAGTAAAAAGTCATAAAACCGGTCATACAGAGGCTGTTGAGATCATTTTTGATCCAGAAAAAATCAGTTTTGAGGAATTATTGACTATTTATTGGCAACAGACGGATCCCACGGATGCTTTTGGGCAGTTTGAAGATCGAGGAGACAATTACCGACCAGTCATCTTCTATTTCAATGAGGAACAAAAACAAAAAGCAGAAGCAAGCAAAGCCGCTTTGCAAGCATCGGGTCGCTTTAATGCCCCAATCGTAACGAGTATCGAACCTGCACAACCTTTTTATTTGGCAGAAGAAGAGCATCAAGAATACTACAAAAAGCATCCTGAAAATTTTGCTCGCAATCATGCGAGACGAGCAGCTTTTCTTGAGGATCACTGGGAGAATACGCATGCGTAAAAGTTTTTATACTTATTTAATGGCCATCAAAGGGCCTAGTCATACTGATGAGGCACAGATCTTTGCGACACATGCAAGTCATGATATTCAATTCCCAAAACATACCGACGATTATGATGAAGTTTCTTCTTATTTAGAATTGAACGTCGATTATTTGCCTTCTATGGATATTTTTGATCGTATTTGGGAACAGTATGTGGAGGATAATAAATAAGAGAGAGTGGAGTGGAAACTTCCTCTCTTTTTACACTAGAGGCTAAAAAATTAATGGACAGAAAGGTGTCTTTCTATGAAAAATGTTTCTTTTCACCGTTATGTGATCTCACTGATTTGTGTCGCGATCCTCTCGGGAGGCGGTGTCTACATTTGGCAAAAAAGTACGGCTGCAACACAATCCCCACAGAATCAGCCCACAGTGGCGACATCAAATGAACTGGAAAAAGTTCAAACGCTTTTTGACCAAATTCGTGCCAATTATTACCAAGAAGTAGATGAGGATGTCTTGGTCGAAGGGGCATTAAAAGGAATGACCGATGCATTAGGTGATCCTTATACAACGTATCTTAGTGAATCAGCAGCCAATGAATTGGATCAGTCTTTATCAAGCAGTTTTGAAGGAATTGGCGCCACCCTTACCCTTGTCAACGACTATCCAGAAGTGGCACAAGCCCCTATCAAGAACTCCCCAGCTGAGAAAAACGGTTTGCGTCTAAACGATCGTATTTTGAAAGTGGATGGGAAAGAAACGAAAGGCCTGTCATTAACAGAGGTTGTAAACAACATTCGTGGCAAAAAAGGGACCACAGTCAAGTTGACGATCCAACGGGAAAAAGAGACCTTTGACGTATCGATTACACGAGATACGATTCCAGTGGATACTGTTCATACAGACCTTGATAGTGAGAAAAAAATCGGGAAAATCGAAATTACGACTTTTGGTGAAAGTACTGCCTCCGAATTAAAAGAAGGAATTGAGTCACTGAGAAAGAAAGGAGCAAAATCATTTATTCTGGATGTCCGGCAAAATCCTGGTGGACTTTTAGATCAAGTACAGATCATGGCTAGCATGTTTTTAGAAGATGGAAAAACGATCGTTAAGTTTGCAGATGATAGTGGTGTCATAAGTGAAACGAAGGCAAGTGCTGCTCTTGATGAAGGATTCAAAGTCACAGAACCGGTTGTCGTCTTGGTTGATGGCGGCAGTGCATCGGCCGCAGAAATTTTTGCAGCTGCGTTGCAAGAATCCGCAGATATACCAGTTGTTGGTACAGAAACCTTTGGTAAAGGAACTGTACAAAATGTAAAAGAATTAGGAGACAATAGTGAGTTAAAGATGACGGTCATGAAGTGGCTGACGCCAAATGAAGAATGGGTCAATGAGCAAGGTGTAATGCCAGATCATCAAGCAGATTTTCCTGAGTATGCCTATTTAGCTCCATTACCAAGAGACAAAGAATTGAAAGAAGGGCAAAGCTCAGAAGCAGTTGATCGGTTGAATCAGTTTCTTTCTGCACTAGGTTATCGGACCACCGGAGATACATTTGACCAAACCACCGTATCAGCCGTTCAAGCCGTTCAGCAAAAAGCTGAGCTGGAAGTGACAGGGAAAGTGAATGCAGAAACAGCACAAGCAATTGAGAAAGCTGTGACGGATCAATTAAAACAAGAAGATCATGCTTATTTGAAAGCTGTCGAGTTATTATCAAAGTAGTAACAAAGTAAAAGAGGAGGGACATCATGCAGCGAAGAAAAATCTGGATCGATCGCTTTTGGTTCATCATTAAATACGCGATTATTGCATTGGCCTCTGCATTCCTGATTCGTGCATTCTTGCTGATCCCTGTACCGGTGGGCGGAAATTCAATGGAAGGTACCTTAAGACAGGGTGATATGGTTTTGATCGAGAAAATCTCACCCATCAAGCGATTTGATGTCGTCGTTTTTCAAATGCCGGATGGTTCCACCTATATTAAGCGAGTGATTGGATTGCCTGGTGAATCCATTCGTTACGAAAATGATCAACTATATGTTAATGATCAGCCGGTAGATGAGAATTTCCTAGTGAAAAATCGAAAGAATGATCACGAAAATGTCTCTTATACGAATGACTTTGATCTACAGTCATTGTTGGGCGTTGAAAAGCTGGGGAAAGACAGCTATTTCGTGATAGGTGACAATCGTCGTGCCTCTAAAGACAGCCGATCATTTGGTGCCATTTCTGGAGATGCGATTTTAGGAAATGCTCGTTTTGTTTATTACCCACTAACCCATATGCGCTTTATATAATGAAAAACAAAAACATCATTTATTCATATTTTTGCGTAGGTATCGCTACTTTCAAAAAATATGAGTAGATGATGTTTTTAATAGCAGCTAGTATTTTTCTGCAGAAATCAATGTTGTTGGATCCTTTGCTTGATAATAAAATGCTGTTCTTGTGTCATGTTCTTTACATAATTATTTAACACTTATTTTGTTGTTTTTCGTTATTCTATTGAAACGAACAAGCAAGAAATAATTTTATAAGTAAGCGTTGACAGTGCCATTTTAAGCTGATATACTTTGGCTGTAAGTTAGAAAAAGGAACGAGAAATAGCGCCGCAGCTGTTTCTTGAGTTATGTTACTGAGACGATCAGGCAGAACTCAGAATATATATCAAGTACACTTTCTTTTGTAAAGTTTATTTGATATTTATTCTGAGTTCTTTTTTCTGGAAAGGAGAAACGAATGAAAGTTAAAAAGATTATCAATAATAATGTTGCCTTAGTGGATAGAGGAGGGCATGAGTCGATCATCTACTTAACAGGAGTCGCATTCAAGAAAAAAGTTGGCCAACATATTTCTGACTCTGAAGTAGAGAAGACCTTTGTCTTAGATAGCCAAGATCGATTAGAGCATTTTAGCTACCTCTTATCTCGCGCCGATGATCAATTGATCCTGCTTGTAAACGAGCTCGTACAATATGGAGAAAAAGAAATCGGCAAAAGTGCCAATGATTATCTTTATTTAGCTTTGTTAGATCATTTATCCTTTGCATTGAAACGGGCAAAAAAAGATCAATATTTGAGGAGTCCATTGACTTGGGAGGTAAAAAAATTCTATCCCAGTTATTACAAAATTGGGTTAGAAGCCTTGGAAAGGATCAATCAAACCTTTCAAGTCGATTTTCCTGAAGATGAAGCCGTTGCCATTGCCTTACATTTTGTTAACTTGCAGGAAACGAAAGCAAAGTTTGATGAACAATTAGCTGATATGGAAACGTTGCGGGATATGCTGAATATTATCAAATATCATTTTACGATTACTTTAGATGAAAACAGCATGAATTATATGCGTCTTGTGACCCATCTCCAGTATTTCATCGAACGATTGCGGAACAACCAGACCTATTCCGACAATGAGTCTCAACTTTATAAACAAGTGAAAGCAATGTATCCGGAAGCATTTGCCGCGGTTGAAAAAATTGAGATCTATGTCAAAGGAAAGTTCAACAGTTACCTGACACAAGAAGAGTACACTACTTAATGATCCACATCAATCGTGTAACAGAAAGAGGAGAATGACATGAATCAATACCATGATTTCAACGAGCAAATCATCAAATTAGTTGGCGGAAAAGCCAATATTCAAGCTGTTGTGCACTGCATGACTCGTCTTCGTTTTACTTTAAAAGATCGCTCAAAAGCAGATACAAAAAAATTGCAAGAGCTGGAAGGGGTTATTGATGTGGTAAGCAACAATGTTGCTTATCAAATTATCGTAGGAACCCATGTAAACGATGTTTACAAAGATTTAATTGACCAACTGGGAATGTCAGGAGACGAAGCAGACCAGCCAAAAACGAAGAAAAATCCGATCAAGGCGATGCTAGATGTGATTTCGGAATCAATGAATCCCATTTTAGAACCAATCATCTGTGCAGGTTTATTAGCCGCATTTCTTTCAATTATTTCATTAACCGGTTTGATTTCGACAGATAGCTCAACGTATCAAATTTTTGATGCATTACGGTCGGCTGTTTTTTATTTCTTACCTATTTTAATGGCGATGAGCTGTGCCAAACGATTAGGCGCCAGCCCTTATCTAGCAGTGGCTTTAGCAGCAACCATTTTATCTGAACCGATCAACAATGTTTCGGGATTGAGTTTATTTGGTATTGGATTACCACAGATCACTTATTCAAATAGCTTTATCCCCGATTTTATTAGCAGTATGGTTCATGGGCTATGTAACAAAGTTTGCCAAAAAAGTCATTCCTAAAAGTTTGCAGTACTTTATGTCTCCTTTAGTGATCATGCTGATTACTTTGCCAGCCACACTCCTGGTTTTTGGTCCATTAGGGTTTTTATATTGGGGAAGGCATCATTGGCTTCTTCAATCTATTGATGGACACGATAGGTAGCTGGTTTGTGATGATGCTCTATTCTGCATTACAGCCATTCATCATTATGTTAGGCGCCGGCAATTTCATTATGCCTGTTGTGGCTTCATTGATTGCAGCGAATGGATATGATCCAGCGTTTATCTCATCATGTACAATCTCTGACATCGCTGTCGGCGGAGCAATGCTTGGATACTTCTTACGTGCTCGCAACTTGAAACAAAAACAACTATTTGGGACCGTGACTTTATCCGCCATTTTAGGAGTTACCGAACCAGCCATCTATGGTGTATTCGTTAAATTCCGTCGTCCGTTTATTGCTGTGATGATCGGTGGAGGTTTAGGGGGACTGTTCGCCGGTTTAACAGGTGTCAAAGCTTATTCAATTGCTTGGGGATTATTTGGATTACCTGCCTATATTGGCGAAGGCGACTTCATGAATCTTTGGTTAATGGTGGCAGCGGTTGCGATCAGTTTTATTGGTGCGACTATCGCAGCTTATATGTTAGGGATTCCAGTAGAAAGTGATGAAGTACCGGCGGTTAAAGAGAAAGAACAACCTGTATCTTCTGAAATGATTCGTTCTACTGCTTTAAAAAGTGTAGTGGAAGGAGAAGCGGTTCCCCTCAATGAAATCAATGACCAAGCTTTTTCAACTGGTGCTTTAGGGAAAGGAATCGGTATCAAACCTATAAGTCATGTGATTCATTCGCCAATCGATGGGGAAGTGCTAACAGTCTTTCCTACCAAACACGCGATTGGTCTTCGCAGTGACCAAGGCGTTGAGGTCTTGATCCATATTGGTATCGACACTGTTTCGTTAGAAGGCAAGTATTTTACGATGAATGTGAAGCAAGGTGATCGTGTGAGGACAGGACAACCAATCGGTGAAGTAGATTTTGAAAAAGTTCGTGAAGCCGGGTATGATCCAACGACTATTGTGGTCATTACGAATACGAATGATTTTCTTGATGTGATCCCAACATCCAATAACCAGTTGGTAAAGTCGGATGATTTACTAAATATTGTCTTGCAATAGAAACCGTAATAAAGAAGATAGAAAAGGTGAGCAGATGAAGTTAAGAAATGATTTTTTATGGGGCGGCAGCATTGCCGCTCATCAATGTGAAGGTGCTTGGCAGGAAGATGGCAAAGGCCCAGCTATTATGGACTATGTCACAGTAGGCAGCTATGAACAGCCTCGTGAGATCGATAAAGAACTTCTTGCTAACAAGGTTTATCCTTCTCATACAGGCATCGATTTTTATCATCGTTATCAAGAAGATATTGCTTTGTTTGCAGAAATGGGATTCAAGGAATTACGGATTTCTATTGATTGGTCAAGAATTTATCCTAAAGGGGACGAAGCAGAACCAAATCAAGCCGGTATCGATTTTTATCATCGAGTCGTTGACACGCTATTAAAACATGGTATCGAACCGATCATTACGCTCTATCACTTCGAAATGCCGATTCATCTAGTGACAGAATATGGTTCATGGACAAATCGCAAAGTCATTGATTTCTATTTGCGCTTTTGTCACACGATGTTTGAAGCATTCAAAGGAAAAGTCAGATACTGGGCCACTTTTAATGAGATGAACCATATCGATTCTCAAAGTGAGGCTAGTGATATCTTTACCTATATCATTGCCGGATTAAAGTACTCTGAAATCGATGCTAAGGCCCAGACATTAGCCATGATTGGCTACAATATGACGCTTGCAAGTTGTGCTGCTGTCAAAATGGGACATGAAATTGATGAAAACTTCCAAATTGGCTGTGTTTTTGGTATCGAGCCAGTCTATCCAGCAAATTGTGATCCCGTCAATGTTCTAAATGCCTATAAACAAATGGATCGTGACTTCTATCAGATCGATGCAATGTGCAATGGTCTGTTTCCCCAATACAAACTGGAAGAATATGCAGATCAAGGCATAAAAATCGTGATCTCTGAGTCAGATAAAAAAGTGTTTGCTGAGGGCAAAATTGATTTTATTGGCATGAATTACTATGCGTCTTCTGTCGCAGAATATGAAGGTGCATCGGAAGGAAAAAGTGCTTTATTTGGCGGTCTGCAAAATCCTTATTTGGAAAGCAGTAAGTGGGGATGGACGATTGATCCGATTGGCATGCGGTATTTGTTAAATTACACTTATCGAAAATACGGATTACCAATCATGATTACTGAAAACGGACTAGGTGCAGTGGATGAAATCGCAGAAGATGGGCATGTTCACGATGCGTATCGCATTGATTACTTGCACAGACATGTCGAGCAATTGTTGCTGTCAGTTGAAGAGGATCAGGTAGACTGTATCGGTTATCTAACGTGGGCGCCGATCGATTTAGTCAGTGCTACGACAGGTGAGATGAAAAAACGCTATGGATTTATCTATGTCGACAAACAAGATGATGGAACAGGGTCCTATATGCGTAAGAAAAAAGATTCCTTTGAGTGGTATCGGCAAGTCATTAACTCCAACGGTGAGAGTGTCAAAAGGGAGAATCATGAGTAAAAATTAGTTTTCTATTCATTTCATTTGTATTTTTTTTCATCAAAACTTGTATCGATACGCACTTTAATAAGAAATGATGGCGATCTAGAAAGAAGTAAATTCTTTCTAGATTTTTTTGTTTTCATTGTTTTCATAAATCAGTATGAGCGATGGGAACCTCTTGGTTTCAAAAAGGTTTGATCTTTTCGATTTTGTTGATCTTAGTACTTAGCTACGATACATAGCTGCATTTCGTTTTATTTCTATTACTTATATATTCAAACGAGGTAGCCGCTTGCTTGAGCAAATGTGAAAAAAATGTTCTAGAAATAACGATAAAATTTTTTACAGTGTTGTAATTCTGTCAGACTTTTGGCATTTTTTCTTCAAAATTGATAAGATGATTTGAGTAAAAGACGTAAAATGAAGTATAATTTTAACTAGGCTGAAAATTGGTCTTTTTCTCAAAAAAAGTTGGCTTCCTACATCCTGACACTCAGCTAGCTACTTTTAGCTACTTTTAGCTACTTTTTCCTAATTTTAGCTACTTTCACAAGCCAGCAAGTTCTCTTGGACTGACACTGAGTGACAGAATGAATTGAGCCGTGGACCAACTCCCCTCATGGTATTTTTAAATTAGTCTGCCAAGTGATTCTAGTGAATGAATTAACAAGGAAAGGCTGTGGAATCAGCCAAATAATGGCATATAACAGAATAGTCAGCGTAGTTGGGCAGTTTTTGGCCATTCTTTGGATATTTGCTGGACTGTAAGAGCAGGTTGAATGAGCAAATCACCACTACAATACGCGTCTCATAGGTATAGTTGCAGGTGATTGGCAGGTAGTATTTCCAATTAAACCAATTCGTGTTAAAATGCGTAGGATACTCGGCAATCAGGAAATTTTCTCGATTCGTCCGATACTTTTAAGAGAAAGCCAAAACAATGTCTGAAAAAGACTGGTATGAAAGGAAATTAATTATGAGTACCATTCAATGGTTTCCAGGCCACATGGCCAAAGCAAAACGTGAAGTAAGCGAAAAACTAAAATTTGTCGACATCGTGTTTGAACTTGTAGATGCTCGTCTCCCCGTTTCTTCAAGAAACCCCATGCTGGATCAAATTTTACAACAAAAGCCACGCTTGATCTTGATCAATAAAGCAGACTTGGCTGACCCTCAGCAAACAAAACTCTGGGAAGGCTATTTTAGAAAACAAGGTTTCTTAGCCATGGCGATCAATGCTCAGGATAGTCAAGGAATCAAAATGATCGTTCCTAAAGCAAAGGAAGTTCTGCAAGAAAAAATTGCTCGTGACAAAGCTCGTGGGCTCAAACCACGTCCGATAAGAGCAATGGTCATTGGGATTCCTAATGTAGGAAAATCAACATTGATGAATCGCTTAGTCGGCAAAAAAATTGCTCAGACTGGGAATAAACCAGGTGTTACCAAAGGGCAACAATGGTTGCGTTTTGGTACAGAATTGGAATTGCTGGATACACCAGGAATTCTCTGGCCTAAATTTGAAGATCCTGAGATTGGCAAAAAATTAGCTTTGACTGGCGCTATCAAAGATCAACTCATCCATTTAGATGATATTGCTTTGTTTGGGTTAGACTTTTTTGCTCGCTACTATGAAGGAAGAATTGCTCAGCGTTATTCACTTTCTGCGGAAGAAGAACAATGTCTAGCACCAGAACTATTGATGAAGATCACTGAAAAACGTGGCTACAAAGACAATTATGATCGCGGTAGTGAATTAGTCGTTTTTGATATTCGACAAGGGAAGCTGGGAAGGTACACATTAGATCGTTACGAGGAGTTAGGTGAAAAAGATGAAAGAGCCGATTAAAACTATCAAAGAGCGACTATTTGCCGAGGAGGTTGACCCGGCTTATGTGGCTCAACTGATGGCAGACGAACGCTCTGGTGTCCAAAAGCTGATTACCAAGTATCAAAATCAGCAGCGTAAACAGCGACAAATGCAAGAAAAATATGCAGAAATGTCTGTATTTGAACAAGAACTCTATCAGAAAGGGCTTCGGTTTGTTGCCGGTTTAGATGAAGTCGGCCGGGGACCGTTAGCTGGGCCTGTAGTTGCCGCGGCAGTGGTTTTACCGAAGAATTGCGGGATCATTGGCTTGAATGATTCGAAACAACTTTCTGCGAAAAAAAGAGAAGAATTATTTATTGAGATCCAAAATAAAGCGGTAGCGATTGGCATCGGTATTGCAGATCATGAGGAAATTGATCGTGTGAACATTTATCAAGCCAGTAAGAATGCGATGAAACGAGCGCTAGCTGACTTATCGATTACACCAGAGCATTTATTGGTGGACGCTATGACGCTTGATACCGATATTCCTCAGACCAGTCTGATCAAAGGGGATGCCCGGTCGATCTCTATCGCTGCTGCAAGTATCATGGCTAAGGTATTTCGGGATAATTTAATGAAAGATTATCATGGTGTTTTTCCTCATTATGGATTTGATCAAAATGCTGGTTACGGTACGAAAACCCATTTAGAAGGATTAGCTGCCCATGGGATTTGTCCTATCCATCGCAAAACGTTTGCACCAGTAAAACAGTATGTAAAATAATTCATCAAACAGCCTCATTTTTACGAATCTTATTAGTGAGATTCTTTAGAAATGAGGTTGTTTTATGTACTTTCAGGAATGTACGCCCTTCGATAAAATCCTCCTTCGCTTGTCATTTGTACAAGGAGTCGGTATTCAAAGTCAGTGGCAGGTGGTCAAAGGCTGCCTCGCACAAGAAAATTGGACTATAACGGCTGAAGAAGTTATTCAAATGACAGGGATCACACGCAATATTCTTCGTTTTCAACAGTCGTGGCATCAGTTGACAGAGAGTGACTTAGCGGAAAAAATGGCCGACCAGTCATTTATCACCTTTTTTTCAAAAGACTACCCACCTGCACTGAGAAAAATCGCTGATCCACCATTGATCCTCTTTTACGAAGGGAATCTGTCATTACTCCAAAAGCCTTCACTGGCTGTTGTCGGTGCTAGACAAGCGACAAGCTACGGTCAGCAGATTTGTAGAAAAATCATTCCGGAACTAGTGAAAAAGAAGTACTTGATCATTAGCGGCCTTGCCCAGGGATTAGATAGTTTCGCCCATGAAGCAGCGATTGAAAGTGGTGGACAAACCATTGCAGTTATAGGAACGGGACTGGATCAGTGTTATCCTAAGAGTTCACAACGTCTTTATTCTCAGATCAAGCAGGAACATTTGCTGGTTAGTGAATATTCGCGAGGAACATTGCCGCATAAACATCATTTTCCCATGCGGAATCGACTGATTGCGGGAATCGCACAGGCAGTTTGTGTGATTGAAGCCAAAGAAAAGAGTGGCTCTTTGATTACTGCACAGTTGGCTTTAGAAAATGGGAAGGATGTATTTGCCGTGCCTGGAGAAGCTTTGACCGATCGATCAAAGGGGTGTCATCAGTTGATTCAAGATGGAGCAAAATGCACGCTGACAGCAGAAGATATCTTAGAAGAATTGCCTTAGGCTTTTGAACTTATGATGATCCTTTCTTGACAAAACTTTTTCTGAAAGCTATGATAAGCTACGATTTGGATGTTTGGAAAGCAAGTGGATTGTTTGCCGAATATATTATAGTAGGAAAAAATGAAGGAAGGAGCCATTTTTTATATGGCATATAAATATCTAGTGATCGTGGAGTCGCCAGCAAAGGCGAAAACCATTGAAAAATACCTCGGGCGCAACTATAAAGTTGTTGCGAGTGTTGGACATATTCGTGATTTGCCGAAAAGCAAAATGGGCATTGACGTCGAAAATGACTATGAACCTCATTACATCTCGATTCGCGGCAAAGGCGATGTCATCAAGAGCCTTCGTTCTGCAGCTAAAAAAGCAGAAAAAGTTTATCTCGCAAGTGACCCGGATAGAGAAGGGGAAGCTATTGCTTGGCATTTAGCTTTCTTGCTAGGACTAGATTTAAAAGAAAAGAACCGGGTCGTTTTTAATGAAATCACAAAAGATGCAGTTAAAGCTGCGTTCAAAGAACCTCGTACGATTGATGTCGATTTAGTAGATGCGCAGCAAGCTCGTCGGGTGTTGGACCGTCTGGTAGGTTATTCGATTAGTCCAATTTTATGGCGCAAAGTCAAAAAAGGGTTGAGTGCGGGCCGTGTTCAGTCAGTAGCATTGAAAATCATCATTGATCGCGAAAAAGAAATCCGCGAGTTTATACCTGAAGAATACTGGAGTATCGATGGCAACTTTAAAAAAGCAACAAAAAAGTTCAAGGCGGCTTTCTGGGGGCTAGATGGTAAAAAGAAAAAACTACCAAACGCTGAAAGCATCAAAGAAGTGACCGAGCGTTTAGATGGCAAAGATTACCAAGTGACCAAGGTAGAAAAGAAAGAACGAAAACGCAATCCTTCGGCTCCTTTTACAACCAGCAGTCTTCAACAAGAGGCAGCCCGCAAATTGAATTTCCGTACACGTAAAACAATGATGGTAGCCCAACAGCTTTATGAAGGAATCCCATTAGGCAAGCAAGGAACGGTGGGGTTGATCACCTATATGCGTACCGATTCTACACGGATCGCGGATACAGCTAAAGGAGAAGCGGCGGAATTCATCGAAACAACCTATGGCTCAGCTTTTTCAGCTCATGGTGGCAAGAAAATCAAGAATGCGCAAGGGGCGCAAGATGCCCACGAGGCTGTACGTCCTACAAGCGTCATGCGTACACCAGAAGAAATGGAAAAGTACTTGGACAAAGATCAGTTGAAACTCTATCGCTTGATTTGGTCTCGTTTTGTAGCCAGCCAAATGACTCCTGCGATTTTGGATACAATGAAAGTGACGCTACAGCAGAATGGCGTCATATTCATAGCTAACGGATCCAAAATCAAATTTAAAGGATTTATGCAAGTGTATGTTGAGGGACGAGATGACGGCAAAGAAGACAAAGAGAATATTTTGCCGGAATTAAACGAAGGGGACGTTGTTCAGTCGATCTCTATCGAACCAAAACAACACTTCACACAACCACCTGCTCGTTTTAGCGAAGCAACGTTGATCAAAACTTTAGAAGAAAATGGTGTAGGGCGTCCATCGACTTATGCACCAACTTTAGAAACGATCCAACGGCGCTATTACGTTAAATTAACTCAAAAACGTTTTGAACCAACTGAATTGGGAGAAATCGTTAATTCGTTGATTGAGGAATTCTTCCCTCAAATTGTCGATACCCATTTCACAGCCGAGATGGAAAGCAGCTTAGATAGTATTGAAGCGGGCAAACAAGAATGGATCAAAGTCGTGGACCAATTCTATCGACCATTTGAAAAAGAATTATCCAATGCGGAAGAAAATATTGAGAAAATCCAGATAAAAGATGAACCCGCTGGCTTCGATTGCGATATTTGTGGTCATCCAATGGTCATCAAGCTAGGTCGTTATGGAAAATTTTATGCTTGTAGCAATTTTCCAGATTGTCGAAATACAAAACCGATCGTCAAAGAAATCGGAGTGGAATGTCCAGTTTGTCACCAAGGACAACTTGTTGAAAGAAAATCCAAGAAGAACCGAATTTTCTTTGGCTGCACACGCTATCCAGAATGTGACTTTACGTCATGGGATAAACCAGTAGGCAGAAACTGTCCAAAATGTGACAACTATTTGGTTGAAAAGAAAGTCAAAGGCGGCAAGCAAGTCGTTTGTATCAAAGGTGATTATGAGGAAGATGTTCAAAAGTAAGCTATCGATCGTTTTTGACCTCTCAATAAAAAAATGAAGTGAGCGCAAGAAGTATCTGCTGAGAGACAGCAGACTTCTGCGTTCCTTTTCAAAAAACAGAGCTGTGACACAAGGAATAGAATAAAAAATAAGCAGAGACAAACGGTGATCTGAAGATCAGCATCTGCCAATGTAAGGGTTATTTTTTGTTTTGATGACTTTTGGCACAGACTCTTTTACTATAAAGGAGACGAAGTATGAAAAAAATCAATGTAATTGGTGCTGGATTAGCAGGAAGCGAAGCTGCTTGGCAAGCTGCTGAGGCAGGAGTGGCTGTCAATTTGTATGAAATGCGTCCTAAGAAAACGACAGAAGCCCATCATACGAATAATTTTGCGGAACTTGTTTGTACAAATTCTCTTAGAGGAAACAATTTAACCAATGCAGTAGGTGTTTTGAAAGAAGAAATGCGCCGCTTGAATTCGGTTATTATCTCTTCGGCCGATCAGACAGCGGTTCCGGCTGGTGGTGCACTAGCCGTTGATCGGGACGATTTTTCTGAATTAGTTACAAAGCGGGTGAAAGAACATCCGTTGGTAACAGTGATCGAAGAAGAGATCACCGAAATCCCAGAAGGAATTACGGTAATCGCTACTGGACCATTGACTTCAGAACCGTTATCCAAGGCGATTCAAGCATTCAATGGGTCGGAAGGCTTCTATTTCTATGATGCCGCAGCGCCAATCATTGATAAATCAACTATTGATATGGATAAAGTTTACTTGAAATCACGATACGACAAAGGAGAAGCAGCATACCTGAATTGTCCGATGAACGAAGAAGAATTTTATGCCTTTCGTGAAGCCTTGGTAAATGCCGAAGTCGCTCCTTTGAAAGAGTTTGAAAAAGAGAAATTCTTTGAAGGCTGTATGCCAATTGAAGTGATGGCCTCTCGTGGTCCAAAGACGATGTTGTTTGGACCAATGAAACCTGTTGGTTTGGAAGATCCTAAGACAGGCAAACGGCCTTATGCAGTGATCCAATTGCGTCAAGATAACGCTGCTGCCTCGTTGTACAACATTGTAGGTTTCCAAACGCATCTAAAATGGGGAGAACAAAAACGGGTCTTTCGGATGATCCCTGGATTAGAGCAAGCTGAATTTGTCCGCTATGGTGTAATGCATCGGAATAGTTTCATGAACTCGCCAGAACTTCTGCAACAAACCTATCAATCTCGCAAACGTGATGACTTGTTTTTTGCTGGTCAAATGACAGGAGTAGAAGGGTATGTTGAAAGTGCGGCTAGCGGTCTAGTAGCTGGAATCAATGCAGCAAAACTTGCAAAAGGGGAAGAACCAATCATCTTTCCGCAGGAAACAACAATCGGCAGCATGGCGTATTACATTACGCATGCAGAAGGCAAACATTTCCAACCAATGAATGCCAATTTTGGCTTGCTTCCTGAACTGCCCGAACGAATCAAAGATAAAAAATCCCGTTATGAGGCATTGGCTAATCGTGCGCTTACAGCTTTAGAGGCTGCCAAAGAAACAGTTGCAAATTAATTGTCGAAAACTTTCTCACGAGAAATTGTTGAGAAAGTTTTTTTTTGAATTGTCTTGAAACTTGGTAGCGGTTATCATATGATTAACAGTAACAATAGCGAAGGTGGTGACGATCGTGATTGGGGAATGGGTCACATTGCTTCAAGAGTATCTGCAGCAGTTTCCATCTTATATTCAAATAGTGGGCTGGCTGATTGTACTATTTGTTTTGATATTTGCCGTTTTTCTGCTTTTCAGTTTGTTGCTAGGCCCGTTTATGTGGCTTTTCAATCGCTTGACAGATAAAAATCGTAGCAATGTTCTTGGTCATGAAGATTTTTTGATTGGTGAATTGACAGAAAAGATCGTCGGAAATACCCTCGGTGAAGTGATGGAGATTGGCAGTAAGACAGCGCGTTCTGTTTATCCGGCAAAGTTCTATAAAGAAGAGGATATTCGAGAAAAGCGAGAATTACCAGTCGGAACCAAAGTGATTATTGTTGATTTTGACAAAAAAGGTATTGCTTTAGTGGTAGAAAACCACAATTTTATTGAATAGGGAGTGTTGGAAAATGTTAGATACAGGGAATGCATTAGATTTTTTAAGTAATCCAATTTTATGGATCATCGTTTTAGTCGTGTTATTGATCGCATTTTTAATGATTCGTTACCGAATCGGCAAGCCAGATGAAGCGTTGATCGTAACGGGGTCATTTTTAGGTAAAGAAGGCATCAAGATTTTAAAAAATAGCGGAACATTCGTGATCCCAATTGTTCAAAAAGCACATAAATTGAGTTTACTGACGCATAAACTTGAAATTGGCACACCAGAAGTTTATACCGAACAAGGGGTACCGATCAAAGCAAGTGCGACGGTTTTAGTTAAAGTTGGTAACAGTACGGAATCGATCAAAACAGCTGCAGAACAATACTTAGGCAAATCAACCGGCGAGTTGGAAGATGAAGCACAAGAAGTACTGGAAGGCCACTTGCGGGCGATTCTAGGGACAATGACCGTTGAAGCAATTTACAAAAATCGAGATGATTTTGCGGAACAAGTGCAAGAAGTCGCATCTACCGACTTGAAAAAAATGGGATTAGAGATCGTTTCATTTACAATCAAAGATGTTAGTGACAGTAACGGCTACTTAGATGCCTTAGGACGACCGCAGATTGCTGAAGTGAAGAAGAATGCAGAAGTTGCAGAATCAAATGCATTAAGAGAAACACGAATCAAGCAAGCCGAAAATGAACAGTTGGCACAGCACGAGGAAATTCGTCGCCAAACGGAAATCGCAGAAGCAACGAAAGATATGGCATTGAAACAAGCACAATACAAACAAGAACGGGAAGTAGCAGATGCTAAAGCAGAACAGATTGCTGTGGGCGAAAAAATGAAAGTCCAATTGATCGAACAAGAAAAGAACATCGAGATCCAAGAAAAGCAAGCTGAACTGACGGAAAAAGAATTGAATGCTACAGTCCGTAAAAAAGCAGAAGCCGATAAATATGTTGTAGAACAAAATGCCTTGGCAGATAAAGCAAGAGAAATTGCTCGTGCCCAAGCAGAGGCTGAAAAAGTGAAACTAGCTGCCCAAGCAGAAGCAGAGAGAATCGAAAAACTCGGTTCGGCAGATGCTGAAAGAATCGCTAAAGTCGGTCAAGCAGAAGCCGAAAGTCGCGAAAAAATGGCGATTGCTTTAACTAAACTGAATGAAGCAGGTATTTTGATGGAATTCATCAAAGTATTACCTGAAATTGCCAAAGAAGTTAATGCGCCACTTAGCAACATCGATAAAGTGGTCAGCTTTGGAGGCAACGACGGACTCCACGACATGGGAGAAGCCGGCTTGGCACGGACATTTGATACTATCAAAGAAACAACTGGCCTCGATTTAGTCAATCTCATTAATCAAACCATGTCTACTAAACAAGGAAACAAAGAGTTAGTAGCAGCCATCGAAAGCCAAAAGCCAGTAGAAAATCAATCAAACACAGACAATGACACCCAACCAATCGAATAACCCAAACAACGCACTCAAACGAGTGCGTTTTTGCTGCGAATCACAACGAGTGGCTTGCGAAGCAAGGCAGAGTTGATGATGAGCAGCGGGGAGCAAAGCGAGGGTAGCAACCTTGAAAGAATTTTCTACGGCTGACTCTGGAAAGAGTGGAACGCAAGTTCTACTTAGTTCACAGTGAGAAGCTACTGGAGGCAAAGCATATGCCCAGTTGAATTTGGGGCAAGTCCTTCGCAAGTTTTCGTGTAAATCATAACAATCAAAAAAAGCTTCGAGAAACCTGCGGATCTTTTCTAAATTCTCCCTTATAGAATTTTCATAATTATGTCTAAACTTTGAAATATTGGTTAAATTCTGACAATTCGTTTGTTTTTTTTAAAACTCTATGATACAGTTATTTCGAGTCATGAAATGGGGGATTAGTTTGCCGGAGAACGAACTTCAAAATGATTTTTTTCGTTATCTAATTGTTGAACGAGGCTATTCTGATAAGACCAAGTCTGCTTACCAAGAAGACATGGAGGATTTCTTTCGTTTTTTAAAAGAGTCTGGCAATGAAGACTTTCTTGCCATTGATCACCGTGACGTCAGAGTATACCTTAGTTTTTTGAATGAGCGCAATTACAGTCGCAATTCGATCAGCCGTAAAATGGCCAGTTTGCGGTCGTTCTATCACTTTTTAACGAAACACGAAGTCATTAAAGAAAATCCATTCGCTTATATTCACTTAAAGAAAAAGAACGCAAAATTACCGCGTTTTTTTTATGAAAAAGAAATGGAAGCACTTTTTGAAAGTGTAAAAGGGCACGAACCTTTGCAGCAACGAAATCGAGCTTTGTTGGAGATCCTGTATGGATCCGGACTGCGGGTCAGCGAATGCAGCAACCTAACCTTGTCAGACGTTGATTGGGAGAATGGTGTATTGTTGATCCATGGGAAAGGAAACAAGGATCGTTATGTTCCTTTTGGCAGCTATGCGCAAGAAGCGTTGCGAGACTATGTCTCAGCTGGACGCCAACAGTTGATGGAGAAACACCACAAACGGCATGAGATTGTTTTCGTCAATCATTTAGGTGACGGAATCACAGCGACGGGGATTGAGTATGTGTTGAATCAAATCATTCGCAAAAGTAGTTTGGACAGCAAGATCCACCCCCACATGTTGAGGCACACATTTGCCACTCACTTATTAAATCACGGGGCTGATATGCGGACCGTTCAAGAATTGTTAGGCCATGCCAACTTATCTACGACGCAGATCTATGCCCATGTCACAAAAGATAGCTTGCAAAAAAATTACCGCCAATTTCATCCAAGAGCTTAAAAATTGGCGACAGGAGGAAAGAATTATGAAATCACCTTTTCATTCAACAACGATTTGTGCTGTTGAAAAAGATGGCAAATTCGCAATGGCCGGAGATGGTCAAGTAACAATGGGAGAACAAGTCGTCATGAAGGGGACGGCACGCAAAGTACGCCGAATCTATAACGGTGAAGTCGTAGTTGGATTTGCTGGAAGTGTGGCAGATGCTTTCACACTGGAAGAAAAATTTGAAGGAAAACTCAATGAATACAACGGCAACTTACAACGTGCTGCTGTTGAGTTAGCGCAAGAATGGCGGACACAGCAATCGATGCAGAAACTAGAAGCAATGCTGATCGTGATGAATCAGGAAGAAATGCTCTTGGTTTCTGGGACAGGAGAAGTCATTTCACCCGATGAAGGGATTTTGGCTATCGGTTCTGGCGGCAATTATGCACTCGCTGCAGCCAGAGCGATGAAACGTTACGGCGGTGATCTTTCTGCAAAAGAAATTGCTGAAGGAGCATTGAATATCGCCGCTGATATTTGTGTCTTTACCAATCACAACATTATTGTTGAAGAGTTTTAAAGAGGGATGAAGCTATGACAAATCAAAATATATCACCAAAAGAAATCGTCAAAGAATTAGATCAATACATTGTTGGCCAAACTAGTGCCAAGAAATCTGTTGCAGTAGCTTTACGTAATCGCTACCGTCGTCTCCAGTTGGATGAGAAAATGCAGCAAGATGTGACGCCGAAGAATATTTTAATGATCGGACCGACTGGTGTCGGAAAAACAGAAATTGCTCGTCGATTAGCGAAGATCGTTGATGCGCCTTTCGTTAAATTAGAAGCAACTAAGTTCACCGAAGTCGGTTATGTCGGACGTGACGTGGAATCAATGATTCGGGATCTTGTGGAAAATGCCATCCAGATCGTAAAAAAAGAGCAATACAAAAACGTTCGGCTGCAGGCAGAAAAGAAAGCCAATCGTCGACTGGTTAAAGTACTGGTACCTGGAATCAAAAAAGAGCAAAAGAAATCTGCGAATCCATATGAACAAATGATGAATATGTTCAATCCTGGCCAGCAGGCAGAAGAACCAAAAGAAGAACTGACGGACGAAATCCGCAGCAACCGTCAAGCCATTTATGAGCAATTAGAAAAAGGCTTATTGGACAATCGTGAAGTAACGATCCAGGTGGATGAACCAAAAACACAGTCACCAATGATGAACAATGGATTGGAACAAATGGGGATCGATTTGAATGAAACATTAGGTGCATTGAAACCGCAAAAGAAAATCGAACGGACAGTAACGGTAAAAGAAGCTCGAGAATTATTGATCCAAGAGGAATCTTCAAAATTAGTGAATGATGCGGATATCCATAGTGCGGCATTGCGTTTAGCCGAATCTAGCGGGATCATCTTCCTTGATGAAATCGATAAGATCACATCAAAATCGCAACAATCAGGCGAAGTTTCTCGTGAAGGTGTGCAACGGGATATTTTACCGATCGTAGAAGGATCACAAGTCAACACGAAATACGGCCCTTTACAAACCGACCATATCCTATTCATTGCTTCAGGTGCCTTTCATTTGTCAAAACCAAGTGATTT
This sequence comes from Enterococcus sp. FDAARGOS_553, assembly GCF_003812305.1. NCBI lineage: Bacteria > Bacillati > Bacillota > Bacilli > Lactobacillales > Enterococcaceae > Enterococcus > Enterococcus sp. FDAARGOS_553. The sequence continues at coordinate 2,228,520 of NZ_CP033740.1, forward strand.
GATCCCTGAATTACAAGGACGCTTCCCGATTCGTGTAGAACTTGATGATTTAACGAAAGAAGACTTTGTCAAGATCCTGACGGAGCCAAACAATGCTTTGATCAAGCAGTATATTGCCTTGTTGGGAACAGAGAATGTGACAGTCACTTTTACGCTGGAAGCAATCCAAAAAATTGCGGAAATTGCCTTTCAAGTGAATCGCGATACAGATAACATTGGCGCCCGTCGCTTACACACAATTCTAGAAAAGTTACTTGAAGACTTATTGTTTGAAGCATCCGACATGCAAATGGGAGAAATCACTATTACAGAAGCGTACGTTGAAGACAAACTTGCTTCTATTGCCAAAGATGAAGACCTAAGCCGGTATATTTTATAAAGGGAGAGAACCAATGAAAACACTTTTAGAAAAGACACGTCAAATCAATGAATTACTGCAACAAAAAAATACCTTCAATCTGGCATCTGATTTGCCTTATGATAAAATGGCGGTTATTTTAGGTGACATACTCGATAGCAATGCTTATATTATCAGTAGTGACGGTAGTGTGTTGGGATTCGTTGAGACGCATGATGTCAACAATGAACGTATCAAAAAGATGTTTGTAGAAAAACAGTTTCCTAAAAATTATACAAGTTTAGTAGATAATTTATCTTCGACAGAAGCAAATGTTCCCATCAGCAACGATATGACTGCTTTTCCTATTGAGATGCGGGAGTTATATCCGAATGGTTTAACAACAATCGTGCCCATTTATGGTGCAGGCGAACGGTTGGGCACGATCATTTTGTCTCGGATCGAAAAAACGTTCGATGACGATGATCTAGTCTTAGCAGAATACAGTGCAACTGTAGTTGGCATGCAGTTTCTTTATCAAAAATCCCGCAATATCGAAGAAGACGTTCGTAGTGCGACTGCCGTACAAATGGCGATCAATACACTGTCATACAGCGAATTGAAAGCTGTCCAAGCGATTTTTGAAGCATTAGAAGGGGATGAAGGACGTTTGACCGCTTCTAGTATTGCGGATCGAATCGGTATTACACGTTCTGTTATTGTAAATGCATTGCGCAAACTGGAATCAGCAGGTATTATTGAGTCACGTTCCTTGGGAATGAAAGGAACTTATTTAAAAGTGTTGAATAGTCGTTTCAAAGAGGAATTGAACAAACATCAATATTAGGAGATGGCGATATGACAGTTACGATCAGCGCAGGGCATTTGCAGGCAACAATTGCCGAAAAAGGAGCCGAACTGCAAAGTTTGATTGATGTGAATACCAACTTAGAATATATTTGGCAAGCTGATCCTGCACATTGGGGAAAGCATGCACCAATCTTATTTCCGATAGTGGGTGCGTTGAAGGACAATCAATACCGCTACAAAGGTGAAACGTATCATCTGCCACGGCATGGTTTTGCTCGAGACATGATGTTTGAAGTCGTGGAGCACAAAGTAGATTATGTTCGTTTACTACTAGCTAGCAGTGAGGAGACAAAGAGCAACTATCCCTTTGATTTTCAGTTGTTTGTTAGTTACGAATTAGGTGGAGACGGTCTTGTAGTCAAGTATCAAGTCGTAAATGATAGTCAGGAAGACATGTTCTTCTCTATCGGTGGTCATCCTGCATTCAATGTACCGTTAGGAGAGGATAATGTATTTGAAGATTTTTATCTCACATTCTCACCTAAGAAATCTCGTGTAAAATTGCCGTTGGTAGGCAATTATATCGATCTGGAGCAGCGGACATTGGGACAAACGAACACTGATCTACGGTTGACTCATGAGATGTTTAAGAACGATGCCTTGATTTATGAAACGAAAGGGTTGAATTCATTTTCGATCCGCAGTGAAAAATCTCCTCACAGTGTGACATTGAGCTATAATAATATGCCTTACGTTGGCTTTTGGACGACTTATCCAGTAGAATCTCCTTTTTTATGTATTGAGCCATGGGTAGGTATTGCAGATACCTTAGAGACTAGTGGCGAACTACATGAAAAAACAGGAATCCAATGCTTGGCAGCCAACGAGCAATTTGAAACGAAATATTCGATCACAGTTAAGTAAGCCTATGTGAATAAGAAAAAAAGAAGCTGGGACGAAAGTCATGAATGACTTTTCCCAGCTTCTCCTATTCTTTTTTATTAAGACCAAAAGAGATACGGCTCTCTGTGCCGTCTTTGATCCGCTTGATATTTTCACGATGACGGATAAAAATAAAACAGGTGACACCAATTGCGATACACGTCAATAACCAATTTTGTTTTGGTAAAATCATTGGTGCGACATAAGGCAATAGGATTGTCGACAAAGTGATCAAGCAGGCTGCAATCATACTTGTCAGGCTGACCATGCTGGTTATGAACAAACAAACCACAAAAATAAGCGCTGAATAAATGAAGAAAATTGGATTGTAGCCTAAAAGCATGCCTGCGCTGGTCGCCACCGCTTTCCCGCCTTTGAACTTGGCAAAAATTGGAAACGTGTGACCTAGAATAGCACAAACACCAAACCAAAGAGGATTGATTGTTGTGACTGAAAAGATCGCCGGCAAACAAGTAGCCAAGGTACCTTTCAGAATATCCATCAATAAAACAATGACGCCAGCTGATTTGCCAAGAACACGAAAGGTATTCGTAGTTCCTGTATTCCCGCTGCCAAATTGGCGAATGTCTTTTTTGAAGAATAGCTGACCGATCCAGACACCAGAGGGAATCGAACCGAGCAAATAAGCAATAAATAGTAACAGAATCGTCTTCATGATAACCCACTTTCCTTGAAAGTCTAGAGCAATTTTAGCATGAAACCGTCGCAGCAACAATAAGAAAATACTGAAGCTATGGATAAACGAGCAATGATAGATGGATCATCCAAAAGCTAAAAGTGACTTTGCCTTGTCGAACGGTAGGAAAAAGGATAAGATAGTTTAGAAAAATGTTCGCTTGAAAAAAGCCGATTTTATGTTAAGATTTTTTTTGCGAATCATTCATGTTGGGTTTCCGCGGAAACCCACTTAATTTAGTTAAAGGAGCGGTGGCTTTGGCAAAGAAAACCACAGAGTATAATGATGCCTCGATACAAGTCCTAGAAGGCTTGGAGGCAGTGAGAAAGCGACCTGGTATGTATATCGGATCGACTGACGGCCGAGGCTTGCACCATTTGGTCTACGAAATCGTTGATAATGCGGTCGACGAAGCACTATCAGGATTCGGGAATGAAATTGATGTCACTATCCACAAAGACAATAGTATCAGTGTGCGAGACAATGGTCGTGGAATGCCGGTAGGAATGCATGCTTCAGGAATCCCAACAGTCGAAGTCATCTTTACTGTACTGCATGCTGGCGGCAAATTTGGCCAAGGGGGCTATAAGACATCAGGTGGACTCCACGGAGTGGGTGCCAGTGTTGTAAATGCGCTATCAAGCTGGCTAGAAGTTTCTATCGTACGAGATGGTATCGAATACCAAGAGAAATTCAAAGATGGTGGCAAACCTGACGGTACATTGAAAAAAATCGGAAAGACGCGGAAAGCAACTGGAACAACCGTACGTTTCAAGCCGGATGACACGATTTTTACAACAACGAAATTTTCTTATGACACGTTAGCAGAACGATTGCGAGAATCAGCTTTCTTATTAAGAGGAGTGAAAATCACCCTAACAGATGAGCGGGCTGAATTGCAGCAAGAGGTCTTTTTATTTGAAGAAGGAATCAAAGAGTTTGTTGATTATTTAAACGAAGAAAAAGATACATTAACGCCTGTTGTGTATTTTTCTGGCACAAAAGAAGCAATCGAAGTGGAAGTTGCTTTCCAATATAATGATGGGTATTCCGAAAATGTCCTATCATTTGTAAATAACGTGCGTACGAAAGACGGCGGTACCCATGAAGTGGGAATGAAGATCTCTATGACTAAAGCTTTCAATGAATATGCTCGAAAGGTCGGCCTGCTGAAAGAAAAGGACAAAAATCTGGAAGGCAGTGATTTTCGGGAAGGTTTAGCGGCAGTTCTGTCGATTCGGGTACCAGAGAATCTGCTTCAATTTGAAGGTCAAACAAAAGAAAAACTAGGAACGCCGATCGCACGAAATGCGGTAGACAATGTGATTGGTGAACAACTGGGTTATTACTTGCAAGAAAATAGCGAGATGAGCCAAATGCTTGTCCGTAAAGCCATCAAGGCTCGGGAAGCGCGGGAAGCTGCTCGGAAAGCACGAGAAGAAAGCCGCAGTGGGAAAAAACGCAAAAAGGGCGAATCGTTGTTATCTGGAAAATTGACACCAGCCCAGTCTCGTAATCCGAAAAAAAATGAGTTGTACTTAGTCGAAGGAGACTCGGCTGGTGGATCAGCCAAACAAGGCCGAGACCGTAAGTTTCAAGCAATTCTTCCGTTACGTGGAAAAGTCATCAATACCGAGAAAGCCAAAATGCAAGACATTTTGAAAAATGAAGAAATCAATACTATGATCTACACGATCGGCGCAGGTGTTGGTCCAGAATTTTCGATCGAAGACTGCAATTATGACAAAGTGATCATCATGACCGATGCAGATACAGATGGTGCTCATATCCAAGTCTTGTTGCTGACCTTCTTTTATCGCTATATGAAACCATTGATCGAAGCTGGCAAAGTTTATATTGCATTGCCGCCTTTGTACAAAGTTTCAAAAGGCCTAGGCAAAAAAGCCGTAGTTGAATATGCCTGGACAGATGACGAATTAAACGCGGTGACCAAAAAAATTGGTAAAGGCTATATGCTGCAACGGTACAAAGGGTTAGGTGAGATGAATGCAGATCAACTTTGGGAGACAACGATGGACCCAGAAACAAGAACATTGATCCGTGTTCGAATCGATGATGCGGCACAAGCGGAACGACGGGTTACTACATTGATGGGTGATAAAGTAGAACCGCGGCGGAAGTGGATCGAAAGCCATGTCCAATTCAGCTTGGAAGAAGACGGCAGTATTTTAGAGAAAAAAGAAGAGACGATCCCTGGATTGGTCGAAGAAAAATTACAAGAAGCTGAGCAAATTTCAGCAATCAGCTTGTCTGAGGATTAGGAGGGGATCTCTTGGAACATAAAAACAATATACAAGAATTAACATTAGAAGAAGTGATGGGGGACCGTTTCGGCAGATACTCTAAATATATTATCCAAGAACGGGCATTACCGGATATTCGAGATGGCCTAAAGCCCGTTCAGCGACGAATTTTGTTTGCCATGAATCAAGATGGAAATACTTATGACAAAGGATTTCGTAAGTCCGCAAAATCTGTAGGGAATATCATGGGGAATTTTCATCCCCATGGAGATTCCAGTATTTATGAAGCCATGGTCCGTATGAGTCAAGACTGGAAATTAAGACAAATCCTGATCGAAATGCACGGGAATAACGGGAGTATGGATGGTGATCCGCCAGCAGCTATGCGTTATACAGAAGCCCGTTTGTCTGAATTAAGCGGAGAATTATTGAAGGATATTGAAAAAGATACCGTTGAGTTAGTTTGGAATTTTGACGATACCGAAAAGGAACCAACTGTTTTGCCAGCAAAATATCCCAATCTGCTGGTCAACGGGTCGACAGGGATCTCTGCCGGTTATGCAACTGAAATTCCCACACACAATTTAAGTGAAGTCATTGACGGAACGATTTATTTGATTGATCACCCGAACGCCTCATTGGATAAATTGATGGAATTCATTCCAGGTCCAGATTTCCCAACTGGCGGCATCTTACAAGGAAAAGAAGAAATCAAGAAGGCATATGAAACAGGTCGTGGGAAAGTGATCTTACGTTCAAAGACTAGAATCGAAGATATCAAAGGCGGCAAACAGCAAATTGTCATCAATGAGATTCCTTACGAAGTCAATAAAGCGAATCTGGTCAAAAAAATGGATGAGATTCGTTTAAACAAAAAAATCGATGGGATTGCCGAGGTCCGGGACGAAACGGACCGTACCGGTTTGCAAATTGTGGTTGAGCTGAAAAAAGATGCCAATGCTCAAGGAATTTTGAACTATCTATTTAAAAATACGGAACTGCAAATCAACTACAATTTCAACATGGTAGCCATCGATGAAATGCGGCCGCAGCAAGTCGGGTTGAAACATATCTTAGAAAGTTATGTGAAACACCGTCGGGAAGTCATTGCTAAGCGGAGCCGCTATGAGCTGAAGAAAGCGCAGAAACGTCAGCACATCGTTGATGGGTTGATGAAGGCTCTTTCGATCCTCGATGAAGTGATCGCGACAATCCGCAGCAGTAAAGACAAAAAAGATGCAAAAAATAATCTGGTCGTTCAGCATGGGTTTACAGAAGAACAGGCAGAAGCCATTGTAACATTGCAATTGTATCGCTTGACTAATACAGATATCACGCAATTACAGGCAGAAGCCCAAGAATTAGCTGAAACGATTCGCGAATTGACGAAAATTTTGAATGAAGAAACGGAATTATTAAAAGTCATCAAAAAAGAGCTAAGAGAAATCAAGAAGAAATACCACTCTGATCGGATGACCGAGATTGAAGCAGAGATCCAAGAAATCAAAATCGAGACCCAAGTACTTGTCGCCCAAGAAGATGTTGTGGTAACTGTTACGACAGATGGCTATGTCAAACGCAGCAGCTTGCGGTCTTATGGCGCTTCTAAGCCAGAAGAGTTAGGCATGAAAGAAGGCGATGCACTGCTTTATAGCGGGCAAGCAAGCACATTGGATCATTTGTTGCTGGTGACCAATAAAGGGAACGTCATTTATCGCCCCATTCATGAGTTGCCGGATCTCAAATGGAAAGATCTAGGGGAACATATTTCGCAAACGGTAATGAATCTAGCGACCGAAGAAACCATTTTAGCTGTATTCACCTATCAAGAACTTGATCCGCAAAAGAATTTCGTGCTGATTAGCAAAAACGGTATGATTAAACAAACAAGAATGACAGAATTTGAACCTTGGCGTACGTACAAGAGTCGGCCATTGACTATGATGAAACTAAAAGATGAGGCCGATGAACTTGTCAACGTGTATTTAGCGGATCAAAATGAGCCGTTGGATGTCTTTCTAGTTAGTTATCGTGCTTTTGGCCTACGCTATCCATTAGCCGAAGTGCCTGTTGTAGGACCAAAAGCTGCTGGAGTCAAAGCGATGAATCTTAAAGAAGATGATCAGATCGTCAATGGATTATTGGTTTACTCGGAAGGAGATACGCCTGTAATCATGGTCACTCAGCGAGGGGCGGTCAAACGAATGCTGGCTCAAGAAATCAGTCAGTTAGGACGAGCGAAACGAGGACTGATGGTTCTCAGAGAGTTAAAGAAAAATCCTCATCGGATTGTTTATATGGGAAGCGGTGAAAACCAATCCCTGATTTTGACTACTCAAAAGGGGCAAATGATCGAGATCGAGACGAATCAAATCCCAATCAATGACCGGACATCGAATGGGTCCTTTGTTACCGATGAAAAATCCGGCGGCTTGATCCATGAAGTTGCTCGAGTGATTGATCCTGCGATTCAAGAAGATTCTGTACTATAAGTTAAATGTAAAACACGCATCTGTACCAATACAGACGCGTGTTTTTTTCTATATAATTAATTTTTCACATTTTCAAAAAATGGACTTTAATAAAAAATTCACATTTAAAAAACGTTGATTTAAAAGCTGTTTCGTTGCGTTTTATGTTTTAATAGCTAATTTTGTTAAAAATAATTTTTGTAAATGCTTGCAATGCAAACGCTTTGTGTTATACTATTCACGTAAAGCTGTTACACTTAGTGAACAGAAAATTTAAGGAGGTCCATCAAATGGAACAATGGAATGGATTTAAAGGAAAAACTTGGAAAGAAGAAGTTAACGTACGCGACTTCATCCAAGAAAACTACACACCTTATGACGGAACAGACGAATTTTTAGCTGGCCCAACTGAAGCAACTACAAAGCTTTGGGATCAAGTTATGGACTTGAACAAGCAAGAACGTGACGCTGGCGGCGTTTTAGACATGGATACTAAAATCGTTTCAACGATTACTTCTCACGGCCCGGGCTATTTGAACAAAGAGTTAGAAACAGTTGTCGGGTTCCAAACAGACAAACCTTTCAAACGCAGCTTGCAACCGTTCGGCGGTATCCGAATGTCAGAACAATCAGCAGAATCTTATGGGTATGAAATTGATTCTGAAGTTTCTCACATCTTCCGTGACTACCGTAAAACACACAACCAAGGTGTATTTGATGCGTACACTCCTGAAATCAGAGCTGCACGCCGTTCTGGTGTTATCACTGGACTTCCTGATGCTTATGGTCGTGGTCGTATCATCGGTGACTACCGTCGCGTAGCATTGTATGGTGTGGATTACTTGATCAAAGAAAAACAACAAGACTTGTTGTATTGCGGCAATGGCACGATGTCAGACGATATCATTCGCCAACGTGAAGAATTAAGTGAACAAATTCGCGCATTAAGCGAATTGAAAGAACTTGGTACAATCTACGGGTTTGATATTTCTCAACCTGCACAAACTGCAAGAGAAGCATTCCAATGGTTATATTTAGGCTATCTAGCAGCCATCAAAGAACAAAACGGAGCAGCAATGTCTCTAGGACGTACGTCAACTTTCTTGGATATCTATGTAGAACGCGACCTTAAAAATGGCGTGATCACAGAAGAAGAAGCACAAGAAATCGTTGACCATTTCGTAATGAAACTTCGTCTAGTGAAATTTGCTCGTACACCTGAATACAATGCATTATTCTCTGGTGACCCAACATGGGTTACAGAATCAATCGCCGGGATGGGTGAAGACGGACGCCACATGGTAACTAAAAACAGCTTCCGTTTCTTGCACACACTAGCAAACTTGGGACCAGCTCCAGAACCAAACTTGACTGTTTTGTGGTCAACACGCTTGCCACACAACTTCAAAACATTCTGTGCGAAAATGTCTATCCAAACATCAGCAATCCAATATGAAAACGATGATGTAATGCGTGGACATTGGGGCGATGACTATGGAATCGCATGTTGTGTATCTGCTATGCGCATTGGTAAACAAATGCAATTCTTCGGTGCTCGTGCGAACTTGGCGAAAACGTTGTTGTATGCAATCAATGGCGGGGTCGACGAAAAATCAAAAGCGCAAGTGGGACCTAAATTCCAACCAATCACTTCAGAATATCTTGATTACAATGAAGTAATGGAAAAATATGACACAATGATGGACTGGATTTGTGATTTGTATGTCAATACATTGAACATTATCCACTACATGCATGATAAATATTCTTATGAACGAATTGAAATGGCCTTACAAGATACAGATATCTTGCGTACGATGGCTACTGGTATCGCAGGATTCTCTGTAGCAGTTGACTCATTATCTGCTATCAAATATGCGAAAGTCCGCACAATTCGTGACGAAAACGGCATCGTTGAAGATTACGAAATCGAAGGCGACTATCCTAAATATGGAAACAACGATGATCGCGTAGACGATATTGCTGTTAACCTATTGAAAACTTTCATGAAGAAAGTAAAACGCACAAAAACTTACCGTAACTCAAAACATACAACATCGATCTTAACGATCACTTCAAACGTCGTTTATGGTAAGAAAACAGGGAACACTCCTGACGGACGCCGCGCTGGTGCGCCATTTGCCCCAGGTGCGAACCCAATGCACGGCCGCGATACACACGGTGCGTTGGCTAGTCTTTCATCTGTTGCGAAATTGCCATATGACTATTCATTAGATGGTATTTCAAATACATTCTCAATCGTACCTAAAGCATTAGGACGTGACGACGAAACACAGCAAGAAAACCTAGCAACTATGTTGGATGGTTATGCAGCAAAAGGTGGTCACCACTTGAATATCAACGTATTCAACCGCGACACATTGCTTGATGCACAAGCGCATCCAGAAAAATACCCACAATTAACAATTCGTGTATCAGGTTATGCAGTTAACTTCATCAAGTTGACAAAAGAACAACAAGATGACGTTATCGCTCGTACCATGCACGAAGCAATGTAATAGCACAAAAAAAGGCGGCGGATGGAACATTCCGCCGCTATTGTTATGAATCACTGCGACTGCGAAGCAGAGCAGATGATGAATAATACTAGGGGAACGAAGAGACCGTAGTAACCAAAGTCCGAAGGGAATCACTGCGACTGCGAAGCAGAGCAGATGATGAATAATACTAGGGGAACGAAGAGACCGTAGTAATCAAAGTCCGAAGGGAATCACTGCGACTGCGAAGCAGAGCAGATGATGAATAATACTAGGGGAACGAAGAGACCGTAGTAACCAAAGTCCGAAGGGAATCACTGCGACTGTGAAGCAGAGCAGATGATGAATAATACTAGGGGAACGAAGAGACCGTAGTAACCAAAGTCCGAAGGGAATCACTGCGACTGTGAAGCAGAGCAGATGATGACAAGCGTAGTTTGTTCATCAAACTATTGCCTCACTGCGAGTATTGGCGAGGAATCAATGGAATAAAACGATGCAACTTTATTTTTAGTTTCTTCAAGAAAGGAAGAGCAACATGTCAGTAACAGGACATATTCATTCAACAGAAAGTTTCGGATCAGTGGACGGACCAGGTATTCGCTTTATTGTCTTTATGCAAGGATGCCGGATGCGTTGTGAGTTTTGTCATAATCCAGATACTTGGAAAATCGGTGCCGGTATCGAACGGACGACAGATGACGTACTGGAAGAAGCACTCAAATATCGAGAATTTTGGGGAGAAAAAGGTGGGCTGACTGTTAGTGGCGGAGAACCATTGCTTCAGTTGGACTTCTTGATCGATCTTTTCCGAAAAGCCAAAGCTGCAGGGGTGAACACCACCTTAGATACGTGCGGAAAACCTTTTACTCGGGAAGAACCTTTTTTTAGCAAATTTCAAGAGTTGATGACTGTCACTGATTTACTATTATTTGATATCAAGCATATTGATAATGATGCTCATAAGAAGCTGACCACACAATCCAACGACAACATCTTAGAAATGGCAAAATACCTTTCAGAAATCAATAAGCCAGTCTGGATCCGTCACGTGCTGGTGCCATTCAGAAGTGATTATGATGAGTTTTTGATCCGTTTAGATGCGTTTATCAAGACGTTGAATAATGTAGATAAAGTAGAGATTTTACCTTATCACACAATGGGTAAATATAAATGGGATGAATTAGGGCTGAAGTATCCACTGGAAGGAATTGAGCCGCCAACACAAGATCGCGTGAAAAATGCAAAAGAGTTGCTTCATGTCGATGACTATAAAGGTTATCTTACCCGTTAACAAGCGTAGAGAAGATAACTATTGATTCTTTCCTATTTTTTGCTATCATTAGAAAGTGGAAAATGAATGAATTAGGAGCGATCATTATGTCGAAAATATTAGTATTTGGACACCAAAATCCTGATACAGATGCTATTGGAGCAGCAATTGCTTTTGCGCACTTGCAAAAGGAATTAGGAAAAGATACCGAAGCAGTTGCTCTTGGAACACCAAACGAAGAAACGCAATTTGCTTTGTCTCATTTTGAACTTGAAGCCCCGCGTGTGATTGAGCAGATTGAGGCTGGTTCAGAAGTGATGCTTGTGGATCATAATGAGTTTCAGCAAAGTGCAGAAGGGATAGCAGAAGCTGCCATTTTAGCTGTAGTTGACCATCATCGTATCGCCAATTTTGAAACTGCAAACCCTCTCTACTACCGTGCAGAACCGGTTGGCTGTACGAGTACGATCGTGTTGAAATTATACCGTGAGGCAAATGTAGAGATTCCAGCAGCTATTGCCGGAATCATGTTGTCAGCGATCGTTTCAGATACATTGTTGTTCAAGTCACCTACATGTACTGAGGAAGATATCGCCGCTGCAAAAGAGTTAGCAGCAATTGCTAATGTGGATCTAGAGGCGTATGGCCTGGATATGCTGAAAGCTGGAACAAATTTAACAACTAAAACAGCTGCTGAATTGTTGGATCTAGATGCAAAAAGTTTTCCGATGGGTGGAAAAAGCATTCGTATCGGTCAAGTAAATACAGTGGATTTGAATGAAGTGTTTAGCCGCCAAGAAGAGCTAGAAACAGCAATGAAGGCCGAAAATCAGGCAAAAGGTTATGACTTGTACCTACTAGTCGTTACTGATATTTTGAACAGCAATTCTGAATTGCTAGTGATTGGAGAGCCAACTGCACCGGTTGAAGCGGCGTTTAACGTTGTCTTGACAGCAAATCGCGCATTCTTACCGGGGGTTGTTTCTCGTAAAAAACAAGTTGTGCCGCAATTAACTGAAAGCTTTAATAACTAATAGCTGACAGGATAATACGGGCAAAAAAGATGAACATTTGAATTGGTCGGACAATCAGCAACTGCAGTCCTTTCACTGTAATAATGAAAGGTTTTTGGCTAGCAGGGGAGCTTAAGATTGTCCGGCTATTTTTGAATGAGAGACGGCCCTCCTAGTGGGAATGGAAAGAGAGCGAAAGACATGGAATTTTTTTATAGTAGTCATTATCAAGGGATTCAGAAAATTATTGATTCAGAGTTGTTCTCAAAACTGATTCTTTTCTTGAAAAAACAACAAAAACCACCAATCTTAAGAGAATTAAAACAAAATTTTCCAGAGAAAAATTTTGAAAAAATACTTGATCAGTTGATCGATGCTGGGATCATTACCCGAAAGGATCGTCGCTATCAAGTGGCATTTCCTATCTATTCCACAAAAGATCAGCAGAAGAGTCGTGAGCGTTGGCAACAACCTAATACGATAATTTTAGAAGAGTTGGCGTTCATTTTACAAGCGGACATCATGAGTGATCAGCGCTTTTTCTATGCTTGTGAAGAAGGTGTGGTACAAGCATTCATTTATCGGCTAATCCATGAGTCTTTTCAGCTTATTTCTTTTTCCAAAGAAAAATGGCCAGCAACGATTCCCGCTTTTTTTGCAGCAAATCGACAACAACTGTCATTGCCAATTTATCAGGAGCTGTTGCATTTGCTAGGGGATGTTGATGAGGCCTATTACTTAGATCAAATCAGTGTCATCTTTGAACGGGTGGCAAAACAGCGAAAAATCCGGCCAAGTATTTTTCTCACATCACTCATAGAAGGAAATATTCTTCAGTCAGAACAGCGTTTTGATCTTCCTATTGTTGAGGCTGCATTTCTCACTGAGCAGAATGGGTCATTGATGAAAGGATTGTCCGAATTTGATCGGCGTACATTATTAGCAGATTATCTTGGAAAAACATCTAATCCACAAACAATTCTCATTACGGAAATGATAAAATTTTAATAAATGTTTAGAAATAGAAAAGATAAAAAAGAAAGAATTCGTTAAAACCCTCTTTGGGATAACGTTTTCTTTCTTTTTTTGCATTTTTTATTATTTGAAAATGATTAGAAAATAACGAGCGTATTAATTGATTGTTCTCATTTGAGGTGGTATGATAACTTTAGAATTTTGAAAGAGGGCGTAAAAATTGGAAGGAATCAAAGCATTTCATACAGAAGTGATTGAAGAAACAAGAAGCAAAGCAGAGATGATCACTTTTGTTTCGATGGCGGAAATTGAGCATGCACGAAAAGAACTTTGCGAAGCCGGTATTCAAGAAAGCCGCTTTTCTGATGGAGAATTAATTTTTGCACTTAAACAAAAAAATGAATGTCATGCAAATACAATCGTACCAATCGTGATCGACTGGTTGTTAATGAAAAACTATTTATTGACTCCGGCCCAAGCTGTTCGTTTTTTGACGAATAAATTAGGACAGACAGAATCAGTATCTTTGAAAGCATTAGGAGATCTTGAGTTTGACGGGGATGGAAAATACTTTTTGATTGCCTGTCGATCAATGAATAAGCAATATAAAAAAGTGTATAAAGTATATACAGATGGACAAGTGAAAGAACTTTGGCGGGCATGATCCTTTTTAGGATCGAGAGAAAGGTCATGCCTGTCTCTGAATGGATTAATCAAAGGTTGTGAGTCTCAGGTGAAATCAAATCAAAGAATCGTCTTTGCAAGTAGCCATGTGTTTATTTTTATTCTTAGTATGGTGTCGGCACTTTTATTTATTTTAAAAGTTCCTAACACATTTAATGCAAATCAAATTTTTTCAGAGAATATACATTTTTCAGACACAGTCTTTGATGTGGTCACAAGGCTTTTTTTATTGGGCATCTGTAGTTTATATACAACAGTTGCCAGCTTCTGGTCTTTTCGTTCTTGGCCTTATCTTTCAGCCGGAATTGGGATCGCTGCGGTCATAACGGCTTTCCAGATGAAAGTTCAATTCCATCCATTTTTGTTTGCTTTATTTTTGATCGTCGGTTTGTTTCAAGTAAGTGTCGCTTCTTATGTCGCTTTTGTTTCCAAAAAAAGAAGCAGCACTGAAACAGGTTGAACCAATCGTGTTCAAGCTGTTTTTTTTCTGCCTTAAATCTTTTGATTATAAGCAGAGGATCGAAATACAACGAATCAGGAATAGGAATTGTTCTATTCCGGCAATCGCCAAGGCTTTTACGTTACGAGATCTTTAATTTATGCTATTCTACATATAGGAGCAGCAATGCTAAATTAAAGCCATCTGCCCTGAACTATTTTCCCAGTGATCTTCCTAATATTCTGTTTTTAGATGGAAGGTTGATTGGCTGAAAAAATAGGGTTGATTTAAGAGGAGGTTTGACATACGAGTGGAAAATGAGCAAATGATTACAGCAGAGAAGCAGTTTACGACCGGTGAAAATTTTTATTCACAGCATCTTTTAGGTGCACATCGTATGAAAGCAGGCTATGTTTTTCGTGTCTGGGCGCCAAATGCGCAAAATGTCTGGCTAGTAGGTGACTTCAATCAATGGGATGACTCTTTGCCGATGACGAAACGCTCCGAATCGGGGATTTGGGAAATTACCACCAATCAGCCTCAAGAAGGACAGCATTATAAATTCAAGGTCAAGCAAGCCGACGGCCGTGAAATCATGAAAATTGATCCATATGCAATTTATTTCGAAGAACGTCCTGGAACGGCTGCTGTCTTGTACACCGTGCCGGCAAAAAAATGGCGTGATGGTTTGTGGCAAGGCCGCAAAAAGCGTCAAAATCAATTTAAACGACCACTTAATATTTATGAAGTCCATGCAAGTTCTTGGAAACACCACGCAGATGGAACCCCTTATCGTTTTTCTGAATTAAAAGATGAACTCATTCCTTACCTCAAACAAATGGGCTACACCCATATTGAATTTATGCCATTGATGGAACATCCATTAGGCACATCGTGGGGTTATCAATTGATTGGCTATTTTGCGCTCAGCGCTTATTACGGCACACCAGAAGAATTTCAAGATTTTGTTGAAGCCTGTCACTTGGAAAATATCGGTGTCCTAGTTGACTGGGTGCCGGGCCATTTTTGTGTCAATGATGATTGTTTGGCTTACTATGATGGAACGCCGACATTTGAATATCAAGATGCCGATCGTGCAAAAAATGTTCGTTGGGGAGCAATCAATTTTGATTTAGGCAAACCACAAGTACAAAGTTTCTTGCTATCCAGTGCCCTTTTTTGGATCGAATTTTATCACATCGATGGGATTCGCGTGGATGCGGTTTCGAACATGATCTATCGAGACTACGACCAGGGTGTTTGGCAACCAAATCATGAGGGGGGCAATCGAAATTATGAAGGTTATTACTTCTTGCAGAAACTAAATGCAGTCGTGAAACTGGCGCATCCAGAAGTGATGATGATCGCTGAGGAAAGTACCTCAGAAACGAAAGTTACAGGCCTGATTGAAGAAGGGGCTCTTGGATTTGATTACAAATGGAATCTGGGCTGGATGAACGATGTCCTGCGTTTTTACCAAATGGATCCAATCTTCCGTAAGGATCATTTGAGTTTGTTGTCGTTCTCATTCATGTACCGCATGAATGAAAACTATATATTACCCCTTTCCCATGATGAAGTCGTCCATGGCAAACGTAGCTTAATGCACAAAATGTGGGGAGATCGTTACAAGCAATTTTCACAATTAAGAAATTTGTATACCTACATGATGACCCATCCAGGGAAGAAACTGCTGTTTATGGGCAGTGAGTGGGGACAATTTTTGGAATGGAAATATGATCACGGGCTTGAATGGGTCGATTTATCAGATGAACTAAATCAGCGTATGCAGCAATTTACAAAGACACTAAATGAACTGTATAAACAGGAGCGCTCATTGTGGGAAATCGAAGATAAAGAAGAATCGCTGGTAGTCATTGATGCTGATAACTTAGCGGAAACAACATTGACCTATTTGCGACAAGGTAAAACCAAAAAAGATTTCGTGATCGTTGTATTGAATTTGACACCTGTTGAACGCCACGATTTCGCCATTGGCGTTCCGTATGAAGGGACCTACCGTGAAGTATTGAATACCGAACGCGATAGTTTTGGCGGGACTTGGACCCAGAATAATCAAGACCAACAAACAGAAGCGATTCCATTCAAAGAATATCCTTATCAAATCAAAACAATTTTGCCAGCACTTGGGGCATTGATTATAAAACCAGAAAAGATTCAAATCAAACGCAGGAAAAAATGAAAGGGGGGAGGAGCTGGCTCGAAAGTCCAATCGAAGTGACAACGTGAAAGGTGATATCGAAAAGAAGGCTTTTTGAAAGAAAAGCATTCATATCGAAAATAACACCGGCATCGTGAAAGAGATTGGCTTTTTAGCGGCTCAAGAAAATGAAAACAGAGATGTTAGCGATGATCCTCGCAGGAGGACAAGGCACACGTTTAGGGAAGTTGACCAAAAATATTGCGAAACCTGCAGTACCTTTTGGTGGTCGGTATCGTATTATCGATTTTACATTAAGTAATTGTGTCAATTCAGGGATTAAGAATGTTGGTGTGGTGACACAGTATCAACCTTTGGCATTGAACAGTCACATTGGAAACGGATCAAGTTGGGGGTTAGATGGTATCAATACCGGAGTGACGATTTTACAACCCTACTCAAATTCTGAAGGTGGAAAATGGTTTGAAGGAACAGCTCATGCGATCTATCAAAACATTGCCTACATTGATGAAATGGACCCTCAATATGTATTAGTATTATCCGGTGACCATATCTACAAGATGGATTACGAAGAAATGCTGGAAAAACACAAAGAAAACGATGCGTCTCTTACTGTTGCAGTGCTAGAAGTGCCAATGAAAGACGCTTCCCGCTTTGGTATCATGAACACAGATAAAAATGACCGGATCATTGAATTTGATGAAAAACCAGCAGAGCCAAAAAGTAACTTAGCTTCAATGGGAATCTATATCTTTGACTGGGCTCGCTTACGCAGCGTACTGTTAAGCAATTATACAAAAGACGGCGAAATGGTCGACTTTGGGAAACACGTGATTCCATCTTACTTGGAAAGTGGCGACAATGTATTTGCTTATCGTTTTTCAGGCTATTGGAAAGACGTGGGTACCATTGATTCTCTTTGGGAAGCTAATATGGAATTTATCGATCCACAGATGGAACTGGGAATCCGTGATAAAAATTGGCAAGTCTTCTCAAAAAATCCGATTGCTCCTCCTCATTTCATTACAGAAACAGGTTCTGCAAAAAATTCGTTGATCATGGATGGTTGCTATGTTGCTGGAGATATTGATCATAGTATTTTATCAGAAAATGTTCAAGTCAAAGAAGGAACTAAGATCACAGATAGTGTGGTCATGCCTGGAGCAGTCATTGGGAAAAATGTAACACTAAAACGCGCGATCATTGGAGAAAATGCAGTGATCGGTGATGATGCAGTCATAGACGGAACAGATGAAATTGCTGTTGTTGGTTATTCTGAAGTGATAGGAGTGACGATTGATGAGAACTAATAAAATGTGTGCCATTTTAGGCAATCTGCACCGCTACAAAGAACTGATGCCCTTAACGGAAAGTCGTCCGTTGTCGACGCTATTGTTTGATTGTAAATATCGTTTGCTTGATTTCAACTTGTCAAGTATTGAAAATGCAAATATCAAACAAGTGTATATGATTTTTAATGAAGGAGAAACACAATCCGTATTTGACCATATCGGTGGCGGGAAAGAATGGAATCTAGATGGTGTTCAAAACCGTTTCTTCATTCATTTGTTCCAAGACTCATTAAAACAGCAAGCTGCTGGTCAAGAGTATTACTATAACGTGATCGATTATTTGGAAAAATCTAAATCAGAGCATACGGTTTATATGGGCAGCAATATTTTGTGCAACATCGATTTGCGGGCGTTGCTGAAAATCCACCAGTTACAGAATAAAGAAATGACGGTCGTTTATAAACGAATCAGCAGCGATAACGTAAGTGACAACGACTTAATCTTTTCAGTTGACGAAGAAGGCCATTTGAATGAAGCTGTCCAAGCGAAGAAATGCGAGACAGAAAGTATGGTCAATCTTTGCACTGATATCTTCATCATCAAAACAGACCGCCTGATCCAAGCTTTAAAAGAAGGACAAGCTGTAGGTGCTACTCCAGACCTAGGTCGTTTCTTGCGGGAACGAATCTCTATCGAAAATACTAGCTTGTATGAATATACTGGTTATTTAAGCAATATTTATGATATTCAATCCTATTACCAAACCAACATGGATATGTTAGATGTCCACAAATTTACCTCATTGCTTTACTCAAATCAAAAGATCTACACCAAGCTGAAGAATGAAGTGCCAACCTATTACGCTGAGACTTCGGATGTCAAAAATAGTCACTTTGCTTCTGGTTGTATCGTAGAAGGATCTGTCGAACGGTCACTTGTTGCCCGCAGAACAACGATTCATCCGAATGCCCATGTCAAAGACACGATCATTTTTGGGAATAATGAAATCAAGGAAGGTGCTGAAGTTTCCTATGCTATTCTCGATAAAAATGTTGTGATCGCAGAAGGTGTCAAAGTTAGAGGAACCAGTGACGCACCGATCGTCGTCAAAAAAAATACCCATGTCACTGAAGATCTAATTGGAGGAGCAACGGCATGAAGGTACTATTTGCCGCAGCAGAATGCGCGCCATTTTTCAAGACAGGTGGACTAGGGGATGTCGTGGGTGCATTGCCCAAAGAACTTGTCAAAAAAGGGGTAGAAACAGTCGTGGTTCTGCCATTCTTTACTAAAATGTCAGCCGACTATCAAGAACAGCTGGAAGATTGTTTTTCATTTGAAGTCAATGTGGGTTGGCGTAAGCAATATTGTGGGTTGAAGAAACTAGTTCTCAATCGTGTTACCTACTATTTTATCGATAATCTGTACTATTTTGGTCGTGATAATTTATACGATTATTATGATGATGGCGAACGTTTTGCCTTCTTTCAACTAGCAACTATCGAAATGATGGAGAGAATCGATTTTATTCCTGACGTGATTCATGTGAATGATTACCATACAGCAATGATTCCTTTTCTTCTGAAAGAAAAATATCATTGGATCAATGCTTATCAGAATATCCGCACCGTTTTGACGATTCATAATATTGGCTTTCAAGGATGGTATAGCAAAGATATTTTACCGGACTTGTTTGGCATGGGGACAGAGCGTTACGATGACGGGACATTACGATTAAATGACTGTTTGAATTTCATGAAAGCAGGTATTTTATACGCAGATCGTATCACAACAGTTAGTCCTTCTTATAGTGAGGAAATCAAAACACCGGAATTTGGTTGCGGACTTGAAGTCATTCTAAGAATGGAATCTGGGAAACTGCAAGGAATATTGAACGGGATCGATTATGAAACCAACGATCCTGCAACAGATCCATTGCTGCCCTATCATTTTACTTCCGATGAAATGTCCGGTAAAGCTGCAAACAAGCAAGAATTGCAAAAGATGCTGGGGCTACCAGCGCGTGATGTGCCTCTTATCACAGTGGTCAGCCGCTTGACTACACAAAAAGGCTTTCATCTTGTAATGCCAGAAATGGAAAACTTATTGCAATTTGATGTTCAATTTGCGCTTTTAGGAACGGGAGAACCGGAATTTGAAGAAGGATTCCGTTACTTTGCTGCAAAATATCCGGAAAAATGTGCCGCGGTGATTTCTTTTGATATTGGACTGGCGCAAAAAATGTATGCCGGAGCGGATCTGTTCTTGATGCCTTCTGCTTTTGAACCTTGCGGGCTTTCACAAATGATCGCCATGCGTTACGGAACATTGCCAGTCGTGCATGAGATTGGCGGACTAAAAGATACGGTAGATTCATACAATCCAATCACTCATCAAGGCACCGGATTTGGTTTCCAAGAGTTCACGTCATTTTATTTGATGAATGCAGTGAAACAAGGAATCCTGCTTTATCAAGACGACCAGCAAACGTGGAAATCTTTGCAAGCACAAGCCATGAATAAAGATTTTAGCTGGGACATTAGTTCCAATCAATATATTGATCTCTACCAAGCGATCAAAGTATAATCAAGTATAAGACAGAAGTATTCATTAGTCTGAAAGTAGAGCGGGTTTGACAGAACGACCTAGCGACAAGGGCGATTGGTGCTTCTGTCCTTTTTCATACAAATTGATAGTCATAAAGGAGTGAATTGTAATGGAGAAAGCTACCTTGCAAGAATTATTAGAAAGCCGGTTGAAAGATATTTTTTCGATCGAGATCGCAGAAGCTTCACCGCAAGAATTGTTTTTAGCTTTAGCTAACGTGGTCAAGAGCTGCTACGCGAATGATTGGAGCCAGACACGAAAAAATCTGCTCGTTGAACAGCAGAAACAGGCGTATTATTTCTCGATCGAATTTTTACCTGGAAAACTGTTGAAAAGTAATCTACTGAATTTAGGGTTGCTGGATACTGCGGAAGAGCTCTTCGAAGAGTTATCCTTTTCATTAGATGAAGTTGCTGAAGTTGAAAAAGATATGGCATTAGGAAATGGTGGACTAGGACGATTAGCTTCTTGTTTCATGGATTCTTTGGCTTCATTAGGGTTGCCAGGAAATGGGAACGGCATCCGTTATAATTATGGCCTTTTTAAACAAAAGTTTGTAGATGGGCATCAAGTAGAGCTGCCTGACGACTGGTTACGTGCCGGAAATGTCTGGGAGGTTCGAAAGGAGAGTAAAGCCGTGGATATCCAATATGGCGGCGAAGTGTACTTGATTGAAGACGAGAATGGGAGGCTGCGTCCTGAACGGCATGGTGGGTATGTCTGGCGTGCGGTTCCTTATGATACCGGAATGGTTGGCTATCAAAATGATATGATCAATACATTACGTTTGTGGAGCGTTGAGGTTCCTGCAGCGGAAGAAGCCAACTATGCAACCATTGAATCTCGTCGTTCTCTAGAAGATCTGACCGCTGTCTTGTATCCAGATGATTCTAATGAACGAGGCAAGAAGACTCGACTTATGCAAGAATATTTCTTTGTCTCAGCAGGCATTCAAAGTATTGTTCGCTACTATTTAAAATTGAATCATCCGCTAACGATGATGAGTGAAAAAATTGCTATCCATATCAATGATACCCACCCTGCATTATGTGTATCCGAGTTGATGCGGTTATTGTTAGATGATCATGATTTGCCATGGGAACAAGCATGGGCAATCACAGTGAAAGTCATGAGCTATACCAACCATACGATTATGGCTGAAGCTTTAGAAAAATGGCCGATTGATCTATTCAAAGAAGTTATTCCTCGGAATTACCAAATCATTGAAGAAATCGATCGTCGTTATCTTGAAGAGTATGCAGAGGTTCACGAAGCTGCCCTTCTTAATCGGACGCGTATTATTATTAATGGCCAAGTCCATATGGCGCATTTAGCGATTATTGGCAGCCATAGTGTCAATGGTGTCGCAAAGCTCCATTCTGATCTGTTGAAATCCGTTGTCCTACATGATTTTTATTTGATATTCCCAGAACGTTTCAATAATAAAACCAATGGGATCGCACAACGTCGCTGGATGCAGTTAGCCAACCAACCTTTATCAAAGGTGCTTGATACGACTATCGGCAAAAGTTGGCGCCATAACCCGCAAGACTTGCAATTATTGAAAAATTACCAAGAAGATCCAACAGTTTTGCAACGTCTAGCAGATGCAAAACTGACCAACAAACAAGCGTTAGCTGAATATATCCAGCAGACAACCGGGATCGAAGTTGATCCAACCGCGATATTTGATGTCCAAATCAAGCGGCTCCATGCGTATAAACGACAGTTGCTAAATGTGATGCATATTTTGAAACTATACTTTGACTTGAAAGATGACCCTCAAGCACCGATTCATCCACGGGTATTTATTTTTGGAGCGAAGGCCGCACCTAGTTATCATTATGCGAAAGCCATTATTAAAGTGATCAATGAAGTAGCTAACCTGATCAATCATGATCCGACAATCAATGATAAGCTGAAAGTCGTCTTTTTGGAAAACTACAACGTCACATTGGCTGAGCGGATCATTCCCGCAGCGGATGTCAGTGAGCAAATTTCCTTAGCATCAAAAGAAGCTTCCGGTACGAGCAACATGAAGCTGATGTTGAATGGGGCAGTCACGATCGCGACATTGGATGGCGCGAACATTGAGATTCGAGATGCAATCGGAGATGAGAACATTGCCATTTTTGGATTAACAGAAGAAGAGGTCTATGCTTATTATGCCCAACAAAACTATTCTGCGTATGCGTTTTACGAAGAAGATCCTGTGCTGCAACGGGTCGTGAATGCATTTATTGATGGAACGATCCCAAATATAGAAAGAGAAGGTCGGGAAGTGTTTGATTCACTATTAAAATATAATGATGAATACTTCTTGTTGAAAGACTTCAAATCTTATTGTGATGCCCAATATCGCGTGGATTTAGCTTATAAAGACCAACAGCGCTGGCAAGCGATCAGCTTGATGAATATTGCGAATGCCGGCAAATTTTCCGCAGATTATACGGTTCAAAATTATGCTGATGACATTTGGCAGATCGAACCATTGTATGCACATGTCAAAGAGCCAAATTCAGCTAGTCTGACGTAATAATCTATTGTACTTGCTCATTGAATATTCCCAAAAGACACCACAGCTTTCGTGAATTATTCACTGAAATATGATATGATTAGATAAAATCGCAACCAGAGGATGAGTGAATTGGCAAATTATTTAGATGTGAAACGCAAACATTTCCGTTTTCCAGCATATGATGATCAAGAAGGGGTAAAGCTGCAGTCCGAACACAAGGAAGTTTTCAGTCAGTCTGATGATTGGATTTTGACAGAAATCAAGGATCAACCTAGCACGAGCAGCAAAGAAAAGGATTCTGCTCACTCATTGCGTCGGAAAGTTCCTTCCAGTCACCCCAATTACGGTCATAGTGTGCGGCAAAAAGAAGAATTAGCGCAACATCGGGCAAATTTACCAAGCTATGGAAAACGACCTTTGCAGGAAAGTACACCTACCGGCAAAACAAATCTTTTTGGCAATGATCAACGACGTGCTTCTTATAAAGTGACGAGTAAAGCAGAACGGGCTGAAACGCCAACACCGACCAAGAAAGAGTATTCTGGGCGATCTTATTTTGTTCCCAAATACATTCCTGCATCGATCATCCCTGAGCAAGAAAAAGAAGAGATCACTTCACAAGAACTGATGGATTCAATGGAGAAACCCCGCGAATCCTATTTGCTCTTTGATACTGAGCCAGCAGCCTACCAAGTAAAAGAAGGCGATGATCCCACGGTCAGAAAGTTCAATCGACCGCAATCTGTAGGCATGACACGGCGGGAATTTCGCGGCATGAACAAAAAAAACGGCGATAAGCGAGCTGTTCTGGATCGTTCCTTAGAAGGAATGATCGAAGAGGGGCAGTCAGAAAGCAATAAAAATGGCTACTTTCGCTCTTGATGAGTAGGACAACTGAAATAAGCAAAGGCACTCGTGAGAATCTCTCGCTCAACAAGCAGTTGGGAGTTATTCGTTAATAAAACAAGGATAATGATTTAAACAACAAAGAAAGCAACTATCTGAATTGTAGATGAAGCTGTGGCGCTAGCTTGCTGGATGAAGTAAGCTGACAAAACCAGTCGCTATCATCTGTGATTTGGATAGTTGTTTTGTGCTTCAGAATACCGCTAGTCTTTTCAAAAAATATCAAGAAAGCTGAAGCGACAATTTCCGTTAAAGAAGCGGCAGCTGTCCTCCTTGTTTTTATTTGTTGAAAGAAAACGGTGACTAACAGATGGCAACTTCTCAATTATTTTCACTTTTGAGAAGCATTTGCTATTCTTAAAAGAGGAGGGATACGGGATGGAAATTGATTTGCAAATGTTAGCGATGATCTTCTTTATCAATATGGCTTATGTCACATTGAATACAATTCGTTTTTTAATGACGATGAAAGGGTATCGGCTGATTGCACCGCTGGTCAGTATGGTCGAGATCACGATTTATATATTAGGATTGTCGATGGTATTGGATCGCTTAGACAATCCATTGAACCTACTGTTTTATGCATTAGGTTACGCCGCAGGAGTTAGTGTTGGAATCAAAATCGAAGATCAGCTAGCTTTAGGCTATACGATGGTCACGGTGATTTTACCGACGAATACAGATGAAGAAAAGAATTTGCCAAAAATTTTACGCCAAGAAGGATATGGTGTTACTCAAAGTTACGGAGAAGGATTAGAAGGTCCGCGATTGATCCTTGAAATTCTCTCACAACGCAAAAGCGAGAAGAAACTGTTTCAAAAAATCAAACAAATCGAAGAACGGGCCTTTATCATTAGCTATGAGCCCAAATATATTTCTGGCGGCTTTTGGACGAAGAAAATCAGTCGGAGAGAAGCTCGGGTCAAAAAAGAACAAAAAAAGGAATAGCTCTTTTTCTCTCCTGTGCGACGGTCCTTTTTTGAGATATAATAGGCAAGAATTTGGTTTGGAAGGAAGCGAATTTGAATGGAAAAACAAGCAAACGGCATGATGGCGGTGATAGCAGCACTCATCTCGAATATTTTAGTTGCCATCAGCAAGTTTGTCGGCTACGCATTGAGCGGCAGTGCGGCGATGTTGAATGAAAGTATTCACAGCGTGGTCGATTGCAGCAATCAAATCTTTCTGTTGATCGGTGATAAACGAGCAACGAAAGGGCAAAGTGAACTTCACCAATTTGGCGAAGGACGCGCGAAATACTTCTTTAGTACGATCGTAGCGATGATGCTGTTTTTTGGTGGGGGCGCTCTAGGTGTAATGGAAGCTTTTGAAAAGCTGCTGCATCCTGCTCATGAAGTTGGTAATACTTGGCTAGTGATTGGTATTTTGCTTTTCGGTTTAGTTGTAGAAGGTAGTTCTTTGTGGATCGCGATCAAAGAAATTCGGACCTTGAACGTAGAAAAGCAGCCTATTTATCGGTTTTTGAAAGAAAGTCGCCATAGTGAGATCTTGATTATCTTTACCGAAGACTTTTGTGCAGTGATTGGCTTGATGTTGGCAATGGGTGGAACGATCTTGACAATGGTCACTGGCAATGCGTTTTTTGATGCTTTCAGTGGCTTGCTGATCGGTATTTTGTTGATGATTGCTGCTATCTTTTTGGCACGAGAATTTTACAGTTTATTGATTGGCGAAAGCGTGACGAAAAGAGATCTTGTACTGATCAAAGAAGCCTTTGATCGTCCAGATGTCGATCGATTATTGGATATCAAAACCGTCCATTTAGGTCCTGCGGAAATCTTAGTCGCTGCCAAAATTGATATCACAGCAAAACAAGAGGAGATCGGTTATCAAATCATTAACGAGATCGAAGCAAAGATCCGCAGCTTCATGCCGGATAAAAAAATGTATATTTATATTGAAACGGATGAGTATGATCCTCATTATATGGAAAAACGGCGAAAACTTGTCCGATCACAAGACTGATTTTTGTAGAACAAAGCCAGTTTTTTTGATACAATAGACAAGGATTATCTAAGACGAAGGAGAATAAACCATTATGATCAATGCAAGTGATTTAAGAGCAGGAATGACATTCGTGCAAGACGGCAAACTAATCAAGGTATTAGAAGCCAGCCATCACAAACCTGGTAAAGGGAATACAGTCATGCGTATGAAATTGCGCGATGTTCGTTCAGGTTCAACCTATGATACAACATTCCGTCCAGAAGAAAAATTTGAAAAAGCTCATATTGATACGAAAGCTGTTCAATATTTGTATACAATGGACGATACAGCGTTCTTCATGGACTTGGAAACCTATGAACAATATGAAATTCCGGTTGAAGTTGTAGAAGAAGAAATGAAATACATTCTGGAAAACATGGAAGTGAAGATCCAATTCTTCGGCAGTGAAGTGATTGGGGTTCAATTACCATCATCAGTCATCTTGAAAGTTGTTGAAACACAACCGTCGATCAAAGGTGCGACTGTGACTGGCTCAGGTAAACCAGCAACGATGGAAACAGGTTTGGTCGTCAACGTACCTGACTTTATCGAAGAAGGCGAATCTCTAGAAATCAATACTTCTGAAGGTACGTACATCAAACGCGCGAAATAATCATTTTCTAGAAGAGCCAAGGTTTTATGAACTTGGTTCTTTTTCTTTTAGAAAGAAGGATCAACATGAATGTACTTGTTGTGGCATTTTTTGCATTTTTTGGCGGCATGGCACGTTATTTTCTTGCTTCGGAATTGCCGTCTTGGGGCATCTTCCCTTTAGGCACATTACTGGCTAATTTTATTGGCTGTTTTATTTTTAGCTTTTTAGTCAAGCAGATCATGACGAAAAGACACTTGAATGGACGTTTGATCTTGGGCATGGGGACCGGATTTTGCGGTGCTTTGACGACTTTTTCATCCTTTGCACTTGACACGGTGCAGTTGCTGCAAAAGCAAGCCTATGGATTAGCGACGGGGTATTTGATCCTGTCGATTTGCGGCGGGTTATTTTTTGTCTGGTTAGGCGAAGCCCTCGTTAGAAAGCAGGTGTAAGTATGGCATATATCGTTGTAGGAATTGGTGCAGCCATGGGCGCTGTCCTGCGTTATGGTATCAATCGTTATTTTGAACGAAGACCACATCCTTTTCCCAAAGCCACTTTGCTGATTAATTTATCTGGTGCGTTGATACTAGGGATTCTTGCCGGTCTTCAGATTGATCAACACTTGTATCTTTTGCTTGGAACAGGGATCATGGGCGGTTATACTACTTTTTCAACAATGACGATTGAATTATTTACATTGCTAAAGACCAATCGCCAGTACTTTTATCTTTATTTTTTCAGTACGTACATTGTAGGATTGACGGCTAGTTTTATTGGGTTGATGATAGGTGCTTATTTGAACTGAAAAGGAGTAGACGATGATTGCATTCATGTCAGCAGAAATGTGGCTTAAAAGTGAGTTTTTTTATTATTCAATCGTTCCGGTTTTATTAGTCGTTGGATTAGTGGCGCTTTTACTTTTGCTGATCCTTTTGTTGTATCGGGAGAACCGGCGGCAGGGTTTGATCTGGCTGCCTGTCGTAGTTTTGTTGCTTTGCGGCGGCGGTTTCTTGTTAGGAGATCATTTTTTTCACGACTTTAAAAATGACAATGCACAAATTACGCCAAATATCCGCGATCGGGAAAAACGCTTTATCGGATATAAATATTATGATCAGAGCACGTTGGCGGCTTATCAGCGAATCCAAAGTGAAGCCATTCCTTCTCTGGGGATCTATCAAGCAGAACCGGTTAGCCGAGAAATCCAATTTCTGGGTATTGCGCACAACTCTGTGTATTTCAAACTAGGAGAACAGTATTACTATTTGCGCCAAGAGCCAATCTTTGCGAAACAAGAACAAGCTGAGCTGCAAGGTGTCCAATACCATCTGATTGAGTCCGCTTTTGCAGACATCGGTTTTTTTACAGAAACAAACAATTATTTAACAGCCATCGTTTTGCCTGAGAGCAAAAAAGAGTTAGTCTATGAATCCATTGATGGGATCTTGCCAAAAGAGTTTGGCAAAAGTCAAACAGCTTGGGCAGTCCCTGGAAACCAATAAAAAATGTCATTACATGAGACAAAAGGATAGGTGAATCATCCGATTCATCTATCCTTTTGTGATGTCTTTACTTCCCATTGAAGATTGAGCATTCAAAACATTTTTTTCTTTCTGTTCAGTCAAATAACGTTCTTTGTGTTTGCGCACCAGTTTTTTAAAGGCAGCTTCCGCTTTTGTGGCTTCACTACGGGTAGCAAAACATTCCGCATGGATCATTTGTAAGGGGCGACGACTAGCTGGATGAGTGTACTTTGCTCCAATGCCTTGATTGTGTTGATGCAGGCGGCGTATCAAATCTGTGGTATAACCACCGTAAAAGGTATTGTCTTTACAGAGCAATACATAGAAGTAATGCGTATCAGCTGCCATAAAGCATCCGACTCACTTCCTCACTGTAGCTCCCATCCGCATGATAAGTGATCAGCGGTGAGGCAATCTTGAAACCATCAGCTTTACCATCCTTGATGCCCTCGATCAATAGGATATTCGCGTCTTTCCCTGCTTTGGGATAGACGAAACGGACACGTTTGGGTGCGATTCGATATTTTCTCATGCAGTCTAAAATATCCAAAAAACGATCAGGTCGGTGAACCATAGCAAAGCGCCCATTCATTTTCAGCGCTTTACTGGCTGTGTAGACCACCTCGTCTAATGTGGTCTCGATTTCATGGCGAGCAATCGCCAGATAAGGATTAGGATTTTTAACAGCAGTGGGAACATTTTTGAAATAGGGCGGATTACAGACCAAGAGATCCACCGAGTCCGGTTTGATTTTGGTAAAGATGTTTTTTAAATCCATTGGGTAAACCGTTATTTGTTCCTCAAGCCCATTCAAGCTTACACTGCGTTGGGCCATATCAGCCAGCCGATCCTGCAGCTCGATCTGGTAAATGTGAGCCGAAGTTTTACGGCTGATAAACAAGCCGACTGCACCATTTCCAGCACACAGATCAACGATTCGTCCCCGTTTGGGAATCGTTGGGAAGTTAGCTAGCAAAACGGCATCGAGGGAGAAAGAAAAGACCTCGCTGCTTTGGATGATTTTGATATCTTCCGCATATAATTGATCTATGCGTTCGTTTGATTGCAACATGAAAGCATACTCCTGTTCTAATTCATTTCCTTTGTATTATACTACGATTAAGAATAATCGGAAACGACAAAAAAGGCTTGTCATTTGAAGCGTTTTTTTGCATACTTATAAAAGAAACTGGAAAGGAAAGTGAGTATGTTTTTTAGCTTTATGCGAGGCGTGGTTCGGGTCATTTTGTTTTTGATCAACGGGAACGCCCGATATCAAAACAAAGAGGCTTTGCCGCAAAATGAAAATTACATATTGGTTGCACCTCACCGTACCTGGTGGGATCCGTTGTATCTGGCGGTGGCTGCTCGTCCCAAAAAGTTCAGCTTTATGGCAAAAGAAGAACTGTTTAAGAATCCAATCTTGCGCTTTATTTTGATTCATGCGAATGCTTTTCCGGTAAAGCGTGACAAACCAGGGCCGAGTGCTGTCAAAACACCGGTGAAAATCTTAAAAGATACAGATCTGAGTCTCATTATGTTTCCTAGCGGAACAAGACATTCGACCGCGCTGAAGGGTGGCATGGCACTGATCGCCAAAATGGCGAAGGTAAAAATCGTTCCTTCTGTTTATCAAGGTCCCTTAACGCTAAAAGATTTATTTAAACGTCGACGAGTAACCGTTCGTTTTGGGGAGGCGATCGATATCAGTGATATCAAGAAAATGGATAAAGAAGGGTTAGCAGAAGTGGAACGCCGCATTCAAGGTGCTTTTACAAAGCTCGACCAAGAAATAGATCCGAATTTTGTTTATGAAGTAGAAGAGAAGAAACGTTGATGCGTTTCTTCTTTTATTTTTGACTGTGTTTTAAATAAATATTGAACTTGATAATTTTTTGAGGATATGCTATGAGATAATCAATAACAAGGGTTTAGTTACAGGTTTAGAGGGCCTAT
The DNA here is from genome assembly GCF_003812305.1 of Enterococcus sp. FDAARGOS_553. NCBI lineage: Bacteria > Bacillati > Bacillota > Bacilli > Lactobacillales > Enterococcaceae > Enterococcus > Enterococcus sp. FDAARGOS_553. The sequence goes on from NZ_CP033740.1 coordinate 2,258,512, forward strand.
TATGGCAAATAGTAATTCTTTGATTTCAGATGTTCAAAAATTATTTGTGAAAGTAGAATATATAAATACAATTAGATACTTGTTTTATAGTGCAAATTAAAATGAAGATTTTTACACATCGAGGAGGTAAAATGATATGAAGCCAAAAGAAATACTTTGCCAATGGGTTGACGCATTTAATCATGCGGATGTAGAAATTATTTCAGAATTATATGATGACAATGCAATAAACCATCAGGTTGCCAATGAGCCAGTTATTGGAAAAGAGGCTATAAAGAAAATGTTTGAACAAGACTTCTCTAACGCAGAAATGGTTTGTATCGTTGAAAACATTTTCGAAGATGGACAATGGGCAATTTTAGAGTGGCGTGACCCGTTAGGTTTGAGAGGTTGCGGTTTTTTTCAAATAGTAAATAATAAAATTTTATTTCAAAGAGGCTACTGGGATAAGCTATCTTTCTTGAAACAGCACAATTTGCCTATTGAATAAAATGAATAGATATCTTATATAAATAGTTTGTAAATTTCTTAAAAGGTGCATTAAGGGAAGGATAATAATTTCCCTTAATGATTGTTAGAATAGTAACACTGCGTTAAAACATAGTCTTATTTCTAATTTCTAAAGTAGGCTTGCTTCGTGCTTCTTACCTAGGAAAAGCAGCTCCTTATTGGTATGCTCAAAAAAATTTTAAAAAGGAGTCTCTGTTAGACAGAGGCTCCTTTTTTAGCTCATCAAGAGTTATTCAGTGACTGGTTGATTTTCCTTTTCCAATTCATTTTTGTCATAGATTTTTACAAATGGATAATAAATGAGGATGGAAAGTACAATCAAAAGAATGTTTAAGACGATTGCTCTCCAGTCACCGCCTGTTGCAAGAAAGGCACCAATTGGTCCTGGCAATGTCCAAGGGGCATTGACGGTCACTTTGTTGACTAAACCAGCCGAGGTGGCTACCCAGGCAATTACACCATTGACTAATGGTGCAATGATAAATGGCGGAATCAAAATTGGATTCAAGACGATAGGCGTCCCAAAAATCAGCGGCTCATTGATATTGAAAATAGCAGGGATCAATGCGGTTTTTCCTAGTTTTGATCCGAATTCGGATTTTGTACGAAAAGCAAGCAAGATCGCCAGACCGATGGTTGACCCTGCGCCGCCGATCCAAATGAACCATTGGTAGAATGGCTCAGCAGCAATGTTGGGAATCACATCGCCAGAAGCTAACGCAGTGGTGTTGCCTTCCAATAATTGCAGCCATAACGGCCGTGCCAGTGAACCAACGATCGAGGCACCATGGATCCCAAAGGACCAAAAGAATGTCGTTAAGAAAGTGATCAATAAGACACTTGGCAAGCTATCGGCTGCGCTAACTAGAGGATCAACAACTTTTGCTACGATGGTATGCCAGTCAAAGCCAATGTAATAGGTGATTGCCCCCATACCTAAAATAATGATCAATGTTGGCGTTAAAGCTTCAAAAGATCGAGCAACAGCAGGAGGGACTTGTTCCGGCATCGTGATTTTAAATTTAGATTTATCCGTCAAACGATAAATCTCGACAGCTAAAATCGATGTAATGATCGCTACGAACATCCCGGCACTGCCCAAGTTTGCCATTGGTAAAACAAATCCGGCTGTACCAGCAGCCTCCAAAGCTTCGGGGGGAATATTTATTGGCGTGAAAGTCAATAAAAAAGCTGTGGTGGCTAAGATACCACCAGAGAGACCATCGAGTTTATAGGAACGGGCTAAGCTAAAGCCGATCCCGAATGCGGCATATAAACTCATAATGTACATCGTCATGCGGTAAGGAAGCAAGATCGTGGTCGCATGGCTCGAAAGAAATTGATAGATTCCCCAGTCTTGTGGCAGGGGAGGAAAAGCTAAAATCATAAAAAATGAGCTGACGATAATCAGTGGCAAAGTAGAGACGATCCCATCGCGGACCGCCCGTAAATGCCGTTGACTCCCCAGTTTTTCCATTGGTCCAGCCAGGTGACGTTCAATGAACTGTGTAAATTTATCTAACATTTTTTAACCTCCTGTGAAAACGTTCATATGGTTGAATTAATAAAGTTATGTTGGGTGATTCCGCTCTCCTATGGGACCAAATGGATTTGGGATGATCTTTCCCAGAATCACGGATTGTTTGGCACCAGTCGCGGCAGGAGCATTATTTTTATGTCCCTGTAAGGTCTCGTATCCTAAAAGGGCAAATGCCATAGCTTCTTTCGCATCATTGGACCAACCTAAATCATTTTGGGTAATCACTGTAATCTCAACGGGTAAGTAGTTGACCAGCATTTTTTTTAGTGTTGAATTATGCGCGCCGCCGCCTGCTAAAATCACTTCAATGGGTCCGCTTTCAACAAGTGGGAAAACGAAGCGCCGATAGCTCTCGGCAATCGAGTAGGCAGTAAAATCGGTCACTGTTGCTATTAAGTCTGCTGGTTTTTCTGCAGAAAAATCTGCTAATAGTTGATCACTGAATGCTTGACCAAATAGTTCCCGTCCAGTGCTCTTAGGGGGTGCTTGATCGAAATAGGAATGATTTCTTAATTGTGTTTGCAATTTAGGAATAATGGTTCCCTGTTGAGCAATCCTTCCTTCAGCATCGTAAGGAAGTTGGAATAATTGATGCATCAGTTCATCGATGATCATATTTCCAGGACCAGTATCGAAGGCGACAAGATCACTTAATGTGCCATTTTTCGGCAGGACCGTCACATTTCCAATCCCACCGATATTTTGCAATAAGCGGGTTTTATCAGGGGAACGATACAAGAGATAATCAGTATAAGGTACAAGCGGTGCTCCTTGTCCACCAGCAGCCATATCCATCGCGCGGAAATCGGCAACCACAGTTGTTCCGAGTCCGTAGGCAATGATTGACGGCTCTCCAATTTGAAACGTACTGGAAACAAGCGGGTTTTCCGAGGGTGCATGCCAAATAGTTTGTCCGTGGCTAGCAACAAAGTCAATGCTAGTTTCGGTTACTGCTGTTTCTTGGCAGACCTGACGACAAGCAGCGAGAAAGGCATAGCCTAGCTCAACATTTAACTGACAGATCAAGGAAACAGAAGAGTCCTCCGGGTCACAGGCTTGTTTTATTCTTTGGCGCAACTCGGGGGAAAAAGCAGTAGTCGTCAGATGCAACAGACGAATAGATGGCTGTGAATGATTATCGATTTCTACTAATGCGGCATCAACACCGTCTAAACTAGTTCCAGACATGAGTCCAATTCCAAGCATTGTTTCTCCTCCTTTCTTTTGTGTTTGTCGAAACCAAATTAGATGAACTTGGGCGGAAATGTATTCGGTTTCAACCTCGTCTTTATTGTAGTGTATGTGTAATTGCATTTCAATGATTTTTTTGTAAAAGGAAATTTAATTTCATTAATTTGACAAATCAGTGTGAGAACCCGTTTGGAAAAAGAAGGACTCAATTGTCTGGGAACGAGAAGATCACGTTGATACATTCAATTCATAATCGTAAAGTGGTATAATGATGGGAAGGATATTTTTAAGAGGGTGGGTATATGCGTTTTTTACATACAGCAGATTGGCACATAGGTAAAAAATTACACGGCTATGATCTTCTCGAAGATCAAAGTTACATTATTGACCAGATAATTGATCTGGCGGAAGAACAATCAGTAGATGCAATTATCATTGCTGGGGATCTTTATGATCGCACGGTGCCAGCCGTTGACGCAGTGAAATGTTTAAATGAGAAAATAGCGAAAATCAATTTAGAAAAAAAGTTTCCTTTACTAGCGATTTCTGGTAATCACGATAGTCCGACACGACTTGAAACTGGAAGTCCATGGTTCAAAAATACGCAATTTTACCTAACGACCTCCATTGAAGAAAGTATTGAGCCGATTGAATTTTCTGACACCCAGTTTTTCTTGTTACCTTATTTTGAACCGATCGAAGCGCGTTTGTTTTTTGATGAAAAAATCACAACGATCGCAGAAGGGGTGACTCGGGTCCTTCAAGAGATGAAGCAGTATTTTGATTCTACGAAAAAACAAGTCCTGGTGACTCACTTTTTTGTAGCTGGTTCAAGCCAGACGGATTCGGAAACCAAAATTCAAGTAGGCGGATTGGATAGTGTTCCGACAACGGCGTTTGAAGGGTTTGACTATGTCGCCTTAGGACATCTGCATGCAAATACTGCGCTAAATCATGAACGAATCCGTTATAGCGGGTCTCCGTTGAAATTTTCATTGTCTGAAATAACCAATGAGAAAGGTGTTTATATCGTAGATACTCAAAAGGACCAGCAGCATTTTTATCCGTTGCGGCCGAAAAGAGATCTTCAGCAATACACTGCTTCTTTTGAAACATTGCTTGATCCTGCCTTTTATCGGCAAGTGGATCGAGAGGCCTTCTTACACTTCACGTTAACGGATCGAGCCGTAATTCCTAATATGATGAATCAATTACGGCGGGTCTATCCTCGAATTTTATCTGTGGAGCGGCAAAATGGGCGAACCGTCAGCAAGAAAAATTTGACATTAGCCGATGAGGAGGATCCGCAACGGGTGATCGCCCATTTTTATAAAGAAATGACTGGAGAACCGTTAAATGAGCAGCAGCAAAAATGGCTCACAGGTTTGACAGCGGGTGGAGAGAAGGAGCGAGAGAAGTCATGCAGCCAAGAAAATTAATCATGAAAAACTTTGGTCCCTACATTCATGAGGAACTGGATTTTGGCGACTTTCAAGAAGGTGGTTTGTTTCTAGTCAGCGGGAAAACCGGGGCTGGCAAGACGACGATCTTTGATGGAATGACATTTGCATTATTTGGAGAAACTTCCGGAAATTTGCGGTCCGGTAAAGAAATGCGTTCGACATTCGCTTCCCCCACAGAAGAGACGAGTGTCCGTTTTTCCTTTGACCATCAACATTTGCACTATGAGATCGAACGACGTCCCGAACAAGTCTTAGCCAAAAAACGCGGCGATGGAGTCACGAATCAAGCAGCTAAGGTACGGTTGACGATCTATGATCAGCAAGGAAAAGAGCGCAAACAAATCAGCAAAAAAAATGAAGTAGATATCTTCATCAAAGATCTGCTGCAATTGGATGCCAAACAATTCTTCCAAATCATTTTGCTGCCTCAAGGAGAATTTCGCAATTTTTTGATCGCCAGCAGTAATGAGAAAGAAAAAGTTTTGCGGAATATTTTTGGAACGGAAATGTATCAGCGCTTCAATGAATGGCTGAAAGAACAGGTCAAAAAGCAAACCAAACAAATTGAAAAACAACAAACGGCAGCGGATCATTTGGTCACACGCTTTGAGTGGACCGAACCGGCAACTCCGGTTTCGTTGGTTGAGACATTAGCGTACTGGCAGACAGATCTTGAGAAACAACGAAGTCATCAGCAAACAATTGAAGCAAAAAAATTCCAAGCGGAGCAAGAGAAAAAGACCGCACAGGAAGCTTTTTATTTGGCAAAAGAAATCCATAAAGCACTTGCCGAGCAACAGGAACTCAGCCAACAGGCAGCGAATCTAGCTGCGAAAGAAAGTCAAATTTTAGACGATAAACTGCGGCTGCAGCAGCTAGACTGGGCGAGTGAGCATCAAGAAATCTTACGCCAAAAAGATGAGCGGACAGCTGAAGTAGCACAGGCTATTCAACAACTTACATTCAATCAGCAATCATTAGAACAATGGCAAGAGTCTCAAGAGATATGGGACAAAAGCCGAGAAGTTCAGGTAGATCGAAAGGACGAACATACAGCAGCTAAGCAACGTTTACAAATACTGGCACAGTTAAAACCATTAGCCGAGCAAGTTCAGCAACAAGAAAAACAGGTCGCTTCTTTGCAGGAAACGGTGACTCAACAGGAAAAACAAGCGCAGCATCTGAAAGAACAGCAAAATCTTGCTATGAATCAGGAGCAAGGATTAAAAGAAGAAATCCAAAAGCATTCGATCTACCAAGTACAGGAAGTCCAACTGGTTCGTGGAGAAAATCTGTTGTACCAATGGCAGATGTTGAAAAAAGAGGAGCAGCAGCTGACTGATACCCAACAGCAACTAACAGACCAGCAGCGAAAATTGCAAGAGAAGCAGCAGCAGTTAGTAAGTAAATATGATGAGTTAACTGAAGAATTGGTGCAAGAAAAAAGTCGAAATGCCAAGATGCAGATTGCTCGTTTGAGTCTCTTATTGGTGGAGGGGGAACCTTGTCCGGTCTGTGGCTCTTTTGAACACCCCGCTGCTCAAAAACATACAGAGTATAGTAATGAAGAAATCATTGATAGCGAGCAGCAACTTGAATCTTTGGAGAACCAGCTGCAACAAGTTGGTGAAGACCGTTCGACGAACTTGCTGCTGCTAGAACAAGTCAATGACCAGTTTCAAACAATTAAACAAAAAATGAGCGCGTTGAAGGAAAAACAACAGACAACGTATCAGACACTGCGAGAAATCCTCCAGCCGTTGATGGAAAATATGCTAGGTCAAACAGTCCTGAAAGAAGGAGCTGGCAAGGAACCAGCTGACCCATTGCTGGTAGAAGGATTGACTGAAAAGGAAATTTCCACTACCTATTTCAAATGCCAACAAATCAATCAGCAGTTGAAAGAGCAATTTGCTCTAGACAGACAGAAATTGACAGAGGTCCAAACAAACAGCCAACATCTTACAGAAGAATTGACAGCACTTGAAGCAAGTCTCAAGACTGCTAGTGACGCTTTACGTTTGGAAGAAGGAAAACTGTCCTCACTAAAAGAGCAAACGGAGGGAGTATCTCTGGAGCAGTTGAACGAGGAACAGGAGCAACTAGCAGCACAATCGTCTCGTTTAGCAGCTCTGATTGAAGCGGATCAGTTGGAAGAGCAACGTTTGAAGGAACAGTATACGATCCTGACAGAGCAGCAACGAAATCTGCAACAGTTTCTAGCCGACAAGCAACAAGCTGCTCAGCTAGCCCAAGAACGCTTGGAAGAAGTCTTGCCTGCGGCATGTACCGAACAACAGATGCGCAGTCTGCTCAATGATCTTGAGGAACGCCAGGAGCTACGCAGTACGATAAAAACCTATGAACAACAACAACGTTTTGTTCAACAGCGACAGCTTGAACTGGCACAATTTTTGCAAAACAAAGCTGTGCCTGACTTGGAAGTCTTGCAAGAACAAGTAGACCAGTCTGAAACAGCGGTAGAACAATTACAAGAACAAGTAATCCGAGGAAAAGAACAAATCAAGCAAAATCAGCGATTACTTGAAGAATTGCAGATAATCTATCAACAAAACACCAAGCAATTAGAAAAAATCAGCCATTTACAGCAACTATCAGAAGTCATCAATGGAGAAAATGAAAAGAAGACCAGTTTGGAACGCTATGTTCTGCAACGATTTTTAACAGAGATCTTAGAAGTGGCGAATGTTCGCCTAGCTCGATTGACAAGAGGACGTTATCAATTCGAGTTGGCAGACAAAGTGGGGAGCTATCGAAGCTCGACAGGGTTGGAGATCGATATCTATGATGATAATGCTGGCAGTCTTCGGCGAGCACATACCTTATCGGGTGGTGAAAGTTTTATTGCCGCATTGGCATTGGCTATCTCATTAGCTGATGTGATCCAAAATCGTTCGGGAGGCATCGAGATCGAGGCGTTGTTTATTGACGAAGGATTTGGCTCATTAGATGAAGAATCGTTGGAAATGGCGATGGAAGCATTAGAAATGATTGAAAATGAAGGGCGGATGATTGGGATCATTAGTCATGTAAGAGAATTAAGAGAGCGAATCTTGCAGCAAGTCGTTGTTCAAACAGATGGCAGCGGACAAAGCAAAATTCGTACAAAACTTTAGAGAAAGGAGGAATCAGAAGCATATGAAATGGAGTATTCCAGAAAAAGTCATTGAAAGAGGTCGGACCTATCTAAATGAAGGTCGCGTCCTATCGGTTATTCCAGATCCAGAGAGAAAGGTATGGCATGCGGAAGTCTTGGGAAGTGAGCTATATTTAGTCGATCTTGATGCGACGGCTAAAGAGATCGATTATTGCCAATGCCCCTATTGGGAAGAACATCACTATTGTAAACACACTATAGCTGTTGAACTTTATTTACGAAAGCAAGGCAAAACAAGACAAATCACAGAAGAAAAAAAGCCAACAAAAGCCGCATTTTCGGCTTCGGAGATGTTTTCTCAGGGATTCAATCGATTGCAGTCTGGACAGCGGACGATCACTCCTTTGCAAATTGAATATCGTGTCGAAAATCTGACCACGAACCCTTACCACCAGGAGATGGATGTTCTAGGGATTTCACTAAAAGTCGGTCAACGGGGAACTTCAAAGACGTATGTCGTCAAAAATATCTATAAATTTTTGCAAATCTATCAAGAAAAAAAAAGCTATCTGGCGAACAAACAAACAGAGTTTCTTTTAACGAGTGAAGCATTTGACCAAACCAACAATGATATTCTGATCCGCTTACTAGGCATTGCTCAGACACAGCAGCTGATTGGACAAGCTGGCATCCAAGTGAAAGGCAAACTAGACAAAAAGTATTTGCTATTGCCAGTTGAATACGGGAAAGAACTATTAGAGAAAATGAACGCTGCTTATATGCAGTTAACGATTGGCAACGCTAAACTTCGTCAAGTGACTTTTTCTGAAGGCAAGCCGCTGCATTTTCGTGTTCAAAAAGAACACGGTCAATTTCCGTTATCTTTGACGAGGGATTTTGATCACTTGCTGAGCTATTACAATTGGGGCCTTCAAGGCGATACGATCGTTGAATTGACGATGGACCAAAAAGAAGTCTATTTGACGATGCAGCAATTATTCAAACGCTTTGAAGAACCAACGATCATTTATCCAAAAGCGGAGCTGTCCAACTTGTTTATGCAAGTTTTGCCTCATTTACGCAAGATCGGCACGGTAGAGATCACAAAAGAGGTCGGAGCAGAGATCCAAGAGAGTCCGTTAGCCGTTGTTTTTTCACTGCGTAAAATCAAAGGTCAGATCGATTTGCAAATTGATTTCAATTATGGCGAAGTGACTTTTTCGACTGACGAAAAGCATCAAGTGATTCCTGAGGCCCATCCAGAGATTTTAAGGGATTACCCTCAGGAAAAGCGGATCGAACAAGTAGTTGAAAGAATGAAGTATCAAAAAAGTACCAAAAATTGGTTCAAAGCGCTACCGGAAGGGGAAGAATTGTTTGCCTTTTTCACTCGTGAAATTCCTTTACTGCGCCAACTAGGAGAAGTACGTATCGGCAAAAAATTGCGGGAACTTTACTTAGATGCACAGCAGCACCGTCCAACGATCGAAATTGAAGAAAATGGTTCCTGGCTGGATATTCACTTTGATGTCAGCGGGATCGCTGAATCGGAGATCGATGCTGTCTTGCGGAGTTTGTTGCAGGCTGATCGTTTTTACACGACAGAAAATGGGCAAGTTCTTTCACTGGAAACAGAAGCCTTTCAAGAAGCAAGCGCCGCGCTGAAAAAATTACGGACAGCCTTTGTATCTCAGTCAGGTACGTTACAAGTTCCGTTGAACCAAGGATTGTATTTGCAAGAAGAACTAGCTGACCAAGCAACTTTTAGTCAAGGATTCAAACAAATGACGACAGATTTGATTCATCCAGAAAAATTTTCTGCACCATTGCCTCATCAGCTCCAAGCGCAATTAAGACACTATCAGGAGGTCGGATTTCGTTGGCTGAAGATGCTGAGTCAGTATCAATTTGGCGGCATACTTGCAGACGAAATGGGATTAGGGAAGACAGTTCAAACAATCAGCTACTTGTTGTCCGAAAAGCAAGAGAAGCAACAGTTGAATGCTCTGATCGTTGCACCTGCGAGTTTGACGTATAATTGGCAGCAAGAAATCAAACGCTTTGCACCAACGATCCGGTCGGTGGTGATCAGTGGTTCTCGGGAGGAACGCGGCAGCCAATTACAGCTGCCGGCAGATGTCCGCATCACATCTTATGCCAGCTTACGGCAGGACATCGACCAGTACCAAGAATTAGGTTTAGCGTATTTGATCTTGGATGAGGCGCAAATGGTCAAAAACAGCGGAACCAAAACAGCACAAGCGTTGCGTTCTTTAAATGTTCCCCATCGATTTGCATTGAGTGGGACACCCATCGAGAATAATCTTGAAGAGTTGTGGTCCTTATTTGAGATGATCATGCCGGGATTTTTCCCAAATAAACAACGCTACAAAGAATTGACGACACAAGAGATCGCAAAAATGATCAAGCCATTCATATTGCGACGCGATAAAAAATCCGTTCTTCAAGATCTGCCAGAGAAGTTAGAAACGAATTATTATAGTGTACTGACAGAAGAGCAGAAAAAAATCTACCTTGCGTATTTGCGCCAAATGCGGGAAGAAATCGCACAAATGGATACAGCAGCATTTCGCAAAAATCGTATCAGCATCTTGGCTGGCCTTACTCGTTTGCGTCAAATCTGCTGCGATCCGCGATTGTTTGTGGAAGATTACGAAGGCACATCAGGCAAGCTAGAACAGGTCAAGGACCTGATTCAAGCAGCAAAAGAAAACGGCCGCCGTGTGCTCTTATTCTCACAGTTTACAAGCATGCTTTCGATCATTGAAGAAGAACTTGCTCAAGAAGGAATTGAAACCTTCTATTTACGAGGAAGCACTCCTCCTCAAGAACGTTTGAGTATGGTCGATGCTTTCAATAATGGAGAAAAAGATGTCTTTTTGATCTCATTAAAAGCCGGCGGAACTGGATTGAATCTGACAGGGGCGGATACGGTCATTCTATATGACTTATGGTGGAATCCTGCAGTGGAAGAACAAGCCGCTGGCCGGGCACATCGAATCGGTCAGAAAAAGGTTGTGGAAGTTTGGCGAATGATCGCTGAAGGAACCATTGAAGAACGAATGGATGCTTTGCAACAAGAAAAGCGGGAACTATTCCAAAAAGTCATCCAAGGGAATGAAGCCCAGCTGAACCAAATGACGGAAGAAGATATTCGCTTGATTTTAAGCATTGGTGAAGAATAGATTCAGCGAATACAAAACCCTTGATACGAAAGCAAGAGACAGCTAGGATGCGAAGATTTGCATCTATAGCTGTCTCTTAGTTTTTAGCGAGCCATCACAACTGCATCTGTAAAGGATAAGATACCTTCTGTCAGCTCTTCAAAAGCAGTTAACGTACAGTCAGGGTGACAATTTTTGATTTCGGGAGCTTGGCGTCGGCGATGATTCAGCCAAAGGGCTTGCCATCCCGCTTGTTTACAGCCAAAGACATCATTGTCAAAGTTATCTCCCACGTATAATGTCCGTGAGGGATCTAAATCAAATCGTTCTTCAGCAAGCTGAAAAAGTTCAATATCCGGTTTTTGGTACCCTGTTGCTTGAGAAATCAGCATGTATTCTGGATGGATCCAGCGAGTCAATTCCAATTGATCGATTTTCTTTTGTTGGTGATCTGTTGGGCCATTGGTAATGATTCCAAGCTTGATAGGTAATGAAACCAAGGTATTGAGAGTTTCTTCTACGGCTGGATGAAGTTGGATGTTGTCTAGCTCTGTCTCGTAAGTCGCTTGAAACAATCGGCTAGCATCATTTGATAAAGGAGAGTAGCCTAAATCAATCAGCGATTGACATAGTCTAAAGGTACGAAATTCTTCTAATGTCCATTCTTTTGAGATGACTTTTCCAAAATGGTCATCGCTATGTACGCGAAAACGAATATAAAGAGGATGGAGATCTGTTGTTGCTACTTCAGGTATGATGGTTGTAACCGCATTTCGAAATGGTAGTTGTTGATCGTATAAAGTATCATCGACATCAAAGATTACCGCATTAAGCAAAAGAGACACGCCTTTCAAATGTAGTGAAAATTTTCATTTTGTTTTCGAACATATAATAGCGGATATCTTGAGAGAAAAAAAGGGCTTAAAGCTTGATAAATAAAGGTTTTATTTACTAATTTTAGAAATCCTTGGTCTCATCGCTTTTTCAAATTTGAGTGAATTTTACCCTTTTCAATCGATTTCTCATTTTGCTTTTCCAGAAAGACTTGCTTATAATGTAGATTAATGAAAAGGAGGAGGACGTGTGTTAAAAAGGTTTTTTAGCTATTATCGGCCATACCGGTCATTGTTTGTCTTAGATTTTACTTGTGCTGTCTTTGCAGGGCTGCTTGAATTGGTTTTTCCAGTTGCCGTGAATCAAGTGATCGACAAGATTATGCCGCAGAACAATTTTCGGCTGATTTTGCTCGCTTGTTTGGGGCTATTTTTATTTTATCTGGTCAATACGATCTTGCAATATATCGTGGTCTTTTATGGCCATAAATTGGGTGTCAATATCGAGACAGATATGCGTCAAGAATTATTCCGACACTTACAGACACAGTCTTTTGAATATTATGACAATCAAAAAACTGGACGTTTGATCAGTCGGCTAACGACTGACTTGTTTGAAATATCAGAAGTTGCTCACCACGGTCCCGAGGACGTCTTTATTACGATCATGACATTGATCGGTTCATTCTTGCTGATGCTCAATATGCATGTTCAACTTGCACTTGCTACTTTTGCACTGATTCCATTGATTACGATTGCACTGGTTTTCTTCAATAAGAAAATGACGAAAGTCAATACAGAGATCTATGACAATCTAGGTGAATTCAATGCTGGGGTAGAAGCAGCAGTCAGCGGCATTCGCGTGACTCAGTCTTTTGCCAATGAGACGTTTGAACATCAACGATTTGACGGTCTGAGCGGCCTTTATCGTCGTTCAAAAATCGTCTTTTATAAAGTGATGGCAATCAGTTCTGCCTATAATTACTTTCTGATTCGACTGATCAATTTGTTTGCCTTGATTTTTGGGGCCTATTACGTGATCAAAGGGGAATTGACGAATGGACAGTTTGTTGGATTTATCTTGTTATCCAATGTCTTTGTTCGGCCAATCGAAAAGGTCAATACCATGATTGAAAGCTATCCGAAAGGATTTGCTGGCTTCAAACGCCTGACAGAAGAGCTGGACAAGAGACCGGCGATTCAAGATAAGCCAAATGCCATCGATGTACACGCACTAAAAGGCGATATCGTTTATCAAGATGTTTCCTTTGCTTATGCAGATGCGACGAAGGTATTGAACCATATTGATCTAACGATTCAATCCGGCGAGACTGTCGCTTTTGTGGGACAAAGCGGTTCTGGAAAAACAACGCTTTGCAATTTACTGCCGCGGTTTTATGAAGTAACTGAGGGTCAGATCACGATTGACGGAATCAATATCCAAGACATGACGCTTGCCTCACTACGGGGCCAGATCGGAACTGTTCAGCAAGATGTTTTCTTGTTCCCGGGAACGATTCGAGAAAACATTGCTTATGGGAAATTGGATGCGTCAGAAGAAGAAATTGCTCAAGCCGTGAAACTCGCTCATTTAGAACAAGTAATCGACCAAATGCCTGAAGGATTGGAAACAGTCATTGGAGAACGCGGGGTCAAACTTTCTGGTGGTCAAAAGCAACGGGTAGCGATTGCCCGAATGTTTCTAAAAAATCCGCCAATCTTGATCTTAGATGAAGCGACCTCTGCGTTGGATACAGAAACAGAACAAGTGATTCAAGAATCATTGAACTCATTAGCTGATGGACGGACCACATTGATTATTGCCCATCGTTTGGCTACCATCAAACATGCGACAAGGATCATTGTTGTCAGCGATAAAGGGATCTTGGAAGAAGGAACCCACGAGCAACTGTTAGCAACAGGGGGACATTACAAAGCATTATATGATGCTCAGTTCAAAAATTAGACGAAAAAAGCGACTTCGATCGCTTTTTTCGTTTATATGCAAATAAACATATTCAGTGGATATCGCTGATTTCTTCAAAGAGATTTGTTAGGATTTACTTATCAAACGCTTTCTTTGTTTGTAACATTTGTCATATTCGTTGCCGATGAAATGATTTTTCACTCATAATGAGCAACTAATGACTTGGAATAGAATACGTGATAATACAGATTTCCGCTTTTTTGAAATCTTTTAATAACAAGTTCTTTTCTCTGTTTGTAAGTTTTTAATGAGTTTTAGGTGTAAAAAAAGATTGGTAAAGACCAATGAGAGAGTACTAGTATTATAGAAAGAAACTTGTATAGAGGAGTCAGATATTATCGAATATTTTATCAAAATTAAAAAACGATAGAATTAAATCACTAGAGTGATTTAAATAAATCTATGGTTCATGATACAATTTTGACACACTGTTATACAAAAGAAATGAAATTAAAAAAAAATTTGATTTTTCTCATTTAAATTGATGTAAAGTTTGTGAAAGCTTTTGTTTGAGAGGTTTCTCTTTTAATATAACTTGAGATTTTTATTAAAAAATACAAAATTTACACTAGATTTTTTTAAAATAGTTCTGTATAATTAAAATCAAGCAAGACAACAGAACTTGCGAATGGAATTTAAAAAAGGAGAGATGCACGTTGTTGACACTATATACTTCCCCAAGTTGCACATCTTGTCGCAAAGCTCGTGCGTGGTTGCAAGAGCATGAGATTCCTTTTGTTGAAAGAAATATTTTCTCAGAACCTTTAAATATTTCTGAATTAAAAGCAATCTTACAAATGACAGAAGATGGTACAGAAGAAATTATCTCTACAAGATCCAAAGTTTTTCAAAAATTGAACATGGATCTTGATGACCTGCCGCTAAAAGATTTATTGACACTTGTACAAGAGAACCCAGGATTATTGCGTCGTCCGATCATGATTGATGAAAAACGACTCCAAGTTGGTTTTAATGAAGATGAAATCCGTCGTTTCTTGCCAAGAGATGTTCGTCAACTAGAACTACGTCAAGCACAATTGATGGCAGGCTTATAAAAATCAAATAGTTATGAGATCAGTGAATGAAAAGCTGATCTCTTTTTTTGCCATTTTAGGATTTTCTTAAGAGGATATGCGTTTTCTCTTTACTTTTCAACAGGTTTCGTTAAAATGAACCTATAGTGATTAGCAAAAGTGAGGTGTAGCTAATATGGAAATGGAACATATCAATGAAAATACGATCCGTGTACTGATCAAGAGCGAAGATTTAGCTGCTAGGGGCATCACTTTTCTTGACCTTCTTGGAAATCACAATGAGATTGAAAACTTTTTTTATAGCATATTAGAAGAAGTAGATATTGATGAAGAATTTAAAGGCAGTGAAGCGGTGACCTTCCAAGTCTTACCTAAAGGGGATGGCTTAGAATTGTTTATCAGCAAAAATCTACCGCCTGAAGGAATGGAAAACTTTGATGATATGAGCGATGGTTCAACTGAGGACATTACGGATATGTTGAAGAAGCATGTCGCGTCACAATTACAAGAGACAGAGTCCCAGCCGGAGTTAGGCAATCGTTTTATTTTTGAATTGAACAGCTTTGAAGCAATGGTTCAATTAGCGTCCGAAGTGTATTTGGATTCAGTGACCACGAATCTTTATCAAATGAATGACCGTTACTATCTAGAAGTCCAATTTATGGATAACGATACGACAGACATCGAAGTTGAGAATGCACTGGCTTATTTAATGGAATTTGCTAACCGGACACAAGTCACTTCAGAGGTTTTGGCAGAGTATGGAAAAATCATTATGGAGCATGACGCATTGGAATTGACCCGTTACTACTTCAAAAATGTCTAATGTTCACTTATAATCGTAAAAGCGAGAAAATGGCTACAATCATTTTCTCGCTTTTTTGCGTATTTCTTTTTGAGGTGAGAAGATGATTATTGCGTATGACAACCAGCAGCAGCGGATCAAAGCTGATCAGGCGAAGAAAGATTCAGAACCCTTTTATTGTCCAGGATGTCATGGACCGGTGCACTTAAGGAAAGGCCTCCTGAAACGCCATCATTTCGCTCATTATGCTGCGGCTAACTGCGAAGTGTTTAGTGAAGGAGAGACGGAGGAACATTTGTCAGCAAAGGAGCTCCTCTACGAATGGCTAACAGATGAAACGATCGAAATAGAAGCTTACTTGCCGGATTTGCAGCAGCGACCGGATCTTCTTGTGGGCAAAACAGCGATTGAAGTACAGTGTTCGGCTTTGTCTTGGAGGCGCTTTGTCCAACGAACAGAGAAGTATCTTGCCTATAACTATTCTCCTTGGTGGCTTCTAGGCAAACATCTACAGCCGCAACTCCACCATCGATGGACCGTTTTGCAAAAGGCCTGTTGCCGTTTTGCGGAGCAACCGGGGTTTTATTTGTGGATCATAGATACACAAGAGCAACGCGTTGGTCTCATATACGAGATCAATTGGCATTATAAGTGGGGTGTTTCTTTTCGTAGACGTTATTTTCGGAAAGGAGAACCTATCGGCTGCTGCCCATCGCTAAACAATTATTCTAGAAAGTCCTGTCGAACATACCATCAAAGGTGGCAGCCGGAAGCTTACCGAGTCTGGTTATTACACAAGCTGATGCAACAGCAAAAACAGATCCTCAGTCTTCAAGCACTCCTTTACCCTCTCGGAGGACATATCGGCAATCTGCCGCATTGGTGCTATCATCCCAGTGATTATGGTTTTTTGTTGGAACATCGAATTTTAGTCCTGCGTTTTTTATTTCATCAAAATGCAAATCGAAATTTTTCTCACTGGCTGAATCAGTTGCGCAAAATGAATTGGAACTGGTTGTTTCCTATGATTGATCAAGGGCAACTATTGAAACGTATTTATCAAGAATGTTCTGATTTCCAGAAAATTCAACCTTTTTGATTCTCTTAGCTCGGTTCCCGCCAAAAGTATGTTAAGATTATTTTAGTATGTAAAGGAGTGAAGAATATGTCAGAAACAAAACAATTACCAGATCGTGCGGATCTACCGGAAGCATTAACATGGGACCTTACAAAGATCTATGCCGATGATGGGGCATTTGAAGAAGCGTTCCAAGAGATCGTGGCTGAGTTGAAGCAGGCTGATGATTTCAAAGGGACATTATCACAAGGACCAGCAGCTTTCAAGGAAGCATTAGAATATGTGTTAGCGATCTCCCGTAAACTGGAAAAACTCTATGTATACAGTCATCTGAAAAATGATCAAGATACAGCCAACACAACCTATCAAGGGCTTTATGCAAAAGCCAGCAACCTTGTTGCTCAAGTAAGTGAGGCGATTGCCTGGTTTGATCCTGAATTGCTTTCAATGGATGATGCAACTATTTGGGGTTATTTCGACCAAGAGCCGGAATTGGCCATTTACCGCCATCTTATTGAAAAAACTGTCAATAACCGTCCCCATGTTTTGCCGGCTGAACAAGAAGCTTTACTAGCAGGTGCAGGAGAAATATTCGGCGCTTCTGGAAATATTTTTTCAGTATTAAACAATGCCGATTTAGAATTTCCGATCGTTGAAGACGAGAATGGAGAGAAAGTTCAATTATCTCATGGTGTTTATGGTCAATTGATGGAAAATACCGACCGTTCCGTACGGGAAGCTGCCTTTAAAGGGTTGTATGGTGTCTATGAGCAGTTCCGTAATACATTTGCCCAAACATTAAGTACCAATATCAAAGCCCATAACTTTAAAGCTAAAGCACGCCACTATGAGTCTGCTCGACAAGCTGCATTAAGTGCCAACCACATCCCGGAAAGTGTCTATGACACCTTGGTAGCTGTCGTGAATGAACATTTGCCGCTGCTGCATCGTTACATGGAGTTAAGAAAACGCTTATTGGCTGTTGATACTTTGCATATGTATGATGTCTATACACCAATTCTAGGGGAAGCTCCGATTCGCTATAGCTATGAAGAAGCTGTCGCAAAAGCCAAAGATGCTTTAAAACCTCTAGGTGAAGAATATTTAGCCGTGGTAAACGAAGCGTTTGAAAATCGCTGGATCGATGTTGTCGAAAATAAAGGCAAACGCAGTGGCGCCTATTCATCTGGCGCGTACGACACATTACCCTATATTTTGATGAACTGGAATGATCGTTTGGATCAATTGTTCACATTGGTGCATGAGATGGGTCACAGTGTTCACAGTTATTTTACTCGCAACAATCAACCTTATGTTTATGGCGATTATTCTATTTTCTTGGCGGAAATTGCTTCAACAACTAACGAGAACATCTTGACAGAATACATGTTGCAAACTGAAACTGATCCTCGCGTAAAAGCCTATGTCTTGAATCATTTTCTGGATGGATTTAAAGGAACGATTTTCCGTCAGACACAATTTGCTGAGTTTGAACACTTTATGCACGTAGAAGATGCCAAAGGAACGCCATTGACTAGTGAATTTTTGAGTGACAGCTATGGTGAGCTGAATGCTAAATACTACGGTCCTTCTGTAGAAAAAGATCCTGAGATCAGTCTAGAGTGGTCACGTATCCCGCATTTTTACTACAATTACTATGTCTATCAATACGCAACAGGCTTTTCGGCAGCTTCTGCACTAGCTAAGAAAATTTTAACAGGAGAGCCTGATGCCTTAACGAAATATTTGACCTATCTAAAAGCAGGCAACAGCGATTATCCAATTGAAGTGATGAAAAAAGCTGGAGTTGATATGACTAAAGCAGATTATATCAAAGACGCGATGAAAGTCTTTGAACAACGGTTGGATGAATTGGAAGCATTAGTCAAGGAATTAGAAGCATAAGCAAGACTGTCTTAGCCACTGAAGGATCGTTGATCGATCGTCAGTGGCTTTTTTAAGCAACAGGTTGATTGCCTTATTTTGACGGTGACGCCTAGAAAAAAAGTAAGTATAGGAAGGATTTGCTTGTCAACAGAAACCTCAATTTAAACTTTAAAGTGAGAAAATCTTTTTTTATGAGTAAGCAAATTGCAAGAAGCAAAAGTATTTCCATGTTACGATAGAAATGAAAGAGGAAAGGGGGCCTTTGGAATGGACAAGGAAGAAATTTTTGCCCGTCGCTTGGATAATAGCAAGAAAAAACGGGAAGTTGTCACGAAAGAAGCTGTATCTGCCCACAAAGAGAAGCAGACCGAATTAGAGCAGACCGAATTGCCGGATCAAGACCCTACAGATAAAAAAGATCCTTCAAAGAAAAATTCTGATAGGACTGAATAGAAAAAACATCCAAACGGTGGATCCACCCTTTGACGGTCTCTTATTAATAGGAGACCACCAAAACGAGGGTGACTCGATCAGCGTTTGGATGTTTTATTGATTGTTTAAAGCAAGACAAGTCGTCGATTCAACGAGTCGATACGAGGAACATCAGCATCCCTGATATCTTTCTTTTGATAGAATAAACGATAGTTTTCCTGATCTGTTCGGCAAAGGTGTGGAATATTTCTAAGAGCTTCCATTCCTTCTAATAAGACACCATAATCTCGTTCACAACCGAAATTATACACTACAGCCGAAGGAGACATCGTAATGCCCATTTCGCGAGCAACACTTTGGTCGGATGCGAAATTCTGCTTGATCAAATCAGACTTGCGATCTTCTAAAAACATGTCAAGATCGCCGTTTGTTTCAGCGAAAATCTGTTTGACTAATTCGAAGGAATAAGGTTCTTTATTTACGCCTACTTGACATTGAAGTTTAAGTAAAAAGTCGCGGGCGATTTTTCGACCTTGAAGCTGAGCTGCTTTGTAGTCCAATGAAGCCTGATAGATTTGACTGGTTTGTTGATTACGCAATCCTAGATCGGATCGATCCATTGAAAGGTAATCCATTGAAATCCCCACAGTGTGTAAATTCATGATTGGTAATATATGCAATTGTATTTTTTTTCTTTGATCACTCAGTGCGTCCAACAAGGTCAACTCGGATTGATAACAAATTGGACCTATCGGATTCACAAACAAATAAATCTCGATCATCTGAATCTCTCCCCAATTAAGATTCTTTTTCTTTTGTATATATTAAATATAACAGAAATTATTATAAATGAGAAATGCCTAATGAGAACTATTCATACTCTTTTTTTGACAACTTCTCTTCTAAGGCACGAATAATTTTATTTTTTGCTGGACGATAACTGATATGCAGGCGATCAAGCAAAGACAAAAATGCTCGTTTTCCTGAAGAAGCCTCTGAGACTTCCAGTTCGAGCTCATAGTCATGGGATTGGCCATACCAGCTTTCATCTAAAGCAAGTAAACCTTCTGTTACGCTGAATTCTGCTCGACGAGTCGTCAACTCAGCAAAAGGTTTCACAGCTGCCGGATCAATTTGCTCTTGGATCAAGCGATCGGCAACCGCACCGGTAAATAAGATTCTTTGATTCTCACGCAAATCAGCTGCTTCATCTAACGAAAGGATATCGGTCGTTTCCAATAACCCTTCTTTAAGAGGTGATTTAAGCGTTAATTCTGCTTTATCTTCCGTCGTCCGAATCCGCAAACCAAACTTTTTTTGTTTTAATTGATGATCCAATGTATCAAAATAAAGATTTGTTTGGGTATGAAAGGCGGAGCGATCAAGCTGATAGAAGGCAAAGACTCTCTGATATTCTTCACGAGTCAACAATGTTTTAAATTCGATTTCTACTTGATGTGTCATTGTTTTCCTCTTTCCTTACAGTCCATCAAGTTTACATAACGATGGGCAATATGTCAAATGAAAACCCTTGGAAGAGTTGAAGCAAAAAAGAGCTCTGTTATTTTTCTTGCAGGTGGCACCGATTGAACATTCTGTTTTCCTTTAAGATTGTGGTAAAATAGAACCGTATGTTATGAAAAGAATCGAGGGATAGAAATGATTCGAGATTGGGAAGATTTTTTGGCACCATATGAACAAGCCGTCTCAGAACTAAAAGTAAAGTTGCGGGGAATCCGCAAACAATATCGAGAACAAAATAAACACGTGCCGATCGAATTTGTCACGGGTCGTGTAAAACCAGTCGATAGTATTTTAACTAAAAGCAAATTGCGGGGAATCCCTTTGGATCGTTTAGAAGAAGAAATGTCAGATATTGCCGGCTTGAGGATCATGTGTCAGTTTGTTGAAGACATCCATCAAGTAGTTGATCTTTTGCGCACCCGACATGATATGAAGGTAATTATTGAAAGAGATTATATTACAAATAAAAAAGCGAGCGGTTATCGTTCCTATCATTTAGTGATCGAGTATCCTGTCCAATTGATCGATGGTGAAAAGATCATTTTAGCAGAGATCCAGATTCGTACATTAGCGATGAACTTCTGGGCAACGATCGAGCATTCACTGAATTATAAATATCAAGGAGAATTTCCAGATGAAATCAGCGAGCGCCTGCGTCGGTCTGCAGAAGCTGCCTACCAATTAGATGAGGAGATGTCGAATATTCGCGAAGAAATCCAAGAAGCGCAACGGCTGTTTTCACATGGGAAAGGCAATCATAAGGAACAGCGGCAGGGGGATGAAGTATGACAGGGATCAAAGTAGCAATTATCAACAATCAAGAAGAAAAGTCGATGCTTGTCACAAAGCGATTAACAGAATTGTTGGCCCAGTCTGACAATACGATTGACCAAGAGAACCCAGAATTGGTTATTTCAGTGGGCGGAGACGGGACACTGTTGTCTGCGTTTCACTTGTTCAGTCATCGCTTAGCAGAGGTTCGTTTTTTGGGGGTCCATACAGGACATCTTGGGTTTTATACCGACTGGCGAGACTATGAATTGGAAGAATTGGTCGATACGTTGTGCAATGATCGTCAAAAGAGTGTGAGCTATCCTTTGCTTGATGTCCGCATCACTTATACCAATGGGAAATCAGACAAACATTTTCTTGCATTGAATGAATCAACGATCAAGCGGGGAAATCGGACAATGGTAGCTGATATTTCAATCAAAGAAGATCTTTTTGAGAAATTTCGTGGAGATGGCTTATCGATTTCGACACCTACAGGCTCAACAGCTTACAACAAAAGCGTGGGAGGGGCAGTATTGCATCCAAGTATCAATGCTTTTCAACTAGCAGAAATCGCTTCTTTAAACAATCGTGTTTTCCGAACGTTAGGGTCACCGATCATTGTCGGAGATCATGAGTGGGTCAAAGTCAAACTACAAGCTAGTACGGACTATCTAGTGACCATTGATCAATTTACGATTGAACAGGAAGAAATCGATGCGATTTATTATCGTATTGCAGACGAACGGATCCACTTTGCCTCCTATCGGCATATGCACTTTTGGAACCGTGTCAAAGATGCGTTTATTGGAGAAATTTAACAGTTATGGAATTTACTTATCATTATGAGCGGCAAGAGCCGCAACAGTTAAAATACTTTTTGAAAGAGCAAGGGATTTCTAAAGGATTGTTGGCAAAAATCAAGTTTCAAGGAGGCAAGATTTTTGTTAATGACCAAAGACAAAATGTCTTGTATTCTTTGGTGCAAAATGATACGGTAACCATTGTGATCCCAGACGAAGGTGAACATGAAACGGTCTTATTAGATGAGACGCCAATCGAGATCGTTTATGAAGACCAGCATCTTTTGATTGTAAACAAACCAGCAGGCATTGCCTCGATCCCGGCTCAATATCATCCTAATGGGACGATGGCTAATCGTGTCAAAGCTTATTATAAACAGCAAGGTTATCAAGATCAGGTCATTCATGTGGTCACTCGCTTAGATCGGGATACATCTGGATTGATGTTGTTTGCCAAGCATGGCTTTGCCCATGCGAAGTTAGATGTTCAGCTGCGGCAAAAGCAATTGATAAAAAAATATCAAGCAATCGTTGCGGGACAGATTCAAGAATTGGCTTCTCACGGAGAAATCACTTATCCGATTGCACGAGATCTCAGTTCATTATTAAAACGAAAAACAAGTTTGGAAGGGAAATCCGCACGTACGGAATATTGGTTGACGAAAAAGGATCAGCAAGTTGCTGTGGTTACGATTCTTCTTCATACCGGTCGTACCCATCAGATTCGCGTTCATTTTGCTGCCATCCATTGTCCATTACTGGGAGATGAACTTTATGGCGGTGCGATGGATCTTGGCATTGATCGTCAGGCCCTTCATTGTTGCGAATTGGCTTTTACCCATCCTTTCAGCGGCAAATCGCTGCATTTTAAAGCAGACTTGCCGGCAGATATGGCATCAATCAAACAAGCAATGAGTGAATAAAAGAGGTGAAGAGATTGGATGAAAATCAAGAACTTAATGAGCGCTTTGAGCAGCTGACTCAGGCGTTGAATGAAACAGATATCCAAAAATTTCGTGAAGTGTTTTTGGATCTGCATATTTATGAGCAGGGACAATTCTACCAATCTCTCGATGAGTCGCAGCGCCAAATCGTTTATACGTACCTTTCACCCAAAGAGTTGGCGGATATGTTTGACGTGATCGAAGAAGATGATGAACATATGACAGAGTATCTTTCGGAAATGCGTCCCGGCTATGCGGCTGACATGCTAGCAGAGATGTATACCGACAATGCCGTCGATCTTCTGAATACGTTAGATAAGAAGCAAGTAGCAAAATATTTGAGTTTGATGCCGGCAGAAGATGCTAGTGAAATCAAAGAGCTCCTGCATTATGAAGATGAGACAGCTGGTTCATTGATGACGACAGAGTTTGTTTCGATCGTGGCCAATCAAACGGTACGATCCGCAATGTATGTCCTAAAAAATGCAGCAGATGTCGCCGAAACGATTTACTATATTTATGTCGTCGATACGGACAACAAACTGGTCGGAGTAATCTCTTTGCGGGATTTGATCATCAATGATGAGGATACGATGATTGCAGATATTTTGAATGAACGGGTCATGTCCGTGCATGTGGGGGATGATCAGGAAGATGTAGCTCAGACATTTCGGGATTATGACTTTCTAGCTTTGCCAGTTACAGATTACGATGACCATTTATTAGGGATCGTAACTGTCGATGACATCATTGACGTAATCGATGATGAAGCTGCCAGTGACTATTCCGGATTAGCCGGGGTCAACGTGGAAGAAGTCAGTGAAAATCCCCTCAAAGCCTCTTCACGACGCTTGCCATGGCTGATCACATTGCTTTTCTTGGGGATGGCAACAGCAAGCTTGATCAGTCATTATGAAGAGCTTGTAAGTGAAGCAAGTATTTTAGCCGTTTTTATTTCATTGATCACTGGTACAGCAGGAAATGCCGGTACGCAATCTTTAGCGGTTGCGGTCCGCCGTTTGGCCATCTCAGATGATAAAGAAAAAAGCTTTATGCGAACGGTGATCGGTGAAGTCCTCACAGGGTTAGTGACTGGTGCTGTCACCGGTTTAACGATTTTTGCGATCGTGGCTGTCTGGAAACAAAACCCGATCTTAGGTTTTGTTATTGGAATGGCGATGATGTGTGCCATTACGGTAGCGAATCTCGCAGGAAGTCTGATTCCAATGTTAATGGATAAATTAGGCTTTGATCCAGCCGTTGCCAGTGGTCCATTCATTACGACACTTAGTGATTTGACTAGTGTCTTGATTTATTTCAACATTGCTAGCTTATTTATGAACTATTTTATTCGTTGAAAAAACTAGGTATTCCTTTCAATCAAAGTAGATCCATTCATCAAAAGCGAAGCGCCTCTTTTCTATAAGATACGCCTCGCTTTTTTGTCTTATTCGTATCGATGATGGGACCATGATGGTAAATTTATTTTTGCAACTTGGGAATGACTGACGAAGGAGAAACGCCAAAAAGTTTTTTAAAAGACTTGCTAAAGTGATACGCGTCTTGATAACCAACAGCAGAAGCGACTTCTTTGATCGTGAGTTTCTCGTTTGTCAGCATATCTCTCGCACGTTTTAGCCGGATCTCGATTAAATAATTGATTGGGCTGACTCCAGTAGCCTCTTTAAAAACTTTTGAAAGATAGGTTGGACTGAGAAACTGATCTTGTGCGAGCTTTTCTAAAGTGATTTCTTCTTTATAGTGGTTCTCTAAAAAGTAGATGGTGTAGTTAACGATTTGTTGGTGGCGGCGTTGGCTTTTCGTGAGATAGGGAACCACATTCAGACGTTTGTCGTTTAAGCCTCTTAATATATAGACCAGCATCTCGATGATCAATGCTTTTTGCATTAATTGGAATTCATCTTGCTCCTCATTACTCTCCCGAACGAGCTGCCACGCTTTATCTAAAACTTGGTGGTGGTATTTTCCTAAATCCAGTAACGGTTGCTTGTTGGGGAAAAAGTTGCGTTTGAATCCTTCTAAAGAAATATTCTTTAAGCCAATATGCAGTTGGTGGGAACAAGTCCCTGACTCCTGAAACTCACAATGATTGACACCAGGGTTAAACAACATGATACTGCCTGCCTTGATTTTAGTAGCTGGCGCCTCTTCAAAATAATAATTGCTTTCTCCTTCCAAAACGATACTGATTTCCAAGAAATCATGGTGATGCATTTCTCCATGACTTTCAGACTGTGTCCAAGGATCAAACAAGTAGATAATTTCGGGATTAAAGGTTCTGGGATTTACTAGATTCATTCATTTATCACTCCAATGGTGTCAGAACCTGGTAATTTCAGGTCGACGGCTTCTTAGTAATATTTTACATCAAAATGAGTAAGAAAAACCATTTTAATCGCCTAGTAAATCGCTAAGCTTAACAACGAGAGGGGGAATTAGATGAGTAACACACAATGGATCTGGCGATATGCGAAAAAAAATCGTGGCCGAATCATTTTAGCAATCCTGTTTTTACTTATTAATGCTGCGTTGATCGTCGTCAATCCATATCTAGGGGGAATGGTGATCGATGATGTGATCAATCAGCAGCAAACGCACTTATTGATTCCATTATTACTGATTATGATCGCAACGACAGTGATCCGAACCATTGTCCGCTATGCGTATCAACTATTATTTGAACGAGTTGGACAAAACACGCTCTATCATTTACGAGAAGATTTGTATCACAAACTGCAAGAACTGGATTTTGACTTCTTTAATCATACGCGAGTTGGGGATATTATGGCGCGTATGACAGGGGATACCGATGCTATTCGACACTTTGTTTCTTGGGTGACCTATAATATAGCCGAATGTTTTTTGTGGTTTTTCTCAGCCGTAGTGGTCATGAGTTTTATTGACTGGAAATTGATGCTTGCTTTAGTCGCTGTGACGCCAATCATCTTTCTATTAACGAATCAAATGTCAAAAAAAGCTCATCCATTGTTCTTTGAGATTCGGGAAAGCTTTTCTCGGTTGAATTCGATGGTAGAAGAAAATATTGGTGGTAATCGCGTCGTCAAAGCATTTGCCAGAGAAAATTATGAGATCGACAAGTTTAAAGCGTACAACCAAGATTTCAAGACCCGCAACATGGCTTCTGCCGAAGTATCCCGAACCTATTTGCCTTGGTTGGATGGATTAGCCGGAAGTTTGAATGTCATTGCTTTGGTCTTAGGAGGAATCTTTGTGATCAATGGAGACATGACATTAGGTGATCTAGTGGCATTCAACGGGTACCTATGGATGTTGAATAACCCGATGCGAATGAGTGGCTGGCTGATCAATGATGTTCAACGTTTTTCTGCCGCCTGTATCAAGATTCGTCAAATGCTCGCACAAGAGTCGAAAATTCCTGTCCATGAAAAGAAAGCCTTGGAACCAATCAAAGGCTTTGTGGAATTTAAACATGTTTCCTTTCATTTTTCCGATGATCCGGATCAAAATGTTTTGGAAGATGTTAGCTTTAAAATCGGACCTGGGCAAACGTTAGGGATTTTAGGTGAAACCGGCTCTGGTAAAACAACATTGGTCAATCTTGTAGGCCGGTTTTATGATCCTACTGAGGGTGAAGTGCTGATTGATGGCAAAAATGCGAAAGAATATCCGGTCCGCCAAATGCGGGAGAACATTTCAATGGTCATGCAAGATGTATTCTTGTTTTCTAACACGATCTCTGACAATATCGCTTTTGGAAATCCGTTGGCAGACGAAAACTTTATCCGGCAAATGGCGGTGGTAGCGGATGCCGACACCTTTATTTCCCGAATGCCTCAAGGTTATGAAACTATCGTCGGTGAGCGGGGAGTAGGCTTATCCGGTGGCCAAAAACAACGTATTTCATTGGCACGGGCTTTGGCGAAAGATCCATCGATCTTGATTCTTGATGATACCACTTCAGCGGTTGACATGGAGACAGAATCCAAGATCCAACAAGAGCTAACCAAACTAACTGGAGAAAAAACGACTTTCATCATTGCTCATCGGATCTCTTCTGTCCGTGAAGCAGATCAAATTCTGATGATGGAAAAAGGACGCGTGATCGAGCAGGGAACCCACGAAGAACTAGTTGCCAAAAAAGGCAGATACTTCGAGGTATACCAAAAACAATTGGGATTGACTGGAGGTGACGACAATGGCGCGCAATAAATTTGATGTGGATGAAGAACTGGAACAGGAGTTCAGTTGGAAAGACTTTAAACGATTGGCTCGCTATGTCGTCCCTTATAAAGCGAGTATCGGTAAAGTTCTCTTTACGATCATCTTAGCCAATTTGGCGGGAATGCTTGCTCCGGTATTTACAAAAATTGCGATCGATTCAGCTATTCCTGACCAGAATAAAATGCAGCTGTTTTTGATCGGTGCTGCGTTTGTTGTGACACTGCTGATCATTGGACTGTGCATGCGTTACCGGATTTATCATATTACGAATATTGGCCAAGACGTCTTGAAAGACATGCGTTACGATATCTTTGAACATTTACAGCGCTTGCCTTTTTCCTATTTTGATACGCGGCCTCATGGAAAGATTTTGATCCGTGTGGTCAACTATATCAATACACTGAGCGATCTATTAAGCAATGGACTGATCAATCTGATCTCCGATGTTTTCAATGTAGTGATCACACTGATTTTCATGTTAGTCATCGACGTCAAACTGACATTGTATTCATTGGCACTCTTACCGATCTTGTTCGTGATGGTCATGGTGATTAAAAATAAACAGCGCAAAGCTTATCAAGTTTTAAGCAACAAACAGTCGAATCTAAATGCGTATATTCACGAAAGTATCGCTGGTATCAAGATCACTCAATCCTTCGCCCGTGAAGAAGAAAATGCCCAAATTTTTGAAGAAGTCAGCAATGATTACCGTACATCTTGGATGAAAGCTGTCAGAGTCCAATTTTTGATGTGGCCAGGGGTGCAAAACATCTCTGTGATCACTACTTGTCTGATTTACTTTGTTGGTATTCGTCAAATCGGTGTTGATGTCAGTACTGGCACGTTGATTGCTTTTATTAGTTACATCAATAATTTTTGGAATCCAGTAATCAATATCGGAAATTTTTATAATTCACTGATCACGGCAACGGCGTACCTTGAACGGATCTTTGAGACGATGGATGAAGTACCGGATATTGAAGATAAAGCTGATGCGATAGAATTGCCGAGCATCAAAGGGGAAGTGGCTTTCGATCATGTGACTTTCCGTTACGAAGAAGGCAAAAATATCTTGTCTGATGTTAACTTCCAGATTCAGGCAGGAGAAAGTATTGCGTTAGTTGGTCCTACCGGCGCAGGTAAAACGACGATCATCAACTTGTTGAGTCGGTTTTATGATGTGAATGAAGGCAGTGTCAAAGTTGACGGTTATGACGTTCGGGATGTGACCTTGGAATCATTGCGCTCACAAATGGGTGTCATGCTGCAGGATACTTTTATTTTCTCGGGGACGATCATGGAAAATATTCGTTATGGAAATCTGGCAGCAACCGAAGAAGAAATCATCGAAGCTGCAAAAATCGTTCGAGCCCACGAGTTTATCAAGGAGTTGAAAGATGGTTACCACACAGTTGTTGAAGAGCGAGGAAGTACGTTATCCGCAGGGCAACGCCAGTTAATTTCCTTTGCCCGAGCATTACTGGCAGATCCAAAGATATTGATTCTAGACGAAGCAACTTCAAGTATTGATACAAAGACTGAAGAGCTGCTGCAAGAAGGGCTTTTAAAACTTCTGGAAGGCAGGACGTCCTTCATTATTGCCCATCGCCTGTCAACGATCAAAAATTCCGACCGTATTTTTTATGTCGCTGGGGGAAAAATTGCTGAATCGGGCAATCACGACCAGCTGATGGCCTTAAAAGGGCTCTATCATCACTTGTACCAATCACAGTACGATTTGTTGCAGGCGATATGATAAATGGTAGTAGGCTTTGCGCAAAAAAAGACATTCGTTTATCAGCGAATGTCTTTTTTGCTTAATGATCTGTCAAATCAACGATTTTCGTTCCGTGGAGTTCAGAGACACCAAGCTGATCGGCAATTGACTGGGCATTCTTGTATGAAATACCTGCACCTGGTAAAATAATCAAGCGGTCTCCTGCATAGTCGATCAATGCTTTTAACCGTTCTAAGTTCTCTTCGATAGCTGTTCCTGCTGGCCCGCCATGTGTGAGGATGCGGTGGACGCCGTGATCAGCAAGCCAATCAATGGCTTCAAATTGGCGAGATTCCGGAATGGCATCAAATGCCATGTGAAAAGTGATCTGTAATCCTTCAGCTGTATCAATCAGAAGTTCCAGTGCTTCCTCATCGAGCCAGCCGTTCGGTGTCAGACAGCCAAAGACCACACCATCAGTTCCTAATTTCTTGGCTTCGATCAAATCGGTGTGCATGATTTTTAACTCGATGTCATTATAAACAAAATCACCGCCTCTTGGTCGAATCATTGTCATGATCGGTACACTTTTTTCACCAGCGTAACTCAGTGCTTCTTCAATCACACCCGTGCTAGGTGTGGTCCCGCCGACAGCCAAATTGTCGCATAACTCGATCCGTTTTGCTCCTCGGCCGATCGCTAATGGGATCTTCGTATAATTTTCGGCACAAAATTCTTTTAACATCTGTTTCCCTCCGTTTTTCAGCTGTTATTCTATACTAGCATTTTACCATAAGTCTATGCTAAAGTAAGAAAGAGAAGAGGGATTTGATATGTTAAAAAAAATCGATCGTGGGCGACTTTTTCTTGAGGCCCATAGCGACTTATTTGAGTGTCCATTGTGTCATCAGCAGGTCTTTGCCAATGAGAGTGGACTGATTTGTCTGAATCGTCATCGTTTTGATCTTTCAAAAAAGGGTACTTTATTTTTTTTGGATCATCCTGTGAAAACGGAGTATGATCAAGGAATGTTTGTTCCTCGAAGTCGGATGATCCAAAGTGGGATGTATCGTCTAGTCTTAGAGGGCATCTCCCACCAGATTGAACAATCCGAAAACATTTTAGATATTGGTTGTGGGGAAGGCAGCTTTCTTGCCCAATTATTAGCCGGACAAGAAAAAACGGCAGTAGGATTTGACATTGCCAAGGAAGGCATCTATTTGGCAACCAATCATGCTGCTTCTGCCTTTTGGTGTGTCGCAGATCTCACGAATCTTCCTTTTGCCCCCGCTAGTTTTGATACGATTTTGAATTTATTTTCGCCTTCCAATTATCAGGAATTCGACCGCATCTTGAAGCCGGGCGGACAAGTGATCAAAGTTGTGCCAGCAGCAAGCTACCTTAAAGAGCTGCGGCAAGCTTTTTATCCAGATGATTCTGCAAAACAAGTCTATTCTAATGAACGTGTCGTTGATAAATTTTTTGCAAAATATCCGCAAGCGAGCCGAGAACGGATTTGTTATCCATTCTCAATCCCAGAAGACCGGCGACTGGACTTGTTGGCGATGTCGCCATTGGAGTGGGGTGCGTCAAAGGAGCAAATAGCAAAAGTTCGGGAAAACCCGTTACACGAAATAACAGTCGATATTGAGTTGTTAGTCGCGAAAGTTTCTTGAAAAATTTTTGAACTTTTTTGTTATTTACCCTTGCAATCATGTCATGGGAGTGATATATTGTTCTTAAGTCATTTTTCATTGGTTTTTATCAGGTTCCTGTTCTGATAAAAGTTAGTGAAAAGAGCTTCACTAACGTAACGACTCGCAGTGATTGACACCGAGTTGGTACGTTTTTTTTTATGCTCAAAGTTTCAGTAAATCAGATAGAAGTTCGCAAAACGATTTTCGTTAAAATATGGTACTATAGAATCTATTGAGAGACAGTTGGCTCGAACCAATTGAAAGGAGTCTTACCAGATGAATCACATTGTTTTATTTGAACCACAAATTCCTGCCAATACCGGCAATATCGCTCGGACTTGCGCGGCCACCAATACACATTTACACCTAATTGAACCATTAGGCTTTTCAACAGATGATAAGCATTTGAAGCGTGCTGGACTTGATTACTGGCATGATGTTCATATTACTTATCACAAAGATTTAGCGGCATTTATGTCCTTTTTAGGTGATCGTCCACTGTACCTGATCTCTAAGTTTGCCAATCGTGTCTATTCTGAAGTAGATTATACGACTCATGAAGACCAATTTTTCCTTTTTGGGAAGGAAACAACTGG
The DNA here is from genome assembly GCF_003812305.1 of Enterococcus sp. FDAARGOS_553. Lineage (NCBI taxonomy): Bacteria > Bacillati > Bacillota > Bacilli > Lactobacillales > Enterococcaceae > Enterococcus > Enterococcus sp. FDAARGOS_553. The sequence goes on from NZ_CP033740.1 coordinate 2,289,851, forward strand.
ATTGCCTGAAACATTCATGCGCGAACATGCGGACAAATGTTTACGAATTCCAATGAATGATGCCCATGTCCGATCATTGAATTTATCTAACACTGCCGCGTTGATTATTTATGAAGCTTTACGGCAACAAGGGTTTCCAGAGCTAGAATTGACTCATCACTACGACAATGACAAATTAGATTAGATACAATCGATAGGAGAGACTTGTTCGATGCAATTATATTTTACTCGTCATGGCAAAACAGAATGGAATCAAGCACGACGATTTCAAGGAATGATGGGCGATTCACCATTGTTGCCTGAAAGTTATAAGGAGATCCAGCTTTTGGGAGACGCAATCGCAAATGTTCCTTTTGAAAAAATCTATTCAAGTACCTCGTTACGTGCCCGTACAACCGCACAAGGGATAGTGGAAAGATTAAAGCAACCAGTCGAGATTGTTTATACAGAAGGATTACGTGAACTTGGACTAGGCGATTTAGAAGGGCAGTTCATTGATGAAATGCAGGCAAAATACCCGCAAGAGCTGGCTGATTTGCGCCACCATCTTGACCGTTATGACCCAACGATATTTCAAGGAGAGCCCATCGAAGATGCCCTGAAGCGCATTGAAACAGTGGTGATGACTGCTGTGCAAGCCCACAATGATCCGTTACTTTTTGTCGGTCATGGGGCCTCATTGACGGCAGCTATCCAATGGTTGGCCGGAAAAGAATTGGCACAATTGCGGGAACAAGGTGGTCTTGTTAATAATAGCTTGACCATTTTAGAGACAGGAGCAGATAAACAATTGCCTTTTGAGATAACCTGTTGGAATGATGCAAGTTTTCTAGAAAATCAAGACAGTTTAGATGCCTTACTATAGGTGAAAGGAGCGGCGTCGTGAATCCAGAAAGAACATTTTTTGTCGGCCATGTTGCCGCGATCTTTTTTCAAAATCCTAGCAATTTCTATAAGGTACTTTTAGTCAAAGTGACAGAAAATAATGCGGATTACAAAGAATCTGAGATCGTCGTCACTGGGAGCTTTGGTGAGATCCAAGAAGAGGAGAGTTACCGATTCTACGGTGAGTTAGTCAATCATCCTAAATATGGCGTCCAATTAAAAGTGGACAGCTATCAGCAAGAACAACCTACATCAGAGCAAGGTCTGATCAATTATCTTTCAGGAGAGAAGTTTCCTGGTATCGGTAAGAAGACGGCTGAAAAAATTGTGGGGCTTCTAGGAGATCAGGCGATCGATCGCATGTTAGAGGACCCGGTATTGTTGGAGCAAATTCCTGGATTGAATGAAAGCAAGCGAAAAATGATTCTTGATACGGTTCGACTCAATCATGGGATGGATCAAGTGATCGTTGGGTTAAGCCGCTATGGATTTGGTAGTCAGCTTTCTTTTGCCATTTACCAAGCATACAAAAATGAAGCATTAGAGATCATCCAAGAAAATCCTTATCAATTAGTCGAAGATATTGAAGGGATTGGCTTCAAACGGGCAGATAACATCGCCGATCAATTAGGAATTGAAGCCACCTCGCCCCAGCGCTATCGTGCGGCAGTTTTGCACCAGATTTTTGCCCAATCTTTACAGACTGGGAACACGTATATTCACGCACAAGATTTGCTCGAGCAAACACTTCGGTTGTTGGAAACGAGTCGACCCATCGAAATTCCACCGGATGACTTGGCAAATACGATTATTGGATTGGTAGAAGAAGGCAAGATCCAACAAGAAGAAACGAAGTTGTATGAAAACAGTCTCTATTTTTCAGAGTGGGGGATCGCCAATTCGATCCAACGATTATTAGCTCGCAAAAAAGAAATCAACTACCCCAAAAAAACAGTTGAAAAAACACTGCGAAAAATCGAGAAGCGATTAGGGATCGTCTATGGATCTTCCCAAGAAGAAGCCATCAAAGAAGCCATCCATTCCCCATTATTTATTTTGACTGGCGGACCTGGAACAGGGAAAACGACAGTAATCAATGGGATCGTTCAATTATTTGCTGAATTGAATGATCTTGATTTAGATCCCGCAAAATACACGGAAGAAATGTTCCCCATCTTGTTGGCAGCTCCTACAGGTAGGGCAGCCAAACGGATGAATGAGACGACGGGACTTCCCAGTGGGACGATTCATCGTTTGCTTGGGCTTAACGGCCGTGAGAAGACGCCTAGTGTCGCTGCGAAAGAACTTGAAGGCGGTTTGTTGATTGTTGATGAAATGTCGATGGTGGATACGTGGTTGGCTAATACATTGTTCAAATCGATCCCTACAAATATGCAAGTTATTTTTGTTGGCGACAAAGACCAACTGCCTTCAGTAGGACCGGGACAAGTGCTGCATGATCTTTTAGAAATCGAACAGATTCCAAAACAAGAATTGACCGAGATCTATCGTCAAGGAGATGGGTCAAGCATCATTCCATTGGCTCATGCGATAAAAAATGGGCAACTGCCTGCAGACTTTACCCAAAATCAAAGAGATCGCTCTTTCTTTGCTTGTGATGCTTACAAAATTGAACCGTTGATCGCACAAATCGTGCAACGGGCGAAAGCGAAAGGCTTCACACCGCAAGACATTCAAGTTCTAGCGCCAATGTACCGCGGAGCAGCAGGGATCGATGCACTAAACAAGATGATGCAGGAAATCTTTAATCCAAACGATGGGACCAAAAAAGAAGTCACTTGGAATGAAACAGTCTACCGGATCGGAGATAAAGTTTTGCAGCTGGTCAATTCGCCAGAAGACAATGTTTTCAATGGGGATATGGGACAAATCGTCGGCATTATTCCTGCCAAACAGTCAGAAGACAAAGTGGACGAATTAGTGATCCAATTCGATGCCACAGAAGTTACCTATAAGCGAAATGAATGGAATAAAATCACATTATCCTATTGCTGCTCGATCCATAAAGCGCAAGGAAGCGAGTTCAAAATGGTGATCATGCCGATGGTTCATCAATACCAACGAATGCTGCAACGAAATTTACTCTATACGGCAGTGACCCGCAGCAAAGAGCTGTTGATTTTATTAGGAGAACCCCAAGCTTATCAAACATGTGTGACACATGAGTCCGCCACTCGACTGACTACCTTGCAAGAGCGGATCAACGGCAGCGACGAGATGACACCTTTGCAACGTCAAAGGTTGGCACAGTTTGAAGAAGCAGATGATCCTTTCTCAGAGTCTAACTCACAGACAACAGCCACAATGAAAAGTGAAAAGAAAACAGATACTGCCCGTGAGCCGGTGAGCAGTAAGCAGTCGGTTCAGAAACAGGAACTTGATTTGTTTGCCACAACACCGAGTGAATCCATCATCGAAGAAACACTACCGGAAGGAACTATCTCAAAAGAACCGCTTTCGAGAGAATTGACAATCGAAATGGTTCAAAAAAATGTGGTTGATCCAATGATTGGGATGGAAAATCTTTCTCCATATGATTTTCTCGTCTCTTAAAAAAGAATTTTTTACAGTTAATGAAAATGAGCGCTTTCTTTTGGTTTTTTAGCGAAACATGCTAAGCTAATACCAAAAGGAGGCGTTTTCAAATGGCGAAAGAAACAGATGACAAATTAGAAAAATTAGCAAAAGAATCCAGCAATAACTTCAAGAAATTGGATGAGTTGGAGAAAGAATACAAACTTGATGAAAGTCCAGATGCCGAAAACGAGCAAGGAGAGGAAACCGAGTTAGAGAAAAAATTAGACAAAGTTCCGCCAGTTTGGGCACCAAACACAAATCCGACTAACCCAACCAATCCGAATAGTTCAGGAAGCATTTAAGGCTGAAATCAAAAAAACGCGTAAGAGGAGATTGCCTCTTACGTGTTTTTTATTGTAAATGCTGGTAATAATAAATGGCTAACTGGGTACGATCCCGAAGTTCTAATTTTTCTAATAACTTACTGATATAATTGCGGACCGTTCCTTCGCTGAGAAACAACGCTTGCGCAATTTCTTTATTGTTTTTTCCAGTGGCAATTTCCTTCAAGATCATTTTTTCTCGTTCTGAGAAATGAGTAGTCAAATAAGAGTCATTATTTTTTTACAGTGTAGGAAACTTCGTGACGATTTCAGCGCCAAACACTGCTTGGCCATTGTATGCAGCTTTGATAGAGGGTACAATAGCCGAAAGATTTTGCTTGATGAGATAGCCTTTGACTCCGAGATCCAAAGCTTCTCGTATATAGGCATCATCATCAAAAGTAGTTAAGAGTAAAATGACGGCATTCGGATCCCGGGTTAAAATCTTGCGAGCAGCATCTAATCCAGTCCCATCGGGCATCCGAATATCTGTTAGTATAATCGCAGGTTTTCTTTCTTCGTACAATGCAACTGCTTCTTTGGCACAATGACCAATGCCTGTTACCTCAATTTCGTTTGAAACTTCCAAGATGGTTTTTAATGATGCGGTAACTAGGGGATCGTCATCGATGATTACTACTTGGATCATTGGTCCTCCTCCTTAGGTAAAATAATCGTAAGTTGAAATAAATTCTCTTTTTCAAGGGCATGGAGTTGTCCGTTTACCTGGTTGATTCGCTGGCGCATCGTCTGCAAACCGATCCCGTGGGTGTGATTGAGCCTATCCTTTGGTTTGTCATTCTTGATTTGTAATCGATGAAAAGCAGGTAGTTGTTTAAAATCGCAAGTCACTTTTGTTGCTTGACTGTGCTTCATGACGTTGGTCAAGGCTTCTTTTATGATCGTGATTAGGACAGTTTGTTGTGTTTGAGAGAGAATACTTGGCGGTGTTCCTATTACCTCAACTGTACAAAATTGAAAGTCTGATAGCAAAAGATCTAATGCTTGTGGAAAAGGAAGCGAGTGATGATGTAAATCGTGAACACTTTCTCGGATGCGGTCCATACCCAAGTTCATGGTTCGGTTCAATTGATCCAATGGTAAGTGAAGTTGCTTATTTTGATTAATTGCTTGAATGGCACCTAATTGTAAGATGGCACTTGAAAGCAGATGACCAACATTATCATGGATATCACGAGCGATTCGATTCCGCTCTTCAGCGATCTGTAAGGCGACTTCTGTTTCTTGAGAGCTTTTAAGGTAGTCGTTTTGCTCACGCAATCGGCTCTCATTTTCCCAATTGGCATCTTGAGTCGAGTTGAATTTTTTTTGTAACGAATGAAATTCAAAACTATCGTTTCGCAAGTAAGAAGCAGAGTAGACCAAAAGCATCAGTATAATCCGTATCGGCCAAGAAGGAACCAAGGAAAATAAGAGTATACAAAGAATGAGCAGGAGGATCTTTTCTTGCTTTTCACCAATCTGGGCTGAACGAAAGACGCATGGGAAAAAATAGCTATAAATTGGCCAAACCAAACTAAGACCTATCAAAATGCCCAATGCCAGCCACGTTCCTTTTTTGAGTAGCAGACAGAGACCACTTAAGATGATTGTCGTCAAAAGATAGATTAAGTCTAGGGCTTGGAAGCCATTCAGGGACATTAGCCCTCCACAGAGAAGAAAATAAAAAACAACCTCATTAATCGACAATGGTTTATTCATATCTGGCTCCTAAATAATGACAAATGTCATTTTTGTTTTGGCGTATCCTCACTAGTTATTCTTTTCGCTTTTTATTATAGTCAGAATAAGAAGTGTTTGGAAAGGAGTTTTTTCGATGATTATTGAAATTGATAACTTGGTAAAACGTTATGGTGATTTTCTCGCATTGAATCATTTTAATTTGCAAGTCAGGGAAGGTGAAGTTCTCGGGCTTTTAGGACCTAATGGAAGCGGCAAATCAACAGCTATCAACTGTATGTTGTCCTTATTATCTTTTGATAAAGGGACTATTAAATTGTTTGGGGAAAAAATGTCACCGACAAGTTATGAAATAAAGCAAAAAATTGGCGTCGTTCCGCAAGATATCGCTGTATTTGAAGAGTTGACGGTCCACGACAATGTTGATTACTTCTGTGGTCTGTATGTTGCTGACAAGAAGAAGCAGAAACTATTGATCGAGGAAGTCATTTCGCTTGTGGGATTAGAAGAGTTCAAAGGATTCTATCCAAAACAATTAAGTGGTGGCTTGAAACGGCGTTTAAACATTGCTTGTGGCATTGCCCATAAACCACAACTGATTTTTCTTGATGAACCAACTGTTGCCGTGGATCCCCAAAGTCGGAACAAAATTTTGGACAGTATCAAAAAGTTGAATCAGCAAGGTGCAACAATTGTTTATACGACTCATTATATGGAGGAAGTCGAAATACTTTGTGATCAGATTGTGATCATGGATCAGGGACAAGTCATCGCGAAAGGAACAAAAGAAGAGTTGAAGGACATGGTTCGAAGTACGGAAAATCTTGTGATTGATATCCCTTTACTTCCAGATACAGCGATCGAATTTATCAAGTCATTGCCTCAAGTTCTTGAAACTGCCTATGATAAAGAGCGTTTGACGATCACAGCCAAAAAGATGAAAGAGATTCTTTTACCAGTACTAAGCTATTTTGAGGATGAACATATCGCATTTACTAAGATTCACACAGGAGAAGCAACATTAAACGATGTATTTCTGGAAATTACCGGTAAAGAATTAAGAGACTAGGAGGGAGATTATGTTTGGACACTTATATCGGTATCGCTTGAACGTTTTAGTTCGTAATAATTCCTTACTATTTTGGACATTGATCTTCCCGATTTTATTAGGGTTGATGTTTTCTGTAGCATTTAGCGAGATTGATCAAGCTGGAACGATCGAGACGATTCCCGTTGGGATTATCAAAGAAGAACAAAATCAGAAAACAAATGAGGGACAACTGACTCAGCAAGTCGCATTTATGAATGTTTTGAAGCAAACAAAATCTGGTGGAGAACCATTGTTTTCACTACAAGAAGTCTCTCCTCAAGAGGCTGAAAAACGATTAGATGCAGGGGATCTTGCTGGATATTATTCCTTTGAACAGTCATCGATCCAATTGGCTATTGCACGTACCGGTCTTTCTCAAACCATTCTAAAAAACATGATGGACCGATTTTTACAAAATACTGACCTGGCCAATAAGTTGGTGGCAATTGACTCTACTTTGACAGAAGACCAGCTCACATCTTTTCTAGTTGGAGAATCTTTTGTTCAGCAAGAAAATCAGACTAGAAACATGAGTATCAAAAGTTTTTATTTCTTTACCTTGGTGGGAATGGCTATTTTGTATGGATTCATGTGGGGGGTCAGAAACGCCCAAGACCAGCAAGCAAATCAGTCATCCAAAGGGATTCGCCTTTCGGTCATCCCCCGAAACCGATTGTTGGTTTTTTCAGCAAATATCCTTGCTGGATTCACGATATTTTTCTTAGAAGTTTTAGTGATTCTAAGTGTTTTTCATTTTATTTATCAAGTCGACTTCGGAAACCGCTGGCAGTGGTTATTCGTCCTATCCGCTTTTGGTGCATTGAATGCATTATTATTAGGAAATTTGGTTGGGAATTTGTTTCCTAATATGGGGCTGGCACAAAAAGAAGGATTGGGTGTGGCTGTTACAATGGCGATGAGTTTTTTTGCTGGTATGATGGGCTCCCAAGACATCAAATACTGGATCGATCTGCACATTCCGGTGCTAGGAAAACTGAATCTTGTCAACTTAATTAGTGAGAGTTTCTATCAGCTCTATTTTTATCGCTCACTAGAGGATTTCTATTTGAATCTTTTCTGGTTAGTAGCCTTTATGGTTATCTTAGCCTTTAGTAATCTAATGTTTGAAAGGAGGGTTCAGTATGTCGCTGTATAAAGCCGTTTTGAAAATTTTAAAAGCGAACAAAACAAATTTGTTGATTGCAATCATTGTAACTGTGATCATCACCTTCTTCTATGCGCAAAATACAGCAGCACCGGACGCAAAATTGGATCGGGGGACAATGACCATTGTTACAGAAGACAACTCTGCATTAAGTAAAGCACTGATTGACTATTTAAAAGAAGAACAAACGGTTGTGGAATTGTCTGATAAGAGCCAAAAATCGATTGATGATGCGCTGTATTTTGGAAAAATCGACTATGTTTTATTTTTGCCTAAAGATTTTACTACGAATATTGAAGCAGGTGTACCGTCAGCAATCGATGCACAATCTCGTCCCGATGCTTTTGCCAAAACATTGATTGAAGGGCAAGTAGATACCTTTTTGTCGACTTATACGGCTTTTTATCATGTAACTGGCAATAGGGAAGAGGCATTGAAAAATACGCAATCTTCTTTGGCCGCAAATGGCGAAGTAACGATTAGTCGTGGATACAGTGAACGGATGAATCAGCAATTCGGCAGCTTAGTATTCAATGCACTTGCTTACGGTTTGTTTCTTTCTATTTTTAGTGGCTATGGCGTGGTCAATCTTGTGTTCAATCGGAAAGAAATCCGGAATCGCAATCAAGTATCTCCTTTATCAACACGGCGGTTGAATCGAGTCGTTTCTATTGGTATGTTGGGGTATTCACTGCTTCTGACTAGTTGTTTTACAGCGGGACTACTCCTATTTACTCGTAGCACGTGGTCCGTCATGACCGGTTATCTAGTGATTAATCTTTTGTGTTTTTTCTTGCCGATTGTCACATTTTCAACGTGTGTTACGTCATTTGTCAAAAATAGTGAGGCGTTGAATGGAATTTCGAATGTGTATATTATGGGGAGCTGTTTTCTAGGGGGAGTTTTTGTTTCATCAGATTTTTTACCAGACTTTATTAGTAAGATCGCTTCTTTTACACCGACTTATTGGTTTGTACAAAACAATCAATTGATTGGGAACACCCTCTCAGTGAATGCGGATTTCATTACGAAATTCTGGTTGAACTGCTTGATATTGGTCTTATTTGCCTGTGCCTTTTTGATAATACAGTTCGTTTTGAAAAAAGACAGCCGCTGGTTTAATCAAAAAAGGGTTGCATGAGTCATAAAAAAATGATGCCGCTGACTCAACAGCGGCATCATTTTTCTAATCTCACTATTTCTAACTCCATATCAATTGTTTGGTGGTGGTTATGGTGATATCAAATGGCCGCTTACCCATTTCTTCGCCGTCTTCTTGACCATGCTGTGGTACTGTGGAGACGATTCGGAGCTTATTCGTAGATAAATGATGGAAGTAGCGAGATCTCATTTGTTTCTTGCAGGTTAGTAAGGCTAAAAGCCAAAAAATTTTGAACAAAGCGACTCGCTCAACGAGAACGAAATCGATCTTATCTTCGTTGAGGTTTGCTGTAGGTGCGATCGCCACACCGCCACCGAAGTAGGGGTGATTTGTCGTTGTGCACAAGAAAGCTTTTGTAAAATTCTATTGTTTTCCATTGGTTTCTACCAGAATGGGAAATCCTTTTTGCCGGAACAAGACATTCACTACTGCAGACAAGTAGGCAAATGAACCTAAATTGAACTTGTTTAAGTTTGATTTCGCAGCAGAATGATTTGCTGCGTAAACGATCGATGCATCTAATCCAATACCGATATTGTTGATTGCGAACCCAGTTTCATCTTGGATTTGATCATGATACTTGATGATCGTAACCGATTGAGGAGTAGCGGTCCCAGCGATTTTCCAAAATACTTGCTCTGGTTCCTTAGGTAAACGCATTCCTCTGGCAAAGTCATTCCCTGATCCTGCCGGAATGTAGCCTAGTGGAATATTTTTTTCTGATTCTTGAAGGGAGGAAACTACTTGATGTAAGGTGCCATCGCCACCGATCACCACCAGTAAGGGGTAAAGCATTTCTGAATTTTCTCGATAGATGTCATCCCATGGCAACAATACTTGTGCCAGTAAAGAAGTAGTAAGTTCCTGTTCTTGCCCGGCATATTCTGTATAGTAGAACTGATGGGGAAAACGCCGCTTCTTGACGATTGCTTCAATTTTTTTGGCTACTTTTAGGCCACGTCCACTGCCTGCTTCAGGGTTAACAACAAAATGATAATAATATTTCATACAATAAATGCTCCATCTAATCTAAAATCAATGCTGTTTATTATAGCACGATTGCTGACAAGTTTGGCTAGTGATGCTTAACTATTTTTTGACAAAAAAATAGATTCGACGAAAGGTACGTAACAACAAGCTACTATTTTCGGCTCTATAATTTATGGGACTGATGAATCAGAATTGATTCTTCAGCCCCATTTTTATTTTAGGTATTAAAAAACATATCGTTCTCTAGTATGATTAAATCACGACAAAATAAACAACTGAGAGGACGATATGCTATATGAATGATTCTATCAAAAAAATGCTGCGATTAATAGAGAAAGATTTGATGATTACAGAGGTCTCTTACGAGACCTTTCAGAAGAAAAAGACGTTGATCGTCGATGCTGTTTTCTCACCTGCTCCCCATACCTGTAGAAATTGTGGTTCTACTGTGGTAGATGGAAACGGGAAAGTAATTGTAGTGAAAAATGGGAAGAAGGAAACGATTGTCCGCTTTGAACAATACAATCACATGCCTTTGGTTATGCGCTTAAAAAAGCAGCGCTATACCTGTAAAAACTGTCGAACCCATTGGACGGCTCAAAGTTATTTTGTTCAACCCAGACATTCAATCGCGAATCATGTCAGATATAAAATTGCTTCTTTGCTGACTGAAAAAGTATCTTTATCTTTTATTGCGAAAAATTGTCAGGTATCTTTGACCACCGTTATTCGTACGTTGAAAGAGTTTAAAAGCTACTTACCAAAGCAATCTAAGAGGATTCTCCCCAGAGTATTGATGGTTGATGAATTTCGTTCGCACGCTTCCATAGAAGATAAAATGAGCTTTATTTGCGCAGATGGCGAAACAGGACAATTAATTGATGTCTTGCCTACGCGTAAATTGCCTCGATTAACAAGCTATTTCTTAGGCTGCACTAATCCTGAAGAAGTAAAATTTTTAGTCACAGACATGAACGCCGCCTACTTCCAGCTTACCAAACGTATTCTGCCAAATGCGAAAGTAGTGATTGATCGGTTTCATATTATCAAACACATGAATCAAGCCTTTAATGAGTTGCGTATCCGTGAAATGAATGAACTTCGTAAAGTAGGACAGAAAAGTCAGGCAGAAAAACTGAAAAAGAACTGGCGCTTTTTGCTAAAAAATCGTGCAAACATCAACCATTATGAATACAAAACATGGAAAAGTTTTCGATCACCAAAATACCCATTTCTTACGGAAGCGATGATGATTGATCGATTGCTTGGCTTTTCTACGTCCCTGAAGGAGGCGTATCCCTATTTTCATGAATTAGTTGAAGCCTTTCGAGACAAAGACCCTGACTTATTTTTCTCCTTATTGGCAGAACTTCCCGAAACGTTAGATGACGGCTTTCGGGAAAAGCTCCAAAACCTTCTGACCTATGAAGAAGGCATCACCAACGCGATGATCTATCCTTACACCAATGGAAAAATAGAAGCGAAGAATACCCATATAAAGACAATGAAACGAGTATCCTACGGATTTAAATCATTTGAGAACATGAGAATTAGAATCTTTTTGATCAATCAATTAATCAAAGTAAGATAACAAAAAATCTGAGCCAGAATGAGGTTCATTCTGACCCAGATTTGATTTTGTACAACCCATCAGTCCTTATTGACAAAGAGCCCTATTTTCGCTGTTGTTTTTGTGATCTAAGGTTCTTATGTCCACTATGATCACATCCGTATTGCTCACATTCGCCGAATCCTATTCAATTAGTAAGGAGTAACTCAAATTCCCACATCCTTTGTCTGTTTTTCTAAGTTGACAACAATTCTTTTCTTGCAGATCCTTCATCGTCTGCTTTACTGGGAATCCTTGCTCCTTACACTTATAGTATAGCACGAAAACGGATAGAAGCAACCGCTTACATGGTCTTTGTCACTATCTTTAGATAAATTTAAAGATATCAAAAGATAGCACTCTTGAACTTATTAGCCATTAAGTCGATGAACAATGAAGGTGTACGATTCCCCTCATAAGCAAACAGGAACTTAGAGGAAAATGAACAATTGAACGATTCACAGACATCAAGTTTACATGAAGTTGGTTTGACGAATAAAGAGACGGATGTCCGTCTCTTTGAGTTCTTTATCCAAGTTTATTCAATATAGCTGATGGAACATCATTAGGCGAGACTTCATCCCATCCCATTACTCCTTTATGATTATTTACATGTAATACAAGGTATGCATTCTCTTTTAGTGGCTTGTCTCCATAGGAATTAAAAGACACATCTTTTTCATTATTGTCTGATGTATAGCTAGCTAAGTTGTACTTGTATCTAAAGTGTTCTCTCCCGCTACCTCTACCAATCGAAACACGTTCACCTTTCGAAGTTATCTTAGTGTAGTAATCTGTCGTTCCATAAGATTGCTCATACCAGAACCAGCCTCCACCCATCAGAAGAAGGGTTACTACAGTAAAAGATAATAGTTTTTTCATATAAAATCATTCCTTTCGAGGAATAGATTACATCTATGAATAATGAAATAAATCAAACTAAAGGCTGAGAATAAGCGAACAAAATTGTAAGGAGGACAATGAGAATTAGTAGGAGAAGAAGAACAGAATGAATTGCGAGCAAATAAATACTCAATGCTCGTCTTTGGCCTGCCTGTTTTGCTGGAAGATTCCTATTCAAAGCAGAACCACCGTTTTAATGGTTATGTATTTAAAATATTCTAGTCATTTCCGGTATCTTTTTTAGCCTCGCTGATAGATAGATCGTTCCTCTTTCTTTTTTGTTGATTTTAACACTTTGCTATTTGACAAGTGGGTTGCTTTAGAAGGAGATTGTACGACCTTGTTACTGAAGAACAGCTTGGGGGAAAATTAGTTTTTTAGACTTTCATCCACAAAACATCCACATGAATTCTCCAATTTAATTGGACAATGGAAATCAATAAGAACCAAATCAATAATGTAAGCTTGATAAATCAGTAATCTTCTGTATAATAATTATTTGTGCGTAACGCATCGCGGTTCATCAACCATCCCGCGTAATCAAAACTCGGAGAAAGAAGGGATCAAATGGATAAATCATCCACTTTATCAAACCAGCGGTTGCGAGTTGTCGTCGCGAACGGTTTGATCATGGCACTGTATGTTGCAGTGACAGTCTTAGTCGCCCCAGTGGCTTCTGTTGCCATTCAATTTCGTGTCTCAGAAGGGCTGAATCATCTGGTAGTCTTTAACAGAAAACTGATGTGGGGTGTTTTTGGCGGAGTTGTATTGTACAATTTATTTTTTGGTATGGGAATTTTGGACGTCGTCTTTGGTGGAGGCCAAACCTTGCTTGCATTGTCAGCAACGGCGCTATTGCAGAAGAAAGTTCCGAATGTCTTTGTCCGTTTAGCGCTTAATACGATTTTCTTCTCGTTGAGCATGTTCTTGATTGCAATCATGCTGCATCTGACTCTCGCATTACCATTTTGGGCGACCTTTGGTACAACAGCGCTAAGTGAGTTGATTATCATGACAATCACAGCGCCTATAATGTATATCGTGAATACAGGTGTTCGCTTCGATAAGCGATTTTAATCAATCATTTGTTTTTTGCTTTGATGGTTCCCAAAAAACAAATAAAAAAAGATCATCTCTACCAAAACCTACGGTAGAGATGATCTTTTTTGTTATTCTGCATTCAAATCTTCAATTTCAACAACTTTGAAGTTTTTTGCCTCTAACTGATAAATGATCTTATCGCACAGCTCTTTTGACGTATTCGCTGGTAAAGTAATCAATGTCCGACGAATAAATTCATCCTTGCCGATGTCCAATGTGATACAGCTGGCAATACTGCTGTATTTCGCGATGATTTTTGAAATGATCGCTAAATCGCCTTGTGTGCCAGTTGATGCGATAGTCAGCACGTAGCTTCCTTGTTCGACATTCCAAGATTGAGACAGCATATTCAATAATGAACTGTGGGTCAAAATCCCATAGAACTCATTGTTTTCATCTAATACGGCAATGTATGGCAACTCTTTGATCGTGAAAAAGACTTTAAAAAATGAAGAATTGACATAAATAAATTTTGTCGCGTTTTTAAGCAGGTGTGTCACTGGTAATGTCATATCTCCACCATTCGATTTGTGACGATAGATGTGCATTTTATAGATGTTTCCCCGGAAGATTTTGCCGGATTCATCTAAGATCGGTACACAGCGATAGCCAGAATCTTCTAAAATTTCCAAGGCTTCTTCTAAAGTAGCTGTTTCTTTAATCGTAGTTAAGTCGCGTTTTTTGTAAACCATTGTTTTTAGTAACATAACAATTCCCTCCCAAATACCCAATTCACATCTCTATAATACCATAAAATCAGCGGAAACTATATTTTTGCGTGTCAAAATCTAAAATTGACACTTTCACTGAAAAATGGTATTTTTAACTTTGGAAAACTTTGTATAAAGGGGGAGGACATCAGAAATGGCAACAAAAAAAGCAGCTTTGGCTTGTTCTGTCTGCGGATCCCGCAACTATTCGAAATCAGTCAGTGAAGGAAAAAAAGGCGATCGCCTTGAAATTAACAAATTTTGCAAATACTGCAATCAATACACGCTACATCGTGAAACGAAGTAAGGAGGAATCTTGATGAACTTTATGAAAAATGTTTTTGCTGAAATGAAAAATGTTTCTTGGCCATCAAGAAAGCAATTACGCAGAGATACTTTTGTTGTGATCCAAACGACAATTATTTTTGCAGTGATGTTTTTTGTGATGGATACGCTGATTCAAACTGTTTTTGATTTGATTTTGAAATAAATGCTGCTGGATTATCAGCAACTAGTCAAGTAAAACAAATCGTGGTATAATTGATTCGAGGAAAAACTTCGGTGCAACTGAGGTTTTTTTATTTTACAAAAAGATAGGGAGACCGAATACAATGGAATCTTTTGAAAAAAATTGGTATGTCTTGCATACTTACTCCGGCTATGAAAACAAGGTGAAAGCGAACTTGGAATCACGGGCGCAAAGCATGGGGATGGGCGATTACATCTTTCGTGTTGTCGTACCAGAAGAAGTCGAAACGGAAGAAAAGAATGGGAAAAAGAAAGAGATCGTTCACAAAACTTTTCCAGGTTATGTCCTCGTCGAAATGGTCATGACGGATCAATCATGGTATGTTGTTCGTAATACACCAGGAGTGACTGGGTTTGTCGGCTCTCATGGAGCAGGAAGCAAACCAGCTCCGCTTTTACAAGAAGAAATCAACTCTATCTTACGTTCAATCGGTATGAGCACTCGAACAGTTGAATTGGAAGTGGAGATTGGTGAAACAGTTAAAATCATCGAAGGTGCATTCTCTGGATTAGAAGGACAAGTCGCTGAGATCGACGAAGAAAAACAAAAATTAAAAGTCAATATTGATATGTTTGGTCGAGAAACAAGTACAGAATTGGATTTTGAACAAGTAGATAAAATCTAAGTATAAAACTGTAGTGTTTTTTGTCAAAATAAGGTAAAATAAAATTGAAAATTGGTGATAGCGGACCGTTATTGGCCCGCTGTTTTTATCTCACGAAAAGAAAGCGTTTTATAAAAAAGGGGGTCCTATGAAGAAAATTCTCGCATCGATTTGTCAACGCCATTTTTTTGACCAACATTTGGAAAAAAGAGGTGTGATTTCCGTACATAATGGTTATAGTTTGTTGTTTGCTTTTAATTTGTTTTTGCTGCTTTCTGCCGTGATCTTTATGGAACCTCAAAAAGTGTTTCGTGAAATGCTTACAATCATGTTCTCGGAAAGCCATTTAGTAACGGATTACGTTGCGCTGACTTCTGTAGGTGGCGCACTGTTCAATGCGTCGATCATGACTTTTGTTGCGATCGCGGTCTGTTACCATTACCGAGTTCCGGTTACTGGAGGAATGATATCAGCCGTCTTCATGGTTACGGGGTATGGTTTGTTTGGCAAAAATCTGTTCAATTTTATTCCAATCTTCTTAGGTGTTCGTCTCTATTCCTATTTAATGAATCAACCCCTCAAAAAATATCTTCTCATTGCTTTGTACAGTTCCTCCGTTTCACCCATCGTTAG
Source organism: Enterococcus sp. FDAARGOS_553 (assembly GCF_003812305.1). Lineage (NCBI taxonomy): Bacteria > Bacillati > Bacillota > Bacilli > Lactobacillales > Enterococcaceae > Enterococcus > Enterococcus sp. FDAARGOS_553. Next base: position 2,305,854 of record NZ_CP033740.1, read on the forward strand.
TTTTTTTGCATTCAATGACTCACTTCCAGCTTATTTCGGTAGCTTCATCGGTTATTTGATCGGTGTTTTGACTGGATTGATCATGGTTCCTTTAGCACTGCATTTTCAAGCATTATTTAAAAAAGTCAGTATCTATAGTGCCGGCTTTACTTCTGGCATGTTGTGTACGATGGTTGCAGGAATTTGCCGAATGTTTGGTTTTGATATCGAATTGCGAGCAATCGTTTCTAAAGGCTCCAATCTTCCACTGATTATTATGATGGTGTCGCTGTCTTTATTAATGATTGGCTATGGGTTAGCAATGGCTGTTAAACGCAAGCGGTTGAACATGCGGGCAATATGGTCTCATAGCGGCAAAATCGAATACGATATTTTACGTGAAAGTGGCGTTTATAATACGATGATTAATATGGGGTTAATGGGATTGCTGTTAATGAGTTATGTGAGTATACTAGGTGTCAACCTCAATGGTCCCATTGCAGGTGCGATGTTTTGTGTCATTGGTTTTTCTGCTTGTGGTGCCCATGTCTTTAACGCGCTGCCCTTATTTGCCGGTGTGCTATTAGCAAATACAATGAATATCTACGCAATGACTGAAACAGTAACCGTTACAGCGGCTATTTTTGCAATGATGCTCTGTGCGGTGACTAATGCTTACGGGTGGAAAGGGGGGATGATCGTGGGATTCATTCATACGTCGATGGTTTTGAATATCGATGTGCTTCATGGTGGATTGAATCTGTACAATAATGGTTTTTCCGGAGGGCTCGTTGCGATGATGATCATTCCATTGCTCGATTTTTTTCACAAATCGCGGACACCTCGATTTTTAAACGGAAGAAACAGTCCGGAGGCAAAGAAAAGGTAACCTATCAAGCAACGAGTAAAGAATGAAGTGTTCTTGAATAAAGAGTAAACATTAGCTATTGCTTGTTTCTTGTTTCAAAAGGGATTATACTAGACCCGATTTGGAGGGACTGTAAATGAAAAAATGGCTATTTCTATGTCTGGTTGTTTTGCTTAGCGGCTGTCAAGCAGCAACTCACTCAAATGTTTCAGCACAAAAAAGTACACAGAAGCCAACGGAGACAACGACTGTTTCGGCAGAAACATCAACCACCGAACCCGTTCAGAAAACGACCACGCCAACACTTTTTATTCATGGTTATCAAGGAGGTCCCGCATCATTTGGAGGGATGATACAGCGTTTTGCCCAAAAAGATTGGGTGAGCAATGAAATGGTTCTAACAATTTCACCAGATGGGACAGTTTCAACGGAAGGAGTGCTTTCTAAAAAAGCTGTAAATCCAACCATTCAGGTCTTGTTCGCTGACAATCAAAATAATGAATGGAATCAAGCAGAATGGATCCGACAAGCGTTGCTTTATCTGAAAAAGGAAGGAATAGAGCAAGTAAATTTAGTCGGACATTCCATGGGGGGAGTTAGTGGTTTTCGCTATCTCACAACATTTGGAGAGCTGAGTGCAGCTGGGGCTGAAGCACTGGATCCCGCATTGCCAAAAGTAGCTAAATTTATAGCGATCGGGGCGCCTTTCAATGAATTTATTGATACGAGTTCACGGCAGACTATCACTGATTTAGTGACAAACGGACCAACGGAGGCTTCTCCACGCTACCAGGAATTTCAAGGACTATTGAAGCAAGGGGGGCATCGACTCCCGATTGAGCTGATTGCTGGGCAATTATCTGATGAAGAGCTATCGGACGGCACTGTGCCGACCACAAGTGCCTTGGCGATCAACCACTTATTGGCAGCGAATGGCTATTCTGTGACTGAAAAAATCATTAAAGGATCACAGGCACAGCATAGTCAGCTGCATGAAAATCAAGAAGTAGATGAAGACATTGCTGCTTTTTTATGGGAGAAATAACTGATAGTCGTCAAAAAGCTGTAAGAATAACTATGATATAAGTTCTATCTGTTTTTTTTAGTAGTAGCAAATAGACAAAAATATCCGAATGATCGGAGATCGCTTATTCTTCTCGTGCATAGGTAACGAGGACCTGCAGAGCCGCGGGAGCTATCTAATGATCATTCGGATATGTTATTTTTTGAGACTCTTACATCTTTTAGTGTTCAGCGGCATCTAAAATTTGCGCTTGTAGACGTTGTGCTGTAGGCGTTGTGGCCAACCCGCCCTCGGCTGTTTCTTTAAAAATACTTGGCATTTGCCGTCCTACTTGGTACATCGCGTGGACGACCTCATCCGGAGGAATCACACTTTCGATTCCTGCTAAAGCCATATCAGCAGAAATAAATGCTTGTGAGGAACCGAGAGCATTTCGCTTCACGCAAGGAACTTCGACTAACCCAGCGACAGGATCACAAATCAATCCCATCATATTCTTTAGTGTAATGGCTACTGCTTGAGCAGCTTGATGTCCGCTCCCACCCTTAGCACAGACGAGGGCTGCTGCTGCCATGGCACTGGCAGAACCAACCTCTGCTTGACAACCGCCTTCTGCTCCGGATATCGAAGCATTGTTCGCAATGACTAGTCCGAAGGCTCCGGCAGTAAAGAGGAAATCGATTTGTTGAGAACGAGACAGCTGCAAACGATCGCGAACAGCCATCAGCACACCAGAGACAACACCGGCACTCCCAGCCGTAGGAGTGGCACAAATCAATCCCATTTTGGCATTGACTTCATTGACAGCAATGGCATTTTGAACGGCTTGCAAGATCGTCTCACCACTTAGAAAATCACCAGCCTGTATATAATCATTCATTCGTGTGGCATCGCCACCGGTTAATCCCGTCACAGAGGTCACTCCAGCAACGCCCTCGGCAACGGATTGTTCCATGACCGTCAGGTTTTTGTCCATTAGTGCAATGACTTGCTCGCGAGTGCGCCCTGAGTTTTCGCATTCGACCGCAATCATCATCTCTGCAATCGATGCATAATTTTTGCTTTGAAGAACAAGATCTTCAATCGTATAAAACATGACGAATCCTCCTTTAATCGAAATAAGCCGCACTATAAACGTGGGGCAGTGCTTTGATTTGTTGTGCCAATTGATCATTTCGTTCATCCACTTCAATGATCATAATGGCTTTTTCTCCTTTGGACTCTCGGGTAACAGTCATCGTACCAATATTGATTTGTGCCTCAGAAAGTAGATTCGTGACACGTGCGATCATTCCGGGAACATCTTGATGAACGATGACATAGGTAGGGGTACCTAAAGTCAATGAGATTTTAAAACCATTCAATTCAGAAATTTGTATATTCCCACCGCCGATTGAAATGCCGGTAACGGACATTTTGCGGTCACCTTTTTTTAAAATCATTTTGACCATATTCGGATGTTCGGCTTTTTCGTTTTTCGGAACAAAGAGTACTTCTAGACCTTGCTCATAGGCTAACTTTAATGAGTCAGCAAGGCGCTGATCATCGGGCTCCATTCCTAACAAACCGCCGACAAGTGCAATATCTGTTCCGTGGCCGCGATAAGTTTTCGCGAAGGACTCATACAAAAGGATATCGACACTGTCAGGCTGTTCGCCAAAGATGTGGCGCACGATTTTGCCAATTCGAGCAGCACCTGCGGTATGGGAACTGCTGGGTCCAACCATAATTGGTCCAATAATATCAAAGACACTTCGGTATTTTAAAGGTTCCATTCTATTCACCTCATTTAATTGATGGGAGAAATCCAGATGTAGTTTAGCATAAAATATGGAGAAATAGAGCAATGAGTGGAACTGTATGGGATTTTTTTAATCTTTTTTTTGTTTTACCGATTTTCTCCATAAAAAGCAAAAAAATTCGCTAAGAGTTCTTGCAAATTTCTTTTGAGATGCTATAATATCTCAGTGTGCATTATTCACACGTTTTTTGTGTGCGCACATGATTCACTAAAGTGGGAGGAGAAATATGGATCTCCAATTAACCACATCACGGACTCAAGGAGGTATGTCTCGTGGCAAAAAAAGTAGAAAAAATCGTTAAATTGCAAATTCCTGCAGGTAAAGCAACACCAGCTCCGCCAGTAGGTCCTGCACTAGGTCAAGCGGGTATCAATATCATGGGATTCACAAAAGAATTCAATGCACGTACAGCTGATCAAGCAGGCTTGATCATTCCAGTAGTGATCTCTGTATACGAAGACCGTTCATTCACATTCGTTACAAAAACACCACCAGCAGCAGTATTGTTGAAAAAAGCAGCAAACGTTGAAAAAGGTTCAGGCGAACCAAACAAAAACAAAGTTGCAAAAGTTTCACGCGATCAAGTAAAAGAAATCGCTGAATTGAAAATGGAAGACCTAAACGCAGCTGACGTTGAAGCAGCTATGCGCATGGTTGAAGGAACTGCACGAAGCATGGGGATCACTGTAGAATAATTTTTACAGACCCTAAGGAAGTAGCTTCTCAGTCGGCTCTATATTGAAAAATATGGGACACGTGGGAGGTTCTACCGTTATAACCACATCAAGGAGGAAACAAAATGGCTAAAAAAAGCAAAAAAATGCAAGAAGCATTGAAAAAAGTTGACGCTGCAAAAGCTTATTCAGTTGAAGAAGCAGTAGCTTTGGCAAAAGAAACAAATATTGCAAAATTCGACGCAACGGTTGAAGTTGCTTACAAACTAAATGTCGATCCTAAAAAAGCGGACCAACAAATCCGTGGTGCGGTCGTACTACCAAACGGTACTGGTAAAACACAAACAGTGTTAGTTTTTGCGAAAGGTGAAAAAGCCAAAGAAGCAGAAGCAGCTGGTGCTGATTTCGTTGGAGACGATGACATGGTTCAAAAAATCCAAGGCGGATGGTTCGATTTTGATGTTGTTGTTGCAACACCAGATATGATGGCAACTGTCGGTAAACTTGGTCGTGTTTTAGGTCCTAAAGGTTTAATGCCAAACCCTAAAACTGGTACAGTTACAATGGACGTAACAAAAGCTGTTAACGAAGTAAAAGCTGGTAAAGTGACTTACCGTGTTGACAAAGCTGGTAACGTTCATGTACCAATCGGTAAAGTTTCATTTGAAGATGACAAATTAGTTGAAAACTTCAAAACAATCCACGAAACTTTAGTAAAAGCTAAACCATCTGCAGCGAAAGGTCAATACATGAAAAACATTTCTGTAACGACAACTTTCGGACCTGGTATCCATGTAGATCAAGCTTCTTTCTAATTTGAATAAAAAACAAAACTTTTGTTGACTTGGCTGCCTTATCTATGGTAAGGTAGTCAAGGTTAAAAGTTTAACTGTACCGAAGACAGTAGGTGACGTCAGTCTTAATTTCCTACCGAGGACGTTTATTGAGAAACTTCAATAGTCCCTCTATGTCTACGGTGGCATAGAGTTTTTTTGTTTTTATCTCTTGATAAAGACAAATGAAGACAGAAATGTTTTCTTGAAACTCTTCCATCAAAATCAGGAGGTGAAATTTAAAATGAGTGAAGCAGCTATCGCTAAAAAAGCCGCAATTGTGGATGAAGTGAGTGAAAAATTCAAAGCAGCCGCATCTGTAGTAGTCGTTGACTACCGTGGATTGACTGTTGACGAAGTAACTCGTCTACGTAAACAATTACGCGACGCAAACGTTGAAATGAAAGTTATCAAAAATTCTATCCTTTCACGTGCTGCTGAACAAGCTGGTCTAGAAGGTCTTGGTGAAGTATTCACTGGCCCGACTGCTGTAGCGTTCAGTAACGAAGACGTTGTCGCACCTGCAAAAATCATGAACGATTTTGCTAAAGAGGCTAAAGCATTAGAAATCAAAGGCGGTATCATCGAAGGCAAAGTTTCTTCTTTGGAAGAAATCACAGCATTGGCAAAATTGCCAAACCGCGAAGGACTTCTTTCAATGTTGCTGTCTGTGCTACAAGCACCTATCCGCAACGTGGCTTACGCTGTCAAAGCAGTGGCCGAAAAAGAAGAAGATGCAGCTTAATTGCCGCATAATCACACTATAAACTAAACTATCTAATTAAATGGAGGAAAACAAAATGGCATTGAACATTGAAAACATTGTCGAAGAGCTAAAAGGCGCGACAATCTTAGAATTAAACGACTTAATTAAAGCTATCGAAGAAGAATTTGGCGTATCTGCTGCTGCTCCTGTAGCTGTAGCTGGTGGAGCTGGCGACGCTGGTGCTGCTGAAGAACAAACTGAATTCACTGTAGAATTGACTGCAGCTGGCGACCAAAAAGTTAAAGTTATCAAAGCAGTTCGTGAAGCAACTGGTTTAGGCTTGAAAGAAGCTAAAGCTGTAGTTGACGGAGCTCCTTCAGCAGTTAAAGAAGGCATCTCTAAAGACGAAGCTGAAGCATTGAAAGCTGCTTTAGAAGAAGTTGGCGCTTCAGTAACAGTTAAATAATCATTTTTGATTTTTTTGAGCTAGAATTCCTTTTAAGTAAGGGTTCTAGCTCTTTTTTTGTTTATGATTCTAATTTCAGTTTGAGAAAATGACGCTGTCTTACTATTAGTGATCCGTATTTTTGTTGAGGCGTCGAGGACTTTTTATAAAAAAACAAGCCTAAGACTAGCGCTGAGCGCCGCTGACTTAGGCTTGTTTATTTTTTGCGAAATTGCTGAACAAGAAAAATGAAGATAAAAAAGAATAATGCTTCCCATAAAGTAGTTGTCCAACTAAAGGTACGACTGATCCCAAAAAAAAGATTCCCAATATTGGATACGACCAAATAGATGACCGTAGCAATCAATGAAAAAATTAAGCGTTTTGCCATCATAATTCCCCCTTGCCTTTGATTGTAACAATTGACTGACGAGAGAGCAATTATTTTAAGAAAAGGCTCCTGTCAAAACGAAAAAAAGATGCGCCATTCTTTAATTGTTTTGGGTGCTTTCAGGCGTGAGAGCAAAGAGGGGAGCTCTATAAATTTTTTTGATTTTCCCAATCAGTTCATTGATTAATCAAGAGGAACATCAAAAATCCAGCCAGCTGGAGCCTTGCGCTCACCAAATTGGATACCCGTCAATTCATCGTATAGCGCACGAGTTTTAGGACCGACCTCCGTTTCACTGTAAAACACATGGAAAGACTCTCCATTTTGGATTCCGCCAATAGGTGAAATAACCGCAGCGGTTCCACAAGCGCCTGCTTCAACAAAGCGATCCAGTTGATCCACATACACATCTCCTTCGACAGGTGTTAATCCTAAAGCATGATCTGCAAGATAAAGGAGAGAATATTTGGTGATACTAGGCAAAATTGATGGCGATTTTGGTGTCACGAATTCATTTTCGGCCGTGATCCCAAAGAAGTTAGCGGACCCCACTTCCTCAATTTTTGTATGTGTTTCAGGGTCTAAATAAATGCAATCTGAAAAATTCCGTTCATGGGCTTCGTATCCTGGTAATAAGCTGGCAGCATAATTTCCGCCTACTTTTGCAGCGCCGGTACCATTTGGTGCTGCACGGTCATAATCTGAAACAATAAAGTTCGTTGGGGCCAGCTCGCCTTTGAAATATGATCCGACCGGCATGCAAAAAATAATAAACAAGTATTCTGGCGCAGGTGCAACGCCGATATTCTCGCCTACACCAATCAATAGCGGCCGTAAATATAGAGTAGCCCCGGTACCGTAAGGCGGTACAAATTCTTGGTTTGCTTTGACCACTTGATTGACCGCATCGAGGAACATCTCTTCGGGAACGAACGGCATACGCAAGCGACGAGCGCTTCGATTCAATCGTTTACTATTCTCATCTGGACGAAACAAGTTGATCCCGCCATCTGGTCGTCGATACGCCTTCAAGCCTTCAAAGCATTGTTGACCGTAATGCAATGCTGGAGAACCTTCATGAATATGCAGAATATTATCTTCAGTCAATGCTCCTTGTTCCCAAGAGCCATTTTTCCATTTTGCGACAAAGCGCCAAGGGGTTTTAATATACGAAAACCCTAAATTTTCCCAATCGATTTGCATAGAGTCACTTCCTTTTTTAATTTTTCCTAGTATAGCATGGAACGCCCATCAAGTCATTATTTTCTGAAAATTCATCGCAATGATTTTCATTTCTAACATCATGATGAAAGCTTATTACTAGAGACTTTATATTCACAGAATTTTTTTTCAAGCCTATCTGGAGCTCTGCAGTTGTTGATAAAAAGGGGGAAGGATTTTGGCAGAACGTCGAGCACTTTAGATTGTATTTACGGAACAGATATGCTTCAATAAGGGTAGAAAAAAATCGATTAGGAGGACTTTCGGTGATCAAAGAAGCGGTTTCTGAAATCCAAGGTGTCCTGGATGCTTATCAGCGACTGGCACCAATCATGATCCATACACCTGCCGCACCAAGCAATATTCTTAGCGCAGAAAAGGCAGGAGAAATTTATCTGAAACTAGAGAATCTGCAGCGTACAGGATCCTTTAAGGCGCGAGGGGCCTACAACAAATTAGCAACATTGACAGAGGAAGAGAAAAAAAGAGGGGTAATTGCTTGTTCAGCAGGTAATCATGCGCAAGGTGTTGCACTAGCAGGCGCCCTGCTAGGGATACATGTACGGATCTTTATGCCGCTTCAAGCAGCGAAGACAAAAATAGAAGCAACGAGAAATTATGGCGCTGAAGTGATCTTAGCAGGAGAGACATTCGACGATACAAAACAAATTACTTTGGAAGCGATGTCACGTAGCGGTGAGGTCTTTGTCTCCCCCTTTGATGATCGAGCGGTAATGGAAGGGCAAGGAACGATTGGGTTAGAGATTTTACAAGATTTGCCTAATGTGGATAATGTCATCGTACCGATCGGTGGAGGCGGCTTGATCGCAGGCATTGCGTTAGCAATCAAACAATTACGCTCGGAAACTAATATTATTGGTGTTCAATCTTATCAAGTACATGGGATGATTTCCTCTATATGGCGACAAGAACTGATAGCCAATCGCAGCAGTAAGACATTGGCAGATGGGTGCGATGTGGCTTTGGCTGGAGAATTGACTTATGAAACGTTGCGCTCGCGCATAGATGAAACCGTTTTAGTTGAAGAGAAAGATATCGAAACTGCCATCCATTATTTGGCTTTAAAAGAAAAAGTGATTGCTGAAGGGGCAGGTGCTCTGAGTACGGCTGCTATCCTAAGCGGACAAATCGATCATTTGCTGAAAGGCAAACGAACAGTCGCAATCGTTTCAGGCGGGAATATCGATTTCTCTGTTTTTAAAGAAATCATTTAAAAAAAGATGATCTCAGACCAACTAGTCGTCTGAAGATCATCTTTTTTAGTCCGTTTTCGATCCAGTTTTCAGAGGAGAAGAAACGTTTACTAAAAACTGCGACCGCCGCCGCCAAATGTTCCGCCGCCGGAAGAATGAGTAGTGGTGCCACCGCCAAAACCGCCGCCGCCATTATTTTTAGGTGGACGTGGGATTCGGCGAGTCGTTACGAAGGAGTTGACCAGACGATCTTCTTTTTGAGTCAATTTGATGCTGGATTTTTCTTGGTAAGGGTATTTGTATCCACCCATTTTTAATTGGTATCTTGATTTGACAATGATGAAAAAAGCAATACTGATCACTGCAGCTACCAATAAGCTAATGCCGATTTCTAAAGGGGTCAGCACTTTATAATAAGTGATCTTGCCTGTCTCACGATCCACATGATAGTGACCACCGGGAACCCCCGCTTCTACATAGCTGGCTGCATTCTCCAAGTAGACCCGGGCGGCTTGATAGTAATTACCCGCCGTCATCTGATCATAAATATTATCCAACATATCATCAAGACGAGCGTCGTTGATATAATCGAGCATATTTCCTGAGGTGGACACATGAAGATTACGGTTGCCCATATCGATCATCAATGCCGAGCCATTCTGATCATTTCCGATGCGATCGGCGAGAAAACGGTCGGTGGTATATTCAATATCGTCAATTTTGTTATTTGTCGTTGCGATAAAAACTTCACCTTTGATTTTCTCATTCAACTGATCGGCTTGTTCGCTCAAACTCTGGATTTCGGAGGGAGTAAAAAGACCAGCGTTATCAGTAACGGTATTTTCTGCTGCCACGCCAGTGACCATCGTCAGTAGAAATCCGGCAACCATTAGGAAAAAACAGGAAAATTTTCTCATAGGAAATATCCTCCAATCATCCCTAGAATCGCAATCACAGCAAAAATCGCTGCACTCGTAAATCCTAAGCGTTTGTAACTGATGGGCAAGACACCGCTGACTTTACCGGTTTGGCCATTCATCGCATAATAAAAAGCATTCTTATTCGGATCATCTGCCCGATAAGTGACCAGCCAGACTGGTAGTAGGACGTAATGATTGGTTTCTTTCGTGATCTCAATGTCCCGCTGGGTCCGATTGAAGCTTGTATAACCATTAACGGTACTGCTTAGGAGATTTTCAGCATAACCGGAAAGTTCCTGTTGTACTTCATTCTTAAGTGCTTGATACTCAATGTCGCGTTTTTCTGCTTGAAATCCTGCCAGATACTGGCTGCGAAAGTCAACGGCCTTATCCAATGGGAAAGGCTGGACCCCGGTAACCATTTTTTGTTGGACATTCTTGGATAAAGCGTTTTTGATCAGTTCATTGATACGCATTTTTCCGCGTCTGGAAACAGCAAATTGTTTGTGTTCTGTATATTCGATCTCGCCGACACGCCAAATTCTTAAAGAAGTTCCAGTTCCAGATAGTTGGCCATCTAGTTCGGCATCGATCCTCCAGTAGGGGAAATAAACACCGGTCAATTTTTCAACTTGCGCTTGATCGAAGAAGTCTCTTGGTACGAACCATTTTTTTTGTGCCCATTCCAGAAATTTAGCGGTTGCTTCTTCTTTTTCGATTGCAAAAGGTAAAACTTTGTTAGGTAAGAATTCTCCAGAAAGACGGCCGGAAAGGACGACTGGATTGTGGCAGAAATAACAGTAAGTAGCTGCTGTCGTAGCATCAGTGACGATCTCTGCGCCGCAGTTAGGACAAAGGAACAAGTCCATTTGGGCCGCCTTTTCTTCGGTTTTTTCTGTGATAGCTTCTTTTAGCGCCGGTTCCGTATCATCAGTGATCGGCTGATTTTCCGGCGCAGTCCCATCTGCAAGTTGGGCTTCTTTTTGTTTTTGTTCAAAGGCTGTTACTTCTGCTTCTGTAAAAATACTCAAACAGAAGGGGCAGTGGAATTTTTGATCACCAGGATCAAAGGTTAGCGCACCGCCGCAGTTGGGGCATTTATGCGTAATGACATCCATTTAAGTTCCTCCTTCATTTAGTCTAAAGGAACTCCCTTAAATGGCTTGCCGCAGTTGGGACAGAATTTCGGGATTCCATTTGCTAAATCAATTATTTCACTACATTCTGAACATTTCATTTGTAAACTTGGGGTTCCTGTAGGTTTTGCTGTACCGCAATTGCTGCAGAACTTACCCGTATTGCTTGTTCCACACTGAGGGCAGTCCCAACTATCGCCATTGTTTTGTTTCTGCTGATTTTCTTGGTTTTGCTGGATTTGTTGCTGATTGTTTTGAGCTGCTTGATTCAAGTAACCGCCAGTTGTGTTCATCCCCATGCCCATACCAACAAATCCGGTTGTTGCACCGGCAGCATTACTACCTGCGGATTCCATCCCACGTGCGATCGAACCTTGAACATACCCTTCACGAACATTTGGGTCACCCAACATGGCACCTTGATTACGCATGTTGATCAGTTTCACTGAATCATCCGTATAAGAGATGCTTGCAACAGCGACTGAAACGATTTCCATTCCTCGCAGTTCGCGCCAACTGTCGTCTAAAACCTCACCCATGTATTTGCTTAATTCCATACTTTTTGATGGAACATAGGAGATGCGCTCGCCATCCGCTGACATTTTGTTGATGGCTGTCTGTAAAGCAGTCAGAAACTCTGCTAAATATTGTTCGTTAATGTCATTGATGTCAACTTGTGTTTTATTTTTTGGAATCGCGTTGGTGTAGAATAAGATCGGATCAGTAATTCGCAATGAGTAATTTCCATGGGCTCTTAGGAATAATTCTGCATTATAAAAGTTGTCAAAATAATTTAATGGAGAAGAAGTCCCGAAGCGGATTCCTTTGATTTCTTGCAAATTGATATAGAAAACTTGTTGTTTTTGAGGTGTTACGCCACCAAATTTGAAGCGATTAAACGTTTCAGAGATGGCATCCTTTAAGGAACCGTTGAACATGGAAGGAGCCAAGTCATTTTTGACAGTATAGTAGCCTTCCTCTGCTGTATAATCAATGATTTTTCCACCATCGACCAGCAGCATCATCATATTAGGGTAGACGTGGATTACAGATCCATCTGTTATGACATCCTCCGTTCCTTTTCGGTTCGAACCGCGTTTGTCATTGCGCCGTACCTTCACACCTTTAGTCATCACTGTCGTATCGCCCATATTGTCAGGTTCGAAGACCTCTAGCCATTGGTCGGCAAGACCTCCGCCAATCGTGCTTGTTGCAGCTTTGATAATACCCATTTTCAGTCCTCCTTACAAATTTTCATCATCCAATGGATGAATGTACATTCATTATACCATAGCTCCGTATTTTCTATGTATTAGACCAAAGTTGTAGAAGTGTAGGCAAAAGTTGAATAAAAAATCGTCTATAAAACAATACTTTTTTCAAAGTATCGTTCTCTAGGATGTGCGGATTTTTATTAAAAGATTGCTCCCTTAAAAAATCATTTCTTTTTCAGCAGATAGGCAACTCAAGGTAGTTTTTTTTGTAAATATTACGTATAATAGATAATAGCGAATTTTGAAAAGAGTGAGGAAAAATATGGCCTATCAAGCATTGTACCGTGTATGGCGATCCCAACGGTTCGAGGATGTCGTTGGACAAAAAGCAATTACGCAAACCTTGAAAAATGCGATCGAGCAAAATCAAATTTCGCATGCTTATTTATTTACCGGTCCTCGGGGAACAGGAAAAACGAGTGCTGCCAAAATCTTTGCAAAAGCAATCAATTGTCCAAACCAAGTCAATGGAGAGCCCTGCAATGAATGCGAGATGTGCCGTTCGATCACAGCTGGTACGCAAGAAGACGTTATCGAAATCGACGCAGCCAGCAACAATGGGGTCGAAGAGATCCGCTTTATCCGAGACCGTGCAAATTATGCACCAACACAAGCTGAATATAAAGTATATATCGTGGATGAAGTTCATATGTTGTCGACCGGCGCCTTCAACGCGTTACTGAAGACGTTAGAAGAACCACGAAAAAATGTAGTGTTTATTTTGGCGACGACAGAGCCGCACAAGATTCCTGCAACGATCATTTCTCGAACGCAACGATTTGATTTTAAGCGAATCAATACGCAAGATATCGTTGATCATCTAAAGACAGTTTTAGACGGCAGTCAAATTGCCTATGAAGAAGAAGCCTTGCAAGTGATCGCACGAGCCGCAGAAGGTGGGATGCGGGATGCGTTAAGTATCGCTGACCAAGCTATTGCCTTTAGTGATGGCAAAGTCACGACTCAAGACGCATTAGAAGTAACCGGCAGTTTGTCTTATGAGATGATGGACCGTTTGATGCAATTTTGCGAAGACCAAGCAGTACCAGATGCATTAGAGACATTGCGCCAGCTGCTGTCTTCGGGCAAAGAAGCACGGCGGTTGTTGGAGAACTTGCTGGTCTATTGTCGTGACTTGCTCTTATATCAGCAGGCACCACAATTATTAGAAGAAAAATCACTGCAGATCACACCAGGCTTCAAAACTTTAGCTCAGGCAGCTACTGCAGATCAAATCTACCATTGGATCACTGTTTTGAATGAGACGCAAAACGAGGTGCGATTTACCAATAATCCGACCATTTATTTGGAAGTAGCAGTTGTTAAACTAGCAAATCAGAGGAGATTGCCAGCTTCAGGAGAAGTTTCGGTGTCGAATCAAGAAGTTCAGCAGCTTCGTCAAGAAATTCAGAAGCTGCAGTCAGAAGTACGAAAACTACAAGAAAACCCATCGGCGGCCAGCAGTGAACCGGTCAATCCACCTGCCAAGAAGACCAAAAATAGCAGCACTTTCCGAGTGCCGAAAGAACGGGTCTTTCAAGTCTTGAAAGAAGCCACAAAAAAAGATCTCGCAAATGTGCGGAACATTTGGGATGATCTGTTGATGTCATTGTCGGTGACACAACGAGCAATGCTCCACGCGAGCGAAGCAAAAGCAGCCAGTGCATCTGGTGTAGTGATTGCCTTTGATTATGAGATTGTCTGTCAACGAGCAGCCAATGACCAAGACTTGCAGCTGACATTGCATAATCAAATTTCACGAATGATATCTGATTATGCACCGCAAGCCGTGTTTATCACGAAAGAAAGCTGGCCAATCTTACGACAAGAATTTATTGCTGGCGGACAAACCTTCAATACAGGCGAATTAGATGAAGGGGAAGCTGAACCAGAACCAACTACGGAAGAACCTGAAAATGAAGTCGTCGTTACCAAAGCCCAAGAGCTTTTTGGTGAATTGGCGAGCATCGAAGAAAATTGAGAGAATTGGAGTGAAGAACAATGATGCGAGGCATGGGAAATATGCAAGGCATGATGAAGCAAGTACAAAAAATGCAAAAAGAGATGGTAAAAGAACAAGAAGCCCTAAACAGTAAAGAATTTATCGGCGAGTCAACAAATGGCTATGTGAAGGCAACTTTTACAGGTGATAAAAAATTACGCGATCTTTCGATCGATCAAGCAATCGTCGATCCGGAAGATGTTGACATGTTACAAGATATGCTGATCTTGGCAGTAAATGATGGATTAACTAAAATTGAAAAAGAAACCGAACGGACTATGGGTAAATACACTAAAGGAATCCCCGGTTTATAAAAGGAGAAATGTGGCGTGCAGTATCCAGAACCGATCGCACGATTAATCGACAGCTACATGAAGCTGCCAGGTATCGGACAAAAAACAGCAACTAGATTGGCTTTTTATACGATCGATATGAAAGATGAAGTCGTCAATGAGTTTGCTAAATCACTGTTGAGCGTCAAACGTGATCTGCATTTTTGCAGTATTTGCGGAAACATTACAGAAGGAGATCCCTGTGAGATCTGCAGTGACCCTTCACGAGATAAAGGCACGATCTTAGTAGTAGAAGAACCAAAGGATGTCATGGCGTTAGAAAAAGTCCGTGAGTACCATGGGCTCTATCATGTTTTGCATGGTGTTCTGTCTCCAATGGAAGGTACTGGACCAGAAGATATCAATATTGCTCCTTTGATTCAGCGTCTGCATGATGACCAAGTGAAAGAAGTGATCATTGCTACGAACGCCACGACAGAAGGTGAAGCTACCGCGATCTATCTTTCCCGACTGATCAAACCAGCGGGGATCAAAGTGACGCGGTTGGCTCACGGTTTATCTGTCGGCAGCGATATTGAATATGCGGACGAAGTGACATTGCTTAAAGCAGTGGAAGGAAGACGTGAATTATAAGAAATTGGAGGCAACAAGGGTGAGTGGACTGTTCATAACCATTGAAGGACCAGATGGCGCTGGCAAAACCAGTGTTTTAGAAGAATTATATCCTCGTTTGCAGCTAGAAGCCAAACGAGACATTGTTAAAACGAGAGAACCAGGCGGTGTAAAAATCGCAGAAAAAATTCGGCGGATCATACTGGATCCCAAAAATTCTGAGATGGATGAACGGACTGAAGCATTGCTGTATGCTGCTGCAAGACGCCAACATTTGATCCAAGTGATTTTACCAGCATTGAATGAAGGCAAAATCGTGATCTGTGATCGATTTGTAGATAGTTCTTTAGCTTATCAAGGGGCAGGGCGCCGGATCGGTATTCCTGAGATTGCACGTATCAATGAATTTGCCACCGAAGGCACGGAGCCTGACTTCACCTTGTATTTAGATGTCGATTCGGATACAGGTTTAAGAAGGATTCAAGAGCATCGGGCTCATCAGTTGGATCGCTTGGACGCGGAAGGATTAGAATTTCACCAACGAGTTCGTCATGCTTATTTGAAGCTGGCAGAAGAAAATCCTGTACGCATCCATAAGGTTGATGCTAGAATGGGATTACAAGATGTCGTTGAGACAAGTTTTTCAGCAATCGTTGAAGCATATCCTTCCTACTTCAAAACAATGTGATCGCTGACGACAATAATAAGGAGATGATCTCATGAAATTGATTATGGCAATCGTGCAAGACAAAGACAGCAACCGATTAGCAAATGAATTCATTGATGCCAACATTCGCGCTACGAAACTTTCATCTACCGGCGGATTCTTAAAAGCCGGCAACAGTACATTTATTATTGGTCTTGAGGATGAGCGGGTCCAAGACGCATTGGAACTGATCAAGAAAACCTGTCAGTCTAGAAAACAATATGTTTCCACACCAATGTCGTTAGACATCTCACTTGATGGGCAAGTACCTTATCCAGTGGAAGTAGAAGTTGGCGGTGCAACGGTTTTTGTTCTACCAGTCGATGGCTTCCATCAATACTAAAAAGGAGCAGACCATGGAGGAACTTTTTTTACAAGAATATCAACCTCTGGTTTTTGCCCAACTGAAGAAAAGTGTCGAGCATGGGCGGATTGCCCATGCTTATCTTTTTGAAGGCGATGCAGGAACGGGCAAACATGAGATGAGTTTGTGGCTGGCGAAACGTCTCTTTTGTACGAATGTTCAATCAGATGAACCTTGCGGATCTTGCAGTAATTGTTTGCGGATCGCTCAAGGGGAGCACCCGGACGTACTCATGGTGGAACCAGATGGACAGACGATCAAAGTAGATCAAATTCGTCAATTGCAAGAAGAATTTTCTAAGAGCGGCTTCGAAAGTCGCTTGAAAATCTTTCTTCTTTCTCAATCAGAAAAAATGAATACAAGTGCAGCAAATAGTTTACTGAAATTTTTGGAAGAACCTGTAGGGAATTTCTTAGCGATTTTAGAAACGGAAAGTGTTGGACGGATCTTGCCGACGATCCAGTCCCGTTGTCAAATCATTCATTTTTCACCATTGGCGAAAGAAAAATTGCAGACAAAGCTGCAAAAAGAAGGACTTTCTCAAGAGAGTAGCCGTCTTTTGAGTTACTTGACAAATAGTTATCATAAAGCAGTTGAAATCTCCCAAGAGGAATGGTTTAATGAAACTAAGGATGCTGTTGCACAATGGGTGAAGTATCTCTTGAAGAAAGATCCGCAAGCGTTTATTTTCGTTCAAAAAAAGCTGCTCGCTTTAGCAAAAGAAAAAGAACAGCAGAGAGTTATTTTTTCGATTCTGTTATTTTATTTGCAGGAAGAACGAGACCAGTTATTGGCACAAGGCTTATGGGGAAAAGAGATCAATCTTGCCATCGAAGCTGCCTTGCAAGCCCAAAAGAAACTGCAAGCGAATGTAGCTTTTCAAGGCGTTGCTGAACAATTTTCAGTGAAGATCATCTATGGCATAACAGTACCCTAAAGGGGGAGCAATGTTATGATAGAAGTAGTCGGTGTACGCTTTCGCGCTGCGGGACAAATCTATTTTTATGCGCCTGAGAAGCGAGATTACACGTCGGGGGAACGAGTGATCGTTGAATCACAAGAAGCAAAGTTTATGGCGACCGTCGCGATTCCTAAGCAGTTGATCGATTCGCAAGATTTGCCTTATGACATAAAGCCAATCATTAGACAGGCCACGCCTAAAGATATCGAGAAAGAAAAGAAAAATCGTCAAGATGCTGAAGAAGCGCTGATCATTGGCAAGCAGAAGATTCGAGCGCACAATTTACCTATGAAACTTGTTAGGGCAGAATATACATTTGAGCGGTCAAAGATGCTGTATTATTTTACAGCGGATGGTCGAGTTGATTTCCGCGAACTAGTCAAAGATTTGGCGAGTCATTTTCATACAAGGATCGAGTTGCGACAAATCGGTGTACGAGATGAAGCAAAGGCGATCGGCGGAATTGGTCCATGCGGCCGCAAGCTCTGCTGTTCGACGTTCTTAGGCGATTTTATCCCTGTCTCGATCAAAATGGCCAAAGATCAAGGGCTGTCTTTGAATCCGACGAAAATTTCCGGGTTGTGTGGTCGTTTGATGTGCTGTTTGAAGTATGAGAATGATGAATATGAACAAGCAAAACGAGAATTACCGGATCGCGGCAAAGAAGTTGAGACTCCGGATGGAAAAGGAAAAGTAGTCGGTCTGGATTTATTGCAGCGCATTATCAAAGTCCGTTTGTACGATCGACAAACGCCCATAGACTATGAATATGAAGAACTAGTGACAAAATAAGTAGGTGACCATAATGAGCATGGACAAGCGATCGATTTATGATGGATTGAATCAGTTAGAAAATGAACTGCAAAATTCGTTGAATAACTTAGCAGAGATGAAACAGTCTTTGCAAGAAATCGTTGAAAAAAATGCGACGCTAGAATTAGAAAATCAACGTTTACGGGAACATATCCGTGAATTGAATCAAGTGGCCGAAGCGCCCGCAGAATCGGTCAAACAAGAATTGTCCAAATCGCGAATGAATTTGGAAAAGATATACGAAGAAGGATTCCATGTTTGTTATGACTTATATGGATCTAGAAGAGAACATGATGAACCGTGTGCTTTTTGTCTTGAAGTGATCTATCGAGAAAGCGGACGATAATAGGAAATGACCAGCGCAGGTGGCTGGTCTTTTTTTGAAAGTAGGGAAAGTATGCAGAAACAACAAAGCTATAAACAATCGAATGGAACGCTTTATTTAGTGCCGACACCAATCGGAAATTTGGAAGACATGACCGTTCGTTGTGTCAAAATTTTAGGGGAATCCGATTTGATTGCCAGCGAAGATACTAGGAATACCCAGAAATTATTGAACCATTTTGAAATAACGACACCGCAACGAAGTTTGCATGAACACAATTTCAAGGAACGTGTGCCGCAACTCATCGATCAATTGCTAGCTGGAAAAATAATTGCACAATGTAGTGACGCAGGGATGCCATCGATCAGTGATCCTGGTCATGAATTAGTCAAAGCGTGCATTGCAGCTGATATTCCAGTGATTGCCTTGCCTGGTCCTACAGCAGGATTGACTGCTTTGATCGCTTCTGGTTTGTCTCCGCAGCCCAATCTTTTTTATGGCTTCTTACCTCGAAAAAAGAAGGAGCAAAAAGAAGCATTGGCTGAGCTGGCGAACCAGCCGGCTACGATGATCTTTTATGAATCACCTTACCGCTTGGCAGCGACGATCGAAAATATGATTACTGTTTTTGGTGCAGAACGTTCTGCAGTCATCTGTCGAGAGTTGACAAAAATCCACGAGGAATACTTGCGAGGTTCTTTAAAGGAACTGTTGGACTATCTAGGGGAAAATACAGTCAAAGGAGAGTGCTGCCTTTTGGTTGAGGGATCGACGGACTCTGTCGAAATCGTTTATGATGGAAGCCTTAAAGAGCAAGTAACAGCTCTGATGGAGACCGGGATGTCTTCTAAGGAGGCTATCAAGGAAGTGGCGAAACGCAATCAAGTAAAAAAACAAACGGTCTATCATGCCTATCACTTAGACGCTTAACCGATGCCTGTGCATCGGTTTTTTTGAATAATGAGTTTCATTTTTAGTGGCATGGATGATTGGGTGAAACCGTCACAAAAGGACATGATATACTAGTTTAAAAAGGAGAAAAAGATGAACATACGAGACATGCAAAAAGCGATCTATCAAAACAAAATTGATCATCAATTTAATGTCACCAATATTGAAAAGGAATTTTTGTCATTATATGGTGAAGTGGCTGAAGCTTTTGATGCTTATCGCAAAAAACAAAATGTGGGGGAAGAATTGGCAGATGTAGCCATCTACCTTCTCGGTTTAGCGGAGATCTTATCGATTGATCTAGACGGAGAGATTCAGAAAAAAATGAAAATCAACCAAGCCCGCCGCTATACCAGTTATGGCAATGGGTATGCAAAACGAATCGATGAATGATGGTTCGTCATTCGATTGAACTGACAATGAATTGTTAAAGGAAGTGGGAAACGAAATGACAACCAACTTAAGCATACGTGAGCTAACAGAAAAAGATTTAAAGGAAGCTGTTGAAATGTATATTGCAGTCTTTTCAGCGGAGCCATGGAATGATCAACTGACCGTTCCTCAAATTACAGAATATGTGTCATCCATGATGGCGATGAATACTTATATTGGCTATTTTCTAACGGACTCATTGACCAATGAAAAGATAGGGTACTCGTTAGGCTTTATTAAGCCGTGGTACCAAGGAAAAGAATATGTCATCGATACCTTTTTAATTGCTGGCAAGCATCAAGGGAAAGGTTTCGGCTCTGCTTTTTTAGAAAGGATCAAAGAAGAGTTGGTCAAAAAAGGCATTCCCACGATACTATTAGATACAGAAGAAAAGATGCCAGCTGCCGATTTTTATAAAAAGAATGGCTTTAAGCCTTTGACGGATAATGTGACTTTTTATGCGTCGTTTTGATCGCCATTACCCAAGAAAGCCATCAGTCGAATTGCGAATGTTAGATTTCATAACATATAAAGTGAGCTTTTTTCAGAATAATTGCAAAAATTTAAAAAAACACTAGCGATCTCCTGGATAAGATGGTAGGATATCTAACATAAAAGGGAGTGATTGGAATGGGAACAGGAAATAGTGGGTTTATTTTGGTTTGCAGTGGGATGGTTTTTTTAATGACTCCTGCGCTAGCTTTTTTTTATGGTGGATTGGAAAGGCGAAAAAATATCTTGAATACAATGATGATGGTGATTTGCACCATGGGACTAGCTTCAGTTCTGTGGGTGGCGGCTGGGTATTCGCTTTCTTTCAGTGGTACCGGTGCGTTTATCGGCAACATCGATAAGTTATTTTTCCAGCAAGTTTCCATGACGGACGGAGAAGGGATTCCTGAAGGATTGTTTGCGGCTTTTCAAATGATGTTTGCACTAATCACAACAGCGATCATTACCGGATCAGTCGTAGGACGAATGCGTTTTTCAGCTATTTTCTTATTTATTGGCTGCTGGCTGTTTTTGGTTTACTTTCCGATGGCCCATATGGTTTGGGGTGGCGGCTTCTTAGATGCTATCGGTTCGATTGATTTTGCAGGAGGCAACGTTGTCCATATTAGTTCAGGAATCAGCGGTCTCGTGCTAGCATTAGTCGTGGGTAAGAGACGCGAGTTTCATCAAACGGAGTATCGTCCCCATAATATTCCATTTGTCGTACTAGGTGCAGGGTTGCTATGGTTTGGCTGGTTTGGCTTCAATGCTGGATCAGCATTAGCTGCTGACGGGATCGCCATTCAAGCGTTGTTAACGACCAATACGGCAGCCGCAGCTGCGATGCTCTCCTGGATGTTGATTGAAAAAGTTCTATTAGGGAAGCCAACCATTGTCGGAGCTTGTACCGGAGCTGTCGTGGGTCTGGTAGCAATTACTCCTGGCGCAGGTTTTGTTTCCCTTTGGTCATCCTTTGTGATCGGGGCATTAGTGAGTCCGTTTTGTTATTACTTTATTTCGGTCATCAAGCATCGCTTAGGTCTGGATGACGCTTTGGATGCTTTTGGTTGTCATGGGATTGGCGGAATCTTTGGTGGAATCATGACGGGGATTTTCGCTGATCCTGCTGTCAATCATCAAACTGGGTTGCTCTATGGTGGAACAGAATTGTTCATTGCGCAGATCATTAGTATCGTATTTACGATTCTTTTTGCGGGGGGCATATCTTTTCTATTGATCCATGTGATCAAACGCGTGCTACCGATCCGGGTCACAGAACAAGAAGAAGCTATTGGAATGGATCGCAGTGAACATGATGAAACAGCTTATCCAACGTTCATGGGGCTGGATTCATAGATGCAGGAATGCAGATGAAAAAAGTAGAAGCGATCATTCGACAAGAAAAATTAGAAGAATTAAAGGCAGCTCTTGATCAAATAGATATGGCTGGAATGACGGTGAGTCAAGTATTGGGCTGTGGTAATCAAAAAGGGGTCAAAGAATTTGTTCGGGGACAAGCAGTGATTACGACACTTTTGCCTAAAGTAAAGGCGAGTTTTGTTGTAGAAGATGAAGAGGTTGAAGCAATCATTGAACTGATTTTGTCTATCTGCCATACAGGTGAAGTAGGTGATGGTAAAATTTTTATTTACCCAATCGAAGAAGCAGTACGAATCCGAACCAATGAACGAGGCCCATCGGCGCTGTAAGTCTAGACGTTTTTAACGAATCGAACCAAATTTGAAGTCTTAAATCATAACGGGAAGCAAAAAGAATTTCTGTCTTTTTTACAGGGATTCTTTTTGTTTGCAACAATCGCCGATGCTTAGAATGAGCCTCTTGATAGGGAACTTCTGTTCGTTTATAATAGAGGAGAATGGAGTGGTGAAGATGGCTGAGTTGCGTTTTCCGTTAAAAAACGATACGTCTCGGAAAATCATCCATATCGATATGGATGCCTTTTTTGCATCAGTAGAAGAAAGAGACAATCCTGAATTGGCTAAGCATCCCTTAGTGATTGCCCGCCACCCAAGTGATACTGGGGGTAGAGGTGTCGTCACGACTGCCAATTATAAAGCACGTCAGTATGGGATCCATTCTGCAATGAGTGCGCAAAAAGCCTTTGAATTGTGTCCTCATGCCGTCTTTATACCTGGCAACCATCAGAAATACCGCGAAATTTCTCAGCAAGTCCGAGAGATCTTTGGGCGCTATACCGATGTGATTGAACCGGTTTCTATCGATGAGGCTTATCTGGATGTGACCGTCAACAAGATCAACTGTCCTTCAGCGATCAAAATTGCTCGCATGATCCAGCAAGACATTTGGCAGACGACCCAGCTTACTTGTTCAGCAGGCGTCAGCTACAATAAGTTTTTAGCCAAATTATCTTCGGATTTTCACAAACCCCGGGGGTTGACGGTAGTGATGCCGGAAGATGCCGTGGTCTTTTTAAAAAAATTACCGATTGACAAATTTCATGGTATCGGTAAGAAGACAGTGCCGAGAATGCACGAATTAGGGATTTATAAAGGATCTGACCTTTATGAATGGAGCGAAATGGCATTGATCCAAGAATTTGGAAAAATGGGCTACTCGTTATACCGGAAAGTTCGAGGAATCCATGATTCTCCGGTCAGTGTGACGAGAGAACGCAAATCAGTCGGAAAAGAACATACGTATGGCAATGCGTTAACCACAGAAGATCAAGTCATCAGTCAGCTAAGAAACCTGGCAGAAGAAGTAGAAAGATCATTGAAACGTACGCAAAAACACGGAAAGACTGTGGTGTTGAAAGTGCGTTATGCCGATTACTCCACCATCACAAAACGGGTCACGTTGCCAGAGTATATGCACAAGAAAGAAGCTATTTTTTCACAAGCTAGTTTGATTTGGGAGGAGATTCTAGGAATCGAAAAAGGGATCCGCTTATTGGGGATCACAGTTACGAATCTTGATCCATTAGCTTATGAAAATATCGTATTGCCTTTGTGGGAAACAGAATAAAATATATGGAGGCGCATAATGACGACAAACAGTCAATGGAAAGCGTTACTAGAGGAATTCATGGCACAAGAAAATCCAGCACGAAAAGTTCAAATGCGGGCGTACATGCGGAACCAATTTGACTTTTTAGGGATTCCGTCACCTGTACGCAAACAAATACAAAGACCTTATTTTGCTGCAATGAAAAAGGCCGCCATCGATTGGGCATTTGTTGAAACCTGTTGGCAACTACCTTATCGTGAAATGCAATATGTAGCTATCGACTATCTGGTAACGATGCAGTCGGTCCTCCAACCAGACGAACTGGAGAAAATAAGTGAATTAGTCCTTCAAAAGTCTTGGTGGGATACTGTTGATGGCTTGAATAAAGTTGTTGGTGGGCTGACTATGACCTACCCGGAGTTGAGCCAAAAGATGCTTGCTTGGAGCAAAGCAGAAAATTTATGGCTCCGGCGCATCGCCATTGACCACCAACTGCTTAGAAAAGAAAAAACCGATCGCGAGCTTTTAGAGACGATCCTTTTAAATAATTTAGGTAGCGATGAATTCTTTATCAATAAAGCGATTGGCTGGAGTTTGCGCGATTATGCTAAAACAAACCCTGAGTGGGTGCAAGCTTTTCTGTTAACGCACAAAGATCAGTTAGCTCCGTTAAGTATCAAAGAAGCAAGCAAACATTTGTAATGATGGTGTGTTTTATGATCAAAATAAAAGGGAATGTGCCATAAATCTCCTACAAGTAACACTATCCGAACATTAATTATTATTGCTCCTGCGGTGCAGGGACTCCTCGTCGCAAAAGTCAGAGGAATCTATCCTAGCAACAGACTATTATTCGGTTTAACTTGTTGGATGATGACTTATGTCACAGTCCCTTTTATCTTTTGTATCAGTTTGAAAACTGAAGTTTATTCAAGTCGTCAAATACTCTTTTTGATTTGTTCATAGCTTTTTTCTGCGTCTTTGCATTTGTCCCAAATCACCGCTTCGCCTAGTGCTAGGGATTTAGGAACATCAATGATTCGTTGATTGCTGCTACCGCGAAATTGCAGATTCAAATTGCGTTTGCTCAATTCGAAACGGCCATCAACTAGGATATCGATGCGAGACAGCAACTCAAGCTTATCTTCTGTTTCCAACAGTAGTTCCTCGAATGTGTAACCAGACCAGCTCCAAATATCTTTGCCATGACCGAACTCGGAACGGACTCTGTTTACCACTTGCAGACATACTTCAGTATTCAAAAAAGGTTCGCCGCCCAATAGTGTTAGTCCCTGAACATAATCGTGCCGCAAATCTTCAATGATCTGTTCTTCGAGTTCTGCTGTGAATGGGGTGCCATAGCGGAAATTTTGGACTGCTTTATTGAAACAGCCTTCGCAAGCAAATAAACAACCACTGACATACAGGCTATTGCGGATACCTTCGCCGTCAACAAAGTTGAAGGCTTTATAATCTGCAATATGATTTTGACTATACTCTTTTGCTTGCCATTCTTTGGGGCGAGGATTTCTCATGTGCAAAACTTCTTTCTAACTATTCGATTATTCGATAAAAATGTCCTTCGCGACTGTAGCAAAAACCATTAGAAAGCACAAATGCGCGAGCAATTCCAGCACTCGTTTTCTGCGGACTCCTGACCAACAGTTGTCAGTTAGAAAGAAGCAGAATTTGCTTACGCTTTAGTCGCGTAGGGGACACTTGTTTCAGTCATTATGTTTCATATGTTTGACACGAGCGGAAATTTCTTTGTGACGACCGTGAACCATTGGTCGAGCTTGAGGATTTCCTAGGTAACCGCATGTTCGTTTGACGACGTCACAACTCTTTGGATCGTGATTGCCACATTGTGGACATTCGAAGCCGCGTTCAGTTGGATTGAAATCACCTTCATATCCGCATTCATAACAATGATCGATCGGAGTGTTGGTTCCTAGATAAGCGACACGATCATACGCATAATTCCAAACTGCTTCAAGAGCTTTGGGATTTTGTTGCAGAACTGGGTATTCACAATAATGAATAAAGCCGCCAGAACAATACTTTGGATAGTCTTTTTCAAAATCCAACTTTTCAAATGGCGTTGGATTTTTGCGGACATCATAGTGGAAGCTATTTGTGTAATATTCTTTATCTGTGATGTCTTCAACGATGCCGAATTTTTCTGTATCTAAACGACAAAAGCGATCGGTCAAGCTTTCGCTTGGTGTGGAATAGACGCTAAAATGATAGCCGTATTCATCGCCCCAAGCATCTGCATGGGCTTTTAACTCTTTCACGATGGCTAACGTGAATTCTTTTGCTTCAGGATCATTTTCCCACTCACCACCAAAGAAAGCAGCAGCTGCTTCATACAATCCAATATACCCTAAGGAAACAGTAGCACGTTTATTTTTGAACAACTCGTTGACACTGTCTTTGCGATCGAGGCGTTTGCCGAATGCGCCATACATGTATAGGATTGGTGCATTTGCCGGACTCGCTTCTTTGCAACGTTCTACTCGGTAAACAAGCGCATCTTTGACGATTTGCAGACGCTGCTCCAGAAGAGACCAGAATTTGTCGCGATCTCCGTTAGCTTCTAGGGCAATGCGGGGAATATTCAATGTTACGACCCCAAGGTTCATCCGTCCTACATTGACTTCTTCGCCATGTTCATCTTTCCAGCCTTGCAAGAAAGAACGGCAGCCCATCGGTACTTTGAAACTACCCGTCAATTCAATCAACTTGTCATAATTCAAGACATCTGGATACATCCGTTTCGTTGCACATTCCAGAGCCAATTCTTTGATGTCGTAGTTTGGATCTGTGGGTTCCAGATTTACGCCGCGTTTGATACTGAAAATCAACTTCGGAAAGATTGCTGTCCGTTTTTCGCTGCCAAGTCCGTTGATCCGGATCTGTAAGATTGCACGTTGGATTTCTCGCTCAAACCAGTTTGTTCCCAGACCAAAGCCTAAGGAAGTGAAAGGTGTCTGTCCATTTGAAGTAAACAAAGTATTGATCTCATATTCCAAACTTTGCATCGCATCGTAAATGTCTTTTTTTGTCTTGTTCTTCGCGTAAGCTTCTTGGCGATCCTCGCCGTCGATCCATTCACGCGCATCTTGCAAGTGTTTTTGATAGTTCAATTCAGCAAAAGGTGCAAGTAATTCATCCGTCCGGTCTGCAGAACAACCGCCATATTGACTAGATGCCACATTGGCAATGATTTGAGAGATCTGAGCTGTCGCCGTTTGAATCGATTTTGGTGATTCGACTTCTGCGTTTCCGATTTTGAAACCATTGTTCAGCATGCCTTTGAAATCGATTAGACAGCAGTTAGTCATCGGAGTATAAGGATGATAATCTAAATCATGATAATGGATATCACCTTTTTGATGGGCGTTCGCCACATGAGGGGGCAGCATTTTCAAGCCGATGGATTTCCCTACGATCCCTGCAGTCAAGTCTCTTTGAGTATTGAAGACATTGCTGTCTTTATTGGCATTTTCGTTGACCACTGCTTGATCTTTATTCATTAATTTATTGATCGTAAAGTTGATATCCGTCGCTTTGCTGCGTTCAAAATCGCGACGTGTCCGATAGTTGATATACTCTTCGGCCAATGCATATTCATTTTTTGCTAATAAAATATGCTCAACGATGTTTTGGATTTCATAAATTTTAACGTTTTTGGTAAACCGTTCGGCGATCTCATGATCGATTCCTTCTACGATTTCTAAAATCCGTTCATGATCGAGGGGAGATAGTTCTCCTTTAACTTTTCTTTGGGCTTTTACTAATGCATCGTAAATTTTTTGGTCATCGAAATCTACTAAGCGACCATCACGTTTCACGATCTTCAATTGGGTTAATTGAGGATGGCTACCCCCGCTTTGTTCAGTATTTCTCTTTAAGTCCATCATTACTATCACTCCTTATCTTCTCCAATATCATAAAACAAAATATGGTTTTCGGCAACTATATATAGTGGCTTTTATTCGCTAAATAATTCAGTATGCACAATATGTAGTGTATATTCAAAAGCGGTTTTCAATAAAAACTTGATGATAACAAGGACTTGCATGTTTCACGTTTCACAAAATGAATAAAAATTGTAAAAAATTTTTATGTGTAAAAACGAAGCAGGGGCGATAGAGAAGAAAATATGCTACCATAAAGAAAATATGAAGAAAAGTAGAAATAGATCAAGGAGAATTTGCATGAAAAAAATGATCGATGTGAAGCACCTTACAAAAACCTATGGAACCCGCTTCAATCAAACCAAAGTCCTGGACAATCTTTCTTTTTCCGTTGATCAAGGGGAATTTGTGGGGATCATGGGACCAAGTGGTGCCGGAAAGACGACACTGATGAATATCCTCTCCTCCATCTTACGTCCGAGTCTAGGTTCTGTTGCAATCGGAGGACAAGAAATCACCCGCTTGTCAGAAAATGAGCTAAGCGATTTTCGCCGAAAAGAAATCGGCTTTATTTTTCAAGATTTTAATTTACTAGACACGTTGACTGCCAAAGACAACATTATCTTACCACTGGCGATCGACCGTCTTTCGGTCAATGAAGTTGACCGGCGATTGGCACATCTGGCGAACTTATTGGGAATCGCTCATTTGTTAGACCGCTACCCAGAAGAACTGTCGGTCGGTCAAAAGCAACGGGTGGCCGCCGCCAGAGCAATCATCAGCCGTCCTTCCGTGTTGTTTGCAGATGAACCCACGGGATCCTTAGACTCAAAATCGGCGACAGAGCTGTTGCGTTATTTAGCTGAAATCAATCTGCAAGAAGATATGACGATTCTCATGGTGACCCACGATCCTTTCACTGCAAGTTATTGCAATCGGATTTTGTTTATTAGAGATGGTGTCTTTTTTGCAGAGGTAGTCAAAAAAGGGTCCCGCAAAGAATTTTTCGAAAAAATCATCGATATGCAAGCGACGATTGGAGGCGGGGATCGCCATGCTCTATAAAATTGGCTGGCGCAGTTTTTTGCAGCAGTTTCGCAATTATGTCGTTTACTTTGTGTGCATGATGACGGCAGTCATGATTTTTTATTCATTTAGTGCTATGATGAATGACCGTTTGCTGACTCAACGAGTGCAGCAAGACATTCGCATCGATGGCGTATTAGGTTTTGGTAGTACGATCGTTGCTGTTGTGGTGCTTTTTTTTATGCTAAGTGCCAATCATTTCTTCTTGAATCAACGGCAAAAAGAGATCAGTGTTTATCAGCTCCTGGGTTTGCGCAGAGCAAGGTTAAGCTGGCTACTGCTGAGAGAAACGTTCCTCCTAAATCTTTTTTCCCTTGTTGTGGGCATTTTCATGGGGATTATATTCTCGAAATTTTTCTCAATGATCTTGATTCGAGTGATGGGACTATCCATCACTAGTCATTTTTTTAATTCGCCTCGTTCGATTTTGACTACCGTGTTGGTATTTTCGCTTGCCATGGTAGTTTTGAGTGGTCAAGTGGTTTTGTTTGTCTGGCAGAATCCTTTGATCGATCTAATGAAGAACAACTATACACTGCCAGTGAGCAAAATGAAGTGTCGCCCATTTCGGATGGCAATGGGGATCATCGGTTTGCTTCTGTTAGGGATCGGCTATTACTTAGCTCTGACGCTACGAACGACACTGGAGCGCTATATTAATTATACAGAAGATTATACTGCTGTTTTATGGATTCCATTGCTGATTTTATTTTGCTGTATCACAGCGACGTATTTGTTCTTTGACTGCACATTGCCAATGTTGTTGCATGTCTTAACGCTCCCCCGCAAAAAAATCAGCAAAGGCACACGCTTGATTGCATTCAACAATATCCGGGCTTATTTGCAGCGGACATGGAAAAGTTTTTCATTACTGACGATCATTACTGCGATCGCGATTTCTTTGATTGGTGGCACGATGGGGGTGATTTCCTTGAATTATCAGGCGACCAATCGTGATTATCCCGTCGATTTTCAAGTCGCAGCAGAAAATGCGGAAGAGTTAAAGCAAGTGATTCTGGAAAATCAGAGTCAGGTCGTCGCGGAGCAGACGCTCACTTTTCGTATCGTGCCGTTAAACATCAACGCGAAATACTTGGCCAATCCGATAAATACAGGACAAGAAACCGTATTGGTCAATGCGCTTTCTTTATCCGATTACCGAGCATTTCGTCGATTGGTGCCGGATGCACCTGCGGTTTCTTTAGGAGAAAATACTGCTGTTTTGTTTGATGATGATTATGATATTGCATACAACTTGAGAACTTACCAAAAAAATATTGCGCTGGAAAATGGTAAAAAACTCCTCTTAGACAACACGTATCAAGATTATTTTGGTGATATTGCGTTGCGTTACACCTTACCCAATGTATTAGTCGTCAATGACAAGGATTTTCAGGACATGTCGGGATTTGACTATCGATTGACTTATTTCAATGTTCAAACGGAGAATCAAGAGCAATTAACTCGGACGTTAGATGATCGACTTTCAGTCGAATGGACCTATCCGTTTTATTACAAGCGAACACAGGACAAAGGCCAAGTCAAGTATCAGCTGCAAACGGAGATCTCAGAGAAGCAACAATCATCGAAGGAGTTTATTACTGGTTATCGCTTGAACTTCGCCAATCGCTATCCGAATATGCGGGCCATTAGACGGCAAGGCGGTATTATTTTGTTCGTTTCTTTATTTGTCGGGGTGATCGTTTTGATCACTACGTCTAGCAGTTTGATTGTACGGCAATTTTCTAATACAGAGCGGGAAAAAAGAAATTATCGTTTATTGCGTACACTCGGTTATAGCAAAAAAGAAATTCGTTCGATCGTCTACTGGCAGAATTTTTGGGTTTTCATGCCAGGTACATTACTCGCGATTTTACATGCCGCATTCGCAATCAACACGCTGACGCAAATCATCGTGAGTCCAGGGTATTGGGTGGCACATCTGTTTGCAGGTGTTGCAGCCGTCGTATTCTTTATTGCTTATTTGATTACAGTTAAGTTATGCTTACGGATCATTGAAGAGTAAGCTGTCAGATTTTTTTCAATTTTGAGCTGGTACAAGACACGAGGAATGGTATAATTTAAGGGATAAATGAGTAGAGGAGTAGATAGGATGGATAAAAAAGAAGAGCAATTACTGATTGATCTGACAACTGCCCGTGGTGTTCCGGGGAATGAAGAAGAAGTACGGGAAGTCTTCAAAGCATATGCGAAAGACTTTGCCGAAGATATCTTTTACGATGGGTTAGGAAGCGTGATTGCCAAACATGTAGGGGATGGCGGCGGACCTAAAGTTTTTATTTCCGGACATATGGATGAAGTTGGCTTTATGGTGACAAAGATCACCGATAAAGGTTTCATCGAGTTTCAAACATTAGGCGGCTGGTGGGGCCAAGTGATGCTGGCACAAGAAGTAGAAATCAAAACGCAAGCTGGCAAATTGGTTCATGGTGTAATCGGTTCTAAACCACCTCATGTGTTGACGCCGGAAGTTCGCAACAAGCCTTATGATATCAAAGACATGTTCATTGATATCGGTGCTTCTAGTGAGGAAGAAGCAAAAGATTGGGGCGTACGTCCTGGAGATATGATTACGCCGTATATCCAATACAAACGGATGAATGACAGTAAGTTTTTGCTAGCTAAAGCGTGGGATAATCGTATTGGAACAGCAGTTTCTTTGCGTGTGTTGGAAACGTTGGCTGCTGAAGGGCATCCAAATTGCTTGTTTGCTGGCAGTGATGTCATGGAAGAAGTAGGATTGCGTGGCGCACGAACAAGTACGCACCTAGTGAATCCAGACATCGCGATTGCTCTTGATACGGGGACAGCTGGTGATACGCCAGGAATGACTCCAAAAGAAGCAGATTCTGTCTTGGGCAAGGGGCCGCAAGTTTTGATTTTTGATGCATCGATGATCCCTCATAAGAAACTCTTGAATTTTGTGATCAATGTTGCGGAAGAATTAGAGATTCCTTTCCAATATACGGTGATCACCGGTGGGGGAACAGATGCCGGTCAAATGCATCTGACCCGTGATGGTGTACCATCGATCGCGATTACAGTTCCAGTGCGCTACTTGCATTCCCATACTTCTGTCATTCATGAAGATGACTACTTAAATACAGTAAAATTAGTAACAGAAGTTGTTCGTCGCTTAGATGACAAAACCGTGAAAGAATTACGAAGCTATTAGAAGGAGTAGAGGATGAGAAAAAATAGTGAGATCCGCTCCATGGCATCACGTGCATTAAAGGGCATGTGGGGGCGGTATATTTTAGCCTTTATTGCTACGATAGCCATTCAAAGCATGGTTAGCAGTTTGGTGCTGTCATTGACAAACCATACCTTTCAACAGACACGAGAAACAATCATTGATTATATTTTGGAATACTTTGTTTTTTTCGCATTGACGATAAGTTTAAATATCATGGCACTGTTCTTGATTCGTCAGCGGGAGATCCATGTGTCGGATATTTTTCTTGTTTATGACAAGCGTTATTACGTACCTTTTCTATTGCTGAATTTGGTGAATGCTCTCGTAAATTATCTGATTAGTTTTGTGACGTTTTTACCCCATTTAGTTGTTGGCGGAATGAATCAGTACCTTGATTTAGTCTTGAATGTCAACAGTCGGATCACTGTAGACTGGAGTCTCTTCCGTTCGTCGATTTCCTTCATCATCAGTTTTCTTATTTCTGTGGTCCTTTTCTTATTTGTCTCCCAGATCATAAGCGGATTATTTCAGTTTGCGATCTATGTACGATACGACCATCCAGAAATGACGACGCTACAAGCGATAAAAGGAGCTTGGCATTTAATGAAGAATCATATCGGTCAGTATATTTTGCTGCAGATTTCTTTATTAGGATGGATGGTTTTAGGTTTGTTTGCTTTTGTTATCGGTCTATTTTGGGCGCTGGCCTACGCAAACACTGCGAATGCCGCCTTTTATCAAGCGTTGATCGAAAAAGAAAATGATCGCGTTCTTAGCTAAAGAACACCTCTTGTAAAGATATGATCCACGGTTGTGACGTTGGGTGACTCAATGCAGCAATGAGAGAGAAAATCATCGATTTCTTTTGCTAATGAGCTCCAGCTGTCGCAGCCGTTTTTGCTGTTTATTTTTGAGTAATCCAATGCTTTTGTGATAGCATAGGGATAAGGAGGCGGAAGTATGAAACTAACAGTTTTAGGATGTTTAGGCGCATATCCCTATAAGGGTGAGGGAACTACTGGCTATTTATTAGAGTCTGAGGGATATCATTTGTTGCTGGATGCTGGCAGCACGACACTGATTCAATTGGAAAAAATCTTGGATCCGTTAGCATTGGATGCTGTGATTTTGAGTCATTACCATCACGATCATATCGCAGATCTGGGTGTCTTACAGTATTATTGGCAGCTATTTCCTAAGCAAGCAGAGCGGAACGTATTGCCCATTTATGGGCATGGAGAAGACAGTATTCATTTCAATGAGTTGACCATGGCGGGAGTTACAGAAGGGCATGATTATTTACAAACAAAACAGTTGGAATTGGGACCGTTTTCTGTTACATTTATGAAGACGATTCATCCTGTAACTTGTTATGCCATGCGCTTTGTGGAGAATAGTACAGGTAAAATATTTGTATTCACAGGCGATTCCGGCTACTTAGAAAGTTTTGTCGATTTTGCCAAAGATGCCGACTTATTTTTAGCAGATACCTACCTCTTTGCAGGGAATGAGCGCCACAAAGCTCATTTTACTTCTCAAGAGTCTGGAGAAATTGCTGCCGCAGCGAAGGTCAAAAAACTGGTTTTGACTCATCTCCCACAGCATGGTGATCTGGAGCAACTGAAAGAAGAGGCAGCAGCGGCGGCCAACGGGATACCGGTTGAATTGGCAGCAGTTCAAAAAATCTTTGAGATTTAAACCCGAGGAGGAGTAGCAGATGCTTTTTGTACCAAATGAAAACAACGACCCAAGAATCAACCTAGCCATTGAGATCTTTTTGCTGCAGGAAATGAAGGTGGATGAACCGATCCTGCTGTTTTATATCAATGAGCCGTCGATTATTATTGGACGAAATCAAAATACGATCGAAGAAATCAATAAAGACTATGTCGATGCTCATGGAATCCATGTGGTTCGCCGTTTTAGTGGCGGTGGGGCTGTCTATCATGATTTTGGAAACTTGAATTTTAGCTTTATCATGCCGGATGACGGTAATTCATTCCGTGATTTCGAAAAATTGACGAAACCAATTGTTCAGGCGCTTCATGAAATGGGCGTCGAAGGGGCACAATTAAAAGGCCGCAACGACCTAGTCATTGATGATATGAAGTTCTCTGGGAATGCAATGTACGCCACCAATGGTCGAATGTTTGCTCATGGGACCATCATGTTTGACAGTGACATTAATGAAGTGGTCAATGCGTTGAAAGTGCGCAAAGATAAAATCGAATCAAAAGGGATCAAATCGATTCGTTCTCGCGTGACGAATATCAAACCTTTCTTACCAAAAGACAAACAAGATATGACGACCGAAGCGTTTCGTGAAGAGATTCTTTTGAAGATTTTTGGTGTGGATTCAGTCGACCAAGTCAAGACCTATACATTGACTGAGGAAGATTGGGTCAAAATCAACGAAATTTCCGACAAGTATTATCGAAACTGGGATTGGAATTACGGGAAATCTCCTGCGTTTGATATTGAACGCCGCAAACGATTTCCAATTGGATCGATCGAAGTTCGCTTTAACGTTCAAGAAGGCAAGATTACAGAAGCAAAGATTTATGGAGATTTCTTTGGATTAGGAGATATTGCTGACGTTGAACAAGCTTTTATCGGCACCCGCTATGATAAATCTGCATTGAAAGATGTGATTGATCAAATTGATGTCAAAAAATATTTTGGCAATATTACCCCTGAGGATTTGTTGGAATTAGTTTATTGATTTTCCAGCAAATCAAAAAAAGATGTGGATATAACGAAAATCTATAGAATAACTGAAATGCACTAAGAAAAAGCAGCCACAGATCCTACGATCTGTGGCTGCTTTTTCTTTTAGTGAACATGCCGTTTTTTTACGGGTTGCGCTTTTTTCTTTTTGCTCTTTGCTTAGTAAGCTCGGGCAATCCAAACGGTGTGTTTAGCAGGTTTCCCGCTGACGATGTCAACTGTTTTTTCCATAGGAGCTTCAAATGGGATATTTCTGGTAGTAAAGCCAGTTTCTTCTTTGATCTTGGCTTCAGTTTCTTCTGTCCCGTCCCAACCAATTAAGACAAAACCAGTGACTTTATCTTCTTTTTTGCAGGTTTCGATATGTGCTTTTAACTCTTCCAGTGTTTCGATATCGTAATACTCGTTCTCTTTATTTCTGTTACGAGCTGCTTCAAGCAAACGTGGTGTCATCGCAGCCAATTGCTGATCCACGAAATCAGCAAGGTCATCAAATGCTACGGTTTGTTTTTCGGCAAGATCACGGACTTTGACCATTACATGCCCATTTTCTAAATCTCTTGGACCACATTCGATTCGTAAGCAAGCGCCCTTTAATTCCCACTCGTTAAATTTGTAACCTGGCGAATTGTCAGAATCATCTAAGCGAACACGAATACCTTTGGCTTTGAAAGATGCAAACAACTCTTCCAATTTTTCTAAAATGGCAGGATTTTTCTTCCAAGGTCCGACTGGCATCAAGACGATTTGCGTAGGGGCGATCGTTGGTGGGAAAACCAATCCGTTTTCATCACCGTGAGTCATGATCAATGCGCCTAACAAACGTGTAGAAACACCCCAAGAAGTTGTATGTGCATAGGTATGTTTGTTTTCTTTCGATAAATATGTAATATCGAAAGCTTCCGCAAATTTCGTCCCCATATAATGGCTCGTACCGGCTTGGACAGCTTTTCCATCTTTCATCATGGCTTCGATGGAGTAGGTATCCACCGCGCCAGCAAAACGTTCAGAAGGTGTTTTTTGTCCTTTGTACACTGGAATGGCTAAAAATTCTTCGCAAAGACGTGCATATTCATCCAAAATTCCTAACGTCCGCTTTCTTGCACCTGCTTCATCTTCATGGGCGGTATGTCCTTCTTGCCATAAGAATTCAGAAGTGCGGAGAAAAGGCAGTGTTTTCTTTTCCCAACGAAAAACATTGGCCCATTGATTGATTTCATATGGTAGATCACGGTAAGAATTGATCCAATCAGAAAAGGCTGAACCGATCATAGTTTCAGAAGTAGGACGCAATGCTAATGGTTCTTCTAATTTTTCATTACCGACTTCTGTCACCCAAGGCAATTCAGGAGCAAATCCTTCAATGTGATCCGCTTCTTTCGTGAAAAAACTTTGGGGGATCAGCATTGGGAAATACGCATTGCGAATGCCTTCTGCTTTTAAAAAGCGATTAAATTCTTCTTGAATATGTTCCCATAGCTCAAAGCCATCAGGACGGAAGATGATTGATCCTTTAACTGGCGAATAAGCCATCAATTCGGCTTTTTGAATGGTCTGAATGTACCATTCTGTAAAATCATTTTTTTGTGTCATTGTTTTTCCTCCTTAAAAAATAAAAAAGCATTCCGTCCTATAAAAAGGACGAAATGCTTGGATTTCGCGGTACCACCTTTGTTGACTATTGCTAGTCCAACTCATGAAGGATAAGGTCTTCACACCGACCGTTTTGCGGTCACTACCATTGGCAGGTTCTTCTTATTAGCGGGTATTGGATTTCCAGCTTGCTCCAACTCTCTTTAACCATCATAAGAATACTGATCCAAATCTTACATTCATGCTAAATCGAAACTCGGAAAAAAGCAAGCTTTTTTTGTCATTTTGTTATTCATTACTGACTAGCTCTAGGTAATCTGGCAACCCATCTGAAGAAAATGTCAGAGAAAAACGAGTGGCTTGTTCCTCAT
The DNA here is from genome assembly GCF_003812305.1 of Enterococcus sp. FDAARGOS_553. Classification (NCBI taxonomy): domain Bacteria; kingdom Bacillati; phylum Bacillota; class Bacilli; order Lactobacillales; family Enterococcaceae; genus Enterococcus; species Enterococcus sp. FDAARGOS_553. Next base: position 2,342,197 of record NZ_CP033740.1, read on the forward strand.
GTAAGACCGAGCAAGACCCAAAATTTTGCTGGGTCAGTTTTTCAATAATCTGAAGATCAAAATAGTTTTCTTCTTCAAAGGTTTCAATATTCGGCATGGCTTCTTTTTCCGAAGTAGCCAAAGTTGGAAACTGACAGCTGACGAACAATTGATTCTGCTGTTTGATAGCACTTAGATGAATCTTCCGCAGGGCGCGATCTTTGAGTAGATACGTTTCCCGAATTGCATAGTCCATTAAATGAGCAAATAATTGTAGAAAATCTTCTTCAGCTAGTTCTTTGATTGCGGGAATATCCACATCATAAGAGAATTCAATGCTTTTTTGCTGAGTCAATTGCTGATAACTTGTCAATAGCAGGGTTGTTAGAGAATGATCTTCACTTTTGATTGGACAGGATTCTTCTAGCGTTTGCTCGATTAGGTTGATTTGATCAAAAGCTCCCAGCAAACTGTTGTCTTCCAGCATGACTTTTGCAGTATTCAACTGTTTGCGAAAACCGAGAAAAGCTTGTTGCCATTGATTGATTTGTTGTTGAATTATCGGTTGTTGTTCTTCATACAAGCGAATCTTGAGTCCTGCGATATCCTGTTTTTTTGTTTTCCCCTCATTATAGAAAAACAAACGCAGCAAATCATAGCACCAGCAGACAATAATCAAGAGTACGAAGAAAATCGTATTCCAATTGATTTTTGATTGATCGCTGTTTAGGACATCTTGAATGTAGATAAAGCAGTGACCAATCGCGGATAAAACGATCCAGGGAGAACAAAGAACAAAAAATTGATTCTTTTTAACCGCTTCATAGATGGCAGCAAAGGATGTCACAAGAGTGCTAAAAATATTCAGTAAATGGATATAATCCATAATTTCCGGCAAGTGGAGTTGATGGGAAAAGACAGATAAAATGGCTGCTGCACCACAAATGCCATGGAAGATCACCTAAATCTTGTACTTCTGTTGAAGAACTTCCATTTTCGATAAATAAAAGCCGATCAAGAACATTGGGGTAATGATCGATAAGACATTCAACATCACTGAATTTATGGTGGGGTTAAAGAGCAACCCTCCAAGAATATCGCCAAAACCGGCTTCTAGTCCAGCTGACAGTGCAAAAGCACTGAATAATAATTTCGAAACGAGTAATTTTCGTTTCTTAACTAATTTAATCCCTACATAAATCAAATTAAGCAAGCTGATAAAACCTGTCAGAAGAAGCATGAAAATATTGGGAATCGAATGACGAAAGACATAACTGACTAAAGCGTTTGAAGAACCAAGAAAGACCTCAGCGGGATATCCTGAATAATTTTTGAAAGGACTAGATACATAGATACGTAGTGTTTGGCCTTGGTAATTTTCTGGCAAGGTGACAAAAGAGAGGGTTTTCCCAGGATTCACAAGACCATCTGCTACTTCTTTTTTATTGGTATATAAAAGTTTATCATTTAAATAAACCGTCATTTTCTGATGATCGCCCACCAACAGCAATGTCGGGTAGTAGTGCTCATTGGTGATTTTACGTTCCATTACCAAATTTTCATTGGTAGGAATATTAGGCAAAAAATTCACATAGTTACTGTCGAAAGTTGTTTCTGGTTCTGCTGCAGAATAATACAGCCAATCTTCCTGTTTTTCAATAGAAGGAAGACTGATCACTGGATTAATCAGAGCAGAAATATAGAACAAGATAATTCCCAGAGAAAAAGCAGAAATCGTTAAGAAGGGAATTGCATTCTTCAAGTTTAGTTTGTTATTTTTTTAAACATATATGAATTCTCCTGTTTTTTATCCACGTCTAGAATAAAACAAAACAATTGATTAAGTCAAATGATAATGGGTGTTATACCAGAAATAATAAAATAACTAATAAAAAAAATCATTTAAAAAAGCGGACTCATATTATTTGAAAAAATCATTAATCGTTATAATATAAACGTAATATACAAAAATATCAAAAATAAAGGAGAACTGTGATGAAAAAAAATTTCTAAAACAAGTATCCTTCTTTCTTTTACAACATTAATTATTATGCTTCTTCCTTTACTCATGATTGTTATTCCAAAAATGTTAGGGTTACCCATCGCTATTGTGAAGAGTGACGCAATGGAACCAACATATTCCTCTGGAAGTTTATTATTTGTTAAAAGTGTGGATGCAGAAAATTTGATTGTCGGCGAGGCAATCACTTATTTTGTGAATCAAGGGGAACAAATATACACGCGGCGAATTGCTGCAATTGATCAAAATGAGCAAGTGATGTATACGATCGGAGACATTCAAGACCACATGGAAACGACCAAAATCAGAAAAAGTCAATTACTTGGCCAACCTTTGTTTCATTTGCCTCGAATCGGTCATCTAGTCACGAGCGAAACTGTTTCTATTGTAAAAAAGCTTTATTTGGTTTTCACCATTTATATTACAGCAACCACTTTTTTGGTGATGATTTCTCAGATCAAACAAGGGAAACGAATGGTAATGTAAGTTCCACTAATCAATAACAAATACCGCAAACAAGTTCAGCAAGTGCTGTCCTGTTTGCGGTATCTTTTTGTTTAGAATCAGATTTGTTGTTTATTCTATCCCTTTTTTTAGCTTCATACTGGAAGCAAAGTAAGGATCAATCCAGCGCCAAGAAGTCCAAGTCCAAACAACCAATCCTTAAGGGTGACTGAATAATTCACTGCATAGGTTCGAGGTGCATCACCGACAAATCCGCGAGATTCCATGGCTGCAGCTAGAAGTTCTGACCAGCGGATCGATTTGACCATCAGTGGAATCAGTGGTTTTAAGGATAGTTTGGAATAAGTGATTCCTCGAGATTTCAGACTAAACTGGATGTTGCGGTACTCTTTAGGAATCATAGGTGCCATATGAAAGGCTGCCATTAAGCCATAAGCAAAAACAGGAGGCAAGCGAAGTTGCTGTTGTAAAGAATAGATCAGCTCTGTTAGTGAGGTCGTAGCGGCAAAGACACTTCCTAATGTCCCAAAACAATAAACGCGACTGGCGAGACGAATGCCATAGGCATATGCCGCTGTTGTGCTGCCGTTTTGACCTTCTTGGAAAAATAATAGCCCGGTAAAAAAGATCCCGACTGCACTTAAAGACAAGAGAAAAAGTAACTTGAGCAATTTTTTCAGAGGCAGATAAACCAAGAGCAGCAACAAGAAAAATAAAGTCAAACTGCTATTTAGCAACAAATTATCTTGAAAAGAGACGAGCAAAGCCAGCGCGGATAAAGTCAGCAGCTTGACTGTTGGGTTTCGGTACTTCATTGGAAGACTCCTTTACAAAATGATTGAAATCGAATGTTCGGTCACAAAAATCTGACAGAAGACGCAAATCATGGCTAATGATGAAGACCAGTGTACCGCTGGCCGCTTTGTCTGCCAATAACGACATCAATTGCCAAGACTGCCGCAAATCTTGTCCATAGGTTGGCTCATCAACAAGCAAAATCGGGATCTCACGATCGATCAAACAGGCAACAGCTAATCGCCGTTGTTGTCCTTGGCTTAATAGGAAAGGAGAATCTTCCTGTTTCTCCCATAGTCCCAATTGGTTCAGCTTTTCAGAGAGATCCTCTCTTTCTTGACCATTGGCTAATTCTTGTGCCACGGAGGAAGCTAGAAACTGATCCTGCGGGTTTTGCATGACCCAGCTCATCCGATCGAAAGGACGACTGCGAGAGGTCAAGCATTGCTCTTGGTAATAGATCGTTCCATCATAGGGAACTTGCTGCAACAGGGCTTTAAAAAAGGTTGATTTTCCTATCCCGCTTTTTCCTGTGATGCCTATTCGTTCTCCGGTCGAAAAGACTTCGTCTTTGATCAGCAGAGAATGTCTGCCAATTGGCAAACGAAAATTTTCAAACCGCAAGAGGGGCTGCGGCTCAATAGGAATGAGGGACGGTTTAATCATAGTTTGTCTTAGCTGCTCTTCTTGCTCTAAAAGCAACTGAGAAGGAACCGACTGAAAAGCATCTGTTAATAGGAGCCATTCCTGCACCCAGTCAGCGACCGGTGCGACTTGATGGTCGATTAAAAGAATTCCGATTTTCTTTTTTTGTTGAATTTCTGTTAATTTTTCAAGCAATGATTGGGCGGTCAGCGAATCGAGATTAGCGAAAGGTTCATCTAATAGAAGATAGCGGCTTTCTAAAACAAGACAGCATGCTAACGCTACTAGTTGTTTCTCCCCACCTGAGAGGGTTGTCAGCACTCGATCTTCTAAATGACGAATCTCGCAAAAATCGAGTGCCGTCTCAATACGACGAGTCATTTCGTTTAATGGAATGGCTCTGTTTTCCAAACAAAATAACAGCTCTTCTCGGGGAGTTCGCATACAAAACTGCGTATCGGGATTTTGAAACATCAAACTAACGGACGCAATCCGTTGTACAGGGGATAAATCAGTAAAATCTTTCTCATCGATCACATAGTGTCCAGATTCGAACCCTTGATCCGACAAACCGGCTAATAAGCGAAAAAACGTACTTTTTCCTGAACCAGAAGGACCATAGATCCCTTTGATTTCCCCAGGAGCTAATTCAAAGGTAGCGGTAAGTTTTTGCTCATCAATCGTAAAGACACAGGAGTCTAGTGCTAAACTCATTCTTTCACACGGCTTCGTTTGAAGCAAGTATGTTGAGCAATCGGATAGCTATTCAAAACCCCCATTTTTGCTAAGTGATCACAAACCACTTTAACAAGGACAGCTGAAAAAAGGAGCGCGGAAAGCAGACGGATCACGAAAATAGTCAGCAGTAATTGCCACTTTAAATCAAGAAAGCTGGAACGGATCATGCCCCAAATAAAACTGGTGACAGTCGCTCCCAAAGCTCCCAGGATCAAAGAAGACCAGCCGAATTTTCGATAGCGAAAAGCGGCAAAGCCAGCCTCTGTGCCGATTCCTTGAAGAAAGCCGCTGACAAAGATAATTGGACCATAAAAGTTACCCATGAAAACCTCCAACAAAGCGGCGATCATTTCAGTAATCGTGGCTGCACCTGGTTTTCTTAGTACGTAACCGGCAAATGCAGACGCCATAAACCAAATCCCAAAGAGAAATTCATTCGCTAGAATGGCGAGGCCAAATGGAGTTAACAAGGTGCTGAGTAAAACCCCCAAGTGAACGGCCCCTAAATAAACGACACCGAATACGAGAGAAACGATGCCTACCATGATCACATCCTTTAATTGCCACTTACTCATGCAAAGAGGCCTCCTTCAACGAGGGACTATTGACTGAAACGGTTCCTTCAAGAACATAATGAGGCAGCTTTTCGTGTGCATAGGCCAGTGCTTGTTCAAAATAGGCGAATAATTGAGCGGCTGTGCCAGATAGCAGCGTCACGTAATGGGCCGATTGCGGTCGTAAGCCCATGGCATCCGCCAACGAGACGATATGCGCAATTTCTTCCATATAATCTTCACGTCCAAAGACATAAAAAGAATATTTGCACTGAACGATGAACGTACCTTTTGCAGTAATTTGCTGATGATTTGGCCGTTCATGCTTGCCGCTGAGAAAGGCATCACCAGCCAGATCTCCTGGACAGCCTTTCGAAAAAGTGAACTCACCGACCAAATGTGTTTTTGGGTCATAGGCATTGACAAAAAGAGCTGCTGCCGCATCAATCACACTGGCAGCTTCACCACGGTAGAGTGTACTGAAAAGATCTGTCTGCTGCCAAACGGCTGTGGTATCGGTCTCTTTGATGCTTCGAAGAATGTGAGAGGCAAAATCATCTTTCATTGGATAAAGACTGATGCGGCATCCTGTGATATCGATTTGATTCATTGAACAATTTTCCATAGTATTCTTCCTTTCGAATGATTTTCTGTCTACAAAAAAAGCGTTCCTCCTTTTCTATCCACGGGTAGACAGAAAAATGGGAACGCGAAATAAGCTGCGCAACCACTTCCCTACGTTGGTATTAACCAAATCAGGTTCAAAGGGACCAGACAAACTGTCTATCTCAGCATAAAGCGCCCCTAGTGGATAATTCGATTCAATTACTTTCTGAGTGTAGCACAGACGATTTGAAAGAACAAGTCAGACAGCGCGAGCAAAAAGACAAATGAATCACTGCAGATATGAAAGAATAGACATATAAAAAACATCTTTTTAGGTGTTGACAGATTGTTTTCCCTTGTGTAAAGTAAATAATCGAAAGTAAAACGTAAGTGTTACGATTTGTGAAAATCAAATCGTAACAGGCTCTCTGGTGTTTTTTTGGGGGGAAATGATCGTTTTGCTAAATCAAAAAGGGGTGCTGGTAAAGAGATGAAGAAATTTTTAAAAATAACAGGTATTTCGCTTTTAACCATAGGGTTGGCTGCTTGCAGTGTGACAAAGGAATCAGCGAATGAACAGACAGAACAATCAAGTGATCCAACGATTCAAGTCCTCGCTAGTTTTTATCCTATGTATGATTTTACTCGCAATGTGGTGGGAAATGAAGGCAATATCGAATTGTTGATGCCGGCAGGAACAGACTCACATGACTATGAACCATCGGCTAAAGATATGGCAAAAATCCAAGAAGCGGATGTCTTTGTTTACAATAATGAGAACATGGAAATGTGGGTTCCTGCCATTGAATCTACATTGAAAGAAGGAGATGTCACCGTTGTGAAAGCTACGGAGGGGATGGTGTTGCTGCCGGGTGATGAAGAGCATGACCACGATCATGAAGAAGGGCACTCTCATGAATTAGATCCTCATGTCTGGCTAGCACCAAGCCTTGCAATCAAACAAGTAGCAAGCATTCGTGATCAGCTAAGCAGGGCTTATCCAGAAAAGAAAGCTGCTTTTGAAAGGAATGCTGCGGCCTATTTAGAAAAATTGCAGTCATTGGATGATTCTTATCAGTCAGCATTTAAGAATGCCAAGCAAACGCATTTTGTCACCCAGCATGCTGCTTTTGGCTACCTCGCTTTGGAATACGGACTGACACAAGTTCCGATTGCCGGACTGTCTCCCAATGAAGAGCCTTCAGCGGCACGTATTGCTGAGTTGAAGCATTTTGTAGAAGATACCGGGATCAAGACGATTTACTTTGAAGAAAATGCCAAAGACAGTATTGCCAAAACACTGGCAACAGAAGCTGGTGTCGATTTATCCGTTTTGAATCCGCTGGAAGGATTGACACAGGAACAAATGGATCGTGGGGAAGATTACATTTCCATCATGGAACAAAACCGAGACGCATTGATGCTGACTACTTCACAAGCCAATGAGAAAGAAGTGAAAGAAGCAGAGAAAGAAAAAACCGTTTATAATGGGTATTTCGACGACGCAGATGTTCAAGACCGCTCACTCACGGACTGGAAGGGACAGTGGCAATCGGTCTATCCTTATTTGAAAGACGGCACGCTGGATCAAGTTTTTGACTACAAAGCAAAACAGAATAAAAGCATGACGGCCGAGGAATACAAAGACTATTATACAACTGGCTACCAAACAGATGTTGCAGAAATTACGATCACAGGAGATACGATGGCATTTACCTTTGAAGATGGCACAACCAAGAAAGCAACCTATCAATATGTAGGCAAAAAGATCTTGAATTACCAAGCAGGGAATCGCGGCGTCCGTTATTTGTTTGAATCAAAAGATAACGATGCAGCCTTCAAATATATCCAATTTAGCGATCACTCGATTGCACCAACTGATTCCCATCATTTTCACCTTTATTTTGGCAATGAAAGTCAAGAAGCATTATTGTCGGAAATGGATCATTGGCCAACGTTCTATCCGACTGATCTGTCTGGATTAGAAATTGCACAGGAAATGCTTGCTCATTAAAAAAAAGATTGACAATTACTGCTCTTTTCGTCAAAGTTAAACTGATAGAAAGGAGCGGTATTTTTTTGGAAAAAACATTGAAAAAATTAGCAAAAGTAATCGATCACATGATGGATCATGTCGCGTTGTTCGGTGGTCCGAGTGTTGTCAGTAATGATGATTTAGATCATTACTTAGATCCGGTTTTTTATTTGATTTTTTGTGCAGAACAAAAGACGAATAAAAGAATGCTGACAGACAAAGAGTTTGTCGAATGGGTCTATACGGAAATGATGCCTCAAGAGATTCCTTATGATTTGAATTTCCTCCCCTTTGCTAAATTAGCTATTGAAGATTTTTATTATTGCATGTATAAAGAACAGCACATCACAAAAGAACAATACCAAGAGATTATCTTTGTTCTTGCAGAAAAACAGCCTGTGTTTTACTCTCGCATGTCAAAACCGCATTTCTGGTCTTCAGAGAAGAAAGCGGCAATGCTAGAGATGCTTCATGATGTCGAACCGGAAGATCATGATTTGGTTCCGATCGAACATCCCTATGAAAATCAACGATCGCCAAAAATCGTCCCTTTTCCAATAAAAAAAGTTCCTGAAGCTAGCGAAGAAAGAATCGCTGCATATCAAATCCGTATTGATTTGGAAGGTTTCAAGCCGCCGATTTGGCGAAGGATGCTCATTCCTGCAGGCATTAGTTATGAACAACTCCATAATATGATCCAAATTGCTTTTCAATGGCAGGATTCACAGCTCTACCTTTTTCTTGCCGGCAATAATTCAATCGATGTGCCGAACACGGAACCTACAAATGCATTAGTGATCGACCATGATTTCCAAACCTGCCAAACTCTGACCTACATTTATGACATGGGTGCTGACTGGACCCACAAAATAAAAATCGAGAAAATACTGACGGCTGCTGAAGCAGGTGAAACAGTCACGCCTGATTGTCTAAAAGCGGTTGGTGATGTGCCAAACGAAGAGCAACCAGAGGAACAAAGAGAATCAGTGAATGTTGAAACAATCAATGAAGAACTCCGGGATTACTGGGAATCTGATCCGTCCGACTAATTTTTTTCTCGGAATAAGTGCAATAATCGATTCATACGATGGTGTGACGAATCTGTTTAACAGTTCGTGACATCTTTTTTGATCGGTCCTTGTTTGATTAAGGTGTTGACCATTCATGAACTACATCAAGTTAGCTGATATAGAAATACTCATTTCTGTGGCGACACGCCTGGTTTGATACAGATTCTAACTTTTTAACTCTAGAGCCAATGATTCAGCAGATTGATTTTCGAGTACATTCGAGTACAATAGTTCGTAATGATACTGGACAAGCGACGATGCTCTATCTGCTGTGAGGTGCATCTTTCAATCGCTCTAGAAGATGGACTATCTGTTCTGGCGACAGCTGAGAGCAAGTGAGGGGAGTTTTTATGAAAAAACGAGAATTTATCGTTCAAGATTTGCTTAGTAAAATTTATCAGGAAGAATTTATTGAAGGAAAATTACCGAATCAAAGAGAACTTGCCAGAAATTATGGCGTTTCCCGCTTTACGATTCAACAAGCAATCAAAAATTTAGAAGAAATCGGCATCGTTCGTGTGGTCCAAGGATCGGGAATCTTTATCCATGAGAAGTGGGTCAAAAATCCCATGATCTTTAATTCCTTGACACGGACTCCTTACGATCGGATCCACTCCAAAATGATTTCTTTGAGTAAAGCACCCGCTACCCCAGATGAACAAAAAATCTTTCAGTTAGCAGACAATGAAGAAGTTTGGACTTTTGAACGGGTGCGAATCGTCAATTATAAGATTGAACAGCTAGAAACGTCGAAGCTACCGGTAGGATTATTTCCTAATGTCACTCAAGAGGTAGTAGAACATTCAATTCAGCGCTATGTTGAGAGTTGCGGATATCGGATTTCCCACTACATCAGCAGTTATACCCCGATTGCGACTTCAATGGCCCAGTCGGCAATCTTGCTGTGCAAACGGGGGACCCCAGCGATGCAAATCACGAATCGGGCAATTTTGGAAGATGGGCGGGTCTATGAATTCAGCAACATCGTCGCCATCGACTATGCAGTCACCTATATTCGACCTTTCGATCGAGAAATCCATCGTTCACGCATCGATTGATCGGCAGAGGAAGAGCCACAAATTTCCTAGACGATAAATCAAAAAAACTCAGAGCTCTGATTCAACAATTTGAGTCAGGCTGCTGAGTTTTTTAGGATTATTATTTAAGGTGTGATTAGTGTACCATCCGGCGTTCTGCTTTGTGTCCACTCATGGGGGCGGTAAACGACCGGAAAATCAGCCGCAGCTTCTTCATCAAATGTAATACCGATCCCGCTTTTTTCCATTGGATAGAAGAAGCCGCCTTTGGGTTGGGGACTGCCAACAAACACGGATTGGGTATTTGCCGGCAACTCGATTGTTTCTTGGATCGCGGCATTGTGCAGATGGATATTCAAATGCGTATTGACTGCCAAGCCGACTGGACTGATATCAGAAGGCGTATGCCAGGCAATTCGAACCCCCATCGCATCGCAAAAATGAGCTAGCTTCAATGCTGGCGTAATGCCGCCAATCTGTGATACATGGGCCCGCATGAAATCGATCTGCCGATTTTTGACTAGTTCTTGCCATTCCATTGGATTATTGAACAATTCACCTGTTGCAATGGGGGTTGCTGACTGACTGCGTAATTGTGTCAGCCAGTGACTTTGGTCAGGCGGCAGAATATCTTCCAAGAAAAAGAGCTGATAAGGTTCTGCTGCTTTGGCGAACTGAATGGCTTGATTCGGATGGAGGCGTTCATGAACATCATGCAGCATTTGAAATTGGTTGCCATATTTTTCTTTGATCGCTGCGAACATCTTCAAAGTCGTTTCCATATAATCTGTCTGATCAAAGTAAGAGCCGGAGATTGGTTCTTCGGGTGTTTGCAGCTGGCTTGGATTCCCGCCATAGAACCCGAGCTGGCAACGAATATAGCGATAACCGGCTGCCAAAAAGCGATCGATTTCGTGATAGAGATCGTCTAAATTATCTGCTACCGCATGAGTATAAGCAGGGATCGCGGTTCTTGCTTTTCCCCCCAGCAGTTGATACAGAGGCATATCAGCTAACTGTCCCTTGATATCCCATAATGCCATATCAATACCAGAGATGGCATTGTTTGTGATCGGACCGTTGCGCCAATAGGAATTGACATTCATGACTTGCCAGATGTCTTCGATTTCATTCGCGTCTCTACCCATCAGAAGGGGACGTAAATATTCGTCAACGACTGTTTTGACTGCTAAAGGACGAAATTGAAACGTACTACAGCCTAGTCCGGAAATTCCTTTATTGGTTTCTACTTTAACGACAACAAGGTTATGGCGATCAGGTTTGATCGCAAAGGATTTGACGTCGGTGATGATCGTTGGTGTCATTTTATTCACTCCAATTTTTGTATCTAGTTGATATAGCCATTGAAACACGCAGAGCAACCGCTGTCAATTTGGTCCAAAAAAAGATGGCTATGGCTCATAAAACCAGTCCAATTTTAGATGGATTCTTATTTATTTGTTGATACATAGCCTTTTTTGTCTGTTTTTTTAATAAAAGGACTGGTTTTACAAGCGGGTGCAGCCATGCTACTATGTGTGTGAAAACGGACCCACTTGAAAAGGCGCCTCAAGATTCAAGTCCGTTAGCAAACAACAGGAGGAAAAAATGATGATGAAAGAAGACATCGTAAAACAGATCATAAAAGATGTTGGTGGATCCGAGAATATCAATAATGCTTGGCATTGTATGACGCGGCTTCGTTTTGATTTGAAGGATGAAAAGAAAGTTGACTATACTGCTTTAGAAAAAATACCTAAAGTGGTGGGAACGAAATATCAAAGCAATCAGCTCCAAGTGGTGATCGGTACAGATGTAGCGGATTATTATGCTCCATTAGCCAAAGAACTTGGTTTGGATGAAAAGAGTCAAGAGTCTTCAGAGAAAAAAGGCGCTGTCTCGTTGTTTATGGATACAGTCTCCGGTGTATTCGGACCAATTGTTCCAGCAATCGCTGGGGCAGGAATGATTAAAGGGTTGATGGCAGGATTGGTTGCCTTAAATGTGATTTCCAATCAAACAGATACGTATTTAGTCATTGATATGATCGCCAGCGGCGTATTTACCTTCTTGCCATTTTTTGTTGCTGCTTCTGCTGCGCGCATCTTTAAAACGAATCAATACTTGGCGATCGCCATTGCTGCAACATTACAATTTCCAACGATGACGAATGCAGTTGCTGAAGGCAATATTTCGGCCTTTCGACTGTTTGGGGTTTTACCAGTTCCCGTTTTCAATTATGCGGGTACCGTTATTCCAATCATTTTTGCTGTTTTAGCATTAAGCTACATTTATCGCTGGGTAGACAAGGTATTGCCGCAAGTTCTGCGGACCGTCTTTACACCGACGATTTCCTTGTTTGTGGCTGGACTGATTACACTGACAGTTATTGGTCCAATCAGTATTCATTTAGGCAATTTGCTTGCAGATGGTGTAGCTGGCTTGTTTACGATTTCTCCTGTATTGGCAGGAATTGTTGTAGGTGCTATTCGTCCAATTGCGATCTTTACCGGATTACACCATGCAATGACGCCAATCGCATTACAAAACTTTGCCAATCAAGGGTATGATATGTTGATGCCAATGATGTTCATGGCAAATATGGCGATCACCGGCGCAACCGCAGCGATCTACTTTAAAGTAAGATCAAAAGAAGAAAAATCAATCATTTTGTCCTCAGCTGTGTCAGGATTGCTGGGCATCACTGAGCCAGCATTGTTTGGGATTTTATCAAAATATAAAAAAGCATTTTTAGCAGCTACCATCGGTAGTTCGATTGCATCAGCGTTCATCAGCTTTTTTGGCGTAAGGATCTATGGCTATATTTTATCCAGTATCTTTAGTTTGCCGGCTTATATTGGTGAATACTTTATCTATGCGGTCCTAGGCATTGTCTTGGCGATCGGTTCCTCTTTTGCTCTGACTTATTTCCTAGTCCCTAATCAAGCAGAAACAGAAACCTTCACCAACGAACTTGATTTGCATGTTGTAACGCAAGGAGAATACATTCCATTGGAAGATGTACCCGACGAAGTGTTTTCAACAAAAATGATGGGTGAAGGGTATGCCATTCACTCTAAAGACGGCCAAATCTATTCGCCAGTCAGTGGTGAAGTCACTTCGGTTTTCCCTTCCAAACATGCGGTGGGAATCACCACATCGAATGGTGTGGAAGTTCTAGTCCATATGGGAATCGATACAGTTTCTCTTGATGGCAAAGGCTTTGAAGTATTCGTAAAAGTAGGAGAGCAAGTAACCCCACAATCGAAACTAGCAGCGATGGACTTGCCTTATATCGAACAACAAGGCAAAGAAACGATGGTCATCGTCCTAATCACGAACATGGAACGTGTCCAACAATTTTCAGGAACGATCGGTCTTGAAGGAAATCATCAAGCCGGTGCCCTATTAGAAAAGGTAATTTTAAACGCTTAAATTCAAGAAAAAAAGAGGTTTAACAAGAGGGGAGATGCACCTGGCAAAAACAGCTGCGGCATATTCTGTCCAATTGTTCGAAAGAAAGAGCTGCGACAAGACTTTTGTTACAGCTCCTTTTTTTTACCATCAGTGACGTTGAGTAATATAGGCAGCTATAGGTTTACTATATTTCTCAAAAAGTTTTTGCTTTTCAGAAGGGTTCTGACCTTGATTAAAATATTCAGCCAGTAAATAACCGATATAGGGACCTGTGGTTAATCCAGAAGACCCCAGTCCGCTGGCGACCACTAATCCTGGCTCACTGGGAAGCAGTCCAAAAAATGGCGCAAAGTCAGAAGTATAGGCCCGTGTTCCTACGCGAACTGTCATTGGCGCAGCAAACAATTTCTCGGGGGCTGCCAAAAATGAACCGATGCCAGTCAGCAATTGTTGCTTTGCTGCTTCAGTGGGAGTCAGATCCCAACCGCCATCATTTTCGTGAGTCGCTCCTAAAAGGATCTTCCCATTCGCAAAAGGAATCAAATCGCCTTCGCCTTCTAACATCGCCACTGGCCAATCTTTTGCTGACGCTGTCGTTTCGAAGGAGAGCAGCTGTCCTTTTTGGGGACGAACATCGACGTGGTAGTTCAAGTGTTCTAACAGTTGGCCTAATCCTGGTCCGGCGGTTAAACAAACATGATCCGCTGGGATTTCTGCGTATGTAGTAGAAACGACCCAATTTTTTTCTTTATAAAGTCTAGCCTTCCCTTGGACGAAAACGACCCCATTGGTACGGGCCCGTTCTTCTAGGAACGCTAGATAAGCAGCGCCATCTAGTCGACCTCCTCCGGAAATTTTCAAAGCCGGTAGTGGTTTGAGCAAAGGTAAAGCTTGCTGCGTTTCAGCAGGAGAAAGACAGGTGATTTGACCGATTTCCGGTGCCTCTTTGCGCCGTTCCTCCGCCAGTTCCGCTAATGCTGCCAACTGATTTTCTGGGCGAATGATCAATGTACCTGAGCGTTGATAAATATCTGTGGTCAGTGAGAAATCTTGTGCCAATTTTTCGAAAAAAGCAGCCCCATCTTTAGCTAATTGATACCATCGTTTGTTTCGCCGTTTCGAAAGCCAGGGGGAAATGATCCCGGCACTCGCTTTAGTAGCTTGTCCCGTAGGGTCGTCAACCACGGTCACTTGGTACTTCGTCGTATCTAGATAATTTGCTAAGGTCATCCCAATGATGCCGCCACCGATAATTACGATTTTTTCCATAAAACTGCAAACTCCTTTTTTGTTTCAATCATTGTTCCATATTCTTCTCAAAAAATCAAAGACTGAAAGTTTCTGTCGAAAGTGATTCCCAAACTGTTCCCATTTCAAATGACTGGATTTTCTCGTATAATGGACATGGAAAAGAGGATATTATGCAATCAATCAATCAAGTTTTAAGAGATAAATTCGGTTATACCAGCTTTCGGGAAGGTCAAGAATCAATCATCAATGCCATTCTTTCTCATCAAAATGTTTTAGGCATCATGCCGACTGGCGGAGGAAAATCTGTATGTTATCAGCTCCCAGCTTTATTGTTAGACGGTCTGACATTAGTTATTTCACCATTGATTTCATTGATGAAAGATCAAGTAGATGCATTGAATGACATGGGTATCCCGGCCGCTTATATCAATAGTACCTTATCAGCTCCGGAAATCAACCAACGGTTAAGGCAAGCATCGAAAGGAGAAATCAAACTCCTGTATGTCGCTCCAGAGCGTTTGGAATCAGATCATTTTCGCGAATTGCTGCGCTATGTTCCTATATCCCTACTCGCTGTTGATGAAGCCCACTGTATTTCACAATGGGGACATGATTTTCGTCCTAGCTATTTACGCTTAGCGGAAACGATCCATAGTTTTGATCAGCGGCCAACGGTGGTGGCATTGACAGCTACAGCAACGCCAAAAGTTGCCCAAGATATTGAACGACTGTTGCTGATTCCACCAGAGAACCAAGTGAAAACGGGCTTTGCTCGCGAAAATCTATCTTTTGAAGTTATCAAAGAGCAGAAAGATACTTATTTGCTGACCTATTTAAAGATGAACAAAGGACAATCAGGGATTATTTATGCCAGCACACGCAAAGAAGTCGAACGAATCTATCGTTTATTGAAACAACAATCTATCAATGCTGGACGCTATCATGGCGGATTAACTGAAGAAGAACGTACGCAAAACCAAGAAGATTTTCTTTTTGATCGTCTTCAAGTGATGGTAGCAACCAATGCTTTTGGTATGGGAATCAACAAAAGCAATGTGCGCTTTGTGATCCACGCCCAAATCCCCGGTAATTTAGAATCTTATTATCAAGAAGCCGGACGTGCCGGACGAGATGGTGAACCTAGCGAAGCCATTTTATTATACGCTCCGCAGGATTTGCAGATTCAGCAGTTTTTTATCGATCAATCTGAGTCCGATATTCAGTATCGTCAAAATGAATACCTCAAGTTGAGAGAAATGAGTCAATATGGGCATACACAAATGTGTCTTCAACGTTACATATTGCGGTATTTTGGGGAAGACGGTCCCGATTGTGGCCGCTGCAGCAATTGCTTAGATGAACGAGAACAGGTAGATATCACCGTTGAGACGCAAAAAGTGTTGTCCTGTGTGAAACGAATGGGTGAACGTTTTGGCAAAGCGTTAGTGGGGAAAGTGTTGACCGGATCAGCAGATCAGAAAGTCACCCAATGGGGATTTGAAAAATTGCCAACCTATGGTTTGTTGAAAGATTGGTCACAAAAAGAAGTCAATCAACTCATTGACTACTTAACCGCATCAGGCTATTTAGTCCCTTCGGAAGGACAATACCCCCTGCTCAGTGTGTCAGCTGCCGGTGTAGAGGTTCTTTTAGGCAAGGCAAAGGTTTACCGGAAACAAGCCAAAGTACGTCAATTGGTCGTCGATGACGAATTGTTTGACCAATTACGTTCCCTGCGATTGACGCTCGCACAAGAACAAAACTTGCCGCCGTATGTCGTCTTTTCGGACAAGACATTGCGGGAACTTGCGGAGCAGCAGCCTAAAACTCCTATCGAATTTCTACAGATCAAAGGTGTTGGTCAAAACAAGTTAGATAAATACGGTGATGCGTTTCTGGCTGTGTTGAAAGAATACCGAGAAACAACAGAAAAATAGTGCTGCTTTACGATTCAGGAAAAAACAAGGAGAAACCAAGATGCTGAAGATTCGTTATGCGCAAAAAAGGGATATGACATTCTGGTTAGAACTAGATAATCATTTGTCAAAAGCAGGATTAGCAAAAAAGTTCCAAGATCAACAGGCGTTGATCTTGACCGATGAGGAAGAACCTGTGGGGATTCTTCGCTACCAATTGTTTTGGGATACCATTCCCTTTTGTACCATGCTGGTGGTCAACGAATCCCAGCAGAGAAAAGGGAGAGGAAGGCACTTCCTCCGCCTTTGGGAAGCAGAAATGCGGAAACAAAGGTATGGGATGTGTATGGCCTCTACTCAGTCTGATGAGAGCAGTCAGCATTTCTATCGAAAATGTGGCTACAAAGATGCCGGTGGGTTGCTTATGGACGTACCAGGTTTTGAACAGCCGTTGGAATTGTTTTTTGTGAAGCCGTTGTCGATACAGCCTCAGTCTGTAGAATCAGAAGAATGAAAAAATAGGAGCGATAGGCATGTCTTTTTTTGGAAAAATAGATTTCAACGATTTATCAGAGACGGATCGAGCAATTTATCATTATATGTCCAGTCAAAGTGACAAGATTCCTTATATGCGGGTGAGAGAAATCGCCATCGAATCCCATACATCGGCCTCTTCTGTGATGCGCTTTATTCGTAAATTAGGCTATGAAAGTTTTACGGAGTTTCGGTCGCATGCTAAGATGCCTCAGGTTGAAAATGCTGATATACTTAGCGGAAGCACGTTATTAAGCGCTGATCATTTTCCTAAAAACATTGAGAGTAAATTGAGACGAGTGGCTGAGAAACTGATTGAGTGTGAGAATATTATTTTTTATGGTATTGGTGCTTCTGCATCAATGTGCGAGTATGCTGCGCGTCGATTTTCAACTTTAGGCTGTAATAGTTTTGCATTAGTCGATCATACATATCCGATTTTTGCAAAACTAAAAAATACATCTGATAATATGGTATTTGCGTTATCTATTACAGGAGGGACAACTGAAATCATAGAGTTGTTTAACGGATTTAAAAACAACCCGGACTTTACAACGGTCGTAATCACAAGCGATTCTGCAAGCACACTGGGTAGAATGAGCGATTTTGTATTAGATTATTCGGTTGATGTGAAGAGAATTAATAAGCACGAGGATTTAACAAGTCAAATTCCCTGTATGTTTTTGATTGAAGCCTTATCAGAGGCTGTGCGCCAACTCATTACATTTGATAGAGATTGAAATTATTCATGACCTTGGTACTTCGTGTACCAAGGTGCTTTTTTTTCTAATTTGCTTCTCGTGTACCGATTTATTAGTAAATGCACGATGAATATCGGACTTTTTGTATACTCAAGGAGAATAAAGAGAGGATGAAGAATCATGAATACATTTCCAGAAAATTTTTTATGGGGTGGAGCTGTTGCCGCACATCAGGTTGAAGTTGTGTGGAATGTTGAGGGTAAAGGTGTAAGTATTGCAGATGTGATGACCGCATGAGGAAATGGTATTTCCAGAGAAATTACAGATGGTGTTATAGAAAATAGGTATTATCCAAATCATGAAGCTATTGATTTTTATCATCTTTACAAAGAGGATATTCAATTGTTTAAGGAATTGGGTCTTAAAGTATTGCGCACATCTATCAATTGGACAAGAATTTTTCCAACTGGCGATGACAAAGAACCAAACGAAAAAGGGCTTAAATTCTAAGATGATCTATTTGATGAATTACTTGCAAATGGTATTGAGCCAGTCATCACCTTATCGCATTTCGAAATTTCCTTTCACCTATATAAAGCTTATGGTGGATTTAAGAATAAACAATTAATTCCTTTTTTTACTCGTTATGCGGAAAGTGTTATGACGAGATACAAAAACAAAGTCAAATATTGGATGACTTTCAATGAAATCAATAACCAAGCTGATGGATAACATAATTTACACACCTGGACTAATTCTGCTTTTTTATTTGATCAAAATAAGACCCAAGCGAATAAGGAAGAGATAATTTATCAAGGTGCTATAAATGAATTGATTGCGAGTGCACAAGTTGTTAAGTTAGGACACAAAATTAACCCCAAATTTCAAATTGGATGTATGGTGGCAAACGTTCCAGTGTATCCATATTCTAGTAAACCTGAAGATCAGATGTCGGCACAGAAAGAAATGAATAGACGTTTTTTTTATAGTGATGTCCATGCTAGAGGAGAGATACCCCAATATGTCCTAAAGAAATGGGATCGGAAAAACTATTCTATTGATATCTCAGATGAAGAAAAGAAGATATTAAAAGAAGGTAAAGTTGATTATATCGGCTTTAGTTATTATATGTCAGGCACTGCCACTACTCTGGATGAGAATGGCGAGTTGATCAATGATTTTTCAAAAGCCAAATGGTTAAGCAATCCACATGTGAAAGCAAGTGATTGGGGTTGGCAAATTGATCCTGTTGGGATGAGATACACTTTGAATATCCTTGACCAACGGTATCAGATACCTTTGTTTAGTGTTGAAAATGGGTTTGGGGCCTGTGATACAGTCGAAAATGATGAAATTCATGATCAATATCGTATTGATTATATCCATGCACATATAGCAGAAATGAAAAAAGCTGTCTTAGAGGATGGAGTTAATTTGTTAGGTTACACACCTTGGGGAATCATAGATATAGTGAGTTTTGGTTCAGGTGAAATGGAGAAGCGTTATGGCATGATTTATGTAGATAAAAACAATGACGGAAAAGGTACACTAAAGCGGTTAAAAAAAGATTCATTTAAATGGTACCAAAATTTATCGCATCAAATGGAGCAGACATCTGATGATTGGTACAAGGGGTTTCATTAAGGTACAGAAGCCATTAAGCTGGTACAGCAACCAACCTTGATGAAACCCATTGAATGTGAAAACGTTTTTATTTATAGTTTGTTTATAATGTTGATAAAAAAAAACGTTTTTATGTGGTGATGATAATGAATACACGAACAACAATCCGAGACGTTGCAAAAGAAGCAAATGTGTCAATCGCAACAGTTTCAAAAGCGTTAAATGGCGTTGATGTTGTTAAAGCATCGACGAAAGCAAAGGTCATAGCAGCTGCGAAGAACCTTCATTATGTGCCTAATCTTATGGGAAAGGAATTAAAGAAAAGTAGGACGAAAAGAATCGGATTTTATACCACAAGTATCACTGGTCCGTATTTTAGTGTTCTGATTGAATCCATAGCAAGAGAAGTTGAAAAACATGGTTACGCTTTAAATGTGTTTATTTCAATGGAAAAAGAAGTTGTCTTGACGAGTATTCTGGGAGGTGCTGTAGATGGATTTATTGGATTTGAAGATATGCTTGATGAAGAAGATCTTGAGATAATCAGAAATGAATCCGTCAATGCCGTTTTTATTGATCGTAATATTCAAGATCATACATTTGGTAGTATTGTTTTCAATTCCAATGAAAGCGCTGAATATGCAACATCTTATCTGATAGCGTAAGGCCATCGTAATATTGCATTCGTCAAAGGCTTTGATGGTGTTTATGATAGCGATGAACGATTCAAGGGATATCAGCAAGCACTAAGAAAAGCACACATTCCTCTAAAGCCGCATTATCTAATAGAAGGAAGATTTGAAGAAAATTTCGCATATCAATCGACAGAAAAATTTTTGCATAAGCAAAAAGATTTACCGACAGCATTTCTAGCGGGAAATGATCTTAGTGCTATCGGCGTAACCAAAGCGATTGAACATGCAGGCTATCATGTGCCGAATGATTTTAGTGTTGTTGGGTTTGATGGAATCGAGCTGTTGAAATATTTTCGACCGTCTTTAACAACAATTGTGAACCCAATCAAAGAACAAGGGGAGCTTGCAACGCAACATTTAGTAAAGCTGATCAATGGGGATGTTTCAGGAAAATCCTTTGTATTAAATGGAAGATTGGTTGAGGGCGAATCAGTATATCAGTTTAATAGAAATGAGTGATATAAATGTATTTGGGAATAGATATTGGTGGAACTACAATCAAATATGGATTTATTGATGATAAAGGACAAGTTTATTGTAAGCAGAGTATCAAAACGATCGATAATAGACATCAATTCTTGGTAAACCTACAAACAATTATTGAAGAGAGTCAGAGGCAAGAACCAATTGAAGGGATTGGAATCAGCGCACCAGGAATTATTGATCAACACGGCACAATGATTACAGCAGGAGCAATCAAGTCCATCTATGGTGTTCGTCTAAAGCAAGAATTACAGAAGATAACGAAAGTACCAATTGTTATCGAAAATGATGCCAATGCTGCTGCTATCGCAGAACAATGGATTGGCCATGCTCAAGGGATTCCCAATTACATATGTATGGTTCTAGGAACAGGCATAGGTGGCGGTATTATTTATCAAAATGAATTGATCAAAGGTGCCCATGGCATGGCAGGCGAATTTGGCTGGATGGTTATTAAGGAAATTAATGAAAGCGTTGACATAGAGGCGATGTCTTTGAATCAGCGTGCAGCAGTGATGAAAGATAATGATTCAGATCGATTCAAAAAAGAGTATCGACTAAGTGAGTTTATTTTCTTTGGTCATGATAAATATCAATCAATGGCTAGTGAAAGTACTCAGACACCTGCCTTGATACAGCCAAGAGAATGGGGAGAAGGAAAATTATACCCTCATTTTATTCTAGAAAATATTGATCCTAGTTCAGGGACTCAAGAAGCACGTAATCTCTCTGCAATCAATACAAATTGGTATACAACATTAGTCTGTTTGATTCGCTCTTCTTCAGAAGAAGAATTTGATCAAGTAATCTCTTCATATTCAACATTTTTAGATCAAAATGGTTGGTCAGATATTGAGGCAATTAGAAACGAGAAAATTGCTGAGAATAAAGAGAAATTAGGCATCGAATAAAAAGGTGGTAGTCAGTAATGAAACAAATATTTAATATTGATGGTGAAGTATACAGTTTCCTACAAAAAATATATCAAATGATGCTATTAAATCTATTAATCATCTTTTCTAGTTTGCCAATCATCACAGTGCCTTGTGCATTGATTACTGGCTACCAGCTTTTAAAAGAATACAATCAGCAAGAAGTTACCCTAACAAAATACTTCATGCTGTTTAGAAAAAATCTGATTCTTTCATTCAGGTTAATCATCGCTTTCTGGGTGATCTTTTTCTTACTGTTTCTTTTACTAGCATTCACTAGAAGAACTATATTTCAATTTTTGATATTACTTTTTATTGCATTTTTTATTGTGTTTCTTTCGAATGTATTCATTGTTTGTACCAGCCAAATGTCCATTCGGTCCATAGTGGAGTTTTCATTAGGGATAACGTTAAAATACGTAGGTTGTAATATTATTGGCTTAGCGATAATGCTTAGTAGTTTTGTTTTACCTGTGTTTTTACCTAGATTAGCATTAGTATGGGCGTTATTTGGAATAAGTATTCCTATGGTTTTTCAAGTTATGATCCATAAGCAAATTATGAAGCATGTAACTACAAATCAAATAGAACAGGAGTGATCCATTGAGTTTTGAATATTACACGACAACAGATGAAATGAATATGTTTCAGCTTGAACAATCTCCGTTTACACAAAATAAAAATGAGTTTGAAATCAATGTCAATAGCCATCAAACTTTTCAGAAAATTGATGGATGGGGAACTTCTTTGACAGATTCTTCTGCATATTTAGTTGATAAATGCTTATCTGAAGAGCAACAAATCGCAGTCATGGAAGCGTTATTTGATTCAAAAAAAGGAATCGGTCTTTCAATTCTACGAAACCCAATGGGTGCATCTGACTATGCGAGGCATATTTATAGTTATGATGATATGGAAAAAGATCAAACAGATGAGAATCTGATTCATTTTTCTATCGCACAAGATGAAGAAAGTATCATTCCCCTAACAAAATATGCTAAGAAAATGAATCCTGAACTAAAATTATTTATGTCTCCTTGGAGTGCTCCTGGATGGATGAAAGATTCTCAACAAATGATTGGTGGAAAATTGTTGTTGAAGTATTATGATACATATGCTCATTACTTCAAAAAAGTGATTGACAGTTATCATATGCATGGATTAGATATATATGCGATTACACCACAAAATGAACCGTTGTTTGTGCCACCGAATTACCCAGGAATGGAGATGCTGGCGGATGAACAAGCAACTTTTGTTGCTAAATACTTAAAACCTTTGTTTAATGATAATAACATTCGGACAAAAATATTAGGCTATGATCATAACTGGGATAGAATTGATTATCCATTAGAAATTTTGGATAAGGCAGAAGCGGCCTTTGATGGCATAGCTTGGCACTGGTATGGTGGTAATGTAATTAATCAATCAAGAGTTGCTCTATTTTATCCAGATAAAGAAATCCATTTTACTGAGGGATCTGGAGGAGATTGGATACCAGCCTTTGAACCAGCTTTCAGTAATCTAATGAGAACAGGGATCAACATTTTTAGAAATGGTGCAAAATCTATGACGCTTTGGAATTTAGCGCTAGACGAAAATAATGGACCTACTGTTCCGGGATTTGGAAAAAGTACTTGTCGTGGCCTTGTAAAAGTGGATCAACAAACGAAAAACTATGAATTGACACTTGATTATTTTGGTCTGGCTCATTTCAGTAAATTTGTCCGCCCTGAATCTGTTCGAATTGAAAGCTCGAATGATCGGCATATCCAAAGTGTTGCCTTTCAGAATAATAATAAATCCATTGTTGTTATTTTGTTTAACGATAGTGAAAAGGATGCATCTGTTAAGATAACGATAGATACTTATTCAATGGATACAATCTATTTGTCAGCGAAAACTGCGATGACGATTAGAGAAATATCTAATAACGAGGAGTAGGCGGAAAATGATCTGTTTGAATCGTTATGTTTCTAAAAATCATGATGCGGAAAATGGGAAAATCGTCTTTGCTGGTTCTTCTTTAATGGAAGAATTTCCTTTGGAACAATTGTTTCTCGATAAAGAAATAATTGTTTATAACCGCGGAATTAGTGGAGCAACTTCTAAAGACTATCTTGAAATTTTTGATCGATTGATACTCTCTATACAACCTGTACATCTATTGATCAATATTGGGTCAAATGATCTAGCAGACGAGTGTTTTGAGGATAGTCACTTATTAGATAGCTACCGCCAAATTTTCAGTAAATTGAAGAAAAGTCTACCACAATGTGCAGTTACTTTTATTAAGTTTTATCCAGTAAATACCGGAATAATGCAAGACGTTTCAAAAAAACAAGGCGAGCAATGGCTACTGCAGGCTTCAAAGTATAGAATCAATAGCCGTGTGATTGAAGCAAGTGAGAAAATCAGCAAGCTTGCCGATTCAAATGGATATGAGACGATTGAAGTCAATAATTTGCTTATAGATGAAACTAAACAGCTTGATGCTTTGAATACCAAAGATGGCATACATTTAACAGAAGCTGCATATAGAAAAATTTTCCCTTTGATATATCAACATGTGGATTTAGTACGAAAGGTGAATAAAGAAGCATCGGATGGTAAGAAATGACCATTCGATGCTTCTTTTTATGAAACACGTTCCAATCTATGTAACAGGTTGATTTGAAAGCGATTTCTATAGGAATGTCCTTCAAACTTACCTATAATAAACCTACCGATAAAAAAGCAAAGGAGTATCATCAATGAAAGAAAAAATGATGGATGCGATGCAGAAGTTTTCAAAAGCCATGTTTGTACCGGTTCTGATTTTGCCAATTGCTGGGATCTTGATTGCCATTGGCAATGTTTTTACCAATGTTCGTTTGATCGAACGTTTTCCATTTTTGGATAACCCAATCACCACAGGTTTTGGCAGCATTCTCTCTGCCTCACTTTTACCGATCTTAACGAATCTCGGCATCATATTTTGTGTAGGGATCGCTCTTGGTCTGGCCAAAAAGAAAAAGGCGGAAGCGGCGTTTACTGCATTACTAGGCTATCTGGTGTTTTTATATGCCATGAACAAATTTATGGAACTTCGAGGGATGCTTGTAGCCGCCGATGCACTCCAAGGATCAGGACAAGCACTGGTTTTAGGGGTTCAAGTCTTAGATATGGGGGTATTTTTAGGGATCATCTTAGGGATCATCGTTGCATTGATCCACAACCGTTTCATCGACACTACCTTCAATAATGCTTTTCAAGTCTATGGCGGGGCTCGCTTTGTCTTCATTGTTTTGATTGCAGTTGTTGTATTGTTCGCCATCCTTTCTTCGATCGTATGGCCGGTGATTCAAACGGGGATTGATGGATTAGGCGGCATTATTCAAGAAACAGGAAACTTCGGTATCTTCTTATACGGGACGCTAGAAAGATTATTGATTCCAACTGGACTCCATCATTTGATCTATACACCATTTCTATATACTTCCCTTGGAGGCGTCGCTGAAGTTGGGGGCCAAGTCTTCGAAGGGGCTCGGAACATTTACTTTGCAGAAATTGCGGATCCGGCAGTAAAGGTTCTCTCGCAAAGTGTCATCTGGGATGCACGAGGAATTTCAAAAATGTTTGGCTTACTTGGTGCCTGTCTAGCTATGTATCAGACCGCAAAACCAGAGAATAGAGTCAAGGTCAAAGCTATTTTGATCCCAGCAGTGGTGACTTCCTTTATTGCTGGGGTAACGGAACCGATCGAATTTTCGTTTATGTTCGTTGCACCAGTTTTGTTCGTGATCCATTCCGCATTAAGTGGACTGAGTATGGTTGCATTGAATATTTTTGGCTCAAGAGCGATTGGTCCGAATGGCTTTATTGATTTCCTTTTGTATAACTTGCCGTTAGGGATTGAAAAGACTCGCTGGCCCATCTATATCGCCGTTGGCATAGTATTTTTCTTTCTCTATTATGCTCTTTTCCGCTTTTTGATTACCAAAATGAATTTGAAAACAGTCGGTCGGGAAGATGAAGGGAATGAAACAAAATTGTATTCAAAAAAAGAGTACAAAGAGAAACGGTTAGCAGGAGCTGGTGTTGGAGTGACGGCAGAAGTAATCCCTTCATCTGTACCAACGGACTCGATTTCAGCATTGATCACGAAAGGTTTAGGTGGAGACAGTAATATTAAAACGATTGACAACTGTTACACACGATTGCGTTTGAAACTAAAAAATCCAGAACTAGTGGATGAGACATTGCTAAAAGAAGAAACCCAAGCCAAAGGCGTTATCAAGAATGGTGAGAATGTCCATGTTGTTTATGGATTGACTGTACCAAAAGTACGAGAAGAATTAGAAAAGTTTCTTGGACGAGAAGGAGAGATTGAATGATGAAGAATTTTTCAGTAGTGATTGCCGGTGGAGGAAGTACCTTCACACCAGGGATCGTGATGATGCTGTTAGATAATCAAAACCGCTTCCCATTGAGAAAGCTGACACTTTATGATAATGATGAAGCGCGACAAAGAACTTTAGGTGAAGCATTGACGATCTTATTAAAAGAACAGGCACCACAGATCGAATTTTCTTATACGACGGATCCGCAAGCAGCTTTTACTGGTGCTGATTTTTGTATGGCTCATATTCGAGTAGGCAAATATGACATGCGGGAAAAAGACGAGAAGGTTCCTCTACGCCATGGTGTGTTCGGTCAAGAGACTTGCGGACCTGGCGGTATCGCTTATGGTATGCGCAGTATCACCGGAATGTTGGAAATCATTGATTATATGGAAACGTATTCGCCAGATTGCTGGATGTTAAATTATTCGAATCCGGCAGCGATTGTAGCAGAAGCCTGTCGTGTGTTGCGACCTGACGCAAAAGTGTTGAATATTTGCGATATGCCAGTGGGCACCTTGCGACGGATGTCGCAAATTATTGATAAAAATCCAGCAGACTTAGAAGTTCGTTATTTTGGCTTGAATCATTTTGGCTGGTGGACCAGCATCAAGGACAAAGAAGGCAACGAATACATCCAACAAATCAGGGAATATGTTGCACAGAATGGCTATCTCACTCAAGTTGAAGTGGACACCCAACATACAGATCCTAGTTGGCAAGAAACCCACAAAAAAGCCAAAGATCTTTTGGCTCTGACACCAGAGTATTTGCCAAATACGTATTTAAAATATTACTTATACCCAGATTACGTTTATGATCATATGAAAGAGCATCCCGAATATACGCGTTCGAATGAGGTCATGGAAGGAAGAGAAAAGCGAGTCTTCGACCATGCGAAAAAAATCATCGAACAAGGATCGGCAGAGGGTATCGCATTTGAAATCGATGCTCATGCAACCTTTATTGTGGATCTGGCACGAGCAATTGCGTTCAATACGCATGAACGAATGGTCATGATTGTTGAGAATAACGGGGCAATCGCTAACTTTCCTGATGATGCCATGGTGGAAGTTCCTTGTATCGTTGGCTCTGATGGACCAGAAGCTTTGGCACAAGGCAAGATACCATCTTTCCAACAAGCCTTGATGTTCCAACAAGTCACTGTGGAAAAATTAGTGGTGGAGGCATATGTGGAAAAGAGTTACCAAAAAATGTGGCAGGCGTTAACCCTTTCCAAAACCATTCCTAGCGCAAAAGTAGCCAAAGATCTCTTAGATGATCTGGTCTCAGAAAATGGTGATTATTGGCCGGGACTCCACTAAAATGTTTCACATGCTGAGAAACATTTCTGATCAAAAGATGTCACTTTGAAAAACCTTACAACAATTAGTGTTCGCTAAAAAGTCTGAGGATGACAGAGGAGATAGAGGATCTGAATGATAAACGAGAGGGAGTGCATCTGTGGTGCAGTAGTTGATGGCTGCAAGCTGGATGTTTGCCAACCCTCTTGTCAATCATTCGGATTTTTTTGCTGGAATCACTGACATTCTAAATGTTTATCAAGAATTCAAAGGGAGATGAGCAATGGTCTTTTTGTGGGGATCTTTTTTAAGTATGCTAAAATAGAAATGAATTAGCAGAGATAAGGGAGCGAGAGGAATGTTTTTAGGGATTGATATTGGAACGACGGCAATAAAAATCGGTTTGTTGGAAGAACGGAAAATCATTTATCAACGTTCTTTTCCTATTTATACCAAAACAGAAAAAGGTCGCACACAGTCTGCGTCAGAAATCATAGCTGTACTTTTGAAAGGGATCACGGCGATTCCCTCCTCTTTACGAGAGCAAATAACAGTGATTGGGTTCAGTACAGCGATGCATAGTCTAATGCCAGTGATAAATGAGAAATTTGAAGAAATCTATATTTGGTCAGATAATCAGGCTAGCCAAGTGATTGCAGAGTTTCGTCAATCCTCATTGTCAGAATCGTTTTATCGGCAGACTGGGACACCGATCCATGCGATGTCGCCATTTTCTAAGTTGCTTCACTTCAAATCCGCTGGCGGTTTTGATGGCAAGACAAAATGGTATGGGCTGAAAGAATTGGTGATGCTTTTATTTACCGGAGCTCCTTGGATCGACCGAAGTACTGCATCGGCAACAGGCCTCTACTCCCTTGAAGAAAAAAATTGGAGTCAAGAGATTCTTCACTATTTGGACCTTTCCATTGAACAGTTTGCGCCAATCTGTGACACGACCGATCGGTTTCCTATTGCTGCGTCCGCTGCCGCTCGCTATGGATTGAATGAAACAGTAGAGATCATGTGCGGCGCCAGTGATGGCTGTTTGGCGGCTTATGCAGGGTATGTATCGACTGGAATCAAAAATAGTTTGACGATCGGCACTAGTGCTGCTGTTCGAAAGGTGACGGATCAACCGGTGTTCGATCAGCGGCAAAATTTTTGTTATTACCTTAAAGAAGGTCAATATGTCATTGGTGCTCCGTCGAATAATGGGGGGTGCGTCCTTGCTTGGATCAAAGAAACATTGGCACAAGATCCTGACACTTTCTATGAAAGCCTCCCAAGAATCATTGAAGAAACCATAATCGGCAGCCATGGTCTGCGCTTTTTTCCGTTTATCAATGGGGAACGGGCTCCTTATTGGACATCTGATATCAAGGCGTCTTATCATGGTTTGACGATTCAACATACTCGGGCAGATATGATTCGTGGAGCAATTGAGGGGATGTTGTTGAATATTGGTGTTTTAAAAGAAATGGCAGCAATTACCGATGAAGTGACGATCAGCGGTGGCGTTTTCCAATCGAAAGCCATTGCACAATTAACAGCTGATATCTTGGGCGTGACATGTTATTTGTCACCGGCAAACGAACCAATTTTTGGTCTTTATGATCTTTATTTTGGTCATCGTTTGGCAGCAAGAGACCACTTGCAGACCATTACGCCGAATCAAAAAACGAGCGCAGCCTACGCGTCGCTCGCTGAACATTATTTTGACTAGCAGAAAGGGTTGCGGCTGAAGTATCAGCGAGATTGAACAACAAGATTGAACAACAAGATTGAACGACCTGAAAGCAACTGAATGGCTTCATTTATCGAGTAGATGCGAAGCGAGCCAGCCAGATAGCAGGGGTGATCCTAGATTTTTTTGGCTATTCCATATGTTGAAGCCCCGGACTCTTTTAGTTGATTTCGGCAGTAAATGCCTCTACGAGGTACTCCATTAGCAGTAAAAGCTTTCCGTAAAAACTCGTATATTGGATGTTCTGCGTATCATATGGTCGTTCATCAGTGACACCAAAAGAAAAATTTGCTAGTTGATGGGCTCGGTGTTCACCATTGCCGCAGAAAAGGACAGTGGGGATTTGATGATCATTCGCTAGTTGCATTTTTTCTAGCACTTTCTGTGTCTCCCCCGATTTAGAAATCGTGATCAGCATACTGATGTTGTCGATATTATTACTAATGATACCGCCGGAATCAGAAGCACTCACCAGTAAAGTTTTAATACCATTAACCAACATTTTTTTATGAAGGTATTCTGCTATGATACCAGAAAAGCCAGTGGCATAAATGGTAATGAATTTATCATTGTTTTGAGCATAAATTTCTTTGATCGCATCAATAGAGGCTGCAATGCCTTCTGTGTTGATCTGATAGTTAATGGCTGCTTCAGTGGTCATTTGACGATTCAGCCGATTTTTTAAGAAATAAAGTAATTCCAAATAGCCGGAAAAACCTAATTTTTGTGCTAATCGCACCAGTGTTGCTGGAGAAGTATAAAGCTCTTGCGCGATTTTTCGCAAAGGGACGCCTTCGATTTTGTCCGTATGAGACACCAAATAAGTGAGGATGTGCTGCTCGCTTTCGGAAATTTTTTTTCCTTTGGTCAATACATTTAAGTCCATGCTATTGCTCCTTTTCGTGGTAATATCATCATACAATGAAGAGAAACAGAAAGTAAAACTTTTTTCTTTATCCTTTTTTTAAACAACCTTCTTACACCGTCTTCGCAAGAGAAGATGGATAAGTTTGGTTGTTTATTTCATTATAAGAGATTATAATTTCTTATATAGAAAAAACAAAGGTGGAATACAAATGACGAAACCCTATGGGACTGTTTTGATTAAAGCCGCGAAAATCATGGATTATCTTGCGGAAGAACCCAACAAATCGTTGCAAGAGATTGCAGCTGCTACAGACTTAACCAATTCAACCGCGTTAAAGATTCTCGAAACATTACAGCTGATCGGCTATGTTGCAAAGGACAAGCAAAAAGAATACCGCTTAGGATCTAAACTCGTCAAATATGCCAATAAAAATATTCAAGAACTTGACTTGGTAGAGATCAGCCTGCCATTTTTGGAAGAATTGCAGGAAAAAGCCGATGAGACGATCCATTTGGGGGTTTTGACAGCGAATGAAATCTTGTATGTCAATAAACTGGAACCTCAAAATCAAACCATTCGCATGTCGTCGAAGGTGGGAATTTCAAGACCTTTATATAGCTCAGCGATGGGGAAAGCTGTATTAGCAGAATTCGATGAGACAAGCTATGAAGCTTATTTAGATGAAACACCTTTACAACCTTATACTGAGAACACCATCACGAATGTTCTTAAATTAAATCAAGAGTTAAGAGAAGTGCGTCAGCTGAAGATCGCTTTTGATGATGAAGAAATGGAGAAAGAGATTTTTTGTATCGGCGCGGCTCTTTTGAAAGATGAGGAAATTGTCGGTGCTTTCTCAGTCAGTCTGCCAAAATACCGATTGACCGAGAGCTATAAACAAACATTGCTTCAAGAAATACGTGCCACAAAAGATAAAATCGAAGCAGCCATTTGAAATACTTTTGGAAACCCCTTGCAAAAGAAAAAAGACCAGGTATAATAAAGATAAGATTTCTTTATAATAAAACTTAATTTCCAAATAGGAAATTAAGAACGGAGGGGTTTATGAAAAAAGTAGAGCGATTATCAAAGTTAAAAGCCTGTGGAATCGTTGCAGTCGTTCGAGGCACCACAAGGCAAGAAGCGCTGGAAGCTAGTCATGCCATCGTCCGAGGCGGTATTAAAGGAATTGAATTGACCTTCACGGTTCCGCAAGCTGCTGAAGTGATTGCAGAGTTAGTCAATGACTATCAAGAGGACCAAGAAGTGATCATAGGAGCTGGCACGGTACTTGACGCAGTGACTGCCCGCTTAGCGATTATGGCTGGCGCAGAATATATCGTCAGTCCGACATTTGATCGCGATACAGCTGAGATTTGTAATTTGTATCAAGTACCTTATTTGCCAGGCTGTATGACGATCACTGAAATGAAAGAAGCCTTGAAATCAGGCGCAGACATCATCAAGCTGTTTCCAGGAAGTGCCTATGGTCCTAGTATCATTTCCGCTTTCAAAGCACCATTGCCCCAATTGAATATTATGCCTACTGGCGGAGTCAGCTTGGAAAATATGTCTGAGTGGTTCAATGCCGGAGTGGTCGCTGTTGGTGTCGGTGGTAATTTGTTAGCGCCAGCTGCTAGTGGTGATTTCGAGAAAGTGACAGCGGTTGCTTCACAATATGTGGCCAAGTTAAATGACATTCGAGGTAACTGAGATGACTAGAATTATTACCTTAGGCGAGATTATGTTGCGCTTATCGACTAGTTCTGGTGTACGCTTGGAGCAAAGCGGACGTTTTGCTGCACACTATGGCGGTGGTGAAGCAAATGTTGCTATCTCTTTAGCTAACTATGGGCACGACGTCTCTTTTGCAAGTAAAGTCCCGGCAAATGATCTCGGAAAAGCTGTTACCCATCATTTACGCAATTACGGAGTGGATTGCAGTCTGCTTCTAAGCGGTGGTCCCCGGCTGGGAACTTACTATATGGAATCTGGAGTAGGAGAACGTGCAGCAAAAGTCATTTATGACCGTGCAGGGTCAAGTTTTGCGGAAATCAAGACCAATGAATGGTCAGAAGCGATCTTTAAAGATGTCGCACTTTTCCATGTATCCGGCATTACACCAGCGTTATCCGAGACGTGGCGGGATTTGACCCTTTCACTTGTTAAGCGTGCGAAAAAAGCAGGTTGCAAAATCAGTTTCGATATCAATTATCGTGGCAAACTGTGGACGACAAATGAAGCCGCCGCCTTTCTAAAGGAAATCCTTCCTTTGGTCGATTATTGTTCGGCGGGCAAGTTGGATGCACAAGTTTTTATGGAGATTCCAGCCTATACAGGGCAAGGAAATGAGTTGCTGTATTATTACCAACAAATGAACCAGCGTTATCCGAATATTGAACTGTTTTATTCGACAAAACGAGAAGTGCTTTCCGCCAGTGCTAATACATTGATGGGTACTCTTTGGCATAACGGCCAATATGCAGCTTCTCAAGAACACCGCATCGATCCTATTGTTGATCGAGTAGGCGGAGGGGATGCTTTTTGTGCAGGCGTCCTGCATGGCATTCTAAGTGGGTATTCCTCTCAGGAAACCATTGACTTTGCTACCGCAGCATCTGCATTAAAGCACACGATTCATGGAGATTGTAATCAATTTACAGAAGCGGAAGTAGCTGAATTTTTAGCAGCCGGATCTGGAAAAATCATTCGCTAGGAGGAACCAGCATGCAAGAAATGGAAACCCGTTATACACACAGCCCAGAAGATATTCGACACTATAGTACCGAACAATTACGCAATGAATTTTTGGTAGAGAAAATTTTTGTACCCGGAACGATCCAGTTGACTTATACCCATAATGATCGCATGATCTTTGGCGGAGTAACGCCTACGGATCAACCATTAGAGTTTCAATTGAGCAAAGAGTTAGGCGTAGAATACTTTTTGGAACGCCGTGAACTAGGTGTGATCAATATTGGCGGTGCGGGAACCATTGAAATTGACGGCACCAAAGAAGACATGAAAAAGCAAGACGGATACTATATCGGAAAAGAAACGAAACATGTAGTCTTTTCTTCAAAAGATCCAAATGATCCGGCGAAATTCTATGTATCCAGTGTACCGGCACATCATAAATACCCGAATGTAAAAATCAGTATCGATCAGGTCAAACCAATGGAAACAGGTGAAGGCTTAACGCTGAATGAACGGAAGATTTATCAGTATATTCATCCGAATGTGTGTGAAAGTTGCCAGTTGCAAATGGGGTATACGATTTTAGAACCAGGTAGCGCTTGGAATACGATGCCTTGTCATACCCATGAACGCCGTATGGAAGCCTATGTTTATTTTGATTTTGCCAATGAGGACACAAAAGTTTTCCATATGATGGGTAAACCAGATGAAACCAAACATTTAGTAGTCGCAGAAGAGCAAGCAGTCATTTCCCCAAGTTGGTCGATCCATTCTGGAGTCGGAACAAGCAACTATTCCTTTATTTGGGCAATGTGCGGGGAGAACATCACATACACAGATATGGACATGGTTCCCATGGATGAGTTGAAATAATAAAAGAAAGAAGGATGAAGATGGATTTTTCAATGGATCACTTTCGTTTAGATGGCAAGATTGCATTAGTTACCGGCGCAGTTTATGGGATTGGCTTTACGATCGCCCAATCTTTGGCAGCAGCTGGTGCAACGATCGTCTTTAATAATTTAACACAAGAATCAGTCGATGAAGGCATAAAAAATTATCAAGCAGCCGGCATCAAAGCCCATGGCTATGTCTGTGATGTCACCGATGAAGCAGCAGTCAATGAAATGGTCAAAACCATAGAGGAAGAAGTAGGTGTCATTGATATCTTAGTCAACAATGCAGGGATCATCAAACGGATCCCAATGTTGGAGATGTCAGCCGCTGATTTCCGTCAGGTAGTTGATGTTGATTTGAATGCGCCATTCATCGTTTCTAAAGCCGTTTTGCCTTCCATGATCAAAAAAGGACATGGCAAAATTATCAATATTTGTTCTATGATGAGTGAACTTGGCCGCGAAACCGTTGCTGGTTATGCAGCTGCTAAAGGTGGGCTTAAAATGCTAACCAAAAACATTTGTTCTGAGTTTGGTGAAGCAAACATTCAGTGTAACGGCATTGGCCCTGGTTATATCGCGACACCGCAAACTGCACCATTAAGAGAGATCCAACCAGATGGATCTCGTCATCCCTTTGATCAGTTCATTGTGGCAAAAACGCCAGCAGCGCGTTGGGGAGAGCCCGTAGACTTAGCCGGTCCTGCTGTCTTCTTGGCTTCTGACGCTTCCAATTTTGTCAACGGACATGTTCTCTATGTGGACGGTGGTATTTTGGCTTATATTGGCAAACAGCCTGAGTAATCCTCCTAAGTTCCTGATTTCTAAAACAGGCGAACTTAGCAATCAAAAAAGCTCCTATTCTTCGCACATCCTCAATGGATTTTGCAAAGAGTAGGGGTTTTCTTTGTCGAATTTTCCGATAAAAAAATGAATGGGAGAACCTCTTCTCTGAGAAGGCGGATCGTGGTTCTAGCCAAGTTCGATCAAGAAGAAGGGGGGGAGCCGCTTACTAAAGAACCAACAGTTAGTTTTCTTGCAGCTTTGCTCTAGTTTTTTTCTTTATTTGATAAATTTTTTAGACTATTCAATTGTCAGTGGATATGAGTAAATAGATTAGGGGTTCTATCGATTTTCCACTAAATCAATTGATAGGAGGATTAAGATGAAAAAATGGTTTCTAGTAGCAATGCTATTTATTTGTAGTGTCTTTGTTAGTACGCAAAAGGCAGCTGCCCAAACGGAGGGCTCGATCACAGATTCCTCTTATTATCGCAACGCTTTAACCGAGAAGATTCCTGCAGATCATGCTTTTATTATGAGAAATGGTGAATCAACCACGATAGAAAAAGTGTCTGGAGTCGTGAATAGTGAAAGAATAGTTACTGGGATTAATTCTGTAAAAGAGAGCGCTGCTCTGATAAGAAATGTTGGGTATTATCAAGGGCAACCGGTCAATGTCAAGGTGACTGTCAAGATGTTGGAACCTTCAGGTGCGGATATGCTTATCACGAAAAACGAATTTCTAAGATTGAAAATATGGGCAAATGGTACATCAGAAATCACCTATGAATTTTTAGACGATAAGATGCAGCCAATTCAACTAAAGACGACTTTTAATGAAATGGGTTTGAACAAATGGAAAGACATACGAATTCCTCAGGCTGCTACTGCCATAGAACATATCTTTGCTGCTCCCGATTCCACGATCCAATACAGCGAAGACGAGCAAGGCACTTTGACGTTAAAAGGACAAGGAAACGCAGATAATTGGTCAGATGATGCTTGTAAACTGGCAATCACAACAAAATCTATCTCGAAGTTTCAGTTTATTGTCAAAAATAATGACACAAGATCTTCTATCGCTGGGATATCTGAATTAAAGTATTTATCCGTTTTTTTCCCAGCAGTTGAATTTCCTTATGCCTATCCACAAACACTAGCCACTCAGAACATCGAAAACAATGAAGTGATCACTCGTTTCCAACAAACAGTTCCTTACACTGAAACAAACAATTCTCGAACAACTTTATCTTACAGAATCGAAAATCCAGATCAAAATCAGTTTCAATTAAAAGGAGTCGAGATCAAAGATTTTTCTGGAACGGATCGAACAAATTGGTTTGACCAGACCATCGATGATGAGGGGAATTTGCTTGTTCA
This sequence comes from Enterococcus sp. FDAARGOS_553, assembly GCF_003812305.1. NCBI lineage: Bacteria > Bacillati > Bacillota > Bacilli > Lactobacillales > Enterococcaceae > Enterococcus > Enterococcus sp. FDAARGOS_553. Next base: position 2,377,747 of record NZ_CP033740.1, read on the forward strand.
TGCAAAAGCTTCTACACTAAAAAACCGGGCCTTTTATGACAATAGTTATCAGTTTATCATTCACCACACCTTCACTGGAAGTGCAGAACAACCGGTCGATCCTGCACTGATCGAGAATGACTGTTTTCAACTTCAACCAATTCTTTATGAAGATATTGGTGATGGTGAACAGTTAATCGGAAAACTTTCTGCGTCCATTTACTACTATAACGAAGTGAAGTTCAAATTTGTTGATGAAAAAAATCAACCGCTCTTAGATTCGGGGGAAATCAGAGGGCTGATCACCCATTCTGTTGATTTATCTTCGTTCTATCCCACCATTACTGGGTACTATCCGATCCGAGAAGAAAAAGACCACATCATTGTCATGCCAGGTTCTCAAGAAGTTTTCCATCGTTACAAAAAAGGTGTCCCACTACTCTTTACATTAAAAGACCGACAACAAAGAATCGTGATTCCACGCTTTTCTAAAGAAGTCAAGTTATCTTATGACCTTTCCCATGACAGCCATCAAAGCGTCCAAGTTGTTGCCCAATATGGGGAGAAAAAACAGGTGCTAAGAAACTATGATGTGGGAAATACACAAACGGAAGACTCGGTCGTTTTCGAAGTACCAGAAGAATGGCTTAATAAAGAGGTAAAATTATATCTAGAGAATAAAGAGGGGGATCAATCAGCAGCAGAAACTCGCGTGTTTGTTCCTGAGTCAGGACCAAGGCTGCAAGTGCCGGCAGTCTTATCTTTTGGAACACACCCTATTCCAGCTTTTAATCAGTATCTTTTTGCTGAAAGTCAACCAATCAAAGTGGAAGATAACAGTCGCTTAGAAAAAAGCAAATGGACAGTGAAAGTAAAAATCGATACGCCGCTTAAAAACAGTCAGCAACATGAGCTGCGAGATGCGCTGATTTTTGTTGATAAAACAGGGGATATTCTCTTGTCGGACAAAGCACAGCCGGTCTGGGAAGGCAGTGGATCCGCCACATTAGCTGAGAATCGATTGAAGCTGTTATTGCGACCAACGGATCATGTCGGGGAGTATCACGGCTCGCTGGTTTGGATGTTTGAAGATGCGCCTCAGTAAAAAAATTTTCTATCCGTAAAGTTCAACCTTTTTTCATAATAAAACAAAGTAAGAAACAAGCCCTTAATTCACTAAGGCTGCGACATTCACATAGCTGAAATAAACAAGCAACGTGTTTTTCTCACTTTGGAAACACGTTGCTTGTTGTTGATTGGTAAACAAAGAATTCTAACCGAATTACAGCAATATCTCACTGCTGAGAGAAAGATTCGCTTCTTTGATTGCTTGACAAATCAAGCGAGCAACGATTAAAGCTCCTTGATCATTCAAGTGAGTATTGTCACTGATACCTTCGGGATAATTCGGATATTCGTTTTTTGAAAGATGCAAAAAATACTGGCGAGCTTGCCTAGTTGCAAATGTGGAAAAATAGTTTTGCGTCATCGTGAATATATCCAGACAAGGAATCTCAAAGGCAGCAGCAAAATCTCTCATAGCTTCTGGATAAGGTCCCATGGCTAGGTGATTCAAGTCATTATGCTGATGGAACTTCAAGCGAGTGATAGAAGTCAGTAAAACTGGATTTGCTTGCTTTTTTGTGCAACAGCAATAAACTGTGCTAAATTTTCTTGATGTTCTTTTGGCGTCGTTACTCGTTCAGGATCTGTTTTCTGGTCGTTGTGGCCAAACCGAATCAAGAAATAGTCTCCGGGAGCAAGTAGTTGCTCTGCGTGCAAGAGGCGTTTTTCTTGAATGAAGCTTTTGGTTGAACGTCCATTCATAGCTAAATTAATGACCGTAACCTCTGGGGAGAGGAAGGTTGGTATTTTTCACCCCAGCCAGTTTCCGGACGCTTGTCAGTCATTTTAGTTGCAGCAGTTGAATCACCGGCAATAATTAGTTTAACCATCATCCACCTCTAAAAATCAAAATAATCCGCTGCATTTTGGTAACAGATACCTTCAACAAATTCTTTTAACTGTCTGGTATCACTTGGTGCTTCGCCGCGAAGAATGAGTTCTCCCAACCATTCACAAAAAACTCTTCGGAAATATTCATGTCTGGTATACGAAAGAAAACTACGGGAATCAGTCAGCATACCAACAAAATTTGCTAACACGCTACCATCTGCAAACTTCGTCAATTGCCGACGCATGCCGGCACGGGTATCGTTGTACCACCAGCCAGAACCGAGTTGAAGTTTGTTGTTGCCTTCTTTTTGATAACAGCCCATCAGCGCTACCAGCACATCATAATCATTTGGATTCAATGAATACAAAATCGTTTGCGGAAGAGCCTCTTTCCTCTCCGCAGCATCCAGTAATGCTTGAAGTGGGCCAGTGATCGGCTGATCGTTGATGCCGTCATAACCTGTGTCAGGTCCCAATTGATTGAGCATATTCGTGTTGCAGTTTCTATAAGCATGAAGATGCAGTTGCATTGTCCAGCCATGGTTATGATATTGTTCAAATAAATGAAGCAAGAGGGCAGAGCGATAGACTGCTGCTTCTGCTTCTGTAATGATTTCCTGATTTCTCGCTTTTTCAAAGATAGCTTGAGGAGTCACGCTGTTTTCTAGGAAATGGAAGTGATCCAATGCGTGATCGGATAAGCGACAATTCATTTGGTGAAAAAAAGTAATTCGGCAGTCAAGTGCTGTTAACAAGTCTTCATAGCTATCGATCCTGTGGCCAACAACTGTTGCTAATTGATCGATATAGTGGTTAAACCCACTTTGTTGGATATTTAAGGCTTTATCAGGACGAAAGGTTGGTAATACCCGAAAGCGGCTTTCTTCATTAGCCAATTTGCGATGAAATGCTAGTGAATCTGTCGGATCATCGGTAGTACAAATGAGTTGCACATTGCTGTTGGCGATGATTTCTCTTCTGCTAAAGGTCTTTGATTGCAATTTTTGGTTGACGATTTGCCAGATTTCTGGCGCGTTTTCTTCATTAATCATAAGATCGACACCAAAGAAACGTTTTAACTCCAAGTGGGTCCAGACGTAAAGGGGGTTGCCGATAATTTTAGGAACTGTCTGGCACCAAGCAATAAATTTGTCATAATCCGCTGCTTCGCCAGTAATCAACGATTCATCTACTCCACATGCCCGCATCAACCGCCATTTGTAGTGGTCACCGGCCAACCAAGCTTCGGTGATATTTCGGAAAGGATGATCATCATAAATCTCTTGGGGATCTAAATGGCAGTGGTAGTCAATGATCGGCATTTTCTTGGCGTATTGATGATACAAATCTTTGGCAAAGTCATTCGTTAGTAAAAAATCATCATTTAAAAACATTGGCTTCCTCTTTTCTTCGTTTATAAAGTGACACCATTCTTGAAGATGGCGATTTCTCGAACATTGTTTGCTTCATTACGGGTTTTGGTCCCACTAGCGACCGCAATGATCGCTTGAATAAAATCAGCGAGAACGTCTTCCATTGGTTCATATAATAACCGACCTGCATTGAAATCCATCCAATGGGGTTTCTTCTCGAATAATTCTTGGTTGGTGGCAACTTTCATCGTAGGGACAAAGGCACCAAAGGGGGTTCCTCGTCCTGTCGTAAATAAGACCAACTGACAATCAGCCGAAGCGAGAGCAGAAGCAGCCACTAGGTCATTACCAGGTCCTTCAAGAAGACTGAGACCGCTTTCGCGGATTTTATCTCCGTATTTCAAGACGTTGACGACCGCAGAGGTGCCGGATTTTTGCGTGCAGCCTAAAGACTTATCTTCCAATGTGGTGATTCCACCCGCTTTATTGCCTGGAGAAGGATTCTCATAAACAGGTTCGCCATACGAAAGAAAATAATCTTTAAAGTCATTGATCAGATGAAGAATCTTTTCAAAAGTTGCTTGGTCTTTGGCACGAGACATCAATACTTGCTCGGCACCAAACATTTCCGGTACTTCCGTCAACACAGTGCTGCCACCTTGAGAAACCAAGAAATCTGAAAATGCTCCTAATAACGGGTTGGCAGTGATACCAGAAAATCCATCTGAGCCGCCGCATTTTAAGCCAACTTTTAATTCACTTAAAGGCACATCTTCCCGCCGGTCGTCTTTGGTAGCTTGCAGCAATTCGTGCAATAATGCTTCACCCGCTTCGATTTCATCTTGGCTTTTTTGAGCGACTAAGAATTTGACACGATCTGTGTCATAATCACCTAGCTTTTCTTTAAATTCAGCGACCGTATTGTTCTCACATCCGAGTCCGAAAACGAGCACCCCACCAGCATTTGGGTGTTGCACAGCATCAATCAAAATTTTCCGGGTGTTTTGGTGATCTTGCCCTAATTGAGAACACCCATAAGGATGTTTGAGAATCGTGACCGAGTCAAAGGTTCCTAAGTTGGGATGACTTTGTTTGAAATTTTCGACGATGATCTCAGCGATTCCATTGATACAGCCCACTGTGGGTATGACATACAAATCATTACGAATCCCGACTTTGCCATTTTTTCTCCGGTAGCCTTTAAAAGTCAATTGGCTTTTTGGATACACTACTGGTTGTAGGTTCGGCTCATAGGTATAAGCCAGCGTTCCTGAAAGATTGGTCTTGACATTGTGGGTATGTAGCCACTGTCCAGCTTTTACATCGGACAAAAGATGACCAATAGGGTAACCATACTTGATGACGTGATCGCCTTTATTCAAATCAATAAGTGCGATCTTGTGACCTTGAGGAATCTCCTCTGTAAAACTATAGGATCGCCCTTCAAATGTAAGCTGTGTCTCTTTCGTGATTGCATGCAGAGCAACCGCAACATTGTCTTTTAGATGCAATTTGAGAAAATCGCTTTTGTTTTTTATTTCTGTCATAATCATTCCGCCTTTTTTTGAGTCGGATCATTTTTTAATGAGTCAACGAGGTGTCGAGAACCCTTGTTTGAAAGTAGCACTACCATTTGTGAAACTTCTTTGTTGAACACGCTCAAGTCCACTCCCCATAACTTTTCTTGTCCTAGAATAAAACTGACTTGTTCAGAAGAGTCGAGGGCCCGTGCCTTTTCAAAGAGAGCTAGCACAGCTTCATCGTCTTGACAATCGGTCGTTAAATACAAGTAAATCAGTCCGGCTAATGATGCAATGATTCTTGGCGGCAGTAACTGTTGCTGATGATGACGGAGCAACAACGGCAAGAGACGTGCTTTAAATTTTGAGACGCTATTCAAGGCGATCGACTGCAGTTGATGATGAACATAAGGATTTTTAAACCGTTCTTTGATCTGTTCCGCATACTGGATCAATTCTTCTTGCGGCAGGTCTAGCATAGGAATCAGTTCTTCATTGAATAGCTCATCAATGAAGCATGTAAAATCAGGATCAAGCATCACCTCTTCAACCGTTGCCAAACCAGCTAGAAGGGCCAGAGGGACCATGGCTGTATGAGGGCCATTCAAAAGATGCACCTTCCGTTCACGATAGGGGGTCAGGTCTTCAGTAAAGATTACATTCAAACTCGCAGCTGGCAATGGAAGTTTCTGAGATACAGTATGCGATGGGTTTTCGATCACCCACAACATGAATGGTTCGGCAGTGACCATCAAACGGTCCTCATACCCGTGTAATTGATTCAACTCCTCTGCTTTTGATTGGGGGTAGCCAGGAACGATTCGGTCGACTAAACTACAGCAGAAAGTGTTTTCATTTTCTAACCAAGTATGAAAGCTGTCCTCTAGTTGCCACAGTGAGCAATATTGTTGGATACACGCTTTTAATTTTTCTCCATTTCGATCGATCAACTCACAGGGAATGATCGTGTAACCTGATTTATTCGCTTGGTACCGTTGATAGAGCAGCGCAGTTAACTTAGCCGGAAAACTTTTTGGCGGCATATCTGTCCGTTTGTCTTGAGGATCAAAGGCAATTCCTGCTTCAGTTGTATTGGAAACAATGATGTCCAAGTCATCAATTTCAGCTAGAGCTAAATAATCCTGCCATTGTTCATAGGGATTCAATACGCGGCTAATCGTCGTGATGATCTCAGAGGTTTGGACAGGACGGCCGTCTGCTAATCCTTCTAAAATTACCGTATACAAATGATTCTGCTGCGCCAATAGAGATCCTAGACCTTGTTGAATTGGTTGGACTACTACAGCGCTACCATTGAAGAGACCTTGCTTATTCATCTGCTGTAGCTGCCAGTTAAAAAAGCCTCGCATAAAGTTTCCTTCGCCGAATTGAATCACTTTTTCCGACTTGCGAGTAGGATGAGTCATTTCAGTTATTTTTTTCATTGTAACCTCCAATATTCATTGATTTATAATGAACGTCTGCCATTTTGCACACGTTAACATTTTTGGCAACAGCCAAAAGCATTCAAGAAGCGAATGCTAGAGGGAATCTCTGATTGTTAGTTCTGTATCTAAAAGGTATTGTTTTTGTGAAACAGAGCCGTTGATTGAATCTAGAAGCAGTTGTGCCCCAAGCTGACTCATTTCAAAAACGGGCTTGCTAATGGTTGTCAACGGGGGATTCGTATATTTTGAAAACGGGACATTGTCAAATCCAATAATGGCGATATCGGCAGGGATTGCAAGGCCATATTCAAGACAAGTGTTGATTGCGCCAATGGCCATGTCATCGTTGGAACAGAAAATCACTTCTGGCGGCTCTGCAAGTTCCAGTAATTGTTTGGCACATTTTCGACCGCTCTCGATAGAATAGTCTCCAGTGACAGCGTATTCTGTTGGAAACGCTAGCCCGTGCTCAGTAAGAGCCCGCATGAAACCTGTCTTACGCTCTATACTGGAACGAAAAGTTGGCTTGCCTTCAATGATCGCAACTTTCTTATAGCCTAACTGAATCGCGTAGTCAATGGCTTGATAAACGCCTTGCGCATCATTGCTTGTGACATTTAAAAATGATGGTCTATCCATTTGTCGATTGAGAACGACCACTGGCAAATCTAAGTGACTGATTTCTTCGATGAAAGTGTCATCTTGATCACTTTGACTCATAACGATGATGCCATCCATCCTTGGCAAGTCCTCAACTGGACTGGTAAGGGTCGTCATATCGTGGACCGCTAAGCGATACTCTGGCGGTAGGGTGGTATTGATTCCCTTGATCACTTCAACCAAAAAGCGATCCGATGTACCTGCCGACAAATTAGAAAAGTAAAGGCCAATAATATACGACTTCTGATTGACTAGACTTTTGGCATTGACATTCGGCGTATAATTTAAAGAACGCGCAATGTCACCAATTTTCTTTTTTGTGGCTGGCTTGATTAGTGGACTGTCATTTAACGCTCTTGAAACCGTGGTATGGGAGACGCCTGCGATTTTTGCAATATCTTTGATAGTGACCATATGTATCCCTCGACTTTCTCATTGGTTTTAGCATATATCCTAAAGAGAGGAATGTCAATATATCAATAATGCACACGTTAACTTTTTTCTTTGAACCTGTATTCACAAGAAATTTTTTATGCTAGAATGGAAATATCTTAAGAAATGATTCTGTCAGTAATTACAGGAGAAATCTCATGAAAAGGGTAGGGCTAATCAGAAACATTCAACCTTTTTTTATAACATTTTCCTTCCAGTTTCTATAATTAGAAGCGTTTTAATAATAGCGTTTGGAAGTTTCATTTATCCTCGCACGTATAAGGATATTCAGAAAACATTGGTCCAAAATCAGCAAAATTTCGTTCAGCAAGTCAAAGGAAATCTCGATCAAAAAATTCAGATCGCTTTAAAGGATTTGCACAGCTGTGCAAACCAGCCTTTTAATAGAACCTTTAAAGAAGGAAGGGGAAAAGAATGGAAATTAGTATTGACATCAACGATTATTTAAATGAAAAGTCAGTGACAGCAACAATCCAAGGGTATATCGATCAGCTTCATCAGGCAGGAGGAGGGAGGCTGATGTTTGCCTCGGGGGTGTATCCAACAGGTTCACTGATGTTAAAAAGTAATGTTGAACTCCATCTACAACCGGGAGCTGTTCTTCGATTCTCGGATGATCCCAAAGAGTATCCAGTGGTGGTTTCGCGTTGGGAAGGGGTGAAACGGGAAGTCTATGCTTCTTGTATCTATGCCGACGGTGCCGAAAATATTGCAATCACAGGTTTTGGCACGATAGATGGTCAAGGTCAGAAATGGTGGGATGTCTTTCGCAATCATCCAGAGCAGTTAGAATATCCGCGACCAAAACTGATCAGTTTTGATTCCTGTCAGCAAATCACATTGCGAGATGTTAGTTTGGTTAATTCTCCTAGCTGGACAGTCAATCCAATCTTATGCCAAGACATCACTGTGGATAATATTAAGATCAAAAATCCTGCAGACTCGCCAAATACTGATGGCATTGATCCGGAGTCTTGCAAAAATGTTCGTATCAGCAATTGTTTGATCGATGTAGGGGATGATTGTATTGCCATTAAATCAGGAACAGAAGAGACAAAAGAACGCGTTTCCTGTGAAAATATCACGATCAGCAACTGTCAAATGCTCCATGGTCATGGTGGGGTCGTTTTAGGAAGCGAAATGAGCGGAGATATTCGCAATGTGACCATCTCAAATTGTATATTCCAAGACACCGATCGCGGCATTCGTTTGAAATCTCGTAGAGGACGCGGCGGGATTATTGAGGATATTCGAGTGAACAACCTAATTATGGACAATGTGATTTGCCCATTTACGCTGAATTTGTATTATTTTTGTGGTCCCAAAGGAAAAGAAAAGTATGTTTGGGATAAAAATCCTTACCCAATCTCTGAGGAGACTCCTCAGTTTAGGAGAATTCATTTTGTCAATATCTCCGCGCGAAATGTTCATGCTGCTGCTGGTTTTATTTATGGTTTATCTGAACAATTCATTTCAGATATCTCGTTTCATGAAGTAGCAATTTCCATGGCAAAAGAGCCCATACCCGGAAAACCAGCTATGATGACTGGAATGGAAGAGATGACCAGTCAAGGATTCTATATTGGCTGTGCTAAAAATATTCATTTTGACCGTTTAGAATTAGTCGATGTTGAACATGCCTTCCATATCGAGAATAGCCAGGGGATTGAAGTTGACCGTTCCCAAGAAAATGGTAAGCCTCTCGTGCTTCATGGTGATTTTTCGTGAAACAGCGGCAAACGTTGCAAAGGTTTGGATCATTTCATAGAAAGGAACCAATAGTTCTTGTAAGAAAGTTCTTTTATGAGAAAACGATTGTCTCGAAAAGTTTTTGTTAGAACTCAATTAACAAGAACCAGTGTCGGCTTATTTTTGCCTATCCTTATGAGAAAAAGCTAGTGCCGTTTGTTCTTTTCAACCACTCTCATGGAGGCAGTTTTTCTATTGGCAAAGAAGAATTACGCAGTAGCAGTCACTATTTGCAGCCAGAAAGTTTTCTAGAAAAATTGATCGCTGAGGGTTATGCAGGTGGAGCAATCGATATTTGGGAATTTGGTGAGAGAAAACATGGTGAAAGTACGGTGTTTTAAAATTTTCGTTCATAGGACAAACCACTCTGGACCACCATACTCAATAACAATCAACAGTTCTGAATCTACAATAATGCGTATTGATGGATCAGAAAGTAAATCAGATATAAAAACGGCTGGCAGCCTAGAGGGGGCTTGCCAGCCGTTTTATATCGTCTGTGCTTTATAAGAACTTATTATATTAGAGAAGCTAACTACGCCAAAAGGGTTTCCGAAAAAACAATTATCAAGCCGAAAGTGGTAAAATAATGCGAATGCTGCTTAATTTCAATAAGGAAGGATTTTTGAAATGGAAATTAAATTTTTGCAAAAAGATCAACCAAACTGGTTGGCTTATGCGGGTCAAATTGCCAGCGTCGATTGGAAAGCTGCTGCATTTGTAGCAAATAAGATGCGTCAGAGAAGCTATAACGACTGGGAAGGCGTTTTTGTGGCTGTTGCCCACAATCAATTAGCTGGATTTTGTACGATCGTCAAAGAGGATATTGTCCCTCTTCAAGTCGCCCCTTTTATTGCGACCGTGTATGTTGCTCCCAGCTATCGCGGCAATCATCTTAGTCAGCAATTGGTATCTGCTGCAGAACGGCGCTTGCATCAGATCGGTTTTGATACGATCTATATTGTCACTCAGCTGTCAGGTTTGTATGAAAAATTGGGCTATCAACAAATTGAGACAGCCACCGATCGCTTTGGGAGAAGGATGCGTGTTTTGGCAAAAAATGAAGAATTCTGCTAGTCAAGCAAATCTCTTTACTTACTTTAGTTAGTGTTATTATTAAAGTAACAAGTCATCCATTCGAGATGAGAAAAGGAGCAGAAACAATGACGGTGATTATTCCAGAATTTCAACTTCATGAACAGACTCAAATTGGGAAAGTTGTCTTAAAAGTAGCCAACTTAGAAAAAATGATTGCTTTTTATACTCAAGTGATCGGACTATCATTGATCGAAAAAAATCAGCAGACAGCTCGCTTAGGTACGGCAGAGAAAATACTGCTTGAATTGATCAAAGTCGAAAATCCATTGCCTCTCACAAGGAAAACAGGACTGTTTCATGTCGCTTTCCTTTTGCCGACTCGCAAAGATTTAGGCAATACATTGATCCATTATTTACAAAGCAATGCACCGATCGATGGCGCCAGTGATCATGGCTACAGCGAAGCATTGTACTTAACAGATCCCGAGGGGAATGGGATTGAAGTGTATCGTGATAAACCAAAATCTGAATGGGATATTCGAGAAGATGGCGAAATTGTTGGAATTACAAAAGAAATGGATGCAGAGGGGGTTGTCGCAGCAGCAGACAGCCAACAATCAAGTTTCCCCACAGGTACTATTGTGGGACATGTTCATTTAAAAGTTGCTGATTTAGCCCAGACAGAAACTTTTTATACCCAAGTCGTAGGACTGAGCTTAAAAAATAATTTTGGGAACCAAGCAAAATTTTTTGCGGCAGGAGATTATCATCACCATATTGGCTCGAATACTTGGATGGGCAAAGGTGTGACTCCTATGGCAGACAATGACCTAGGATTGGCTTATTATACCTTTGTGCTCCCAGACAAAGAAGCCTTTGAGTCATTGCTCACGCATCTTGAGAAGGAAAATGTATCCCTTACTCTTGAATCAAGTAGGCGTTTGGCTTTATTGGATCCAAATGGCATCCAAGTCAAAATGGAATACTAGGTAAAAATGATAGCTTTTGATGTTTTTGAATCCTTGATAGCAGTTTCAGTCTAAAGACGGATGGGGAAAGATCGGCTTTATGAGATACTTGGCATATCAAAAAAGGAGTGCAGGAACATGAAATGGTGGCATCTGATGAATACGCTATGGGTTTCATTGATTTTAACTAGTTTGTTGGTACTATTTGTTCAAGACCCATTTATGACTAATTATGGCATCGATCCAATGGCGAAATTTGCTTACTTGGCATTGATTGGTATTCTTGCGATTGGATTATATGGCGTCCAATCCGTCTGGAAACATCAATTAATGAAAGTATCAATGACAAAAAAATAAGCGGGGACCCGTCAGTGGGTCCTTTTTTGTTTTTGAAAGTCAGTAGCGGATGTGAAGCAAAAAATACCTTTTAGATGATAGTTTGCCGGGCAGCAAGTTTTGTGCACATTGATGAGGGGTGACTGGCGGGTTTGACAAAATAGATGCCAGTAAAAAGTATCAGGGCTGTGCGGATTGATTCCAGCACAACCCCATGAAAATCAGGAGATATCTATGATCTGATAAGAAAAGCCATTGACCGTTAAAAAGTTGAATACATCCTTGGTAGCAAGGAAGATCGTCTTGGTATTTGTATTAGGATGGAAACTCATTCGTGGTTCTTTAGTGATTTCGCGCTCAAAGAAAATCTGAATATCTCGCTCCGAATTGCTTAAGAGCCCAAATATGGAGACAACGCCAGGTGGCAAGTGCATTTTTTTCCTCAAAAGATCAGGAGAAGCTAATTTGACTCGTGATTCACCAGTGATTTCTTTGAGCAGATTTAGATCAAGCCGTTTTTGATCGTCCATTATTAGGAGATAATAGGCGGTCTTTTTTTTATTGGTTAAAAACATCGATTTTGTTCGAACCCCATCAATTCCAGCAATAAAGCTATCTGCTTCCGCAGTTGTACTTGCAGGCGGGTGTTCGATCACTTCAAAGGAAATGTTCAAGTCGGTCAGTCTTGCAGCAACAGATTCAAAAGGATCCAATATGATCAACCCCTAGTCTCTTTTTTATTACTATATCATAGGTATAAGTTTTAAAATGCCTATTCAATCGCATGAAAGATAGAGAGAGTAACAAAAAAGCAGCTTAGCTGCTAGTGTAGGTCGTTAACTTTAGTGATCGAAATCTGAAAACAGATCTGAAAAACTTTCTCATAAAGAATTGAGGAGCAAAGAGATTTCGTCATGCGCATGGATCGAGCGTCTGTCAGTGAGCAGAAGCTGCTTTTTACAGGCTGATTCTGCCATTAGTTGTCAAAATAAACCCATTTGCTTGATAAAGAGCAAGTAAGCGTCTCGTTACCAAATTATTTTTCCAAAGATTCATAAGCAGAAAGTTACTGAGATTCTTCGGCTGCAAGTTTGAGACTAAATTTAGAGATCACCCACAGTAGAACAGCAGCAATCAGGGTACCAACAAATCCAAAAAACATGTCTAGGGGATCGGGGGTATTCATAACGCCTAATACCGTTTCGCTTAATAAATTGGCAATCAGCAAGAAAATAGTCAATCCGAGAGTATAGGTGAATTTGACGCCCATCAATAACCAAAAATACCCTAGCAGACCAATGATCAAGCTAATAGAGAAATTGGAAATGTGTAAATAAAAGTCGGGGAAAATCGCTGTAAAAAAGGTTATATCTAGATATTTTGATAAATAGGCAAATAGTGCCAAAAAAATCAGTAGTAAATAGAGTAAAGATGCCCAAACTTTTGGGTAATAATGTAGCTTTATTTGATTTTTCAATATGAACTCCTGTAATCGATTGATTGGCTCAAAGCCGTAGCTATTGTACTGGGATAGTTAGGGATTGTTAATAAAAAACGCAGCTAGTGTGTTTTTTATTTGTTTATAGTCTTTTGTAACAAAATAGTTGGCTGGGACATTGATGATCGGCAGATCATTTTCGTTGTCAAACGGGACAAATGGATCAGGTACAACCAAATAATCCACTTGGTCTTTATCGCGGAAATAATTGATTGAGACATCATAATCATTGGCGAAATAATTCTTAAGCTCAGAATAATCTGCAAAAAAGAACGCTGGTGACAATGTGGTATAACTGAGCCCATTACTTGCAGTCAAAACGAAACAGATTTTTTTCATCTTATTTCTCCTTTTTTATGATTTTATTCGTACGTATATGTTAAGGGGGTGATCGATGAGAATGGTGTAAAAATACTAAAGGATCAAGAAAGTGTCCTGCACGTATTTACCAAACAATGTTTAAACCAAAACAGCTCGGTTGTCTGTGTCTTTTTATAGACAAGTTCATTCTTTTTTACTGGTCAATCGAGTGCTGTTAATTAGTGAGACCTGACTAACGACGGTCTAAATGAAAAGCAATTATTTGCTGACTCTAGTTTCTTTTTTTTGGTTTCTTTTATCATAGAGAAGTTTGAGCAACTCATAGAGAGCCGTGAGTACTGCAATGCAAAAAAGTAAAGTCGTATATCTGATAAGAAAAATTAGATTGAACCATAATCCGTAGACCATCGGCATAACCACGATCAAGCAAAGATACAATTCGATTTTTCGGCGTCTCCTCAATTGCAGCCATCGTTCATCAGACATGTTCTCGCTCCTTTGATCAAGATAGAATTTCCATGCAATCCTCTATGTGTTTGACTCAACGTATAGACAAATAGAAGAAATACTTAGAAACAGTATAACCGAAAATGACAAAACCACATAACTAGGACGGCAATTTCGTCCTAGTTGTGTCTTTGTCATAGATTTATAAATAACAATTGCATAAAACTAATTGAACTGGAAATACAAAAAAAGCAAATTACCGAAGTAATTTGCCGGTACGATGCAGACGATGGGATTTGAACCCACACGAGCTAAGCTCACACGCCCCTCAAGCGTGCGTGTCTGCCGTTCCACCACGTCTGCTTATTGTTTTTGTATACTGACAGCTGATTGCAGCCATCACGTCTAAAAAACATGTTACCGATTATCTTCACGTTTGTCAATGCTATTTTAGGGATTTATAAAAGGACATTTTTCTTGCTTTTTATTGAAAAAAAATATTTAAGTGGCAGAATCTGGTATAATGAGAAAATAACTTTGGAGCTTTAAGGAGATTGATAAATGAACTACTTTAAAAATCTGCTGGCTAAATCGATTCGGCAGCGCCGTTTTTTGTTTACGATGATAGCAGCGTTCTTGATTGGTGTGGGGCTCGCTTTTTATCTTACATTCATGGAACCAGTGAATGTACAGGCAGAAATCACTATGCAAAAAGCGCAAGCATTACGGCTTGTAGACAATTATCAGAATTATCCAAATGAATCTCAGGACAAGCAAGAAACCTATCAACTGCTGCTGGCAAACAACACATTATCTAATCGGCAAGCCTCGAATCTAATCATGGAAGAATTTCCTCGTTTCAATCGGACCAGTGAAGAGATTGCAAAAATTCAGCTGCAATTATGGGAAACCGCTTTACCAGATAAAGCCTTTTTACCATCTATCTGGCAATTGCAGCAAAATAAAGTGGTAGCAGCGCAATTAGAAGAACAGGAAAAAGCTCCTTTTCTTACTGTTGACAATGCGCAGACTGCTGTTGCGTTGACTATTCAAGTGTTATTGGGATTTGGCTTTTTATTCCTGGCATTTTTTGCTAGCGATAATTTGCTGGAAGAAAAGCGCCATTTTTCTCTGATCCATTCCTATCCACAAGTCTTCCCTATAAGGATGATCAGTAAAGTCGGGGTAAAGATGATTGGTCATCTGGCAACGATCAGCCTGTTGCTTCTAGGAATCGCTGCGGCCATGTCGGTGATCGGACGATGGGGGGATTGGCACTATCCAACGGCTATCTATTATCATCATACTTGGCATGCCGTACCTTTCTGGCAATACTTTCTATTGGTACTCGTGCTTTTGACAACTTTGATTATTGTGACAGAATTACTGGGCTTTGTGGCCAATGTTTTGATTCCAAATCGCTATGTTTCTTTTTTTCTCCTTTGTCTTTGCTATGGTCTCGGTACAATAGCTAGTACACCATTCAGTAAATATTCCCCTTTTGCTGTTTTTGATTTGCAAAAGATCCTCACAGGTGAGTTTGCAGTCAGATCGCAATCGACAGTCGGGTTAGGGACAGCTTTCATCCTTCTTTTCTTATGGGGGGTGGGAGCGGTCACCTTCTTGCTGATCGCAGATAAGAAAAACTGGCTAGCGAAAGGAGTCATATAATGAAAAATTATTTTCTCTTTGAACTACAGCAATTAATCAAAAGTAAAAAAACGATCGGGCTATGGTGCTTGTTAGTAATCGTTGCTGGCGTATACAGTTTTCGTGATCGCACCTATCGGCCAATTGAGCGAATAGACAAAAATGAAATTGAACAGCGGTATTTGACTAGACAATCCTTTTTGGATGAACAAGCAGAAAATCCCTCAGATCATTGGTCCGCCGCCATGGCAGTAGCGATGTTCGAGCCATGGAATCAAGCAGATAGCTTACGATTAACTTCCCTAGCTGCCAATGATTGGCAAAAGTATGCCAAAGCAACGAGCCAATGGTATCAGCTGAGTCTCCAATATACCGATGATGAAACAATTTTCTTCACGCCTGACTATTATACTTATCAGAACTATTATGCGGCTTATGATGGGAAATACGGCTATGCCTCCACTGCAAAATGGATGGAAAGTGCCAGCCAATTACCAAACAAAAAGCTTTCCAAGTATGTGTTGGAACAAAAAACGGGTATCCAATCTGTTCAGCGGGCATTTACGAATTACTTGCCGTTTCTCTTTCTTGGCGTGACGATCTTTTTGGCAATCGATAGTCTGACCAAAGATCGTCGACACAAAAGCTTATTCTTATCTTTGCCGGTGACGGTAGATGAGATTCTTTGGGCGAAGACAGCGGCACTGTTTATTGTGTCAACACTGATGATGATCAGTACACTCGTTTTGATTTGGATCGGTGTCGGCTGCCAATTCGGCTTTGGCTCATTGGACCTACCCGTCAGTATCTTGTCTTCATCCTTTGATGCCCGTTATCCTATTTCTTCTGCCGATGTTTTTTATACACGCCCTGTTGGAGTTTTCTTACTTCAGTGTATAGGGGTAGGAATCGTGCTGCAATTGATCTATATCCGAGGCATTCTTTTGCTGAGCACACTTTGGCGTTCAGAATTAGCCAATCTCTTTCTTGCTGGTTTTGGCTTGATTAGTCCACTTATTTTTCAGAGACGCTGGTTTAGTGCATTCTTGGATAAATCAAATGATGCCTATTTGTATCAAAATTATGGTCAGATCCTTTCAGGATTCAGCCGTTTTTATTTTGGGTCCTCTGAGTTTGTCCTTGCGAAAGGACTGCTGCTTTTTGGTGTAGTGTGGCTGCTGATCGAGATCGGTCTTTTTGTTCGTGTACAGCAGAAGCAATTTAATCTTGTTTAGGAGGTTTGGAAATGTTAGCAATGAAAAACGTAACTGTGACATTTAAACGAAATGTTTTGGATGATTTAACGTTGGCCTTTCATCCTGGAGAAATCGTCGGCTTAGTGGCGCCGAACGGTACTGGAAAATCAACACTACTCAATGTATTGATGAATTTTGTTCAGCCGACTAGTGGGGAGATCTTTCTCGATCAAACACAGCTTTACACGTCCAAGAAGTCAGAAATGGCAGCTCACCAGAAAATCTCTTTTTTCCCTGATCAGAACGATCTATATAATGATCTCAGCGGATTAGAACATCTAAAACTTTATCAACGAATGTGGCGATCAGAGGAAGCGCTGATTGATCAAACCGTGAATCAATTAAGAATGACTGACTATATCAAGCGGCCGGTTGGAACCTATTCGTTGGGGATGCGTCAAAGACTGTGTTTTGCGATGCAGATCGTGACAGACACGCCCTATATGTTGATGGACGAAGTCATGAATGGGTTGGATCCGACCAATGTGGAATTGATTTCTAACGTTTTAAAAGGGTTGCGGGAGAAAAAGAAATCGATCCTGATTGCTTCCCATATTTTGACCAATTTGGATAGTTATGCAGATCGCGTTTTGTTTTTGAAAGATGGCAAGATTATCCATGAATACCTGGGAAAGAATTCTTTAGTAGATGAACCAATTTATTTAAAAGCAAAAGATCCAGAGTTTTTGGTTTCATTTCCCGAATTAACAACATTGACAATCGATCTTCAAGAACAGGTCTATTTAATCGAAATCAGTGATCCTCAGCTGCCGCAACGCTTTATTGAAGCTGGTTTTACAGAATTTTCAATTGGCCATCTCGCATTAGCTGAACGCTATTTAAAATTCTTTCCAGAGAATGACTGAACAAAAACGAATGAACGCCTAGGCAATAAAAGAGCGTTCATTCGTTTCTTTTAGAAAAAAATTTATTTAAAAGTCGTAAAGTTCTGTCAATTTGACCGTTTTTTTTCTAAACTTTTTGCTATAATAAATGCAATCTTTTAAAAAAGAATATCACTAGAACCAAGGTAATTTGCATTGATTCTACTGTCAAAGGAGAATTCGAATGAGAAAATTTGAAAAGTCATCAAAACTAGAAGGCGTAAGTTATGATGTCCGGGGACCAGTCCTAGAAGAAGCAGAACGGATGCAAGAAGAAGGCATCAGCATCTTGAAATTGAATACAGGTAATCCGGCACCATTTGGTTTTGAAGCGCCAAATGAGATCGTCCGTGACTTGATTATGAATGTGCGGGAGTCTGAAGGCTACTCTGATTCTAAAGGAATTTTTTCAGCCCGCAAAGCCATCGAGCAATATTATCAATTACAAAAGTTTCCAAATGTGACGATCAATGATATTTATACCGGAAATGGTGTATCAGAACTGATCACCATGTGTATGCAAGGGCTATGTAATAATGGCGATGAAGTGTTGGTGCCGATGCCTGATTATCCTTTATGGACGGCATCGATCTCTTTAGCTGGTGGAAAACCTGTACACTACATTTGCGATGAACAATCTGACTGGAACCCAGATATTGAAGATATTCGTTCAAAAATCACAAGTAAAACGAAAGCCATCGTGATCATCAACCCTAATAATCCTACAGGTGCTGTCTATCCAAAAGAAGTATTGCAGCAAATTGTTGATGTGGCTCGCGACCATGACTTGATTATTTTTTCTGACGAAATTTATGATCGGTTAGTGATGGATGATTATGTTCACGTCCCAATCGCTACATTAGCTCCGGATCGCTTTGTTGTGACTCTTGGTGGATTGTCTAAATCACATCGTGTAGCCGGATTCCGGGTTGGCTGGATGGTCCTTAGCGGGGATAAGAGAAACGTTAAAGATTATATTGAGGGCTTGAATATGCTTTCCTCTATGAGGCTTTGTTCAAATGTTCTTTCTCAGCAGATCATTCAGACGGCGTTAGGTGGCTATCAAAGTTCGGATGAACTGCTGCTTCCAGGAGGAAGGATCTATGAGCAAAGAGAGTATATTTATCAAGCATTGAATGACATTCCTGGTTTATCAGCTGTTAAACCTAAAGCGGCATTTTATATTTTCCCTAAGATCGATGTCAAACGCTTCAATATTAAGAATGATGAACAGTTTGTGTTGGATTTTCTGCATGAGCACCATGTGCTATTAGTGCACGGGGGCGGATTTAATTGGCAAGAACCAGATCATTTCCGAATCGTTTATTTACCGAATATGGATGATTTGAAAGCAACGACCGAAAAGATGCGGGAGTTTTTAGCCACTTATCAGCAAAAATAAGTAAGCAATAGTAGGAATGAACAATAGTAAAAAAAACGAACAGTTGGCTCCTTATCCTGTACCTTGTAGCAAGGCATCGGACCAGATCCAACTGCTCGTTTTTTTGATTGATCGAATATCTTAAAATCATAGCGCTTATTGCATATGCTTAGTCAGCAGTCTGCTGACATTTTTTTTTACTGATGATCATTCGATCATTGAATTTTTCCAGCATTTCTTCGCTAGGGTCTGTCACTTGGACAAGAACCGAATTTTCATATTCTCTTTCGACTTTTCCTGCATAGACCTTGCCTTCCCAAGTGAAGGTAATGGTGCTGTTAATCGTCATAGAAACACCTCGTTTTAAATTGTTAAAAAATACCAAGATATTGTTGGAATTGCTTTCCTTTTTGCTATTATGTGCTAAAATGAAGAAAATTAAAAATGCGAATTCGCATTTTTTTAATGTTGAAAAAGTTGGAGGAGAGTCATGGCAAATTCACAAGAATCCTTTGGCCAAATCATTCGCACGTTCCGCAAAAAGCGCAAGATGACACAAAAGATGTTGGCAGAAGATATCTGTTCACAAAGTGTTTTGAGCCGGATCGAAAATAATGAAGAATTACCGAATGTATTGGTCATGCATCAAATCTGTCAACGATTAGGCGTTACCTTAGATCAAGTAATGATGCTCCATGCTGAAGAGATCAATCGAACGAATCAAGTGTTCGCTCAAATGGAAAGCCATTTTGTTCATAAAGAGTACCAAGAGTTATTGACCAAACTGCAGGATAAAACGATCATGGACTATCTATATTTGGACGCAGACATGCAAATGTACTATTACTTTTTAGGGAGTTGCGAATATTTCTTGTTCCAAGATTATGAAGCAGCGATTGAAAGCCTTAAAAAAGGCTTATCCTACTCTTATCAGCAAGATAAAATCAATATCTCTGTGATGGAGATTCGACTCTTAAGTTGTATGGGGCGAGTGTATAATGATATGCAGCAATTAGAAGAAGCACGTTTTCATCTAGAAAAAAGTTACCATGGGGTGCAAGTGCTGCCGGCAGAACGGATGACCACAACCTTGACCAAAGTATTCTACAACTATGCAGTTTTTTTAGCGAAACAAGAAGAATTCACCACTGCTTTACAAATTCTAGAAGAAGGTATCGATCTTGCCAGAGAAAAGAACAGTTTCTATTTTTTAGAAGAATTATTTGAACTGAAAGGCCATGTCTTTGTCGCTCTTGACAATCAGCAAGCAGCCGATGAAAGTTTTGCTCTTTATCAAGCGGTCGTCGATATTCGAAATTCATCGAGAAATGGTGTAGACCTTTCTTGACTTCTTACTCAAATAAGAGTAATTTTAAGGAAGAAAAGAAATAAGGAGCGATCAAGATGAAAACATATATTTATGCGGACAAATTCTTTTTGAAGTCAGCTGTTCATGGGGCAGGTTATCTGGAGATCATTGACGGCAAATTTGGCGATATCGTCAATGAAGTACCGGAAGATGCGGAAGTAACTGATTATTCTGGGCAATGGATAGCTCCAGGACTCGTAGATACCCATATCCATGGGTTCATGAACCACGATGTCATGGACAACGATGCAGAAGGGATCAAAGCTATGTCAGAAGGCTTATTGTCTTGTGGTGTAACTTCTTTCTTGCCGACGACATTGACTTCCAGCAAAGAACGTCTAAGAGATGTAGCAGAAACTATCGGACAAGTGAAAGATTCTGTTACCGGTGCGAAAATCCAAGGGATTTATTTTGAAGGACCTTTCTTTACTGAAGAACACAAAGGCGCTCAAAATCCAATCTATTTTGGTGATCCAGACATCGATACATTCCACGAATGGCAGGAAGCTTCTGGTGGGATTATCAAAAAAATTGCCTTAGCTCCTGAACGTAAAGGCGTTACCGATTTTGTGTCTCAAGTGACAGAAGAAGGTGTTGTGGTTGCCTTAGGTCATAGTAATGGGACTTTACAGGAAGCTGAAGCTGCTGTTGAAGCAGGAGCCAGTGTTTTTGTTCATGCCTATAACGGAATGAGAGGACTAAATCACCGAGAACCAGGGATGGTAGGAGCATTGCTATCATTAAAAGAAGTATTCTCTGAATTGATCTGTGATGGACATCATGTTCATCCGCAAGCAGCTGAGATCTTGATGGAAAAAGCCGGGCATGACCATGTTGCTTTGATCACCGACTGTATGATGGCAGGAGGTATGCCGGATGGAGATTATATTCTTGGAGAATTCCCTGTTGTCGTAAAAGATGGAACAGCTCGTCTAAAAGAAGGAAATTTGGCCGGAAGTATTTTGAAATTAAAAGAAGCCATCAAAAATGTTGTTGAGTGGGAGATTGCTACCCCGCAAGAAGCAATCATGATGGCAAGTCTAGTGCCAGCAATCAGTTGTAAAATCGATGACAAATGCGGCATGATCAAGAAAGGTCGAGCAGCTGACTTTATCGTGTTGGACCCTCAAATGAATCTGCAAGCGACATTTTTAGATGGTGTTTGCCGGTACGAAGCTTAAGCAGAAAAAAGACACAGATCGCCAATTGGTGATCTGTGCTTTTTTTGTAAAAACGTTTAATTGTTTTATCGATTTTCATCAATAGCTGGAAGGTAGATCAAATTTTTCTTGCCCAACAAAAGAAAACAGCAAAAACGCCTTCCTCACAAGCTGTCTTGATACGTAAAAAGCTAAGTAGTGAGAGGGCGTTTATTTTTGTTCTTGCTGCTTGGAGATTTCTTCTTGAACATCTTCCAGCATAGTTTTCAATTCCGTTTCTCTTTCCTTCAATACAACCAAGTCTTCTTTGATTTCTGCTTGTTTTTCTTTTTCGGGAGGCCTCAAGACAAAATTGATGAAGATCGCAATCAGCGTACCAATAAAAGTGTCTAACACGCGATCTAATGCAAAAATAAAAGACTCTCCTTGTGGAACACTAAGAGTGATCAATAACATCGTAGCAATCCCAGAAATAATACCGGAATTATTATTGATCCCATCCGAAAGAACGATAATGAAGGCCACTAAAGCAGGGAGCACCAATAACTCGATCAAAAAATCATTGTGGAAATATTGTTTCATGAAGAAGTAGATGATGGCAGTAGCCCCACCAATCGAATTTCCTAAAACTCGTGATTTCCCAAAAGAAAGGGTCGTTGTTAAATCTTGACGTAGTGAGAAGACAGCGGAAAGGGCAGCGATCAAAGGCTGTCCGCGATTCAAAAATCGAAACAGCAAGATACACAACATGACAGCAATTGCGGTTTTTATCGTTCGCATCCCTAGACGAAAGCGGCCAAATTGCATGATCGATTTCCTCCTTTTCTTTAATCATAACCAAAATAACCGATAAATTCTAGTGAAATCCTTTTTTGTTTAGTATACTTTGAAAGGAGGTGCAGAATGAAAATTGGAATGAGAACAGTCAAGACAGCGATTGCTTCGGGTTTATCGATGGCAGTGGCTCAAGCGATTGGGTTATTATATGCGCCAGCCGCAGGGATCATTGCGATTTTGAGCGTAGGCAACACAAAGAAAACATCGCTTTATACGGGCATTGGACGCTTGATCTCACTGGCACTGGCGACAATTCTGGCATTTTGCAGTTTTTCGCTTCTCGGATATAATCCATTAGGGTTTGTGCTCTTTTTGTTTTTGTTCATCCCAATGGCTGTCCGTTTTTCATTGACAGATGGCATCGTGGTCAATTCAGTCTTAGTAACGCACTATTTACTGGAAGAATCCTTTGCTTGGCGCTTGATCGTCAATGAATTCTTGCTCATGATTCTCGGAGTTGGCTTTGCATTAGTATTTAATCTTTATATGCCAGATGGAGAAAAAGAACTGAAAGAATTGCAGCAAGAAACAGAAAAGACGTTTAAAAGACTTTTAAAAGATATGTCTGAACACTTAAATCAACCTTCTCGATTGACCTTGCAAGGGCAATGTCAATCATTATTGGCAAAGATTCGACAAGGACAAGAAAAAGCACAGGTTCATCAAGAAAACCAATGGAGCCAAAAGAATAGTTACTATGAAGCGTATTTTGCGATGCGGCGTGCGCAAGTTCGTTTGTTGACAGAAATGATTGGTCTCTTGCGATCCATTTGGGTAGAAGAAATTTATACAGAGAAATTTCGTGCCTTGCTGCTGTATACCGCAGAAACATTTGATGAAGCTAACGACGGCGAAGACCTTTTGCTAAGGATCGAAGAGTTGTATCAAGATTATCGACAAAAACCGCTGCCTAGAAATCGCGAGGAGTTTGAAAATCGCGCGCAATTGTTTCAATTTTTGCAGTCGTTTAAACGTTTTATTGAAATCAAAGCCGAATTTGCTGAACGGGATCATTAAGAAAAGGAAAAATACGACTGCCCAGCGATTTGATTCGCTGGGCAGTCAATTGTTTTATTTTGTTTGCTTCCAAAATTGTTGCATCTGGTCTAAGACGGCAATGACGTCACTTGTTAGATGGATCGATCCTTTAGAAGTCCCTTCAATAGTTTTAATCATATTGGCGATTTCGTAATTTAGTGCTTGGGTCGTATCGCCTGTTTCAATAAACTCATTGGAGCCATCACGATAGTGGATGGTTGCTTTATCAGCCCGCGGATATTCTTCGACTGTGATATAGCCTTCTTCAAAAGCAACGATTCCTGTTTTTGGCATTTTAGCTTGGAAAGTTAGGGTCACACTGGCCATTTCATCAGCTGGGTTACGCAAAATCGTCACGGATTGTTCGTCAACGCCGGTTTCAAAAGGCTTCATGCTGCTGAATTCTACCTTTGGTGACTCACTCATGAAAAAGCGGGCAAAAGAGACGGCATAAGTACCAATGTCAAGCAGTGCACCGCCGCCTAAATCAGGATTGAAAAAACGATTTTGAGGATCAGGATCCTTGTAACTGCCAAAAGGTGCTTGAATCATTTTTAATTTTCCTAGTTTGCCAGAGGCTACGATTTCTTTTAGACGGTGATAAAGCGGCATGTTGTAGATGGTCATCGCCTCTTCTAAAACCAATCCTTTTTCTTTGGCTAAGGCCAGTTCTTCAGCAAGTTCATCGCCACTTGTAGTGATCGCTTTTTCGCAAAGAACGTGTTTCCCTGCTGCCAGTGCTGCCATGATGTAGTGATGGTGGATATCATTTGGTACCGCAATATAGACGATATCGATCGATGGATCAGCCAACATTGCTTCAGCAGATTCATAAGCCTGAGGAATCGAGAAACGTTCCGCAAATGCTTGGACTTTTGAGTAACGGCGGGCACAGACACCGTACAATTCGCTAGCATCGCTTGCAAATCCAGCGGCAAATTGTGTGGCGATGTCTCCAAGGCCAATTATGCCCCAACGATATTTTTTCATTTTCTATCAGCTCCTTCGTTTTTAGTATAACAAAACTTAGTGAATCTTAAAAATATTGCAAAGCCAAAGTTAAAAGTTCCATTTATGTCCAGCTTTCAGTAAAATAGATACAGGAGGGATGTATGATGCATAACGTGTCTATTGCAATTATTTTAAGTACAGTTATTGAACAATATTCTACGGAAGCTCGTTTCTATGAAACGCAGCTTGGAATCGATCGAGAACAATGGGAGGCCTGGAAAAATGGGACAGCGAGTTTGACACCTGCTGAAAATCAGAAAATCAAATTGCTGTTCTCTGATTATGAATGGATGCTGATTCAAAAAATTGTTCGTCAAACGGTGATCTATCCCGAAAAGAGAACAAGTGCGGTAGCTGAATTCAAGAAAATGAAGACACAGATTGCACGCACGTGGCTTTCAAATGATTTGGCAAAAGTGGAATTATTAACACAATCTGAAGAAAGTACCCAATACCTTGATTTAAGAGTCAGTATTACGTATGATGAATGGGGCTATGACGACATTTTGAACTTCCGTCTGCCTGCTTTTGTCCAACAACAAATCAAGAATGAGAAAATTGAGTTGTTGGCATGGGTCAAAGAGAATTTAGAAGAGACATATAATTAAAGGTAGGGTTTTTTTGAAAAAATATTTAGGTATCTTAGCTGCTGCTGGCTTTCTATTAATTAGTTTGGTAGCTAGTCTGCAGCAGGAACATTCAGCGAGCGGCGAAACAATCGCAAGTAGTCAGACAGTGGCGTCTAGCAGTGAAAAAGAACAAGCAAGAGTCTCTCAGAAGAGTAAAGATTTTCCCAAAGTATCTTTAGATGATTGGGCGCTTGTTTTAGTGGGCCCCCTGAATAAAGGAACTGAAATCGATACGGGGGGATTAGCAAAATTAACCAATGGCTATCTCGTGGACAAACGAATCGTTTCTGACTATGAAAAATTAAAAGCTGCCGCAGAAAAAGCTGGTCATCCTTTAGTGATGATCTCCGCCTTTCGCTCCATCGCCTCGCAAAAGGCTGTTTTTGATCAGAATGTCACGATGCTGATGAGTCAAGGACAAAACAAAGAGAAGGCAATCGAAACAACCAAACGAACGATGACAGAACCAGGTTACAGTGAACACCATACGGGTTTAGCCGTAGACGTAGTTGATCGACAATGGTATGATTCTTATCCAGAAACCGTATTGGACCACCGATTTGGTGAGACAGATGGCGGCAAGTGGCTGCAAGCGCATGCCCGGGAATACGGCTTTATCATTCGTTACCCAGAAGGAAAGCAGGCCATTACTCAGATCGATTATGAACCTTGGCATTTACGCTATGTTGGTGTAGAAACTGCTACATATATTGAAAAACATCAACTGACTCTGGAAGAATTTCTAGAGCAAGTAAAAGAACAGGAGGAAGAAAATGAGTAAACGACGCAAAACAACGAAGACTCGACTGCCGTTTGTCTTTTTAGGTATCCTCCTGATTGGGCTTGCTTTTATTTTTTCAATGAACAGTTTAGCCGATCCCTTGCCGAAACAAGAGGATAGTGAAGAAATGACTCAGCAAGAATTTATTGATCGCATTGCACCTCATGCACAGGAATTGCAAAAGGGTTACGGTATTTTACCGAGCATTATTTTAGGGCAAGCCATCTTGGAGTCTGATTGGGGCAAAAGTACACTAGCTAGTGAATACAATAATCTTTTTGGAATCAAAGCATTTGGACATAGTAAAAAAGTGACATTAGATACCCAAGAGTTTTATAATGAGCAGTGGGTAACGATCCAAGGCGATTTTCGAGTCTATGATTCGTGGGAAGAGTCCATGGATGACCACACGATGCTCTTTGTCAATGGTGTAGACTGGAATCCAGCGCTCTATGTAAATGTTTTGTCGGCAACAGACTACAAAACAGCTGCCAAAGCATTGCAAGAAGCTGGTTATGCCACAGATCCGGATTATGCAGAGAAAATCATTCGTGTAATTGAAACCTATCATTTAAATCAATACGACCAATAGACGGAAAGAAGTGGGTGCCCATGGAAGAAAAATACATGCCAAAGATCACAACGGAACTGCGAAAAGATATCGTGAAAGTTCCTAAAGTTATCAGACAAGCAAGCGGGATTCAAATTTTTGGCAAACAGATCCGCTCGATCATTTTTACTACAGATATTGCAATCATCCGCAATACCAATGCAGATGCGGTGATTGCCGTCTATCCCTTTACCCCGCACCCTGCGATTACCAAAGCGATTATCGAGGCAGCTGATATTCCCGTATTTTCGGGGGTCGGAGGAGGTTTGACTCAAGGATTTCGTTCTTCTTATATGAGCATGTTTGCAGAAGCGCAAGGTTCCATTGGTGTGGTGCTAAATGGTCCGACACCACTGAAAACTGTGGAGCAGGTCTGTAAGGTCATTGATATTCCTGTGATCAGTACCGTAACTAGTAAATATACCAAAATTGATGAAAAATTGAAGTTAGGTGTCAAAGTGATCAATATCAGTGCTGGGAAAAAAACCGCTGAGACTGTTCGTTATTTTCGCGAGCGGTATCCTGAATTGCCAATCATCGCTACTGGAGGCCCTACAGATGAAAGTATTTTAGAAACGATCGAAGCAGGCGCCAATGCAATCACCTATACACCACCTTCCAATGGAGAGTTATTCAGCAAAAAAATGCAGCACTATCGGGAAATGGAAAAACCTGATTAGTGAGCGTTGAGAAATAAAATGAGAACATTCTTATTTTGGAAGAGTTTTCTAAACTTGCCTTTTTAATCAATCTTCGGCATAATCGAACCTATCATTCATAAAATTTAACTTGTATATCGTCGTAATAAGGTCGACAGTCTCTACCCGATACCGTAAATATCGGACTATAAGTAAAAAAAGTGCCATTGATGCACCTTTTTTGCTTTAGCAAAAAAGGTGTTTTTTTGTTGATAGGCCTAAATGGAAAGGAAAGAGGTATAGGATGAAAAAGTTGATCGAACGGATCGAAAAAGACGGAAATGTTTTAGGTGATGGCGTTCTGAAAGTTGATAGTTTTTTAACGCACCAAGTGGATCCGGAATTAATGCAGGAAATCGGCACGATATTTGCCAAACGATTTCAAGCAGAGCAGATTACTAAAGTAGTGACTATCGAAGCTTCAGGGATTGCACCAGCTTTATTTACGGCACAAACATTAGGTGTGCCAATGATTTTTGCCCGTAAAGCCAAAAGTCTGACAATGGACGAAGAATTATTGACAGCCTCGGTTTATTCCTTTACCAAGCAAGTCACGAGTCAAGTATCGATTTCTCGGAAATTTTTGTCTGCGGAAGACAATGTATTGATCATCGATGACTTTTTAGCAAATGGCCAAGCAGCAAAAGGATTGATCGAATTATGCCAGCAAGCCGGTGCAACGGTTGCTGGTATCGGAATCGTCATTGAAAAATCCTTCCAATCTGGACGAGCATTGCTTGAAGAAATGTCGATTCCTGTTGTTTCTCTCGCGCGGATCGCTTCCTTATCCGAGGGTAAAGCAACTTTCTTGGAGGGTGACGCTTAATGAACGAACAAAATGGACGCTCTGCTGTCTTAGGGTTGCAGCACTTGCTCGCGATGTATGCGGGTGCTGTCGCAGTACCACTATTGATTGGAACCGGGTTAGGATTTAATGAAGCCCAAATGACTTATTTGATTTCCATTGATATTTTTATGTGCGGGGTAGCAACATTGCTGCAATTGACCGTCACCCGTTTCTTCGGGATCGGATTGCCGGTTGTCTTGGGCTGTGCCATCCAAGCTGTTTCACCATTGATTTTGATCGGAACTAAGTCAGGGATCGGTGCCATTTATGGAGCCATTATTGCTTCTGGTATTTTTGTTGTTTTGATCTCCGGTGTCTTCTCAAAAATCAAAGTCTTGTTTCCGCCATTGGTTACGGGAACTGTCATTACAGTGATTGGTTTGACGTTGATCCCCGTTGCCATTACCAAAATCGGTGGTGGGGATGCTGCCGCAGCTTCCTTTGGCGCACCAGACAATTTACTCTTAGGTTTTGTCACGATTGCATTAATTATTGGTATTCAGATTTTTGCCAAAGGATTTCTTCGTTCGATTGCTGTTTTGATCGGTTTGATCGGCGGAACTTTGCTAGCAACTGTCTTAGGGTTAGTTGATTTATCCGCGATTTCTCACGCGCCTGTCTTTCATTTGCCGCAGCCGTTTTACTTTGGGTTACCAACCTTTGATATTTGGTCGATTTTATTGATGATCATTATTTCAATCGTTAGTATGGTGGAGTCTACGGGGGTCTATTTTGCACTGGGAGATATTACAGGACAACCTGTTTCATCAGAATCATTGAAAAAAGGTTATCGGGCTGAAGGGTTAGCAGTGATTCTGGGCGGAATCTTCAACACATTCCCTTATACGGGCTTCTCACAAAATGTAGGGCTCGTACAGTTATCTGGTATCAAAACCCGTAAACCGATTTATTTCTCTGCGGTCTTTTTGATTATATTAGGTTTGTTTCCGAAAGTTGGTGCTTTGGCGCAAATCATTCCTGAAGCTGTATTGGGTGGCGGGATGTTAGTCATGTTCGGCATGGTGGCTGTCCAAGGGATGAGAATGTTGTCGAAAGTCGACTATTCAAATGACAAAAATTTGCTGATTATCGCTGTTTCACTGGGATTCGGCTTAGGTTTCAACATTATGCCAACTTTATTTAGCCGCTTACCTGAAACCTTGCAAATGTTTACTGGTAACGGAATTGTTATGAGCAGCATGACTGCGATTATCTTGAATCTTTTATTCAATGGCTTACCAAAAAAAGAAGCGGTCGAATCAGGAGAATTTAACGAAGTTTGATTTACGAAAGCATTCTGGTCAACAGGATGCTTTTTTTGTTTTAGAGAGAAGAAATGATCTTTTGTTAAAAGACGAACAATATATCTCGTATTTTTTCTATAGTTCGATTTTCTTTTGACTTTATGGATGTCACTTGCTAGTATTTAAGTGAATAATCGAAGGGAGTTGTCTTATGGAACAAGTAGCAGTCATTATGGGCAGTACGTCAGATTGGGAGACGATGAAACACAGTTGTGAGATTTTAGAGGAGCTTGGGATTCCCTATATCAAAAAGGTTGTTTCGGCTCATCGGACACCGGACTTGATGTTTTCCTTTGCCGAAAATGCAAGAGAAAAAGGGCTGAAAGTAATCATTGCTGGTGCTGGCGGTGCCGCTCATCTGCCAGGTATGGTCGCTGCAAAAACAACGTTACCCGTGATTGGCGTACCTGTTCAATCACGAACATTAAATGGATTGGATTCGTTACTTTCCATCGTACAGATGCCGGGAGGCGTTCCTGTGGCAACGACAGCGATTGGAAAAGCTGGTGCAATCAACGCGGGACTACTTGCAGCTCAGATGCTTTCCATGTATGATTTAGGAATAGCGGAAAAGTTGGATCAACGAAGAAAGACGTTGAAAGAAAAAGTAGTGGAAAGTAGTGATCAACTTGATTAAACCTTTGATGCCCAATGCGACGATCGGAATCGTTGGCGGCGGACAATTGGGGCGTATGATGGCAATGAGTGCCAAAAAAATGGGTTTCCGTGTCGGCGTGCTGGATCCAACAGCCAATTGTCCGACAGCACAAGTAGCTGACTGGCATATTGTTGCTGCTTATGACGATGTCTTTGCACTGGAAGAAATGGCGCGGCGTTCTGATGTGATTACTTATGAATTTGAGAATGTCAGCGTAGAGGCTTTGAATTCGATTTTGCCCTATGCAAATATTCCCCAGGGAACTGATCTATTGGCAATCACCCAAGATCGCTTGTTAGAAAAATCTTTCTTAGAAGCCAATAATATTGTTATTGCACCTTATGCGACAATCATCAGTCCTACCGATATTCAAGATGCCATCGAGAGTATCGGCTATCCTTGTGTATTGAAAACGACTCGAGGAGGCTATGATGGCAAAGGGCAATATGTTTTATACAGCACAGCTGATTTAGCGCCTTCGATGAATCTTTTGCGGGAAGGAACTTGTGAATTAGAAGCTTGGATCCCTTACGAAAAAGAACTCTCGATCATGGTGGCAGGGAATGGTCGTGAAATCACCACTTTCCCAGTGGTTGAAAATATCCACCGCAACAATATCTTGCATCAAACGATTGCACCTGCTCGAATCGATGCTGAGGTAGCGGAGGAAGCAGAACGGATCGCGCGTGTGATTGCACAAGCCCTTGATTTACGCGGTGTTTTAGCGATCGAGCTGTTCTTAACGAAAAGCGGCGGACTATATGTGAATGAGTTGGCACCACGCCCACATAATTCAGGTCATTACTCGATTGAAGCTTGTTCTATGAGCCAGTTTGATGCCCATGTACGTGGGATCTGCGGTTGGCCGTTTGCAGAGGTTAAACTGTTGAGTGATGCGGTCATGGTGAACATCTTAGGTGATGAACTCATTGAAACATATGACCTGATTGCTCATAAGCCAGATTGGCAATTCCATTATTATGGCAAAGAAGAAGCAAAGAGCGGTCGGAAAATGGGACACATTACGTTGTTGACCGAAGACATTACTGCTTCATTGGAAGAAATCTATCAAACGAATATTTGGGATTAAAGGAGAGTAACGCATGTTAGAACGTTATACAAGACCTGAGATGGGCAAAATTTGGACAGATCAAAATCGATACCAAGCATGGCTAGAAGTCGAAATCTTAGCTGATGAGGCGTGGGCCGAGCTTGGTGAGATCCCCAAAGAAGATGTGGAAAAAATTAGAGAGAAGGCAACTTTCGATATCGACCGTATCTTAGAGATTGAAGCACAGACGCGTCATGATGTGGTCGCATTCACCCGGGCTGTCTCTGAATCGCTTGGTGACGAAAGTAAGTGGGTCCACTATGGGCTGACTTCTACTGATGTGGTAGATACGGCTTATGGTTACTTGATGAAGCAAGCGAATGACTTAATCCGTAAAGATCTAGAAACATTCACAGCTATCATTGGTGAAAAAGCAAAAGAACACAAATATACTGTCATGATGGGACGGACCCATGGGGTGCATGCCGAACCGACGACATTTGGGTTGAAGCTTGCCTTGTGGTATTCTGAAATGAAACGCAATATTGAACGTTTCGAACGAGCGGCGGCTGGAGTTGAAGCTGGGAAAATCAGCGGCGCAGTAGGAACATTTGCCAACATTCCGCCATTTGTTGAAGAATATGTATGTAACAAGTTGGGGATTCGTCCTCAAGAAATCTCTACGCAAGTGTTGCCGCGAGATCTCCATGCAGAATATTTTGCTTCCATGGCACTGATTGCAACAAGCATTGAAAAATTTGCGACAGAAATCCGTGGATTGCAAAAATCAGAAACAAGAGAAGTTGAAGAGTTTTTTGCTAAAGGGCAAAAAGGGTCTTCCGCAATGCCGCACAAACGCAATCCTATTGGTTCAGAAAATATGGCGGGATTAGCACGAGTGATCCGCGGTCATATGGTGACGGCGTATGAAAATGTTTCTCTTTGGCATGAACGTGATATCTCTCACTCTTCTGCAGAACGGATTATTATCCCGGATACAACGATTTTGATTGATTATATGCTCAATCGTTTTGGAACGATCGTCAAAAATCTGACTGTTTTCCCAGAAAATATGAAACGTAATATGAATGCGACTTTTGGCTTGATCTATAGTCAACGTGTTATGTTGAAATTGATCGATCATGGCATGACTCGAGAACAGGCATATGATCTTGTTCAGCCGAAGACGGCACAAGCTTGGGACGAACAACGGGATTTTCGACCATTGTTAGAAGCTGACCAAACCATTATGTCTACGTTAAGTGAAAAAGACTTGGATGATGCATTTGATTATCATCATCATTTAAAGCAAGTGGATACGATTTTTGCGCGCGTAGGTTTAGGTGAATAGGGAATAAACCCAAAAAAAACAAAAGGCACGCTGCTTCAGTAAGCAGCGTGCCTTTTGGGGTAGTTTTATTATTTAGTTATAGTTTTCGGAAAGATAAGACAAAAGTTCTGGGGCTAATGCTGTAGCAGAAGAGTTTTCTTGTCGATCTTCTAGCATGGACACCATCAAATACTTTTGATTCTGGGCATCGAAAGCAAATAAGAAGCTATTTTCCTGTCCTTTCTCATCTTGTTTCTCCTTGATCTCAGCTGTTCCAGTTTTGGCAGCAAGAGGTAAACCGAGAGCTGCTAGGGAATGGGCTGTCCCATTCTCATCGGTAACGACAGCTTTCAAATCCTCATTGATCAGTGAAATCGTCTCTGGTGAAATCAACTCTTTTTTCGTCTTTGTTTCTGCACCCATCACTAATCGTGGATAAACCAGAGATCCTTGATTGGCGAAAACAGAGTACATCGCTGCTTGTTGAATTGGATTGATCAACAATTCTCCCTGGCCATAGCCAGTGTCTGCCAGCAAAATCTCAGAATTGAAGGATTTGTCATTGCTGATTTGTGCAGGGTTCATGGCAATCGGCAAGTCCAATTCTTCACCGAAAATAAATTTCTCCAAACCAGCACGGAATTTGTCTTCACCCATCGCCAATGTTTGTTGAGCCATATAGATATTATCCGAATAGACGAGAGCGTTACGCAAGTTAACGGATGCGACATCGCTGACCCGAGTCACGAAGTAATCTCCCCAAGAGCTATCTTTTTGCCATTTCAATCCGTTGATTGAAAGGACGGTTTCTGGATTGATCGTTCCATTGTCTAAACCGATGGCTGCTGTGATTGTTTTAAAGGTTGAACCGGGAGCATAACCAGTTGCAAAGCGGCTGATAAATGGTAGATCTTTGTTGTTATGGTAAGCATCATAGTCCTCTTGTGAAATTCCGTTGGTCATTTTATTGGGATCAAAACTTGGAGAACTAGCTAGAACGAGCAGATCCCCTGTGGTTGGTTCAGTGACCACGGTAGAACCAGCCTGATCCTTAAGGGAATCAAAAGCGATTTTCTGTGCTTTGGCATCGATCGTGAGTTGAATCGTTTTGCCGTCAGTTTTTTTCGTTTCGATCAATGCTTTTCGCTCTGTGCCTTTTTCATCGGTGATCGCTATCTTACCACCGTTTTTTCCTCGAAGTTCTTTGTCAAAAGCTGCCTCGAGACCAGAGCGGCCAATTTTTCCATTGCTGGCTAATGTATCATCTTTTTCAACATCTTCAGCCGTAATGTCTCCTACATAACCAATCAATTGTGCAGCGGCTTCACCTAATGGATAGGTTCTGCCCGCGGTTTCTTGAATGCTTGCACCGGTTGGGAGATCAGCTGTGGGTTCCACGATTTTCAAAGGAACAAAGTAATCGTCTTGCACCCAAGATTGATCCAATGCTTGCTGGATCGCTTTCTCAGTCAGGTCAAACTGCTTAGCGATCGCTTTGATTCTTGACTCTTTGTCCTCTCCATCTCCTAATTGTCCGGGAATCACCCCAAGCTGGTACAAGGTGCCATTAGCAGCCAGTGGTGATTTGTTGCGATCCACTATTTCACCTCGAACAGCCTCATCAACAGAAATACTTACTTTATCTTGTCCAGCCATGTCAGGGAAAATCAGGTTTGGAGCCCAATCGATTTTTGGCTGTTCTTTTTCAAATTTGATGGTTCCGGAATAATTCAGATCTTTGATTTCCCCCAAGCTAGTAGTGAGAGATAACTGATACGTAAACTGATAATCTGCATTTTTGACATCGTCGCTTAAAGTGATTTTGGAACCCTTGATGTTGGCAGCATCAATTCCGCTGAAAATTGTTTGATATTTTTCTGCTACTTGATCATTGGTATAACCATTTCTTTCTGCGCTATCAGAAAGAATCAAGGATGGTAATTTGTCGAATTTGTTTTTTGAAAGGTTCTCAATGAATGAGTGGACGACTTTCTCTGCCTGATTTTGTCGTTGCTGTTTGTCATAATAGCGATAGCCGAAAAAGCCACCTACTACAAGCAATAAGAGCAGAGGAAGAACAATCAGTAAAGTCTTCCGTTTTTTTGGTGGTTGATTTTGAGAGCGGCGATTTTGTCGTTCCATTTTTCTTAATTCCCTTCTTGGTTAAGTATCGGTAACTCTTCGCGATTCCGATAAAGCGGCAGCAGCAAGCGATAATCTGCTAACAGTTGCTCCATAGTGAGCGTAGAAATCTGATCTTTGAGATAGACTTTGCCAATCTGTAATTCGCTTTTTTTTACAGTAGTCAGCCGCTCTAGAGCAGCGGGCCATTCTCGGATCGGCTGATAGCCATATTGCGTATGATCCAGAGAGAGGACAAAATCTTGAGGTAGAGTTTCAAACAGTGCCGGTTTCTCTGACCAGCAGCGAGCGATTTGCTGTTGGTTTTTCGGCTGATCAATCACACTTAACCAAACAAAAGCATACTCACGAGTAATACCGATCTGGAAGTGGGCATCCATCTTATAACCTCGCTTGTTTGGTCCAAAAGCTGCCCAAGTTTCTTCTGGAGGATAGACACTTCGCCGTCGGTGCTGTGCGATATGCAGATAAAAAGGAGTGTCTAGCTTTTCTGTGAAAAAAGGGCAGACTTTTTCACCAATTTGCTGAAAAATCGGTTGGATCTCTTTACGAATTTCCTGCATTCGTTCTTCCAAGCTCGAAGCTTGGAAGACGTGAAAGCTTTTATTAGTAAATAACATAGAGTAGAATTCCTTTCTTGTATTCTAAGAGATAGTATAGCAAAAAAACAGGCTCTTTGTCAATAAGGACTGATGGGTTGTACAAAATCAAATCTGGGTCAGAATGAACCTCATTCTGGCTCAGATTTTTTGTTATCTTACTTTGATTAATTGATTGATCAAAAAGATTCTAATTCTCATGTTCTCAAATGATTTAAATCCGTAGGATACTCGTTTCATTGTCTTTATATGGGTATTCTTCGCTTCTATTTTTCCATTGGTGTAAGGATAGATCATCGCGTTGGTGATGCCTTCTTCATAGGTCAGAAGGTTTTGGAGCTTTTCCCGAAAGCCGTCATCTAACGTTTCGGGAAGTTCTGCCAATAAGGAGAAAAATAAGTCAGGGTCTTTGTCTCGAAAGGCTTCAACTAATTCATGAAAATAGGGATACGCCTCCTTCAGGGACGTAGAAAAGCCAAGCAATCGATCAATCATCATCGCTTCCGTAAGAAATGGGTATTTTGGTGATCGAAAACTTTTCCATGTTTTGTATTCATAATGGTTGATGTTTGCACGATTTTTTAGCAAAAAGCGCCAGTTCTTTTTCAGTTTTTCTGCCTGACTTTTCTGTCCTACTTTACGAAGTTCATTCATTTCACGGATACGCAACTCATTAAAGGCTTGATTCATGTGTTTGATAATATGAAACCGATCAATCACTACTTTCGCATTTGGCAGAATACGTTTGGTAAGCTGGAAGTAGGCGGCGTTCATGTCTGTGACTAAAAATTTTACTTCTTCAGGATTAGTGCAGCCTAAGAAATAGCTTGTTAATCGAGGCAATTTACGCGTAGGCAAGACATCAATTAATTGTCCTGTTTCGCCATCTGCGCAAATAAAGCTCATTTTATCTTCTATGGAAGCGTGCGAACGAAATTCATCAACCATCAATACTCTGGGGAGAATCCTCTTAGATTGCTTTGGTAAGTAGCTTTTAAACTCTTTCAACGTACGAATAACGGTGGTCAAAGATACCTGACAATTTTTCGCAATAAAAGATAAAGATACTTTTTCAGTCAGCAAAGAAGCAATTTTATATCTGACATGATTCGCGATTGAATGTCTGGGTTGAACAAAATAACTTTGAGCCGTCCAATGGGTTCGACAGTTTTTACAGGTATAGCGCTGCTTTTTTAAGCGCATAACCAAAGGCATGTGATTGTATTGTTCAAAGCGGACAATCGTTTCCTTCTTCCCATTTTTCACTACAATTACTTTCCCGTTTCCATCTACCACAGTAGAACCACAATTTCTACAGGTATGGGGAGCAGGTGAGAAAACAGCATCGACGATCAACGTCTTTTTCTTCTGAAAGGTCTCGTAAGAGACCTCTGTAATCATCAAATCTTTCTCTATTAATCGCAGCATTTTTTTGATAGAATCATTCATATAGCATATCGTCCTCTCAGTTGTTTATTTTGTCGTGATTTAATCATACTAGAGAACGATATGTTTTTTAATACCTAAAATAAAAATGGGGCTGAAGAATCAATTCTGATTCATCAGTCCCATAAATTATAGAGCCAAAAAACACCCTTAAAATCGCAATTTAGGCGTTTTTTAAGAGTGAGTTTAACTATTTATAAAATTAGGTTTTAAAGGAGTGAAAGTCTTTTCCTCATTGAGTAAGTTTAGCAAGACATCCAAAAAGGCAGTTTGCATTTCTTCCATATTGAAATAAATACGGAAACAATAGGTGTGTTTAAAGAAAGTCTGCTGATGGATTTGATGGATAATCAATTCTTCGTTTAATCCGTTTTTATATTGGAGTACCCGTTTTCGATGTTCGGAATAATGAGGCCGGGCATGTTTTTTGAATGGACTGAATAAATAAAAAGATGTCATTTGATTTGCGGTCAACACTTGTTGAACGGCAAGTAGTTCATTATGTAGCTGTTTTCTGTCGGTGTCCGATAAATGAGCGATAAATCGTTGCGCTTGATTTTTCAGTGACCACATGAATCAATTCCTCCTTGGAGATACCAATATTCACAAAATCAATATAACATGAAAAAAAATAAATGTAAACGCTTTATAGTGTGTGAACAAGTCGGAAATCTGCAGAACAAAAAATGATTTTAAGTTAAACACGAACGTTTAAAGAAAAATTAGTTGTTAATGTACATTATTTTGTTGACCCTTATTCTTTGCGTTGTTAGAATAGAAAACAACAAGAAGAGACTAAAAATCTATGTGAAAAAACTAACTTTTGTGAGGTGTCCGGTGGTGCAAGAACAATTGATTTACGAAGGGAAAGCAAAGAAACTCTTCAAGACTAGCAAAGATGAAGAGCTCCGTGTGGAGTATCTCGATCAGGCTACCGCGTTGAATGGATTGAAGAAAGATGCAGTTTCAGGAAAAGGAGCACTGAATAATCAGATTACCAGTCTTATTTTTCAAGAATTAGAAAAGCAGGGTATTCCAAGTCATTTTATCAAAATATTGTCTAAACACGAACAATTAGTTTGTGAAGTTGAAATGATCCCGTTGGAAATCGTCGTCCGTAATACGGCTGCCGGCAGCTTTTCTAAGCGCCTGGGAATTGCTGAAGGGGAGCAGCTGCCTTTTCCGATTATTGAATTTTATTACAAAGAAGACCGCTTAGACGATCCTTTCATCAATGAAGATCACATTCGTTATTTGGGAATCGCCACCCCTGAGGAAGTTGCTCAAATCAAAATGCTTGCTCGACAAATCAACACCGCATTGTGCCAACTCTTTGAGAAAATTAAGATCCACTTGGTCGACTTTAAAATTGAAGTCGGAAAAAGTGATGGGAAAATTCTTTTAGCGGATGAGATTTCGCCGGATACTTGTCGCTTATGGGATCTGACAACGAAAGAACATTTGGATAAAGATGTCTATCGTCGTGAAATCGGGGATCTGATTCCTGTTTATCAAGAAGTATTAAATCGCTTAGAAAAGGAGTATAGTTCATGTATTTAGTCAAAGTTTATGTCACTTATAAAGAGTCGGTCTTGGATCCTCAAGGAGAAGCAGTCAAAGGAGCGGTTCATCGTTTGGGGTATCAAAATGTCTCTGAAATACGTATTGGGAAATATTTTGAGATCAAAGTTACAGACAGCAACAAAGAATCAGTAGCGGCAGAAATTGAAGAAGTTTGTGACAAGTTACTGGCAAATGTCAATATGGAGACTTATCGTTATGAAATCATTGAGATGGAGGACAAGGAACAATGAAATTTGCAGTAATCGTTTTTCCTGGTTCGAATTGTGATGTCGATTTAATGTATGCCATCAAAGATGTGATGGGCGAAGAAGCCGAATATGTGTGGCATGACGAGACCTCGTTAGCTGGCTTTGATGGTGTATTGCTTCCAGGAGGTTTCTCCTACGGGGATTACCTTCGCTGCGGAGCCATCGCACGTTTCTCGAATATTATGGCAGAAGTCATTCGTTTTGCAGAAGAAGGAAAACCGGTCTTTGGTACGTGCAATGGCTTCCAGATCTTGACAGAAGCTGGCTTGCTGCCAGGGGTTTTACGCAGAAATGAATCGCTGCACTTTATTTGCAAGCCGGTACAGTTGCAAGTCAATAACCAGACGCCTTTTACCTCTGAATACCAGCAAGATGAACGGATCACGATCCCTGTCGCTCATGGAGAAGGAAATTACTATTGCGACGATCAAACCTACCAGGAACTGGAAGCCAATAACCAGATTGTCTTCCGTTATGTGGATAACGTTAACGGGAGTTTACATGGTATTGCCGGCATTTGCAACAAGGCAGGCAATGTTTTAGGGATGATGCCCCATCCTGAGCGGGCAATGGAAGAGTTGCTTGGCTCAAAGGATGGCAAGAAGTTCTTTGCGTCTTTATTGAAAAATTTCGGGAAGGTGCCAGTACATGAATAAAGCAATCATAGCAGAGCCAACACCACAGGAAATCAAAGAAACCAAGCTTTATCAACAATGGGGGCTCACTGATGAAGAATACCAAATGATTTCAGAAGAAATATTAGGTCGACTACCTAATTATACAGAAACGGGTCTCTTTTCAGTAATGTGGAGCGAACATTGTTCCTATAAAAATTCCAAGCCGGTCTTGCGCAAATTTCCAACCGAAGGCCCGCAAGTTTTACAAGGGCCAGGCGAAGGAGCGGGAATCGTCGATATTGGTGATGGCCAAGCAGTTGTCTTTAAAGCGGAAAGTCATAACCATCCTTCGGCCGTGGAGCCTTATGAAGGCGCCGCAACCGGCGTCGGTGGGATTATTCGTGATATTTTCAGTATGGGGGCGCGGCCCATCGCGATCCTAGATTCGTTGCGTTTTGGCGAATTGACGAATGAGCGGACCAAATACCTTTTAGAAGAAGTCGTGGCAGGAATCAGCGGCTATGGAAATTGTATCGGAATCCCTACAGTCGGTGGTGAAGTTGCCTTCGATGCCTGTTACGAAGGGAATCCATTGGTCAATGCGATGTGTGTCGGTTTGATCGACCACAAAGATATTCAAAAAGGACAGGCCAAAGGCGTTGGTAACATAATCATGTATGTGGGAGCAAAAACAGGTAGAGACGGGATCCATGGTGCAACATTTGCTTCCGAGGAGTTCGTGGAGGGAGAAGAACAGCAGCGCTCGGCTGTCCAAGTAGGAGACCCCTTCATGGAAAAATTGTTATTAGAAGCTTGTCTTGAGCTGATCCTTGAACATTCAGACAGTTTGATCGGTATTCAGGACATGGGGGCA
This sequence comes from Enterococcus sp. FDAARGOS_553, assembly GCF_003812305.1. Classification (NCBI taxonomy): domain Bacteria; kingdom Bacillati; phylum Bacillota; class Bacilli; order Lactobacillales; family Enterococcaceae; genus Enterococcus; species Enterococcus sp. FDAARGOS_553. The sequence continues at coordinate 2,417,497 of NZ_CP033740.1, forward strand.
GCCGGTCTCGTTTCTTCCAGTTCTGAAATGGCTTCAAAAGCTGGTTCAGGATTAAAACTTTATTTAGATGATGTACCGCAACGAGAAACTGGTATGACACCTTATGAAATGATGCTATCAGAATCCCAGGAGCGGATGCTGATCTGTGTGAAACAAGGACATGAAGCAGAAGTTGAAGCGTTGTTTCAAAAATACGGATTGGAAGCGGTAGTGATTGGTGAAGTAACCGATGATGGTGCGTATCGCTTGTACCATCAGGGAAAAGAAGTTGCCAATTTACCTGTTGATGCTTTGGCAGAAGATGCGCCAACTTATCATAAAGAAAAAGCAGAACCTGCTAGAATCCAAGCATTTCGTCAACAGCCTGATTTTGAACCAGTCATTGATGATGCAACAGCAGTCTTTTTACAATTGTTGCAGCAACCCACGATTGCTTCAAAAAAATCGATTTTTGAAACCTATGATTCTCAAGTGAGAACCAATACCGTTGTTGGCCCAGGAAGTGACGCTGCAGTCCTGCGGATCAAAGGGACCAACAAAGCTTTAGCTATGACCACGGACTGTAATGCTCGCTACTTGTACCTTGATCCTGAACGAGGCGGACAGATTGCTGTAGCAGAAGCAGCTCGCAATATTGTTGCTTCTGGGGGACGACCACTAGCGATCACAGACTGTCTCAACTATGGCTCGCCGGATAAACCAGAAGGCTTTTGGGAGTTATGGACATCGGCAGAAGGGATTGCCAAAGCTTGTGAAATTCTAGAAACTCCTGTTATTTCAGGTAATGTTTCGCTGTATAATGAAACCAACGGGCAGGCAATCTATCCAACACCAGTGATTGGTATGGTAGGGCTGATTGAAAAGGTCGAACATATCACCACACAACATTTCCAGACACCGGAGGATTTGATTTATTTGATTGGAGAAACGAAGGCCGACTTTAACGGCAGTGAACTCCAAAAATTACAAAATGGGTCGATCAATGGCCGTTTGATGGCATTTGATCTATTAGAAGAAAAACAGAATCAGGCAATCGTCTTATCTGCGATCCAGGCTGGACTTGTAAAAAGTGCCCATGACTGTGCAGAAGGCGGATTAGCTGTTGCATTAGCTGAATCTGCGTTTAAGAAGAATGTCGGTATATCTGTTCAACTAGATTTGCCGCAATCTTGGCTTTTTTCAGAAACACAAACGCGATTTGTGCTGTCCATTGCTCCAGAAAATCAAACCGCTTTTGAAGCTTTGGCAGGTGATAGCGCTTGTCTCATCGGAAAAGTTACAGCAGAACCGCAACTAAAAATCCAAGGTAGCGATGGAATGATCGTAGTGGAAACAGCCTTAGCACGTAAGAAATGGGAGGAAGCAATTCCATGTCTATTGAAGTAAAAAGCTTGAATGAAGAATGCGGGGTTTTTGGTGTCTGGGGTCACCCAGATGCTGCCCGAGTTACTTATTTTGGCTTGCACAGTTTACAGCATCGGGGACAAGAAGGCGCTGGGATCGTCGCAAATCAGCAAGGCAAGCTTGCCGGTCATCGAGATCTTGGCTTATTAGCAGAAGTTTTTTCCGATGAACGACTTCTTCAACGATTGACAGGTGAAGCAGCAATCGGACATGTTCGCTATGCTACTGCAGGCAATGGCAGCGTCGATAATATCCAACCTTTTCTTTTTAAGTTTTTTGATCAGCAGATTGGGTTGGCGCACAACGGGAACTTAACCAATGCCAAGAGTTTGCGGAAATCACTTGAGTCTGAAGGAGCCATTTTTCATTCAAATTCAGATACCGAAATTTTGATGCATCTGATTCGCCGCAGTGGTCAAGCGAATTTGCTGGATCGCATCAAAGAAGCGCTGAATCAAGTGAAAGGTGGATTTGCCTATCTTTTGCTGACAGAAGATGCGATGATCGCTGCTCTTGATCCAAATGGATTTCGGCCACTCTCGTTAGGAAAAATGGTCAATGGTGCTTATGTGATTGCTTCAGAGACTTGTGCTTTAGAAGTGATCGGAGCTGAATTTGTTCGAGATATCTGTCCTGGGGAAGTTGTCATTGTGGATCAAGCGGGCTACCGTGTTGAAACATATACGGAAGAAGTCCAACCAGCGATTTGCTCAATGGAATTCATTTATTTTGCACGACCAGATTCGAATATTGCCGGCGTCAATGTCCATACTGCACGAAAAAATATGGGACGTAATCTTGCCCAAGAAGCACCGATCGAAGCAGATATGGTGATCGGTGTACCGAACTCATCCTTATCGGCCGCCAGCGGGTTTGCAGAAGAATCTGGCATTCCTTACGAATTAGGATTAGTCAAAAATCAATACATTGCACGAACATTTATCCAGCCCACTCAAGAATTACGGGAACAAGGCGTTCGGATGAAGCTATCTGCCGTCCGCGGTGTGGTTGAAGGAAAAAAAGTGATCATGGTGGATGACTCGATCGTTCGCGGCACTACTAGCCGACGAATCGTTCAATTGTTAAAAGAAGCCGGTGCCAAAGAAGTTCACGTTCGGATTGCTTCACCGCCATTAAGATATCCTTGTTTTTACGGAATCGATATTCAGACGCGGAAAGAACTGATCGCTGCTCGGCAAAGTGTCGAAGAAATTCGCCAAACGATCGGTGCCGATTCGTTGGCTTTTCTCAGTGAGACTGGCTTGATCGAAGCAATCGGGTTAGATTTAGATGCCCCCTATTCTGGATTGTGCATGGCCTATTTCAATGGTGATTATCCTACACCGCTTTATGATTATGAAGAAAGCTATTTAGCGTCGCTCGAATAAATGGTACAGGAGGAACTCAAAGTGGCAAATGCTTATGCAAAGGCTGGTGTTGATGTGAACGCCGGGTATGAAGTCGTTGATCGAATCAAAAAACATGTCAAAAGAACAGAACGGTTAGGTGTAATGGGTGCCATCGGTGGCTTTGGCGGCTGTTTTGACTTGTCAAACTATCCGCTGAAAGAACCAGTGCTGGTATCCGGTACTGATGGTGTAGGAACGAAATTATTAGTAGCGATCCAACAAAATCAACACCAAACGATTGGAATCGATTGTGTTGCGATGTGTGTCAATGATATTGTCGCTCAAGGAGCAGAACCGATCTATTTTTTGGATTATGTCGCAGTGGGCAAGAATGATCCCGAAAAAATCGAACAAATTATCGCCGGGGTTGCAGAGGGCTGCGTTCAGTCGGGAGCGGCTCTGATAGGCGGTGAGACAGCAGAAATGCCAGGGATGTACTCGGAAGAGGACTATGACTTGGCTGGTTTTGCGGTGGGAATTGTTGAAAAATCTCGTCTGATCACGGGAGCATCGATTGAACCGGGACATTTTCTGATCGGGCTGCCTGCTTCTGGTATCCATTCAAACGGGTATTCATTGGTTCGCAAGATCTTTTTTGAACAGCAAGGTTTTCAAATGGCAGAGAAGTTGCCGGAATTAGGCGGAAAAACTCTCGGAGAAGAATTGTTAACACCAACGAGAATCTACGTATCCGCTGTACTGCCGTTACTTGAAAAACAATTAATTGACGGTATCTCGCATATCACGGGTGGCGGCTTTATCGAGAATATTCCCCGGATGTTGCCGCCGCAGACAACAGCAGAAATCACACTGGGAACGTGGCCGCAACTGCCGATTTTTGAGGCTCTAGCTTCTTATGGAAAAATCCCGGCCCATGAAATGTATGAGATCTTCAATATGGGGATTGGGATGGTTCTTGCTGTTGCACCAGAGAAGAAAGAACAAGTGCTAGCTTTGTTAAACGAGCAGAATGAAGCAGCTTACGTTATTGGTAAAGTAACGGAGGCTCAAAAACATGCGGTTCTTTTACAAGGAGATCCGCTATGAGGATCGCTGTTTTTGCATCAGGAAACGGCAGTAATTTTACCGCAATTGCCGATGCGATTAGAGGAGAAGAACTCAAAGGGGCTACATTAGCGCTGCTGTTCTCAGATAATGCCGCCGCATTTGTCTTGGAACGGGCTAAAGACGCGGGGGTACCGACATTGCAGTTATCCCCGCAGAAATTTCCTTCGAAAGCAGCGTTCGAAGCCGCACTGTTGAACGAGTTGGCGGAACATTCGATTGAGCTGATCGTTTTGGCAGGCTATATGCGGATCGTTGGACCTACGTTGCTAGCCGCTTTTCCCAATAGAATCATCAATCTGCATCCCTCATTGCTGCCTAGTTTTCCTGGAAAATCCGGTATTGCCGATGCCTTTCATTATGGAGTGAAGGTGACTGGGATCACCATTCATTACGTTGACAGTGGTATCGATACGGGGCCGATCATTGCGCAAGAAGTGGTACGTATCGAATCGGAAGATACATTAGAAAGCTTAGAAGCAAAGATCCATCAATTAGAGCATCGAGTCTATCCAGCGGTCATAGCTGAAATCATTCATAAAGGAGACCATCAATCGTGAAAAAAAGAGCGTTGATCAGTGTGTCAGATAAACAAGGGATCGTATCTTTTGCCAAAAATTTAGTACAAAACGGCTACGAAATCATTTCGACAGGAGGGACAAAATCTGCTCTGGAAGCGGCTGGTCTTGAACCGATTGCGATAGAAACGGTCACAGGATTTCCCGAAATGATGGACGGACGTGTCAAAACATTGCATCCAAAGATCCACGGTGGTTTGCTGGGTCGCCGGGACCTGCCTGAACATTTAGCAGCAATGGAAAAACATGACATTGCGCCGATCGATCTGGTTGTTGTCAACCTTTATCCTTTTAAGGAAACGATTGCCCAAGCGGATGTGACAGAAGAGCAAGCCATTGAGAATATCGATATCGGTGGACCAAGCATGCTGCGCTCCGCTGCAAAAAACTTTGCTGCAGTGACAGTGATCGTTGATCCTAAAGATTATCCCCTCATTCTAGATGAATTGACGGAAACCGGTCAGACGCAGCTTGCCACGCGCAAACGCTTAGCGGCTAAAGTATTTCGCCATACAGCAGCTTATGACGCCTTGATCGCCGATTATTTGACAAAAGCAGTTGAAGAATCTGAACCGGAGAAGTTGACACTGACGTATAAATTGAAACAAACGTTGCGCTACGGAGAAAATAGCCATCAAACTGCTGCTTTTTATCAAGATGCATTGCCAGTTCCTTATTCGATCGCTAGTGCAAAACAACTTCACGGCAAAGAATTGTCCTACAACAACATCAAAGATGCGGATGCCGCTTTGCGAATCGCAAAAGAATTTACGGAACCCACTGCAGTCGCTCTTAAACATATGAATCCTTGTGGTATCGGAACAGCGACGACGATTTTTGACGCTTTTGAACGGGCATACGAAGCAGATCCAGTTTCGATTTTTGGAGGAATCATCGTATTGAATCGCCCCGTTGATGAAGCAACAGCTGCTGCATTGCATCAAATATTTCTTGAGATCGTGATTGCGCCTGCTTTTGAACCAGCGGCGCTGGATATTTTGACGAAGAAGAAAAACATTCGCTTGATGACGTTAGATTTTGTAGCAAATCCTGTCGAAACAGAAATGGTCTCTGTATTAGGTGGTTTATTAGTTCAAGAACAAGATACATTAGCAGAATCTCCTAAGGATTGGACGGTCGTAACGAAACGTCAGCCTAGCAAGAATGAGTTGGAAGCAATGGCTTTTGCTTGGAAAGCGGTAAAACATGTCAAATCAAATGCCATCGTTTTAGCGAACCAATATCAAACAGTTGGAATTGGTGCTGGCCAAATGAATCGCGTGGGTTCTGTAAAAATCGCCATTGAACAAGCTGCTGAAGCTGGAAAATTAACGGATGCAGTTTTAGCTAGCGATGCGTTCTTCCCAATGGATGATAGCGTGGAATATGCTGCAAAACGGGGAATCAAGGCAATCATTCAACCTGGAGGCAGTATTAAAGACCAAGCGTCTATCGAAATGGCAGATCAATACGGAGTAGCGATGATCTTTACTGGCGTTCGGCATTTTAGACATTAAAAGACATTAAATTCAGGAGGAGCAGATGAAGCTTTTAGTTATTGGTAGTGGTGGTAGAGAACATGCAATCGCCAAAAAATTACTCGCAGATCCGATCGTAGAAACAGTCTACTGCGCGAAAGGGAATCCGGGCATGGTCAGCGATGGCATTCAGGTAGTTGCTATCCCAGAAACAGACCATCAAAGCTTGATCGCGTTTGCAAAAGAGATGGCCATCGATTGGACCTTTGTAGGCCCTGAAGTTCCTTTGCTTAATGGCATCGTTGATGATTTCCAAGCTGCAGGATTGAACATTTTTGGCCCAAATAAAGCAGCGGCGATGATTGAAGGTTCGAAGGAATTTGCCAAAGAATTGATGGCAAAATATCAGATTCCAACCGCTGAATACCAGTCTTTTGTAGATAGTGAAAAAGCGAAAGCGTATATCCAAGAAAAAGGTGCCCCAATCGTAATCAAAGCAGACGGTTTAGCTGCTGGAAAAGGGGTCGTTGTCGCAGCAACAGTGGATCAGGCACTGGCTGCGGTAGAAGAAATGTTGGAAGAACAAAAATTTGGTCAAAGTGGTGCCAAAGTTGTGATCGAAGATTTTCTGGAAGGAGAAGAGTTTTCGCTGCTGGCTTTTGTTCATGAAGAGCAAGTTTATCCCATGGTGATTGCGCAAGATCATAAACGAGCGTTTGATGGGGATGAAGGACCGAATACTGGTGGAATGGGAGCTTACTCTCCTGTTCCGCAAATTCCTCAGTCAATGATCGATCAAGCAATCGAGACGGTTTTGATCCCGGCTGCTACAGGAATGATTGATCAAGGAACACCCTTTACGGGTATTTTATATGCGGGGCTGATTGCCACAGTTGAAGGACCTAAAGTGATTGAATTCAATGCTCGTTTTGGAGATCCAGAGACGCAAGTCGTTTTGAGTCGGCTAACGAGTGGGTTAGCTCAGATTATTGATGCATTGCTCAATGGAAGACAGCCGGAGATTACTTGGGATCAGCAGTTTTCTGTTGGTGTGGTCGTGGCGGCTGAAGGGTATCCAGAAACCTATCAACAGGGAATGATCATTCCGCAAAAAGCGGCTGAAGATGTTCAACTGTTTTATGCAGGGGTTGCTGAAAGAGCAGGAGAATTGGTGGCAGCAGGCGGGCGAGTATTTTTAGCGGAAGGGCAAGGTGCTTCTTTGGAGGAAGCGCAAAAGAAAGTTTACCAAGCGCTAGCAAAAATGCCTTTGAACAAGATGTTTTATCGAAAAGATATTGGTGCCAAAGCATTAAAGTAACCGCAACTTCTCTTTGGTTCCATCGTTTAAACAAAAGATCGCTGATGAGAGAACAGCGATCTTTTTTTCTTAAAAAGAGGTAGCGTTTTCAAACGGATATGCTAAAATAGAAGAGCAAACAGAGGAGGAAAAATACGTGAAAAAAATTAAATTTGGTTCAACCGATTTAGAAATTTCAAGTGTCATTTTGGGATTGATGCGAATCAATAATGCAAAAGATCCTGTAGCTGTACTGACGACAGCAATCGAGAATGGTATTACTTTCTTTGATCATGCAGATATCTATGGCGGTGGCGAATGCGAAAGTATTTTTGCAGATGCCCTTGCACAAACCGAATATAAAAGGGAAGATCTTTTCATTCAATCGAAATGTGGTATCGTCCCAGGGAAAATGTTCGATTTTTCGAAAGAACACATTATTAAATCCGTTGAAGGCAGTTTGAAACGCTTGAAAATGGATTATCTTGACGCGTTGCTGTTGCATCGCCCGGATACGTTAGTGGAGCCCGAAGAAGTCGCTGCTGCTTTCGACGAGCTGGAAAAAGCGGGAAAAGTTAAGTATTTTGGAGTCAGCAATCAAAATCCTGGTCAAATCGAATTGTTGAAAAAATATGTCTCTCAACCATTGCTGGCCAATCAATTGCAATTTGGCATCATGCATACTGGAATGATCGATCGAGGCATCCATGTCAATATGACGGATAGCGGCAGTGTCGATCATGATGGCGGAATTCTTGAGTATTCTCGGCTGAATGATATGACGATCCAAGCGTGGTCGCCATACCAATATGGATTCTTTGAAGGTGTCTTCATCGGAAATGAGAAATTCCCAGAACTGAATGCAAAACTGGAAGAATTGGCTGAGAAGTATCAAACGACTGCGACAGGAATCGCATCTGCTTGGATTTTACGGCACCCAGCAAATATGCAGGTGATCGCAGGCACGATGACGCCGCATCGTATCGAAGAGATCGCTAAGGCATCTACGATTGTGTTGACACGCCAAGAATGGTATGAAGTATATTTGGCAGCTGGCAATATTTTACCTTAAAAAAAGAAGAAACCCTTTATTTAATGGAAACTATCTCAGGAATGTTCGTAAAAGACGAACATTCCTGTTGCTTTTTAAAAAAAAGATTCTAAAACACTTGTATTTATGAGTGAGCTGGTTTAAATTGTTGTGGGCATTAAAAATAGGCGACAGCCATTTGATGCTTGCTTCACTCTTATCAAGATTTGGAGGATATTTTTATGTTTGACATGAAAGTTTTTGATTACGAAGATATACAATTAATCCCTAATAAATGTATCGTGAATAGCCGTTCAGAATGTGATACGACGGTTACTTTAGGCAAACATTCATTTAAAATGCCGGTCGTTCCTGCAAATATGCAAACGATCATTGATGAATCAATCGCAGAATTTTTAGCTGAAAATGGCTATTTTTATATTATGCATCGCTTTGACGAAGCAGCCCGCATTCCTTTTATCAAAAAAATGAAGGAAAAAGGCCTGATCTCTTCGATCAGTGTCGGTGTCAAAGACTATGAGTATACTTTTGTCGAAACATTGGCTGCTGAAGGACTGGTGCCTGATTATATTACGATCGATATTGCCCATGGACATTCCAATGCTGTCATCAATATGATCCAACATATCAAAAAACATTTACCAGATGCTTTTGTGATCGCAGGGAATGTTGGCACACCTGAAGCGGTCCGAGAATTGGAAAATGCCGGCGCGGATGCAACGAAAGTCGGGATCGGACCAGGGAAAGTTTGTATCACTAAAATCAAAACTGGTTTTGGAACTGGTGGGTGGCAATTAGCTGCATTACGCTGGTGTGCAAAAGCAGCTCGCAAGCCGATTATCGCCGATGGGGGAATCCGCACCCATGGAGATATCGCAAAATCTGTTCGTTTTGGGGCAACGATGGTCATGATTGGTTCATTGTTTGCTGGACATGAAGAATCTCCCGGGGAAACAAAAGTCGAAAATGGTGTCGTTTTAAAAGAATACTTTGGCTCTGCTTCTGAATTCCAAAAAGGGGAAAAGAAAAACGTCGAAGGGAAAAAAATCTGGATCCCTTACAAAGGTTCTTTGAAAGATACTTTGGTTGAGATGCAGCAAGATCTACAATCATCGATCTCCTATGCCGGTGGCAAAGACCTCGAATCGATTCGAAAAGTTGATTATGTGATCGTGAAAAACTCGATTTTCAATGGCGATACAATTTAAGTTGCTTCGGCTGTAGAATTGACAGTGGCATGAATAAAAGTTCGATCCAAAAGATTTCTTTGGTCTTACAGCAAGCGATAGCAAAACATTCTTATCACTTGCTGCTGAGGGCAACAAGTCTTTTGGTTTTTTTATTTTCAGCGCTGACCTTCTGCTTTTTGTGGAATCATCTCTATCGACTATTTGGTTTTTCTTAATCTTTCGTTATAATAGAAGAAATGATGAAAAAAAACTAAAAAATATTCTGAGCTAAAAGCGGATATTCAGTTGACTAAGTGAGTAAGAGCAATAACACAATAAAGTAAACATGCAGAAAGAAGCAGGTGAGTGTTTGACTATCAAAGTAATGTCCGTTTTTGGGACAAGACCGGAAGCCATCAAGATGGCGCCTTTGGTAAAAGAATTAGAGGCTGATCCTCGATTTCAATCAATTGTCGTGGTGACAGCCCAACATCGCGAGATGTTAGATCAAGTATTAGAGGTTTTTGCGATCGAACCTGATTACGACTTGGATATCATGACATTGGGACAGACGTTGACCGGCATCACTACAAAAGTCTTGCTGGAATTAGAACCGATTCTCCACCAAGAAAAACCGTCAATTGTGCTTGTTCATGGTGACACAACAACGGCATATGCCGCAGCAACCGCAGCTTTTTACGCTCAGATTCCGATCGGTCATGTTGAAGCTGGTTTGCGGACGTGGAATAAACGATCACCCTATCCGGAAGAAGCCAACCGGCAACTCATCGATGTGCTAGCGGATCTTTACTTTGCTCCAACGCTTCAAAGTAAAGAAAATCTACTTGCGGAAAATCATGATCCAGAAGCCATCTTTGTCACTGGCAATACCGCGATTGATGCCATGCGCTACACTGTTTCTCAAGACTATCAGCATCCTACACTAACAGACAAAAAACAGCGAAAGATTTTGCTGACGATGCACCGCAGAGAGAATTTAGGTCAGCCGATGAAGAATGTTTTTCAGGCATTGGCTCGAATCGCAGGCGAGTTTCCAGAAGTCTCAGTCGTTTTTCCGATGCATAAAAATCCCAAAGTTCGAGAAATTGCCCAAGAAACTCTGGGTGCTTTAGAGAATGTTACATTGATTGAACCTTTAGATGTCATCGATTTTCACAATTTTGCCAACCAAAGCACATTGATTCTAACTGATTCCGGCGGTGTCCAGGAAGAAGCCCCTTCTCTCGGTGTTCCTGTATTGGTGTTGCGGGACACAACTGAACGTCCAGAAGGCATTGCGGCAGGAACGTTGAAATTGGTCGGTACAGGGGAAGAGGATGTGTATCAAGCAACGAAGCAGTTGTTGCAGGATCACGCTGCATATACCGCAATGGCGCATGCTGAAAATCCTTATGGTGATGGTAAAGCAAGTCAGCGAATCAAAGAAGTGTTGGCTCAATATTACCGTCTGTCCGGAATGGCAGATCCTTCGATCCAATGATCCAAAAACTGAAAATGGAATTGAAAAATAACAAAAGTATTTTCACATAATGGTTGACCTATATAATTAGATAGACTATAGTGAGGATAGAAATAAATAATTGTTAGGTGAGGCTCCTATATGGACACAAGCTGCTGCCGCAAAAGTATCGAGAGATGCTTAGTTGGTAGGACAGGTCTAATCGTGAAGGTTAAACCCAAAGCAGCTGATAACGTCAAGTTATCTACGCCCTATAGTGCTAAAGCTCTACAATGATCATGAGTTTTTTACGCATGCTTATTGGGAGCATGCGTTTTTTTGTGTTAATGGTCACTGATGCCTTTATTTTAGCTGATACATACAGACCTTTATGAGGTGCTGCAAGACAATCGCTGACTGCCTTTATTTTTGACCAACACTTCTGCATGATCCAGAGTTTCTTGCTTGATAAACAGAGAGGAAGATGAACATGGAATACCCCAGTCCCCAGATGAACAATAAAAAGAATGCTAGGGGTAGCAAATGCAACTCCTAGTTATAGGAGGAAAAGAAGATGTTAAAAAAATTATCTAAAGATCAAGAATTAAAATTACTTGCACAACTTTCGGAAAGAGAGTTGCTGATGGAAATGCGGACTTCGTTTAATGGACTATCAAAAGAGGATGCAGCAGAACGTCTGGAAGAATATGGACCAAACCAAGTAGATGCACAAAAACCAACACCTGCTTGGCTGATGTTTTTAAGTGCTTTCAAAGATCCTTTTGTATTAGTTTTGGCTTTGCTGATGGTCATTTCTTTTTTCACAGGTGATTATGAAGCAGTGGTCGTGATGGAAATCATGATCTTAGCAAGTGTTACGATCACATTCGTGCAAGAATATCGTTCGCAAAAAGCAAGTTTGGCTTTAAAAGAATTAATTGAAAATACATGTTCTGTCACTCGAGACGGCGAAACGATCGAGATTCCGATGGATGAAGTCGTACCAGGAGACATCGTGACATTGGCAACCGGGGATATGATTCCGGCAGATGCTATTTTGATTTGGACAAAAGATTTATTTATCAATCAATCTTCTCTGACCGGAGAATCTATGCCGGTGGAAAAATTTGTCGATGCTGGGATCAAAGATTCTAAAGAAACGATTTCCGCATTAGATATGCAAGATTTGGTTTTCATGGGAACGGATGTCCTTAGTGGACAAGGTAAAGCAATTATTTTAAAAACCGGTCAAAGTACTTTTTTTGGTGATATTGCCAAAAATGCAACGTCAAAACGAGGAAAGACTACTTTTGAGGATGGTTTGACGAAAGTCAGTAAATTGTTGCTGCGAATGGTAATGGTTTTGTTTCCCATCGTCTTTTTGATCAATGGATTGACAAAAGGCGACTGGGGAGAAGCCCTTTTCTTCGCAATCGCTGTAGCTGTTGGCTTGACTCCGGAAATGTTGCCAATGATCGTCACAAGTAATTTGGCAAAAGGTGCCATGTCGTTAGCTAAAGAAAAAGTGATCGTCAAAGAATTGCCTTCGATTCAAAACTTGGGCAGTATGGACGTTTTATGTACGGATAAAACCGGCACGATCACTGAAGATCGCGTCGTATTAGTGCAGCATCTGAATCCGTTTGGTAAAGAAGACCAACAAGTGTTGGATATGACCTATTTGAATTCCTACTATCAAACAGGTTGGAAAAATTTGATGGATATTGCGGTATTGAACTACTTCGAAGATACAGAGCGCCAAGCACCGTATCAAGAAGTCATCAAAGTGGATGAAATCCCCTTTGACTTTTCCCGCCGGCGTTTAACAGTGGTTGTCAAAGCAGATGGACACCAAATCATGGTCACAAAAGGTGCTGCTGAGGAAATGGAGAAAGTCTGCAAATACGTGGAAGTCAACGGACAAGTTCTGGAATTGACAGATGAATTAAGAGAAAAACTTCGTGAGGTAAATCACCGCTTGAACAAACAGGGCATGCGTGTCCTAACAGTAGCAATCAAGCGAGATGCTCACGCAGAAGCCGTCTACACAGTTGAAGATGAACAAAATATGATCATGATCGGATTCATGGGCTTTTTAGACCCAGCGAAAGAGTCCGCAAAAACAGCTATTGCTTCATTACATGGTCATGGTGTCAACGTGAAAGTTTTGACTGGTGACAATGCGATCGTGGCGCAAAAGGTGTGTAAAGATGTGGGGATCGAAGTGAACGACTATCTTCTAGGGATAGACGTTGATCGTCTCTCTGATGAAGAATTGGCTGAAAAAGCAGAAGCGGTCAATCTATTTGCTAAGTTGAATCCTATGCAAAAGTCACGCATCATTCAGTCGCTGCAAGCCGATGGTCATACTGTCGGATTTATGGGAGATGGAATCAATGATGCGCCTGCACTGCGGGCTGCTGATGTCGGTATTTCTGTAGATACGGCCGCAGACATTACCAAAGACGCAAGTTCGATCATTTTATTAGAAAAAAGCTTGAATGTGTTAGATAAAGGCGTCATTGAAGGCCGTAAAGTTTTCACAAACATGATGAAATACATCAAGATGACATTGAGTTCAAACTTTGGGAATGTTTTTTCGATTCTTGTCGCTAGTGCATTCTTGCCTTTCTTGCCAATGCTTTCTATTCAATTGCTGGTGCAAAATCTAGTCTATGATATGGCACAGTTGACTATTCCTTGGGATAATGTGGATGTGGAAGAACTAGAAAAACCAGTCAAGTGGCAAGTCAGAGGCTTATTGAAATTCACCGTAAGCATTGGACCAGTCAGCAGTATTTTTGATATCTTGACATTCTTCGTGATGTGGCATGTGTTCCAAGCAAATGCCATTCAAGAACAAGCGCTGTTCCAAGCCGGCTGGTTCATGATCGGTCTTGTGACGCAAACATTAGTCGTGCATATGGTCCGGACGCGTAAACTGCCATTTTTCCAAAGTATCGCATCGCCAGCAGTCTTACTGTCAAGCGTTCTTGCGATTTTGGTGGGTTTCGGTATTATCTTGTCGCCGCTGCACACAGTCTTTGATTTTGCAGCGCTACCATCTTCTTACTGGCCATGGTTTGTCGGCATTATTCTTGCCTACCTGGTAAGCGTAGAAGTAGCTAAGAGAATCTATATCCATTATACAAAAGAGTGGATCTGAGAAAAGAAACGGATAGTCATAAAAGATTTTAACTTTTATGCTATCTGTTTCTTTTTTATTCTATTCTGTATTATTTTTTTCTCATTATCAAAAAAAACTAATTTTACTAAGTCGGAACATTCACAAGGGAAAGTCCTCGAGGTGTTACGTTTCTGTTTAGTTAAAAGGCGAAGTCTGTACTATTCTTAAAAGAAAAAAAGAATTTAATAAGGAGCAAAGCAAGAAAGTGATTGCTTAAATGTGATTGTTTTCACTAATCGTTTCTTAAGAGTTGGTCTAATGGGAATCGTTTTATTAAAAAAAAATACCTTTTCACTTGTCTTATTCTCGTTTAAATGATAATTTATAGTAGTAAATGATTTTTCGATGATACAGATTTTATCCCTGTTACATTCGAAAGTGAATTTTTATATCAGAGAGGAAAGTGTGTCAAGATGGCAAAAAAACAAAAAGCACTTGATTTCCAAGCAATTTTGGAGCAAGTCAATGCAGATTTTCCAACTTATCAAGCATTAGATAAAGACGGAAAAATCGTAAATCCAGATTTAGTACCTGATCTAAGTGACGACGAATTAGTCGAGTTGATGACTCGCATGGTATGGTCCCGTGTATTAGACCAACGCTCTACTGCGTTAAACCGTCAAGGTCGTCTAGGTTTCTTCGCGCCAACAGCTGGTCAAGAAGCAAGTCAATTAGCAAGTCATTTTGTATTTGAAAAAGAAGATGTGCTTTTACCGGGTTACCGTGATGTCCCTCAATTGATCCAACACGGCCTTCCATTGAAAGAAGCGTTCTTATGGTCTCGCGGACACGTAGCTGGAAACCTTTATCCAGAAGACTTGCAAGCTTTACCACCACAAATCATTATCGGTGCGCAATACGTGCAAGCTGCTGGTGTAGCTCTTGGTCTGAAAAAGCGCAACAAGAAAAATGTTGTCTTCACTTATACAGGTGATGGCGGTTCTTCACAAGGGGACTTCTATGAAGCAATCAACTTTGCTGGTGCTTACCATGCAAACGCTGTATTCTACATCCAAAACAACGGTTTTGCGATTTCAACACCTCGTGAAGTTCAAAGTGCTGCGCCAACATTAGCTCAAAAAGCAGCTGCAGCTGGTATCCCAGGAATCCAAGTGGATGGTATGGATCCATTAGCAGTTTACACTGTCTCAAAAGCAGCTCGTGAATGGGCAGCAAATGGCAATGGACCAGTTTTGATTGAAACATTGACTTACCGTTATGGTCCACACACATTATCAGGGGATGACCCAACGCGTTACCGTTCAAAAGATATGGACAGCGAATGGCAACAAAAAGACCCATTGGTTCGCTTCCGTACGTACTTGACTGAAAAAGGACTATGGTCTGAAGAAAAAGAAGAACAAATCATTGAACAAACTAAAGAAGAAATCAAAGCTGCAATCGCTGAAGCTGACCGTGTACCTAAACAAAAAGTTTCAGATTTCTTGAAAAATATGTTTGAAGTACAACCTCAAAACATTAAAGAACAAATTGCAACTTACGAAGCGAAGGAGTCGAAATAGTCATGGCACAAAAAACAATGATTCAAGCAATTACAGATGCCTTAGCTGTTGAAATGGAAAACGACAAAGAAATTTTAGTCTTTGGTGAAGACGTCGGTAAAAACGGCGGGGTTTTCCGGGCAACAGAAGGTTTACAAGAAAAATTCGGTGAAGATCGTGTTTTCGATACCCCTCTTGCTGAATCTGGTATCGGCGGTTTAGCTTTTGGTTTAGCACTAGAAGGTTTCCGTCCAGTTCCAGAAATTCAATTCTTCGGATTCGTTTTTGAAACATTTGATGAAATCGTTGGACAAATGGCACGTACTCGCTACCGTATGGGCGGCACACGCAACTTGCCAATTACGATTCGTTCACCATTTGGTGGTGGTGTGCATACACCAGAATTACACTCAGATAACTTGGAAGGATTGATTGCTCAATCACCAGGTATCCGTGTCGTGATTCCATCAAACCCATACGATGCAAAAGGATTGTTAATTGCTTCTATTCGCAGCAATGATCCTGTTGTTTTCTTAGAACATATGAAACTTTACCGTTCATTCCGTGAAGAAGTGCCAGAAGAAGCGTATGAAGTTCCATTGGATAAAGCAGCGGTGACTCGTGAAGGAACAGACGTATCGATCATCACTTATGGTGCAATGGTTCGTGAAGCAATCAAAGCAGCGGATAACTTAGCAAAAGAAAACATCAATGCTGAAATTATCGATTTGCGTACAGTTGCTCCTCTTGATGTGGAAACAATCATTAAATCTGTTGAAAAAACAGGTCGTGTGGTTGTTGTTCAAGAAGCTCAAAAACAAGCAGGCGTAGGCGCTCAAGTCGTTTCTGAAATTTCTGAACGTGCGGTTCTTTCATTAGAAGCACCAATTGGACGTGTATCTGCTCCAGATACAATCTTCCCATTCGGTCAAGCAGAAAATATCTGGTTGCCAAATGCTAAAGATATCGAAGACAAAGTGAAAGAAATCGTGAACTTTTAATAGTTGAAGAAGGGAAGAATAGAAAATGGCATTTCAATTTAAATTACCGGATATCGGTGAAGGGATCGCAGAAGGCGAAATCGTAAAATGGTTCGTTAAACCCGGCGATACCATCAATGAAGATGACACTTTATTGGAAGTTCAAAATGACAAATCAGTTGAAGAAATCCCATCTCCAGTCACAGGTACTGTAAAAAATATCCTTGTATCAGAAGGAACAGTTGCCAATGTTGGTGATGTATTAGTAGAAATCGATGCACCTGGCCATGAAGACAATGAAGGAGATGCAGGTGTGGCAGCGCAAGCCCAAACTCCTGCACAACCAGCTGCTGTTCCAACAACGGGAGCTGCATCTGCTGGTTCTTCAGAAGGCGAAGGCGTATTCCAATTCAAATTACCAGATATCGGTGAAGGAATTGCAGAAGGCGAAATCGTAAAATGGTTCGTTAAAGCTGGCGACACCATCAATGAAGATGATACTTTATTGGAAGTTCAAAACGACAAATCAGTTGAAGAAATCCCATCTCCAGTCACAGGTACTGTAAAAAATATCCTTGTATCAGAAGGAACAGTTGCTAATGTTGGTGATGTATTAGTAGAAATCGATGCTCCAGGACACAACAGTGCACCAGCTGCTAGTTCTGCAGCGCCAACTGCAGCGCCAGAAAAAGTTGAAACTTCTGGCTCAGCAAGTGTCGTTGAAGCTGCTGATCCAAACAAACGTGTATTAGCAATGCCTTCTGTCCGTCAATTTGCTCGTGAAAAAGATGTCGACATCACACAAGTAACTGCAACTGGCAAAGGTGGCCGCGTGACAAAAGAAGACATTGAGAACTTCCTATCTGGTGGCGGAGCTTCAGCAACTGCAGAAGCAGCAGCTCCAGCAAAAGAAGAAGCACAAGCACCAGCAGCTGAAAGCAAACCAGCAGCACCAGCTAAAGCCTTCAAGTCTAACTTGGGTGATTTAGAAGAACGTGTAGCATTAACTCCAACACGTAAAGCAATTGCGAAAGCAATGGTCAACAGCAAACATACAGCACCTCATGTAACATTGCATGATGAAGTAGAAGTAACAAATCTTTGGGATAATCGTAAGAAATTTAAAGAAGTTGCTGCTGCCAATGGTACAAAACTTACTTTCTTGCCATATGTTGTAAAAGCATTGACTGCTACAGTCAAAAAATTCCCTATCTTGAATGCTTCAATCGATGATGCAAAACAAGAAATTGTGTACAAAAACTACTACAATATCGGTATTGCTACGGATACGGATCATGGGTTATATGTACCAAATGTCAAAGATGCAGACCGCAAAGGAATGTTTGCTATCGCTGATGAAATCAACGAAAAAGCTAAACTTGCTCATGACGGCAAACTTTCTGCAGATGACATGCGCAATGGAACGATCACTATCAGTAACATTGGTTCTGTAGGTGGTGGCTGGTTCACACCAGTAATCAACTACCCTGAAGTAGCTATCTTGGGTGTTGGTACAATCGCGCAACAACCAATCGTCAATGCTGAGGGCGAAATCGTTGTCGGCCGCGTAATGAAACTTTCATTGAGCTTTGACCACCGAATTGTTGATGGTGCAACAGCGCAACAAGCAATGAATAATATCAAACGTCTATTAGCTGATCCAGAGCTATTAATGATGGAAGGATGATTAACAAATGGTAGTTGGAGATTTTGCTGTTGAATTAGATACAGTTGTAATCGGTGCGGGACCTGGTGGCTATGTAGCTGCCATCCGCGCAGCGGAAATGGGACAAAAAGTTGCGATCATTGAAAGAGAATACATTGGCGGTGTTTGTTTAAACGTTGGTTGTATCCCTTCAAAAGCATTGATTGCAGCAGGACATCATTACCAAGAATCACTAGATTCGACAATGTTTGGTGTAACAAGCGAAAACGTATCTCTTGATTTTGCTAAAACACAAGAATGGAAAGACAACAAAGTTGTGAAAACATTGACTTCAGGTGTTGGCTTCCTATTGAAAAAACACAAAGTTGAAACAATTGAAGGGGAAGCTTTCTTTGTTGATGATCACACATTACGTGTGATTCATCCTGATTCAGCTCAAACTTATTCTTTCAATAATGCAATCATCGCGACAGGTTCTCGCCCAATTGAAATCCCTGGTTTCAAATTCGGTGGACGTGTGCTTGATTCTACTGGCGGATTGGCATTGAAAGAAGTGCCTAAAAAATTCGTTGTTATCGGTGGCGGTGTCATCGGTTCTGAACTTGGTGCTGCTTATGCAAACCTTGGAGCAGAAGTAACGATTCTTGAAGGTTCTCCTCAAATTTTGCCAACTTATGAAAAAGATATGGTTAAATTAGTTGAAGAAGACTTCGCTAAAAAAGGCGTAACGATCGTTACTAATGCAATGGCTAAAGAAGCTGTTGATAATGGCGATAGTGTAACGGTTAAATACGCTGTTGATGGCAAAGAAGAATCAGTGACAGCTGACTATGTGATGGTTACAGTTGGTCGACGTCCGAATACAGATGACATGGGCTTAGAGCAAGCCGGTGTCGAAGTTGGCGAACGTGGATTAATCACAGTTGACAAACAAGGCCGTACGAACGTATCAAACATCTTTGCAATCGGAGATATCGTACCTGGTGCAGCACTTGCTCATAAAGCAAGTTATGAAGCAAAAATTGCTGCTGAAGCCATTTCTGGTAAAAAAGTTGCTGTTGATTATAAAGCAATGCCAGCGGTTGCCTTTACTGATCCAGAATTAGCTTCTGTCGGTATGACGATCAAAGATGCAAAAGATGCTGGAATTGAAGCGAAAGCTTACAAATTCCCATTCTCTGGAAATGGTCGTGCATTGTCTCTTGGTAAAACAGAAGGATTTATACGCTTAGTAACAACAGTAGAAGACAATGTGATCATCGGTGCGCAAATCGCTGGTTTAGGTGCAAGTGACATGGTTTCAGAATTGGCTCTTGCAATCGAATCAGGTATGAACGCAGAAGATATCGCGTTAACGATCCACCCACATCCATCTTTAGGTGAGATCACCATGGATGCTGCTGAGTTGGCATTAGGCTTACCAATCCATATTTAATGATAGAAGACTCGTTCATCCTTTCGATGAGCGAGTTTTTTTATGTGATCAAGTATCAGTGAATGGCATAAAATACTGACGGTTGCCTACTTGATTGCTGTAGCAAATCTGTCTGAATTATGCTATATTAAGTTGCTATCTAAAACGGATGAAGGCGGGGATTGTATGCGTAAACAATTGGGTGGGAAAACGATTCGTCTCTATTATACAAGTCTGCAATTTCTTTATTGGATGATGTTTTGTTCAATTTATGGATTTGCCACATTATTTCTGATTTATTTTAAGATCGATCCAGCAAAAATCGGTGGGATCTTAGCACTTATCAATATTTTTTCAGCCGCGCTTCAGCCTTTCATCAGTCAAGTGATCATTAAAAGAAAAAGGATTCCCTTGATTGCTGTCCTAAAAGGGATGACACTGAGCCTGATTATCGCTCTTCTAGTAGGGTTATTACTGCCAGCACTGACGATTATCAGTTTTATCATTGGTGCAATCGTGCTAGTTTCCATGCAGTCATTTATCAATGCTCTTGCATTTGAGTATGTGAACACCGGCTATGGGATTAATTTTGGTTTTTCGAGAGCAGGCGGTTCACTAGGATATGCCGCAACTTCTTTCTTATTAGGGCAGTTGTTGGCGAGCTATTCTGCTGCGCTTCTCCCAATAATGGCATTAGTAGAAGCAGGACTGTTTTTTGTCCTCTTACTTTTGCTGCCCACAGTGAAGACAAGGGTTCTGCCGTTGAAGATAGAAGAGAAGCATTCGGGTGGGTTAGGAAAAAAATATCCTTTTTTACTTTTGTTATTCATAGGATTCAGCTTTCTGTTCAGCTTTCACACAATGATCAATAGCTTCTTGGCACAGATTTTTACTTCGATCGGAGGCGGCAGCAAAGAAGTAGGAATTTCATTAATGATTGCTGCATTATGCGAGTTGCCAGGAATGATATTCTTCGAACATTTGGTCAAAAGAAAGTCCAGCAAGTTTTGGCTTTTGTTTTCTAGTATCGCATTTGCAGTCAGAGGAGTAATGATGTTGCTTATCAGCACGATTGTTATGATGGAAATGACACACCTATTGCAGGGCTTTAGTTTTGCTTTATTTATCCCAGCGTCTGCTTATCTCTTCAATCACGTATTGGCAGATGAAGATCGGGTATTTGGACAAACGCTGATCATTATTGCGACGACATTAGGCGGTGTGCTGGGGAATATCTTAGGCGGCAGCCTTTTACAGAACTTCGGTGTCTGGCAGATGTTATTGTGCGGCACGTGCTTTGCTTTGATTGGAGCGTTATTGACGCTATGGGGGATCCGTAAGCTGCCAAAGGCCTCTGCTGTTTCCGATCTTTCCGAATAGCAGACAAGGAATGACAAAAATAGCTAGAGCAATGTTCAAAAATGATAACGAAAAAGAGTGGCGATGATTGTTCGCCACTCTTTTTCGTTAAAGTGAATCAGCCTAACCGGGTTATTTCTTTTCTAAAACAGCGATGAATTCCCGCATATAATCGGGCAGGTCAGGTGGTCTACGGCTTGAAACGATATGACCGTCGGTGATAACTGGTGTATCCACCCAAGTAGCTCCGGCGTTTGTCATATCGTCTTTTATGCCAGGGGTGCTAGTCACTTTTCTTCCTTGCAATATATTCGCGGAAATCAAGACCCAGCCGGCATGACATATTTGACCAATGACTTTTTCTTCTTTGTCCATTGCTTGAACAAAAGAAATGACTTGTGGGAATCGGCGCAGTTTATCCGGTGCCCAACCGCCAGGGACTAAGATGGCATCATAATCAGCCACATGGATGTCGTCAAAAGCAAACGCGGATTCTGCAGGAACTCCGTATTTTCCTTTATAGCTTTTATAGGCTTCTTCGCCAACTAAATCCACTTGAGCGCCTTCTTCTCGCAAACGGTGAACAGGGTACCAAAGCTCTAAATCCTCGAAATCATTGTCGACTAACGCGATGATTTTTTTATTTTCTAAGCGCAAATGAAATCCTCCTTTATTCTTGCTATTCTTACTGTAACATCAAGGAAAAGGAAACACCAAAAGAATGCTTTTCAAGAAAGACGACTAGCATTTATCTGTAAAGTTTAGCCGCAAGAGTAAAAAAAGCAGTCGTTAAAGAAAATAGAAGATCAATGAAGGGATAGTTCTAGCAGTGTAAGCGTTGTAACGAATAATAAATTAGGTCATAATCAAAGTAACCAATAAGTCTTAGCAAGCCTTAACAAGTCTGAACAGATCTGAACAAGTCTGAACAGATCTGAACAAGACTGAATAGGAGCGTGAAAATAGGGAACCTTTTGAAAAAGCTAGACAATCTATTTACCAGAATGTACGTCCATTGGAACTTGCACGCTGGCAGATTCATTTTGAAGACGGTAGTCGGGAGAATGTTTTACAGATGTTAGAGGTCTATCAAAACGAGGATGGCGGCTTTGGTCACGGCTTAGAGCCAGACAATTGGAAACCCAACAGCACCCCGATTGCGGCGTGAGCTGCCTGCAGTATTTTATGAGAGATCAATTGCCTTGATGCTAAAAATCCTATATTACAGGGGATCTTGAGGTAGTTGTCCAGTGGGAAAGATTTTTCTGAAGGGAAATGGCGGAACCAAGTACCTCCGACTGCTTTTACCCCCATGCCATCTGGTGGGAGAGTCCTGTAGGTGTGCCGGCTAATAATCCCACCGTGAGTTTTGCTGGTATGATCATCCGCGTGGAAGCTACTGGTTTATCTCAACAAACGGAGGGAATCCTTCAAACCGCCATTGAAGCTTTCTCAATGAGACAACGATGATAGGCATACATTAGTCGTTTAATTGGAAATGCTAAACTATTGTAAAAAAACACATGATCAACCTCTTTTGGAGAACATAAATTTTCAAGAAGTGTTGTTCCAACAAATTCGTCAAACCGTCTCGAAAGACCCAGAAGAATGGTTCACTTCTTACACCAGCAAACCATCGGACTTTTTTTCTCGAAAGAACAAATGCTCACCATTTTTGATAAAGAACTTTGTCAGCAAGAAGCCGCTAAAATCTCAGAGAACCAGCTAGAAGATGGTTCTTTCCCTATTCCATGGCAATGGGGCACAGAATATACAAAGTTTTATATCAGCGTGAATTGGTGGAAATCCGTTCAGATCATCAAGAATTTTTTATTTTTGCATGCTTTTTCAAAATAATTTGAAGCTTCTCATTGCAGTTTGATTTAGAAGGCGGTACTTTGAAAGTAAAGGAGGGACTAGTATGGTCGATGAAAAAAAGAAAGATTTCAATAAGATGCTCCATGAGACGAAAGGAATGCCGAAAATCAAGCAAATCATAGATGAAAAGAGTATTGAGAAATATGGGGGAAAGAGAATGCTTTTGGCTCCTCCAGTGGATTACAATCAAATCATGGGGCGTATCCCATTAGGCCAAGTGATGACGATTAGTAAGATTCGCGAGTATCTGGCAGAAAGGTATGGCGCCGATTTCACAGATCCAATCACCGCGGGTATTTTTGTTTCCATCGCAGCATGGGCTAGTGAACAAAGAAAAACAGATAAAATTCCTTTCTGGCGGACATTAAAAGCGAATGGGGAGTTAAATCCTAAGTATCCAGGCGGAATCGAGAAACAAAAAAGCGCTTTGGAAAACGAGGGACATACGATCCTTATTAAGGGAAGAAAAAACCTACGCTATTATGTTAAAGACTTTACTGAAGTTCTAGCACAACTATCTAAATGAACCAACGTGGAATGAGTTAAGGTATCTCGTATTTTAGTTAGAGCTAGGACTAAGCTCGATTAAGTCTGTAAAAGGCGATATAGCCTAGGCATCATGGGGTCTTCTTCAAAACATTCGTTCATTTTTTTAAATAGGGGGTGCATCTCTCATTGAGAGCTGTCCTCTTTTATTTTGCGACAGAGTCTCTGACCAATTTGTATTTTTATGGTACACTGAATAGGACGAATAGGGGTGATTAAAATGCGTGATTATCAATATCCTCTAGATCTGGACTGGTCAACAGATGAAATGGTTATTGTAATGAATCTATGGGATCGCTTAGAACGAGCCTACGAGAAAGGGATCCCGGCAGCGGAGTTTTTAGAAGCTTATCAGCAGTTTAAGAAAGTTGTGCCAAGTATTGGGGAAGAGCGCCGTTTAGGCAGAGATTTCGAAGACTTGAGCGGATACTCATTGTATCGAACGGTTCAAGCGGCCAAGACGACAAGCGGTAAACTGAAAATGAAGGAGTAGAAAGCAACCATGCAAGAAATCGTTAGTGAAATCCATAGCTGGATGATTGCAGCAGGGGAAAAAATCAAAGAAAACCTAAATAAAGAGTCTCTGATCGTTGAAACAAAATCAGGTCGGAAAGATTTGGTGACTGAACTGGATAAGGCGACGCAGGATTTTCTAATTGAGAAGATTCAAGCCTTTGACCCAGAAGCAAAAATTCTAGGGGAAGAAAATGGTTTAGATCGACTTTCAGATTTTAGTGGACGAGTATTTATCATTGATCCTATTGACGGAACCATGAATTTCGTGTTGGAAAAAGAGAATTTCTGTATCATGATTGCTGTATATGAAGAAGGCCAAGGACGTTTTGGCTTTGTTTATAATGTCATGAAAAATGAATTTCTTTGGGGTGGTCCGGAAATTGGGGTCTTTTGCAACGGAAAAAAAATCGATCCGCCGAAAGATATCGCTTTAGAGGAAGGATTGATCGGATTAAATGCGCCCATGTTGATGCATAATCGTCATCATGAAGTCGAAATGAGTGAACGGGCACTAGGTGTACGGATGACCGGTTGTGCGGGCATCGAATTGATTGCGCTGGTCTTAGGTCAGCGCGCAGGCTATATTTCCAACCTAGCGCCATGGGACTATGCCCCTGGCGGTATCTTAATGGAAACATTAGGTTTGAAGATGGCGAATATCACCGGAGAGGAACTTGCTCTAGATGGTCGGGAATTGTTTATTGGTGGCACACCAACAGCATTTCAAGAATTATTGACGATCGCAAATCAATAAATGACGAGCAGATATCTACGGGTATCTGTTTTTTTCTGTAAAAATGAAAACTTTGCACTATATTTCAGAAAGAAATTCTGGTATAATGGCTTGTCGAGTGCAATGTCACCAAAAAAGGAGTTTATAAATTGAATATTAGAAATGATATCCGCAACGTCGCTATTATTGCCCACGTTGACCACGGAAAAACTACATTAGTTGATGAATTATTGAAACAATCCCAAACGTTAGATAGCCATACCCAATTACAAGAACGGGCGATGGATTCAAATGCGATCGAGAAAGAACGTGGTATCACGATCTTAGCAAAAAATACGGCCGTTGAATACAATGGCACAAAAATCAACATCATGGATACCCCGGGACACGCGGACTTCGGTGGAGAAGTGGAACGAATCATGAAAATGGTCGACGGTGTTGTCTTAGTTGTTGATGCGTATGAAGGAACGATGCCGCAAACACGTTTTGTTTTGAAAAAAGCGTTGGAACAACATTTAGTGCCAATCGTTGTTGTAAACAAAATTGATAAACCATCTGCTCGTCCAGAACACGTTGTCGATGAAGTGTTGGAATTATTTATTGAATTAGGGGCAGATGACGACCAATTAGATTTCCCAGTCATTTACGCTTCTGCAATCAACGGTACATCTAGTGCATCAGACGATCCAGCTGATCAGCAAAAAACGATGGCGCCATTGTTCGATACGATCATTGAACACATTCCAGCACCAATCGACAACAGTGACGAACCTTTGCAATTCCAAGTATCATTGCTTGATTATAATGATTATGTTGGACGTATCGGAATTGGCCGTGTCTTCCGCGGATCAATCAAAGTCGGCGACCAAGTTGCATTGATGAAATTAAATGGAGAAGTCAAAAAATTCCGTGTAACGAAACTTTTCGGTTTCTTTGGTTTGAAACGTTTAGAGATCCAAGAAGCCAAAGCCGGTGATTTGATCGCGGTTTCCGGAATGGAAGATATCTTCGTTGGTGAAACAGTGACACCAATTGATCACCAAGATTCATTACCTGTGCTGCATATTGATGAACCAACATTGCAAATGACATTCATCGTGAACAATTCTCCTTTTGCTGGTCGTGAAGGAAAATTCGTTACAGCACGTAAAATCGAAGAGCGCTTGATGGCTCAATTGCAAACAGACGTGTCATTGCGTGTTGATCCAATTGGACCTGACTCATGGATCGTTTCTGGCCGTGGAGAACTTCATTTGTCGATCTTGATCGAAAATATGCGTCGTGAAGGCTTTGAATTGCAAGTTTCTCGTCCAGAAGTCATTGAACGTGAAATTGATGGCGTGAAATGTGAACCATTTGAACGTGTTCAAATCGATACACCGGAAGAATACATGGGATCAGTCATCGAATCATTGGGCATGCGTAAAGCAGAAATGCAAGACATGATCAATACAGGAAATGGACAAGTGCGCATCATTTTCTTGGCACCTGCTCGAGGATTGATCGGTTATACGACAGAATTCTTATCTATGACTCGCGGTTACGGCATCATGCACCACACCTTCGATCAATATTTGCCAATGATCCAAGGTCAAATCGGTGGTCGTCATCAAGGCGCACTGGTTTCTATCGATACAGGTAAAGCAACGACTTACTCGATCATGAGTATTGAAGAACGGGGAACTGTTTTTGTTGAACCAGGTACCGAAGTATACGAAGGAATGATCATTGGTGAAAACTCTCGTGACAAAGACTTAACCGTTAATATCACGAAAGCAAAACAAATGACTAACGTTCGTTCAGCAAACAAAGACCAAACATCCGTTATCAAGAAACCTCGCATTCTTTCTTTGGAAGAATCATTGGAATTCTTGAACGATGATGAATACTGTGAAGTAACCCCAGAAAGCATTCGTTTGAGAAAACAAATCTTGAACAAGAGCGAACGGGAAAAATCACAGAAAAAGAAAAACAGCTGATAAATAAAACACCTAAGGAAGTCTAAGACTTCTCGTGTAGATGATTTTCCGAAGAATAGAAAAGGAATTGCTCTTGTGGTGCAGCGGCTCTTCGCCGCAGAGCCTAAAAGCAATCAGCCGATTCTATCCTTCGGATGTTTTTTGTTCAAAATGTTGGCGAAGAGCCATCATCGAAATAAACAGCGCTTGCAATTTCAGTGATTCCTTTTTAAAATGAGAAAAGCAAGTACAAAGGAGAAACCTATGAAAAATTATCCTGTTAAGAAGAATCAGGAACTTGAGGTCGATATTTTAGATCTTTCCCATGAAGGAAACGGCATCGCCAAAGTCGATGGCTATTTACTTTTTATTGAAAACACATTACCCGGCGAACGTGCGTTAGTCAAAGTGTTGAAAGTTGGCAACAAATTCGGTTTTGCCAAAGTGATGAAACTGTTACAAACGAGTCCAGATCGTCAAGAACTGCCTAATGAAGATTTGTTGCGAACCGGTATCGCACCTTTGAGTCATTTGAAGTACGAAAAGCAATTGGCATTCAAACAACAACAAGTAGAGAATGTTTTAGCAAAAGTCGCGAAAATGCCGCAAGTTGAGGTATTGCCTACGATCGGCATGGAACAACCTTTTGGCTACCGTAACAAAGCGCAAATTCCCGTTCAAAAAATCAAAGGGCAGTTGACTACTGGTTTTTACCGCAAAAATAGTCATACCTTGGTGCCAATCGAAGATTTCTATATCCAAGATCCGGCGATCGATCAAGCAATCGTAACCGTGCGGAACATTTTGCAGCGTTTTAACGTCAAAGCCTACAACGAAGAAGCTCACGAAGGCTTTTTACGACACGTTGTGATCCGTCGCGGACACCACTCAGGAGAAATGATGGTCGTTTTAGTCACACGAAAAGCGAAGTTTTTCAAAGGAGAAGAGATTGCTGAAGTCATTCATGAAGAGCTTCCTGAAGTAGTATCGGTGATCCAAAATATCAATGAAGAAAAAACCAATGTCATCATGGGTGATGTAGAGAAAGTCCTTTATGGAAAAGCTTCGATTGATGACCAATTGTTCGATAAGACGTTCCAAATCTCTGCCAAATCTTTCTACCAAGTCAATACGGCCCAAACAGAAGTGCTGTATCAAAAAGCGTTTGAATTAGCAGATCTACAGCCGGATGACATTGTCGTGGATGCATATGCCGGAATCGGAACCATCGGAATCAGTTTAGCTGATCGTGTCCAAGAAGTTCTCGGAATGGAAGTTGTTGCTGAAGCGGTCGAAGATGCCAAAGCAAATGCTGCGAGAAATGGCTTAGAAAATGTTCATTACTTTGTAGGCAAAGCGGAGAAGATTATGCCTCAATGGTTACGTGAAGGCATTCAGCCAACTGTTGTCTTTGTCGATCCGCCAAGAAAAGGTCTAGAAGCTAGCTTTATCGAGACAACAGCTGCGGTTAAGCCAGAGCGCATTGTCTATATTTCTTGCAACCCAGCCACACTAGCACGTGATCTAGCGCTATTTGCAGAAGAAGGCTATGTGACAAAACAAGTCCAGCCAGTTGATCTATTCCCACAAACCACTCATGTTGAGTGTGTTGTCTTGATGTCAAGGGTGGAGAAATAGGACTTTTCAAAGCGCTGATAAATAAAGGGTTTCCTGACATTGAACTTTTCTCACGGCTACTTTGCCGAGGATGTTAATGTCGGGAAACCCTTATTTTTATTCTTTGAGGAAACATATTTACCGCAAAAATGTTCGTAAGGTTGTGGAGACAGATTAGATAACTTCATGAGGTTGTGGAGATAGGATAGATGAAACATTCCCTACTTTTGAAATGAAGGGCTATTCTTATCCCAATATTTAAGATATACATATCATAATATTTGAGTTGAAAAAGTAATTACATTTCAAGTGTAAATAGTCATTCCTATAGACTGTTTTTCTTGGTATTATAAAAAGAAAAAGCAGGTGTGGATATGGAAAGTGAAGATAAAGTACAAAAACAGCCTATGGACTTTTATAATATGTCAGATTTTTTGTAGGTAGTTTGAACTTTAAAGAAGATGATCTTGTCTACGAGATAGGTACTGGAAAAGGTCATTTAACGGAATCTTTAGCAAAACGAACGAAAAAAGTTATCTCTATAGAGAAAGATAAGTAGTTAACTGAAAAAGCGAAAAAGAAGTTAAAAACGTACGCCAATGTGCGAGTATACCACGTGGATGTTTTGAAATACTCGTTTCCCAATAAAGATATACAATATCGGGTGTTTGGAAATATTCCATTTAACATTAGTACCGACATAGTGAGGAAAGTTGTTTTTCATAGTCGTGCATATCAAATTGATTTGATTGTTGAGTATGGTTTTGCTTTGCGACTGATGGATACATCAAGATTACTTGGGGCTCTTTTGTTGCTGGAGGTAGAAGTCCATATACTAAAAAAGATTCCGAATTATTATTTTCATCCTAAACCAAATGTTCAATGTGCATTGGTTCGTTTGGTACGGAGATCAAATCGTTTCAGTAAAAAAGAAATAGAGGAATATAAAAAATTTATTGAAGCGTGGATATCGGGGAATATTCATTTGATATTTACAAAAAATCAATTGAGAAGATCGTTAGCGAAAGCTGGAATTACTACAGAAAAGCAAATAAATTATTCTCAAGCTCTCTCTCTTTTTAAAAGCTATAGATTATTTAAAGGATGATGTAGTCGTCAAACTATATTAAAGAAATAAAAACTAAAGATTAAAGGTAGAATGATAAATTTATTTACTAACTATACTTTTAGTTTAAAAGAGTGAGTTCATTGTTAAGGAATGCTGATGAATCAAAAATCAGCATTTCATGTCAAGAGGATAATAGGGATAGGGGATATCTATACTCTATCCCTATTTTAATGTTTCAGAAAATTACATTGTTGAGAATGGTTTATCAGTTTTAAAAGTGATAGAATCAAAAAAGGCAATGTCTAGTGTTAAGGCTTGTTTCATTCATTAACCATATGATAATTTCTTGCATTTATATATTATCTGTCTGTTTTCTATAAAATCAGATTTGTTTGTTACTATCTATTATTCTTGATGTAAACTTTACCACATTTTTCCATCATTTGTTGAGTCATAAAAAATAATTAAAAGCTAGTGAATGTGTTCCCTCTTATCGATAATATCAAGAAATAAATTAAATTATAGTTTACTGAAAATTAATGCCAACTGGGGTTTGAAGTAACGTATTTCCCTTAGTCGGCTATTTTTTACGATTAATTAGCTCAGAAATCAATTGGAGAGCGTAAATGTAAAAATAATGGATGAATAGGTCTCAGTCTCGTCAAAAAATATTGTTGACAATAAGTCTAATTAGACTATAATGTTTATATGATATTCGTCTAATTAGACTATGATTATTTTTATAACTCAAGAAAATTGAACGAAGCAGTCAATTAACTGAGTATCTCCACAATATTTATTGAAGCTTGGAAGTATTTCTTCGCAAATAGCCAATAGAAAGAAAGGATGAAGAAAATGATGAAATCATTTTTAATGATAGGACAATCTAATATGGCAGGGCGAGGGTTCATCCAGGATGTACCTCCCATTTATAATGAAAAAATTAAAATGTTGCGTAATGGAAGATGGCAAATGATGACGGAACCCATTAATTATGATCGCCCTGTTTCTGGAATCAGTCTAGCTGGTTCCTTTGCAGATGCATGGTGTCATGAAAATCCAGAAGAGACGATTGGCTTAATTCCTTGTGCGGAAGGTGGCAGTACGCTGGATGAGTGGCATGTAGATCAGGCTCTTTTTAGACATGCTATAACAGAAGCAAAATTTGCTATGGAGAATAGTGAATTAACAGGAATTCTTTGGCACCAAGGAGAAAGCGATAGTATGAATGGGAAGTATAAAGTCTATTACCAAAAATTACTTTCAATTATGAAGGCTTTTAGAGAGGAATTAAATGCCCCCAATATACCGATCATTATTGGTGGCTTAGGAGATTTTCTAGGTAAAGAGGGGTTCGGAAAAAATTGTACAGAATATAATTTCATCAATCAAGAATTGCAAAAATTTGCTTTCGAACAAGATAATTGTTACTTTGTCACAGCAGAAGGTTTAACATCTAATCCTGATGGTATTCATATCGATGCAATTTCACAAAGAAAATTTGGCTTACGATATTTTGCAGCTTTCTCTAATAGGCAGCATATATTAAATCCATTAAATAATGAAAATGAATGGACCAAGCTTCATAATGAACGACCACATACCCAAACGGAAAAGATATATATGGCAAGTCTGGAATTGGCGTTAGGCAAAATTTCCTATTCTCAATTTGAAACACATCTGAAACAAATCTCTAAGGGGTAAGGTGTAGCATAATAGTATATGAGTTCGAGGTGTGAGGAGGGCATTTTTTTGATTCCACTACTAATTTTAGGTCTATTAAAGCAAAAACCGGGTTCCTATGGGTACGAATTATTAGCTTTAATGGAGGATCGTCACTATAAATATATCGTAAACTATACAAAAGGATCCTTCTATTATAATCTGCAACAATTAGAAGAAAAGCAATATATTAAAAAAATTGATCAACTGGATGACACGAGAGAAAAGCATAATTATATCATTACAGAACGAGGAAACAAAGAATTCGAAAAATTAATGGTAAAGTATGGATCTAAGACCGATTATATCAATTTCTCTTTTTATGCAGCGATGTTATTTGCTAACGAATATAAAAAAGAGGAATTTATAAAGCTAATAAAAATACAAATTGAACAAACGAAAAAGAAAATTTTTTTATTAGATCAAACACTTCAACATAATGAAGCTATCCCTACTTATTTTAAAAAGATGTTGGAAAATTCCCGTTCTCATCATGTCGTAAACGTGCAATGGTTTGAAGAATTATTAAAGGATACTACTAGTGAAAGCACATCTAAATAACCGAACACACCCCAGAAAGAAGACATCTAGCTATTATGAAGCTTGAGGAGGATTTGTTTTGCTGAGGTCTATCGTTATCAAAGAAATTGAAAGCAAATGGACAGAATCTATCTTTCTAAAGAGAATGAAGGGAAAAGGGATAGTTGGTATATAGCATTTTTAAATATCAAAAGGGAAGATGCCATGAGGATATTAGAGCGTCCATTCGAGAAAACGGATTTTTATCAGAGCGAAAAGCATGTTATATGATATTTATTGATCTGCTCCAACGGACGACGCTCTCCTAAAAAAGCCATCGTATACTGCTATGTTTCCTAGGATGTAAAGAATAAATCTTCTTCTTTTTTGGACTGCAGAGAAATAAAAAGGCTACTCGGCATTCTGGCTGAAAGCTTCGGTAGAAATATGGGAATTAAATCAGTTTGAAACTTTGCAACAAAATCTTATAAAAATTTGAAAGCGGGAGTACACATGATTACCTTAAAATCTAAAAGAGAAATTGAGTTGATGGCTGAATCTGGATCGTTATTAGCCGATGTTCATATCCATCTACGAGATTTTATCAAGCCGGGAATTACTAGCTGGGACATTGAAGTTTTTGTGCGTCAATACATCGAAAGTCATGGAGGTATTGCTGCCCAAATTGGATTTGAAGGTTATAAGTATGCTACATGTATCAGTGTGAACGACGAAATTTGTCACGGATTTCCTAAAAAACAAGTCTTAAAGTCAGGTGATTTGGTTAAAGTTGACATGTGTGTCAATTTAAATGGCGCGATCTCGGACTCTTGTTGGGCTTATGTAGTAGGTGCAAGCACACCGGAAGTTGACAATTTGATGGCGGTAACTAAAAAAGCTCTTTATCTTGGAATCGAGCAAGCACAGGTTGGTAATCGGACTGGGGATATTGGTCATGCGATACAAGCTTATGTAGAAGCACAAGGGTACAGCGTCGTACGAGATTTTATTGCTCATGGAATTGGACCTAGTATCCATGAGGAACCTTTCTTTGCTCATTATGGGACACCTGGGAAAGGGGTTCGTCTGAGAGAGGGAATGATCATCACGATTGAACCCATGGTGAATGTAGGTGATGGGCAAGTAAAGATGATGTCTAATGGATGGGAAGCAAGAACTCTAGATGGCAGTTTAAGTTGTCAATATGAGCATAGCTTGGCAATCACTAAAGCTGGGCCGTTAATTCTAACATCTCAAGGAGAAGAAGGAACTTATTAAACGAAATATATGATTTATAAATCGGCATTAATGGATAAGGATAGAAAAGTATTTTTATTTTAGCGGCAACCGGTGCTCCTTTTCTTTTATCCAATAAATCGCATGAAAAGAACGATTTTTCGTAATTTCATACGACTTTTTCTAGGGACTTATGTCACAGCTCCTTTGCGCAGACAGTACGATTGGTAGATATGTTCCCGTCTACCGATAGCCCCAAAAACGCAGTAGATATGTTTCCGAGAACGGCCAGGTTCGAATGACATTCATTCTGTCCTCTCAAGCCATGTGGAATGTGTGGTCTTGTTGACCAAGTAAGATTAAACAAATATCAGAACGACTCAGAAAATATCCTGAGTCGTTCTTTTTAAGTAGATGAACAAAAGCTAGCGATTACGAGAAGAAGGCGCATTTTAATGTAATAAACTAAACGCGACAACTTAATCTTGATAATAAGCAATAGGTTGCATATAATATAGGTAACCTATTACCTATTGTGAAAGGGAAATGCTGATGAAGGCCCCAGAAAATCCTAGACATCTATTATTTGGTGGAACATTTATTCTAGCGAACAAACTCCAATTTGCAGGAGACAAATCTGTCACTGGATTAACCACGAAACAATGGTTTTTACTAATGAATCTTAGAGAACTTTCTAAAGTGAGTGTACCTAGTGTCAATGAATTAGCGAGTACGATGAATACATCAAGACAAAATATTGCCAAGATGCTCGACACAATGGAAAAAGAAGGACTTGTATCAGTTAGTCAAAGTGCCCAAGATAAGCGAGTCAAAGAAGTTTTTATAACAAAAAAAGGACAACAATTGGCAAAACAAAGTGAAAAAGAAAGTCAAGATTTTCGAGATAAAGTTTTTACAGGAATAACAGACAATGAATTGGCAATTGCTTCTCAAGTCACACTAAAGATGATAGAGAATCTGGAACGCATAATCAAGGAGATGGATCATGATGAAGGATAACCTAGCGGTTGTATACTTTTCTAAACATGGGATGACAGAAAAATATGCCAGATGGATTGCAGAAGAGTTGAACGCAGCACTTATCGACGGGAAAAAAGTCAAAGACGTAGAATTGCGTAAATATTCATTTGTCATTTTTGGCGGTCCTATTTATGCTGGGAAAATCACTGGTGTTGATTTACTGAAACGAAACCTTTTCGATCATCTGGTTGTATTTACAGTTGGTCTGAGCGATCCCGTCGGTACGGATTATGCTGATTTAGATAAGAGTCTTCAAAAATTAAAAAGCATTCCCGAAGGTATTTTTCATTTTCGAGGCGGAATCGATTATACACAATTAAGCATGGCAAATAAACTGCTGTTAAAAGTGATAATAAACTCGTTAAAAAAAGTACCTGATGCTGAACTTACTTCGGAAAACAAAGCATTGATCGAAACATATGGACAGACGGTCGATTTTAGTGATAGAACCGCTATTGAACCGTTGGTAGCTTATGTAAGAAAGTTAGTTGAGAAGGAAAGTTAAACTGATAAAGTCATACACTTAATGAGGTGGATGATTCATCTTACATATGGATTGAATGGATTGTTAAAGACGTCTCTGCAAAAGAGTCGTCTTTTTGTTTTCAAAGGCAAACCAATTTAATCAAAATTGGTAACTTCTGAAGTAGATGATTGATTCATTCTCCATTTTACTTTTAAACAGGGAAATAGTAAACTTGAGGAAAATCAATGCGATAGTTTTTCACTCACCGTTCAAGACATTCGGTTGAAAAAATAACAAAAATCCTGCAAAACGGATGCTTATCGGGTTTTCTTCGAACAGGATTGACCAGAGAAACAAGGAGAGTTGCTAGAGACGTGCTACTAAGTTTTTTTACAGGAAATCCAGTTTATATTTGCTTGCAGTCTAATTTAGGCAGAGGAGAAGGCTATGGATAAACTTTATTTGGAAGACATAGAAGAGATTATCGCACATCGATACGACAATGGCGCCGATTACTGGACGACTGAGGACCGAAAATTATTGAAAGGGGCTCCGTTTACCACGTTAGAAAGTCCAATGTACTTACTTGAACTGGGAGTGTCTCCCCAGGATGCGATCCTAACAGAAACAGCGGAGCTGATTTTCAGCACTTGGAGAGAAGATGGTCGTTTCAAAACTTCCCCATCTGGTGGGCTGTATCCTTGCCATACGGCGTTAGCCCTAAGGAACCTGTGTGTTCTCGGTTATGCGGAAGATCAACGGCTTCTTAAGACCTTCGACTATTTTATTTCCACACAGCAAGAAGATCGGGGTTGGAAATGCAACAAGTATAGCTTTGGTCGAGGACCTGAAACGGAGCATTCTACACCGATGACGACTTTAACGTTATTAGATGCCTTTCGCTATAGTCCATTCGGAAAGAATCAAGCGGTTATCCATCCTGCGATCGAGTTTCTGTTGACGCATTGGAGACTGAAAAAGCCAATCAGTCCTTGTCATTATGGCATTGGCACGCTGTTCATGCAGACGGAATATCCTTTTAGGGGATATAATCTCTTTTATTATCTGTATGTTTTATCCTTTTACCCTTATGCGAAACGAGATGAGCGCTTTTTGGAAGCGTTACACCAATTTGAAACAAAATTAGTAGAGGGCCAAGTCATTGTAGAACGTGTTGTGCCGAAGTTAGGAAAGATGAATTTTTGTAAAAAGGGACAGGCCAGTCAATTAGCAACGAAACGTTATCAAGAAATATTAACCAACTTAGCATAGCATTTTTGGCAATTCAGCAGAACAGGAGGCAAGAAAATGACAGAAACTTGTTTGACACTTCGTCCATTGACCAATGAGATCGAACTAGTCGATCGCTGGTTAAGAAAAGAGTATATCAAGAAATGGCTTGGTTCGGCAGAAGATTGGTTGACGGAAATCAGAAATGAAACAGGAGAATTTGATTATATCCATCATTTTATCGTCCTTCTTGATGATAAGCCCATCGGATTTTGCCAATATTACGTGTGTGAAAAGACCGTTAAAGGGTACCCATGGGAACATGAGCCGGCTGGAACATTTGGCATTGATTATTTCATTGGGGAAGAGACGTATCTCAAAAAAGGATTTGGAAATATGTTGATCAAAGCACTCGTCATCCATATCATGAGCCATGAACAGGCTCGTCGAATCATTGCAGATCCAGTGCCAGAAAATCAAGTTTCAATCGCTGTGTTGGAAAAAACGGCTTTGAATTGGATGAAGGAACTGGGCTTTATTTCAAAGATCTTTCAGAATGAATGTTGAAAAGCAAGGCAGTTACGAAAACTATGCTTTTTATCTAAGAAGTAAATAGGTGTGTTGAAGTGGACTAGAGACGAAAAGAACTTTTCTTTAAAAGTGTTCTTGGTGCAGAAACGAAAGTGAACCTGGTAAAGGAGTCAGAAGAATGGATCGATATGTTGCTTTATTAAGGGGAATCAATGTCGGCGGGAAAAATAAGTTGAGTATGTCTGAATTAAAAGAAGAATTAAAGAAAGACGAATTTACAGATGTTGTCACTTATCTAAACAGTGGCAATGTTATCTTTTCCAGTAACAGAGAGGACCCACAGATTTTAGCCAATAAAATGAGAACAAGGATCAAGCTCGGCTTTGAGTTAGACATTCCCATTCATGTGATTTTACAAGCCGAACTAAAAGAATTATTAGCAAATGCTCCTGAATGGTGGGGAGATGAGAACAAAGAAATTTATGACAACGTCATATTTATGATGAAGCCATTGTCTTTTGAAGTTTTACTGACTGAGATTGGTGAACCAAAAGCGGACTTTGAAAGAGTGTATCCTTATAAAGACATTGTCTTTTGGTCCTTTATTCGCAAAGAACATCAAAAAACAAATTGGTGGGCAAAGACCGCAAAGCCAAAGGTAAAGGATCAACTGACCATCCGAACAGCCAATACTGTAAGAAAAATTGTTGACATGTGATCAAAGAAAGTCCTGTCAATTATTGGCTGATTCCGCTCTTAAACTCATTGTGAAAGGTTTAGGTAGTGTTCTCTAATTACTGGGTTTTATTGGTCATAAATTGACTTTGAGTGTCGCTTTTTTCAAAGCATGGAAGAAATCAATTGAATGCAAAACTATTCTGAAAATTTTAATTCTCCGAAGAAGGAGCCTTGTAATCTATTTTTAATGGATTTATGCTTATTCTTGAAAGGAGAATGATGATGAAAAAAGCAGAATTGCATGAGTTGATTACGAGTACCCAGCCAAATATTTGTCAAATTGTTGCTTACAAGAACCACGAAGAAGTCTATTCAGATGAATGGAATCATTATCAGAGAAATGATACTTGCCATGTGATGTCGGCGACAAAAAGCGTAGTATCGTTGTTGATCGGAATCGCCATCGATCAGGGAAAAATTTATAGTATTGAAGATAAAGTCCTTGATTATTTTCCTGATTATAGCGTGAAACGAGGAGAAAAAACGATCTATGACGTGACCATCAAACACTTACTCACCATGCAGGCACCTTATAAAGGAAAAGGAGATCCTTGGACAAAAGTCTGTACTAGCCAAGATTGGACGAAAGCTTCTTTAGACTTTTTGGGTGGAAGAAAAGGGTTGACGAATCAATTTGATTATCGAACAGTTTGTCTGCATATTTTGACTGGTTTATTATGCCAAGCAACAAAAATGACCACGGTTGATTTTGCAAACAGCTATTTATTTGAACCCATCGGCGTTAGTCGACATCACAATTACCATGCCGAAACAGCAGCAGAACACAAGCAGTTCACTATCGGAAAAGAGCCAAAGGAGCCGGTTTGGTTTTGTGATCCATTGGGTGTTGGTACAGCTGGTTATGGTTTGTGCTTGTCAGCCAGCGATATGGCGAAAATTGGCGAACTCTGCTTGAACCAAGGCCGACACAAAGGAAAACAAATTGTCTCTGCTGAATGGATCGCAGAAATGAGTACACCAACGCAGCCAGCTCTAATCCAATTTCAGCAGATGCACTATGGGTATTTATGGTGGATACTAGACCCAAAGCAGAATGTCTATTCAGCAATTGGCAATAGCGGCAATGTCATTTACGTTGATTCGAAAAACAAACTGGTTATTGCTGTAACCGCGTATTTCAAACCTACGGTCCTTGA
This sequence comes from Enterococcus sp. FDAARGOS_553, assembly GCF_003812305.1. Lineage (NCBI taxonomy): Bacteria > Bacillati > Bacillota > Bacilli > Lactobacillales > Enterococcaceae > Enterococcus > Enterococcus sp. FDAARGOS_553. The sequence continues at coordinate 2,455,472 of NZ_CP033740.1, forward strand.
TCGGGTCGACTTTGTAGAAACGTATGTGAAGCCATTTGTCCTGACAGAAATAGTCTGAGCCCTTCACTTATTGAAGGGACGAATGGAAAGGAGCGGCGACTGCGTTCCATGAGAATCTTCTTAAAAGAACGTTGAACGAATGAGCATTTCTTGGACAGATACCAACACAAATTAACGATAACGGAGGAACTCTATGGTCAAGGCAACGATTCGTGCCAGTATTGATCAGGATATCCAAAAGATATGGCAAATTGTCACCAATCTTCAGGACTATTCCTGGCGAAGTGATTTAAGTAAAATTGAGGTGATCAATGAAAGGCAGTTTATCGAATACACAAAAAGCGGGTATCCCACAACATTTACGATTATCGACAAAGAGCCTTTCACGTTGTATTCATTTACGATGGAAAACACAAATATGCGAGGGCGTTGGCAAGGAAAATTCACCAAATCAGGTGCTCAGACAGATATGATCTTTACGGAAGAGGTAACGCTGAAGAAGTTTTATTTGAAACCATTTGCTAAAAGATATTTGAAGAAGCAACAGGAGAAATATCTCGCAGATTTGACAGCAATCCTAAAAAGAGAGAAAGAAGTTACGGAAAAATCCCATTGAAATGTATTTCGTTGCTGGCTGCCAACCGCAGCAGACTGCAGCACATCAAGCATAGAACAGACAAGAAAATGACTTGAGACAATCACAAAAGAAAAAGTTTTAAAGGAGTTGACCAATGTTTACTTTCGAGAGAGTGACTGACGCAAATGAACAGGAAGCTGTTTCCATCTATTTAAATAATCAGCCGTACTTTTCTTTAACGGATGATGTGGCTTCCTTGCAGTTATTAAAACAAGATATGGTAGATAAGCCTGAATCAGTAAAGAAAGAAAATAAACGCTTTTTTTAGTTAGAAAGGATACAAAGCCGGTGGCGATCATTGACTACTTAGTTGACTATCCAGAAGAGCAAACCGCTTATATTGGATTATTGCTGATCAATGAAAAGAGGCAAGGACACGGGAAAGCAATCGTTCATAAATTAGAAGAAATTCTTCTTTCTGAAGGGATGACGAAACTAGCCTTGGCCGTTTTATTGAATAATCAACCAGCGGGTAAATTTTGGCGATCGTTAGGTTTTCGGCCCACTAAAGAAACCATTGCTCAAATGAATCAAAAGAAAGTCAAGGTTCTTTCTTACGAAAAAATTTTTGTTCACCCAAGATCAAGGAACTAGCGAGTCTATTTTCAATAAGCAAAACGTCAGTTGACTCTCTACTTGAGATAAGGGTCAAGATGCAATGAGGAGGGGTATCATGTATTTTTGCACACCACGTTGTTTTATCCGTGATTTTAGGATCGAAGATATCCCAACAGTTATGACCTATAGAAATGATTTAGAGTGGATGAAGTACCAAGGTTTCAAAAACAGGAAAAAGCTGCGTATATCAAAGAACTGCTGCATACAAAAAGTTTTTCTGAAGGCAAAAATTTAGCAGTTGTGCACACTTTAGATGAACGGCTGATCGGTGATATCTATTTAAAAAATGAAGCAGATTTTTTCTGGATCGGTTACACGATCCATCCTCATGAGTCTCAAAAAGGATACGGCTCAGAAGTGATTCAAGCGACGATACAGTGGCTGTTTGATCAAGGTGTTCAATCAGTAAAAGCAGAGGTAGCGTCTGGAAATCTAGCTTCGATAAAACTTTTAGAAAAACTTTTTTTTCGTTAGTCAAAACGGAAGAAGACGCACTCTATCAGTTGCATCGCCTTGACTACCCACAACAGAAAAATAGGATAAAACAGGAACAGTGAATCAGAAAGTTCTCTTCAAACAATAAAAATCTTTTTACCTTGTTAAGAAGCCTAGGCTAACTTGGTAAAAAGATTTTTTTTGACGAATCCGCTTCACGTTTCTTTGACAAAAGAGTTGGTAAGTGCTCCTAATTTGGTGATGGTTCGAGCAAAGATTACGCTTTTCTATTTTCTCCATTTATTTAATGCGGGCATCATTCGCTCAAATACGGGGAATAAGATCAAATAAAACAGGAAGTTTCCGCTAGCATGAAACAAATCAAATACGAAGCCTTGAAGATAATAGGCTGTAAAAGAAGGAAACTGATAAAGCCAGACTTCCATCATAGAAACGATCAAACCGTATAGAATACCACAAATGAACGCTAGAAGTGCTTGGATTAAGCGGCTTTGCTTTATGAGAGATATTTTTCCTCCCAGATGAAAAAAAGTAATCATAGCAGCCAGTGCTACAAATTGGCTGATCGTCCAAGGCCCCATCCCTAAATAGATATTTGTACCAAGCAAACTCAATAAAGCAACGATCAAAGCATCAGACAAACTGCCTGCCAGGGCTAATAAAAATAAAATAGCACTCATGGGCTGAACGTTGGGGATCCAGACAAAAAATAAGCGTCCAACGATACAAGACGCAGTAAGGAGTGCTAATAGAGAAATTTTTTGAACGGAAAATATATGGCTATGAGGCTGGAACATCGAAATCGCCGTCTTTCTAATTGATAATCATTCTCATTGTACATGAAAAAAAATAAATTTCAAGATTGAAAAACACATTATGTAGTGTGATAATGAATTCAGGACACAATATGTTGAGTATGGGAAGGTGGCACAAAAAATGAAATACAGTAAACAAACGATAAGCAAGCTAAACGAGGACATTCATATGTTCCCAGAAGTCTCAGCAATCACTACTGAGATGACGAACACATTTGAAGGAATTTCTCGCTTGATCATGCTCGATCGCTATTCTTTCAAGGATCAAAACCACCAAACATTAGATAAGGGTGATTTGGTTATTTTAACCACAAAAGAAGATCCTCAATATCCTGCTCGAGGCATCGGATGGGTAAAGTCTATTGATGACGACATGGTCTCCATAGAGGTTGAAGAAGAGTATCGCTCAGCTATAGAAAATACTGCTGAACAAGTTAATGGTCTTGTCAAACGATGGAAAAATGAGATCGAAAAACCACTGGAACTTTATTTCGAACAAATCGCTCGCCGAGTCGCTAGAGGGATTTCCGATAAAGAGTTAGAGCAGGAGTTGTTTCTTGAGCAGTTTTATCAGCAGATTGCCGAACAAAATCTGATTCCGGCAGGTCGAGTACTTTATGGCGCTGGTACTAATTCTCAAGTTACCTATTTCAATTGCTTTGTGATGCCTTTCATTCACGACTCTCGTAAAGGAATCGCTGTACACAGACAAGAAGTGATGGAGATTATGAGTCGGGGCGGAGGAGTTGGTACTAATGGTTCAACCTTACGGCCAAAAGCTTGTGTGGTCCATGGTGTCAGCGGGCGATCCTCTGGTGCCGTCTCTTGGTTGAATGACTTAGCCAATTTGACGAATCTGGTCGAGCAAGGGGGAAGTCGTCGCGGCGCACAGATGATCATGATGGCTGACTGGCATCCAGACATTTTGGCGTTCATTATTTCTAAAATCCAGAATCCTGCAGTATTGCTGCAGTTAAACAAAACATTGAAAAATGACACTATCAAACAGTTAATCAATGAAAAACTTCATTTTGATCCTTTGTCAAAAATGGAAGAAAAAATGTATACCCATATTGCTCAGCTTCCAGAATCATCAGATACCGAGCAAAATGAAATGATCAAGACAGCAAAAGAAAAGCTACGGCATGGAGGAAGTTTTACGGTTAAAAAAAGCGACTTCCTGACTGGAGCGAATATTTCTGTTTGTTTGACAGAAGAATTCATGGATGCAGTAAAGAAAGACGATTGGTATGCGCTGCGTTTCCCAGATATCGATAATTATTCCGAAGAAGAAATGGCGGAATACGATGCAAAGTGGGCAGAAGTCGGAGATGTGCGAGAATGGGAAGCCGCCGGTCATAAAGTAAAAACCTATCAAAGGATCAGGGCTCGTGAATTGTGGAATTTGATCACTTTTTGTGCCACGTACTCAGCTGAACCGGGTATCTTCTTTATCGATAATGCCAATAAAATGACCAATGCTACAGCCTATGGGCAAAAAGTGGTTGCGACGAATCCTTGTGGTGAACAGCCGTTAACACCTTATGCTGTATGTAATCTAGCAGCAGTCAATTTGGCAAACATGGCCGATCATCAAACGGGGACAGTTGATTTTGCTAAATTAAGAGAAACGGTTAAAACCGCGGTTCGTTTTCAAGACAATGTCATTGATGCGACCCCTTACTTCTTTGATAAAAATGAGCGCCAAGCGAAAGGTGAAAGACGTGTTGGACTTGGCATCATGGGCTTAGCCGATCTACTGATCTATTGTGAGAAAACTTATGGTTCAGCAGAAGGCAATCAATTAGTCGATCAGATTTTTGAGACGATTGCTATCACCGCCTATGAAGCCTCCATTGATTTAGCAAAAGAAAAGGGCAGTTTTCCATTTTTGATTGGGAAAGATGATCAAGAGACACAAGCATTACGAGAGAAGTTTATTGACACAGGGTATATGAAAAAAATGCCAGCCCATATTCGTGAAGGGGTGATGCAATTTGGGATTCGCAACTCACATCTTTTGACTGTCGCACCAACAGGATCGACGGGAACGATGACCGGTGTGTCAACAGGATTAGAGCCTTACTACTCCTTTTCCTATTTTAGAAGTGGCAGATTAGGCAAATTTATTGAGATCAATGCAGCAATCGTTGAAGAATATCTTGCGAATCATCCGGAACAAGACAAAGATCAGCTGCCAGACTTCTTCATTTCAGCAATGGAACTGTCCCCAGAAGAACATGTTGGTGTTCAATGTGCGATTCAACGCTGGGTGGATAGTTCGATTTCAAAAACTGTCAATGCACCGAAAGGGTATTCTGTAAGTCAGGTGGCGAAAGTCTATATGGATCTCTACGATGGTGGTGCCAAAGGCGGTACTGTATACGTGGATGGCAGCCGTGACTCACAAGTATTGACTTTGGAAGCAATCGACAATGAAATAAACACTCAAGTAGAACCAGCAGAAGATCAATTTACCACCCAAACGAATGAACCAGTGATTTCTGGTGACATTTGTCCCATCTGTCATGAAGGAACAATAGAAGAAATTGGCGGTTGTAGTACATGTACCAATTGTAAAATTCAATTGAAATGTGGTTTGTAAAAATAGATCATTAGTGATTGAAGAGATAAGAGATATACCTGTGTTTCAGTAAATATTTAGTATGTTTTTCGATGGATAAAAGAGTAGATTTTAATGACGTATGTCGGGAAGGAATAAATAAATGAAAAAATTGTTAGTCGTAATCGTGTTGTTAGGCGGATTATTTGTCACTAGTGGCTGTCAAGGAAATACGCGTACATCTTCAGAAAATACCCAAAATGCACAAAGTGTAGAAAGCACAGAACGTTCTGTTGATCAGAAACAATTAATAGCTACGATTGTTATCACGAATAAAGGTGAGGAAGTCACCTCAAAAGAAGTTGCTTTTCAAGAAAATGAATCACTACTGAAAGTAATGAAAGAAAACTTTACGATTGAAGAAAAAGATGGCTTTATCACTTCGATCGATGGAATGAGTCAAGATCAAAAGAACAATGTATTTTGGGTCTATACAGTCAATAATGAAATGAGTGATAAAGGTGCCCAAAATCTGCTTTTGAAAAAAGATGATACCATCACTTTTAATTTACAAGCATTCTGACTCACACGTTCGCGAGGTGTGACATAAGTTTTTCAACCGACGAACGTTCTGAATAATGAATTGAATGTTATATTGTGAAATTTGTGGGATTGTGCAATCAACGATTGACAAACGGTCAAAATCCAAGTAGATTTAATCAGGATGCTAAATTCTTTTATCAAAGTGATTTGTTTTATCAGATAAGAGAGGGTCTGGGAAAACGAGGTGGAAATAGTGAACCAAAAAGAAAAAATGCTTGAACTGATCAAAAAGAAACAAGGTGGTGGCCGATCGAAACAAATGGACACACCAAAAAATGATCGCAAGAATATGCGTAAAGGACCAAAGATTTACAATAAGTAATAAATGAGCACGACTCATTGAGTATAACTGCGTAAGGAAATCCTCCTTACGCAGTTTTTTGTCTCTTTTAGAGAGGGGTACCGACTGATTTTCTCAACACAAAGTACTCCTCGACTTCGCCGCTTTCCTTTTGTATGATTAAGGAAAAGAGAATAGGAACGGAGTGAGAAAATGAATGTGAAAGAGGCATTGATGGCTGGAGCAGAAAAAAATATCTTTTTGAATGATATTGAAGTCGATCCGAAAACCATTAAAGCAGTATTGATCAATGAAGTCGTTCCCCTAGATCCAACAGATGATTTTTATGGGGCAACAGATGGCGCTTATCTTTCTACGACGTTGCCGTTGTTTCAACAAGCTGGGATCTATGTAGATTCTGCCCATGACTTATTGGATTTAGGGATTTATTTGACCAATGCGATCAAAACGCCAAAACACACGACGACAATTGAAACACAAACTATCACTGAAAATCTACCGCTATTAGAAAAAGAGTTGTCGTTATTTCCAAGTATTGAAGTGATTATGCTAATGGGGGATGTCGCCAAAAAAGCCTTCAATCAAATCGCCAAAAAGCAGCAAAAAAAGAATGCGATTCCCTCCGTTGCAACATATAAAATACGCCAGAACGAAATCTACTATGGAAAGATCCGCTTATTGCCTTCTTATATTATGACAGGGAAGAATGTATTGATCGAAAAATCTAAAGTCACGATGGCAGCCGAGGATATCGCGAAAATGTATCAAGTGATTACGAAGGAATGATTTGATTAGCAGACGATCCCATGAGCTCGCAGGATGACAGATCTTCCGCTGAAATTATAGGACACACTGGTGTAAGGGACTTCCAGCGAACTCATGCGAACCTTTCTGTACAAGTATTTTCGGATCTGCTATACTTAAGGAAATCATTTACTGAAGGAGGAAAAGTCATGACAGCGGCAATGAAATTGTGGATCGATCTTTTGAATCGTTAATTTAATACTATTCAAAAGTCTAGGTGATCGCGATTTCAAGGGATGAGTGTCTACTTTTCCAATTATTTATGAAGGGATAGCGCCAGGCTATGCCTTTTTTGTGTTTTCCTTTTTCCTAGACGAGAGAGGGAGATCATTCATGGAAACATTAACAGTCCAATTCAAACAGATCAAAAAACAATATGGCGCTAAAGAAGTCTTGTCAATTGAGGCGTTATCCGCCTATCATGGAGAACGAATCGGGATCATTGGTAGAAATGGTGAAGGAAAGTCAACACTGTTAAAATTAATTACTGGAGAAATCCAGCCCGATAGTGGCACGATTCAGACAACCACGACCTTTAATTATTTTGCCCAAATTGGAGGGATCGAGGATTCTTACGATTTTTCATCCGTTGACTGGGAAATCATGAGCCGCTTTTCGTTACCAAAACATTCAATGGATAGCTGGAGCGGTGGGGAAGCCGCAAAGACACGATTGGTTCGAACACTATCGAACTATGAAATGGGTCTTTTGTTGGATGAACCTACCACCCATCTGGATCAGAAAAGTATTTCATTGCTTATTGAGGAGTTGAGGCATTACTATGGTACATTGCTTTTTGTCAGTCATGATCGGGTTTTCTTGAACCAATTAGCAACGAAAATTTGGGAAATTGATCAGGGGTGTGTACGGGAATATCACGGAAACTTTGATGCGTATAAACAGCAAAAGAAAATGGAATTACTGCATCAAAAACATGCGTTTGAAAGTCACTTGAAAGAAAAGAAGCGCTTGGAAGCGGCGATTGAAAGTAAACTTCAGCAAGCTGAAAAGATTAGTAAAGTCTCTAAAAAAATGCAGCAGAAAAATAGTCGTCCTGATCGATTGGCATCATCCAAACAAAAGGATACAATTCAAAAGAATCTTCATAAAACAGCAAAGGCAATGAAAAGCCGTTTGGATCATTTAGGTGAGCATCATTCATTGACTGAGCCGAGACAAATTATTTTTGCAGCACCAAAAGGCATAGAAATTCATAATCCTTATCCGATAAAAGGACACAACGTTTCAATTCAATATGAACAGAGAGTTTTGTTTGATGATTGTGATTTTCAATTTGGATTAGGAAAGCGTATCGCGATTGTAGGTGCAAATGGTTGTGGAAAAACGACTTTATTGAATCATATTTTAAATGATGGTAAAGGAATTGTCTTATCTCCTAAGGTAGTTTTTGCTAGTTACCAACAATTGTCCTATAAAATGACTGAATCGGAATCAATTCTTGTTTATTTAATGAAACAAACCGATTATTCTGAATCATTTGTCAGAAGTATTTTGCATAACCTTGGTTTTTATCAAACAGAAATTTTAAAGCCCGTAAAAAAATTGAGCGGAGGAGAAGCGACACGAGTTCAAATTGCGCTACTTTTTGTTAAACCAGCAAATGTTCTCATTTTAGATGAACCAACTAATTTTATTGATCTTCCTACGATTGTAGCCCTGGAAAAACTAATGAGGGATTATCTTGGAACAGTTATATTTACTTCTCATGATCAATTATTTGTTGATCAAGTTGCTAATGAGGTCTATCAAGTCGTCGATCAAAAACTTAAAAAAATCACTTAAACGTATGGCCATTTTCTTAATCGCATATGCTCGTAACGTTGAACGCAAAATCGTGAAAGGGTTTGCTGCAACTGCTTTAATGTGGTAAAGTATAGTCATAATTGAATGAACAGGTGATGAAGTTCGGCATAGCTGATAGTACACAATCAGTGCTATAGGTATGACTGGAAAAGAGTAAATAAAATCAATTGAACAGGCTAAAAATAACCGCTTTTGTAGGTTTATTTAAGTTGCCTAGCTATTGATTTTATCTTACTCTAACTTCTCTTTTCACGGAAGCGATGGGTAACCATCGCTTTTTTTTATTCTTTTATAGTAATCACGCAAAAGGAGGACCAAAGAAAACTATTCAGTTACACAAATAATCAATCAAAGGAGCAGAAAAATGCGAAACAAAATGAAAGACTTCATTAAACAGCCAAAAATCTATCAACAAACCGATACCCCATTCTGGACAGATGACTATATTTCTCAGAAAATGCTAGAAAATCATTTGGATCCGAGTATAGATGGGGCCAGTCGAAATCGGTCCTTTATCAAAAAATCTGCTAGCTGGATCTGTCAAAAAGTCCCACCAGCAGATTATCCAAGCCTTCTTGATCTAGGGTGTGGACCAGGGCTCTATTCAGAATTGTTTGCTGAATCTGGCTATCAAGTAACAGGGGTAGATTTCTCAAAGCGATCGATCGACTATGCAAAAGAGTCTGCACGAAAAAAACAGTTGCCTATTTCCTACCTAAAACAAGACTACCTTGAGATGGAATTGACAGAAACTTTTGATTTGATCGTGATGATCTATTGCGACTTTGGTGCATTATCTGCAAACGATCGACATCTGCTGACAGCAAACATTTATCGCTGGTTGAAGCCTGGCGGAAAATTCTTGCTAGATGTCTTTAGTGCAACGAAATATGATCAGACTGTAGTGCAGCAATCATGGGAGTACTCAGAAGGAGCTGGCTTTTGGAGCGAGAACTCCTATCTTGCATTGAATAAGACCAGTAAATATCCCAACTTTGTCTGGCTAGATCAAACAATGGTGATCACTCAAGAGGATCAGATAACTTACAATGTGTGGACTAGTTGTTTTACAGAGCACTCATTGGCTGCCGAACTGGCTGCGGTTGGATTTAAAGAGTATCAGCTTTATAGCAACGTTTGTGGCGAAAGCTATACGAAAGAGAGTGAAACAATCGCGATGTTGCTAAAGAAGTAAACGGTAGGGTTACATTTTAGGGGACAATTCGCTAAAATGAAGAGGAGGGATAAAATGAAAAAAGTCTTATTGTTTCTGATGAAGCTTCCTTTTTCTGCCCATCAAATTAATGCAGATTTGTGAAGGAATATAGGGTAACAATCAAACAAGATTTGTTCAATAAATATAAAACTGCAGAAACATCGTTGAGAGGAGGCGTATCATGGAAGAATTACAAAAAATACCGAATGTAGGAAAGGTTCTTGCCGAACACTTGCATGCGATTGGCATCGATTCGGTGGAGAAAATGAAGTCTGCAACAGCAGAAACCATTTTTATGCGTATTCGTACCCAGCGGGATCCCGGGGCTTGTCTACACATGCTCTATGGGATTGAGGGAGCAATACAAGGAATTCCTAAAACGCAGATTTCAGCTGCAAGAAAGCAAGAATTGCGAACGTTTTTCCAGACTGTTTCTTGATTGATTTGCAAAAGGAGTCAAACCAATCAGATTTGTGATCTAAAACACAAAAAAGAAGGACCATACAATGCCTGACAACTTCCGTGAAAAACATTGGAAGTGTCTGATTGATTGTTCGGTCTTTTTTGTTTTTTAGGGCATAGCTTTATGCTAATTACCTTTAAGCAGTTCTCTCAAAGTAGGCATTTCTTGGACTTGGTATTTTTCTTTAAAGGCGGCGATTTCAGCTGCCGAAAATTTTTCTGGATCCAATTTCAATTCCTCTACAGGAAGTGGACGAGCATTTTCGATCTTGATATCAATAACTACAGGGCCGTTGCTGGTTTTTGCTGCATCAAAAGCAGGTGTTAGGTCTTCGTAACGAGTGATGGTATATCCTTTTGCACCAAGTGCTTCCCCAACTTTCCCAAAGTCTGCGCCTTCTAGAAAGACTCCAAATTTCTTTTGTTCGGTATCCTCTTGTTCTGCTTCAATAAATCCAAAAGAATCATTAGAGAAGACGATATTGATGATTGGTAATTGGTATTTGACTTGGGTCAAAATATCCTGCATTTGCATGGCGAAACCGCCATCCCCACTCAATGTAAAGACTTGGCGATCGGGGAAACTCAATTGGGCGGCAATTCCTCCTGGAACACCGTTCCCCATCGTAGCGAACCAGCCAGAAGTGGTAAAACGCTGTTCTCCTGTCATGTCTAAATGTCGAATACTGTTGATCGTCACATTTCCGACATCACTGACGAAAATCGCATTCGGCTCGGCAATGCGGTTAATTTCTTTGAAGATCGGTTCTGGACGAAGAGGAGCTTGTTGATTGGTGTCAAAGTGATGGCGCCAAGCATGCCAGCGAACAATGTTTTCTTGATTTGCTGCCAGCCATTGGTCTGCTGGTCGTTTGGTTCCTAGGGTGACCCATTGATTCAACGCAGTGATCCCATCGCCTAACACCGAGACATCTGTGTTGTGCCGACGCCCAAATTTCGAGGAGTCAATGTCGACTTGAACAAAATTGGCTTTCGGATTAAAGAAACGACGGCCAAATGGAAAATCGCTCCCCACGAAGACAATCAGATCCGCTTCGGCTAGTGCTTCGTTCGCAGGTTTTGTGGCAACTCTTCCGGCAAAGCCAAGAAAATTCTTATACATATCAGGAACGATTCCTTTCGCCAAAACAGAAGCCGCAACTGGCATTGAAAAGAACTCGGAAAATTCTTTGATCGCTGGAAATCCGCCGAATACCCCTTGTCCAATATAAAGAACGGGTTTTTTTGCTTGTTCAAAATAGGGGAGGGCAGCTTTTAAGTCTGCTTCATTAGGTAGGATCACCCCAGTTTTATGGTTTTTGGCTGTGGCGATCTCTTGGGCTTCAATCTCTTTAAAGCCAAAATCAACGGGAATCGTCACGACAGCGACGCCCCGAAATTTATAGGCAGCCTTGATAGCTTCATCTACCACGTGTGGTAGACTTTCAGGGGACATGACCGTTCGATTGTAGATGCTGACATCCGCAAACATCGGATTTTCATTCATTTCTTGGAAGTCATTGTAATTCATTGAACTTGATGCCACTTGACCGAGTAATGCTACTACGGGCACATTATCCATTTGAGCATCATACAATCCATTGATTAGGTGGGTAGCTCCAGGGCCTGCTGAGCCAAAGACAGCCCCGACTTTACCAGTTAGTTTGGCATCAGCAGCGGCGGCGAGAGCACCTGCTTCTTCATGGCGAACTTGGATATAGCGAACGGATTCGCGTTCTTGGTATAGTGCATCCATTGTGGAATTAAATGAACCGCCGGGAATGCCATAAATGTGATCGATCCCCCAAGCCTCAAAGACTTTTACCATGGCGACACCTGCATTGATTTTTGTCATTTTCTTCACTCACTTTCTCCTCTTTCTTTCAGTATAAAGTATTCTAAAAAAGACAACAAAAAATGTGACTCGACTCACAAGGGAAACTCCCGGTTATCAGCAATCAAATTCAACAGAGGAAAAATAGTACAAAGAATAGAATACCTGCAAAAAAAGATGCACCTGTGTCAGATGCATCTAAAATCATGGTACCCTTATTCAGCCATCAGAGGCTTGTTCGCTAGAAGCCCTAGAAGTATGCGATTCTTTATGAAACTAATTGGATAATTCTGCGATAAAACGAGCCGCGATTTCTTTGGGGCGGGTAATCGCACCGCCTACAACGATACCTGCAACCCCTAGACGCTGAACTTGTTTGGCTTGTTCAGGAGAATGAATTCTTCCTTCAGCGATGACGGGCAACTGTTCAGCGACAAGTTGTTGGATCAGTTCGAGGTCGGGTCCATCTGTTGGCTCACGGTCTTTGGTATAACCCGCTAATGTTGTGCCAACAAAATCGACCCCAGCTTGGTAAGCATTGCGGCCTTCTTCAAAAGTCGCAATATCTGCCATCAGCAGCTGGTCAGGATACTTTTCTTTGATTTTTTTGATAAATGCATTGATGGTTAGACCATCGTGCCTTTTTCGTAAAGTACAATCCAGCGCAATGACTTCGACACCGGTTGCAACTAATTCATCTACTTCGCGCATCGTAGCAGTGATGAACGGTTCTTCAGGTAGGTAGTCTCTTTTTATGATACCGATGATTGGCAAGGACACTTTTTCTTTGATTTGCTGGATGTCTCGTACAGAGTTGGCACGAATTCCGACCGCACCTGCTTCTTGAGCTGCCACCGCAAAAAGAGGGATCACGCCACCTTCTTCGGTATAAAAGGGTTCCCCTGGCAGAGCTTGACAAGAAACGATCAAGCCACCAGATATTGCTTGTAAAAATTCTGTTTTGTTCATGGATACAGACTCCTTTTCTCGATTTGGTAGCTAGCGCTACGAATGCTACTAAGTTGATTTTGTCAATTTTGTCAATTTTTCAATTAAGTCAGCTATTCAAAGCGGCTTCTACCTTTGACTTCTTCAAAGGGACTATAGCATGGAAAAATGGCTTTTGTAAATGATTTCTCTCGGAAGCAGTCAAATGGACAATGACTGCGAGGGCTGTGAAGATCCTTCTCGTTTTACTGAAAACCGCCGCTCATTCTCAAAAGGAACACTTCAAGCAAGAAACAAAATAAGTTTAGGGCTTTTTCTCATCAAAAAAGCTTTCCCAGAATTCAGATTCTGCACTGAGACAGAAATGATTCTGGGAAAGCGCTCTTCAGTTGCAATTATTTTGTAGCGGCTCGTTTGAAAACAGGAATTTCATTATTAGAGCCATAATCATTCATAGTGATTTCTTTTAAGCGAGTCAGATCTTCTTCTGAAATTGTAAAAGCAACATCGGCGTTGTTCTTCATATGTTCCATGGATACTGTTTTTGGTAAAGGAAGGAGATCTAGTTGGAGACAATAGCGAATCGCTAGCTGCGGTACTGATACATGATATTTTTTAGCCAAAGAACGAAAGGGGCCCGCAAACATTTATTAGTCGAAGAATGAGAAAATTTGCGGCAACGTTTTGAGGAACTAAAAGGGACTTTGAATCGTTTAGATAACAAAATCAAGTACTATGACGAGCAATGGCAAGAGTAAGGATTGCTGCATTCCCGAAAGACGAAGGGCGTGCAGCAGTCCTTTTTTAACTATTGTTTGTTTTCTCAGAGATTACGGTATTTATCAATGTCCAATGGCTGGTTTTCCGGTAATAATTCGTAGTCAAGCTGATTCGATTCATCATCATGGATAATGTGCAGCAATTGGTTTGAATCCTTGATGGGTCCTAGGCTGATAATAGTAAATCGGTCATTGATTACTTCCAAATTCTGGAGTGCCCCTGTAAAAACTTTACGTATATGGTGCGCAGTTTTTATTTTTTCCTCTGCTTTTTCTACCGCTTTTGTTAAAGTAAAGCCTTCATCAAGGAAACGTTTGATCAACTCAACTTTGATCACCGTGGGCAGTCGATATTTACGTGGCGCATTTTCTTCTTGAGGAACGGATTGGATAAGGCCTTTTTGTTCCCAGTAACGCAATTGACGCGGAGAGATTTCACACATTCGGCTAAGCTCGCTGATCCCTACCAGCAAATTGTCATTTTCTAATAATTTACGAAAGGTTTGAGACATGCTTTCTCCATTCTTGTAAAGGTATTTGTTTATATTGTAACTTGTTTTACTTTTGTGTCAAGTAGGTTGACAAATAAGTGGGAAAGTTTTAAAGTGTATAGTGCTGTTGAAAAATTTTGTGAAAAGAGTGTGAAATATGACAAATAATCGTCCTTTAGATATATACGGTAAACCGTACAATCGTTCTTTATTGGTTGTCGTTTTGCTGATCGGTACGTTTTGTACAGTATTGAATCAAACATTACTGACGACTGCCTTTCCAACCTTGATGAATGACTTCGATATTACGGCTTCTGATGTTCAATGGTTGACGACCGGATTCTTGCTTGTTAATGGGATCATGATTCCAATTACCGCTTGGCTGATTAATAAATTCAATTCGAAAAATTTGTATTTAACTGCCATGACGATTTTCTTAATTGGTACAATTGCTTGTTTTGCAGCACCTAATTTTTCGATCTTACTATTAGGTCGTTTGATTCAAGCTGCCGGTGTTGGTATCTCCATGCCGTTGTTGCAAAATATCATGTTATCGATCTTTCCGCCAGAAAAACGCGGTTCTGCAATGGGAATGTCGGGGATCGTTATTGGGTTGGCACCAGCTTTAGGCCCAACACTATCCGGCTGGATCATTGACCACTATACTTGGCGCTATTTGTTTGGAATGGTCATTCCAATCGTTATTTTAGTATTGATCTTAGCTGTCTTCTTGATGAAGAGTGTTATCGAGCTGTCTCATCCGAAAATTGATATTTTTTCTGCCATTCTTTCAACCATCGGTTTCGGAACATTGTTGTATGGTTTTTCCAGTGTCGGAGACAAGGGCTGGGGAAGCGTGGAGGTCATTAGTTTCTTAGTAGTTGGGGTCTTGTTTATCGCCTTTTTTGCTTGGCGACAATTGCACATCGAGCATCCATTTTTGGAATTACGCGTCTTTTCATCGAAAACATTCACATTAGCGGCCATTCTTTCAGGTGTGACCAATATGGCCTTGGTGGGCGCAGAAATGGTCTTGCCTTTATATATCCAAAATATTCGGGGAGAATCTGCCTTTCATTCTGGTTTGATGCTTTTACCTGGGGCATTGGTAATGGGGGCGATGATGCCGATCACTGGGGCAATTTTTGATAAGTATGGGGCAAAGCGTTTAGCTATTACCGGTATGTTCATTTTGACTGCTGCAACATTGCCTTTTGCCTTTTTAACAAAAGACACACCGATTTTGCATATCGTCATTCTTTATGCGATTCGTATGTTTGGGATTTCCATGGTTATGATGCCAGTTACTACTTCTGGTATGAATGCTTTGCCAGGAAACTTGATCAGTCATGGTACAGCAGTTAATAATACTTTCCGTCAAGTTGCCAGCTCAATTGGAACGGCGATTTTGATCAGTGTCTTATCAAATGTAACCAAAGGAAATCTTCCAAGTGAGGGCTTGTTGAAGGCAACACCGCTTGCTTACAAAGAAAAAGCGATCGAAGCAACGCTTTCTGGATATCATGCTGCTTTTTATGTCGCTGTTGTCTTTGGCTTTTTAGGCTTTTTGATTGCCTTTGCATTGAAGAAAAAAGAGCCTCAGTTGACTGTTCTTAAAGGAGGTGACGGCAAATGATGTTAGTGATTGTCGTCATCAGTGTAATTGCCTTTGCGTTATTAAATGTTTTTGCCAAAAATAAAGTCCAAACTGTTATTTCACTTCTCTTTGGTTTGGTTTTTGTCTTAAGCTTAACAGCAATGATGGCCAATCTATCCGCACATTTTGGGATGGAAAAAACCACCACAACGACTACACAGCCGTTAGTTTCAAGCAATGACAATGATCAGTTGCCAATGCTGTTGTATCAACCTTTGGGTGATGGAACTGAGAAAATCTATTTGTACCGCACAGATGAGTCGCAAAAGAAACCAAAACAAACAAGAATGGACCATGTGACGAATCATGTCGTCGAAGATGCCAAATCGGCACAAAAAGAAACGAAAACGACCCGTTGGACGTATAAAAATGATTTTTATCGTTTCTTGTTTGGAATAGCTGGGAATGATGAAGAGTTTATTCGTGAAAAGAATACGTTCTCTCTTCCAGATTCTTGGACTCTCTTAACTGTTGATCAAGCGAAAAAACTAGCCAGTCTTGTTGAAAACCAACAAGAAGCGATGAAAACAGAAGCACAAACTTTTGTTCAAGAGAAGATGCAAGCCGCTTTGATGGCTGACCCAACAATGGATGCTGCGGAACAAAAAGCAAAAATCAGTCAATTCACTGCAGAATTTCAAAAAGAAGCAATAGCAAAACTGATTCAAGAAGCAAAAAAAGAATAAAAAAATCCCTCTGCTCCAAGAGAGTGAATCACTCCCAAAAGTTAGCTTTTATGGCTAACTTTTGGCGAATGGTTCAATCACTCTAGTTGCAGAGGGATTTTTTGTTGATTAAAAAGTGAACTGCTCAATGCGATCAAAGGCTTCTTTTAGCATTGGCATTGATTGCGTAGCAGCTAAACGGACATAATGATCACCAGTCGTCTCACCAAAAGCTTTACCGGGAATCATTAGCACGCTAGTATCTTTTAAAAGTTTTTCAACGAAAGTAACAGAATCCAAGCCAGTTTTTTCTATGTTGATGAAGGCATACATACTTCCTTTGACAGGAGACAAAGAAAGAAAAGGAATAGTAGCGACTCGTTGCTGAATGTAACTTAGCCGTTTTTTGAAGGTTTCCACGACTGCTGGAACAAGTTCGTCGTAGTGATTCAACGCATAGATTCCCGCTCGTTGTGAGGGGGTAGGAGCAGAATAAGCAATACTTTCATTAATCAACTTGGCTGTCTGATTGATGGATAAAGGAGCGATCATGTAACCAATCCGCCAGCCAGTCATAGCAAAAGCTTTTGAAAAACTGCTAAAAGTAATCGTCCGCTCAGGCGCAAAAGTGGCCATAGGAACAAACTCTTCCATAAAACAAAAGGCTTCGTACACTTCATCTGACAAGATCAACAAATCATTTTCTTCGGCAACTTCAGCAATTGCTTTAAAAGTTCTCGGCGAAAAGACAGCACCAGTGGGATTGTTGGGAGAATTAATGATAATGGCTTTTGTTTTGTCGGTAATCGCTGCTTTTAATACATCAATAGCGATCTGAAAACCATCTTTTTCAAAGGTAGGGATGAAAACCGGGCTTCCGCCAGCCATTTCAACTTGCTGCTTGTAAGGAGAAAAGTAAGGCTCATGGATAATTACTTCATCTCCAGGATCCAAGATCGCGCACAAGGCAAGATACATGCCATGTAACGCACCAACTGAGGCCCGTACTTGATCGTTGGAGAAAGTCAATCCATAATGGGTCTGATAAAAATCGACAACAGCTTGAATAAAATCGGCACTGCCATCAGAAGCCGTGTATTTTGTATGTCCATTTTTGACGTCCGTAAAAGCGGCAGCAATGATCGACTGATCAGTAATCAAATCAGGATCGCCGATGGACAGATCTATCAAATTTGGTGTTTTCTTGGCAATCGTTGCAATGTCCATTAGTAGATTTTCTTCGGGTGTTTGAAATCGTTGTGCAATCATCGACTGTTTCATAGGTTCATCTCCATTTTTTATAGTACTTTTCTTAAAAAATCTTGTGTGCGGCTATTTTGCGGATGTTCAAAGATCGCTTCAGGTGTTCCTTGTTCTTGAATGACACCGTCAGCCATAAAGATCACGCGATCCGCTACTTGCTTGGCAAAGCCCATCTCATGAGTCACAACGACCATCGTCATGCCTTTCTCGGCAAGTGCCTGCATCACCGCTAATACTTCACCAACCATCTCCGGATCAAGTGCAGAAGTCGGTTCATCAAAAAGCATCACATCTGGATCCATAGCCAACGCACGAGCAATAGCTACTCGCTGTTGTTGCCCACCAGATAAACTTGCAGGATAGCTAGTCGCTTTGTCTGCTAATCCAACTTGTTCCAAAAGTGCGTAGGCTTTTTTCTCAGCGGTCTCTTGATCTTGTTTTTTTACTTTTATGGGGCTGATGGTGATGTTCTCCAAAACTGTTTTATGAGGAAACAGATTAAAGTTTTGGAATACCATACCCATTTTTTGACGAATTTGATCGATCACAATCTCTTTAGCCAAAAGATCGTTTCCTTCAAATTCGATTTGACCACTGGTAGGTTGTTCTAAAAGATTCAAACAACGCAGAAAAGTACTTTTGCCGCTTCCAGAAGGTCCAATGATCACAACGACTTCACCCGTGGAGATTTCAAGATCGATCTCTTTCAGAACTTCTGTCGCACCAAAATTTTTTAAAAGTTTTTTTACGCTAATCACTTGTTTTCATTCTCCTTTCTGCAACTCCTAGTAATCGTGAAAGAGCAAAAGTCAAGACAAAATAAATCAAGGAAACAATCACGTATGGTAGGAAAGGTTTGAAACTGGCACCTTGGACGACCCCTGTTTGGAAGATCAATTCGGAGACACCAATGACAGAGACAACAGAAGACTCTTTGATGACTGTCACAAATTCATTGCCGAGAGCAGGTAAAATGTTCTTGATGGCTTGCGGAAAAATAATGAAGCGCATCGCTTGAACTTGATTCATTCCTAATGAACGGGCTGCCTCCAACTGACCTTTGTTGACCGCATTGATCCCCGCACGAATGATTTCAGCCACATAGGCGGCACTATTAAGTGCAAGAGCGATACAACCTGCCGTTAATTTGGATAAATCCAGACCTAGTACGCCAGTCCCAAAATAAACGATAAAGATCTGTACTAAGAGCGGGGTACCTCTCACGTATTCAATATAAACAATCGCAATCCAACGCAAAATTTTTGACGCAGAAAGTTTCATAAATGCCAGTAGACTACCAGCAATCGAGCCAAAGAGTACACCGACAAAGGCTAAAAAAATAGTATAACCGGCTCCTGAGAGATAAAAGGGCAGATATTTGCTAAAGAAGCCTTCTTCAGGTGCTCCTGTTTCTTCATTGAACATTAGAGCATAGGCTTCATCTTGATATTGACTCAATAGATCGTTATCGACAATCGTCTTGATGGAAGCATTGATTTTTTCCAGGAGCAGCGGCGCCTCTTTTGAAATAGCAATTGCTGTTTCTTTCGTACCTTTCTCAAAGACCACATCGTCGGCAATTGCTAAGTTATCATTTGATTGAACATAGGCTTCCGCCACAGGACCTTCCATCACAACAGCATCCACTTTTTTTGAGTTTAAATTTGTGATCAGATCCGGAACTTTTTGCAAAGAGGTTACAAGTGAGCCGGACAACTCATTCTTAGCTAATTCTTCTTGTGTGGTTTGTTTTTGAGCACCGACAGCTACACCGTTGAAATCTGCTGTTGATTGAAACCGGTTCTGATCTTCTTTTCGAACAATCACTTTTTGTTGGACTTCCATATAAGTGTCAGAAAAGTTGACTTCCTTTTTACGTTCATCGGTAGCAGCCATCCCCGAAATGACAAGATCGATTTTTCCAGTTTTTAATGCTCCTAACAGCGCATCGAAACCTAATTCTTCAATTTTAAGATCGACACCTAGATCATCAGCGATTTTTTTGGCAATTGATAGATCAAAGCCGACAATTTCGTCTTTGCCATCAATCGTGGTATGAAATTCATAGGGGGCATAATCCGCAGATAAGCCAACGATCAATGCACCATTTTGTTTTATTTTTTCATAGACGGGATCTGTTGTTTCAGCGTGTACCAGTTTTGTGGTAACACAAAAGAACAGGACGATCAGTATCATTGTTGAAGCGAACCATTTACACATCTTTTTCATTCAATTACTCCTTTTTTTTGTTTTAAAATACAATAATAGCTTGAATTATGTATAAAAATACAACAAACGTTAGAAATATCGTATCATACCTTTGTGGGAAGTCAATCCCTTTCTTGGAAAAATCACGAAATATATTTGAGTTTTCAGAAAAAACAGTGTTTTCTATAAGTTTACAGGTTGAATTGTTTTTTACAAATTTGTAATATAAGAAAATTTGTTTCAGAAAATTTCCGGAAATTATGAAAATATTTAAGATTCATTCGGCTTTTTTGATTAGCTTAAAAGAAACTTGTAACAGTTAATCGATCTTCTGTTTACTATTAAAGCCTTATTTAGCAAGGTTTTAAGTATTTCTATTTTTTATTTGGTACGTTATTTAATTTCTTTTATCAAAGTGAAATATTTCGTCATCGAACTGTTACCAAGGACTTAACGTATCTTGCTATTATTTATCAAGTCGTTACGACGAAAACTTACATAGAGCGAGGGAAATAAAATTTATGAAATCAATTAAAACATTCGTATTAACTACAGCCACAATTGCTGGTTTTGCTGCACTAAGTACAACTGCTAACGCAGACGAAATCAAACATGTGGTGAAATCTGATGACACATTATCTGGTCTTTCTTTAAAATACTTTGGTAATTTAGATCATATTGATCAAATTGCAAAAGACAACAAACTGAAAGATCCTAACATCATCTACGATGGTACAACTCTGATTATTGACACCGACAAAAAAGTATCATCAGATAACCAAGCAAGTGAACAACCTGCAAAAGAAACAACACAAGCAGAAGACCAATCTGCCAACGAAAACCAATCTGAATCTGCAGCAAGCAGCTATTCTGGAACAACGATGACGATGGAAGCAACAGCATATAGTTCTGATCCAGCAGATGTTTTAGGCGGCGGAACTGTGACAGCTACCGGCCAAAACTTGTTGGAAAATCCGATGGCAGTTGCGGTGGACCCATCTGTGATCCCTCTAGGCACAAGACTTTATGTTGAAGGTTATGGAGAAGCCATCGCCAGCGATACCGGTGGTGCGATCAAGGGAAATATCATCGACGTGCATTTCCCAACAAATGCACAATGCGAACAATGGGGCCGTCGGACCGTTCAAGTAACGATTCTTGATTAATTTCTCCAAATTTTAAGAACAGACCCATGCACGTATGAGGCTAGGGCATAAGTAAAAACAGTCAGAAAGATTTTCGAGAGGACAGTTGTTCCTTAAAGATCGGGTCTGGCTCAACTTATGCCTAGCCTTTTTGTATACTCAGATAAAAAAGGATGCCTCTATGAACTTTGCCCAAGACATTTTGCTTTTTTCTTGAGATAATGAATCAAAGAGGAGGCGTTCAAGTGAAGGTAGTATTGATACGGCATGGCGAAAGCGAAGCAAATTTTGAAAACTATTGGACGGGCTGGCTGGATGTGGCCTTGACAGCAAAGGGTCGGGAACAAGCTTGGCAAGCGGGAGAAAAAATCAAAGAATTGGGTATTTCTTTTGATGTAGCATTTGCTTCTTATCTTCAGCGAACCATCATCACCTGCAACACTGTTTTGGAAGCAAGCGCTCAATTGTGGGTACCTACCTATAAGACATGGCGGTTGAATGAAAGACACTACGGACAGTTAGTCGGTGTCAATAAAGATGAAATGGTTGCTCGTTATGGAAAAGGTCAAGTCCAAAAGTGGCGACGAGGGTATAATGAACCGCCGCTGTATGTTTCAGAAAATCATTTTGATCGTCGTTATGACGACTTAGATCCACGCTTGATTCCTAAAGGAGAAAACCTAGGAATGGTCGTTGAAAGGATCACCCCTTTTTGGTCGGATGATGTTGTTCCCTTCATTCGATCAGGAAAAAATGTCTTGATCACAGGCCATGGCAATAGTTTGCGGGCTTTAGTGAAGTATTTGGAGAATGTACCTGAAGAAGAAGTCGACAAAATCGATGTCCCCAATGCAGAGCCAATCATTTATACCTTTGATTCACAAGCTGTTTTACAAGAACGGCTGGGATAAAGACGAACATTATTACTAAAAACCGCGCTTTCGTATGAAGTTTCATCGAAAGTGCGGTTTTCTTATGCTATAATAAGAAAAATTTTATGAAAGGCGGGCTCTTATGAAAGCAGTATTGACCGTTATTGGAAAAGACAAGGTAGGGATCATCGCAGGCGTCAGCCAACTATTGGCAGAGTTAGACATCAATATCCTCGATGTTTCACAAACCATCATGGAAGAATACTTTACGATGATGATGTTATTATCGATGGAGGCAAATGCAGATTTTGAAACGATTCGTGAGCAATTGCATACCAAAGGCGAAACACTAGGTGTTAAAATCAGTATTCAAAACCAAGAAATTTTTGATACCATGCATAAATTATAGGAGGGCTTCTATGGAAATCAATCAAATACTAGAAACCATTCGCATGGTTGAAGAAGAAAATCTTGATATTCGTACCATTACAATGGGAATCTCTCTTTTAGACTGTATCGATGCCGATATCGATCAGATGTGCGAAAAAATCTATCAAAAAATTACGACAAAAGCCAAGAACTTGGTGCGAGTTGGCGAACAAATCGAAACAGAATATGGTATTCCAATCATCAACAAGCGAATCTCTGTTACCCCGATTGCCATTGTTGTGGCAGCCAGTCAACCGACGCCACAAGACTGTGTGAAGGTAGCTAAAACATTGGATCGGGCAGCTGAGACAGTAGGGGTCAATTTCATCGGTGGCTACAGTGCTCTGGTTGAAAAAGGGTATCAAGGCGGTGATTTAGCATTGATCCAATCGATTCCAGAAGCGCTGGCAGCAACGAACTTTGTCTGTTCTTCGGTCAATATTGGATCAACCAAAGCTGGAATCAATATGGATGCTGTTCGGTTAATGGGGGAAACAGTCAAACAAACGGCTGAAGCTTCAGATATGGGATGTGCGAAATTAGTTGTTTTTGCAAACGCAGTGGAAGACAACCCGTTTATGGCCGGTGCTTTTCACGGTGTCGGAGAAGCAGATGTCGAGATTAATGTAGGCGTCAGCGGTCCTGGAGTGGTCAAGCGTGCGCTTGAAAAAGTCAAAGGAGAATCTTTTGACGTCGTTGCAGAAACAGTCAAAAAAACGGCTTTCAAAATAACCCGTATGGGGCAACTCGTAGGACGGGTAGCTTCCGAGCGTTTAGGGGTTCCTTTTGGGATCGTCGATCTTTCTTTAGCACCTACTCCGGCTGTAGGGGATAGTGTGGCGCTCATCTTGGAGGAAATGGGTCTGGAATCCGTTGGAACTCACGGGACAACGGCTGCATTGGCGTTGTTGAACGACGCCGTCAAAAAAGGCGGCGTCATGGCCTGCAATCATGTTGGTGGTTTATCGGGTGCTTTCATCCCGGTTTCAGAAGATGCAGGCATGATCAAAGCAGTTGAAAGTGGTTTGTTGAATCTAGAAAAGTTAGAAGCGATGACAGCAATTTGCTCGGTGGGCTTAGACATGATCGCAATTCCTGGAGATACTACTGCAGAAACGATTGCTGCGATGATTGCTGATGAAGCAGCAATCGGCGTCATCAACCATAAAACAACGGCGGTACGTATCATTCCGGCTAAAGAAAAACAAGTAGGAGACCGAATCGAATTTGGTGGTTTACTAGGCACAGCACCTGTTATGAAAGTTAATCCAGCTAAATCTGCTGACTTTATTCAGCGAGGCGGCCGAATTCCTGCGCCGATTCATTCTTTCAAAAACTGATCATCTTCTGAAACTGCGATATAAGGAACACACAAAATCAAATGCTCTCGATTGGACGAAAAGGTGATTACTTTTCGAACATTCGCTCATAAAGACCTAATGGTATTTTGGAGGGGATGCTAGTAAAAAAATCGGACATTTTGTTTAGTGTAGCACTTAGTTCGCAGTTTCTTCTTTGTGATCTAAGGCTTTAGCCCTATGCTGATCATCTGGAAATAATATACAATTAACGTAATTTTATACAGATAGGGGTGTCAAGAATGAAAAAGAGGGTAGTGGGCAGCTCCATACTGGTAGTGATCGTCATGTTCGTGCTACTTGTTCCCCAAAAAGTATTTGGTCAAAGTTTTGTGAAGGATAATGCAGGGGTCCTCTCAGCAGAGACAATCGCAAAAATCAATCAATTAAACCAAGAGAGGTTCCAAACGTTGCCAGGAAGTCCAGAATACGCTGTTGTCACGCTTAAAAACTTAGACGGCCAAACGATCGAGACAGTAACCAATCAGTTATTTGATGAATACAGTTTTGGTCAATCCGCGTATAACAATGGCTTAGTCTTTGTGTTTGCCATCGAGGACCGGGAATTTCGTTTAGGCTATGGGGATGGCTTAACGTATATTTTTTCTGATTTGTCAGATGATGACCTGATCGATGAAGATACAAAAGTTCTTTTGCGTGATGAAGACTATGATCAAGCTGTTTTAAATGCTTCTGATCGCGTCTATGAGGAAATGAAAACAGCGGACGAAACGGTTGGTCTGAACAAAATTTATGCGGATGGGCAACAGCTACTGGCAGAAAAAAAGGCCCGAGAAGCCGCAGAGTCAAAGAAATTCTGGTTGCTGTTTTGGCAACTTGTTAGTTCAGTTAGTGCATTGATTATTGCAGCTATTAGCGGAGTGATAGGCTGGCGCAAGCGCCAAACGAAGAAAAGTTTTCAAGCAGCCAATGTGATTCCTCCTCATATTCATTCGGATCCAGCGTTTGATGAAAAGGCTTTTTACAGATGGGCAAGTAAAAGAAGGAATTATCAGACCTTCACTCACTATATTGTTGCTGGAGAGTGTTTGAA
Organism: Enterococcus sp. FDAARGOS_553; assembly: GCF_003812305.1. Lineage (NCBI taxonomy): Bacteria > Bacillati > Bacillota > Bacilli > Lactobacillales > Enterococcaceae > Enterococcus > Enterococcus sp. FDAARGOS_553. The sequence goes on from NZ_CP033740.1 coordinate 2,480,474, forward strand.
GGCGTTAAAAATGTACCTGCTTAGTGAAGTTATTCCGAGGCAATTAGCTGAGTTTGAAAGAATCAGTCCGCAACCAGCTAGCAACCAAATGATTCAACAAGCATTGAAAAATCCGCAGTTGGCCGATCAATTCGTGCAAGAATATATGAAAGATCATAAAAATTTGAAGATCTTTGGGCAAGAGTTAGCCCAAGGCCATGACACATTGCGAACCTATGAAACACAATTGCAGCGGCAACTCAAGGAACAATTACGAGATTATGATTTAACTGGAGATATTCTTGCAGAAAATGCTTATTTGATTCCACAGTATAAAAAAGAGATTCAGCAGTTGGCGGAAGAAGAAATTCAGCGGCGTAGTCTCAACAACGATTATTTGGCTATGCTGCTTACGAAGGAAAAGACGTATCCTGAAATGGTGCAGACGAGTTCTCAGGAAATAGCTAGCTTGATTGATTCTGTTAAAACGGATGCTTTGTTTACTATCGATCTCCATGAAGTATATAAAAATCATCCAGATCTACAAAAACAAGTAGGTGATTTTTCGGGGGAAGATCGTTCAGAACTATTGAATAATGCTCGTCGTGAATACAATCCAACCACTATGGATCAATCTTTAGTTTATTTGTTACTCATCAATCATGTCACGCGACAAGAACAGGTCATCGCAGAGAGTAAAAGCTCGGATAGTGATTTCGGTGGCTTTGGCGGTGGGTCCAGTAGTGGGGGCGGAATTTCCGGAAGCTGGTAATTTTTAAGGGCTGTGACAAAAGGTTGTCATAGCTCTTTTTTCGAACGCACGGTAAGCGGTCGCTTTTGCAGTAATAAGCCGTAATTTCTTGCAACTAATCACTTCTGTCTCAACCACTTTGCCTTTTGATCTAAAGACAAAGGCGGACTTTTGTGATAAACTTTGTAAAGTTGCTGAAAAAACATTTTTTTCACGGAAACATTTCAGCTTATTTTTAGAAAATGAGGGTTGTACATGTATCATTCGTATATTTGGGACTTTGACGGCACATTGTTTGACAGTTACCCAATCATGTTAGAGGCGTTTCTTAAAACATTGAAAGACGCTGGATTTGATCCCGATTCGAGAGAAATTTATCGCATCTTGAAAGCATCGTCATCAAAACAAGTAGCTGAGAAATATCAATTGGATTTCATTGATTTTAGCGCTCGTTTTAAAGCATATGAAGCACTAGATGAGCGGCTACCCGTTTCATTTCCGGGAACGAAAGAAGCTTTACAAGCAGTAGTAGACCATGGCGGAAAGAATTATATTTTGACCCATCGTGACGTTGTTTCAACGAAAGAACTTTTAATGAAAGAAAATCTTGACCATTTGATCGTAGAGATCGTGGGACCGGAGAATAATTTTCCCCGCAAGCCGGACCCAACGTCTTTGAATTATTTAGTGGAAAAATATCAATTGGACAAAACAACGACTGTAATGATCGGTGATCGTGCGATGGATGTGCTGGCTGGACGAGGGGCAGGGGTGCAAACGATGTTCTATGATATTGAAGGATTGCTAACTGATTTGGATGCAGACCATGTCGTTCATTCCATGAAAGAAATCGAAGAAATTATCAAGTCTTGAGCAATCAAGACTTTTTTTGCGTACTTCTTTTTGAGGTGATTCATTATGGACAAGTGGTTGGATTTTGGGAAAAAATATTGGCATTTATCCTTGAGCGCGCTGTTGGTCATTCTTTTTCTATTTGGTTTGTTTTTTACCCCGAATGAGCCAGAATGGCCCGAAGCAGAAGAATCTTCACCAATTTTCGAATCAGAGAGTAGGAAAGAGTCATTGGACCAGATCGTTGTAGATATCAAAGGAGAAATCCGAAATCCGGGTATTTACACCTTACCTAGTGGAGCTCGACTGTATGAGCTGATCCAATTAGCGGGCGGGGTCACTGATGAAGGAAATGAAGAAGTCATGAATTTTGCCCAAGAATTGTCAGATCAACAATTAGTAATCGTTCCTCATTTAGATGATCCGGTAGTTTACGCTGACAACGGAGCAGAAGGAACACTTGCTCAGAACCAGATCGATTTAAATACAGCAGATAGCAGCCAGTTACAAGAGCTTCCAGGCATTGGCGCGAAAAAGGCAGAGGCAATCATCGCTTACCGTGAAGAAAAGGGTTTTTTTAAAACCGTGGAAGAAGTGAAAGAAGTTTCTGGTATTGGCCCTAAAACTTATGAGGCTTTGGAGGGGTTGATCAAGGTGCGATGAAAAATAAGAGAAAGAATAAGAGAATAAGCTCGCGATTCAGTGGCTTTTCTGTTTCGTTGTTGTAGGGGGTATAGGGAGTATAGGGGTATAAGGGGTATAAGGTAAGTAGAGAAGTCATTTTTATTTAGTAGAGCGATCGGGTGAAACAAGTCAGTATCGCGACGTATTATGCTAACAAAAACACACTCTGTCGCAGGCGGCCGGTGGTTGTAAAAATTAATCTTTTGCTCAAAAAGAGTCAATCGATACAACTATATGTTGTATCGAATGCTAGGGGATCTAAGGAATTTATCGTGTGAATACAAAGTAGACCTTTTCTCACTGTGTAATCCATTTGTTTATTTCAGCAGGAAAAGATTTGCTAAAGGTAAGCTATACCGATTACATGAAAAATTCTTCATTTTTCCCAAGATAAAATTAAAAATAATTTTGAAAACAATTTTTTTGCCTAAACTTTTCCTCAGAATGCTATCAATTTCATTTCTTCCTATTTCCTGATAGTTTATAATAACGGACGTAATAAATTCGGGAAAGGAGCGAGCCTATGCTGGAAAGGTATATAGAAAAATGCGTGATTCGTCAAGTCTATCTTTGCGAGCAGTTGTATGAGAAGGAAAGCGTGCTTATTGACCGTTTAGCCGAACAGCTGGATGTCTGTCCTGCGACCATTATCAATGACATTGATAAAATTCTGCTTTTACTAAAAGAACGCATTGCTACCGCCACTCACGAGAAGCATACATATCAAGTGGTTTTTACTGCCGGATCTTCCTTATCAGAGCTTACTCAAACCATTTATCAAGGATCCTATTTTTTACAAGTTCTCTATCAATTTTTGATTGGAGAGAGAAGTTGGCAAAAAATATCGGAAGAGGTGTTTATTTCATTAAGCAAGGTTTATACCATTCGGACAGACTTATGGAGATTTTTTGAGGAAATGGGCTATTTAAATGAAGAGCAAGAGGAGGTCGAGATCCCCGAGAAAGACTTCCGCTATCTTCTATTGGCTGTAATGAACTATTTAGGAAAACGTCCTGAAAAAAATCAGTCTTTTATTGAGCAGGCTTGTGAAGAACTGATCCAATTCGTGGAACAACGTTTTTTTCTGCGTTCTTATCCTGAAGACGAACGTCAAATCATTCATTTAGGGATCCACATCGGATTAGCAAGAAGCCGAATAGCTCCTATTTGTTTTGCATCAAGGGACAAGGAGATGGCACGACAGACACCGCTATTTCAATTATTACAGCAAGGTCTTAAAGAACTTGTAGTTTCTTTGTGTAGCAATGAGGACGAAGAATTTTACATCTATTCACTTTTTAATTCACGCAAGTATCAGTGCAATAATCTGGAGCTGTTGCAAAGAGATTTTGAAGTCGTTTATCGTAATCACATTCATCGCTGTCCGGAGATGTTGGAACTCACGCATTTATTACAAAACCGATTAGGAATCTCCGAGAAAAATCATTTGTTGTTCGAAAAAGCGTTACTACCGTTTCTTCGTTCCGCTTGGGGGGACATGCAGATCTTTCAAACGGATCGTCTATTCTTTCTCTACCCAAGTGAGAGGGAAATGTTTGATCAAATAATGGAGAGCCTTGGGTTATGGGCAAACCAAAACCAGCAGATGATTCGATGGAATGACAATCTGGTTCGTAAATTGACGATTTTACTAAGTTTGCTTCCTGATGCTGAAAAAACTGAACATTTGGAAGTGTATATTGTTGCACCTTCTGATTTTAAATACTTGTATTATCGCCAACAGTTAGAAGAAATGTTAGATGAGCACTTTACCATAAGCAATATGATCTATCACCAATTAACTGATGTGGTGGATGATGTCTTTTTTTGTACCAAACGAATGATTTTATGTGATGCTTCTCTTTATCAAGAAACACTTCAAACGAAAAATACTAAAATTTATCCGGTGACTTTCAACACTGTTTCCTCTGTTATCTTAGCTATCAATCAGACACTATATCAACGAGTCGAGGAAATCTTTGCAACAAAGAGTAATTGAAAAGACTGAAAAAGATAATTATTGATACAAAGAGAGGGATTGCGCACAGCCGTGCGCAATCCCTCTCTTTGAACTAAAGTAGTGCAAGCGAATGGCACTACTTGGGACAGTTCCGCAATAGAAGTAACGTTGAGAGCTCTAATGATTTTGGGGAAGTTTCTTGCTAGAACGTGTTGGCCTTTTTAATGAGTAAAGCCGTAGGTTTTGATTTCTTGTTTTTTATGATAGACCAGATGAGCCTGATCAAGTGCCAGCAGAGCTTCTTTCATGTCTTGAATATAATCGTGGGCCATATTCATACCAAAGTCTGCACGAATGACCAATCGTTGGATGATTTGGTCGTCTAAATTGGCTGGTAATGGATAAGCTGGAACTTGCCAACCTTTCATGAGTAAACGGTCTGCTAAGTCATACAACGTCCATTCCCGTTTTGAATCGTCTTTCAATTTGTAGCAGACGATCGGAAGTTGAGCGCCATCATTGATCATTTCGAATAGATCGGTTTTTTCGATTTCTTTTGCCAAATAAAGAGCAACTTTATGGGTCTTGTCATGAATCGCTTTGTAACCATCAAAACCATAGCGCACAAAATTATAGTATTGTCCGATCAACTGAGCAGCACTATGGGAGAAGTTGATGGCCATGGTTGGTAACTCACCGCCTAAATAGCTGACTTTAAATACAAGTTCTTGAGGCAAGTAAGATTGATCGCGCCAAAGTACCCAACCCACACCCGGATAAACGAGACCGTATTTATGACCCGATGTGTTGATTGATATGACATTTGGTAATTGAAAGTCCCAGACGAGATCCGGTTCAGTAAAAGGGGTATAGAGACCACCAGAAGCAGCATCCACATGAATGTAGACTTTATAGTCCGTTGTTTGGTTGTATTGTTCAACAAGTTCATTCAATCCTTTAATGTCGTCATAGCGTCCTGTATAGGTGATTCCTAGAATGCCAACGATGCCGATCGTATATTCATCAACATAGTCCATCACTTTATCAAGATTGATCGACAAATGGTTTTCATCCATAGGGACTTCTCTCATCTCGATATCCCAGTAGACACAAAATTTTTCCCAACAAACTTGATAACCGCTTGAAATCACTAAATTAGGTTTATGAGCATTTAGATCGAGACCGAGTTTTTCCGCCCGATTACGCCAAGCAAATTTCATTGCCATCCCACCTAACATACAGGCTTCTGAAGAACCAATGGTAGAAGTGCCCATGAATTTTTCTTCTTTGCTTGCATGCCACAAATCTGCAATGATATTCACACAGCGATTTTCAATTTCTGCTGTTCGTGGATACTCGGATTTGTCGATGGCATTTTTTTCTAGAGTTTGTGTCATCAGCTTAACTGCTTCCGGTTCCATGTAGGTTTGACAGAATGTAGCTAAATTCAAACGGGCATTTCCTTCATCAAGTAGCTGATCTTGTACGAGCTGATAGGCCATTCTAGGTTCAACAGATTGTGGATTTAGTTTGTATTTCGGTAAATCTTCTCCTTCACAAACAGCTCCAAAAATTGGTTCCAAATAGTCTGCTTCTTCGCGGTTTTCTTTTCCATATAACATGATAATTCCTCCTAATAGATAAAAAATACGGTTAATGTTTGATTGTATACTTCTCGTTTTGAACGATGTGGTGTTCTCCTCGAGCGCTTGGATAAGTGGCAGGGTTCACATCTCCTGTTTTCATATGAACCGGTTCGTCGATTTGAGCTTCTTTGCCACGTTTGTCATGAAGTTCATAGAGAATGAATGGTAACAATAAAGTAACGATGAAACTAATCAACAAGATGACTTGGTAAGTTCTGTCTTCACTGGCAGGAATCGAAGAAGGTGGGAAGAACGAAACGAATAATGCGAGCAGCGACATGATGAGCCCTAATCCTGCGATTATTGTTTTTCCGATTGTTTTTCCTGGAACATTATAGGTACGAGGAAGATCTTTTTTCTTAAAAAGCAGAACAAAATAGCCCAAGAAAAACAGCAAATAACCAATCAAATAAATCACTACTGTCAGCGAAATAGCTACCAAGAAAGATAAGTTGTTTCCACCGCCGCCAAACGTTAGAACAGCACCCCATATTGAAACGATGATTCCTTGAATCATGATTAGCGGAACAGGGACGCCATGTTTATTGTGCTTTCGCAAAAAAGTCGGCAGTAATCCTCGTTGTGCCGCTGCAAACATACCTCTTGATGGGCCAACGACCCATGAGCTGACCTCACCCATGACACCAAAGGCAATCATTAGTGCGATTAACTTCACTAGCCAACCAAGATGCGGATTGAAGTGAAGCAACAACGATTCAAAGGTTTGAATCACTCCGGCACTGAGAGATAATTCTTTTTGCGGAATGACCGCAGCAACAGAGAAGCCGCCAATAGCGTCTAATGCAATGGCAAGAATGACTAGCAAAATCATTGCTAGTGGATAATTTTTTTGCGGATTTTTTAGTTCATTAATGTGGGAAGCAGAGGCCTCCACACCCATATAAGCCAAAATAAAAGAAACAAATACCACGAGAGTAGAAACTTTTGAAAAGTCAGGGATAAATGCCTTTTCACTCAGGGGTATTTGAATAGGATTTCCACCGATGAAATAAGCTGCTGCTAGCACAAATAAGAGGATAGAGGGAATGACGATCCCGATAACAAATCCTGCTTTTGCAATTTTTGCTGTTCTTTTGGTTCCACCTAACTGAGAAAACGTTAAGAGCCAAAAAATAATCAGCAAACCGATGTACTTCATCAATGGATCATTGTTGAGGGCGGGAAAATTCAGCACATAAGAAAGTGCTCCTAAGATGAAGTAAATCATCGTAACAAACCCGACAGTAATCTGAAACCACTGAAAGAAGATCGCTGCAAAGCCAAACCGTTCGCCTAATGTTTCACTAACCCAACTAAATATCCCACCGTTCTGCCAGCCTTTTACCGTCGACATTTCTGCCGCGCAGAGTGCAACAGGCAAAAACCAGAGGATACCTCCTAATAATAAGAAGAAAACCAAATGAAGTTGTGACGTGGCAAAAGTTGGGTACTCGTACACAGTCAGGACCATCGAGGCTGTTAGTGCGAAAAAACCAAATAAAGATAATTTTTTCTCGTTCATCAAATCGCTTCTTTCTAAGTCTAATATCTTTTTGGCGCTGTTATCTCGGAGGAGAAAGCTGATGTATACTTCTGTTCATTGTGTGTCCACCTCTTTTCTTACAAAACGAAGTATAAAACTTTTTGGGTAAGAAAATTTCCAAGTTTTTTCTGAAAACAAAAGTGAAAAAGAAAAAAAGCTGGAAATAAAAAAGAAGCGTGTATTTTGCTGTTAAAAAAAAGCAAGAGCACTCGAAAGGCGTATTATTTTATGTACCCCTGAAAAACTAGAAATAGGCAGATGGTGTTGCTACAAAGGTTTTAAGAAAAATTTGCGTTAGGCAAGTGTTTCAATGAAAGGGAGGAATCGGAAGAAGAAAGAGAGAAAAGGCGAAAAAACTATTATACCTGGGAAGAGTAAAGTGAGGATCTTTCGTTCCATCCATTAGTAGCATCAAATATTAGTAGCATCAAAGAAAATAACAAGCAGTTTTATTCCCAGTCCCTTAATCAAAAATAATACCCAGCAGGTAATGGAGTCATTTTGAGAACTGTTTGACTGACGGTAGCAGTAGGAAAAACAAGCAGAAGTGAATGGAGAAAAAGACACTAAAATTCATCAGCCCCTAGATTAATCAGTGGGGGTATAGTATATTATAAAAAATTGTGTACTATTATTTCGCAATCGGAAAAATAGAAAAAGGAGGTACGCAGATGACAAGCGATCTGAATAAAAAGAATCAATGGGTTAATTCTCAAAACCGATCGATAGAAGGAAATAAACGAATCCCTTGGGATCAGTATTTTATGGCTCAAGCTGTTTTACTTTCTCTTAGAAGTACATGCTCTCGGTTAGAGGTGGGGGCGACACTAGTCAAGGACCGACGGATTATTGCCGGCGGCTACAATGGCTCAGTTAGTGGAGACGTTCATTGTATTGATGAAGGCTGCTATGTGGTTGACGGACATTGTATCCGCACGATCCATGCAGAAATGAACGCATTACTGCAATGCGCCAAGCTAGGTGTTTCAACCGACAATGCCGAGATTTATGTGACACACTTTCCATGTTTGCCTTGTACGAAGGCGATTTTGCAGGCAGGCGTCAAGAAAATTCATTATCTGAATGACTACCGCAATAATCAATATGCTCTAGATTTGATTCAACAAGTTGGTGCTACCGTCCACCAAGTTGAACTTGATCCAGCATATTTTGAAAAATTATCTTTTGGTGCCTTGAATGGGGCTACACATACAAACATGCCGTGACCATTTCCTTTTTGTTGGAGTGATCATTGGTTGCTGGGTAACAGGTTTGTATTTGAAATCTGTTCTTTTATTTATTATCGCAAGTTATCTTCTTCTGGGACTACTGATAAAAAAACAAGTTGCTTTATTGGCACTTTGTTGTCTTGGCAGTGTATTGATAGGGGGACGTATGGTCAGTTTTCAAAATCCTCAGTTGGAAGAAGGATCGTTAACTGCTGAGGTTCTTATCTATCCTGATACAATCAAAGTCAATGGTGATTTAGTGACATTTGAAGGGAAACTGCCTGAAGGTAAAGTGATGGGGCGTTACCAAGTTTCTTCTCTTTCCGAAAAAGACCAATGGCTCAGCCGACAAAATTGGCAGAAATCACTAAGAGTACATGGAAATTTCAAGATAGCAGAGCCAATCCGAAACAAACATGCCTTTGATTACTCATTTTATTTGGCTAGCAGGAACTTCTTAGGCACATTGACGATTACTGAGATTCTCGCAAGCAAACAAACTGCTGGGATTTCTTCGATCCACAGGTGGCGAGCAGCTGCAGTGACTCACGTGAAGCAGTTTTTCCCTGAGAAGTTGGCATCTTATATAAACGCATTGTTATTTGGGTATAAAGATCATGAGTTTCAAGAGATCCGTCAATTATTCAGTAGCAGTGGCTTGCTGCACTTTTTTACTGTGTCCGGACTGCATGTGTCTTTCTTTTTCTACTGGTTAGAACGAGGTCTGAGACGAGGAAAGCTCACCAGAGAGGAGATGCTGCTTCCTCTTTTGCCAATTATCCTGATAGCCGCCATTTTATTTGGTGGTTCTATCAGCGTGATTCGAGCTGTTCTCGCTTATGGGATGACCGTTCTTTTGCGACTGTTTTCCTGTCACCTTTCAGCCTGTGATCGTTACGGTATCGTGCTTTTTCTAACACTTATGATCGACCCAAAAGTTTTTCTGCAAACGTCCGGGCAGCTATGTTTTTTGATGACTTTTTTATTGCTCATGCAAAGAAACGTACAGGTTTCCTCAGTGATCCGTTCTCAGTTTTTGCCGTTATTGGCAGCGCCGCTGCTGATGCACTTATTCTATGAATTTCCTTTGTTGGGTGGGATTTTTACTCTTCTTTTGCTTCCGTTGTTTCAACGTTTTATCTTACCTAGCTGTTTTGCTCTTTTTGCCGTAAGTCTTTTGATACCAAAAATACCCTATCTGGATAGTTGGAGTGAAACACTTTTTCATGGAATAGAGGAAATCGTCTTTTTTCTTGGAAGATTTGCCCTCACGACTGGAAGGATTCCCTTAGAACTTGCTATTTTCTGTAGTCTTCTTGGTTTATTTTTTTATCAGCGGCATCAGTTCTTTTTTTGTTTCTTAGTCAGTTTGTTTTTACCGCTACTTTTACAGCGTCTTTTTGTCCCTGCTGCCGTTACATTTGTCGATGTTGGGCAAGGTGATAGTATTGTCTTACAAACAGCCTTTAACCGGGAAGTGTATGTGATTGATACCGGCGGCAGTTTATCTTTTCCTAAAGAGGCGTGGCAGCAACGCGCGTATCAAGAAAATGCACACGCCTCATTGATTCCATTTTTAAAAGGCGAGGGAGTCAGGCAAATCGATGGGCTTTTTTTGACTCATGGAGACACGGACCATCTAGGTGATGCATTGGCATTAATGACAGCAATCCCTATCAAAAAAATATACCTAGTTCCTGGAAGTGAACACCATCCTCAGATTGCCGCGTTAATCAAGCAGCTTCCGCAAGGAACTGTTCACTGGACAAAAGTGGGTGAAACCATTGGTCGCGACCTTGCTATCACTGTTTTAGCTCCTGAGTCTGGACAAGGTGAAAATGAAGATTCTTTAGTTTTGAAGGCTGAAATTGAGAAGTGGCGCTTTTTATTTACCGGTGATTTAGATCAAAAAGGGGAAGAAAAGTTGATTCAACTGTACCCTCATCTCCAGGCAGAAGTGGTAAAGCTAGGGCATCATGGCAGTCGTACCTCGACTTCTGCTCGTTTTATCGAGAGCCTTTCACCCAAAATCGGCATCATCTCTTGTGGCAAAGACAATCGCTATGGACATCCACATTCTGAAGTTTTGGAAGTGATGGAAGGAAGAAGCATCTTGAGAACAGATCAGCAGGGGATGATCCGCTTCAGCTGGTCAAATTGGCATCGTGTCCAACAGCTAGAAACATGGCTAGACTATCGATTAGAATGATGATAGGATGGAAAAGAAAGCGGGGGAATCTATGGAACTGCAAAAAGCGTTGCAAGAGATTCGAACGAAATCTCTGCAACCTATCTATTTAGTGACAGGCACAGAAAAATTTTTACAAGAACAAGTACGTCAAGCATTTTTAACGCGTTTTGAAGTTTCAAAAGATGACTTGAATTTTGCTTCTTTTGATATGGAAAGAGAGCCTTTGGATTTGGTGATTCAAGAAGCGCAATCGTTGCCGTTTTTCGGTGATCGGCGATTGATCTTTGTGGAGCGGCCTTTTTTTCTAACAGCAGAAAAAAAAGCCAATGTTCCAGAACATGACCTTGATGATTTTTTGCTGTATTTAAAAAATCCAATGGACACGGCTGTTTTGGTGATTTTTGCCGAATATGATAAGCTGGATGAACGAAAGAAAATCACGAAGCAGTTGAAAAAAGCAGGGATCATCATCGATGTGGCACCAATGAAAGAAGCGGATGTTCGTCGGTACTTGCAACAGACATTGACAAACGATGGTATTGAAATGACTAGAGAAGCTTTTGAACTGTTCCTGCGGTTGACTGATCTCCATTTATCAAAAGCGATGCAGGAGTTGCAAAAATTACGCTTGTATGCAGGAAAAGATGCGAAGATCACAAAAGAAATCGTTCAGCAATTGATTCCTAAAACCTTAGAACACAATGTTTTTGAATTGACTAATGATGTGTTACAAGGAAAAGTAGCGGATGCCTGGCGGTTGTATGATGACTTGTTGTTACAAGGGGAAGAGACCATTAAAATCAATGCAATTTTGATTGGACAAGTACGCTTGCTTTTACAAGCGTCGATTCTGATGAAGGTCGGCTATCAACAGGCAAATATTGCTGAGACACTAAAAATCCATCCCTATCGGGTCAAGTTAGCGATGCAGCAGGCAAGAAAGTTCAATGAAAAGCAATTAGCAGCCCTTTATCATGAATTGATTGAGAATGATTATTTGGTGAAAAGTGGTCAAATCGATAAAGAATTTCTGTTTCAATTGTTCGTTTTAAAGCATGGTAAAAGACAAGGGTAAAAGAAAGCCGAAGCAATCATTTGATTGCTTCGGCTTTAATTTGCTTATTTCGCAATTTTTTTACTTAAACGAGATTTGTCACGACTAGCTTTGTTCTTGTGGATCAATCCTTTAGTCTCAGCCATATCGATTGCTTTAACAGCATCTTTATATAACGCATCTACGTTATCAGCACCAGCTTCAACAGCTAGATCAAATTTTTTGATTGCTGTGCGCATTGTGCTTACTTGAGATGAATTCTTAGCATTAGCCGCTTCGCTTGTGCGAACACGTTTGATTGCAGATTCAATGTTTGGCATGTATTTCACCTCCAAAAATAAGTTCTTATACGTTTGAAACGTATAAATCAACACTAGTCATTATACCTAATGCAAGTTTCATTTGCAATAAAAGTTGTAAAGAAATTTTACTTAACACAAAAAAAGGTGCTTTTGCCAGCTATTTTTTCTTGTTCTATATTATTATTTTAATCCTTTACATATTTTTTAATGAATACTTACAAAAAGTTTACACTTTGTTCACTTTCTATGCTATGATTACTTCGGAATTTTTAAATGAGGTGTATAAATGTGAATATGGCTTTAGTTATAACCATCGTGCTCTCGTTAGGCGTTATTTTCGTCAATGGGTGGACGGATGCTCCAAATGCAATTGCCACCGCAGTCTCTACGAGGGTCCTACGTCCAAATGTCGCTATTGGAATGGCGGTAGTGATGAATTTCCTTGGGGTCTTAGTGATGACGTATTTCAATGCGCAAGTTGCTGAAACCATCAGTAACATTGTCAGCTTTGATACTGCTGGCGGCTTTCATGTTGCACAAATCGCTTTAGCTGCTGCACTTTTTTCAATCGTCGTCTGGACGGTTGCGGCTTGGTACTTCGGTATTCCAACCAGTGAATCCCATGCATTGATTGCTGGACTTACAGGAGCAGCAATGGCACTGGGCGGATTACATGCAGTAAACGGACAAGAATGGGTCAAAGTACTGATAGGGCTGGTGGTCTCAACATTGATGGGGTTCATTGGTGGGTTTATCATCACCAAATTGATCGTTTGGCTCTTCCGGGGAACTTCTCGTCGTAAAGCAAATAAAGTTTTTACGATCGGGCAAGCGGTCGCAGCTGGAGCAAACGCTTTTTTGCATGGCGCACAAGACGGTCAAAAGTTTATGGGGGTCTTTATGCTAGGTCTTTACTACAATAACCTTGTAGAAAAAAGCGGCAACGGCTTTACGATCCCTTTGTGGGTAATGGCGTTATGTTCTCTTACTATGGGAATCGGAACCTCTGTCGGTGGGATGAAAATCATTAAATCTGTCGGCATGGACATGGTCAAACTGGATAAATATCAAGGTTTTTCGGCTGACTTAACAGCGGCAATCTGCTTGTTCTTATCTTCCGTGTTTGGGATTCCCGTTTCGACGACACATACAAAAACAACTGCCATCATGGGTGTTGGCGCATCACGTCGCTTTTCCAGCGTTGACTGGCGCATCGTGAAAGAAATGATTTATGCTTGGATCTTGACTTTCCCAGGCTGTGGCTTGATTGCCTATGTAATGGTAAAAGTATTACTTGTGATTTTGTAAGGAGAGAGAAGAATGGCACGAAAAAAAAGTTTTGATTATTTTGCAGCGATGGAGCAGCTGGCAACCAATGGTCATTTAGCGGCAAAACGTTTTTCAGTTCTGATAAATGATTATTCAGAAGCAGCGTTAACTGAAGCAGCAGCAGAAATTCACGCATTAGAAAAAGAAGGAGATCAAGTGATCGCAGAATTGACCAATGAATTATATGATTCTTTTATCACACCGATCGATCGAGAAGATATTTTGATTATTTCTGAACGCTTGGACGATATTTTAGATGGCATCATGGGCTTGACTTATTTATTTGAAAATCTTGTGATCAAGTCATTACGTCCGGAAACAGCTGATTTCGCTGTCATGATCGAACAGGCCACACAAGGTGTGCAGACGGCATTAAAAGAGTTTCCTAAATTCAAAAATTCAAAGACGCTACGTCAAATGATCAATGATGTCAATCGTATCGAGTCTGAAGCGGACCTTTTGTACTCTAAATTGAAAAAGGTCCTTTTCACCGATGAAAAAGATGTCTTAGAAATCATTAAATGGAAAGACATTTATGACCGCTTTGAAACAATCATCAACGACACAGAAGGTGCTGTCGATATTATTGACGGCATGGTCATCAAAAATACCTAATTTAGCTAAAAACACTGCGATGTCCAAAAGGACATCGCAGTGTTTTTATTATAAAGATACTAACCAGTAAACGATCAAAACCGCACCAAGTACGATACGATACCAACCAAAGAAAGTGAAATCGTTTCGTTTGATATAATTCATCAAGAAGCGGATGGCTAACACGGAAACGATAAAGGAAACGATCGTTCCAGTTAATAAGATAACTGTTCCTTGCAAGTCAAAAGCATTTCCATCTTTCAGAAATTTAAATATTTTTAAGGCACTTGCACCGAACATGGTAGGGATACCTAAGAAGAATGAAAATTCTGTTGCGACAAAGCGGGAGGCACCAATCATGATTCCTCCAAGAATCGTAGCGCCAGAGCGTGATGTTCCGGGAATCAATGCTAATACTTGAAACATCCCGACAATTAGTGCTGCTTTATAAGTGAACTTGTTCAAATCGGTACATTTTGGTTCTTTGTTTTTGTTTCTTTTCTCAACGACGATGAAGCCGATCCCGTAGATGATCAGAACGATCGAAACAGAGAGGAAATTATAGAAGTGAGCGTCTAACCAATCGTCCAGTGGCAAACCAATGATGACAGATGGTAAGACAGCAATGATCACTTTCGACCAGAGTGTCCAAGTGTCTCTCTTTTCCAATGCATTTTTGGTGGGTGAAAATGGGTTTAATTTATGGAAATAGAGGTAAACAACCGCCAGAATCGCTCCTAACTGGATCACGACGTTGAACATCGCCATAAATTCCGGGCTTACTTTCAACCCAATAAATTCATCAGCAAGGATCAAGTGACCGGTACTACTGATGGGAAGCCATTCGGTAATGCCTTCAATGATTCCGAAAAGGATGGCTTTAATAAAATTCGCAAAAAACATTTGTTCAGTCCTTTCTTGTATGGTGAAATACATTACATAGTATACCTGTTCTAGGAAAAAATACCAAACACTTCCTAAAAAAAGAGCAGTTTTTCTTGCTGAAAAAATCGTCAAGCCGAGGATCTTTTCAGCAAAAAACTACTCTTACTTTTGTTGATTCATTATTGCAAGAAAATCAAGCGAGGAGATCTTGTGAAAGGGCAAGTCCTTTCTTGATATATTCAGTGTTGCCCACTTCCGCAATTGTGAATTCACCATTTTCATAAATCAGTCGGGTAACCGAACCATTATCGATGTCCATACGCACGTTGTTTTCGTTATTGATCAAATGCAGCAAGAAGGCGATCGTTAGACCATGGGACACAACTAACGCATTGCCGCCGCCTTTTTTCTCAACCCGATACGCGATGTCTTCAAAGCCGGTTTTGACCCGTTCAGTCAATTCATCAAAGGATTCGGCCCAATTCGCTGTGTCCGCACGATGAATCGCATTGGCAACAGCCTCAAAGCTGACATGGCTAGCAATCATATTATCATAATCAGGGAAATCCAACACACGAGGAATGACGCCCCACATTTCTGCATCATAAGCCCCTTCTAAAGACCCAAAACACCATTCTCTGATTCGTTTATCAATATGATAAGGAATCTGAGGCCCACGTAAATGCTCGCCCAAGATCAAGCGCATGGTTTCGATAGCACGACCACTATCACTGGATACTGCTTCCACAAAATCGATCTCCCGGAGACCAAGCCCAAGATAATGGATTCCTTGTTCACCTGTGCGGGTCAATGGAGTATCACACCATCCCTGAACGCGCTGTAATGTATTGAACATTGTCTTACCGTGTCGCACGACATATAATTCTGTTCTTGCCATATCGTTTCCTCCTTTTACATTTATCTAAAAAATGGATTTGTCCGTTTTTCGTTTTCAATCGTCGTTGGCTCACCATGCCCTGGATAAACAGTTAATTGGTTGGGCAGAATAAACAACTCAGATTGGATACTCGTTAATAATTGTTCCAAATTACCAGTTGGTAGATCCGTACGTCCAATACTGCCTTTAAAAAGGGCATCTCCTGAAACGACAAAATCATCAAAAATAAAGCTGACACTCCCAATGGAATGTCCCGGAGTTGCCACAACGCGAAAAGAGATGCCGTCAATTTGATAATCTTTTAACGCCAATTCATGCTCTGCAGGACGTGCAGTAATACCGCCTAAGTCAGGATGGCGACCAGAAAGATTTTTTAGAGGATCTCCTAACCAATCTTGTTCTAATGGACTGACATAAACGGGGATACTGTAATAGTCTCTTAAGTGATCCACTGCACCGATATGGTCATAATGAGTATGGGTCAATAAGATTGCACTAGGCTTTGCTTCTGTTTTTTCGATTTCAGCAATGATTCGTTCAGCCTCTGCTCCCGGATCAATGATTAATAAATGCCCATCTTGCCAAACCAAGTAACAATTCTCTTGAACAGGGCCGGTGACTAAGCCAATGATTTTCATATTTTAACCTCCTCTGTTTCTTCTTTTAGTATAGCCTAAAGTATTCAAGGAAACAAAAAAAGCTTTTTAAAGATTCACAGTTTTGCTCTTTATTTAGGAAAAAGCAAGAGAGCGTAAAATGGCTCTTCTTGCGCTGGTGGAAGAAACCAAAGAGAAAATGAGATTAAAAAAATCTGCAAAAAACGGCAGTTTGATTAAAAATAGGGTCGTTTTTAAAAAACTATCCCGAAAAATTTTCTAAGAAACCTCCGTAAAAAAAATACACTGTTATACTGTAATTAATTTAAAAAACCTTAATTATGGAAATAGTGGAGGCAGTAACATGAATAAGAAAGTATGTCTAGTTTTATGCTCATTCTTTTGCAGCTTGTTACTCGCAAGCTGTGGGCAAGAAAATCAAGCAATCAAAACGAGCGAACCTACGACAGCTACTGCGACCAAGCTCAGCTCCACAAATGCCGAGAATGTCGACTTGATGCTGATTCAAGAAGAAAGCAGTCAATTTCCGCAAAGCCAAGGTGTCTATGATCTGCAAGGAGAAGAATTGACCATCGTCAAACAATACTTGCCTATGACAGAAAGTAGCAGTGATGAAACGTTGAGTGGTTCGGCACTCAAAAAAAGAAATGAAACGATCCAAGCAGACTTTGAAAAAAATTTTGCTTCCGCGAATCTTCGCTTAAAAGATGATCCCTTTGAAATCTACGAGACGACCTTACATGGGGCTTCGTTTTCCATCGATGGAAAATATTTATTTTTACGAGCCCATGGGTTGGAATTAAAATTTCAGTATGATGAAGCAACCAATCGTGCCTACGATGAGAACAATGTGCGCTATGAAGTTCAAGTGGATCAGTGACGGATACTAATGAGAAATGCCTGAAAATCAGAACAGTATAAGAAGTTTAAGAGAAATAGATGCCACAAGAAAGTGACAAGTCGATTGAGACAACTTTCGATTGCGATGATGCCAAGAATTAAAACACATCATTAGGCAAGAAGAGAGGTTGTTTTTGATATGCTGTAACCATTGTAGGCATTTTTTAAGAAAATGTGAAAAAGACTGCAAATCCTGCAGGCTTTTTTTGTTCGCTTTAAAATCAGTGAAGCTTCCGATATAATAGCTCCGAGAAGGTGATCACGTGTATAAAGGAAAAATTGCTGTCCGAAAAATCGTTGAATTTATTTTGCGCCGTGGCGATATCGATAGTCGCAAAGTCAGTAACCATACTGCTCAAGAAGGCGCTCGTATCCATCGACGATTGCAAAAAGAAGCCGGCGATGCCTATCAAAAGGAAGTCTTCTTCAAAATAGAAAGCGAGATCGAAAAGGACAAGTTGACTATCGAAGGACGTGCAGACGGCTTATTCTATGACGAAGAGAAACAATGTTGGGTAATCGATGAGATCAAAACGTCAGAACCCTACTTTGAAGATCTTCCTGAGGATCAAATCGATTTATTTTTTGCTCAAGGGATGGTTTATGCTTATATTTACCTTCAAGAAGAAAAGTTGACGGAAATTGAAGTCCAACTAACCTATTACCAGACTACGGAGCAGCTGATCACCCGCGTCCGTCGCCATTTTACAGTGGAAGAACTTACTGAATTTTATACCCACTTGATCAATGAATATCATAAATGGCTGGTTTTTCAGGAAAATTGGCGCCGTGTTAGAAATACTTCACTACAACTGTTAAAATTTCCTTTCGAAACGTATCGAAAAGGGCAACGGGAATTGGCTGCTGCCGCTTATAAGACGTTAAAAAACGGCAAGCGATTGTTTGCTGAAGCGCCAACAGGTACTGGAAAAACCATATCGACTCTTTTTCCTGCACTAAAAGTATTAGGAGAAGGGGATGGCGATCGTTTGTTTTATTTGACGGCAAAAACGATCACTCGCCAAGTAGCTGAAGATGCTTTAAGCAAGTTGGCGGATAACGGCAGTGAAACAAAAAGTGTGACCCTCACTGCCAAGGATAAGATTTGCTTTTTAGATGAACGGAATTGTACGCCGGAACATTGCCCATATGCGAATGGCTATTATAACCGAATCAATGAAGCGCTATGGGATCTGCTTCATCATGAAAATCAAATCACACGAGAAGTGATTGAAACGTATGGAAAAAAGCATACCGTCTGTCCCTTCGAACTTTCGCTGGATGTCAGTGTGTTTTGTGATGTCATTATTGGTGATTATAACTATCTGTTTGACCCGACTGTTTATCTCCGACGCTTTTTTGAGGAACCAGAAGAAGATTACTTTTTCTTGATCGATGAAGCCCATAATCTCGTCAATCGTTCAAAAGAGATGTATTCAGCAGAGATTCGTCGCAGCACGTTTAAAGATCTTAGAAAGCAATTGCCAATGGATCAACAAAAACTTCGTCGAGCATTGAATAAAGTGGAGAAAGAATTCTCTGCGATTGAAAAAATCGCTGAGACGGATCATTGGGAGTACCATCATCAAAAAGAACCCCATGAAACGATGAACAAGCAATTAGCAAAGCTAGCTGAGCTTATGAAAGAATGGCTGCCAGCTAACCCTGAACATACGGCTCAGGAAGCGGTGCTGCAAAGTTATTTTGAAGTGAATCACTTTTTGAAAATTGCTGAATTCTATGACGATCATTATGAAACAACAGTAGAGGTCACTCGATATGAGCTGACTCTTCGTCAATTTTGCATTGAACCGGCTCCTTTTCTACAGCAAGTGTTAGACAAAGGAAAAGCCAGCTTGTTGTTTTCAGCCAGTTTCACGCCTCTTGATTATTACCAGGAAGTGCTGGGAGGCGGAG
Source organism: Enterococcus sp. FDAARGOS_553 (assembly GCF_003812305.1). Classification (NCBI taxonomy): domain Bacteria; kingdom Bacillati; phylum Bacillota; class Bacilli; order Lactobacillales; family Enterococcaceae; genus Enterococcus; species Enterococcus sp. FDAARGOS_553. The sequence goes on from NZ_CP033740.1 coordinate 2,499,805, forward strand.
AAAAAGCATTACGCTATAGACTGCCAAGTCCATTTGATCCTGCAAATCAAAAAATCCTGATCGCAAATTACATCCAGACGACTTACCGGCAACGGACAGCCAGTCTGCCAGCGATCGTAGATGCCCTTTATCGAATGGTTCACGCAAAGTCAGGCAATTATATGGTTTTCTTTCCTTCTTACCAGTATTTGGACGAAGTAGCAGAAGCATTTCATCACGCGTATCCGACTATTAAGATGCTCGTACAGGATACAGCTATGAATGAAACGGAACGAGAAAATTTTTTAGCGGAATTCAAATACGACACGGCGGACGCTGAAGAAAAAACTTCGTTGATAGGATTTTGCGTATTGGGCGGAATTTTTTCGGAAGGCATCGACTTGAAGGGAACTCGTCTGATCGGAACGGCGATTGTTGGTGTCGGATTGCCGCAAATCAATCACGAACAAGAACTGATTCGGGACTATTATGAAGAAAAAAAACATGCTGGTTTTGCCTATGCCTATCGGCTGCCTGGAATGAACAAAGTTCTGCAAGCAGCGGGACGTGTCATTCGTGATTCTAGGGATCAAGGCGTGATCCTGTTGCTGGATCAGCGTTTTCATACAACGGCTTACCAGCAACTGTTTCCATTACACTGGCAACACGCCCAAACCTGCTTTCGACCAGAGCAGATTAGCAAAGCAATGGACCATTTCTGGCAAAAACAAAAAGACTCTCAGCACCGATCGTAGACCGTACATGCGGTTTGCGATCGGTACAGAGAGAAGTCAACGATAATTTGTGAATTGTAAATCGATCGGTAATTCAAGCTTGCGCAGCAGCTGGATGACTTCTTGTAAATCGTCACGGCTTTTACCAGTGACACGAATCTGATTGTCTTGAATCTGCGTTTTAACTTTCAATTTTGCATTTTTGATGGCGGTCGTAATTTTTTTCGCCTGTTCTTTATCAATGCCGTTGATCAATTCTGCAGTCTGACGGGCTTTGGCGCCAAGTGCATGTTCAGTCTGTGAGAATTGGATATTTTTTGTCGGAACACTTCGTTTGATGAGTTTGCTGCTTAACACATCTTTGATTTGTTCAAGTTTGAATTCATCGTCTCCCACGATTGTTAATTTATTGCCATCCATTTTAATTTCAACTGTCGAACCTTTAAAGTCAAATCGATTCTTTAATTCTTTTTCTGCTAGTTGGATGGCATTTTTTACTTCTTCTGTATTGATTTCAGATACAACATCGAAACTTGCTTCTTTTGCCACAAAAGATCATCCTTTCTATTTTTCTTTGATTTTACCATGAGTCAGAAAAAAGAGGGGAGAGAAACTAAATTTTTGCAAATAATAGTTTCAATTTTAGACACAAACTGCTATTCTTTGGAAGGAGATTTTTTGTGAAGGAGAAATGGCATTGTGAGTAAATTATGGACGAAACATCAGCAGTCGGAAAGACTGAAAAAAATCGGGGTTATTTTGTTGTCAGGATTGACCGCAGCGATCGCGTTGAATTTCTTTTTGATTCCTGCAAAAGTACTTTCTGCAGGGATGAATGGTGTTGCCCAGTTGATCGTAGCAGTCGGGTGGGAACAATTCGGCTTGCATCTTAGTACCGGTCTCTTTATTTTGCTTTTGAATGTGCCAATCTTTATTTTAGGCTTTATCAAACTAGGCAAAGCTTCCACTTGGATGAGTTTTATTAACGTTGTAGTGGTCTCTTTAATAACGATGATTTTGCCTCAAGGAGAAATCACAAACAATATCCTCGTGAATTCGTTGATTGGCGGCGTATTACTTGGTGTTGGAGTCGCTTATTCGTTAAAAATGGGTTTCACAACGGGAGGAATGGACATCCTCTCATTGATTTTATCAAAAACGACAGGTAAGACTGTCGGCAAATATATGTTTATGCTTAATGGCATTATTGTTATGCTGTCAGGGTTTATTTTCTCATGGGAGAGCGCCTTGTACACGATCATTTCCATTTTTGCTATGAGTTATGTGGTGGATATGCTTCATACAAGCCATCAAAAAGTTACGGCATTGATCATCACCACCAAAGCGGAATCTGTCGGCAAGAATATTTCAAAACATGTGTTTCGCGGTATGACATTGTTGCCATCTGTAGGAGGGTATTCTGGTGTTCCTGGAAATATGATTATGATGGTAGTTACTCGTTATGAAATCTATGATTTGGAACAAGCTGTTTTAGAAGCGGATGAGAATGCATTTATCAACTTTGTTCCGACTCAATCGATCACAGGACGTTTTGCAACAGACGATGAACAGCGTACATTCAAAACAACCGGAGTCTTTCCAGAATTGAAAGTTAACAAAAAGAATCGTCCCTAAGGAAAACGAAAGCGAAAGTGTCATTTACAAAGGGATTAAAACAAGTTATGATTTGAACAGATCATCAAAGGAGGTTTCGACTATGCCTTATACTGAAGCAGAAAGCGAAGCAATCAAAGAACGTGTCTTAGCAGCGTTAGAAACAGTTATTGACCCAGAATTAGGGATTGACATTGTCAATCTTGGTTTAATATATGAAATCGAATTTGACGGGGAAACAGGCGATACAGTTATTAAAATGACATTGACCACTATGGGTTGCCCATTAGCCGACGTTTTGACCGAACAAATTCATGAAGCATTAAGCGACATTCCAGAAGTCAAAAATCCAGAAGTAAAATTAGTCTGGTATCCCGCTTGGACGACCGATAAAATGAGCCGTTATGCACGGATCGCGTTGGGGATTCGCTGATTCCAATGCAGCGGCTGTTAGTTTCGTAAGTCGTTTGAAATAGTATGGATGTATAAGTACATTTCATTCTCTAAATAATCCGTAGAAATTTTGGAACTCTTTTATTAACTTTTAAGATAAGTTAGTAAAGGAGTTTTTTAGTTAAACAATTTTTTATTAGTATCTGTTGCATTTTCAATAAGGAAACGCGACCCCATACCTCTGTTAAACAGGAAGCTTTATAGTAAAAGAAAAGTGAGTCTGAATTTAGCGAAATGAACGATTTTCGTGCGACGACTGCTTGTCGTTTCAGAGACCATTTTTGTAAAAAATGATAAAATAATGATCGATAACTAAAGAAAAGGAATCCGGCCTATGCTATTAACAAAGAAAAAACTCTCTCGCCTAGCGGCTCCCTATAATGAAGGAGATATGAGTATTGGTTTTGCCGAATCACAAAGTATAGAAAGTATAAGCAGCAAAACGATTTTACTTGTGAATGATCGCCAAGTAATCATTTTATTTTTGAACTTTTTTCAAACAAAAGTCATTGATCACATGGCTTACACCAGAAAAGATCTAGTCAATGAGCAATTAAGTCAAGGGTTCAATGGGTTAGACGTTGTTTGGCGTTTTACAGTCCAAAATAAAAAATGGCGTTTTCGCATACTAAAGAAAATAGTCACACTAGGAAAAATGCAAAGAGAATTGATCGAGCGGCTCTAAAAGAGGGTACGTACCTAAATTGTAAAAAAATTTTGAGCGGTAATTTGATGAAGACTGATTGTCTTTTTTTCAAGGATCTCAGCGAATAGAGAATTGCTACAAATAAAATAATGACGAAACCTAAAACGGCAATTGCATTTTGCAAACTAGAAAGGTAAACTATTTTCAATGAAGAAAGGAGACGAACAATGTTAACGACTAAATTTGGTGAATTCACCTACGACAATCCCTTTATGAATGCTTCCGGCGTTCACTGTATGACCACTACGGATTTGGAGGAACTTGCAGCATCAGAAGCCGGTTCTTTTGTTACAAAAAGTGCCACTTTAGCACCGCGAGAAGGAAATCCCGAACCGAGATATGTGGATCTCGCTTTAGGAAGTATCAATTCAATGGGATTACCAAATAAAGGCTTAGACTATTATTTGAATTTTGCTTTAGAGAAACAAGAAGCAATCGCTCCTGAAGCACCTTTCTTCTTTTCTGTTGCAGGCATGAGTGTTGAAGAAAATATTGAACTTCTAAGAAAGATTGAAGCTAGCAACTTTCGTGGTATCACAGAGTTGAATCTTTCTTGCCCGAATGTCCCAGGAAAGCCACAAGTTGCTTATGATTTTCCATTGACAGAACAAATTTTAGAGCAAGTTTTTAGTTTCTTCACGAAGCCTTTAGGCGTGAAATTACCGCCTTATTTTGACCTGGCGCACTTTGATCAAATGGCTGAAATTTTGAATAAATTCCCTTTAACATACATCAATTCTATCAATAGTATTGGTAATGGTCTATATATAGACCCAGAAACAGAAGCAGTAGTGATCAAGCCTAAAGAAGGCTTTGGCGGTATCGGTGGCGAGTATGTCAAACCAACAGCACTCGCCAATGTTCGGGCTTTCGCGACCCGACTAAAACCAGAAATCAATGTAATCGGAACTGGCGGCATTCGTTCTGGACAAGATGCATTTGAGCATTTGTTATGCGGAGCGACGATGTTACAAATCGGAACGGAATTACAAAAAGAGGGACCAGCGATTTTTGCCCGTCTGAAAAAAGAATTGACAGAAATTATGACTGCCAAAGGCTACACATCGATCGATGAATTCCGCGGTAAACTTCGCTCATTGTAGCCGATTAGCAAATTGCTACTGAAGGAGGAATGGCATGATCCAGTTTAGAAAAGCGACGCTCTCTGATTTGCCGGAAATGATGGCTCTCTTTGAGATGGGCATACAATCCTTAAAAAAACAAGGCTCACCTCAATGGCAAAATGGCTATGGTCCCACTCGTGAAAAAATCAAAGAAGATATCAATCAACAAGAAAGTTATCTCTTGTTATATGACGATCAAATTGCTGCTTCTGCCGCTTTAGTCAAAGGGGTCGATCCCCTTTATACTGCGATAATCGAAGGTAGTTGGTCAGGGGATGGGCCTTATGCATCAATCCATCGTGTCGTAGTCAGTGACCATTTTAGAGGCAAACAATTGAGTGCACATTTACTAAAAGCGCTAGAGGAAGAAGCGTTAGCAAAAGGGATCCATGATTTACGGATTGATACCTATCAAGCAAATATTGGAATGCAGAAAGTGATCGAAACCTGTGGTTATCAATATCGTGGGCAAGTTGTTTTCCCTATTCCACACGGTGAACGACTGGCCTATCAGAAATTAATCTAATTGATTGGGTGAATATAGTAATATCTGCTGTAATTGCCAGACCACAAGCGGAATGGCTGAGCCATACTAATTCCTTAATTTCCTTAGCGGGTTCAGGTCGAATTTGGGCAGCGTGTTTAGCTCATAAATAAGATGTTTTTTGAAAGATTGATCATGACGGAAAGAAAGATAGCAAGTTTTGCGTAGCTTTATTATGCAGGGCTTGCTATCTTTTTGTTTATTTTTATTCCGAATAGACGAAATTAATTAAATGTATAAAAATAGAGAGTTATCACTTTATTTTAATATTGTGCATATGGTAAAGTTGATTTGAGTAAACAATGGAGGAGAATCCAATGAAAAAAAGAAAAAGTATGCGTAAGGCGTTGGCAATGCTAGCGGCTCTATTGATCACCCTTGGACAAGGGGTGCCTGCGGTTGAAGCATTGACTGTCTTAGAGAATAACGCAGAATCAGCAATAGTCGATTCAGGCTCATCAATCTCAGACGAATCAAATGAATCCTCAGAACCATCTGAAGACCGAACGGCCGATTCTTTCGAAACGGCATCAAGCAGTCAAAGTATGGAAACAGAAGAATCCATTGATGAAAGTCATTCTACTGAATCATCGTCTTCTAGTGAAACGACTGAGGAAACAAGTGAAAGTACAAGTACGTCTGAAAGTGAGACATCTTCCTCAAGTAGCAGTGCGTCGACAACGGATTCAACTAAGGATTCTACAACGCCTAGTATGTCTTCTACTACCGAAAGGCCATCAGGAACCAGTCATTCATCAAAGCCAAATGATACGACAGCAAATTCCACCCAAAGTTCTTCGGAACCAAAGACATCCAACACAGGTTCTTCAGTCAGCCAATTGCCGCCATCCAATCAGCCTATAGCAGATTCTTCCCAGACAGTTGATTTATCAGATAAATTGGTTACCACCCCAACTGATTCTAATTTGAATGGCTATATCTTGCCGTTGTTGAATCAGTTAGCAAATGAACGATCCGCAGCGCTGATTTCAGAAGCGTTGAATCAACTAGGCAAACCATATGAAAAAGATGCGCAGGGTACTGGATTTAATAATCTTTCGTTGCCTATTGCTGTTTATCATGGCGTTTTTGATATAAAAGGGATCGAAACTTATGATCAGCTTAGCCGGGTAGGAAAGCAAACATCACTTGAAAAAGCCGTACCTGGAGATCTTTTGTTTTGGAAAGACGGTCAGCAATTAGTCAAAGCAGCAATTTACCTTGGACAGGATAAACTGATCATGGCAGATCAACCCCAAGCGGAACAAATAGTCAAGGAAGAAAAAGCGGCGACAGAAAACAATGGCGTACGCATTTATACTATTACTGATAAACAGAATAGTACTGCGGAAACAAAACAATTGATCCAAGAAGATCAGGTAAACAAACCAGATGTAGTAGTTCATTTTTCTGACTCGCAAAAAGTAACACCTCATGGACAATCACTAATCGCTAAGTATGCGGCTAGCTATGATTTTCGCAAGAATCCGCAAACAGAAGCATTTGTTGCGGCAATTGCAGAAGATGCTCGGGAACTAGGCTTAACTTATGGTGTGTATGCGTCGGTTATGATTGCACAGGCAATTTTGGAAAGCGGATCTGGTCAGAGTGGCCTTGCTTCTCCTCCGTATTATAATTTGTTTGGAATCAAAGGAACTTCCGGTAGTCGTTCCGTTTCTATGATGACAGCTGAGGATAATGGGACCGGAGAATTTTATACGATCCAAGCTGCTTTTCGTGCCTATACAGGATACAAGGAGTCGTTAAAGGATTACGTTCATTTACTGCGGACAGGAATTAGTGGGAATGCTGATTTTTACAAAAAGGTTTGGCGTTCTGAAGCAAAAAACTACCTGCAAGCGACTGAATATTTAAAGGGGCGTTATGCAACGGATACGAGCTACAACAATAAACTGAATTCATTGATTGCTGTCTATGAATTAACGAAATATGATGAAGCCAAAGCTGGCAGCGGCGTTGTCCTACAATCAAAAGAAGCGATTCCCAAAGAGTATCGGCAGCTGTTGGTGTTTCCTGATTATAACGGTGTAAATTATAATACCTCAGGTTCTTATCCAGTCGGACAATGTACTTGGTATGCTTACAATCGGGTCAAGCAATTGGGCGGCAGTGTGGATGAATATATGGGGAATGGTGGAGAATGGGGAGCAACCGCAAAACGTTTAGGCTATAAAACGGCGGCTACTCCAAAAGCAGGCTATCTGATCAGTTTTAGCCCAGGCACTGCTGGCTCTAGCACACAATATGGACATGTCGCCTTTGTGGAAGCGGTTGGCAAAGATGGCATTTTAATATCAGAGGGCAACGTTATTGATGGCAAAACGATTTCTTATCGAATCATTCCCAATGAGCTTGCTTATTCGCAAAGTGTCAGTTATATTGCCCCAAAATAAAATTTCGACCAAAAACTCTAGCGAATCGTAAAAATTCGGTTGTCAACTTCTGCCACAATTGCTAAGATAGAGCACGTAAAGGACGGTGCCGAATGAAAAAACGTATCAAAAAGAAAAAAGCCTATAAAAAGTATATCCAAGACATATTCACAGGATATGAAGAAATGTTGGAAAATCCTGAGCTCAAGGAGAGATCCTTTAGTTATTTGAAAGAAGAAACAGTCTTGAGACGTGATGAAAACGATCAGATTCGTTTTCGGACTCGGGACATTGATTAAACTGCCTATTTTAGGCAGTTTTTCTTTTTCAAAAATAATTGAAAGTATTTCAGAAAAACACTTGCTCTTTCATACGCTTAATGATAAAGTAGTGAACGTTGGCAAAACACGCCGACAGTCAAAACCTTTCAAAAAAACTTTTTGAAAAAAGGGCTTGACCAAAACGGAAACAGATGATATTATAACGAAGTCGCAAATTTAAGAAATCAATTTGATGCTGATGCAGCAACAAAAAAGATTGAAAAAAGTTGTTGACAAATAACAATTCATTTGTTATTCTAATGGAGTCGCTGATGACGCACAGGAAGTTGTTGAATAAACACTTTCGAAAAAAACTTTTAAAAAAAGAGTTGACATTCGCTTGTTAATCTGATATGATTTAAAAGTTGCTAACGCAGCGCAGTAGACCTTTGAAAACTGAACAAAGCAAGCAAACGAACCAATGTGTAGGGCGCTTCATTATATGAAGCAAAATACATGCAAGCAATAGCTAGCAAAGTTAATTTTATTTGAGCTTAACGATCCTATGGATCGTTCAAACAAATCATTATGAGAGTTTGATCCTGGCTCAGGACGAACGCTGGCGGCGTGCCTAATACATGCAAGTCGAACGCTTTTTCTTTCACCGGAGCTTGCTCCACCGAAAGAAAAAGAGTGGCGAACGGGTGAGTAACACGTGGGTAACCTGCCCATCAGAAGGGGATAACACTTGGAAACAGGTGCTAATACCGTATAACACTATTTTCCGCATGGAAGAAAGTTGAAAGGCGCTTTTGCGTCACTGATGGATGGACCCGCGGTGCATTAGCTAGTTGGTGAGGTAACGGCTCACCAAGGCCACGATGCATAGCCGACCTGAGAGGGTGATCGGCCACACTGGGACTGAGACACGGCCCAGACTCCTACGGGAGGCAGCAGTAGGGAATCTTCGGCAATGGACGAAAGTCTGACCGAGCAACGCCGCGTGAGTGAAGAAGGTTTTCGGATCGTAAAACTCTGTTGTTAGAGAAGAACAAGGATGAGAGTAGAACGTTCATCCCTTGACGGTATCTAACCAGAAAGCCACGGCTAACTACGTGCCAGCAGCCGCGGTAATACGTAGGTGGCAAGCGTTGTCCGGATTTATTGGGCGTAAAGCGAGCGCAGGCGGTTTCTTAAGTCTGATGTGAAAGCCCCCGGCTCAACCGGGGAGGGTCATTGGAAACTGGGAGACTTGAGTGCAGAAGAGGAGAGTGGAATTCCATGTGTAGCGGTGAAATGCGTAGATATATGGAGGAACACCAGTGGCGAAGGCGGCTCTCTGGTCTGTAACTGACGCTGAGGCTCGAAAGCGTGGGGAGCGAACAGGATTAGATACCCTGGTAGTCCACGCCGTAAACGATGAGTGCTAAGTGTTGGAGGGTTTCCGCCCTTCAGTGCTGCAGCAAACGCATTAAGCACTCCGCCTGGGGAGTACGACCGCAAGGTTGAAACTCAAAGGAATTGACGGGGGCCCGCACAAGCGGTGGAGCATGTGGTTTAATTCGAAGCAACGCGAAGAACCTTACCAGGTCTTGACATCCTTTGACCACTCTAGAGATAGAGCTTCCCCTTCGGGGGCAAAGTGACAGGTGGTGCATGGTTGTCGTCAGCTCGTGTCGTGAGATGTTGGGTTAAGTCCCGCAACGAGCGCAACCCTTATTGTTAGTTGCCATCATTTAGTTGGGCACTCTAGCGAGACTGCCGGTGACAAACCGGAGGAAGGTGGGGATGACGTCAAATCATCATGCCCCTTATGACCTGGGCTACACACGTGCTACAATGGGAAGTACAACGAGTTGCGAAGTCGCGAGGCTAAGCTAATCTCTTAAAGCTTCTCTCAGTTCGGATTGTAGGCTGCAACTCGCCTACATGAAGCCGGAATCGCTAGTAATCGCGGATCAGCACGCCGCGGTGAATACGTTCCCGGGCCTTGTACACACCGCCCGTCACACCACGAGAGTTTGTAACACCCGAAGTCGGTGAGGTAACCTTTTTGGAGCCAGCCGCCTAAGGTGGGATAGATGATTGGGGTGAAGTCGTAACAAGGTAGCCGTATCGGAAGGTGCGGCTGGATCACCTCCTTTCTAAGGAATAGTACGGAAGACTACACATCGTTTGCCTTTGTTCAGTTTTGAGAGGTTTACTCTCAAAATAGTTTGTTCATTGAAAACTGGATATCGAAGAAAATCAAAACAAGTAACACACACCGAGTTGACAAGTTAAAGAGTTTTTTAATAAGTTCAACGCTTATTTTCTTGAGCAACCTTCTATCGCTAGAAGAAGTACTCACCGACCGTAAGGTCAAAGGTTAAGTGAATAAGGGCGCACGGTGGATGCCTTGGCACTAGGAGCCGATGAAGGACGGGACTAACACCGATATGCTTTGGGGAGCTGTAAGTAAGCTATGATCCAGAGATTTCCGAATGGGGGAACCCAGCATCTTTTATAGGATGTTACACAGTTGTGAATACATAGCAGCTGTGAGGTAGACGCAGAGAACTGAAACATCTAAGTACCTGCAGGAAGAGAAAGAAAATTCGATTCCCTGAGTAGCGGCGAGCGAAACGGGAAAAGCCCAAACCAACAAGCTTGCTTGTTGGGGTTGTAGGACTCCGATATGGTAGTTGAAACAGATAGTCGAAATACTTGGAAAAGTATGTCAAAGAGGGTAAAAACCCCGTAGATGAAATCTGGCTCACACCTAGGAGGATCCTGAGTACGGCGGAACACGAGGAATTCCGTCGGAATCCGGGAGGACCATCTCCCAAGGCTAAATACTCCCTAGTGACCGATAGTGAACCAGTACCGTGAGGGAAAGGTGAAAAGCACCCCGGAAGGGGAGTGAAATAGATCCTGAAACCGTGTGCCTACAACAAGTTAGAGCCCGTTAATGGGTGATAGCGTGCCTTTTGTAGAATGAACCGGCGAGTTACGATAGCATGCGAGGTTAAGTTGAAGAGACGGAGCCGCAGCGAAAGCGAGTCTGAATAGGGCGAATGAGTATGTTGTCGTAGACCCGAAACCATGTGATCTACCCATGTCCAGGTTGAAGGTGCGGTAAAACGCACTGGAGGACCGAACCCACGTACGTTGAAAAGTGCGGGGATGAGGTGTGGGTAGCGGAGAAATTCCAAACGAACTTGGAGATAGCTGGTTCTCTCCGAAATAGCTTTAGGGCTAGCCTCGGAATTGAGAATGATGGAGGTAGAGCACTGTTTGGACTAGGGGCCCATCTCGGGTTACCGAATTCAGATAAACTCCGAATGCCATTCATTCATATCCGGGAGTCAGACTGTGAGTGATAAGATCCATAGTCGAAAGGGAAACAGCCCAGACCACCAGCTAAGGTCCCCAAATAACTATTAAGTGGAAAAGGATGTGGGGTTGCACAGACAACTAGGATGTTGGCTTAGAAGCAGCCACCATTTAAAGAGTGCGTAATAGCTCACTAGTCGAGTGACCCTGCGCCGAAAATGTACCGGGGCTAAATAGTTTACCGAAGCTGTGGAGTGCACCGTAAGGTGCATTGGTAGGAGAGCGTTCTAAGGGCGTTGAAGGTAGATCGTGAGGACTACTGGAGCGCTTAGAAGTGAGAATGCCGGTATGAGTAGCGAAAGACAGGTGAGAATCCTGTCCACCGTATGACTAAGGTTTCCTGGGGAAGGCTCGTCCGCCCAGGGTTAGTCGGGACCTAAGCCGAGGCCGACAGGCGTAGGCGATGGACAACAGGTTGATATTCCTGTACCCGTTGTTTTTGTTTGAGCAATGGAGGGACGCAGGAGGCTAAGAAGTGCAGACTGATGGATATGTCTGTTCAAGCAGTGAGTCTTAGTGGGAGTCAAATGCTTCTACTTTCAAGGACAAGCTGTGATGAGGAGGGAAATAATAGTACCGAAGCTTCTGATGTCACACTGCCAAGAAAAGCTTCTAGTGAGAAAACAATGGCCCGTACCGCAAACCGACACAGGTAGTCGAGGAGAGCATCCTAAGGTGAGCGAGAGAACTCTCGTTAAGGAACTCGGCAAAATGACCCCGTAACTTCGGGAGAAGGGGTGCTGCTCTAACGAGCAGCCGCAGTGAATAGGCCCAAGCGACTGTTTATCAAAAACACAGGTCTCTGCAAAATCGAAAGATGACGTATAGGGGCTGACGCCTGCCCGGTGCTGGAAGGTTAAGAGGAGTGCTTAGCGTAAGCGAAGGTACGAATTGAAGCCCCAGTAAACGGCGGCCGTAACTATAACGGTCCTAAGGTAGCGAAATTCCTTGTCGGGTAAGTTCCGACCCGCACGAAAGGCGTAACGATTTGGGCACTGTCTCAACGAGAGACTCGGTGAAATTTTAGTACCTGTGAAGATGCAGGTTACCCGCGACAGGACGGAAAGACCCCATGGAGCTTTACTGTAGTTTGATATTGAGTGTCTGTACCGCATGTACAGGATAGGTAGGAGCCGTAGAGATCGGGACGCCAGTTTCGATGGAGGCAATGGTGGGATACTACCCTTGCGTTATGGCCACTCTAACCCGCAGCCCTTATCGGGCTGGGAGACAGTGTCAGATGGGCAGTTTGACTGGGGCGGTCGCCTCCTAAAAGGTAACGGAGGCGCCCAAAGGTTCCCTCAGAATGGTTGGAAATCATTCGAAGAGTGTAAAGGCAGAAGGGAGCTTGACTGCGAGAGCTACAACTCGAGCAGGGACGAAAGTCGGGCTTAGTGATCCGGTGGTTCCGCATGGAAGGGCCATCGCTCAACGGATAAAAGCTACCCTGGGGATAACAGGCTTATCTCCCCCAAGAGTCCACATCGACGGGGAGGTTTGGCACCTCGATGTCGGCTCGTCGCATCCTGGGGCTGTAGTCGGTCCCAAGGGTTGGGCTGTTCGCCCATTAAAGCGGCACGCGAGCTGGGTTCAGAACGTCGTGAGACAGTTCGGTCCCTATCCGTCGCGGGCGTTGGAAATTTGAGAGGAGCTGTCCTTAGTACGAGAGGACCGGGATGGACTTACCGCTGGTGTACCAGTTGTCTCGCCAGAGGCATCGCTGGGTAGCTATGTAGGGAAGGGATAAACGCTGAAAGCATCTAAGTGTGAAGCCCACCTCAAGATGAGATTTCCCATTTCTTTAAGAAAGTAAGATCCCTGAGAGATGATCAGGTAGATAGGTCAGAAGTGGAAGGCCAGTGATGGTTGGAGCGGACTGATACTAATCGATCGAGGACTTAACCACAATTGAAAAAAGCAAGGAAACTCGGAAGAGTTTTGATTCTTCGATCCAGTTTTGAGTGAGCAATACTTACTCAATTGAATAGTGTGGTGGCGATAGCGAGAAGGATACACCTGTAACCATGCCGAACACAGAAGTTAAGCTTCTTAGCGCCGATTGTAGTGAAGGGTTTCCCTTTGTGAGAGTAGGACGTCGCCACGCAAGTTAACCTTATATCAAATATTTGATATAAGGTTTTTTTTTGTTTAAAAGTAACGGGATCAGCGATAAGTCTGCCAAAAACATGGTGCAAAAAATTTAGGTGACTTAAAATAACTTTTTTTGCGAAAAAATGATACACTGTTTATGAAGAGTTTTTAGGAGGGATAGTATGACTGAGGAGCTTAAAAAAGAACAGGATCCAGTAGACAATGAACGTAACGAAACGTCGTCGGCAGTTCCATTTACAGAAATCAAAGAAGTCGCTTCAAAAAATATTGGTCAGATGCTTCAAGACCTGCAAGCGTTCGAAACAGCGATTGAAAAGGAAGACATTCCGGAGATTTATCGAATCTACAATGGCCGCCTGCACAAAGAATTGAAAGAAACATCCAATCAAAATCATGAAATCGATGAGTTGCTGGCGCGGAAAATCCATGACAGTTTTGTCGCTACTTTTCCATTCATGATACATGCCGATCGAATTTCACCTACGGTTCATTATTATAAAATAGGTGAATACTACCATGAACGTCCGACAATTGGCATTGATGCCAGTGTTCCAGAAATCTTTGTGATTCCTGCTATTGATGATGAGTGGCGTAAATTTCAACGCGGCAATCGTGATATGCTGACAGCCATTGAACAACAGATGGATAATTTAGACGCCAAAGCCATTGCGGCTCAATCCGAGATTCAAAAACTGCAAGAGGAGATCGATCGCATTAAGCGTAGTGAAAACGAGTTGTCAGAATCAAAAGGATTTTTTAATCGCGGAAAAATCGATGAGGAATTAGAAGCATTAGTCCAAGAACGAAAAAAAGTAGAAGCGAAACAAAAAGAATGGTCTCGCTATTCCCAAAACGAACAAGACGTGCTTCTTGAAAAAGAACGATTAATGCAGCAATATCACGCCTTGCGCTTAAAAAAGGCAATCGTCGAAAAAGAATTTCGTCAAATCGATCACTATTTTGGTTCGTTGCAAGAGATGAACGAACGATTGCAAGCTTTCTTAATGAGCTATCTAGGAGAGGAGTCGATCTCAGATGAATAATGAGGAAGAAAAAACGCCCCTAATGAAAGAACAAACAGAAGATGGGATTCGCGAAACAGCTACGTCAAAGAGCGAACTGGAAATAATGGAAACAAATGAGTGGGCAACCGCCGCTGATGAACTAAAAACAGTTGAAATAGAATCGGATGAGCTTGAAGCAACGGCAATTGATCAGGAAGACTTGTACCAACAATCTGCTGAAGAAGGCCATAGCGAAAGGCTAATCATTGACTCTACAGAGTCTGCAGAGCTTGAAATACCTGAAGCACCTGAAGCACCTGGAGAACCTGGAGAACCTGGAGAACCTTATGATGAATACTATGAAACGAAAGAAAGCGATCACCAAAGAATTGAAAGCTTGATTGAACAAGCAGAAATTGAATTAGCAGATTTGCGCTTACGCAAAGCCATTATGGAAGCTGATTTTGATGAATTATGTCATCACTACCAAACATTGATCATTGGCAACCAGGATATTTCAATTATCGCAAAAAAGACGTTACTGGAATACTATGCTTATGAATTCTTGAAACCCTTGCGATCGATTGGATTGATGCCAACCGACAACTACGATGTTTGGAAAACAAAGCACTTCTTGGTGAAGTTTCAATTGAATGAGGAAAAAGCAATGGATTTATATTTTAAATTAAATCCGATCAATTCTCAATATGAATCACAGTACTTGCCGCTACTCACGATTTATTCTGACACACGAGAAGTGCGGGTCAACGACCATCAAATCTTATATCTATTGCGGCAATGGTATACAGATAAAATATTTACGGTCAATCAATTGTCACTGTTTAATTACGATATCAATTTACTCTTAACTCATTTTCGCGCATCTTCATTTATGGTTTCACCAAGTCTCATTGATAATACGCAAGAACTTGCAGTGGATTTAGAGACTGAGTTTCCGATCACAACAGACATTTTGGACCAAATCTTTATTACTACGATGGAAAATCAAGGCTATGATTTTGTCAAAGCAGAGTATGAAGACTATGAGATCTTCTTAGATAAAAAACAACGCTTGACGATTCGGATGGCTGATGATCGGACCCATTTGTTTATTGATTCAGATCGAAGAAAACGTTCCTTGTTAGATTTCTTCACTTCTTACGAATTTTTAGTTCCATTAGTAGTACCTAGTTATTCGCATTAAACAAGCATAAGAGCTAAAATAATCATTAAGGTTATTTTAGCTTTTTTTAGGAGAGGAGAATGATGTAATGTTGAATCGTGCGATCGGATTTTATGAGGGAATGCCTTTAGATAACAGCAATGTTTTTCAAACGAAAGATTTGGACATGCCTTCAATAGGAGCAAATGATCTATTGATAAAAGTTGAAGCCGTATCGGTCAATCCCATTGATGCGAAGCGTCGCCAAACGACGACCAAATCTGGTCATTTCGTGATCCAAGGATATGATGCTTGCGGAATCATTGAAAAAGTTGGCGATCAGGTCACAGAATTTCAAGTGGGCGACCCGGTGATGTACAGTGGAACAACACAGCGAGACGGGGCGAACCAGAAATATCAAGCGGTGGATGCACGCTTAGTAGCGAAAGTCTCTTTAGAAAATTTAGCGGAATGGGCAGCATTGCCTTTAACAAGTATCACTGCCTGGGAACTTCTATTTGAGAAATTTGGGTTGATTCCTAAAGAAAAAGCCAATCAAGGAAAACTATTGATCATCAATGCAAGTGGTGGAGTGGGATCGATTGCCGCCCAGCTGGCACATTGGTCCGGGCTTGAAGTATATGGCACTGCCAGCCCCACAAATCATGAATGGCTAGATAAAAATGGGGTAGCGCACCCACTCGATTACCATTACCCGCTACAAGATCAGGTTGAAACCACCTTTGACTATATTGCTGTCTTTTATGACATTTCCGATTACATCGATCAATTTGCTCAATTGATCCGCCCATTTGGTAAAATCGGAATGATCGTTAATACGCGCGGTCCATTAGATCTTAACCCATTTAAAAATATCGGAGTGGACTTTTACTGGGAATATATGTTTGCAAAAACCGATTATCAAGTGGATTTGGCTAGTCAAGGAGCGATCTTAAAAAAAATTGTTGATCTAGTCAATGAACAAAAAATCCATTCTACGATCACCACCTGTTTTGAAACAGGCCTGACGATCGAAAATTTGATTGAAGCAACCGCATTAGTAGAAAAAGGCAGTCCAGGGAAGGTAGTCATCTCCGGAGGATTCCATGAGTGAGGAACAAGAATTTTGGGATGATTTTGCGGCAGAATATGCAGAGATCCAGCAAGAATCACAATTAACGATTGCTGAGGATCTAGCAACATTTTTAAAGACAAACGGAATTTTGCCAATAAGCTCTTTTGTTGATTTAGCTGCGGGAAGTGGCCGCTATATTCCAGCGATTTTACCTGATACAAAGCGTTATTTGGCCATTGATTTTTCAGTGGAAATGTTGAAAGCAGCTAGACGTTATGTAAAAGATCCTCAACAAAAAGTAGACTTTCGACTGCAAACACAAGCAGAGTTTCTTGCTGATAAGATCACCTATCCCTTGATATTTACTGCAATGAATCCAGCGTTGACCGAGAAAGATCAGCTGATTTCTCTGGTAGAAAAAAGTCGTCGCTTATTGATTTTGCGGATCGTTCGGACCAAAGAAAATATCTTTCAACCACTGGAACAGAACGATCACAAAGATGAAAAGCTACTTTCTGTCTATAAGAAATGGCTTCTGGAAGAACAAATCAGTTTTTCTACTCATCTTTTTTCTTATGCTTATGAAGAAATCATTGATCGGGAATTTTTTTACCGCTATTTTCAACTGGATATTCCACAGTCAGAATTGCTGCAGCTAAGCCGTTCCCTTTTTAGAGAAAAGAAAAAAGCAATTAGTAAGACGGAGATCGATTATGAACTCCTAATCGTTTG
This sequence comes from Enterococcus sp. FDAARGOS_553, assembly GCF_003812305.1. Classification (NCBI taxonomy): domain Bacteria; kingdom Bacillati; phylum Bacillota; class Bacilli; order Lactobacillales; family Enterococcaceae; genus Enterococcus; species Enterococcus sp. FDAARGOS_553. Next base: position 2,517,072 of record NZ_CP033740.1, read on the forward strand.
AAGGCAAGCAGTTGTCCTGTATATTCAGGGACAGCTGCTTGCCTACTAGTGTCTATTAGCCTATCCCTAAATAGAGATAGCCGATTGAACCGATTATGAATAAGTAAAGGATATTCACCATATAGAACTTGTGTTGGAATCTTTTTTGTTCTTGAGGGAGAGCTTGCTTGATCAATTTGTAACCAATCAAATTCGCTAACGAAGCAATCAATGTGCCCAAGCCACCCACATTTACCCCCAACAAAACAGCTTTCTTGTAGGTTGTAAAAGGAGCAATCAGAATCGCTGCTGGGACATTGGAAATCACCTGAGAAAGGGTGATGCTGCCTAAAAAGGCTTGTTGTTCTTTTTGGAAGAAGGGTTGGATCATTTCAATCAACTTGTCTTGTTCGTTGATATTTCCGATAATCACAAAGAAACAAGCGAATGTGACTAAGAGACGGTAATCCACTGAACGAAAGAGCTCTTTTTGAAAAAAATAGACCACGAATGCTACGATCGATGCCGAGAGGACGAAAGGAACGACATGAAAGATTCCCAAAATCATCAGTGCCATTAAACCAAGATAAAGTACCATGTATTTTTTCTCAAAAAAATGCGTGGTTTTTTTGATGATGAGAGGGGATGCTGGCAATAATTGAATGGATCCTACTAACAGAGTTAATGATAGGACAACCATCATACCTGTCGTTTGCAAAAAAGTAGTCAAAGGTAAATTATAAAAAGAAAACAAGAAGAGATTTTGCGGATTCCCAAAGGGAAATAAACTGCTGCCTAAATTAGCGGCTACAATCAGGTAAACTGCGCCGAGAAGAACGCTTTTTTGTTCCTGAATGCCTTTGGTGATCAGAAGATACATAGGTAGTAAAGTCAGGATCGCCACATCGTTCGTTAGTACCATCGAGCTGAAAAAACTTAATAAAACAATCGTTCGAATCAGTGCTCGGAGAGAATGACTCTTAGAGAGCAAACGTTGACCAATGAAATTCAACAAACCGGCTTTTTCAAGCCCATTAATAGTCAGCATGAGACCAAACAAGGTCAAAATCACTTGAAAATCAATAAAGTGGACATCAAAACGTCCAAATGAACTCGCAACAAGCGCCAAAAAGAAAGAAATCGAAAATAATAAATCGCTTTGGAAAAAGAAGAATATTTTTTTTAACATGCGTGCTCCTTTCTTTCAAATTTTACCATGGACTCTTTTAGAGAAGCAAAGAAATATTCTCGGTTTTGACATATACTGTGAAATCCTATCGCTCAATATGGTTGACAAACGAAGCGTTTATTGGGAAATTAGAACTAGAATGAAAAAGGAGCAGAATCGATGAATTTGATGCAACTATTAGAAAAAAATCAGCAAGTCCATTTTCAGATATTGACCATCTTCTTTCAGCATGGTTCAGAAATTTCCTATAAAACTCTTGCAAATAAGTTATCCATTTCTTCACCGACGCTCCAAAAGGAGATTCAGCATTTGAGTGACAATCTTTCTGTTTTCCATGCAGAGGCATTGTTAGAAACAAAAGAGAATGATCGTTTGCATTTAACATTACCGCTTGATTTTTCTATTCAGCATTTTTTTTATGCGTATTTATCAGAAGCGGTGGATTTTCAAATTATTGAATATCTCTTTTTCCATCGCGAAGGATCGACAACGAAACTCATGTTGGATTTGACGCTTAGCGAGGCCTCGCTTTTTCGTCATTTCAAATCGATCAATCACTTGTTGGAGGAATTTAGTCTTCAATTGAAAAATAAGAAACTGATCGGCGATGAGCGCCAAATCCGCTTTTTCTTTTATTCGTTTTTTTCGCAGAGTTATCCGTTAGCAAAAATCAATGAAACCTTTAAGAGTCCAGCTATTCGAAACTTGATTCGGGTGATTGAACAGCAACTTGGCTTATCAATTGATCCACGGAATAATTGGAAATTGGTCTTATGGTTTGGTTTGATGGAAGCCCGTTTCGATTTTAGGAGTTCCCAGCAACATGAGTCATCGAAAGGCCTCTTAAAACAAGTAGAAAATGATCCTACTTTTCAAGTGCTACGAAATATTTTAGGACGTTATCTCAGCCGTTTTGCCATTTCGTGGAGTGACTACGAAGCTGTTTACCTCTATTTGTTTTTGATGATGGAAGGATTAGTAGTCATGGATCACCAGCAGGACACTGATTCGGAATTTATGCTAGATTTAGCCGCTGAGAGTCAAGTATTGATGAAAACTTTTGCGGATGAATCTCTTGATATACAAGTTCATTATCCAGAAATCAGTCGTTTTTTAGCAATCATCGTTCTTAGAGCACGCTACTTGAAGGGCTCGTTGACTTCATTTGCCGATTTTCCTCCGCATTTTTTGCGGGGAACCATCACGGAAGTAGCGAATCAAGCAGTTGAAACATTGGCACAAGCCACTGGGCCTTTTTCTGAGGAGAAACAGAGAAAGCTCATCCATGATTTGTCGTTTGTTATTGAATGGTTGCAAGAGAAACAACAAAAAGAGCTGAAAATCGGTGTTCTGCTGTCTCAAAATCAATTACGTACGGATGTTTTGCGGCGGTTTTTGGCCAAACAGCTTTCTGGGTATCCTTACATGCAGGTGGAAACTGCACAAGCAACCGATTATGATCTGCTGATTGTGGATCAACCGCAGATTGCCGAAAACTATCACTACAAAAAGCTCCTGGTCTTGACAGGTGTGATCGATCGTTTTGAAGAGCAACGGCTGCATCAAGTGATTGATGAAATTCGAAGGGAAAATCTTGAAAGTGAGTTGGAGAAGTTATGAGGATTGTCATTATTGGAGGCTCTCATGCTGGTATAGCAGCAGCCCGTCATTTAAAACAGATGGATGATAAAATTGAAGTGATCATCATTGAAAAATCCAATGTATTGGGCTATATCGCTAGCAGTTTGAACTTAGTATTAGAGGGATATATTGAGCGTCTAGAAGATTCCCGCACTGCTACTGCCAGTGAATTACTGTCAGAAGGGATCAATGTGATGCTCAATAGCCGCGTCGTAAAGATTGCAGCGGCAGAAAAAAACGTTTCTTTTGAAACATCAACGGCTAGTTGTGTCGAAAAAGACACGATCTCATATGATTATTTGATTTTAGCTATGGGGTCCAGTAATTTTCGGAATGCTTTTACGGAAGAAGTCAAAGAGCACATTACCACGTACAAAACGATTGCCCAGTCTCGAGCAGCTCTAAGCAAAGTACAGGAAGCCAAGAAAGTGGCCATTGTGGGTGCCGGTCTGATAGGTTTTGAATTAGCGGAATCACTAAGTGGACAGGATAAAGAGGTCTTCTTGATTGATCGGATGGATACTTTGCTTTTCCGCTACTTCGACCAAGAGATTTCTCAGATTTTGATCGAACGTTTTCCAGAAAATTTACAAATCTATCTGAACAGCAGCGTGGTCGCAGCAAAACAAACTACGAACGGAGAGCTGGCGGGAATTGAACTTGCCAATGGCACTTTTTTGCCAGCGGATATCGTTGTCTATGCAGTCAATCCAAGACCGAATGTTGACCTGGTCGCTGACTTTCTGAAGTTGAACCCAGATGGGACGATCGACACCAATGAATTCTTGCAAACTTCCGATCCAAGCATTTATGCTGTCGGCGACTTAGTCTCGATCCCATTCAATCATTCAGACAGTTCACTCTATGTACCGCTGGTGACCAATGCGTATAGAACCGGTATCGTCGCGGCAACAAATATTTTGTCTGCAAAAAAAATCCCTTTTCCTAAAATGCAGCGCACAGTGGTCAGCAAGCTCTTTGGATATTTTGTGAGCAGCTCTGGAATCAATGAAACGGAAGCACCTTATTATGGCTTTGACGTCGATTCTGTCACACGTACGTTCCATGCACGTACGTTTTTCGAAGTAGAAAATAATTTTGAAGTGACATTGAAACTGGTATTTGACAAGGAAACACGAGTAATCATGGGAGGGCAGATCATTACAAGCGATCGCGGCAGTTTGGAGATCATCAATACGGTCTCTACGTTGATCACATCTTACATGACTCTTGATCAATTGGCTACGATGGATTACTTTTTCAATCCAACGATATCTTTTCCGCTGCACTTTTTGAATCAATTGGCTATCGAAGGTCTCTTGAAATCTCATGTGAATTAAATGTGTTATATATTAAAAGTTTTTTTATTCGATAAACCTACGTTAAGAGTAGGTTTATCTTTTTTTTTGCAAAAAGCCTTGTCATTAAAAGCGGAATCGCTTAAACTAACTAGAGAGAATGAGAATCGTTCTCATTAGAAAGGGTTAGTATATGAGAAAAATGAGTCTGGCCATTTTGCTTCTCTTGTTGATCACTGGGTCTTTATTTGTGGGCGCACATGACATGTCTCTAGCTGGTTTAATGGCAGGAGAAGAGAGTCATTGGATGATATTGCTGAAAGTACGCGTTCCTCGTACGATTAGTCTCTTGCTTGCAGGGGCTGTCATGAGCTTATGTGGAAAAATCATTCAGCATCTGATGCAAAATAAATTTGTTGCAGCAGACGTGATCGGTTTGACTGACAGTGCCCGCCTAGGGATCTTGATCGTCATGTTATGGCTGCCCAATGCATCTGGACTCCTGCGAACAACCGCTGCTTTCTTATTTTCTTATGCGGGGATTTTGCTATTTTTATGGCTAAGTCGCTTGATTCCTAAGAAAGATCCGATGGTTTTGCCTTTAACGGGTGTGATGTTCGGGAATGTGATTGGCGCAGTCAGTTCCTTTCTTGCGTACCGCTTTCAACTTGTGCAAAATGTTTCTTCCTGGTTACAGGGGAACTTTGCTACCGTGATCGAGGGCAATTATGAATTGATTTATCTGACACTACCAATTTTTGCTCTTTTGTATTTCCTTGCCTATGAAATAACGATTGCCGGGTTAGGAGAGACAGCTGCAAAAAATCTTGGCATCAACTACCACGTTTTACGCTTGCTCGTATTTGCACTGGTTGCTTTTGCCAGTAGTGTGGTCTTGCTTTTAGTAGGCAGTGTTCCATTCCTTGGTGTGATCATCCCTAATATCGTTGCTTTATTTGCAGGAGACCATGTTCGAAACAACCTTTTTCTGATCAGTTTTTCCGGCAGTGCCTTTTTGCTCTTGTGTGATTTGCTAGCAAGGATTTTAATAGCCCCATATGAATTGCCGGTCAGCGTTGTAGCAGGAACGATTGGCGGTATTAGCTTTCTAGTCTTATTGATGAGGAGAAAAATGGTGTGAGAATTATCCGGCGTTATATGTTCTTGTTCATACTCATCGGGATAGCTGTTGGCGCATACCTTACCTACAATACATATGGCAATTGGTCCTTCGCACTGCAATTACGGGGAAAGCGAATAGTGGCCTTTGGCTTAGTAGCAATAGCTGTCTCGTTTAGCACGATCACTTTACAAACACTGACACAAAATCGGTATCTGACTCCCGGTATCTTAGGATTGGATCAATTATATGCGCTGATCCAGACGATACTATTTTTCTTCTTAGGAGGAATCCGCATGTTGAGTCAGGAAACACCTTTCGTTTTTTTGTTTTCGATTTTAGCTACCGGGACATTAAGCAGTGTCATCATTCAGACCTTTTATAAAAAAGCCAATAATCAATTGTTTCTATTACTGATGGCGGGAATGATCAGCGGTACTATGTTCACTAGTATCAGTTCATTTCTTCAAGTCATCATGGATCCCAATGAATATGATTTGTTGCAAGGGCGTCTATTTGCAAGTTTTAGCAATGTCAATAGTCAGCATTTATTACTGGCTGCTGGAATTATTTTAATTGGGCTGATTGGATTATCGCTATTGATTCCAGAATTGAATGTTATGGTCTTGGGTGTTCGAAATGCAAAAAGTTTAGGCCTATCGGTTTCAATGATCCAGAAGAGTTGTCTTTTCTTGCTGTCTTTATTATCGGGGACTGCTACTGCTTTAGTAGGACCATCCGTCTTTTTAGGATTTGTCGTGGCAACGATTGCCTATCAGTTATTTCCAACATATAAACATGGCACATTGTTTGTTGGATCAGCACTTTTAGGGTTTTTATTACTAGTCGGCGGCCAATTTTTTGTTGAGCAAGTCTTTCAATGGAACACAACGATCAATACAGTGATTCAATTTTTAGGCGGAATCTTCTTTTTAGGAAAACTAGTCAAAGAAAGGAAAGGACAATGATTGAAACAAAAGGAATCGAAAAGAGTTATCAAGACAAGCGCGTGTTGACTGATTTGTCCTTGCAGTTGCCGGAAAATCAATTGATTGCCTTTATTGGTCCAAATGGTGCCGGAAAAAGTACATTGCTTTCGATTATCAGCCGCATGTTGGAGCAGACTACTGGAGAAGTTTATTTCAAAGAAAAGGAGATTCGACAATGGCGTTCGAAAGAATTAGCTAAGAATCTCGCTTTTTTGCAACAGAGTAACGGTTTTACGGTTGATATGACCGTAGAAGAACTGGTGTCTTTTGGTCGGTTTCCCTATAATCGGGGACGATCAACGCCAGAAGATGAACAAATCATTTCAGAATCATTAACACTTTTATCTTTAGAATCATTTCGGCAACGCTCGATCCATGCATTATCTGGTGGGCAGCTTCAACGGGTCTATTTGGCGATGATTCTTGCCCAAGATACCGAGTATATCCTTTTGGATGAACCGCTGAATAATTTGGATTTGAAACATGCCAATCAGTTGATGCACTTATTGGAGAAATTAGTCAAAGATCATGGGAAAACCGTATTGATCGTATTGCATGACATCAACTTTGCTGCCAGATATGCAGACCATATCGTAGCGATGAAAGAAGGAAGTTTGTTCAAAACAGGCACAGTTGCAGAAGTGATCCAAGAGCCTGTTTTAAAAGAACTTTATGACTTAGAAGTTAAGATAGTCGAAGTGGATGGACAGCGCTTTTGTTATTATTTTAATTAAGAGACCATAGGAGGAGTATATGAAAAAAATAGTATTTAGTTTGGCTGTATTGGTAATGATCACGGGGTTAGCAGGATGCGGCTCTCAAGAAAAAGGAGAGTCAACAAGTGCCTCAACGGCTGCAGCGGCGCCTGCCGAAATCGAAGTGACAGATAGTAATGGCAAAGTGACTGTGCCATTTTCACCAAAAAAAGTCGTTGTTTTCGATAACAGTGCACTTGATACAATGGATGCTTTAGGCGTAGGAGATCGTGTTGTAGGAGCTGCTACGAGCAATATGCCTGACTATTTAAAGAGTTATGCTGCGGTTGACTCTGCAGGTGGTATCAAAGAACCTGACTTAGAAAAAATCAATCAGATCCAACCTGATTTGATCATTATCTCTGGCCGCCAAAGAGACTTTCAAAAAGATCTGGAAGCAATTGCACCAACGATTTTTCTAAGTGTAGACAACGAAAACACTTGGTCATCGATCGATAACAACATTCAAACTATTGCCCAAATCTTCGGAAAAGAAGAGGAAGCCAAGAAACAGTTGACTGCTCTGCAAACAAGAATCGCGAATCTTTCTGAAACTGCAGAAGCCAGCAAGGAAAAAGCATTAGTTGTCATGATGAATGAAGGTAGTCTTTCTGCCTTTGGTTTGGGATCAAGATATAGCATTGTTTATGATACATTTGGGTTTACGCCAGTCGATGATACATTAGAAGCATCGACTCATGGGCAGAATATTTCTTATGAATATTTACTGGAAAAAAACCCCGATATTATTTTCGTTATTGATCGTACAAAAGCAATCGGTGGGGATACAAGCCAGAGTACGTTGACTGAAAATGAATTGGTTCAGCAAACAACTGCTGGAAAAAACGGGAAAGTGATCGAATTAAATCCGCAAGTTTGGTATTTAGCAGGATCTGGGATCGAATCATTGGACATTATGTTGTCTGATGTTGAACCGGCTGTTGCAAAAGATTAAAGGCTTGTTATCGGATAAGGATGGCTTAAATGAGAAACAGTTGCGAATGTTGGATGTTCGCAACTGTTTTTGTATTGAAAACAATTTATTCAATTTAAACCAAATTTAGTTTTTTTCAGGTATGCTAGGTTCAAAGGGAAGGAGCGGATTCCGAAATGCACAAATATTTGCTGGCGGCTGCCTTAGGTTTAGTACTGTTAATAGGGGGATTATTTCTTCGGGTAAACCTGATCCCGATCGCAGACTTTGAGCTATTGACTTTGGCAGAAAAAATTACATTACAAACAGAGGTGGGGCTCGCGCCAAAGTGGGGGACAGTCTTAATGGGCAGCGGATTAGCTATTTTGTTGTTGGTTTTCATTTCCTATTATTGGCCCTCCAAACCGGGGCACAAAAACTATTTGGTCGGTGCGGGTTTACTTGCGCTTTGGATAATCTGCGTAAAGATGATTTTTTTCCCGCCTCAAAAGGAATGGGTCGAAGGGACGGTCATGAAAGTCTATGAGGATGGGTATGCATGTTTTCAGACGAAGAAAAACGCGGAATCACGTTATTCATCAGATTTTGGTCTGTATTATTTCGAAAGCAGCGACAGTTGGCAGCTTCGAGAAGGACAGCAGATCAAAGTTTTAACAGAAGGTGGGAGTTTCATAAAATTTGATGAAGTGTTTTTACCGGTAATTGATGTTCAACCGTTAGCGGATGTTTCTCGGTCTCAAGACTGAATTAAAAAAAGAATCACAGATTTACTTTACCTGTCGTAGTAATTGATTTATAATTATTACGACAGGTAAAGTAATTTTAAGGAGGGGATCGAGTGATATCCAGCGATGGAATTCGGGGATACAATGATGCAATCATCTTATCGATTCTTTCCAAAGATGATTCCTATGGATACGACATTTCAAAACAGATACGTGAAAAAACAGATTCGCTCTATATCATTAAGGAAACAACATTGTATTCTGCATTCACACGTTTGGAAAAACAAGGATTGATCCGCTCGTATCCTGGAGAAGTGACTCATGGAAAGAAACGCACCTATTATCAAATCAGTGAGGCAGGAAGAGAATTTTTAGAAGTAAAAAAACAAGAGTGGCAGCAAACAAAAATTGTTGTTGAGCGCTTTTTACAAGGAGGAGCAAAATGAAAACCATCCGGGATTATTTAGATAGTTTGTTTTTGAATGTACCCACCACGCCAGAAACAAAGAAAGCCAAAGAGGATTTGGCTGCGATCATGGAAGACCATTACCATGAATTGATTGAACAAGGAAAAAGCGAGCATGAAGCAATCGGGGCTGTGATCAGTGAATTTGGATCAATTGATGAGTTGCTTCAAGAACTGCAAGTAGCGCAGTCAGAAGATACTGCAGAAGAAGCCTGGTTAGATGCTATTACAATCGATGAAGCCTTTGATTTTTGGGGGAAGATTCGCCGTTTTGCCTTCTCACTTTCTTTAGGTATTGCGTTATGTATCGCTTCTCTTGGAATATTTCTCTTTTTTGCCAATGAAATCGATAGTGGCTTAGGACTATTAGTCATGTTCATGTTTGTTGCATTGGGCGTGGGCTTTATTATTACCTCCGGCTTGAACTATTCTGCATCAAAACGAAAATTAAACGATCGTCCATTTGATCAAGAAGTAAAACAAGAGGCGCGGAAGCAATTGGAAGATTATGAAAAGAGTTTTCGATTTGGTCTGGTGCTAGGGATTTCTGCATGTATTCTGTCGGTGACACCCTTTTTCTTGATGGAAGCTATTCTTTACATTCCCAGTGGTTTAGCTTTAGGACTGTTTTTTGCGGCAGTTGCATTAGGAGTATTCTTTATCGTCTATGTCAGTATCATCCGCACAGGATTTGCCAAAATGGCCGATGGCGTTTACTTTATTTCTAATGAAGATGAACCCGGACCACGGGCAGCGCAACACATTTATGGAGAATCCGCAGGAAAAGTTCGCTTTTTTAATACGGTTTATTGGCCAGTGATCCTTGTGGTTTACTTCCTCTGGTCATTTTCAACAGGAAGCTGGGCCTATTCATGGGTAATCTTCATCTTGGGTGGGGTTTTTCAAGATTTCTTTTTGCCTCATCAGAAAAATAAGCGCTAAGGAATTTCTTGAAATAGTTTTTGATAAACATCTGAAAGATCCGAGGTTCTGCTAGAGCAGAAGAGGAGTCCTTCAGGTGTTTTTCTTATCGGTTTGGACAAATAAAAACTTTTCACTTTGATGAATTTGACAAAGTGAAAAGTGACTTAAAGTTATTGAGAAAATATCCTTGTAAATGAGAATGAGTAGCCTTGAGGGTATAATTGTTAGAAAAGTGAATCTATTTATTTTCCCAGAAATCATTTTAAAATGAAAGTGAAACGCTCATTTATGAGGAGAAATTCATTTTGTTTAAAAAAATGCAAAGAGACTATTGCAATTCCACTGGCTTTAGACTAATAATTAAGAGAGATTATTCTCAAATAATAATTCTAATTGGAGGAATCGCTATGTCATTAATTGGAAAAGAAATTGAGTCATTTGAAGCACAAGCTTATCACAACGGAAAATTTATCGACGTTTCATCTGAAGATTTCAAAGGAAAATGGAATGTGGTTTGTTTTTACCCAGCAGATTTTTCATTTGTATGTCCAACAGAATTAGAAGATCTACAAGGTCAATATGCAGCATTGAAAGAACTAGGAACTGAAGTTTATTCTGTTTCGACAGATACTCACTATACCCACAAAGCATGGCATGATCACTCTGATGCAATCAGCAAGATCGAATACATTATGGTTGCTGACCCTTCTCACACGATCTCTCGTATTTTTGATGTACTGGATGAAGAAAGTGGCCTTTCGCAACGAGGTACTTTTATTATCGATCCTGATGGCGTTGTTCAAACGGTTGAAATCAATGCGGATGGAATTGGACGCGATGCTAGTGGATTGATCGACAAAATTCGTGCTGCCCAATACGTGCGGACACATCCAGGTGAAGTTTGCCCAGCTAAATGGAAAGAAGGAGAAGACACCTTAACACCAAGTCTTGATCTAGTTGGAAAAATATAGGAGGTTGACATGGCTTTAGATAATGGAATTAAAGAACAACTGAAACAGTATCTGGCAATGCTGGAATCTGAAATTGTTTTCGCAGCTAGTCTTGGTACAGATGACGCCTCACAAAAAGTTCGTGATTTCTTAGAAGAAATCGCAGAAATGTCCGAACGTATTACGATCGAAGAAGTAACTGCAGATCGGACACCCAGCTTTACAATTATGCAACCAGGTATCGACAGTGGCATTGCTTTTGCAGGTCTTCCACTCGGGCATGAGTTTACTTCATTTATTTTAGCTTTATTGCAAGTTAGTGGCCGGGCGCCAAAGGTCGAACAAGCGATTCAAGACCGTATCAAACAAATCTCTCAGCCTTTGCATTTTGAGACATATGTTAGTCTGACGTGCCATAATTGTCCGGATGTCGTACAGGCGTTGAATATCATGGCTGTCTTGAATCCGAATATCAGTCATACGATGATCGAAGGTGGTATGTTCAAAGCGGAAGTAGATGCCAAAAAAATTATGGCCGTACCAACCGTCTTTTTGAACGGGGAAGAATTCGCTAGCGGTCGTCAGACGATCGAACAATTACTTGAACAAGCTGCTGGTCCGACTAGCAAAGACTCGTTTGCAGATAAAGATCTGTTTGACGTGTTGGTCGTAGGGGGCGGTCCAGCGGGTGCAAGTGCTGCTGTCTACGCTGCCCGTAAAGGGATCAATACAGGCATGGTGGTGGAAACTTTCGGTGGTCAAGTGATGGAAACATTAGGAATCGAAAACATGATCGGTACACCTTACACAGAAGGACCAAAATTAATGCGTCAAGTGGAAGAACATGTCAATGAGTATAATGTAGATGTCATGAAAGGACAACGTGCCAAAGATATCCGCAAAAATGAATTCGTGGAAGTGGAATTAGAGAATGGTGCTGTTTTGAAAACAAAGACAGCGATCCTTGCCACTGGTGCACGGTGGCGGAACATTAACGTTCCGGGAGAGCAAGAGTTTAAAAATAAAGGGGTTGCTTATTGCCCTCACTGCGATGGTCCGTTGTTTGCTGGTAAAGAAGTGGCAGTTATTGGTGGCGGTAATTCTGGTATTGAAGCAGCGATTGATTTGGCAGGTATGGCAAAACATGTCTATGTATTGGAGTTCTTGCCGGAATTAAAAGCAGACCTTGTTTTACAAAAACGACTAGCAACATTGGAAAACGTGACGGTCATCACCAATGCTGCTACCAAGGAAATTGCGGGTTCCGATCATGTGGAGCAGCTGACTTATGTGGATCGGCAGACAAATCGTGAAGCCACTTTAGCTGTGGAAGGCGTCTTTATTTTGATTGGCTTGATGCCGAATACAGAATGGCTGAAAGATCGAGTGGCTTTGAATGAACGCAATGAAATCATTGTCGACAAACATGGAACTACAGATCTTGCTGGAGTTTTTGCTGCCGGAGATTGTACAGACAGTGCCTACAAGCAAATTATTATTTCGATGGGTTCAGGAGCAACAGCAGCGTTAGGCGCATTTGATTATTTGATTCGCCAATAATCAAATGCGGACTGATCCTTTAAATAGGTACAAGGAATGACTGCAACGCCGTTTACCAATTTGATTCATTTTTGATCCATGATCATTGCAGCTGATGGCTGAACTTCAGTCAAATAGTTGCCAGTTGATTGGGTATCGATGGATCGATGGCAAATGGCTGTTGCAGTTTTTTTGTCCTGAAAATAACGAGAAATCTCTAACTAAAAAAGGCAGCGATTCAATGAGCTGTGAGAAAACAGGGGAATTAGTCAATTGCTTAAAGATGTTTAAGAATAATTAAAGAAAAACACAAAATTGCGGAATTCAGTTGTCATCATGAGGAACAAAAGGTAACATTCAGGATGAATAAAAATAACGGATAACCTTGTTAGGTGAGGCTCCTATACAAACATAAGCTATTGCGCAGAAACGTCGAAAGACGCCAATGTGTAAAACAGGAATTGTCGGATTAAGGCTCTTCATAAAATAGCTAAGAAGAAATAAATACTACTAATTTGCTTCTTCTTTACGTTGTATAGTGCCAAAACTCGGACGATGAGATTGCTTGCGAAGTCGAACGTCTTGAGAGAAGTTTGGCTTTTTTTCTTTTCTTGAGTATGTTTCAAAACGTAAATGGATAAAATAAATAACGTCTGAAATCACCTGCTCCAAGGGAAGGAGTGGACGATATGAGTAAAAAGAGAAAGATCGATTGGTTACTTATCACAGCTTATTTGCTGTTGAGTATCATCGGTCTTTTAATGATTTATAGTGCAAGTTCTTACCGGTTGATGACTGCTGGGGGTGCACCGGCCGCGTTGTTCCAGCGACAACTGATTTTTCTGCTGTTGAGTTGGGGAATGATTCTTTTGATTCAAAAAACCCGCGTCGAAATTTTGTTAAGCAAAAAGTTAGCTGTGGGACTATTGGCCTTTGGCATTGTCATGTTACTGTTGGCCTACCTGCCATTTTTCGGGGTATCAGTTAACGGTGCTCAGCGCTGGATTTCGATTTTTGGCATTCAGTTTCAGCCTTCAGAAATAACAAATGTCGGTATGATTCTTTATTTGGCAAACTATTTTAAGGACAAACGATCTTTCAATGAATTAAAAAAGCCGCTCTTTCTCTTATTTCTATGTTGTGGGCTGGTTCTAATGCAGCCTAAAGTTGCAGGAGTAATGATTTTACTATTTTTGGCTTTTGTTATGATCACGACTGTTCAAGTGCCAGTCAAAGTCACATTCCTGCTATTTACTGCACTGATTTCCAGTTTATTTCTTTTAGGAGGTGCGGTCCTCTTTTTAGGACAACACGGCTGGTTACCACAATTCTTCATGCATGTATACAACCGGATCCAACTTGTTGGAGATCCATTTTCTGACCCATATGGTCAAGGTTTCCAAATGATTCATTCCTATTATGCATTATTCAATGGCGGATTAAGCGGGTTGGGTTTAGGCAATAGCATCACGAAAAAAGGGTTCTTACCCGTTGCGGAGACAGACTTCATTTTTTCGGTATTGGTAGAGGAGCTTGGCCTTTTGGTAGGGATTTTTGTAATTGGATTATTATTTCTAATTGTGTTGCGCCTGTTTATTCGTTCGGCAACAGCTATTGATTCACAAATAGGCTTGATTCTATTAGGAACTGCCACATTGTTGTTATTGCAAACAAGTATCAACATCGCAAGTATCTTAGGGTTAATGCCTATGACAGGGGTTCCTTTACCATTTATTAGTTATGGTGGCTCCAGTTACTTTATTCTTTCGTTTGCTTTTGGTATTTGCCTCAAATTGGAAAGAGGGAGGGAAGCAAATGAAGTACTTCAAACGACATGAAGTGAATTATGCACTGATTCTACCGGTTTTCTTACTTTTTTTATTGAGTATTGCGGTTCAATATGGTGCCAGTGTGCTGGATGGCATTGATCCGGGACCGGTTGTTGTGCGGCAACTCTTTTTTTGCATCATTGCCGCAATCGCATTGTTTGCGGGCAGTTTACTTTCGACGACTTTTTTATTGCGGTTCTCTGGCATCTTTTATGTTCTTTCTCTAGGATTGATGACATTATTGTACTGGTTTTATGATCCCGTCATGTTTGAGTTGACCCATACAAAACGTTGGATCCGAATCGGCCGTTTCACATTGCAGCCTTCTGAGATTATGAAATTGGCTTTTGTATTGTTTATGGTGTATCTCACACTCTTATATGAAAAAAGACAGATTCAGCGAACAATCAAATCTGACTGTTTCTACATTCTAAAAATAGTGCTTTATAGTTTGCCGACTTTTCTATTGATGTATAATCAACGGGACTTTGGTACTAGTTTGGTTTTCATCGTAATGCTCGGCGCACTATTTGTTATTTCCGGTGTCCATTGGAAACTGTTGACAGTAATTTTTACGGTATTGGCTGTGGTTGGCGGACTGTTATTGCTATTAGTCTTTACTGATTGGGGGAATACGATGTTGTTTCGATTGCATTTTAAACCCTATCAATTGGATCGAGTCAAAGCTTGGGCAGATCCTTTTGCTTATCAAGACTCGATTGCTTACCAACAAGTACAAAGTATGTGGGCAATTGGTTCAGGTGGTCTCCTCGGGGCAAGTGACACGCACATTCCTGTCTACGTTCCTGTGCGTGAATCCGATATGATCTTTACAGTCATCGGAGAATCATTTGGATTTTTAGGCAGTTCATTAGTAATTTTTCTCTATTTTTATTTGATTTATCAGATCATTTTTGCAGCATTGCGGACAAATAATAAAGCCTCGGTCTATCTATCGATCACGTTTGTTTTTGGTTTGGTTTTTCAAATTTTTGAAAATATCGGGGCGGCGATTGGATTACTGCCTTTGACGGGTATTCCACTACCATTTCTGAGTCAAGGTGGGACCTCGCTGATTGCAGTTGGTCTCTCTTTAGGCATTATTTTTGGGCTGGAGAAGGCGTATGCCCCGAAAAAAACTTTCCCAATAAATTAAAGGAGTTTACTAAAATGTTCAATCGAACTCATCGGATGACGGTCAGTCTTAGCTTTATTGCATTGTTTTTTTTATTGACGATCCTAGTCTTGCATCAGCCACACTGGTTTCAAAGGATAGACCGACTCTTTTGGAATTTGCCTCAGATGCGCACTGCTTTAGGAGACCAAATCATGTTGGGCATCGCTTCGACTGCTACGATCCTACCAATAACTGGTTTATTTCTGCTTTTGGGCATCTATTTATGGAAAAAGCAGCAACGAGTTTGGGCAATCTGGGGAATAGGAAATCTGATTGTAGTGAGTGGTATCGGTCAAGTGATGAAATGGCTGATTCAGCGGCCACGCCCAGTCCTAGAAGCTGGGATGGTTCGCGATTCACACAGCTTTCCCAGTGGCCATACCCTGCTAGCTGTTACACTGGTGACTACCTGTTTGCTTTTCACTCGATTTTTGTTTAAGAAAAAAGGTCTGTTGGCTATCCTCGGCGGCTCTTTCATTTTTTTAGTAATATTTTCCCGCTTTTATTTAGGCGTTCATTACCCAAGCGATACCCTCGCAAGTATCTGTTTAGCAAGTGGGATCACATTGATGACTTATGAATGGACTGAAAGGATTCTTACGAGTAAAAGTAACAATTTATCCGATAAATTCAAGCAAAGGAGAAGACCATGACGAATGGAAAGAAAGTTTGGCTGACGCTTTTGGTTAGTTTAACACTGCTTGTGACTGTTGGAACAGTCTATGCGCTGCGCATCGTTCTTCGTGCAGAACAAACGGTTCAAACCATGCACGCACCGATTAAAGGGCGAGAAGCAACAGTAATTGAAGAGGTAGAACCCCTAAGTCTGCTCCTTTTGGGTATCGCAAATGATTCAAAGCGAAAAACAGACTATCGTGCGAACACGATCATGATCGTGACATTGAATCCAAAAAATAAGCGGACATCCATTACAAGTATTCCTCGTGATGCTTATGTAGAGATTGTTGGTAAAGGTTTCAAAGATAAAATCAATCATGCCCACTCATTTGGGGGCGCCGAAATGATGATCGCTTCGATCGAACAATTTTTACAGATCCCAATTCATCATTATTTCTCGATCAATATGGATGGCATGGTAGATTTTGTAGATGCGATTGGCGGAATAACAGTTTACAACGATTTTGAGTTTACGGCTGAGAAAATTCATTACCCAGAGGGGGAGCTTCAATTAGATGGTTGGGCAGCACTTCAGTATACTCGGATGCGTAAAGATGATCCAGAAGGGGATTATGGCCGGCAGAGACGACAACGACAAGTGACTGAGCTCCTCGCTAAAGAATTGCTGTCTCTGTCAAGTTTGTTCCAGTACCAAGAGCTCATGTCGATCGTTGGAGAAAACGGCCAAACGGATCTCACTTTTCAGCAGATCTCACGATTAATAACGAGTTACCAGTCTACCCTAACAACAGTTGATCTCTATCAAATACAGGGGACAGGCTTTACGGGAGATGGATTGCAAGGAGAAGCAGGGATTTCTTACCAAGCAATCTCTGATGAGGAACGACAGCTAGTGATCCAGCGATTACATTCTGAATTGGATATGCAAACACATAATGAACCGGCAGAATAGATGATGTTGACAATTCGATCATAGATATACTAAAATAAAGAAAATCGTTCAAAAAAAGAAAGAGGTCTCTTGATGAGTGTCTTAGGTATCTAACCAGCAAATTTAAACAAATAAACAATACTAAGTTTATTTGTTGTGCCTGCAGATACCGATCAAAATCGTTATTGATAAAAACAGGTGATGGGGAACTGTCACCTTTTTTGTACACTTTTTTTGAACGTGGAGGAGAGACGTTTCACGGGCACAAGAAAGGACCTCATATGAATATCCCACAAGAAACTGAATTTGACACAATTAAAACAACTGTTAGTCAACGAATCCTTAGTGATTATGGCAAGCAACGATTTGCCGAACAACAACCGGCCTCTTCTATTCATTCCGCTAGAAAAAGACTAGCGGAGACAAAAGAAGCAATGGCCCTCTTAGGCTCTGGGCAACAAGTACCATTCATGGGCCTGTCTGATATTTTGCATCATACGACAAAAATCGAAAAAGGCTTGATTTTAGAGCCGAGAGAATTGATCGATTATGGAGACTTTTTACGGTCTTTTCGATTGATCCGTCAGATGTTTGAAAAAAACCAGTGGCAGACACCGCGGCTTACTGGCTATGCGCAAGGATTAACGGATTTTTCAGACACCGCACAAACAATTTTTGACAAAATCCGAAATGGCCGGATTGACACCGATGCCAGTCGTGAACTTAGGAAAATCCGGGGACAAATAGCCAAGCATGAAGCAGAATTGAAAAAAGTCTTTTCAAAGTTTTTGCAAGATCCACGACTATTACAAGATGCACGAATCATTCAAAAAAATGATCGCTACACACTACCTGTGCGCTCCGAATTTCAACATCAGATCAAAGGGCAGATTATTGAACGCTCCAATAAACGGGCAACAGTTTTCATTGAACCAGAAGCAGCGATTCGCTTGAACGATCGCTTGATAATGGCCAAAGCAGAGGAGACTGCCGAGGAGTATCAAATTTTAGCTGGATTGACTGGACTGCTTGCAGAAAACTTAACAGAAATTTTTACCTGTCTGGATGTATTGGTTGAATTGGACATCATCTTTGCTCGAGCAAAATACTGTCGTGAAATTCATGGTGTTCCGCTAGAAATCAATGAAGCAGAAGTAATCGACTTACAGGAAGTTCGACACCCATTGTTAGGAGCAGCAGCAGTTCCTCTGTCATTACAACTTGGTTACGATGCTCGCTGTCTGGTGATCACAGGTCCCAATGCCGGTGGGAAGACGGTGGTGTTAAAAACTGTGGCACTGGTTTGTGTGATGGCGCACTATGGTCTCTTTCCTTCACATGCTGGGGGAAGTCAGGTTCCATTTTTGAAAAATCTGTGGATGGATATTGGGGATCAACAAAGTTTAGCGAACGCATTAAGTACCTTTTCGGGACATATGAACAACATTGCCCAAATCGTCAAGCATGCTTCACGGCAAAGCATTGTATTGCTGGATGAGATCGGCAGCGGAACAGAGCCAAATGAAGGAGCTGCTTTAGCGATTGCGATCATGGAAGCCATCTATCATTCAGGTGCGCTTTTGATCGCTACTACCCACTATGGGGAAATCAAACAGTTTGCTATTGATCATCAAGATTTCCATACGGCTGCAATGGCTTTTGATCCAGAAACATTGACACCTAAATATCGGCTGCTTTCTGATGCTGTGGGTACCAGTAATGCCTTTTGGATCGCAGAAAAGATGTCAGTCTCTAAAGAAATCGTTGCTAAAGCACAACGATACTTAGAAACGAAACAGTATCCAACGGAAAAAGCAGTATTTAAAGGCATCCAGAAAGAACGACAGCAAGTATCCGTGGCTACTTTAAAAAAAGGCGATCGCATCTCTTACACAGAGACAAATCAAACGGGCTTGTTTTATGCCTATTTAGAAAGCAATCAAGCACAGATTTTGCTGGATGAATCATTGGTTATCGTTCCCACTAGAAGAGTCAAGCTTCTGATGTCTAGAGAAGAATTATATCCAGCAGGGTATGACTTGGAGAGTCTGTTCCATTCATTTGCAGAACGGAAATTTAACCGAGATATCGACCGTGGATCGAAGAAAGCGCAAAAGAAATTAAGAAAACAAGCACAGGAAAGGCAAGCATTTGCGAAAGGCGACGGCGCGCAACCGTAATTGATCGCAGGAAATAAGCTAGCGAAGATAACTTTCAGTAAAAATCAAGCTATTTTGCAACAATACGCAAGTGTTTCCAATAATGGTAGAAATAGCGCTAGAAATGCAATAAATATATAGGATGCTCACAGCAAAGGTCCGAAAGAGGGGAAAGAGATGATAGAAACAACGCGTTTAATTTTAAGACATTGGCAGAATTCTGATGCCAAAGAGTTGTTTGAGTTGGCAAAAGATCCTGCTATCGGCCCAAGAGCCGGCTGGTCGCCGCATCAATCTGTGGCAGAAAGCGAAACAATTATTACGGATGTTTTTAACACGAATGAAACGACTTATGCTATTTGTCTGAAAGATGGCATGCCGATTGGCAGTATTGGTATTATGCCAATCAGCAAAGAATTTATGCTCCCTCCTGCAGTTGAAGTAGGCTACTGGATCGGGAAAGCTTACTGGGGACAAGGCTATACAGTGGAGGCGTTGACTGCGATCCTTGCTGATCAGTTTGCCAGGGAACCGAAGCTAACGGTTTGGGCAGGCTATTATGATGGTAATGAACAATCTTGGCGCGTCCAACAGAAATGCGGTTTTGTCTATCAGTTAACTCAAACAGTCGAGGTTCCTCTGTTAAATGAACAAAGAAAAGAACACTTTACTAGCCTCACGTATAACCAATGGCTAGCTGTCTCAGAGAACGGCCAAGGAACAGCAATTCAAAAGAAAGAAAACAATTCATCAACGATTCACTATAGCAAACACCTTCCAGAGGACCCACAACAAATCCTTTCGTTGTATCAAGATGCTGGCTGGTCCTTGTATATTCGCGAACCAGAAGTCTTGTGGGCAGCACTTCAGCAATCCCACATGATCACTGCTTGGCAGCAAGAGCGCTTAGTTGGTTTGGTGCGAGGAATAACGGATCAGCAAACGATTTTGTATATCCAAGATTTACTCGTATTGAAAGAATTCCAGCGGCAGGGAATCGGGCAAACGTTACTAAAAAAAATAGTAGGAGACTACCCGAAAATTCGTCAAAAAATTTTATTAACTGACGATACGAAAAAAACGCGGGCTTTCTACGAAGCTTGCGGGTTCCAAACAGTGGAGAAAAGTCATGCGGTCGCCTTTTTATATGCCGCTAACAAAGTTAGTGAAGGTCTATCTTCCTAATAAATAATAGGAAAAGAAGTAGGAAAGTAAACAGGGAAGTAAGTAGGTAAATAAGTAAGAAAAGAAGTAGGAAAAACTAGTGGCATAAGTCTTAACCAAGAAGACACACTCGATCACTAAAGAAGCCGTCCTCTGGATGTCGTCTTATAATGGCTGATCTTGACTGTTGTGATCGAAGGTTTATCAGACTGATGCCACTAGTTTTTTTGATCGTAGCAAGGACTTGTCTCTAGCAAACCTCTTGTTTCATTTTTCTAGCGGGAACTCAGAAAACGTCAAATTTAATAACATTAATGAAATAATTTTATTGAAATTTTGTTTTTGTGACAAAAAAATCGGTTAAGACATAGTGAATATGCTAAACTAGTAATGATTGTTTAACAAAAAAACAGGAGGTTTTTCTTTGGAGCTATTAAAAAAGTCGAAATTATTTGCAGTACTTGTGTTTATTTGTTTGGTGGGACTAGGCATATGGATCTATTCAAATATTCTGTTTGTCTTCCGCCCGCTAGAAGCCATTTTTGCTAGTGTCTTTTTACCCGTTTTGATTTCTGTATTTATTTTTTATATCTTTTTGCCTTTTTTCAATTTGATCAAAAAAAGGAGCAACAATCAACATCTCGCTCTTTATGTCACATTGCTTCTGATCCTCTTTGCTGCTTATTTAATCATTCAGGTGATCGGTCCGGCACTGATTAACGAAATGGCACGTTTTATCAATCAGATTCCTTACATCATCAACAGAATCATTGACAATATCGATCATTCTTCTTTTGAGGAATTATTTGGTCCACTGTTAGATTCATTGGATATCAACCAAATCAGTAATCTCGCTGCTCAGTTTATCACTGGGGCTACGAATAGTCTGACAAGTTTGGTAGCAATCGTCTCTCATTCAGCGATTGTTTTGTTCACGATTCCGTTGCTATTGGTTTATATGTTTAAAGATGGACATAAGGTTCCTGATCTTTTGGTCTCGAAAGCACCAAAAAAAATTCGCTCTCTTATTCTGCAGTTGTGTCAAGATTTTCATCAAGCTGCTTCAGCATATATTAGCGGAAAGCTACTTGTCTGTTTGTATGTTGGCGTCTTCAGCTATCTAATCTTTACATTTTTAGGCTTGCAAAATGCCTTGTTACTAGGCTTAATCTGTGGTGTTCTAGATATCATTCCGTATTTTGGTCCTTTTATCGGCGCGGCACCAGCATTCTTGTTTGCTCTGAGTCAAGATATGAAAACAGCAGTCTTGTTAGTTATTGGCATTACGATCATTCAATTTGGCGAGTCGTATGTTGTTTCACCAATCGTCATGAATAAAGTGCTACATATCCATCCTATCATTGCCGTCTTCTTATTATTGATCGCCGGGAATTTATTAGGATTTGTAGGAATGATCGTTGCGCTGCCGGTCTATTCGATCGTGATGGCCATGGCAGGCACTTTGACCCGCTATTATCAACAGCAAAAACATGTAAAGCAAGAAGGAAAAGAAAATGAAAATCGTTGAATATGCAGGGGACAAAGAAGATTTTGTACTAGCAAAAATAATACGGACCTCTTTTGATGCAGATACCGCATGCCATTTGGGGGCAGACAAACAAGACGGTCCATCTGGCTATCATAATGGAGAATTATTGAAACGAGTGAAGCAAGATCCAGATCTCAGTCTTTACCTGCTGCAAGAAAATGGCATTATTGGTTTGATTGTGGCAAATCCTAGTAAACACCAGATTTGCTACTTTTGTCTCGACCCTGATTTTATTGGTAAAGGGGTTGGGACTCTTGCTTGGCAATTATTTGAAAAACGATTTCCCGTCGATTACTGGATACTAGAAACACCAGCATATTCCCTTAGAAACCAGCGTTTTTACGAAAAAAATGGCTTTAAAAAAATTGGTGAAAAATGGTATAGTAAAGACCTATCCTATATCTACCAAAAAAAATTTTGATAAAATCGCAAAGTGAGGGAAGGCTATCATGAAAGTCTTATGGAATGAAGAGATCGTTGATCGACAAGAGGTTCAAATCGATATCGAAGACCGCGGCTACCAGTATGGAGACGGAATCTACGAAGTTATTCGCATTTATCAAGGGAAAATGTTCATGGCCGAAGAGCACTTGCAGCGACTAGAGAACAGTGCCGCTAAAATAAAAATGACATTGCCTTATGAAACCACCATTCTCAAAGACAGATTACGTTCATTGATCGACATTGAGGGAATCACTGACGGAGAAGTGTATTTGCAAGTGACAAGAGGGGTTTTAAGTCCGCGAAATCATGTTTTTCCTCCTCAAGGGACGATAAAAAGTGTCCTTACTGCAAATGTTATTCCATTCCATCGTCCAGTGGACATGCAGCGTAATGGTCTTCAAGCCACATTAATCCCTGACCAGCGTTGGCTTCATTGTGACATCAAATCATTAAGCCTTTTGGGGAATCTGCTCTCTTTAGAGGAGGCTCGGTCCAATGGTTATGATGAAGCACTACTGCATCGAGAGGGCTTTTTTACGGAAGCTTCCGCTTCAAATTTATGGTTTGTTTCCAAAGGAACGGTGTATACGCATCCGGATGGCAATCTGGTTTTACCTGGGATCACAAAAATGAAAGTTTTAAGCTTGTGTCAGGAATTGAAGCTACCAGTTAAGGAAGAAGCCGTTGCGATTGATCGATTAGCAGAATTTGATGAGTGTTTTATTACCAATTCTGTCTGGGAAATCGTGCCAATTGTTGGTATCGATGGTCATCCGGTGGGAACTGGACAGCTAGGAGCTGTGACTGCTAAACTACAACAAGCGTATATTGAAGCAACCAAAAAGAACTGACTCCAAACAATACACCCACCTGAGATAGAAATCCCCCTAAGAGTTAGCTGACTAGCGACCTCTTAGGGGGATTTTACCATTTAGTAGATGTTAGTTGAAATAGGAATCAGAGACGTGCTAGCAGAACACTTAGTTTTTTCAAGTTTCTGTTTCATTCAGCCACGTCGTTTACTGTGCTTAGCAATCAATTGTTGGGCGTTTCATGTTGTCAAAAATGGTCTTACCAGTCTTGGGGATTCCATAATTTACTGTCCAACTCGCCTTGCTTCAGTTGAATTCGTGTTTGTTGTTGTGTCAAAAGCACTTCTAATTCTTGCAAGAAGGCTTTCTCATGATAATTGAGTGTCTCCTCGGTTTGTTCTTCAATCAAGGAGTGGATCCATGCCTCATTCATTCGTAAGCCTCCATTTCAGCAAGAGCTTCATCTAATTCAAGTAAGGTTTCCTGATTTTGGATAAGTTGATCGAGAAGAGGAGCGAGTTTTGGATTTTCAGCTGTCAGTGCTTCTAGTCTTTGAATAAACCACTGTTGTTTGGCAGCAAATGAAAAGGGGGCTTCCATTGTCAGCAGCTGCTGATAGTCGATCACAAATCGCCGTTTCTCTTTTTCTGTTTTATACATTAACTGATCGAGAACGAGAACCGGTAAGATGGTCATTTGGTATTTTTGTGCCATTAAAGTTAGAGGTCGCAAAATTTCAGAAAAACTGGCTCCTTCTTTTCCACCTAGTTGAAATTCTTTGGCTGCAACGCCTGTAGAAAGAGCAAAGCCGATTTCTTTATTTAATAAGTAGGGTTTGGCTGCCTCCCAAACCGTATCGATCCAACATTTCATTTTTGCAGGAACTTGGTACCAATAAAGGGGGAACTGGAAAATCAGACGATCGATCGTTTGCAATCGTTCTAACTCAATCTCTAAATCAAAATCCCCCGCAACTTTGTCAAGCATATGAACACTGACATTAGGCATCTTGGCACTTTCGCTAAAAAAACGTTGAGATAAAGAGTCGTCATAGGACGGATGACTGGCAATAACTAATGTTCTAATCATAAAGAAAATCAATCCTTTCCCTATAGATGTAACATAATTCTGCCAAAAACGGAACTACTCTGCTTTTAAATTAGAAGGATAAATGTGAGAGAGGCTAAAGTCATTATTGGTTCAGTGAAATCTTTACTGACTTGAATCGTCCGTCTTTTTTTGCTATACTGTTTAGTGAATTGAATAGAAGACAGACAAAGGTTGAGCATTTCGATGCTTCAAGGATCACGTTCTCCAAGGGGTGAGGAGAACATTCTTGAAGGCGTGCCGATCTTTTTTTTGAAGGCATACTTCTTTACGAGGTATGCCTTTTTTGTGTCTATTTTTCAATTGTCTTGTTTACTTTGACAATAGGAGGGATATTTTGATGGAAGAGGCACTGAAACGCCTGCAAGAGGCAGAAGCCTATAATCAACAGCAGATGCAGCACTTGCAACGGGCGCTGTCTGATTACGAAGAAGAGAAGCAGGAGGAACTACAACAGCGTGTACTTGAATTGAGAGCAGCATGTCTGCGTGAACAGTCCGCACTTGAACAACAATTACAACAAACGTTGCAAAAAACGACGGAACAGATCGAAGCAGAGAAACAACAGTTTATTGCAGATCTCCAAGAAAATGTTCGTCGCTGTCAAGAACAAGTGGTCGATCAGATCGTTGAAGGAGTGATCCAAACTTATGGCAGTCACGAAACTAAGTAAGCTGACCTTGATCGCCCCCGAAAACCATCAAGAGCGGTTATTGAAAAAACTGCAAAGCTTACAGATGGTTGAGATTGAAGATGTCTTTGAAAATGCAGAAAATCAACCATGGCTCAAAGAATTTTTTGCTGATTATCAACAAGAGACAGCGACTAGCTACGCAGAGACGCTTCGCAGGATCCAAGAAGCAATCTTGTTCATCCGGCGACAAGGCGGAAGCGGCAAAATACGAGAGTGGCAACGCCAATCTTTACAACTGCCTGCATTTGAAGACTCCTTTCAAGAGCAAACTGTCTTGACGCTTGTCGAACAAATTGAAGAGTTGCAGTTGCAATGGCAAAAAAATCATGAAGCGATGCAAGCCGCTTCTCAATCAGAAACCTGGGGAATGGAATGGCAAAACCTGGATGTTTCTCTCGAAGAAAAAGAGTTGGCATTTGCCACTTTCTTTTGTGGCAGTGTTGAAAGTTCTCATTGGGAAGCCATATCAGCGACCCTCAAACAACTTGATGCTGTTTACCTGGAAATGATTTATTCGGATACAAAAAAGACAAATTTCAGTTGTCTTTACCCGAAGAAGCTTTCTGCAGAAGTTGAGAATGTTTTTCAGCGATATAGTGTAAAAAAAGAAAATACGGACAGTCTGAAAAAACCAAAAGTGCTGTTGCACGAGGCCCAGGCAAAACTGCGAGAGCTAGCGGATCAGCGAAAACAGCTGGCAAATCAGATTGGCACGTATAAAACTAAGATTGCTTGTTTGCAGCAAGCAGAAGAATATTTTTTGACAAAAGAACAACGAAAAATGGTACGAAAACGATTGGTCACTGGCAAACATCATACTGTTTTGAGAGGCTGGGTCGCGCAACAAGATCAACAGACTCTTGAAAAAGAGCTGGCAGATTCTTTTAACGGCGAAGTCTATTGCTCATTCAATGAACCTACCTTAGAAGAATTGACTGCGAATCAAGTTCCAGTCAAACTGCAAAATGCTTCGTTTATCAAACCATTTGAAATGTTGACGGAAATGTATAGTTTGCCTAAATATGATGAGATCGACCCAACGCCTTGGATGACACCTTTTTATTATGTCTTCTTTGGGATGATGGTTGCTGATTTGGGCTATGGCGGATTGATGGCACTGGTGACCACTATTGGCCTGCACTTTTTCCGTTTACCTAAAGGGACGAAACGGTTTATGAAGCTGTTTCAAACATTATCCGGTCCTACGATGATTTGGGGATTGATCTATGGCTCGTTTTTCGGAGCGACTTTGCCATTTCATTTGTTATCGCCAGCGAAAGACTTTATGGCTATTTTTGGATTATCCATGATTTTTGGAGGGATCCAATTGTTTACAGGTCTTTATTTGGCCGCGAAGGAAAATATTCGCAAGAAAGATTTTTTAGCAGCTGTCAATCAAGGCTTTTCTTGGCAAGGCTTGCTGGCGGGACTTTTGGTTGCTGCTGCTGGAAATTGGCTCTTTACCGCCCCAGCACTCGTCACATTAGGATTGATTATAGCAGGACTTAGCGGGCTGCTGATCGTGATTGTGCCGATCATTAAAGGAAAGTCCAAAGTTGGCGGTTTTTTCATGGGGATCTATGATCTCTATGGGGTAACAAGCTATATTGGCGATTTTGTCAGCTATAGTCGTTTGATGGCGTTAGGGATCTCTGGCGGCAGTATCGCCGCTGCCTTTAATTTATTAGTGGGCTATATGCCGCCGGTAGCACGATTTTCTGTTGGGATCATTCTGTTAGTGATCTTACAGGCGCTAAATATTTTTTTGTCATTACTAAGTGCTTACGTGCATGCAGCGCGTTTACAATATGTAGAATTTTTTGGCAAATTCTTTACAGGTGGCGGCCGGGCGTTTGACACCTTTAAGCCGAGTGAAAAATATGTCGATTTTGAAAAAGAAAACGGAGGAAAGAAAGATGATTGATTACTTGATTAATAACAACGGTGGAATGGTATTTGCGATTATAGGGATGGGAATCGCAACGATTTTTTCTGGAATTGGTTCAGCAAAGGGTGTTGGAATGACAGGGGAAGCAGCTGCGGCGTTGACAACGAATCAACCTGAGAAATTTGGGCAGGCACTGATTCTACAGTTACTGCCAGGAACCCAAGGTTTGTATGGTTTTGTGATTGCCTTTATGATCTACGGCAGTTTGGCAGCAGAGATGTCGACGGTGACCGGAATGGCCTATTTGATGGCTTCATTGCCGGTAGCTTTTACCGGATTGTTCTCTGGGATCGCACAAGGAAGAGTGGCCGCATCAGGGATTCAAATCTTAGCTAAAAAACCGGAACACTTTTTCAAAGGAGTTATGTTCTCAGTCATGGTGGAAATGTACGCGATCTTAGGCTTCGTTATTTCTTTCCTACTATTAGGATCCATTTAAAGGAGGCGACAAGCAATGGAGGCAATGGATGCCATCGACAAAATGATTGCTGAACTAGATCGGGAAGCAAAAGAAAAACGGCAAGTAATCGAAACGGACACTAAAACAAGGATCGATGCCGATTTTGCAGCTGCCTGGTCCCAAAAAGAACTAGAAATCAAGCGCCATTCAGTAGAAGCAAAAAAACAAATCGAAAAAAACTATCAGCAAGACATGAATCGGCGAATAAAAGCAGCCAAACAAGAAGGGATTAAACAAGCTCATAAAGAACTGGAGACATTATTCGCGGCAGCTTATCAAAAAATGAATGGATTGGCGCCTGATACAGTCCAACATCTGGCGGAAAATACATTAATGCAATTACCCGTTTCGGGAGAAGTAATCTTTCGTTGTGGACAGCAACAGTCAGCAAGTTTGACAAAAGATTGGTTGACTGCTGTCAATCAAAGGTTGCCTTATCTTGCAAGGATGGGCAAACCATTGGAGCAAGCAGGGTTTATAGTAGAAGACAATGGCGTTTTCTACAATTTCACCTACCAAGCTTTACTAGAAGAATACAAAAATGAAACGAGAGAACATTGGCTGAAAGTGATCCAAAAAGGAGGGTAAGCTATGGCGAGCTATCATCAATTGAATCCACTGATTCGGATCAAAGAGACAACCTTGCTTCAAATGCAAGATTGGCAGCAGCTGATTGCAGCAGAGTCTATGGATCAAGTAATGGCAATCTTGCAGCAAACGAATTATCAACGTTATCTGGGCGCTGATTTTTCCGAAAAATTTGAGGGGTATCTGGATCAAGAAATGCTGACAACCATACAAGAATTAGCAGAAAACGTTCCAGATCCTGATGTGCTTCGTTTGATCATGCTGCCGTATACCTTTCATAATTTGAAGGTATTGACCAAAGAAGATGTAACAGGGAGAGATTATAGCAATTTACTGATCGAAGATGGATTCTATACGATCGATGAACTAAGAAATGCCATCCAAACAGGATCTTCGGAAAGTATACCGTCTAAAGTCATTGAAACGATCCAAGCAGTAAGGGAATACTTAGAAGTTTCTGCTGTTTTGCAAGGGATCGATATTATTTACGATCGCCGCTTTTTACATGAGCAACGACGCCTAGCCGAAAAAATAAATATTCCAGCACTGACACATGCGGTGATCACAGGAATCGACCTTACGAATATCACGATTGCTGCACGTTGTTTGCTGCAAAAAAGATCAAAAAGTTTTATGGCGGCTGTTTTAGTCAGTGTGGGAAGTATTCCCAAAGAAGATTATCTCGCTTTTGCGGAAACCTCCTTCACTGACTATCTCGCCTTTTTGAAACAAACTGGCTATCAAGAAGCGCTACTGCCGCTATTACAAGAGACCACGATCGATTTTGCTGCATTGGCACTAGTGAAAGATGACTTAGTTACTCAGCAGTTCGTAGCTGCTGAAGCGTTGGGACCAATGCCATTACTCGCGTTTTTAAATGCCAAAACATTGGAGATTCAGAACTTGCGGCTGATTTTGGTAGGAAAGCGCAGTGGCTTCACAGAAGAAGAGCTGAGAGAGAGGATGAGGTACTATGGCAGCTAAGATTGGTGTGATCGGCAGCAAAGAATCCGTGTTACCTTTTCAGCTTTTTGGCTTTCAAGTGTGTTACGCAACCGCAAAAGCGGAAGTGACTCGTGCCTTTCAGTGCTTAGTGAAAGAAGAGTATGCGGTAATTTACGTAACAGAAAAATGTGCGGCATTGATTCCAGAAGAAATTGCCAAATACCAACAGCAAGTTTCACCAGCGATCATCTTGATCCCAGATTACGATGGATCCCAAGGGGTAGGGCTGAAAATGATCCAGGAAAATGTCGAAAAAGCCGTTGGGCAAAACATACTATAGAATGGAGCTGATGTTGTGGAAACAGGAACAATAATTAAAGTGTCAGGTCCGTTAGTTTTAGCAAAAGATATGGGCCATGCAAGTTTAGAAGATATTTGTTATGTCGGTGATCTGGGGGTTGTTGGAGAAATCATCGAGATGAGAGGAACGATC
This sequence comes from Enterococcus sp. FDAARGOS_553, assembly GCF_003812305.1. Lineage (NCBI taxonomy): Bacteria > Bacillati > Bacillota > Bacilli > Lactobacillales > Enterococcaceae > Enterococcus > Enterococcus sp. FDAARGOS_553. The sequence continues at coordinate 2,546,520 of NZ_CP033740.1, forward strand.
GCTTCGATCCAAGTTTATGAAGAAACGTCAGGTATCGGACCAGGAGAACCCGTCCGAACAACAGGAGAACCGCTGTCTGTTGAGTTAGCACCGGGAATTATGTCTCAAATGTTCGACGGGATTCAACGGCCATTAGAAACATTTATGGAGCTGACCCAAAGTAACTTTTTGAAACGAGGGGTCCAGCTGCCTGCATTGGATCATGAGAAAAAATGGACCTTTGAACCGACCATTGCGGTGGGAACGGAAGTTACTCCAGGAATGGTTATCGGGGTCGTCCAAGAGACGCCATTGCTCCTCCACAAAATTATGGTGCCTAATGGCGTTACAGGACGGGTCAAAGAAGTTTTTGCTGGTGATTTTACGATTGATGAAACGGTTTATATTCTTGAGACACCAAAAGGAGAACGCTCCTTTTCGATGTTGCAAAAATGGCCCGTACGGCACAGTCGTCCAGTCAAACAGAAATTAAATCCGGTAGAGCCAATGATCACTGGGCAGCGAGTGATCGACACTTTCTTTCCAATCGCAAAAGGGGGAGCCTCTGCGGTCCCTGGCCCCTTCGGTGCGGGAAAAACAGTGGTCCAACATCAAATTGCTAAATGGGCAGATGTGGACTTAGTGGTCTATGTAGGCTGCGGAGAACGGGGCAATGAAATGACGGATGTAATGAATGAATTTCCGGAACTGATTGATCCACGAAGTGGCGAATCCTTGATGGCTCGTACTGTACTGATCGCGAACACTTCCAATATGCCGGTTGCCGCTCGGGAAGCTTCTATCTATACCGGAATCACGATTGCGGAGTATTTCAGAGACATGGGGTATTCTGTAGCGATTATGGCCGATTCCACATCTCGTTGGGCGGAAGCGTTGCGAGAAATGTCCGGTCGCTTGGAAGAGATGCCAGGTGATGAAGGCTATCCTGCCTATTTGGGCAGTCGCTTAGCCGAGTATTACGAACGATCCGGTAAAGTGATTTGTTTAGGCTCGGAACAAGAAGGGAGCATCACTGCCATTAGTGCAGTATCTCCATCTGGAGGGGACATCTCCGAACCTGTCACGCAAAACACCCTGCGAGTGGTGAAAGTTTTCTGGGGGCTGGATGCCACGTTAGCTCAAAAAAGGCACTTTCCCTCTATTGATTGGCTAAAAAGCTATTCCCTGTATGAGAATGAAATGGGCGCTTATCTGGATCGTCAGTTGCAAGTGGAGTGGTCGAAAAATGTGACTACGGCTATGCGGATGCTGCAAAAAGAAGCTGAACTTTCTGAAATTGTGCGTCTAGTTGGGATTGATGCCTTATCGGATAAAGATCAACTACTGTTAGAGATCACGAAGTCATTGCGAGAAGATTATTTACAACAAAATGCTTTTGATGCTGTTGATACTTTCACTTCTCGAGAAAAACAATTTGAAATGCTGCAGACCATCTTACTGTTTCATGACGAAGGTCAAAAAGCTTTAGAATTAGGCGCCTATTTGACAGAAATCTATCAGGGAACAGAACGTCTGCGAGATAAAATCGCTCGCATGAAATATCTTCCGGAAGATGATTTAGAAGGAATCCGCAAATTGGAAAGCGAGATAAAAGATACGATGAAAGAAATCTTGCAGAAAGGAGATCGTACGGATGATCAAAGAATATAAAACGATCGGGGAAGTTGTCGGTCCTTTGATGGCGGTCGATCGTGTCTCAGGAGTGAAATATGAAGAGCTGATCGAAGTACGTCTGCAAAATGGTGAAATTCGTCAAGGTCAAGTCTTAGAAATTCAGGAAGATAAAGCACTGGTGCAAATCTTTGAAGGTACTGGCGGAATTAATTTACGAGAATCCAGTGTGCGCTTCCTCGGACATCCGTTAGAGCTAGGTGTTTCTGAAGAAATGATTGGCCGGGTTTTTGATGGGTTAGGACGAGTCAAAGATGGTGGTTCAGAAATCATTGCTGAGAAACGAATGGACATTAATGGGGAAGTAATCAACCCGATGGCTCGAGATTACCCAGATGAATTTATTCAAACTGGCATCTCTTCTATCGATCACTTGAATACGCTTGTTCGCGGTCAAAAATTACCGATTTTTTCTGGTTCTGGTCTGCCGCATAAAGAATTAGCTTCTCAAATCGCTCGTCAAGCGCAAGTGCTCGACACAGAGGACGACTTTGCGGTTGTTTTTGCAGGTATCGGGATTACGTTTGAAGAAGCAGAATATTTCATGGAAGATTTTCGCCAAACCGGAGCGATTGATCGGTCTGTTGTCTTTATGAATTTGGCAAATGATCCGGCAATTGAGCGAATTGCTACGCCGCGAATGGCTCTCACAGCTGCCGAATATTTAGCTTATGAAAAAGGGATGCATGTCTTAGTTATCATGACGGATATGACCAACTACTGTGAAGCGTTGCGGGAAATATCAGCTGCCCGTCGTGAGGTACCTGGGCGCCGAGGCTATCCTGGTTACCTCTATACGAATCTTTCCACATTATACGAGCGAGCTGGCCGCTTACGGGGAGTGAAAGGGTCGGTGACCCAAATCCCTATATTGACGATGCCAGAAGATGACAAGACCCATCCTATTCCTGACTTGACTGGTTATATCACAGAAGGTCAAATCATTCTTTCAAGAGAGTTATACAAAAACGGCATCCAGCCGCCGATTGATGTCTTGCCTTCTCTTTCTCGGCTGAAGGACAAGGGAACAGGTGAAGGCAAAACTCGTAAAGATCATGCATCAACGATGAATCAACTCTTCTCTGCTTATGCGCAAGGGAAGCAAGCCAAAGAACTCGCAGTCGTTTTAGGGGAGTCAGCACTATCTGATGTCGATAAAATCTATGCCAAGTTTGCGGAACGCTTTGAGAATGAATACCTGGATCAAGGTTATCAAACAAATCGGTCCATTGAAGAAACGTTGGATCTTGGGTGGGAACTGTTGGCGATGCTGCCGAAAGTAGAATTGAAACGGATCAGCGATGCGTTACTAGAGGCGTTTTTACCACAAGGAGAGGATGCAGATGAGCAGACAAACCGTTAATCCAACTCGCATGGAACTAAGCCGCCTCAGCAAACAGTTGACGACTGCCAAAAGAGGTCATAAACTGTTAAAAGACAAACAAGATGAGTTGATGCGTCAGTTCATCGAACTGATCAAACAAAACAACCTTTTGCGTAAAGAAGTAGAAACACAATTACATCGTGCCATGAAGGCTTTTCGCCTAGCCAATGCCACGATCAATGAAAAGTACATTGAAGAAATGTTCATCTTGCCAGCAACAGAAGTTTCTCTTGATGTCTCAACCAAGAATATCATGAGTGTGGAAGTGCCTGTGATGCAATTCGACTATGATGATGTGGTGATGCAGGCACCGATCGAGTATGGGTTTGTGAACTCGAATGTTCCTTTGGATCTGGCAATGGGACGTTTCACCGATGTCTTGCCTAAACTATTGTCTTTGACAGAGATCGAAAAGACTTGTCAATTGCTGGCGGATGAGATAGAACGAACACGCCGCCGGGTCAATGCGCTAGAATATTTGACGATACCAGAATTGGAAGAGACGATCTATGGGATCAAAATGCGTCTTGAGGAAAATGAACGCGCCAATGTTACTCGGATGATCAAGGTAAAAAATAAAACAAAGTGAATGCCACGTCAGTCGAAAATCTGCTTGGCACAAAGGTAGGAAAGAAAGATGAAAAAAAGAATGTCCAAAAAAATCAGTGCACCGCAGCTGGTTACACTGGTCTTTATGATGTTGATCTTGATGGGAACTGGGTTGCTTATGTTACCAGTTGTAACAAATGATGGGCAAGGTGTGCCTTTCTTAGATGCATTGTTTACCGCAACTTCCGCGATTTGTGTGACAGGACTTTCGACTTTTTCCATTTCTGAACAGTATAATATGGGCGGACAAGCGATTCTTTTGATCTTGATCGAAATTGGGGGGATCGGTTTTATGTCGATCCCAGTTTTCTTTTATATCTTAGCAAAAAAAAGGGTCAATTTAAGCACTCGGATGATTCTAAGAGAATCCCTCAATCTTGACCGAATGTCTGGCGAATTTCAATTGGCTTGGTACATTATCCGCATCGCATTTTTGATTCAATTTTTAGGGATCTGCCTGTTGGCTCTGTCTTTTGTGCCACGCTTTGGTTGGCAGCAAGGCCTATGGTTTAGTATTTTTCACGCCATTTCTTCCTTTTGTAATGCTGGATTTGATCTTTTTGGGAATAGTCTGGTCTCTTTTCAGTCGGATCCTTTTGTTTTAGGGGTCATTAGTCTTTTGATCATTGCCGGCGGCTTAGGCTTTCTGGTCTGGTTTGACTTGTTAGCTACTTCAAAAAGACGCTCGTTGCACAGCCGTATTGCCTTGTTGGCAATGATTGTTTTGCTGATTTTAGGGACGGTTGGTTTTTATGTGACCGAATATCACTCCAGTATCGTATCAGGCGATTCCATTGTTAGTCGCTTTTTCCAGTTATTTTTTCTTGCTGTGACCCCTCGAACGGCTGGATTTTATAGTATCGATTATGGCCAGATGAGTCAGGCTGGGTTAATGTTGACGATGATTCTCATGTATATCGGCGGTACTTCTGGATCGACTGCCGGAGGGCTGAAAACCACGACGGTCTCAGTGTTGATCATTAAGATTCGCAGTTTGTTGAAAGGGCGCAAACGAGCTGAAGTTTTTGGCAGAACGATCAAAGAGGCGGCTGTTTCGCGGGCGTTCACGCTCTTTTTCTTAACACTGAGTCTTTGCTTTATTGCCATCTTTTTATTATCCATCACAGAATCGATGCCGGGGAATTCTCAGTTTGGACTGGAGTACATTGCTTTTGAAGTTTTTTCGGCTTTTGGAACAGTTGGATTAACAATGGGATTGACTCCGTATCTTTCTGTATTTGGTAAATTATTGATCATCTTATTGATGTTTATTGGTCGTGTGGGCATCATGACGGTTGCTTTTTCATTGATGACAAAAGCCAACCGCCGAGAAGCCGGATACAAATTCCCGGATGAAACGGTCATGATTGGCTAAGATCTGTTATTAAAAGTTGTTTTGGATCAATGGAAATCATCCCCGAAAAATATTGCCGACTTTTAGGTTAGTTTAAGGTTTCTCGTCTAAGATCTTCCTAAGAACTAAATGAGTCAGTTGCAGCATTTCGTTAGAGCTGCTAGGACAATCCAAAGGTGGGAAGACCATGAGCTTGTGGGAATTGTGGTTTGTAGGAAAAACTTTTGTGACCGTGCTGCTAGTCGTTTTTTTACTAGAATGGCTGTACTTGTTACGGAAACTTTCAAGAAAATCGCAGCAGTTGATCTATTTACTGCTGATTTTGGTTGAATGGCACAGCAACGGCTGGATCGGGCTCCTAACAAGTTTAGTATGCGGAACGTATTTTTTCGGGCATTGGAAAGAGCATGCCGATACGACTGCATCGATTCAATCGACAGTGTATGGTGATGGGCAAGAGGGTACTGAAAACTTGATGCAAAAATACTAGCATGGCTTGGGTCAATGGGAACTATTGCCGCTGATCTGCTTCTTCATAGAAAAGACACTGCTAGTTAAAAAGAACCTGTGGTAAACGAAAAGATAACTTTTCGCAGCACGGGTTCTTTTTGATAGGATTCAGTGAGTGATTTACGCCGTTTTGCTTACTACGTGGAAATAGCCTTCTTTGTCTTGAATGATCCAGACATTTTGATTGTCATTCTTGACGATGACGATTCCTTGTACGACCTCATTGGTGACTGTGCGAAATTCTTCTTTATTCATTTCGATACCTCCAAGGTAGATTCCAATTATTTTCAGAAGGGGGCAGCACGACAGTAGAGAAAAAGCCGTGCTGCAAAGCAAAAAGAAAATTAATTGGTAGCTATAGTATACAGGCAAGATATTGAGTTCTAGTCAATTTCATGTAAATAATCGGTTAAAGGAGAATCAATCTGTCAAAGAAAAACGCAGTTTCATTTTGGTATTGCCTCTTTCCACCATTTCTCCTAGTAATTGAGTGGCATGTGATAAGTAAAGCTGGGCCATTTCACGGTTGGCTTCTTCCAATAACTGATTTGTTAATGGGATTGTCTGATCGATCTTCTGTTGAATCGCTAAACAATTTGCCATGATTGTTTGTTCAAACCGTTCTGCTAGATCGCTGTATAGATCATAGTCTTGATCCCCGATCAGTGCTAATGTTTTAGTCAACCAATAGCTATTTCCCGGATCGTAAGTAGTGGTGGTATCACAATAACCTTTCGGGGTCTCATTCACATTGCTGTAAAAAGGGACCACTCCATTGAAGGTATTGGGACCAAAAGCTAGCCAGTGAACGCCTGCAATTTCATCAGGTACGTGACTGCGCACTTGGAGAATATGCACTTGCTGATTGCGATTGAGAGCAATCGAACGAAAGCGAGTTCTCTCACTAGCCGTTCCATTCCCGTACGGATCATAAGGGGTATTTTGAAAATGACTGCTCAACGCCCACTTTACATCCATCACGCTGATTTTCTTTTTCGGAAGACAAATGAAAGGTAGATCTTGGTCAAGCGGATCCGACGCGGTTTCGCTGAACTGTTTTTGGATATACCAAGCTCTAGGGTTGTTATAACGAGTATCTTTTTCTGTTGCACTGCCGAAAATATGACGTAAATTGATTCCTTCAAAGTCTGGATTTAAGTGATTGCTGACAATCATATCAGGTAAATCGTCGGAAAATAAAGTATCTTGAGAATCAAAATCGAAGGTAGCGATATTCATTCGATTCGGGGCGATCACATAAGCATCATCAGGAATTCGGATCGCTGCCCAATGATGTCCGCCAATCGTTTCCATATACCAGATTTCTTCTCGATCGGCAAAAGCCAAACCATTAGACTCATAGGTACCATAAGTTTCTAGTAACTCGCCTAAGCGTAAGACTCCTTCTCGAGCAGAACGGATATAGGGAAGCACGATACTGACAAAATCTGCTTCTCCAATGCCTTCTGTTACCAAAGGATCGATAGCTAAAACTCTCGCATTGGTAGTGATCGTTTCTGTGGCGGTCATGGCGACATTGGCGCTGTTGATTCCTGAAGCAGCCCAGACTCCTTGAGATTCATCTGCCTCAGGCGTAGAAGTATACCTTAGGGGATCTTTCGGTAAAGGAATACTGCACCCGCTTAAAACAGCATGGAACGTAGCAGGCTGTTGTTCAGGTTGGATTACGACAAATTTTTGTGGTAGGGACACTGCCCCGGCATCTTCATTGCGAGCAATGAGGGTCGAGCCATCGAGTGATGCGTTTTTGCCTACCAGCATGGTTGTACAAGAAGCTGATTTGCGTGTCATTGACAAAACTCCGATCTTCAGATTATTTTGTTGATAATTGAACATAGTATAGCGAGTAAAAGACAAATTGACAATCAACTTTCGACTAAAAATTAGTTCGCTTTCTGTGTGACTTTTAGTAAAATAGGAAAGAAGGAGTGAAGAAAATGAAACGAATCGTTATTTTTAGTTTGCTGTGGCTGGCAGGGATTGGGTTGAGCGGCTGTTCTGAAGCTACTACCCAGACAACAACGACTGGCAGCAATCAAGCTACAGCTAGCTCGGTGGTTAAGCAACAGACGGCTGAGATCTCATTTGTGAACAAGACAGATGCGCAGCCTGAACAAATACCAGCCAAAACGGTGTCATTCAAAGAAGGAACCTCTTTAATGGAGATAATGAAGGAAAATTTTGATTTAGTGGAAGACAAAGGCATGATCACCAGTATTGAAGGATTAGCGCAAGATGAAGCGGCTGGTTATTATTGGACCTATACGATCAATGACGAGATGGTCAATACCGGCGCAAAAGATACATCTCTTACCGAAAAGGATCGAGTCGTTTTTACCTATGAGAAATTTTAAACCGACAAAAATGTCTTTTTCCGTGCAAGAGATTGCTTATCTTGCTTTGCTAGTAGCAGCATCAGTGGTGGGGCGTACATTGTTTCAACCACTGCCAAATGTACAACCAATGACCGCTATTTTCTTATTGGTGGCTCTTTATTTAGGCTGTGTCAGAGGACTGATCGTCGCATTGTTATCCCTTTTGATTACGAATTTTTACATGGGGATGGGGATTTGGACGATTGCTCAGGCAGTAAGTTATACAGTCGTGATCCTCATGATGAGCGGATTAAGACATGTTCCCATCGTTAAACGTTCCTTGATCTTGCAAGTGATTTTTAGTATTTTAGCAGGGTTCCTTTATGGATTTGTGGTCTCCTTACTCAGCGTGTATCTGCTAGGCTTACCAAGCTTTTGGGGCTATTATCTGCAAGGAATAAGTTTTGATACGCTGCATGCTGTTGGAAATGGCTTCTTTTATGGACTACTTGCGCCAATATTTCGACGACTTTTTCACCGTTATTATCCAGCTAAAAAGCTCATCCATTAGTGCAATCTGCTGATTCAGCGCTTTATTGCATTCATTGCTAGTGTCATTGATCTGTCTCAAAGAATGATCAATGACACTGGTTTTTATATCGATATCTGGCAAGATCCTCCTTGTAGATGCTGATACAAGCATAATTGTGTTGTTCTCTTACAAAATCGGGTATTCTTAACCTATACTGGAAAGGGAGCGGTTTCAATGAAGTGGATCGTAAAAAAAGAAGATCTAGAAGCATATCGGACGAGATTCAATGGGAAACTGGCTGGCTATGCTGAAGAAGCTAAAGTAATGGCGATTCCTTTGCCAAAGTATTATATCGTAATCGTTGATGAAGAAAAAATTAGTTTGATTCAATTGGATTTGAACTTTGAACAAAAAGCCATGGAAACCGTGCTGATCCATGAGATCACCACATTGAAAATTACTGGTGTCATGAACAAAAAAGTGTTGATCCAGACGCCTTCTAAAACTATCAAGGTTTTGATTAAACCGATGGCGATCGGAATCAAAGAAGAGCAGCAACAGTTGATCGATACGTTTACCCGGATGGCGAGCTGACTACTTATTTTAGAGGAAAAATCAAAAACGGATCAAACGCCAAGCTGGCGGATTGATCCGTTCGTTTATTCTGGGGTTCCCACAATTTTGATGTATTCATCGATATTTTTGATTTTCATATGTTTGATCACTAACTGTTCACGTTTGTTCCATTTGCCTTCGACTTCTAGCTGGTACTTGTTGAGAGGTAAGCGTAAAACGTAACTAGAAAGGTAACGGTCTTTAATAATACAGTTGATGATTTTATGGTCTTCTAATAATTGGATTCCAGTCAGCATCATCGGAGTTTCTTGAAAAACACGACTGTTGACTAACAATCCTACATGTGTTTCATTCATTATTCGATCCTTTCTGAGAAAAATAAATTCTCGAATATTCTTCTTTTCTATGTTACCCGATTTATCTAGGAAAGGCAATTCTGGAAAAACACCTAGCAACGCAAATCACGGAATAAAACAACTGGTGAAGAGGTATCACTACACGATTGAATGGCAGAAAGTTTTTACAGAAAAAAGACACAGAAAAAAAGATACAGAAAAAAAGACAGAATAAAGAGATCTGAAACGGCGAGACAAAAGGAATGAACACAAAGAATGAATAAATAAGAAGCACACGAATAAACAAGGATTTTTGATGGCGCTTAAAGAGAAAGCGTGTGAAAACATATCATTTCTTAACGTTTAAAAAAGGCAACTTTTTGTTTGAAGTAGCTTAGAGAAAGGGAGTTAAGCAGAAATACGTTCTTCTAGAGGAAATGGCACCTGTAAAAGAACGAGGACTGCAAGCTTGAAAACAGGCATTTCAGCAGATTTCTGTTAAAATAATAACTATAAAAGAATTGGAGGAGACACATATGAAAAAATCTGGATTCGTAGTAGGTTTGATTGGCGCGGCTTTTGGTCTGGCAGTTTATAATAAAATGCAGAAGATGACTGTCAACAAAGATTCTGTTAAAGGCAAAGCAAAAGAAGCTGCGGGAAATGTCGTTGGCAACGAAAAAATGCAAGCAGAAGGAACATTGGATCAGGTTGTCGGTGCTTCTAAAGAAGTACTAATGGACTTGAAAAATTCTGTGTCCTCTGCCATTGGGGTTGGAACTCCAGACAAGGTGGCTGGTAAAGCCAAAGAGGCAGCAGGCGATATCACGGATGATCCGACAAAAAAAGTAGAAGGCTTTGTTGATCAAGCAGCAGGGCATTCTAAAGAAATCATTGCAGATCTTAAAGACAAATCTGAGTCAATGGCACAAGATGTCAAAGATAAATTCGACCAAAAATAGGATGTAGTGAGAGACAGGCACAGAGGGCCTGTCTTTTTTTTGTGGCTTTTTTGCAAACAAAAACAATGATCCTGTCACCTGAAGAGCGACAAGAACGAAGGATCGTTGTGCAATGATGGGATCGCTGACAAAAGTAGTAATTGATGCTTGACACATGAATGTACGTTCATATATAATAAAAATGTAGATATGAACATATATTCATTTGTAAGCAAATGATGCACTAACTTTGAAGGAGGCTTTTCTTATGTCTACCCACTCTTGCAATCATTCAACACCACACACCCATGCAGCAGAGGCAAGCCATTCCCATGGCAACGCCCCGTTACGTAATTATTTAGTAGGAGTTATTCTTTTTATTGCTGCTTTATTGGTACCGCAATTGGTCGTTAAAGATTTATTATACAGTGCCGCTATTCTTTTAGCAGGGTATCATATTATTTGGGAAGGGATCGAAGACACCATCAAAGATACCCGCAAAAGCAGACACTTTAAACCGAATGTTCATTTATTAATGACATTGGCTGCCTTTGGTTCAGTATTGATCGGCAACTTCAATGAAGCTGCCTTGCTGATTCTGATTTTTGCCGGGGCTCACTTTTTGGAAGAGTATGCAGAGGGCCAAAGCCGCAAAGAAATCACGAACCTCTTGAAGTTGAATCCGACAGAAGCCCGTCTGGTTAAGGCAGATGGCAGCATTGAGAAAATTGCAGCAGAGCAAGTCAAAAAAGGGGATAGGCTGCAAGTTTTACCAGGGGACCAAATCGCAACAGACGGTAAAATTCTCTCGGGAATCAGCAGCATCAACGAAGCCTCCATCAACGGTGAAAGTGTTCCCCGTGAAAAAACTGTAGGGGATGAAGTTTTCGGAAGTACGATCAACGGTAACGGCACTTTTATGATGGAAGTGACAAAAGACAGCAGTGAGACAGTTTTTGCTAAAATACTCTCTGTTGTGGAATCGGCACAAAACAATCAATCAAAAACAGAAACCCGCATCAAAAAAATCGAGCCGCTTTATGTGACAACGGTCTTGATTTTGGTACCCTTATTTATTTTGACAGCACCCTTTCTTTTTGGTTGGGATTGGTCAACCAGTTTTTACCGGGGACTAGTGATGATGATCTCTGCTTCGCCCTGTGCATTAGCCGCTAGTGCAGTACCTGCTAGCTTGTCTGCTATCTCAAACTTAGCAAAACGGGGCATCTTATTTAAAGGCAGTTCTTATCTTGCAAATATGGGACAAACAAAAGTAGCCGCCTTTGACAAAACTGGCACATTAACGATTGGTCAACCACAAGTGACCGATGTTTTCTTTGCTGAAGAAACAACTGAAGCGCACCGTCAAGAGTGGGTATCGCTGATCTTGGCCATGGAAAAGCAAGCAAATCACCCATTAGCGGCTGCCATCGTAGAGCATTTTGAGAAACAAGAAAAGGCACAACCATTAGAACTTTCCGTTAACAACCAAATTGGTTCCGGTCTGACGGCTGTAGTTGAGGGAAAAACCTATCGAATTGGCAAGCCAGCGGCGACGTTTGCGCATTCATCATTTGCTGAGCAACGAGAAACCCTGGAACAATCAGGCAAAACGGTGGTTGTTTTTTCGGTGGATGATCAGCCAGTTGGACTGATCGCATTGATGGACTTACCGAATCCTCAATCTAAAGCGGTCATAGATGAACTGCAGCAATCTGGTATTCGAACAGTCATGATCACAGGAGACAGTCAAGCAGCTGGACAAGCGATTGGTGATCAGCTTGGAGTAGATCAAGTTGCTGCAAATGTTCTGCCAGAAAATAAGGCTCAGATTATCCAGCAGTTGCAAAATGAATACGGTCAGACAGTCATGGTTGGAGATGGTATCAATGATGCGCCTGCATTGGTACAGGCCGATATCGGTTTTGCTATGGGGGAAGGATCGGATGTTGCAATTGAAGTGGGGGATGCGGTGATCATGAAAAATGATCTAACACGCTTTACCTACGCACTAAAGACCGCAAAAAAACTAGATCGGATTATTTGGCAAAATATTTTTTTCTCCATGTTTATTGTGGCATTATTGATCGTATTGAATTTGCTAGGCAAAATGAATATTGGGTTAGGCGTCTTTGCTCATGAAGGCAGTACATTACTCGTCTTATTCAACAGCTTGCGCATGCTTGCACCAATGAGTGAGACAGTCGCCCATACATCAAAAAAATAATCAAAAAACGCTTATGCTGATTTAATGGCCATCCAGCATAAGCGTTCGCTTTTTTATTAAACAATGTCATTGATTGTACGCTGCAGAAGAGCGAGGAAATTGGTCGATTTTTGCTAAGCGCTGATCGATTCGTTTGATGATGCCTTCTGAAAACTCGAGATTCCGGATAGAAGAGCGAGCCGCAAGCAATAATTGTTTTTCTTGCATCAAATCTTCTTGGATTCGATAGATATTGGCTAAGCGTTCCACATATTCATAATGGGTGTAGTCCGTCTGGCTGATCAAAAACTTCAATAGATCTGCTGCCTGCATATACGCTTCTTGCGTATAATAAGTGATCGCTTCCCGGTATAACTTGATTTCAAATTCTTCGATTTTTTGGGAATTTGCTTTTAAATCCCGCCATTCGTTGATTGAAATTTTTTTTTGGATATTTCCCAAATCGTCATACAAAAAAATCACAGGGACGTCATTGGGATGTTTTGTTTCTTGTTTGATTTTTTTCATGTCGTACCTCCTGCGTTTTTTGCTCCGTTTTTACTGATCATTTCTCGTTGATACAGTCTATTGTAAAAGCAAAGCAACAAAAAGTCTACATGAAGATGTCAAAAGAATTGTTCTTTTAGCGCATTCTCATCTTAATAACTACGTTTTCTTTGAAAATGATTGATTAAATCCGAGATCCCCATAAAAATCAAGACTCCGCCAAAAATTTGGAAGAACAAAAGCCACGTTTGAAACGGATTGAAAACAAGAATGATACCTGCCACAATCACGAATAAACTGAAAAGCAAACCAGTGATAAATGGTAAGCCATTGCGTTTTTGATTAAAGCTTGCCATCAAACGCGTACAGCCACTGATCGTGATCATGATTCCCAAAAAGAATGGTACGATCGATAATAGTCCCTTTGCAAAAACGAGAATAGCTGCGGCGGCAATCAAAAGCAGGATCCCCGTTGTCATCTGCATATTCACATAGCCGGTTTGCCGTTTTTCTTTGTAACTGGAATAGAGGTTGATCACCCCAAGGCAGGCAACATATCCGGCAACTAAATAGACAATCGTATTAAAGACACTGCGAGGAGCAATCAAAATAATCAATCCAGCAATCAAAAATAAAATCGCTCGTAATAAATCGTATCGTTGGATTTTCTCGAAAAAAGTATTCATAAGTTCAGTTCCTCCTTTTTTTTACTATTGTAGCGGATTTCTTTCAAAATAGAAAATAGAAACGCGTTGTAGGATAATTCTGCTTTTGAAGCAGCAAATTATTTGGTAAGATAGATGAAACAACAAAGAATGGAGAAAACTATGAGTGTATTAACGCTTTTAATGTGTCTGTTCACGGTCGTCTTGTATTTGTTTCTCGCTGTCGTCCGCAAAGACATTCAAATTGTTGCAGCCAGCCGTAAAGGCGGAAAAGCAGCAATTGCTTTCTTTTCATTGGTGGTCATTATAGCAATGTTTTTTATGGAAGAAACCTTTGAGAACCGCTTGCGAGGGGTCGTATCTGGATTGCTTTTCTTAAGTTTTGTTTTTGATAGCAGAGGGTTAGCTGAAGATCGATTCATTATTCATCCACTAAATATTCGCGGGATCTTGTATCAGGAAGTGGATCGGGTGGTACTGTATCAGGAGAGCAAGGACCAATGGATCAAAATGAATTTCTTTCGAAGAGGGATGCGAGGACCACTGTTGAAATTCGAGCGTCCAATGGAAGAATTGGTCCTGTTTTTGACGGAGCATCTAAATGAAGGAACACCGATCGATATTCTAGTTGATCAAGAGCCAAAAGGTCATTGAATTTCTTTAAGCGATCATATAAATTGAGAGAATCAATTGGCCGGGCCCCTTTGACTGCAAAAGCAAAGAGACCCGGTCAATTTTTCACTTGAAGGGACTATCCAGTTGATTTTTTTGGCAAAATTCGAGTACGCCGAATACAGGAAGCAAGCTAGGTTTCTGACCGAACGTTTTGCTATTTTTTGTTTAAGAAGAACAGGGTCTTACCCTTAAATAAAGGGAATATGGTAGAATTGAGTATCAACTTTATTGTTTTAATTGAATAGGTTTACATACAAAGGAGGACGATGCTGTTGGTACAAATAAAAGAGGTCCTCAAAACCGTTTTGTTCGTTGCTCTGTTTGGGCTGTTACTGTTTTCGTTGCGACAATACGTCTTCACCCCTGTGATCGTTAAAGGAGATTCTATGGATCCAACATTGCATGATGGGGAGCGTGTGATCGCTATGAAAAACACCCAAATCAGCCGGTTTGATATCATCACATTTGAAGCCCCTGATGAGGTGGGAAAAAACTACATTAAGCGTGTGATCGGATTACCTGGTGATGTGGTGGAATACCGTGAAGACACTTTATTCATCAATGGGGCAGCATATGAAGAGCCTTATCTTTCTGCTTTTCGTTCAAAATTAACCGATGGTTATCCACTGACTTCTGACTTTACGATGGCTGATTTCGGTGTTGAACAAATTCCAGAAGGAAAATTGTTGGTGTTAGGGGACAATCGCCGAATCTCTAAAGACAGCCGGACCATTGGTTTGATTGATCAGTCAGCCGTATTAGGAGATGTCAAATTTATTTTTTGGCCCCTTAAAGATTTCGGAAGCATTCCGAATCAACACTCTGAGTAAGCGGAAGTCCGACTCGCTCAGAGCTTTTTTTTAAAAGAAAATTTGTTATACTATTTGTTATGAAGACAATGAAAGAAAAATTGTCAACGGATCAATAGAGAGCATCAAAACTGTTATTTTTCATGCGCAGGTTTGGTAGATGCAGGAGTTGATCTTTACTTACGATAGAAGCGACGATAAAAGTAAAGGAGTCTTCGTATGAGTTTACGATTTATACTAGGCGATGGACGCTGCGATCACGAACAAGCGATTTTGGATGCAGCTAACGCTTGGTTGGAAAAGCCACAAACAGAAGTCTTTTTTCTTGTCCCTAACTACAATAAGTTTGAACGAGAAAGAGAGATTCTGCAGGCGCTAAAACAAGGCACTGGAGATTTTGCCTCGATTCGAGCTCAAGTCTATAGTTTTCACCGTCTGGCCTGGTTCTATCTTCAACAAACTGGCTGGTTGTCAAAAACGGCCATTACAGATACCGGTGCAACCATGATCCTTCGCAAAATACTTCTCGATTTGGAAGAGGAGTTGATTCTTTTTCGAGGAGAAATCAATAAACCTGGGTTTATTCAACAACTGTTGTCTCTTTATCAAGAAATGCAGACAAGTAATATCGCAACCGAAGATCTGCATCTCGGTGGAACGATGAATAGGAGCAACGGAGAGGATGCGTTAAAGTTTTCCGAACTCGCATTGATCTTTCAGCGTTTCGAATTAGAAATGGTGACCCGGGAACTGCAAGTGGAACAACCGCTGGCACTACTAACACGTTATCTGCAGCAAGGGTCTAAACCCAATGAATTAATGAACGATCGGCCTGATCTTTCGGAATCATTATTTATCATCAGTGGTTTTTCAGCATTTTCAACTCAAGAACAGAGTGTATTAAAAGAATTGATGAAACAAGGGCACGTCGTTGTCGATTTGCTTTTAGATCATGGATATCCCCAAGAATTACCTTCACCATTAGATTTGTTCTATGAATCGGGCCGCAGTTACCATCAATTATTTCTTGACGCTAGAACGGAAAATGTCGCCATTTATTTGGATCAAAAGCTTTCACCTTCTGAAGCACAGCAAGTGACACTAGAGAAAGCTGCCGCATACAATGAAGTGGAATCCTTTTGGCGTAAAACCCAGAATCAGCTCCATTATCAGCAGCAGCAACCAGTTTCACCGTATCTAGAAATGTGGAAAGTTGGCAATCCTGAAGAAGAAGTCCGGCAAATGGCTGCGAAAATCCGCGCATTGATCAGCGAGCAAAAAGGAGCAAAACTGCGTTATCGAGACATTCAAGTCTTGACACTGCAACCAGAGATCTACCATCAATATATTCCAACGATTTTTAAAGAATATGAGATTCCGTTTTATATTGACGAAGAGCAACTCATGGCTCAGCATCCGCTCGTTGAATTCTTGAATGCCTTCTTTGCTTGTGCAGATTATGGCTTTCGTTTAAATGACATTTTTCGACTGTTGCGTACGGAACTTTATTTGCCACAAGCATTCCAACAACAAGAAGACTGGCTGGCTGCCCGGGATGCATTTCGACAATTAGTAGACATTACAGAAAACCAAGCACTGGCTCATAACTTCCAAGGAAAAGATTGGACCCGTGAGAGAGACTGGCTCTTAGTGGACTATACATTGACAGGAGAAAACGCATCTGGCATCGCTGAATTGACAGATTATACGAATCAATTGCGCCGCTATTTCCGTCAAGATATTTTTTGCTCCTTGAAAAACATTCAAGAGACAAAGACGAACCGGGAAGCTGCAGGTGCTTTATACCAATTTTTACTTTCAGCAGGTGTTGAACAGCAATTGATTCATTGGCGAGATCAAGCAATCTCACAAGGAAAACTAGAACAAGCTCGCAACCATGAACAAACATGGCAAGCTTTGATCGATCTTTTAGATGAATTTGTGGCTATTTATGGCGATGATCCTTTCGAACAGTCACTCTTTGAAGAAGTATTGATGACGGGTTTGGAGAATCTGACTTTCGGTAAAATTCCGACAGCAATCGATCAAGTCAATATTAATCGTTTTGATCTAGTACGACCTCGGCAAGCAAAAATCACTTTCGTACCAGGATTGAATGAGACGGTGTTGCCAAGAAGGATCGAAAATAAAACATTGTTGACTAACGAAGAAAGACAACATCTCAATCAATTGTTTGCGGGAGAAAAATATCTACGCGATACGATTATCGAAAGTAGCGCCAAAGAGCCGTTTCTTTTTTATGCGATCTTATTGTCTTCCACGGATAAACTCTATTTGTCTTATGCATGCAATTTTGATACCCAGCAAAATATCAAATTGTCCCCATATCTGGCTCGTCTGCTTGAATGGTTAGATGTTTCTTTACAAGACCGGGGCATCTTATCTTTAACCAGTGATCCAGAAGCCTACGTCGGCACGTATCGGGGATTAATCTATCAGTTGAATAATCTAAGTCAGCAGGCAAGAAAAGAACGACAGAATTTGCCGGCACAGTGGCAACGGTTCAAACAGGCTTTATTGCATTCGCCTGAAAAGCAATTAGCCCTTAGAGTATTTGAAAGCCAGACCCATCAAAACATTCCAGTCCCGTTGTCTCAAGATAAAGCCGTTGCTTTATATGGGCCATCCATCTACAGTTCGATCTCGCAACTGGAGACATTCTACCAGTGTGAATACAAATATTTTGTCAGTTATGGACTACGCTTGAAAGAGCGGGAAATCTATGGACTTAACTCAGCGATGACTGGTGAATTTTTCCATGATGCACTCGATCGCTTTGTCAAAGTATTGATCAGTGAGAACATCTCATTGACGCAGTTGACCATGGATCAACGGCTCCAATTTGTTGAAAAAGTGTTGCAAGAGATTTTTGGAGAAGTCCGCTATACATTATTGTCCAGTTCGGCCAGAATGAATTTTATTCGTTATCAACTAGGTAAGACGATTCAGCGAGTAGCTTGGGCATTAACGAAGCAAGGACAAAAAATGCACTTCTCACCGCAAAAAACCGAAGTACTGTTTGGACAGATCGCTGGCGCTCAAGGGATCAATGGCATCGAGCTGCCTTTAAGCAGTGGGGGCAAACTGCATGTGCGAGGAAAAATCGATCGGGTAGATGCAGCAAAAACCGAAGAAGAGCAGTGGCTTTCAGTCGTAGATTACAAATCAAGCAGTCGTGAATTTGATTTGACAGAAGCTTACTATGGCTTAGCAATGCAGTTGATCACTTATTTAGACGTTGCGCTGAATGATGCTGTGCAGCTAGTTGGTACAGAAAATGTGCGCCCGGCTGGGGCTTATTATTTACATGTCCATGATCCAGTCTTAGATGGTCAAAAATCCTCTGAAGAGGAACGGTTGAAGCAATTCAAATATGATGGGTTGTTTCTGGATGAACCCTCATTGTTTCCACTTTTGGATCATGAACTGTCAGACAGCAGCAATTCAGCAGTTTTTCCGATTCGCAAAGACAAAAGCGGGACGTACCAAAAGACACCACAAGCCAAAAACAAGTTTTACACTGAAGAAGAGATTCGCTTGTTGAGGCAGCACAACCGCAAAAATATGCAGCAAGGTGCGGAGAAACTTCTCAGTGGCGAAATTGCCTTGAATCCGTCTTATAAGCTGAAAGACAAAAAGCGCGCCTGTGAGTTTTGCCCATTTCGCAGTATTTGCGATTTCGATGTGATGCTGCAAGAAAATAATTATCATCGTCTAGAGAATTTATCGAAAGAAGAGGTTTTACAGCGATTAAAGGAGGAAGAGAATGACTAAGATCCCTCTAAAACCACAAAATGAAACATTTACTGATACTCAGTGGCAAGCGATCTTTGATAAAGGAGACAATCTCCTTGTTTCTGCCTCAGCTGGATCAGGAAAGACCACCGTCCTTGTGCGACGTGTGATCGAGAAATTAAAAGCAGGAAGTCAGATCGACGAATTGCTGATCGTGACCTTTACCGAAGCAGCAGCAAGAGAAATGAAAGAACGGATCCAAGTAGCTCTGCAAACGGCCATTAATCAAGAAAGCCAAGAGCAAAAAAGACAACATTTCGTTCGGCAGTTGCAATTATTACCTACCGCAAATATCTCAACACTACATGCCTTTTGTTTAACGGTCATTCGGCGTTTTTATTATCTGATCGATTTGGATCCTGGATTTCGGATGCTGACAGATGAAACGGAGATTTTGCTGCTGAAAGAGGAAATCTGGACACAATTACGAGATGCACACTACGAAGCAAATGATGAAGCCTTCTTTCGATTAACCGAAAACTTCGCCAGTGATCGTTCCGATGAGACGGTTGGTGATTTGATTTTGTCACTCTATGATTTTGCCCGCGCCAACCCTGATCCAGAAAAGTGGCTGGACGGTTTAGCGGTAAATTATGAAGCCGCGGACAATTTAGGGGAGAATCACCTCTATCAGGCTCAAATCAAACCGACGTTGGTAGAAATTGCCGCAACGGCAGAGCATTTGCTGGCAGCGGCCAAACAATTTGCAGATCAGTCACCATTAATGGAAAAAGCAGCAGCACTCGTTCAAGCAGAGATTTCTCAAGTCCAAGAAATTCAACGAGTTCTGGCAACAGACGATCTATCCGTCTTATATGATCGCTTGACTCATTTGACCTTTGATCGCTACCCAAGCTATCGGAAAGAAGAACAAAAAGAACTTTCACAGGAAATCAAACCGTTGCGGGATGATGCCAAAAAACTATTAGAACAACTCAAGGGATATTTTCCTTATCCACCAGCAGACATGCTGCAAATGCTGCAACTATCTGAACCGATCGTTGCGACTATGGCAGAGATGACCAAAGAGTTTTTGACTGCTTTTCAAGCCCGCAAGCTAGCAAAAGGGTTGTTGGATTTCAATGATTTAGAACATTTCACGTTGAAAATCTTATTGGGTGATGGCACAGGCAGCGATGCTTCTGTTTATTACCGCGATAAATTTGAAGAAGTGCTCGTGGATGAGTATCAGGATATCAATCGACTGCAAGAAGCGATTCTGTATTGGGTTCGGCAAGTTTCAGGAGACCATGGAAACATGTTCATGGTAGGGGATGTCAAACAATCGATCTATTCATTTCGCTTAGCAGACCCCACTTTGTTTATAGAAAAATATTTGGCATTTGAACATCTAAACGGGGGACGAAGAATCGTTTTAGCAGAAAATTTCCGTTCGCGCCGCGAAGTGCTTGATTTTACGAACTTGGTTTTTCAACAATTGATGGACGAACAAGTTGGACAGATCCCTTATGATGACGCAGCGGCTTTAGTTCCGGGATTTCCGAGTTTTCCTGAAAGCGACGCATTCATTCCGGAACTTTTGCTCTATGAAAAAGAAGCTGAAAGTACTACGAATTTGATTGAAGACAAAACGGAAGGAGAACTTCACGTCACCGCAATCAAAATTCAAGAACTGATCCAATCCCAATTTATGATCTATGATAAAAAAAGACGGGAAGAACGTCCAGTCACTTATCAGGATATCGTTTTACTGACTCCTACCCGCAAAAATAATTTGGTCATCTTAGATGTTTTCAAAAAATTCGGGATTCCTCTTGAAGTCAATGATGCACAGAACTATTTTCAAGCAACAGAGATCCAAACAATGATCGCATTGTTGCAAATCATTGATAATCCTTATCAGGACATTCCATTAGTGGCTGTTCTCCGTTCACCTATGGTAGGGCTAACGGAAGACGAACTAGCAGAGATTCGGCTAGCGGATCGTACCAGTGAGTTTTACAAAGCGGTCTTGACTTATCAAGACAACCAAAAGGGGACTGTTTCCGCTTTAAGCAAACGAGTGGATGATTTTTTAAGCGAATTGAATCGTTGGCGGGAAGCAGCTCGCAGACTGCCGATCCCTGATTTATTATGGGATATTTATGATACAATGGCTTACTTGGATTACGTGGTTGGCTTGCCAGCAGGGCAACAGCGCTATGCCAATTTGATTGCATTGATCCACCGAGCAGAGAAATATGAGAAAAGCAGTTTCCGAGGATTGTATCAATTCATCCGGTTTATTGAAAAAATGCAAGAAAAAGATAAAGATTTGGCAGAACCGTTGGCGACGCCAGCTGAAAATGCTGTGCGGGTCATGACTGTCCATGCTAGTAAAGGATTGGAGTTTCCCGTTGTTTTCTTATTGGATACAACGAAATTCTTCAATTACCAAGACTTTCAAAAGCGTTATATTTTTGAAGAACAACTTGGCGCAGGTATCCAATATATCGATGCTTCGGAAAATATCAAATATGAAACGATTCCTTTTCAAGCCATCAAACAAGTTCGTTTGAAAAAAGCCCTCTCTGAAGAAATGCGTAAACTATACGTAGCATTGACACGGGCCGAGCAGAAACTGTATTTAGTTGGTTCTTATAAGGATCGGCAGGCAGCCTTTAAAGCTTGGCAAGCGGGGTTGACACAAAGTCAGACAGTCCTTGACCCGGCTTTACGTTTAGTTGCAAGAGGCAGTCTAATGGATTGGGTCGGTTTGACATTGATTCGTCATCCAGAGATGGAGCAGGTTTTTACTGATGCCAGTGAACGAAAAATGACGATCCATCATCCTGCAAGATTCCAGATCCATTGGTGGAATCAGGATCAGATTGATCAGCAATTGCAGGTGCAGCCGCCAACAGAGGCAGTTGTGGCTCCGACACCAAGTACTACAGCCCCAGAAAGATTGCTGAACCGTTTAGACTATCAGTATCCTTACAGCAAAGCGACTCAAACCACTAGCTATCAGTCGGTCTCAGAGTTAAAACGTCTATATAATGATCCGGACGATCAAGATATTACTTTACTGGAATGGCATTCCGCGGATCAAAAATTGGCACCTCAGCGCTTTCGTTATGTTGAGACTGAATTAGCTAAACCGCGTTTTTTACAAGAACAAAAACCGCAAGCTGCTTCGATCGGGAGTGCTACGCATCTAGTTATGCAAATGCTGCCGCTGACTGAAGTACCGACGGAAGCATCCTTAGCAGCTTTTATCGATGAATTGGTTGAACGTCAGCTCTTTACGAAAGATGTTGCCGACAAAATTGATCAAGGGAGCATCGTGTGGTTCTATCAAACAGCCGTGGGGCAAACTTTGATCAAGTATGCAACACAGGTAAAACGGGAGCAGCCATTTTCAATGCTAAAAGAAGCTGCCACTATTTTTGAAGGATTTGATGAACCAGATGCCGAATTATTGATCCACGGGATTATTGATGGCTATGTGGAGTTGCCAGATCGAATCATTTTGTATGATTTTAAGACGGATGCTGTATTTGGCAGTGAAGCACAGATTGAAAAGCGCATGCGGGATCGGTATTATGGACAGCTAAAACTGTATTGCCAAGCGTTAGAACAAGCTTTGCAGAAACCTGTGACTGAGACATATCTGGTTTTACTAGCCGCTAAGAAAATAATCGAATGGTAGGCCCTCGAACGGGATTCCTTACAATTCGTAAGCGATGTGCTATAATGATGCAAAGAGGTGATAGAAAATGATAAAAGTGGAAACAGATTACGCCCTTTGTCCTAAATTTGAAAAAGCTTTTTCGATTCTAGGGAAAAAGTGGAATGGCTTGATCATTGATGTGCTTCTTGAAGATGGCAAACAACGGTTTGTGGATCTTGCCAAAAAAATCCCCCAAGTGAGCGATCGGGTATTGGTGGAGCGCTTGAAAGAATTAGAACGTGAAGAAATCGTCTGCAAAGAAGACAATCTTTACTGTTTAACACCAAGAGGGGTCGCACTTGAAAAAAGTATGATGAGTGTGAAGCGCTGGGCAGAAACTTGGGTCAGAGAAGAAGAATGCAGTTGATTTCTGGCAAATAATTAGGTACACTAAGGTCAATCGAATAGTTAAAAAGCGTTGATGGAAACTAGTAGTTTGGCTGAAACAGGAAAGGGAGACTTGTCATAGACTGAAAGCAAGTTCTGTATTCGAAAAATGAATTTCATTTCTGGAGCTTACTGAACAAGAATCAGTCGGCAGTCCTACTGTCGTTAGTAGAAGTGAGTGCGTGGACTTTGTCCACGAATGAGGATGGTAACACGAGACGTCGTTCCTTTTTTAGGAACGGGGTCTTTTTTTCGTCTTGACTTATCAGCTATTCACACAGAATAAGGAGGAAAAACATGTCTTTACAAGAGAAACTAGAGTCATTGAAAGAAGTAACGCTTTCAAAGATCAAAGAAAGCCGTTCAATCAATGAATTGAATCAAATTCGTGTGGATGTCCTTGGTAAAAAGGGACCCATCACGGAAGTTTTGCGGGGAATGAAAGAGTTGTCAGCAGAAGAGCGTCCAAAAGTCGGCAGCTATGCCAATGAGATCCGGGATGCGATTACACAAGCGATTGAGGAAGCAAAAACTTCATTAGAAGCAGCCGCACTAGAAAAGGCATTGGCTGAAGAATCGATTGATGTGACGTTGCCTGGCAAGCAGATGCCACAAGGGACCCGTCATGTCTTGACGCAAATCATGGAAGAAATCGAAGATATTTTTGTGGGGATGGGCTATCAAGTGGTTGAAGGATTCGAAGTCGAAAAAGATCACTACAATTTTGAACGAATGAACTTGCCAAAAGACCATCCAGCAAGAGACATGCAAGATACTTTTTATATTTCAGATGAAGTCTTGATTCGGACACACACCTCACCGGTGCAAGCTCGTACCATGGAAAAACATGATTTCAGCAAAGGGCCATTGCGAATGATTTCACCAGGAAAAGTATTCCGGAGAGACACCGACGACGCGACTCACAGTCATCAGTTCCATCAGATCGAAGGACTGGTAATCGATAAGAATGTGACGATGGGTGATCTTAAAGGGACACTAGAAGTCATGATGCAAAAAATGTTCGGGGCTGATCGCAGCATTCGTTTGCGTCCAAGCTACTTCCCATTTACAGAGCCTTCAGTAGAAGTAGATGTCAGCTGTTTCAAATGTGGGGGATCCGGCTGTAATGTCTGCAAACACACCGGTTGGATCGAGATTTTAGGCGCTGGAATGGTACATCCGAATGTATTGGAAATGTCCGGGATCGATTCCAAAGAATACTCAGGTTTTGCATTTGGTTTAGGACCTGACCGGGTTGCGATGTTGCGCTATGGCGTCAACGACATTCGGAATTTCTATCAAAATGATGTACGTTTCATCAGTCAGTTCAAGGGGGAATAAATATGTTAGTATCTTACAAATGGTTAAATGACTATCTTGACCTTTCTGAGATCTCACCAAACGAGCTGGCAGATAAAATGTCAGTCACAGGGATCGAAGTCGAAGGAATCGAAATGCCAGCAGCGGGATTGAAGAAAATCGTTGTTGGGGAAGTCAAAGAATGTGTGCCACATCCAGATTCAGATCACTTATCGATCTGCCAAGTAGATATCGGTGAATCTGAATTATCACAAATCGTTTGCGGTGCGCCGAATATCAAAAGCGGCATCAAAGTGATTGTGGCACTCCCAGGTTCACGGATCGCGGGCAATGTCAAAATCAAGAAAGGCAAGATGCGCGGACAACAATCCAATGGGATGATCTGTTCGCTGCAGGAATTAGGCTATTCTGATAGTGTGATCCCTAAAGAATATGCGGAGGGTATTTATTACTTGCCTACCGATGCCGAAGTGGGGAAGGAAGTCTTTCCCTATCTCGATATGGATGATGCCATCATCGAGTTGTCGATCACTCCAAACCGGGCCGATGCCTTAAGTATGCGGGGGGTCGCTTATGAGGTAGGAGCCATTTATCGACAAACACCAAAATTTGAGACCATTCAACTGAATGAAAGTGCTGTGAAAGCCGCAGACAAGATCAAAGTCAGCGTAGAAAATCAAAAGGATGCGCCAGCCTATCAAATTCGGATCATTGAAAACGTAACGATTGCACCAAGTCCGCAATGGTTGCAAAACCGTTTGATGAATGAAGGCATTCGACCAATCAACAATGTCGTTGATATTACCAACTATATTTTGCTGCTGTTTGGACAACCCCTTCATGCATTCGATTATCAAAAATTGGGTAGCCAAGAAATCGTCGTTCGCCGTGGCAAACCGCAAGAAACGTTGGTCACTTTGGACGGAGAGACACGAACGCTAGATGATAAGAACATTGTGATCACTAATGGAAAAGAACCAGTCGCTTTAGCTGGTGTCATGGGTGGGTTAGATTCAGAAATCACACAAGATACCACAACTGTTGCTTTAGAAGCCGCCTTGTTTGACCCCCTAGCGATTCGTTTGACGTCTAAAAAATTCAATTTGCGCAGTGAGTCATCTTCCCGTTTCGAAAAAGGTATCAATCAGGCTGCGATCGCGGAGGCTTGTGATGCAGCCGCTGCTATGATTGCGGAGCTAGCTGGCGGTACAGTTCTACAAGGTGCTGTCAAAGGCGCTGAAGTGACCCCTAAGGATGTTCAAGTCACGATCACATTAGATCGGATCAATCGCTACTTAGGAACACAAATCACGATTGCCGAAGCCAATGAGATTTTTGACGCCTTAGGTTTTGGCTACCAAGAAAATGAAGGTACCTATCAAGTTGTGGTGCCACCTAGACGTTGGGATATTCAGATCGAAGCTGACATCATTGAAGAAGTCGCCCGTATCTATGGCTATGACCGTCTGCCATCGACACTTCCAAGTGGTGAGACAGTTGCGGGGAGCTTAACCAAAGAACAACGCTTGACTCGCAAAGTACGAACACTCCTAGAAGGAAATGGTGTGAGTGAAGCTATCAGCTATGCATTGACAACCGAAGAAAAAGCCCGTCAATTTTGTTGGTTAGAGAGTCAGGTTACCCGTCTGGATTGGCCAATGACAGAAGAGCGTGGTGTCTTAAGAATGAATCTACTTTCAGGACTGCTGGACGACATTGCCTATAACTTGGCCCGCAAAAATGCCAATGTTGCGTTGTACGAAGTGGGGCGCGTCTTTTACAAAACAAGTGATGACCCTCGGGAGCTACCAACAGAAAACAATCATCTAGGACTAGCCATCACTGGCGCCATCACCGAAAAAGATTGGCAAGAAGCTGAACAAAAAGTCGATTTCTATCATATTAAGGGGATCTTGGAAAACTTGTTTGCAAGTCTTTCTCTTACGGATCAGATTACTTATGAAAAGACAACAGCAATCAAAGAACTTCATCCAGGCAGAGCCGCTGCTATCCTCTTACAGGATGAAGTGATCGGTTACCTAGGGCAAGTCCATCCAAGTACAGCAAAAGCTTATGATCTGACTGAGACATATGTTGCTGAATTGGACTTGGATCGTTTGTTAGCAACTGAAAATGCAGCGCTCATTTATCAAGCAGTTTCGAAATTCCCATCAGTTAACCGGGATATTGCACTGTTGGTGGATGAGAAGACGTCGAACCAAACAATCCTGCAAACCATTGAACAAGCAGCAGGCCGTTTCTTGACGGACATTCATCTATTTGATGTGTACCAAGGAAAGAACATCGATAGCAATAAAAAATCAATGGCCTATCGATTGACTTTTGCTAATCCTGAAGCGACATTGACAGATGAAGAAATCAATCAAGCAATGTCGAAGATCACACGTGTGCTAGAAGAATCACTACAAGTAGAAATTCGTTAGTCCCATTGCTGTGATAGGAAACAGTGACGTAAAAAAAGAGTGATCTTGAGGAATCAGCAAGATTGTAGCATTTGCAGGGGGAAGGTGTTCTCCCTTGCTATGCTACAATTTTTTTTATAATGGATAGAGTAAATATTCTCATGGATAACCACAGCTCGAAGAGTTGCTTTTCCAGTTTTATTTTATGGAAGAAAGGATCGATTGATGGAACAACTGACGGTTTACGATGCACAAAAGCAGCCAACAGCTGCGACGATGTTGCGGGATACGCCAGTCCCTAATGACGGCTACCGAGTTGTGGTGTCTGTTTTATTGTTTAATGAAGCCGGAGAATTACTGATTCAAAAACGACAATCCACAAAAAAAGGCTGGCCTAGTTATTGGGATTATCCTTCTGGCGGGACCGTCAAAGCTGGTGAAAGCTGTTATCAAGCGGCAGAAAGGGAACTATTAGAAGAGTTAGGGATGACACTTTCTTTAGAGAAAATCCCTAGTCGTTTAACAGTGAAATTTGAAGAAGGCTGGAATGAACTCTATTTTGTTCAATGGACCGGCGCTAACCCTGAACTTTGTTTGCAGTAAGAAAAAGTTGCTGCAGCAAAGTGGGTCAATGAAAAAGAGTATCGCGCATTGATCAATGGGTATAAATTTATTCCTTACTTATATGCACCGATCGTTTTCTCGCTTCAAAGTCATCCTGGGGAATATTTTCCGGTCTAAGTTCTTACTCGTGATGGTAGCTTCTTTTTGATAGAAAGCGATTCTGTCGTGATTGAGAAAAATGTTCTCGAATGGTGTTTGCTCACATGTCAATGGTAGTTGAGCAGTTCGCTTTTTTATTTAGGGATCTTTAAATAAAAGATAGTAATTAAAAACAAACCCACCAAGCATACTGGTGGGTTTGTTGGTTGTTCATATTTATGCAAAGTAGTTGATCCCCATTGCTTCTTTCACTTCTGCCAAGGTTTGTGCTGCGACTTGTTCTGCTTTTTCGCTGCCTTTTTTTAAGAGGTTCATGACTTCAGCCGGGTCCTTAGCAAATTCTTCTCGTCGCTGACGGATCGGAGCAAATTCTTCTTCTAAGACATCGATCAGATAGCGTTTGATTTTTACATCGCCTAGACCGCCTTGACGATAGTGCTCTTTCAATGCAGCAATTTTTTCTAAATCTTTGCCAAAGACATCTAAATAAGTAAAGACCATATTGCCTTCGACTTGGCCAGGATCTGCTACATGGATATGATTTGGATCAGTGTACATGCTCATGACTTTCTTTTGAACGATATCCGCATTGTCTGCCAAATAGATTCCGTTGTTCAATGATTTGCTCATTTTACCATTTCCATCGATACCAGGTAAACGTCCCATTCCTTTAGGCGGAAGAACTGCTTTAGGTTCCACCAATACGTCACTATAGATAGAATTAAAGCTATGAACGATTTCTTGTGTTTGTTCTAGCATTGGTTTTTGATCTTCACCGACAGGAACTAAGTTGGCTTTGAAAGCAGTGATATCAGCTGCTTGTGAGACAGGGTAGATGAAGAATCCAGTTGGGACACCTTCCCCAAATTTCTTTTGTTCGATCTCGGCTTTGACGGTCGGATTGCGGCGAACCCGTGCCACACTGACTAAATTCAAGTAATACATGGTTAGTTCCGACAACTGAGGGATTTGTGATTGAATAAATAAAGTCGAGCGGGTCGGATCGAGACCAATCGCTAAATAGTCAAGTGCCACTTGCAAGATATTTTCTGACACTTTCTGTGGATTTTTGGCATTGTCTGTCAATGCTTGCATATCAGCGATCATGATATAAAGTTGATTGTTAGGGTCGTCTTGCATCTCAACTCGTTTTTTTAATGAGCCGACATAATGCCCTAAATGAAGTTGCCCTGTAGGCCGGTCTCCGGTTAATATTGTGTTCACGTTTCATCCACCTCTAAATTCAATATATAGTTCATCTTACCTTGTTTTTCCAAAAGAAACAACTTGTTCTACTAAGGGTCGAAAAAAAACGATGGACAAAAACCTAACATGAGGTTAAAATAATGAAGGTTTTTCTTTGGGGATGATGTGGAAATTAAAACTACCTTTACAAATAGAAAAATTTTGAGCTATAATATGAATAAAATCTTTTCAATTACTCATTTATTTTTAAATATAGACTTGGAGTGTGAATGAATGGCAATGATAGAATTTAAAGACGTGGAAAAGTACTACGGCAAATTCCATGCATTAAAAAACATAAATATTGAATTTGAAAAAGGTGAAGTCGTTGTTGTGATTGGTCCTTCAGGATCCGGAAAAAGCACGATGCTTCGCACAATCAATGGATTAGAAACGATTTCTTCTGGTCACTTACTGATCAATGGCAAAGATCTTTTCAGTAAAGATGTCAAATTGACAGAGATTAGAAAAAACATCGGAATGGTCTTCCAGCATTTCAATCTTTACCCCAATAAAACCGTGTTAGAAAACATCACTTTGGCTCCCATTAAAGTATTAAAACAAAATGAACAAGAAGCGATTGCCTTAGCCGAAAAACTGTTGAACCGTGTAGGCATGCTGGACAAAAAAGATTCTTATCCATCCATGTTGTCTGGCGGACAACAACAGCGGGTGGCTATTGCCCGAGGATTAGCCATGACACCAGAAATGTTGCTTTTCGATGAGCCAACTTCTGCACTGGATCCAGAAATGATCGGTGATGTTTTAGACGTGATGAAAAAAATCGCCAGTGAAGGCATGTCCATGATCGTGGTGACTCATGAGATGAGTTTTGCCCGTGAAGTAGCCGACCGGATCGTTTTCATGGCAGAAGGCCAAGTATTAGAAGATCGTCGCGACGTCGATGGCTTCTTTGAAAACCCAAGAGACGAACGGGCCAAACAATTCTTAAGCAAGGTAACCAATCATTAGGAGGAAAGTAGCTATGAGCAAAAAAATCAGTACAGTGCTGCTCCTTGTATTCGCGCTCATGACCTTTTCTGCTTGTAAAGGCCAAAGTGCTGCAGAACGTGATGTGTTAGCGAGCAGCAAAGAAAGCAACCAAATCATCTGGGGAGTCAAGAATGATACCCGATTATTTGGATTGATGGATATTGCGACAGCTGAAGTCCGCGGATTTGATATCGATATCGCTAAAGCAATCACTGAGCATATTTTAGGACGTGACGGAAGTGCTATTTTTGTCGAAGTCACATCAAAAACTCGAATTCCGCTATTAAAAAATGGCAATATCGATGCAATCATCGCTACGATGACCATCACGGATGAACGGAAGAAACAAGTAGATTTTTCTGATGTTTATTTCGATGCTGGACAATCTTTATTAGTAGCCAAAGATAGCCCGATTCAGGGAATCGAAGATTTAAATGCCAATACGACGGTTTTAGTCGTCAAGGGATCGACATCAGCGATCAATATCCGCAAGGCAGCGCCGGAAGCAAAAATCTTGGAGTTAGAAAATTATGCCGAAGCCTTTACTGCATTACAGTCAGGACAAGGCGATGCGATGACGACAGATAATGCGATCTTATTGGGGATGGCCAGTGAAAATCCCAACTATCATTTAGTTGGCGGTACATTTACAAATGAACCTTACGGAATAGCTATCGATAAAGGACAAGAGCCTTTCTTGAAAGCCGTCAACCAGGCATTGAAAGAAATGCATGAAGACGGTACGTATGATGAAATTTATCAGAAATGGTTCCCTGATGATGCATCTGGGAAAGTTGATTAAAGGAGGAAATTTGCATGCTTGAATTGTTTCAAACTTACGGCGACCAGTTTTTTTCTGGTTTCAAATATACGATTTTCTCCAGTTTACTGGCTTTATTCTTTAGTTTAGTGATTGGTACATTGATGGCGATATTTCAGCTGTCTACCAATCGATGGGTCAAAGGGATCGCTAAAGCGTATGTCGAGTTTTTCCGAAATATTCCTTTGTTGATCATCGTGATGTTCTTTTATGTCGTGGTGCCGATGTATTGGGTGACTTTTGATGGATTTCAAGCGGGAACGATCGGCTTGACCATCTATACGTCTGCGTTTATTGCAGAAACGATTCGTTCTGGAATCCAGACAGTTCCTAAAGGGCAGATGGAGGCTTCTTTGTCCTCTGGATTCACTTACAGCCAGGCCATGCGCTACATTATTTTACCGCAGGCTTTTAAAATCGTTGTTCCGCCACTAGGAAATCAGTTTATCAACTTGGTCAAAAATTCATCGATTTTAGCAATGGTAGCTGGTCTTGACATTATGTATCAAGGTGACTTGATTGCCAGTGAAACCTTTAATACTTTCGACACCTATATTATTGTCGGAATCTTTTATTTGATTATCACATTACCATTATCCTATTTAATGGTTTATCTTGAAGGACGTTGGGCTGTACGCTCATAGAAAGGAGACACTAAATGGAATTTTTCGAAGCTTTTTCTGCCATCAATCTTCGGTTTTTGATCGACGGTCTCCGAGTAACGATCGAAGTCTCCGTCTTATCGATCATCTTTAGTTTTCTGATTGGCGGCCTTGCAGGAGTCTTGCGTTTCACTAACATTCCGTTCTTTTCAAAGATTTTAGGTGTAGTGATCGATGTGATTCGAAACCTGCCGTTGCTGCTGATTATTTTCTTCACGTACTTTGCATTGCCGCAGATCGGTATTCGTTTCAATATTTTCTGGTCTGCAGTTGTGGCATTGACGATTTTTGAATCTGCCATGCTCTCAGAGATTTTTCGAGCGGGGCTTAATGCCGTACCGAAAGGGCAAATGGAGGCTGGTTTGTCTACCGGTTTGAGTTATGTCCAAGTGTTGCGAAGCATTGTGATGCCGCAAGCTTTTAAAGCCATGCTGCCTGCGATCGTTAGTCAATTGATCTCATTGATCAAAGATACGTCATTGGCAGTGATTATTTCACTTCCAGAACTGACTCACCATGCTCGAATTATTTATGGACAAAATACCAATTATGTATTGCCAATGTTTCTTGCGATGACTGTGCTGTACTTCATCGTCTGCTATGCCTTATCGCTGCTTTCTCGCTTCTTGGAAGCACGTCAGTATAATTACTGATTTCTTGAGGCTGCATAGAAACAGTGATTACTAGATCCGAATGACCTTTGATGTCATGCAGTTGCTTTCCTTGGACGAGAGTAGCCAGAGCATCGGAGGTTTTCGGATCTTTTTTTGACCGCAATAGGTTCATTGTTTTCTTGGATAAAGCAATACTTGAAAAATCAGTAAAAAAAGTCCAAAATGGAACTTAGACAAATTTCTTTCTTTCATTAAAAAGGATGGACAACTATGACAAATAAACAACCCATTGGCTTTATCGATTCTGGTGTTGGCGGATTGACCGTTGTTAAAGAAGCGATTAAGCAATTGCCCAATGAACATATTATTTATCTTGGTGATACTGCACGCTGTCCCTATGGGCCGCGTCCGGCAGAACAAGTCATCGAGTATACATGGCAGATGACCGAATTTTTATTGCAGCAAAACATCAAAATGTTGGTGATTGCTTGTAATACGGCTACGGCTGTCGCATTAGAAGAAATCAAAGAAAAATTATCGATTCCGGTAATCGGAGTCATACTGCCTGGCTCTCGAGCTGCTGTCAAAGCAACAAAAAACCAACAGATCGGTGTCATTGGAACTGCGGGTACTATTAAAAGCAATGCGTATGAAGAAGCAATCAAGCTTAAATCACCTCGTTCTATGGTAGTTAGCTTGGCTTGTCCCAAATTCGCGCCTATCGTTGAAAGCAATCAAGCGCAATCATCGGTTGCCAAAAAAATCGTTGCCGAAACACTGCGCCCCCTCAAAAATAAGAAATTAGATACGTTGATTTTGGGTTGTACTCATTATCCTTTGTTGCGGTCTTTAATCCAGAACGAGATGGGGAGCCAGATCCAGCTGATTGATTCCGGTGCAGAAACAGTGGGTGAAGTCAGCATGCTGTTGGACTACTTTGCTATTGCCAATACAAGCCAAATGACCCAAGAACCGGAATATTTTTTTTATACGACAGGTTCAACAAAATTATTTGATGAAATTGCGAACGAATGGTTGAATGTACCGGTCCATTCGCAACATATCACATTAGGAGGAAATTAAATGCGCCATGATGGCAGAAAAGCGGGAAGTATCCGTCCAGTAGAAATCAAAACAAATGTATTCAAACATCCAGAAGGATCCGTCGTGATCTCATTTGGTGATACCACAGTTATTTGTTCCGCAACGATCGAAGACCGAGTGCCGCCTTTTTTACGGGACTCAGGGAAAGGCTGGGTGACGGCAGAATACAGCATGCTGCCGCGAGCAACGAATACCCGTAATCGTCGAGAAAGTGCAAAAGGAAAGCTGTCTGGTCGGACAATGGAGATCCAGCGACTAATCGCTCGTTCGTTACGGGCAGTGGTAGACTTGGAAAAGTTAGGTGAACGTAGCATTGTAGTCGATTGTGATGTCATCCAAGCGGATGGGGGCACTCGAACAGCTAGTATCACCGGTGCTTTTGTGGCTTTGCGATTGGCGATCGATCAATTATTGACCAACCATGAGCTAACGGAAGATCCTATTAAAGAACATCTTGCTGCCATCAGCGTAGGAATTTTACCTGATAACACTTGTGTCACTGATTTAGACTACGAAGAAGATTCTGCGGCTGCTGTAGATATGAATCTCGTAATGACAGAGTCAGGCCGTTTCATTGAGATTCAAGGAACTGGGGAAGAAGCGACATTTGATGGTCAGCAATTGAACGAAATGCTGATTTATGGCAAGACAGCCATTGAAGAGCTGATTGCCTATCAAAAAGAAGCATTGCTGATTCAAGAACAGCCCCAATACGTTATTCCTGAGAAGACGATCGTGATTGCCACTGGTAATCCTGGCAAAGCACGAGAATTCACCGCAGTTTTTGGTGCTGCTGGCTATGACGTTCGGACATTGAAAGATTATCCCGCATTACCTGATGTTGAGGAAACAGGAACGACTTTCGAAGAAAATGCTCGGCTGAAGGCAGAAACGATTGCAAAAATTCTTGGGCGACCTGTTCTAGCGGACGATTCGGGCTTAAAAGTGGATGCATTAGGTGGTAGACCCGGTGTTTACTCGGCACGTTTTGCGGGTGAACAAAAAAGCGATGCTGCAAATAATGCCAAATTGTTGTACGAATTAACTGATATCCCAGATGAACAACGAACAGCACAATTCCATTGTACATTGGTCTTTGCAGCTCCTGACAAAGAAAGTCTCGTAGTCGCTGCCGATTGGCCAGGCAGAATTGGCCGCATTCCTCGGGGAGAGAACGGTTTTGGCTACGATCCATTGTTTATCCCTGTTGGTTCAGATAAAACGGCTGCTGAAATGAGTGGAGAAGAAAAGAATCAAGTGAGTCATCGTGGTCAAGCCATCGCGAAACTACGCAATGTATGGCAAGAGTGGTTGGAAGGAGAACAAGCATGAAATATTTAATCGTTAGCGATAACCATGGCGATCGTCAAATTCTCGTTGATTTGCTAGCAGAATTTTCTGGGAAAGTGGATACCTTTATCCATTGTGGAGATTCGGAACTGCAACCAAGCGATCCCCTTTGGCAAACCTATCAAGTGGTTGGCGGAAATTGTGATTACAGTCCGGAATACGAGGATACAAAGATTATCAAAACGCCTCTCGACACGATTTATGTGACCCATGGTCATTTGGCAGATGTTCGTTTTGGCGTGACAACACTCGGACTTCAAGCACAACAAGCTGATGCATCAATTGCTGTATTTGGTCACACCCACCAGATTGCTTGTGAGAAGGTGGGGCATCGCCTATTCTTGAATCCGGGCAGTATTTCTCAACCGCGGGGACCTATTCAAATCAAAAGTTTTGCCATCATAGAAAGTACTGAAAAGCAGTGGATCGTTCAATATTATGATCGTACGTTTAATGAAATCGCTGATTTGCATTTTATTTTTGAGCGCTAAGAAAGCGAAATCAAAAGTAAAAAATTCATTATAAATAAGCAGTTTTACGATATCTTTTTGATTTTTCTAGTAAAATAGAAAAGTAGCTGTGAAATGGAGGCATTCAGATTGATTGGTCAAACAGTAGAAAAAATATTATTAGAAAATCAAGAAAGTTTTTTAGTACCTGCAGAAAACGTTGCAACGGTTCTTTACAATCATCCACTAAACCATGCGTTACTCGTTTTATCGAAAGTCGGCTATTCCAAGATTCCGGTCCTAGATAGTGAGGATCATCTTGTTGGATTGATCAGTTTATCGAACGTGGTCGAAAGAATGATGGACCTGACTGGGTTTAGTATGGACAACTTAGAAGGCTTGACGGCCGCAGACGTGATGGAAGTCAATGTGGCTTGTATCAAAGAAGATGGCGAATTAGAAGACATGCTTCATCTCTTAGTGGATCAGGCATTTTTGCCCATCGTCAATGAGGAAAATATCTTTGTAGGAATCATTACCCGAAAAGAAATCTTAAAATCTGTCAATCACCTAGCACATGAATTAGAGAAACGGTATATGCTGATCTCAAAAGAGGCCAGTCCTACAGACGAATTACAAGTCATCTAATAATGGATAAAAAAGCACCCCGAAAAAATCATCGGGGTGCTTTTAACGTTTAAGCGGTCAATTGACGCCAATGATTGGCGCACTAGGAATGGTGTAGCCTTTAGCAGTCAGTGCATCGATTGAAGCCGCTAAAAACTCTTCTTTTAGTTTCCACTGAGTTCCGTTGGTAACATACATCGTTGTCCGGATCGCAAAATTATTGTTGCCAAGGTCGACAACACCAAAAATTGCTGGTTTCGTTTGGATCTCTTCCTCGTGAGCAGCAGCCACTGTTTGATTGACTTCGTCAATGATCGACCGGATATCATCTAAGCCCTCTGATGGCAAGATACGCACATCTACAACGACTTGCATATTGGCTCGTGAAGTGTTGCTGATCGTAGTGATATTCCGATTCGGGATATAATGGACAGTCCCATCCACGGATTTTAACTGAACCGTTCGAATACCGACAGCTGTAACTGTTCCTTCTAATGACAAATTCGTCAAACGGATATAATCGCCGACATTGATTTGTTGCTCAGTAATGATAAAAAAACCAGTGATCAGATCATTCATAAAGCCTTGAGCACCTAGTCCCAGTGCCACCCCAGCAATCCCAGCCCCCGCTAAGAGTGAACCAACAGGCACGCCAATCGTTGACAATAACGCATATACAAAGAAGAAACCTAATGTATAGTGGACGATATTGCGGATCAGCGCATGGATCGTGTTGATTCGACTGGCATTGTAGGTTCCTTTTTTCTCGTAGGAACGATAAATTCGTTCGATGACATAATTGCTGATTTTCAGCAAAATACCAAATAAAATAATCAAAAAAAGCAGCATCAGAACTTTTTGGATCAAGATACCAACAATAGCCTCCCAATCAATGTTTTGCCACCATTTCTGCAAGGCATTCAATTGTTTTGCGGCAGGTTCCGTCAAGCTGGATCCTGTCGAATCCGTTGTAGCATCTGTCAAAAGTCGTAACATAAAATCCCTCCATCTATCAATAGGTCTATTTTATAGGAGAAGAAACAGAAATGCAAAATTCACTTGTTAAATTTTTGTAAAAAGATGAACAAATAAGGGGATATCATTAGTTAGCAAAGAAACAGCAAAAACTCGTCTCTTGGCATAGACCAGTCAAGAGACGAGCACGAGTACATGTGATCATAGAATTACGATAAGTGAACACCTTTATCGACAAAAATCACTTCTCCGATGATACCGCTAGACAATGGACTAATCAGAAAGGCACATGTGTTGCCGACTTCTTCGATGGTCACACCAACATGATCAGGAGTGCGATCTTCAGATAATTGGATCAGCTTTTGATAATCTTTTACACCTGTCACAGCCAGTGTTTTGATTGCTCCTGCAGAGATGGCGTTGACCCGGATTTTTTGCGGGGATAATTCTGCAGCTAAATAGCGAACGCTTGATTCGAGAGCAGCCTTAGCAATCCCCATCATGTTATAGTTGGGTACAGCACGTTCTGAACCTAAATAGGTTAAGGTAACGATTCCGGCATTTTCTGCCAAGAGGGGTTTGGCATATTTAGTAACAGCGATCAATGAATAGCTGCTGATATCTTGTGCTAGTGCATAGCCATCTCTTGATATATTTAAAATATCACCTGAAAGATCATCCTTGTTGGCGTAAGCGACAGCATGGACGACGCCATGGATTTCGCCTGCATAGTCTTTGATGGTTTCAAAAGCTTTCGCGATACTCTCATCATTTGCAACATCACATTCAACCGTATACTCATTTTCCTCTAGTAGCCGTTCAAGAGGTTTTTTCATGCGTTCGTTTTGATACGTATAGATGACTTCAGCGCCTTGTTCTTTTAGCGCTTGCGCACAGCCCCAAGCGATACTGCGTTTGTTGGCTACGCCCATCACGACAACTTTTTTTCCAGTTAAGAAACTCATAATTCCACTCCTTAATAGTTTGCATAATAATCAATAATGACGATCGATAGTGGGTCCCACTATCATGATTTCTAATTATTATTCATAATTGTTTGATTGTCAAACTATTTTTTTCTTAATAAATATTTAGTTGCGAAAAAATAAGAACTATGATACTTTGATAATCAAACTATAATATTTTTTTAAGCAAGGAAGGGAACCCCATGAAAAAACTATTGACAGAAACAGAAGTCATGGACTTGATTCCAAATCGCTATCCGATCATTTATATCGATTACGTTGATGAGATTGAGTCAGGGAAGAAGATCATTGCCACGAAAAATGTGACGATCAATGAAGATTTTTTCCAAGGACATTTTCCAGGAAATCCAGTGATGCCAGGAGCGTTGATTTTAGAAACATTGGCACAAGCAGGTTCGATCTTGATTTTGAAATCGGATGAATTTCAGGGAAGAACTGCTTATATTGGCGGGATCAACAAAGCAAAATTCCGTCAAAAAGTTGTTCCCGGCGATACCTTGAAACTTGTTTTTGAGATTACAAAAATCAAAGGTTCTGTAGGGACAGCCAATGCTGTGGCAACTGTGGAAGGAAAAAAAGCAGCGGAGTGTGAATTTACCTTTATTGTTGGAGAACAAAAATAAAATAAAGACCAGTGCCTTTAAGGGAAATTTTCAAAGGCATTGGTCTTTTTTGCTTACTTAGCTTCTTGTAAAATCTTGATGGATTTGATTTTGACAGGATCTTTTGGCGTAGAGTCTTCTCCGTTGCTATTCGCCTCACCGGTCGTTTCGGCTTTGGCAATTTTGTCTACGACCTCCATTCCTTCAATGACCTGACCAAAGACTGTGTACTTACCATCTAGTGTCGGAGCACCACCATCTTTGTAGGCGTCAATGATTTTTTGAGGATAAAATTGGATTGCTCGTCCATCAGAGACATCATCATGGTTTTGAACAATAAAGAATTGACTTCCTTGGCTGTTGGGAGCGCTGGATTTTGCCATCGATAACGCGCCGCGGATATGGTAAAGCTGTTTGGATATTTCCTCGCCAAACCCTTTGCCCCAAATGCTTTCTCCACCAGTTCCGTCACCGTTAGGGTCGCCGCCTTGGATCATAAAATCTTCGACGATTCGATGGAAAGTCAAGCCATCGTAGTAGCCATTTTTGGCATGAGTCATAAAGTTTTCGACAGCTTTTGGTGCAATTTCTGGGAATAATTTGATTTTGATCGTGCCTTCTGTGGTCTCAAGTGCAACAAGATCTTCATTTTCTTTTACTTCAGTAGACAACTGCGGCAGTTCCAGAGAATTTAAGTCTACTGATTCTGATGTGGTTGTTTTATCCGAAGAACTAGAAGTAGTTGTTGTATCATTGCAGGCAGTTAATAGAAAGAGGCTAGTTGCTGCCGCCAACGTTAGTATCATTTTTTTCATTTGAGTAAGATCCTTTCATTACTAGACTGTCTTTATCATATCAAAATTTAGCTGGAGTGAAAAGCAGGTATCTATTAAAACCAATAGGAGAGGTGTAGACCACTTATCGGTTGTTTGCTATAATGAAAGAGGATTCATGAACAAAAAACGGATAGAATTTTTAGGAGGTTTGACGGATGGGAAAATTAGGTATTTCAGTTTATCCAGAACGATCAACGTTTGAGAAAGACAAGGCTTATCTTGATTTAGCACACAAATACGGCTTTAAGCGTGTGTTTACAAGTTTGCTGCAAATTGAAGATGATAAAGAAAAAGTATTGGCAGATTTCAAGCAGGTAGTGGATTATGCCAATCAATTAGGAATGGAAGTCATGGTGGACATCAATCCTGGTCTCTTTGATCAATTAGAGATCTCGTATGATGATCTTTCATTCTTTGATGAAATGGGTGCTTATGGTGTCCGTTTGGATATCGGTTTTACCGGTGCCGAAGAAGCGCGTATGACGCGTAATCCTTATGGCATCAAAATTGAGATCAATATGAGCAGTGGGACAAACTACGTAGACAATATCATGAGTTATTCGCCAAATACGAATAATTTATTAGGCTCTCACAATTTTTACCCTCATCGATATTCAGGTTTGGGTTATGACCATTTTGTGTATTGCTCAGAAAAATTCCGTCGTTACAACTTGAACACAATGGCTTTTGTGAATTCTCACGAGGCAACATTTGGTCCTTGGCCAACACAAGATGGGCTTTGTTCGTTGGAAGATCATCGTGATCTGCCAATCGCTACTCAAGTCAAACATTTGGTTTTGACAGGATTAATCGATGATATTTCAGTGGGAAATGCCTATGCATCAGAAAAAGAGTTAGCTGCAATGGCAGAAGCCTTCAATGCGGACTATCCTACCTTAAAAGTAGATGTTGCTGAAGGAATCACGGAAGATGAACGCATCTGTTTGTTTGATAATCTTCATGGTTATCGCGGGGATCGCTCAGAATATATTTTGCGGTCGACGATGACTCGAATTTACTACAAAGATAAGCCATTCCCAGCACATGATACCCATGATATGACTCGCGGTGATATTTTGATCGATAACGTCGGTTATGGGCAATACAAAGGTGAAACTCAGATCGCATTGAAAGAAATGAAGAATGATGGCCGTGTCAATGTCGTAGGAAAAATTGCTGCAGATGAACTGTTTCTACTGGATTTCTTGAAACCATGGTCAAGCTTTAAACTAAAAGACAGCAAAGACGAATAAGACGCTTTGTTTTTCTAAAGAACTGCTCTTTTTGAGCGGTTCTTTTTGTTTAATAGCTTTCGTCCGTGCAGTGTGGGGAAAAAAGGCGCGTTTCTACATGTGGATGAGATTGATGGTAAGAAGGTGAGGACTGTTGAAAGGAGCCGCCTGCTAGCAAAAATTTCTTTACTCTTTACTTCTCTGCTCTTTACATAGCAGCACTTGGTAGCGCTTGTTGAAGTGTTAGTTTGACTGTTTTTCGTTTTGGTCCTATTGACAAATCAAAAGTAAAAGGGGTATTTTGTACTAGAATGTTTTTTAGGAGGGAGCAACCAGAACGGTGTTTTTTATTATTAAAACGTTATTGTTATTTATCGTTACCATTCGTCTGGCTGGTTTTTTGTCGATTTTCTTACTGATTGCTATTTTCCAGCAAAAGCGGAAACGACAACACATGACCAGTGAAGAATGGGAGACATATTTTACCAAATTAGGAACTGATGGCTTTCTTTGGCGCTTATATGGCTGTTTTTTTGCCGTTTTAGGGGTCTTTGCGGTCATCAATACATTTTATTTTTGGCATCAGATGTGGGTGTATGGGATCACGTTGATGTTGGCGGGCGGATTTCATCTTTATTTCAAATATCGCCTGAATAAGGAGCAGATTCAAGCGCGTTTCTTGAAATAAACAACCAATAATTATATTATGTAAACTAGTTGTCGAGGAGGAACAAAATGAAACTACGCTGGAAGATCGCCATTTTAGTAGGGGTGCTTTTGATAGTAGGCTTGGGCTATGCCGGAAATTATTTTTATAATTACGCAGTTGTCCCATCAGAAAAAGATTTTTTAAAAGGTGATACCTCTGGAACGGACAAAAGCAATGCGAATCCTGAAGCGGAGGAGTGGTTTACCGCTCCGGA
Source organism: Enterococcus sp. FDAARGOS_553 (assembly GCF_003812305.1). Taxonomy (NCBI): domain Bacteria; kingdom Bacillati; phylum Bacillota; class Bacilli; order Lactobacillales; family Enterococcaceae; genus Enterococcus; species Enterococcus sp. FDAARGOS_553. Next base: position 2,587,390 of record NZ_CP033740.1, read on the forward strand.
AAATCGTCAAATGTGGCAACTTGAATCCTCAGATGGATTGATGTTGTCCGGAATTTACTTGCCTGCCCAAAAATCACAGCACAAAACAGTGATTGTCGCCCATGGTTATATGGGAAACGCAGAGACGATGGGAGTTTATGCGAAGATGTTCCATGATCTAGGATATAACGTATTGGTTCCTGATGCCCGCGGTCATGGAGAAAGCCAAGGCGATTATATTGGCTTTGGTTGGCCAGAACGGAAAGATTATGTCCAATGGATCGATCAAATCTTAAAAGAAAGCGGCAAGGAAGAATCCATTGTTTTATACGGTGTAAGTATGGGAGCTGCTACCGTGATGATGACCAGTGGCGAAAAGTTGCCTGCCAACGTAACAGCGATCATTGAGGACTGCGGTTATGCTTCTGTAAATGAGGAATTGAGCTATCAGTTGGATCAATTATTTGGTTTGCCAGCATTTCCTTTGATTAATGTCACTAGTCTGGTTACCAAGCTAAGAGCTGGTTACTTCTTTGGCGAAGCAGATGCCGTGAAACAGCTGCACAAGAACACTCGTCCAATGTTCTTCATCCATGGTGATTCGGATACTTTCGTTCCTTATTCAATGTTGGCAGAGGTTTATGCTGCTACAGATGCGCCAAAAGAAAAATGGGTAGTCAAAGGGGCGGAACATGCCCAAAGCTACACGAAAGATCCAAAACGTTACCAGGAAAAAATTGCGGCATTCCTTGAAAAGTATGATCACTTGCCAGAATAGCAAAAAAAGAGCGAAGATCCGTAGATCTTCGCTCTTTTTGTAATGAGTAGCTTATAAATTAGCAAATTTTTCTAACAAACGAATCATTTGGCAAGTAAAACCATATTCATTGTCATACCATGCAACAGTTTTGACCAATTGGAAGTCTCCTGCAGTAGTTACTTCTGTTTGTGTCGGGTCAAAGATTGATCCTTGCGTCGTACCGATAACATCGCCAGAGACGATTTCACGGTCATCGTAGCCAAAAGAAGGATTGTCGATCGTGTGTTTCTTGATGGCTTCATTGACTTCTTCTGCGGTTACTTTTTGTTTCAGAATCGATACCAATTCTGTTAAAGATCCATCGACAACAGGTACCCGTTGTGCGTGTCCTTGAAGTTTGCCATTTAGTTCTGGAATGACCAAACCAATCGCTTTCGCTGCTCCTGTTGAATGAGGGATCGTATTATCAGCGGCTGAACGCGCAGCTCGCAGGTTGCCTCCCCGTACCGGGCCATCCAAAAGCATTTGAGTAGAAGTGTAGGCATGGACAGTCGTCATAGTTCCTACTTCGATCCCAAATTCTTCATTTAGGAAATAAGCCATTGGAGCTAAACAATTGGTTGTACAAGAACCAGCTGAAATGATTTTGTCCTCTGCAGTAAGTGTATCACTATTGACATTGTAAACGATCGTTTTCATTTTTCCTGCTGGTGCAGAGATAACGACACGTTTTACACCGGCATCTAAGTGTGCTTGTGCTTTTTCTTCAGATGTATAAAAGCCTGTACATTCTAAAACGATATCCACGCCATTTTCTTTCACCCAAGGAATTTTGCTGGCATCAGGTTCTGCGTAGACTTTTGTTTCTTCTCCATCAACGACGATCGCATCATCTGTGGCAGTGACTGTGCCTGGATAGGTACCATGAGTTGAATCAAACTGGAGTAACTGGGCTAGCATGACGGGGCTCGTCAAATCATTGATCGCCACGACTTCGATATCATCTGATACTTCTTTGATTCGACGGAAGGCCAAGCGACCGATACGTCCGAATCCATTTATTCCCACTTTTACTGTCATAATCTATTGTTCCTCCTCTTTTTTGATCTTACAATTAAAATTCTGCTACGAAACCAGGATTCTGTCAAAGAAAAACCCTTAAATTTTTATCTAGTTCTTTGGGAAAAGAGGCAGAAAAGATAGACAAATGGCCTTGCGGTCGTTACAATTAAATAGACTTTCTTAAAGGTGAACTTTGGCCTGCAAATGGCATGAATTGTATTCAAATTGGTTTATTAGAAGGTAAGAAGAGAGAATGGAGGGCACATAACATGTCCATGTTTTTAGATCAGGTAACAATCGATGTCAAAGCTGGTAAAGGCGGAGACGGGATGGTTGCATTTAGAAGAGAAAAATACGTTCCCGATGGCGGACCAGCCGGTGGGGATGGCGGCCGCGGTGGTGATGTGATTTTAGTTGTCGACGAAGGCTTGCGTACGTTAATGGATTTCCGTTTCAATCGTCATTTTAAAGCACAACCAGGTGAAAACGGAATGAGTAAAGGGATGCATGGCCGCGGAGCAGAAGATACGTATATCAAAGTTCCCCAAGGAACCACTGTCCGCGATGCAGACACAGGTGCTTTGCTAGGAGATCTGTTGGAGCAAGGACAGACGTTGACGATTGCCAAAGGCGGCCGTGGCGGTCGCGGCAATATCCGTTTTGCTTCGCCAAAGAATCCAGCGCCAGAACTAGCTGAAAATGGCGAACCTGGCCAAGAAAGAAAAATTGAATTGGAATTGAAAGTACTAGCTGATGTCGGCTTGGTTGGTTTCCCATCCGTAGGAAAATCTACATTACTTTCTGTCATTTCTTCTGCAAGACCGAAGATTGGTGCCTATCACTTTACAACGCTAGTCCCTAATCTAGGGATGGTAACGACTTCAGATGGTCGTAGTTTTGCTGTGGCCGATCTTCCTGGATTGATTGAAGGGGCATCGCAAGGTGTTGGATTAGGTACACAGTTTTTACGACACATTGAACGGACACGAGTGATTTTGCACGTGATCGATATGAGTGGGATGGAAGGGCGCGATCCGTATGAAGACTATCAAGCAATCAATCAAGAATTAGCAACCCATAACTTACGCTTGCTTGAACGTCCGCAAATTATCGTAGCGAATAAAATGGATATGCCAGAATCAGAAGAAAATCTGGTGAAATTCAAAGAGCAATTAGCAAAAGAACAAACCGATGAATTCGCAGATCCTTTGCCGATTTTCCCAATTTCAGGTGTCACTCGTAAGGGAATTGATGCTTTACTGAGTGCAACTGCAGACTTATTAGAAGTCACACCAGAATTCTTATTGTATGATGAGGAAATCGAAGAAGAAGTTGTTCAATATGGGTTCCATTCGGATGAACCAGAATTTACCATTGATCGTGATCCAGATGCTACTTGGATCTTGAGTGGTGAAAAGATTGAGAAACTCTTCCAAATGACTAACTTTGATCATGATGAAACAGTCATGCGTTTTGCCCGTCAATTACGCGGGTTAGGAGTAGACGAAGCGTTACGTGCGCGAGGAGCCAAAGATGGCGATATCGTGCGCATCGGTAATTTTGAGTTTGAATTTGTTGAATAAGATTAGTTGAGTAAGCTTAGTTGCTGCTTTAGATACAGTTAAAGCGTTAGCGCCTAATCCTATCAATAGGAACAACTCTTGATACAACTAGGGAATCTTTATAAAAAAGCGGAGTTATGAGATGACTTCGTTTTTTTATTTGTTTTCTTTTTCAAATAGACAAGATACTGGTAAAATAAAGAAAAGAAAGGGAGCGAAAATTATGGCAAAACGTGTGATTGTAATGAATTTCAACGCAAACTCGGAAGCATTCCAAGCATTTTCTGAAGTAAAACGCATGCATATGGAACGAAAAATCAAAGGAGAACAAATGGCTGTGATCACTCATACAGAATCCGGTGCGCACCAGTTCAAGATCGAAGATTTTCTAGACTTTACCGGTAATAACAAAGCATCGACTGGTGGAATGATTGGGATGCTAGTAGGAATTCTGGGAGGACCATTAGGAATCATGTTAGGCTGGTTCGGCGGTAGTATGATTGGTGCGACACGAGACGCCAAAGAAATCCAAAATGCACAATTGCTGTTTGAACATGTCAGCACCCAAATTGGGGTAGGCGACACTGGCTTATTGTTGATTGCAGATGAGGAAGACAATCGTCCACTAAATCAGTTGATCATGAATCAATTAGGTGGGGAAATTACTCGCTTTGACTATGATGAAGTAGAAGCAGAAATTGAAACGGCTAAAAAAGTCGAAGAAAAAACGAAAGCACAAGCGCAAGAAGATTGGAAAAAGTCTCATTCCCAATCTGAAGAAGAACAGGAATAAACTATAAATTGCATCTGACCTTCGTTTCCGCTAAAATTGGGGGAAGATGAAAGGAAAGAAGTATATGGAATTAGAATTTTTAGGTACCGGTGCAGGCGTACCAGCGAAACATCGGAATGTAACAAGCACAGCACTGCGGTTACTTGATGAACGCAATGCTGTTTGGTTGTTTGACTGTGGTGAAGGCACACAAATGCAGATTTTGCATTCTACGATTCGCCCACGGAAAATCGAAAAGATATTCATTACTCACTTACATGGAGATCATATTTATGGATTGCCTGGATTGATCAGCAGTCGCTCCTTTCAAGGGGGCGCTTCACCGTTAGAGATTTATGGGCCCATAGGTATTGAAGAATTTGTGCGGACCGTGTTAAAAATTTCTCAAACAAAATTGAGCTACCCGTTAGTTTTTCATGAGATCACAAAAGAAGGCATTCTCTTCAAGGACAAACAGTTTACCGTTTCTTGCCGTCGGTTGGATCACGGAATTGAAAGCTTTGGGTATCGAGTTGAAGAAGCGAGTCACCAAGGAGAGCTTCAGGTAGAAGCTTTGACTGCATTAGGAATCAAACCGGGTCCAGTTTTTGGTCGACTGAAAAAAGGCGAAATCGTCACGTTGGAAGATGGACGACAAATCAACGGAAGTGACTATGTAGGTGAAGCGAAAAAGGGACGTACCGTCACGATTTTAGGAGATACTCGCCTTTGTGCCAATTCGATCTTACTGGCTGAAAATGCAGATGTACTGGTTCACGAAAGTACCTTCAATAAAGATGAAGCTAAAATGGCTCGCGCCTATTTTCATTCTACAACGGTGCAGGCGGCTGAAGTAGCCAAACAAGCGCAGGTAAAACGATTGCTTTTGACGCACATTAGTGCACGCTATGTTGGGAAAGATATTACAATTCTGGCAAATGAAGCAAAAGCTGTGTTTCCTAATACGGTGATCGTGAAAGACTTCGATGTCATCGATGTCCCATTTGCAGAAAAAGGAGATCAAGATGTTGTTAGAAAATAAAGTAATTGTCGTAACTGGCGGATCTGCTGGCTTAGGGGAACAAATCTGTTATGAAGCAGCGCGTCGCGGTGCGATCGTGGTGATTTGTGCCCGTAGAAGTCAGTTGATCAACAAAGTCAAAGAACATTGTATGACATTAAGTGGCAAACCAGCTTATGCCTTTCAATTGGATATTGCAGACCCTGAAAGTGTCGAAAATGTCATTGCTTCGATTCGTGAAAAGGTCGGAAAAGTGGACATTCTTGTCAACAATGCTGGTTTTGGTATTTTTCAAGAATTTACAGAAATGAAACCAGAAACGATCCGCAATATGTTTGAAGTGAACGTATTAGGGATGATGGTCTTAACACAGCAAATTGCTTTAGAAATGGTCGATCAGCGCTCTGGTCATATCATCAATGTGGCATCGATGGCTGGGAAAATTGCTACACCAAAAACTGCAGTGTATTCGGCAACCAAATTTGCTGTATTAGGTTTTTCAAATGCGTTGCGTTTGGAGTTGAAACCTTTCGGCATTCATGTGACAACTGTCAATCCGGGGCCTATCGAAACAGCCTTCTTTGACCAAGCAGATCCTAGTGGCAATTATTTAGCTTCTTTAGGGACATTTGTTCTTGAACCAACAAAACTGGCAAAGACCATCGTTAAAGCGATGATTCATCCAAAACGAGAGATCAATCGCCCACAAGTGATGGGAGTAGCTGCAAAATTCTACACACTATTCCCAGCTATTGGGGACTACTTGGCTGGAAGTCTATTCAATAAAAAATAGGAGTTGTTTTTGATGAAAAATCAATGGCGAGTAATCGTAGGTATTTTGTTGGTTTTAGTGATCGTCCTTTTTGCGGTCGCCAATAATATGACTGTTCCAATCAATTTTGGCTTTACTAGCATCAAAGCGCCTCTGATCTTGATTATCATTGGGGCGGCTTTGTTGGGGGCACTGATTATCTTACTAGTGTCAACTAGTACGATGTTCCAACAAAAGAAAGAATTAAAAAGATTACGGAAAGAATTGGCTGACTTTCAACAAAATAATGAAGAAAAATTTCAAGAACAGCGTGAGGTATTAGAACGGGAATATGCAAACAAGCAAGCAGACCTCGCCTTGAGGGAACAACAAATTGCTGAAGCAGAAGCAAAAACTGCGGCAGTTGTGCCTGGTGAACCACCAATTATAGAAAATCGTCAAGATAGGTTTCCAGAGTAATGGTAAGCTTGCACTCTTGTTTTTCAAAAGAGGGTTTTGGGACTCCAACCAGAACGGTAAATCTCTGAAGTGAGGCGCAAGATTGGCTCACCACTCTTTTGCAACAAATGAGCGAAATAAAAACGACATCCTTCGGTGGTCTTTCGATAAACGACCGAAGGATGTCGTTTTTATTGTACTAGAAATAGGATAGAAGCTGGTAGTGCTTTTTTGGTCAACGCTTTTCTTTTCTCCAAAATATTTGCTATAATTACCAAGTTAGGAGTGATTGTGTGAAACGCGCGAACTTTCATTGGCTGAGACCACAAAAAAGTGAATTATCAGCTAATTTCGAGGAAATGATCCAAGCAAGAGGTTTGTCACCATTAATAGGTCAATTATTATGGCAGCGGAATATTCGAACAGCAGCAGACTTGCAAAGTTTTTTAGAACCGGATTTGCAGGGACTTCATGATCCATTTTTGTTTTATGATATGGAAAAAGCCGTCGATAGAATTCAGACAGCGATCATGAATGAAGAGCGTATTCTGATTTATGGAGACTACGATGCTGATGGTATTACGAGCACGACTGTCTTAAAAGAAGCGCTGGAATTATTGGGTGCGGATGTTGAATTTTATCTGCCCAATCGCTTTACCGATGGCTACGGGCCCAATCTTTCCGTTTATCAAGATAAAATCGCAGCTGGTGTGCAATTGATTATAACTGTTGATAATGGTGTATCTGGTCATGAGGCATTGGCTTATGCCAAAGAAGCACAGGTAGATGTTATCGTTACAGATCACCATGAGTTGCCACCAGAATTACCCGATGCGTATGCCATCATTCATCCTCGCCATCCATTAGGAAATTACCCTTTTTCAGATTTGGCGGGTGTCGGAGTCGCATTCAAAGTCGCTACTGCGTTATTAGAAGAAGTGCCAGTCGAATTATTAGATCTCGTGGCAATTGGTACGATCGCCGACATGGTGTCGCTCACTGGTGAGAATCGCATTCTGGTCACTAACGGATTAAAAATGATCCAGCAAACCGAACGTGCGGGGCTCTCGGCACTGATCGAAGTGAGTGGTCTGAAGAAACGGGCAATCAATGAAACGGATATTGGTTTTGCCATCGGACCTCGTTTGAATGCGATTGGACGCTTGGAAGATGCCAATCCTGCGGTAACACTTATGTCGACATTTGATCCAGAAGAAGCCCAATTGTTAGCCAATCAATTAGATACGATCAATCTTCAAAGAAAGCAATATGTGGAAACGATTTTGAAAGAAGCTCAGAATATGCTTTCCGATTCAAATCAAGTCCATTTAATTGTGGGAGATGATTGGCATGAAGGTGTCTTAGGGATCGTTGCTGGACGATTGATGCAACAGACTGGCAGACCGGTCCTTGTTTTAACCAAAAAAAGCAACGGTATTGCTAAAGGTTCTGGGCGCAGTGTTGCAGCATTAAATCTATTTGACATGCTCTCTGGAATGCGTGAAATGTTTACCAGCTTTGGTGGACACCATGCGGCAGTAGGGCTCAGTGTGCCCATTGATCACCTTTCGATGCTCCAAGAACGTATGAATCAATACGTGGTCGATAATCGGATCGACCTTTCTAGCGGGATTCCGTTACCGATTGATGAAGAATTGTCTTTAGCAGAAATTACGACAAATTTTATCGAGTCGCTGAAAATTTTAGCTCCCTTTGGTACAGACAACCCAATCCCAAAGTTTTTGATTACGAATATTTCTGCTGATAATGGCCGACAAATTGGTACAGAGAATCAGCATTTAAAAGTCAGTCTTACAGATGGAGAAAATGGTCAATTAGATGTGATCGGTTTTGGTTTTGGATCACAGCTAGTAGAATTTGAGAGTGAAGGATTGGCCGTTGTGGGGCAATTATCTGTCAATGAATGGAACGGCAAGAAGAAACCACAGCTGATGTTGGAAGATTTTGAAGTCAACGGCATACAGCTGTTCGACTTGCGTTCAAAGAAAAATCGGCAAGGGTTGATCCTTGATGCCCAAACATTAGGTATTGCTTTTTCGGATAAATTGCCTTCAGAGATAGAACGATTTTGTCCGAACGTTCATGTTTATCAAACGTTAGACGATTTGACAGCTTTTTTTGGTTCAGGAAATTATACGCAACTCGCTTTTCTAGACTGTCCTAGCGAGAAAGAGCTTTTGAGAAAAATCATTCAAGAAATACCTGTCAATCGTATCTATTTGATTTTAGTATCCACAGAGGATGCTTATCTGGATGGTGTCGGGACTAGGGAACAATACGGCCGTTTGTTTCAACTGATCAATCAGCAGAATGGGATTGATATTCGCTATAAACTGCCAATGGTAGCTAACTACTTGCAGATTCCAGAAAAATTATTAATTTTTATGATTCAAGTGTTTTTTGATTTGAAATTTGTTACAATAAAAGATGGCGTTTTGAAAAAAGTCCCTGATCCAGAGAATAAGCCGCTTACTGAGAGTGTGTTGTATCAACAGCGACTTGCAAAAATCAAAACAGAAGAAGATTTACTAATGAGTGATTTATCAACGATTCGCAAATGGTTGATATCTTAGGAGGAAAAAACATGAATTTAAAAGACTATATTGCCAGCATTCCGGATTATCCGCAAGAAGGAATTGTCTTTCGCGACATCTCTCCATTGATGGCTGATGGAGAAGCTTATCGTTATGCAACACAGCAAATCGTCGAGTACGCTCAGGAAAAAGGGATCGACATGGTGGTTGGACCTGAAGCTCGTGGGTTTATTGTTGGTTGTCCCGTGGCGTATCAACTGGGTGTTGGTTTTGCGCCAGTACGTAAAAAAGGCAAGCTACCTCGAAAAACGATTGAAGCAACATACCAGAAAGAATATGGCGTGGATATTTTGACGTTACACGAAGATGCGATTAAACCTGGCCAACGGGTATTGATTTGTGATGATTTACTTGCAACCGGCGGCACGATTAAAGCAACGATCGAACTTGTGGAAAAATTAGGCGGCATCGTAGTTGGCTGTGCTTTTCTGATCGAGTTGATGGACTTGCAAGGCAGAGACAAAATCACTGGATACGAAATTAAAACATTGATGGAATATTAATCGAAAAAAGCCAGATCAATTTTGATCTGGCTTTTTTTTGTTTGTTTGGCAGCAACACCGAAATAATCGACCTACTGTTCGTAATGATAAAAATCATGGTCGTGGTAATAAGTTTGGTTTCTCTTTCGTTCTGCTTGGCGGAATTTCTTTTCATCCCATAGCATGAACCACAGCATCATCAAAGGGCAAAAAATCAGAACTGCACTGAGTACGCCAAAATAACCAATAATGATCCCTGTTAACAACACCCACAAAATAAAACCAAATCGACGAACTGCTTTCATTATTTTCACTCCTTATAAAAATGCGAACTTATGTTTGTAAAACTATTATACGAATGTTTGTTCGGTTTGTAAAGAGGAAATAAAAAAAATCTTCGAAGGTTCGAAGATTTAAGGAATCGATTAAAGTAAGTGACGGTAGAGACCAACGACTAAGCCTAAAATCGTTACATCTGGCAAGATGATAGGTTCTAGGTAATCATTTTCCGGTTGCAAACGAATGTGATCCTGTTCTTTGAAAAATCTCTTACAGGTGGCTTCATCTTCATCCGTCATTGCAATGACAATGTCCCCGTTTTGAGCACTTTGCTGTTTGCGAACGATGACTTGATCACCGTCTAAGATTCCAGCGTTGATCATACTTTCACCGCGAATCGTCAACATGAACAAACTGCCGGTGCTATTTGCTAAATCAGGCGGTATCGGGAAAAAATCGGAGGCGTCTTCTACAGCTAAGATCGGTTCACCAGCCGTAACGACTCCTAGCATTGGGATCGAGTTTGGCTGCACATCGATTTTTTCTAATCCGGAGGAAGTCAATTCAATCGCTCTTGGTTTTGTTGGGTCGCGTAAAATCAAGCCTTTTTTTTCAAGCCTGGATAAATGTCCGTGGACGGTAGAAGTAGAGGATAGCTGAACGGCTTCGCCAATTTCGCGAACAGTCGGCGGATAGCCTTTTTCAGTGACTCGTGTATGAATAAACTTAAGAATCTCGATTTGTCGATTTTCTGTTCGTTTTGCCAAAACTGACACCTTCTTTCATTTGATAGTCTTAGTGTACCATAGGAGAAACGACAATTCAAACAAATGTTCGCTTTTTGTTGCTATTGTTTTTTTGTCAGGTTTTGTATAAGATAAAGTAGTGAAAAGGAGGTGTCGAAATGTTATCCAAAGAAAAATTAGCCCGCATTAATGAGCTAGCCAAAAAGAAAAAAGTGCAAGGTCTATCTGCTGATGAAACGATCGAACAGCAAAAGCTTCGCGAAGAATATTTACAAGCTTTTCGTGGAGGAATGCGACACCACATTGAAGGAATGAAAATCGTCGATCCTGAAGGACAAGATGTCACTCCAGACAAATTAAAAGAAATTCAAAAGAAAAAAGGATTGCATGGCAGATAAAGATGAATTCCTTTTCATTCCTATTGAAATCCTGAAAGAAATCCCGTATAATATGAGATGTAATAAAGGTAAAAAAAACCTAAATTAGGAGGAATTACCATTGTTTGATAAAATCGATCAATTAGGTGTCAACACCCTTCGTACATTGAGTATCGAAGCCGTACAAAAAGCAAATTCAGGTCATCCCGGTCTGCCAATGGGGGCAGCGCCAATGGCGTATGCCTTGTGGACCAAGCATTTGAAAGTTAATCCGACCACTTCTAGAAACTGGATCGACCGCGACCGGTTCGTCTTGTCTGCTGGACATGGTTCTGCTTTGCTTTACAGCTTACTGCATGTTTCAGGGTATCAAGTAACCACGGAAGACTTGAAAAATTTCCGTCAGTGGGGCAGCCGCACACCAGGACACCCAGAAGTTGGGCATACGGATGGTGTGGAAGCAACGACTGGTCCATTAGGACAAGGAATCGCAATGGCCGTCGGGATGGCGATGGCGGAAAAACATCTAGCGGCGACATACAACCGGGATGAATACAATGTGATCGACCACTATACGTATGCATTATGTGGCGACGGCGACTTGATGGAAGGTGTGTCTCAAGAGGCAGCTTCAATGGCTGGTCATATGAAGCTGGACAAATTGATCGTTTTATATGATTCCAATGATATCTCATTAGATGGACCTACTTCAAAAGCATTCACAGAAAACGTTGGTGCCCGTTTTGAAGCTTACGGTTGGCAACATTTGTTGGTCAAAGACGGCAATGACTTAGAGGCAATCTCACAAGCCATTGAAGCAGCTAAAGCTGAAACAGAGAAACCGACATTGATCGAAATCAAAACAGTCATCGGTTACGGTGCCCCAAATCAAGGAACCTCTGCTGTCCATGGTGCTCCATTAGGTGCGGAAGGTATTTCAGCCGCTAAAGCAATCTATGGCTGGGAGTATCCTGAATTCACCGTGCCAGAAGAAGTAGCGGCTCGTTTCAAAGAAACGATGATCGATGAAGGCCAAAAAGCCGAAGCGGAGTGGAACGAGAAATTCGCTGCTTACAAAGCGGCTTATCCAGAATTAGCTGCGCAGTTCGAACAAGCAGTGGCTGGCGAACTACCAGCAGATTGGGATGCAGAACTGCCAACTTATGAAGTAGGCAGCTCACAAGCGAGTCGTGTTTCCAGTAAAGAAATGATCCAAGCTCTTTCAAAAGCTATCCCAAGCCTATGGGGAGGATCGGCCGATCTATCCGGATCCAATAATACGATGGTCGCAGCGGAAAAAGATTTTGAACCTGGTCAATATGAAGGCCGCAACATTTGGTTCGGTGTGCGGGAGTTTGCGATGGCCGCAGCCATGAACGGGATCCAACTTCATGGCGGTACACGCGTGTATGGCGGGACATTCTTCGTCTTTGTTGATTACTTGCGTCCAGCAGTTCGCTTGTCGGCTCTCCAACATGCGCCAGTTATCTATGTTCTGACCCATGATTCTGTGGCTGTTGGTGAAGACGGACCGACCCACGAACCAATTGAACAATTGGCGAGTGTACGCTGCATGCCAAACGTGCAAGTGATCCGACCAGCAGATGGCAACGAAACTCGGGCAGCTTGGAAGATCGCCTTGCAAACGACGAATAAACCAACGGTCTTAGTGTTGAGCCGTCAAAACCTGCCAGTGTTAGCAGGGACGCTAAGTGGTGTCGAAGAAAACGTGGCTAAAGGTGGCTATGTCCTTTCAAAACAAACCGGTGAGACACCAGAAGGCATCTTGATCGCTACTGGTTCAGAAGTGAATCTAGCGGTAGAAGCGCAAGCCAAACTCGCAGAAGCTGGAGTGGATGTGTCTGTCGTATCACTGCCAAGCTTTGATTTGTTTGAAGCACAGTCAGAAGAGTACAAGGAGAGTGTCTTGCCGAAAGCCGTGAAAAAACGGGTTGCCATCGAAGCAGCTTCCCCATTTGGTTGGGATCGTTACCTAGGCTGCAAAGGCAAAGTCATCGCCATTGATCATTTTGGCGCTTCTGCTCCAGGAAACAAAGTATTGGAAGAGTTCGGCTTTACAGTCGAAAATGTGGTTGCCACTTTCCAATCGATCAAATAAGCGTAAGAAACAAGCAAAATCGCAGCTGATTTCGCTTGTTTTTTTAAAGTCTTTTCGTTTTTAGGTAGAACAAGATGTTTTTGCGAAAAGACTTTAAAAAAACTATTGAGTTGCTTAAGTTGCACAGAAAAAATTTTTTCCGTATAATGTCTATATTGTTGAATAGTATTGGGACGATGGAGGAAAAGAATGAAAAATTATCAAACCCGCAGTGAAAGACATATCCACCAACAAAAAGCAGTGATGCCACGACCAAGTAAACGAGCAGTGGTTTCTTTTATTGGGGCTGGATTAGCATTGTCACCAGCGGTGGTCACGCTACTTCCCGAACAGGTCCAAGCAAGTGAATATCAGACCACTAGTCAAGGAATCGCTAGTTTTATCGAACAGATTGGTTGGTCAGCACAAGACGTTGCGGCCAATAATGATCTTTATGCATCGGTGATGATCGCGCAAGCCATTTTGGAAAGTGGCTATGGCTCATCTACATTATCCAATGCGCCTTACTACAATCTTTTTGGGGTCAAAGGATCATATAACGGGCAATCTGTCTATTTGCCTACAGATGAGTATATCAATGGACAATGGGTCGTAATGAATGAACCATTCCGCCAATATAATTCCTACTGGGAGTCTTTTCAAGATCACGCCAACGTTTTAAGAAGTACAAGCTTCACTTCAGGTAAAGCACATTATAGTGGGGTCTGGAAAAGTCAAACGACTTCTTTTTACGATGCGACCAGCTATCTGACAGGACGCTATGCCACTGATCCAGGTTACGCACAAAAATTAAACTGGCTGATTGAAACGTATCAACTAACTCGTTTTGATACACCAAGTACTGGTGCCACAACGACTTCTGTAACGACAACGCAATCCACATCGACGACAACAACGACACAAAGTACGGGACAAAGTTATGTCGTAGCATCTGGCGACAGTCTTTGGGATATTGCTTCACGTTTTGGTACAACGGTGGATCAAATCATGGCTGCCAATGGATTAAGCAGTGACTTGATCGTCGTAGGACAGGAATTGATCGTTTGATTTTCGCTATTTATTAGCTAAACACCAAATGAAATTTCACAAAAACTTTTGTTTTTGTTCTCTTTTAGTAACTAAAAGAAGCAAAGCAAAAGTTTTTTTCTTTGTGAAAAAAACATAAATATTTGGAAAACGCTAACTTTTTGTTCGCAAGTCTGCCGTTTTTTGGGTAGAATAGGAATATGAACTGGAGGGATTGCAAATGACAAAGATTTATCAATCTGTTACCGAGCTAGTTGGGCATACGCCCATCGTCAAATTAAACAAGGTGGTTGGAGAGGATTCCGCTGATGTCTACGTTAAACTTGAGTTTTATAATCCAGGGAGCAGCGTGAAGGACCGGATCGCTTTGGCTATGATCGAAAAAGCCGAAAAAGACGGCTCTTTGAAAGCAGGCAATACGATCGTGGAACCAACTTCCGGTAATACTGGGATCGGCTTGGCGATGATCGGTGCAGCGAAAGGGTACCGAGTGGTGATCGTGATGCCTGAGACCATGAGTATCGAACGGCGCAAGCTGATGCAAGCCTATGGTGCTGAATTGATTTTGACACCAGGCTCAGAAGGAATCACAGGTTCAATCAATAAAGCCAAAGAATTGGCTGAACAAGAGGGCTATTTTATGCCGCTGCAATTTGAAAATCCGGCAAATCCCGAGATTCACGAGAAAACAACTGGGAAAGAAATAGAGAATGCCTTTGAATCAAAAGGATTAGATGCCTTTGTCGCTGGTATCGGTACAGGCGGCACGATCACTGGTGCGGGTCGAGAATTAAAACGAGTGTATCCAGACTTAAAAATCTATGGCGTTGAACCGGCAGAATCGGCTATCTTAGAAGGCGGACAACCTGGTCCTCACAAAATCCAAGGAATTGGAACCGGCTTTGTACCTAAAGTTCTTGATACAGAGATCTTTGATCAAGCAATTGCCGTATCAAGTGAAGATGCGATGGCAACAGCGAGAGAAGTCGGCCGTAAAGAGGGCTTGCTCGTAGGTATTTCTTCTGGAGCAGCGATCCATGCAGCACTCAAAGTTGCCAAAGAACTGGGAAAAGGCAAAAAAGTCTTAGCGATCGTCCCGGACAATGGAGAACGCTATCTATCGACTGCTTTATATCAAGTGGAAGAATAACAAGGAAAGCGGGCATTGGCAGAATGCCTGCTTTTTCTCCCCTTTTCTTAAGGACTGTGGAATTTTTCGTGTTTGTTTTGTGGTTGATTAAGAATTTTTAGAGAAAGCTGTTTGAATTTTTACCATCTACATAGTATGATATTACAGATAAGAGAATTGGAGGAACTCCTGTGAACACGATATATGATGAGGCAATCAAACAATTAAAACAAGAAAATATCCGTATCACTCCACAAAGGGTTGCGATACTTGAGTTTTTGGCTAGCCACGCATCACATCCTACCGCAGAAGAAATTTACCGAGCGATCGAAGTCCACTTTCCCGGTATTAGTGTAGCGACAGTCTACAATAATCTGCGACTGTTTACGGAGATCGGTTTTGTGAAAGAAATGAACTACGGCGATGCATCCAGTCGCTTTGACTTTAAGACAGAGCCGCATTATCATGCAATTTGTCAACGTTGCGGCAAGATTTCTGATTTTTACTATCCTGGATTGGAAGATGTCGAAATGGCCGCTTCCCAACTGACCGGATATAAAATCCAAAGCCATCGCTTAGAAGTATATGGATTGTGTCCAGAGTGTAAAGGAGAAGAGGAATGAAAATTATTTCAACGGATAAAGCACCGCAAGCAATTGGTCCTTATGTACAAGCACGGATTGCTAATGGTTTCTTGTTTGCTTCCGGACAAGTGCCGTTAGATCCTGTTACAGGAGAAGTTGTGGGAGCAACTATCGATGTTCAGACACAGCAAGTTCTCAAAAATATCGAGGCAATTTTAACTGCCGCCGGTATTACACCAGATGAAATCGTCAAAACAACATGTTTCTTAAAAAACATGGATGATTTTGTTCCATTCAATAATACATACAGCACACTTTTTCATGAACATTTGCCTGCACGTTCAGCAGTTGAAGTGGCCCGTTTACCAAAGGATGTATTGGTGGAAGTAGAGATCATTGCTGTGGTGGCACAATAAAGGAGTCAATGGGACGGTCGTATATATGCGCAGTCCCATTTTTGTTGAGAATGGATTTTATTCTTGATGATGCCAAAATAAAATTGAAAATGGTTTTTATGTAACGATGGGAAAAGAGGACAATAAGATGATTTCTTTACAAGAATATTTAGCCCAGGGGCAAACAACTGTCTCCAATCTGCTTTTGGAAAACTATCATAGCCTTGGTTTAACCAATGATGAATTTGTATTATGGCTTCAGTTGTATCGTTACCACGAACAAGGCAATGATTTTCCAGATTTAGCGATGATTGCTAAAGGGATGGGAAGTGAGCAAAAAGAAATCTATAAATGGTTGAATGAGCTATTGAATAAACAGATCATCGCCATCGAATCCAAGAAAGATTCAGCAGGGAAGATGGTGGATTACTATGAGTTTTCTGGAATCTATGAACGACTGGAAGTTTGTTTGCGGCAAAAAAATCAGCAGGAGGAAAAGCAGAGCTATGATTCAAAAGTACGTTCGCTTTATCAAATGTTTGAGTCCGAATTTGGCCGTCCGCTTTCAGCAATCGAATACCAGCGAATATCACAATGGCTGGAAGAAGATAAATACCAGCCGGATTTGATTCAATTTGCGTTACGTGAGGCGGTTTTGAATCAAGCCTACAGTTTGAATTATATTGATCGCATTTTACTTTCTTGGGAACGGAAAAATATTACCTCGAAAGAACAAGTAGAAGAAGAACAAAAACGCCGTAAAAAACAGTTTATGCAGAAAGAAAATTTGGAACAAACGAATGGACCGGTTCCTAAGATTCCTATGCATAATTGGTTAGAAGGGGAATAAAGGAGAGTTGCCATGATCAGTAAAGCAAAAACTATGATCGCATTGGAACAAATGTACCAAATGTTCCCCGACGCTCACGGAGAACTGATTTCCAAAAATCCGTTTGAACTGTTGATTGCTGTGATTTTAAGTGCTCAGGCTACGGATGTGTCGGTCAATAAAGTGACCCCCACACTATTTGCTGCCTATCCGACACCTGAGGCCTTGGCAGCAGCTCCTGTTGAGGAAATCATTGAGAAAATACGGACGATCGGTCTTTATCGCAACAAAGCAAAAAATATCAAGGCTTGTGCGTCCCAGCTTATCGAACGATTCAATGGCCAAGTACCTAGAACCCGCGAGGAATTAGTGTCATTACCGGGGGTCGGAAGAAAAACAGCCAACGTTGTTTTGGGCGATGCGTTTGGTATTCCGGCAATCGCTGTGGATACCCACGTCGAACGAGTAACCAAGCGCTTACGGATTTGCCGATTAGATGCAAATGTCTTAGAAGTAGAACAAACATTGATGAAAAAAGTGCCAGAAGATCTTTGGGTCAAAACACATCACACACTGATTTTCTTTGGACGATACCATTGCACAGCTAGAGCGCCAAAATGTGAAGTTTGCCCATTATTGACAATGTGCCAAGAAGGACAACTGCGGATGCGCGCAAAAAAAGTTCAGCCACCTCAATGAGAGGCGGCTGAACTTTTTTTTATTCAGGATTTGTTTCATTTGTCCCTGGAGTAGTCGACGAAGATGATGGCGTCGAACTTGACTCCGAAGAAGACGATGGTGTGCTTTCACTTTCTGACGGTGGCGGTGTAGATTGTGAGCTTTCAGAAGAAGATTCAACTGGTGGAATCGATTCTTCCGTTGAACTGCTAGATTCAACGATTTCAGAACTGCTTTCTGGTGTTGATTCAGGAAGCGAAGAAGAGCTGATCGTTGATCTTGTGCTAGAACTTGGTTGCTGGTAAGTCCCTTTGATGTAAAGCTCATTGCCGATCCGGGTCAAATCTGCGGGCATTTTCCAGTCGCGGTTCTCAACAGAGGCTGAGACAAATTGCATCAATTCCCGATAAACATCTGAGGCAACATGAGTACTGCTGTCTGTGATCGGCGTCATTTTATCATTATACCCTGTCCAAACAGCTAAAGAAAAGGATGGGGTATAACCTGCAAACGTGATATCCGGGTAAGCACCGTTTGACGTATCCAATTGAGCCAATTGATTGTCATCATAGTTGGAAGTCCCGGTTTTCCCAGCTTGGTAAAGTCCATCGATTTGGGCATTGGTTCCTGTTCCGACAGAAATCACGTCTTTCAGAATATCGGTGACCATATAGGCTGTCGTATCATCCATCGCTTTTTGACCTTCCACTTTGAAGGAGTCTTCATCAACTGTTCCATCTTGCGAAACGATCTTATTGACATATTGCGGCTCGTAATAGGTTCCGCCATTTGAAAAGGCAGCATAAGCAGCAGCCATTTTCAAGCTAGAGATCCCATACTTGGTGCCATCGATTTCTGATGTGTTGCTGGAAATTGCATTGGACTGTTCAATGTTTTTGTATTCAATACCTAGGCCTTTCAAGAAGGAAGAAATATTGTCAGCACCTACTTCTTCAAAAAGCTTTGCTGCTGGAACATTTCTCGATTGAGCCAGTGCTGTCCGCAAAGTGATATTTCCCATATATTGTCGATCCCAGTTGTAGATTGGTGTGTTCGTCCCCACGTAATTATAGGGTTCGTCCAAAATCATGCGGCCTGTTGAATTTTGTAAAAATTGGAAGGCTGGACCATAGTCTGTCAGTGGTTTAACGGTTGAGCCAAAGTCACGAGTGACGTTGACTGCTAAATTATTACCTAAGACAACATCGTCTTCCACATGACGAGCACCGATTTGCGCGACAACTTTACCACTATTAACATCTACCAGAGTAGCGGCTACTTGCATTTTATCATCTGGGAAATTGATGTATTCGTCACTATTAACGATGTCATACAATCGTTTTTGGGTATTGACATCAAGATTCGTATAGATGTCCAATCCATCCGTATAGACATCTTTGCCGGTTTTTGCTTTTACTTCATCAATCACTTCTTTAAAGTAATTGTCATAATATTTCCATTCGTTATTTCGTTGCGGATTTTTTTGCAATCCTTCTGAAATATCTTCGGCTTTGGCTGCTTCATATTCGTCTTTAGTGATTTTTTCATTCTCATACATGGTTAACAGAACAAGATCTCGTCGCTGTTTAGCTTTGTCTGGGTGAGCATATGGATCATAAGCAGAAGGGGCGTTTGGTAATCCAGCGATTAATGCTGTTTGAGCCAAATCTAGTTGATCCAATGTCTTGTTATAGAACTTCATGGCAGCTGTCTGCATCCCATAGACACCGTTAGACATGTACACTTTATTGATATAGTAGGTCAAGATTTCTTGTTTGGATTTTGTTTGTTCCAGTCTGACGGCCATCCAAGCTTCTTGCGCTTTTCTTCGCAACGTCTGATCTTCTGCACTAGTAGAGAAGAAGGATAGTTTGATCAATTGCTGTGTTAGGGTACTCCCACCTTGCATGCCACCAGTCGTCACGTTCGACAATGCCGATCCAATGATACGGATAGGGTCTACTCCAATATGTTGATAGAAACGACGATCCTCTACAGATACAATCGCATCTTCCAATTGCTGCGGAATTTCATTCGCAGTGATTTTTTCACGGGTCTCGCTACCAAAATCGAGGATCAGATCTCCGTTTGAGGCGTAGAACCTGGAGGAAGCAGCAGAATCGAGCTGTTTCTCATCTAATGGTGGTGCATCTTTAGCGTACCACCAAAAAAGTCCCATCCCTGATAAGAGACCGAGACATCCTAAAAAGAAGAGCCCCATAAAGGTACGAAGTAAAATACTGCCAATCGTTCGTTTTCCTTTCGGCTTTTTTTGTTTGGGGCCTTTATATGCAGCCGCCGCTTTCTTAGAATCATGTCGAGAAGCTCTCGATTGCGATTCTTTCGCCATACTAATCATTCTCCTTCATTGACAAAAATTGATCTACTGCTTTTAAATAAGGAATACGCGGAGCGATTCCTGGGATGATCTCAATGCCGTTTTTCTCTATATAGGCAAGAGGCAGCGATTTTTTACCTGTTGTTTTTTGTTGATGCCACTCTGTGATCAAGTTGCTGCTCGTCAAAAAAAAGCAGCGTTGCAAGCTTGAGAACCATAACAAGACAAAGCAGACTCCTTGCTGCGTCAGACAGTTTTCCATATGCTGAATCTGATGCTCATGAAAATTTTTGAAGGGGAAAGAGGTTTTGTTCTGTGTCTCTTTGGCTTCAAAATCCAAGTAATATCCGCGATAAACACCATTATAGTCCGTGGTAGAGGCTTCTCGGAAGTAAGCTTCTTTAATCACAGCTGCACTGCGGCGGGGATAATCCACCTTAACGATCTGAACAGGTGTAGGTTTTTTATGAATGACTGCTGCTTGACGATTCAAATAATAGGCATTGCTTTGATTAATTGCTTCTTCAAAACGCATTCCGCGGTTCGCGAAAGTTTTTGGCCGAGCTATTTTTTCTTGCAATTTTTGTTTTTTACCGCCATCATAAGCAGAAGACTGACCGTTAGGGTATCGAATGACCATGTTATTCACACTCCTAGGCATCATTATACCAAAAAGACGTTTGGAAAGAAAAGAGATGACTGCTTAAACAATGAAAACCTTATATTTTACCGGCTACCGCAGCTTTGAACTTGGTGTATTTCAAGAAAAAGATCCCAAAATCAAAATTATTAAGAAAGTAATAAAAATGTCTTTGCTTTCTTACATTGAACAAGGACTGGAATGGGTGCTGATCAGTGGCAATCTAGGAGCAGAAATATGGTGTGCAGAAGTGGTGGAGCTTTTGCAAAAAGACTATCCAGAAATCAAACTAGGGATCATTTATCCGTTTCAAGGATTTGGTGAAAACTGGAATGAAGCGAACCAGCAAATGTTGCAACGAGTGCAAATGAGCGCTGATTATGTGAATGCCACTAGCCATCAACCCTACAAAGAACCAAGCCAATTAAGAAATCATACCCAGTTTCTATTGGAACACACAGATGGTGCGTTGCTGCTTTATGATGAAGAATTCCCTGGAAAAACCAGCTTTTTTTTGAAAGATGCGAAGAAATATCGGGAGGATCATCCTTACGAGATCGATCAAATTACAATGGATGATCTGCAAAACGCAACATTTGATAGTAATTTACTTTGATTTCTGAGAGTTTTTTGATAGAATGGTCTAGAAAGTGAAAATCATTTGGAAAAATCAATGAGGTGTAAATAATGGCAAATCTAATTTTTAGTCCCAAGGATATTCTTCAACAAGAATTTAAAACAAAAATGCGCGGCTATGATCCAGTGGAAGTCGATGAATTTTTAGACAATATCATCAAAGACTACGAGAGCTACAACAAAGAGATTTTAGCATTGCAAGAAGAAAACGATCGTTTGAATGCAAAAATCGATCAACTTTCTAAGAACCAAGCGATTGCATCACGGGTCCAACAAGAAGCGCCAAAAAGTCAAACAGTGACAAATTTTGATATTTTGAAACGTTTGTCTAATTTGGAAAAAGAAGTTTTTGGCAAAAAATTGGATCAAAAAGAACCAGTTACACGTTCCTCTTCATACAACAGCAACTACACAAATGCTGATTTTGAAGACGATAACGAAAAAACACGTCAATTCTAATCAATTTGATTGCTGTGGTTTTCGGGTAATTGCGGCATAACTTTGATTATGCTGAGGAAAGTCCATGCTCGCACAAGCTGAGATGCTTGTAGTGATCGTGCCTAGCGAAACAATAAGCTAGGGTACTTGAAAGAGTAACGGCAGGAAAAATGGCTAAGGCGCGAGCTATGCCAAAGTATCCTTGAAAGTGCCACAGTGACGAAGCAAGACGGGAAACCGTCTTGGTGGAACGCGGTAAACCCCTCGAGCGAGCAACCCAAACAATGGTAGGGGCGCTTTTTGCACGGAAATGAACGGAGCAAAAAGGCAAGTAATTGCAGATAGATAATTACCCAACGTTTTCTTCTCCCTGAGGAAGACGTGGACAGAACATGGCTTATAGAAAATCACAGCAGATCAGGGAATCCTTCCAGCAACGGAAGGTTTTTTTATATCAAGAAGGAGAAATCTATGACAGAAAAAGTATTTGATTGTGTCGCAACCGCTGCTAGTGGGTTAGAAGCGCTAGTTGGTAAGGAGTTGCGAGATTTAGGCATTGAATGCCAAGTAGAAAATGGACGGGCTCGTTTCAAAGGAACGTTGGAGACCATTGCAACCGCCAATCTCTGGTTACGCACAGCTGACCGCATTAAGATTGTGGTGGGAGAATTTGATGTATACACCTTTGATGAATTATTTGAGCAAGTCAAAGCATTACCTTGGGAAGACTTTCTGCCGCTAGACGCAGAGTTTCCTGTGGCAGGTAAATCGATCAAATCGAAGTTATTCAGTGTGCCTGATTGTCAGGCAATCACAAAAAAAGCGATCGTTAATCGATTACGGGAAGTTTATCATCGCCCTGCAAGTGTTCCTTTAACTGAAAGTGGTGCTTTCTTTCAGTTGGAAGTTGCTTTGTTGAAAGATCATGCCATGATCACACTCGATACGACAGGACCGAGTTTGTTCAAACGTGGCTATCGACTAGAAAAAGGGGGCGCACCCTTAAAAGAAAATATGGCTGCAGCATTAGTCATGTTGACCAACTGGCGCAAAGACCGACCGTTTGTTGATCCTGTATGCGGTTCCGGTACACTGTGCATCGAAGCAGCACTGATCGGACATAATATTGCCCCTGGATTCAATCGCTCCTTTGTCTGTGAGACATGGGATTGGGTTCCAGCTGAAGTATTTGAGACTGTAAGAGCTCAGGCAGACGAAGCAGCCGATTACGATAGCCAACTGGACATTATGGGCTCAGATATCAATGGACGGATGATCGAAATCGCCAAAGCAAACGCGGAAGAGATTGGTCTAGGTGATTCCATCACCTTCAAACAACAAGCAGTCAAAGATTTTAAAACAGACAAAGAATACGGCGTGATCGTTGCCAACCCACCATATGGGGAACGTTTAGGAGAAGAAGAGACGGTACAGCGCTTGTACCGTGAAATGGGCGAAGTCTTTCGGCCATTAAAAACTTGGAGCAAATACATTTTGACCAGTGACCTTACATTTGAGACCCACTATGGTGAAAAAGCAACCAAGAAGCGCAAACTATATAATGGTGCGTTGCGTACGGATTTCTTCCAGTATTGGGGCAGTCGCCCACCGCGTAAAAAGGAGACGGTTGAATGAAAGAACAAGAATTTCTAAAAGAATTAAAAGAGCTCGATTTGCTGTCACAAGCAATGGGAATCCTTGGTTGGGATACTCAGACGGGAATGCCTGAAAAGGCCAGCGAATATCGCAGTGAAGTTGACAGCTACTTGTATGGCTTGTATTTCGAAAAGAAAGTCGGACCAACGATCCAAGAAGCCATTACTTATTTTGGTCAGCACCCTGATGAATTATCTGAAGTTGGTCAAGCAGCTTATCAGCTGGTGAAAGAAGAATATGAGCTGCAAAAAAATGTTCCTAATGAATTAGCGATCGCAGCTTCTGCTGCTACTTCTAGAGCTCATACTGCTTGGACGCAAGCCCGCAAAGCGAAAGATTTCTCTTTATTCAAGGAAGCATTAGCTGAGAATATCCATTTGACAAAAGAGCTGATCCCTTATTGGAAAAAAGAGGAACGGACAAATTATGATGTTCTTTTGAATCAATATGAACCGAACATGACCGTTGAAATCTTGGATAATGTGTTTTCACAAGTTCGTGATGGAATCATGGATATTCGTCGCCAGTTAGAAAAAGGTACTCCACCAGATACAACGATCTTATCTCGTGAAATGACAGAGGCGCAACAGCGGAAATTCATCTCGAAAGTCATCACAGACTTAGGGTATGATTTTTCTCGCGGGCGGTTGGACAATACGGTGCATCCTTTTGCGACCGGCATTAACCACAATGATGTTCGCTTGACGACTCGTTGGAATGAAGAAGATTTTTCGATGGGAATATTCGGCGTGATTCATGAAGCAGGCCACGGCATGTATGAACAAAACATTGATGAAAAATTTGAAGGAACGCCGGTCCACGAAGGAGCATCCATGGGAATCCATGAATCGCAATCTTTATTCAATGAGATCATTATCGGTAGCAATCGTAATTTTTGGGAGAAACAATACCCTTATTTTCAAGAGTGTGCAGAAGGAACTTTCGATGATGTTTCCTTTGAGACTTTCTACAATGCATTAAAATTTACCCAAGCAAGTTTGATTCGGATCGAAGCAGATAGCCTGACGTATGTTTTGCATATCATTATCCGTTACGAGATTGAGAAGATGATTTTCAATGAAGAAGTGAATGTGGAAGATCTGCCAACTATTTGGAATGATAAATATGAAGAATACTTAGGCGTACGTCCGCAAAATGATTTAGAAGGTATCTTGCAAGACGTTCATTGGTCAGGGTCAAGTTTTGGCTATTTCCCATCATACGCGTTAGGATACATGTATGCGGCACAGCTTTTTCATGCAATGGAAAAAGAGATCGATGTCGATGCTGTATTGGCTTCTGATGATTATTCAGAGATCCGCCAATGGTTGACCACGCACATTCATCAATACGGGGCTTCTAAAAAACCAAATCAATTGATTCTGGATGCGACAGGAGAACTGTTAAATCCGCAATATTTATTGGATTATCTGCGGAAGGTTTATTTTTCTGTTTATCAAATCCGCTAATGAGCAAGCCTTTCGTTCACTCGAAAGGCTTCTTCTCATCTTTAAAAAAACGCACGGGAAACTAGGTAGCTAGACGATAGTCTTCATTGACTTTGGGTTCTGATACTTTGATGGAATCGGACGATTGAATCAGAATGCTAGCAATAGAAACAAGATAAAAAAGACAGGAGTTTCAAAAAATGGCTGATATAGCACCAATTTATGAATATGCCAAATTGATTTTGGGAACTGATCACACAGGACATGGCTTTGATCATGTCAAGAGAGTAGCCGCAATGGCCAAACAGATCATTGCCGAAGATCAACTGCAAGTAGATGATTATGTTGTGGAAGCAGCGGCATTTTTACACGATACCATCGATGATAAGGTGGTGAAAGATGTGGTGAAAGCCAAAGAAGAAGTGCAGCAATGCCTTCTCGCTGCTGGAGCCACAGCAGAACAAATCAGTCATATATTTACAATCATTGAGAATCTCTCTTTCTCAAAAGAGTTACTGGCAGGGGCACAAGTCTCCTCTTTAGAAGGACAAATCGTGAAAGATGCGGATCGCTTAGATGCATTAGGCGCAATTGGTATTTTGCGTACTAGTTACTTTGGCGGTGCACATCAGCATCCGATCCATGAATCAGAGCGAGCGCCGAAAACGTTCACAAACCACGCTGACTACCGAAAAGGGACCACCGTGATCAATCATTTCTATGAAAAGTTGTTTTTATTGCCTGAAAAAATGCACACGCACTTTGGTAAACAAGAAGCACTGCGGCGTAAAGACGTTATGACAACCTTTTTAACTGAATTTTATAGAGAATGGGATGTTTAGTAATTTTTAATCTTCAGTTCGATTCCTTTGTGTTTCCTCTGTATTTATCTATAATTATAAATAAGGGGAGAGATGGATATGTATTACAAACAAGCGCTGAAACCGAATGAATTATTACCTGCACTTTCTGATTCTGGGGAATGTTTTTTTATCATTCGAGCAGCATTACCCATCCGGAATTATCAAGTTGCCATTTACCGGTACGATGATGAGTATTTTTTATTGCAAGATGAACGTTTATTTAATCAGATCTCTAGTATTTCCAGGGAACGGCAAGGAGATGAAGAACAGATTCTGCCATTCATTGAAGAAGCATTAGAAGACAATCACTATTTTCTAGTGGAAAAAGAGTTTATCCGCTTGGATTTATTGACGCTACAAAAAATGACAACCATTCAATCGTTTGAAATATTGTTTTACGAATTCTTTGATTTTTGAGGTGATGGGTGATGAAAAAAACGGAATACCTAACCATTGAGGATGCAGCACTCGCTGATTTATTTCTTGATCTGGGTGATAAGTACAGCAACCTCGAATTGATTGACGAAGAAAAAGATTTGGATGTGGTCGTTTTGTCAAATAGCGACTGGCAATATCTTTTGGAACAACTGGATGATGAAGTCAAGGAGCAATTTCTTGCACAGACCGAGACTGATTTTCTAGACGAGGAGTAAGAATAGAGGGGCAAATGCCCAATGAATGTATGTAGGTTAAAGAAAAACAGAAGAACACAAAACAAAAAAATATCCGAACGATAGTCGATGAAGAATGCGATGCGCTTAACTTAAGTCCGCATGCATGTAAGTACGCTTGATCATTCAGCTATCGTTCGGATAATTGTTTTGTTTGACGGATTCATTTGTTTTTCAGAGCGCCTGTCAGTCAACATTTGAATAAAGTGAAACTGTATCTTTTTCATTTGGATTGGAGACGTACTTTTTTGATTTTAGCATAACCCCGAAAAATATTGCGGATCACTAACAAGAGACCGATCAGCAACGGAATAGCTAATAAGTAGAGGGAATAGCCATGGACCTGCTCTACCGCAGCAGCATTGGTTTTATTTACTTCTGTCAGCGCCTGTTGGATCACTTGGAAACTGAATACACTCATAAATCCAGCAATGATAAAGAGTACAAACCCTAAATAAGGAATATGAGAAGAACGGCGAAAAAGCGCAAAGCCGATATAGAGCAATAAAAGAAAAAATGGCACACCAAAAGCAAAATAAGGATTCAACATGTTTTTTTACCTCCTTTTATTTATCATACTCCAAAATTTACGTTTTGGGAATTACAGTGTAAGATTAAAAGGAAATAGATTTTTAGGAGGATGTTATGTCAGCTTATCTTATGCCAATCAAGGTTGCATTACTGTTATTTCCATTCTTGGCACTTGCAATCTCGTCGATATTTTTTGTGCGCCAATACCGTAAATTTGGCCGATTTATTTTTTCACGAGCAATTGTACTTTATTCATTTGTTTTTTATCTGCTTTGTGCCTATTTCTTGGTCATTTTGCCGTTGCCGAGTATTGAAGAAGTCGCTCAAATGACCGGTCCCAAAATGGAGTGGCAGTTAGGTGCTTCCTGGCAGCATTTTTTGCAGCAAACGGTGTTACAAATCAATGATCCCACTACGTATCTTCCGGCTTTGAAGCAAAACGTAGTCTTAGAGCCATTATTCAATCTTTTTTTGACACTGCCTTTTGGTGTCTATATGCGCTACTACTTTAAATTGTCTTTTCCGAAGACGATTGTGGCAACCTTTGGCTTATCACTGTTCTTTGAATTGACTCAGTTAACTGGATTATACTTTATTTATCCGCGCCCTTATCGGTTGTTTGACGTCAATGATTTATTTGTCAATACCCTTGGCGGGACCATTGGCTTTTTGGTGACGCCATTGTTCACCTTCCTGTTGCCTACCCGTGAAGAGATGGATGCCGAATCTTATGCCAAAGATAATCGAGTGACGTTTACTCGCCGATTTGTTGCTTGGCTGATCGATTGGGGAATATTGAATTTATTCGCTTGGATGCTTATGATTCTGTTAAGAGTGACTGTGAATAAAGAAATCGATGACTTTACGAATGATTATTGGTATTTTTTACTAGAAGTAGTTCTTTACTTTATTCTTTTGAATTATATTCTCAATGGACAAACGCTAGGAAAAAAACTTGTTCGCATTCGAGTGATGGAGGAAAATCATTCCCGTGTCAGTTTCAGAGCAATTTTTAAGCGTTATGGATTGCTCTATCTGATCTATGTTAGTGCGACACGCATCAATGTGTTGTTTACGCCTTTTATTCAATCTACTAATCAAATGCTCGTCCTAGTGAGTTTGTTGGTTGTGTTGATTTTTGGTTTGATCCAACTTGGATTTTATTGCAACATCCTTTGGGCAGCATTCAAAAAACAACCGCGATTCTTTTACGAAAAAAGAACGGCTACTTATGTAGTAAGCACGATCCAGCGAAACAAGGTTAGGAATTGAGCTGGAAATATGCTATAATCCAAAAGATGTCAATAGAAAGAAGGTGTTTGAATGTCTTTTGAGTCATTTAAATTTCAACCATTTATTTACGAAGCGTTAGCGGAGAAGAAATTTACTTCACCAACAGAAGTTCAAGAAAAATTAATCCCTGTGATCCAAAAAGGTCGCAGTGTCGTGGGACAATCCCAAACTGGAAGTGGGAAGACGCATACATTTTTGCTTCCTTTGATGGATCAAATCGATCCGCAAAAAGATGAAGTGCAAGTCGTGATCACTGCACCGAGTCGTGAATTAGCCACGCAGATTTATCAAGCGGCAAAACAACTAGCAGAATTTCAGCAACCAGAGATTCGTGTGACCAACTTTGTAGGCGGCACGGATAAACAACGACAAATGGACCGCTTGCAAAACCAGCAGCCGCAGCTTGTTATCGGGACACCGGGACGAATTCTAGATATGATCAATGAACAAGCACTGGCTGTGCATACGGCACGAGCCTTTGTCATTGATGAAGCAGATATGACATTAGATATGGGCTTTTTGGAAGAAGTGGACCAAATTGCTAGTCGATTGCCGGAAAAACTGCAAATGTTAGTTTTCTCTGCAACGATTCCAGAAAAGCTGCGTCCATTTTTGAAAAAATATCTCGAAAATCCATTGATCGAAGAAATTCGTCCGAAAGCAGTCATCTCTGAATCCATTGAAAATTGGTTGATCTCAACTAAAGGAAAAGATAAGAATCAATTGGTTTATCAACTACTAACGACGGGACATCCTTATTTGGCGATTGTTTTTGCCAATACCAAATCCCGAGTGGATGAATTAACCGACTATCTGAAAGAAAAAGGGCTGAAAGTAGCCAAGATCCATGGCGATATCACACCGCGAGAACGCAAACGTGTGATGCGTCAGGTTCAAAATTTAGAGTATCAATATGTAGTCGCAACTGATTTAGCTGCTCGCGGGATTGACATCGAGGGAGTTTCGCATGTAATCAATGCTGAGATTCCGGCGGATTTGGATTTCTTTATTCATCGTGTGGGACGTACTGGACGTAATCAGTTAGCTGGAACAGCGATCACTTTGTATGATCCTAGTGACGAACAAGCCATTCAAGCAATCGAAGATTTAGGTGTAAAATTCCAACCAAAAGAAATCAAAAATGGGGAGATCGTTGCAACATATGATCGGAATCGTCGACAAAAACGTGAAAAATCAAGAGACGAATTAGACCCAACATTGATTGGGTTGGTCAAGAAGAAAAAGAAAAAAATCAAGCCTGGCTACAAGAAGAAAATTCAGTGGGCTGTTGATAAGAAAAACAAAGAGAAACGAAAGATCGAACGTCGTCAGTCGAATCGCTCTGCTCGCAAGAATAAAAAAAATTCCAGTATCTAATTTAAGGAACACCCATCGGCCAGGCAATGGCTATTGGGTGTTCCTTCGTTTTAGCAAAGATTTTTTTCCATTTTTACACAGAGGATTCCATCTTCTTCAAAAGGAGGAGAGAGGATCTCACAGCCGCATTTTTGATAAAAGCCGACTGCTGCAATTTCAGAAGACAAAACCGACCAGCAAAAGCCATTGGTGATCGCTTTTTGCTCATAGGCCGCTAACAACTGCCGTCCTATCCCTTGCTTTCGATAGTTTTTAGCCACGCAAAAGCGATCGGGCTGGATCGTTTGCGAATCCAACGATTGATAGCGAATAGTGGCAATTGGTACTTGGCCTTCTGCCAGTAGAAAATAATGGCAGAACTGATCTTTTTGATCAAATTCTAATTCAGGAGCGATTCCTTGTTCGTCGACAAAGACAGATCTTCTAAGTGCAAAAACAGCCTGCTGAATCCAGTCCTCCCGCCCAAAATAAAGCTGCATCATTTTTCCTCCCAATTCATGGTATACTCAATCTATATTGATTGTAGCAGATGAAAGGGGAAAGCTCGTGGATTTTTTCGAAGCATTGCAATGGACGAATTGGAAAAATTTGACTGCTGAAGTCAAAAGCCAAGTGTTTCAGCAAGTAGTCATGTACTTTGTCAGCCCATTGAAAGAAATTACAGATGTTCATTTTATTAAAACAAGCTATGCAGGAATCAAGTGTGAGACCTTTGAATTAACGATTGATGAGGAACCCTTCGTCTTTGTGCCTGGAAATTATGAAACAATTCTAGGCTGGGACTTGGGCATTCAGGGATTGCCGATAACCTGCTGGTCTAAAATGTGGCAAGAACCTCTCAGCCCTTCGCTCCGTCGCTTGATCAAAGGCTACGGATTGTCAAACGCTGAGGAGTGGGGAGATTTTGTAAATGAATCAATGAGCCCATTACGCAAAGCGACCATCCCACCCATGTTGGTGCAGAAAATGGCATTGCCAGCAGGTACTCGTTTGATTGGAGAACTAGATACAGTCACGGGAGAATTCCATGGTCATGTTGATCAATTTGAAACTTTTGGTTCCGAGATACGGCAGGCATTTCAGCAGCCGCGAAGTTTTGAAGAAAGTTTGCAGTGGGAAATGCCAAGAACAATCAGTGCCGAAAATCAGTACTTTGCGGAACTGTATCCAGTGTCTGGCAATTATCATGTATACACCCACCAACGAATGACCCAAAATGAATTGCAGCACTGGCTGGGACAGCAGGGATATGATTTGATGAATGAAGAACAGTGGGAATATGTAGTGGGCGCCGGGACCCGTCGTTTATTTCGTTGGGGCAATGAAAAACCCTGTGAGGATGGTGTCAAATTGACCAAAAAAGCATTGGCTGAGCCGAACATGTTTGGCTTGATTTATCCGTATGCCAATGGATGGGAGTTAACTGACAGTTCATTTCTAAAGATGGAAGATTGGCCAGAGTGCGGCAATCCATTACTGGATACATTGCCCTATGCTAGTTATTATCGGTCACGCAAAATGTTGCAAGCAAACCAGCAGTTGGACCCTGAAAAATACCGCTACCGAAAAGCAGTTATTATTGATCGAGAACGGATTTGAGGATTGACTTTTTGTGAACATTTCCTTATACTTTTAAAGACGAAGGACATGGTTGATTTGTTCATTCTTTACAGAAAGTTTTTCAAAGCTGAGAGAAAAACAAGAATCCTAATTGATCGCTCCCTTTGGTATCTGATTCAGTAGAAATGCTGACGCCTGCTCTGCGTTATCGAGTCTGAGAGGTAATGATCAACATCATTGCAAGTAAGGTGGTACCGCGTAGCTACGTCCTTGCTCTGCAGTGGTGTTTTTTTGTTTGACTACCCAGAAGCGAGTTCGTCGAATGAACAGATATCAGAGAGAAAGGTCACCAAAGAACAAAAGCATTCCTTGCTCCCAAGCGATTTTATCATTAGAAAGTAGGAAAACTATATGAAACACTTATCAAGTGCCGAAGTTCGTCAAATGTTTCTCGATTTCTTTCAATCAAAAGGACATTCGATCGAGCCTAGTGCATCACTCGTCCCTGTAAATGACCCAACATTGTTGTGGATCAACTCAGGTGTAGCAACATTGAAAAAATATTTTGACGGTACCGTTGTTCCAGAAAATCCGCGAATCACCAATGCACAAAAATCGATTCGGACCAACGATATCGAAAATGTTGGTAAGACAGCACGTCACCACACCATGTTTGAAATGTTAGGAAATTTTTCGATTGGTGATTACTTCAAAAATGAAGCAATCCATTGGGCGTGGGAGTTTTTGACTTCTCCAGAATGGATGGCCTTTGATCCAGAAAAGCTTTATGTCACAGTGTATCCAAAAGACACAGAAGCAAAACGAATTTGGCGCGAAGAAATCGGGTTGACTCCAGAACACATCGTAGAGATCGAAGACAACTTCTGGGATATCGGTGCTGGACCTTGTGGACCAGATTCAGAGATTTTTTATGACCGCGGACCTGAGTTCAACGATGTCGCAGAAGATGATCCGGAGAATTATCCTGGCGGTGAAAATGAACGCTATTTGGAAATTTGGAATTTGGTCTTTTCAGAGTTCAATCATCAAGCAGATGGCACGTATGAACCATTACCACATAAAAACATTGATACGGGGATGGGGCTTGAACGGATGGTGTCGATCATCCAAAATGCACCAACCAACTTTGAAACAGATCTCTTTATGCCGATCATCGAAGCGGTTCAAGAATTGAGCGGCAATTTTGCATATGGTGAAAGCAAAGCAACAGATATTTCCTTCAAAGTGATCGCCGACCACATTCGCGCGCTTTCTTTTGCTATAGGCGATGGTGCACTACCGTCAAACGAAGGACGCGGATACGTGTTGCGCCGTTTGCTACGCCGCGCCGTCATGCATGGCAAGAAATTAGGTATCGATTCAGCCTTTTTATATAAACTTGTTCCGATCGTAGGAAAAATCATGGAGAGTTATTATCCGGAAGTATTGGCTCAACAAGCGTTTATCGAAAAAGTAATCCGTAATGAAGAAGAACGGTTCCATGAAACCATCAATGAAGGATTAGAGATCTTGAACCAAGTCATTGCTAAAGTGAAGGCAGATGGGCAAGAGACATTAGCAGGTGCCGATATCTTTAAGTTGTATGATACTTACGGATTCCCTGTTGAATTGACTGAAGAAGTCGCTCAAGATGAAGGGTTGAAAGTTGATCATGCCGGTTTTGAAAAAGAAATGGATGCACAGCGGGCACGGGCTCGTTCTGCTCGATCGACTGAGCTTTCTATGGGTGTTCAATCCGCTCTTTTGACTGATATCAAAGTCGAAAGCCGTTTTGTTGGCTACGAAAGCCTTGAAGCCAACAGCGAATTGTTAGTGATCATTCAAGAGGAACAATTGCTTGATACAGTAACCACTGGTGAAGCCAAACTGATCTTCAAAGAAACACCATTCTATGCAGAAATGGGTGGTCAAGTAGCGGACACTGGTACTGTTGTTGACCAATCTGGTGTTATCGTTGCTGAGATCACTGATGTAAAAAAAGCACCAAATGGCCAGTTTTTGCATACTGCGAAGGTAACTGGCAACTTGACGGAAGGGGCTTCTTATTTCTTGCAAGTTGATCAGCACCGTCGGAACAAAATCATCAAAAACCACACAGCCACTCATTTATTGCACAAAGCGTTGAAAGAAGTGCTAGGTAGCCATGCAAATCAAGCAGGTTCATTAGTTGCACCTGGACACTTGCGTTTTGACTTTAGTCATTTTGGCCAAGTGACTGCAGACGAATTAAGTCAGATGGAACAAATCGTCAATCAGAAAATTTGGGAAGCTTTGCCAGTCGTAACTATCGAAACCGACATCGATACGGCGAAGGGCATGGGGGCGATGGCTCTCTTTGGCGAAAAATACGGCCAGGATGTGCGTGTAGTCAATGTCGCAGATTGGTCTATCGAGCTTTGCGGTGGCACACATGTCGCCAATACAGAAGATATCGGTATTTTCAAAATTGTTTCTGAATCCGGGATTGGTGCTGGCGTTCGTCGGATTGAAGCAGTGACGAGTCAAGAAGCTTACGCATTGCTGCATGAAGGAGAAGCACAGCTAAAAGCCATTGCAGGGATCGTCAAATCGGCACAAATCAAAGATGTAGTCAGCAAAACAGAACAATTACAGCAACAACTGCGGGATCTGCAAAAAGAAAATCAAGCACTGGCGAGCAAACTAGCCAATCAACAAGCTGGCGATGTTTTCAAAGATGTCAAAGAAGTGAATGGGATTCGTTTTATTGCTGCAAAAGTAACTGTCAAAGATATGAATCAGTTACGCCAATTGGCAGACCAATGGAAACAAAAAGAATTATCGGATGTTTTAGTTCTTGCTACAGCCAACGATGGCAAAGTTAATCTGTTGGCTGCAATGACGCCACAGGCAAATGAGAAAGGCTTGAAAGCTGGAGATTTGATCAAGCACATCGCACCGAAAGTCGGCGGCGGTGGCGGCGGACGTCCAGATATGGCACAAGCCGGTGGGAAGCAACCAGAAGGAATCGACGCTGCATTGACTGAAGTAGCCAATTGGTTAGCCGCAAACTGATTCTTTAACAGCAAATCATAAAAAAATGTATAACATCAAGAAATATCCGAACTGGAATTGTGTGTCAGAGAGCTGCCGCGTCTTTTTATAAGACGTTCGGTAGAGGATCGAAACGCGATTCCTTCGGGTATTTTTTCTGTTTTTGCAGAAATTGGATTTTATTAAAGAGAAATTTTGGAATAGCTGAAGCATTCATTTTTAGAAAAATACGTTTTTTACATGCTTTTAGTTGTTTTACTGATTTCATTCGGGGTAAAATAAGAAAGACGAATTTACGCTTGGAGGGAATGTTATGCTGCGCTTCTTTTTAAAGCGAATGAAAGGAAACGCAACTGATCGCACCATGATCGGTAAACTTGCGGGCTATCTGGGATTGCTCTCAAATGCACTTCTTTTTGTCGCAAAGTTTCTGATTGGACTGTCGGCACAATCGGTCTCGATCATGGCAGATGCTATCAATAGTCTGTCTGACACCGCCTCCTCCTTTTTGACATTGATCGGTTTTCGGATTGCTGCCAAGCCGGCGGATAGGGAGCATCCCTACGGCCATGAACGGTTTGAATACATTAGCGGTTTTGTGGTTTCTTTACTGATCACATTTGTTGGTTTTCAGTTTCTAAAAAATGCCTTTGAAAAAATCATTGCTCCTGAACCGATCCGTTTATCACCATGGTTGTTTATTGTGCTGATCTTGTCAATCGGATTAAAGCTTTGGCAAGGTCTCATGTACCGTCAATTGGCGAAGAAAATTGACTCTGCAACCTTACAAGCTAGCGGACAAGATAGTTTTAATGATGTACTCACAACAGTTGCGGTCTTGCTCTCTGCATTGATTGAATGGGGAACCGGTTGGCGGGTGGATGGGTATATTGGCTTGCTGATCGCGCTATACATTTTATTTAGTGGTATCATGATGATCCGTACCTTTATCAATGAACTGCTAGGTGCACGTCCGACAGAAGCTGAAATCCGTGAGATGGAGGATCGACTAGATCGTTATCCAACAATATTGGGGTACCATGATCTGCTCGTTCATAACTATGGTCCCAAGAATCGTTTTGCTAGTGTTCATATTGAAGTCAATGAAAGCTGGAGTTTGTCACAAGCCCATGAAGTAATTGATGCGATCGAACATGATTTTCAAAGGAACCTTCAAGTTGAATTGGTTTGTCATCTTGATCCTGTCCCTATCCAAAATAAACAGTACCGGCAGTTGCGGGAAAAAGTCAGACAAATCGTTGAGACGATTGATCCAGAGTTAAGGATGCACGACTTTCGGATTCACGAAAAACAGTTTGCTTTTGATTTGGTGATCCCAAAGCAAAGAAATTACACAGATCGTGAACTGCAAGATAAAATTTATCAAAAGATTACGCATGAAATCGGCACGTATGAGGTGGCGATCACGTTTGATCATACTTATTTGTTGTAGGAGGAAAATATGATAAAAATGGATATGAGTGTGGTTTCGACCGTCTTTTTGGCGTTGCTGTTTGTCAATACAGTTGCGGCATTTATTACTGTCTTTCGTAAACCGCGATCAATTGCAAGTGTTTTTGCCTGGATGATGACATTAGTCTTTATCCCGGGTTTTGGGTTTTTGTTGTATTTGTTTTGTGGTCGAGGAATCGACGGAGAAATCATTTATAAATTCAGTGAGCACCATCAAAGCAGGATCAATGAATTAAATCAAATCATCAAAGTCCACAATTATTTCTTTCCAGAGCATCCATACTCAGATGACAACCATCTATTGGAACGGTATTTTAAAAATTTAGATGAATCCCCTTTGACAAAAGGCAATCAGGTACAATTTTATACGGACGGCAAGGAAAAATTTGCTGCCTTATTTTCAGATATGCAAAATGCTGAAGACAATATTCATGTGGAATACTATTCTTTTTTTAATGATGAAATTGGTGGGCAGTTTCTTGATGTCCTAATTGAAAAAGCCAAGCAAGGAGTAGAAGTTCGACTAATATTCGATCCATGGGGTTCTCCCAAAGCAAATCGTAAATTCTTTCAGCCATTAATGGACGCTGGCGGAAAGGTCGTGCCCTTTATTACTTCAAAAAATTTGATTCGCAATACACGTTTGAATTACCATTTGCATCGCAAAATCGTGGTGATTGATGGCCAAATTGGCTGGACCGGCGGGTTTAATGTAGGGGATCAATATTTAGGTAAAAAAGCAAAATTTGGTTATTGGCGGGATACACATGCGCGAATCGTTGGAACTGCTAGTTTTACCTTACAGGAAATCTTTATCCGCGATTGGAATGCCTCGATTAGAAATGAAGCAGATCAACTGGAATATGAAGATCGCTATTTCATTTTACCGCCTAAAGAAGAGGCAGGTCATGTCGATATGCAAATCGTGGCCGACGGACCTGAGACGGAAACGCAGATTCTTAAAGGCGGCTTCGTCAAGATGATTTTGGCGGCTGAAAAATCGATTTGGATCCAAACCCCTTATCTGATTCCTGACGACAGTATGATGAATGCCTTGGAGATCGCCATCCACTCAGGTGTAGATGTTCGAATCATGATTCCCTGCATGCCGGATCATCCATTTATCTATCGAGCGACCCAACACTATGCCAACTATTTACATCGCCGGGGAGCGAAAATCTATATCTATGAGAATGGATTTTTACATGCCAAAACTGTTATGATGGATGATACCATCTGCTCGTTTGGAACGACAAATCAGGACATTCGCAGTTATGCGTTGAATTTTGAAGTCAATGCATTCGTTTATGATCAAGAAGTCACGGCGCAATTAAAAACGATTTTTGAAGAGGATATGCTGCAGTCCACTTTATTGACAGATGAAATGCTGGCTAAACAATCTTACTGGTTGCGTTTCAAGCAAAACTTTTCTCGTTTGTTATCGCCGATCTTGTAATTTTAAAGCCTTAGCTACCCCTTGACGGGCCAGATGGTCGGCACCTTTGTTTTGAGATTCGGGAATCCATTGGACAATCAGTAAAGTGAAATAGGGCAGCAACTCTTGGATTTCCTCTAAATACTTCCGAAAATCGGGGTTGTTCGTATCATTTTTGTCGATTGTTTGAGCGACGACTTTACTGTCTGTATAAAGCATGATCGTCTGGTCTTGCCATTCTTTCGTTAAGAGAAATTCAAGAGCATGATGCATCGCAGCAAATTCTGCTTGGTGATTTGTGAGCGTGGGTAGTACAAAGGCATGCTGTTCATGCAGGTCTTCCCCTACAATCAACAGACCGCCGCCACTAGGTCCAGGGTTTCCTTTGGTTGAAGCATCGAGATACACTTTTAGCATGAGTTGACTCCTTCTGTTATGATGGATATAAGTATACTAGAAATTGATCGCGTGAGGAAATTATTTATGAAACGTAACTATTTTTGGCAACCAGAACCAGCCACCGCAATTATCTATTGGTCCAGTTCACTGATCGTTTTGTTTTACAGCTTGATTTTGGCACTGGAAAATACTCGCCCTTATTGGAAAAGCAATCTTGTGTTGGGGATTTTTCTATTTCTTGTCTGGTTAGGATTGCAGCGCCGCCTTTATTTGACGGAGAAGACCATCAAAATCACCTATGCCCGCTTTTGGAAACGAGTAGTTATTCCTCTCGAGAAAATCCAAGCCATTGGGATAGAGAATCATCATTTGAGAATCGTGACCAATGAAAGAAGCTATACGTTTGTAATGCGTAAAAAAGATCTTGAAGTATTACAGACACACTTTGTTAATCTAGTGCCTATTCTTGAAAGACAAGAGTCAGAAAAATAATTCTGGCTCTTTTTTTATTCCGGTGAAAAACAGGGTTTCAATCTTCATGAAAAACGGTATAATAGAAATAGGACAAACAAATATGAATGAATAAGGAATAATAGTTCGGGAATAGAGGGTTACTGATGAAAAAAGATATCGAAATTGCACAAGAAGCAACAATTAAACCGATTATTGATATTGCAGCAACTATCGGATTACAAGCAGAAGATCTAGAACAATATGGGAAGTATAAAGCAAAAATCGATTGGCCAGCAATCAAGGAAATCGCGAAACGTCCCACCGGCAAGTTGATCTTAGTTACAGCGATTAACCCAACCCCTGCGGGAGAAGGAAAGTCGACAGTCACGATTGGATTGGCAGATGGCTTAAACCGTATTGGAAAACAAACCGTGATTGCTTTACGAGAACCATCATTAGGTCCAGTCATGGGGATCAAGGGTGGTGCGACTGGCGGAGGCAGAGCGCAAGTCTTGCCGATGGAGGACATCAATCTTCATTTTACCGGGGACATGCACGCAATCACTGCTGCGAATAATGCATTATCTGCGTTGGTGGACAATCATATCCAACAAGGAAATGAATTAGGGATCGACCCGCGACGGATCATTTGGAAACGTGTCGTGGATTTGAATGATCGCGCATTAAGACAAGTGATCGTCGGACTGGGCGGACCACTGCAAGGAGTACCTAGAGAAGATGGCTTTGATATCACCGTTGCTAGTGAGATTATGGCTATTTTGTGTCTAGCAACGAATTTGGATAATTTGAAAGAGCGATTGAGCAATATTTTGATTGGTTATACGTATGATAAACAACCTATCTACGTCAAGGATTTGCAGGTTCAGGGGGCATTAGCTTTATTGTTGAAAGATGCCTTGAAACCAAATTTGGTTCAAACCATCGAAGGAACGCCTGCGTTGATTCATGGGGGACCTTTTGCCAACATCGCCCATGGCTGTAATAGTGTCATTGCAACTGAAACAGCTCTCCATTTAGGAGAATACACGGTTACTGAAGCGGGGTTCGGCGCAGATCTCGGGGCAGAGAAGTTTTTGGATATTAAAACACCCAATCTCTCTAAAG
This sequence comes from Enterococcus sp. FDAARGOS_553, assembly GCF_003812305.1. Taxonomy (NCBI): domain Bacteria; kingdom Bacillati; phylum Bacillota; class Bacilli; order Lactobacillales; family Enterococcaceae; genus Enterococcus; species Enterococcus sp. FDAARGOS_553. The sequence goes on from NZ_CP033740.1 coordinate 2,626,384, forward strand.
CACCAGACGCTGTCGTAGTGGTCGCAACGATTCGCGCCTTAAAAATGCACGGCGGGATAGATAAAGAACATTTAAAAGAAGAAAATGTAGCGGCTTTAGTCGCAGGTTTTGCCAACTTGAAACGTCACGTGAGAAACATGCAAAATTATCAATTGCCAGTTGTTGTTGCAATCAATGAATTTGTCACTGATACCGAAGCTGAGATCCAAATGTTGGAGCAATGCTGCAAGGAAATTGGTGTACCAATCGCTCGGACGCAAGTTTGGGAGAAAGGTGGCGCAGGGGGGGAACTTTTGGCGCAGCAAGTCGTCACTGCCATTGATGAACAACCCGGCAATTATCGTAGGCTTTACCAAAATGAAGAGAGCCTTCCTGATAAGGCTGCCAAGATCGTCAAAGAGATTTATGGCGGATCAAATGTGGTCTTCTCAAGTGTGGCACAGCGCCAATTGAACGTCTTCAAAAAAAATGGCTGGGATCAATTGCCGATTTGTATGGCAAAAACACAGTACTCTTTTAGTGATGATCCGCAGCTTTTAGGCGCACCGGCTGATTTTTCGATTACGATCCGTGAATTTGTACCAAAACTAGGCGCTGGTTTTATTGTTGCCTTGACCGGTACTGTTATGACAATGCCTGGACTGCCTAAGAAACCAGCAGCATTGAATATGGATGTCGATGCAGACGGCAATGTATCTGGCCTTTTTTAATCTTATTTTCTCTCCGCATCTGCGAATACTGGATGAAGAAATAGGTTCTCGAAGGCTCCAGTAATAGTTCAGTCAATTTCTTATAACGCACCACACTTACAGGTCACTATTGATTCTGTAAGTGTGGTGTGTTGTTTGCGAGCGATTCGTCGTCTTTCAGTAGGTTTTGTTTGGTTCGTTTTTTGTTGACGCTGTACATAGGCTGCGAGATTCGGAGGAGAATAAAACCTCCCTTTTTCTTCTGACTTTCAAAAATTGGAAGAAATAATTGAAGAGACTGCGAGGATATTTCATTTTTGCGAAGTTTTCTAAAAGTCTCCCATAATTATCTCCAGCATTCCTATTTATCCGTTGCTCTTAGAAACATTAGAAACGAAAGTAGGAAACGGGAAGGGGAAAGTGTTATCAAGCTCTTTTAAACGAGAGACTATAAAAAGAATGGTTTTAAAAAGAGGGCTATAAAAGTCGCTCGTTTTTATCTTATGATTTGCCGCTTTTGGATTTTCAATCTATTAAAAGACTGAAAGTTAAATATTAGCAAGAGGCAAGAGACGTGTCTTTTGTTATAATATAATCAGTAGTGCATTTAAAAGACTGTTTTCTTTCTAAGAAAATTAAAGTATACTGATAAAATTGGAGCGTATAAAACGATGAAACGTAAAATCATACGAAATACCGGCTTTTACGCGATGGGGAGTCCGCTGGATTTGCTAGTGGATGGTCAGAAAGTCGCCAGAATCAATCATCAAGAGACCGTCGAGCTGAATCTCAATTCTGACAACCGATTGTCTGTCCGATTTTCCATCCTAAAAAGCAAAGAAATTGCGTTGGCTGATTTACACGCAGAAACTCCATTAGAAATAAAAATGAATCCGCGACTGATTTCTTTTTATGTGCTGTTTTATATTGGTCTGTTTCTAATGATCGCGTTTTTAACTCGCAGCGGACAGTTGTCCATTATCCTTTCGGGTATCTTTCTTTATTTAGCAGGTTATCTATGTTTAGGTCTTTATTATAGCAAACAAGCGTATGTAATTGAGGAGGTAACAAATGGCTAGCGGAGCAGATATTTTTTTGAGTAGTTTCAATCGAATCGAAAAACAATTGAGGGACGATTTGGGTAATCCTCGTAACATGGGTTTTTCAGAGATGGTTCGCCGTCTTTCAAAACAGAAGCAAGGAGACATCAAAAAATACGAAGAAGATTTATTGCAGATGGCCCAATTGCGGAACGCCATCGTTCATGAAAAAATCGGTGAAAATTTTGTGATCGCCGAGCCAAATCAATGGGTAGTGACACGAATCCAACAAATCGAACAGGCCTTGTTGCAGCCTGAAACGGTCTTACCTAAGTTTGGTAAAAAAGTGACCGGTTTTGAAAAAACGTTGGCGCTGAAAGAAATCTTGAAGATCGTCGCTCAAAAGCGGTTTTCACAATTTCCACTCTATGACAAAGGACGTTTTGTTGGGTTGATCACTTTACGTATGTTAGGATACTGGTTTGCTCAAGAAAGTCTAAAAGGAGAGATCCGATTAGAAGGGCGTAAAGCAGAAGACTTGTTGATCAAAGACGGTAAAGAGTCCAATTATCAGTTTGTACCCGCGACAACAACGGTCACTGAAGTAGAAGACCTGTTCCATAAAAATGCTTTACTTGAAGCGGTATTAATCACAAAAAATGGCGATCCTAATGGAAATTTATTAGGCATCGTTCGTCCGCGGGATATTTTTAACGAAGAAAGTGTGGAAAAAAGATGATAGCTTTGTTTTTTTTACTAAGTGCCATAATTGTTGGACTTGATCAGTGGTTGAAGTTTTGGATCGTCAGCAATTTTGAATTAGGTGATGTTCAAACGTTGATCGACCATGTCTTTTCACTAACTTATATTCGGAATACCGGTGCCGCATGGAGTATCTTAGAAGGGAAGATGACCTTCTTTACGATCATCACGGTTGCCGCTGTTATTGTTGTAACTTATTTGTTGATCCGTCATCGCAAAAGCAGTATATGGTTTCGATTGGGACTATCCTTTATCTTAGCCGGAGCGATCGGAAATTTTATCGATCGCTTGCGTTTGGGGTACGTCGTGGATATGTTTCAGCTAGATTTTATCAATTTTCCGATTTTTAATATTGCAGACATGTCGTTAGTGATCGGCGTGTTATTGATTTTTATCTATGCGTTAGTTGATGATGAAGTGAAGGGAAAATAAATGAATAATCAAATTGAAGTAGTAATCCATGAAGAAAAAGGGCGTGTCGATAAAGTATTGGCAGATCGTCTAGAAGCGAGCCGTTCGCAAATTCAACAATGGTTGAAAGAAGGTGCGGTCACCTGTCAAGGGGATCCAATTCGTGCAAATTACAAAGTAAAAGCTGGTGACCAGTTAGTGATTCAAGTACCAGAACCAGAGTCCCTAGATCTGGAACCTGAAGATATTCCTTTGACGATTGTGTATCAAGACCAAGATGTTGCCGTGATCAATAAACCGCAAGGAATGGTCGTTCATCCTTCGGCAGGGCATCCTAACGGAACGCTGGTCAATGCATTGTTGTATCATATGACCGATTTATCTTCGATCAATGATGTTGTACGACCAGGAATTGTTCATCGTATCGACAAGGATACGTCAGGGCTATTGATGATTGCCAAAAATGATCATGCCCATGAAGCGTTAGCCAAACAGTTGAAAGACAAAACTTCTTTACGGAAGTATGTTGCGCTGGTCCATGGGAATATTTCTCACGAAAAAGGCACGATCAATGCACCGATTGGCCGTTCTAAAGTGAATCGCAAGATGCAAGCAGTGCAAGAAGATGGTAAGCCGGCTGTGACACATTTTACAGTTTTGGAACGTTTTGATCAATTTACTTTAGTCGAATTACAGTTGGAAACGGGTCGGACCCATCAAATTCGGGTCCACATGCAATACATTGGCTTTCCATTAGCCGGCGATCCTGTATATGGCCCTAAAAAGACTTTGAAAGGCAATGGCCAATTCCTTCACGCCAAACTGTTAGGATTTACCCATCCGACAACTGGAGAATCAATGGTTTTTGAAGCGCCATTACCCGAACTTTTTGAGGAAACCTTAAAAAAATTGCGAAAAAATGATTGATTTTTTTTTCAAAGAACTGTATAGTGTGTGTAACAAATAAATAGCTCCTTTAAGTGTAGTCCCGTGAGGCTAAGAAGGAAATGAGCAAGCAGACGACTCCCGCGTTGGAGCATCGAAAACTTGCTGGATGATTGCGCATATTCTGGATCGCTGTATACAGCGCCAGAAAGTATGATCGGAAAACATAACTCCTGCCTCACTAGGCAGGAGTTTTTTTATGTTCAAAATTAGGAGGGAACGAAATGCCAACCAAAGAAGTAGTAGATGCAGTAACAATGAAACGAGCATTGACCAGAATCACTTATGAAATCATCGAACGCAACCGAGGGATTGATGACCTAGTCTTAGTAGGAATCAAGACTAGGGGAATCTATATCGCACAACGAATTGCTGAACGCTTGAAACAATTGGAAGGGGTAGAAGTCCCCGTTGGCGAACTGGATATCACATTGTATCGAGACGATAAAAAATCAGATGAAGATCCTGAGATCCATTCTTCTGACATTCCAACAGCAATCGATGGCAAAGAAGTCATCTTGATCGATGATGTGTTGTTTACAGGGCGCACCATCCGGGCAGCATTAGATGCCATCATGGATTTCGGTCGTCCTCGCCGGATTTCACTAGCCGTACTAGTCGATCGGGGGCATCGAGAATTACCGATTCGGGCAGATTTTGTAGGGAAAAATATTCCAACGGCATTAAGCGAACAAATCATTGTTGAAATGGAAGAATCTGACGGTTCTGATCGAATCATGATCAATAAAGAAAACGAGTAGGAAGAAGAGTGACAGACACATGGAAAAGCAAGAATTTCGCAATACCGATGTGGTATTAGATATCAATGATCGCCCAAAGGCATTGCCTTGGTTAGGCTTAAGTCTTCAACATTTATTCACGATGTTCGGAGCAACTGTTTTAGTACCGATCCTAGTTGGGATCAACCCAAGTATCGCTTTAGTAAGTTCCGGTTTGGGGACACTTGTTTACCTCGTTACGACGAAAGGAAAGATTCCCGCATACTTAGGGAGCAGCTTTGCTTTTATCGCTGCAATGCAAATGTTGATGAAATCAGACGGCTACCCGGCAATCGCCCAAGGAGCTGTTACAACAGGACTGGTTTACATCATCGTTTCTCTGATCATCAAAAAGATTGGTGCTGCATGGCTGGATAAAATTTTGCCGCCGATCGTCGTAGGGCCTGTGATCATGGTTATCGGGTTAGGACTAGCTGCTAATGCCGCTCAAAACGCAATGTACAATGGGGACATCTATGATTTTAAATTTATCTTAGTTGCATTGGTTACATTGGGATTGACGATTTTCTTCAACATGTTTTTGCGAGGGTTTCTTGGCTTGATCCCCATCTTACTAGGGATCATTGGTGGTTACTTAGTAGCTTTAGCTGCTGGGATCGTAGATGTGCAGCCAATCATTGATGCTGCTTGGTTCTCATTACCAAGCTTCGAAATTCCCTTTGTTCAATACAAGCCAACGCTACATTTGAATGCGATCACGACGATGGCGCCTATCGCTTTTGTCACGATGACAGAACATATTGGCCATTTGATGGTTTTGAATAAACTAACAAAGCGTAACTTTTTTGAAGAACCAGGATTAAACAAAACATTGATGGGAGACGGCTTTGCGCAAATCGTTGCCGGATTCGTTGGAGGACCCCCTGTGACAAGTTATGGTGAAAACATTGGTGTCTTGGCCATTACGAGAGTGCACAGTGTCTTTGTTATCGGTGGTGCGGCTGTCTTGGCTGTCTTGTTAGGCTTTGTCGGAAAATTGAGTGCCTTGATCTTGAGTATCCCAAATCCGGTCATTTCTGGAATCAGCTTCCTATTGTTCGGTGTCATTGCTGCAAGCGGGATGAAAATCTTGATCGACAATAAAATCAATTTTGACCGCAAAAAGAATTTGATCATTGCTTCTGTGATTCTGGTGATCGGAATCGGCGGCCTTGTCTTTACGGTCGGAACATTCACCTTATCAGCCATGGCATTAGCAACTGTCTTAGGAATCATTTTAAATCTAATTTTGCCAGAAACATCACGCAGTGAAGAACAATAGCTAGCAGTCAACTAAAAGGGAAAAACTAGGAGGTATTATTCATGATCATCCAATCAGAAAGAATCAGTTTAAAGCATCTTTTGACCGTTGAAGCATTAACAGATCGAGAAGTGATGGGGCTTATCCGCAGAGGGCAGGAATTTAAAAGAGGGGCCAAATGGATGCCGAAAAAAGAACAATACTTTGCTACGAACCTTTTCTTTGAAAATAGTACCAGAACCCACAAAAGTTTTGATGTAGCCGAAAAGAAATTAGGTCTTGAAGTGATTGAATTTGACTCCTCAACGAGTTCTGTGCAAAAGGGCGAAACCCTTTATGATACCGTGCTGACAATGTCAGCTCTTGGCGTGGATGTCGCTGTAATCCGCCACGGAGACGAGAATTATTATGACGAGCTGATCCAAAGTAAAACGATCCAATGCAGCATCATCAATGGAGGCGATGGCAGCGGACAGCATCCCACGCAATGCTTATTAGACTTGATGACGATCTATGAAGAATTTGGCCACTTTGATCAACTGAAAGTAGCGATCGTCGGAGACATCACCCATTCCCGTGTCGCCAAATCAAATATGCAAATGCTCAAACGATTAGGCGCCAAAGTGTATTTTTCTGGCCCGCCACAATGGTATGACAATGAATTTGAAGTGTATGGACACTGGTTGCCTCTAGATGAATTAGTGAATCAAGTCGATGTGATGATGATGCTTCGGGTCCAACACGAACGCCATGATGGCTCAGAAAGTTTCTCAAAAAAGGCTTACTTACGGGATTATGGATTGACAGTGGAACGTGCAGCAAAAATGCAAGACCATGCCATCATCATGCATCCAGCTCCAGTCAATCGTGATGTTGAGCTGGCAGATCCATTAGTTGAAGGGCTGCGTTCAAGAATTGTCACGCAAATGACGAATGGCGTGTTTGTCCGGATGGCAATTTTAGAAGCGGTATTGAATGGCAAAGCTTAATTATAAGAAACGCGACCAATAGAGATAGAGGAGGAAACAACATGAAAACACTCATTAAGAACGGTAAGATCATCGCTGACGGTGATCATTGTATCCCTGCAGAAATTTGGATCGAAGATGGTATCATCCAAGCGATCGGAACGACTTTTTCAGAAACAGGGTTCGATCAAGTGATCGATGCAAAGCAACAACTGATCACTCCAGGATTAGTGGATGTTCATGTTCACTTCAGAGAGCCAGGATTTGAATACAAAGAAACGATCAAAACAGGAAGTATGGCAGCCGCTCGTGGCGGTTTCACTACTGTTTGTGCCATGCCAAATTTAAATCCTGTGCCAGATACCGCAGAAAAATTACAACAAGTCTACCAACGTATCCAAGAAGACGCCGTGGTTCATGTTTTGCAGTATGCACCGATCACAGAAGAATTACGTAGTGAAGTTTTAACGGATCAAAAAGCATTGAAAGAAGCCGGCGCTTTTGCATTCACCAATGATGGCGTTGGCGTCCAAACTGCTGGTACGATGTACTTGGCGATGAAAGAAGCGGCCAAAAACCAGATGGCATTAGTGGCGCATACAGAAGATGACTCTCTGTTATTTGGCGGTGTGATGCATGCGGGTAAGAGAGCAGCAGAATTAGGCTTACCGGGGATTCTTAGTGCTACAGAAGCATCACAAATTGCCCGGGATGTACTGCTGGCAGAAGAAACCGGGGCCCATTACCATGTCTGCCATGTTTCGACAAAAGAAAGTGTGCGGGTCATACGTGAAGCTAAACAAGCAGGAATCCATGTGACGGCAGAAGTTTCCCCCCATCACTTGCTTTTGATCGATGAAGATATCCCTGGCGATGAAGGATTTTGGAAAATGAATCCGCCGCTTAGAGGTAGAGCAGATCGCGAGGCATTGATCGAAGGATTACTGGATGGGACGATCGATTGTATCGCAACAGACCACGCGCCACATGGCTATGACGAAAAAATGCAAAGTTTTTTAAAAGCACCATTTGGAATCGTCGGTTCAGAATATGCTTTTCAATTGATTTATACGCATTTTGTCAAAACGGGCCGCTTTACACTCCAACAAGCGGTGGCTTGGATGACCGAGAAACCTGCTGAAATCTTTGGATTGAAAGCTGGCAGATTAATGGTGGGAGCTCCGGCAGATCTCGCGATTTTTGATCTAGAGACAGCTTATACTGTCGATTCGGATCAATTTCTTTCAAAAGGAAAAAACACACCATTTAATAACTGGCCATTATATGGGGATACCACCCATACATTGGTCAATGGAAAATTAGTTTGGCAAAAAGGTAGGGGGATTTTATGAAACGCTGGTTGATTTTGGAAGATGGCACATTATTTGAAGGTGAGGGATTTGGCGCAGAGATCAATGTCTATGGCGAGATTGTCTTTACCACTAGTATGACAGGGTATCAAGAAACCATTACGGATCAAAGTTTCAACGGTCAGATCATCACCTTTACCTACCCAATGGTGGGAAATTACGGTGTTAATCGCGATGACTATGAATCAATCGCTCCCACTTGTAAAGGTGTTGTAGTGAAAGAACATGCTCGTGTAGCCAGCAACTGGCGGAAACAATTGACCTTAGACGAATTTCTAAAGCGCAAAAACATTCCGGGAATCGCAGGAATCGATACTCGGGCTTTGACTCGTAAAATCCGCCAATTTGGAACGATGAAAGCTAGTATTGTGGATGCCAATGATGAATTTGCTCATGCCTTTGATCAATTGAAAGCAGCCGTTTTGCCCACCAATCAAGTGGCACAAGTTTCAACTTCAAAGCCTTATCCAAGTCCAGGAACAGGACGAAATATCGTCGTGATCGATTTTGGCTTGAAACACAGCATTCTAAGAGAACTTTCTCAACGAAATTGTAATCTGACGATTTTACCCTACAATACCACCGCACAGGAAATTTTGGATCTCGCGCCAGATGGTGTCATGCTGACCAACGGACCTGGTGATCCGAAAAGCCTCCCTGAAGCCATCAAAATGATTCAAGAAATCCAAGGAAAAGTACCGATTTTCGGTATCTGTTTAGGACATCAGTTGTTTGCTTTAGCTAATGGCGCTGATACTTACAAAATGAAATTCGGTCACCGAGGATTGAACCATCCCGTTCGAGAAATCGCTACAGGAAGAATTGATTTCACCTCACAAAATCACGGTTTTGCAGTAGCAGAAGCATCGATTGATCAAGAGAAACTGATCATCACTCATGTAGAAGTCAATGATGGAACCATTGAAGGTGTCCGTCATCGTCGCTACCCAGCATTTAGTGTTCAGTATCATCCAGATGCTGCACCGGGACCTCATGATGGCGTACATTTGTTTGATGAATTTTTAGAAATGATCGATGCATGGAAGGAGCAGAACTAAATGCCAAAACGTACAGATATTAAGAAAATCATGGTTATCGGTTCTGGACCGATCATTATTGGCCAAGCAGCCGAATTTGACTATGCAGGAACGCAAGCCTGCTTAGCGTTGCGAGAAGAAGGCTATGAAGTTGTGCTGGTCAACTCGAACCCTGCAACGATCATGACCGATAAAGAAATTGCCGACAAAGTCTATATTGAACCAATCACTTTCGAATTTGTCTCCCGGATTTTAAGAAAAGAACGTCCGGATGCGATCTTGCCAACATTAGGCGGTCAAACCGGCTTGAATATGGCAATGGAATTAGCCAATTCCGGCATCTTGGATGAGATGGAAATCGAGTTGTTAGGAACCAAATTAGCAGCGATTGATCAAGCAGAAGACCGTGATCTATTCAAGCAATTAATGGAAGAGTTAAATCAACCGATTCCTGAATCGGAGATCGTTTCAACAGTGGAAGAAGCAGTTACTTTTGCAACTAAGATTGGGTATCCAATCATCGTTCGTCCAGCCTTTACCCTTGGCGGTACTGGAGGCGGTATGTGTAATAATGAAGAGGAATTGCGAGTGATTGCTGAGAATGGTCTAAAACTGTCACCAGTGACGCAATGTCTGATCGAACGCAGTATTGCCGGCTATAAGGAAATCGAATATGAAGTCATGCGGGATTCAGCCGATAATGCGATCGTTGTCTGTAACATGGAAAACTTTGATCCTGTCGGGATCCATACAGGTGATTCGATCGTTTTTGCACCGAGTCAAACACTCTCCGATCATGAGTACCAAATGTTGCGTGATGCTTCTCTAAAAATCATTCGCGCATTGAAAATCGAGGGCGGTTGTAATGTTCAATTAGCGCTTGATCCCCACAGCTTTAATTACTATGTGATCGAAGTCAATCCCCGGGTTTCCCGTTCGTCTGCTTTAGCAAGTAAAGCAACTGGCTATCCGATTGCGAAGCTAGCAGCAAAGATTGCTGTTGGGTTGACATTAGATGAAATGAAAAACCCTGTCACAGAAACAACTTATGCCGAGTTTGAACCGGCATTGGATTACGTGGTAGCCAAAATCCCTCGTTGGCCCTTTGACAAATTTGAGTCCGGCGAACGCCGTTTAGGTACACAGATGAAAGCAACCGGTGAAGTGATGGCTATCGGTCGGAATATCGAGGAATCTTTGCTGAAGGCTGTGCGTTCATTGGAGATCGGCACACATCATATTGAAATGAAAGAATTAGAACAGCTTTCAGACAATGACTTGATCGATAAGGTGATCAAAGCGCAAGATGATCGCTTATTTTATGTCATGGAAGCCATTCGCCGCGGCTATGCCATTGAAGAATTGAACGAAATGACTAAAATCGATCTTTTCTTCTTGGATAAAATGCTGCACATCTATGAAATCGAACAAGAACTTGCTGCCAGCAGCCAAGATTTTACAACATTAAAACGAGCGAAGCAAAACGGCTTTACCGATAAAAAAATTGCTGAGTTATGGCAGATGACAGAACAAGAGATTCGAGACATCCGTAAGGAAAATCAGTTGCTTCCCGTCTACAAAATGGTAGACACTTGTGCTGCCGAGTTTGAGTCGGCAACGCCTTACTTTTATAGTACGTATGAGTTTGAGAACGAGAGTGTTCGCAGTGAAAAAGAATCTGTTTTAGTCTTAGGTTCTGGGCCGATCCGCATCGGTCAAGGTGTGGAATTCGATTATGCAACAGTACACTCGGTCAAAGCAATTCAGGCTGCGGGCTATGAAGCCATTATTATGAACAGCAATCCGGAAACCGTTTCGACAGACTTCTCGATTTCCGATAAATTGTATTTTGAGCCATTGACACTAGAAGACGTCTTGCATGTGATCGAACTGGAACAACCAATTGGGGTCATTGTTCAATTTGGCGGTCAAACAGCGATCAATTTGGCGGAGCCATTAGTTGCCGCAGGAGTCAGCATCTTAGGTACGAGTATCGAAGACCTCGATCGTGCTGAAAACCGTGATCTCTTTGAACAAGCGTTACAGGCATTAGCTATTCCGCAACCCCCAGGAGATACTGCTACAAATACCACGGAAGCAGTGGCGATCGCTAATCGCATCGGTTATCCGGTCCTTGTTCGTCCGAGTTATGTCTTAGGTGGTCGGGCAATGGAAATCGTTGAAAACCAAGCGGATCTGGAAGATTATATGAAGCATGCAGTAAAAGCTTCTCCCGAACATCCTGTTTTAGTCGATCGGTACTTAGTAGGGAAAGAATGTGAAGTTGACGCAATTTGTGATGGCACGACGGTTCTGATTCCGGGGATCATGGAACATATCGAACGAGCAGGGGTCCACTCAGGTGACTCGATGGCAGTCTATCCACCGCAAAACCTTTCTGACGCAACGATTGCCACCATCGAAGACTATACGAAACGGTTAGCATTGGGATTGAATTGTGTTGGAATGATGAATATTCAATTTGTTATCCACGAGGAAAAAGTTTACGTCATTGAAGTCAATCCTCGGGCCAGCCGAACCGTTCCATTTTTGAGCAAGGTCACAGAGATTCCTATGGCACAGATCGCGACAAAAGCGATTTTAGGAGAAAAATTGGCGGATCTGGGCTACCGTGATGGCCTTTATCCAACACCAAACGAAGTTCATATCAAAGCACCGGTCTTTTCTTTCACCAAGTTACAAAAAGTCGATACTTACTTAGGTCCGGAAATGAAATCAACCGGTGAAGTCATGGGTTCAGACAAAAACTTAGAAAAAGCTTTATATAAAGCTTTTGAAGCAGCTGGTTTGCATATTCCGGAATTCGGGAAAGTTCTTTTTACCGTAGCGGATGAAAGCAAAGCAGAGGCCGCCGTGTTGGCTGCGCGCTTTTTCGAAATCGGCTTCTCGATCTTAGCGACAAAAGGAACAGCCGATTACTTTGAAGGCTATGGCTTGCCAGTCACCCGGGTAGCGAAAATCTCGGAAACAGAAGATGAAACTGTCGTTGATCTCATCAGAAAAGGCGTGACCCAAGTGGTGATCAATACAATGGACAAAAATCGGCAAAAAGCCACTGAAGACGGATTTATTATTCGCCGGGAAGCAGTCGAGCATGGGGTGCCGCTCTTCACCTCGTTAGACACCGCTGATGCCATTCTTCAAGTAATGGAATCAAGAGGTTTTTCAACGAAAGCAATCTAGCAGTCAGAAAGGAAAACAGCTCATGAAACAAGAACGAATGACCATTACAAAACAGCGAATGCTCGCACCGCGAATCTACGAGATGACTCTCTCTGGTGCTCTCGTTCAAGAAATGACCACACCGGGACAATTTCTGCATATTCGAGTGCCGGATGATGCCTTTCTCTTAAGACGACCAATCAGTATTAGCTGGATCGATCAAGAAAGCCAAAGTTGTCGCATCATTTATCGGACAGAAGGGGAGGGGACCAAGCGGTTTGCCCATCTGCAAAGCGGGGATCAACTGGATGTTTTAGGCCCTCTAGGGAATGGCTTTCATATCGAAGATTTACAAAAAGATGAGACTGTTTTTATCGTAGGTGGTGGTATCGGAGTTCCGCCACTCTACGAACTTTCTAAACAATTAGTCGCAAAAGGTGTACGGACGATTCATTTTTTGGGATTTGCTAGTTCGGAAGTCATGTATTATGAAAAGGCGTTTCAAGCTCTAGGGGATACACGAATCGCAACGGATGATGGCACCTATGGCGTTCAAGGGAATGTCGGTAATCTATTGTTAGCAGCCGATAGCAAACCTGCGGCTGTTTTTGCCTGCGGCAACAATGGCTTGTTAAAAACGGTTGAACAACTTTTCCAAGACTGTCCGAATGTGCAACTTTCATTGGAATCTCGCATGGCTTGCGGGATCGGTGCTTGCTATGCTTGTGTTTGTCATAAAGCCGATGATCCAACAGGGACCAAAAGTGTCAAAGTCTGTGACGAAGGCCCTGTTTTTCAAGCTGGAAAGGTGGTTATTTAAGTGGTTTTAGCTGTTGAATTACCGGGGTTGTCTCTCAAAAACCCCATAATGCCGGCTAGTGGCTGTTTTGGTTTTGGCGCAGAATACAACAAGTATTATGATATCAGTCAGCTCGGTGCCGTCATGATCAAAGCCACGACCCCAGAAGCACGCTTTGGCAATCCAACACCGCGAGTGGCTGAAACACCAAGCGGCATGTTGAATGCGATTGGCTTACAAAATCCTGGCCTTCGAGTAGTCATGGAAGACATTTTGCCAGAGTTAGCGCAAAAGCATCCAGATCTGCCGATCATCGCAAACGTGGCTGGTTCCACTCAAGAAGATTATGTCACTGTCTGTCAAAAAATCAGTCAAGCGCCGAATGTAAAAGCCATTGAATTAAATGTTTCCTGCCCAAACGTCAAACATGGTGGTATTACTTTTGGTACCGATCCTCAAGTGGCGAAAGAACTGACCCAAGCGGTCAAAGCAGTTTCGCAAGTGCCAATCTATGTCAAACTATCGCCAAATGTCACCGATATCGTACCCATTGCAAAAGCAATCGAGGCGGGGGGTGCCGATGGTTTCACGATGATCAATACGTTATTGGGTATGCGCATTGATTTGAAGACACGACGTCCTATTTTGGCCAACCAGACCGGGGGGCTCTCAGGCCCAGCCATCAAGCCAGTCGCGATTCGTTTGATCAAACAAGTGGCACAAGTTTCTTTGTTGCCAATCATTGGCATGGGCGGTGTGATGACGGTTGATGATGTGTTAGAAATGTATTTAGCTGGAGCGAGTGCGGTAGCAGTTGGTACCGCAAATTTTACTGATCCTTATATTTGTCCCAAGTTGATCGAAGAATTGCCTGTACGAATGGCAGAATTAGGTATCGAATCTTTGGCACAGTTGATCAAGGAAGTAAGAGAGGGGCATTAAGATGATTGAACGACCAATTATTGCTTTGGATTTTCCAAGCAAAAAAGAAATTGAGCTTTTTTTAGAGAAATTTCCTAAAACAGAAAAATTATTCGTCAAAGTCGGTATGGAAATCTTTTATCAAGAAGGACCAGAAATCGTCAGCTGGTTAAAAGATTTAGGCCATGATATTTTCTTAGACTTAAAACTTCACGACATTCCCAATACTGTTGAGCGGGCCATGACACGTTTGGCAAATCTTGGGGTCGCGATCACCAATGTTCATGCGGCGGGTGGTATTGAGATGATGATAGCAGCAAAGCGGGGACTGCAAAATGGAACCAAGGAAGGCCAAAATGTGCCGCTATTGATTGCTGTCACACAGCTGACTTCTACTAGCGAAGAACAAATGCAGCAAGAACAGCTAATTTCTGTTTCTTTAGAAGAAAGCGTGCGTCATTATGCTCAATGTGCAGAAAAAGCAGGATTAGCTGGCGTGGTTTGTTCCGCCCAAGAAGCTGCTGCCATCAAGGTAGCTACCAATCCTGAATTTATGTGCTTAACCCCAGGAATTCGTCCGGCTGGTAGTGATGCCGGAGATCAAAAACGAATCGTCACACCAGCAAAAGCAAGACAAATTGGTTCTTCTGCGATTGTTGTCGGTCGACCAATCACACAATCTGCAACACCTTTTGATACTTACCAGGAAATTAAACAAGCATGGAAGGAAGCTATTCAATGACAGAAATCAGTAAAGCAATTGCCAAAGACCTTTTAACGATTGAAGCAGTATTTTTACGTCCAAATGAACCCTTTACTTGGGCAAGCGGCATCAAAAGCCCGATTTATTGTGATAATCGTATGACAATGAGTTACCCTGCTGTACGTAAAGCGATTGCCAGTGGTTTGGCTGCGCAAATCAAAGAACACTTTCCAGACGTCGAAGTAATTGCGGGTACAGCTACTGCTGGGATCCCTCATGCCGCTTGGGTAGCAGATATTCTTGATTTGCCAATGGTCTATATCCGCAGCAAAGCCAAAGATCATGGCAAAGGAAACCAAATCGAAGGACGTATCACGGAAGGTCAGAAAATGGTTGTGATCGAAGATTTGATCTCTACTGGCGGCAGTGTGTTAGAAGCTTGCGAAGCAGCCGCTCGCGAAGGGGCAAATGTTCTGGGGGTGGCAGCGATCTTTACCTATGAATTGCCGCAGGGATTAACCAACTTTGAAAAGGCCCAGCTGCCATTAGTGACGTTGACCAACTATTCAACAATGATCGATGCTGCATTAGAGATGGACTATATCGGAAAAGAAGATATTGCATTGCTGCAGCAATGGAAACAGTCACCTCAAACTTGGACTGGTAAATAAGAACAACGAATATGCCTGGAGTGATCCAAGAGCATATTCGTTTTATTTTTATCTTTTTTCTGATACGATTTGAGACGATTCATCAAAAGTTATCTGGCAGTTGAAAGGCAGCCAGTTTCAATAGGGAGGCAGTTTTATTGAAAAGAAATATGGATGTTCCATGGAGTTATTCTGGGGAGAATGGTCCTGAGTATTGGCACACATTGTGTGACTGGTATGCTGAAGGAGCGAAGTTTCCATTGCAATCGCCCATTGCGCTTTACCATGACGATACAGAGGAACCTGTCGATGAGGATTTAAGCTTCCATTACCATCGGGAACGCTTTACTGAAAAAGAATTTAAAAATACGATTCATTTTGTTCCATATAATAAAGAAAGTTACGTGACCTTTCAAGGCATCAATTACTACCTAACGGATATTCATTTTCATATGCCTTCTGAGCATATCATCGATGATGAGCAGCAAGAACTTGAATTTCATTTGGTACATATGAATGAACAAGGAGAAAACTTAGTCGTCGGTATTTTGTTCCGGTTAACAGATAAATTAAACTGGATCTGTAATCAGCAAGATGATAGTATTTGGGATTTCAAAAACCATACCCAATGGTTTGACCCATCGATGTTTTTACCGGAAATGACCCACCATTTTCACTATGTAGGTTCTTTGACAACTCCTCCAACTAAAGGTCCAATCAACTGGTTTGTATTTGACTGGGTAGGCGAGATGAGTCGTCGCTTTATTCTGGAATTTCGTGAAGAAGTTTTAGAAAACAATAATCGTCCATTGCAGGATCGAAAAGACCGACCAATCTACTTTTACTGATGGTCTAGCGAACGAAAGGAAGGTTACGAAATGGATCAGTTTCAAGAGTACCTAACAAAAGAATTGTCAGAGGCACAGCGAAAAGTCCTGGAGCCATTATTTGAACATATATTAACTGAATTCCCGGATTTGCAGACTCGAATTGCTTGGAACCAGCCGATGTTTACGGATCATGGAACCTTCATCTTGGGGATTAGCAGTTCGAAGAAACATTTCTCAGTCTCGCCAGAAGTGAAAACGATGGCCTTGTTCAATACCCGCATTGAAGCAAGTGGCTATTCACAAACAAAAAACATTTTTCGTATTTTATGGGATCAGCCGGTTGACGAAAAGCTGATCTTC
This sequence comes from Enterococcus sp. FDAARGOS_553, assembly GCF_003812305.1. Lineage (NCBI taxonomy): Bacteria > Bacillati > Bacillota > Bacilli > Lactobacillales > Enterococcaceae > Enterococcus > Enterococcus sp. FDAARGOS_553. The sequence continues at coordinate 2,643,092 of NZ_CP033740.1, forward strand.
GACATTATCCGTTTTAATATGAAAGACAAAGCGGATTGTCAAACCTTTTGGCGCTAGATAGTCGTTCTGAAAATAAATTTTAATGGCCAACAAAAAAGACGATTTATTCGTCTTTTTTGTTGGTTTAAATCCGGGATCATCAGACAATAGCGACCGAATTATGCTAAAATAGTGGAAAATACACGAAAATCCTTTTAAAAATACCAACTATTGTGAACGAAAGTACAATCTATTTACAAGAACAGCAACGGCGAATCATTGATGTTGCGCTGGAGGTTGGATTCAATAATCCTATTTCTTTTTCGCGATCGTTTAAAGAAGTTTATGGCATTTCACCCTCACACTATCAGAAACAGTTGCTCCCATTACAAAATTTCGATAAACCAGATTTATCCCTGAGCCATATTGTGGTAGAGGAAGGGGAACCGTTGATCAGTGAAGGGGTCGTCTTAGCAATACAGCAGAAAACAATGGATCAGCCGCGGGTTTTCAATGGTATCGTTGGTTATTATCCTTTCAAGTACGGCAAAATGCTAGGAGAAAGAACCGGCGTAGATCCAGTTGAAAAGATTTGGCAAGACTTTTTTCACGCTTGCGCCAATCATCCATTTTTGCGAGCAGAGACGCTCATTGGTGTTTCCTATCCAGGAGAGGCACCAGCAGGTCATTCCAGTTATTTTGTCGGGGCAGAATCTGTCACCGGAAGATATGAGAAAGACATGAGCCATCTGACAAGCTGGACATTACCGGCCCGTGACTATGTTGTTTGCAGCTTTGAGACGACTAAAGCACAAATGATCGTCGGGATGGGTAAGGCAATGAGGTATACTCGTTTTTGGCTAAAAAAACACGGTTTGATAGCGGATGGCTTTTTTCCTGAGCTTTATCGACAATCGCAAGCGGAGATCATGATTGTCGAATTATGGATTCCTTTTAAAACAAGAGAAAATTTTCAAGGAGGAAAAACAAATGATGAATTATGAAGAGGGCCAGACATTACTGGAAGAAAAGTTTGGTAACGACAAAGACAATTTGATCTCTTTAGCAACGATTGCGCGCAATTGCGGTGAAAATGGGCTGCCTCGTCCTATGGTGCGGGATGTCGATGCTTATTATGAGAATGGTGTCTTTTATGTATCGACCCATGAAAGCTCCAACAAAATCCAGCAAATCAAAGAAAATCCCGAAGTTTCTATCGCAGTCTGTGGCGAATGGTTTACCGCTAATGGCATCGGAGAAAATCTAGGATGGGTCTTGGATCCAAAAAATGCGGAATTGAGAAAGAAAATTCGCAAGGCGTTTGTTTGGTACGATGAAGTTAATGATGAAGCGGATCAAGGCTGTTGTTTTCTTGCCATTTGGTTAACGAAAGGGACATTGAATATCAATCACTGGGAAAAGCTCTATCATTTTGATTTTGAAAATAAGCGCATGATTGATCAAAATGATACTTTTTAACCACCAACAATGCATCGATTCCATTGATCAGTCATCTGGACTAGCGTTGTTTCGATGAAATGGCTTGGCTGATGTGTCCGAGAGCTTCTTAGCGTTTCCAAGTATTTTTCCATAAAAAATGAGCCACTTACGGATTTGTTCTATCCACCCATTCTCAGCGATTGACGAGAAGGTTGTGTGTTAGAGACATGTAAGTGGGTCATTTTTTTAATTCTTCGCCAACTTTTTTGGAACATCAGCAAAAGAACAGCGTTAGTTTTGTTTTAAATCCAAAATTGTTTCCTCAGGTGTTACATAATAAGTCGTCTGGTTCTCATAAATCACAAAGCCTGGTTTTGCACCATTTGGTTTGCGAATATGTTTGACTTGTACCAAATCCACAGGTACTTGTGCGGAGTGGCGGTATTTCGAGAAGTAGGCAGCTAATTCTGCGGCTTCCAAGATTGTTTCTTCGCTAGGTGAATCCGACCGAATGATCACATGAGACCCGGGGATATTTTTCGTATGGAGCCAATAATCTGTTTTACGTGCCGTTTTTAAAGTTAACTGATCGTTTTGCAGATTGTTTTTGCCTACCAGAATCTCCGTTCCATCAGAAGAGAGAAAACGTTCCGGTTGCGAGGGCGTTTGTTTTTTCCGTTGTTTCGTCCGATTTTTGACATATCCTTGGGCAGCAAGTTCTTCGCGAATCGTCAAAAGATCTTTCGGTGCGGCAATTTCCAACTGTGCTTCTACTGATTCCAAATAGGCGATCTCATCTTTTGTTTCAGCAATTTGCTGATGAATCAGTTTGACAGCATTTTTCAGCTTTTGATAACGCTGGAAATATTTTTGCGCGTTCTGGTTGGGTGTCAAGGCCGGATCTAAGGCAATTTTTATTGGTTTGTTCTCATCATAGTAATTAGCTAATTCCACTTCGCCTGCACCGCGAGGGACTTGCGCCATGAAAGTCGTTAAAAGCTCGCCTTTTTGACGGAATTCTTCCGCATTCTCAGATTCTCGCAAAGTTTGCTGTCTTTTTTCTAGCTTGTGCTTGTTTCGCTTCAGCTCATTGTCGATTTTTTTCAGCAATTCACTGCCTTGCTGTTTTACTCGGTCACGGTCAGCTTTTTCATGATAAAACGCATCAAGCAATTCGCTTAGACTCTGGTAAGTTTCCTGCCAGTCCGCTTGTTCCATCAGTGAATGAAAGGGGACCGGAGTAAAGAATTCTTTGTTCCCGGATTTTAAGTAGGTAGGAACAGGATCCGCTAGCTCGGCAAAAAATTCTTCCCAAACGGTTACTTTTTCATTTGGTCGTTCTTTCAGACGAGATACCAGCTCATCTGCCGTATCCCTGCCAAATCCTTGAAAAGTCTGCTGCAAGACTTTGGGCGACAATTCTTCTAGACGAGACAGCATTTCAAAGACTTTTGTTTGATTGAGTGTATACGGATCAACAGTGTCTTGTTTTGGCGGAGCAACATAAAGGGACCCTGGCAGCAAGGTACGATACGTATTTTGCGAATGGCCAATGTGCTTGATCGTATCAACGATTTTACCGGTTGCCCGATTCATTAAGAGAATCGTGCTGTGTCTGCCCATCAATTCAACGATCAAAACAAAGTTTTGTAAATCGCCTAATTCGTCACGACGAGTAAAATGGAAATGAACGACTCGATCATTCGCAACTTGTTCAATCGTTTCCAGGATTGCGCCATCTAAATACTTCCGTAACATCATCAAAAATGTTGGAGGTGTTTCTGGGTTGGTATAGGTAGCTTGTGTACATTGAATCCGAGCATAGCTCGGATGGGCAGATAGCAATAATTTGTGATTTTTCCCTTGAGAACGGATCACGAAGATCACTTCGTTCTCATAAGGCTGGTGAATTTTATTCACTCGACCATTAACGAGTTCATTTTGTAATTCCTGAACCATCAAGTGGGTAAAGATGCCATCGAAGGACATTTGTTTCCCTCATTTCTGTTTTATCAAACTTTTTTCTCATTCAATTTTTGAGGTCAAGACATTTGACCGATAAAGGCAAGTAAAATTAACGAATCCAGATTGAATCGAGTAGTTCTATTATAACGAAAAGAAACCAGAAAGACCAATCCTGATCCAAGCAGGACATACCCCATCAGATTTAGGATATATTGAAGCATTCACTAAGAGTCCGTTTTATTGTTTTGTGCATCCTTTAGGGCTTTTTCAATCTCCATATTCAAGAAATAGGAAATGACTGTTCGAATGACTACGACTACTGCTAAGCGGACGATATCGGCAAATGTCGGATGGATGATGGTCTCAATGATATCTGCAGCAATCAAGATCTCCAAACCAAGCAAAACATAACTGCCGAGAAAATTTCGAATAAAATTGTTTTCTCTGGCCGCACTCATACGGTCTTTCGCTTTTATTTCAAAACGAATAAAATCAAAACCAGCTTTTACAACTCCCCACACAAGCACTAAAATTGAAAGCAGATTCAGACAAACGACGATTAAATCTAAAATGGGGATTGCATTATCCATTAAAAGTTCAGCAAGATCAGCCATGACTAACTCCTTTGGTTTTTTCTCTATCTTATCGAATTTTACTTAATATGGGAAGTTATATGGGAAGTTTCTTGACGCTCCAAAGACATCTTGCTAGTATAAAGATAAGTTGATGGCAGATGAAAAGGGCGGGGTTTAGGATGGAGCGATTCGAGAATTTTTTTCAGTTGGTAAAAGTGAAGATGCGAGAAAGCTGGGAAGCTTTTGTCCAAAGTGTCTACCAAAATCAGCGTAAGACCATGTATTATTTAGGTACAGGTATTCTACTTGCTGTGCTATTTGCTGTAGTGATTATTACTTCTCAAACGAGGATCAAAACATCGCTGATCCACAAGATGGCTTTTGAAGAATTGCCTTCTGATAAGATCGAACCATTAGAATATGCAGAAGCAGATCAAACGATTCGGGACACAAAAGCCATTTCGGTGATGTTTAGTAAACCGAATGGCGAAGAGTTGGCAGAAGTGTTTCAATTGTTTAATGATAAAGAGAGTGAAATGAATCGATCCGTGTACTATTATCCGATCGTATATGATACACAGTCTTTTTTAGATACTTACGGTGTAAAAGCAAATGAAATCACCTTTGTTTTCTTTGAAAACGGGCAAGAGAAAAATCGGTTTACTTATCAATCACTTAAAGATCCTGCAGAAGAATTTATTCCTGAATTGAATCGGTTACCAATGTGGAATATTCGCAAATTAGCAGAGTAAGAAAAAATCTGACAATTTGAATAAAAGTTATTGACGTTCTTTTATTAATACGCTAAACTAAGTGAAATAAAGTTAAACAAATGGAAAAAGGAGGAGCTAATATGAGACTATTTTACGCATTGCAATCAAATTCATGGCAAAACTGGCGTAGATAGTTGTATTGGTGGACCTCAATCCATAGATACAACTTTTTAGAGAACCTTCTAAAGTGCTGTATCTATGCTGGTAAATGAATCTTTCACCGCATAGAACGATTAGTCTATGCGGTTTTTGCTTGAAGCAACTGCCGGATTGTCGGCAGTTGCTTTTTTTAGTTCTCAAGTATAAACAAAAAAATGAGAAAGAAGCGAGGAGAGTTAAAAATGAAAAACAAAGGATTAATTGCTGCAGTTATTGTTATTTTTGGATTTTTATTGGCGGCTTTTGGGTACCAAATGGGAGCAAAACAAACAGGAGAATCCGCTGAACAACCGACGGATCAAACAGCAAAAAAAGAACACAAAACGGTGGGTATTCTGCAATTTGTCAGTCATGAAGCGCTCGACGAAATCACTCGAGGCGTCAAAGAAGGGTTAAAACAATCGGGTTATACCGAAGGGGATAATTTAACAATCGAATTTCAAAATGGCCAAGCGGATCAAAGTAAATTAGCGACCATGAGTCAGCAATTGCTGAACAAAGGCGCTGATGTATTAGTAGGGATAGCAACACCTGCTGCTCAAGCATTGGCTAATACTACTAAGGATGTGCCAATCGTTTTAGGCGCAGTGACCGATCCGGTTGGGGCCAATCTAGTGGCTGATATGGATAAACCTGGAGGAAATATCACTGGAGTATCAGATAAAACACCAGTAGCTGCTCAGTTTGAATTAGCCCAAGAATTGATGCCAGAGGCAAAATCAGTTGGTATCTTATATTCTTCAACAGAGGATAACTCCAAGTATCAAGCAGCAGAAGCAGAAGCGGCCGCAGAAAAATATGGCTTGACGTCAAAAAAATATGCAGTTCCTTCAAGCAATGAAATTGCTCAGACGGTACAGGTGATGGCAGAAACCGTCGATTTCATTTTTATCCCATTGGATAATACGATTGCCAATGCGATGCAGACGGTTGTCGGAGAAGCAAACAAAACGAAAACACCAATCATCACCTCAGCAGAAACCATGGTGCAACAAGGTGGCTTGGCGACTGTGGGTCAAAATCAGTTTAGCTTAGGCGTCCAATCAGGTAAAATGGCAGCTGCGATCTTAAAAGGGGAATCTGATCCAGCAACAACCCCCATCTATACTTTTAAAGATGGCGATACGGTTATTAATGAAAAGCAAGCTGAATTTCTTGGCATCACTATTCCAGAAGCACTCAAAGAAAAAGCCAGACTCATTTCTGACGAAGCGACCGAAACAACATCAAGCACAGACTAACCATTGAAACAGCTGCTCTTAAAAGGGTTATAGCAATGCTAACTAACGTTTCATAAAGAAACAAGAAAAAAATCTATTGCTTTTAAGGAATATGTGTCCTGACAGAAACTTCTTGTTGTCAGGACAGGGGTTTGGAAGACAGATAGAAAAACAAGTAACGAGGAGGAAAAAAAATGATCGTTTCAGCGATTGGGCAAGGATTCCTTTGGGGGATTCTTGGGTTAGGTATTTTTATGACGTATCGAATTTTAAATTTTCCAGATATGACTACTGAGGGCTCTTTTCCTCTTGGCGGCGCGGTCTGTGTGACTGCTATCACGCAAGGTGTCTCACCGATAGTAGCTACTCTTTTAGGGGTTGGTGCGGGGATGTGTGCCGGATTAGTAACTGGTCTTTTATATACGAAAGGCAAGATCCCAGTAATTCTAGCTGGAATCCTTGTGATGTCGGGACTAAATTCAGTGATGCTGTTTGTGATGCGCTCGCCAAATCTTTCTCTATTGAATCAACCAAAAATCCAAGATTTCTTCACGAAGCTAAATTTGCCTAATTACTTTGATACTGTGTTGATCGGATTAGTGATGGTATTAGTGATCGGGGCTGTCTTGCTATTCTTTTTCCATACCAATCTTGGGCAAGCCTATATTGCTACAGGAGACAACGAGCATATGGCTAAATCACTAGGGATCAATACAGACACTATGAAGATCATTGGCTTAGTTGTTTCCAATGGAGTGATTGCATTATCTGGGGCATTGATCGCCCAAAATGATGGTTACGCAGATGTTAGTAAAGGAATCGGCGTCATTGTAATAGGGTTAGCATCGATTATCATCGGTGAAGTATTATTTGGCGAACTAACATTATTGGAGCGGCTCGTAGCGATTGTTGTGGGCAGTATCATTTATCAGCTGTTGATCCTATTTGTGATCAGAGCTGGCTTTGATACTACTTACTTAAAAATCTTTTCGGCGATCGTCTTGACGCTTTGTCTATTGATCCCGCAATTCAAAAATGCACTGCACTTGCGGACGGGTTTCGAAAAGGAGGAAGAATGATGTTAACGATCAATAAAGCAACCAAAATCATTGGCAATGGTCCTCATGAAAAGAAGACGCTCTTACAGAAAGTAGATTTAAAACTGCAATCAGGGGAATTTGTGACTGTAGTCGGCGGCAATGGTGCTGGAAAAAGTACATTGTTTAATTGTATATCCGGTTCACTGCCACTTACTAGTGGTCAGATCTTGATCGATGACCAAGATGTCACGCAGTTGTCAGAAGAAAAAAGAGCTGCTTACTTGTCAAGAGTCTTTCAAGACCCTAAAATGGGCACTGCGCCGCGAATGACCGTCGCTGAAAATCTATTGTTGGCGCAACGTCGTGGACAGAAAAGGAATTTGCATTTGCGCCAATTACAAGCACAAAAAGATATTTATTACCAATTATGTCAAGAAGTGGGCAACGGGCTCGAACAACATTTGGATACACCAACAGGAAATTTATCTGGTGGGCAACGCCAAGCATTGAGTCTTTTGATGGCAACGATCCAGACCCCAAAATTGCTGCTCTTAGACGAGCATACTGCGGCATTGGATCCGAAAACGTCTAAACAGTTGATGCAAATCACTGCAGATCGAGTGGAACAACAACAGTTGACTTGCTTGATGATCACTCATCGCATGGAAGATGCTCTAAAATATGGCAACCGATTGATCTTACTTCGTAAAGGGCAGATCGTGAAAGATTTATCCGCAGCAGAAAAAGCGCAGCTTCGTTTGCAAGATCTATTACTATTCTTTGAAGACGACCTTTAGAAAACCGAATCTACCAGTGAAAATCGCAGAAAAAAATAAATGAAAACCAGTGAAATGAAAAAAATAAGAAAAAATCATTGACAACTTTCAAAGTTCAACCTATACTTAGGACAATCTTACATCAGTTTGGAGCGAACAATCATGAAACAATTGCAAGAGAACCCCTCACAACTGAATAAATATTACTTTAGCTATTTTAGATAGGTTTGTATTCATGAAAGACATGGGTACAAACACTCGTTTGTATCTATGATGGCTAAGGCATTTCGTAATGACTTTAAAGCCACGTAGATCGTAAAATCTATAGTGGCTATTTTTTATATTCACATATCAGCTGATATGTAATGTTTGAAGGTGTTCACTGTAGATTCTATCAATTTACAGTGGACATCTTTTTTTGTTGAAAGGAATGAATAGGATGAACCAATTAATCACTGGACACACCCGTTTAGCAGCGTTGTTTGCGAAACCTGCCAAACACAGTATCTCGCCAGCCATGCATAATCTTTCTTTTGAAGATCAAAAAGTGGATGCTGTCTATCTAGCTTTTGATGTTGATCCAGAAAGTTTAGCAGCAAGTATCCAAAGTATTCGTCAGCTTGATTTGTTAGGAGTCAATTTATCGATGCCGCACAAAATGGCAGCTGTTCCTTTAGTCGATGAATTATCTCCTGCCGCAGAACTGATTGGTGCTATCAATACAATCGTCAACCACAAAGGTCATTTGATCGGTCACAATACGGATGGGATTGGATTTATGCGAGCGCTAGGAGACATCGAGGTCTCGATTATTGGCGGTACCATGACAGTTATCGGCGCTGGTGGAGCTGCTACAGCAATTATTAGTCAAGCTGCCTTAGATGGGGTAGAAACCATTCATGTTTTTAATCGAAACGATGAATTTTATCCAGTGATTGAAAGCAAGCTGCAACAAATCGCGGCGGCTACTACCTGCAATATCACACTTGGTGATCTAGATGATCAGCAAGCATTGGGTCTGGCGATCAAAGAGAGCCAATTGCTAGTAAATGCGACTGGTGTTGGAATGAAGCCGCAGGAAGATGCCAGCCCATTAAAAGACCGCGGAATGTTACGAGAATCGTTGGCAGTTTATGACGTGATCTATAATCCGCGAGAAACACGGCTGTTGCGTGATGCAAAAGCCGCGGGAGCAAAAACAGCCAATGGGTTAAGTATGTTGCTTTACCAAGGCGCGGCGGCTTTTGAGCTATGGACTGATAAAAAAATGCCGATTGAGAAAGTCAAAACACTGATTGAAAAAATGTAAAAAAACTAATAACTATGAAGGTAGGAAGAAAAAATGATCGTAATTATGAAACCAAATGCCACGGCAGAACAAGTAGAAGTTGTTGTGAAACGAATCAAAAAAGAAGGATTAGATGTACAGGTCAATCAAGGGAAGGAACAAATCGTCATTGGACTTAAAGGAGATACGCGTCTGATCCAAGATGTCGCTTTTCGCAGCTACGATGGTGTAGAAGACGCAATTCGTATTTCCAATACGTACAAATTGACTTCGCGGGAATTTCATCCGCAGGACACGGTAGTTGATGTTGATGGTGTCAAAATCGGAGATGGACATTTCGTAACAATGGCTGGCCCATGTTCGATCGAAGGATTAGAACAAATCCGTGAATGTGCACGGATCGCCAAAGCTGGCGGTGCTCAAATCTTACGAGGAGGTGCTTTCAAACCTCGGACCTCTCCTTACGCTTTCCAAGGTCTGGAAGAAGAAGGGCTGAAATACATCCGTCAAGCTGCTGATGAAACAGGGATGAAAGTCATCACTGAAGTAATGGACGAAGGACATATCGATATGGTTGCGGAATACAGCGATATTTTGCAAATCGGTGCTCGTAACATGCAGAATTTCAAACTATTAGCGGCTGTCGGTAAAACAGGAAAACCTATTGGATTGAAGCGGGGAATTTCAGGAACAATTGATGAATGGTTGAATGCTGCAGAATACATTGCTGTTCAAGATAAAAGTGAAGTGATCTTCATTGAGCGGGGAATTCGAACATACGAAACAGCAACGCGGAATACATTCGACCTTAGTGCTGTACCGATCATCAAAAAGTTGAGTCATTTCCCAATTATCGTTGATCCTAGTCATGGGACAGGTATCTGGGATCTAGTTCCGCCAATGGCTAGAGCTGGGGTTGCTGCGGGCGCAGACGGCATGATCGTTGAGATCCATCCAGATCCGGCAAATGCTTGGTCTGATGGTCCTCAATCATTGAACGAAAAAACCTACATGAATATGATGAATGAAGTCCATATCATGGAAAAAGCGATGAAAGAAATCAAAGCACTGCAAAAATAATCGTCGTTTTTCAGCTGAGAGTGACAGCTATTTCAGAAGAAATCAAGTCATTGTGAAGTCTAAAAAAAGGAGTGTACCATTTGATGTTACACATAAATTTAGCAGAACATTCGTATGATATTGTCATTCAACGAGGTGCCTTTCAAGAAGTAGGGAAATGGGTCAAAGGACTTTGGCAACCTCAAAGGATTGCAGTGATTACGGATAGTAACGTTTCCCCAATCTATGGACAAGTCATTATTGATGCGCTTACTCATGAAGGATTTGCAGCAAAATTACTTGTTGTTCCAGCGGGCGAAAAGAGCAAGTCTCTTGAGCAAGCGACGATTCTTTATGATCGTTTAGCAGAACTTGGGTTGACCCGAAGCGATGGAATAATTGCGCTGGGCGGCGGAGTAATCGGTGATTTAGCAGGTTTCGTGGCTTCGACCTATATGCGAGGGGTCCATTTTCTTCAGATTCCCACGACTCTATTGGCGCAAGTAGATTCTAGTATTGGCGGCAAAACAGCTGTCAATACTGGAAATGCTAAAAATTTGGTTGGAACCTTTGCCCAACCCGCTGGTGTTTTGATCGATCCAGAACTTTTACGATCATTACCACTTTATCGCGTACAAGAAGGAATTGCGGAGATCATTAAGTCGGCAGCAATCGCTGATGACCAGCTATGGCAAAAACTAGCCGAATTGCAAGATGAGGCGGCATTATTGGACCATGCAGAACAAGTGATCACCGCGGCTTTAACGGTCAAACGAAAAGTTGTCGAGGAAGACCCTTTCGATCATGACAGTCGCTTGATGTTGAATTTCGGCCATACCATCGGACATGGGCTAGAAAAAACAGCAGCGTTTGAAATCAGCCATGGTGCAGGAGTAGCAATCGGCATGGTGATGATCACCCAACACGCGGAGTCCATCGGATTATCTCCAAAAGGAACTACGGCCCAATTAATAGAAATGATCAGCAAGTTTCATTTGCCTACTCAGTCAGAATCGCTTGACAAAGATCAGTTGTATCAAGCGATCACTCATGATAAAAAGACCCGAGGAAACCAATTGAAGATTATTTTGTTAGAAAAAATCGGTCAAGCGAAGATCGTTACGATCCCTACAGAAGAAATTAAAAATTATTTATAAAAAAGAGAGGAAGCGACGGATGATGCGTTATATTACAGCAGGTGAATCCCACGGACCTGAATTGACCGCAATTATTGAAGGTCTACCAGCGGGATTACCCTTAACAGCAGCAGATATCAATCACGAACTAGCGAGAAGACAAACGGGTTATGGCCGCGGCGGTCGCATGCTGATTGAAAAAGACCAAGTCCGTATTACTTCCGGCATCCGACATGGAAAAACATTAGGGTCGCCTGTGACATTGGTGGTGGAAAATAAAGACTGGAAAAATTGGACGAAAGTGATGGCAATCGAGGAAGTTCCTGAAAAAGATCGGAAATTACGACGAGTGGCTCGGCCTAGACCAGGACATGCAGACTTGGTCGGAGGCATGAAATACCGTCATCAGGATTTGCGAAACGTCTTAGAGCGTTCCTCTGCGCGGGAAACAACGATGCGAGTGGCCATTGGTGCAATTGCCAAAAAAATCTTAAAGGAATTAGAGATTGAAGTGGCTGGCCATGTGACAATGCTTGGCGGCATAAAAGCAGCTATTCCTGATGGTTTGACTGTTCAAGAAATTGCCGAGCGCTCCGAAGCATCTGAAGTTCGGGTGTTGGATCCTTCTGTCGAAGAAGAAATCAAGCAATTGATCGACCAAACCAAGAGAAATGGGGATACGATTGGTGGCGTCGTAGAAGTTCTAATCGGGGGTGTCCCCGCTGGTCTAGGCAGTTATGTGCAGTGGGATAAAAAATTGGATGCCAAAATTGCGCAGGCCGTGGTTAGTATCAATGCATTTAAAGGTGTTGAATTTGGTGTCGGATTTGAAGCAGGAGTCTTACCCGGTTCGCAAGTGATGGATGAAATCCTCTGGGATCAGCAAAAAGGATACACGCGTCGCAGCAATAATTTGGGCGGATTTGAAGGAGGAATGACAAATGGAGAACCGATTGTTGTTCGTGGAGTGATGAAGCCCATTCCAACGTTATACAAACCGTTGCAAAGCGTTGATATCGATAGCAAAGAGCCCTACAAAGCAAGTGTTGAACGTTCAGATAGTACGGCAGTTCCTGCAGCCAGTGTGGTTTGTGAAAATGTCGTTGCTACAGTAGTAGCCAATGAAATACTCGAAAAATTTCCGAGTGACTCCTTTGAAGAATTACAAACAGCTGTCCAAGAATACCGTGACTACTTGCTTCATTACTAAAATTCATTACTAAAAGTAGTAGAGTTTATCCCACTACTAAAAAATATCTTGAGAAAAAGGAAACGAGGGACATTCCAATGTCACAAAAAATCATGATCGCTGGTCTAGGATTGATCGGTGCTTCGTTGGCAAAATGCATCAAAAAAGCTGTTGCTGACAGCTATCTGATTGGCTGGGATCATTGTGAATCGACCAATGAAATTGCCATACAGTCACAGATTGTTGACTTCGTGCCAGCTTCATTTACTGAAGGAGCGATCCAATCAGATATCATCATTTTGGCACTTCCAGTGGAGATCACGAAAGCTTATTTGGCTGAATTGGGAAGAGTAACTTTAAAGTCAAATGTCTTAGTAACGGATACTGGTAGTACAAAAGCAGAGATTGTTCAATTTGCGCAGCAATTCTCCTTTGATTTTATTGGCGGTCATCCTATGGCTGGCTCTCATAAATCGGGTATTTTAGCAGCAGATGAGAATTTATTCGAAAATGCCTACTACATTTTCACCCCGACTACTAGCAACCGCATGAATGAACTGCAGCGATTGTTTCAAGGGACCAGAGCAAAATACGTCGAATTGGCACCAAACGAGCATGATCAAATCACTGGAATGCTAAGTCATTTACCTCATATTATTGCTTCCGGGTTAGTCAATCAGGCGAATACGTTTAATCAATCACAGCCTAGGGCTCAGCAACTAGCCGCAGGAGGGTTTCGGGACATCACTCGCATTGCTTCTTCCGATCCCCGCATGTGGACGGATATTTTATTAAGTAATCGACAGGAGCTTTTGCAGCTAATCGCAACCTGGCAAAAACAAATGGAGCAAGTATCACAGTGGTTGCTGACCAAAGATGAAAAAGCAATATTCCGTTTTTTTGAAGATGCTAAAGAAACAAGAGACCATTTACCTATCCACCAAACTGGAGCAATTCCAGCGTTCTATGATCTATTGATCGATGTTCCGGATCATCCGGGTGTGGTAGCAGAGGTCACCCAGCTGTTAAGCACGGGCAATCTCTCATTGATCAATTTAAAAATTTTAGAGACGCGTGAAGATATACTTGGTGTCTTGCAGATTTCTTTCAAAAGTCAAAAAGAGCTGCAGCAAGCCCAGCAGCTGATCACTGAAAATACGACCTATCAATGTCGGATAAAATAGGAGAACAATGATGAAACTACTTAAAGCTAACCACCTAAGAGGCACACTGACAGTCCCTTCAGATAAATCTATTTCTCACCGCAGCATCATGTTTGGTGCATTAGCAGAAGGGACGACGACGGTTCGTAATTTTTTAAGAGGGGAAGATTGTCTTAGTACCCTTCACGCTTTTCAAGAATTGGGAGTCCCCATTCAAGATGACGGCGAGACGATCACGATCACTGGTCAAGGGTTTGGCGGTTTGAAAGCTGCTGACCGTTCGATTGATGTAGGAAATTCAGGCACAACGATTCGTTTAATGATGGGTATTTTAGCCGGGCAACCTTTCACGACTACTTTACTGGGGGATGATTCGTTGAATCAGCGACCAATGAATCGAGTGATGTTGCCATTGAATCAAATGGGTGCGAGACTTAACGGCAGCAATGAAAGTGAGTTTCCACCGATTACTATTCAAGGTACACGCGATTTAAGCCCAATCGATTATTCAATGCCTGTTGCTAGTGCACAGGTCAAATCAGCGTTACTTTTTGCCGCATTGCAAGCACAGGGTACCTCCCGAATCGTCGAGAAAGAACCGAGCCGCAACCATACGGAAGAAATGATTCGTCAATTTGGCGGCGAGATCACGGTTAAAGGAAAGGAGATTCAAATTACAGGTCCTCAATCCTTTGTTGGACAAGAAGTGATTGTACCAGGTGATATTTCTTCAGCTGCTTTTTTCTTAACCGCAGGAGCTGTTTTACCCAATAGTGAAATCACGCTAGAAAATGTTGGGATTAATCCGACGCGAACAGGAATTTTAGATGTGCTGGAACAAATGGGTGCTCAGATTTCACTGACAGCGATCGATCAGAACAATCAATCAGCTACGATTACTATTCGTTCTTCTGCATTAAAAGGAATCGAGATCCAAGGCGCGATCATTCCTCGACTCATTGATGAATTACCAATCATCGCTTTGTTAGCTACACAAGCTGTCGGCCAAACGGTGATTCGTGATGCTGAAGAATTGAAAGTCAAAGAGACGAACCGAATCGATGCGACCGCAGAAGAATTAACGAAACTGGGAGCAGATATCACGCCAACGGAAGATGGATTGATTATTAATGGTCCGACGCCCCTTCATGGTGGTAACGTGTCCAGTCGCGGCGATCATCGAATTGGTATGATGCTGCAAGTAGCTGCTTTATTGACGCAAGAAGATGTGGAATTAGAACAGGCGGAAGCAGTAGCGGTCTCCTACCCCCACTTCTTTGAGGATCTCCGCCAATTAACTGGAGGTGATGTTGAATGAAAGGAATCGTTTTGATCGGTTTTATGGGTGCTGGTAAAACAACTATTGGCCGCTTATTAGCAGAACGATTACAGTTGGCACATGTTGATTTTGACGATCTGATCGTTGAATCGATCGGCATGACGATCCAAGACTATTTTGATCGTTACGGGGATGCCGCTTTTCGAGAAAAAGAAACGGAGATTTTGACTCATTCATTAACACTTGATCAAGTGATCTCTACTGGTGGCGGCATCATCCTAAAAGAAGAAAATCGGCAACTATTGCAGCAATTTCCGAAAGTCGTCTATTTAAAAACGGAGCCAGAAGAATTGCTCGATCGGTTGAAAAAGGATACGGTCAATATTCGTCCGCTTGTCGTTTCGAAATCGCCGGCAGAAATCATTGATATTTATCGTCCAAGAATGCCACTATACGAAGAAAGTGCGACAGTAGTGATCGATACCACCCGCAAATCTCCAGCAGAGATCGTGACTGAAATCATTCAAAAAGCAGGTGAATAAATGAAGATTGGTTATCTAGGCCCAAAAAACTCCTTCACTTATCGAGCCGCCTGTGAATCTTTTTTAAATGAAGAAATGGTTCCTTTTGGATCGATCCCATTATGTATTCAAGCATTAGTAGCAGGGGACATCCAACGAGCGGTAGTCCCCAATGAAAATTCATTAGAGGGTTCGGTTCATGCAACAATCGATACACTTTTCCGACAAAAGGAACTGATCATTGAACAAGAAGTGATTTTGCCTATCAACCATCAGCTACTGACCATTCAGTCAGGACAGCCGATTTCCAAAATCATTTCTCATCCACAGGCTTTGGCCCAATGTGCGGAGTTTTTGCAACATAACTTCCCAGATGTTCCTATTGAAGCGGTGGCATCGACGACTGCTGCTGCCGTCTTTGTCGCAGAGCATCCAGCGGAGCCGGTAGCAGCCATTGCTTCCAAAGAAGCAGCCCATGCTTATGGTCTATTCATTCAGGAAAAAAATATCCAGGATACGACTAGCAACCAAACTCGTTTTTGGATCTTGCAAAAAGACACAAACGAATCGAGCGTTTTCCATGATAAGGCAACGAAAGCCACGATCTATGTGACCTTGCCTACCAATCGACCAGGTAGTCTGCATCAGATTTTGGCCGCTTTTGGCTGGCGCGGCATTGACTTGAGCAAAATCGAATCCCGACCATTAAAAACGAGTCTAGGGGAATATTTTTTTGTGATAGATTTAGTGCTAAATCAGCCTTGGGCCTTGGTTGAGAATGCCTTAGAAGAAATCAGGATGTTAAATTGTAATGTCCATCTTCTAGGTTCGTATGCTGTGAAGAAAATAGGTGAAGGAAATGAAAGAGAGGAAAATCAGTCCTTGCGAGGATGCTGATTTATTAGCTAAACTTTATCAAAGTGTTCAAGAGGTCCATCATCAATTGATACCTAACGTTTTCAAATCCTTTGACTACGAGGCATTCCGCGACTTGTTACAGGATTTGCTTGCCGCAGAAACGCATCATTTTTTTGTAGCCTGGCAAAAACAACCTTGCGGATTTATTCATCTAAAAGAGATTGAGTTATCGGATACACCGCAAATGGTCTCTCAACGTCGACTTGAGATCGAAGCGTTATCGGTTGAAAATGCGTACCAAAAGCAAGGGGTCGGTGAAGCCTTATTAACCCATGCCGCAGATTTTGCTCGAGAAAAGCAGTTTGCAACCCTCACTTTGAATTTCTGGGCCAAAAACCAAGTGGCTGATTTTTACCAACGAAATGGTTTTCAAGTTGAACGTTACAGAGCAAGCAAGATTTTATGAGCCGCTTTTCATCTTTCTATCAAAAAGTTGCTAGGAAAATCTTAAAATTTAAAAAAATAGCTTTCTTTCTTTTTTTCGTAAGGTATTCTTATAAGAAAGAAAAGCTTTTTTTATTTGGAGGAAACTGTCCTATGAGTCGAATGGACCGCAACAAAAACTTGCATGAACAATTAGCGAAAGAAGAGCAACGAGCTGCTCATAAAGAAACGATCTTTGCTCGTCGAGAAACAAAATCTGTGAGAAGACCTCAAAAGGAAGAAGAGTATTCAGCAGAAAACGATTTTGCACAACAAAGGGAGAACGACCAAACAAGTCAGAAGCGGTCTTCTGGCAATCATTCGTCAAAAAAAACAACCCTTCAGCGGCCGAATCTGTTAACTGGCAAAAAAAACAAGTCAAAATCCTTTGGTAAACAAAAGGATTTCGGCAACAATGGTCAGTCTGTTAACAAGAAGCCAGCGAAACAAGAGCAGAAAGTAAAATCAAAAGAAGCTAAACGTAAGAAACGGCCAATTTTGCGTTTCATCCTGTATGTGCTAGTGTTTGTACTTGCTTACTCGATCGTGGCTTTTGTGGCAGGGCAGCAGGTGGCCAAAAGCGATGCACAAGTCTCAGAGACGGAAACGTTTGATGGTGTAGCATCTGCGAACGGAGCAAAAAATATTTTGCTTTTAGGAAGCGACAGCCGTAAAGGCGAAACTGGTCGTGCAGACACGATCATGGTGCTGCAATTGGATGGCCCTTCAAAGAAACCAAAGCTGCTTTCTTTCATGCGGGATACGCTAGTCACGATTCCGGGATATGGAGAAAACAAGATCAATGCAGCTTATGCATTTGGCGGGGCAGAGTTAGTTCGGCAAACGTTAGCTGAAAATTTCGGAATCCAAACGAATTATTATGTCAAAGTAGACTTTCAATCTTTCGAAAAAGTGATTGACACTCTTTTTCCTAGTGGTGTACCGATCAACGCTGAGAAAGATATGAGTAAAAACCTTGAAGTCCCTATCAAGAAAGGGCAACAGAATATGAACGGTTTAGAATTATTGCAATATGCGCGGTTCCGTATGGATGAAGAAGGCGACTTTGGGCGTGTGCGTCGACAACAACAAGTGATGGATGCTGTGTTTAATGCCATGAAGAATCCTTTATCCATCGTTAAATTGCCATACGCAGCAGGGAAAGTCCTAGGGTATGCTTCTACTAATCTGCCAGTTAGCTTCTTGCTGAGAAACACATTTTCGATTGCCAAAGGCGTAGGGGGCATTGATCGCTTAACTGTTCCTGTCGATGATTCATGGCAGTATGGCTCAACCTATGAAGCAGGAAGTGTGCTGGTCATCAACTTTGATACCAATAAACAAGCCATCGAAAGTTTCTTAAATCAGTAAGTTTAACTGAAAACTTTTTGAAAAGAGTTTTGAAAGCTTACTGGTTTATGCTATATTATTAATGACGTTTGAAATATGTTGAAACGAGGAAAAGAAATGAAATTAGCCGTTGTTACTGACAGTACAGCTTACTTGCCTGAACGCATCCAGGATCACGCTGACTTGTTCGTTATCCCAATACCTGTTATTTTAGATGGAAAAAGCTATAACGAAGGGATCGACATTCAGCCAGATGAATATTACTCTTTGCTGAAAAACAGTAAAGAATTTCCTAAAACTTCTCAACCTGTCCTTGGTGAAGTGATTGCATTATACGAAACCCTTGCCCAGAAAGGTTATGATACGATCTTAAGTATTCACCTTTCTAGCGGCATTTCTGGCTTTATCAATACGTTATATGGTATCAAAGATGATATCAAAGGCGCGCGGGTTATTCCCTATGATTCTAAAATCACCAGCATGCCAATGGGACATATGGTAGAAGCTGCGTTGGATCTGAACCAACAAGGCAAAACCATTGAAGAGATCGTGACCCACATCGATCGCATCCGCGATAATACGTATGCTTATTTGATCGTAGATGACTTAAACAATCTCGTGCGAGGCGGACGTTTAACAAATGGTGCTGCATTGATCGGCGGATTATTGAAGATCAAACCGATCTTGACTTTTGACGAAGGAAAAATCGTGCTTTATGAGAAGATTCGTTCCAGTAAAAAAGCTTTTAATCGCGCAGAAGACATTATTGGTCAAAGAGAATCAGAAATCGCTTACCCAGTGAAATTCTATGTGATCCATGCCAATAACTTGTCTGTGGCTTTAGAGGAAAAAGCAAAGCTGCAAAAGAAATACCCTGATGCCGAAATCGAAGTGGGTCATTTTGGTCCTGTGATTGGTTCTCATTTGGGTGAAAAAGCGATTGGGATTGCCATCGCAGCGCAATAATAAAAGTGAGTTATTTATTCCTATGCAATTATTTGATTTTTATAAAAATACCTATGTTACTTAGAAGCTTGTCAAGGGATTCCTTTTGCTAGTTTCTGGTCACATGGGTATTTTTTTGCTTTAAAAGCATCTTGCTTGTTTATCCGATTCACACTGACTATACTTAATCCAATTACTACTTTAGTAAATTACTAAACAGGAGGATGGAAAATGAAAATACCAGAAAACTTAAAACACAAACCCGTCATCAAAGTTGAAGACTATGATACAGTAGATGGACGCTATGCGCTTCATACGGATGCGAAAGGCTTATCGTTGGGTCTGGCACAATGGAATGATCGAGGAAAGGTAGATATCTCAGGGAAAGTATGGCGGCACACGGGGGAAAAGTGGTCTCGTCAATCAGAAGAACTCCCATTATCACGGATTCTTGACTTAGCGATCCTTGTCGCGCAATCTAGCCTCTATTTTCAAGATGCCTATCGTCATGAAAAGTTTTATGATCCAGAAAACCCACTCATCGATATTATTGGACTGCAAGGAAATCGGATGACAGTAGAAGTTGATACAGACAATCCTAAAATTGATGAGGATATTCTATTGTTCTATGATGCCTTGCAAAAAGATGGTGAATTGATCGGTGAACGTTTTCGAATTTTAAGTCGGTTGTTAAACGAATTGGGCTATTAAGAAAGGAGGAATCTACATGGGGATCAATCGTACCCCTTTTACTTTGACAGAAGGTCGACAGTTCAGCAAGTTAGAACAGCAAATGATTTGGAAAAAACCAGCGAGTCATCAGACAAGTCAAGAAGAACTGCGGATCGCTCAAGAAATCAAGCTAAACTGGCAAGATCCAGAGATGAAGATTTTCAATGTTTTATTGGAAGGAGATGCTGGCTCTGGAAAAACGCAATTAGCCAAAGCTCTCTCCTATGATCTTCAATTGCCTTATACCAAAATCACCTGTTTTGCTGATATGGATAAATCAGATGTTTTTGGTGCATTGTTGCCGATCGTAGCAACAGATCAAGAAGAAGACAGTGAATTGTTAGAAGCGATCTATTTGAGTAATAGCTTAGATCAGGTCATTCAAGTGATTGCGGATCACTATTCGCTCACCAGTGAAGGTGCCCGAGAAAAATTAGCAGACTTGATTCGACGACTTGAAGAAATAGATACGACCGATGTCGTTCATTATAAATTTTATCCTTCGGAAATCGTTCGTGCGATGGAAAAAGGGTATCTATTAGAAATCCAAGAACCAACAGTCATCCGGGATGCCTCGGTACTCGTCGCTCTCAACTCTGCATTGGAGCAAAATGGGATGCTGAATCTGCCAACTGGCGTTGTCAGGCGCCATCCGGATTGTGTCGTCATTATCACAACAAATCGGAACTATCAGGGCAATCGTCCATTGAATGAATCTCTTAGAGATCGGATGCAACATGCGGAAAAAATGGACCTTCCTGAACTATCTGTGATGGTCGCACGGGGACTTGCTAAAACCGGCTTTCAAGATCAAGCGATCGCTAGCAAAATGGCAGAGATTATTCGACTTCTCGATACTTCTGCACGAGCAAATGCCATCAAGGGTGTGGCTGGTATGCGATCTTATTTTTATTGGCTGAATACGGTTAAAAATGGGCATTCACCTTTAAATACGTTAGCGGTCAAAGTCTTATACAAGTTAACGACAGATCCAGACGAATTGCGTCTGCTGCAAGAAGCCCTCGATCAATCAGAATTGCTCTTAGAGCTAAGACGTTTGTATCAAGGACAGAAAATGAGTCATCGACAACCAATACATGGACGCATCGTATCTGCTGAAGAGGCGGATGCGCGAAATATTGAAGAAGCATCCTTGCAGATGGGGACAGCAGCTAGTACTGAAAAAACAGCAGAGACACTGGAGACACCTGAGGTGCTAGATACACAGGAAACAAACCAAGATAATCAGGAAGCGGTGCCTCAAGACACTATAGATGGAGACTCTTTAGAGAGCCAACATTCGTCTGATGAGGGACACACAAAGGAAGGAAGTGAACAATCTGCTCAAGAACCTTCCAGTCAGCATCTTTCGATCGAAGAATTCAGGCAATTGGATAAAGAAGTAAGAAAACAAGCAAATCAAGAAGCGCGGCAAGCGCTAAAACAATCTATCCATGCGAAAGAAGGATTGATTGTGCATCGGCCAAAACTCCAAGAAAATGCTTCTCAGAAAGCCCAACAACTTCTAGCACCGTTGTTGCCTGTGGTTGAAACAATAACAAAACAGTTGCTTGAATTATTAGAAAATGAAGCAGCTTCTTCTTATGGCAAAGGAAAATATAGCGGGACACGCTTTGATGCAAGTCGTGTTGCTTATGGCGACTTTCGAACATTTGATAAGAAAAATCCTCCTCATGAACAGCCTTCATTAGCGATCGCTTTACGAATCGATGAATCAGGGTCCATGGTACGGGAGGGACGGATCACCGCTGCACAACAAGCTGCACTCGCAGTGAGTGTGTTTGCACAGCGCCTAGATCTCCCGCTGATGATTTATGGCGACACAGCCGATTTGTCTGTACGAGAGAAGACTTCTCTCTATTCTTATAAGGAATTTGCTGAACCTTTTGATTATGTGCCGGCAAAGCTGATGTCTCTTCAACCCCGACAAAACAATCGTGATGGGGCAGTGCTGCGGGTACTAGCTGAAAAACTTTCCCAACAATCTGCTACGACAAAATTACTATTGACGATTAGTGATGGTCAGCCAAAGGCAATGCCAGATTATACGGGCAATAAGGCGAAAGCGGATATTCAAGCAGTCATCAAAGAGTATGAACGCCAGGAAATCATCTTTTTGTCCGCTGCCATCGGACAAGACAAAGACGTCATCAAAGAAATCTATGGCGCGGAAAGATATATCGATATCAGCAATCTTAAAGAATTTCCCAAACAATTATTAACACTGATCAGCCGTTATTTCTAAATTACGATTCATTCGGCTGCTTTTTAAATAACATCCGTCTTGCATAGAAGTGGGAGGCGGATGTTATTTGTTTCTTATAAAAAGAATATGTAAGCTAAATTAAACGAACGTTTTCAATTTCTGCTTCGTATGCTAAACTGATCACAAAGGAGGAACAACAATGACTTTGAATTGGCGTTATATCTATCCTTTCTCTAATGCAGGAGCTTATTTCATTCGAAGAAGAACATTTGAAGAAGAACATTGCGGATGAGTTATGGACTATTTACATTTGTGAGTTCGCTCTTATTTTTTTGTGAAAAGTGGACATTCTTTTTTTTCGTTGGTATGCTCTTGAACGGCGTTTAAAACAGACTTCACAAGACAGTTCTTTTCAAAGTTGGCTCTTTTTACTCCTTATTTTCCTAGGGGTGGTCGGTATTCTATGGATCGGCATGGCAGTTATCTTTTTCCTATATAGTCGTTCATGTGACAAACAATTCCTTTTTTCCGAAGGGGAAAAATCCGTGACGATCCGATTTTTAGTAGGACAATCGCTTCATTTGATGGCTATCGAGGAGACTCTTTTTTCCTTGAACGGGATTGGTTTGGCTTTTTAGATTGGCGATTCATTAGGCGGGATTGTTTTTGAACGAGCCTTTCATGATTTTAGCCAGTTTTTATCAGTTGCCTGCTGGATTACTGAATAGCGGTTCTTCAGTGATATCTTGGGCATGGCATTTACTAATTGGTCTGCTAGGGGTCCTAGGCTGTTGGCTTGGCTACAGGAGCCGGTTGTCTGAAATCGTCAATCGCCATGAAGTAAGTTGATGTGAAAGGATAATGTTCTATCGATGAGAAAAAAATGAACGAGTCTCGTTTGCACTTGCTTGCTAAGATGATGACGGCTACCAACGTAAATCGTTTCACTTAGAAAACCTTGCAAGCGGGATCTCTAGTTAATAATCTTTGTTTTTAAAGAGAAGGGGTGTTTTTTTGTTTTTAGAGATCAATGCTATTTCCAAAAGCTTTGACAAGAAACAAATTTTTGATCAGGTAAGTTATCAATTTGAAACCGGAAAAATCTATGGTATTTTAGGGCGCAATGGGGCAGGGAAAACGACGTTATTCCAATGTATCGCTCGGAATATGACCGTTGATAGCGGGAGTATTTATTTAGTTGAAGACGGCAATCAACGAACCTATGAAAATACAGATGTCGGATTTACATTCACGCAACCGCATCTGCCAGGTTTTATGACGGCGATTGAGTTTTTGCGCTTTTTTATGGATGTCAATCGGGAGCGCATCAAACAGTCGCTTTCTCCAGAAGAATTTTTAATGTCTGTAGGAATTTCTTCAGAAGAGCAGCATCGTTTAATGAAAGATTATTCCCATGGCATGAAAAACAAAGTACAAATGCTTCTTTCTTTGATGGTGCAGCCACCAATCATGTTGTTTGATGAACCATTGACCTCTTTCGATGTTGTAGCTGCCCATGAAATCAAACAAATGATCCGATCAGCAAAAGAGGATTCGATCATACTGTTTTCCACTCATATTTTACAGCTTGCACAAGATTTATGTGATGAAGTGGTCCTACTAAATAATCATCAATTGACCGGGATTGATCCTTCTCACATTCATGAACCAGATTTTGAGAAAGAAATCGTTACTTTGCTGACGGAGGGGGAGCCCGATGCTGCAATGGATTAAACTTTATTGGCTTTATGAAGAGACGATTTTTTCAACGAAAGCGAATGGATTTCTCTATTTTTTGACCAAAATTCCTTTGATTGGAAAACATCTTCCCCGTGATCTTTATGGGCAATACGGTCTCAAAAAAATGCTTTTTACTGTATTATTTAGCTTGCGCTTGATCTTGCCATTTTTCACAAAAATTATTTGGCTGCTTTTTTATTATGCAATTGCCTTGGTTGCTTTTCATGGTTGGGAGAATTTATTTGGCTCTTTTGATCAGTTTGAAGAACAAATAATGATTGCTGGTTTTTATACTTGGCTAGTGGTCGTTGCACTAGCCAGCAATTTTTTTTCTTTGTTCTCATTTACATTAGATCAAAAAGCGATTGAATTCACGGATTACTTCATGGTGTCAAAACGACAGTATTTGCGAATGAATCTTTTCTTTAAGACGATCCAATCCATTATTTATTATCTACCAGCATTTTTGTTGTACAGCTTTTTTGCTGGCAATAGTTGGCTGACCCTCGTTGGTATCTTTGGTGCTGGCTTTGCTTGTGTGGCAGCTGCCAGTCTAATTCGCTGGGGATTCCAAAAGCAATGGGGCAGTGGCTGGCGCATCGGTTGGCGACTAGCCATATCTATGCTGATTTTAGCGTCGCTCTACGGCTTATTGCTTCAACAGATTATTCCAACTATGACATTCGGGTTGGGACTTTTGGCGTTCTTTCTGATTGCCGGCACTGGCTGTTTTTACTACCTAAAACACTTTACACAAGAAAATGATTTTTTCCTTTATTCTGTTGAAAAAAGCTATCAGCAATTTAGTGTGCTAGAAACCATCAGTTCAGATTCAAGTCAATATCTCAATGAA
The DNA here is from genome assembly GCF_003812305.1 of Enterococcus sp. FDAARGOS_553. Classification (NCBI taxonomy): domain Bacteria; kingdom Bacillati; phylum Bacillota; class Bacilli; order Lactobacillales; family Enterococcaceae; genus Enterococcus; species Enterococcus sp. FDAARGOS_553. The sequence continues at coordinate 2,667,842 of NZ_CP033740.1, forward strand.
GGGATTGAAATGCAGAAAAAACTTTCTTTGGATCAGGAGAAGCCACTCACTCATTTGCAAGGATCAGAATACCTCAACGGATTGCTCTTTCAAAGATACCGTAAACTGTTGCGCAAAAAATTGCTGAACCGTGTCGGTATTGTGTCTATTCTATTTCTAGGATTGATTTTATTATCCTTTTTGAAGATTGTTCCATATCCTAATGAAGAGGATCTGACAGCACTACTGCCAGCTCTATTTTTAGTTATGTATTTTGGTTCATTGGGAAAAGCAATCGTCCAAATGGTTTTTGTTAACTGTGACATCTCCATGCTTTACTATCCTTTTTATCGGGAGAAAGAAACGATCCTCAGTGGGTTTAATTACCGTTTTATCAAATCAATGTTTTACAACGGAGTCTTTGCGGGAAGTATTTTTGTCGGCTTCTTATTATGGGACTTGCTAAATGGATTGCAAGCTAGCTGGTATTTCATTGGGGTCTTATTTTTATTATTGACGAGTTTGACAGCATTGTTCTCATTTCATGAATTATTTATCTATTACTTGCTACAACCTTTTACTGGAGATATGAGAGTGGTCAATCCGGTCTACAAATTTGTCAGTGGAGTATTGTATTGGATCAGCTATATCAACCTGCGCCTGCATGTTTCTGGATTTGCTTACTCGATCGTTGTCTCAATGGTCTTATTACTCTATGTTTTTGTCGGATATGTACTAATCATTCGCTTCGCGCCGAAGACCTTTAAAATCAAAGAATAGGAGAGAATCAGGACTGCATTATAAAACCTATTCACAAATGCGAACATATGTTTTATAATGAGAGAAAGTTGTGAATAGGAGGGTCTAGTCAGATGAAAACTACGTTGACTCTTGAAATGGAAGAAGCCCTTTATTATTACTGTCGCGAAAACAGTGATATTGTCATCGAAGAGGTAATCATGCCGGACGATCAAGGAATCGTTGATACTCTAAGTTGTCGCTTAACACCAGAAAATTTGTTTGAATGGCGCTGTTATGAATTAAAAGTCAGCCTAGCGGATTTTCGTTCAAAAGCGAAGCTGTCATTTATTGGGCATTATAATTATTTTGTTTTGCCGCATGCATTATATGTAAAGGTCAAGGAAGAGATTCCTGCTGCCATCGGTGTATTGGTTTACCATGCATTTGCTGATCAAGAAAAGGGGAGCCCTGGTTATTTTAGCGTCGAGAAAAAACCGCAGCGGCAATCTTTACTCGTCAACGAAAACGCATTGTTGTATCGTTTGATCTCTGCACAAGCACGAGAAGTGGGGAAGGCCAAGCAAACAGCACGAGGTTTGCGCGTTTTCTCGACGGAACGATTGTACAAAGAACTAAAGAAAAGGGAACCAGAATACGATTTATTTGGCGGCGGGGTCAATTACTACGACCGTTTTATTGAAGATACGCAGCTACAAGCTATTGAAGCGCTAAAAGAAGAACTGGTTGCAACGCGAGAAGCTTATTTCGAATTGGAACAGCGTTTTTTGACACAAGAAAAGGAGTAGCACTATGTATTATCCATATTTTCGCGGCAAACAATTTGACTTGTTGGCATTAAAAAGTCTATTAGAAATGGAACAGCTGTCTTTAGAAGTTCAACCCGTCATTGAGCCTATCCGGCAATCCAAGACTTTTTGGGATACAGTTGAGCTGTTTCAGAAAAAAGCGCATCCTTTTTTTGTTATCGTCAATCCACAGGCGGGGGACTTTCTGACGGAAGAAGGAAGTCGTTTATTACAAACACTGCCTAACGCTAAAGCCTATATCATCGATCAGCCAATTGAAACCATTGACTGTCAGCCGGACCTTTGGGTTGTTCATGGATCTGCTCCAGCGTTGGCCAGTGACTGGAGTAAAAATCAGACACCGATCTTAGTTGGACAAGAATTCCGTTTATTGAAAAAAATCCAGGGACCAAAGATTCTCATGCATGATTTTTTTACTAGACTGCCTAGAAACAGCTTCTATCAGGAAGTACCAGAAGAAGTGTTACCAACCGTTTATCAGCACTACGAGCAGCAAGGATTTTCCGGCTATAGTGATTTTTCTATCGACAGCAAAATCTATTATGCACATAGTTATCCCTCTAAAACAATTGTTTTACACTGGCTATTTATTGATCAGCAGCAGAAGTTGCGAATCACTCATTTTGTTTCGGACGAATCATTAGAAACTCAAAAAGAAAAGTTTCTACAGCTCATGTCACAAGTTTTGCAACATGAAGAAATCTATCCAACTCAAACATCAGGCTTAGAGTTATTACTTGAAGCATACAAAAAGGATAAGTTTCCAGGTATGGGTGTTTTGCGGAAAGCTGCTGTCATGAACCACTTGGAATTAATCAGCCGTTATCATTTTACATGATTGTTAGTTATGTCATCAGTCATATAAAGAAAAGTTTCTCTCAGGAGCTGAAATCTAACTGCAGCTACAATCATAGATTTTGGTTGCAGTTCAATCATCACTGAAATCACCAATCAGTCATGCATCAAAAATCCTAATAAGCAGCTGAAGCACGCTAAAATTTGTTTTAGGAAGCCAACTGTACAATACTGGCATTCAATACATAAAAATCATCAATCTGCGCGGCAAAGACTCATTTTTTACTCAAAATGGTTCACTTTAAGAAAAATCGCTGTTTTTAAGGAAAAATACAGCTCAATCAGAGGGAGGAGAAGTAAATTCACCAGATTTTTTCAGAACTTTAAAAATTATTTATTTTAGTTTACATAATATATATTATACAAAGTTATATTTGGAAAAAGACGGTTCAAAATGCTTTTGATTTTTGCATTTTGACCCTCTCTCGCTGTCTTTTTCCCCTTATGAATGTTGAAATCAACAACGATTCGCCAATTTTCTTGTCATTGGTGTTTATTTGGCTGCTAATTGATGTATTGTCTTGGTGTATGTCACTGATCACTAGTTTAATACATCGATTTCATTTGATTGGGTCTCGTCATTAAGATCTTTCGTTTGTTACTAAGTGACTCATTTGTTTGATTTCATAAAATTGTTGCTATTGCTGTATATGTTTCGTTTATAAGTTTATCAGGTATCAGATTAAGCTGAGTTAATTTCCTTAAAATCAATTCTTGAGTTTACTTCAAAAAATAGCGATCGATTGTTATAAAATGCATTTCTGTGGTTGTGTCTGGCGGCTGCGACGATCATTTCTGTTTGAGTTTTCTTAATTCATCTGGGTGAAAGTCAAACCACGGGTTCAAACCAGTTGAGGCATTAGGGATTAAAACTGGTACGGACTGGAATCCGTATAGTTTCACTTCTTCGCGAAATTCTTCTTTTTCTTCAATGTTCTTTTCGATATATGGGATTCGATGAGCGTCTAAAAATAATTTTGTCTTTTTGCATTGAATACAATTAGTTTTGCAATAAAGCGTTATCATATAATATTATTTCTCCATCCTTTTTATTTTTATTGGTTTTTACGTTATTTTTATTGTAAATTTAATTCTTGTTTAATTCAATAATCTTTACTCATCAACATATAAATAAATTGGTTTACTACTGACCTGATGTGAGTTGAGGGAAAAAGATTTTGCTGATAAAAGTCATTAAAAAAGTGTATCTATCCATCCCTGTCCTGTTTGAGTTTAAGATCGCCCTCACTCCTATCTATTTTTGCGGCAAAATTTAAAGAACTGTTCGCTTTACAAATGCGAACGAATGTTTGTATTATAGTGGTGAGAGGTGATTCTTATGGGCATGCTCCAACCCTACGAAGATCGAAAAAAATTAAAATGGCAGGGATTCTTTCTATCGGAACATACAACAGAAGTCGGACAGGATGAGCGCCAGCGTCACTTTGTGTGGCCTGCAAAGCCAGCCTTGACTAGCGAAGAGATCAATGAAGTGTTGACTTTAGCTAGGATCAAAAGTCGAGCAGTAGCGATCCAATGTGAAGAAGTCAATGAAGACGGTCTCTACCCTCCTGACGTGGTCGGCATGATCCAAAGCTACGATTCTTTAGGCATTTATATTGATGGACGTAAAGTACATTACGATGAGATCCGGCATATTTCCTTTTTCGAAGAGACGAAATGGTTCGCACTGGATGAATGAATCGTAGGCGATAAGCCACGACAAGCGTACAATCGGAAAGTTTTTTACGGAATGTGCAAATCTATTTTTTTAAAGGAGGTTTCCCCTATGCAAACGATTAAAGGAACAGTGACAAAGATTCGATTGCTGACGTTTACTTCTTCTCCCCTCGTCCGTTTTACAGTAGGAACGACGAATTGTTTGATCAATCGCCATAGCTTATCTTTTTTAGCAGATGTCACGGAAGGCATGTCTTTGGTGGCTGTTGGCGAGTGGAATGCGCGTAAGCAATTTATTGTCCGTAAATATGCTGTTCGGGGGAAAACGAAAATTATGATGGACATCGAACAATTGTCTCAACAACGAGGAAAGGCGGTTCTTTCATGAGAGCGCGGGATTTGCTGACAGCATTAACGACAACGACACAACAAGAGTATCAGGGAATTTACTTAAGCCGTAAGGAAACCTTGGTCCCTTTCACGACGATTGCACAAGATGCTTCTGGGAACTTGATTTTATTTTTTGAACCTAATCGTCCCCCACTATCCATCAAAGAACTTTATACGAGTTTAATGTTGCACAAAAACTTACCTTTACTCTATTGGGACGGTGAAGAACGACAAAAGGTCTATGGGTTTCGTGAAGAAGATCGACAGATCATTCTCTGATCTTTTTTCTTTGAGATACCAACCAATCATTCTTCTTTTCATTCATGGTATACTATAGATCAAGAAAACATTTTCAACGGAGGTAAAAAATGGGAAATCCGCGCATATACACCATGTCTTTTGCAAGTGTCTATCCCCTCTATGTACAGAAGGCGGAGCGCAAAAATCGTACCCAAGATGAAGTGGATCAGATTATTTTTTGGTTAACTGGTTATTCGAAAGAAGGTCTGTCCCGACAATTAGCAGAAGAAGTTTCAATGGAACGTTTCTTCGCAGAGGCGCCTGACTTGAATCCGAAAAGAAAAATGATCAAAGGAGTTATCTGTGGCGTTCGTGTAGAAGAGATCAAGGAACCTTTAATGCAAGAAATTCGATACTTGGATAAATTGATTGATGAATTAGCCAGAGGAAAAACAATTGAAAAAATTTTGCGAGGTTAGTTTTTAAGTGGTCCTATTCTATAATTATTGCGTTTCATTGGTCCATTACGTATAATGAGACTACCTTGGCAGGGGCAAATCGTTTGCTTCGATCCGTTGGGCATTCCTGTCCGACGGATTTTTTTATTTAACTTCAGTCTAAAAAAAGCGCTGTGGCTCTTTTGCAGGAATCCCATTTTGGTACCTCCCTTTCTTAATGTGATTAGGAAAACGAGTCAAAATGTATACAGCATTCAGGTCACAGCGCTTTTAGTATTGCTATCTTTCTCTTTTTTTACGTGCTTGCAGGTGTTCTTTGTGTCTCAAATAGACCAATTCTTTCTCCATTTTACGGTAACGGTTAAATAGATCTTGCGAGAGTTCTCCAGAAGCTAACGCTTCTTTGACTGCACAATTTGGCTCTGATTCATGACGACAATTTTTGAAGCGGCATTTTTCTGCTAAAAGTTCAATCATCTGGTAATGCCGATCTAATGAAGAAGCAGCAACCGTCTCCAAACTGATTTCTCTCATGCCAGGAGTATCGATGACCATTGCCCCATTTGGCAAGCGGAACAGCTGTCTACTCGTGGTAGTGTGACGACCACGCCCATCTTCTTCACGAATGGCTTTGGTTGTCTGCCGTTCGTCTCCTAGTAATTGATTGAGTAAAGAAGATTTACCAACCCCTGAAGAACCAATAAAGGCTACCATGCTTTCTGGCGTCAAAAATGGTTCGAATTGCGTCCGCTCATCTTTGTAGATGGTGGTAGCTAAAACCGGCAAAGCGAATGTCAGCTTCAGCTGGTTGATGATTGCTTCTGTTTCTGTTGTGTCCATCTGATCGATTTTTGTTAATACAATGACTGGATTGGCTCCACTGTTCCAAACAATCGTAACGAACCGCTCCAAGCGAGCGAGATTAAACTCTTCATTGGCGTTTGTTGTAAGAAAGACAGTCGTCACATTAGCAGCGATTCCTTGTTCGTCTGGTCGATTTCCAGCTACTTTCCGCTGTAAAAAACTTTTTCGCGGCAAGACGGTATCAATCAAAAATTGATTTTGATCATAACAATGCCCCATTACCCGATCGCCTACGATCGGATAGTCTTTCAATGCTGTTGCTTGCTGGCGAAACTTTCCGGAGACACGGGCATAACGTTCTTCTCCTGAAGACAAGACTACTTTTGCCAGATCTTTCGCTTGAAAGATAACAATTCCTTGATTTTCCATGAATTTCCTCCATTTATGTTTGGAGGTGCCACTCTATAAAGGGAAACCTCCATGATCTTGACGTCCATTATAAGTATTCATATGACATTTCCCCTTTCGTGAGTAAATTCATCGATTGATGTATCCCTAGTATAGCATTTCTTGCGATTGTCAGACCAGCTTTTCTTTTATAGCTCAATAATGATTAGCCGCAAGAAATGCTATGGAGCGTTGAATATCCCCTGTCAATGGCTTCAAAACCACTAAAACGAAAAAGCTGAAACTCACGCGATAGACAGTCCTCTTTAAACTCTCTTCATCCTCTACGATTTTTTCAAGATAGCTCCTCGCTCATTAAGCAATAAGCCTCCCCTTGTATCACTGTTCTACTATTATCGTTGTTCCTTCCTATCTTCTTCTGAGATCCCCATTCTTGCCCTATCTTCCCTATGTTCATTAACTTTTGACCATTCTCCTTTACCCATTAGTGAATAATCTTAGTTCTTTTGTGAATAATTCGTTATATAATATTCTCTTTTCTATTTATTCATATAAGAAATATTTGGTAAAAAAAGTTTTTTTCTTTTCAACTGTTATTTAAAAAATGGTATGATAGCAGCAGAATATTTATTTTTTCCTCCTTTATTGAAACTTGCAACCCCATCTTACGCTCGCGATTTTACAAAGGAGCAAATCATATGTTAGGAGAAAATCATGGCAAAGAAACTTCTTGGTACAATCAGTGGTCTTTTGATTGCTGCTGTACTTGGTATCAGCTTGTACACGCAAACCCAAAAAGACCCGAACCCCACTTCATCACCTGGACACTCATCTACTATACAGGTGAAACAGTCAGAGTCTTCTAAAGCATCAGATTCGCATACAAAAGAAACCCAGTCAGCAAATAATCTCGCTGCATTGACATATCAAGGGACACAAACCATTACTATCAACAACAATGTCCCCTCCTTCTCACAAGATACCCTCTCTATAAAAAATGGTGCATGGGAAAAATATGGTGATCTCGATCGCTTAAATCGAGCCACTTCTGCGGAAGCTATGTTGAATCAATCCCTGATGCCTACTGAAAAACGCGGGGATATCTCTAGTGTCACGCCTACAGGCTGGCACAATAAAAAGTTGAAAAAAGGTTATCTTTATAATCGAACTCATTTGATCGGCTTTGCTCTGGCGGGAGAAAATGCCAACTGGAAAAATCTGATCACAGGTACACAACAGTTGAATAATCCCGAAATGTTACGCTATGAAATGGATATCAAATACTATTTAGAACAAGATCCCAGCCATTATGTTCGTTATTCGGTGACTCCTATTTACCGCGGTGATGAATTAGTGGCACGAGGCGTTCAAATGCAAGCCCAATCGATTGGCGATAATACGATCCGCTTCAATATTTATATATTCAATATTCAAGATGGTGTGACGATCCATTACCAAGATGGGACAAGTGTGCTTTCTGAAGAAGCATCTGATGCGACTAGCACTTCGGCAAAAAATACTACATCGAATGTTGCTGAAGATGAAAAAGAATATGTAGACGCGAAGGGAAATGGTCTGATCAAAGGGTCAAAAAATGGCATTTATCATCTGCCAGGTACGAGAGGCTATGAACAGACGACAAATCCAAAAGAATGGTTCAAAACGATTGCGGAAGCCAAAGCTGCTGGTTATCGAGCACCAAAATAAAAAAGCCATAGGCTTTTTTATTTTGAGAGCATCCCTATTCGACACGTTAACCTTATAGCGCTTGCTCGTACCTTGATTTTTGTAACTCTGTCAAATAGTTATTTCCTGCTTCTGTTAAACGCAATGTGCGTGATTTTGGAAATTTTTCTCTCGTGATTAGGCCTCTATTTTCCATCCGAAGTAGATGACGGTGAATGAGAGAAGTTGATTTGATTCCTTCATGGGCACAAATTTCTCGAATAGATGGTGCTCGTTTCTGTTCTTGCTGATAAGCATCAATAAAAAATAAGATCCGATCTCTTCTAATCATATTTTCCTCCAGGGGGTAGAAGACAAAAGCAACGGACAATTGAAAAACCTAAGCGTTTATTTCCTATAGGTAATATTATAAATGAAAAATTCCCTTTGAACAACAGTTTTTGAAGAAGTCGCTGGCTTTTCATCGCATTTGTTTTCTTTTGACTTTATGATGAAAAGAGTAGAAGAAAAAAGTGAGGCGTTGGTATGAGTTTTGGCGAAAATCTAAAAAAATTCCGAGAAGAAAAACAGCTCGGCGTCAATCAGTTGGCTTTGAAATCTGGAGTCAGTGCAGCGCAAATTTCCCGCTTTGAAAATGGTAAGCGTAAGACACCCCATGTGGATACTGCAAAAAAATTGGCAAAAGCACTCTCAGTCCCATTGCCTTTATTGATTGGTGAATCCGTTTCATATGATGAATGGGATTATGACGAAAATCAACGGCGAGTGGCCCATCAAATCAAAGATATGACCGAGGAAGAAATCACGGATATCTTAGAATATATCGCTTTTGTTAAGCAAAAAAATAGAAAACGCTAATTGAAAAAAGCCATCTGTCTCAAAAAAATAGAATCAGATGGCTTTTGGCCTGCTCTCTGACGAGAATTACCAGAAATGAAATTATCGTGGATAAACTGCTTGGATACTGTCTTCAAGAATCTTCATTTGTACTAGGGTTTCTTCGTCTTTGACTGTTTTAGGCTTTCCATTAATAATAGCTTCATACAGTCCGGCATAAACACGGCTATAGTCTCCTACTTCAGAAACTACTTTTTCCTCATGATAGATTCCTTCATCATCATAATACGTCAGACAGCCATAATGTTCAGGAAGATCAATTCCAAAGTCCGCATGATCAGGCATATAAAACATTTTTAAATGCTCTTCTTGGCGATCTTTGGTTTGTTTGACAAACATGCCTTTCTTACCATAAACGACAAAGCTTGGTCGTTCTTTGATTCGGAAATAGCTTGATTTGATCGATACCTTTAAAGGGCCATAGAAGAAGTCCAGATCGAAATAATCGTTCATGCGATTCGGACCTAAAAGTTGGCGAACTTCTGAATGGTATGTCTCTGGTTCGCCGAAATAAGACAGCACTTGATCGATGGTATGACAAGCATGTCCATAAAGATAACTACTATTTAATGAGAATTCTTGTGTATTTTCTGGAATTTCGGGGCGATAATAGTCATAGTGCATTTCTACTTCAAGTAAATCCCCTAGAACGCCACTTTCAATAACTTTTTGGACAGTCAGAAAGTCAGAATCGTAGCGGCGATTTTGATAACATTGAATCAACAGTCCTTTTTCTGCAGCCAAAGCAAAAAGTTCTTGAGCTTGTGCATATGTTTCAGTAAAAGGTTTCTCTAGCAATACATTCTTTCCGTGAAGCAATGCATCCTTGGCAGTTTCAAAATGCAGATGGTTAGGAGTAGTCACAACGACTAATTGAATCGCTGGATCATCATAGATATCGTTGATATCTGTTGTGTAGGTCGTTCCAGGAAGTTTTGCCCAAGTATCGCGAATCACTCGGGAATAGATTGTTTTTACGTGGATTTTGTCGGATAATTTAGTAGCAAAAGGCAAGTGATAGCGATTAGTGCTTTTTCCATTGCCAATATAAGCAATTGTTAGCATAGTTTAAAGCCCCCATTTTTCATGATAGTTCCATTATAGTCAAACAAACGATCAGATGGAAGCAAGAATCCTTCTCGCTGTCTATTTGTATGTCTCCTTAATTAACTAATGAAACAAAGCGCTTATCATTTTGAAACGAATAGGCTATGATTGATTCAAAAAGGAGAAAACGATGAGATGTCCTTTTTGTCAGATCGCAGCCAGACAGCTTCCTGCAACAATCATTTATGAAAATCAATGGACAATGGCGATTCTTCCTAAAAATCCCGCTGCAGACGGTCACCTCTTAGTTATACCGAAACAACATGTAACTTCTATTCTTGCTTGTGACGAAGAAATATGGATGCAAGTTACCAAGACAGCAAAAAAGGTGGCAACAGATTGCGTGAAATCTGGTAACTTTGAAGGTATCAATTTCTTAAGTGCCCATGGCGCTGCTGCCCAACAATCCGTCAATCATCTGCATATCCATTTGATTCCTCGAAAAGAAGGCGACGGCATCAATGCTTGGCCCGATTTTCATGACAGTAAAAAGTAAGAAGGTTATTAACGAGTCGTCAATTGAACAATGAAAGAGAGAATGATCAATGGATATTCAGTTAGAAAAAGTTACCTACCAAACATTACCGATAGCGTATCGGATACAAAAAGAAAGTTTTAAACAGTTGTTTGAACACTATCAGGATACAGAAACCTCCCCTTATCTGGAAACGTATGAGAATTTCTCTAAAAAGTACCAACGAGAGAATAATTATTTCTATTTGATCCAAGCCGACGGATCAGCAGTAGGTTTTGTACGAATCGTTCTATCAGAAGCCCCGGCGCTGGTAGCTCGAGTGGCCCCCATCTGTATTTTGCCTGCTAATGAAAATCATGGGATTGGTAAAATGGCCATTCAGTTAGTCGAAGCTAAATTCTCGTCTATTAAGACATGGCAGCTAAGTACGATTTTGCAAGAAACCCGCCTACTTTCATTTTATCAAACACTCGGTTATCAGCTATCAGATCGTACGAGTCCGATTGTGACTGGTATGGATCGTGTATTTCTTACCAAACATATCCACTAAAACTCATTACTTATTGTCTTTTCTCCCCATTACCTATGACAGAGTCTCTTAAAGAGCGACTGTCATAGGTAATCTTGTTTACATAATATTATACTGGTAAATAAAAAACACTTCTTGTTTCCTTGATACTTTTCGAGAGAAAGTTCAAACGAGTTTGACGAAAAGGTCTCATACAAGCGTTTTTTGGAGCCACTCATTCGTTTTTCTCAACTAGCTTTTATCAGTTTCTTTCCTTATTTATGCAATTTATTTCCTAGTTCCTTTTCATCATCTTTCTATAATGTTGCTGATCTTATGTTATAATTAATTATGTATTTTAAAACTAGATAATTACTATAAGAGAAGGTGGATTTATGGAACAACATCAACCATCCTGGATAAAACTGCTTTTTTTCTTTTTGATTCTTATGGGAGCAGATCTTATGAAACAGGTTATCGTTCATCATTTCGCTTGGTTAGACGTGCTGCAATTAATGAATTTCCTAATATTTATTCTACTCTCCTTTTTCATTCGCCAGTTACCTTCTACCTTGCGAAAGATTCTGATTGGTACTTATCTTTTTATTATCGGTGGAATCATGTCTCTTTTATTTGGAAATCCCTTTGAACTTGCTTCATGGACACTCTACTTCGTGGGTGCGTTTTTTGGTACATTTTTGTGGGATCATTTTTGTCAACGATTTAGACTTCGTTGGTTTATTGATAAAATAATTCGTTAAAGGAGCGAATTTCGATGGATTGGCGCAATGATCGGATTAAAGCTTGTCAAAATGGAACAAATCCCATGTTAATGAAGGAATTATCGGGTGGTTTTGCGGTTTTTGGCGATACCCAATTTTTACCAGGCTACTGTGTGTTGTTACCTAAAAAATCAGTCGGAAGCCTAAATGATTTATCACTGGAAGAAAGACAAGAATTTCTCGTCTCGATGAGTGTTCTGGGTGATGCCATTTTAGCCGCCTGTTCACCACTGCGAGTCAATTACGATATTCTTGGCAACACGGATCAATTTCTTCATGCACACGTTTTTCCACGATATTCTTGGGAGACCGAAGAGCGTCGTTCAAAACCTGTTTGGCTATATCCAGCAACATATTGGACATGTCCGCAGAATACCTATGATGAAGAGAAACATCACCTCATACGTCAGCGAATCACGACTTCTTTGACTGAATCCGTTCCCGGTGATCAATGAGAGCTCTTGACCAGGAGCTTTTTTTGTTGATAAAAGAATTTTTCACAACTCTGATAGAAAACAGTTGAGACGTCCGTATAATAGACAAAGAGGTGAAAAAATGAACGATCATCAAATGATTCATTTGATCAAGAACAAAGATTATACCGGCTTGGAACAACTAATTGATAGCTACGGGTCAAGTATTCTTATGACCATCCATCGAATCTTACAAGCCCCTCCTGAACAAAGTGAATGGTCAGATGTAGCAAATGAAGTATTTTATGAAATCTGGCAAAAAATCGAGGCCTATGATCCTGAGAAAAGTAGTTTTATCACTTGGATCTTGCTGATTACTCGAAGTCGCGGAATCGATCGCAAGCGTAAGTTAAATAAAGCATTTCAACAAGAAAGTATTGAAGAATATCAAGAGCTAGCTATTACGGAATCCCCGTTAAGTGAAGAAGAATTTCTGATTTGGCTCGAAGAGTTATCCCAAGTCGATCAACAAATTTTTCTTTTATATTATTTTTATCAAGAAAGTCCAGAAGAGATCGCGCAACAACTGGATTTGCAGACAACAGCTATTTATAATCACTTATCTCGCGGCAGAAAATTGTTGAAAAAGATTTGGAAAGAAAGGATGAATCGTGATGAATTTTAAACAGATCGTTGATTCAGAAAATCGTCGTCTCAGAAATGAAGTAACGCAAGATGAAAAAAATCGTCTTTTAGCTAATGGCAAAACATATATCTTTTTTCAAGAATTGATGACTGAAATTCAATCACTCTTAGATAAAGACGAAACAGTTCAAGGCTATCTCCCTCTCTCAACTTCAGGCAACCTTGCAATCAGTAATCAAGGGATAGCTGGTTTGTCTTATGCACGTACAGAAAGAGCAAAGCAATATGTCGCACAGTTCAATGATACTCGGAGTAATCGTCTATTTGTTTTTTCAGAAAAACGGATCCTTTTTCTTGTGATCATCGACTTTTTAGATGATCAAACCTATTTCAGTTACCCCTACTCCTCGATTCCGGCATTTTCTTTGAAGACGCGTAAACTGAATCGCTTTGAGAAACCAGAAGACGAGGAAATCATGTTTTGGGCTTACTTTGATTTTCAATCGGATAGCCATATTTTTAGTGATGTATTGACAAAGAAAGACTATCAACTGTTTCAACATTTCCATGACACGATTCCTGCACTCAAAAAAATTCCAATCACTGAAAAAATCCACCGTAAAAATCCCTTAGATTACATAATCAGTAATTGGCATTTCAATTATCGATTGATGATATTCGTCAATCTTTTACTAATTCTTTTAGCTATTGGGTTAGTCTTGGGGATCGTCTTTGGAATCGGGATTTTTAAAGACTGGTACTATCGTGATTTGATTGGGTTTGTTGATCAGAGATCATTTTTTGTCCGATAATTATGTTATAATAGTCAAAAATTAACGAGAGAAGGTCTACCTGTTTTATGAAAAGAAAGGTACTAGTCCCATTGCTGCTATCCTTGCTATTAAGCGGCTGTTCTGCAAACGTACCAGAAGAAGCAACCACATCTTCGAGCAGCCAAAAACAAATGCCTAGCGAAACCGTAGAATCATCGCAATCTTCTCTTTCAGATACAAAAACTGTTACGAGGGCTTCTGCTAGCGGGTCTACCAGTGAATCGGTATCAGAGACGGAGTCACCAAAGACTCCAGAAACAGCAAGCGCATATCCCTATCAAGTAGATATGTCACAACAATCCAATGTCCTGACAGTTTCTTTTGAAGGATTCAACGTTCCTGACACTGTTACTATTGATCAGAGCAAAGAGGAAGTTACTTTTGAAAGTTCTACACCCGATGATTCCGTGACTAGCCGCTACCGAGCAACAATCGCAACGGTTCCCACAAAAACAATTCGCGTTTTTAGTGTAGGAACGAATCAAATTCGTGAAGTCAAAGTGAATACACAAATCTCAATCGGTAAAATACTGGGTGGAACCCAAGATCGTAAAGACTACCATGGTACAATGTATTTGTTTTACAACCATGATGGTGGGCTTTCCCTAGCAACGCCGAACTATGCTGGCAACGTTCCTGCAGATCAGATGGATGTCATGCAGGAAGTTCTTCCCTAAATCACTTCAGAAGAACCTAACTTTCAGAACCTTAGCTTGACTACAATATTGCAGGAATAATCAAAAATTTGTTGTGGAGGAAAATCGATGAATCTCAAACGTTTTGTACAATTGTTTATTTGCTATTTCGTATCTATGGTGGTTGCTGTTTTACTGACCAACTTATTCAATATTTCAACTATGCCATTTTATTTGTTGGTGGCCTCTATTATTGGGTATATCACATTAACGATCCCGTTAGTAGTCATGACGATCAAGAAAAACAAATAGTTCCGAGAGTGGATTTATTGAAAGGAGCATCAGATGATTGGCAATGTTCGTTATCTACCAAGAAAGTTAAGAAAATGGTACATTCTCTATCTTATCTGTCTGATACTTATTTATGGCTGGTTGTTGTTTACTGATCAGTCAGCGGTACTTGCTGTCGCTATTCTTCTCGTTCTTTTTGCAATCGAACTTGCATTTATGTGGCATTCAGAAAATTCTTTTTTAGGCAGTGTTCTGGTTGCTTGTCTTCTTTATGGCATCTGGATGCTACCTTTCGTGCTTCGGTGATTAGTTTTCATTTATTCGTATCGAAAGTGAATCGGAGAAGCTAGCATAGAGAATTTTCTTAAAAAAATACCCAGAGAAAAGAGCAAGTCATGACGTTGTCATTGACGATAGGTCTTTGCAGTAATGCAAACACTGAGGGCTCTATTCCTTTGGGTATTTTTTGTTCAATTTAACTAATTTAACTTAGTGAGTGACAAACAATTATTGCTCTCGTTCAACAAGTCGGTAATAGACTTTTGCTGTGATAAGATATACCAACAGATAAATGACTGCGAAAAGAGCAACTGATACAACAGTCACACTGATCAGCAGATTGCGGTCGGTCAACCCGAAAAGCAAAAGCAGCTTGCGAATCATCGGAAACGCGAATGCAAGGTGGATGATCGCAGCTACCAATGGAAAAGAAAAAATCATCAATACTTGTTGTTGGATCACTTGCTTGACTTCTTTATGACTTAAGCCAACTTTCTGTAAGATCTCAAAACGTTCTTTATCTTCTATTCCTTCAGAGACTTGCTTGTAATAGATGATTAATGTAGCTGCCAAAATAAAGATCAGTCCAAAAATCAACCCTAAGAAAAAGAATCCTCCCGTAAACGTTTTGGTCTGTACTTGGAAGAGATCTTTTGATTCAATGCGTGCATTCGGATCAGCTGCTTGAAGGTCCTTTCGTATCTCTTTGCCCATTGTTTCTCGATCACTGGTTTCAGGCACTTGGAAGTCAAAAACAGTAGTGATCACTGGTTGTTGATAGATAAGGAATTCTTTTTCCTGATACCAACTAGTTAATTTCTCAGAAAGCCAAGTATCATCGACTACCACCACAAGTTGTTGAACGGGATTCTCCACTTGAGTAAAAGGTGGCAGCTCAGTTAGTGATCGAAGAGTGAACTGACTATGATCGATCGTCAGCTCTTTAGGCAACGCTTGATGGGTCCAAGTTTCTGGAAAGACCAACAATTCATCTTTTTCTGGTCCTTCTTTTCCTGTGATTCTTTGGTACTCCGTACTAGTAACAAATGTGAGAAAGACCGCTTTTTCTAAATTCTCGCTGTTATCTTCAAAAGTTGTTGAAGGAGTAAGTGTGTTTCCCTCAACCGTAAAAAGTAAGTCTTTAGTAGCAGTGACTTGTTTCCGGTTTTTGAGCGTTACTTTATTTTCAAGACTATCGATGGCTTGGTTCAATTGTTGCAGATTCGCCTCTGACTCGATCTGAAAGTCATAAGGAAATCGTGTTTCCACCACATTCTTCTGTCCGAAATAAAGACTAGCTGTTGTGGCAACAGTCACTAAAACCATTGTTGACAAAATACAAATACTTGCTAGACCTGCTGCATTTTGTTTCATTCGATAAAGCATCGTTGATACATTGATGAAATGGGTCGTCTGATAATAATAAGTGGATCGCTTTCTTAAAAACTGCAATGCTTTAATACTGCCAGAAATAAACAACAGATACGTGGCGATGATCACAAGAATCACAGCGACAAAAAAGAGTGCTAAGGCGCTGATGGGCGACTTGATTGTGACAGAAATCGTATACCCTACCGCTAAACAAATGATCCCTAGAAGGGCTAAAAAGCCTTTTGCTCGCGGCTCTTGTTCATTGCGCTTACTACCTTGCAGCAGTTCGATCGGCTTGGTTCGCCGGACTTGCAGCATATTGAATAGAAAAAGGCAGCCATAAACCATCAAAAAGTAAAGGATCACAAGACCGATACTTTCTACAGAAAGTTCAAAGACGAAAGATTCTCCCACCTCTAGAATTCTTTTTAAAATCAAGAACCCCAATCGTGCAAACAAAAGACCTCCAACTAGCCCTGCGGCCAGACTGATGAGGCAGCTATAAAAAAGTTCCCAAAAGACCACTAACGCAATTTCTCGTTTCCCTAATCCTAGAACATTGTAAAGTCCAAATTCTTTTTTTCGTTGTTTGATCAAAAAGTTATTGGTGTAAAACGAAAAAATGGCGGCGAAAATCATTAAAATGATATTTCCTAGTCGAAACATAAAAATAGCACTTTGACTGCTTGGCAGTTTATTCATTCCTGGATTATTTACAATGATTTGTGTCATCATTATCACTGCAACTAGAAGACTCATGGACAGTAAAAAAGGAGTATAAGCTTTGGTGTTTTTTCGCAAATTGGAAAAGGCGATTTTTTGAAAGAACATTCCTTACTCCTCCCTTGCAAAGACAGCTGTCATGGTTTCCGAGATTGCTTCTAGAAAAGCGCTATTCGTTCGTTCTCCGCGATAAAGCTGATGGAAGACGTGACCGTCTTTGATGAATAATACTCGTTGCGCGCGGCTTGCAGCAATGGAACTATGAGTAACCATGATGATCGTTTGTCCATTCTGATTGATTTGCTGAAACAACGTCAGCAATTGATCGGAAGTTTTTGAATCTAGCGCCCCAGTTGGTTCATCTGCTAGTAAGAGATCCGGCTTTGTGATAATCGCGCGTGCGACAGCTACCCGTTGTTTCTGGCCGCCGGATAATTCATAGGGATAGTGTTGTAACAAGTCGGTAATTCCCAGTGTTCGCACTAATGGTTGCAGTCGTTGGTCCATTTGTTTGACCGGCACTTTCGATAAGACTAATGGTAATAAGATATTGTCTTTGACAGAAAAAGTATCCAATAAATTGAAATCTTGAAAAACAAAGCCCAAATGATCTCGGCGAAAACTTGCAGCGTCTTTTTCTTTGATGGTCGTCAAATCGATACCATTAAGCGCTAATTCTCCCGCTGTCGGTTGATCTAACGTGGCCATCAAGTTCAGTAGGGTGCTTTTTCCAGATCCTGATTCTCCCATAATGGCGACATATTCGCCTTCTTCTACTGAAAACGTGATATTCTTCAATGCTTCGACCGGCTGGCCGTTCAACTGACTTTGATACACTTTTTTTACTTGTTGAATGTTTAATAGTGGCATTGTTCTCTCCCCCTTCTTTTTTAGCATAAGCTGTTTAGAAGAAAAAAGCGACTTACAATAAAAAACGCAAACTTACAGTGTTGAAAGTTTGCGGTCAAATAAAATTTTTAGTGGGAAAATGGATCGTCACCGTAGTTCCCTTCCCTACTTCGGAGTCAATCGTTAGCTGACAGCCGATTTTTTCTGCTGCTTGCTGGCTCAAATATAATCCTAATCCGCTAGCACGCTGCTGAAAGCGTCCATTTTGTCCTGTATAACCTTTTTCAAAAACCCGCGGCAAATCTTCTTGACGAATACCGATCCCTGTGTCTTGAATCAAAAGACAATTGTTTTCGGTAAAAATCCGGATTCCGCCTTTTTCTGTATACTTCAGGCTATTAAAAAGCAACTGCTCAAAGATAAAAGTCAGCCATTTACGATCCGAAGTAACGGTCAAGTCGATAGCCAAATCCAGTTGCAAGTCTTTTTTTGAAAAAAACAAGGCATATTTTTTGATTGCTTGGTGAATGAGAGGTGCTAACACAATCGGTTCAAAAACAAAGTCATCATTTTTCAAGTTTTGTCGTAAATAATTCAGCATCATTTGCAAATAATCATTCACTTTAAATAGTTCTGCTTTGACTTCAGTGGGCGATAGGCCATCACTTTGCACTAACAAATCCATCGCTGCTAATGGTGTTTTGATCTGATGCAGCCACAATCCGAAGTCTTCGTAGATTTCTTCATTCTTCAAGGCTGCTTGATACTCGGAGGCGGTTTTTTCTTTAGCTTGTCGTTTGATTAGCTGCTGGTATTCTTCTTCGATACTGTTTCGCGCAATCGGCAAGAAAGCCAAAGCTGCTTCAGTGATCATTTTCTTGGCTAATAAGTTTTGTAACTGACGTCTTTTTTGTAGATAACGCATATATTGCCAGACAGAGAAAATACCTAAAATCACTCCTGTGAAAATCACATAATCGATGAAGGGCTCTAAAGGAAGCTCATGGAGAAAGAACAAGCCTAAAAGACCGCTACTAAACAAAATTAAAAACAAATAGAACTTGCCGTAAAGCAAAAAATACTCTTTTAAGTTAATCATAGGCTTGTTCCTTTTCAATCAAATAGCCTTTGTTTTTCACTGTTTGAATCAAATCAGACAATCCAGTTTGACTTAATTTCTTTCGCAAGCGGGTCATGTTAACGGCTAATGTATTATTATCAATAAACTCTTCGCTATTCCAAAGCATTTCAATAATCGTTTCTTTGGGAACGATTTTCCCTTGCTGTTGCAAGAGTATGGAAAGGATTCGAGATTCGTTTGGCGACAGCGGCAAAGATTCCGTTTTACTTTTCAGCAAATTTTCTATTGGATGAAAAGTGACATCTCCTAATGAAAACGTCTGGACTTGTTGATGGGTATATTGGTAGCTGCGGCGCAACAGCGCTTGGATCTTAGCCAAAACAAACGCCAAATCAAAAGGTTTTGTTAGGTAATCATCGGCTCCCATGTTCATTGCCATGATTTGATTCATTTGTTGATCCATTGAAGAAAGAAAAATGATTGGCACTTCAGAAATGTTACGAATTTCTTGGCACCAATGGTACCCGTTGTAATAAGGCAAAGAAATGTCCAAAAGAATCAAGTCGGGACTTACCGCACGAAATTCCTGCAAAATTTCAGCAAATTTTTTGGCGGGATAACACTCATATCCCCATTGTCTTAAATAATCAGCCAGTACTGAAACGATCGTAGCATCATCTTCTACAAGGTATATTTTTTGCATGATTCTCTCCTATCACTAAATTGGTGAAGCTATCACAGACAGTGTACCAGAAAATAAAAAGAAACGTCTAGTTGAGATAAATCATTCTAGACGTTTCTTTTTATTTACACTTTTTCATTCGACTCACTTTTTTTAAGTGCATTGCGGATTGATGGGACTTGCTTGATTTTCATTAGATCTAATAAGAAAGTAAATAGTGGGATCCCCACGATCAGACCCCAGATACCAAAGAGATGCTCACCCAGATATAAAACAATGAACGTATAGAACATGGGAATCTCTGTTTTATGGGACATCAGCCGCGGATTGAGAACATAGGACTCGAGAGCATGAACAAAAATAATGATTAATAAAACATAGACAACATCATTGAGTCCGCCAATCGTATAGGCAATAAAGGTTAATGGAATACAAGAAATGATGACTCCTGCTACTGGAATCAAGCTTAAGAAGAAAATCATCATGGCCAAACTTAACAGCTGAGGAAAGCCCATGACAGCTAAAGCAAGCACTGTGATCACTGTATTAACGATAGCAATCAATAGCTGGGTTTCGATCACACTTCCGAATGCGCGGGTAAATTTCCTTGCGAGATAGTAAACATCCTCAAAAAACCAGGAAGCACTCCCTTGCAAAAAGAGCTGAGAAAATGCCACTGTTTTTTTGTTGTCAATCATAAAGAAAAAACTCAATAAGAAAGAGATCAATACAGTCAAAGCCAATTCACCGAAGTTGTAAAGATAATTGATGACGACGACGACTCCATTTTGGATTTTTTGGACATAATCGCTTGTTTGCACCAAATGTAGCAAATACTCTAATAACTCATTGTTAGAGTCTGCTTTTTGATAAAAATCGGTCACTGACTTAACCAGTTGCGCGGATTGGTTCAAAAGAATCGGTGCATACTTGGTAATGACTAAGTAAACCAAAGCGACAACGATCAAGTACAACACGATTGAAAGAAGTTTGATTGACACATTCACTTTCTTGCGTATTAGCTGGACCAGTTTGTAAATCAAATAAGTAAAAATAAAGGTTAATAAAATAATAGTCATCATACTGCGAAGCAGAAATAAGATCCCGCAAAGAAAGATCAGCACTGTCCAACGTCTTAATGGAACATTGGCAACAAACCGATGGTAGTAATTCATGAACACGCTCCTTTTTTCAAGTCGTCAATCAACGACTGTTACTTCATTCCCCAATTAATCTAACCACTTTTTGAAGCAATTATCAACTCAAATCAATTAAGAAGACTATTGTGGGTAGAGTCATATGCTAAAGCAAAAGCAGCCTGCTGTCAGTGGCAACTGGACCAAGTATCGTGAATGAAGGACTGATGATTATTTTCAAAAGATAAATGCCTATTTTTTCGAAAAGTTTATGGTTGTTTTAAGGTTACTATGACACAATAGACCTTGACAGAATAATTTACAGTCTGTCTTAGCGGAAACTAAGGCAGACGCCTTTTTTATCAAAAACTGCCCTTTGTTCGGTTTGTATCGAACAAAGGGCAGTTTAAACGATTCTATATTTATTCTTATCAGTTGTTACTCCTAGACGAATTGTCTGCTTTCCTTAAAAGGACGCTCACTATGCGACTAGCTCACTATGACTAAAGAGACAATTCTTGACGAACTTCTCGAAGAATGGCATCAACGGTCAACCCATTTTCTTGTAGCAACTCATTTGCTTGATAACGGTCATGAAAGGCTTTATCTAAACCAAAATTGACAATTTTGATCGGAGATTTTCCTAAATAACTAGCGACAGCTTGTCCATAGCCTCCTTCAAGAAGGCCATCTTCAAGAGTGAGCAACAATTGATGTGTAGCAATTAAGCCAGACAATGTGTCAGTATCTAATCCAGAAATAAATCTAGGATTAATGACCGTAGGTGTGATCCCAAGCTCGGTTTCTATCATGGCAGCTGCTTTTTTTGCCAGGCCAAGAGCATTTCCTACACCAAGTAAGGCAACTTTGCTGCCCGCTTGAATGAGTTGATTTTTGTTTAGTTGACTGTAATCTGTTTGATCGACACGACCTGATTCTAACGGACCGACAGGAACGCGAATTGCCACTGGGTGTTGGGATTGGTCAATAGACCAATCCAGCATCGCTAAATATTCTTCCTTATTGGTCGGTGCAAGATAAACAAGATTCGGAATATGACTCAAAAATGGAATATCAAAGATCCCTAAATGACTTTCATCATTCATGCCATAAGCTGAAGCGCCATAAACTAAAATAGTTCCCGCCACATTGTTCAAAGACAAATCATGAGAGATTTGGTCAAAACTTCGTTGCATAAAGGTTGAAAAAACTGCCCAAACGGGTTTTGCTCCATTTTTTGCCAGACCGGCAGTCATGGTTGCAGCATGTTCCTCTGCGATCCCAACGTCAACAAATTGACTGCCGGCGATTTTTCGTTGTTCAGGGGTAAAAAGGATCATCGGCGTGCCAGCATTTACTGCAACGACTGTTGGATCCTGTGCCATTTTTTCTAAAAGATAATCGGTCGTTACCGTTGAATAAGTTTCTCCACCAGAATTTGCAAGATAATCCCCTGTTTCAAGACTAAATGGTCCACCAGCATGGAATTTCTCGCGATTTTCTTCGGCAAATTTGAAGCCTTTTCCTTTAACGGTCTGAATATGAAGGACAACAGGATGATTGCTGTCTTTCACTTGTTTGAATAGATGCATCAAGGCTGTCAGATCATTGCCATCAGCAAGATAATAGTAGTCAAACCCTAATGACTTAAAGAAATTGTTTTCCGCTTGACCATTCGTATCTCGCAATGCTCATAAGTTATTGTAGAGACCTCCGTGGTTTTCCGCAATCGACTGGTCGTTATCATTTACAATCACGATAGTGTTTGTTCCAGTCTCCGCGATATTGTTCAATCCTTCATAAGCCAGACCACCAGATAATGAGCCGTCACCAATGACCGCAATTACGTTCCCTTCTTCATTTTTTAAGTCTCGTGCTTTGGCAACCCCATTTGCTAAAGACAATGACGTGGATGTATGCCCCACTGTAAACAAGTCATGGTCACTTTCTTTTGGATTGGTATAACCAGAGACATCGCTATAATGCGCTGGATCCCAGAAGGCTTGACCTCGCCCAGTCAGCATTTTATGAATATAGGTTTGGTGAGAAACATCAAAAATCATTTTATCTCTTGGAGAATCAAAGACAGCGTGTAAAGCAACTGTCATTTCGACAACGCCCAAATTCGGTCCGTTATGTCCTCCATGATGGCTGATTTTTTCTAATAACACGGTTCTTGCTTCCTCACTAACTTGTTGTAGTTCTGCAACGGATAACTTCTTTAAATCTGCTGGATCTGTAATTGATTTTAATAACATCAAAAAACTCCCTTCTCTGTTTGATAGTATACTGCTTCACCTTCACTTTAAGTCAAGAAACTTTTGAAACTTTTTCACGAAAGTAAGCAACAGACAGGTAGAACACATGAACACAAAAAAGCCCACCCTTCAACTTGTCATGGTGATCTGTTTTATCAGCAGAAAAGTTGAAGGAGAGACTCTTTCAAAAGCATTCGTTATGAAACACGATCGTTTTCCAGCGTTAAATGATGTAAGTCAAATCACTTGCAGGAGTTGGATAAGCAAAGATCAGCGCTTCAATTTCTTGGTGAGTGAGCTGTTTTTCCAGAATCAAGTAGCACAAATTAATCAATTCATCTGCGATACTTGAAAGACAGGTAATCGCAATGATTTGTCCCTCTTGATTGTAAACAAGTTTAAGCATCGCAACAGGATCGTTGATGCGACGGTACGTAAACCAATCGGCAAGGTTGATTGTTTCACTATGGATCTGCAGATTTTGAGCGAGCTGTTTTTCACTTTGACCGATCCGAGCCAATTTCAACCCACCAAAGACGATTGTAGGAATCAGGGGATACGTGATTGCAGAACGAGAACCTTTTTGGCTCATTGAAGCGACCGCATATTTTGCTTCAAAACTTGAAACAGGCGTCAGTTTAGGTTGTTCCTTATCCAATACATCTCCACAGGCAAAAACTCGTGGGTTCGATGTTTGTAAATAGTCATTGACTTTGATCCCGCGTTTGGAATAATCAACTCCTGCATTTTCTAAGTGTAAGGATTCAACATTTGGGATGCGTCCAGCAGCACTTACCACGTAATCGGTGTCCAGCTCAAAGCCTGTACCTTGCAGCGTGTATCCTTCATTGATTTGGCTGATGCTTTCAATCTCTACATTGAAATGAAAGGAAATTCCTTGCTTTTGTAATTGCTCAACAAAGGCATTCACCAATTCTTGATCAAATGCTTTCAGTGGTCTGTCGTTATGATGAATAATGTGTACCTCTGCTCCTGCTGCTTGAGCGATTGTCGCAAGTTCAAAAGCAACATACCCCGCTCCTAAAAAAGTGATTTTCGCGGGCATTTTTTCCATTGCAAGAAAATCGGTGCTTGTATGCAAATATTCTTGTCCTTTAATCGGGAGTAGCGCAGGTCGTTGTCCTGTAGCAATCAAGAACTGATCAGCTGAAACGATTTCTGAACCAATCCGCAGCGTTTGTTCATCGATAAATCCCGCTTCTCCTTCATAGGTCGTGATTCCAGTATCCACTAAGCCCTGCTTCGTCTGTGTGGGAACAGTGTCCGTGTAACTGCGCTTGAAAGCCATCAAAGTTTTCCAGTCAATACCCAGCTCTCCAGTGATCCCTTTTCCTGCTAAGTGAGCAGCCTTCGCCTTTGCTTCAACGGCACTCATTAAAATCTTCTTGGGGTCGCACCCGCGGTTGGGGCAAGTTCCTCCCCAGAGATCGGCTTCAACGATTGCGACAGTCTTCCCTTGCTCGCTGAAAGAATAAGCCGCAGCAGTTCCGGCTGGTCCACCACCCACAACGATTACATCATAGTTTTGCATCTTGCTCCTCCTGACTTAGAAAATGAAAGATATCTGTACGGCTAACTTCACCAATCGCTTGTCCTTGTTCTGTAACAACCAAATGTTCGTGGTTGGCCAAGACTTCATATACTTGTGAAAGAGGGACTTTCACATCGAGGGACATTCCCTCTTGTGTAGTTGATTGTTGGTAGTAACCAGAATCAATAATCGCTTGAAGACGTTGTTCTTGCTGTGCTCCTTGTGTTTCGTCAAAAAAGGCGCGAACGAAATCCGTTTTTGGCTCTGTCCGTATTTTTTCAGGCGCATCACATTGTACCAGTCTGCCTTCATTCATCACACCGATTCGATCTCCCAATTTTAAGGCTTCATTCATATTATGGGTAACAAAGACGATCGTATTGCCTAATTTATTATGCAAATCTAATACGAGATCCTGAAGATTGGTTCGAGAAATCGGATCAAGGGCGCTAAAAGGTTCATCCATCAAGATGATGTCCGGTTCTGCAGCCAACGCTCGCAAGATTCCGATCCGCTGACTTTGACCACCTGAAAGTTCAGCCGGCATACGTTTTTTGAACGTCTCTGGTTCAAGTCCAACCTCAGTGAGTAGTTCATCGACACGTTGATTGCGACGATTTTTATCCCAACCGAGCATTTCTGGAATGATTTCAATATTCTCCTTGACGGACATCGTTGGAAATAAAGCAATTTGCTGCAACACGTAACCAATTTTCCAACGTAACTTTTGGAGTTGATAGTCTTTCACTCGTTTTTGTTTGAAGTAAACATTGCCTTCCGTCGGTTCGATCAGCCCATTGATCATTTTAAGGGAGGTTGTTTTTCCGCTTCCTGAGGGACCTACTAAGACAAAGATTTCTCCTTGATGAATGGAGAGATCCAATTCTTTTAATACGACTTGTCCCTCAAATTCTTTGACAACTTGTTTAAATTCGATAATTGGTTCCATTTAGTTTCCCTCCCCAATAATCTTTTCTTTTTTTAGAAATTCACGAGCAACATCTGCCGGTTGTTTTCCTTCCACATTCACTTGATAGTTCATGTCAATCATCTGGTCCTCTGTGATTTTTCCTGATAGTTTTTTCAATGCTTTGACGACTTGCGGATGTTCTGCAGCAAATTCATCTTTCATCAATGCGGCTCCTTGATAAGGTGGAAAGAGCTGTCGATCATCTTCTAAAACGACGAGATTGTATTGTTTGATCTCACTATCTGTCGAATAAGCATCGATCACATCGACATCCTTGCTTTGAATCGCTTGATAGCGCAGTGCCGGTTCCATACTTTGGACAGAATCAAAAGTCAGCCCGTACTGTTTTTGGATCCCGCGATAGCCATCTTCCCGATCAATAAACTCTAAAGTAAAACCAGCCCGAAGCTCTGACTCATGAGCAACTAATTCAGAAATCTTCGTTATACCCAACTCTTCTGCTTGTTCACGACGCATGGCTAAAGCATAGGTGTTTTCGTAGGTCATCGGCTCTAACAGGCGCATATTAAACTGGTCACTAAGCAGTTTTGTTGCTTCTTGATAAGTTGATTCTGGAGAACCATCTATTTGGGTATTTTCTGGGACTTTGACTAGACTTTCTAATACTGTTCCCGTAAACTCGGGATAAATATCAATCTGGTCATTTTCAAGGGCGCTAAATAAGAAACTTGTTTTACCAAAGTTTGGTTTGATCTCGACGGTTAAACTAGGATCTTCTTCTTCGATCACTGCTTGATACATATTGATAAGGATATCTGGTTCTGAACCGAGTTTACCAGCAATCGTTACCGTTTTATTTGAAATAGGATTATACTGTGCGAAAAGAATTCCGCCGATTCCAAGAAAGATAACACCTAAAGAGATCAGTGTGGTTTTCATACTGCGGTTTTGTAAAAAACGAATCAGTCCACTGAATAAGATTGCTAATAGAGCCGAACTAACCGCCCCTATGAGTGTCAAACTCGGATCATTACGGTCGATCCCTAACAAAATAAAGGTTCCCAATCCACCAGCACCAATCAATGCTGCCAACGTGGCCGTTCCAATGATCAACACCAATGCTGTACGTACCCCAGAAATGATGACAGGCATTGCAATAGGTAACTCAACTTTGAAGAGTTTTCGCAAGCGAGACATACCAAATGCATCCGCCGCTTCTTCAATCGACGGATCGATTTCGGAAAGCCCAATATACGTGTTTTGAAAAATGGGCAGTAACGCATAAACTACCAATGCTATTAGAGCGGGAACGGTGCCAATACCAACAAAAGGAATCAATAATCCCAATAATGCCAATGATGGAATTGTTTGTAGAATACTTGTGATCTGTAAAACAAATTCTGCCATTCGTTTCTTTTGGCTCAACAAAATTGCTAATGGAATAGCAATTAAAATGGCTAAAATCAACGCACTCAGCGAAATGGCCAAGTGTTGAAAGATTGCCCGCAGCAACTCCTCCTTTCGCTCGCTAAACGTTTGAATGATTTCGTTCATATATTCCATCCTCCACTATTCTAGTCTGCCTTAAGTATAGCTGAATGCCCAAACGCAACAAAAAGATACGCTCAGCAGGATTGGGAGAAAAGTTGGCCTTTCGCATCTAAATAGGATCCATTATTTCCTGACATTCTGTTACAATAAGTCTAAAAGAATGAGGTGCTTCTATGCCATTACTGGTTTTGATTGGTGCTCAGGCTGTTGGAAAAATGACTGTCGGTCGCGAACTTTAAAAAAGAATTGATGGTAAATTACTATTTAATCATCAAACTATTGATTTATTTGCCAATTATCTTGGGTATACGCCTGCGGCATTTAAGTTGTCTGATTCCACTAGGATCGAACTTTTCAAAGCATTTGTGGCTGGTGAACAGAATACAGTTAAGACAATCATATTTACTGTTTTAGTGGGATTTGATCAGAAAGAAGATATTGCTTTTTTACACAAAATTTGTGAGATCTTTTTAAGCGCTGGACAACCGGT
This sequence comes from Enterococcus sp. FDAARGOS_553, assembly GCF_003812305.1. Lineage (NCBI taxonomy): Bacteria > Bacillati > Bacillota > Bacilli > Lactobacillales > Enterococcaceae > Enterococcus > Enterococcus sp. FDAARGOS_553. Next base: position 2,695,399 of record NZ_CP033740.1, read on the forward strand.
TTATTTTGTTGAACTTGTTGCGCAATTAGAGGAGCGCATCGCACGTAACCGTCAGGAAGCACGTTTAAAAGCGAAGCCGTCAAAACGGGATCTTGCTTTTTCGCATCAAGAACTTCTTACTTTTAATGAAAAATACCGTTTGGAAAGCCATTCGACGGAATTGGCATCCCTTTTTCCAAAAGTAAAAACGATGAAAATCGATAATACTGAGTTGTCACCCGAAATGGTCAGCCAGAAAATTATTGCTAACTTCCAACTTGAATGAAAGATAAGAAGGACACTAATCTTAGGAAAGCAGATTAGTGTCCTTCTTTATTCTTATTTTAGTCAAACATCCGATGTCGCTGTGAAAAAACCATCAGCAAAAGAAAAGACTTCCCCAAGCACTTCTATTACTGATGGTTATTAAAATTCACGTTGCCTTTTTATGATAAGCGACGTGTATTGACACTACCAAATCTATTTTTTCATTCCTTCATGAATATTATGACTATCGTATAAAAATGAATAATCAGCTGATTCGAGTTTCCTTCTATAAAATCATCTTTCTACCTGATATCCTATCACTTAGGGAAAAAATAGTATAATCACTTTTTGCACTGGAACATGAAAAAAAGAAATTAAAGACTTTACCACTTTTTTATTCTCAGTACTTGAAAAGCTACTCCATCTAACTGATCAATCAATCATACTAACTCCTGTCACCGGTACAAGCATTTCTAAGTTGATTGACCATGATCATGGTCAATCAAGTCTGTCAATCCGCATATATCTATATTAGTACTACTGATTATTTATCTTTTTATAGAGACTTATAGCCCTTTCAATGCTGCGCTGCTTATTTGGCGATTGAAACGTTATGTGATTTTTTTAGTTGAACATAAGCAATATTCAAAATAAAGCCGACGACTGCCAAAGCAATTGCTGTATAGAATGCATTTGTAAAATCTCCATTGTTGCTGGCAGCCATTCCTGCTGCTACTCGTGGTCCAAAGAAAGCAGCTGTAGAATAACCAACAAAGACGATTCCATAGTTGACTCCTTGGTTAGCTGGTCCGTAATTTTCCATTACGATCGATGGGAAAACCCCCATCACTCCGCCAAAGCAGAGTCCTAGCCCAATGATTCCCACTGCAAAGATCATCGCTGCACTTGAAAGTGTCAAAACGAGTAAAGATAACGCTACGACACCGTAAATGATCATCAATGTATTGGAACGCCCAATCTTATCAGAAACTGTTCCCCAAATCACTCGACCTAAGCAATTGCTAAAAGAATATAGACTAACATAAAAAGCGGCTGTTGTAGCTGTTAATCCGAACATTTCCTGCCCAATCACAGCAGCATTGGAAGCAATCATCAAACCAGAAAATGCCCCAACACCGAGCATCAAGATAATCAAATAAAAAGCAGGTGTTTTCATCATCTCTTGCCAGGAATAATTTGCTGCGGTTCCTTTAACCGCAGAAGTTTGTGGGACCCATCCTGCTGGACGATAATCTGCAGGGGCTTTTTTGATAAAGAAACTTGCCATTACAACGACGATCATATAAGCAATACCGATAAAACGAAAAGCAGTCAACACATCTCTTGATTCAATAATTGCATTCGCGATCGGTGCGGCGATGATGGCTGCACCGCCCATACCTGCAGTGATCAATCCTGAAGCAAGTCCACGTTTGTCTGGGAATAAACGAATCGTATTACTTAAGCAAGCAGAATAAGCAAATCCTTGACCAAGACCTGAAAGCACACCATAAGTTAGATAGAGCATCCCAGGTGATTCCACAAATCCAGTTAAGAAGAAACCTAGCGCAAATAATAAACCACCAAAAGTAATCGTCCATTTTGCCAATCCACGGTCGGTCAAGAATCCTCCTAAAATCATTGTGATAGGTCCGACAGCAGCATTGATTGTAAATGCCAGCATGATTTCTTCCATTGTCCAATTTTTTAGTTGACTAAGCGGTCCAGCGAAAACGCTAAATGCATAAACGGCACCTGTACATAACAGAACAGCAGTTGAAGCAATCAAGACTAGCCAACGGTTGAGTTTTGTTTCCATGTTTTACCCCCAAAAAATAGTTTTGTTTAAATAAATTGAATGAATACACCTCATGTTACTTATTTCACATAACGTTTTGAAAGAAAATGTGCAGTGCGATTCTCTGCACATTTCTTTTAACCTATTAAAGATTTTCTGCAACTGCTGTCTTACCAGCGATCCGTCCAAAGGTAAAGATATCAGTCAATGAGTTACCACCAAGGCGATTTCCTGCATGGATTCCTCCTGCTACTTCACCAGCTGCATATAGACCTTTGATCACTTGATTTTCTTTTGATAACACATGGGTTTGTGTATCGATCTTTACCCCCCCCATGGTGTGATGTACTGCCGGTTTTCTTGGAGTTGCATAAAATGGAGCAGTCGTTACTTTAAGATCAAACACATCTTTGCCAAATTCAGGATCTTTTCCTGCATCGACATAGGCGTTGTATGCAGTGATCGTTTCTTTCAAGATGGTTGGATCAACATTAATTTGTTCTGCTAATTCTTCAAGGGTATCGGCGCGGAATAATGTTCCGTTAGCTACTTGTTTGTCGATTTTTTCTTGGGACGTATTGTACGCTGTTTTCTTGATTTCTTCATCAGCAATCAAATAGAATAGGCCACCATTATCGATTGCTGCTTGTGTCAATACATCACGGCTTTCATATTCATTGACGAAACGTTTGCCTTCTTGATTGACCATCACAAAGTTTGCGGGAGGTACTTGCAGACCGCTGAATAATGCTCCCGTATTCGGATCAGATACCGGCATCATTTGTGAGAAGCCCATTCCAACTAGATCCGCACCGGCACTTTCCCCTAGTTTGATACCATCCCCTGTGATTGCCGGCGAATTGGAAGTTTTGATGTCATCTTCGATTTCAGTCCAATACGTGTTGTACTGCTTCAGCATTTGTGTATTCGCACCGAAGCCACCAGAAGCTAAGATAACTGCTTTGGCATGGATCGTTACTTTTTGTCCATTGCGACCTTCCCCAATGATCCCTACGACTTGTCCCTCTTCGATGATCAATTCTTTGACTGGTGTGTCAGTAAGAATTTTTCCACCATTTTCATTGACGAAATTGTGTAGGGCAGAAACAAAAGCGTACCCTTCATTTTTCAATGGTTTATGGCCTCGGCGCCATTTTGCTCCAACTGGCATATCGACATGTTTGTAATCAAATTCAACGCCGATTTCTTCTAGCCATTTCACAGACTCTAGTGCACGATCAGTTAGGATTTTTACTAAGTCATATTGACCGTAAATCACATTTCCTTCTAAGTCGGTCCGTTTGCCGCCTAAATAAGTTTGGATACGATGCCAGATGGCAGAGTCAAATAAGAATTCTTTTTCTGGAGTCGTTGCTTGTAAATACGTTGTGATTTGTTCTTTCAACAATCGAAAATCAGCCAAGTATTCTGCATCAATGGTTGCTTCATCTACGGCAATGATTTCTTCTAGCGCAGCCCGTTCACCTGGAAGCGCAGCAAATGTTTTTTGCCAATCCGGATCTGCGGCATTCATTGGTCCACCCGTGCGAACGGTATTCCCACCGATGGCTGGGTATTTTTCAACTAAAATCACCTCTTTGCCTTCTTGGAGGATACTTGCTGCGGCACTCAATCCTGCCCCACCACCACCGACAACGATGATATCCGTGGTGTAAGTTTCATCTTCCGTTTTTAGCGCACTGGCTGCCTTAGGACGTTTTCTTAAAACATCTGGGTTTGCACCAGCCATTTTCACTGCTTTCGCGACACCATCAACGACACCGTTACTGGTAACGGAAGCACCTGAGATCGCATCGACGTTCAATGTTTGGCCTTCAATGATTTCTTGTGGAACACGCGCAAAGACCACATCTGCGATTCCTTCCGATTCACCGGAAGTATCGATATTGATTGCTTCGATCCGTTCTTCACTTAATGTAACCACCATTGGTAAATCACCATTGTGTCCTGGTGCCGTGACAGTATAATCCCCAGGCTGATAAACTACTTCTTCGGGAACATTCAAGATATTAGCAACTTCTGTAAAGCGAATGAATTTTCTAAAACAGCTTTCCAAAAAGTCAACAGTCCGTTGATCTTTCAGCTGCCCATTTTCATCGAATGCTTGATGCGCACGACCTAAAAGAAATTCATTACCAGGCATAACCGTTGCATTGACACCAGGTGCATCAAGAATTTGACGCAAGTGTAGTTGTGCCCGTGAAGAACCTTGGACGTCATAAGAAGCACCCACGATCATCACTGGTTTGCCATCATACGGGTGTAGATTGAAGGACAACCACTCTAAGACACTTTTTAGTGCGGATGGTATGGAATGATTGTGTTCTGGTGTCGCGATAATCACGCCATCGGCAGCCAAAATTTTTTGATTTAATGTTTGAATGACTTCACTATTGGTTTGATCCTCTGTTTCATTGAACATAGGAACTTGATCAATTTCTAAAATTTCGATTTCTGCTAAATCGGCAAATGCTTGTTGCATATATGTCACCAGTTGGCGATTAGTCGATTTCTTTGCATTTGTACCGATCATACCGACAAATTTCATGGTCATTTCCTCTCTTTCTTATACCTGTTCCCAAGAAAATTTCTTCGAGCGCTCTTTGGCAGTCGAATATTCACTGACGAGACGATTCGTGATTTCCACGAATAATTTGAATTCATTGAAGCAGTCTTCTAATTCAGCGACTTTTTCCTCATCTTTTAAGCATCCATCTTCATCAAAGGCTTGCATCGAATGACCGAGTAAAAATTCGGCACTAGGCATGATTCGTGCTTTGACTTCCGGTGCATCAAGAATTTGGCGAAGATGTGCTTGCGCTCGGGAAGAACCTAAAGCACCAAGTGATGCACCAGTAATCATCACTGGTTTGTCAATCAAGGGACGGGTCGTATAAGAAAGCCATTCAATCATGCTTTTTAGTACTGCTGGAATGGAATGATCGTATTCAGGTGTACTGATAATCACGCCATCAGCAGCCTCGATTTTTTCTGCTAATTCTCGAACTGCTTCAGGTGCTGTTCTGTCTTCTGGTTCATTGAATGCTGGCAGATCTTTGATTTCGCAAAGCTCGATTTCTGCCTGATCTTTGAAATGGGTTTGGATAAATTGCAATAACTGGCGATTGGTCGAACGTGCAGAGTTAGTGCCAACGATTCCGATCAGTTTCATACTCATCTCTCCTAAATGTGATAAATTTAACAATTGATTCGATTATAACTCGCTTTTAGATCAATTGTTTCAAAAGTTAATCGTACAAATAGTCGTCTTAGAAAGATAAAAATGGTCAAACTCAGCTTAAATCTCTCTGATTTCATTCCGATAGAAGGATCTGAAGGACAATTTATTTGTTCCAATTAAGTACTTCTACAGTTTAGTCTGACCATTTACAATTGTGAAATATTTATTTAATTATATTATGATAACTTTTTTGTTATAATAGACATATTTCTACGGAAGGAGCAACTTCTATGTCTCTTAAAGATTCCCATTTGATGCTGCAGTACATCGACACATTACTAAAGTACAATAACTATACCAAAGCAGCGAAAGACCTATTTATTTCTCAGCCTTATCTTACGCAAGCCATCAAAAAAGTCGAACAAGAGTTGGGAACGGCCATCATTATTCGTCAGTCAGGTGTTTTGCATTTGACTGAAGCCGGTAAAATCTATTATCAATACCTTGAAACATTGGAAACCGCTTCCGCGAAATTTCGTCATCGGTTACTGCGCTACACATCACCAGAAACCAAAACATTGCGATTGGGTATCTTGCCCAGTCTGGGCTCGTTCTTGCTCCCACTTTTTTTACCTGACTATTTGGCAGAACACCAGGATGTGTCCGTTTTTTTGCGTGAAGATTTGCCGAAGCACAATGAGAAACGTTTATTAAGTAATCAATTGGATTTTTTTGTTGGCCAGAACCCGGAGACTATTTCACCTAATTTGACGACTTACGCCACAAAGAGTGAAAATTATTTTGCGATCATCCCCCCTATTTCGCCTTTGTATCAAGCAAACAAAAAATTTCTCTCTCAAGACAGTGTTTCAATGAAAGAACTGTTACAAAGCCCGTTGATATTGACGACAAGCGGCTCCGCGATTCGTCGGCAAATTGATCAATTATTGAAAAAGTACAAAGTTGAACCAACCATTCTCGTAGAAAGCAGCAATATTTATACTGCAGCAGCACTTGCTGAAAACAATCTCGGGTTGGCCATCGTTCCTGAAAGTGTTTTGCAAGCAGCGACAATGACGCCTTTCAACCTTTATCCGATACCTGAAGAAATGCTAACGTTAAATTATTTTATCGCTCATCAAGCAGAGCGTCCGTTATCGATAGCTGATCAAAACTTGATTCGCTATTTTCTAGAAAAAGTATGATCGCTAAAACCGCCATCAAAAGTCAAAAAAACATACTCAAAGAAGAAAGAGTCAGAAGTAATGGTATGTCAAACGAGCTAAACAGATTAAGCAGGCACTTTAAGATCGTGCAATTGCCAGGGGGCGCAGTCGTTCTGCTATCTTGTTTCACCAGTTTAAATACTTCATTTTACTTCATTTACCAGACTCTGAAAGCTGCTTTGTCAAGGCAGTTTCGTCTCTATCTTTGAGTATGTTTCAATTTAGACTTTTTGATTCGTTTCAGGTAACTCAATCAGTGGTTGTAGCGTAGAGGGATAAAGCAATTGGCCTTGTCGGGTTACGATTAATCCAGTGATGCCATCGAGTTGGCTGAGTTGTTTCATGATTTCTTCAGGTTTTTTACCAAAGAGACGTGTGGTCCAAATTTCGCCATCCACTGAACGATCGGAAATAATCGTGATACTTGCTAACGCTGATTCTATCGGATAACCGGTTTTACGATTGAAAATATGATGATAGGTCTTACCGTCGACGGTGTGGGAACGTTCATAGATTCCTGAGGTTACGATAGAACGATCGCGGATTTTTAAGGCTGCCACGAAATTTCCTCTTGGCAAAAAAGGATTCTGAATTCCGATACGCCATAAGTGATCCGCATGATTTGGTGTTTCACCAAAGGTAACAACATTCCCGCCCAGATCAATCAAAGCGGCACTGACACCAGATTGCTTAAAAAAATCTGCCAGCTGATCTGCGAAATAGCCTTTGGCCACAGCACCTAGGTCTATTGACATACCGGCAGCTAAGGCAACGCTCTGCTGTTGGTTATCCAATTCGATTCGTTGAGGATCGGTCACCTGTAGTAATTCCGTCACTTTTTCGGCAGTCGGCACTTTGGCATCTGAGAAACCAATACGCCACTCCTGAATCAGGGGTCCCATCGCGATGTTCAAGAAACTATCCTCTGGCAAGCTGTGCTCTTTTGCTAAGGCGATCAAAGCAAACAAGTCTTTGGCTACTTTGGTCGGCTGAATTCCGGCGTTTTGATTGACTTTCATCAGATCTGAAGCAGGATCATTGGCACTAAACCGTTTTTCAAACGCTCTGATTTGTTGGACTGCTGCTTCCAAAATTGGTGTGGGATCTTCATGTTGGATCCAAAGCTGAATGATCGTTCCCATCGCTTTGACTTGTCTTTTTCCTTCTTGCATCCGTTCGTTTCGCCCCTAGTTTTTTTTGTTCATCATAGCAGTTTTTCAGAAAAAATTGAATGCCTTTAGCAAATAAATGCAACTATAAGAAAGTCGCGGACAGGCTTTAAAACATTAAATCACCCGGTTCAATGAAATCATTTCGATCAATCCTTGCGCCGCTTCTGAACCTTTATTGCCCGCTTTGGTTCCGGCCCGCTCGATGGCTTGTTCGATAGTTTCTGTAGTTAGAACGCCAAACATGACTGGAATGTCTGCCGCTAATCCAACTTGGGCCACGCCTTTCGCGACTTCATTGCTAACAAGCTCATAATGGGTAGTCGCACCGCGGATAACTGCACCCAGTGTGATCAAGCCATCGTATTGCTTCACGTTGACTAATTTTTTTGTTATATAGGGAATTTCAAAGGCACCGGGTACCCAGTAAACATCAATGTCTTCTTCTTTTACTCCATGCCGTATCAAATTGTCTTGGGCGCCACTCAAAAGTTTCGCCGTAATAAACTCGTTAAAACGCGCAACCACGATCCCTACTTTCATTCCTTGTCCGTCAAATGTTCCTTCAAATTGTGTCATGTTGTGCTCTCCTTCTTTCTCAAAGTGATAATAAATGATGGAATTTTTCTTTTTTTGTTTGAAGATAACGATTATTTTCTGCAACTGGAGTTATTTCTAACGGAATTCTTTCAGCAACATGAATGCCATGAGCTTCTAACTCGGTGATTTTTTCTGGATTATTTGTCAGCAAGCGAATCGTATCGATGCCAAGAGACTTCAGAATAATCGCCGCAAAACCATAATCCCGTTCATCTGGACGAAAACCTAATTCAACATTGGCTTCATACGTATCCAAGCCTTTTTCCTGTAATTGATACGCCTGCAGTTTCTGTTTCAAGCCGATACCTCGGCCTTCCTGACGCAAATACAAGATGGCTCCGGTACCTTCTTTTTCGATTTGACGCATGGCTTCATGTAGTTGTTCCCCGCAATCGCACCGCTGGGATCCGAAAACATCTCCGGTCAAGCATTCTGAGTGAAGACGAACCAATAATGGTTTTGCGGGATTAGTCAAATCCCCTTTTGCTAATACTAAGTGTTCAAGATGATGCTGATCTTCAAATAAGGTTAAATCGAAGGATCCAAATGCGGTTGGCAATTGAACGGTTAACTGACTTGTTGCCATATAAGTCGCTAACTCTTCGATAGTGATCATCGGCAGCTGCCATTTTTCCGCGAATTGAGCCAATTGTGGGCGGCGAGCCATCGTGCCATCCTCATTTAGAATCTCACAAATATAGGCCGCTTCACTTTGATTGGTCAATTTTGCTAAATCCAATGCAGCCTCGGTATGGCCCCTTCTTTCCAGCACCCCGCCTATTCTTCCGATCAACGGGAAAATATGACCTGGTTTTTGAAAGTCCTCTTCCTTAGTTTGAGGATTAGCCAATGCTCGGATCGTTCGCGCGCGTTCTTCAGCAGAAATTCCTGTTGTCGTTGAACGGTGATCGACACTTATAGTGAAGGCTGTTTTGAAAGTATCCGTATTTTGCGCGACCATTTCAGTTAGCTGCAAGCGGTCAGCTAGTTGAGCTGAGATAGGTGCGCAAATCAACCCTCGAGCAAATTTCGTCATAAAATTCACGCTTTCCATCGTAGCTAGATTAGCGATCCCAACAAGGTCTCCTTCCGCTTCCCGGTCGTCATCATCAGCAACAATAATTAATTGCCCATTTCTTAAATAGTCTAATGCTGTTTCGATTTTATTTTTACTCATAGGACATTTCCTTTCTTCCGCCACGGATCAGTTGATTGGCTTTGACATATTTTCCTAATAGATCTGTTTCAACATTCACTGCTTCACCGCGGTTAAGTCGCCCCAGATTGGTTTGATTTTTGGAATGAGGAATCAGTCCAACGGAGAAATAGCGCAGTGTGGTCTCGATAATCGTCATACTAACCCCATTCAATGCGATAGAGCCCTGTGGAATGATCTCATTTCTCAGTTCGTCGGGATAAGCAAATGTCAGAATCAGCGCATTCTCCAACACACGCTTTTCTAGCAGCGTTGTCGTAGTATCTACATGACCTGCCACCAAGTGTCCTTCCAAGCGGCCGTTGAAAACTAACGCTCGTTCCAAATTGACTTCGTCATTGATTTTTGCGGTCGAAAAGGTGGTTCGTTGATAAGTTTCCGGCATGATCTCGACAGTGAATTCTTGTTTGCCAGTCTTGATCGCTGTCAAACATACGCCATTGATCGCCATACTATCGCCAACCCGATAATCCGTTAACAATGCTTCAGAAGCATGACAAGTCAATGCAATGGTGCGACCACTAGGCACGATCCGTGTGATCTTACCCTTTTCTTGAATGAGTCCGGTAAACATTTTCCTGCCTCCTTCCAACGATCCTTAACTCTTCTCCGACCGGTTCAACAGTGACTTCCGTTAGCGCAAACATCTGATTCACTTCTCGAGAACTAGCAAAACTCGCTGTTCCATTGCCGCCGATAAGTTTTGGCGAAAGATAGGTGATAACTTGATCCCAATAACCATCCGCCAGAAAGGCATCATGAATGCTGCTTCCGCCTTCAACATAAACCGATTGAATCTTGCGTCGATACAATTCTTTCATGACAAACGAGAGAGTCAGTGAAGGCGTGGTAATGATATTCACGTGATTTGAGAAAACAGATTGGACTTTTTTCGTAGTAAAGACCAGTACAGGACTACTGGTATCCTCAAAAAGAGTTAGCTGCTGTTTCAAGGTTTCTCCTTTACGATCTAGGACCACTCGATAAGTCGGAAAGGCAGCCTCTGTCCGCAAAGTAGGATTATCGATTAAGGCAGTGCGGCTCCCTATCAAAATAGCCTGGTAGTCTGAACGTTCCTGACGAACCCGGCGCAATGCAGCTTCACCGGTTATCCTTGTTCGCTGACCAGCCAAAGCGATTTTTCCATCAAGTGTGGTTGCTTGCTTTAAAGCCACAAAAGGACGTTGCTCTTCGTGATACGTATTATAGTGGCGATTGATTTCACGTACCTCCTTTTCTAAAACACCGGTGATCACTGCTACTCCTTGTGATTCTAAAAACGCTTTGCCCTTGCCAGATACCAACGGATTGGGATCCAATTGACCAATTACCACTTTTTTGATGCCGCTTTGTAGAATAGCAGTTGTACAAGGTGGCTGTTTTCCGTAATGGTGGCAAGGCTCAAGGGTCACATAAATGGTTGAATCAATTAGTTTTTCGGGGGAACTACATGAATCGATGGCGTTCTTTTCCGCATGTGGCTGGCCATAAGCCATGTGGCTGCCTACAGCAACTATTTCCTCATCTTTCACAATGACAGCACCGACTAAAGGGTTCGTGAAGGTTTGTCCTTTGCCTTTTAGTGCTTCGGATATGGCGCGCTTCATATACGTTTCATGCATAAACATTCCTCCTTTCTTTAAATAAAAAGACCTCGTGCATAAGTACACGAGGTCTTGATTAGACAAACTCAAAGAAACGATGACAAAAAGAATAGACTCCTCCCGTCAATATTCTTGTAAGTTTTTCTTCTCCCATCCAGACTTTAACTGTCGGTTCCAGAGTTTCACTGGATCAACCGCACGAATGCGGGTCACGGACTTCAAGCATTGCTTGTCACCGTCGGTCGGGAATTACACCCTGCCCCGAAGAAACATATTCAATTCACGTTAGATACTACTATTTTTTAATTCAGGTGTCAAACCCCTCTTCTATCCTTTTAAATAACAATTAAGGAAAATGTTTAAGTACAACATTCGCCGTTATCGGAGAAGACTTTAAAAAGTTTTTTAGGAATTAGCGACCTCCAAACAAACAATTAAATGAGGTTCCCTGGATAAATTATTTCTCTTTTTATATTTTATTTATTTCGATTGAATAACACGTTTTTCGAACAGATAAAAAAAGACTTTTAAAGAGTTTAAGAAACAATCTCTTTAAAAGTCTTGTGAATGGAATAAATATGTTATTTTGCTGTAGTGAAATAAAGTTTCTGACTCGTTAAGTTTTCCAAAGAAAGCAGAAAGAAACTGGCAGCTAATAAATCGGCACTTCCGCCGGGTGAAACATTTTGCTGTTGACAATAGTTGTTCAATGCTTCAAAAGCGGCGCTAGGAATGGGCTGTTTATTGGCTTGCTCCACAATGCCGTCAGAAGTACTAAAGTATTCTTTATCTAACAAGTTTTGATTTTGATAAATGTTTCCTACTACCTCTAATCAGTTTCTAGCACTCATCAACTCTGTATCATAAATATGCTTCCCTTTGATTCTATATGCACCGCTATCGATTCTGTATACTTGTACATAGCTGTGCCAGTAAGTATCACTGTAATTAACGGATGAACTTGTATGCAAAAGAACATCCCCCTCAAAAATCTCCACGCCGTTCTTGTCTTTCAAGCCAGTGGATTGCATGAGGAATGAATCAATTGCTGGAAAAGTATGATCTTCTGGATAATCTCCGCTTACATCAAGTATGTTTATACCGTCATCATCTAACTCAAAACAAACGCCTTCTGTACTTGGATAAATCATTCTGTCATTTTCTTTATCCCACGCTCTAAATTTTGGTACCATCTTATCCCTCCTGCTCCAAAGGCATTATTTCAATTTGTGCGAATGTATCCTTTTTTTCTTCGATTTCTTTCGCCAACTTCTTCGCAAGTTTTAAACTCTCGCAAACCTTTTTCAGTTGAACTCTCCCAGAAAATGGATTCTCAACATAAACTAAATACACAAAACTATTCTTAGACATCTTATCCCTCCTGTTTGCTATCGCTGACGATTGCGGAAATTTACTACTATCTTTTATTATTTACCGTCTTGCAATACTGTAAGGGTTGCTAACTTTCCTTAATGATATAATTTGATTATTAATTAAAAAGGAGTCTTTTTATGGACAAAGTAAAAGAAGTAGTTTCAGTAATACTAATATTTGCTTTGATATATTTTTTGTTGTGTCTCGTCGCATCTCTCATAATCAGTTTTTTTAGATTAGTTTTTAAAAGAGAACCTTTCTTTGTAAACTTTAAAGAATTGTTTCTTAACTTGTTTTTAGAAATTTTGAATCCTTTTAATTATCTGTTCTGATTAAAGCATTTCGTCGGATAACTGACTTGGTAAAATATAAAATATGTTACAATACCTAAAAGGAGGTATTGCTTTGGGAACTTTTTTAGCTTTTATTTGGTATATTTTTATAGGATTTATGCTTTATGGAATCATCAGATTGGCAGTTAAACACGGAATTTCCGATTCCAAAAAAAATAATTTATGATTCTGTTGCTACTCTTTTAGAGTAGTTTTTTTATTTCCGCAATTTTTGGTGGATAACTGACTAAACCAGCGATCCGTCAACTGCCAATAATGTCGGTTCATTGTCATTAATACAATCAAAAACTTGCACCTCTGCCTCTTCACTACCGACTGGCTCCCCTGTTTGTTCACTCACTGTATTCGCAACTTTTGTAATGGCAACTGTCGTCTCAAGTTCTTTCATACTAGCTACAAAGTCCTCTTTATCTTCTACGTCACACACTACTTCTTCATAAAATTCCATACATTTTCCCTCATTTCAGCTGCTACAATTGCAAAATATGGCTCATTAATTTCAAAAAATCTCATTTTTCATCTTCCTTTCTAGTTGTGTATTTCTGTCGTTACTAAATTTTCATATCTACAAACATTTATAGTATTTATTTATTTTGTTTGTTTATTATGGTACTTTATTTAAAAGGAGTGATTCTATGGCGAACAATATTGAATTTGAAGTTGAAAAAGTTTATAAAGGCAGAACCAACGAAATCTTTGTTATTACTGATCCCGAGACACAGGTACAATATATTCAAACAATTGTTATCGGTTCTGACGGAAAAGGCGTCGCAATTACACCAAGACTAGAGCCAGATGGAAGTATTCATTATAAGGATTAATTAGATCAACTTGTGTTGGTCTTTTTTCTTTCCAAGTTGGTAATTTCTTCCAATTGCTGACTAACGACCGCTAACGAATTTCCTCAGACTATGCAGACCTCTGCCACGTCTTTTCGATTTCCGATCAATCCAAGTACCAGTTGTTCCCCAATAATCAATCATGCCTTTTGGCGTATTGATCGCAAATTGATGATTATTGGATAATGGGTAAACTCAAAACCCAAAGACTTGATATTTTTTATCGCTGAATCGCCCATGCGCTTAACATGCTGCTTTCTACGCTCTTTCAGGTAAGGCTTCGCATCTTTCCAGTATTCAGCCATTTCTCCCATAAAATACCTTCTTTCTTCCGATTACAAACCCCTTATTTAGCCAAAATCATATTTTTCAGCTTAACAACAGTTTAATCACCAAGAACTTTCTGCCGCCACTCGTCCTGTTCTTTGTGACAGACAATAATTCTCACATGTGCCGATCTCTCATAAATTTTCAGACATTCCGCTCTAACCAATTCCGAAAATCCTTCGATGGCACAGTTGTAGATCTTGCCGACTTTTACTTTCGTTTTTGCTGGTCTGACCTTCGGTTGAATCTCGAAGCGACGTCCTTCTGGATGAATAACAAAAGAGTCTTGTATTCTCATGATTTTTCCTAATAAAACTTACTTTCGATAAATAGTCCAGTTTTTCGGTCATATTTAGCCAATATCAATTCGATTTGGTACCTAAAACAAAATAGTTTAGCTTTTATTTTAAAAGCCTCAGTTTGAACTCCTTTAACATCAACCGCTTGGACCAATTTGTTTCCATCCCAAAATGTGAAGTCCGGAGTATAAGTGATTGAACGTATGGTTTTATTCCCTATGCGAAATTTGGGTTGAAGCTCGGATTTTTCTTGTAATCGAAGTTCAAGACCATTGGTTTCCGCATATTTAGCAGCGAATGGAAGGTATCGTGCTTCAGCAACACTATCGAATTTAATGCCATTGACAACAGTTTTTCGATTGCTATATTTTGGTTTCTTGGATAGTTTAGTTGCTCTCATACTGCCGCACCTTCTCTTGCCATCAGTCCTCGATATAGCAACTTGGCTTCTTGCCACATTGATTCAGTGGTTCCGGCAGTGAGAAACTCGCCATAGTGCGTCTTCGATACTTTTCCCAAGCTGATTCGAGTGTGACGATACATTACCATGAAGATTCGAAAGCGGACCTCTTCTGGCTGATTGCTGTCAAGGATTCGCTTAACGTTTTCCATCAAGTTCTTGTGACTAGGGTCTAATGCAGCGTAGATTTGCTTAATTACAGTGATTCGGTTTAATTGATCAATTTCCAAATGGATCATCCCCCGCTTCTTTTCGTAGTCGTTCCATGATCTCAGCTTCCTTTTGAGCGTTATATCCTTCTGGATCGTTGAGCCATTCTGGGATAGGTTCTGTGCGAATTGGTTTCTTAGAATAGCTATTTTGGTTCTTGTGCCTTACATCATCTGCTCTAACATCCGCCATAGTTTTGATATTTTTCTTTACCCAGCTTTGCATAATTCCTTTGGCATATCCGTATGACTTCTGGTCTATAGCAGACCGTCTCATAGCCTCACAAACCATTTCTTCGCCAATATCCTCAACCCAATGACGTAGATCATCAGCAACTAATCCGTTAATCACTCCAAAGACTTCTTGATAGAGCTGGAAAGGATTAGCAGCAGCCGGAGCGCTCTGCGCATTCTCTGCTGTTGCTGGTGATGTTGTTGGTGTTGTTGCTGGTGATGATGCTGGTTGCGTTATCGTATCGATACCATATCCATACCCTATCGATACGGTATTTTCTTTTGGTTTCAAAGTTTGGATAGGGTATTTATATTCTTGACACTTCTTGATGACCTCAATCTCAAATTCAAGTGTCTTTATCTCCTTTAATTCTTTGTCGATGACCGCTGCGACTTTAGGAGATCTGGCGCTGTTGTATTTGAGCCAGTTGACTATCATCAACTCTTCCGACTTTTCATTAAAGACGATTCGGCCTTCGCTAACGAGGAAGTCAATGTTTGTTTTTATTTCTTCTGCAGTCATATCTAGTTCAAACTTCGCATATCTCAGATTGAATTCATAAACACCACATTGAGTTGTGTAATCATTCGATAAGAGATATAGGAAAAAAAGTTTTTGATCTTTGCTCCATTCACCGACTCGTTTGTCTTTCCAAAAAGTGGTATGGAGTTGTCTATAAATAGCCATTCTTTAAGCGACTCCTCCTTATTCCAATAAATCGCCTACTTCTAAAAATCCTGTTAAAGACTTATGTTGGCGACAGTATTCACATTTCCCGCACATTTTCGGCGCTTCTTCTCCATTTTTCACTCGTAAGATATGAGGTAATTCTTGTTCCAATAATCGAAGTTCAAAATCAAAGCGTCCAGGATAAATACTGATACCAGCAATATCAGGAGGCGACTCTTTTGTTACTGCAAAGATATAAGGTGTAATTTCCCTGTTATAGGTTTGTTCGAGTAAGTTTTTATAAACAGCCATTTGTAGAATATAGCCATATTGCTCAACAAACGAAACGTAGCCACTATATTTTTGTGACCAGTATCTCTGAGAAAGACTCCGAGTCGTTTTTAAATCAACAAGATAACCTTTCTCTAAATTGAAACAATCAATTCTGGCTTTCCATTCCGTATCAAATAGCGTTCCTGTTAGAATCAGTTCTTTCTCGCCTTGATAGACAAAACGAAAAAATCATCATATTCTAAGGTTTCAATCATATTGATCGCCTGAGCAAACTCTGCCCGTTCTGATCCATTCTTTTTATAAATAGCACTTGCATTCTCTTGTATAAATTCTTGATGTGCCTCAGGAGACTTAAAATAGGAATGGACATAGTTTCCAACTAGTAAAGCCGTAGGATCACTCTCTGGCGACCATTCTTCTTTTAATTTTGCCAAAGTCGCTGCTTCGCATTCTTGAAATGTTTTGAATTGGCTGACTGACATATACTGCCAGTCAGCTTCATTGCTATAATAGTTCTTCTTGTTTAAGTCCATCGGTATCCGTCACCTTCGCTTCTTTCAAAGGATCTTTCTTTGTTTGAGAAAATTCTTGTTCTAGTTTCGACGATTCTTTCTTTTCGGCGGTCGGAACCTCAAACCAATCTTCTACTTTACTCATGCCATGAGTGTTGCTGATTACTTTGATTATTGGTTTGAAAACTACGTTGAAAAAAAGCTAAAATACAATACTCAGAAAAATTATCTAAACATCATTAATAAATACATTAAACCAGAAATAGGCAAGTATTACTTGAGCTCTATCGGCCCCTCTCGTCTTCAAGATTTAATGAACAAGTTACCCAATGGATTTGACCGCCCTCTTGCTAAACATTCCGTAGAAATTGTACTTACTGTTTTAAAAGGAGCATTTAAAAGAGCTGTCTATCCATGGCAAGCAATCAATTCAAATCCTATGGTATACGTTGAAATGCCAGCCTTCGAAAATAAACCCAAACAAACAAGGGATGACATGAAAATTATCACTATGGATCAGTATCAAAAAATACTTGAATTTAATCCCCCATCCAGTCTTTTCAGATTACCACTCATGATTGGCTTTCATACAGGATTGCGGAGAGGTGAAGTATGTGGTCTACAGTGGTCAGATATTTCTTTGGATGAGCGAACAATAACAGTAGATCGAATAATGTTACAGGACAAGCATGGAATTCAGCTTGGCACTCCCAAAACACAAGCAAGTTTCAGAACAATAGCAATTGATGATGTATTAGCAGCTGAATTAAGAAGAGCAAGAAAGAGTCAATCAGAGAATAAACTTAGGTATGGTAAATTCTATTACGATTCAACTTTTGTCTGTACAAAAGACAATGGCGAACCAGTGACACCAAATTCTATTAAATGGCACTCTTCTCGAATAAAAAAGGAACTCGGAATTGATTTTAATTTTCACTCTCTTCGACATACTCACGCTACCATGCTTTTAGAAGATGGAGTCAAGCCAAAAATTGTTCAAGAAAGATTGGGCCATTCAAGGATTGCTACTAAAATGGACAAATATGTCCATGTAACTAGAAAGATGAAAACAGAAGCCGTTGATATATTCGCCCAACGATTGAAAAAATCCGCTGAAAGATAAAAAAATTGTCGCCCATTTAAATTTATGGGCGACAATCGGGCGAATGTTTTTGAAAATTCACAAAGAAACAACAATTGTTTTCAAGAACCCCTTGCTATTTCTTCGGTTCATCCTCATCCATTTTCAGAACGGCCATGAAGGCTTCCTGTGGAACTTCTACTGAACCGATTTGTTTCATGCGTTTCTTACCTTCTTTTTGTTTCTCTAGGAGTTTCCGTTTACGAGAAACATCCCCACCATAACATTTCGCTAAAACATTTTTGCGCAGAGCCTTGATATCGGAGCGAGCCACGATTTTTTGGCCAATCGCTGCTTGTATCGGTACTTCGAATTGTTGACGCGGGATGAGTTTTTTCAATTTTTCTACGATGGCTTTTCCGCGTTCGTAGGCAAAATCTCGGTGAACAATAAAGCTTAATGCATCGACTTTTTCAGCGTTCAACAAGATATCCATTTTAACTAACTTGCTGGTACGGTAACCGGACATTTCATAATCCAGTGATGCATAACCTTTTGTGCTGGATTTCAGTTTGTCAAAGAAATCAAAGACGATTTCAGATAATGGAATTTCATAGACGACATTGACCCGATAATCATCTAGGTAGTCCATGGTGACAAAATCTCCCCGCTTACGCTGTGAGAGTTCCATAACCGCACCTACATAGTCATTTGGTACCATGATTTGTGCTTTGACAAAAGGTTCTTCGACATTTTCAATAGTACCTGGTTCAGGGAAATCTGCTGGATTATCGACTGTCACGGTTGTTCCGTCTGTCTTGTTGACATGATAGATAACAGAAGGCGCTGTCGTGATCAATTCCAAATTGAACTCACGTTCTAAACGCTCTTGAACAACATCCATATGCAAGAGACCTAGGAAACCACAACGGAAACCAAAGCCTAGCGCTTGAGAAGTTTCAGGCTCGAATTGGAGTGCCGCATCATTCAATTGCAGCTTCTCTAATGCTTCCCGCAGATCATTGTAACGAGAAGTATCGATTGGATAGAGTCCACAATACACCATTGGATTCATTTGACGATACCCTTCCAAAGCTTCTTGGGCTGGATTATTTGCTAGTGTCACAGTATCCCCTACTTGTGTATCTTTCACTGTTTTGATAGCTGCTGTGATATAACCAACATCTCCCACCATCAATGCATCCCGTTGGATCGCTTTAGGTGAAAATACCCCAACTTCGGTGACATCAAAGGTTTTTCCATTACTCATCATTTGAATTTTATCCCCAGGTTTGACCATCCCATCCATGATACGGACGTTCAGAACAACCCCTCGATAAGAATCGTAGACAGAATCAAAGATCAATGCTTTCAATGGCGCTTCAATATCTCCAGCTGGTGCCGGTACATATTCGACAATTTGTTCTAAGATATCTTCGATGCCAATTCCGGCTTTGGCACTAGCTAAAACCGCTTCACTTGCATCGATACCGATAACGTCTTCGATTTCTGTACGTACTCGTTCTGGGTCTGCTGCTGGCAGATCGATTTTATTGATGACTGGTAAGATCTCTAAGTCGTTGTCCAGAGCCAAATAAACATTGGCTAATGTTTGAGCTTCAATCCCTTGAGCTGCATCCACAACCAATACAGCACCTTCACACGCAGCCAAACTCCGCGATACTTCATAAGTGAAATCCACGTGTCCTGGTGTGTCGATCAAATGGAAAATATAGGTTTCACCATCTTTTGCGGTATAATTCAACTCAACCGCATTCAATTTAATGGTGATTCCCCGTTCCCGTTCTAAGTCCATGGAGTCTAATAATTGATTTTGCATTTCTCTGGACGTTACCGTATGAGTTTGTTCCAAAATCCGATCGGCTAGCGTAGACTTTCCGTGGTCAATATGAGCGATAATGGAAAAGTTACGAATCTTTTCCTGTCGTTTTTTCATTTCTTCTATATTCATGGATACGTTCCTCATTTCTTTTAGTCAGCTTTTCTATTATACCAACGAAATGCTGATAATTAAAGTATTTTTCTTGACCGATATCTAAACAAATTTGTTCAGGTTTTGCTATACTATAGCTAGTAAATAAATTGGAGTTGAAAGAATGGACAATAATTTTCATCAAGATTTGCATATTCGACCAGTAGAAGAAAATGATGTCGATCAGTTCAATGAGCTTCTAAGCTATGTTTTTCAAATCACTGAGTCGGACATCGAGGAAAGCGGTTATGAAAGCAAGCGTGAAATGATCAAATCAAAACGACCAATCTTGGAATTATCTAAAGTGTTCGGGTGGTTCAACGGTGATCAGCTTGTTTCACAAATTGCTGTCTATCCCTGTGAAGTGAACATTCATGGAACTCTTTACAAAATGGGCGGCGTGACCGGTGTCGGAACTTACCCTGAATATGCGGGACATGGACTGATGAAAGACTTGATCAAACTCGCTCTTGAAACGATGCGAGCAGATCAGCAATGGATCTCTTATCTCTATCCTTATAATGTTCCTTATTATCGTCGTAAGGGCTGGGAGATGATGTCAGATAAATTAACCTTCAAAATACGTGATACCCAGTTACCAAAAACGGTGGAAGTTCCAGGGATCGTTGAACGAAAAGAGGTAGATGATCCTGACGTTTTCACTGTCTATAATCAATTCTCAAGAGAAAATCATGGCGCATTACAGCGGACCGCTTTCCACTGGGAAGAATACTGGCGCTACGAAAACGAAGAAAGCCGAACAGCAGCTGTCTATTATAATAAAAGTGGTCACCCCACTGGTGTGCTTTTTTATTGGGTCGCCGAAGAAGTCTTTCACGTAAAAGAAATGTTTTACTTGAATCAAGAAGCCCGCAATGGATTATGGAACTTTATCTCGGCTCATTTCTCTATGGTCTACTGGGTCAAAGGCGATATCTATAAAAATGAACCTTTGGCTTTCTTGTTGGAAGACAGCCAAATCAAAGAAACGATCGAACCTTACTATATGGCACGCATCGTTGACGTAACAGAGTTTTTGAAAAAATTCCCCTTTAAAGCATTCGATCAGCCTTTTCATTTCGTTGTCTCCGATCCTGTTGCTGAATGGAATAATGGTATTTTTGGATTGAACTATGCTAAAGGTGAAGTCATCGTTTCGAATGATCCGATCGGAAAAGCGGTCCAATTAGATATCCAAACGTTAACTTGCGTACTGATGAATTATCGAAGACCTGCGTATTTGGCTCGAATCGAGCGTCTCCATACCGATTCGGATACGTTACAGTTATTGGAGACTATTATTCCTGATATGGAAGCTTATTTTGGCGACTATTTTTAATCATGTTGATAAAATGAAGGAGAATGAAAATGAATATTTACTTTGCAGCCCCCCTCTTTGCTAAAAGTGATCTGCTTTATAATGCCGATCTAGTCAATCAAATCCGAAGCACCTATCCACAAGCAGATATCTATTTGCCACAAGAAAATGCATCCATTAATGATAAGTCTGCTTATGCTGATAGTAAAATGATAGCTCAAGCTGATACAGAAAAAGTTTTGGAAAGTGACCTAATGATTGCATTATTAGATGGTCTAACGATCGATCCAGGCGTAGCTTCAGAAATCGGCGTGGCTTTTGCCAAAGAAATCCCTGTCTTAGGGTTATATACAGACAGTCGCCAACAAGGAGCAGATAATCAGCAAAAGATTACTGCACTGAAAACTGTAGCCGAAAATCAATTTCATTATTTGAATCTCTATACAGTCGGTTTGATCAAACTGAATGGAGAGATCTATTCTTCAGAAAACGCTTTACTAGAAGGCTTGGCTGCCTATCTCGGGGAGGAACAATAAATGGGTGAGAATTATAAACGTTTATTAAAACTATTTACACTATTTGGCTTCCTTGTTTTCGCATTTTCTGTTTGGGAATTCTTTCGAGGTGTCTATCCTAAACAGCAAGCACTGATTTTTCTAGTTCAAGCATTACTAGGTATTTTGTTGATCTATGTACCTGAATTCAGTAAAAAGCTGTTCCGTATTCAACTGCCCAATGCGACTATTTACTTTTATTGGTTCTTTCTGTTGATCTCGGTCTTTATGGGAACGATTTTGCATCTGATTGAAATTATTTCCTTCTGGGATAAAGTACTGCACACAGTTAGTCCGATGGTTCTGACAGCAGTTGGTTATGGGCTGATCTGTATGTTCCTAAAAGATGTTCCAGTACGAGAAGTTTCTCCATGGCTTTTTCTTCTGATGGGATTTGCTTTTGCAGGCCTGTGTGGTGTTTTTTGGGAGTTCTGGGAGTTTATCTGCGATTCGCTTGGTGGAATGAATCTGCAGCGCTATGCGACGCTAGAAGGCACCCCATTCATTGGCCGCGAGGCATTGATGGATACGATGGGTGATCTTTTGACCAACACGATCGGAGCTGTATTGATGGGATTGATTGCTTACTTCCAAGGGCGAGGCAAGCCTGATTATTTTGAAAGCTATCGTATCAAAAAAATTGAACAGTGATTTTTATCAACTGTCTGAACTAATAAAATTAGTTCAGACAGTTTTTTTATCCGAATGATTTCGCAAAAACTAATTTTGACAATGATCTTTTTTTAGCAAAAATCTCCCAAATTCATTGAACCCGCTTTCATTAATAAAGGAATAAACGTTATTTAATAATTTATGTTATTGGACGAGTCCTCTTTATACCAATAATTGCAAAAAGAATTGCCTGAAATGCAGTGTATTTGATTTCACGATTTTCAAAAGGTCTGTTATAATATTTAACAATAAGTCGACCTGGAAGTCAGTAAGGAGATCGCCATGATTTTGACGGTATTTTTTCTTTTGTGCTGCATGATCTTTTCATCTATTACCTATGCCTTTTCTAAAGATGCACGAAAATTCGTCCAACCCCTGCCTATTAAAATCATTTTCATTGCTTCTGCGGCGATTGCCGTTTGGACAATGTTCTTTTCCGTGATTGCGCTAGTAGCTTGGGTCGTTTAAAAAAGCATTCTTGCATGTTTCGAGTGAAGACTCGCTCCTGTGCAAGAATGCTTTTTTACTGTGCTTTTAAAATAATGAAATTTCACTTAATGGCCAGTAACGCAAGATAACTTTTCCTTGCATTTGATCGGCATCCACCACACCGAAAGAACGGCTATCTCTAGAAATCAGACGATTGTCTCCCATAACAAAATATTTTCCCTTAGGGACGGTAATAGAGAAATCTTCAGTGAATTGGGTTGCACTGGCCGCGATTTGCTGGAATAATTCCCGGTAGCTATATTCCTTTTGCAACTGATCATCCGCAAATTGCTTCTTAAAATCTTCTAAGTACTCTTCGTGATACTCTTTGCCATTGATTGTCAGGACGTCATTTTTCATCTCGATTTTATCTCCAGGCAAACCAATTAGGCGTTTCACCGCAATTTTACTGGTATCATCCGGTTCTACGCAAATAATCACGTCTTGCCGCTGATAACTTGAAATCTTGGAAGCAATCAAGCGTTGCCCATCAGACAAAGTCGGATCCATTGAATGCCCGCTGACTTTGACAGGCGTTAAAATAAACAATCGAACGACAACAATCACCACAATAAAAGCGAGAATAAACCAATTCTCTTTTAAAAATTTCTGCATCTTATTTTATTTGCTCCTTCAACTATTTTCTCAGTAGATCCTTCATTAGAAAATAGACCTGCGTTTTGCGTTTACTTCTCAATCTTACGTTTAATTTGCCTTTTCGGCAAGTAAAATCTTTTTACGAAAGTTTTTTTTTAGGAGAAATTTACCAATCTTTGTTTAATAAAAAGGAAGTTCTTAAACCACATTGACGTAGCATAATAACATGATGATTTTTTTATTCAAAAGAAAAAACCTGAAAAATAGCGGAATAGGCAGAAGACTTTATTCAGGTCTTTCCCACAGTATCATTCCGTCTATCATTCAGGTAATTCAAGGGTTATTTTTCTCGTTTAAGTTAGATGACTAAGAAATCTCTTATTCACTTATCGGTGTATTTTCAAAAACAAGCTGGTCATTCAACACTTCTATCGTCACTTTTGTTTTCGGCAGAACACGTCCTGCAACGATTTCTTTAGCCAGAGGTGTTTCTACCTCCCGTGTAATGAAACGTCGCAATGGTCTTGCGCCATAAGCGGGTTCGTACGAATGCTCTGCGATCCATTTTTTGGCTTCTTCTGTAATGGATAATTGAATGTCTTGATTTTCCAATCGTTGAGACAATTGAGCAATAATTTTATCCACGATACCTGTAACATTGGCTAGGCTTAGTGGCGTGAACAAAATTGTATCATCGATACGGTTCAAGAACTCTGGTTTAAAATGACCGCGTAATAGCGAACGAACATTTTCAGCCACCGATTCTGGAATCGTTCCTTCCCCAGTCACACCATCTAATAGTATTTGCGAGCCAATATTGCTCGTCATGATCAAGACCGTGTTCTTGAAATCTACCACTCGACCTTTTGAATCCGTCAATCGGCCGTCATCCAATACTTGCAATAAAATATTGAAAACATCTGGATGGGCTTTTTCGATCTCATCCAATAAGACGATCGTATAAGGGTTACGGCGAACAGCTTCTGTCAGTTGGCCACCTTCTTCAAAACCAACATAACCTGGAGGTGCTCCGACTAAACGTGACACAGAATGTTTCTCCATGTACTCACTCATGTCAATCCGCACCATATGATCTTCTGAATCAAACAGATTGACGGCTAACGCTTTGGCTAACTCGGTCTTACCGACTCCTGTTGGTCCTAAGAATAGGAAAGAACCTAATGGTCGATTTGGATCTTGGAGACCTGCACGGGAACGGATCACCGCATCACTTACTGCATCGACTGCCTCGTCTTGGCCAATCACGCGTTGATGGAGTGTTTCATTCAATTTCAGTAGTTTTTCACGTTCGCCTTCTACCAATTTCGCAACCGGAATGCCTGTTAGGCGACCAACAACTAGTGCAATTTCGTTTTCAGTCACAGATTCTTGCACCATTCGAACGCCTTCCGCTTGGTTTTTTGCTTCCAATTCGGCAAGTTCTTTTTCTAATTGCGGAATCGTTCCATGGCGTAAAACAGCAGCGCGCTCTAAATCATAATTATTTTCAGCATCTTCTAATTCATGTTTGGCTTTGTCGATTTCTGCCCGTTTATTGGAAACCGCATTGACTTCATCTTTCTCAGTTTCCCATTGCATCTTCATGGTATTGGCTTCTTCCCGCAAATCAGCTAATTCTTCTTGCAGGTTTGCCAACCGTTTTTTAGAAGCATCATCCGTTTCTTTTTTCAATGCGGCTTCTTCAATTTCCAGCTGCATTAAACGTCGCGTGACTTGATCGAGTTCAGTTGGCATTGAATTCATTTCTACGCGGATCGTTGCACTCGCTTCATCAATCAGATCGATTGCTTTATCCGGTAAAAAGCGATCTGTGATATAACGATCGGATAATGTCGCTGCAGCAACTAGTGCATTGTCATGAATGTTGACCCCGTGATGGATCTCAAAGCGTTCTTTTAGTCCCCGCAAGATCGAGATGGTATCTTCAACCGTTGGTTCCTTGACTAAAACTTTTTGGAAACGACGTTCCAAAGCTTTATCTTTTTCCATATATTGACGGTATTCGTCCAATGTTGTTGCACCGATCGTATGAAGTTCACCACGAGCCAGCATTGGTTTTAGTAAATTACCAGCATCCATGCTGCCTTCCGTTTTGCCGGCACCCACGATATTGTGGATCTCATCAATAAATAAGATGATCCGTCCTTCAGATTTCTTGACTTCTTTCAAGACCGCCTTCAACCGTTCTTCAAATTCACCACGGAATTTTGCTCCAGCGATCAATGCGCCCATGTCTAAAGAGAAAATCGTTTTGTCTTTTAAGTTTTCCGGTACATCTTTTCTAACGATTCGTTGCGCCAGTCCTTCAACGATCGCTGTTTTACCGACACCAGGCTCTCCAATCAAAACAGGATTATTTTTGGTTTTTCTTGAAAGAATACGGATCACATCGCGGATCTCTTCATCCCGGCCAATGATCGGATCCATTTTTCCACTGCGGACTTGTTGAACGAGGTCCACACCATATTTTTCTAAGGCTTTGTATTGTTCTTCTTGGTTTTGAGATGTCACACGTTCTCCCCCTCTCAAAGATTCAATGGTTGCTTTTAATTCTTTTTCATTGATTCCTTGACCTTTTAAGTAATTGGTCAATGGATGGTTTTTTAGTTTCATTAATGCGAGTAAAACGACTTCAGTCGATAAATACTCATCATTGAACTCTTTTTTTAGTTGGTCTGCTTCAGAAAGCAAACGAAATAAGTTTTGACTCATGCTTTGTCCGTATTGAACATTGCCACCTTCAACAGATGGGATTTCATCCAATAGTCGGTCAACTTCCTTCTCGAAAGCATCGACATCAAGACCAGCGTCCGTATAAAAATTGCGGCCAAATTGATTGGCTTGCAATAAAATTTTCCATAAATGAGCGATATCTATCTCCTGATGATGGCGTGTTATCGCTACTTGTTGTGCTTCTGCAATGGCACTTTGTAAAGTTGTTGTCATTTTTTCTGGGTTCATTGTTCTACCTCCCCGTCATTTCTAGGATTTCTCCTACATTGTAGTATACCATTTTGGTCAGTAATGGTCAAAAGATATGCAAGCACTTTTTGACTTTCTTTTTTAGCAAACTATCAGCAAAAGTTGACATAAGGAAAGCTAAGATGGTATGCTTAATGAACCATTTCAACGGAGGAAAAGCAGATGTCACGCTACTATTTTAAATTTATCTTTAAATTTATCAGAAAATCTGCTCTTAACAAGAACACGATGAAGCATTGTTAAGAGCCTACAAGCGCCTAGCGCATCTGCTTCATCAAAGACACGGAGTGAGGTTTCTTTCTCATGCCCTGGTTTTTGGTGGATACTAAAAAGATTGTAAGCTGTAGACAATGACTGTCTATGGCTTTTTTATATGGAGGAAAATCATGTTAACACTATCAAATCTATCGCAACAATTCGGCGACAAAATCTTGTATGAAGAAGTCAGCGTTCAAATCAATCGTGGCGAGAAAGTCGGACTGATTGGACGAAACGGTGCCGGAAAAAGTACCTTGATCAAAATCATTACCGGGGAGATTCTTCCTGATGAAGGCCAGGTCACTTTCCCAAAAAATCTGAAAATGGGCTATTTGGATCAATATGTCAATGTGGACGAAACCCAAACCATTCGCGATTTCTTACGCTCAGCCTTTGCTGCTGATTTTGAAAAAGAGGCAAAAATTGCTTCACTATATGGTGAATATGCTGAAACATTGGATGATGAGTTACTTGAAAAAGCCGGTGAATTACAAAATCAATTGGATCAAGGTTCCTTCTATCAAATGGACACACTGATTGCTGACTTAGCGGAAGGTCTGGGCATTGCCATTCTTGGTATGGAAACCCCACTGGTCAATTTAAGTGGTGGTCAGCGATCAAAATTAATCTTAGCAAAAATGTTATTGGAAAAACCCGATATGCTGATCTTGGATGAACCAACCAATCACTTAGATGATGAGCACATCAAGTGGCTGGTTCAATTTCTCCAAGATTTCAATGGCACCTATTTGGTGGTTTCTCATGACCAACAGTTTCTCAACCAGATCACGACGCATATCATTGATATTGAATTTGGCAAATTAACGAAATATACCGGCAATCTTGAAAAATCACTGAAACTCAAAGCGTTGCAAAATGAAAGTTATTTGAAACAATATGAAGCCCAACAGGCACATATCAAGAAAACGGAAGCCTATATTCGAAAATATAAAGCGGGCTCTCGTTCTACGATGGCTAAAAGCCGAGAAAAACAATTAGCGAAAATCGAACGATTAACGCCACCAACAGATGCACCGACACCGCATATTGCTTTTCCTTATGCCCCTATCGTCACAACATTGGCGTTGGAAACAACACACTTAGAAATTGGCTATGACAAACCGCTTTTGTCACCGATCGATTTGACGATACGCTACGGTGAAAAAATCGCTATTCGCGGGTTTAATGGAATTGGGAAATCAACGTTGATCAAGACACTCTTAGGTCAGATACCGGCTATCAATGGATCGGTTTCATTTCCCCAACACACAAAATTCAATTATTTCTCGCAAGACTTAACTTGGGAACAACCATTACAAAATCCTTTGCACTATATGAGCGATAAATTTCCTAAAGCTACAATCAAAGAACTACGCCGCCAATTATCCCGTGCAGGATTGCCGAGTCAGCTGGCACAAGAAGCGCTAAAATCATTGAGTGGTGGCGAACAAACAAAAGTCAAACTTGCTGAAATGATGATGATCAAAAGCAATTTTCTTCTATTGGATGAGCCTACTAATCATATTGACCAAGCAACCAAAGATAATCTGAATGCAGCACTGGCTGATTTTCAAGGAACTGTCTTAGTGGTTTCCCACGAAGCCGATTTCTACGAAGACTTTGCAGATCGAATTATTGAATTAAGTGAATAAGTACGACACTAAAAAATCTCGAAGAAGTGCCGAAATTTCAGCGAACTAGCTGAAGTTTTTGAGGCATGCCTTCGAGATTTTTTTGATTTAGATTTAATAGGAGAAAGAAAAAGTTTCATTCCTTTGCTCACGCTTTTTCGTTCTTCAACTCTTCCAACTCAGCACTCATGGTTTTGCGTTTTTCCAAAATGACATAGACGAAACCGATCACGAATGGCCAAATAAAAGTAGCAAATCGATAAAGCAACATCGATGACGCTGCATCAACAGTCCCTACCATTGGTCCAAAAAGTAACATATAAACAAATTCAAACGAACCGATTCCAGCCGGCGTAGGAATAACACCCGATAGGATCACTGCAAAGCTGACAAAAGAAAGCGTCAGTAAGAAGTCGATTTCTGGATGTTTAGGTGCCAATACTACATAAGGAATCACATACCAAGCAGCCAATTTAACGACATTCCAGAAATAGATCCGTAAAAAAGCCGTACGATCACGGAGAATCGAATAGACTGTCTCCCGTAACGAGTAAATCTGCGTATTGCAAGTATCGATGATTTTGCGCATGCTCTTACTTTTGAAAAGTTTGTCGCTGATTACCACAAAAGCGACTTGAACGTTGACACTTACAGAAAGTGCAAGTAAAAAGGCAATAATCAGAAAAGTAACGACCATACCAGCTAATATCACCCAAATCATATTTGGGGCTTTCTCAAAGAATAAAGAAAATTGAATCACTAGCCCTGCGATAGCATAAGTCAAGACCGCCAATTTATACATGACCATATGCAACGTAGTCACACCTACACCTTGTGACAATTTCAATCCATTTTTACGATAAAAATTGACTTCTGATATCAACGTCCCAGCACCAAAAGTAATAATTCGATAGAATCCAGAGTAACAAACGGTAAATAAGCCGTCTTTCGTTGTAAACTCCGGTTGAAATCCTACAGCGATCTCTTTGACGGAACGTCCTTCAATAAATAAGTAAATTGTTCCTAACGCCATCACTGCTGTAACGATCGACAGACTGGTTTGTCTTAATTCCGCCAAAATATCAGTCATAGAGCTGCGAATAAAATAGTACATCGCACCTAAGATCACGACCATTAATAGCAGGTTTAAGGCAAATTTCACTTTTGCTTTCATTTTTAACTCCTTAGGCAAACTTAATAAACAATAGAAGATCTACAATCACACCGAAAGCAAAAAAAATATAAAATTTACGTTTGCGTGTTTTATGGTGAAAAACGCGTTGCGCGATCAATCCACCGATTCCGCCGCCAATCAATCCCATAAACAACAGATTCCATTCAGGGACACGCCATTTTTTTCTTACGGCTTGGTATTTATCATACCCCATCAAGCCAAAAAGATAAAGATTCGCTATAAGTAAATAAAACCACAATGGATTTTGTATAAATTCTGTCATCATTTCTCCTCTGGTTGATATTATTTAGCATCCAAGTCTTCTTCTTGAACACGGACACGAAGGGCCTGTTTCATCACCTTCATTTTAACAGGCAGATTATCTGTCGGATCGCCATCAGTTCGTGTATAAACAGTTTTTTCCTGAGCACGAATCTCAATTTCATTTGCAGTAAAGTACTCGACACCTGGCACTTTCGCAATACGACCACGTATGATCCGGGGCAAATAAATAATGAATTCCAATAGATTGAGTTTTGGCAATAAAATCATGTGAAACAGCCCGTCATCTGGTCGTGCCAACTCGTCGAAATTGGTAAATCCGCCAGCTGAATTGGACATGACTACTGTTAACAATTGACTCTTGCCACGCCAGCGTTTTCCGTCTGCAATAATTTCTAATTTGTATTGTTTCTTTTTGAATAAATAATGGAAAAACCGCTTGGTAAAAGCGAGTGGTCCGAACTGTTGTTTTTCTTCTTGCGAAGTAGCCGCTGCCGTATCGGCCAGCAATCCGATGGTCATCGTCGAGATCATCATGGAGTCATTGACCAATCCATAATCAATTTGTCGATCAGTCCCATTCAATATCGTTTCAAATGCTTCTTCAGGTTTGAGAGGAATCCCTAACATACGGGCAAAGTTATTGACCGTTCCGCCTGGAATAATTGCCACTGTCAGCTTATCTAACTGATCCACAAATGTTTGCAGCGCATGATGGATTGTACCGTCTCCACCAATGATTGCAATCGTATCGATTTGATGTTCTTTCGCATTTTTTTGGATTGTTTCCGGCTCAATATCAGGATTGGAAGGTTGCAAGACTGCTTCACTTTTAGGATCATGTTCTTCTAGATAGTTCTTAAAAGACTCTGCAGTATCCTTGGCATCGCTTTTACCAGCCGTATCATTATATAAAACCATGATCTTCATATTTTTCACTTCCTAAATAAAATAGGGCTGCGAATGGTGCAGACTTCTGCATCAAGTCTCAGCCCATTATTCAACTCATTTTTCATTATCAAGCGATATTTTTCCACTTGAAAACGAAACAAAATAAAGTTCTACTGTGCGTTTTTTTCGGCAATCTTCACGATTACATCAGTTGCTTTTTTCATTGATTCCAAGGAAACAAATTCATAGCGTCCATGCATATTTTCACCACCGGCAAAAATATTTGGTGTCGGAATCCCTAAATAAGAGATCTTCGATCCATCTGTTCCGCCTCGAACTGGTTCGATCACTGGCTCGATACCCAGATCTTCCATTGCAGACTTAGCTAACTCAATAATACTCATGTCTTTTTCAATGATTTCTTTCATGTTGTAATATTGATCATATAAATCCATTTGGATTCTTGCTTCGTCAAATTGGGCATTCATTTTTTCTTGGATTGTAAGCAATTGTTTTTTACGATTTTCAAACGTTTCACGATCATGATCACGAATGATATACGCCATTTTTGCTTCTTCGACGGTTCCGTTCAACGCCATCAAATGGAAAAAGCCTTCCGCACCATCGGTTTTTTCCGGCACTTGATCTGTTGGCAATTGATTATGAAAATCAATCGCCAATTGCAAAGCATTGATCATCGTATCTTTTGCGGTTCCTGGGTGCACATTTTTCCCTTGGATCGTTAGTTCAGCTTGTGCAGCATTGAAAGTTTCATATTGCAACTCACCCACTGGACCGCCATCCATGGTATAAGCAAAATCAACATTGAAATCAGCCACATCAAATTTATCAGCCCCCACCCCAATTTCTTCATCTGGTCCAAAGGCGATTTTGATTTCTCCGTGTTTGATTTCAGGATGGTTAAGCAAAATTTCCATCGCCGTCAAAATCTCTGCGATACCTGCTTTGTCATCGGCTCCTAAAAGCGTGCTGCCATCTGTCGTAATCAATGTTTCTCCACGATAATTTTTCAAATTAGGAAAGTCTTTGATATTCAGTGTAAATTTGCCCTCTTTATCCAATTTGATCGTTGACTCACCGTCATAGTTTTCAATAATTTGGGGATCCACATTCACCGCGTTAAAATCCGCCGTATCCATATGTGCGATAAATCCAATGGAACGAACTGGTTCGGAAACATTACTTGGTAACGTACCAATCACAAAACCATTTTCCTCATTATAATGGACATCATGAAGTCCTAATTCTTCCATTTCTTTTTGCAATGTCTTGGCAAACGCCACTTGCGTTTGTGTGGAGGGTGTTGTTTGGCTTGTCGCATCAGAACGAGTTTCCGTCTTTACATATCTTAAAAAACGCGGTAATAAATTTTCGTACATAATTGATCACTCCTATTTATATTGGAATGGATTTGTGGAAGTCTCTGAAGGAATAAAGTCTACCTGCCAACCTTCTTCCGCTTTCCATTCATTGAATTTTTTGATAAAACGAGGGATACATTCCCGTTCAATGTTATGACCTGGATCGATTGCCGTCAAGCTGTTTGCTTGTATATCATGAGCGGTGTGATAACTGATGTCTCCAGTAATATATACATCTGCTTTGGCATTCACGGCTTCTTGATAAAACTGTTCGCCACTGCCGCCGCATATAGCAATCCGTTGAACGTTTTGCCGCTTTGCTTTTGGTTCGATCAAACGCAACCCCTCTAACTGAAAAACACTTTTGATTTCATCGATGAAATCTTCCAACAAAACAGGTGCTTTTAATTGACCTACTCGCCCGATCCCATAATGCTGAGACAAGTTATCCAAGGAATAAAGGTCATAGGCGGGTTCTTCATAGGGATGCGCCTCAACCATCGCTTGCAACACCTTTTCGGTGATGGTTTCTGGGAAAATCACTTCGATTTTTGCTTCTTGTACCGACTCTTCTTCCCCAATTTCACCAATCGCAGGATGCGCATCCTCTTGAGGAGTAAAACGGCCGGTACCAATCAGTGAGTAGCTGGTGTTTTGATAATTTCCTTGCTGTCCAGCTCCAGCTTTTCCTAAAGCTTTCCTCATTAATGCGCCTTGCTCAATTGGAACAAAAACAGCCAATTTTTTCATTTTGATTGTATGGGTGGGAACGAGATACGTGGTTTCTTCTATTCCAAGCATTTCACAAAACCAGTCATTCAACCCATCATGAATAATATCCATATTCGTATGCGCAGCATAGACCGAAATATTATGTTTGATCAGATCCATATACATTTTTTGTTGCGGATCATCGGCTCTCAAACGACGTATGGAACGAAAAATCGGTGGATGTTTGGCAACAATGAAGTCTACTTGTTTTTCAATTGCTTCTGCAACGACTTCTGGACGAACATCTAATGTCATCATTACCCGTTGGATCTCGTTGTCCAACGTTCCGATATGCAATCCCACTGGATCACCATCTTCTGCTAACCATTGCGGACAATATCTTTCGAAACGTTCAATAAACGTTCTAGCTAACATTATTCCAGCACCTCCTTGATCCAATCAATCTGTTCGTTTAACTCACTTATTTTATCTTGAGGAGGAATTGCCGCTTTCTCTAGTTCTTGCAAAACGATTTCTCGCTGCTGCAATTCATGGGCCCATTTTTTATAAAAAACGAGATTTTTTTCTTTCAATAAACACGGGCCAAAAAATAATTCTTGTGGTGTATAGATTTTACTGCCTTCTTCAGCTACGATGATTTCGTAGTTTTTATGGTTTTCTTCAATCAGTTCTTCGTGTAAAATCATGTAATTATTCTCCTGAAGCCAT
Source organism: Enterococcus sp. FDAARGOS_553 (assembly GCF_003812305.1). Classification (NCBI taxonomy): domain Bacteria; kingdom Bacillati; phylum Bacillota; class Bacilli; order Lactobacillales; family Enterococcaceae; genus Enterococcus; species Enterococcus sp. FDAARGOS_553. Next base: position 2,728,796 of record NZ_CP033740.1, read on the forward strand.
TCTCGCAAAGTCCGCTCCCCCACATTGGGTTGCAAGACAAGGCGCTCCTTCCCAGTAATTTTCTGCTGAGATTTTCCATTTTCTAAAATTGTTCGAATCAAAGTGCCACCCATACCAGCAATAACCACCGTATCAATATGATCATCAGGGTGGATTGCAGCTAACCCATCTGCTAAGCGAACAGTGATTTTGTCGCTCAAGCCATTTTTTTTGACTTGCCGTGAAGCAGATTCGAATGGTCCTTTTACAACTTCACCTGCTACTGCATACTGAATTTTATTTTGTAGCATCAATGCCACGGGTAAATAGGCATGATCTGATCCAATATCTGCCAAGCGGGCTTGATCCGGAATCTGTTCGCCAACACGAGTCAATCGCAGAGATAATGATTGTTCGTTCATAACGTCACTCCTTCAGAAATAGTATATCATTCTTTATTGCATTTTAAAGGGAGAGTTTTTACTCCTTTTATTTACGGCTTTACTTCGCCTAGAGTTGCTTTTGCACTTTTCGTAAAGAAAACTTGCATATCTTGCTTTTCAAACCAATCGTTGTGATCCATATGAAGGTTACTGCGCTCCCGTCACCCAGTTGAGTATCAATCGCAGTGATTCATACGAAGGTTACTACTCTCCCTTCGGTCGTCTAGTACTGCTCATCATCTGCTCTGTCTTGCTTCGCAAGCCAATCGCAGTGATTCATACGAAGGTTACTACTCTCCCTTCGGTCGTCTAGTACTGCTCATCATCTGCTCTGTCTTGCTTCGCAAGCCAATCGCAGTGATTCATACGAAGGTTACTACTCTCCCTTCGGTCGTCTAGTACTGCTCATCATCTGCTCTGTCTTGCTTCGCAAGCCAATCGCAGTGATTCGCAGCAAAACGCGTTGTCCGTTGGGACAACGCGTGGGGTTATTGCACGATTTCAACTGTTTTGATTGAATTTCCTGGAACTTGAGGTGGGATTGACATAGTCATTACTGGCAAGCCTGACAATGTGACTTGGACCGTTGTTCCTTTGGTCAACTCAGAAACTTGACCTTCAAATGATTCTTGCGGTGCGTGTAGGATCACGCCGTCTGTTTGAAAGTTAGGAACAATCGTTTCTTGATCGTCGACTGCTTCGATATCATTTAGAAAAATCTGTATCGTTTCGTTGTCGCCAGCTGTTGCATTTTCTTGAAGAACTCCTGTAAAAATAGTCGTTGCCTCGCTTTCGACAGTGCTATTTGTTGTGCTTTCATCGTTTTTAGTTGTTTCACTCATCGAATCATTATCTGACGGCGAACCGCAGGAAGCTAATAATAAGGTTGTCAAAGCCAAACCTAAAATCGTCAATTTCTTCATAAGAAGTTCTCCTCTCTTCTATATTTCCGAATTCCGGCGATTTTTGCCAGTCATTTGGATCTCTTTTGTCAAGTAACGAATTCGTTCCATGATCCGCTTGGCTTTCAATGGCTCTGATTCTCCACGTTGAGTAACGGATAGATGCTTCTCTAACTCTTGCATGGAAAAGTTGGAGGAAAAAAACGTTGGCAGTTGTTCTTGCATCCGATATTGCAGAATGACACCAAAGACTTCATCACGGATCCAGCTGCTCATGGCATCTGCACCAATATCATCCATCATTAGGATGGGGGCTTTTTTAACTGCATTGAGTTTGTCGCCAACCAAGTCTTTGCCGATTGCTTGTTTCATTTCGACAGCAAATGTCGGGAAGTGAACAAGGGTCGTCGTATAACCTGCTTCCGCAAGGTCCCGGGCAATTGCCCCTAGTAAATAAGTTTTGCCGATCCCAAAACTACCCACCAGATATAATCCTTTGTGAAAAGCCCTTGGATCGTTTTTTAGGTTTTCAATAAACTCGACTGCAGCCATCAAAGCTTCGCCCCGGCCGGGAGTACTTTCATACTGAGCAAAATTGGCCTCTTGAATATCTTTCGGCATATCCATTGCTTTGATGCGACTACGGATCTCTTCTTGTCGTTGATGCGCTAAAAGCTCTTGCGTGGGCACATAAGTGACATCGATAAAATGAAAGTTCAACGCTAGTCGTGGCTCATATCCAGGTGCAATCATCGTAGGGTCATTCAAACGAAACTTTCGTTTTTCTTGAACAAATTCATAGAGTTTCGCATAACTTTTTTGGATATCTGCATCTGTCAGTTCCTCCCGATGTTCTGAAATGAATTCTTTGACATCCGGATCTTTCAATACGTCCCCCATCATTTCTGAGAAACGATCGCGATAGTTTCGTTTGTCTAAAATTTTTGATAGATTCTTCCCAACATCTTCCATTAATTGTCACCTGCTTTCTTTTGCAAGTAGGCTTGCAGTTTTTTGTCGATCTCTGCCTGACGTTCTGGGGATAATGTCGTTTCTTCAACTGGTTTTTCGGCCCAGCTTGGCAGTTTTTCTTCACGAATGATCTTTTTAGACGGGCTTTGCGGCCGTGTGCGTTTTTCTTTTGCTTCTTTAACTAAGTCCCGTACATGCTTGATCGCTTCTTCCGCGGTTTTTACTTGCAATTCAGACCATTGTGCCGCAATGTTATTGACATAACTTGCTGGCAAAGCCGCATTGTTCTGTACCACTAACACATAATGAATAAGAACATTGATCACACTATTGGATAATGGCGAGCGTTCCACTAAGCTTTTTAGCAGCCATTGTTCGGAGTCTGTGACAAAGCTCTTTTTTTCAGCTTTGATTGCTTTCAAGAATGCCATCGGCGCATTATTCTCACTTTCGCGGATCAATGCTAGATCGTTATCACTATACCCATTTTGTTTTAATGTATTAAATCGTCGGATCTCTTCATCTGAAGTGGGATCCACTTTATTTTCAGTTTTGGTAAAACGCGTCCGTGCTTTTTGTAAAATCAATTGTTCTAATGCCTTCTGATCGATTTTCCCAGTAGTTAAAGAAACCGAATCTGTCATCAGATCCAACAGCTCCATCACATCATAGCCGTATAATGAATGATATAGGAGTAGTTTTTGCCGAAAATCTTTATCGAAATTGTCTGCACGGATGTAGCGACGTTGAGCTTCATAAAGAAGAAAATCCCAATCTAGTTGTTGTTCATCTAACACCAGTCTGCTTTGAGTGTCTTGGAATTTGCCATTGACTTCCTGTAATTCCTCTTCATTGGCTGCAAATTGTTGTGTATCCAAGCGATAAGCATCCATAAAAGAAGCCGTAACTTCTTGATAGCCTTCTGCTTGCCATTTTGCTGGTTGGAACAACGAAACAAGTTGTCGAAACTTTCGCTCTCCAACATGGTTAAGCAATAAGAAACTATAGAGTTCATCTTGAAAGAAATCGCTCGCATGAACTGGCTCTTGCAGGTGATACAAAAATGTGATTCCCAACTCGTCATCTTCTTTTTCAAACGTTTTGAGTAAGCCGATTCCTTCTAACTTATTTCGTGCTTGAATAAAACGCTGTAACCCTACATTCATCGCATTCAAAATATCTAGATGAATAAACTCACTTTCTTGCGGATCCTGCTGATCCGCAGTCAGTGTCAGATAGAGTGCTAAGGCATCACTTTCGATGATTGGCTGATAAAGATGAATCAGCGCATCCTTCCCTTCAGTTGTTAGTGGACGACTTTTGAAGACACGATACAATTGATTTGGTAATATGTTGCCCACCATTCAGGGACCTCCTATTCCTCTTGATTGTCTGCTGTTTCTTGCGGATCACTTGGTTCTTTTGCCTTTTCAACGATATCCTGCAATTCTTTTAAGAAGACTGACATATCTTTGAATTGGCGGTAGACACTAGCAAACCGAATGTAAGCAATCTCATCTAAGTCGACTAGATCTTCCATGACATATTCGCCAATCATCGTTGTCGAAACTTCATTTTCACCTAGTGCTCGCACACGATTCTCCACATGATCAACAATTTTTTCCATTTGTTCCATTGTAACGGGTCTTTTTTCAGCAGAGCGTATCAACCCTCTTAATATCTTTTCACGATTAAATTCTTCACGAGCGCCATTTTTCTTAATAACTAATAATGGTGCTTCTTCAATTCGTTCAAATGTGGTAAATCGATAACCACAGTTTTCACATTCGCGGCGGCGGCGAATCACGCGACCATCGTCGGCTTGGCGGCTATCAATCACTCGAGAATTGTTATGATGACATTTTGGACATTGCATAGTTCCACCCCGTTCTCTCTTCCGTGTCTCGAATGATAGCGAGACAGCGATGATTTATATGCTTAATTATAACATGAAATTCTTCTATCTAATAGGTAAAGTCTTTCAAGCGAAAGAAATATTACAAATTTAAATAATGTGACGGTTGTTTTTTTAGCCACAAAAGAAAAACGACAGAATCAATTCTGTCGTTCTCCTCCTTATCTCATTTGTAACAGTGACACAAACTCATCCAGAGTTTCCCGTTGTTCCATTTGTTGGTTGCATTGCTCACTGTCGCGACAAATGTAATTTCCTCGTTTGGTGTATGTTCCATCGCCACCACTTTTTGTCAACGATAAAAACATGGAGACAGTAGACTCATGTTGACATAAAGGACAGATTCCTTTTTTTACTTCTGTAGATAAATGACCATAGATTCCTTGGTAGCCTTTTTGAGTATTTACGATCATAAATTTACTTTGACTGCCGATGTCATCCCAAGCCAAATACGTATAATCACGAAGGTCTGTTTGGGAAAAATCAGGTACTTTTAATTTTTTTACTTTACGAAACAGTTTCTCTGTTTGTTTGACTGAAGGCACTTGAAAAGGTCGGACATTCTTTTTTAGTGCTTCAAGAATGGTCAAGCTCTTTGACATCGTCAAAGATGAATCAAAAAATTGACGAATCAGAGACTGTGCTTCTTTGTCCTCCTCAGAAAAAAATGGTTGAATGGCTTCTTCAGTTAACATTTCAACTGTGCGAATCGTATGGCGATCATTAACAGACTGATAAGTCCGAACTAATTGTTGGACTTGATGTTTGATGAAATGAAATTGATAGGGTTCAATGGTAATCATAATAGATATCGATCCTCTCTTTAATGAAAAAACAAAAGATATTACTGATAAATTCCTCTGATCACAGTCAAGGACAATGCAGAATTCAGCATTTGTTGACCACCTCCTGGACTTCCCTTTTTTGTGGAAAGTCATTGGCTATTATAGTTTTTCCTTCAGGGGTTGTCAATCATTGTCCGCAGACAGCATTCTTTTCTTGTCAAAGTGGAATTATTGATACCTTTTAAAACAGGATTTTCTTCTTTTTTATCTATTTATATTGATTGACGAATATGGTTTATCATAAAAAAAACTCCAGATCCTGTCTAGAGTTTTTCTTCGATTCCTGTATAATGTTTCAAATGATCAGCATCCCGTCGTTCGGTTGAAGAGATCTTTGCAGCATCTGTGTCTTCATTTTCGTTTAGCAATCGGTCCCGACCAAGTGTTTCTAATGTTTTATCACCTGGTTGAGCATCTAATTCATCATGCCGATCCTCAATTTCGTCTACCTGTTGTTGACGGTGATCTTTTTTGGCTTTTGCTTCATTTGCCTGTTCTTTTCCTTCTTGTTCCATTTTTTCATTATTGATCCATTCACCAATTTTTTCTTTTGCAGAACCAACAATTACATCTTTTTCGTCTTTCAATGATCCCATGATGATTCCTCCTTTTTTATTAGCATAGCAAGAATTTCTTCGATTGACAAAAGATACGTATGCGCTTCATTTAAAGATATGGTATACTGAATCAAATTTTCAGAATACTCTTTGACAAGGAGCAGTTTATGGACATCTTAAATTTTGAAGACATCCAGTTGGTTCGCAAGCAAACTGTTTTGTTGCAAGACATCAACTGGCAAATTGCTAAAAATCAGCATTGGGCACTTTTAGGATTAAATGGTGCTGGCAAAACACTTTTATTACAACTGATCATTGGGATGATCTGGCCGACTTCTGGCAAACGGCAAGTCCTAGGTCAAGTCTACGGAAAAACATCTGTGCCAGACCTTCAGCGCAGAATTGGTTGGATAAGTGCGACCTTGCAAGAGAAGATTCCTGCTCAGGAGCTCTCAGAAATGGTCGTTCTATCGGGAAAATATGCTAGTATCGGTATATATGAAGACTACCAAATGAAAGACTTGAACCAAGCTATTGCCATTCTTTGTTCAACTGGCGGCAGTCAACTGATTGGCCAGCCATTTCATCAGTTATCTCAAGGGGAACGTCAATTAGTCTTAATCAGCCGCGCTTTGATGGCAAATCCCGAATTGTTGATTTTAGATGAACCTTGTAATGGATTGGATCTTTTTGCTCGAGAAGAATTGCTAAGTCGAATTGGCGAGATGGCGCACAAGGAATCACCTACGTTGATTTATGTGACCCACCATACAGAAGAGATTTTACCGATTTTTGACCATATCATGATGCTGAAAAATGGTAAAATCCACGCTTCTGGCAAGCGCCAGCAAATTTTTAACGAAAAAACGTTATCTGCTTTTTATGGGAAACCTGTTTTTTTCCATGAAGTCACTTCCGATCGCCTGGCAGTTTTACCAAAAAGCAACTCACTAAACAAAAAATGAAACAAAAAAAGAGACAGCGACAACCAAAGCCTCTTTCCAGATATCCTTTCTAACTTCAGTTTCCAGCAAACGACAAAATAATGCGTCAACTGTTAGCTTTTCAGAAATAAAGGGGGCTCCTTTGTGCCGGTGTCTCTGTCTTAATTCTTTCTTTTAGCAAGCCATTCTTGTACTTGCGTCTTAACTTCTTCAATGGTTCCTTGATTGTCAAAGAGGATATCTGCCCGTTTGCGCTTCTCTTCTATTGGCATCTGACTATTGATACGTTGTTGGGCTTCGATGCTGGTTAAATGGTCTCGCTTCATCAGTCGCTGCAACTGGATCGATTCCGGAAGATAGACGACCGCTACTTGATCTAGCAGGGATTCATAACCAGTTTCGTATAACAAAGGAATATCTACGATCACAAGATCAGCTTTTGCTTTCATGACTTCAATCTGTCGTAGGATTTCTTTACGGATAAAGGGTCCTAATGAGCGGTTCAGCAATTCCCGTTTATTGTCATCCGCAAAAATGATTTTTCCTAATTTTTTCCGAGCTAGTGTCCCATCGGGATTGATGACCTCTGGCCCAAAAACAGTTTTGATTTTTTCAAGCCCTGGCATCCCTGGCTCCACCACTTCGCGAGCAACGATATCAGCATCGATGATTGGGATACCAGCTTCTTCAAAGCACTTGACAACGGTACTCTTGCCAGTAGCAATCCCGCCCGTTACACCTACAACCAAGCTCATCTTTCTGTCCCCGCGTGTAATTGCTGACAGAATGGACAATAGTGGGTCCCTCGTTGTGCAACTTTTGTTTTTACGATCGGGGTACCACAGCGGACACAAGGATTGCCGGTTTGACCATAAACGTGTAGAGAGACTTGGAAATGCCCCGCTTCGCCTAACGCATTCAAATAGGTCCGAATCGTTGTGCCTCCTGCCTCCACTGCTCGGGCTAAGACATCAATGATCGCCCGATGCAACAAGTTAATTTCGGCTTCATTCAGTGTCGCTGCCGATTGCTCGGGATGAATCTTTGCTTCCCATAAAGCCTCATCCACATAGATATTGCCTAAACCTGTCACAAGCTTTTGATCTAAAAGCAGCGGCTTGATGGCTTTTTTTGATTTCTTTAGGTCACGAGTAAAGTCTGTCAACAGAAACAGTTCCGGCAATGGTTCCGGCCCCAACTGCATGATTCCTTTATACGTACTGCTCTGGTCTTTTTCAACTAAAGTCATACGTCCAAATTTTCGCACGTCCCGATAATGCAATTCACTGCCATCAGTGAATTGAAAAATCACATGGGTGTGTTTGTCCGGCACCCCTTCTTTTTCAAAAAATTCATACTTGCCTTCCATGCGTAAATGGGAAATCAGATCATAATCGGTCAATTTGAAAATCAAGAATTTGCCTCGACGATCAAAAGCTTGAAATTGTTGTCCTTTTAGCATCGCTGCAAAAATCGGTACTTCTGGAGATTCAATGATCCGGGGCCAACGAATCTCCATTTCTTTGATCGTTTTATTTAAAATCAGTTTCTCTAGTCCTCTGCGAACTGTTTCCACTTCTGGTAATTCCGGCACAACATTTCACCTCATTTATTTTGCTTCATACCACGTTTTGCCCCAGTTACTATCTGTCAACAATGGCACATGCAGTGAGACAGCATTTTCCATGACTTCTTTGACAAGAGCATCTAAGCGTTCTAATTCATCTTCTGGTACTTCGAAGACAAGTTCATCGTGGACTTGTAAAAGCATCGTTGCTTGTAATTTTTCTTCCTTTAGACGACGATCCAAATCGATCATGGCAATTTTCAAAATATCTGCAGCACTGCCTTGGATCGGTGTATTGATTGCTGTACGTTCCGCGAATGTCCGCAAATTAAAATTGCGGGAATTGATATCTGGTAAATAGCGGCGACGATGATACAATGTTTCCACATAGCCTTTGTCTTTCGCTTCACGGACAACTTCTTCCATATAAGTTTTGACCCCTGGATATTTTTCAAAGTAGGTATCAATATATTGCTGCGCCGCTTTGCGAGTGATCCCAAGATTTTGGGAGAGACCATAATCAGAGATACCATAAACGATCCCAAAGTTGACCGCTTTTGCTTGACGTCGCATGTTTGGTGTAACTTCTTCTGGAGTGGAGATCCCAAAGACTCGCATAGCGGTACTTGAATGAATATCTTGTCCTTCTACAAAGGCCGCTTTTAAATGCTCATCATTCGAGATATGGGCTAAAACCCGCAGCTCGATCTGAGAATAATCCGAAGAATAAATGACCCAATCTTTGGCTCTTGGAACAAAGGCTTCTCGAATTTTCCGCCCTTCTTCTAATCGGATTGGGATATTCTGCAGATTTGGATCAACGGAACTCAAACGTCCAGTTTGTGTTAAAGTCTGCACGTAACGGGTATGGACTTTGCCATCTCCTTGAATCACTTTAAGCAGTCCTTCCACATAGGTGGATTGGATTTTGGCAATTTGACGATAGATCAAAATGTCTTCGACGATCGGTGCCTGTTCCTTCAACTGTTCCAAAACATCCACTGCCGTTGAATAGCCAGTCTTAGTTTTCTTGATCACTGGCAGCCCCATTTTTTCAAATAAAATCACGCCTAATTGTTTTGGCGAATTTAAATTGAACTCTTCGCCAGCTTCTTGATAAATCTTTTGTTCGATTTCATGCAAACGTTCTGCAAATTCGCCCTTCATCTGATGCAAACGAGAAGCGTCCACGCGAATCCCAGTGATTTCCATCTCTGCTAAAATTTTTGATAATGGCAATTCCATATCAGTAAAGAGTGCAGTCTGATTTTTCTCTGCTAGCTCTTTCGCCAAACGGACAGAAAGGTAGTTGATCGCCGCAACTTTTCGAGCTAAATGAGCGAAAAAGACTTCTTCATCTGCCGGTAGTCCTCGTTTCACACCTTTGCCATAGATAGCTTCGTCCGATTGAATCGCATCAAATCCATAATGCTTAGCAACACCAGCAATATCATTATTTGAATCATTGGTATCTAGCAAGTAAGCAGCTAATAATGTATCAAAAACAATCCCTTGTGGTGCAGCCGCATAACGATTCAGCGCCACATACGTTCGTTTTGCATCATAGACTTTCTTCTGTGAAGAGGCATTTTTTAGCCAAGCAATAAAATACTCATTTTCAAAGAGATCATCTTGATTGGTCACATAAATTTTTTGCTGATTCCCCCAAGCGACACCAACGATATCTTCTAAATGATAGTTATCGCCCAGCATCTCGATATAAAGAGCCATATCCTCAGTAAACATTTCCGGAGTGACCTCTGTTACAACGTCAAAAAGAATATCTTCCATTTCTTCCGGTTCAGTCACCACATTTAATTTTTCCAAGAAAGAATTGAAGTTCATTTCTTGATAGAATGGAATCAATTTATCCAGATCTTTTCCTTCGTACTTCAATGAATCAATGGCCACATCCACTGGCGCATCCACATCGATCGTTGCCAATTTTTTTGACAAAAAGGCTGTCTCTTTATCATTGAGCAAGTTTTCTTTCATCTTGCTTGGCTTCATCTCATCGATATGCTCGTAGATTCCTTCAACTGAACCATATTCTTTCAAAAGTTTGATGGCCGTCTTTTCACCGATTTTTGTGACACCGGGAATATTGTCAGAGGCATCTCCAGCTAATCCTTTCATATCAATGATCTGTAATGGCGCTAAACCATCATATTTTTCTGCAACGTGATCTGGCGTATAACTTTCGATCTCGCTGACACCCTTTACTGTGATATCAACCTTCACATGGTCGGTAGCCAATTGGGTCAAATCGCGATCTCCAGATAATACCACAACATCAAATTGCTCTTTGTCAACTTTTTGTGCCAATGTGCCGATAATATCATCCGCTTCATAATTGTCCAGTTCATAATACTGAACACCTAAAGCGGTGATCAATTCGCGAATATAGGGCATTTGTTCCTTGAATTCTCCAGGCGTTTTTGAACGGCCGCCTTTATATTCCTCATACATCGCAGTCCGAAAAGTTGTTTTGCCCGCGTCGAAAGCCACCAGGACATGAGTTGGCTGTTCTTTTGCCATTACATTTTCAAACATGGTGTGAAAAGCGTAAATCGCATTGGTATGCAAACCATTGTTGTTTTTAAAACGTTCCAATGAATTGTGCAGTGCAAAAAAAGCCCGAAATGCGACACTATTTCCGTCAACTAGCAATAATTTATTTTTTGTCATTTGAATAACTCCTCACCTCAAAAGTTCTCTCTTATTCTATCAAAGAAATCCATGAAAAGCGATGGATTGCCTTTGTTCGATTAAGCCAATTGCAAAAAAAAATGCGAGTTTCCTCGCATTTCCTCATTAGTTGTTTTTACCAAAGATTCGCAAAATCGCTAAGAACAAGTTGATAAAGTCAAGATACAACTGTAATGCCATGAAGACAGCCATTCCAGTATTTGCTTGGCCATTCGTTGCTTGGTATAGATTACGGATCTGTTGGTTGTCATAGGCAGTGATTCCCATAAAGACAAATACTGTCACGATCGACAAGAAAAAGTCAACTGGACCACTATGCAAAATAAACACATTCAGCAATGTCGAAATGATGATCCCGATCAATATGCCGTAGCCGATTCGTCCCACAACACTTAAATCACGTTTTGTCATGATACCAAATGCTGACATTACGCCGAAAGTGATCGCTGCGGAAACAAATGCACCTGCGATCGATCCGAAGTCATAATACATTAATGTAACTGACAGCGTCACCCCATTTAAAAGGGAGTAAACCAGATATCCTGCTATGGTCAGCGAAGGATTCTTTTGCGCTTTTGCGCCTAATACCAAGACCAAAATAATTTGAAGGATCCATAACCCTGTAAAGCCTAGTGGAAAATTACGGATAAAATTCATTGTTTGTTCTGCAAATACTTGTCCGAAAAAGTAGGCAGACACTGCGCTAATTCCTAGTCCTACAGCAAAAAATAGATAGACTTTGGAATAAAAACGATTGAGCCCTTGGGCATTAACTACTTCATTGTTCATTTTCTTCACCTTCCTCTACGATTTTTGGAGGTTGGACCATCACTACTGCATCCAACACACGATCTTCTTGCGTATTGACAGCTTCAACAGAGATCGTCACTACGTCTTTCATCTTATCGACTTTGATCACTTCGAAATCGAAGGTCAACGTCTCATAATGAAAAACAGGTTCAATAAAGTTCACCGAAAAATTCACCACATGAGAACCTGGTCCTGGCAAATGTTTAGAAATCGCACTTGTAATAATCCCCATCAACATTACCGAAGGCACGATTGGCCGTTGGTATTCTGTTTTTTGGGTATAGTCATGCTGAATATAAAGCGGATTGGCATCATTTGTCAAACCGAGATACAACAAAAGCTGACTGTCTTCGATCGATTCTGTTAAAGATAACGAATCGCCTTCCTCGATTTCATCAATTTTCTTACCTAATTTTCGCGGTTTACCAATGTTCAAATTTATTTCCTCCAAAATAAATAATTTTACTCTGATTTCATTTTATCAGATGCAGATAAAAGTGCAAGTTCGTGGTGCGATGTCCCAAAAAAGCAAAAACGGGGCGCTGACTTTTGTCAAATCGATGCGAGCAATAGCAACGAAGGCTAAATAGTAAGTCTCACTGGTTGATTTTGTATCATAGTTCTGTTGACAGCCAGTGCAAATGAGATACCATTTGTTTCGTTGATCTGCTCGGGTGATTTGATTTGGTCATCGCTCCGTATTTTTTATAACACGTTTCGAGTCGTATTACTCAACAACTTTTCATAGGCTGATTCAAACTTTTGTACGTCCCCGGCACCCATGAAAATGATCACAGCATCTTGATGATCCAATAATGGTGACACATTCTCTTCTTTGATCACTTGTCCACCCTTTTGAATCTTGTTCCCAAGATCTTCAATTTTCACATCGCCGCGAGATTCCCGAGCCGAGCCAAAGATATCGCATAGATAAACGCTATCGGCTAGATCCAATGCCTCTGCGAATTCGTCCATCAATGCAATCGTTCGGGTAAAGGTATGGGGTTGGAAAACAGCGATAATTTCTTTTTCAGGGTATTTTTGGCGTGCGCCGTCAATTGTTGCTCTGATTTCTGCCGGATGATGAGCATAATCATCAACGATTGTCATATCAGCGACTTTCTTCTCACTGAAACGACGTTTAACACCAGGAAATGACAACATTTCTTCCGCAACTTCTGTCATATCCAGCCCTTCTTTATAGGCTACTGCAATGACCCCTAAAGCGTTGTTGATATTATGTTGGCCAAATGCCGGTAACACGAAATGACCGATGTTTTCGTTATGGATATAGACATCGAACTCAGAACCTGTCGTTGTACGCTGAATGTTTTTTGCTTGTACATCATCATCATCATTCACACCATAATAATAGATCGGTACATCTGCTTCTAATTTTCTTAAATAGGCATCGTCACCAAACGCAAAGATTCCTTTTTTGACTTGCTTGGCCATCGATTGAAAAGCTGAGAAAACATCGTCGATCGATTGATAATAATCAGGGTGATCAAAATCGATATTCGTCATGATCGCATAATCTGGAGAATACGCTAAAAAGTGACGACGATATTCACAGGCTTCAAATGAGAAGAACTCTGCGTTAGGGTCTCCATGACCTGTTCCATCGCCAATCAGAAAACTAGTTGGACGAACACCGCTCAACACATGGGACAATAGACCTGTCGTACTGGTTTTACCATGAGAACCAGTGACTGCAATACTTGTGTAAGGTTGAATGAATTTACCAATAAAATCATGGTAACGCGTAATTTCTAACCCTAATTCCTTCGCACGAAGGATTTCTTCGTGGGTATCCGGAAAGGCATTTCCTTGGATAATCACCATTTCTGGCTGAATATTCTCTTTATCGAAAGGCAGTAATGTGATTCCGGCTTTTTCCAGATCACGCTGTGTAAAGAAGTACTCTTCCACATCTGAACCTTGTACATGATAGCCCTTTTCATGCAGAACCAAAGCCAATGAACTCATGCCGGAACCTTTGATTCCAACAAAATGATATACTTTGTCTTGATTTTCCATTTTTTAAAATCCTCTTTTCTCAAGTTCACATTACAATAAACGCATGTTTATTAACATTTAGATTTGTTGCACGTCCTACATTATCATACAAAATGAAAAAAATAGCAACGAGTTTTGTTTTTGGGCTTGACTTTTTGCTCAAATCGCTATTTCTTTCAAGCGTCCGCGACACTTTCCACAGCCATAACGTTTAGTGTTCAGCCTTCTCGTTCGCTTGATCACAGCTCCACATTGTTGACACTGGTACTGATACTTCGCATTTTTCATCATCCTTTGAGCATAACGAAGTCCACCAGTAGCTGCCAAAAGAGCTTTGAATTCTGGATCTCGGTGTCGGTAGCCTTTGCCAGCTAAATGCAGATGATAGTGACACAACTCATGCTTGATGATTTGAATGAATGTATCTACACCAAATTCAGCTAATAAATGCGGATTGAAATCTAAATGATGATCGCTTAAGTGATAACGTCCACCGGTGGTCTTTAGCCGCCCATTGAAATACGCCTCATGTTGAAATGGTTTGCCAAACGATTCTAGAGAAACTTTTTCAACGAGCTGCTGCAATTCTTTGGTGGTCATTTTCCGTGTGTTGGATCAACCATTGTCAGGCTGATTCGGCCTTTCGTGGTATCGACTTGTTCAATCCAGACAGTAACGATATCTCCGACAGCGACAACGTCTTTCGGATGCTTGACAAAATTTCGGCTTAATTTTGATAAATGAACCAAACCATCTTGTTTGACACCAATATCAACAAACGCACCAAAGTCAATCACATTCCGGACAGTTCCCATCAATTCCATTCCTGGTTTAAGGTCTTCCATGCTCAGGACATCTTTACGCAATAATGGTGCCGGCATCTCATCTCGCATATCTCTTCCAGGTTGCATCAGTGATTTCAAGATATCTGTGATCGTTTCTTTTCCGATCGCTAGTTGTTTAGAAAGATCAGCAACATTTAACTGTGCGAGTCGTTCTTTGGCTTCTGCTGATTGGGCTCCTAGTTGAGTTAGTTTAACTCCAGCAACTTCTAAAATTTCTTTGGCTGCAGTATAACTTTCCGGATGGATTCCAGTGTTGTCTAAAATATTCTTCCCACCAGGGATCCGCAAAAATCCAATCGCTTGTTCATAAGCTTTAGGTCCTAAACGAGGCACCTTTTTTAATTGGCTTCTTTGCGTGAAGCTACCGTTTTCTTCTCTGTAAGCAACAATATTTTGTGCAGTCGTTTTATTCAATCCTGAGACATGCTGCAGCAGTTGAGGACTAGCAGTATTGACATCGACCCCTACTTGGTTGACGGCAGTTTCGACCACAAAATCAAGTTGGTCACTCAATCGTTTTTGTGAAACATCGTGCTGGTATTGACCAACCCCTACAGATTGAGGATCGATTTTGACCAGTTCAGCTAAAGGATCTTGGAGTCGGCGCCCGATACTAATGGCGCTGCGTTCTTCCACTTGCAGATCCGGAAATTCTTGACGGGCGATTGGGCTGGCGGAATACACGGATGCACCCGCTTCATTCACAATCACATAAAATACTTCATGATCGATTTGTTTCAATTGTTCGGCAACGAATTGTTCTGATTCACGACTTGCCGTCCCATTCCCAATAGCGATCATTTGGACACCGTATCGATTGATCAAACGTTGCAGTGCTGGACCAGCTGCTTGGCGTTTATTCATCGGTGCCGGTTTATGAGGGTAAATAACTTCGATGGCTAATACTTTCCCAGTTTCATCAATCACAGCTAATTTACAACCTGTTCGGTAAGCCGGGTCAAACCCTAAGACGATTTTTCCTTTTAAAGGTGGCTGCAGCAAAAGATTTCGCAAGTTTTCACCGAAGATGGCAATTGCTTGTTCATCTGCTTTCTCTGTTAATTCATTGCGGATTTCCCGCTCAATCGATGGTGCAATGAATCGTTTATAAGCATCAAGATAAGCCTCACGAACAAATGGAGTTGCTGGTGAATTGGCGTGCTTAATGAGTTGCCGTTCAAAATAATCAGTGATTTTTGACTCATCGACGACTAAGGCAACCTTTAAAACATCTTCTTTTTCACCGCGATTCGTTGCCAAAATACGATGAGAAACCATTTTATTGATGGGGTGCTGAAAATCGTAATACATTTCATAAACACCTTTCTCATCCTTTTCAGCATCGCGAAGTGTACTCGTGTAACTTCCCTTATTTGCAAAATAACTTCTGATCCAAGAACGATAGATCGGCTCATCTCCAATGGTTTCAGCAATGATCTCGTGGGCACCTTGTAACGCAGATTCAGGGTCAGGGATGGCTTCATTGGTAAATTCTGCCGCTTTTGCATAGACATCTCCTGTTGTTGGAAATGCCGCTATCCAGTCAGCTAACGGCTGCAAGCCATTTTCTTTTGCAATAGTTGCTTTCGTACGCCGTTTTTGTTTGTAAGGACGATAAAGATCTTCGACCTGCTGCATTTTTGTTGCTTGCTGAATCGATTGCGCCAATTCACTAGTCAATTTTCCTTGTTCGTCGATCAACCGAGCAACTTCTTGCTTGCGTTTTTCCAAATTCTCCAGATATTGATAGCGCTCTTCAATTTCACGAATTTGTACCTCATCTAAACCGCTAGTCATTTCTTTGCGGTAGCGAGCGATAAACGGAACGGTGTTTCCTTCATGGAGCAGTTCCAGTACTTTCGTGATTTGTCGTTGATTGTAAGATGTGGTTTCCTGCATTAGTAAGTGCAACACATCATGATTTAATTCTGCCATATTCGTTCACCTTTCAATTTAACTGCTCTAAGTTTAACATAAAAAGTTTAACATAAAAAAGACACCTCAGAAAAGAGACGTAAGTAACAGGCTAAAAACAGAACATACAGAACATGAGGTGCGAAATTAAAGCTCAAGGTATAAACCAGCAAAAAACACTTCCGCTGAATCATCAGCAGGAAGTGTCATCTACATTCAAAATCTTTCTTCAACGTCCTCGAAAGCCTTAGTTATTACCAAGCATGGATGTTTCCTTTTTACTATGCGGATCCATCTTAACTAATCTGTTTGGAAATAGTTTGTATACCCTATCTTTTTCCAAGGACCTTTAGACCCAATAGTCATAATGACACATAGATTCCTCTATGATTAGAAAAGTTTTTTAAAAGTCTGGATGCCAAGGGCCGGTTAAATTTTGATATTCAATATCTTGTACAATGCCGTCTTCATCAAAAATCACGCCGTGAACGGAACCACCAAAAACAGCCCCTCCATCAATGCCAATCTTATTATCATGAAACCATAAATCCGTTGTTTCCATATCACCATGAAGCATGGGTGTGATGGTATGTCCAAAGACGATTGTTTTTCCCGTATGATTTTCTCCAGTATGAAATGGCTCTCGGATCCAGATAAAATCGTGGTCAGAAGTATCCTGCCAATGCTTCTTGGTCAAATCAACACCAGCATGAACAAAAAGATATTTTTGCCATTCATAAGAAAGCGGCCTTGCCATCAAAAACGCCACTAAGTCACGGTAGCGACTCCGGATCATTAATGCAATCTCAGTTGGCGAGTACTCTTCTGTTGCTCCCGGATGTAAAAGACTTTCCATCGTCTCCTTGCCTCCATTGCGGACATAAGCGGAATACCAGTCTTCTGGTGCGTTCAAAAATTGCAGAAAATATTCTTCATGGTTCCCGCGCAAATAAATCGCTCCTGTCTCTTCCACCAATTGTTTACCCAACAAGAGACACTCTTTACTTCGTGGCCCTCGATCATTCAAGTCCCCAATCAGAACAAGCTGATGCAGTGATGGATCGTAATCCAATAAAAGTTTTTTAAAAAGATCATACATCCCGTGGATATCACTAATGACGTAAATGAGTTTTTTCATTTGGGTTCATCCCCTTCTTTAAATTATTATAAAAAAGCCAGCGAAACTTTACAACTGTTAGCCCTTTCCTTATAATAAAACCAACTAAAGGAGCGAGAAGATGAATTGGCTGCATCAACAATGGATCCATTTTAAAAAAGACATGCGAGAAGCTTTTGATACAGGGGCTATCGCTGCACATGGTAAGAAATAGTTTGAATTTTGATTGTTAATTGATTGAATCAAAAAAAGAGAATTCTCCAGTTAAGTACTGGGAATTCTCTTTTTTTATTTTCCAGAAACAGCAAAGTAATTACCATCTGGATCTGCAAAATTAAAGACCATTCGTTCTTCCATCTGGATCAGGTCGCCAACTTCTACATTTGTATCTAGTAATTTCTTGTAAAGCGTTGTGATATCTTCCGAAAAAAACATGATCGATGGTGAGTTCAATGCTACTTCAGGAGAATGGGCTTCAATAAAGCCTTTATCATAAAGCACAAAACGAGCATCTGATTCGCTGCTTGGTGCTATTTCAACGATAGAAGTCCCATCTGCCGTTTGCTCTTCAATGATTTCAAATCCCAATGATTGCCAAAACGCAACGGATTTGGGCACGTCCTCTACATATAATATGATCTGCATTTGATTCGCAAACATATCTCTCACTCCTCTGTTGTTGATGATTCTGATGTTTCTGAGGCTTCATTTGACGTATTGAAATTCAATTGCAGACCTGGTTTGTCGGTAATGATTTCTGTTACTTCATAGGTTAAGCGTTTGATAATATCAAACAGCGGCTCCACTAAGCGGTCTGTCTCCGCTTTGCTTAAGTCTTCACCTGAACGGACTTGCCGGTTCAAGATGTGATTGACCTGCCCTACCCGACCGGACAGCACATATTCAGGAAAAACGAGTTGAAATTCCAAGCGGGCGCCAATAATACTATTTTGTTTCATATACTCTTCATCTTGTACCTTCAACGGGGCAAAGCCAACATTCAATTTGGTTTCCATTTCTTTGTCTTTAGGCTTCATATCGAAATGATAAGCTTCGACGATTGGTTGTTGTCGTTTGATTTCCACAGTCTTCACACTCCTTGATTAAAAGTATAGCATACCGATGACATCCAGCCTACCTTCATTAAAAAAATCCAGACAAAAAGAAGCAAGATCTCTTCCATGCTAGAAAACTTGTTCCGTCGTTACAATTGGATCGTTAGGATACAATCTTGACTTGATAAATTGTTTTTCTATCTGATGGTTCTTGCTTCCTGATGGATTCTTGCTTCTATTTCGTTAAGTAAAATTTTTTATTTAAGCGTTTTGAGATAATCTAGTGCGTCTTGCACATTTGAGACTGGTACGATCTTCATGTCAGTCCCTAGTTTCTTCGCAGCTGCTAAAGCTTCTTGATAATTTGTTTTGATCGAAGGATCAACTTCTTTTTCTTCCTTCGTGATTTCATCCTCTGGTGCAAAAAAGATTTCTACACCACTTTCACTTGCGCTTGCTACTTTTTTATCGATACCACCAATGCGGCCAACGGTTCCGTCACTGGAAATCGTTCCAGTACCGGCAATATTATGCCCTTTACGCAGGTTTTGCTGCGTCAATTGTTCGTAGATTTCTAATGTGAACATCAAGCCTGCTGATGGCCCACCGATATTTCCTG
Organism: Enterococcus sp. FDAARGOS_553; assembly: GCF_003812305.1. NCBI lineage: Bacteria > Bacillati > Bacillota > Bacilli > Lactobacillales > Enterococcaceae > Enterococcus > Enterococcus sp. FDAARGOS_553. The sequence continues at coordinate 2,748,008 of NZ_CP033740.1, forward strand.
CATCAATAACAATATCTTGATCTGAACTTATTTCCGTATGGTCAACTAACGAAATGCCGATGCCGGCTTTTTTATTCGATGGCAATTCAATCAGCGATCCGGTTGCTTCTTTTTCTACATCATCTTGGAGATACGTCACTTGGATCTTATCACCGACTTTTTGACTTTGAACATAATCAATAAAATCTTGACTGTTGTCAAACCGTTTTCCATTGACAGCTACTACTGTATCACCAACAGAAATTTTTCCTTTGAAGCTAGAGTTGGACTCTACACCCATAACATAAACACCTTTATAGTTCATTGTGTAGGGAATATCTGCTAGCTTCAGTGCTTGCTCAATGGCACTATTTTGAGAGGATTCCATGTAGTAACGTTGGATCCGATTGTACTCTTCATCCGTTGCACCGCCAAAAAGTTCTTCTTCAGAAACCAAGTCTTGAAATTGATTAAATTTACTGCCAATTGCCGTAAAAACGGTTGCCTGCCGAATACCGACACTGGTCAATGAAAACGAGCCATCGTTTTGATCTTTTTGGTCATTGACTGTAATTAGTTCTTTCAAATTGATCGTTGCCCCAGGCTGTTCAATATAATAAGGGATTGGTAAAAAGGCACAGGCGGCAACTACTAATGCTGCAACAAGTAATAAGGTATATTTAACGGTTGATTTAAGATTCATGAGCATCACGCTTCTTTACGATTGCTTGGTAAATATTTGGTGGTAAATAGGCTTCCACATCGCCACCGAAATGCAAGATTTCTTTTAGCAAACTTGAACTAATATAACTGTATTTGGCATTTGCCAATAAAAAGACTGTTTCGAGCGTCGGATCTAAGTGGTGATTCATTTCCATGATATCTCGTTCGTACTCATAATCCTTGACACTCCGAATTCCTCGCAGTAAAAATTGGGCACCCATTTTTTTGGCAGCCGTAACGGTCAATTCCGTCTCTTGCGCAACAACGCGAACATTCGGGACATGCGCTAGTGCCTCAGTGATCAATTCCACTTTTTCGCCACCGGTAAAGAAGTTGACTTTACTAGTATTCACAAAGACACCAATGATCAATTCATCAAAAAGGGAAGCTCCCCGTTCGATCAGATCTACGTGACCAGCAGTCAATGGGTCGAAACTGCCCGGAAATAATGCTATTCTCTTCATCTTATCCCTCATTTCTATAAATCGTGACTGCCGTAATCCCATAAACCTGCCGTCTACTTTGGACCAATGTGCCGATCCTCTCTGGCAAATCCACTTCTTTTGCTGTTTCGCAAACAATGACCGCATGAGTTGCCATAAGATCCGCTTGTACCATTTGTTCCAGCTGCAAAACCAGCTCTTGCTTCGCATAAGGAGGATCCAAAAAAATATAGTCGAACTGCTGTTGAGTGCCCACAAATTCTTTTAGGGCTTGTTTGGCATCCATTTTTAAAACAGTAAACTTTTCGGGCTCCTTTGTGATGCCAATATTTTCTCGAATAATCTTAATCGCTGGATAACTGCGATCGACACAGATGGCATGTGCGGCGCCGCGAGAAACAGCTTCAATAGCTAATCCGCCACTGCCCGCAAATAAATCCAATACCAAGCCGCCATCTAAATAAGGACCAATCATATTAAAAATCGATTCTTTCACTTTATCGGTGGTTGGTCGGGTATTATCCCCGCTTAAGCTCTTCAATTTTCTTCCTCGATAATCTCCTGCAACAACACGCATATGCGTTCCTCCAAAGGTTCCATAATTTCTTAAAAAAGTATTCCAGTGACCGTCATCTTTTTGAGCAACAAAAATGGGTGCGATTGGCACCCAAACTTTTGTTATACATTTTCTGCCAATCGAATCGTCGTATTTTTTTCTTCCACATCAAATCCATCATCACTCACTTGATATGCTGCGTCAGTGCCGATTTTTTCCGCAAAATTCATCTCAACATCTGGTCGATATGAAGGTTCCACTTGCCGTACGAAATGAAATTGTTCGATTTTATTTTTTTTCATTTCATAGTCTTCTTCATTCAAGTACATGACCACATATTTCATTTTGCGTGACACATAATGGACAAATCCGAATCTGCGTAAATTTTTTAATTGGCGTAAACTATAGACCCATACGATCAGTCCCCGTCGTTTTTGGATCTCAAACGTTTCTTTCGTCTCCTCTTGCATGACAACTTCCTCCACATGTTGATTTTGATTGAAAAAAAGGACTTCCAGCGTCCACTTTGACTTCCTCTGAGAAACAATCAGCAATCGACACTGTGATCTCATCAAGCAAGACTTGCAGCTGGTTTTCACTGTGTCGAAATTCTCCGACTTGAGGATTCAAATCAAGTGCCCTTTTGGCTTTGCGTAATGCCCGCTGCTGTTCTTTATACCCGGGAGCAAACGTGCCATAAGCAGCGATTTTTTCAAAATCGGTCTTTTTATGTACAAATGAATCAATTAATCCCAATACTTCTTGGTCTTGGTACATCGCCTTCTTGTTGTAACAATAAGAGCGAAACAACTGACTATTCTTGATACTGGAAATTAATTGTTCAATTTGGTCTTCAATTGCATATAAATGGTCATTATAAATCATCTGATGTGCTATCCTCTGTGTGTTCATTCTCATCTTCTTGGATTAAGACTACCATATTTGCTTTAGAAAAAGCAATTCCTATCTTCTCAGGGGTTTGATTCGATAAAACATTGTAAACCGAAGGATCACTATACCATGATAAAATCGTAAATGTCGGATCGTAGACAGGTGCTTCAAAGATGGAAGAAACGGTTGAAATTTCCTTTTCCTTTAAAATATCCTGCCATTCTTCTTGGGTCAGAGTGAAGGTGCTGGTTCGTTCTGCTGTCAATGCTTTTTGATAGGCATGAATCCGTTGAGATGTTAAGTGATCCGAAAGATTCTCCGTGATTTCTTGAAGGAGATCTTTGGCTTCACTATGAGTATCTAAAGCCATCCCAAAACTTTCCAGCTCTTTTTGATCACGCATTTTTTGGATGATCACAAAAGCTAACGTTTCTTTTTCAAGAGCAGCTGTTTCTTGGTTCACTGTTTGAGACTCTTGAAACAGCGGCAGCTCCCCTTCTGTTAATTGATAAGGAGACAGCTTCAATAATGTCGTTTGATCCAGATAAGTGACTGCTGCTAATTCCGATGTCTTTTGATCAAAAAACAAAACCGCGAAAGTGCCATTGTCAAACGCCACTAAGGGACGATAGTTCATATCTTGTTCCATAAGTTCAAAACTCACTGAACGATCATTTTGACTCAATGTAAAATTCGGATAGATCATCGTAAGCTCTGTAAGATCTGTCATTGTCATCCCAATCGAAAATGGGGCTAAGGATGCGCCGCCTTGGCCAATCACTTTGATTGCCTGAACACTTTCGCCGTCGGTGTTGATTTCGAGATATTGTTGATCATCTAGGTGATTGTATACGCGAACTTCAAAGTCATATCCTGTGCGATACGTGCGTATCGGCGAGCCAAAATCTTCTTCAAAATCAGAAAGAGGTTCACCGATCGCTTTTGCTAAGCCATCTGCTTTGATTGGTTCATAATTCAAATTGGTAGGCGCTTTTACAGGATTATCAAAAAGAGGTCTTGAAGGAGAAACCCGCTGAAAAAATACTGGCTGCAGATAGACGACGACCAGCGCCAAAATAAACAAGCAGCAAAATAAAATTCCTCTACGTTTCATCTTCAAGACCTACTTCCTACTTCTCTTTGATTTCGATCAGCAAATCACCTGATGTGATGGCTTCTCCTTCTGCAACATAGACGTGTTCTACCACACCTGAGAAACGAGCTTCGATCGCTGTTTCCATCTTCATCGCTTCAGTTACTAGAACGGTTTGTCCTTTCGCTACCCGATCCCCTTTTTTGACTAATACTTGTAGAACAGAACCTGACATCGTTGCACCAATTTGTTCTTTATTTGTTGGCTCAGCTTTGCGTTTTGTTTGAACGGAGCTGATGATCGAATGATCTTTGACTAAGATCTCCCGACGTTGTCCATTCAAGTTAAAGAACAACGTGCGGTTGCCTTCAATATCTGGTTCGCCGATTTCATCCAAGCGGATGATCAAGATTTTCCCTTTTTCAAGTTCAACATTGATCGTTTCACCTAATCGCATCCCATTAAAGAATGTTGGTGTATCTAGGACCTTGACGTCGGCAAACTGTTCATATGCTTTTCGGTAGTCTAAAAAGACTTGCGGATACATCAAATAGCTCAATACTTCTTCTGCTTTAGGCTGGTAGCCGATCTTTTCTGCTAATTCGGCTTTGACTTTTTCAAAATCTACTGGTTCAGCAAACGCACCAGGACGTTCTGTGAATGCTGGCCGACCTTTCAGAATGATCCGTTGTAATTCTTTTGGAAAACCGCCGACTGGTTGACCTAGTTCACCTTGGAAGAAAGTAACGACTGATTCTGGAAAACTTAAGGTTTCACCTTTATCATAAATGTCTTGTTCAGATAACCCGTTTTGTACCATGAAAAGAGCCATATCGCCAACCACTTTTGATGATGGCGTGACTTTGACGATATCACCGAACATCATATTGACTTCATGATAAACTTCTTTGATTTCGTCCCATTTTTCCCCAAGTCCCACTGCTTTTGCTTGTTGTTGCAGGTTCGAATATTGACCACCAGGCATCTCGTGTTTATACACTTCTGTCTGAGGAGCATTCAACCCATTCTCGAAAGGATGGTAATACATACGCACATCTTCCCAGTAATGATTCAACTGCTGGATATTATCGACATTAATTTCTGGACAACGTTCGCCGTTGACTAACGCATAGTAAAGGCTACTCATACTTGGCTGGCTAGTTGCTCCACTGACTGCAGACATAGCAACATCGACAATATCGACACCCGCTTTGGTTGCGGCAGAGTAAGTGATGATGCCATTGCCACTCGTGTCGTGGGTGTGCAGATGAATTGGTACATCAATACTCGCTTTCAGTTCACTGATCAAGCGATACGCCGCTTGTGGTTTCAGCAATCCTGCCATATCCTTGATCGCAATGATATGTGCACCAAGATTTTGCAACTCCTTGGCCATATCCTTATAATAATCGATCGAGTATTTTTGACGAGTCGGATCATTGATATCTCCGGTATAACAGATCGCTGCTTCTGCAATTTTGCCTGCGTCCCTTACTGCTTGGATGCTTTTTTCCATTTGCGGAACCCAGTTCAAGCTATCAAAAATTCGGAAGACATCGATTCCTTGCGCAGCAGATTCTTTGATAAATTCTTCTAACACATTATCTGGATAATTTGAATATCCCACCGCATTTGATCCTCGAAACAGCATTTGTAACAATGTGTTCGGCATTTTCTTACGAAACATACGCAGCCGTTCCCATGGATCTTCTGTCAAGAAACGGTAAGCAACATCAAACGTTGCTCCGCCCCACATTTCACTGGAGAATAGTTGAGGAATCCCCTCTTCTGTCAACGCAGCGATCTTCTTGAAGTCCTGGGTACGAACTCGTGTAGCCAGCAAGCTTTGATGCGCATCACGGAAAGTCGTATCCGTTAGTAAAACATTTTTTTGCTGATTGATCCAACGAATGACGCCATCAGCACCTTGAGTATCTAAAATGGTTTTAGCCGATACGAAATCAGGCAATGTCTCAATCTGTTGCGGAATTCTTGGATCATTATAAAATGGTTTTTTTTGTTTCTCGATTCCCGGAAAGCCATTGATCGTAATCTCACCGATATATTTCATTGTTTTATTTCCGCGGTCGCGAATGCGAGGAAACTCAAACAATTCAGGAGTATTATCAATAAATGTCGTTTTCGCTTCGCCAGAACGAAATTGCGGATGAGAAACAACATTGCGCATAAAGAGAATATTGGTTTTGACTCCACGAACCCGAAATTCTTTCAAGCAGCGCATCATTTTTTGAATCGCTTGATCAAATGTCGCTGCATGGGTACAAACTTTTACCAGCAATGAATCAAAATAGGGAGTTACAACGGCGCCAGCATAGGCATTACCAACATCTAGCCGAACGCCAAAACCACCAGGTGAACGATAAGTATCGATTTTTCCAGTATCAGGCATAAAGTTATTGGCAGGATCTTCTGTCGTTACACGACACTGGATCGCAACCCCTTCAAAGTGGATATCCTTTTGTTGCGGGATTCCGATTTCTTTGTGCAAGTCTTTCCCTTGAGCAATCAAAATTTGTGTCGTTACAATGTCCAAGTTAGTGATCATTTCAGTAATGGTATGCTCTACTTGAACCCGAGGATTCACTTCGATAAAGTAAAAGTTGTCTCCTTCTACCAAAAACTCTACGGTTCCCGCATTGATATACCCGACATGTTTCATCAACTGTACCGCAGCTTGACAAATTTTTTCTCGTTGGGCAGCATTCATTGATACACATGGAGCGACTTCCACCACTTTTTGGTGTCGACGTTGGACAGAACAATCTCTTTCAAATAGATGGACAACATTGCCATGACTGTCCCCTAATATTTGCACTTCGATATGTTTTGGATTACTGATGTATTTCTCTACATAGACTTCATCACTACCAAATGCCGCTTTCGCTTCGCTTTTCGCTCGTTCGTAACCTTCACGGGCTTCTTTCTCATCGTGAGCGACCCGCATGCCGCGGCCACCACCGCCTAAGGCTGCTTTGATCATGATTGGATAACCATGGGTTTCAGCAAACAGCAAAACGTCATCAATAGTGTTGACGGGTCCGTCGGAACCTGGAATGGATTGGATACCAGCCTCGATTGCAGCTGTTTTGGCTTTGATTTTATCGCCAAAGATATCCAGATGGTGTGTCGAAGGTCCAATAAAAATCAAGCCTTCTTCTTCACAGCGTTGCGCAAACGCTAAATTCTCGGATAAAAATCCGTAACCGGGATGAATCGCTTCGGCACCGGCCTTTTTCGCGGTGCGAATAATATCTTCTATGTCCAGATAGGCTTCAATGGGGCGCTTGCCTTTTCCGACAAGATACGCTTCATCCGCTTTAAAACGATGGACTGAATATTCATCTTCTGCAGCGTAGATACCCACTGTTTTGATGCCCAACTCTGCACACGCACGGAAAACTCGAATCGCGATTTCTCCACGATTAGCGACTAATACTTTTTTCATCATACCACTCCATTCCATTGATCAATAATTCAAACTATATTGTTTCCTCTTTTCTTCTGCACTAATGTTCAAAATAAAGCCGATACAAATCGACAACATTAACAAACTTGATCCTCCTTGACTCAAAAAAGGAAAAGTGATCCCCGTTAACGGAATCAAGCCGGTGATCCCACCTAAATTGATAAAGATCTGTGACATAAATAATGTCCCGATCCCAATACACATCATGGAATTAAAGGAATCTCTTGATCGAATGCCAATCAAAAACATTCTTCCTACCATATAAAAGAGAATCCCTAACAAAACGATTGAGGGAATCAAGCCAAGTTCTTCCATCACGATTGAAAAAATATAATCGGTATGGGCTTCATTCAAGAAGCCTCGTTTTTGAATACTATTTCCTAATCCGCGACCAAATAATCCGCCATTGAACATGGCATAATATCCATTGACCATTTGATGTCCTGTATCAAATTCATCGGCAAAAGGATTGGTGAAAGCGGCAAATCGATTGTAGATATATTCAGGCAGAAATTTCCCACCTGTCAAATTGACAAAAGTAATCGCCAAAAAACTAAAGAGAACTGTGGCCCCACCTAATATCAGGGTATACACATAGTTTAATCCGCTAGCCAGCAAAACCACAAAAGCCAGCATGAAAATAATAACAGCGTTCCCGAAATCGGGATAGAAGGCCAAAATCACCGTATAAGCCAATACGATCGCCATTGGTCTTCTCACAGAACCCCAGAAGTCTTGCTGGATGCCCTCTTGGCGATAAGAGAATGTGACCGACAAGAACCAAATGATAATAAACTTTAAGTACTCCGCTGGCTGAACAGAGAATCCTGCAATCGAGAGCCAGCCCCATGCACCATTCCTTTTTTGGAAGAAAAAGGCGGCGATCAAAAGAAAGAAAATAACGATCATGGCAATTTGGACAAACTTCTTATTGCGAAAGACATCAGTTTTCATCTTGTACATGATCGTGATCATAATCAAACTTACCACCCAAAAAACGGCTTGATTGATCACATAAGCTGCTGAAGTAGTCGGTGGCTTTGCTGTCATTGCGACATATGAGGTCGAACTGTAAACCATCATCAAACCAGTTACGCATAAAATAAGGTAAGGTATTAAAATGCTATAGTCTAAAAGGTGTCTTTTTTTAACTTTTTCTGGCAAGATTATGCCTCCTTGCCGATTTCAGTAGATTTTTGTTCTTCATATACTTCGCTATACAATTGATTTAGGTCTTTTTCCAGATCTGCCATCAATTGTTGGCCAGCAGCATTGTCTACAATACCCAAGCGTGTTGCGAAAGCGACTTGTCGTGATAAGCCATACATTTGTGTGTCAACGACTTCCTCGAATGCTTTACACTGAGCAATACACAAACTATTTTCTTGATTGCGAATCAATCGTTTGATTCGTTCGGCATCCTCTAAAAGCAGATTCAATGCCATTTCTGAATCAATCTGCGCCATTCTGGTCCCCCCATTTCTTAGTTTCATTATTATAGCATATTCTATACCGATTTGGCACAGTAGGATGCCATAAATTCAACCGTAAATAACGAACATAAATTTTTTTTTGCTAACAAAAAAAGCGAATTATCGACTGATATAAAAAAAAGAAGTATTTTCATTCGTTTTTTTCTGTTTCATTGGGTTCCGCTTTGCTTTGTAAATCGTGAAACACGAACCAATTGTGAAACATTCAAAGCGATTCACTTAATAAGGAAAAAGACAAAAGATTGATCCAGCAGCCTTTATTGAAAAAAAAGAAGTGGAATTGTCCACATGTTCTTTCTTCCTTTCAAAAAAAGAACAGGAAGCGCACCGCTTCATGTTCTTTTGATTACTACTGTTTCTGCTTTTCACCGATAAAGCCATCACCGTTAATGTCCTCATCTGATAACCGTTCGACTTCTTTGATGAATCCCTGACTAAGTTCTTCGTAAGATTCTCCAACAACTGCGTCATCTGGAATTTGATCTAGGTTAGCAAAAAATTCAATATGATTATGCAAGTTGGTAAAGATCATCGGGGCATCGCCGCCGTATTCACCATCTAAATTGATCATCAAACGATCTTTTGCATCTGGCGCATCGACTTCTAAACGAGACGTTTTTGTATAGATCAAGCGTCGGTCATTGATATGTTTGCCACCGTTCATCATCAATGCAATCAGATGAACGATCTCAAAAATATTTGCCGTTTTCACTATGATCAGCGAAAATTTCCCATCGTCAAGTTTCGCATCCGGGGCGATTTGTTCAAAACCTCCCACTGAATTCGTCAATCCTAGGAAGAACATCGAAGCGCCGCCAATATATTCTCCATCGTCATATTTAAAGTGCATCTTGATTGGTTTGACTCGCGGCAACAATTCTGCGCCTTTTGCAAGATATGCCAAATAACCGAACACACTCTTCAACTCTGAAGGAACATCATAGGTCAACTCAGTCAGGTGTCCACCTGCAGCGATATTGATAAAATAATCCCGATCAGTTTTTCCAATATCCATTTTGATCGTTTGTTCCTTGAGAATGACTTCTGCAGCAGCCTTCACATCGTTTCTAGGAATCTTCAATGCACGAGCATAATCATTGGTTGTTCCGCCTGGGATGATCGCCATTTTGGGGCGCTTTTTTAGCGGAGCGATACCATTAACTACCTCATTAATGGTTCCGTCGCCTCCGGCTGCAACAACCAGATCAAATCCGGCTCTCCCTGCCCTACTCGCTTCATCGCGAGCAGAGAATGGGAGAGCAGTCGTCGCAAAAGCACTGGCTTCATAACCGGCTTTCTCTAAGACTTCTAATATATCGGCAAGATGTTTACGAATCAGTTCTTTTCCTGATGTTGGATTATAAATGACTCTGGCTCTTTTCATATTCCGCCTCTTATCGTTTTGCTAATTCTTCTTGAAGTAATTTGTTCACAACGCCAGGGTTCGCTTGTCCTTTAGTTGCTTTCATGATTTGACCAACTAAGAACCCAACTGCCCGGTCTTTTCCGTTCTTGAAGTCATCAACAGATTGTTGATTCTTATCCAAGACTTCATTGATCATTGGCAGAAGTTGTGCTGGATCGGATAGTTGGATCAATCCTTTCGCTTTGACAACTTCTTTGGCATCGCCGCCATTGGTGATCAATTCTTTAAAGACTTTTTTCGCAATCTTAGAACTGATCGTTCCATCAGCAATCAGTTGGATCATTCCTGCAAGATTATCCGGCGTTAATTTGGTTTCTTCTAATTCCAATTTTTCACTGTTCAAGTAGGCCGAAACTTCACCCATCAACCAGTTTGATGCTTGTTTTGGTTCCGCCCCAGCATCGATGGTTGCTTCAAAAAAGTCGGACATTTCTTTGGTCAGTGTCAAGACCATTGCGTCGTATTCTGGCAATCCAAGTTCGTTGATGTACCGTTGGCGGCGTTTTTGTGGAAGTTCTGGCAATGTTTGCCGTACTCGTTCGATCCATTCGTCATCAATAACAAATTTAGGAATATCTGGTTCTGGGAAATAACGGTAATCAGATGATCCTTCTTTGACCCGCATCAAGATTGTCTTATTAGTGGTTTCATCAAAACGACGTGTTTCTTGTTGGATCTCACCGCCAGAAAGCAATACTTTTGCTTGGCGTTTTTCTTCGAAAGCCAAGCCTTTTTTGACAAAGGACATAGAGTTTAGGTTTTTCAATTCGGTTTTGGTACCAAAAGCTTCTTGACCATAAGGACGTAAAGAGATATTGGCATCACAACGCATGGATCCTTCTTCCATCTTCACATCAGATACTTCTGTAAATTGGATGATAGAGCGCAAAGCTTCCAAATAAGCATAGGCTTCTTCTGGCGAGCGCATATCTGCTTCAGAAACGATCTCGATCAACGGCGTGCCCTGACGATTTAAATCCACATAGGAATAGCCGCCGATGCCATGCATATTTTTCCCTGCATCTTCTTCAAGATGAACCCGCTCAATACGGATTTTTTTCTTTTTGCCTGCTACTTCGATCTCGATCCAACCATCATGACCGATTGGTTGGTCAAATTGAGAAATTTGATAGGCTTTCGGATTATCCGGATAGAAATAGTTTTTGCGGTCGAAATGAGTATCTTTGGAAATTTCACAGTTTAACGCTAGTGCTGCTTTCATCCCAAATTCTAACGCGGCTTTATTCATCACCGGTAATACCCCTGGATAACCCCAGTCAATCACATTCGTATTGCTATTTGGCTCGGCACCAAAATGTGCTGGCGCCGGTGAAAAGATTTTTGAGTTTGTTTTTAATTCTACGTGGACTTCAAGCCCAATGACTGTTTCGAAGTTCATGCGTTATTCCCTCCTAAAATCACTGGTTTTTTCGTATGAAAATCAGTTGCTTGTTCAAACGCATAAGCCGCTTGATACATCGTTGCTTCATCAAAATGTTTACCAATGATTTGCAAACCGACTGGTAATCCTTCAGAAAATCCTGCTGGTACAGACATACCTGGCAATCCAGCCAAATTGACTGGAATCGTTAAGATATCATTCATGTACATTGTGATTGGATCATTGATATTTTCACCTAGACCAAAAGCAACGGTTGGAGATGCAGGACCAATAATCAAATCGTAATCAGCAAATACTTTGTCAAAATCTTGTTTGATCAATGTACGGACTTGTCCAGCCTTTTTGAAGTAAGCATCATAATATCCAGCACTTAATGAGAATGTCCCTAACATGATCCGGCGTTTTACTTCTTCTCCGAATCCTTCACTACGAGAATTGACATACACATCGTCTAGATTTTTTACGTTTTCTGAACGGTAGCCATAACGGATTCCGTCAAAACGTTGCAAGTTAGAGCTTGCTTCAGAAGAGGCAATAATATAATAAACGGAAACGCCATATTTAGAATGAGGCAAGCTGACTTCTTCGACTGTTGCTCCTAATGCTCGGAATGTTTCTGCCGCTTTCAACACAGCTTCACGGACACCAGGTTGAATCCCCTCACCCATATATTCTTTTGGCAGCGCAACTTTCATACCTTTGATATCGCCAGTTAACCCTGCAGCAAAATCTGGTACTGCTACTCCAGCAGAAGTGCTGTCTTTGGCGTCAAATCCACTAATGGCAGACAATGCCAGTGCATTATCTTTTACTGAACGAGTCATTGGTCCGATTTGATCCAATGAAGAAGCAAACGCAATCAGACCAAAACGTGAAACACGACCATATGTTGGTTTCATTCCTACGATTCCATTGAAAGAAGCAGGCTGCCGGATCGAACCACCTGTGTCACTCCCTAATGAGACTGGTACTTGCCCAGCAGCTACTGCAGCTGCAGAACCACCAGAAGAACCGCCAGGAACTTTGGTATGATCCCACGCATTCTTTGTTTTTTTGAAGTAGGAAGTTTCCGTACTTGCTCCCATGGCAAATTCATCCATGTTCAATTTACCGACTGGTATCATGTCTGCTTGGTAGACTTTTTCCATCACAGTTGCATCATATATTGGTTCAAAGTTAGCCAAGATCTTAGATGCAGCTGTAGTCAGTAGGTCTTTGGTCACGATATTGTCTTTGATCCCAATCGGAATCCCTGCCAAAACATTGCTTTCAGAAATACCCTTCTCATCAATTGCTTTGGCTAATGCCATCGCGTTTGACTCGTTCAATGTAATAAAAGAATCCACTTTTGGTTCAGTCGCTTTGATTTGCTCGAATGTCTCTGCTGTCAAATCGACAGCTGAAATTTCTTTGGAAACAAGCATGCCATGGAGCTCTTCCAAACTTTTACTTACTAATTCTGTCATTACGCACCGGCCTCCCCATTATCAATAATTGCTGGTACTTTAATGAAACCATCTTCTGATTCCGGCACATTACGCATCAATTCTTGTCGGTTCCAGCCTTCTGCTGCGATATCTTCACGCATCACATTGATTGTTTCAGCAACGTTTGATGTAAATGGCACACCTTCTGTGTCTACTTCCTCTAAGGTTTCTACCATATCAATAATTTTTCCTAGCTGAGAGGTAAACTCATGTAATTCATCATCTGAGAATGATAATTTTGCTAGCTTGGCAACGTGTTTGACTTGTTCTTCGCTTATCGCCATAAAATCCTCCTCTTTCTCGCATCCATAAAAATACGTTTACGTTTTTCCAATGTATTGTATCACTTTTCCAGCAAATCATGAAATACATTTTGAAAATTATCATACTTAATTGAAAATGTAGGTCTCGATTTTTTCTGCCCCATCTTTACGGGCAATAAAAGCTTGCTGTTTCCCTAGAGAGCCAACTTGGACTTCGATCTCGCCAGGAACTCCTTTGAAGACAGATTCGACTTGCTTTGCGCTATACTGAACAAAACTGGTGATCTCGGTTTTACTGTAATAATTCGACTCGACTTTCAAAACAAGTTTTTGGAGTTGATCATCTACGTAATACGCATTGCCGGTCACACCACTCAAGTCAGGAAAGAAACTAATGACAGCATCACGAAATGTTTTGAACTTATTATCCAAACCATTATCGGTGGCAGCATTGGTGACCCCCGCAGCTACAGGTAAAATAATGTGGGCCTCTGCTACTTTCTCATACTGATCGATAGTTGTTCCTCCATCTTGGCTGACTGCTTGATAAACATAATTGCCTCCGGCGATATCATCTTTAGCAGCTTGTTCGAATAAACCGATCACGATAGGTACAGTCTCCAACCCTTTGATTTTTCTTACTTGTGTCAAAACAGCATTGACTGTCTTCCGCGCGTTTGCCATCCACTCATCACGAGAGATAGAAATGGTCTCGTCGCTGCCATAGTAGACGGTATTAAAGGCAAAGCCTAAACTAATACCTGCCAATGTTTTGCCGTCTTCTTTAATAAAATCTTGCTCCATCAATTGTTGAAAAATAAGCGGCTGATCTGAACCGGCAGGGTTAAGACCTTGCGGGTTATCATCAGAGACACGTTTCAGCCAATTCTTGATCGTATCAGCAGGAATTTTTTGACCTTCTTGAAAGTAGCACGTATCGACAGAAAAAGTCTGCTTGGACAGCCTCAGCAAGCCATTCTCAAAATTGGTTTGATTGAACCCGCTGTTCATTTGCTCTGCATTCAATCCTCTAGCAGCACTCGGTTGGTACTTGCCGTCTGTCATGACTGCCTGATAGACAGAATTATCGACACGGCCAGTGGTAATATTACCGCTGGCCGTCTCTTCACCTTCGTTGATATTCGTGATTCCTTTGTTGAGATTGCCGCAACCTGACAAAAAGCTTAACGACATCGCGACGATCAAGAAGTGTTTAATCTTCATGGTTATGGCTCCCTTCAATCGCTGCCACCATTTGATTCTCTTCCCAAACTGTAATGCCCAAGCTTTGCGCTTTCGTCAATTTACTACCAGCCTCTTCTCCCGCTACGACGATATCTGTTTTCTTTGAGACACTTCCCGTCACTTTTCCGCCAAGGTTCTCAATTCTTTCCTTTGCTTCTTCCCGAGTGAAATGAGTCAACTTTCCTGTTAAGACAACTGTCTTACCTTTAAAGGGTGAGTCAATAGCCGAGAGCTCCTCATTTTTTAAACCAAGGTAATCAAAATTGACCCCTGCTTTCTCCAACTCATCTAAAAGATCATGGACTTCTTCGTTGTTGAAATAAGTGACAATACTATCCGCGATGGTTTGCCCAATCGTTTCTAAAGAAACGATCTCCGACTCATCCGCTTTGCTTAGATTACGCAGATTGCGATAATGTTCCGCAAGAATTCTTGCTGCTTTAGATCCGACATGGCGAATCCCTAAGCCAAATATCAAACGCTCAACAGAATTTTCTTTACTGGCTTCGATTGCTGACAAAATATTGTTTGCCGATTTTTCTTTGATTTTGTCTAATGTCAACAATTGTTCTTCCGTCAAATAATATAGGTCTGCAACATCAGCAACTAAGTGCTTTTCATACATTTGTTCAAGAACTCGTGGGCCTAACCCTTCAATGTTCATAGCATTTCGGGAAACAAAATGACTCAATCCTTCTTTCATTTGTGCAGGACACTTCGGATTGATGCAGCGCAGTGCCACCTCTTCATCTAAATGGACCAATTCACTGTCGCAAATGGGACAATGGGTAGGAATCGGATAGGGCTCACTGGCTTTTGACCGTTTATCCGTCAATACGTTGGCAACTTCTGGAATGATGTCTCCTGCTTTATAGATAATCACAGAGTCATTCAAGCGAATATCTTTGGCGCGAATATAATCGACATTATGCAGGCTGGCACGACTTACTGTTGTACCAGCTACTCGAACCGGCGTCATGACCGCTGTTGGTGTCACAACACCTGTGCGTCCAACTGTCCATTCAATCTCTTCAATGGTCGTTTCTGCTTCTTCGGGTGGAAATTTATAAGCTGCCGCCCACCGAGGAGCTTTAACCGTAAATCCTAGTGTATCTTGATCGGAGAAGTCATTGACTTTGATGACAACGCCATCGATTTCATAAGGCAGCTCACTGCGTTTTTCGTGAAATTCTTCGATATACGCCCAAACTTCATCGATCGTTCGGCACAAACGCCGTTCATGATTTGTCCGGAAACCCAAACTGTCTAATTCATCAAGCGCTGAGAATTGATCGTGTGCCTCGATAGGACCGAAATCTGCCAGAGTATATAAGAATGTGCTCAAATTACGGCTGGCAGCAATCCGTGTATCCAGTTGCCGCAAGCTTCCTGCTGCGGCATTTCGAGGATTGGCAAATACCTCTAAGCCCTCTTCTTCCCGTACTTGATTCAAACGGATGAAAGAAGCTTTAGGCATGTAACATTCGCCTCGGACTTCTAATGAAACAGGTTCTTTCAATTTTAATGGAATTGACTTGACTGTCTTCAAGTTTTCCGTAATATTCTCGCCGACTGTTCCGTCACCCCGTGTTGCACCACGCACAAACCGTCCATTCTCATATTTCAAAGAGATTGATAGCCCATCGATCTTCAATTCACAGACATAATCAACGGCACGACCTAGCGCTTTTTGGACTCGCGCATCAAAAGCGATGATTTCTTCTTTATCAAACACATCATTCAAACTGTACAGAGGAATATCATGGATGACCTTTTCAAATCCAGGCAGAACGATTCCACCCACTCGCTGAGTAGGAGAATCTTCTGTGACCAGCTGCGGGTAATCCGTTTCTAATTGAACAAGTTCTTTATAAAGTCGATCATAGACGTAATCTTCGACAGACGGCTGATCCTTCACATAATACTCATAGGCATATTGATTCAAAGTGGTTCTTAATTCTTCCGCTCGTTGTTGAACTTCAGTTGATGGCACAGCCATTTCGATTCCTCCTTATAGTTTTTCGATCGGAGCAAATGCTGCAAGCAGCCGTTTTACTCCTTGTTGGGGAAAAGCGACATCTAATTCTAGATCCTGGGCGGCCCCTGTGGTCCGAACGATCGTGCCGACACCCCATTTTTTATGGTTGACTTTTTCCCCCACTTGCCATTGATTGCCGGCTGCAGTCGTGGTTTGTCTCGACGAAACAGTGGACTGACGAGGTTGGGTATACGTTGGTTTGAAAACTTTAGGCTGAAAGGAAGCAGCTGCCCCTTTCGGCTGAGTTCTTTCTCCCAGTGACTGCAGAAGATCT
The DNA here is from genome assembly GCF_003812305.1 of Enterococcus sp. FDAARGOS_553. Classification (NCBI taxonomy): domain Bacteria; kingdom Bacillati; phylum Bacillota; class Bacilli; order Lactobacillales; family Enterococcaceae; genus Enterococcus; species Enterococcus sp. FDAARGOS_553. The sequence continues at coordinate 2,764,808 of NZ_CP033740.1, forward strand.
TGTTCAATCTCTTCCACAAACCGAGAAGGACGATTGTATTGAGTGCGTCCATACAATGTACGAGAAAATGCGTTTGTCAAGAATAGCTCTTCTTCTGCACGAGTAATCCCCACATAAGCCAAACGACGTTCTTCTTCCAGTTCGCTTTCTTCCATCAATGCTCGAGATAACGGGAAGATGTTCTCTTCTAGCCCAATCAAAAAGACCACAGGAAATTCCAATCCTTTTGCCGCATGCAATGTCATTAATGTCACTTGACTGCTTTCTTCTTCATAGGAATCAACATCGGAAAGTAAAGCGAGGTCATTGAGGAAGACAGTCAATTTTTCTTCTGGCGCATCGGCATCATCTTCATTTTGTGCCTCAAAGCGTTTGTCAAATTCTTGGGTCACTGTTAAGAACTCTTCCAAGTTCTCCAGCCGGGATTGTGATTCCAGATTGTTCTGATTGATCAAATCTTGTTTGTAACCTGTTTTATCCAAAATTTCTTTCGTCAGTTCTGTCACTGACAGATAAGGAATCATTTGGGCAAACTGGTCCATCATCATGCCGAAGCTACCAAGTTCTTTGCCGGCCTTGCCTGAGATATTGGCTAAATCGACATTCATCGCAGCTTCTAACAAGGACCATTCATGAAGCGAAGCAAACTCACGAAGTTTTTCGACAGAAGTCGCCCCGATACCACGTTTAGGCACATTGATGATCCGTTCTAGGCTTAGAGAATCGCTTGGGTTAGCAATGGCCGAAAGATAAGCCAAGATATCACGGATTTCTTTCCGATCATAGAATTTGCGTCCGCCCACCATTGTATAAGGCACGTTTGCTTTTAATAGCATTTCTTCAATCACCCGGGATTGAGCATTGGTCCGATACAAAACAGCAAAGTCGCCGAATTTACGTCCTTTATCTGCAATTTGTTTTTGCATCTCACTGACAATAAAACGAGCTTCATCTCGTTCACTATCCCCGCGATAGTAAGTGATTTTTTCACCGGCTCTATTTTCAGTCCACAAATTTTTGTCTGGACGGTTGCGGTTGTTTTTGATGACTTGATTCGCAGCATTCAAAATCGTCTGAGTTGAGCGGTAATTTTGTTCCAACAAAATCACTGCTGCATCCGGATAATCTTTTTCGAAGTCCAAAATATTTTGCATATTGGCACCCCGCCAGCCATAGATACTTTGATCCGCATCTCCCACGACACAAAGATTTTTGAAGCGGTCCGCTAATAAATTAACAAGCGTATATTGGGCATGATTCGTATCTTGGTATTCATCCACATGGATATAGTGAAATTTTCGTTGATAAAACTGCAGTGCATCTTCATTTTCCTTAAACAAGCGAATGGTATTCATGATCAGATCATCAAAATCCATACATTGATTATTTCGTAATTCCTTTTGATACAGCGCATAACAGCGGCCTACGATCTGTTCAAACAAGCTCCCTTGTTGATTTTCATAATCTGCCGGAGTCAACAATTCATTTTTGGCATTGGAGATCGCTCCTAAAATGGAACGCGGGTCATATTTTTTTGGATCAATATTTAACTCTTTTAAGACTCGTTTCATCAAAGTGTTTTGTTCAGAGGTATCAATGATCGTAAAGTTTCTAGAGTAGCCGATCTGATCAACATCTCTTCGTAAAATCCGGACACACATCGAGTGAAACGTAGAGACCCAAACATCTTCTCCCCCAGATCCAAGAAGCTGATTCACCCGTTCTTTCATTTCTCTAGCCGCCTTATTCGTAAAAGTAATGGCTAGAATATTCCAAGGATTGACATTTTTTTCTTCAATCAAATAAGCAATCCGATGGGTTAAGACCCGCGTTTTGCCACTACCGGCTCCGGCCATTAACAACAGAGGTCCTTCTGTATGCATCACGGCCTCTTTTTGCCGGGGATTCATATTCGCAAGTAATTCGTTTTTGGATGACATGGTTTTAACCATCCTTTCTTTCTCAATCCATTCAATTATAGCATTATCCGATTGTAGGGAAAACCGAACGCCTTGAAAAGTTGCTAAATTTTTCTTTTTTGTCCTTCAAAAAAATTACTTGTTATCTATTCAAAAAAGGGCTAAATTAAATAAGGAAAGTGAGGAGTTTGATGAAGAAACATGAAATCCATTATTTAGATACAACCCGCCTGGCCTTTATAGGCAAAGGAATCTTGGTAGGAGCATTTGTGGGGATCGTGGTTAGTTTGTTTCGCCTTGCGATTGAATGGATAGGCGAAAAAGTTGCTGCTGTCTATCGACACCTTGCTGATCATCCAGATCAGATCATACTGTGGGTAATTCTCTCTATCATCACTGCAATTATTGTGATCCTTTTAGTAAAATCAGAACCTCAAATCAAAGGCAGCGGTATTCCTCAAGTTGAAGGGAAGTTAAGTGGCGAGATCGATTATAATTGGTTCTCTGTCCTTTGGAAAAAGTTTATCGGGGGCATTTTATCCGTCGGATCGGGTCTTTTTTTGGGGCGGGAAGGTCCTTCGATTCAACTAGGTGCTGCTGTCGGACAAGGTTTAAGTCAGTTCTTCAAAGCCCCAAAGTCAGAAGAAAAAATATTGATTTCCAGTGGTGCCAGTGCAGGATTGTCGGCGGCTTTCAATGCACCGATTGCCGGTTTGCTGTTCATTTTAGAAGAGATCCATCATTCCTTTTCACCTCTTGTATGGCTGACATCTTTTGCTTCAGTGATTACTGCTAACTTTGTCTCTTTAAATTTTTTTGGATTGAAACCTGTCCTTTACCAAGGAAAGATCAATGACTTGCCTTTGAAATATTACGGTGCTTTAGTCATCTTAGGTATCTTACTGGGGATCTTAGGACGATTTTACCAGTGGACATTGCTGTCTTTGCCTAAATGGTATGGAAAACTACCCATATCCTCTGACTGGTATGGATTGATTCCTTTTGTGCTGATTATTCCAATCGGTCTATTTTTACCAGACTATTTAGGCGGCGGGAATCAAATTATCTTGACTTTAGGAGAAACCGGGGCTCCCCTGTTGTTTTTGGTCATGTTGCTGATTTTGCGTTACTGTTTTTCCATGATTTCATATGGAGCTGGACTGCCTGGGGGGATTTTCCTTCCTATCTTAACATTAGGTGCGCTGATTGGTGCGATCTTTGGTACCTTTTTGGCACAGTCGATCGGTCTGGATCCTATTTATATCAAGAATTTCGTGATCGTATCAATGGCTGGTTATTTTACAGCGATCGGTAAGGCTCCTTTAACTGCTATTATTTTAGTAACAGAGATGGTTGGATCAATCAATCACCTAATGCCGTTAGGACTAGTTAGTTTAGTAGCTTATATCGTGGTCGATGGTCTTGGTGGTCATCCTATTTATGAGTCTCTCCTTGAAAAGATGCATAAAGAACCCGCTGTGAATATCCGAGGAACGAAAACAGTGATCGAGTATCCGGTAACCGCAGAAAGTTCATTTGATGGGATGGCCGTTCGAGACTTTCCTTGGCCAGAAAACATGTTGCTGATTTCCATTCGTCGTGGCGAAAACGAAATTTTGACCCGCGGAGATACGATCATGAAAGTTGGTGATGCCCTTTTGATCTTAACGGATTCGAATAGTGTTTCGGAAGTGAAGAAAAAAATCAGCTATTTAGCTGATGGTCCTCTGACTTAAACATTGGCTGCCAAATTGCCGTCAACATCCTCCTGTCTTTATTTATCGATCAGAAAAAAATCGAAGGAGCAAAGCTACAGACACATGTTCTGCAGTTTTGCTCCTTCTTTCATTGCCATACAATCGCTGTCGTATAATATTACCAAACGGTTCTTTCTAAAATCAGCTTCTGAAATTAGCTATAGTATTTTTCCACCAAACGTTCATCCACATAAACGGAAACTTGACCGTCATTGACTGGGAAAATTCCTTTACCTGTTTCGTCTAAGACAACTTTTGCTTCATTATTTTTCAAAATATCTACGTAAGTTTCACCACCATGAATGGCGCTGATGGTCATTTCTTTCTCAGCACCTTGGGCATTCGTCATGACCACGGCCAAGCCAGACAGTTCGTGCTCATAATCTCCTGTCAGTACCCAACCGATACAATTTGGGTCATCGAAATAATCAACTTGATTGCCAAAGGAGATTTTTTCACGCAATTTCAGGAGATTTTCTAAATCTTCTCCAACTGGTTCAATACCTTGTTCAGGAATACCGAATAGATCCCCCCAGAAAACAACTGGTACTCCAGCTTTTCGCAACAAGATCAACGCATAGGCATGCACTTTAAACCAGCCATCTACCCATGACTGTAAACTCTGACCGACTTGCGTATCATGATTATCGACAAAAGTCACAGCGTAGTCTTCTCGAGAAGCAGTCAATGTACCTGCAAAGATTTGACTCATATCGTACGCACCATTCGAATGAGATGCTTCATAGAAATTGTAATGCAGTGGCACATCGAACAGATGGATCAGATTTCCGGAAGAATCGAGATACTCTTCTAGTTTCGGCAGATCACCCGACCAATATTCTCCCACCACAAATAAATCTTTGCCTTTTTCTTCCCGGCGATTCAAAAGCCAATTAACATAATAATTAAACTCAATATGTTTGACAGCATCTAGGCGATAGCCATCCACATTCGTTAACTCTTGATACCATTTGCCCCATTTATCCAGCTGTTCGATAGTTTCTGGATTCTCCATATCCAAATCACAGCCCATTAGATAATCATAGTTGCCCATCTCATCATCCACTTGATCTTCCCACCCTTTTTGGGCAAAGTTAAACAAGGCATGATCGTTGGTTCGGTCATCATAATCAACGCCAGAAAAATTTTTCCACGTCCAGACATAGTCATTGTATTTCCCTTTTCTTCCAGGGAAAGTGAACTTCGTCCAAGCTTCGATTTCTTCTTCATCACTTATCGGCTTGTTGCGATTGTCCCAACTGTATTTGACCGCTGGTGCCGTTTCTTTTTCATCGGCTCCTATCAAATGATTGAATACAATATCTGCGTAAACCTCCAACCCCTGATCTTGCAACGCTTTGATTGCTTCAAGATATTCATCTTTGGTTCCGTACTTGGTTGGTATTGATCCCTTTTGATCAAATTCTCCAAGATCGTAGTAGTCGTAGACACCATAGCCAACATCTTCGACGCCCGCTGTACCTTTATATGCAGGAGGCAACCATACCGCTGTAAATCCATAATCTTTAAGCTCACTACTCATTTCTTTCAATCTATTCCAATGTTGACTGTCTGCAGGCAAGTCCCATTCGAAGCCTTGCAATATCACTTCATTCTTCATATAATTCCCCCCTAAAAATAATTAAGCCAAAGAATAGCCATTCTTGTCAAACATTAACCCATTTCGATTCTTTTCTGAGTAATTTGCCGACCGTTTTTGACCGTTTAAGAATGTATTACCCTTACATTTTGATTGTTTTTAAACGATTGTGATTGATTATGACTGTTTTATGTGCTATCATAACAATTGAAGAGGTGATGTAAATGCTTACAGAAGAGCGTCATCAAAGGATTTTAGCCCTTTTAGAAGAAACGGATATCGTGAAAGTCAGCGAATTGATCCATCAATTACAAGCATCTGAGTCCACTATCCGTCGCGATTTACAAGAACTTGAAGCACAGGGAGTTTTGGTCCGAATCCATGGAGGTGCCAAAAAGATCCAGCACCTTGGATTTGAACCCAATATGAAAGAAAAAACGCAAAAGTTCCAAGTAGAGAAACAAAAAATCGCCCAATATGCCGTCTCATTGATCAAAAAGGATGAGGTCATTTACTTGGATGCTGGAACCACAACTTTAGAAATGATCCCTTTCTTGTCATCGATCTCAAATGTGAAGGTTGTAACCAACTCTGTCAAACATGCGGCATTACTGATCGATCAAGGAATCGAGACATTGATTTTAGGAGGAACGATCAAAATCAGTACGAACGCTGTCTTGGGGAGCGGTGCCAGTGAGCAATTGCGAAAACTGCGCTTCAATCGCTGTTTTATTGGAATGAATGGTGCTCATGTAGACGCAGGCTTTACGACTCCAGATCCTGAAGAAGCAATGATCAAAAAAATCGCGATTGAAAATAGTCAAAAAGCTTATGTATTACTGGACCATTCTAAATTTCAACAAACTACTTTTGCTCAAGTTGCTGCCATTGAAGACGCAGAGATTATCACAGACTTCTGTCCGAAAAACTATGCGGCTAAATTTCGAACACAAACGACTATTATGGAGGTATCCGAATGATTTATACTGTCACACTCAACCCATCAATTGACTATATTGTCCACGTCGAAGCATTACAATTGGGCGAACTTAATCGAATGAAGCAAGACTTTAAACTTCCTGGCGGCAAAGGCATCAATGTTTCTCGTATTTTACAGCGGATCCAGATCCCTTCCACTGCACTTGGATTTATTGGCGGATTCACTGGACGTTTCATTGAAGATTGGCTGATCAATGAAAGAATCACGACCGATTTCACACAAGTTGCTGCCGATACAAGGATCAATATTAAATTAAAATCTGGCGAAGAAACTGAAATCAACGGATTAGGGCCAACAATCTCAAAGGATGAAAGTCAGCAATTGAAAGACAAACTGTCTTCTCTTACCAAGGAAGATATCGTCATTTTTTCTGGTAGCAAACCAAATGGACTGACGGCTGACTACTATCAAGAGTTGATCGCCATCGTCAAAGAAGCTGGAGCCGAGTTCGTCATTGACACAACGGGTCCAGAGTTGTTCGCAGCATTACCCGACCAACCGTTGCTGATCAAACCCAACAATCATGAATTAGCGGAATTGTATCAAACGACATTCCACTCCTTCGAAGATATTTTACCTTATGGACAAAAATTAATCGCTGATGGCGCCAAGAATGTCATTGTCTCCCTTGGCGGAGATGGAGCCATTTTCTTTACTGGAAACGAAATCTACCGCTCGAATGTTCTGAAGCGTTCACTGAAAAACTCGGTTGGAGCTGGCGACTCAATGATTGCTGGCTTTATCGGACAATATACAGCAACAAAAAATGCACTGGAAGCCTTTAAATGGGGAGTTGCTTGCGGCAGCGCCACTGCTTTTTCAGATGATTTAGCCACATCAGCATTTATTCAAGAATTATTGCCAGAAGTTGTTATTGAAAAGATACTTTGACTTAATATAAGGAGGATAAACAATGAAAATCAACGATTTACTCTTAAAAGATGCCATGATCATGGACCTTCAAGCAACGGATAAAAAAGGTGTGATTGACGAAATGGTTGCCAAACTTTATGAAGTTGGCCGCATTTCAGATATTGCTGTCTACAAAGAAGGGATCTTGGCTCGCGAAGCCCAAACATCAACCGGTCTTGGCGACGGTATCGCAATGCCTCATGCGAAAAATCAAGCAGTCAATGAAGCGACTGTTTTATTTGCTAAAAGTAAAACCGGTGTGGATTATGAGGCACTGGATGGTCAACCTACTTACCTCTTCTTCATGATCGCTGCTCCTGAAGGAGCTAATGATACCCATTTACAAGCCTTAGCTGCTCTTTCACGCTTGTTGATTGATCCAGAATTTGTTGAGAAATTAAAGAAAGCACCAACTGCGGATGCAGTCCAACAACTATTTGCTGAAGCAGAAGTACAAAAAGAAGAACAGACAGATGTCATAACTACAGAGTCAGTGAGTGATCGCCCTTATATCGTTGCTGTTACAGCCTGTCCAACAGGTATTGCTCATACTTACATGGCTGAAGATGCATTAAAGAAAAAAGCCAAAGAACTAGGCGTAGAAATCAAAGTTGAAACGAATGGTTCGGAAGGCATTAAAAATCGATTAACAGAAGAGGACATTGCACGAGCAGCTGGCGTCATTGTCGCTGCTGATAAAAAGGTCGAGATGGATCGTTTCAACGGCAAACATCTAGTGAATCGTCCTGTTAGTGACGGGATTCGTAAGACGGAACAACTGATCAATGAAGCTTTAAGCGGTAATGCTCCTGTCTTTCACAGTAGCGGACAAACAGTTGCAGAAGAATCTTCTGCTGATGGTACGTTTGGTCAACGAATCTATAAAGATTTGATGAATGGTGTTTCCCATATGTTGCCATTCGTTATTGCAGGCGGAATCATGATCGCTATTTCCTTTATGGTCGATCAATTCATGGGTGTACCGCAAGACGCTTTAAATCAATTAGGTAGTTATAATCAACAAGCTGCTTGGTTCAATCAAATCGGTAATGCCGCTTTCGGATTCATGTTACCTGTCTTGGCTGGATTTATTGCATCGAGTATCAGTGATCGCCCAGGTTTGATCGTTGGTTTTGCTGCTGGCGCATTGGCAAACAGTGGTGGCGCAGGATTCCTTGGTGCATTGATTGGTGGATTTTTAGCAGGATATGTCATCAAATTCTTGCGCAATCTTTTCAAAGGTTTACCTAAGTCATTAGACGGAATCAAAACGATTCTCTTTTACCCTGTTTTTGGTTTGTTGATTACTGGGTTCCTCATGCTAATGATCAATGTCCCAATGAAAGCGATCAATGACGGCTTAAACAGCTTCTTAACAGGATTGAGTGGAACAAATGCCGCTTTACTAGGTGCTCTGTTAGCAGCTATGATGGCAGCCGATCTAGGTGGTCCAATCAACAAAGCTGCCTATGTGTTCGGTACAGCAACACTTGCCACAACGGTTGCCGAAGGTGGTAGTGTCGTAATGGCCTCAGTCATGGCTGGTGGAATGGTGCCGCCATTGGCGATCTTTATCGCAACAGTTTTATTCAAAAATAAATTCACTAAAGATCAAAAAGAAGCAGGTTTGACGAATATCGTGATGGGCTTATCTTTTGTTACTGAAGGTGCGATTCCTTTTGCAGCAGCTGATCCTCTTCGGGCCATTCCAAGTTTCGTGATTGGTTCTGCTTTAACTGGTGCCCTAGTCGGTGCATTCAATATTCAATTGATGGCTCCTCACGGTGGGATCTTTGTGGTCCTTTTACTATCAAAACCATTATTATTCCTATTGTTCATATTAATTGGTGCGATTGTTTCAGGAATCATCTTCGGTTTGTTAAAAAAAGAAGTAACTACCGCTTAATACGTGTTGTGTGAAACAACTAGCGTCTCCTATGCAAAAAAATCTCCAGCGTGTTTGAAACACACTGGAGATTTTTTTGCGAGAATCATTCAACTTCCTTGTCTTTGCTATTTTATATGGCTCTATTTATTTCCAGAAATGGATTGGTGTTCAGCTAAGCGTTCCATATTCATAAAATAGACCCGCAAGCGATGGGTTTCTTTTTTTAGATTGACCCAGGTATATTTTTTGCTGCGATGCAATAAACCAAAGCGAACATCTGACATACGATCTTTCAATTCGTCGATAGGAATATCTGTCATCGCCTCTTGCGGCAAATAGAACTGCAAACAAACGGTGTATTCTTCAAAATGTTCCGTAGTGTAATCCGCCTCTAAATGACTGCGAATATAAAATTCATAAGCATCTAAGCCATTATCGAGCGTTAACTGTGGTTTTAAGACAATGTAATCCATCATCCGCATGCCTTCTTGGTCGATCCAAGGGAAATAAGCCTGTGCATTCAACAATCCCCTCACCCGACGTTCTTGGTAAATCTCACGAACTAAATCAAAGTTCCGAGTGATAAAATGGGTCGCTTTGCGTTTGACGGTGGGCTGTAAACGATCATTTTGATATTGGATCGTTTGGATCAACTGATGGCCAAACGCGTATTCAATAAACGGTTCTCGCAAAATCCCTACTCCGTTATCCCAAGTAAGTTGATCCACCCCGATTTGGTCCCGAAACAAACGTTGATAGGAAAGGTTGGCAGGATGATCCCATTGAAACGGATCACGGTAAAGCTCCACCATGACAACCCCTTCCTCCATCGTTTGGATTTGTTCTACTTGTTGGGCATCTTTAATAATCACTAACGGCAACACTCGCTCATAGTACTCTGAGAAATACATGCGCCAACAGGAAGTTAAACAAAACCCGTTATAAAAAACATCATATCCGGCAAATTGATTGCAATCGATCACGATTTCTTTGGCATGGTTTTTTCGCTTTGGTAATTCAGCGATTTCTTCTGGTTTCTGAAAGTTATAGCGTTTCTCTACACTTTCGACATTATGATTGAGGAATTCATCATAAGCTCGAATATAACTAAAGAGACCGCCTTGTTCCATTGTGGTCTTTATATAACTCAGTAATAGTTCTCGCGATCCCTGAAAAACATCAAATGTAAAAAGATGTCGTTGCAGTACGGCTTCTTGGACAACGTGTATACTGGATTCATTTTGTCCATCGGTTAAAATCAGTTCAAAATTGACCTCGTCAATACTTCCCTCCAGCAATGAGCGTACTTCAGCGATATCATAGGAGTGGATTTCCTTTTGATTTAAATAGTAGCTGGTGGGGGTAAAGGAAAGACGGACCAAAGCGAACCAGTTGGCTATTTGTTCACGCATCAGAGCATCGGCGAGTTGTGCCGATTGAATAAAGGCATAGATTTTCTTCGTTTTGATCATCTTTCTCACCTCTTTATGTACTTCTTATTTTATTATAGTAAAGGGATTCATGATTGAACACTATTTCGCTTACTTTTGAGATGAAAAACTTTGGTTTTCATGGTAAACTAGAGGCGCTTGGAGGTGGGAATATGGGATTAAAATTCCAACGTGAAGATTCTCTTGATAAAATGTTCGATGAGTTTGCTATTCTTCCCGACAATGACAAAAAAGAGAACAAACCCGACATCGAACGCTTCTTGAATGCGAAAGAAGATAAAGAAGAAACTGAAAAAAATACGGATCTTAAAAAACAAACAAAAAAAACATCCTAATCGATGTTTTTTTTGTTTGCACAGAATTTTTCCGATAAAAGATGTTCCGGAGCAAACTTTCTCCGTTTATTTTCTAGTCCTGAGAGATTGCCCCATGCATCTTACCTCTTATCTATTATTGCTTGATGGCCGCTTCTATCGCTTGCCAAGCTTCTTCTTTCCCCTGTTTAGTGATGGAAGAAAAAAGAATAAAGGTGTCTGCTGGATCGAATTCCAGCGCTTTTTTGATCACACTTTCATGCTTGTTCCATTTCCCGCGAGGAATCTTGTCTGCTTTCGTGGCCACCACGATTACTGGAATCTCATAATATTTCAAAAACTGATACATTTGAATATCTTCCTGAGAAGGCGCATGGCGCAGATCCACTAGAGAGACGACTGCCCGCAGCTGCTGTCTCTCTGCAAGATACGTCTCGATCATCTTCCCCCACTTTGCCCGCTCCGTTTTTGAAACTTTTGCATAGCCATATCCTGGCACATCCACAAAATGCAAGGTGTTTTCAATCAAGTAAAAATTCAATGTTTGGGTCTTACCAGGTTTCGAAGACGTTCGCGCTAAATTTTTTCGATTAATCAATGTATTGATAAAGGAAGACTTCCCAACATTGGAACGACCCGCTAACGCGATTTCCGGTAAATGCGTATCCGGATATTGTGCCGGTGAAACAGCACTAATCACAATTTCTGCATCATGTACTTTCATCTGCTCGCTCCCTTCTAATAAAATCTCATATGCTTTCAGAAAGAAAGTCGGATAGTCATCAAACTATCCGACTTACTAAAATCAAACTGCTTTTTTTGTTTCTTCATTATAAATGATTGTCGGTTCACCGATTTCTTTGGCTGCATCTTCGGTAATAATGACTTTTTCAATCGACTCATCAGAAGGAACATTGAACATCACGTCCATCATGATATTTTCGATAATCGAACGTAAACCACGAGCACCCGTATTGCGTTCGATCGCTTTATCCGCAATCGCGCGTAGAGCAGCTGGTTCAAACTCAAGCTCAGTATCGTCTAATGCTAACAGTTTTTGGTATTGTTTGACTAGCGCATTTTTCGGCTCCGTCAAAATACGGACCAAGTCATCGGTCGTCAATTTGTCTAAAGCTGCCATAACCGGCAAACGGCCAATAAATTCTGGGATCAAGCCGAATTTCAACAAGTCTTCAGGAATGATATGTTGCATGATGCTTTCATCTTCTGAGAACCGTTTGTTGTTCGTTCCAAAACCGATCGTTTTTTCACCCATCCGGTTTTTAACGATGGTATCAATCCCGTCAAATGCACCACCAACGATGAATAAAATATTCGTCGTATCGATTTGAATCATTTCTTGATGAGGATGCTTCCGTCCACCTTGAGGCGGTACACTTGCTTGTGTCCCTTCCAAGATCTTCAGCAACGCTTGTTGCACCCCTTCACCCGATACATCTCGCGTGATCGAAACATTTTCGCTTTTACGAGCGATTTTGTCGATTTCATCAATATAAATGATGCCCTTTTCTGCCATTTCAACGTTATAGTCCGCTGCTTGCAGAAGTTTCAGCAAAATATTTTCTACATCTTCTCCGACATATCCAGCTTCCGTCAAGCTGGTGGCATCGGCGATAGCAAATGGCACATTCAATGAACGGGCCAATGTTTGAGCAAGGAACGTTTTCCCAGAGCCAGTTGGTCCAATTAGACAAATATTGCTTTTTTGCAACTCAACGTCTTCTGCGGTCGGCTCAACGTTCACTCGTTTGTAATGATTGTAAACCGCTACAGCAAGTGTCTTTTTCGCACGATCTTGTCCGATGACGTAATCATTTAATATATGCAGCAATTCTTGTGGTTTAGGTACCTCGGTAAATTCACGAATGGCTTCTTCGTAGAACTCTTCGTCAATGATCTCCTTGCACAAGTCGATACATTCATTACATATGTATACACCAGGACCGGCAACGATCTTCTTTACTTCCTCTTGCGTCTTCCCGCAAAAAGAACAACGAACAGCGTCATTTCCATTTGTGTTGTCGTACATACTGTTCACCCCTTGATAAATTTCTAACCTGTAAAGGAGTGGAATTGGTTTTACTATCTTTACAGTCTTTAATCATCTTATCATAACTCATTTGAAAGAAAAAGCTATTTCTCATGGCCGTTACGTTTTCTTAGCAATTGACCACGTCCGCAAAATAAGTCAAGATCATCCTGCTCAAAAAGGCAAAGTAAGCAAAAAACGATCGTATGAAATATACACACCATTGCTTTTTGATCAATCAAAAAGGGCAAACATCGGAAAAGACGTTTGCCGCTCTTTTGATGAAAATTAAGCTTCTTTCGCCGTACCAGTTACGATTTCAACGGCTTTCTTCATTGTGATGTCATGTTTCAACATATCTTCTGTCAAGACGCGTTTGATTTGATCAACAGGCATGTTGTAAGCTTCTGAAAGCTCTTGAATTTCTTTTTCGATGTCTTCTTCAGTTGCTTCCAAACCTTCTGCTTTTGCGATTGCTTCAATCACAAGGTTAGTTTTCACACGAGTTTCTGCTTCGCCTTCAAATTGTTGATGCAAGTCAGCTTCCGTTGAACCAGTCAATTGATAGTACATTTCTGGTGAAATTCCTTGACGTTGCATGTTGTTCAAGAACTCATCCATTGAGCGGTGAACTTCGTCATGGACCATAGAATGTGGTAATTCAACGATTTCTGCGTTTTCAACTGCTTGGCGAATCGCTGCTTCATCTTTTGCATCTCCAGCAGCTTTTTCTTTTGTTTCTGTCAATTCTTTGCGGTATTTTTCTTTTAGTTCAGCAAGTGTTTCAACGCTATCATCAACATCTTTGGCAAATTCATCATCTAATTCAGGCAATTCTTTTGCTTTGACTTCGTGAACTGTTACTTTAAAGACTGCATCTTTACCTGCTAGATCTTCTGCTTGATAATCTTCAGGGAAAGTGACGTTGACTTCTTTGCTTTCGCCAGCTTTCACTCCTACTAATTGATCTTCAAAACCTGGGATGAAAGAGTTAGAACCCAATTCTAATGAATAGTTTTCGCCTTTGCCGCCTTCAAATGTTTCTTCACCTAAGAAACCTTCAAAGTCGATAACGACTGTATCGCCATTTTCAGCAGCTTCGTCTTCTTTGATGACTAACTCAGCTTGTGCTTCTTGTTCACGTTTGATGCGAGCATCTACGTCTTCTTCTGTTACTTCACGATCTTGTTTTTCAACAGTCAACTCTTTGTAATCACCAAGTTTAACTTCTGGTTTCACAGTCACTTCTGCTTTGATCACCCAGTCTTGACCTTTTTCCATGCTGTCAACATCGATTTTTGGTTGTGATACTGGATCAATACCAGCTTCTTTAACTGCTGCTTCATAAGCTTCTGGCAAGACAGCATTCAATGCATCTTCATACAATGCTTCTTCTCCGTACATACGGTTAAATACTTGGCGAGATACTTTTCCTTTACGGAAGCCAGGTACGTTTAAGTTGCCTTTCACTTTATTAAATGCAGTCGTCAAGCCTTTTTGGATTTCAGCTTGCTCGATCGAAAATGTCAATACACCATCATTGGTGCCTGTTTTTTCCCATTTTGCAGTCATTTATTTCCCTCCGAATAACAATTATATTTTACATATGAAATAGTTTCATGCATACCTTTAAATAGTACACTAACGTTCTTTAATTGTAAACATTTTACCTAGAAACTTCTCGTTTTTTTCTTGAGTGATCTGCTTTCAGAATTAGAAAGAACCCAAAATCTTTCGTAATCTTGTTTTCTTACGTTGGATCTCCTCGTCGATCGCTTGTGGTTCGCTTTTTGCAAAAAGATCTTGATACTCATCGATATAGCTTTGTACCCAGCGATCAATCTCTTGGGTTTCTGGCAAGAACGGATAGCTTAAAGCAAAATGATCATTCAACTCTTCTAAAATGCCTTCTGCTAAGGTTGGATTTTCTTGCCCGATTCGTTCATTCACAGCTTGTCGCATTTGGCTGAAAACTGGCACTTCCCTCAATAAAGATAACTGATTGGGAATGATCTGCCGTTGATCCCCCATGTAGTCTATCAATTCAAACTGCTGTGAACTTCCTAAACGGACAAGTTCTTCTACTAGTTTTGGTAACAAAAAAGGATTCGTTAACTGAGGAAGCAGCTCCGTCATCAACGATACAAACTGATCCTTTGTGAGTCCTTGGGAAAAAACGTGCCATGTGTGCCCGCTAACTGGTTGGTTGCTGCTGTCCATTGCAAGCAATGACTGTTTTTTTCCTAAAAAATCTTCCAAACCAAGTATTTGTTGAACTTCTTCTACTTTATCCAATTCTTTCACTAAATTTTCGCTTGTCGCTTCAGAGATCACCGAAAATTCCTCTGCGAGTCTTATCCATTTTCTCGCTTGCAAGTATTGACCATCAAGAATCAACAAATGACCAATTTGAACAAAACCATTTGGATCTTGTAGGTATTCATCCAAGAAATCATCTGCCACTTCCAACGCTTTTGCAAAATCAGCCAGTTGCTGTAAGCACTTAACGAGAGACTGATTGATCTCAAAAGAAGAATGCTCAGTATAAATTTCCTGGTAATCATGGTAAGCCTTCAGATAATCTTTTGCCTGATATGCTTTTTCTGCTGAATGACGCAGGCGGTCTTCAGGTTTTGGAAACTGGATCGTGTCTCCCATATCTCATTCTCCTTTATCTGTAATCGATCTGCAATCGCACTTCCGCTTGTATGGTGCAATCTTCTGGTAGCAAGACCGCTTTTCAACGGGTCAGTCTTCGTTTGCCTCAAATAGAGACTGACCGCTCATTACGCTATTGTCTATTCTTGTTACATATTGGCATTTGCCTGTTTATTGAATGCTTTAATCAAATTGATAGTAACCACACTGGTCTCAGAAAAATAATCTCCGGCATGCTGCTTTTCTTTAGTAAAAATCACTGGCAAATAACCGCAATAAAAGAAAGGATTGAATTGCAAAACGTAGCGCATACACAGTTCTCTTGTCAGAACTGTTTTCCAACTCAAATCAGCTTCTGTAAATGACACGACCCGAATACCGAAAATCATCTTACCTACCGTTTGTCCCTGATTGAACTTTGTTAATAAAACAAAATAGCCTAAGTAGATGGCCAACGAGAGTAACTGGTAGAGTCCAAAAGGATGCCCGCTACTTGACCAACCACCTAAGTGATAGATCGTATCCAGAGTAATTCCTGTAATAGCTCCGATACAAAGTACATCTACGAGATAAGCAAATAGCCGAATCCAAAACCCAGCAAAAAAGTAATCTGGAAAATCATTCACTCGTCTGCGTTCTTTCTGTTTGTCTTCTATCCCCTCATACCGTTGCCATTCTTTTTGTCGCTGATCAATCTCTTCCTCGCTAAATTCTTTTCTCTTAAACGAGCCCAATACTTGTTGATAGAAATCATCTGGATGATTCGTCACAGCGGCCTCTTGATTTGGGGTATCCACAGCTAGTTGTACTTCTTGATTCGCCTGCTCTGTAGAGATTCCAGAGGTCGACTCTAGATTTTCCAGAGTTACGTTTTCTGCTCCCTGTTCAACAGGTTGTTGTTTGATTCGTGGCTCTTTCGTTTCTTTTTCAGGCATAGTTATTCACCTCCATAATAATAAAGAGGTTTCGGCGCATCCATCGTACCCAGGCTTTCTACTACTTGCAAAAGACGACTAGACTCAGATGCCTTCAGCCCTTGAAACTCTGCCAGCTTTGAACCCAGCCATGTAGAAGCGAACCCTGTGGAACCGACACCATATTCAAAAATTTCCGCATCCTCTAACCCTTGATCTGCTTCTAATGCAGCGAAGGCGTCCTCAGGAAACCCAATTTCGTCAACTAACCCGTTCTCCACAGCTTGTTGACCATCATAAATCCGTCCGTCAGCAATTTTTCTAACAGCTTCATCTGACATGCCTCGTCCTTCAGCTACAATGGAAACAAAGCGTCCGTATGCATTATCCACGTAAGTTTGCAGAACTTTCTTGTCCTCATCGGTAGCGGCTCTTGTAGAGGAACCCATATCTTTCAAGTCACCACTTTTATAGGTGCTATCTTCGATCCCTAATTTATCCAATAAACCTGAATAATTCAATCCAGACATAATAACTCCGATAGAACCTGTCACGGTTTCATCTGTGGCAAAGATTTTGTCCGCACCCGCTGAGACATAATAACCACCGCTAGCTGCGGTGTTCTTCATACTAACATAGACAGGAATTCCAATTTCTTTGATCTTTTTCATTTCACGAGCAATCTCTGCACTTTCGTAAACTCCGCCCCCAGGCGAATTCACTTCAAATAGAATCCCTTTGATCGTTGGGTCCTCTTGCGCGGCACGTAATTCTTCCAGAAATAATTGATGATCATATCCTTCTGTTGAGAACAATCCACCACCTGAAGTATTCGCAATCGTCCCTTCCAAAGTCAAGCGAAGGATGCGGTTATTGCTATCTCCAGCCGCTATTTGATGTTCCTCCAATTCATTGCTTCCGTATAAAAGAGCATTCAATCCGTCCAGTGACGACTCTTCATTTGCTGGCGGAGCCATCAAAGCAAAAACACCTGAGCACACAAACAATCCAATTGCAATCGCAACAGCCACCCATCTTCTCTTATTCATTTTTCCACTCCTTTTTAATAGCGGTTCTCAATCACAATTACCGCTTCAACTAGTCCACTTGCATCGAATTTTTCGCTTTTTTCTTTCAATGCGTAGCCGCCGAAATATTCTTTAGTTAATTCATCTTGCACTCGAAACGCTTGTGCTTCTTGAACAGAGATTGCACCCGGAAGAATTTCCTGCAGGCTGTCCCAACCAGTGTCTAACATGATTTTTGTATCATCATTGACATTTTCTTGTTTCTCTAATCTTTCCACTATTTCCTTTAACTCGGAAAACGTCATACATTGTACAGTTTCTGACATCTTCATCCCTCACTTTCTTCTGTCATTGTATCGAAATTAAAAAAAAAAGGATAGTCAAAAAGGACAATTCCAATTTTACGAATTGGATCATCCGCAATTCTCCTTCTTTAAATCTCCATTACAGAACAAACATTGCCTCTGATAACATCTATACCAATTATTTTTTTTAGCTTTTTCTATTGACTAACTCCCTTATAAATATTATGATAATGCATGTATTTCTACAAAATAATTTAAGGAGGATAGATAGACCAATAGGAATAGCGCCAGATCTGTACAACAGATGACGAGGAGAGAGTTTATCGAAGTTTTCGGCGGGTAACTCTAGGGACTGCACTCTATAAGCAAGAACAAAACCTCATCTTGAGATGAAAACAAACCTCTTGCTGCGCAGGTAGAAATACATAATGAATCGTAAATAAGTAGTGGAAAGTAGGATTTGTCATTATGTGTGGAATCGTAGGAATTGTAGGAAAATCAAATGCTGAACAAGTCATTTTGAATGGTTTGGAACGTTTAGAATATCGTGGGTATGACTCAGCAGGTTTATATGTTGCTGATCGTACTTCTGGCCACTTAGTCAAAGCACAAGGGCGTATCAAAAACTTGGAAGACAAAGTCACACCAGAAGTAACAGGAACGATCGGTATCGGACACACTCGCTGGGCAACTCATGGTAAACCATCAGAAAAAAATGCCCACCCTCATACTTCTTCTAACCAAGAATTAGTACTGGTTCATAACGGAGTAATCGAGAATTTTGAAGAATTGCATCAAAACTATTTAAATGATCATCAC
This sequence comes from Enterococcus sp. FDAARGOS_553, assembly GCF_003812305.1. Classification (NCBI taxonomy): domain Bacteria; kingdom Bacillati; phylum Bacillota; class Bacilli; order Lactobacillales; family Enterococcaceae; genus Enterococcus; species Enterococcus sp. FDAARGOS_553. Next base: position 2,783,423 of record NZ_CP033740.1, read on the forward strand.
TTCGAAGGACAGACAGATACAGAGATTGTCGTCCACTTGATCGAAGTATTGAAAAAAGACCTTTCGACTAAAGAAGCGTTCAAAAAGGCACTCTCATTGATTCGTGGTTCTTATGCCTTTGCATTAGTTGATAAAAATGACCCTGAAACCATCTATGTAGCAAAAAATAAAAGTCCGTTATTGATTGGGCTTGGGGATGGGTTTAACGTTATTTGTAGTGATGCATTGGCTATGCTGGATCAGACTACTCATTTCGTTGAAATTGAAGACGGTGAAATGGTAACTGTGACGGCAGAAACGATTGAAATCGAAGACCTAAAAGGAAATCTTGTTTATCGCGAGTCTTATGAAGCACAACTTGATTTAACAGACATCGAAAAAGGAACGTATCCTTACTATATGCTGAAAGAAATCGACGAGCAGCCAGCTGTGATGCGTCGTCTCATTCAAGAGTATCAAGGCACAGGAGAAGTGACGATCGATGACGCATTAAAGGATCAAATGGTTGCGAGCGACCGCATCTACATCGTTGCTTGCGGAACCAGTAATCACGCTGGTTGGGCCGCAAAAGCGATTCTAGAATCTCTGACACAGATTCCTGTTGAAGTACATTTATCAAGTGAATTCGGCTACAACATGCCTTTGCTGTCTGCAAAACCTTTCTTTATTTTTCTATCACAAAGTGGAGAAACAGCCGACAGCCGACAAGTCTTGGTAAAAATCAATCAAATGAATTTGCCTAGTCTGACTATTACAAATGTAGCAGGCTCGACTCTTTCTCGTGAAGCTGACCATACATTGTTGCTTCATGCCGGACCTGAAATCGCCGTAGCTTCTACCAAGGCCTATACTGCTCAAATCGCAGTTTTAACCTTATTAGCAAAAGCAATCGGTGATGCTAAAGGTATTGCTGCTGCACAGGACTTCGATGTTTTCCATGAATTAAGTATTGTTGCCTCTGCTATGGAAACATTAGTTGATGAAAAAGCGGTCATCAGTCAATTAGCAGAAGATTATTTGTCTGTTAGTCGCAATGCGTTTTATATTGGTCGAAGCAATGACTATTATGTTTCCATGGAAGCTGCACTGAAGCTAAAAGAGATTTCTTATATTCAAGCAGAAGGATTTGCAGCTGGCGAATTGAAACATGGAACCATCGCACTGATCGAAGAAGGAACCCCAGTCATCGGAATCATCACTGAAGAAGTGACCGGCTCCCATACGAGAGGAAATTTGAAAGAAGTTGAGTCTCGTGGCGCTCATACTTTAGTCATCGTCAGCCAAGAACTAGCGAAAGCGACGGATCACATTGTTTTGCCTTCGGTCCATCCATTGGTTACTAGTTTAGTTGCCGTGATTCCTACGCAACTGTTGGCTTACTTTGCAACATTGCAACGAGGGTATGACGTGGATAAACCTCGAAATTTAGCTAAATCAGTGACTGTCGAATAAAACTTTTAAAAGTTTTTAGGCAGAAAAAAGAGCTGCGACAAGACGATTGTCGCAGCTCTTTTTTTCGTACAACCAATTAAAAGCAATTTTTTTAGACAAGCTGAAACTGCTTGGAATTGCCTATTTTGATCATCCTTTCTTTTCTCGTCCCTCAATTTTTTTAAAGTCTTTTAAGTAATGCACAAAACAGCAAGCAGCATTCATCCCAGATTCAGTGCACCTCTGTTGATTAACATAGGAGAAATGTATCATTTTTTTACACACCACGTGCCATTTATGATGATTATCCCTACTATCGTCAGTAAACTAGTTGCAACGAATAAAATATTCCCCATTAATGACCAGTGATCACTAAAAAGTAATGAAAGCAGGATGAAAGCACTCAGAACCAACATACCGATGCCTTTCGCTACATACAAACAATCTAAATCATACTGTGCCTTTTTTTCTTCAGAAGCCATATTGTATCCAGCAATCAATTGCCATCCATGTCTGCTTAAAAATAGGATACCTGTAATAAAAAACAAACCCAAGACTAACCATCCTGTTGTATTCCCCATCACACATTCATCCTCTCTACACGTCTGCCTAACGTTTAGATCCATTCAACCAATCGGTTTCTCGCGCTTTATACAGTGAGTATACCACATGAAAATCATTATTTGGATTATCATTATATTTTCACAAGATAAAAAAACCAACGAAAACGACTTTCGTTGGTTTTTGATCTCATTTATTCCGCACCGATTTCTTCCCGTACGACAGCTGCGATTTTATCGACATAATAATCTACTTTTTCTGTTGTTGGTGCCTCAGCCATCACGCGCAATAGTGGCTCTGTTCCAGAAGGGCGTACTAAGATTCTACCTTCCCCATTCATTTCTGCTTCTGTTTCTTCGACGATTTTTCGGATTGCCGGTACATCCATCGCGCCATTTTTATCTATCACACGAATATTAACTAATTTTTGCGGATAGATCGTAACTTCCCCTGCCAGCTCAGAAAGTTTTTTTCCAGTCTGCTTCATGATATTCAATAACTGGATACCAGACAGCATTCCATCCCCTGTCGTATTGAAGTCTAAGAAGATCATGTGTCCGGACTGTTCCCCGCCAAAGTTGTAGTCATTTTTGCGCATTTCTTCTACAACGTAGCGATCACCCACTTGAGTAATCACATCTTTCAAACCAATGGCTTCAACAGCTTTATGAAAACCTAAATTGCTCATCACAGTTGTAACGATGGTATCTTGTTTCAAACGTTTTTGTTCAGCTAAGTATTTTGCACAAATGTACATGATCTTATCGCCGTCAACAATATTACCTTGTTCATCAATAGCGATCACCCGATCACCGTCTCCATCAAAGGCTAGTCCAACATCGGCCCCTTTTTCGACAACGAACTCTGCTAATTTCTCAGGATGAGTGGAACCAACACCATCATTGATGTTCAAACCATTCGGCGAAGTTCCCATGGTATAAAAATCAGTTTCTAAGTCTGCAAACAACCGATTGACACTTGTAGCAGTCGCCCCATTGGCTGCATCTACACAGACGGTGATGCCCTCTAGATCACCCGGGATCGTTTGACGGAGAAATTGGGAATACTTCAAAAGACCTTCTGGAAATTCATCAACGGTTCCTAAACCTTCAGCTGACGGCCGTGGTAACGTATCTTCTGCAGCATCTAATAAAGCTTCGATCTCCGCTTCTTGTTCGTCCACCAATTTGAAGCCATCATTACCGAAGAATTTAATTCCGTTGTCTTGTGCTGGATTATGTGATGCTGAGATCATTACTCCAGCACTAGCTTTTTGGACCCGTGTCAGATAAGCCACACCCGGCGTTGAGATGACGCCTAGTTGAAACACTTCGATTCCCACAGATAGCAAACCAGCGATCAGTGCATTTTCTAATAACTGACCAGAGATTCGTGTGTCTCGCCCAACTAAGACGCGAGGTCGACGATCGTCTGTTTCATGTTGACTCAACACATATCCGCCATAGCGGCCAAGTTTAAATGCTAATTCTGGTGTAAGTTCCTTATTTGCTTCTCCACGAACACCATCTGTACCAAAATATTTTCCCATAATGTATTACCCTCTCTTATTCTTTACTCTCATCTGAAGTTGTAACAGTTGTTTCGCTTTCTGAATCACGGTTTTCTTCACTAGTAGATGATTCACTAGTTTCATCTGATCGAGATTCGGCAGATGACTCGTTGCCAGTTTGACCATTCGTTTCCGTTGATTGGAAAACAGGTGTCACTTGGATCGTCACTACTTTAGGATCAATCGTCACACCATCTGGCACTGGCACTTCAACAGTTCGCTCAACAGTTGAGGTGATTCTTGAAATATCGATTGGTACGCCAATTTGATCTAATGTATCTAAAATAGACTGGCTACCAGAAATCGTTCCGCTGATTGCACTCATTCTATAGATAAAATGGGAGATGCCGTTAGGAACTGTTCCTTGCTGGGTGACGAATAATTCCACTTGTTTTGTCGGGGCTTCTAATGTTACCGTTACGTTAACTGTTTCGGGATCTGGCAAAATTGCTAATGCATTTTTAGCGGTATCCCACGCTTGTATCGTTCCTTTGACTGTTGAAGAGGACGTTCCGATCTCATTAGGATCAATGACAGCCACCACACGATCGATATCATTTAAGGTGCGATCACCCGTAGTGATCGCTACTTTCTGAGGATCTGCCTCTAGAGAAGCGATAGAATACCCTTCCTTTATATCTGCGCCCGATATGACTGGTTCAACAGTAAATGTTTTTGTTACTTTCTTTTCAATAGTCACTGTGATGGTCTTCGGCTCGATTTCAGCTGTTACACCCGAACTCAAATTCTGAACTTCTAAAGGAACTTCATGCGTTCCTTCCCCTAATTCAGAGAGATCCGCCATCACGCGAAAGTTTCGTGTCTCATCATTTTTTTCTGCATTCAACTGGATACGATTTCGACTTTTCAAGGTGACATTCACGGTGGTTTCATACCCTTGGATAAAATAGCTATCTGTATCATACGTCGTTTGGATGGGAACATTGCTAAGATGTTCTTCATAACCACTAGTAGAGCCGGATAGATTGACTTGCAGTGTGGAACCACTAGCAATAAAAAACAACACCAAACTAAAGAACAGCGCTAGTATACCATAAAAAATATTTCGTTGGCGTTCTTTCTTAATCATTTTCTTCCCCCTTTGTTCACACCGTCAAGGAAAGATTGCAGTAGATTACGTTTTGCTGTTTTTTCTTCAGGCACAAGCTCTCGATTCAAAATATCCAAGTATTGTTCTCGAGATAACCCAGATAACAATTGGTTGTTCATAGTGATACTGACATCCCCAGTTTCTTCAGACACAACGATCGTCAAAGCATCACTGACTTCTGACACCCCCACTGCCGCCCGATGCCTAGTCCCGAATTCTTTAGGAATCAACAAGCTTTCTGAAAGGGGCAGATACGCACTCGAAACCGCAATTTTGCCGTCTCGTATAATGACTGCTCCGTCGTGCAAAGGTGTGTTGGGAATAAAAATATTGATCAATAGTTCTCCGGTAATATCGGCATCCAAGGCAATCCCAGTTTCGACATACTCTTCCAAACCGGTAGTTCGCTCAATTGTAATCAAGGCACCTATTTTGCGTTTCGCCATATACTGGATCGCTTTATCTAAAGATTGGACCATCACTTCGTCTTCGTGCTTTTCAGACTTAGAGGTCTTGAATAGCGAACTCCGACCTAAATGTTCCAAACCTCGCCGAATCTCCGGTTGAAAAATGACAATAGCAGCGATCACCCCATAGGTGATTACTTGATCCATCAGCCATGAGAGAGTTCTCAAACCAATCAAACCCGCTAAAAAACGTAAGACGATAAACAGCCCGACCCCTTTGAATAGCTGGATCGCCTTGGTCCCTCTGACTAACTGAATCAATTTGTAGACCACATACCAGACAACTAAAACATCCAAAACATTGATTAAAAACGAAATAGAAAATATATTAAACGAGAAAACTTCTCTCCAATAATCAAAATTAAAAAAATCACTGAAATTCATCGACATAAACAGCCTTCCTTTATTCTTAAGACTTCAAATAATAGTATAACATAGGACTTCTTTTAACACGTTGAAAAAAAGCAAATTTATCTCATTTTTTCAAAAAAAATCTCACTTTTTTCTGGACTCTCGATTATTGGATAACACGGTTGATCTTTACGTAATGGAGCTTAAAAAAAACAGCTCTGCCAGATACTGGCTAGAGCTGTGACACTTGCCTATTCTGATTTTTTTCTCCGCTCCGCTCTGGCAGCTCTTCTTGCCGCGCGAACTGCTTCGACTTCAGGATCAGAGACTGATCTACGCTGTTTAGTTCTAACAGATTCTCCTTGTTTTTCCACCGATTGAGGTTCTGCTTCAGACAATGGCTCTTTTTCTAATTTTGCTCGAATCTTTTCTTCTTGCCCAGCAAGACGCGCATAATTATAGAAACGGTTTTTGGCATCCAAGACTGTTTTTGTGAATAATGCACTTGCAGCACTTGGGTTAGCTGCACCTAAGGCTGAAAAACGAACCTGTGTTTTCATAAACGTTGGCATCAACGAAAAATCAGGTTTTTTATAGTCTAGTGTCATTGCTGGCTTACCTTTTTCAGTCATTAATGGGTTGTAACGGTATAGAGACCAATAACCGGAAGCCACTGCTTCTTTTGCTTCTTTGATGGATTGTCTCATGCCACCTGCTAATCCATGGGTGATACATGGTGTATAAGCAATGATCAGAGATGGTCCAGGGAATTTCTCCGCTTCTTCGAAAGCTTTGATCGTCTGCATTTGATTGGCTCCGGAAGCAATTTGCGCCACGTATACATGACCATATGTCATAGCCATCATCCCTAAATCTTTTTTCGACACATATTTCCCACTAGCTGCAAACTTAGCAATCGCTGAAGTTGGGGTTGCTTTAGAGACTTGCCCGCCAGTATTTGAATAGACTTCATTATCTAAAACTAGAATATTTACATCCGCGCCTGAGGCCAAGACATGATCGATTCCGCCAAATCCGATATCGTAAGCCCAACCATCGCCACCAATCATCCATTGACTTGGCTTTACAAACAAGTCGCTGTCGTCAAGAATCGCTTGCAAACTTGGCTGTTGATGAATTTCTTGTTGTAAAGCAGCCTGTAATTTTGCCGCCCTCTGTTGGCTTCCTGCACTTTCTTCCCGATGATCGATCCAGTCTTGCATAATCCCTTGTAGATCTATCGGAACAGTGATTAAGGCTGCCTGCATTTTTGCTGCTAAGGCTTCTCTTCGTGTTTGATTTGCTAGAAACATCCCATAACCAAATTCGGCATTGTCTTCAAATAGTGAATTGGACCATGCCGGTCCTTGCCCTTGGTCGTTGGTCGTATAAGGAGACACCGGAGCAGCGCCGCCCCAAATCGATGAGCAGCCGGTGGCATTTGCGATCATCATGCGGTCTCCGAACATTTGAGTCAACAGTTTGACATACGGAGTTTCGCCACATCCTGCACAGGCTCCTGAAAATTCTAGAAGCGGTTTATTGAATTGGGTGCCCATTACGGTACCCGGTTTTGCCGGATTCTCTTTCTGACGTAGTGTCATAGCAAAGGCCCAATTCATTGCTTGCTCTTTTTGGCTTTCATAAGAGCTCATGACCAAAGCTTTGTCCTTTGCGGGACACGCTTCAACACAAAGCCCGCAGCCAGTACAATCTTCAATTGAAACTTGGATTCGATACTTCTGACCATCTTTTCCTCGCATTTCTCGAACAATAAACCCTTCTGGTGCCTCTGTCAGTTCATCTTCATCCACTAAGAAAGGTCGAATCGCTGCATGCGGACAAACAAATGCACATTCATTGCACATCGTACAACGGTCGGATAACCATTCTGGCACTTCTAAAGCAATCCCTCGTTTTTCCACTGCAGTGGTCCCTAGAGGCATCGCTCCTTCCGTCATTTGATTCCGAACGAGCGTCCCCACTGATAATTGATTGCCTTCCTGTCGATTGATTGGCTCAACGATCTCCCGAACATAACGGGATGTTGCAGTTGATTTCCGTTCAGGCACATCAATGAAGGCCCATTCAGCTGGCACTTGAATCTCGTAAAGCAATTCAAGGGTCCGATCAATCGCTAAATAGTTTTTTTCGACAATTTCCATGGACTTATGTCCGTAATTCTTTAATACCTCCGCTTTTAAAATCGGCAGAACCTCGTCGAAAGGCATAATATCAGACAAATAGAAAAAGGCAGTTTCCATTGCCGTGTTGATGCGTCTGCCGAGCCCAGTCTCCATTGCTAATTGCATGGCATTGATGGTATAAAAACGGATGTCATTTTCTGCAATGTAACGCTTGATGTGTTTAGGAAGACTAGTTGCAATTTGTTGCTCATTCCAGGTGGTATTTAGTAGGAAGGTACCGCCTTTTTTTAGCCCCTTCAGCAAATCATATGTATGCAGATACGCAGGGGTATGGCATGCGACAAAGTCAGCATGCTCGATCAAATAAGTCGAGCGGATCGGTGTGTCTCCGAAACGCAAATGGGAGACTGTTAATCCTCCTGATTTTTTGGAATCATAATAAAAATAACCTTGAACATACTTATCTGTGTGATCGCCAATAATTTTGATCGCTGATTTATTGGCACCCACGGTTCCATCGGAGCCAAATCCCCAAAATTTCGCCTGAAATGTATTGGGATTGGTCAAGTCCAAAGTAGCTTCCGTGTTCAACGAGAGATGGGTAACATCATCCATGATCCCAATCGTAAACCGTCTTTTTTGCTCACTTTTTGTTTTCGTCAGTTCTTCGTATACAGCAACGATTTGATCTGGCGTTATATCTTTTGAACCCAATCCATAGCGACCACCAATGACAGCTGGCCGGATCGCTGCATCATAAAGGGCACTTTGGACATCTAAAAGCAGAGACTCACCGTTTGCTCCCGGCTCCTTGCTACGGTCTAAAACGGCAATTGCTTTGACCGTTGATGGAAGTTTTTCCAAAAAGACTTCCAATGGAAATGGTCGATACAAATGAATTGTCAAGACCCCGACTTTTCTTCCTTGTTTGAGCAAATGATCCACCGTCTGTTGTACAGTCTGAGCCGAAGAACCCATTGTTACAATTACTTCTTCTGCATCAGCACAGCCATAATAATCGACCAAATCATAGTTGGTTCCGCGCAAATCATTAATGGCTTTCATGTATTTGCGAATTGTTGCCGGTAACGCATCGTAATGGGCATTGACCGTTTCTCGCTGTTGAAAATGAATATCGGGGTTTTGATTCGTTCCGCTAACCGTTGGATGGTTTGGATTCATTGCCTTTTCGCGAAAAGCTGCTAATTTTTCTTGATCAATCAATTGAGCCAATTCACTGTATTCAAGTACATCAATCTTCTGGATTTCATGGCTGGTTCGAAAACCATCAAAGAAATTCAGAAAGGGAATCCCACTTTCAATCGCCGCTAAATGAGCCACAGGTGCAAGATCCATAACTTCTTGAACACTGCTTTCCGCCAACATCGCAAAGCCTGTTTGGCGAGCCGCCATCACGTCTGTATGGTCACCAAAAATATTCAATGCATTCGTAGTGACTGCTCGGCTGGCAACGTGAAATACGCCAGGCAAACGTTCTCCCGCGATTTTGTACATATTTGGAATCATCAACAGCAATCCTTGCGAAGCTGTATAAGTCGTCGTTAAAGCCCCAGTCTTTAATGAACCATGTACTACACCAGCTGCTCCGGCTTCTGACTGCATTTCAACCACTTTCACTGGTTGTCCAAAAATATTTTTCTTTCCGCTGGCGGACCATTGATCTACCAATTCCGCCATTGTTGAACTAGGGGTAATAGGATAGATTGCGGCTAATTCTGTAAAAGCATAAGAAATGTAGGCTGCCGCTGTATTTCCGTCCATTGTTTTTTTCTTGCGCATCTCTCTAACTTCCTTTATCTTCCATTTTGAGCATTCTCACACAATCCATTATAGCTGAAAAATCTACTTGAATAAATACTGCAAATCAAAATAGCAGCGATTTAGTGAAAGAGCAAACGATACAGTTTCTATCTAATCTAAGATTTTTTCACAAATTTCATTTGGTTGTTTCTCCTTTTCTTTCTAGTTGAAATTCTGTTAAACTTAAAAAAAAGGAGGATGAAACATGGATATTTCAATTATCAAAGCTAAAGAAACAAATACGACTACTGGAATCAAGATTGGTGATGAAAATGCTAAGCCAATCATTGAATTCATGAATCTTCGTTGTCCTTATTGCCGCAAATGGTTTGAAGAGTCATTGCCGATCCTAACCGAAGCTGTTGCTGCGGGAAAAGTTCAACGAGTGATCAAATTATTCGATAAAGAAAAAGAGTCTCTTCAACGGGGAAATGTGATGCATCGGTTTGTAGCAACGGATAATCCTGCTCAAACGATCGCAGATATTACTAAAATCTATCAAACACAAGATCAATGGGGACATTTAACTTTAGAGGAGGTTGCAGAATTTGCGCAAAACCAGCTAGGATTAACCGAACATAACCATTCCACGTATGCTGGTGAAATCGTGGAAGAAGCCCGAAAAGCAAATATTCAATTTGTGCCGACCGTTATCGTAGGCAGTCACATTTTCGATGAATCAATCTCAGCGGATGAGTTGACACAATTGATCAATGAATAAAACCTGTGCCACAGTTCTAACAGCAACCCACTCTTGAAGGATAATCGACTCGCACGTGCGGTCCAACGAAGCCAAAACTACTTGATACTTAGCCGTTTTAGCTTCATTCTATCCCTTCAACTGTTGTCTTGTTATGACCTGTGGCACAGGTTAGTTTAACTGACTTTATCTCGCAAACGATCCGCAAATTCATTGATTTTACGGATTCGATGGTTGATGCCTGATTTGGAGATCGCTCCAGAAGGAATCATCTCTCCCAACTCCTTCAAGCTGACTTCAGGATGTTCCAATCGCAATTCTGCAATTTCCTGCAGCTTCTCTGGAAGAGCTCCCAGCCCCACCCGTTGTTGAATAAATTCAATATTGTCAATCTGTTTGGAAGCTGCATCGATGGTCTTGTTCATATTTGCTGTTTCACAATTCACCAAACGATTGACTGAATTGCGCATGTCGCGGACAATCCGAACATCTTCAAACTTGAGCATCGAATTGGTCGCGCCGATCAATGTGAGAAAATCGGCAATTTTTTCTGCGCCCTTTAAATAAGAAATAAAGCCATTTCGTCGTTCAAGGGCTCGCGCATTCAATCCATAATAGTTCAACATATCGCAGATATCTTGATTGTGCTCTTCATAGATCGAATAGATTTCCAAATGATAGCGGCTGGTCTCTGGATTGTTGACTGAACCTGATGCCATAAATGCCCCCCGTAAATAGGAACGCATTTTTTGGGCATTCCCCATAATTTCATCCGATACATGACTATGAAACATCAATCCATCCATAATATCTAAATCTAGCAATACACGTTTGGTCTCTTGTTTTAAGCGAACGATGTAAACATTGTTCTTTTTCAACTTCATTTTTCTACGAACCAACAGCTCACTTCGGACATTGTAGTGATCTTTCAATAAGGAATAAATCCGCCGAGCAATGGCAGCATTTTCTGTTTGCACATTGAGAACGAACTGCTGGTTGTTAATACTTAACGATCCATTCATTCGTATCAAAGCAGCTAATTCTGCTTTTGCATGTTCCCGATGTACTTCTAGTGATGTCAGTTCCTTTTTGACTTCTGCTGCAAAGGACATAGCGTCGCCTCCTTTCTAGATTTTGGCACCGTAGACGATCCGCAGTAATTCATCGATCACTTTATCACCGTCATGAAAGACACCGCCATCACGTAACTCTAAGAAATCCGCTGAAACCACGCGACAACTTTCATTCCGCAGTCCTTGGAAGTCATGTTTCACTTGGACAAGGTATTCATCGTAGATTTCTGGATCCATATAGCCTTCTGGGACCTTCTCTGTATTGACTAACACGGTATCAATAAAAGACTTCCCTAAATGTTGATGCAAAACTCGAACATGATCTGCATCAGTAAAGTGTTCTGTTTCCCCTTTTTGCGTCATGATATTGCAGATGTAAACAGTCTCCGCTGCCGTTTCTAGCAACGCCTGTCCGATCTCACTGATCATCAAATTCGGCAAGATACTCGTAAACAAGCTACCCGGTCCTAATACGATCATATCAGCTTCTAATATCGACGTCACAACTTTACGTGCAGCTTTGGGTTCATTTTCGTCATCTTGATTCCGCACAAACACGTGATCGATGGTTTTACGATCCAAGGCAATTTTGGATTCTCCCACTGCTTCTGTCCCGTCTTTAAAAACAGCGTGCAAAATTAAAGGTTGGTCAGAAGAGGGATAGACATGGCCATCAATGTGCATGATTTTTGAAAGTATCTGGATCGCTTCATAGGTACTGTTGCGCATTTCCGCAATGGCGGCAATGATCAAATTACCTAAGGCATGGTTTGCAAGAAATTTGTCTTCTTTCTTGAACCGATACTGAAAAATATCATTATAGAGTTGCGGCATATCTGACAAAGCAGCCAGCACATTGCGCAAATCACCTGGAGGCGAAATAGACGAAACTAGGTTGCGGATCTCACCACTGCTGCCACCATCATCTGCGACCGTCACAATTGCTGTGATATCAACACCTTGATTCCGCAAACTTTTTAAAATGACCGGCAGGCCAGTTCCGCCCCCAATGACAACGATCTTAGGTTTACGGATTCGATAGGTTTTCATTTTCATGATCGATTCACCGTCTCTTTGCGCTTATCTTTGTCACGATGGGTCACATTGACTTTGTAATTTTTTGCTAAAGCAGCGCTGATCCGTTCAGATAAAGCGACCGAACGATGTTGTCCGCCCGTACAACCAATTGCGACCGTCAAACTGCTTTTTCCTTCTTTGATATACCCAGGCATTATAGTTTCAAGCAATGTCTCAAATTGCTGATAAAACTCTTCAGTTTCTGGAAAAGACATGACATAGTCATATACGGTTTCATCTTTTCCCGTTAGCGGACGCAATTCGGGTATATAATGTGGGTTTGGTAAGAATCGCACGTCCATCACGATATCCGCATCGATAGGCAATCCGTATTTGAAGCCAAAGGAAACAACTTCCACCCGAAATCCATGTTCATGGGAAGAACGAAATTCTTGATTGATCTTTTCTCGCAGCTGTCTTGGTGTTAAAGTTGTCGTGTCGATCACGATATTCGCTTTTGTCTTCAAGTCTTCCAAGATCGCACGCTCTTTACGGATCCCTTCCGTTATTAAGCCGTCCATCGCAAGGGGATGGGCTCTGCGTGTCTCTTTATAACGAGAAACCAACTCATTGTCTGTAGCATCTAAGAACAATATTTTTGTATCGATGAATCGAGTATTCTCGATATCGATCAGCATGCTTTGGATTTCTTCAAAAAAGGAACGCGAACGCAAATCAACGACCAATGCAATTTTGGTCACTTTCCCTGACTCTTTGATCAATTCCCAGAATTTAGGAATTAAACTCGGCGGCATGTTGTCAATACAAAAATAGCCCATGTCCTCAAAACTTTGAATAGCAACGGTTTTTCCTGCTCCACTCATACCAGTGATGATCACTAGTTCTAAATTATCTACTTCTGTCATCGTAAAACTCCTTCCTCACTCATTAACAGTATATCATGCCGGGCGTATCATTTAAACACTACCGCACAAAAAAAGCATCAACATGAGAGTTGACTCCCATGTCAATGCCTCGCTCAATTTCGATAAGTTAACGCTTTTTCAATTGTTCGATCGACTAAAATCGATTGCGCATCGACTACCGGATAAGGATTATTTTCCGTGAATTCTTCCATCAATGAAAGTTCGGTACAGCCTAGGACAGCTTTCTCACAACCAATTTTATGTGTTACTTCTTCTAAGATCTCAAAATAAAGATCTTGGTCTAATGTATCAGATTCTTTGATCCGATCATAAATCAATGTATTTACTTTTTGTTGTAATTGCGGCTCAGGCAAGTAGACATCAAAGCCACAAGCACGTAACTCGGCTTCATAAATCCCAGCCTTGATACTACCTTCTGTTCCTAAAAAGGCCACTTTCCCGGTAACACCTTCTTTTTGCAAAGATTTAGCAGCTTCCCGCGGCATGTGAAGTAGCGGAATCGGTGTGGCTTCTTGCAACTGATCAAAGAAATAATGCGCAGTATTACATGTCAGTACAATAAAATTTGGCTGTAATAAGTTCTGTTTAGCGATGTCATCAAGCAAATAAGGAACAGGATCTTCTAAATCGTTGTTCAAGATATACGCAGTGCGATCTGGCACTGTCGCATGATTGAATAACACATAGTTCAAATAATCTTGGTCTTTATGAGCAACGGTTCGACGGTTCAAGATTCGTACAAAACTTTCAGTCGCCATCGTTCCCATTCCACCTAAGATACTAAAGAAGTTTTCCATAGACTAGCCTTCTTTCGAATGGAAATGCAGTTTAAATCGTTTGTTGTAAAGATAGAACATTCTTTTTAGTAGAATCCAACGTTTGATGGAGAGATCTTTGTCATAAAAAACGGTAGTCCCCCAGCGATTTTCGGCTAGCAGCTTTTTAGCCCGTTCTTTTTCTTCATTTTCATTGGCATAATCCAAAAAGATGTTTTTCGGTACACCCAACCAAAGCTTCGCTGTTGGAGCATATGCTTTCCCATAAACAGTTTCTTGGAAAGGCACATCAAATACTAAGTCTTCTGTCAGAAATTTAGCAAGATTCAATCCACTTAATGTGATGAAAAAGCTACTTCTCCCCTGACGAAGATTGATTTCAAATAATTTGTATTGCCCATCTCGGCTATCATATTTCAAATCAAAATTGGCAAAGCCAACATATTGAATTTGTTTTAAGAACGTCGAAATCATTTGATAGATTTGTTGGTTTTCATCCGGCAGAATAACCACGTAATTGCCGACTGCTCCAGGAGTTGGATCTTCTAAAAGTGGATGACCCAATGCCATCACTCGTACATTATGGTCTTTGTCAACATAGGCATTCAGCACACGCATATTGCTGTCATCCCCTGGAATAAAATCTTGCACGATCATCTCGTAATTATAGCCAGCTTGATAAATCCGCTCAACAATCTTATCGAACTCGGCACGATCTTCAATAATAAAGGCTTTCTTCCGTCCTTCGAAATCAACAGATAACCAAGCGACACTATTTGCCGGTTTCAATGCCACGGGAAACTCAAATGGCAGTTCTTGAGTAAAGCGGCCATCCTCTAATAGATCTGGTGTCAAAATAAAAGTTTTTGGATAAGGTAAGCCAAACTCTTCACACACTTCATAGAAACTCACTTTATTGATCAATCGTTTCAACAAAGAATAATCATTCGCAATAAATGTGTAATATGACGCTAAATCTGCTTTATGTTTCGCTAACAATTCAGCATAACCATCCCCGCAAGGAATCAACAAATAAGTCATAGAGGGATCGTTATAAGTGGTTTTTGCCAAATCAATCAATGTATCTAAAAAACCAGGATCATGATCAAATCCTGCTACTTGATTGACCTTGACGATTTTGCTATAGCGGGTGGGGGCAAGCTGTGTCCCAGCATAAGCAATTGACTGGATGCCATATGCTTCGTGAAAGGCTCTTGCCATACCATAGACATTCATATCGCTTCCTAACAAAATAGGAACGAATTTTTCCGGATTCATAAAACCACTCTCTCTTTTGCATATATAAATTTAGATTTTTACCTATTTACTTTGTTACAACAGACCTATAATACCATAAAGAAAAAAGCAATCAAAGTATGTACCTCTGATTGCCTTCCTCTTCTTTGAACGGATAGAACTTATAGGTCGTTTATTCTGTTACGAATAGACATTTACCTATTGCTATTTTAACAAATAAACGGTGCATTACAAGAGTTATTTGAGAATTTGCAGAATTATTACAGTAAATATTAAATTTTGCTAAAATCCCCTTTATCTCCGCCTTTATCCTACCTCTCTCATAAGACTTTCTTGAGGTATTTTCCGGTATAGCTTTCAGGAACTGCTGCTATCTCTTCAGGTGTACCAGTTGCAAGGATCGTTCCTCCGCCCTCGCCGCCTTCTGGACCTAAATCAATCACATGATCTGCTGATTTGATCACATCAAGATTATGCTCGATCACTAGAACTGTATTCCCTGCATCAACAAAACGCTCCAAGACTTTCAATAAACGAGCAATATCATCCGTATGCAAACCAGTTGTAGGTTCATCTAATATATAGAAGCTTTTTCCATGAGAATTTTTGTGGAGTTCACTGGCAAGTTTCATTCGCTGTGCTTCCCCACCTGACAAAGTGGTTGCCGGTTGCCCCATCGTGACATACCCTAGACCTACATCAACGATCGTTTGTAATTTTCGATGGATCTTAGGAATATGTTTGAAGAATTCGACAGCATCTTCGACCGTCATCTCAAGGATCTCTGCTATATTCTTCCCTTTGTAATGCACTTCGAGGGTTTCTGAATTGTATCGTTTGCCGTGGCAAACCTCACAAGGAACATAGACATCCGGCAAGAAATGCATCTCGATCTTGATGATCCCATCTCCTTTACATGCCTCACAGCGACCGCCGCGGACATTAAAGCTGAAGCGACCTTTTTTATAACCGCGGACTTTGGCTTCATTGGTTTTTGCAAACAAATCACGAATGTCGTCAAAAACACTTGTATAAGTTGCCGGATTACTTCGAGGGGTTCGCCCGATGGGACTTTGGTCAATGTCGATTAGCTTTTCGATTGCTTCATATCCGGTTAGTTTCTTATATTTTCCCGGTTTGTTCGAATTGCGGTTGATTTTTTGTGCTAAAGCTTTTTTCAAAATTTCATTCACTAATGTTGATTTTCCCGAACCAGATACCCCAGTCACAGCAATAAACTTTCCAAGAGGGAAATCAACGCTGACATTTTTCAAGTTGTTCTCAGCTGCGCCAGTCAAGCGAATGGACTGTCCATTTCCTGCTCGACGTTCTGCCGGCGTTGGAATCTCCCGTTTTCCTGAAAGATATTGTCCAGTCAGTGAATGTTCATTAGCCGCAACTTCCTCTGGGGTCCCTGCTGCAACGATCTCGCCGCCAGCATGTCCAGCTCCCGGACCCACATCAATTAAATAATCAGCAGAACGCATGGTGTCTTCATCATGTTCGACCACAATCAATGTATTGCCAAGATCTCTCATCTTACGCAATGAATCCAATAAGCGGTCATTGTCTCTCTGATGAAGACCGATCGAAGGTTCATCCAAGATATAAAGCACACCAGAAAGATTGGAACCAATTTGTGTCGCTAAGCGAATACGTTGAGCTTCGCCCCCGGACAAAGTGCCAGAAGCCCGACTTAAAGTCAAATAATCCAATCCCACATTGCGCAAAAAGCTTAACCGGTCATCCACTTCTTTGACGATCGGTTTTGCGATCATCTTTTCTTGTTCAGAGAGCGTTAATTTTTCGACAAATGATAAGGCGTTGTTAATTGCCATCTCACTAAGTTCACCAATATGCTTGCCATTCACTTTGACGGATAATGCTTGCGGGTTTAGCCGGTAGCCATGACAGGTTTTACAGGTCAATTCTGTCATGTACAGACGCATTTGTTCCCGGGTGAAATCACTATTGGTTTCATGATAGCGACGTTTGATATTAGGAAGAATTCCTTCAAAGGGTACTTCAACGTCCCGTACACCGCCAAAATCATTTTCATAATGAAAATGGAACATTTCGCCATTGGAACCATTCAAAATAATTGCTTGGTGTTCTTCTGGCAATTCTTCAAAAGGCGTGTCCATGTCAATATTGAATTCCAAGCAAGCTTGTTCCAGCATTTGTGGATAATATTGTGAACTAATGGGATTCCAAGGAACGATTGCACCTTCACGCAACGTTTTGCTAGTATCAGGAATCACTAGATCAGTATCAACTTCTAATTTTACCCCTAATCCATCACAATCCGGACAAGCCCCAAAAGGTGCATTGAAAGAAAACAAACGTGGTTCTAACTCGCCTACTGTGAATCCGCAATAAGGACAGGAATAGTGTTCACTAAACAACATCTCTTCTTGACCAATCACATCTACTACAGCGTAGCCATCTGCCAAACGTAATGCGGCTTCAAAAGAATCAAACAATCGCGAACGAATGCCCTCTTTGACAACGATCCGGTCAATCACGATGGCGATGTCGTGTTTTTTATTTTTTTCCAGTTCAGGCGCTTCAGAAACATCATAGATTTCACCGTCTACTCGAATCCTCACATACCCTTCTCGTTGAATCATTTCAAAAACTTTTTTGTGCTGGCCTTTCTTTTGATAAACGATCGGTGCCAACAACTGGATCTTTGTCCGATCTGGCAATGCCAGTACTTCGTCGACCATTTGTTCCACTGATTGACTAGTGATCTCAATATGATCATTCGGGCAGATCGGGTGTCCAATACGGGCGTACAGCAAACGCAGATAGTCATTGATCTCGGTCACCGTACCGACCGTTGAGCGAGGATTCTTACTCGTCGTTTTCTGATCAATGGAGATCGCTGGACTCAGTCCATCGATACTATCCACATCTGGCTTATCCATTTGTCCTAGAAATTGTCGTGCATATGCAGACAAGCTTTCCACATACCGCCGCTGTCCTTCTGCATAAAGGGTATCAAACGCCAAAGAGCTCTTTCCTGAACCAGACAAACCGGTCACAACAACCAGTTTATCTCTAGGAATCGTCACATCAATGTTCTTTAAATTGTGTGCGCGAGCGCCATGGATTACGATTTTATCATTTGCCATTCTCTTGTCTCCTTTTACTCAGCTGCTTTCAATTCCAAGATCGTGTCTCGTAAAGTAGCTGCAGTTTCAAAGTCTAATGCTTTTGCGGCATCTTTCATTTCTTTTTCCAGTTTTAATAAGAGAGTTGCTTTCTCTTCACGAGTCATGTCTTCATACGAAGTGGTTGTATAATCGCCTGACTCTTCCGCAACTTTCGTAATAGCGATCAAATCGCGAATTTCCTTAATGATCGTTTTTGGTTCGATGCCATGCTCTTTATTATACGCCTCTTGGATACTGCGGCGGCGACTTGTTTCATCAATCGCTCGCTGCATAGAGTCAGTCATTTTATCCGCATACATGATCACTTTACCATCAGAATTCCGAGCAGCTCGACCAATTGTTTGGACCAAAGAACGCTCACTACGCAAGAATCCTTCTTTATCCGCATCTAAGATCGCTACGAGAGAAACTTCAGGAACGTCGATCCCTTCTCGAAGCAGATTGATCCCGACTAATACATCAAATTCACCAAGCCGCAAATCGCGAATGATCTCTGTCCGCTCAAGTGTCTTGACGTCACTGTGAAGATATTTGACTTTGATTCCTAACTCTTTAAAATAATCGGTCAGATCCTCTGCCATTTTTTTCGTCAATGTGGTAACAAAGACCCGTTGATCTTTTTCTACCCGCTCATTGATTTCTCCTACAAGATCATCAATTTGCCCCATGATCGGGCGAACCTCTACTACTGGATCCAATAACCCTGTTGGACGAATGATCTGTTGGATAACGGTATCCGTTTGTTCATGCTCGTAAGGTCCCGGCGTTGCTGAGACATAAACGATCTGATTCACATGTTCTTCAAATTCTTCTAAACGTAACGGCCGGTTATCTAACGCAGACGGTAAACGAAAGCCATAATCCACCAGCATTTGTTTGCGGGCACGGTCGCCGTTGTACATCCCACGAATCTGGGGCATCGTTACGTGAGACTCGTCAATCACGATCAGGAAATCATCAGGAAAGAAGTCCAGCAACGTGTAAGGTGGTTCGCCTTCTTTGCGCCCATCCATGTGTCGTGAATAGTTTTCGATCCCGGATGTGTAGCCCATTTCCCGCAACATTTCGATATCATAATTGGTGCGTTGCTCTAAACGTTGTGCTTCCAATAATTTGTTCTCACTTCGAAGAACAGCTAATCGATCTTCGAGTTCTTTTTGTATCGAAGCGATAGCATGTTCCATATGGTCTTCGTTGGTCACAAAGTGAGTAGCTGGGAAAATAGAAACGTGTTCTGTTTCCCCTAAAATCTCCCCAGTCAACGCATCCACTTCTCGAATTCGATCGATCTCATCGCCAAAAAACTCGATGCGTAATGCCCGCTCGTCCCGCGATGCCGGAAAAATTTCTACCACATCTCCTCGAACACGAAAGCGTCCCCGTTGGAAATCGATATCATTGCGTTCAAATTGTATGTCGATCATTTCTTTCAGTAGTTGATCCCGCGGTTTTTCCATTCCTACTCGTAAAGAAACCACTTGCTTAGCATATTCGATTGGTGAACCCAAACCAAAAATACAAGAGACTGAAGCAACCACGATCACATCGTTGCGTTCCAGTAATGAACTGGTCGCCGAGTGCCGCAGCTTGTCGATCTCATCATTGATACTTGAATCTTTCTCAATGTAAGTATCACTGGAAGGTACATATGCTTCTGGTTGATAATAGTCATAATAGCTGACAAAATATTCTACTGCATTATTAGGAAAGAATTCCTTGAACTCACCGTATAATTGACCCGCCAATGTTTTGTTGTGTGCGATAATCAGTGTTGGCTTATTGACCTCTTTGATCAAGTTTGAAACAGTATAGGTTTTCCCTGTTCCAGTTGCCCCCAACAAAATCTGCGCCTTCTTGCCCCCAACGACGCCATCGACCAATTGATGGATGGCTTCTGGCTGATCTCCTGCCGGCTGATATTTTGAGATTAATTCAAATTCATGGGAAGTCGTTCTTTCGATCATCTTCATTCCCCCTGTATTTATATTTGCGAAGCGTCCGTGAAACAAAAAGAAAGCTGACGCTTTTCCATAGAATAGTATACCATAGCGAACATACTTTCGCCATCTTTTGTACTTTTTATTCTGCTAGTTTAACTTTACTTAAGATGTCAGTTTTTCTAACACCCAATGTCAGAAATAGCGCTGTTTTTTGCAAATATTGACCGAAAGACTTGTGTGTTTTTACAAAAATACCTATAATCTAAAAATACGTTAAAATCAAAAGGGGGAATTTTCTTGAAAAGAAAATATATGTTTTGTGCACTGTTTTCAGTGATTTTCTGCTTTTTCGCTTTTGCGAACAAGCCAGTCAGTGCAGCAGAAACAACGTATAAAATCGGAACAGACCTGACATTTGCTCCTTTCGAATTTCAAAACGAAAAAAATGAGTATGTAGGGATCGACATTGATCTGTTAAATGCTATTGCTGAAGATCAAGGCTTTGCTGTTGATTTGCGCCCATTAGGCTTTGATTCCTCGTTACAGGGCGTCCAATCCAATCAACTTGATGGGATGATCGCTGGGATGAGTATTACAGACGAACGGAAAGAAACCTTTGATTTTTCAGATCCTTACTTCGACAGTGGGATTCAGATGGCTGTCGCAAAAGACAACCAAGATATCAAAACTTACGCTGATTTGAAAGATAAAACAGTTGGCGCTAAAGTTGGTACCGAGAGTGCTCGTTTTCTAGAAACCAATCAAAAAAAATATGGCTACTCTATCAAAAACTATGATGATGCTAGCGGGCTTTATGGTGCCGTTCGCAATGGAACAGTTGTGGCCATCTTTGATGACTATCCAGTCTTAGGTTATGCGATTAGTAATGGTGAAGCTATGAAACTTGTGGGTGAGCCTGAAAAAGGGGCATCTTACGGGTTCGCAGTCAAAAAAGGCCAAAATTCTGAATTACTGGCTAAATTCAACGCTGGTCTAAAAGAGTTGAAATCCAGTGATAAATACGACGAAATCATTGCTACTTATATTGCTTCATCAGAAAGCACTTCTGATGAAGCAAGTGAAATGGTTAAAGTTGAACCGAAAAAAGACGTCTATCGAATCTCAAGTGACTCTGCATTCGCACCTTTCGAGTTTCAAAATGAAGACAATGAATATGTCGGAATCGATGTTGATCTCTTAACTAGAGCGGCGGAAATGCAAGGATTCAACATTGAGTTTAATTTCATTGGTTTCTCAGGAGCGCTACAAGCGTTAGATGGGAATCAAGCGGATGGTATGATTGCTGGGATGAGTATCAATGATGAACGCAAAAAAGCGTATGACTTCTCAGACTCCTACTTTGAAAGTGGTATTCAAATTGCGGTCAAAGAAGGAAACGATAGTATCAAGTCTTATGAAGATTTAGAAGGAAAAACAGTTGGTGCTAAAGTTGGTACCGAGAGTGCAGACTTCTTGATTGAAAATGAAGACAAATACGGCTATACCATTAAGTATTATGACGCAGCTGATCAACTTTATGCTGCAGTCAGTGGCGGTCAGATCGACGCCATGATGGATGATTACCCAGTCATTGGCTACGCCATCAGTCAAGGACAAAAACTAAGTACGCCGATTGAGAAAGAAGTGGGCGGACAATATGGGTTTGCCGTCAAAAAAGGCCAAAATCCTGAATTGATCCAAATGTTCAATGAAGCGTTAAAAGAAATGAAACGAACTGGCGAATACGATGAAATCGTCGGCCGTTATATCAAAGACGGTTCGGCTACAGAAAAGAAAGCCGATGAATCAACAGTCGCTGGTTTAATCAAAAACAATTACAAAGTTTTGCTAAAAGGTTTATGGAATACCCTGCTGCTTGCATTGATCTCCTTTGCTTTAGCGTTGATCATTGGGATCATCTTGGGACTCTTCAGCGTGTCCCCAATCCGAGCTTTGCGTATCTTCGCAGGTATCTATGTCGATATTATTCGCGGGATACCAATGATGGTGTTAGCTTTCTTCATTTTCTTTGGCCTTTCGGATGCAATTGGGATTACAATCCCCGACTTTGCTGCAGGAGTCATCACTTTGACACTGAACGCTAGTGCGTATATCGCAGAGATCGTTCGCGGAGGGATCAAGGCTGTTCCTGTAGGCCAAATGGAAGCTTCCCGCAGTTTGGGATTGACCTATACCCGAACCATGCAAAAAATCATTTTGCCGCAAGCCATCAAGATCATGATCCCATCTTTCGTCAATCAATTCGTTATCTCGCTGAAAGATACGACAATCATTTCGGTTATTGGTGTTGTGGAGCTGCTGCAAACTGGTAAGATCATTGTCGCAAGAACCACACAAAGTACCTATGTTTATCTAATCGTTGCTGTCATGTATCTAATTGTTATCACAGCCTTAACAAAACTTGCTAAAGTTTTAGAAAAGAAGGTGAAATAAATGAAGGAAAAAATCTTAGTCGAAAATCTTGTAAAAAAATATGGGGATAACACTGTTTTAAATGATATCAATGTCTCGATCCAAGAAGGCGAAGTCGTTTGTGTTATCGGTCCTTCTGGCTCAGGAAAATCTACTTTCCTGCGTTGCTTGAACCGTTTAGAAGAACCTACTAGTGGTGATATCATTATCGATGGTGCTCATCTAATGGATAAAAACACCAATATCAATGCCGTCCGTCAACACATAGGCATGGTTTTTCAACATTTCAATCTGTTTCCTCATCTCTCTGTACTAGAGAATATTATCTTAGCACCGATGGATTTAAAAAAGATGTCTCGTAATGAAGCTGAATCAAAAGCCATTCAATTGCTGGACACAGTGGGTTTGGCTGACAAAAAAGACATGTATCCAGACAATCTATCTGGTGGTCAAAAACAACGGGTAGCCATCGCCCGTGCATTAGCTATGAATCCTGATGTTATGCTGTTTGATGAACCTACATCTGCGTTGGACCCTGAAATGGTCGGTGATGTTTTGAATGTTATGAAAAAATTGGCAAAACAAGGCATGACGATGGTTATCGTTACCCATGAGATGGGTTTTGCTAAAGAAGTAGCCAATCGCGTCATGTTTATCGATGGCGGAAATTTCCTAGAAGACGGCACACCAGAACAAATTTTCACTAGTCCGAAAAACGAACGGACCAAAGACTTTTTAGACAAAGTCTTGAATATCTAAACAAAATCCGCAGAAAACTTGGTCGTTTTCTGCGGATTTTGTTATTCATCTGACATTTTAGTTTCTCGTTGCTGCTTTTTGTACTGTGCTTCTAAAGCGATTCGTTTCTGCTTTTCACCAAAATAAACTTTTGTATCGATTGGATTGGCTTTGTTGAATCCCCCAGCACCAGTATCCATCATTTGCCCCCAGCCTTTCAGCGGATCTTTTCCTTGTTTCCTTAATTCAGCGTTCTTTTTACGCAATTCTTGTTTCTTCGCTTCTTTCTTTTGCTGCCGCTGCTCCTTTATTTCCTTAAAAAAACTCATCCCATACCCTCCTTTGATCAATAAAGAATTGTTCCAATGACTATTAATAACAAAACAACAACTGGATACATCAATTCTCTGATCCAGTGTTTTTCTTTCCAAGCAAGATACAGCAAACCGCCAATGATCAGCAATAAAATAGTCGGTTCAAACAATAAGCCAATCAAATTACTTGAATAGGTTCTGGTTGTTAGTTGATCACTCCCTGTGCTTAACCTAAAAGAACTGAAACGAAAAAGAATGAAACGACTGAAAACATAACAAGACAAAAACACCAATGAATACCCTTTTGCAAACCAACGGAATAGTTTGCTAAATGGAATTTTTTTCAACAATACTCATTCTCCTTCCGTGATTACATCTTGGACCATGATATCTGAGAGCTGCTGCAGCTGGACTCTCATGACAAGCGACCGATTCTCCGCTAACCATCGAGCTAATTCAGTGCAAGAGGCCGATACATGAACGGCACTTACTTTCACACCATTATCTTTGACATAATTTAGAATGTCGCCGAAATCATAGAAATTGATTTGATTGGTAAGATCATTGGTAAAATGGAGATTGTCAGGACTATCCCAGCCTAGATCCCCAAAAGTCGGATAATATTTTTCCAAAAAAACCAGTCCTTGCGTGACGCTTTCTGTTACTTGCCGATCATAATCATTTCCTGTTGTCTGACGAACCATTTCATCTGAATAACCAAAAATATTGCCTGAATGATAATCAATACTATAATGTTGAACAGACAAATCAGCCAGTTTTTCCCTTAGCTCACTAGGAATTTGAGGATTTTTTAAAGTAATAGAAATTTCAGCCTGCTTGTACTCGCCGAGTGAACGTAAATAGGCGAGAAAGGAGTCATAGGTCGAAACCGCATTGCCTGGCTCATATAGTGTTGCAGAGGGAGCAAATGCGGTCAGCGTATCGCTGGAAACAATTGTCTGAACTGCCTGATCAAAAATATAGCGATTTTCGACTGTGTACGCGACCGTCTTCTGATTTCCTAAACGAGAAATGACCGGATAAACGTCCTCTTTCCCCAAAAATGCAAGCAGAGATTGCCGATTGATAGGATCGTAATGGAGGTTTCGCTGTCCCATCTCATACCAATAGTAGCGGTACTTCTCTAACGTATCATTCTTAAGCGCATCTTCCGAATATGGAGCATTCATCGCCGAAGGAATCGATTGATAATCCTCGCGGTCATTTCCGGTTGCACGATAATAGGCTAATGGTAAAAAGTAGCATAAAACAAGCACTACCATCCCCCAAAACAACACGCTATAGATCATTTGGAGTACCATGCTTTTCTTTGTACGATCCACTGACTTTTGTAATCGCTGGTACTGTTTTTTATCCATGTGACCACCTGCTTTTCACTTGTTTTCTCGCTTGAAAAACACGAGATTTCACTGTACTTAACGTTAGATTTAATATTTCTGCTATTTCTTGATAGCTATAGCCGCGAATCGCCAATATCAAAGGATGCCTTAATTTGTTAGGCAATTGATTCACATGACGGAGCGCTTCTTCTTTTTCAAGACTATCTTGGTCTTCGATAGGAATCTCCTGCATCAAAGTATCGACTTCTTCCGCTACCAAAAGATACCGCTTACGACGGTAAAAATCATATAGTGTAAACTTAGCAATCGTAAAGAGCCACCTCTCAAAGTCATCTGGCTTTGTCTTTGGCAAAGCCAAAAAAACTTTAACAAATACATCTTGCGTTAAATCCTCTGCTTGATACTCATCCCCCACTCTTTTTTGAAAGTAGTGCTGAATTTTCTCGTAATAGATCTGATAAATCTCCTCCAACACTACCCCTCCTTACTTATATAGACGAGTGAACAACAAAAAAGTTGCAAAAAAATATTATAGTAAGAATAGTATATCACTGTTACTAACGTATTCAGAAGGTTCTTTCTACGTAACAAAACAAAAAAAGCTGTAAACCACGCTGAAATGTTTCGTGTGGCTTACAGCTTTTTAGAATGGATTTAAGCAAAGACGGTTGACCAGTTCTCCCGTTCGGCTAAAAACTCCCTTGCCAATTGTTGGGCGCCTTCTAAGGTATGGTTGGCTGCCCAGCCGCATTGGACTTCGTTACTAGCTGGAACTTCTGTCGCTTTCAACACATCTTCCATCGTTTTTTCTAACACAGTTAAAATTTCATCATAATCTTCATGATTTAAAACCGTTAGATAAAATCCTGTTTGACAGCCCATCGGAGACCAGTCAACAATGTAATCGGCATGATTACGAATCAATTCTGCGGTCAAGTGCTCTAATGAGTGGAGGCTAGCCATCTCCATATGTGCTTGATTCGGTTGTTTCAATCGAACATCATATTTGATAATCGTATCTTTTGTTCCTTGTTTTTTGTCAGCGACCCGTACATAAGGTGCCTTGACTTTCGTATGATCTAGATTAAAGCTTTCCACGTTCATTTTCATTCTTTTTCTCCTCTCGCTTCGACGAGCCAAACAAAAGCATTGATTTGTTTAAAGCGACTGGTAAAACCATTGGCTCGAAAATAGGTTTCAATATCTGGTATCAATGGGTAGTATTCTCGTTGCAGATCCGCTGCTAATCGTAAGTGATTGGCTTTGATTGCCTGTCTTAGGATGCTTTCTTTATGCTCAGGGGATAAAAACATCGTATCCCCTATAATGACTTTTCCGCCTTCAGAAAGCAGCGCTTTATATCTTTTAATCACTCGCTGTTTCTCTGTTTCATTCAAGTGATGAAAGACATAACTAGAAACGATCGTATCGATTGGAAAATTGATCTGTGGAAATTGTTCCATATCTCCATCAATAAAAGTTACCTGTGACAACTCCGGCTTTGCCTCAGCTACTTGACGCATCGCAGCCGATGGCTCGATCGCGAACACTGTTTTCTTTCTTCGAATCAACTCCAACGTCAAATTTCCCGTACCACTACCAAATTCTATCACAGAATCTCCTGCTTTTTCAGCAATATTTGCTAACAATTCTGGATAATGAAGAAAAACCTCCCGATATTCTTCATCCTTCCCTTTGACGGTCTCGTCATATTGCTTGGCCCACTCAGAAAAAATCGGAATGAATTCACGCCCCATCTTCCAGCACCCTTTCTAATCCTTGCTTTAAGTCCGTCCATAAATCGGCAGCGTCTTCAATACCAATAGACAAACGGATCAAGCCATCTTTGATTCCCGCTTTTTCTCTGATTGAAGGTGGAATTGAAGCATGCGTCATGACCGCAGGAACTTCAACTAAACTTTCAACGCCACCTAAGCTTTCAGCTAGTGTAAAAATAGTTAGCGATTCAACAAACGCAGCTACTCGGTTTTCGGCTTTTAATTCAAATGAAATCATCCCGCTAAAACCAGACATTTGTTT
Source organism: Enterococcus sp. FDAARGOS_553 (assembly GCF_003812305.1). Taxonomy (NCBI): domain Bacteria; kingdom Bacillati; phylum Bacillota; class Bacilli; order Lactobacillales; family Enterococcaceae; genus Enterococcus; species Enterococcus sp. FDAARGOS_553. The sequence continues at coordinate 2,810,657 of NZ_CP033740.1, forward strand.
TTTGGCGATCTCATGTCCTTTATGGCTTGATAACCCCGGATAATAAACTCTGGCTACAGCTGCATGTTCTTGAAGCAATGTGGCGATTTTTAGTGCATTGGCTTGATGGGCTTCCATCCTCAAAGCCAATGTTTTGATGCTCCGCTGAACTAGCCAGCTGTCATGAGGCCCTAACACACCACCTATAGCATTTTGCAGAAAACCAATTTGCTCAGCTAGTTCCGCTTGATTGGTTACGACCAACCCAGCAACGACATCACTATGGCCCCCCAGATATTTCGTTGCACTATGAATGACAATATCGGCACCTAATGCCAGTGGACGCTGAAAATAAGGTGTCGCAAATGTGTTATCAACGATGGTCAAGAGATCCTTTTTCTTAGCAATCGTGGCAACTTGTTGAATATCTGTGATTTTCAACAAAGGATTAGTAGGCGTCTCCAGAAAGATTCCTCTTGTTTCTGGCCGAATCGCTGCGGCAATCCGCTGAATCGCTTGGGGATCATCAGTCTTGACCAATGTATACGTCAATCCATTCTTTTTGAAGATTTTCTGAAGCAGTCGAAAGGTGCCTCCATAGACATCATCTCCCAACAAAATATGGTCTCCGGACTGAAATAAAGAAAAAATAGTATGGGTTGCTGCTAAACCTGAAGCAAAAGCAAACCCACGTATGCCTTCTTCCAGTTCAGCAATCAGTTCTTCTAATGCAAACCGTGTAGGATTGCCTGAACGAGAGTACTCATATTGTTTTGGCTGTCCCACAGCTACTTGCTTGTAGGTAGACGTTTGATAGATAGGTACACTGACAGCCCCCGTTTCTTGATCTTGACTGATCCCAGCATGAATCAATTTTGTGCGAAATTCCATGTTTATGCCTCCTCTAGTTGACCATAAATATTTTTTGACAAGTAGCGATCTCCACTGTCAGGAAAGATAGTGACGATCGTGCTTCCCTTTGGCAGTCGCTTGCTTTCTCGGATAGCGGCTGCAAATGCTGCACCGCTGGAACTGCCTACCAATAGACCATGACGGGCTGCCAGCAACCGGGTATAATAAAATCCCTCTGGATCACTGATAGTCTCAATGCTGTCTGGCATAAGACTCTTAAAAAAGATCGGCCTCTCTTCAACGCCTATCCCCTCGATCGCATGTTCATGAGCAGGCCCGCCATTCAAGATCGATCCTTCTGGTTCCACAGCAATCAAACGTATAGTAGAATCTATCGACTTTAAATACGAGCCTGTCCCGGCGAAAGTCCCGCCACTCCCCACTCCTGCTACAAAACTGTCAATTCTCTCAGGAATTTCTTGAACGATTTCCGGACCTAGTGTTCGATAATAGGCAGCCGGATTTTGTTCATTTTCAAACTGTAGCGGCAAAAAAGAGTTTGGCAATTGATCAGCAAGAAATTTGGCTTTCCTGATTGCCCCTTGCATGCCTTCTTGACTAGGCGAGTGAATGATTCGTGCTCCTAAGGCTTTAATTAGTTGTTGTTTTTCTTGACTGAATGTTTCTGGAATCACAAAAAGCATGTCTAATCCATATGCCAAACCGGCTAAAGCTAAGCCGATCCCAGTATTGCCAGCGGTGGGTTCAATCACGGTTGTGTCTTTCGTTATTCTTCCAGCAGCAACTGCTTCCGAGATCAAATAACTGCCTAATCGGTCTTTGATACTACCTCCAGGGTTTAAGTATTCTAATTTCGCATAGATCCGGCTTTGGCTTTCTCCTCCGTAGTCAGTGGCTAAAAACTGAAAAATCGGTGTCTTACCAATTAATTCTTTGATATCTGATACGATCATGGGCAACCTTCTTTTCAATGAAATTTTTGTTGTCAGTCCGCTAAAATGCTGCAGCAAATCAGAGGCACTGCGTTTTACAATTGGTCATTCCTAGGTGATCACCTGCTTAAAAAGGCATGATCTGTCTTTGTTTACAGATCTTTGCAAGGTAAATCAAGGCAAACAAAAAGAGGCACTGACTATTCAATCAGTACCTCTTAGAGAATGACTCTAGGACTCTTTCCCAACGAAAGAGACTCTTAGAGTGATTTATCCAGATGAGGGAACGATTAATAGGCATGACAAATCAGTATGCTGCTTTTTAGCACCATACAACAACAACATACCAATGCCAAGTTGTTGTTTGTCATGTCTACGTCCCCTCCTTTTTAAGCTTGTAAACAAAATAGCATGGGAAAAAATAGAAGTCAATCTTTTTTTCTTTGTGAAAAATTTTTGGTGACATATGCATCGACAGCCTGAAATGCATTTGCTACCTCTTCTGCTGTGATCTTAAAGGGCATTCGATGGATCGTTTCATTAGGGATAGTGGCTTGAATACCGATTGCTAGTAATTCCTGATCGCTAAGTGAGTCCATCTGCATTTCTGCTAACGTTGTTGGTAACCCCAGAGCTTGATATAAAACAATATAACGTTCCAACTCGTTTGTATCTTGTTCCAACAGCAATTGCATCAACGTCGTATAGGCAATTTTTTCTCCGTGAGAAAGTTGGTGGAACTTCCCAGTAGCGGCTGTCAACCCATTATGGATCGCATGAGCTGCTGCTAGTCCTCCACTTTCAAATCCTAGTCCGCTCAAAAGTGTATTCGCCTCCACTACTTGATCGAAAGCGGCTGTTACCTGTTGCTGCTGATTGGCCTTATAGGCAGCGACCCCATTGGCAAACAGCACTGCTTCACATTTCTCAGCAATTGCCATAGCTGCTAAAGTCGGCCGTCCTCCTACAAGATTCTGAGCGCCGCTTTTAGCTACTGCTCTGGCTTCAACATACGTCGCCAATCCATCGGCGATGCCGAAAGTTAATAATTTTGCAGGGGCCTTGGCTAACAGAGTTGTATCAACCAAGACCAGTTCTGGATTCTTCGGATAATAACTATACTGTTCAAATTTCCCTTCTTTCGAATAAAGAACCGAGATGGAGGAGGTAGGGGCATCTGTTGAGGCAACTGTTGGTACGACAGCAACCGCTCGCTTCAAATGATGGGCCACTGCTTTACCGGTATCGATCACCTTTCCGCCACCAAGAGCAACAACTGCTGCCGCTTCTGCTCTTTCTGCTTCTTTTGCAATACGTCTGATTTCTGCATTGGAGGATTCACCGCTGAAATTTGCTAAGGTTACTTCGATTCCTAGATGGGCTAAATCGCTTGCCAGTTCTTCGCCAGCAATCCTCCAAACAAATGGATCGGTTATTAGTAATAATTTATCTCCTAATGAGCTAATATAGTGCAAGCCTTTTTTTAATACGTTTTCTCCTTGAATGTAGCGCTGCGGACTAACAAATATTTTTTCCATGAACTCTCCTACTTTCAGTTTTTTATACCAATTCCCGACATTGTTAAAATTTTCACAAACGCTAGTAAAAGCGCAGCCTGAAAAAGTGGTTTTCTTCAGGCTCCGCTTTTTATTTTTTCTTACCACCAAAGGCATCTTTCATTTTATCAAAAAATCCTTCAGGTTGTTGCTCATTGGTTACATGGCCGCTTGCTTTTGCATAAGCCCGTAACGCTTCTTTTTGTTCTTCATTCAAATTCTTTGGTGTGATCAACTTAACTTTGACTTGTTGGTCACCATTGCCATTGCCACGTAATTTTGGTGCACCTTTGCCTCTTAGACGGAAATTCGTGCCCGTCTGGGTACCAGCAGGAATCTTCAATTTGACATTTCCGTGAACAGTCGGAACATTGACCTCGTCACCTAAAGCTGCTTGAACAAAGTTCAATGGTAATTCGTAATAAATTTCGGATCCATCACGATCGAAGATATCACTTTCCTCAACACGGAAAACGACATACAGGTCTCCATAAGGTCCGCCATTGCTGCCAGCTTCTCCTTGACCGGATAGGCGCATTTGTTGACCATCTTCCACGCCAGCGGGTACATTGACTTTGACGCTATGTTTTTTCTTTTCGTGTCCTGTGCCATGACAAGTCATACAAGGTTCTTTGATTTCTTTCCCTGTACCGTGACATACATCACAGGTTTGACGGCTCATGACACGACCAAGAGGTGTTTGACGTTCCACATTGATCGTACCTGAGCCATGACATTTATGACAGGTTTCAGGTTGTGTTCCTGGTTTTGCGCCATTACCGCCACAAGTATGACAGGTTTCTTCGCGGTTATACTGAATATTTTTTTCCACACCAAAAATCGCTTCTTCGAAAGAAAGATCCACAGCATATTGCAAATCAGCTCCTTGTCGCGGAGCATTTGGATTTGCCGTTCTGCCACCGCCGCCAAAGAATGATTCAAAGATGTCTTCAAATCCACCAAAGCCGCCACCGGAGAATCCCCCGCCGTTAAAGCCGCCAAAGCCGCCGCCATAACCACCACCGTAGTTCGGATCAGTTCCCGCGTGACCATATTGATCGTAAGCAGCTCGTTTTTGAGGATCGCTCAGTATTTCATATGCTTCAGAAATTTCTTTGAATTTTGCTTCTGCATCAGGTTCTTTATTGATGTCTGGATGATACTTTTTGGAAAGCTTCCGATATGCTTTTTTTATTTCGTCATCCGAAGCCCCTTTTTGTAGACCTAAGACCTCATAATAATCTCTTTTGTCTGCCATTGGCTTCCCTCCACTATTTTCTTGCGTCCCTCGTATTTTAGCATATAATTTGCTTCAGAAAAATACGTTTCAGAAATTCATAAGAAAAAGCCAAAGTGGTGACTTTGGCTTTTTCACAAACAGCGATTATTTATCGTCGCCGTCTACTTCTTCAAAATCGGCGTCTACCACATCGTCTGCGCCGCCTTGTGCAGCTTCTGGATTTTCTTGTGCTTGTTGTTGTGCAGCTTGCTCATACAACTTCACTGTCAAGTTTTGTACGATTTCATTCAATGCATCGCGTTTTGTTTTCATTTCTTCGATATTGTTTGCATCGACAGCAGATTTCAACTCATCACGAGCTTCTTCCGCTTTCTTCACTTCATCGGCATCTACCTTGCCTTCAAGCTCTTTCAATGTTTTGTCAACAGTGAATAGTAATGCGTCGACATCATTACGCAAATCAACTTCTTCTTTACGTTGTTTGTCTGCTTCCGCATTTGCTTCCGCATCTTTAACCATCCGTTCAATTTCTTCATCGGTTAGACCTGAAGAAGATTTGATCGTGATTTTTTGTTCTTTTTGAGTTCCTAAATCTTTTGCAGATACATTTACGATACCATTTTTATCAATATCAAATGTTACTTCGATTTGTGGAATTCCTCGAGGTGCTGGTGGAATTTCCGTTAATTGGAATCTTCCTAATGTCTTGTTGTCAGCAGCCATTGGACGTTCGCCTTGTAGGACATGGATGTCTACAGCAGGTTGATTGTCTGCAGCTGTTGAGAAGACTTGTGATTTGCTTGTTGGGATCGTCGTATTGCGATCGATCAACTTCGTAAAGACGCCGCCCATTGTTTCGATACCCAATGATAATGGTGTGACATCAAGTAAAACGACATCTTTCACATCACCAGTGATCACGCCACCTTGAATCGCAGCACCCATTGCTACAACTTCATCTGGGTTCACTGATTTGTTTGGTTCTTTATTGGTTTCTTTGCGAACTGCTTCGACGACTGCAGGAATCCGAGTTGATCCACCGACTAAGATCACTTCATCGATTTCAGATTGTGAAAGACCAGCATCTTTTAGCGCTTGACGTACAGGAACTTTTGTCCGTTCGACTAAATCAGCGGTTAATTCATCAAATTTTGCCCGTGTCAATGTCATTTCTAAGTGCAATGGACCAGCATCGCCAGCTGTAATAAATGGCAAGCTGATTTGTGTACTTGTCACACCTGAAAGGTCTTTTTTCGCTTTTTCAGCAGCATCTTTCAGACGTTGCAATGCCATTTTGTCTTTACCTAAATCAATGCCATTTTCTTTTTTGAATTCTGCAACCATGTGATCGATAATCTTGTTATCAAAGTCATCTCCACCTAAATTGTTGTCCCCAGCAGTAGACAACACATCGAATACGCCATCCCCTAATTCAAGGATCGATACGTCAAATGTACCCCCACCAAGGTCGAAGACTAGGATTTTTTCGTCTTTGTCTGTTTTGTCTAATCCATAAGCTAAAGCTGCTGCTGTTGGTTCGTTGACGATTCGTTCTACTTCTAATCCGGCAATTTTACCAGCATCTTTTGTTGCTTGACGTTGTGCATCATTGAAGTAAGCAGGAACAGTGATAACTGCTTTGTCTACTTTTTCTCCTAGATAATCTTCAGCAAATCCTTTGATATATTGTAGGACCATTGCAGAGATTTCTTGAGGAGTGTATGATTTCCCTTCAACTTCTACTTTATAGCCAGCTTCACCCATATGACGTTTGATTGATGAAATCGTGTTAGGGTTCGTAACTGCTTGACGTTTAGCAACTTCCCCTACTTGGATCTCGCCGTTTTTAAATGAAACAACAGATGGTGTTGTACGATTTCCTTCTGGATTGGTGATGATTTTTGCTTCGCCGCCTTCTAGGACAGCAACAGCTGAATTAGTTGTACCTAAGTCAATACCGATAATTTTACTCATAAGTAATACGCTCCTTTTCATTCATCGTTCTTTTTATTTATTGTGCTACGATAACCATACTTGCACGCAAGACACGATCATGCAGCTTATAGCCCTTTTGCAATACTGTGACGATCGTATCCGCAGGCACATCTTCTGTCGCAGGTACGGTCTGTACCGCTTGATGAAGATTGGGATCGAAAGTTTCTCCTTCAGCAGGAATTTCTTCGATTCCTTCTTCTTTCAACGCTTGACGCAAACTTTCCAACACCATTTCGACACCTTTTTTCAAGTTAGCCGCTTGGTCTTCTTCCACATTTGCTGCCATAGCGCGTTCCAAATTATCGATCGCTGGCAATAATTTTTTGCCCAAATCTTGCGAACGGTATTTTTGCAACAATTCACGTTCATTACGGTTTCTTGCTGTAATATTAGCGATTTCGGCCCGTGCGCGCAGAAATTGGTCTTCTAGTTCATTGTTTTTTTCTTTTAAACTGTCGATCTCGCTTTTTTCTACTTCTGCTTCTGATAGGCCAGCTGCATCGATTTCTTCTTCTGACGGTTCTGTCAGAGGCTCTTCAGTTGTCTCAAGATCTTTTTCTACCTGTTCTTCTTTTTCTGACACTTGCTACCATCCCTTCTATAATTCACTTATTTGATCATTCACTGTTTGCATCTAGTGTGCGATAGTAATCAGCCAATGTCATTGCTAATTCTCGACGAAAGGCATCCATCAGTCCAAACATTCGCGAATAAGGCATACTAGAAGGACCTAATAAAGCAATCGTCCCTTGGCCATGACCTTCAATGTCATAGCTTGCTTGAATCAAACTCATATTTTGGAGTAATTCATTCCCTAGTTCCTGACCAATGCGGATCTGAATCGTGGAGTCTCTCGGTGCCAATAATTGTGTGAGTTCTTCTGCATTTTTCATGAAAGAGTACATCGACTTAAACTGACGAACATCTTGACTTGGTTCAAAATCTAATAGATTCATCCGTCCGCCGACGTAAATTTTCTCTTCAAAGAGATGACTCAACATATCATCGAATAAATCAATGATTCCTTCTGTTGTTTGAAAATACTTGTGCAAAATCATCGGAATCTCTGTTCGCAATCGATGATAGACCGTCATGAGCGGTTCACCCACTAATTTTTCATTGATAATCCGAACCATCTTTTCTAAGTCGCTGCTATCCATCGATGAAGGTAATGAAAAAATCTGATTTTCAACATTGCCTTTATCCGTAACAATGATAGCAATAATTTGTCGTGCATTCAAAGGTACGATCCGAAAGCCAGTCAATTTCCGTTCTTTGACATCCGGTCCTAACGATAATGCGGTATAGCTCGTAAGATTGGATAGGATCGTAGCAGATTGCTGAATGATTTCATTGATTTCATGAAATTCTTTCCCCAAGGAATGGCGAATTGCTTTGATCTCATTTTGATTGACTTTTGATGGTCTTAATAAGTGATCAACGTAATAGCGGTAGCCGGCCATTGAAGGAACACGTCCAGAAGAGGAATGTGTCTTCAATAAGAGACCCGCTTCTTCTAAGGCCTTCATCTCATTGCGGATGGTAGCCGAACTTGCTTCAACCCCATCCTCCATCAATCGTTTGGAGCCCGTAGGCTGACCAGTATCCGTATAATTTTGGATGATGAGGTGTAAAATAGTTTGTTGTCGTTGTGTCAACATCTTATCCACTCCTCCGTTAGCACTCTTTCACATTAAGTGCTAACACGATTATTAATATACCATATTTCCTACGAATGTCAAGAATTTGACACAGATTTTTAGCACTCTTATAGAGAGAGTGCTAATCCACTTCATTGTCAATTAGCTCCAAAAAAAGAAGATCGAAAACAGCTCGATCTTCTTGGTTATTCTTAACTTAATAAAAATTTTTCAAATACATCATTGCCGATAAACATCCCAGACTTTGTTAAATAAACGCGGTCTCCTTCTGAGACTAACCAGCCATTTTTAGAAAGTTCTTCAACGACATTGCCATAGATCGAATCAAAAGAACAGGCAAATTTATTTGAAAAGGCTGTTTTCGATACACCTTGTTTCTTCCGTAATCCAAGAAACATTTCTTCTTCCATTTGATTGCTGGTCGTTAACGATTCTGTTTCATGGATCGGCAGTTGATCTTCCCTCAATGGACGCAGATAGTGCTGGATCGGTCCAAAGTTTTTGTATCTCGTCTGTCCGATATAACCACTCGCTCCTGCGCCAAATCCGTAATAATGTTCATTATTCCAATAAACAAGATTGTGCTTAGACTCATATCCTGGCCGGGAAAAATTACTGATCTCATATTGCGATAAGCCAGCTTTAGCCATTGCAGTGATGGCTTCTTCAAACATTTGTGTCTCAGATTCCTGAGAAGGCAACTCCATTTTCCCTTGCCTAACCCAATTCATGAACATCGTTTTGTTCTCTAAAATCAGTGAATACATAGCATAGTGAGGCAAACCCAAATCAATCGCTCGTGTTAGCGTATCTCGAAAACTTTCCATCGTTTGTCCAGGTAAAGCATAAATCAGATCGATCGTAATATTTTGAAAATCATGTTTATCTAACAACCGAATCGTTTGATAGACATCCTCTGCCGTGTGCTTGCGGCCGATTTTCTTTAACAAGCGGTTATCAAAAGTCTGCACCCCCATCGACAACCGATCAATGCCCAGATTTTTCAAAACTAGCAATTTATCTTCCGTTAAATCCCCAGGATTGGCCTCTACCGTAAATTCTTTGGTCGTTTGCGTGGGCAGTAATTCATGTATGCCTGTAATCAGAAGGTCTAGCTGCGCAGCCGAAAGGGAAGTCGGCGTTCCGCCGCCAATATAAATCGTCTCACAAGTAGTGATTGGTTGTTTGCTCACCGTTAGAGCGATTTCTTTCAGCAAACACTCGATGTATTCATCAACCGGTTGCCCTTCTAAAAAAACTTTATTAAAGTCACAGTAATAACAAATATGTTCACAGAATGGGATGTGAATATAGGCAGAAGTACTGGTGGGAAGTGTATTGATTGGAATCTTATTCATGTTTTGCATATTTTTATTCCTTTCAGAGATCAAATCAACGTTCAACTGCACAAATACGGCTCGCAGCAAATGAACCTGATCCGAGGTATATCCGCTCCCCATTCTATCATAAGTAAGATTATCTCGAAACGCCTCTGCATTAAAAGTAGTTAGAAGCAGATCTCACTGCTATCCGTTAATAAGAATACAATCGCATGCGCAAAATTTTAAAATCTTCACCGATAAATGGGAAATAGGCTTCATCCCCATTCAGGCGACGATTTGTCCGCCATTGCCCATCTTGTAGACCCCCCTCTTCTAAAGAAAGGATACCTAAAGGATTAGAACCCTGCTGCGCTTGCAGATCCAATGCGAAATTAGCACCGGTGAGATAGTAATATTCTTTGTGTTTAATGATCAGACCTGCGGAATTGATCATTTTGTCTCGAGAAAATAATTTGACTGCCCAGCGATCCTGACCATTTTCATACACAATTTGGTTCTGAGCCCCTTCTTTTTTAAATGAGAAGATTTGAGCTTCCTGATCTTGCAACAGTGGCTCAAGGGCGGCGATGATTCGATACCCTTGGTTTAAATGAGGCAGTGTATCGGAAGAATCAAAGGCGTCTTTCGCTAATCCTAACTGGGATAAAAAGCGGTAATCCTGACTAGTATCATCCGTTAGAAGATCTTCGATACCAAAAGGTGAATAGCCGATTGCTCCTTGACCAAAAGCATAAAATAGATTCGAAATATATCTTTTGTCAATTCGGGTTTCCGGAATTAACAACGGCTGATCATTCCCGTATTCCGCGATGATCGGTTTGATTTCTTCTTCGTAAATATCTGGGGCAATAAAATCCAACTGAGAGGCAATAACTTTCCAAACTTGCCAAGTGGTGGATACAGCGCCACCACTAGGATATTCTCCCGGCCGCCTGTCTGGCTTTTTGAGCCATACATTCGTAAATAACGGCAACGCTAAACGTTTTCTTGCAATCTTTGCATAGTCTTGGATTGCTGCGGCATAATGATATGCCATAAACACTTCATCCCCAAAGGGTACTTCTGACCATTTTTTAGCTCCAGGATAGAGGTTTCTGATTTCTTGCGGCAACGCCATCTGATAGACTTTTTCTGCTGCTGACGAATGATCACGACTAGTGCCAAGACTACCAATCTCGTTTTCAATCTGCACCATTCTGATAAAGGCCCGCAAAGGATGGCTTCCCAAGTAGTCGCAGATGGCGGCAAAGGCTGAATGAGCCTGTGCTATCACATCTTGACATAGCGGACTATAACTATTCATCTTGTTTCCGTCGCTATCCTCTATGCGAAAATATTTGGGATCCGTTTTGATCCATTCAGGAACATACGTGGATAAGCCATTCTTCCAAAGGCCAAACCACAAAAAAATCACATCGATTTTCTTCTCAGCGGCATTTTCCAAATGGGAATCAATTAATGAAAAATCAAACTGATTAGGCTGTGGTTCGATCAGCTCCCAATAAATAGGTATCAAAAGGGTATTGATCGCAACTTTGTCAATCTTGTCCCATACTTTTTCCTCCATGTAAGCGATAGAGGAAGCAGTGGAGTTATGGACTTCTCCTCCTAGTATCAATTTTTGAGAATGCTGTCGTTGTTTCATCATTGTCCTCCTTTTTCTTCTCAGACAGATAGTCACGTTTTGATCGACTATCCCTCTCAGGTAGTTGCAAGCGTTTTTAGTCGTAATTCTATTATAGGAATCTTCTAAAATAAGGTATACTAAAAAAAGAGAATTCATACTAAAAAAACAGAAATGAGGTTTTTGATGAATCGAGCAGCACTAGAATCAATTGTGAAAAAACTCTACGATAAATATTTGATTCCTTTATTTATCTTCGATGAAAAACAGCAAGTGGTGATTCCTCGTAATTCCTTCATAACTGATAAACAAGTGGCGGAACATTTTTTCCTTACCAGCCAATCGACTGAATTGGATGTGGTGACGTTTTTTGAAGGAGATGACTTTTTTTTCAGCGGCTTTACTTGTGATCTACCAGATTCTTCAATTGGCAATGTGCTGATTGGACCTTGCGGGATATTAGGTACTAACAAAAGATCATTTCCTTTTCAAGGATATGATTACATTGCTGGGGTCCATTACTCGAAAGAAAGTCGAGAATCTTTTGTCGCTTTCGTTGAATTGTTTTACACGATCCTAAAAAGAGCCATCCCTGATGCCAACAAGTTTCGTTGGAGCGTTCCAGAGAAACAAGCAAATTCCAATACGTCCACCCTATTAGAAGAAAATCTTTATCAACGACGGTTAGAGGATCCTTATTTGGACTCGTTTGAATTTGAGAAACGTTACGTAGAGGCTGTACGCCGAAATCAACCCGAAAAAATTCTTTGGCTATTCCATAAAATGAGCAGCACCTACAGCGTCGAACTAGCAAACAACAAGCTAGAAAGTTTGAAATACAAGTATTCAGGATTGATTACCATTCTAACTCGGGTCAGTATCAATGAAGGCGTTCCGGTGAGTCAAGCCTATGGGTTATCCGATACACTACTCCAAAAACTACAAAATATTTATGACGTTCAGGAATGTTTGACCCATATTCAGGAAAGTACTTATCATTTCATGAGGTTGATTCATGCATTTCCTACCCAGAAAAGTTTTTTGATCAGAAGTCTCATCAATTACATTGATACGCATATTTACGATAAAATTACATTAAACGATTTGGCTGAATTTACTGAAAAACACCCCACCCATCTGAGCACAGAATTCAAAAAACATGTAGGCCAAACGATCCACACCTATATCAATCTGCAGAAAGTAGCGGAAGCAAAGCATTTGTTAGTGTTTACTGATTATAGCTATAAAGAAATAGCTGCATTGCTTCATTTTTCGAATCAAAGCCACTTTATCCAAGTATTCAAGCAATTTGCGATCATTTCTCCTAAAGAATATCGCAAAAACTATTTCTCAAGTGTCTTTTGTTCAACTGATAGTTGATGGATCAACTTATAAACTCTCTCTAAACAAGGTTGTTAACCGTCTTTTTCTGCCCTCCATAAAAAAAGGAGTGGATTTCTCCACTCCTTAAAAGACTCATGTTTTGGGTTAACTACTGCTCACAGTAATTTTTTGCTAACAACGACTTATTTAACTAGGTCTGACCTTCGCATGCTATAGTGAGAAAAAAAGCTCTTCAGGCTATACGTTTTACTATCATTGAATAAACATCCGCAAGAGCGAAATCAGATAACGAATCAATCGATAGATCAAAAACAAGAAAAACAGGTTACCTAAAATAAAGCGGAAGCCATTTCCAATGGAGGCACGAAACGAGCGGAAACTAAAGTAACGGGACCATTTGCTAAAAGTAGTTTGTCCATTTCTTCTAATGCGATAGGCTTCATCATAAGTATTCTCCAACATATCATAGTAAAAGATAAAAAGAGGTTGTTTAGGGAAAAATGCTTTTTTGAATCCTGCCATCAACGTGTACGTTTTATTAGCAGACGGAAAATTCCGATTGCCGTTTTTCTTGATTCGCACTTGCTGCCCGTTTTTATTTTTGGCAGCATAATAATCTTCAAATTCTACGATTTGATAAATGATCGGTTCGCTATTTTCTTGTTCAAATTCAGCAATTATTTGATCGACTTCTTGCCAACGTAGATAAAGCCAAGCAAACAACACGAGCAAAACAGCAATCAAAAACAAGTTTAGTAGAAATCCCTCTTGGATCAGCGCTAGATAAGCACAAATAATCAAAAGAGCGATTCCAACAACAATCATTCTTCGTTGGAAATAACTGCGATACATTTGTTCAAAAGATCGCCGATAATAGGCAAAGTCATCTTTTACAAAATTCATGATCGTCCCACTTTCTGAAAAGATTATTTGGTTCAATTTATCAATATCTTGTGAAAATGTCAATTTGTCTCTCGAGTGATCGTTTTTTTATTTAAATAGAATCATTTCCCTTGACTTCTTATAGGCTACTCGGGTTAAAGTAATAGATAGGAAAACGCTTTTAAAAAAAATAGAAAGTTGGGAAACTATGAGTCTACTGAATGAAACATTCACACTGAAGAATCAAATCAAAATACCAAAGATCGGATTGGGCACTTGGCAGTCCTCTCCGGAAGATGCCTATCATGCGACAAAATTTGCTCTTGAAAACGGCTATCGTCATGTGGATACTGCTGCTGCCTATAAAAACGAAGCGGCTGTGGGCAAAGCCCTCCGAGATTCTGGTGTTCCTCGAGAAGAGATATTCGTTACGACAAAAATTCCTGCTGAACTGAAGTCTTTTCAAGAAGCTGTCGATAGCATCAAACGCTCAATGGCAGAGCTTGACACTGAGTATATCGATCTTGTTTTGATCCATGCTCCACGACCTTGGAAAATCATGCGGGATAATCCGGAGCAAAAAAAATATTTCGAAGAAAACATTGATGTCTGGAAAGCACTGGAAGAAGCGTATCAAAGTGGTTTGATCAAATCGATTGGTGTTTCCAATTTTGACCAAGATGACCTGCAAAATATTTTTGACCATTGCGATGTGAAACCAATGGTCAATCAAATCATTTATCATATTGGAAAAACAAATGAAGAGTTGCTGCAATTCTGTAAAGACAACGACCTTTTAGTGGAAGGTTATTCACCAATCGCGACTGGTCGCTTGCTGGATAATGCCGACATCAAGAAAATTGCCGAGAACTATCAACGCTCGATCCCTCAATTATCTATTCGTTATCTATTGCAAAAGGACATTTTACCATTGCCAAAATCCGTTCACGAAGAATATATTTTGGATAATGCAAAAGTTGATTTTACCATTTCCGATGAAGATATGGCCTTTTTAGATCAACTCTAAACGTCCCTAACGCAAAAAATCGCTCACCTGCAAAATGATCAACTTGCAGGTGAGCCTTTTTACGGTTGTTTTATACTAATTGTTCAAAGGTTCCCCAGACTTTCACGTTTTTTTTATCGACCATCACTTTTCCTTTAGCGATCACCGTTTCAACATCTAGCGTATCTTGATTCAACAGGCAAAGATCGGCATCCATTCCAGGAGCGATCCGGCCTTTTTGAGCCAACTTCAAAATCTTTGCTGGATTAGAAGTAATTGCACGCAATGCAATCTCCAAAGGAATCTGTTCTACTTGTACAGCTTCTTTGATTCCTACCATTAAAGCTCGGGAACTGCCTACCCCAAGCCCAATGAATTGATTGTTTTCATCAAAGTAAGGCAGACTTCCTTGACCATCCGATGTCATGGTGAATTGATCCAACCCGATACCTTCGTCTAACAAACGTTTTAGCCCTTTACTAAAGCGAACTTCATCATCTTCTCTTTCCCAAAAATCAGGATCTTCACTTGCGGTAAAATCGATGGTACCGCCCATTTTAGCAAAAGCGATACTTGCTTCAAACAACTCACTTGTCCGATTTGCATGAGTCGGTAAAAATTGACTAATAGGGATCTCAGTCTCCTCCACAGTTTGTAGCAAGAGTTCGTATTGTCGCTTGCCACCACCTAAATGCACATTGATGATCCCTGCTTTTCCTGAGAGCATGCCCCCTACTCGAGCATCTGCTACAGCACGAGTAAATTCTTCAAAACTAGGTTGTGAAGAACGGTGATCTGAGACCGCAATTTCACCAATGCCAATCACTTTGTCGATCGTCAAAAAGTCCTTGATCAATGAATCCGTCACTGGATCAAGAGGCAATCGATACGAACCGTCATAGACATAAGTCGAGATTCCTTCCGCTTCTAAACCTTTGGCTTTGCTGATCAATGCCACCATATCACGCCCAACACCATCGGTTCCTAAACAGCCGACAACCGTTGTGACTCCAGCAGTTGTTAGCTGGCTAAGGGTTACTTCAGGCGTTCGGTTCTGGTAGCCCCCTTCCCCGCCACCACCTAAGATATGGAAATGGCAATCGATGAATCCGGGTGTCGCAATCAATGAAGAACCATCGATTTCTTCGACAGTTAGTTGATCAAAGCCGCCACTGATTTGATCTTCGATGGCAACAATTTTGTCATTGATCACTAAAATATCTTTCTTTCCTAAATATTCTGGTGCATAAACTTCCGCTTGACGAATAAGTTTCATTCTCGCAGCTCCTCTCTTATTGCAGACCAATCGCTACAGCGATAAAGATAAAGATCGTACCTAACACAAACAGAAATCCTTGCATTTTAATTTGGAACTTCGCCCATTTTGCCCATTCGATTCGGGCAACGCCAAGCACACCGATCAAACTGGCAGATACTGGAGTGAATGCATCCATGAATCCGGAACCTAATTGATAAGCTAAAACGGCGATCTGTCTGGAGACACCCACAAGATCAGCTAATGGCGCCATGATCGGCATTGTCAATGCTGCTTGACCTGAGTTCGAAGTAACAACTAAATTAAATAAGCTTTGGAAAATATACATGAACCAAGCACCAATAAAGGCTGGCACACCGCTTAGCAATCCGCCGATGCTGTGTAGGATCGTATTCAACGCTGAAGGCACATTGGCATCAGAACCACCTAGAACAAGCAGGATTCCTTTTGCCATCCCAACAACAATCGCTGTTCCGGCCAAATCAGCTGCACCTGATTGAAAAGCACTTGCTACATCGTTCAAGCCCATGTCTTCTAACTTAAAGATCACAGCAATCAGGCCTGCACCTAAGCCCATCACGAAGAACTGTGAAGCAATTTCTGGAATATAGTACCCTTTTTGTGTTACTCCCCAGACGATCCAAATCAAAACTGCCAGCATTTCAAGCAAAATCAGTTTATGCCCCAAAAGAAACGGCTTGTTTTCATCAGATGTCTTCTGGATATGGTCGCGGAAATAGGCATCCGATTTGTAAGTCAATGATTTCTCCGGATTCTTACGAATACGTTCTGCATACACCATCAAATATGCAGCTGATAAGCCAGTAATGACTACCCACATGATAATTCGGAAAGTTGCCCCTGAAAGAACTGGGATACCCGCGATCCCTTGCGCAACCGCCACACTAAACGGACTCATCCAAGAAGTTGCATTTCCGATTTGCGAGGCCACATAGGTGACCGTTACCGCCACGATCGAATCATACCCAAGTGCGATCACAAATGGCACCATGACCATAGAAAAAGGAATTACTTCTTCCGCCATCCCAAAAGTTGCTCCTCCAAATGAAAAAGCAAAGAATAAAAGCGGTAAAGCCAATCGTTCTAATCCTCGTGTCTTACTGATAAAGGCAAAAATCCCAGCATCAATCGCTCCGGTCTTCATAATGATCCCAAATGCGCCACCGACTACTAAGATCAACGCAGCGATCCCGACAGCGGAACCATATTTATCTCCTGAAACCAATCCTTCAAACACAAAGTTCAAGAAACCAAAACCGCCAAAATCATCTGTTCCCCAAACCTTTGCTGTCTTATGAAGTTTTTCTGATGTATCATAGATTTTATCTCCATATAACTCATAAAGAACATCATCCGTTAGGGAGAGCTCATCGAGCTTTTCTTGATCAAGTTTCGACTCCCCTTCGTCTAGCACACTTTGCAGTGCTGCTTGATCGACACCCAATTCTTCTAGCTCTGCTGGATTTTCTTCTAAATTCTCTAACTGCTCGAAGACAAAATCGGTATTAAGCGGATACGCATAACGGAATGAATCTTGTTTCAAAACCGTTCGCGTGCTCACTTCACCATTTGCATCAACATATTCAATCTCTTCCGTACTGAATTTTCCGGCAGGAATCAGAAATGTCAATACCCATGCTACCAGCACTACGCCAAAAATGATCACATACGTGTGTGGCGTTTTCATTTTTGTTAAATCTTTTTTCTTTTTCACCAATTTTCTCCCTTTCACCTTATACATTGACTGCATAAATTATCATTTCCCATCTTTTTTAGTATAGCGGAATTTTGCCCTTTACTCATTGGGAAACCATTAGAATTTGTTGTAAATTCTAGCGAAATAAGCTAGGAGAACACTGATGTACCAAACAAGTAATAGACAAGAAAAAGTCTTCAAGACAGTAAAATATCTTGAAGACTTTTAGGTGATGCATCTTCTATTTATTCACACGTTTTGCGATCATTGGTAAAATCAGTCCAATCAAGATAAAGATGATCGGTGTGATGATATTCAATGACAATTGGAACAACCAAGCTTTTGGATCAGCAGCATAATCTAATTTTGGTACCATCCCTAAGATACAAGCAAATGCTGTAAATAAGAAACACCACAAACCAATACCAAAGCCTAGTTTTGTATTTTTAACAAACTTATAATCTGATGAGAATCGATGGGCTTGTTTATTGATCAGCATGAAGGCTACAAATACCCATAAGTAACGTAATGGCATCACAACCGAATTCAAGTTCAACAACCAGCGATACAATTCAGTCATATTTCCGATACCTAACGCAGGAATGATGATCAAGATGCTGACTAAGATCCCTGTCATGATATATCCATTGATCGGTGTACCTTTTTTGTTCAATTTTGCCAAACCATTTGGTACAAATTCTGGATCTGCATCAGAAAGCAAAATTTTCAACGGCGCATCAATAGAAAATGCTAATGCTGAAATTTGCGCTAATGCATTGGCGATCGAATAAAGAATCACAAATGTATTGCCAATCCCATAGAAATTGCCAAGACGTTGGAATGCTTCATAAGCGCCATTTACCATCAAATCTTTAGGAATATTGTTTGCATCGAACAGCATCCCCATTGCGATTGATCCTAGTAACGCACATAAAGCGACCATTCCGGCTAAAAAGATCATTCCTTTAGGAAATTCTTTGGCAGGGTTTTTCGTGTTATTAACGTAAGGCGAAATTTTTTCACAGCCACCTACCGCAAACACCAGCATCGAAATCGTCGTTAAGTAAGTAAAATCGAATTTAGGAATATAAGTTGAAACAGTTGTCATATTTGGTGTTGCTACTTGAGCTCCAGTCATCGCTGGTGCTGTTACTGCTAAAATAATAAATAAGATCGACATGACAAACATCGCTGTTCCGGCAATATTACCGATCATCTTCAATGTAGTCAATCCTTTAGATGCGATCCATAAAAAGAAAAGAAAAATAGCTAAACAAATTAATGAGACTTCCATTGATCCGACAGTCGATACGAAAGAGCCGTTTCCTTTAAATAACCAACTCAATGATACCAGGATCCCTTGTGGTTTTTGTGCGAGATATGGGACGTGAACGACCCAGTAAGTCCAAGCAGCGAAAAAGGCCAATCGTTTGGTTGAAGTTTCTTTGATCCAAGAGGATACACCACCGCTTGATTCCTTGAACGTTGATCCTAGTTGACCTACACTCAATGCGTAGGGAACAAAGTATAATGCCATGATCAAGATCCAAGATACAACAACAGTCAATCCCTGTTGTGCATAGTTGTTCACTACATTTCCGAGTCCCCAAACAGAGACAAACGCCATTAGCGCAATATTATACCAGCGCAATTGTTTCTCGTTCATTACTTTCTCCTTTAAACATATGATTTCAGTGATCGAACCGAATTCTCGAATGATCATGATTTCCATGTATCGAGCAAAGTTTATTTGTAAGTCGAATGAGCTGTCCACAACGCTTTTTCACTTCTAACGAACTTCTCGATAACTGTCATTAACATTGACCAGAAATGGAATAGAATATCATTTTTTTGACCATTCATTTCGTTTCAGTCATCACCTCATTTTAGAATAAACCCCAAAATTATTTTGGTCAAGAGAAAATAATAACAATTTTCATCGTTTTTTAACAATGGGTTAAGCGATATATAAATAACGAGATAAAAACCATTATTTAGATTAAAATAACTCCTATTGCGTTCCGTTCCTTTACTGGAAATTAGCGCCTAAACAAATTTTTTAGAAAAAAGATAAAATAGAATTTTGGAATTTTTCAGACTTTTAACTATTAATGATTAGAAAAATAATTTTATTCACGCAAGATATTCCCTTACACCACTCTTCCCGCTAAACAAAGTGAACAGTAATAGAAAAAAACCAACTTATATTTTGTCTAGACTACAATAAAAACGATAACATTCGTCATAAAACTATTTTAACTATTATTTAAAATAACAAAAAATCTTAATTAGATCAGTTTGATTGACACTTTCCGATCCTCTTAAGATTTTTTACGAGTACTAAAGGTAGCTCTTATTTATCGAAGTATTTCCTAGTATCAATCTCGTCTTGTTGCAGTTGTTCAATCAAGGCTTCTGCGCCACTAAAAGCAACTTGATCTCTCAAAAAGTGGTGCCAGCGAATCGCAACAGTCTCTCCATAGATATCTTGATGGAAATCTAAAATATAGATCTCCACTGTTAATTGTCGGCCTTGACCAAAGGTATCATTATGACCAATCGATCCCATAGACGGATACCAGCGATCACCTACTTTAAGCTCGGTAACATAGACACCTTCTTTTGGGAGGCGCACTGTACTTTTGACTTTAATATTCGCTGTCGGAAAGCCAAGTTCGCGTCCCCTGGCATCGCCATGTACGACAGTTCCTTCAAACTCATAAGGATAACCTAACAGTCGATTGGCTTCTGCCATTTCTCCGTTCTGCAAAGCGGCGCGGATTCTTGTTGAGCTGACTTTCTCCCCTGCCAAAGTTTCCTTGGGAACGGTAATCACTTCAAAACGGCCTTGGGCATAAGAAGGTAAAAGTGCCATGTTTGCTGTCTCTTTCTTTCCATAGGTATAATCGAATCCAGCCACGACCACTTCCGCATGTAAACCTACCATGTATTGATCGACAAAGACTTGCGGCGCTAAATTTGCAAAAGCTGAAGTGAAATCCACTTCGTAAAGATAGTCGACTCCTAAATCAGCCATATGGGCTTCTTTTTGTGATAAGCTGGTTAGATATTGCATTGCCTCAGGATCCACTTTTTGAAAGACAATAGATGGATGCTGATTGAATGTCATCAATGCCAGCTTCAATCCTTTTTCTTTTGCTGCTGCTTTTCCTGTTTCAATAACTTTTTGATGACCTAGATGCACACCGTCAAAAAAGCCTAGAACCAAAACGACAGGTTCTGATGGAATGACATCTTTATTATATGGATGACGTAGCTCGATAATTTCCATTCTTACTCTCCTATTTCTGTACGAATAACTTTCGCAGGTTTTAATAGCCCCTGTTTCCTTTGATGCGGCATATAGATACTAACGACTTTATCTTGATAAAACAATGCCACAGGTGTTGCAGGAGGTTCTTGAAGACCAAAACTATGATATGGCAAGGGCATGCCATTCTTGACATTCTGCCACAACTTCTCATCAATTGCAATTTTGGGAAACCCGCTTACCCCATATTCAATGGGCTGCAGCAACTCATTGATTCGCCCTGATTCCATTGCTTCACGAACTTCTGCAAGCGTAACAGATTGATCTTTGGTAAAGCCGCCGCTTGCTAACCGTGTCAAGTCAGACATATGAGAGGCTACTCCCAAAGCAGCACCCGTATCGACGGCTAACGTACGGACATACGTTCCTTTCCCACAGCTTACTTGAAACCGCCACGATTGGGTGCCACTTGTCTCATCAAAGATTAGATCGCTGATCCGCTTAAATGAATGAATCAAAGCTTGCCGTTTTGGACGCTGCACTTCTTCATTTGCCCGGGCATATTCATACAAACGTTTCCCATTGACTTTAACTGCGGAATACATTGGCGGAATTTGGGTAATTTCACCAGTCAAACTTGCCATTGCACGATCGACTTCTGCTGTAGTAAAAGGTTTTGCTAAAGGCGTCCTTTCAACAACTTCACCCGAACGGTCTTCGGTCGTTGTGGAAAAACCTAGCGTGATTTCTCCTGTATATATCTTTCCGGAATCCACCAAGTATTCCACGACTTTGGTTCCTTTGCCAATGCAGATCGGCAATACACCGTCTACATCAGGATCTAGGGTTCCACTGTGTCCGACTTTTTTTGTATGTAAAATTTTTCGTAGTTTAAAGACACAGTCGTGACTGGTTTGACCACGGTCTTTCCATAATGGCAAAATTCCATCCATAGTATCCCTCCGCTTCTTTTTCAACTTGACCATTATACCATATTCTAAAAAAACTTAGTATGGTCTTAAAGTCTTTCAGAATGATATTCGTTCATGATACACTTATATTATAAGGAGGTGCCACATGATTGTATTCGTTTGTTCATTGATTGGTTTCATACTTTTTTTATATTTGGTTCAACGTGGTACGCTGCAACAACAAGAGGAGGCACTGGCTTTATTTGTTATCAAGAGCCGAACACCTGCTTTAACACGGATGATGCTCTTTTTTACAAATTTCGGTAAAGCATTGCCCACGATCATCTTATTGTTATTGCTTTATGTTTTTCCAGCTACACAAACTATCCTAGCGCCGAAAGCAGCAGCGAGTGTCTTACTTGTCTCTGCATTCGCTTATCTGATTAAACGGATCGTCCGCAGAGAACGACCAAACGATCATCGGTTAGTCGAAGAAAAAGACCACAGCTTCCCTAGTGCCCATGCTGCTACTTCTGCCGCACTTTATGGAACTGCAGCGATGAATATGGCTTTTCTTTTGCCACCTGCTGTTCTGCCCATGAGCATTCTTGCGGTCCTGCTCAGTTTTATGATTGGGTTCAGTCGCGTTTATTTAGGGATCCATTTTTTGACAGATGTTATCGGTGGGTGGTTTTTAGGATTAGCAGTTGCTGCATTGATCACCATTTTGTTATGATTTTTGGCCTTGCACAGTATCTGTTTGATCATTATAGAATAGCCTCACCTCTCAGTAATAAAAAAAAGACCGCATATTGAAGCGACCTCCAAAAGTTAGACTTTTATGGAGTGGAGAAATCCACTCCTTTTTTGTATGATAAGATTAACTGTTAGACAGCTGTTTTTACAGCTTCTCGAAACTGAACCGGACTTCGCCAATTTAATTTCTTTTTGATGCGTTTATGGTTGTAATAATAGATATATTGGTCAATTTTTGTTTTCAATTCATCTAAACTCCGATAGACTTCTCCGTGAAAAATCTCTTGCTTTAATAAACCAAAGAAGTTTTCCATAGGTGAGTTATCTAAACAATTCCCTTTACGAGACATACTCTGGAAGATTTTATGCTGCTTCAATTTATTCTTATAAGCATTCATTTGATAGGCCCATCCTTGATCTGAATGGAAGGTTCTACGAAATGGACAATCATTTGTCATCTGGATTGCTTCTTCTAATCCTTCCATTATGGCTAGTGCGATTGGTTTTTCAGAAATCCGATAAGATAGAATTTCACTATTGTAGAAATCCATGAAAGGATCTAAATACAGCTTTTTCTGACGAACGACACCTGTGGTGTCTACTTCATAATACTTAAACTCTGTGGTATCAGTTGTAATTTTTTGGTGACAGATATTTGTATAAAACCGACGATGAATACGATTTTTGGCGACAGTGCCAACCTTCCCACGATAAGAATTGTACCGTCGAGATTTTCGAGTGTAAGACTTTACTTCGATACCTAGTTTTTTTATCAGACGTTGAATCTTCTTTTTATTGACATGAATCCCTTGATTCTCTAATTCTTTTTTTAGTCGCAGACAGCCGTAATCTTTATGATCTTTGCGAATTTCAAGCATTTTTTCTTCAATTTCTTGGTCTGGGTTTGGTCTGTCAAACCGTTTCTGCCAATACATATAGGTTGCTTTAGGAAATTTCAATGTTTCAAGAAGCTCAACTAGTTTGAATGATCCTCGGAGGCTGGCGATGATTCGTGCGATTGATTCTTGCGTCTTTGCTGGGCTTCCTGTTTTCGCAGCTTCCTCAACTCTTTTAAAAAGGCATTCTCAATTTGAAGGGATCGGACTTGCTTTTCTAATGCCTTGATACGATCGCGTTCTTCAGTTGTTGTATTTTCTTTTTTGTTTTCTTTTTTTCTAGTCAAAGTAAGTGGTCGCCCTTTCTCTTTTGAGAGCCCCTCAATACCTGCTTCTCTGAAATTACGCATCCAATTGGCAATAAGCGCAGGGTTGTTCATTTCTAAAGTGCTAGCAACTTCTCGATAGGACATCTCACTTGTTTGATATAACTCTAGCGCATTTAACTTAAATTGAACAGAATATTTCTGATTTTGATGCTTTCTCAATAGACCTTCCTCTCCGTATTCACGATAGACATTCACCCAATTACTTACTTGAGATTTGCTTGAAATACCGTATTTGTTGGCAAGATACCGATATCCGCCCACGTCACTAAGATATTCTTTAACGATTTTTAGTTTTAATTCAAAAGGATATTTTGCCATACAAATAACGACCCCCAAAAGTTAGATTTTTTGGTCTAACTTTTGGGGGTCGCTTCATATACGCGGCCTTTTTTTATGTGATTCTTTATTCGCCTTTATGCAAATCGCGAATCATTTCATCGATCTTATTTCCATATTGAACAGATTCATCTAGTTCAAATTGCAACTCCGGAACTTTATATAATGACAGTGCCTGTCCCAATTCACGACGGACTAACCCTGTTGCTTTCTCTAATCCGGCTTGTGCTTTTTGCTTTTCAGATGCAAGATCACTCAAAGTGCTGTAAAAAATCGTTGCTTGCTGCAAGTCCCCTGTCACGCGAACATCTGTGATGGTAACATCTTGAACACGAGGATCACGGACTTTCTTACGAAGTATTTGATTCACTTCTTTTAAGATTTCTTGGGCAACTCTACGGTCACGATAATTAGCCATTCAAAAAACCTCCCTGATAACTAGTGTCTTAATTCATTGGTACTTCTTCCATTACGTAGCCTTCAATCACATCATCTACTTTGACATCATTGAATTTCTCGATCATGGCACCACATTCAAAGCCTAGTTTTACTTCTTTCACGTCATCTTTGAAACGTTTCAAACTAGCTAATTTTCCTTCATAGATCACGATGCCGTCACGGATTACCCGCACACCGCTGTCACGGCGAATGCTGCCTTCCGTTACATAACAACCGGCGATCGTACCAACTTTAGAAACTTTGTAGGTTTCACGAACGATCATTTGACCAGTGATTTTTTCCTCAAATTCAGGATCAAGCATCCCTTTCATCGCTGTTTCGATTTCTTCGATAGCTTTGTAAATGATTCGGTGTAAACGAATATCGACTTCTTCGGCTTCGGCTTGTTGTTTAGCTTGCGGAGTTGGCCGCACATTGAAACCAATAATGATCGCGTTACTTGCTGCTGCAAGTGTCACGTCACTTTCATTGACTGCTCCAACTGCTGAATGGACAATATTGACCCGAACGCCTTCTACATCGATTTTCTTCAATGAAGCACCCAACGCTTCAGCAGAACCTTGAACATCCGCTTTAATGATTACATTGACTTCTTTTAATTCGCCTTCTTTTAGGCTTTCAAACAGATTGTCAAGCGTTACCCGGCTGCTGGAAGCGCGTTGTTCCATCACGGCGCGTTTCGCGCGTTCTTCCCCTGCTGCACGAGCTGTCTTTTCGTCTTCAAATGTAACGAATCGATCACCCGCTTGCGGCACATCATTCAATCCGGTAATTTCAACTGGTGTAGCTGGTCCCGCTGTTTTGTCCCGACGGCCTAAATCGTTGGTCATCACACGAACTCGACCGAATGTGTTCCCGACGACGATAGGATCACCTACATGTAACGTTCCTTGCTGTACCAATAAGGTAGCAACCGGACCTTTTCCTTTATCCAGACGAGCTTCGATCACTGTACCGATCGCCCGTTGTGATGGATCTGCTTTCAAATCTTCTACTTCAGCAACAAGTAAAATCATTTCCAGCAATTCTTCAATATTTTGACCAAATTTAGCAGAGATTTCTACAAAGATGGTATCGCCACCCCAGGCTTCTGGAATCAATTCATATTCACTTAATTCTTGCATGACATGTTGCGGGTTCGCACCTGGTTTATCGATTTTGTTAACCGCAACGATGATTGGTACTTTTGCTGCTTTAGCGTGGTTGATTGCTTCGACAGTTTGTGGCATTACACCGTCATCTGCTGCTACAACTAAAATCGTAATATCAGTGATACTTGCTCCCCGTGCCCGCATACTTGTGAAGGCCGCGTGTCCAGGAGTATCCAAGAAAGTAATTGGTTTGCCATCGATATCGATTTGATAAGCACCGATATGCTGCGTGATCCCACCAGCTTCTCCGCTTGTCACACGAGAATGGCGCAATGTGTCTAATAACGTTGTTTTCCCGTGGTCAACGTGTCCCATGATGGTAACTACCGGCGGACGAGAAACAAGATTTTCTTTGTTTTGTTCTTCTGGTTCAAAGAATTTATCGATATCCGCGATGTCGATTTGAACTTTTTCTTGTGGTTCAATACCGTAATCAGTTGCTAACAATTCGATCGTATCTTTATCCAATGGTTGGTTTTGATTGACCATAACTTCCATCATAAACAACTTCTTGATGATCTCAGCAGGTTCACGATAGATTTTTTTCGCGATATCCGCTACATTCATGCCTTCTGTATATTCCAATACTTCTGGTAATTCACGGAATTTACGTGCTGGAACAGGTGGTTTTTTCTCTTGCTGTTGACGACCTTTTTTCCCTTTTTTGTTAAACTTGTTGCGGTTATTGTTATTGAAATTATTGTTGCGTCCGTTGTAGTTTGACTTACCACGGTTTTGATTTCCACCGCGATTTTGGTTATCACCAGCTGGACGGCTTTGTGTTCCTTGACTGCTAGCCCCTTGGTTTGGACGACTTTGTTGTCCTTGTGCTGGGCGATTTTGACTTTGATTTCCTTGGTTCGGATGATTTTGTTGTCCCTGTGCTGGGCGATTTTGTTGCCCTTGACCGCTAGGACGGTTTTGTTGTCCTTGTGTTCTATTTTGGTTCGTTGGACGATTCTGTTGTCCTTGATTGTTACGATTTTCTTGGTTATTCACTCGATTTTGACTTCCTTGGTTATTTGGTCGATTACTTCCTTGATTTGTTGATCCGTTGTTTTGACTTATTGGGCGGTTGGGTTGTCCTTGACCATTAGGACGAGAATTCGTCGTGTTCCGCTGCCCTTGATTATTGTGTCGGTTCTGGAAGTTAGGATTATTTCTCTGCGTTTTAAATTTCTTTTGCTCTTGTTTTTCCGGCTGGTTGGCTGGTTTCTGATTTGCGGGAGTTGGTTTTGCTGATGATCGATCATTTGGATTGCCGCCTAATGACTGCCGCAATTTTTGCGCCTCTCCATCTGAGATCGCGCCCATGTGATTTTTCACATCAAAGCCTAAAGATTGTGCTTTTTCAACAACCTCTTTGCTCGATTTGTTCCATTCTTTTGCAAGTTCATAAATTCTTTTTTTTCCCATGCAATCACCTTCCTAACCTAATATTAATTCCTGCACCTTCTTTGCAAATCCTGCATCTAGAATGCCCACCACCATTCGCGGTTTGCCAATGGCTGAACTGATTTCATCGGCAGAAAATGTATCTAGGAGCGGAATTTCATAATAAGAACTTTTGTCCTTTATTTTCTTTTGTGTATTTTTACCAGCGTCACTAGCGACAAGTACGAGAGCTGCTCGTTGTTGACGAATCTCTTTTAACGTCATCTCTTCGCCAGTGATCAATTTCCCAGCACGCATGGCTAGTCCTAACATATTCAATGCTTTTTGTTTATTCATTTGCAAATAACTCTCTTCGGGCTTTTTGATGCGTCACATAGTCTAAGAGTTCTTGATAAAATTCATCTGACAATTTCGTCTCTAATACTCTATCCAAGATCCGCTTATCCCAAGCTAATTGCGCTTCCTCTGGTTCGATAGCGATGTACGCTCCTCGACCCGGCATCTTGCCGGATGGATCGATCGCAACTGTTCCTTCTTTCGAACGGGTGATGCGCAGCATTTCTTTTTTGGGAATCATTTCCCCTGAAACAACAGATTTTCGTAAAGGAATTTTTCGTTTTTTCATCGCGATCTCTCCTTGACTTATTTTTCGTCAAAATCCATGTTTTCGTAATCGTCTGCCGTCATATCAGAAGCAATGATCATTTCGTCGTGAGACTCATTATCTTCGATAGTGCTTTCTTGACTTTCAACAGCCTCGCCTTCATCGATATAGGCGCCTTCTTCTAATTTTGCATAAAATTCTTCCATGTCTGACTCCGATTTGATATCGATCTTAAAGCCAGTCAATTTCGCAGCCAAACGGGCATTTTGTCCTCGTTTACCAATGGCAAGCGATAGCTGATAATCAGGTACGACCACCGTACAAGCTTTCGGATTATCCACATCAAAAATAACATCAGTCACTTCTGCTGGATTCAATGCATTTGCAATAAATACCGCTGGATCATCATTCCACTCAACAATATCCATGTTCTCACCTTTTAATTCATTGACAATTGCTTGAACCCGTTGTCCCTTTGGACCAACACAAGTTCCGACAGGATCGACATTAGCATCAAATGAGCGCACAGCTACTTTAGAGCGGTCTCCTGCTTCTCTGGCAATGCTGACGATTTCAACTGTACCATCATAAACTTCCGGTACTTCTTGTTCAAATAAACGGCGTAATAAATCAGGATGACTACGGCTTACAAAAACTTGAGGCCCTTTCGAAGTATTTTCGACCCGAGAAACAAATACTTTGATCCGATCGTGAGGTTGATAGAATTCATTTGGCATTTGATCTTGTTTTGATAATACTGCTTCGATTTTTCCAAGGTTCACATAGATATAGCGATTGTCCTGACGTTCAACGATCCCTTGCAGGATATCTTTTTCATAGGCACTGAATTCATTGTAGATGATTGTCCGTTCTGCCTCGCGCACCCGTTGCAAAATGACCTGTTTTGCTGTTTGAGCAGCTATCCGGCCAAAATCTTTCGGGGTCACTTCGAAA
This sequence comes from Enterococcus sp. FDAARGOS_553, assembly GCF_003812305.1. Classification (NCBI taxonomy): domain Bacteria; kingdom Bacillati; phylum Bacillota; class Bacilli; order Lactobacillales; family Enterococcaceae; genus Enterococcus; species Enterococcus sp. FDAARGOS_553. The sequence continues at coordinate 2,839,147 of NZ_CP033740.1, forward strand.
CGGATCTTATCGCCAATCTCGTAAGCAGGATTGATCGTCATGGCTTCTTTCAAAGACACTTCCAATTGAGAGTCCATTACTTCTTCGGTCACTTCTTTGACTGCATAAACGTGAATATTGCCTTTTTTCTGGTCAAATTCAACTTCTACATTTTGCGCTTGACCATAATGACGTTTGTACGCTGACACTAACGCGGCTTCCAATGCGTCAATGACGATCTCTTTTGAAATGCCTTTTTCTGCTTCCAATGCATCAAGTGCATTTAACATTTCTTTACTCATGATTCTTCCATTCCTCCGTGTTTAAAATTGGATTGCTAAACGAGCTTTGGCAATATTTTTCCGTTCGATCGTTAGTTCTTTTTCTCTTGTTTTGATTCGAATCTTAATGACTAGTTGTTCTTCATCAAAGGACTGCAAAAAGCCTTCAAATTGCTTTTCGCCTTCCACCGGCTGATACAAGGAAAGATGGATATATTCTCCAACTGCACGGTGATAGTCCTCTTCTTTTTTGAGGGGGCGTTCAGCACCAGGCGAGGATACCTCTAAGAAATAGGCTTGTGGGATCGGATCTGGATCACAGGCATCCAATTTATCACTCAGTTGTTCACTGACAAAGGCACATTCTTCAATATCGATTCCGCCCTCTTTGTCAATAAACACCCTTAGAAACCAGCTTTTTCCTTCCTTAACAAATTCTACCTCAACTAATTCAAAATTTTGCGCTTCCAGAATGGGGGTCACAATTGTTGTGACAGTTTCCACCACTGTACTCACACGACATCGCCTCCTTTATTTCTCAACGAAACGAACTTCATTCCATTAAAAAGAGTGAGCGAAAAAACCGCTCACTCACTCTAAGTATCATTACTATGTAAATATAACATAGTTTACTAACAAATTCAAGTATCCTAGCATTTTGTGGCTTTTTCTGAAAATTTTACATCCTATTTCTTAAGATTTCTTCCTTCAGAATACTTCCTTGTTCCCTCTATCTCAAAATAGGCAGCTGTCTTTCTTGATTCAAGCAATGAAGGCGACAAGCTTCGTGATGACTTGTGGAAGCAAAGCTTTCGGATCAAAGTCCATCGGCGCTTGATCAGGAAAAAAGTGCCACATGCGGTAGCCATAAACGCCCAGAACAGCAATCATCAGTCCAAGCCAAAAGTAGCGATTTTGATTGATACGCTGAACCATGGGCTTTTTCCAGAAAATGACAAGTAACACTAGCAAAGGAATGAGCCAAAAAAGTGGATGAAAATAAAAAGCGCCTTGTATGTCACCTTCAAAAAGATGCAAATAGGCGCGAGTCATTCCACATCCAGGGCAAGGAACCCCCGTCAGCAGTTTAAACGGACACATTAATAATCGGTCCAATCATCAGTGTCTTGAGTAACTGATTGGCTTGCAGAATCTGCAGACTCCCACACTTGATTCATATCCGATTGTAAAATGGCCATATTGATAATGTCCAAACCAAAAATCGCTAAGACAACAAACAACACTTTATTATCATTGATACGTGGAAATTTCGTTTTTTCCTGTGCAGTGATAAAAATGTCCGCGATTCGATACCACCAATAAATTTGGTACAACCCGCAAGTAATGATCGTCAACAACACAGACATGCCTGGGGTAAGGCGATAATCTTCACTATATTCTGTCAAATCTTGCGTGGTTTGGTATAGCCAGAAAAGTGAATAGATGCCGCAAGTAATAATAGTTAGTAAAATCACCATTAAAATGGACTTTTTCTTGGATTGATAATTTTGATACATCGGTTACTCCTTCTAAAAGATTGAATCTTTTTACTTTTCTTCCAATTATACACCAATCCAAAAAAGTGGAAAGTCCTTTTAAAGGAAATTTATTTCAATAATAATGAAAAAAAAGGATGTAATCTAAGCTTTTTAATAAACGAAACCTCTGAAGGACATTGGGATGCTGTTAATCTCCAACTAGTCACCAGTAATAACGCCAGCTGGACAAACACTTTTTTTCCACTGTCATTCGGATAGTCTCATTTTTTGCTTCTATTACAAACCTTTTATTACAATCCTTTTATTATAATCCTTTTAATTGATTTATGCGCGACTATAATTTTTTACTTCTGCTGCCATTGCATCAACAAAGATATTTAGTTCTTCAACGTTCGTTTCTTTGCTGCCGTAACGACGAATATTGACAGTTGCATCTTTGACTTCTTGGTCTCCGACAACTAACTGATAAGGAATTTTTTGCATTTGTGATGCGCGAATTTTGTAGCCCATTTTTTCATTGCGATCGTCCACTTCCACACGTAAACCTTGTGATTGAAGACGTTCTTTGATCTCATAAGCATAATCGCTGTGTGCATCGACTGAAACAGGAATGATCGTTGCTTGGATCGGTGCCAACCAAGTTGGAAATGCGCCTTTGTAAACTTCTGTTAAGTAGGCAACGAAACGTTCCATTGTTGAAACGATCCCGCGATGGATCACGACTGGACGATGTGTATTTTCACCATCTTCACCAACATAAGTTAAGTCGAAACGTTCTGGTAATAAGAAATCTAATTGGATCGTGGAAAGCGTTTCTTCCATGCCCAAAGCAGTTTTTACTTGAACGTCTAATTTTGGACCATAGAACGCTGCTTCCCCTTCTGCTTCGAAATAATCCAAATTCAATTCATCCATCGCTGCTTTCAGCATGGTTTGGGCATTTTCCCACATCGCATCATCATCAAAGTATTTATCTTTGTTTTCTGGATCACGATAGCTTAAACGGAAGCGGTAATCTGTTACATTGAAATCTTTATAGACTTCAACCATCAAATCCAAAGTCCGTTTGAATTCATCTTTGATTTGATCAGGACGAACAAATGTATGTCCATCATTTAGAGTCATTTCCCGAACCCGTTGCAACCCAGAAAGAGCGCCAGATTTTTCGTAACGGTGCATCATCCCTAATTCAGCGATTCGAATCGGCAATTCACGATAAGAGTGAATATCGTTTTTGTAGACCATCATATGATGAGGGCAATTCATTGGACGAAGAACGAGCATTTCCCCATCTCCCATGTCCATTGGCGGAAACATATCTTCATGATAATGATCCCAGTGTCCTGAAGTCTTATAAAGGTCAACATTGGCCATGATTGGTGTATAAACGTGTTGGTAACCCAAGCTTACTTCTTTGTCCACGATGTAGCGCTCAATGGTACGACGAATGGTTGCACCTTTTGGCAACCAAAATGGTAGACCAGCACCAACTTCTGGAGAGAGCATGAATAAGTCTAACTCTTTCCCTAGCTTGCGGTGATCCCGCTCTTTGGCTTCTTCTCGTAAACGAATGAATTCTTTCAACTCTTTTTTGTCAAAGAACGCTGTTCCATAGACCCGTTGCATCATTTGGTTATTTGAATTTCCACGCCAGTAAGCTCCTGCCACAGATAAAAGTTTGAACACTTGAATCCGTCCTGTTGATGGCACGTGAGGCCCGCGACATAGATCAACAAACTCTCCTTGTTGATAGGCAGTAATCGTTTCATCTTCTGGTAGTTCACTGATCAATTCTACTTTATATGGATCTTCAGCAAATAGTTCTAAAGCTTCTTTTTTCGATAATACACGACGTTCGATCGGTAGATTTTCTTTAACGATTTTCATCATTTCTGCTTCAATTGCTGGTAAATCTTCGGCAGTTACAGGGCTTTCTCCATTATCTGTATCATAATAGAATCCTGTATCGATAGCTGGTCCCACGCCAAAATGAATGTTTGGATAAAGGCGACGCATCGCCTGAGCCATTAAGTGAGCTGCTGAATGGCGAACCAAGCCTAAAGCATCCTCATGATCCGGTGTGACGATTTCGATTTGTGCATCCTCTTCAATCCCTCGATCAAGATCAATCAACTGACCATTGACCTTTCCTGCTAAGGCTTTTTTCGCTAAACTTTTAGAGATTCCTTCAGCAATTTCTTTTGTTGTGATGCCAACTGCAAATTCTTTTTTCGCCCCATCTGGGAATGTAATTGTTAGTGTCATTTGTTTTCCCCCTACTGATTTATTTGATCAATGAATGATTCGAACCAAAAAAAGTCCTAGTATCAGATAACGATACTAGGACGAAGATTTCGTGGTTCCACCTAATTTCAAATACAACAACGCTGTATTTCTTTGACGGGATAACGGTACGACCGCCTTTGTTTCAACAAAGGTTTGAAAAAGTGGTCATCCATTGGTTTTCTTCCAGGAAATTTTCAGCCGTGATTTCCCTCTCTTATCGAAGACTCTCAAATTCAGGTGTCTTTTTCATCAATCAATTATGGCTTCATTTAACCACTATCTGCTTAAAAAATCAAGTAAATTATTTCCAATCACCATTAACTGCATACTGTCCTTTTTTCATTTCGTTGATAATGACATGAATATGTTCTTTAGGTGCCCCAGTATTTTTGTGGACTGCTTCAGTAATTTCTTTCATCATATTGGTCAATTGTTCTTGCGATCGGCCTTCTACTAATTCTACATGAATAAATGGCATAGTCATCACTCCTCTGTTCATTAGTATACGCTTCTTAATTATGCTCTGCAATAACCTGCTCTATTATCGAATGACTGTCCCTTATCAAGAATAAGCATTTCTGACAATCTAAAGATTCTTCCATTTCATTTGGCTGGATCTTCACGCCATTTTCTCGAATGCCATTTTTGAACATACTTCATCACCTTACTGGCTTCCTCTTCATGGTACAAAAATTGATGTTGTCTGCTTACATAACGAGCAATCTCATCAAATAGTTGAACGATTTTCCATAAGGATTCGCCGCAAGTTTCAACAGATGAAAAACAAAGTGCCGTCAACCGCTCATACTCTTCTTCTGATAAATAACTTTGAAGATATTTATGGTTCTTTCCGGTACTGAGACGATAGTCTGCTTGATGCGCTAGATACCAATCATATTGCCGAAGCAACTCTTGCCAGCAAATTTGGTACAAATGGTCGGCGGCATAGAAAAGCTGATTTCTGACAAGCCCTTTGACGACATAAGTCGCTACCCACCAAAATTCGTTACAACTGTCATGAAACGTTTTTTCTGTCGGTGGTTTAATCCAAAAGATAGAGGCATTAGGAACTGTCATTCCCTGCAGAAGTTCTTTTGGATCATAGAGACGCTCAAGAAAGGGTTCAGCTTGCAACAAATGGATCAATTCAACCGGGCAAAGCATCAAGTCTATGCGATTGCCATCTTCAAAATGCATCAAGAATGTAAAACGTCCTCCCAAAGAGGGTTGCGAAAGCACAGAACTTTCTGGAGTCTGCATGATCATGATCTGTCCGAATTCTTCCAGCCAGCTAGGTTCTGCTATTAGTTCTTGCATATTGTCAACAATATAAACGATATCATAATCTTGAAACCGATCGCTTATTGCATTAGGTTCTCGCCGGGACCCAGAGATTGCGATTGCTTGGACACCTATTTTTTGACCAACTCGTAAAATCACTGCTAGCATTTCAGCTTCATTCCGCACAGCTATCCTCCCTTTCTTTGATCCAATTGATCTCAAAAGCATACTTAAATTTTACCATAGAACGATTTTTCAGACGACATTCGCAAAGATTATATGCTATAATTTTATGTCGCAATTTTTTTAAGGAGGATTCCTTGTGAACGAACGTCAAAAAGAACAACTACATGTCGATGATACGATCGCATTGATTCGAAGAGAACAAATGGTCTTAGCGCAGCAAAAAGCGGACTTGGCTACAAAAATGGAGGATCAGTTAAAAGAGATTTCCGAAAAGAAGATTCGTGGTGGTGACAGCGAAGCTTTTTACGAATCTGTTGTTGAATATCAGCAACACGAGCAAGAATTGCTGTTAAAATATCGAACAGCGGAATCTCAAGAGAAAAGGGTCAAAACATTGGAAACAATGGCTAGCAATCCTTATTTTGCCCGAATTGATTTTCAAGAAGAACAAGAAAAAGAAACACTTTATCTAGGGATCGCCTCTTTAAGGGATCAGCAAGAAGAAACAATTGTCATCGATTGGCGGGCACCTATCGCAAATTTATATTACGAAGGAGAATTAGGCGAAACGTTTTATGAAACAGAAACCGATCGCTTTACAGTTGAGTTGTTGCTGAAGCGTCAATTCAAAATTCAAGAAGGCCAGATTTTGTCTATGGTGGACACTTCAGAAATCATCAATGATGAGTTTTTGCTGGAGATTTTAGACGAAGCCTCTTCTTCTCAAATGAAAAATATTGTCTCAACGATCCAAAAAGCACAAAATCAGATCATTCGTGATACTACTAGCAAGTTCATGCTGATTGAAGGAATTGCCGGCAGTGGTAAAACATCGGCACTGTTGCAACGGGTGGCGTTCTTGCTTTACCGCAACCGCAAATGGCTGGATGAAGAACAAGTCTTGCTTTTCTCTCCCAATCATTTATTTTCTGATTATATTTCAATGGTCTTGCCTTCTCTTGGGGAAAGTGAAGTGCCAACACGTACGTTCCATCATTTCATCCAAAGAGCTCTGCCCAATTTCCAAATCACAAAAGAAACACAGCTAGAAGAAACTTTCTTATCAGGAGCAGACGATCGGATTGAAAAGATCAAAAGCAGTCTGAAACTTGTCAAATTGATTCAACGATACGTACAGAAGATTTCTGCGATCGGTCCGTTATTTCGTGATTTAAAAATTCAAGGACAGACATACATTACGAAAGAACAAATCCGTCGTTGGTATCAAGAAACAAATCAAGAGCTTCCTTTGTATCAACGGAGTCAATTATTACAAACAAAATTACTGAAAAAAATCGGTGGTCTTGAAAAAGATGAGGCCAAAAAAGATTGGGTCAAAGAAGCAACCGAAGAGCAGTTGCAGCAACATTTTGCCAAAGATCCTTATCAGGAGTACACCGAAGAAAATGAACGCCGATTGCGTAAGCAAATCCGGCAGCAAATCGTTAAGAAAAAATTCCGCTCACTAACTCGTGGTGTCAAACAATACCAGTTTATCAACCAAACCAAGCAGTATTTACATTTCTTACAGGCAGTTCCTAAGACGTTGTTAGACGATCAAGCGATCCGTGATGAAGATTGGCAACAACATCTCCGACTTCTGCGAGAAGGTCTGCGGCAACGCCAATTGACCCAAGAAGATGCCGTGCTATTCTTTTTGCTGATCAAACAACTTTACCCAATCTATGTGGATGAAAAAGCACGGTTTATTTTCATTGATGAGATGCAGGATTTTCCGCCTGCTCAAGTGGCTCTCTTACGTCAATTATATCCTAAAGCCGGAATTACTTTATGTGGTGATTTAAATCAAAAGGTCTACGGTAATGAAACGATCGTTGGTTCGTTGGAAGAGTTGTTTCCTGCTGACAGCGTGACTCGGTATCAATTAAAAACCAGCTATCGTTCAACGAAAGAAATCACGGATTTTGCCAACCAATTCTTAACTGGTTCCGATCAAGTTGAATTGACAGCACGCGAAGGGGCTCTCCCTCAAGTCATTCAAACCGAGAACGAAACAGTTGGTCTGGACTACTTGCAGCAAGCATTAACCAAATCACAGTCACACTGGCGCACAGCTATCATCTGTAAGACAGCTGCCGACTGCCGAGCGCTTTATGCCCAGCTCTCTGGAGAGATGCAGGATCAAGTTCAATTAATTACTTCAGAGGAAGATTTTATGAAACGTAAAATCATGATTTTTCCAGCCTTTTTAGCTAAAGGGTTGGAATTTGATCAAGTATTCTTATGGACGTATGGGACTTCTTTTGTGACGGAGCAAGATCAATTGATCTTCTATACCATGGCGACCCGTGCCATGCACCAATTGATTGTTTTGCAAAATAACACCAATCAATTGCTAGAGAAAGCTGATCCCGCAACCTACGCATTACAATTGCTTTAAGGAAAGCGATTGATACATCAAAAAAACGAGAGCAAGCGGACAATCCCTTGCTCTCGTTTTTGCTTAGCGATAAATGATCAATCAAACAATATTCTTCTCGACAAAAGCCTTGTTTGATCGGTATTTGTTTTGTCATTTTTTTACAGGGTTCGATCACCCCTTCAATTCACCGATAAAGAGTCTCGTTTCTGGATATTTCATCGCGACAATCGTCAAAATCATCTGAAGTTCTGAAACATTTTCTTCATTGTCAGGATCAAAGATTTTACTATGTTTTCCAATACTGCCATTGTCGATCAATCGATAGATCCGGTTCCATTCCATAAATTGTTCGACATCTGTAAAGTGACTGAGGGGAAAACCGGAACCATCTAGAATTTCTGTTAAACGAAAAGCAATATAAGAACTGTCGATCACATATTCCCTTTCAGGATCAATTTGATTACTTTTCTGAAAATCAATGATTGCTTTTTCTGGACGATGATGCAGCAGCCACTCTAACAACAAGAAAAAGCCTTCCATCCGATAATTGTCCAAAAATAAGCGTTGGGACGCTTCCGATACTCGAAAAACCAGCGGGATCAAAAAATTCCGTTTATAAATCAGTAAAGGCGCACGATCTACCGTCACATTCAAGTAACGATTCAAATAGGTAGCTCCACGAAAGCCGCCCAAACGGTATCCCTCTACACCGTATTTTTTGTATTTGCGGCACAGTGCAGAACAATCAGAAACTGAGACAGATACTTCTGCTAATTTATCGTATCCGCTTAAAATCCGATCAAAAGGCTCTAAAACGATTTTTTCTTCCAACTCTGCCGCTCCCTTCTTGCTCATACTGCTAATTACTTAAATAATAACATAAAAAAAGCGATTAAACCAAAAGAAATACCCCTTTGTTTTTTGAAAACGATAAAAATGAAAGTAAAAAAACACCCCCGAAAGCACAGATAAACTTTCAAGGATGTCTTACTTTTATTCTTCTTCGCTGTCTGCTACATTATGATAAACGTTTTGGACATCTTCTAAGTCTTCTAGTGCATCGATCATTTTTTCAAATTTTTCAAGATCTTCTCCAGTCAAAGTGACTTCATTTTGAGGAATCATCTGCATCTCAGCAATTGAAAACTCAGTAATTCCTTTTTCTTTTAAAGCTTCTTGAATCACATGAAAATCACTAGGTTCTCCATGGACGATGATTTGACCATCTTCTTCAAGAACATCGCGCACGTCGATGTCTTTTTCCATCAAGTATTCTAAGATGTCATCTGCATCCGTACCAGAAAAACCAAATAATGCCGTATTATCAAACATGTAAGCAACCGCGCCAGAAACACCCATGTTTCCGCCATTTTTACCAAAAGCTGCTCGTACGTCTGCTGCTGTACGGTTAACATTATTCGTCAATGTATCGACGATAACCATTGAACCATTTGGTCCGAACCCTTCATAACGCAATTCGGAGTATTGTTCATCCCCTGAACCTTTTGCTTTCTCAATTGCTCGGTCAATGATGTGTTTTGGTACATTGTATGTTTTTGCACGTTCAATAACAAAGCGCAATTTTTGGTTCGCATGAGGATCAGGATCACCTGATTTTGCTGCCGCGTAGATTTCGATTCCAAATTTTGCATAAACTCGGCTATTGTTTGCATCCTTAGCAGTTTTCTTTGCTACGATATTTGCCCATTTACGACCCATAATTTCACTTCGCTTTCTTTATAATCAAAATTCCTTAATCATTATACTTGTGATTTCCTGTTCTGTGAAGTAATTTCAGTTCAATTCTTTAGAAAAATAGGGGAACGACCAAAATTTTGTTCTACAATCTGTGGTGATGCCAACTGATAGATTTGATCTACCCGTAAAGAATACCCAAAACGCTCGCTTTCCTTTTTGCCAAATTTAGAAATGAGCGGCAGGTCTGTCTTCTTTTTAACTTGCTTTAAATAAGTTTGACCTGCTGTTGTAAACCCCAAAATACGAATCCCGGTATTCTTTTGCGCTTGTTGGACTTCTTCACTGGTTGCTTGAAACAATAGATAACACATCAACCGCTGAAGTCTAGTTCTAGTATACCGTTTTGTTTTCAGAAGTGCCATAAATTCCGCAAAAGAAGTGGCGTGTAAACAATCTTTGATCCGATATTCTAATCCTTCGGTCACTTGATACCGGGTTCGCAATTGTTCAAGAGGGGTTGCGATAAGTTGGTACTGCAACAATGGCCAAAAAAACTCCCAATCAATCGTTTGGTCTAATAAATCATTTCTTACACTTTCAGGAACGTACCCTTTAATCTCTTGACCTGCCTTCACAGCTTTGCGAATAGCCGTCGCACTGGCAATCATCCCACCAGACAATTCTTGTGAGTGATAGGCCGCTTGTTTCCTTGAAATCGGCAACAGTTTCATTGGTGATGGATACTGACACGTTTCACGAGCATAGCGCATGCCCAATATGTGATTAGGCAAATGAGCCTCTGCCAAAAAGTCTGGATAGACTGCTGCAAAAGCCGCATGCATTTTTTGTGTATAGGTTTGGTTCTCAGAAGCATTCTCTTGGAAAAACTGGTCGATGACTTCTTGATTGTTTCGCTCAAAATGCGCAAATGCTTCATAATCAAATGGTTCGGGAGCGTCCGTTCCAAAACATAAAAAGGAGCAATCCAATGATTGCAGAATTCTAATTGCTCCTTTTGCAAAGAAATCAGCTGATTGAACTGACCAAGCCGGCGGTAATTCTACAATTAGATCCACGCCATTTTCGAGTGCAGCTCGAGCACGCTGCCATTTGTCAACGATTGCCGGTTCTCCTCGCTGCAAAAAGTTGCCACTCATCACCGCCACAACAACATCCGCTCCAGATGCTTTTCTAGCTTGCTGGACATGAAATTCATGGCCATTATGAAAAGGATTATACTCTACAACAATACCGCATGCTTGCATTTCTCCACTCCTTTCTCCCATCAGCAAAAAAATTTAAGTTCTTTTTAATCTAAAAAAAACCGCAAACAATCAAAGCTTGCGGCAGACAAAGAACCAACGACGGCTCTTTTCATTTGGCGGACTATCAATAAAGTCTGCATACATTTCGATTTCAGAGAAGCCAGCATTTTCTAACATCCGCTGATAACTTTCAAGCGAATAGGTGCGTTCTCGGTGTAGTTCATCCATTCGTTGGAAAGTTCCATCCTCATTTTGCACAAAAAAAGTCAAAAAATGTTCAATGCTGTGAGGAACTTCTCCTTGGTAACTTTCCCAGAGAAAGGCAAACTCATCTGTTTGATAGTGGTAGCTGTAATCAGGGAATACTTCATCGATCTGGTACGTTGAGTGTACATCGAACATAAATACCCCGTCGTCACGCAAGCTGTTATAAACCCCATCGAAAACTTGTTGGACACTTTGTTCATCTTCCATATAACAGATTGAGTCAGAGTAACAAGTGATCGCTTCGTAGGTTCCCACATCTGTCAGATCCAGCATGTCCCCTTCTACCAATTGGATGGGCGTATCCTCTTGTTCCGCCCGCTGACTGGCGATCATCAACATTTCTTCTGAAAGGTCTAAGCCGGTTACATCAAAACCCGCTTTTGCGAATTCTACTGCTAATGCACCTGTTCCGCAGGCTAGTTCCATAATTTGTTTTTTTTCACCTAAATGACGGCAAGAAAAATCCAGCCACTTTTGATAGAGACTGGAATCCATTACTTCGTCATAGACAAAAGCAAATGTTTCGTAGGCCATTATTAAGCCACGACCCATTCGTTCAGATCAACAAGCGGTGCATCTGACCATAATTTTTCTAAATTATAAAACGCACGTTCTGAAGCGTTGAAAACGTGAACGATGACATCACCAAGATCAATCAAGACCCATTTACCACCATCTTTTCCTTCAACACGGCGAACCTCCACTTGGTTTTCTTCTTCTTTGTCAAGAACTTCATCAATGATGGCATTGATTTGTCTGTCACTGTTCCCTGAACAAATCACAAAGTAATCGGCTAATAATGAAATTTCACGAACGTCTAATGCCATAATATCTTCGGCATGTTTTGAATCTGCTGCTTTAACAGCAATTTCTAAAATTCTCTGGCTATCTATGGTAATTCCCTCCTAATGGTTTGCGACCCAATGATTGTATGTTTCAATCGTCTTGGGATAAATTGGTGCTTCCTTTTCAATCAAATAAAGCAATGTATGTTTCGTTTCGTAAGCTACTGCAGCGTCAAGATCAATCATAGCTAATTCACGGGCTTCTTTCACACCAGGAAATGACCGACCAGGTTCGATATAATCGGCAACGTAAATGATCTTATCCAACAAACTCATTTCTGCAGCACCAGTCGTATGGATACGAATGGCTTGTAGGATCTCTTCGTCATCGATGCCTAACTCTCGCTGAACAAAATCGGCTCCCACAATACCATGCCAAATAGCATTGCTCCAATTGAGCAATTCCAGATCAAAACCATCTCGCCGAATGACAAGCTGGAATTCTTCATCTGGACGCTCTTTGGCATAATCATGAGTCAGCGCAGCGATACTGGCTTTTTCCGGTGAAGCACCGAATTTTTCAGCCAATGCGACAGCCGTTTTTTCCACACCTAGTACATGCTGAAATCGTTTTTGGCTCATATGCATTTGTACTTCCTGCATCAATAATTCGCGTTCAGCAGGCGTATACTGTTGGCTATTCATCCAGATACAGCCCCTTTTCTTGAATATAGTTTAACACATTTTCCGGCAATAAGTAGCGAATCGAGCATCCTTGTTGCACTTTCTTACGAATTATTGTGGAGCTGATATCCATCAAAGGCACATCGATCCAAATGATCGGATAGGGTGTTTCAACGGGATAACTAGGACGACGAACCCCGACGAAGGTGACCAACTCCATCAATTCATCAATCCGATGCCACTTCGGCAAGTATTGTACCATGTCGCCGCCAATAATAAAGTAATAACTTGTATCAGGGTTCTTTTCAGTCAGTTCCTTCATTGTATCAAAAGTATAGCTTTTCCCTTTACGTTTCAATTCAATGTCTTCAATCGCAAATCGGGGATTATCCGCAATCGCTAACTGTAACATTGCCAGTCGGTGAGCAGCCGGGATCGTCTTTTTTTCATCGACATGCGGCGGAAGATACTCAGGCATAAAATAGACTTTATCCAAGCCCAAAGCTTGCCCAACTTCTTCACCCATGACCAAGTGGGTATAGTGAACGGGGTTGAAATTCCCCCCCAGTATGCCCACTTGTTTTTTAGGCGCTTGATAAGCCGCTTCTGTTGTATATAAGGTCTGAACTTTGCCAAACGAATTTCCTTGCATGTCAAATCACTCCTATAATGAACGTACGTTTACAGAGATTTTTTTATATTTTTCTTTTGTAGATGGTTTGAATAACACAATCACGCGTCCAATGATTTGAACAACCTCGCATTGAATCGCTTCACTGATTGCTGTAGCAGCGTCCTCCGCCACTTCGTCGGTATTTTGCAATAAAGATACCTTGATCAATTCTCTTTTTTCTAGCGCTTCTTCGATTTGATTGATCATTGCCTCATTCAACCCGCCTTTGCCAATCTGAAAAATCGGTGTTAAATGATGCGCTTCACTGCGTAAAAACCGCTTTTGTTTTCCTCGTAATTCCATGTTCTGCCTTCTTCCTTTAAATTAATGCTTTCCGTTTGATCACATCAACGCCTTTGGGTGCCCAACCAGCAACAACTCCTGGTTTTGTGACTGTGATCCATCCTAAACCTGCAAAAACAATATCTGTTTTTTCTTTGATCGAAAATTCAAAGCGAACTAACTCCGGAAAATCAGCTAACTCATCAGGACGAGGCGGTTGTAAAAGACCACCAACATGTTTTTGATAAAAAGCATCAGCTTTTTCTAACTTCGTGCGATGCAGCACCACATCATTTGCTACATAAGCAATGAATGAGCTGCGCTCTCCTTGAATAAAGTCAAAACGTGCCACTCCTCCGAAAAAGAGTGTTTGGCCAGCATTCAATTGGTAGCTTTTCGGTTTAATTTCCTTATTCGGCGCCACGATTTTTAAATCTTTCTTTCCAAGGTAATGAGCCATCTGATGTCGGTGGATGATCCCTGGAGTGTCGATCAAAAAGTGACCGTCGTCGAGAGGAATTTCGATTTTATCAAGGGTTGTCCCTGGAAAACGAGAAGTAGTAATCAATTCTTGGACTCCAGCCGTCTGTTTGATGATTTGATTGATCAATGTCGACTTACCAACATTCGTAACACCTACCACATAGACATCTCGACCTTCTCGATAATGATCGATCGCCTGTAACAATTCAGTCATTTCGGCGGCTTTTTTTGCACTTGTCAATAAAACATCGATTGGACGCAGCCCTGCTTCATGGGCACGCTCTCTCATCCATTGGGTCATTTTTGATTTCTTCAATGACTTTGGCAAGATATCCACTTTATTGCCCACTAGCAACACAGGATTGTCTCCCACAAAACGATGAAGTCCTGGAATCAACGAACCGTTAAAATCAAAGATATCCACTACATTTACGATTAATGCATCTTTTTGACCGAGTTCGTTCAGTAAACGCAGAAAATCATCGTCTGTCAGCGAGACATCTTGGATTTCATTGTAATGTCGCAAGCGGAAACAGCGTTGGCAATAGACTTCTCCGGTTTCTAACCCTTTCTCTAATGCAGAGAGCGGTGTATAACCAAGCTCTGTTGGATTTTCTGTCTGGATCAGCGCGCCACAGCCAATACAATGAATCATTTCTTCATTCATTATCAAATTCCACCTCGCCATTTCATTTCTGGATTGTGTTTCAATAAATACTTCATAATTCTTCGCTCCAGCAAACGGTTGAATTGTGTTTTCCATGAATCCGTATTAATGATCGGCTTCACTAAGATACTACGGACCCCTGCTCGATTAGCACCTTGAATGTCGGTCATGATTTGATCACCGATCATCACAACATCTTCTTTTTGCAAGCCGAGTTGGCGGTATCCTTGCTTGATGCCACGAGAAAAAGGTTTCAATGCTCGATGGACGTATTGCAAACCAAAGGGCGCCACTGCCCGTGCGACCCGTTCACTATTATTGTTTGAAACGACAATCACCGGGATTCCCGCATTCTTCATTTCTAACAACCAATTTTTTAGCTCTTCACTACCGTCAGGATCATTCCAAGCAATCAGGGTATTATCAAGGTCAGTTAGAACAGCTTTGATGCCTTGCTTCTTAAGTTGATGGGGAGTGATCTGATAGATGGCATCGACCATCCAAGTCGGTTTAAATTTTGAAAACATAGATTCTCCTTGATTCTTTTATTCATGTGACAAAAATAGTCAATTTGTTGACACGTCTAGATAAAAACAGCTTGTCAGCTGACAAGTCGTCAATCAGTCCCCACAGGGTCACTGATGATTATTTAAAGGCATCCTACTTATAATGCTACTTTCAACCTGTAATTATACAATAGAATCGTGTGAAATACTAGACTGAGCTACAACTCTCAGCAACAGATTTTCATCTAGTTGAAAAAAGCAACGGATCATCCACTGCTACTTTCTTTAAAAAATAAAAAAGCCGAACGATCAGAGGAGTGAGCAATCAATGCAGATTACTTCTGCAGCTTCCTTCCTCAAGAATCGTTCAGACAATTCATTGTTTTTCATCTTGACCGATATGAACGCACATCATACTAACCAACTTCATGGTCTAAAAAAGATCATAAGACTTTTGCCAGAAAATCGATTGTCCGCGGATTTTGCGGTGCATCAAATATTTGAGCAGGAGTCCCCTCTTCCATAATGACCCCTTGGTCCATGAAAAGAACGCGGTCGCCAACCTCTTTGGCAAATCCCATTTCATGGGTAACGATCACCATCGTCATCCCTTCTTGAGCCAAACGCTGCATGACACTCAATACCTCACCGACCATTTCCGGGTCTAACGCCGATGTCGGTTCGTCAAACAACATCACTTCTGGCTGCATCGCCAATGCGCGAGCAATAGCGATCCGTTGCATTTGTCCTCCGGATAAGCTTTGAGGATAAGCTTTTGCTTTATCCGGCAACCCTACGTCAGTCAACAGTTTCTCTCCGATTTTCCGAGCGTCTTCTTTAGACATTTTTTTTACTTTGATTGGCGACAATGTAATATTATCCATTACTGTCAGATTGGGGAAGAGGTTAAAGTTTTGAAAAACCATGCCTAATTTTTCCCGCATTTGATAAATATCATTTTTTTTGTCAGTAATGTCCGTCCCTTTAAAGTAAATATTGCCGCTTGTTGGTTCTTCTAACAAATTCAAGCAGCGTAAAAAAGTACTCTTTCCCGATCCGGAAGGTCCAATCACAACAACGACCTCACCTTTTTTGATTTCAGTATTGATACCTTTAAGCACCTGATTTGTTCCAAATGTTTTGTGTAAATTCTTTACTTTGATCATTGTATCCATCTTTTTTCCTCCTATCGCCGGTAACCTTTGCCGAGTTTTTTCTCCCATAGATTCAACAAGCGGGAGGTGGTAAACGTTAAAATAAAGTAAATTACAGCGGCAACATATAAAGGAGTTAATGGCTGATACGAACTTGTCACAACAATTTGTGCGCTATTCATCAATTCGTAGATACCGATAGTGGATAACAAAGAAGAGTCTTTGATCAAAACAATGAACTCGTTACCTAGAGGAGGCAAGATATTACGCAAAGCTTGAGGTAAAATAACATACCGCATCGCTTGTGCAGGACGCAATCCTAGCGAACCAGCTGCTTCTGATTGACCAAAATCGACTGCATTGATACCACCACGAACGATTTCAGCAACGTAAGCCCCTGAGTTCAATGAAAGGGCGATAATCCCTGGAAATAGTCGTCCAAAGTCAAGATTCAACACACCAAACGAAATCGTCGGCAGTGAGAACAGCCCCTGCAACAACCCAAATGCAATCAATATCTGAACCAGCATCGGTGTTCCCCGTAACACTTCGATATACGTATTAGCGATCCAGCGTAATGGTTTTACTTTTGATAACTTCATCAATGCAAAGGTGATTCCGAGGATGGTGCCTAGGATCACTGTAATAATGGAGATGACAATCGTAATCAATACCCCTGAGATAAAGTAAGGATAATAAGTCGACAAGAAGGAAAAATCCATAAATTTACTACTCCGATCTATTCAGCCGCATTTTCGTTGGCTAAGTCTGTATTCTTTTGAACGTATTCATTAATTGTCCCTTTATCATTCAATTCTTTCAAAATACGGTTCAATTCATCTTTTAATTCTGTGCTGCCTTTTGGTAGAGCGATAGCATAAGAATCATCTGGTGAAGCTTCCAAAGCAATGTCAGCCACTGCCAAATCATCATTTTGAGCAACATATGAGTCTGCAACGGCACTTTCAAGTACTAGCCCATCGATCGATCCTTGTTTCAATTCATTGATCAAGTTAGGCACTTTCGCAATCGAAACCAATTGTGAGTCAGCTAATTGGTTTTGAACCACAGCCTCTTGGATCGATCCTTTTTGGGCGCCTACCTTCTTTCCTGAAAAGTCATCGATTGCAGACAATGCATCCGTATTGTCCTTTTTGATCACGATTTTTTGTTCAGGTGTAAAGTAGTTGTCAGTAAAATCAAATGTTTGTTTTCTTTCATCAGTTGCTGAGATCCCAGAAACCGCAATATCCGCTTTTCCTTGGCTCAATGCAGTTAGAACAGCATTGAACTCCAAATCCATTACATTGACTTTGACGCCTAATTCTTTGGCGATTTCATTTACCAGATCAATGTCCGCGCCGACGATTTGGTCTTTGCCATCAATCAAAGCATGGAACTCAAAAGGTGCAAAATCAGCTGATGTCGCTACATTTAATACACCAGCAGACTTGATAGCTTCTAGCTGATTTTGATCTCCTTTTTTTGACGAATCAGTGCTTGATGATCCACCATTCCCACATGCAGCTAAAGTTAATAAAGCAGCAACTGTTATAAATCCACTTATCAATTTCTTCATTTGTTTTCTCCCCTTATAAAATAAATAATTATGCATATATTCCCATCTTTATTCAGAATATATACATAATACCACAATGTTATTGAATTTCAAACAACTATCTGCTGATGTTTATTATATTAGAGAAATTTCACAAGGACAAATAAAAAAGCTTGAAATCAATGACGGATCAAAAATCGACATTGATATCAAACTTATGATTAAAATTTGCGAAAACGCTGATAGCGCTCAGCAAGGAGTTGGTCTATATTCTTTTGTGCTAGAGTAGCGATCTTTTTGGTGATTGCCGATCGCATTTCCGCGATCACTGTCTCTTTCGACAACAGTTCACCGTCGATGGTCTCGGGAATCATTTTTTCGATCACTCCAAGCTTGTGCAACTCTTGCGCTGTTATTTTCATGAGTCCGGCAGCTTCTTTCGCACGGCTTCCATCTTTCCAGAGGATCGATGCAAAGCCTTCCGGGGATAAAATCGCATAGATAGAATGTTCCATCATCCATACTTCATCCCCTAAAGCCAATGCCAAAGCTCCACCACTGCCGCCTTCGCCAATAATGATTGCCAAGATTGGTACTTTTAAATCTGACATTTCTAAGAGATTGCGCGCAATCGCTTCTCCTTCGCCACGCTCTTCAGCGCCGACGCCGCAATAGGCACCTGCTGTATTGATCAATGTGATAACAGGCCGTTGAAATTTCTCCGCTTGTTTCATTAGCCGCAACGCTTTTCGGTAACCTTCTGGATGAGGAGCACCAAAATTTCGTCGAAGGTTCTCTGGCAGGTTCCGCCCTTTTTGGATACCGATCACTGTCACAGGTTTCCCATCTAAGGCAGCGACCCCGCCCACAACAGCTTCATCATCGGCATAGAGACGATCCCCATGGAATTCCTGAAAATCGCTAAAAACATGTTCAAAGTAATCAAGTGCCGTCAAACGATCTTTGCTGCGGGCTAACTCAACGATCTCATGTGCCGCTTCAATCATTTGTCATCCACCCCTTTGTCGTATGCAATTTAAGCAATTGGGAAATTCGTTCCCTTAATTGTGTCCGTGGAACGATTTGATCGACAAAACCATGTTCCAACAAGAACTCTGCTTTTTGGAAGTCTTCTGGCAGTTCTTGTCGAATCGTTTGTTCGATCACTCGTCTCCCCGCAAACCCAATCAATGCCTGCGGTTCAGCGAGAATCACATCTCCTTCCATTGCAAAACTTGCTGTTACGCCTCCGGTAGTTGGATCTGTCAAGACTGTCAAATAAAATAAACCGGCTTCACTATGACGCTTCACTGCTGCAGAGATTTTAGCCATCTGCATCAATGAAAAAATCCCTTCTTGCATCCGTGCACCACCAGAAGCAGTGAATAATACAACGGGTAAGTTCTTCGCAAGCGCTCGCTCAAACAATCGAGTGATTTTTTCACCTACGACAGTTCCCATACTTCCCATAATAAAGTTGGAATCCATGATTCCTATTGCCACAGGTTGCTGATTGATTGTCGCTTCTCCAGTTAACACGGCTTCATGGAGACCAGTTTTTTCCTGTACGGAAGCTATTTTTTCGAGATAATCAGGAAAGTTGAGAGGATCTTCTGTTTTCACATCTGTATCCCATTCTTCCAAGCTTTTTTCGTCGATCGTTAATGCGATTCTTTCCCAGGCACTGATACGGAAATTATAGCCGCAATGAGGACAGACTTTTTCTGCGCCCATTTCTTTTGTATATAAGGTCCGTTTACATCTGGGACATTTCGCCCAAAGATTGTCGGGCACTGTTGGTTCATTGGCAGGAGCCTGGCCGCGATTAGGATTGATGCGAATGTAATTCTTCTTTTTAAATAAAGCCATTCTCTTCCCTCCTATTGTTCAGGCGTCCAGTTTGGCAAGAATTCCTCTTGTAAAAAGGCTGTGTTGTAGTCTCCGGCAATCACTTTTGGATGACCGATCAGATCCATTTGGAATTCTGCATTCGTCACTACACCCTCAGTCACTAATTCAGCCAAAGCTCGCTGCATTTTCATCAATGCTTCAAATCGATTTTCTCCATGAACGATGACCTTTGCAATCATCGAATCATAGTAAGGAGGAATCGTATATCCAGAGTACATGGCACTATCCACACGAACGCCCAGACCTCCTCCAGGTAAAAACAAATTGTGAATTTTTCCAGGGGAAGGAGCAAAATTAAAGGCTGGATTTTCCGCATTGATACGACACTCGATGGCAGCACCTTGCATTTTGACATCTTCTTGTTTGATATCCAGCGGTTCGCCGCTAGCAATCTCAATTTGTTTTTTTACGAGATCGATATTGGTCACCATTTCTGTGATCGGATGTTCGACCTGGATGCGAGTATTCATTTCCATGAAATAGAATTCGCCAGCTTCATCCATCAGAAATTCGATTGTACCAGCATTGCGATAGCCAACAGCCTGAGCGGCGCGAACTGCTGCAGCTCCTAGTTCTTGACGTTTACTAGCTGATATTACGACCGATGGCGATTCTTCCAAAACTTTTTGATTGTTCCGTTGTAAAGAACAATCCCGCTCGCCCAAGTGAATGATATTCCCAAAAGAATCTCCTAAAACTTGGACTTCGATATGTCTTGCGGGATACACGATTTTCTCAATATACATTTCATCATTACCAAAAGCGGCTTTTGCTTCTTGCTGAGCGGAAGAAAAATGCTGCGGCAATTCTTCTTTTGTCAATACTTTACGTATGCCTTTACCACCACCGCCTGCTGCTGCTTTAAGCATCACTGGATAGCCAATTTCTTCAGCGATCGTCAATGCTTCTTTCACATCAGAAATCGCTCCTTGACTGCCGGGGATCACTGGCACTTGTGCTTCGATCATCAACCGTCGGGCATTGATTTTGTTCCCCATTGCATCGATTGTTTCACTCTTAGGACCAATAAAGACAATATTGCATTCTTCACACATAGATGCAAAACGGCTATTTTCTGATAAGAAACCAAATCCGGGATGGATGGCTTCAGCTTTGGTAACGATCGCGGCGCTTAATATTTGTTGCACATTCAAATAAGAGTCTGCTGCTTTCGCCGGGCCAATACAAATGGCTTCATCGGCAAGTTCTGCATGTAACGCTTCTTTATCTGCTTCTGAATAAACTGCGACCGTTTGGATCCCAAGTTCGCGGCAAGCACGTATAATGCGAACAGCGATCTCACCACGGTTAGCTATCAATACTTTAGAAAACATTTTTCACCTATCCAATCATGAAGGTAAGTTCTGCTTCTGCAACTTTTTTGCCATCAACATAGGCAATCCCTTTGCCGATTCCTGCTGCAGATTTTACCTTGAGTATTTCTACTTCTAAGATCAATGTATCTCCTGGTGTTACTTTTTTGCGGAATTTTGCTTTATCAAGTCCGCCGAAATAAGCGGTTTTACCTCGAAAATCCGGTAAAGACAAGAGTGCAACTGCCCCCGCTTGGGCCATTGCTTCAACGATCAATACACCAGGCATGACTGGTTCATGAGGAAAATGGCCTTGAAAAAAAGGTTCGTTGATGGTCACGTTCTTCTTTGCTACCACCCGTTTTCCTTCTTCTAGTTCTTCAATGCGATCCACTAAGAGCATAGGATAGCGATGGGGAATGATTTCTTTGATTTCTTGAATTGACATAACTGACATAGCTTACCCTTCTTTCACACGGAATAATGGTTGATCGTATTCAACGATCTGCTCATTTTCAACTAAGATTTCAACTAATTCGCCATCAACATCGCTAACAATTTCATTCATTACTTTCATTGCTTCAACGATACAAAGGACATCCCCTTTTTTGACAGAATCGCCGATTTGTTTGAATTGGCTTTGTTCAGGACTAGGTTTTAAGTAAACCACACCCACTAAAGGTGAAACGATCTCCGTTCCCGCTATAATTGGCTCTGAACTAACCTCGAGGGTTCCAGCAGCTGTTGGTTGTACGCTTGGTACTGGTGCAGCTGCAGGGATGCTTTCAACTTTGACATCTGAACTCTCGGATGATACTTGACGGCTACTGAACGAATTTTTATTAAAATAAAGTTCGATGTTTTCTTTTTTGAGCTGCAATTCAGTCAAAGAGGACTGATCAAATTGGGAAAGCAGATCCTTGATTTCATTTGTTTCCAATTAAGCTTCCTCCCAACGTTTCAATAAGATGACTGCATTGTGTCCACCAAAACCTAGTGAGTTACTCATTGCATACGTAATTTCTGCTGGCTGGCTTTGGTTTTTCACAATATTTAAGTCGATTTCAGGATCTTGTTCACGAACATTGATGGTCGGTGGAATAAATTGATGCTGCAAGGCTAAAAGCGAGGCAATTGCTTCGATTCCTCCTGCTGCCCCCAATAGATGTCCTGTCATAGATTTTGTACTGCTGACGTAAGGTTTGCGATAGTCGTCCCCTAAACCATATTGGATCGATGTAGCTTCAGCTACATCATTAGCTGGTGTGCTTGTTCCGTGAGCATTGATATAGCCAACTTCGGCTGGAGTGATCGCTGCTTCAGACATCGCGAGTTTCATTGCTTTTCCAGCACCTGAACCGTCAGGATTCGGTGCAGTCATATGGTAGGCATCACAATTGGCACCATAGCCAACAACTTCCCCGAGAATCTTCGCTCCGCGCTTTTGGGCATGTTCAAATGATTCTATAATCAAAACCCCAGCACCTTCTCCCATAACAAACCCGCTGCGGTTTTTGTCAAATGGTGTGGATGCTTTGTCTGGATCAGATTCCGTTGTTAATGCCGTTAAAGAAGCAAAACCAGCGATACCAATCTCACAAATCGTTGATTCAGATCCGCCAGCAATCATCACGTCTGCATAACCATGTTTGATATTGCGGAAAGCCTCACCAATCGAATGAGTACCGGATGCACAAGCAGAGACCGTAGTTGTACAAATACCTTTTGCCCCCACACGCAATGCAATGTTTCCTGCCACCATGTTGACGATCGACATGGGCACAAACATTGGAGACACACGATTTGCACCTTTTTCATGCATTCGAATCACTTGGTCTTGAATAGTTGGCAAACCTCCAATACCTGATCCGACCATGACACCGAATCGATCGGCATCTAACGCTTCAGAATTCAAACCCGCCATTTTCATTGCTTCAAGGGCAGCATAGATCCCATAAATCGAAAAAAGATCCATCCGTTTCGTATCTTTTTTGACAAAGTATTTTTCTAGTGGAAACTCTTTGACTTCAGCTGCTACTGAAATCCCTGTTCCACTGGCGTCAAATTTGGTGATGGGGCCAATCCCATTGGTTCCATTTTGCAAACTAGCTAAAAATGTTTCTGGATCATTCCCTATTGGGGAAGTCACACCGTATCCTGTAATAACTACTCGATTCATAAGTATCTCCTTTCTATCCTTGCATGGCCATTCCGCCATCTACGCTGACTACTTGACCTGTGATATAAGCGCTTTGGGCCAAAAAAACCGCAGCTTTTGCGACATCTTCTACAGCACCAAATCGCTGCAACGGAATATTATTGATCGATTGTTCTTTTACCTTATCAGAAAGAACTGCGGTCATCTCCGTTTCAATAAATCCTGGTGCGATCGCATTACAGGTAATGCCTCTAGCCGCTCCTTCGCGGGCAACTGATTTGGTAAAACCAATCACGCCAGCTTTACTTGCTGCATAATTTGCTTGACCAATGTTGCCAGTCAATCCTACGACACTAGTCAAATTAATGATACGTCCTTCGCGTAGTTTCATCATCTTTTTGAGAGCTACTTGCGTCATGTTGAAGGTTCCAGTCAAATTGATCTTCAATACACTTTCAAATTCTTCTGGTTTCATGCGCAACAATAACTTGTCATTGGTGATTCCTGCGTTGTTGACTAAAATGTGGATCGGTCCTAATTCAGCTTCCGCTTGTGCAAGCATCGAAACAGCTTGATCGTATTCGGATATATCACCGTTGACTGCGATGCATTTCACACCAAAACGGGTAATCGTCTCTATAAGAGTTTGAGGTATCTCTTTCCGCCCATTCAATACGATATTGGCTCCTTCTTTGGCAAATGCTTCTGCAATGCCAAAGCCAATCCCTCTTGAACTACCAGTAATAAAGACATTTTTATTTGTCAGTTCCATAAATTCCTCCTAATCAAACCTTGAAAGTGTGTCAAAAAGTGTTTGAGCATCTTCCACTCTCGAAGCAGCAATGGTTTTGTCGATTTTTTTCAAAAAACCGGTCAATACTTTTCCGGGACCGATCTCGATCATCTGCTCAATTCCCATTTGTTTCAACTGCTCGGTGCTTTCATAAAAACGCACAGGTGATTTGACTTGCTTCTCTAATAATTCTTTGACTTGTTCTTGTTTCATCGGTTTCGCAGTCGTGTTGCTGATCACCGGCACCTGTAAATCTTTGATTTCAATTTTCGCCAGCTCTTGAGCAAGTTGTTTAGAAGCGGGTTCTAAAAGTTTTGTATGGAAAGGGCCGCTGACATTTAATGGAATCATTCGTTTGGCTCCCGCCGCTTGCAATAACTGAACGGCTTGGTCAACCGCAGCTACTTCCCCACCGATGACAATTTGCTGCGGCGTATTGTAATTAGCTGGCGAAACGATCCCTACTTGGCTAGCTTCTTTACAAATCGCCTCAATGGTTTCAGCCGGAGTATTCATCACAGCGACCATTTTACCCACACCCTGTGGTGCGGCATTTGCCATAAACTTGCCGCGTTTTTGCACGAGGGCTACAGCAGTTTGAAAGTCTAATGCGCCGCTTGCTACTAATGCGGAATATTCACCTAAGCTCAAACCAGCCAAAGCATCGGCCTGGAGACCTTTTTCTTTTAACAAACGCCAAAAAGCCACACTGACGGTTAAAATGGCTGGCTGCGTATATTCAGTTTGATTCAAACGGTCATTTTCAGTAAAACATAGTTCAGTCATATCATAGCCGAGCATCTCACTTGCTTCCGTAAAGGTTTGTTGAACACTTGATTCTTGCTGATATAACTCCTGACCCATTCCTACATATTGGGCTCCTTGACCGCTGAATAAAAATGCTGTTTTCATTTTAAACTCCTTTTTTGAACTGAAAGATTTTGGAGAAAATGGCATCTTCACTCGCAGATCTCAGCGAGTGAAACACACTCTTTCTATTACAAGGAAAGGCTAGGCTGTTTGCCTAGCCTCGTTTTTTATGCTTGTTGTTTTTCAACGTATTTAACTAGATCTTCGACAGTTTTGATGCCGTCTTCAGTTTCGATTTTTACATCGAATTCATCTTCGATCTCGTTAATGATTTGGAAAAGGTCTAAGCTGTCTGCTTCAAGATCCTCTTGAATGTTTGTGTTTAATTTGATTTCTTCTTTTTCTTTTCCTAATTCTTCTGCTACGATTTCTTGAATTTTTTCGAATACCATGTGTATATTCCTCCAATGTGTTTTCTTCAATATTGATTGTGAACAGGCTATAAAGCTGCCAGCATGGTCCCCCATGCTAATCCGCCGCCGAAACCTGAGAACACCACTTTTTGTCCGCTGCCTAAAGACAGCGTGCCGCGTTTCACTTCTTCATCTAACAAAATCGGAATTGAAGCGGCTGAAGTATTGCCATAAAATTGCATATTTTGCAAAAACTTATGTCGCGGGACCTTTAATTTCCGAGCCACTTTATCTAAGATTCGGGAATTGGCCTGATGCAACAAGTAATAATCTACCGATTCATGCTCACTGATTGCATGAATGGATTGAACGACATCGCGTGTCGCAAAATCAAAAATTTCACGACCAACCATCTGCATACAAGCACTGTATTGGGTTGACGAACTTCCGTAAGGATTCTTATTTTCAACAAAACCTGATGTCAGAGAGAGTCCTCTGGTTCCATCAGACTGCAGCGATTCCTTCAAGAGATGCTGATGGTTGGTTGCTTCTAAAAGCACCCCGCCTGCCCCGTCTCCAAATAAAACTGCGGTTGAACGATCTTCCCAATCCAAGACCTTTGACAGCACTTCACCGCCAATGACGAGCCCTTTTTTAGAACCGGTCCGAATCAATTTTTCTGCTAAAGACAATGCATAAACAAATCCGGCACAAGCTGCGCTGATATCAAAAGCAAAAGCTTGATGGGCGCCAATATTCCCTTGAACTTGGCAAGCAACTGCCGGTGTATTGAAATCCGGAGTGATGGTCGCTACTAGGATAAAGTCCAATTCATCTGGAGCAAGTCCCCTTGATGCCAAAAGTTTCGTAGCAACATTCGTACATAAATCGGAAGTATTTTCTCCATTACTAATTCGACGTTCTTTGATTCCTGTACGTGAAAAAATCCAGTCATCTGATGTATCCATAATTTCTGAAAGTTGCTGATTCGTCACGATTTGTTCAGGAACATAGCTTGCTGTTGCGGTAATCTTTCCAAACATATTCATCCGTTACACTCACTTATAATCTTGTAAAAAGTCATGCAGATTTTTTAAGGCTTTAAGTAAAGCTTGCTCTTCATCCGTAGACATCTGGCTTAGAACGCCTTTGACCATCTCACGGTGAAAATGTTGATGTACCCGATAAAGCAATTTGCCTTTTTTTGTCAACGCAAGTTTGACTACGCGTCGATCGTCTTCACTGCGAATGCGTTCTACATATTCTTTTTTAACCAAACGATTGATTGCAATGGTGAGGGTCCCAACAGTAATAGAAAGCTCTTTAGCGACTTCTGAAGTTGTTTTCTTCTTGTACATGCCGATTGCTTCAATCGTATGCATTTCTGTGATTGAAAGATCTTTAAATTGTGATTTCTTTAATTCTGATTCTTCGATCACGAGAATGTCATTGAAGACACTGACTAAATAGTCGTTGACCGTTTCTAAATTTGGTTCCATATCTTTCACCATCCGAATAGTTTGATAATCAAATCATTTGATAGTCAAACTATAAAGTAACTTTTAGAGAATTGCAAGAAAATTTTTTGATTTTTATTTTTTTTAAGCGCATTTTTATTTTCAGTACGCTTTTCTAACCTTCACAAGTTTTTAAGTTGACAATTACCAGAGAATCGAGTAGTTAAAAATTATTTTGATTATCAAAGATTTCTTCCATCATTTCACGAAAATGATTATCGTGTCAGAACATCACTTGTTCTACACCTTAAATTTTGGTATCGTTGCAGTGTAGAAATGAGGTGATGGACATCAACGCACGGATCGAATACTTAAAGCAAAAAGCAAATGCGTTACCCCAAAAACCTGGGATTTATTTAATGAAAGATTCTCATGGCGGAATTCTGTATGTTGGAAAAGCCAAGCAATTGAAACAACGAGTTTCTTCTTATTTTCGCAAAAATACACAGCATACAAACAAGATTCTGCGTTTAGTTCACAATGTCGTAGATTTCGAAACAATTTTCGTAGACACAGAACTCGATGCGCTATTGTTAGAATGTCAGTTGATTCAGCAACATCGTCCCATTTATAACCGTCAAATGACCAACTTTCTTAATTACCAATACATCCGCTTTGATGCAGGAAACATCGTTCGAACAAATGAGGCAGCAGAGGATGCAATAGGACCTTTTCGCCGATCCAAGCAATTGCCGGAAATCATTGAGATATTGACAGAAACGTATCAATTACCTTCTGTCAATCCTTATAAACTTCTCTCGTTGTCCAAACAGTTGCCGTTGATGCAAACTATTCCTTTGGAAGAAAAACTGAATGAGCTGAAACTTTTCTTTCGTGCAGAAAGCAAGACAATATTTCGTTATCTCGACCAACGATTGCATTATTTTGCGGAACAGTTACTTTTTGAACAGGCTGATCAACTACTGTACCAAAAAAAATTGCTTCAATCCTTTTATCGAGAAATTCTCGAGGTGAATACTCTGATCGCTCTCCCAGAATTTCGCTTTGAGATTCCTCTTGAAACCTCTCTTGAAGCTTCTCTTGCTGCCGATTCATCACAAGTAAAAGTCTATCAACTCTCTTTTGGACAAATCATTCATAGCGAAGTTGTATCAACCTCTGATGCTTTTGTTCCAGCACCTTTAACAACAGCTAAACGATTGCTGCCAACAGACCTTGACCCTCTACATATAATTTTGCGCCAGTTAAGACAATTAAATTTTGTGCTGTCAAATACCTAAACGCTCAAATGATTGCAACAAAAAACCAGCGCTCCTTAAAGAGGAACGCTGGCAATGCGTATGGCATTTTTCATCTGAACGCTGATACGTTTATTGGATCAAATCATAAATTTCCATGGCTACAATATCAATATTATCAAATTGATAAGGCTGACTTGACTCTGCTTCCGTTAACTCAAACGTTTCTGTGGTGTTATCGTAGGTCACTGTGCATTTTTCTACGCCTTCTTTTTCGAAACGGCGAACTTGAACCTCGTTGTCTTGCGCTTCGACCATCGCTTCTAAACGTTTGATGATAGCGACTAATTGCGAACTTTTCATTCGTAAGCCTCCTTTTTCTGTCCGTTATATTGTATCAAATCATATTCTATCTTGCATTGATTTTTTACAATTTATTTTGTCATTTTAAGATTTTTTTCCATCTTGCCACCAAAGCTTAATCAGGGCTTGAGTCCCATCACTTTCATAGCCAGCTTCCGCTAAGCGATCGTACATTTTTTTTGCCAAAGCCGTACTTGGCAAATCCAGTCCCATTTTCGCTGCTTCATCAAGTGCGATACCTAAATCTTTGATAAAATGTTTGACAAAAAAACCAGGTGAAAAATCTTCTTTCAAAATACGGGGGCTGTAGTTGGCCAATGACCAGTTTGCGGCGCTGCCACCAGATAATGTCTCAATGACTTGCGGAAGTTCTAAACCTGCTTTATCGGCATAGACGAGCATCTCAGTCATTCCAGTCATCGTGCCAGCAATCATGATCTGATTGGCCATTTTTGTGTGCTGGCCTTTGCCGGCAGAGCCATGAAGATGACACGTTTTTCCGACAATCTCAAATAGTGGTTCAACTTTTTGATAGGCTTCCTCGTCACCACCCGCCATTATCGTCAACGTTCCATTTTTTGCTCCAAGGTCACCACCAGAAACTGGCGCATCAATACTTGCCGCACCATGCTCTTTTGCCGTTTGATAGATTTGTTCTGCTAATTTTGGCGTACTAGTTGTAAAGTCAACTAAATATTTTGCCGCGACATCGGTTTGAAAAATTCCCTTTTCTCCATAGTAAACTTCCTCAACATCTGCAGGATAGCCGACCATTGTGAAAACAACTTCACTTTCAGCAGCAACTATTTCAGGCGTATCACACCAAACCGCTCCCTTAGCGACTAATTCGTCTGTTTTGCTTTTTGTACGATTATACACATTTACATGATGTCCGCTTGCTAAAAAGTGACCGACCATTGATTGGCCCATGACACCCGTTCCAATAAAACCTAGCTTCATAGTCATACCTCCAAAAATAAAAAAATTCACGTCTTTAGTATACGCTAAAAACGTGAACTTGACTGCAATAATGTTTAATCAATTGTTCGTTTAAATGATTTCAATTTGACTTTGAATTTTTTCAATGTTTCTTCGGTTTCCTTGTCTAGGCGTTCTGTCTCATAGTAAGCAATCATATCATGGTAAAAAGAAAGCATCGATTCACCAAAGTGTGCCGCAGAGATTTCATACATTTTTCGTGCTAAGACACTTTCATCCCTAGGAATCTGCTGTTGATAATAATGAATAAATGCAGAAGCAAAATCTTGATCGGTGTCAAAGGTCACACCAAGAGATGGATCATCGATCAATGTATTTAAATAATCATTGCCTTCAACGACTAAAGGCGTACCTGCTGCCATTGCTTCTGTATACGTCAGTCCTTGTGTCTCTGAAGTAGAAGCACTGACGAAGAAATCTGCTGCATGATAATAGATGGCTACTTCATCATTTGCAACCTCTCCAACAAAATGAACATGGTCAGACAAGTTCATTTCTTGAACTTTTTCTTCCAATTTTTCTTTGTAAGGCCCTTTGCCCACGATCACTAATTTGGCTGAAGGAATTTCTGCTAGAATATCAGGCAGTCCATCAACGATCGCTTGGATATTTTTCTCATAAGAAATACGACTCAATGATAATAACATTGGCTGGTCTTCTTCAATCGCCAATTCTTGACGCAAGGCTCGTTTCATTTCCAGAGTGATATCCGGACGGCGAAATTTCTCTACCTCAATACCAGTGGGAATGATGCGCATCGGCGACACAACGCCATAACTGCGTAGTGTATCGATGACCCGTTCACTCGGGCAGACAACCCCAGTAGAATGATTGGCAAACAGACGAGAGAAATACTTTACGTGTGTAGGTCGCAAAACTTTTCCTTTCGCAATATAATGCAGATAATCTTCATACATTGTATGATAGGTATGAATCACAGGAATCTGTAGTTTTCGACCCACCATTTTTCCCAGTAGTCCCGCACCAAATTCAGTATGGGTATGAATCAGTTCTAGTTCCAACTCTTTCGCAATCAAATAGGCATACCACATGCCCCGCACCACGATTCTACGGTCTTTGAAAGACACGAAAGGCACACTAGGCATACGAATGATATCTTCCTCATCCATTTCTGCATTTGGATCTGTAGTCGTAAAGATATAGACCTTATGGCCCTTCTTTTCCAACTCTTCTTTTAATGTTTTGATCGATGTCGCTACACCGCTCACTTGCGGAAAATATGTGTCTGTAAAAAATCCGATTTTCACAACGGTACCTCCAAACTTGCCGTCAATCAACGGGTTTTTCTTCTAAAACGCTTTGATAAACTTTCTTTAACTCTTTTCCAATTTCTTCAATACTCCGTTCTGCAGCTGCTTGATAGCCGGCAGCTGACAGATCTGGTACACGACCTTCTACGATGTTAGCAATTTGTTCAACGAACTCATCAACTGTCCGTCCCATATAAGAATTTTGATTCTCTTGCAACCAACTATGATAAACAGGAATGTCACGCACTAGAACTTTCTGCTTACTAGCAAGCGCCTCTAACACAACGATCCCTTCTGTTTCTTCATAGGAAGGAAAGAAAAACAGATCTGCTCCAGAATAGGCCCCCTCAATGACATCTCCTTTGATATAGCCAGGAAAAATAACATTTTCAGGATGGTTTTCTTTCACGAGATCTCGAACCGCTTTAGGGATCGTATACATAGGTGTATGTCCAAACCAAATAAAAGTATACTCTGGCATGCGGCGAGCAATCTCAACAAAATCGACAATTCCTTTTCTCTCAAAATACAAGCCAACAGAAATAATCACTTTTTGATCCGCCGACAATTGGAAATAGTCGCGAAAAGCCTGTTCTTTTTTTGGTTCCGGACGATATTTGTCCAAATCAATCCCATTAGAGATCGCACAGATCGGTACCTTGATGCCATACCCTTCCAATAGTTCTTTTGCGTAGGGCGTTGGGGTTATCAATTGATCGGCTCGGGAATATAAATTGATCAAATATTTTTTGTATAATGGCGATAACTGGTTTGAGCCGATAAATGAATTTCGAAAATCTTCTTCAGTCGAATGCGCATGGTAAATTACCTTTTTGCCTTGTTTCCTTGCTTTATTGATTTGATTCAACGAATTGATCCCATACGTATTAATATGAAGTATATCATAATCCTCAGCTTGTTTGTCTAATGTATATTCAACACCGATACTGCTCAGTGCACGTTGCTGATGCGCAAGTGCTCTGCCGATACCAGATTTCTCTAAAAGCTTTTCACTTTCAAAATAGAGAAGTACTTTCAAACGAGATTCCTCCTTCTAAACTGTTACATCTAGTATAACATAGCTAGACGAGAACACCCTCCAACTCAAGGCCTAGTTTTTGTATTGATTTCTATCATACGTCAAAAAGCTGGTTTATCAAAGGTCATCAAAACAATATGACAAAACTGTTCGCTCCCAGACCACAAAAAAAGCAGCAAGCGAATTCGCTTGCTGCTAACTTTTAACTACTTTACATATTGATTGATCAATTCGACTACTTCTTCCATCGTATCGCAATCTTCCAAAGCACGTTTTGCTAATTCTTGCATGTCAGTTGTTGACAAGCGTTTCATTAAGCTCCGTGTTTTAAGTACAGAAGTTGCGCTCATAGAGAATTCATCTAAGCCCATACCGACTAGAAGTGGCACAGCAGTTTGATCGCCGGCCATTTCTCCACACATACCAGCCCATTTACCTTCAGCATGTGCTGAATCGATTACGTTTTTGATCAAACGTAGAATAGATGGGTTATATGGTTGGTAAAGATATGAAACTTGTTCATTCATACGGTCTGCAGCCATTGTGTATTGGATCAAGTCATTGGTACCAATACTGAAGAAGTCTACTTCCTTGGCAAATTTGTCAGCTAAGACAGCTGCTGCAGGAATTTCGATCATGATACCTACTTGAATATCTTCAGAGACAGTTACACCTTCATCGATCAATTTTTGACGTTCTTCTTCGTACATTTTTTTCGCAGTACGAAACTCTTTCAATGTTGCCACCATCGGGAACATAATACGCAAGTTTCCGTGAGCAGAAGCACGTAACAGCGCACGAAGTTGTGTACGGAACATGCCGTCACCCAACTCAGATAAACTGATACGCAATGCACGATAGCCTAAGAATGGGTTCATTTCGTGTGGCAATTTCAAGTAAGGAAGTTCTTTGTCCCCACCGATGTCCATTGTACGAACAACGACTGGTTTACCAGCCATTCCTTCAAGAACTGCTTTGTATGCTTCATATTGGTCATCTTCTGTAGGAAAATCAGGAGAATCCATGTACAAGAATTCTGTCCGGTATAAACCGACAGCTTCTGCACCATTGTTGTGAACACCTTCAAGATCTTTAGGCGTTCCGATATTTGCAGCTAATTCAAAGTGCTTGCCGTCAGCTGTAACGGTTTGAGCATCTTTCAATTTTTCCCATTCTGCTTTTTGTTCCGCGTAAGCTTTCCCTGCTTCAATAAATTCAGCAGCTTGGTCTTCAGTAGGATTGATGATAACATCTCCTAAGATTCCGTTAACTGCCAGAATATCACCAGCATTCACTTTAGCTGTGATTTCTTTTGATCCTACGATTGCAGGAATCTCAAGAGATCGAGCCATGATTGCTGAGTGAGAGGTACGTCCCCCGATATCAGTTACAAAAGCTTTAACGAAGTTGCGGTCTAATTGCGCAGTATCACTTGGTGTCAAATCGTGAGCAACGATAACAACTTCTTCGTTGATCATTGAAGGATTTGGCAACGTCACATTTAGCAAATGTGCCAAGATACGTTTCGCAACGTCTTTGATGTCCGCTGCACGTTCTTGCATGTATGCATTGTCATCCATTGCTTCAAACATGCCGATATACATGTCAGTGACTTCTTTCAATGCAGCTTCTGCATTGACTTTGTTATCTGCCATGTTTTGTTTGATTTGTCCGATCATTTCAGGATCTGACAGAACCATTAAATGAGCATCAAATACTTGTGCTTCTGCCTCGCCTAAAGATTGCGCTGCTTTGTCACGGATTTGTTGCAATTCCGCTGTTGACTTTGCTAGAGCTTCATCTAAACGAGCTTCTTCTGCTGCCGTATCTTCAACATTTACTTTTGAAAAAGATAAATCAGGTTGTACTAACAGGTAGGCTTTGGCAACGGCTACACCATCACTAGCAGCAATTCCTTTTAGCATCTCAACCATTATTCAGACAAACCTTCTTTTTTCATTGTTTCAACGATTGCAGCGATTGCATCTGCTTCGTCAGCACCTTCAGCAGTGATTGTAACGTCAGAACCTTGACCAACACCTAGAGACATAACGCCCATGATTGATTTAAGGTTTACTGATTTACCTTTGTACTCCAAGTTGATATCAGAGTTGAATTTGCTTGCTGTTTGTACTAATAAAGTAGCTGGACGTGCGTGAATCCCTGTCTCAGCAACTACGTGAAAATCTTTCTTTTCCATATTGATCAATCTCCTTTATGATACGGTTTTTTTGTGGTGAAGGCTTTTTTTGACTCAGTCAATTGTCAGACTCAAAAAAACGCCCTTTCAACTGTTAAGATTACCATTTTTTTCTCTGATAGACAACCGTTTTCTCTTAAGAAAACGACTGAAATGAACCTATATTTGTTTTTATGGTTGGTACCGATAGATGATCTTGCCATTCAAGCCAGCCTCGCCGACAAATTTCATGCGGTCTTCCAATTTTAACCATGCTTCTCGAAATAGCAGAAATTCGGATTGTTCTACCAGCAATTCGTCGATTTCTCCAGAGCGCAACTGTTCAATTTGTTCAACAAATCGATTTTCATTCATCTCTATCACCTCTTCATCTTCTCCATTATAAACGATTCTTTTTTCAGGGAAAAGTTGTTTCCGTCATCAAAGCTGAAATCCTTGCAGTCTGAAAAAAAAATTGTATAATAAAGTTATGGTCAGTAAAGGTCAATGAAATTTTTGACGCTGCTGACAATTATTCACCGAATCTGCAAGTGTATCTTTTTACCATGAGTAAAAATCGCGGTAGAATGATAGATGAGCAAATGATAAGAAAGGTCGTGAACATATGCTTTGTCAAAACTGCGGTAAAAATGAAGCTTCTATTCATCTTTATGCCAATGTCAATGGTCAAAGAAAACAACTCGATTATTGTCAAAGTTGTTACCAAAAATTAAAAGCACAATCTGGAAATCCAACAAATATGATGGCTCAGGATCCCTTCGGCTTCGGAAATCTTGATGACCTTTTTCGACAAATGTCTCGCCAAATGCAACAAGGAAATTCACCTTATGAACAAACGCCTCCAACTCAAACTGGAGGAAACGGCATAATCGGCGGACAACCTCCGCGCAATGGCCAAGCACCTTCTGGTCTTTTAGGCGAATACGGCATCAATATCACACAACAAGCTCGAGACGGCGGGATCGATCCAGTCGTAGGACGTGACGATGAAATTCGTCGGGTGATCGAGATCTTGAATCGCCGAACGAAAAACAATCCTGTATTGATTGGTGAGCCTGGTGTAGGTAAAACCGCTGTCGTGGAAGGTCTGGCACAAAAAATTGTCGACGGTGACGTTCCTCAAAAACTAATGGATAAAGAAGTGATTCGCTTAGATGTTGCGTCACTGGTTCAAGGAACGGGTATTCGCGGACAATTTGAAGAGCGAATCCAAAAATTGATTGAAGAAATCAAACAAGCCGAAAATGTCATCTTATTCATTGATGAAGTCCATGAGATCGTGGGCGCAGGGGCTGCTGGTGATGGCAACATGGACGCTGGAAATATTCTGAAGCCAGCATTGGCTCGCGGTGAATTACAAATGGTCGGCGCAACGACATTGAACGAATATCGCATCATTGAAAAAGATGCAGCATTAGAACGTCGTTTGCAACCTGTCCGAGTCGATGAACCTTCTGTAGAAGAAACCATCAGTATTTTGAAAGGATTACAGCCTCGATATGAAGATTACCATCATGTAAGATATACGGATGAGGCAATCAAAGCTGCTGCTACCCTTTCCAATCGCTACATCCAAGACCGTTTCTTGCCTGATAAAGCGATCGATCTTCTGGATGAGACCGGCTCGAAAAAAAATCTGACTATTCAAATTGTTGATCCGAAAACAATCGACAAGAAATTGCAAGAAGCAGAAGAACAAAAACAAGCTGCTTCTAGAGAAGAAGACTTTGAAAAAGCTGCTTACTACCGAGATCAAATCAATAAGCTGCAAAAAATGAAAGAACGTCAAATCAGTGAAGAAGAAACTCCCGTGATCACCGAAAAGGATATGGAGCAAATCGTTGAAGAACGGACGGGCATTCCGGTTGGCGAACTCAAAGAAAAAGAACAAACTCAGTTGAAAAACTTAGCTCAAGATCTGAAATCGCATGTAATCGGACAAGATGAAGCAATCGATAAAGTTGCTAAAGCGATCCGTCGTAATCGTGTGGGATTAGGAAAACAAAGCCGTCCGATCGGTTCGTTCCTTTTTGTCGGACCAACTGGTGTTGGTAAAACAGAACTTGCTAAACAACTTGCCTATGAAATGTTTGGCTCTGAAGAATCAATGATTCGTTTTGACATGTCAGAATACATGGAAAAACACAGTGTCTCCAAACTGATTGGTTCTCCTCCTGGTTATGTTGGTTATGAAGAAGCTGGACAGTTAACGGAAAAAGTCCGTCGTAACCCTTATAGCTTAATTCTTTTAGATGAAATCGAAAAAGCTCATCCTGATGTTCTGCATATGTTTTTGCAAATCTTGGATGACGGTCGTTTAACTGATGCTCAAGGACGCACGGTCAGCTTCAAAGACACATTGATCATCATGACAAGTAATGCCGGCACTGGAAAAGTAGAAGCCAATGTTGGTTTTGGAGCAGCCCGGGAAGGTGTCACACGATCTGTCTTGAATCAGTTAAATAACTACTTCACACCAGAATTTCTGAATCGCTTTGATGGCATCATTGAATTCAAAGCATTAAGCAAAGAAAATCTGTTATCCATCGTTTCTTTGATGCTCGCAGATGTCAATCAAACCTTAGCCAATCAAAAATTGCATATTGAAGTTCCAGAAAATGTCCAAGAAAAATTGGTAGAGCTTGGTTATAGTGCTACGATGGGGGCTCGCCCATTACGCCGAACGATTCAAGATCATATCGAAGATGGTATCGCAGAATTTTATCTTGATCATCCTCTAGTCCATGATCTACAAGCAACTTTGGATTCTGAAGACAAAATCATTGTGACAGCAAAAACTGTTGACACACCCGAAGAGCCAAAGGAACAAGAAAAACAGCCATCTGATGATGAGTAAAATCCTCGCAACAGCCAGACATCGTACCTTATTTGTCTAGATTTCTATGCCAGACGCCTGAATAACCTCAAAAAAACCAAGGTTTTCAAGCTGTCTGGCTTTTCTTTTTAAAAAAAACGCCCTATAATATTAGTAAAAATACATAGAATGTGAGGTGAGTATGGTGAAATTGATCAATGTGACAAACAGCCATTCTCGATTAGTTATGAATCAGCTTGAAAATACCGATGCTGAAATGGTAAAAGTATATACTGCCGGAGACATCACAGTCATCTTTACTTCTGCTCCAAATCACAACGAAATATTGCTGATCAACAAAAAACGCGCAATCAAACCTACCGAAATTGAAGAAATCAAACATTACTTCTTGAAAAAATTACCGCCTGGTTCTTATGAACCTGAAACGATCTCAGTTATTGAAATGCCAGATATTGTAGAAATTTCTATCCAAAAATCGCTTTCTTCGCAAACCTAATACCAATAAAATCACTATAAAAAAATATCTATAAAAGATGACTGTCACAGCCCTCTTTTATAGATATATTTTTTTGACTTATTTATCGTTGCCCCTGCGAAAAAAAACAATCTTTAAGCAAAAGCATCTGTGCCATGACTCAATCAACAGATCGATCCTAACTAATTTTTGGGGGCACTTTCAGATCGAATTCGCCGTTCGATGATCCTCCCATTGATAAATATCCCTAACCTTTTCCATGTTTCACTGTTATGGATATCCTCAAGAAAGAAAAAACACTGATTCTTTTTTGATTCAACAAATCGATCAGAGATAACGATATCTGCTTCTGCAAGGTTTTCTACCATAGTTACAGTTTCCTTTTTATATACACCTGTTATATAATTTTTTACTAACATTACATAGTTGGCATGAGAGGTAATATTAATCATGACATTCAAAGGTTCCGCCATCACATGTCCAACATAGGAGTATAGTAGCTCTGTTAGTTGTGTACTAAATATATCCAAATCTCTTTCCGCTATGCTTTTTTTGTAAACTGATTTTATCATCTCTTTTATTTTTAGAAACTTATCGTTCAACAACAATTTCTTATCTTCGTGGTAAAAGAAGGAACTTAAACTCAGCTTATCCGTGATCAAAAAACGATATACAAGATGAAAAACAAATGTGCTATGAAGGTTGGCAGGAATACTGTAACTCTCCTCCATTTTCTTCAAAGCTTCACATGCATGATCTACGATAGGATTTCCAGATAATTTCATTAATCGCTTCTCCAATCGTTCGCAGATTTCAGATGTCAAATATTCTGGAAAGAAATAAATAGCGAAAAGATAGTAAAAGAATTTTTCTGACTGATAAATAGAATGATTGATCTTTTTATCTAACGGATAAAAAGTCTGACAAAATCCTAGTCGGATTTCTTCATATAAACAGTCGCTTATAGCCGTCTCTTCTTTTGAATCTATATCAGTTTAACTTCCTATTTTATGGGCATCCATAAAAACTCTAGTTATTCTAGAAAGTTTCTCTTGCTTGATCCTCGTTACATTCTTTTCGTTATGATATCTATAATAATTGTCCTCAGCAAATGTCGAAGAATGTGTATTCAGAATATAGGAAAGTACTCGTATCTGGCTTTCCTTACCTTCCACAACTAAATAATTCATTTTCTTCCTAATCTGGCAATCGACTCCAATCGTTCGAATGATATCGGTTGCTTTATTGACTAATTTGTAACAATAAGACTGACTATAATTAAATTGCATTGATAACTTGACCATCCCTACTTTTCGATGTTTAAGAAAGTAATTCAGGACTTGGAAAACAGAACTTTGTCTAATATACTGTATCTTTAAACTTGAATACAAAGACGTAAAAGTTTCTGGGGTCTCTATGTCAGAAAGTCTAAATAATCTATTTTCAAATTTAATGAGTGAGTCGGTTATATTCAGTTCTACTATGTAATCCTCATTGATCTGCATAATCAATGACTTCACCTTGCGATTAGTCAGCGAATGCTTACAAGCTAGTTCATCAATTGATGTTTCAGTCTTTGAAATAATATCCTCTAACAAGTTTAATTTTTGTTCTTGCCTCTCTGTCAGAAACAACTTCCATAAATCCATGATGCTCTCCTTTTTAATGATAGTTACTTCGATAATTTTGTCTATCTCTGAAACGAAACAATTATTAAGTACAGTTACCTATTGGGGAGCGTCAATAATTTTGTGTAAATGATTCTTCCCTACTGCAGATTGTTTCTAATTCTCAATCAGTTGGCTTAGCATTTGTTCAAGTTCGCCTTCGGCCTGTTGAAAGCCTTTATGACTGCGACCTAGGAATTTTTGGTTGTAAGTATCAAAAGACGAGACTAAGAAACGTTCCATCGACTCTTCGTTTTGGAACTGTTCCTTGCGGTGGCTGTATTTCTTGATTTGCTTATTAAAGGATTCAATCAAGTTCGTAGAATAAATACTCTTGCGTATGGCCAAGGGGAAATCATAGAAAGTGAGCAAGTGATCGTTCGAAAGAATCGATTCAACCACTTTTGGATAGCTGGTTTTCCTTTTTTCCGCAAAAGCACCACGTGCTTCCAACGCCACCTCTTTAGATGAGGCTTGATACACCATTTTAAAATCATCACAGACTTCCTTACGATCATCGACACGCACTTTGTGACTGATATTACGGGAAACGTGTACACAACAATGTTGAAAACGAGCTTTGGGATAGAACCGACTAATCGCTCCTACCATCCCCTTTAAGCCATCCGTGATGAACAGGAGGACATTTTTCAAACCGCGCTCTTGAAGGTCCAATAAAATTTCCTCCCAAATCGTGATGGATTCAGTCGGTGCAATCGCATAGCTCAATACTTCCTTTGATCCGTCCGGGCGAATGCCAACTGCGATATGAATAGCTTCCTTGGCGACGGTTTTCCGCTTTAACGGAATATACGTTGCGTCCATATAAATAGCAGCATAACGGTCATGAAGCTCCCGCCCTTTAAACGCCGTTACCTCTTCTGTAAATGATTTTGTTATATTGGACATGGTTTGGGGCGTGTAGTAATGCCCATACATTTTCTCAATCAAGTCTGCGATTTCCGACATGGTAATACCTTTTCGGAAGAGGTGAATGACGGTCTCCTCTAACGTGTCATTCGTCCGTCTATAAGCAGGAACAGTCTGTTGCTTGAACTCACCATTGCGGTCGCGCGGAATCTGGAGATGAAGTTCCCCATACTCGGTCTTGACCGTACGGTCATAGGAGCCGTTACGAGAATTACCCGTGTTAAAACCAATGCGATCATACTTTTCGTAATCTAGGAAAGCCGTTAACTCCGTTTTGAGAAGCGTATTGACTGCTTTCTCCAAATGGACACGGGATAATTCATTCAAATCGCCTTTGTTCGCTAGAGTCTTTAGAATTTCTGTAGTAAAATCGTTCATAGGGAAGTCCTCTCTTCTGTGAATGTGTTGTGGTAACTCTATTCTACAGAAGGGACTTCCTTTTTTCTATTTACACAAAATATTTTACACTCTCTCCAATTTACCTTCAATTGGTAAGAGTTTTACGTACTTCTTTAAATCATAATCTTTATTTAGCAAATTGTTTGTTTCCGCAACATAAGTCATTGAAGTCCTAGTTGAAACAGCGATACTAGGAAAAACCGATACTTCAATGGCATGACTTTCATGATTAGTAACAGTTGCTGTATAAGTATACTTTTGGTTCAGATCAG
This sequence comes from Enterococcus sp. FDAARGOS_553, assembly GCF_003812305.1. Lineage (NCBI taxonomy): Bacteria > Bacillati > Bacillota > Bacilli > Lactobacillales > Enterococcaceae > Enterococcus > Enterococcus sp. FDAARGOS_553. The sequence goes on from NZ_CP033740.1 coordinate 2,879,629, forward strand.
GCGAAAATTGAATATCTTTTACTATACTTGAATTCTTGTCTGCTTGGATCTGAACTTCAAAAGAAGAGCCAATCGATTCTTCGGCCAATGCTTCTGGACTGAAAAAAAATATTCCTAAGCACAGGAACAAAAGAAACACCCTAAAAGAATAAGATTCATTCTTGTAGCTAGGATATAACATACGATTAAGGAGTGACGTCTGTCACTTCTGATGCAGTTAGTGTGATTACGTAATCACTTGCCTTAGTGTTGTCAAAAGTTGAAGGATCAATTGTATAATCAAAAGTACCTTCTTCAGTCGTTTCATAGCCTTGACTTGCTTCAACTTTGAATACTTCACTCGTTGCAATCGTTAAACCAGGTGTGAGGTTTCTCCAGGAACTGCTGCTGTTATCACTACTTGCTTTGCTCCAAATGACTTATTCGTTAATGTTCCAGATAACGTGAAAGTACCTGTTAGCGGATTCGCTTTCGTTTCTGTGAAACTAATATCTGCAAAATCTACAGTTTTTGTTTCAACAGGAGTAGCTAAAGTAAATGTTGCTGCTCCTTCTGTGACATTTACAGTAACTACTTCAAACTATTTGAATTCTTACAGAATAGTTTTGCCAAAGAAAGTGCCGGAGCATATGATGCCGGAAACAATCAACTCCTTTCTGAATATTTAAGTGACCATTCACCGGATGGGAAAATCATTTTCTTAGCAGCTAATCCTGATATACCTATCAAAGGGCTCGGAACGCGGCTGCTAAATGAACTACAGAAAAGAGTGCAAGGAAAAGAAATTTATCTTTTTACAGATAGTGCTTGTACGTATCAATTTTATGAAAAGCGCGGTTTTCAACGTCAAAAAGAAAAAAAGATTTCATTAAAATTGCCCAACAAAAAAATTGATCTTCAGTGCATGCTCTATAGCAAAGTGATTGACAAATGATAGCCATGCTACGCAACAAAAACGTTTTTCAAATGAGTGCAAAAAAGCACAGCCCTAATGGCTGTGCTTTGCTAATGATTGGAATAAAAATTTATCCCCTGTTCGGTATCTTCTACATAACTATGCGCTGGAGCTTTAGTCACTAAATAACAAAAATAAAAATCCCCAATACAGGCTGACCCATGAAAAGAAGCCAACCAGACAAATGCATAAGGAGAAATTTCCCTATACGCATACAACAGCCATAAGACCAAAGTGATCAAGACAAAAGGAGCAAGCAAAATAAGTAAAAACTGCCACCTTGAATAAAAGGAATTAGGACTTGTTGCATAGGCCAAACCATTCTTAAAACCAAATTTGACTTTTCCTTCCTTATTGAACAGCTTAAAAAAAATCCCGTGAATCAATTCGTGAACGATGATTAACCCTGCCATTGATAGAATGGCAATAACGAGATACATTAAATCGATAGTGACTTCTTCCGTTAACTTTCTATCTAATGTTAAAAGCGTAAATAAAGCAAAGAAAATAACCAATAGAGGAATCGTTAAGATATTCAGTTTCATGATTAGCTTTTTATCGTCAAGCAAATTGACACGCTTGATTAATTTCATAATGACCCCCTTACTCCTATTTGCAACACTATAAGCGCTCGTCTCACGTCATAAATTATTATATCAGTTTTTTTAGACCAAAACAATTCGATTTTTTACTGATACAAAACAAAAAAACATTCTTATCAAAAACGATAAGAATGTTTTTTTAGACAAGAACCAACTCATTTCTCGCTCCCATCATTTGAGAACACTAGCCGTCACAAGTACTAGCAGTGTTTTCACATCAAACTTTTCAATTCGACATCTGGATATTTGTCGGCGAACCAACGCATCGCGAATTGGTTCTCAAACAAGAACAATGGCTGGTCGAAACGGTCTTTGGCTAAGATGTTGCGACTTGAACTCATCTTTTCATCCAAATCTTTAGGATCGATCCAACGAGCAATCTTATGTCCCATTGGCGACATGATCACCTCTGCATTGTACTCGTTCAGCATTCGATATTGAAATACTTCGAATTGCAGCTGTCCAACCGCTCCAATAATGTATTCATCACTGAGATACGTTTTATACAATTGGATGGCTCCTTCTTGCACTAACTGATAGATCCCTTTATGGAATGATTTTTGTTTCATAACATTTTTGGCTGTTACTTTCATAAAGAGTTCAGGTGTAAACGAAGGTAATTCTTCATAGGCGACTTTCAATTTCCCTTCATAAAAAGTATCACCAATTTGATAATTTCCGGTATCATATACCCCAATGATGTCGCCGGCAACAGCTTGCTCAATATTTTCGCGAGTGTCTGCCATGAACTGGGTCACATTACTTAATTTCATTTTTTTGCCTGTCCGCTCAAGCGTGACATCCATTCCCCGTTCAAATGTTCCTGAGCAAATGCGGACAAAGGCAATCCGGTCACGGTGTGCGGGGTTCATATTGGCTTGGATTTTGAAAACAAATCCTGAAAGCTCTTGTTCGTATGGACTAATTTCTTCTCCTGTCCTTGTCTTATGTCCGTAAGGTGCTGGTGCAAATTGTAAAAATGTTTCTAAGAAAGTTTGCACACCAAAGTTTGTTAACGCAGAGCCAAAAAAGACAGGGGTTTGATCACCACGAGCGATTTTCTCTTCATCAAAGGAATCGCCAGCTTCTTGTAATAATTCGACTTCTTCCAACACTTGTTGATAGACACCATTTTGATTCAGCGGATGATCTTGGGGAATTTCACCGTTTTGATTAAATGGAATCAGGCGTTCACCGCCATGAGATTCTGGACGATAAATTTCAACCCGTTGATTGTGAATGTCATAAAGTCCTTCAAGCCCTTTTCCCATTCCGATTGGCCAATTCATTGGGTAGGACTCGATTTGAAGCAACTCTTCTAGCTCTTCTAAAAGTTCTAATGGTTCACGACCATCACGGTCTAATTTGTTGATGAAGGTAAAGATCGGGATTCCCCGTTTTTTTACGACTTGGAAAAGCTTTTTCGTCTGTGCTTCGATCCCTTTGGCACTATCAATAACCATCACGGCGCTATCAACAGCCATTAACGTACGATACGTATCTTCAGAGAAATCCTCATGTCCTGGTGTATCCAAAATGTTCACACGTTTTCCTTGATAATCAAATTGCATTACAGAACTAGTGACAGAAATCCCCCGTTGTTTCTCGATTTCCATCCAGTCGGATTTAGCAAAATTACCGGTTTTCTTTCCTTTGACAGTTCCTGCTTGGCGAATTGCTCCCCCAAATAGCAGCAACTGCTCAGTGATCGTTGTCTTCCCAGCATCCGGGTGAGAAATAATCGCAAAGGTGCGACGACTTTCAACTTGTTGTTTTAAATTTGGATTCTCCATGTTATGTAGTTACTCCATTCCTTGAAATTAGAACTCTCTGTGTCTATACAAAGATTTTCTGACCAAATCAGTATATCATGTATCAAGAGCGGAAAAAAGAAAAATTACAGACAAATGCTCTCTATCATTCAGATTCGAAAGTCTAGAGAGCAACTGTTTAAGCAGCTTGATAGCTATTTGTATTTATACGAGAACTGCTGTGAAAGCATGAAAAACACTCAAAAAACTAAAAGGCTGGAATTAATGTATCACTATGCTCATTTTCCAAAAATTCTTTGACTTTATCGCTGGTCATCGCTTTTCGCAAAACATTGATTTTTTCTGAATCTTGATTGTCCTTACGAGCAACTAAAGAAATCGCAAAACGATCATCTATCGTTTTCTCTAAGAACAAGGCATCGTCAGGCTTTAGACCAATTTTGGCGATATAGGTCGGATAGTTGTAGACAAGGGAGACATTTGGTTCATTATAGGCTTCTGCTAGATTCAATAAGTCCACAGACAACCATTCAAAGTTTTTAGGATTCGCAGTAATGTCTTTGATCGTACCATTGACTCCAACTCCATCTTTTAATTCAATCAATCCTTGCTCAGCTAAGATGGCTAATGCTCGTCCTTCATTAGAAACATCATTCGGCAGAGCAACTTTCGTTCCTTCAGGAATGTCTTCAATTTTTGTATACTCTTTTGAGTAAAAGCCCACTTTAGCATTATAAATTTTGTCTAAAGCCACTAAATCTGCTGATTTTTCCTCATTGTAGCGTTGCATATACGGCTCATGCTGCGCAAAGTTTGCGTCTACTTCCTTATTATTCAACAGCTCATTGTATTGAATATTGTCATTTACTTGTACCAATTCAATTTTCCAGCCATCTTCTACCGCATCGGCTGCTACTTTGACAACATCTGTCATAGGGGTCGTTTGAGAAGCGACTTTAATCACTTTATCCTCTGATTGCGACTCATTCCCTGTTCCACAAGCACCAAGAAACATTACTGCTAGTACTAACCCAAAAAATATTCCTTTTTTCATTCCTACTCCTACTTTCTTTTATCAACTTTTTTTGCTAACCCATTCCCAATCAACTGAATACTAAAAACTGCTACGATCATCACTAAAATGGAAAAATACATGACCCCATATTCGTACCGTTGATATCCATAACGGATGGCAAAGTCTCCGATTCCTCCTCCGCCAACGATTCCCATCACTGTGGAATAAGACACCATACTGACGATCGTTGTCGTCAGAGACAGGATTAACCCGCTTCTTGCTTCCACGAGCAAAAATTCTTTGACATATTGATAAGTGGAGACACCTAATGAGCGTGCCAATAGTCCGACATCTTCTGGGACATCCAACAATACCTGCTCGACTAAACGAGCATAGATGACGATTGACACAATACTCAATGGGATACTTGCTGGGATCGGCCCAAACGAGCTGCCTAACAAAAAACGAGTGACGGGAATCATCGCAACAACAAACAGTAAATAAGGAAACGAACGAATGACCGTGATCAGCAAATTTAATATTTGATACAAAATCGTTCCCTGATTGTTGTTTTCACGACTAATAAATAATAGAATACCTAATGGCAATCCAATCAAAACAGCGGCGAAGATAGAGATACTCATCATGATCAGGGTTTCTTCCATCGCCTGCATCAATTCTGGTAAATAGTATTGAATACTCTCAATTATCGTCATGCTTTAGACTCCTTATCACACGATCGACATAGTTTAATTCTTCTTTTTGTAAAAGATGCGGCGTATTCGCTACTTCCGCTACGATTCTTCCTTGTTCCATAACATAGACCCGCTCACAAACTTGTCGAACCGCTGACAATTCATGACTAACAAACACGATTGTAGGCTGGAAAGTGCCATGAACCTTTTGCAATAACGATAAAACATCTCCCTTAGTATCTTCATCCAATGCACTGGTCGGTTCATCACACAAGAGGATCTTTGGTTCTTTGACCAAAGCACGGGCAATTGCTACTCGTTGCTTTTCCCCTCCACTTAAAGAAGCAGGATAAACCGAAGCCTTTTCAGACATACCTACGAAGTCTAACGTTTCCATCACTTGTCGTTGTGATTTTCCAGCTAATTTTAAAGGCAAAAAAACATTGTCGTAGACAGTCAGATTATGGAGCAGATTAAATTGTTGAAAGATCATCGCAATATCTTGCTGTAGACTTCGTCTCATTTTCTTGGTCAATCCTGTCGTGTTCACGCCATCAATCACGATTTCGCCAGCTGAAGGAGATTCGATCAAATTAATCAGACGCAACAAGGTAGACTTCCCGGAACCGCTTTTGCCGACGATACCGACGATCTCATTGCTGATTGTTAACGATACTCGATCAAGGACATTGTCCTGATATACTTGTGAAACCTCTTTTACTTCGATCATATTTGGTTCCTGACGCTCCTCTGCCTTCAAACTCAATTGAAAAGTAGTGATACAAATTGCTCATTTGTCAGTTGATGGATATATTTCGCGACTTCCATCCCTTGAAAATGCTGCCGCAACTCTTCATTATAAGGAAGACCAATCAGCTGTTTTTCGAGACCAGCGATATCTTCTTCGCCAAAAAAATCTCCAGTGATTTGTGCTTCTGTGATTTTCCCCTTTGCCACTGAAAAGCGTAGTTCAACGATACCAACATTTTCAAAACGTTTGCGTTTCGTCCATTGATAATTCGGGGCTTCCCCATAAATCCATTGATCATTGGCATATCGCAATTGATACAACTGATTAATCTTCCGTTGATCTTCAGCCGTTAATTTGATTTCTTTTTCTTGGATTTCCTCAATGTTGTCGACGTCATAAATATGACAGAGCAATTGATCTCTAAATTCTTTCGTTGACAATTGTTGATATTCTTCAGAAAGATAAGGCTTGATGTTGGTCACACTTTTACGCACTGACTTTGTTGCCTTCGAGTCGATCTTTTCCTGTGGAACGTTCAACACTTTTGTCAAAACGCTTAAGTCAACATCGAACATCAATGTTCCGTGGGAATAGCTTCTGTCATTTTTTGTGTACATGGCGTTACCAGAAAATTTCTTTCCTTCAACAAACAAGTCATTTCTTCCCCGTACTTCAACCTCTTTTGCTCCCATCTTCTGCAATGCTTTCAAAATAGGTTGGGTGGCTCCATGATAATCACCAAAATGAGTCACATCTTTTTTAGTCACAAAGCTAAAACTCATGTTGCCTAGATCGTCATAAACTGCTCCGCCACCAGAGGTTCTCCGGGTTAAAACGATGTCATTATGTCGTAAATAGTCAAAATTTATTTCTTCGTAGGCATTTTGGTTTCTACCGATTATAACACAAGGCTTTTGTATGTATAACAGCAAGCATGGTTCTGAAATATCTACGTTATTCATTAAATATTCTTCAGTAGCTAAGTTCATCCGAATATCATCACTTTTCATTCGGTAAAATCTCATTTTCCCACCCCACAATGATTTCTAGTTATCGCACTCTTATCCTCTCTTTAATTCACAAGAAAAGCAAGAAATATGCTTAGTTATTTTAGTTTTTTTATCTAGCTAAATCTGTATCATTTGATTAACTCATTCTGTTCTATATATTATTTTTAGACAAAAAAATGCTTGAAGCATTTGCTTCAAGCATTCATTTTATCGACGAGGTTCGTCTTCTTCAAAATCTTTTTTGAAATAGCGGCGTTCTTCTTCAGGTTCGACAGCTGTTTCTTCAGGATCATGGAAGATAACGCGGATCTTCAATACACGTGACCCTTCCATTTCTTCTGTAATCAGTGTGACGTTATCCACTTTAAAGGATAATTTCTCTCCTTCATCAGGAATCAACCCTAAAGCTGTGATCAAATATCCGGCCATTGTATCAACATCACTCATGTGCAGGCTCATATCAAATGCTTCATTAAAGTCATCAATCAACATTCGCCCTTGGATGATGTACTCATGATCAGAAACTTGTTCATATAATTCTTCTACTTCATCCGATTCATCGTCGATCTCACCAACGATTTCCTCTAAGAGGTCTTCTAAAGTAACCAGACCTACGACACCGCCGTATTCGTCTAATAAGATAGCCATCTGATTTTGAGTCTTTTTCAACTCATAGAGTAAGTCATCAATAAAAACAGTTTCAGGCACAAATAATGGTTCTTGGAGGATTTGTTTAATATCTAATGTTTCAAATCCATATTTATAGGCACATTTCAGCAGGTTTTTCGTATGTAAAATACCTACGACTTTGTCTTTGTCCTCATTATATACTGGGATTCGAGAATAGTTTTCTGCTAAAATTTCTGTCAAAATTTCATCTACTGAATCATTGATATCGACCATAAATGCAGTAGTCCGCGGCACCATCACTTCACGGGCCACCTTCGTATCCAATGAAAAGATTCCTTGTAGCATTTCCAATTCATCTTCTTCAAAGACACCTTCTGTTTCTAACATATACCGCATTTCATCACGAGTCATTTTTGTATCTTCATCATCAAATTCCATTGGTGTGATTCGAGCTAACAAACTAGTTGAAGCGGAAAGCAACCACACAAATGGTTTTGCGATCGTACCAATCACACGTATCACACCTGAAGTAAATTGAGCAACTTCTTCAGATTTGTTCATTGCGATTCGTTTTGGATACAACTCACCAAATACGATCGAAACATAGGTCAAAATCGCTAATACAATGATATTAGCCAGGCTTTTTGCTGCAGCTCCGCCACCTAGAACGGGTGCTAAGCGGGTAGATAGCGTATCTGCCAGTGAGGCCCCTGATAAGATATTGACTAATGTGATCCCAACTTGGATCGTCGACAAGAAGTTGGTGGGATTGTCAATGATTTTCAATAATTTTTGTGATTTGACATTTCCTTCCTCAGCCTTCTGTTCTACACGGTTCTTATTAACTGAAACAACCGCGATTTCTGAAGCAGCCAAGAAAGCATTGATCAATGTCAAAACGATCAATAATAAAATTTGCGCTAATAGCGACTGACTCTCGGGGTCAGCATTCATAATAGCATTCTCTCCTTATTTTTACATTTTCTAAAAAAAATCGTGGGCTATACCCACGATAAAATCGTATCATAAAGCTTTTTTCTTTGCAATAAAAACCATCAGTTATCTAGTTCGATCAATTTCTCTTGGTTTTTCTTGCTTTTATCGTCACGAATCAAACGAATCACAAAAATCACAATCGTACGACAAATGGCGTAGAAAGGTACTCCTAAGAAAATACCCAGTAATCCAGCGATGTTCCCTGCGACTAGCAACACTAAAATAATGGTTAGCGGATGAATCGCCAATGACTTTCCGATTACATTAGGATAGATCACATTACCATCTAATTGTTGAACGACTAACACGACTACACCACATAACAGAGCCCGGAAAGGATCATCAAAGATTGTCACTAAAACTGCCGGAATCAAGCCGAGGTAAGGGCCTAAATAAGGAATCAAGTTAGTGATCCCTGCAATGACACCAAATAAAAAGGCGTAATTGACACCCACTAGCCAGTAGCCGATAAAGGTAAAGGTCGCGACAAAAATACATTCAATCGCTTGTCCGCTAATGTAATTGGACAATGTTTTATTCAGATCACCCAATAACTCGATGATTTGATTTCGTCTTTTTTCAGGTAAAACTGATTGAATATTTGGCACAAGTTTCTCGCCGTCTTTCAGCATATAAAACAAGATGAATGGTACTGTAACAATGATCATCGTTGCTGAAGCAATCGTTCCTACGATCGATCCCAAACTTGTTGACAGCCCACTTAGAAATTGTTGCAGCAATGAACCATAGGAAAGATTGAGATTTTCTAACTGTTGCGCAAAGTCGATCTGTTTAAATACTGGGTCATCTGCTATTTTAGAAATCCAAGTCTCCATATTTTTAGCAAAAGTAGGAATATTTTCTGCAAGTTGTGAAATTTGGTTGATCAGATTTGGAATCACGCTTACGACTGTTAGGACAATAGCTGCTACTAATAAGAGTAAAACTAAAATCACAGCGTAGATTCTTTTGATCTTAGTGGTCTTCATCAGAAAAACGACGATCGGATTAAGCAGATAGTACAAAAAGCCTGCAATTAAGACCGGCGCAAATAATGTCGAAAAAAATGTTCCTACTGGTGCAAATAAGAAATTGATTTTGCTCAATACCAGAGCTAACGTGGCAAGAACGAGAATTTCTAATGACCAGAAGAAAAGTTTTGATTGTTTGAATTTGTCGAACAAACGATTCCCTCCTTTTTTTCACTATTATAGAGTATTTTGCAAAAAAAAGCTTGCGACTTTAGCCGCAAAAGCAATTTTTCTTTTCGTAAAAATGGTATACTTAGAAAATAATTGATGAAATAAGAAGGTGGTTGATTTTATGTTCGTCGCACAAACCAAAGATACATTAAGCGAAATTTATCTGGACTCGTTGAAAATTCGTAATGATGTCTTCGTCAAAGAACAAGGCGTGCCCTTAAGTCTTGAGATCGATCAGGACGAAGCAAACGCGGTCCATTTTGTTCTCTACAATGAACAAAAAGAAGCAACAGCAACTTTGCGGCTGCTTCCTATAGATAGCCACACATTGAAACTTCAGCGTATGGCCGTACCCGTTTCCCATCGCAAAAAAGGCTTCGGACGAATTTTGATCCAAGGGGCGGAGGATTTTGCTCGGAAACAAGGGTTTCAAAAAATCACTTTAGGTGCTCAGCTAAACGCAAAAGGTTTTTATCTTTCTCTAGGCTACCAACCTGAAGGGGAAGAATTTCTTGATGCGGATATGCCCCACATCAAAATGAGTAAATATCTGCAGAACTAAGTATCTTAAAAGCTGTCAATCACTTATAACTCACGTGATTGACAACTTTCGCTTCTTTATAGAACTGGATGAATCTCCTTTAAAGAAGCCCCGCCTTACAAATCAATCACTCGATGACAGGCACTATTTTTTGATACAAAAAGACTCGACTTCGAATTAAAGTCGAGTCTTTTGCACATTGAAGTGACCCTTTACGGCTACTCCTTGCTATTTCTGAGACAACTGCTTGTAGCGATCATACCAAATGTCCACATACCCCTCAGAAAATGGTCCTTTGCCATTATTGATCCAATCTACTAAAATTTTGACATTTTCTTTTAAAATAAAATCAATGTCCTGCGGATAATGCATGATCTTGCTATGAAGCTCATATTCATCCACATCTAGTAAACGTTTCTCACCATCAGGAAATACTTTGATATCAAGGTCATAATCAATATATTTCAAGGCCTCTTCATCAAGCAAATACGGTGAAGCGAGATTACAATAATAGGAAACCCCCTTTTCTCGGATCATTGCGATTACATTAAACCAGTATTTTTTATGAAAATATACAATAGCTGGCTCACGGGTAACCCAGCGTCTTCCATCCGATTCAGTCACCAATGTATGATCATTGACACCAATCATTGAGAATTCGCTCGTCTTTAAGACCATAGTATCCCGCCACGTTCGATGCAAATTGCCGTCATGTTTGTAGCTTTGGATGCTGACAAACTCTCCTTCTTTTGGAACTCGCATAGCAACCCTTCCCTCAGCAAGAAAACTTGCGTTTTGCTTGGGTGTTCATTACACCGATATCGTAAATATTATAGCAATAAAACAACCCTTTGCCTAGAAATGTTTATCGACTTTATGATTTTTCTTCAATTGTTCGACTAATTTCAACTGAGGTTTGGGAAAGACATACTGTTCAAATTCTTCTGGCGCAGCCCATTGACTGTGTTCTAAAGAGAATTCCGACGGTGTGCGTCCATAAAAAAGCAGTATGTGCCATTTCAAATGACTAAAGATGTGAGTAACCTCACCAAGATGTCTTTTTTGCCAAACGACGGGAAATTCAGGGAAAATCGGAGCTGGTTCTTCTGCAACTGCATCCAATGTTAACTGTTGGTCTTGCCAATAAGCCAATAATTGCATATAGGTCGCCTGATCCACTTCCAAAAGCGGAAAATGCCACATTTTGGCTAACAAGCCAGTTTCTGGTCGCTGCACCAATAAAAAGCGGCCATCTTCTTCAATAGCTCCAGCAATGTAATACATATCTTTTGGCTTCGCTTTTTTTGATTTTACGGGAAAGTCGGTTTGTGTTCCCTGCTGATAGGCTAGACAATATTCTTGCAGTGGACATTCCTCGCATAATGGCGAAGTCGGCGTACAAATACTTGAACCAAGATCCATCAAAGCTTGATTGAATTCTCCTGGCTCATCGTGAGAAATGATTGTACGCATTGCTTTATCAAAGACTCCGCGAGAACTTGCTTTAGCTATATCTGCCTCAATACAAAACAAACGACTCACTACACGCATCACATTGCCATCAATTGCAGGTTCCGGCAATCCAAAAGCGATACTGCCGATCGCCCCGGCAGTGTAAGGACCAATCCCCTTTAACGAACGAATATCAGTGATGGTCTGTGGCATCTCTCCATCGAACTCTGCCATGATTTGTTGAGCGGCAGCTTTTAAATTGCGTGCACGAGAGTAATAACCTAATCCTTCCCAAGCCTTCAAAAGCTTCTGCTCTTCTGCACCAGCTAAATCTTTGATGGTTGGAAATTGTTCCATAAAGCGGTAATAATAGCCAATGACGGTGTCCACTCTTGTTTGCTGGAGCATGATCTCCGAGATCCAGATTGCATAGGGATCGTTGGTTGCTCTCCAGGGGAGATTCCTTTTTTCATCATGGTACCAATTCAAAAACTTGTCTTGGAAAGAACGAATGTCCTCTTTTGACCACTTTTCCCACTGTTTATTCATCCATAACTTCCTCATCTAAAAATTGTTGGATCGCATCCAGAGCGAAACCTTTTTGGTAAAGACCTTGTTTGATTTTCATTTTTCTTTTATTCAAAGGCAACCGCTGATGTCTTCGCAAAAGTCGTTGACCCTCTTTTTGCAAAGCTGCGTTTTCCTCTTCGTCGCCTCTATCTGTAGGCAGTTCATCTAAAATTAATTGGATAACTGGTTGTCTAAACCCTTTTTGCATTAGGTGCAGCGATAGTTTCTGCATCATCTCTTTGTGACTTTTCCCTTGGAACCGACGCAATGCTTTTTCGGCAGTATGATAGCCGACATCAAATTGCTTTTCTTCTGTATATAACGGCATCACTTCTTGAATCACTTCTTCAGACAGCCCTTTTTGTTTTAGTTGCTGACTGATGACTGATGGCCCTTTGTCTCCTAAACGGATTTGTGTCCGCAAGTAGCTTTCTCCGTAGGTACGGTCATCAAGTAAATTTAGTTCTTTCAATCGCTGCACGACCAAATGGCGATCCTCTAAATTGATTTCTTTGTCTTTTAGATAGGTACGAACTTCTTTTTCGGAACGTAGTTGGTAGCTAATGTAATTCATTGCTTGCTGCAGCCCAATATCAAAACCGGAGCTTTTTTTGATTTCGGTCAACTCTTCTTCCGTCACTTCTTTTCCTTTTAGAAGACGGAAACGAACCAGAAGATCCTCAGAAACCCGCAAAGATTCTCCATTGGAGCAGTCTACTTCGTAAAAGGGACCTTTTCCCTTACTGATACGAATGATCGTTATCATTTTCTTCACCTCACGAACGTATATTCTAGTTTATCACAAAAAAGGGGAAATTCCTTCAAAAGAGCTATAAAAAGTATGGTAAAATAGAGAGACTATTTATCGATAAGGAGCAATCATGGCAAACGTACAACTTAAAAACGGTCAAAAACTACAACTGACGATCAAACGTTTAGGAATCAACGGAGAAGGAATCGGCTATTATAAAAAATTGATCGTCTTTGTCCCGCGAGTTCTTCCGGGAGAAGAAGTGATTGCAGAAGTGACCAAAGCAACTCCGAGGTTTGCAGAAGCGAGAATGACCAAAATCATCAAGAAAAGCAGCGACCGTATTCTCCCCCCCTGCAAATTTTATGATCGTTGTGGGGGCTGTCAATTACAGCATCTTGTTTATGAAAAGCAGCTAGACTTTAAGAAAGACTTATTAAAACAAGCATTAACCAAATTTAAGCCCAAAGGTTATCAGAAGTATATCTTAAAAGATACGATTGGCATGGAAGAACCATGGCACTATCGCAACAAAGCGCAATTTCAGTTGCGATATGATACAAAATCAAAACGAATCGAAGCTGGTCTTTACGAAATGGATTCTCATCGTTTAGTGGCGATCGATGATTGTCTCGTTCAAGAAAAAGCAACCCAAGATGTGATCAATGGCCTTGTGCAGTTACTGAACAAGTATCAACTCCCAATCTATGATGAAAGAAAAAACAGCGGCATCCTGAGGACTTTGATGGTTAGAGTGGGCAGAGCGACCGGCGAAGTACAAGTCGTTTTTATCACGAACTCTAGCAAACTGCCACAGAAAAATGCGTTGATTCGAGAAATCAATCAACGCATGCCTCAAGTAGTTTCGATCATGCAAAATGTCCAAAGCAAGAAGACCTCGGTGATCATGGGGGATGAAACTTTACATCTCTGGGGAAAAGAAGCGATTGAAGAACGATTGCAGGAATTAACATTCGACCTTTCACCTCGTGCATTCTTCCAACTGAATCCGCAACAAACTAGTATACTTTATGACGAAGCAATCAAAGCACTGGCATTGACAAAAAATGAAACCGTCGTTGATGCCTATTGTGGTGTTGGAACGATTGGACTAAGCCTCGCAAAACATGCAAAGGAAGTCCGTGGGATGGACATCATTCCGCAAGCAATCGAAAATGCCAAAGAAAATGCCCGCCGAATCCAAGCAAATAATACGCATTATGAAACAGGAACTGCTGAAGACTTACTCCCTAAATGGTTTGCTGCTGGTTTTAGACCCGACAGTATTGTGGTTGATCCCCCTCGAACTGGATTAGATGACCACCTGTTGCAAGCGTTAGTTGCTCAGCCCCCAAAGAAAATGGTTTATATCTCTTGTAATGTTTCAACATTAGCCCGTGATTTGGTCAAATTAGCGTCTGTCTTCAAGATTGAGTATTTACAGTCTGTTGACATGTTTCCTCAAACTGCTCGTTGTGAAGTTGTCGTTAAATTGACGCGTATATAAAAAGCCTAGCCATCTTCAAGTAAATGAAGATGGCTAGGCTTTTTTAGGAATTCAGCTAGTATCCAAACACACATTGTTGGACACTAGCTGGATCAAATCTTATTTTGTGACTAAAGCATCAAGGCTGGCTACTGCCAAACTCATTTTGGCGATCTTATCCAATAATGCAAAACGATTGCGACGTATTGCCTCGTCATCTACCATGACCATTGTCTGATCAAAATAAGCTTCGATTAATGGTCTCAATGAAACTAGGCTTTGATAGTTTTGTTCCATCGTTTGTTGCGGGAACTTATCTTCAATGGCGACCACTGCCTCATAAAGCGTATTTTCTGATTCGTTCTCAAACAATTCAGGATTGATTTGTTTGTGTTCAAGATCTGCCTTTTTCGCAAGATTAATGACCCTTGTCAAAGCTTCCATCGAAGGTTTGAAATCAGAATCATTCAAATGTGCTCTCAACATTTGAGCAGCTTCAAATAAAAGACTGATATCGCCTTGACGAGAGTTGATCACTGCTTCGATCACATCATGACGAATGTTTTTCGTTGCTAAGAATTGACGCAGACGTCCGTCAACAAAATCAATGACTTGCTCTTGTCCTTCGTTCAATTGAATGCCATAGACTGATGGCTGTTCATTGATTGCTGTGCGGATTTTTTCCTGTAAACGGGCTAACGGGAAGTACCAACGTTTCTCAGCAATAATCCGAATGATGCC
Organism: Enterococcus sp. FDAARGOS_553; assembly: GCF_003812305.1. Lineage (NCBI taxonomy): Bacteria > Bacillati > Bacillota > Bacilli > Lactobacillales > Enterococcaceae > Enterococcus > Enterococcus sp. FDAARGOS_553. The sequence goes on from NZ_CP033740.1 coordinate 2,894,798, forward strand.
ATAAGTTTGTCGGCGCAATGCGTATGGATCGTTCGATCCGCTTGGAATCATGCCCACTGCAAAGAATGACAGTAAACTGTCTAACTTATCAGCAATTGCTAAAATTGCTCCAACGCTTGATTCAGGTAACGCACCTTCAGCAGAGACAGGCATATAATGTTCACGGATCGCTTGTGCCACTTGCGGTGTTTCTCCTTGCAAGAGAGCATACTTTTCACCCATGACTCCTTGTAATTCCGGAAACTCACCGACCATATTCGTTACTAAATCAAACTTATAGATTTCTGATGCACGTTTCAATTCTGTTCTTTCATCTTCAGACAATTCGACGGTTTCTCCAATGATTTGAGCAATAACAGCTACCCGTTGCATTTTTTCATATAAGCTACCGATTTTTTCGTGGAAAGTGACTTGTTTTAGTTTCTCCACACATTGATCGATGGTAAGTTTCTTATCCTCATTGTAAAAGAATTCCGCGTCTTCTAGACGCGCTGTCAATACTTTCTGATTTCCTTTGACTACATTATCGATTTTTACCCGATCGCCGTTTCTTGCTGAAATGAAATGGGGCAACAAAACACCTTCTGGGGTGCGCACATCAAAATACCGCTGATGTTCTTTCATCGAAGTGACTAAGACTTCTTCTGGAACTGAAAGATATTTTTCATCAAAGTCACCGACAAAAGCAGTCGGATATTCTACCAAGTTGTTCACTTCTTCTAAAAGATCTTCATCAAGATCGATCCGCCAGTTGTTTTCTTTAGCAATTGCGTCAATTTGGTCTACGATCAATTGCTGTCTTTTGGATGGATCAGCGATCACGAATTGGCGTTCCATTTGACTCAAATAGTCATCGGCAGTTTCAAAGGTGACTTCTTCTCCAAGGAAACGATGGCCACGGGATTTCCGATCTGTTACTACGTCAAGGACTGTAAATGGTACGACTTCAGCGCCAAACAATGCTACGATCCAGTGGATTGGCCGGATATACTCAAAATCGAAATTTGCCCAGTGCATTGTTACTGGGAACACCAAACTAGTAATGACCTCTTTCAAACCAGTTAAAACTTCAAGCGCTGGTTTACCTTGAATATGCTTGGTGACATAGACATACTCCACACCATTTAATTCTTTGAAGGTAATTGCATCTGTGGTCAATCCTTGTCCACGAACGAACCCTTGGGCTGCTTTTGACCAATTGCCATCGGCATCGATTGCAATTTTTTTGGCAGGTCCTTTCACTTCTTCTTGCGTATCAGCTTGACTTTCCGGAATCCCAGTCACATATACAGCTAAACGTCGAGGTGTAGAATAAGCTTCGATCGAACTGAATTGCAGTGCATGAGCTGTCAAAAACTCCGCCGTTTTTTGTTGTAGCTGTTTCATGCTTGGCGTGACAACATGTGCTGGCATTTCTTCTAAACCGATTTCTAATAATAGGTTTTGTGCCATTTTATTTCCCTCCCGCAATCAATTTTTCCGCTTCTTCTGGTGCTAATAATGGATAACCTAGTTTTTCCCGTTCAGCGACAAATAACTTGGCAACTTGTCGTGCTAAATTACGGATACGAGCCAAATATCCAGCACGTTCAGTTACCGAAACAGCTCCTCGAGCGTCTAACAGGTTAAATGTATGACTGCATTTCAAAATATAGTCATATGCAGGATGAACGAGGTTTTCATCGATACAGCGTTTTGCCTCTGCCTCAAAGCGGCCAAAATTGCTTAACAATAACTCTTGATCGCTGACTTCAAAGGAATATTTTGAATGTTCAAATTCAGGCTGACGGAAAATCTCGCCGTATTTGACCCCTGTCGACCATTCCAGATCATAGACACTTTCAACTTCTTGGATATAAGATGCTAAACGTTCTAGTCCATAGGTGATCTCTGAAGTAACGGGTTTGCAGGCCAATCCTCCAACTTGTTGGAAGTAAGTAAACTGAGTGATCTCCATGCCGTCTAGCCAAACTTCCCAACCCAGACCAGCACAACCCATAGAAGGATTTTCCCAGTTGTCTTCTACAAAGCGAATATCATGTTCTAGCGGATCGATCCCTAGCAAACGCAGACTTTCAAGGTATAATTCTTGAATATTTTCTGGAGAGGGCTTCATCACCACTTGAAATTGATGGTGCTGATACAAACGGTTGGGATTTTCTCCATAACGGCCGTCAGCCGGTCGGCGAGACGGCTCCACATAGGCGGCGTTCCAAGGCTCCGGTCCAATTGCACGTAAAAAAGTATACGGACTCATGGTTCCTGCTCCTTTTTCGGTATCATACGCCTGCATTAGCATACAGCCGTTATCAGACCAGAACTTCTGTAAAGTCAAGATCATTTCTTGAACGGTTAATTTACTCATTATTTTCTTCCTTTCTTACAACGCATTGACTACTGGATAAAATTCAACAACATGACCTGGAATCAATTTTACTTCAACAACATGGTCATCCGTCAAAACATCTGACAAATCATACAACATTTGGTCCGGTTTTGTTGTTAACTCTTTGACTAGTTGGTCATCTTGCTTGACTAAGATTTGCAATGGAATACTTGCTAACACTTTTAATTTTTTTTCTTTGAATTCTGATGCAGCAATCGTCATATCAAATGGCATGAGAGTCCCCTCCTTTTCTAAGTCATTGATTCTACCGCAAAGGTTGAGTTTTTCATGAAATAGGACACAGGTACTACGTTCTCCCTGCGAGCCTACTGTTTCACATCTGCTCGTCTCTTCTGTGTTACTCCTGCAGTCACTTCTACCAGCAGGGTTCGCTAACAAGGACTTGTATGTCCTGTTTTACAGGTCGATCACAGTGATTCGAGCAATGGTGAATCACACCAAAAAATCCCTATACCTATACTTGCGCATAGATATAGGGACGATATTCTCGCGGTTCCACCCTACTTCCGATTACTCGGCAGCTTCATTGAGTCATACTCCCGGATGCCTGCGAAAAAAGGATTCAACTTGGCTTTCACTATCCCAAGCTCGCTGGATGACTCTGGCTTCTTTCTTTTTTCCGATCAACGTATTTATTTGATTATCCTTATCATAGTAGCTGTATAGGGACTTTGTCAATCAAAAAATATAAAAGCAATTAATTAGGGCCTAAGTCCGGCTGATCGTGAAAGATGATCATATCTGATACCCGACCGTCACTTTCAAAAATCACAGCCTCGTTGTTTCCTTCTCGTAAATAAGGAGCTGGAATATATAACCGTCTTTGCGGTCCTCTCTCCCAGAAACGACCAATATTATGCCCATTGATCACAATAAATCCTTTGCCCCAGCCCGGCAGTTCTACAAATGTATCTGCGCATTCATCCACTTGAAAGCTCACTTTGGAGAAACTCGGTTGTCCCGTTTGCCAGTGACCGGAAAAATCTACTTGATCAAGATTATCCATCGGTAGACTGTATATTTCCCATTCACTTTGAAACGCACCGTTGACGATCACTCCGTCTTTGATACCTTTGTATTGATGATTCATTTGGACGGAGTAATTGACCCGTCCCATGTTCTCAACCAAGATCCCTAACTCATTTGACTCCTCCGTCAGTGTGAGAGTCTTCTTTTGTCCGATTTCCTGATCATATTGAATAAATTGCAGCTGATTATTAATAAACGTATGGGCTCGATCCTGACAATGGATCAGTCGATAGTCTTCGATCACACGCGATTTGCCAATTTGCGAACGATAATAGACATAGCCAGTAGCTTGATCTAACAGTTCCATCGTTAAAGGATAATTGTGCTTGACTGGTTGACTGATGTTAGCTAGTGTCTCAAAGAGAGAAACTCGCTGACTAACTTTCCAGCTACCATAAGCCCGTTTGGTGATTTTTGTAGTCAAAGGAAAGGATGGGATTTCGGTAATTTCACCTATGACTTGTTGAAATGCTTCATACTTAGGTGTCACATCGCCCCATTCCGATAACAACGCATCATAGTCATAGCTAGTAACGTCTGGTGATAATTTCTCATAATAGTTGGCACCATTCATAAAGCCGAAGTTCGTGCCACCATGGAACATATAAATATTGACGGAGCCAGCTTCTAAGCAGTCCCGCAATTCATTAGCAGCGTCGGTTACCGATGTGGTATGGTGCTTGTCATCTCCCCATGCATCAAACCAGCCTATCCAAAATTCCATGACCATCAATGGCTGCTTCTTCCCATGGAATTCTTGAAGTTTTCTAAAATTCTCCTGAATGTCTGATCCACAGTTGATGGTTGGCAGTGCGATGTCCTTGATCGAACCGTTCTCTAACATATCCAGCCAAGGACCATCTGACGTAAATAAGGGCACGTCAATGCCATTGTGACGCATTAGTTCAGCAGACTTTCGCAAATAACTTTTGTCATTTCCATAACTGCCATATTCATTTTCAACTTGCATCATCAAAATTGGTCCTTCTTGAGTGATCTGTAAATCACTCACTTGAGAAAAAAGCTGTGTAAAGTATCGAGCGATCTTTTCCATAAACGGTGGATAGTCAAAGCGAATCTTCATGAAGGGATCTTTTAACAGCCAATAAGGAAGGCCCCCGAATTCCCATTCCGCACAAATATAAGGTGCTGGACGAAGGATCACATACAGCCCTACCTCCTGTGCAAGCTGAATAAAGCGCCGCAAATCAAGATTATCGCTAAAGTCAAACATTCCTTCCTGCGGTTCATGCATATTCCAAGGCACATACGTTTCGACTGTATTACAACCCATCAAACGTAATTTTTCTAAGCGATCCCGCCAATATGCAGGCACAACTCGAAAATAGTGTATCGAGCCAGAAATAATTTTCATGGGCTGATCATTTAAATAAAATTCGTCTTTGATTACAAAAGCAGTCATTCGCTTCTTCCTTCCTTGATTACATATACACTGTATTGATCTGCAACGGAGTCTTCAGTCAAATGCTTACCGGACAGTAGGTCCTTCTTTCCTACAAATTGTGCCGGCACCTTTTGCGCTTGCTTCTGAAAATTGATGATAAAATAGTAAACCGCTTCTTCCGTATGACGACAGCTGATTTCTAGATTTGTTTCTCCTTCAATCACAGCAGTTAGATTTGCGCTATTGGTTGCTTCATCCAAGATCGTATCTAAAAGATCTTTTTCAAGTTGAGTCCCAATATAATAAACGACACCTTGACCAAATCGATTTTTGGTCACTGCTGGTGAACCGGCATAGAAGTTACTCGTATAGTCCGCTACAGATTCAGCGGTCTCCAAATGGATGATCTCACTGACTAAGTTACTTTCTCCCTGTCTTCCCCCCTTTAATTGAATAACGTTCGTCTGCTCTGGTGCTAATGCATCAATCTCTTCTACCCAGATTCCTGCTAGCTCTCTTAAAGGCCCAGGGTAGCCGCCTAGATGGACATTGTCTGACTGGTCAACAATGCCACTCATATACGTTGTGATCAAGGTGCCTCCTTGTTCCACAAAGGATTCAAGAGCTTCTTTCATACCTGCTTTTACCATGTACAAAACCGGTGCTACCAGCACTTGGTACTTGCTGAAATCTGCATCAACTGACACCAAATCTGTTGCGATATTCTTTTCATAAAAGTAACGATAATATTGATGGATTTGTTGCACATAAGTCAAATCAACTGTTGGTCCGCTCGTATATTCCAATGCCCAATAATTATCCCAATCAAATAGAACACCAACTTCAGCCTTTGTTTCACTACCCAAAACTTCGTTCAGTCGGCTCAATTCTTCTCCTAATGCTGCAGTTTCTTTAAATACACGGGTGTTCTCATGCCCAACATGTTCTATCACCGCACCATGAAACTTCTCACAAGCACCAATGGAGCGGCGAAGTTGGAAAAACTGGATTGTATCTGCTCCATGAGCGATCGTCTGATAGCTTTGCGCGCGCATTTGGCCAGGTTTTTTCAATGAATTATATGGTTGCCAGTTTTGTTGGGATGGTGTTTGTTCCATCAACATAAATGGCGCTTGCTTCAATCCCCGCATCAAATCATGAGTCATTGCAACGAAACTCCATGGTGTATTATACGAAGGATAGTTGTCCCAAGAAACAATATCCATTTCTTTTGCCCATTTGAAGTAATCGAGTCCTTTAAAAGTTCCCATCAAATTCGTGGTAATCGGTGTTTGACTATCGAATTGACGAATAGCGTCCCGTTCTAACTTAAAGTTTTCTAAAAGACTGTCAGAATTGAAACGACGATAATCGATAGAAATTCCTGCAAATGCGGTTTTGTCATGACCGATTCCTTCAGAAAGAGCATTCGGCAGAACGATTTCGTCCCATTCATAAACAGTATGCCCCCAAAATTCCAGATTCCACGCTTTATTCAATGCCTCAAGGGTTTGATACTTATCTTTTAGCCAGACCCGAAAAGCTTTCTCACAGTTTTCGCAATAACACTCACCTCCATATTCATTATTGATATGCCAACAAGTGACTTGCGGGTTACCACCATAGCGTTGTGCCAATTTCCCAGCTAATCGTTGTGCATATTTTTGGTAGACTAAGCTGTTAGGACACGCATTGTGCCGCTGTCCAAATTTATGGTGCCGCCCTTCATAGTCAGTTCGAGCCACTTCTGGATAGCGCTTGAACATCCATGCTGGCAACGCCGCTGTTGAAGTCGCTAATACAATGTCGTAGCCTTCTTCACTCAACATATCAATCATCTCATCCAACTCATTAAAGTAATAATTGTGCTCTGAAGGTTGGATTTTTGCCCAAGAAAAGACATTGATTGTCGCACTATTGATGTGTGCATTTCTAAAAATTCGCATATCTTCTTGCCAGATTTCTTGCGGCCACTGATTAGGGTTATAATCGCCACCGAATAAAAACCGTTCAAAAACTTTTTTCATGTTTGACGCTCCTTTTTCTCATTGATAATTATTATTGTAAGGCTTTTCAAAAAGTTGTAGTATAATAGGATTGTCATGATTCTATAATATTTCGAAACAAGGAGAATTCAATGTCTATCTATTTCTATCAGAACAACCCTCGGCTCCCTGTCAGTATCGAGAGCATTGGGAATCATTGGGCACAAGATGAAGTGGTTCGCCCCACTGGTTATCCATATTATCACTGGTTGCAAACTACCGCTGGCCAAGGGACCGTCCTTTTTAATGATCAATCCTTTGTGTTAACTCCTGGGGCTGGCATTTTGATTTTGCCATTCATCCCTCATCGTTACCATCCTCATAGAGACTGGCAGACAAACTTTGTTACGCTGCAAGGAGATTTAGTACAGGAACTGTTGAAACCTTTTGGCGGAAAGCGCTACTTGATGGGGCAAGATAGCCCTTTATTTTCTTACAGTGAGTGGATCAATCAACGAATCAGCGACGATCAAGAAAAAATATTAGACCCATTGCGCTCTTCCAGCAGTTGCTATCACTTTCTTTTGGCATTGATCCAACAACAAAATGCTGACGCAAATGAAAAGCATCATTTGTACCAACGCTACATTGCGCCTGTACTACTAGAAATCGAAACCAATTATGCTCATCCATTGACCGTCGCTGAACTTGCGGAAAAAATTTTTGTAACTCCGCAGTATTTGTCGCGTCTCTTTCAGCGCTTTTTGGGGCAGTCAACCTCCCAATTTTTGCTGAATTATCGCCTGAATCGTGCCAAAGAATTATTGGTAGGCGAGCCTCATCTGGATATCCAAGATGTCGCTTTCTTGGTAGGAATCCCAGATGCAAGTCATTTCACTGCTCTTTTCAAAAAAAAAGTTGGCGCTACTCCAAAGAAGTTTCGCCAACTTTATCGTTGATCTTTGGGTTTCAGGATATCTTGCCACTGTCCCATTTGATCAATAAATTTTTTGCTTTTCAAATGTAAGCCAACATATTCATCATACAATAAATCAATTACCTGACGAATGGCTTGCTTCGTTTCTGGTTTTAACTTGATCGATGCGATTTGTTCATAAGAGATTTGTGCAAACAAACGAATAAAATGGATTGCCCTTGGATCACCGTGATAACGATGGTCATCTAAGGCCCAATGCTTTTCGCATATGACGCCATTGTATTTCGAGGAGTAATCAAAGCGGCCTTCTGTTTGTCCGCAGACCGCACAGTGGGTCCATATCGGTGAGACCCCAAAACGCTGCAGCAACTGAATCTCAAAAATATTAGTGATGATCTCTGCATCATTATCAGTATCCATCAACTGCAAAGCTTCATGTAAGAAATGATAGAGATTTGGATCGTACACGCGGTCATCGATCGCAGAGTCAGCCAGATTCAATAGATACGTAGCATAGCCTGCAAGAAAAATATCACCTTGGATTTTGCGAAAAGAATGGATATCTTTGGCATTATTCAAGAATGACAAGCCCTCAGAACGAATATTTCCAATATAGGTCGCTTCAGTGTACGAAAGCAAAGCTGGCGTTAAAGGATTATTCTTGCGGTGGGCACCTTTTACATAGAACATTTGCTTTCCAGCCGATTCAGTGAATATTTTGACCAGTTTATCTTTTTCTTTATGGTCCCTAGTAAATAACAAGATCCCTTTTGTTTCAACTAAATTCATGAATAACGCTCCTTTCTAAACCAGAAAGCTGAAGCAGCTCAATCCCCTTCGCTTGCTCCAGCTTTCTTTGTCTTTTCTCTCATCAAACTTCTTAGCTGATCTTGTTTAGAGAAGATCAGTAATCATCGTTCCGATAACCGTAGTCTGTCAGGAAGGTTTGTTTGTCTCGCCAGTCTTTTTGAACTTTGACCCATAATTCCAAGTAAACTTTATCGTCTAACAAATGCTCGATATCTAATCGTGCTTTTGTTCCGATTTGTTTCAGCATTTTGCCGCCTTTCCCAATAATGATTCCTTTTTGGCTATCCCGTTCAACGACGATCGTTGCTTGAATATGAATTTTATCATTTTCATCCCGTTTCATCGAGTCAACCACCACAGCGACTGAGTGAGGCACTTCGTCTCTAGTCAGTAACAGCACTTTTTCCCGCACTAATTCCGAAACGATGAAATATTCTGGATGGTCTGTGATTTGATCCTCAGGAAAATATTGGGGACCTTCCGGCATTTGATCAATGACTAATCTCATCAATGTCTCAAAATTATTTCCTTCCGTTGCCGAAATCGGCACGATCTCCGCAAACGTCATTTGAGCCGCATAATCTTCGATAATAGCTAAAAGTTCGTCTGGATGTACTTTATCGATTTTATTGATGACTAGAAAGACCGGCGTCTCGTTTTTCCGCAGCCGCTCGATAATGAAGTCATCGCCCTTCCCCCGTTTTTGATCGGCACTGATCATAAATAAGGTCACATCGACTTCACGAAGTGCACTATAAGCAGTTTCCACCATGAAATCTCCTAAGCGATGTTTTGGCTTATGGATTCCAGGTGTATCGATAAAAACGATTTGTGCATCTGGTGTTGTGTAAACCCCTTGGATTTTATTTCGGGTCGTTTGTGCTTTGTCGCTCATGATAGCGATTTTTTGACCTACTACGCGATTAAGTAATGTGGATTTACCAACGTTGGGCCGGCCAACAATGGCAGCAAAGCCTGATTTATGTGTTGTCATAGGTGATCTCCTCTGTGTATTATCTTTCTAAAAGAACGCTAAAATTTTTGGTATAAAAATGATTGCCGCAACGATCAATGCAAAGAATGCTGTCATCAGGACTGCTCCTGCCGCCATGTCTTTGATTTTTTTGCCAATGGGATGGAAGTGAAAATCGGTAAACATATCAACGACATTTTCAAAGACTGTGTTGACGATTTCCACGATCCAAACCAAAAATACCGACAACAACAACCAGAGCCATTCCATTTGATTTAATCTAAAGACAAATCCCGCAATGATTGCAACGATGCCTAACAAGACATGTTTGCGCATATTGCGCTCTTCGTCAAAGACGGTCTTGATTCCTGTAAAGGCAAATTCAATGGATGTGATAAATTGTTTGTTTTTTTCTGTATTCTTATCTTTTGAGTCCATAGGCATCCAATATTTCCTTTTGCAGACCGAACATTTCTTTCTCATCTTCTGGTGTCATATGATCATAACCATTGATATGCAAAAATCCATGCAGCGCTAAAAAGCCCAATTCCCGATCATAGCTGTGTCCATACTCACTAGCTTGCTCTTTTGCCCGCTCGACTGAAATCATGATATCCCCAAGATTTCTCGGCATAGCTGGCATTTCATCATCAAAGATGATCGGCAACTCTTCTTCCGTTTCTTCTTCCAAAGCAAAACTGATGACATCCGTCGGTTGATCTTTATCACGATAGTCCCGATTGATGACTTGGATAGCGGCATTGTCCATGAAGGTGACAGACATTTCCGTATCCTCAGGCAGCTTCAAATAGTCTGCCGCATACTGCAGCAGTTCATCAATTTCATTGATTTTCTCTTGACTCACTGTATTTGTTTCATCTAAAAAAGCAATCTCCATTACCGATCTCTTCTTTCTTGTTCTTCTTTCATTTTTTCCGCTTCGGACTTCATTTTCGGATATTTGATCCGTGAATGGAATGTACTACACAATCCATTGACTAAGGACTTTTCAATGATACGAATTTCATGCAATGTCAGTCCGGACTCATCTAATTGTCCATCAAGAATCCGATCATTGATCAAATTCGAAACAAATTCCTTGATTTTCTGATCTGTGGGATTATCCATTGCCCGCACAGCAGCTTCACAACTATCCGCGATACTAACGACCCCTGCTTCTCTTGTTTGTGGTTTTGGTCCAGGATAGCGAAAATCGGCTTCTGTCACTTCTGGATTACGTTCTTTCGCTTTGACATAGAAATAACGCATCAAGGTTGTTCCATGGTGCTGGCGACAAATATCCACCACCATCTGAGGCATTTTCTCATTTTCTAAAAGAACCGCTCCATCGATCACATGTCCGAAAATGATCTGCTTGCTGTCTTCCGGAAGCAAAAAGTTATGGGGATTTTCAGCCCCTGCGGGTAAATTCTCAACAAAGAAATTCGCATGCTTTAATTTACCAATATCATGATAGTAACAAGCGACCCGTGTCAGTAAACTTTGTCCGCCGATCTCTGCTACAGCATTAGCACTCAAATTGGCGACCATCATACTATGATGATAGGTTCCTGGTGCTTCTTCCAGTAATTGTTTAAGTAACGGGTGATTTGGATTACTTAGTTCGTTCAGAACGATCATGCTATTGTCTGAGACCAATAACTCAATGTATTGATGCAAACCAATCGTTAGTAGATAGCTAAGTAATGAACCCGCTAAGGCACAAATGATCGTCGTCCAGGTATTGCCTCTCGCGAAATCCATCCCTTGGAAAATCACTAACATGACACTTAATAAGAACGGAAAGACGATGACCCACATAATGGCTGTTCGTCCTTGACTGGCGATTCGTTTCCTTCTGATCATCGTTCCCATCAATCCAGAGAACAAATAGGTTACCAAGACAGTAGTCAGCATATTCGTACCGCTGGAATCAAAATAAATGAAAATCGCATTGATTACTTGAAACATCGCAGCTAAAATTCCCAAACGCCGACTTGAGAATATATTCAAGATCAGCGGGGTAAAGGCAGCTGGAAAGAATAACGGAATGAACGCGATGAGTTCAGACTGAAATAGTTGGAAAAACTTCATCAATAAAATACTAAAAATCATCGCAATGACATAAAAGGTCACAGCATTCATCCGTTTGTCTTCGTTTTTTGTCTGCCGTGTGTAATAAAAGAGCATGAGCATCTGTAAAGCAGCAGTAAAAACTAAAGCAATCAACGGAAATACAGAGAAGGTTTGACTCGTCAGACCGAGAAGCTGCAATTTTTCTAATGCATTTGAATCAATCTGCGAGCCTTCCCGGACAATGATCTCACCTTGATAGATCATAACAGGCTGAACAGCGTCTTTGGCAGCCTGCCGAGCTTCTTCCGTTCGTTTCTCATTAGGAAAATCGTTGACAACGATCCCTTGATTGACTAAAAAGCGTAATGCTGTTGCCATTTCAGAAGTTACATCCAAAAACTGGATCTTTTCTTCGGCTTCTGATCGAAAAGTACTCAATTCAGATTGGCGGATCTGTTTAGCCATTTGTTCATCAACAAGCTGCAGCGCATAATCTCTTACCGTGTTCAGCTGATCACTATTCAATGAAAACAATGTCGACAAAAAATTATTGGTCAGCGCTTGATAAAAATCAAGTTCATCATCACTCATTTTTTCAAATTCTTTTTTTAAAGTGGCGATATACTCTTCTGTATCCGGTTTAGGAACATTTTCATTTTCACCAGCAGCTTTGACCGCAGCTTCATATTTCGTATTGACAGTCTTGTTGACTGTATCAATCAATTCAAACAAATGATTGATCCGTTCATGTTGAACTTGTGCCAAATCGTCTTGATACGTGTATTCAGGCGAGACGGCTTCAGCGGCTAGCGTACGTTTTTGTTCAGTAGCAGTTGTGTTTTCAATCGTTTTGTTGGCTCGGATATTTTCTTCCGCAACCTGCCCCTCGCTATAGTCGACATTGTTTTGTTTTACACTGGAAAACATGATCCCAATAGATAAAACAAAAAAGAGCACCATAAGCAGCGGCAGGTAAAAGCGGCCTAATTTTTCTCGAAAATTCCGTAACGGTTGTATGATCATTTTACCCCTCCTGTCCGACAATCAACGTTGTTCTTTACTATCGGATTCCTCATAGGCACGTATAATGTCTGCAACGACTGGATGACGAACGACATCTCCTGCTTCAAAGTGCGCAAACGCAATTTTAGGAATTGCTTCTAACGCTCGTTGCGCATGAATCAGTCCGCTCGTTGTTCCTTTTGGTAAATCAATTTGACTTGTATCGCCATTAACGATCATTTTTGAATTAAATCCTAGGCGGGTCAAAAACATTTTCATTTGGGCAATAGTGGTATTCTGTGCCTCATCAAGAATCACAAAAGCATCTTCCAAAGTCCGCCCCCTCATATAGGCTAGCGGAGCAATCTCGATCACGCCGCGTTCCATCAAACGATTGGTATGATCCATACCAAAGATTTGATAAAGGGCATCATAAACGGGACGCAAATAGGGATCGACTTTTTCTTTCAGATCACCTGGTAAAAAGCCAAGATTTTCACCTGCTTCAACAGCGGGTCGCGTCAAGATGATTTTTTGAACTTGTCCTTTCTTCAATGCCGCAATGGCCATGACAACGGCAAGAAACGTCTTTCCGGTTCCTGCTGGTCCAACGCCAAAAACGACATCATGGGTTCTGATGGCTTCAATATATTTCTTTTGTCCGGCATTTTTTGCGCGGATCGGCTTACCGTTACGATCTTTGATGATTTCTTCTTCATACATATCTGTGAAATAATCTAAGTTTCCTTTATTTGCCATGTTCAATGCCGTAATAACATCTGGCGTACTGATATTGATCCCTCGTTTGATCAACTCTTGCAACGCATGGATCACGGATTGGGCTTTTTCAGCGGCTGTCTTTTCACCAATGATTTGGATCATTTCTCCGCGGGTATGAATCGTTGTTTGTGTAGCATCTTCGATGACTTTGATATGTTTGTCATGGGAACCCAACAACAAACTAATATCATCATTTTGAGTCAGTTGGATTTCCAAAGAAATACGCTCTTCTGTCAAATAAGTTACAGCTCCTTTTTTAGGCATTCTAGTTTATAATACCACACAATCGCTAAAAGCAAAATTACTTGTAAGCTTCAAGAAGCGTTTTGGCAGCGTTCTTTGCAATTTATTAAAAGTTTGTTTTTCGATCATTGATTCTACTTAAAAATACTCACTAAGAAAGAACAAAAAAGCCGTAAGCATCCAATAAGATGCTTACGGCGTGTCCTTACATTTGCCCTAATAATTCTTTGACGATCGCATTGACTTGGTTGCCGTCTGCTTTGCCTTTTACTTGAGGCATCACAGCGCCCATCACTTTTCCGAATTCCTTCGGAGAAGAAGCTCCTGTTTTTTCGATCGCACCAGCAACGATTTGGCGAATTTCCGCTTCATCAAGTTGTGCCGGCAAGTATTTTTCAACAATTGCAATTTCACCTTTGACTTTTTCAGCCAGATCGGTACGGTCGGCTTTCTCAAATTCAGTCAGAGAATCACGACGTTGTTTCATTTCACGAGACAACACAGTCAATTCTTCCTCTTCGTTCAAGTCGGCACCTTTTTTGATCTGTTCGTTTTGAATCGATGCTTTCAACATGCGAATCACCTGCAACGTTTCCTTGTCTTTGGCTTTCATCGCTGTTTTCATGTCATCATTCAGTGTACTTAGTAGCGTCACACTACCAGCTCCAATTCTCAAAACAGTAGAAAATTAGAATTTTTTACGTTTTCTAGCTGCTTCAGATTTTTTCTTACGCTTTACACTTGGTTTTTCGTAAAATTCACGTTTACGAGATTCCTGTAAAGTACCCGCTTTTGACACGGAACGTTTGAAGCGACGAAGAGCATCGTCAAGTGATTCGTTTTTGCGAACGACTGTTTTTGACATGTAAATTCCCTCCCTCCGAGCTTAAAAAGTAACCGTATTTGTCATTGAAATAAAATCTCAAAAAACAAGACTGTCCTTTGAAAATTATAGCTAACCCCTGAAAAAGTGTCAAGGTATTCTAGTAAAAAAGTCGATGAACTTCCTGATTCAATCTTAGAATCCGAACAATCAGCGACAATCTTCACATCTGCCTAGAATTTCAAAACGATGGCCTTCGATACTGCACCCGGGCAATTGTTCTTGAAAGAAATCCATTGGACAAATATGCAGCTCTTTTGTTTTGCCACAAACCGTGCAAATAAAATGATGATGGTGATGATCTTCCAATTCCACGCAGCAATTATAACGAAATTTCATTTCTCCATTCAATTCAGTCTCTTCCAAGATGCCAATCTCAGAAAAATCATGAAGGTTCCGATAGATCGTGTCATAACTTAGACCCGGGTATTCTTCAGACATGAAATCATGGATTTCTTTTGCCGGCAAATAACGGTTGCGTTTCACTAAATAAGTAATGATAGCTTCTCTTTTTTTGGTATATTTATAGCCATGTTCTTTTAATATCGACATAGCTTGCTCAATCAATGGTTGATTTTTCATCGAATCCCTCCAGTAAATCAAAATCATTCCGATTTTTAGCGATCGTAAGTATGGTATAATGAAATTATCAAAAATGCAAGAGAGGATTTTACTATGAACCCACAAGAAACGATTGTCACGATTTTTGTCTTGTCCGATTCAGCAGGAGAAACGGCCTCCAAATTAGCTCAAGCAACCATGGCACAGTACCCAAGTGTTGAATTCAACTTATTTCGGCGTACCTTTATTCACACCAAAGAACACTTGATCCAGGCGTTGACTGATGCCAAAAAACACGATGCCATTATTTTGCACACACTGATTAACGATGAGCTAGTCTCGCTAACCAATCACTTTTGTGAAGAAGCCGACCTATATCATTTTGATGTATTGACTCCTCCTGTCACCGAGGTAGAAAAACGCACAGGTGTCGCTCCGTCGCGAGAACCCGGCGCATTGCATCATTTAAACAAAAATTATTTCAAACGTATCAAAGCAATGGAATTCGCTGTTAAATACGATGATGGAAAAGACCCACGAGGTTTTCTCGAAGCCGATGTCGTTTTGTTAGGTGTTTCCCGAACATCAAAAACACCGCTAAGTCTTTTCTTAGCCAACAAAAACTTGAAGGTGGCGAATTTGCCTCTTGTGCCCCAAGCACATATTCCTAAGCAGTTGTGGGAAATCGAACCGAGCAAAATCGTTGGGTTAACGAATGATCCCGACGTTTTAAACAGCATACGCAAAGAACGGATGCGTTCTTACGGATTGAATCCAGACACGGCGTATTCAGATATTGAAAAAATCCGGGCTGAATTAGAGTTTGCCAATGATCTTTATCAAAAATTAGGCTGCATCGTCATTAATGTTGCCTCTCTTTCAATTGAAGAGACAGCTTCCATGATTTTGAATGCATTGAATTTGGAAGACCATAGTTACTACACGTCAGAAACAGAAGAATAACCAGCCACATACATTTTAGACAAAAAGATCCCCAGAGTAATGGTCAGCTAGACTGTACCATTATTCTGGGGATTTTTGCTTGTGTCAAATCAGAAAAGTCTAAAAGACTTGGACGCCTTCGCGATCGATCTGCAGCTGTTCGATTGCTGCATTGGTTTCAAGCGCATGGAGAAGGCGGCAGATCTTATCTGCCTTTTCGGGTGGGACAATCGCTAAGACAGTTGGTCCAGCCCCACTCAGGAAGCAGCCATAGCCGCCTTCTTCTTCACAAATTTGGCGGATCGTGGATAAATGCGGAATTAATTTTTCACGATAGTTCTCATGAAAACGATCCGCCTGCATCATTTTACCTGCTAAAGGTAGATTCCCTTTGATCACTGCTGCGATCATCACATTGGCGATTGCACTGGCTTCAACAGCAGTTGAAAAGTCCAGTGTTTTAGGGAGGACATTCCGACTAGCTTCTGTCAACAATTGTTCTTGCGGAATATAAGCAACAATATTGCATTCCGGAAAATGATGTTTAACAACATAAGTTTGTTTATGTTCATGATCAAAGGCCGTAATCAGAAAATCGCCATAAATTGCCGGTGCCACATTGTCGGGGTGGCCTTCAATGGCCGTTGCAATATCAACTTTCTGTGCATCACTTAAGTTCAGGTGTCCTAAACGATTGGCTAATTCGATTCCAGCCACGATAACCGATGAACTGCTGCCTAATCCCCGTGCTAAAGGTATATCTGAGTACATGCGGATTTTACGCGGTGTAAGTGTAGGTGCAAGCTTCAGCGCGACACGTAACAGCAGATTACTTTCATCATTAGGGATTTCACTGCCGAGTTCATGTAAGATCTCCCATCGGTCACTTTCTTCCATAATTTCAATGAATAGATATTTTGAGAGAGCAATCCCGCAAGAATCAAAACCAGGTCCTAAATTTGCACTGGTTGCAGGAACGCGAATCTTCATAGTTGAGACACTCCTTTACGCAGGTGTTGCCGCATTTCTTCTAGATCACTCATCTTATGGATCGCTACTTCGGTAGCCTGAATAGCTGTATCAGGATCTTTCAAGCCGTTTCCAGTAAAGACTGCCACTACGGTTTCACCAGGACGAATTTTCCCGTTTTTCACGTGCTGAATCACGCCTGCTAGTGAAGCAGCCGATCCTGGTTCAATAAAGACACCGTCTTGTGCAGCTACCTTTCGGTAAGCATTCAAGATCTCTTCGTCGGTTACAGCATCGATAAACCCTTTTGATTCATCACGAGCGGCTTCTGCTAGCTTCCAACTTGCTGGATTGCCGATCCGAATCGCTGTTGCGATTGTTTCTGGCTCTTCGATTACCGCGCCTTTTACGATTGCTGCGGCACCTTCTGCCTCAAATCCATGCATTCTTGGTAGTGAAGTCCCTTGTTTGTCATGCCATTCTTTGAATCCTTTCCAATAAGCAGAGATGTTTCCAGCATTTCCTACTGGAATTGCTAGTACATCTGGCGCTTTCTCCAACTGCTGGCAAATTTCGAAGGCAGCGGTTTTTTGTCCTTCCAAACGGTAAGGATTGACTGAATTCACGAGGGCCACAGCTTCTGTTTTGGCAATTTCTCTAACTGCTTTTAGTGCTTCATCGAAATTCCCGGGAATAGAAATAATATCCGCGCCATAAACGATTGCCTGTGCCAACTTGCCCATTGCGATCTTACCATCTGGAATCACCACATAGGCTTTGATTCCTGCTCGTGTCGCATACGCTGCTGCTGCAGCACTGGTATTACCAGTAGAAGCACAAACGATTGCTTTTGCGCCTTCTTCCACCGCTTTGGCTACTGCCATCACCATTCCCCGATCTTTGAAAGATCCAGTAGGATTTAGTCCTTCGTATTTCCCATATAATGTGATACCCAATTCTTCTGATAAGTTATTCAATGGAATCAGCGGTGTGTTTCCTTCTGCTAATGAGATTAGCGGTGTTTTTTCTGTCACCGGTAAATACTCTTTATAGTGCTTTAATAGTCCTTCATACATCTGCTACTCCTCCATTACTTTCATGATTTGGCTAATTCGACCATCTTCAAAAATCGATAATGCTGCTGTTAATTCCGAGGGACTCAATGGCTTCGTCAAAAATGCTTTCTTTTCCAAGATAGATTCTTGGTCGATCCAGTCCAATGTCTGTTGCTGCGCTGCTAATGGTCCAGTCAACGCAATGTAATAACGTTGACGAAGCTCATCTGGTACTGCAATCTGAGTCGGCTGTTCAAAGGTTAGAAATGATTCAGTGATCCCAGCAGATTTATTTTTAGCGATCTCCGTCACATCTGCCAGCACACTCGTCGCAGTAGGACGAGCCCCCGCTCCAGGCCCGTAAAGCATGGAACGATCGATGCCCGTACTTTCGATATACACGCCATTAAACTCATATTTGATTGAGGCTAGCGGATGGGGCTTAGGGACAAGAACTGGACCAACAGAAACAGCGACATGATTTTTTGGTGTCTTTTGTGCCGTACCAATAAGTTTCACTTCATACCCTAGTTGTTGGGCATAAATGATGTCTTCAATTGCTAATCCACGAATGCCGCCGATAGAAACATCTTTCATCTCGATCGTCATACCAAATGCAAATTTTGTCAAGAGGACCATCTTATAAGCTGCATCAATACCGTCCACATCATTGGTCGGGTCCGATTCTGCAAATCCTTTTGCCTGTGCTTCAGCTAGAACTTCCTCATAACTTAAGTTATCTGTTAACATTTTTGTCAGCATATAATTCGTCGTACCATTGACGATGCCAGAAATCGAGGTAATCGTATCGGGTAAATAATGCGTGCTTAATGTTCGCAAGATAGGAATCCCGCCTCCCACGCTGGCTTCATAATACAATGCAACACCGGCTTTTTTAGCAGCGGCAGTCAGTTCTGGGCCATGAGACGCCAAGAGATCTTTATTGGCGGTTACAACATGTTTCTTGTGAGCTAACGCACCAAGAATAAAATCCTTCGCAGGATCGATCTTGCCAATCAATTCCACAATGACATCGATGGACTCATCCTGATAGATTTCCTGAATATTACTAGTCAGTTCAAACCCGTATTTTTGGGCAATTGCGCTTTTATCATCATAAGGAGAGGCCAATGCTTTCGTAATAAAAATCTCGACACCAGTTCGGGCTGCGATTGCCTCTCTTTGTTCCGCTAATAGTTGGCAGACTCCAGTGCCTACGACACCCATTCCTAGTAGTCCTATATTTAATTGCTCTTTCATATAGCCTCCTTACCGAAAACGTTATTAAAAAATCGTTCATCCATTTTTAATTTTCTACTAGCATACCAAAAAGCATAAGAAAAAACTAGGACTTTCGAGAAATTCTCGTCCTAGTTTCAGCGGTGATGGATATGAGCGAATGTTTTTTGTAAGATGTCGACTACGTGCTTGTCATCTAAACTATATAAAATTGTCTTTCCTTGTCGTTCCGATTTTACGATCCGATTATCTTTCAATAGTTTCAATTGATGAGAGACCGCAGATTGTTCCATCATCACTTGCTCTGCGATCGAAGTTACATTACGTTCTCCTTCTTCTAAAGAAAGCAATATCTTCAAACGTGTAGGATCACCAAGCATTTTAAAAATTTGAGTGACTTTTTGGATATCTTCTTGATCTGGTTGAGTCATGCTGGTCTTCCTTTCTTGATGGTGAATAAAATTCTAGCTGGTTCAAGCATTCTTTGTCAAGCCCCATTGAAAACAAGGCGTCAAAATAAATGCAGGATCCACCCAAATACCTGGAAAAGAAGCAGCACATTTTCCTATAATAAGTTCTCCAAGAAGAACTGAATATCAGCAAAATAATCTATCTGATTCTCATCCAAGTATTTGAAAAGGATCTAGCTCTTGTTTATCGCTTAAACTTCTGTAATTTCATTAATGGCAGCTTCAAGTTCAGCAATTTTATTTGCTGCATCTTCAGAAGAGTTTCCTTTGACACCAATGTAAAATTTGATTTTTGGTTCAGTTCCAGAAGGACGAACCGCAATCCAGCTCTCATCTTCAAGAGTATATTTCAATACATCTGACGGTGGTGTAGTCATTTTTTGCATGTGACCATCTAAACCAACTCTTGTCAATTCTTTGAAATCTTCTGTTTGAACGACTGGTATACCCGCGAAAACTGATGGTGCTTTTTCTCGGAATGTTTTCATCAATGCAGTGATTTTGGCTGCACCTTCCATACCGCTCATCGTAACAGAAATCGTTTTTTCGGCATAATAACCATATTCCTCAAAGATATCTTGCAATCCATCATAAAGTGTTTTGTCCGATTGTTTATAAAAAGCAGCGACTTCAGCCAACAAGACAAGTGCTTGGATCGCATCTTTATCTCTCACAAAAGGTTTTACCAAGTAACCGTAACTTTCTTCAAAACCAAACATGAACGTATGGGAATGATCTGTTTCATACTGTTGGATTTTTTCGGCAATGAATTTGAAGCCAGTCAATACATTGACCATTTCAACGTCGTAAGACTGGGCAATCGCTGTTGGCAATTCACTAGAAACGATCGATTTTAGGACTGCTGCATTTTCCGGTAGTGTGCCGGCATTCTTGTGGGCTTCTAGAATGTAACGGATCATCAATGCGCCTAATTGATTTCCTGTCAATACTTGATAGTTTCCATCAGGCATCCGGACTGCAGCACCCAAGCGATCCGCATCCGGATCAGTTGCAATCAACAAGTCTGCGTCTTCTTTTTCTCCCAGAGCAATCGCATATTCAAAGGCAGAATGTTCTTCTGGATTTGGTGACTTGACTGTACTGAAGTTTGGATCCGCAACAGCTTGTGAAGGTTCAATAATAAATTGCTCAAACCCTGCTTGTTTCAAAGCTTTTTCACCAAGCATCCGACCTGTTCCGTGTAATGGTGTGTAAACTAATTTAAGATTTTTCCCTGTTGTCTCGATTAATTTTTGATCGATTGTCACTGTTTTGACTTCTTTTAGATACGCAGTATCGACCTCTTCGCCGATAATCGTGATCAATCCACTATGCTTTGCTTCTTCTTCTGATAAAACTGGAATTTCTAATGGATTTTCAATTTCTCGAACAAATGCTGTCAAGGCGTCCGCATCTGCTGGAGGCATTTGTCCACCATCTTCGCCGTATACTTTGTATCCATTATAAGCTGCCGGATTGTGAGATGCTGTAATCATGATTCCAGTGAACGTATGCAGATAACGTACCGCAAAAGATAATTCAGGGGTTGGACGTAAGCTTTCAAACACAAAGGCAGGAATATCGTGTTTTGCTAATGTCTTGGCTGCTTCCATCGCAAATTCTGGTGAAAAATGACGAGAATCATATGCGATTGCGACACCGCGGCGACGGGTTTCTGGATCTTGTGTATCCATGAAGCGCGCCAATCCCTCTGTTGCTTGACGGACCGTATAGATATTCATGCGGTTGATCCCAGGTCCTAAGATCCCTCGCATCCCAGCAGTACCAAATTCAAGCGGCATATAAAAAGCATCTTGCAACATTTCTGGATCTTTCTCCAGTTCTGTTAACTGATCCTTCAACCCTGCTTCTAATTGTTGATGATTTTTCCATTGCTCATAAATTTGTTCCCATCCCATACAAAAACCACTCCTTCTAACTTTAAAATGACTATAATTTTAGTATAACACTACTTCTGTTTTTCTCAAAGAATAACCAAACGAAAATGCAAACGCACTGCTATCAAAAACGAATAACGTTTTATAAATAACAGTGCGTTCGATAATTATTTAACTGGTTGCTGGTCTTTTTGTGTTTCTATAAAATCAAATACTTGTTGGCCAGCGATACTGCCGTCCCCGACTGCTGTAGTGATTTGTCGTAAGCCTTTTTCTCGAACATCCCCTACCGCATAGACGCCTGGCATAGTTGTTTCCATCATTTCATTGGTTGGGATCCAACCTGTTTCATTCGTGAGTCCACTAGCTCTGAATGGTTCAGTCAATGGATCTAGCCCAACGTAGATAAAGACACCACCAGCCGCTTCTTCCGTTACTTCATTTGTTTTGACATTTCGCACTTGAACACCAGTTACGACCATCTCGTTGCCTTTGATTTCTTCCACGACAGAATCCCAAATAAATGAGATCTTTTCATTGGCAAATGCTCGTTCTTGGATGATCTTTTGCGCACGTAGCTCATCCCGACGGTGGACAATCGTTACTTCTGAAGCAAATTGTGTTAAGTAGATCGCTTCTTCGACTGCAGAATCTCCACCACCAACTACGATCAACCGTTTGTTGCGGAAAAAGGCGCCATCACAAACTGCACAATATGAAACTCCGCGTCCAGCGAATTCTTCCTCGCCTTTGACTCCTAATTTTCTATGTACACAGCCTGTTGCAATGATCACAGTTTTCCCTTGATAATTCTTGTCTTCTGTGCAGACTTCCTTGTACTCTCCATGATCCGTGATCCCTTGAACGATGCCATAGGCATTCTCCACGCCAAAGCGGATGGCACTTTCATACATTTTAAAAGCAAGTTCTGGGCCTAAGATCGAATCGAAGCCAGGATAATTTTCAACCTCAGCAGTATTATTCATTTGACCGCCAGGAGCTCCCCGCTCAATCATCAGAACAGATAAATTTGACCGTGACGCATACAGCGCTGCTGTCATGCCGGCAGGTCCAGCGCCGATAATAATTACATCATACATAATTGTTCCCTCCATTTTCGACTACCCATACTTTACTTTCAAAAAGAATTTCTGTCGAATGTTCTGCTTACAAAAAATAATAAGATATTCCCGTTTTTTTCTCTGAAAATTACATTGACTTTCTTTTCATTTTTTGTAAAATTTTCACGATACATCTATTATATAGAAAACGGGGAGTCCTTACAATTGAATAAGAAAAAACTTTTGAAAAGATCTGATCGGGAACTATTGTTTCTTAGCTGGCCGATTTTTGTTGAACTATTTTTACGTGTGATTATTGGGAATGTCAATGTATGGATGATTTCCCATTATTCTGAACCAGCAGTCGCTGCCGTCAGCGCAGCAAATCAATTGCTGAATCTGACCGTCTTTATTTATGGTTTCATCACTGTTGGTACGCAAATCATTATTGCTCAACTAATTGGTGCGAAGCAGCGAGATAAAATCCCTACTGTGATCAATACAGCACTTTTTGGTTCTCTATTCTTAGGTATTTTGATCAGCTTGATGTTTATCTTTGGCTCTGATCAATTGCTGCATTTTATGGGATTAGAAGAAGCATTGGTTGATTTGGGTCGCGGCTACCTGCAAGTATATGGCGGAAGCTTGTTTATTTCTTCGCTGACAGCTGTCATTATCGCGGTCATGCGTAGCCACAGCTTTACGAAACCTGCTTTGCTTGTACCGATGTTTGCCAGTATCTTAGCTGTTATTGGTAACTACTTTGTACTTTACAGTCCTTTTGGCTTACCTAATTTCGGTGTAACAGGACTAGCTTTCTCCAGTGTCTTCGGCAATACGATTGGCTTGATTGTTGCGGCATTTTTACTGAAAAAACACGTTGGTTTTTCTGTTCTTTCTGCCCGATTGAAGTATTTATCATGGGATGTAATGAAAAATGTCTTAACCTATGGCCTACCTTCCTCAGGAGAATCTTTGTCTTATCAAGGAGCACAAGTGGTAGTAACGATGATCGTTGCGCAATTAGGTTCAAGCGTGCTGATTGCTAAGTCTTATGTTACAGCGATCACTCAATTTGTGTATTTGATCGCCTCGGCGTTAAGTCAGGGAAATCAAATCATGATTGGTCGTCATGTAGGCGCAGGAGAATTTGAGCGAGCACAAAAACGGGGCATGCGCACAATGATCATTGGCATCATCGCTTCTGTTACAATTTGTTTATTGACTTATCTCTTTATCGAACCGATTATGGGAATCTTTACTACCAATACTGAAGTCATCTCAATCGCTAAAGGCGTATTTCTCGTTGAAATCGTCCTAGAGACAGCACGTGCGGTCAATATGATTCTAGTGGGCTCTTTAAATGCCAGCGGGGATGTTAAATTCCCATTATTCTGCAGTTTGATCGTTCTTTGGGTCATCAGCTTACCATTCTCGTACTCTTTGGCCATCGTCTTTAAATTTGGCTTGATTGGTGTCTGGATCGCTTACGCAATTGATGAAGCATTGCGGAGTATTTTAATGATTTATCGTTGGTATTCCGGTGTGTGGAAAACCAAATCGGTAGTCCATGGAAAAGAAATTGAAGGCGAAGTCGCTTCAGAAATCTAATGACTTGCTAAAAAGGTCATCTTTTCTGCCAATTAGACAATCGAATGTCAAAGCGAATAAAAGAGCGTGAAACAAAAGTAAAAAATACTTTTGTTTCACGCTCTAAACACGTCTAAACAGCGGTAGCCGAAACAATGTCTTCGGAAATAAGTCGAAATACCAAAAAATTGAAAAGCAATTTCCATATATTCCTCCTTATTTATCGAAGTTTAACACTTCTGATCCCAACCTTTTTTTGCTGCCTTGTGTCTATTTACTGCTGAAAGAAAATCAATTATTTTTGGTTTTTCCTCCAGATTGAACTATACTAATTACAAGTTTAGAACTACTGAACAATCAACAATTAGAAAATACTGTCAACTATCGAAAGGAGCAAAAAAATGTCAATTTACGCGTTTCAAGCCACTTTGGAAAACGGTGAAACCTATTCATTAGAACGCTATCGGGGGCAAGCCATCATTGTCGTCAACACGGCGACAAAATGCGGATTGAGCCCCCAATTCAACGAACTTGAAGAATTGTTCCAACGATATCGCGACCAAGGATTGATGGTCTTAGGCTTCCCTTCCAACCAATTCAAACAAGAAGTTCATTCTGCTAGTGAAGCTGCCGAAGCTTGTCGCACAACCTATGGTGTTGACTTTCCGATGCATCAATTGACAGTCATCAACGGAAAAGAAGCTGATCCGCTTTTTCAATACTTGGAGGAAGAAGCCCCAGGAACGATGGGGAAAGCGATCAAATGGAATTTTACTAAATTTTTAATTGATCGCAAGGGACATGTCGTTGAACGTTTTGCCCCTCAGACCAATCCAACCAAAATGATCCCTAGTATTGAAAAGGTTCTTGGCTAATGATCTAACCAGAAAAAACATCCACTCACTCATCGGTTTGCAACAGCAATGAATACTCTCTCACTGCTGTTTGCGCCATGAATGCGGGGATGTTTTCTTATTCTTTAAAGTTGTTCTCCATTTGAAGCAATCACTTCTTTGTACCAATCAAATGATTTTTTCTTTTTCCGGGCCAATGTTCCGTTCCCGTGATCATCCATGTCCACATAAATAAAGCCATAGCGTTTTTTCATCTCACCAGTTCCTGCCGATACAAGATCGATACATCCCCAAGGTGTATAGCCAATCAAGTCTACGCCATCAAGAGTTATCGCATCTTTCATGGCTGCAATGTGTTTTTTGAAATAATCAATTCGATAATCGTCATTGATCGAGCCGTCAGATTCCACTTTGTCTATGGCACCGAATCCATTCTCTACTACAAATAAAGGAAGATGATAACGATCAGACAATTGACACAATGAGATCCGCAACCCTAATGGATCGACCGCCCAGCCCCAATCCGATTCGGCTAAATAAGGATTTTTCACCGCAGGCATTTGGTTGCCGCCAACATACTTGACTGTTTCAGGATTTGCTGAAGAAGCGGTTGACATATAATAGCTAAAACCGATATAGTCAACCGTTCCGTTCGCAATGACCGCGTCATCTCCAGCTTCTTTTTTGATTTCGATCCCTTCACGTTCGAACTCTTTTACCTTGTGGGCAGGATAATAGCCTTTTGCTTGAACGTCAATATAGAATTCTTGTTCCCGATTGAATTGCAATGCAGCTAAAACATCCTCTGGATTAGCTGTCATCGGATAACTTGGAATATACGCCACCATCATCCCAATCATGAAATCCGGGTTGATTCGGTGTCCCATTTGTACTGCTTTAGCACTTGCTACAAACAAGTGATGAGCAGCTTGATACTTATGCTGCTTATCATTTTTATGAATACCAATTTGTGTCCAACTTCTCAAAAAGTTGATCTCGTTAAACGTCATCCAATATTTCACTTTATCTTGGTAACGAGTGAAGATCGTTTCGCAGAAAAACAAGAAATAGTCGATCACTTTGCGATTCGACCAACCATCATATTCATCCGCTAAACACATAGGAATATCAAAGTGATTGATCGTCACCACTGGCTCAATGCCATGCTTCAACAGCTCATCGAAAACTGCATCATAAAAAGCCAGGCCGTCTTCGTTGATCTCTCTGGTTCCTTTTGGACAAATCCGCGCCCAGGAAATAGACATCCGAAAACACTTAAAGCCCATCTCTGCAAACAACGCAATATCTTCCTGATAATGATGGTAAAAGTCTGTCGCCACATGACTAGGATAATACTGCTCTGGATCGATGTACCCAACGGCACCTTCAGGTAATTCGGTATCCCGAGTAACTTTCCCGATCTGGCCGTCTTTTGTTTTATAGGTAATCATTCGCGGCTGATCCATACTGCCTCCTGTAATGGCATCGAGGGTGCTTAACCCTTTTCCGCCAGAAAGATAGCCGCCTTCATATTGGTTCGCAGCTGTTGCGCCACCCCAAAGAAAATTTTTTGGAAACCCCATATTATCCCTCCATCGTAAAGACTATCAGCGGCTTTCTTCTTAGAATTCATCCAAGAAGAAGCCGCAAGCATGATTATTTGTTTGTTAAGTCTTCGCCATTTGAAGCAATGACTTGTTTGTACCAGTCGAAGGATTTTTTCTTTGTCCGTTTCAGCGTACCATTGCCTTCATTGTCGCGATCAACATAGATAAAACCGTAGCGTTTTTTCATCTCACCTGTTCCCGCAGAGACCAAATCGATACATCCCCATGTTGTATACCCTAATAGATCAACACCATCTTGTTCAACGGCGTCTTTCATGGCTTGTATATGTGCTGCAAGATAATCAATTCGGTAATCATCCTCCAGATAGCCATCAGCATCTGGTGTATCAACAGCACCCAAACCGTTCTCTACAATGAATAATGGTTTTTGGTAACGATCATAAAGGTCATTCATAGTAATCCGCAAACCTAATGGGTCGATCTGCCAGCCCCATTCGCTTGCTTCCAAATAAGGATTTTTTACTGAAGCAAAAATATTTCCAGAAGTTTGTTCCAATAGCTCAGCATCTGTTGTCGATACCCGAGAAGAGTAGTAAGAGAATGAAATAAAATCAACTGTGTGGGCCTTCAATAACTCTAAGTCGCCTTCTTCCATTTTGATCTCAATCCCGTTACGGGCCATTTCCTTCAATGCATATTGTGGGTATTCTCCCCGAGACTGGACATCAATGAAGAAATAGTTTTCGCGATCTGATTTTCTTGATGCCCAAACATCTTCAGGCTTACTTGTGTAAGGGTAGTAGGCACCTGCAGCCAGCATACAGCCCACTTTATTTTCCGGATCTACTTCGTGAGCGATTTTCGTCGCAATCGCAGATGCCAATAATTCATGATGGGCCGCTTGGTATTTGACCTGCTCCACGTTGTCGCCTTCTTCAAAATAGAGGCCAGCTCCCATAAATGGCGCGTGAAGAATCATGTTGATTTCGTTGAAAGTTAACCAATATTTGACCAATCCTTTGTAACGATTAAAAATAACTCGGCATAAATTCTCATAAAAGCCTACTAATTCTCGTGAACGCCAAGCACCATATTTTTCTACTAAATGCATTGGACAATCAAAGTGCGTGATCGTTACCAGTGGTTCAATACCATATTTATGGCACTCATTGAAGAGATCCTCATAGAATTTCAAGCCGTCTTCATTTGGTTTTTGTTCGTCCCCTTTTGGAAAAATACGACTCCAAGCAATGGACAAACGATAGGTTTTAAAGCCCATTTCTCCAAATAAAGCAATATCTTCTTTGTAACGATGATACATATCGATTGCTTCTTTGGCAGGATAAAAATGATCCTCATCAAAATCAAACATTTTCATCTGTCCTGTGATGACTGGAAAACGATCTTTACCGATCGGTACAACATCGACATTGGCTAAGCCTCGCCCACCTTCGTTGTAACCTCCTTCACACTGATTGGCAGCAGTTGCGCCGCCCCATAAAAAGTCTTTTCTAAATCCCATTATTTCATTCCTACTTTCTTGATATTTTGTTGATTAATTAAGTGATTTTGCCAGTTCGTCTTGAACTTCGATTCCTTCTTTTTCCAAACGCTCAATCGTTGATTTAAAGTTTGGTAGATAAGCTTTGTGAGCAATAAATAATTCATCCATTACGCGTTTAGCTGTTTCTCCTGATGGCACCAATGGGTTAATGGTGAAAGCTTGTAATGCGGTATTGTAATCGCCAGTAACCGCTGCTTCGATCGTTAAAAGCTCCATAGCCTTCATTACTTGTAGCCAGCCTTTTTCTGCAGTCGGCAGCTCGCCAAAAGCCACATTGCGGGCACCTTGTCCCCCAACATACGCGGTAACTTCGACAACACAATCAGCCGGTAGGTCAGGAACAGCTCCCTCATTTTTGGTTGAGACCACGATCTGGGTATTTTTGTTTGCATAAATCGAGGCAATCGTTTCGCAAGCCGCATCTGAATAGTAGGCTCCCCCACGTTGCTGCAGCTGTTCTGGTTTATGATCCAATTCTGGATCTTTATAAAGTTCAAAAAGTTCTGCCTCTGTTTGCTTCACTTGCTGCGCTCTCGTTCCTACAGTCTGATATTCTTCCAGTGCATGCTTCAACATTTCTTCTTGACGATAGTAATAGCGATGATAACCGCAAGGAATCATTCTCATTTGTTCTAATTGTTCACGATAAAACGGCACATCAAAAATATTTTTCGGCAAACCATTATCTTCCTGATACATTTTATCAATAATATCCATCGTCACATCATTTCCGTGTGAGTCAGTGACTTTATGCCAATGGAAATGGTTTAAGCCAGCAAATTTGTAGATTAACTCATCCGGCTCTTTACCGATCAATGCAGGTTCGATCATGGTCGCCATCACAGGAACATTGCAAAGTCCAATCACTCTATCCCATTTCCCATAACGGACAACCGCTTCTGTGACCATGCCGCTTGGATTGGCAAAATTAATCAACCAAGCATTTGGACATAAGCGTTTCATATCTTCTACGATTTCCAGAATAATTGGTACTGTCCGAAATGCTTTAAACATCCCGCCAGGACCGTTGGTTTCTTGACCGATCATGCCATAATAGGCAGGAATACGCTCATCTTTGATCCGGGCATTCAGCAAGCCTACTCGAAATTGAGTCGTAACAAAATCTGCATCTTTCAAGGCTTCTTCTCGATCCAGCGTCATGTGGATTTTCACATCATAAGGAGAAGCATCCCACATTCGCTGTGCCATCGCTCCAACGATTGCCAGTTTTTCTTTTCCTGCTTCGATATCTACTAACCAAATTTCCCGAATTGGCAGTTCTTCATAGCGTTTGATAAAGCCTTCCATTAACTCCGGAGTATAACTACTGCCGCCACCAATGGTAGCGATTTTGATTCCTTTTGTCATTGTATTGCTCCTTTGCTATTTTATTTACACCCTTATTATTATTTATAAAATAATTCGATTCAATGTAAATTTATTATTTAGAAAAAGCGTTTGCAAATCTAGGGATATCTTGCGAGTGATTTGTAAAAAGCATTTACAAATCGAATGATATAAGGAATAATATTTATATCGACAATTATTCAAATACTCAAAAAAGAAAAATTTCCGATAATTTTATTTACAAACAACTATATAAAAATGTAAAAAGGAATGTGGATACCATGTTATTACAAGAAAAAATGCGCCAAATCAAGTTGGCCCCTGCTGAACGATCTTTGATCGATTTTTTATTAGCCAATCCAACTGCGATGGCTGATCAAACCATCAAGGAATTGTCTGAAAAAACCTACGTTCATCCTTCTACTTTTATTCGGATCGCCAAAAAATTAGGCTTCAACGGTTGGCTCGACTTAAAGACAGCCTTTTTGGAAGAGCAAACCTATATGAGCAGTCATTTTACAGATGTTGATGCCAACTTTCCCTTTTCCTCCCATGACGGCATTATGACGATCGCCAAAAAGTTAGCGAAACTCGAACAAACAACAATTGAAGATACGCTTTCCTTGATCCATCACGATGAACTGCAAAAAGCGAAACAATCGCTACTCAATGCCAGCCATATCAAGATTTTCGCAAGTAATGCCAATACCTTGATTTCTCAAGACTTTGTTTTGAAGATGCGGCGTTTAGGAAAAAACATCCATGTTTGTGACACTTTTGGCGAAAGTGCTTATGAAGCATCCAACTGTACTTCTGATACGACAGCCATCTTGATTTCTTATACTGGTGAAAACAAGATGATCAAAGAAATCGGTAAAATTCTTGCCGAACGTCAAGTTTCAATTATTGGAATGACTAGTATTGGCGAGAACGCATTGGCAAAATTAAGTGATTGTGTCTTAAATATCACAACCCGAGAAAGGCTTTACTCAAAGATCGCAAATTTCACAATTAATACGTCCGTTTGCTACCTACTGGATGTGCTGTATGGAATCGTCTTTTCGGAACATTATGAAAAAAATCTTCAGCATTTGATCGATATTGGCATGGCTTATGACAAACGTCCTACTTCCTCAACGATTATCGCTGAACCAACCTACGATAAAAATCTTCAATACAAAGACTCTCTGTTTCCGAATTAAACGGCTGACAAAAAGCGATCGCCCCACATGGCCGATCGCTTTTATGCATATATAGCTCTTTTTAGAAAGTTTTTGCTAAACGAGAGCTGTGATCAAATCATCTGAACAAGCAACTTCATTTTTATCTGATTCAATAATATCTAAGTAATCAGCAGAATTTGTTACCAAAACAGGGGTCTCAATGTTGAAACCAGCTTTGATCAGCGCATCTTTGTCAAAGGTAATCAATTTTTGACCTCGAGTTACTCTATCTCCTTGCTTGACATGCGCTTCGAAGTATTGCCCATTGAGTTGAACGGTATCTAAACCGATATGGATCAACAATTCCAATCCGTTATCTGAGAT
Source organism: Enterococcus sp. FDAARGOS_553 (assembly GCF_003812305.1). Classification (NCBI taxonomy): domain Bacteria; kingdom Bacillati; phylum Bacillota; class Bacilli; order Lactobacillales; family Enterococcaceae; genus Enterococcus; species Enterococcus sp. FDAARGOS_553. The sequence continues at coordinate 2,925,993 of NZ_CP033740.1, forward strand.
CAACCCGATGGCGTGTTTCGTTGGGAACAATGTCATAACGGTACCATCAAATGGAGCAACGACTTCCCCTTTTGTAGGATGGATCAAGATTCCTTTACCTAAGATCCCTTGGGCAAAAGCTTCATCTTTGGCACTGCTTAAAGGTGCAACCGTTCCTTCGATAGGAGAACTAATGATTTCTTTACGTACAGACATTGTAGGTTCGCCTTCAGCAATTTCTTCGACTACTGTATTGTCTTTCCAGAATGCCATCGTCAAACCAAAACCAATCGCTGCAGAGATGGCGATAGCAATCAGTGAAGTCCACATGCCACTCGCATCTCCATCCGGTGTGATGAAGTTAAAGATCCCGAAAATACCAAGTCCGCCCATCGTGTAGCCCGTTACACCATTGACCATTAAGAACAGTCCACCGACAGCACCACCGATCATAGAATATATGAAAGGAGTCTTTTTAGGAAGAGTGATCCCATAAATAGCTGGTTCAGTTACACCAAAGATACCAGAAATGATCGCTGGCGGACATAATGCTTTCATCTTTTTGTCTCTTAATTTGAAATACATGGCAACGACAACTGCTGTTTGAGCAAAGCTAGCTCCGAAGGAACCTGTCAACACTTGGCTGAATCCTTGTTGCGTAACTTGCATGATCGCTAGTGGCACAACCGACCAGTGTAAGCCGAAGATAACCAATACTTGCCAGAAGAATCCTAGAATCAATCCATAAACCGCTGGCGAGAAGTCCATTAGCGCTTGGAATCCGGCACTCAAGAGATCTGTCAACATGCTGATGATTGGACCAATGATCAAGAACCCAACAGGTAAAGCAATCAGTAAGACGAAAAATGGTACCAAGAAAGTTTGCACGACACTTGGAATCACTTTTTTAGCAAGTTTTTGAATCTGTGCAGCAAATGCAATAATGAAAATGACTGGTACGACACTACTTGTATAGGTTGCCCCTACCCATGGAATACCTAAGAAAGTTTGATAGGCAGATTGTCCAAGTAAGCTATAAGGTGCTGCTGCTCCTTCTCCGGCAACTGCGGTAAAGGCTGTTTGCAGCGCAGTGCCTTGAATCGTTGGGTAGCATAGAGCGGCTCCAATAACGATACCGACCATCGGATTCAAACGGAATTTTTTTGCAGAAGTATAACCTAAAATAACCGGCATAAACATAAATATTGCATCACCGATCGCATTCAACATTACATATGTGCCTGATTCTGCTGTATAGTTGAACCAACCCTGTGTACCCAAAAAGACTAATAATGCATTAAACCCTTTGATCATACCGGCAGCTGCTAACGCACCTAAGAAAGGCTGGAAACAACCGCTGAGGATATCGATCAGACGATTGAAAATATTCCCTCCGGAACTTTCTTCTTCACTGTTTTCACTGATCCCCGCAACATCCACTACTTCTGCATAGACATCTGGCACATGATTACCGATAACTACTTGGTATTGACCGCCACTTTTCATCACTGTTACGACCCCATCCATATTTTTCAAGATGTCATCGTTCGCGATTCCTTCGTCTTTCAATTTAAACCGCAGCCGAGTGATACAGTGGGTCAAACTATTGATATTTTCTTTTCCGCCCACATTTGCCACGATTTTTTCTGCTAATTCATGATATTTTCCCATTTTTATTTCCTCCAATTTTTGTTTGATTGAAGGTTTAGCCAACTGAATGTCACTATCCAAAAAATGCTTTACTATTCCCCAGTTTATTCTGGGATGACCTCCTTTCTTTTATGGTTAGCGATTCTTTTGCACCAATCGCGCAATATGAATCGTTAAATACAAACTTTCATCATTGGACATATCGTAACGATAATTCGTTACCAGAAATGATTTGATTTTTTGCACACATTGATAGGCGTTGCGATATTTTATCTTTACCATCTCAAGGAGCTCATCGTCAGTCTCTTCCGCATGGGTAGAGTGGTTCTGCATGCGGGAAACAAAAAAACGCAAATGCGTAGTAAAACGATAAAAATAAACCGATTCTTCATCGAAAGTTGTTTTAAAATAGTATTTGACGATATTGATGATATCTTGCATTGTTTTCGTCAATTCATAAAGATTGCTTTGATCATTGTTTTCTGTTTGAGCGTTTACCAAATGCAGTGCAATGAAACCCGCTTCATCTTCCGGCAACTCAATCCCATAGCGCTCACTAATTTTTTCAATCGTTCGTTTTCCGATTTTGAATTCATCTGGAAAAAATCGCTTGATGTCCCAGAGAAGAACATTTTTGACAACGATCCCTTTTTTGGCACGCTCGATTGCACTATGTAAATGATCAGGTAAAGAAATATAGATCGAATCGTTGATCGGTGAGGACAACTCTTCTCTTGCATATTCGATTACTTGGTTCGAAAGTTCCAAATATTCTAATGGCAAGTCGGCCAATAATTCCTGAAATTGGGAAGCAATCGTACGATTTTCTAAACGATATACTTTATCGATCGTTTGATCACTGATATCGTCACCAACTTTTTTCTTGAATGCGATCCCTCTTCCCATCACAATAATTTCGTTTTGTTTTTCATCAGTAGTTATCACGACATTATTGTTTAACACTTTACTGATTTTCATGTTTTACCCCCACTTGATTATTGACGTACTAACCTATTTTTATACGAGATAGCCATTCAAATCAATTTTGATCCATACTCCTTTTTTCCAGAAAAAAACCTAATGAGAGCAGACCAAATAGCCTTACTTTCATCAGGTTTAGCTTGTTTTTTCAACAATCACTATCCATACGAATGATTAACTTATCCTTATGATAGCAAACAGAGAAAACGCTGTCAATACATTGACCGAAAAAAGGATTCGTTATTTTACTTCCTCCTGATTCCTTTTATAAAATGAATCGATGAAAAACAAGAACCCCACATACCCGCTCCCAAGCCAACACCAACAAAGTGATGGAGTGATGGATACATGGAATTCTAGTAATTAGTTAGTGTCCACTGGAAGGAAACAGCAAAAAATATTCCCGACTAATCACACGTCACTGGACTGTAATTTATACATAGAATTCTAGTAATTAGTTAGTGTCCACTGGAAGGAAACAGCAAAAAATATTCCCGACTAATCACACGTCACTGGACTGTAATTTATACATATCTGCATAAAGGCCTTGCTGTTTTAACAATGAATCATGGTTTCCTCGTTCGACGATACGTCCTTTATCTAAAACTAAAATCAATTCAGCATCCCGAATCGTGGATAATCGGTGGGCGATGGCAATCGTAGTTCTCCCTTGTCGCATATTCGCCAACCCTTCCTGGATCAATCCTTCTGTTTCGGTGTCGATATTGGCAGTAGCTTCATCTAAAACGAGGATTTTAGGATCAGTCACCATCGTTCTAGCAAATGAGATCAACTGTCGTTGCCCGCTGGAGTAGCTAGCGCCCCGTTCAATCACTTTGGCATGATAAGTGCCCTCCAGTTTTTCGATAAATTTATCTGCTTGCACAAATTTCGCTGCTGCTCGGATTTGTTCTTCGCTGATTTCTGGGTTCAATAAACGAATATTGTCAGAAATATCTCCATAGAACATGAAAGCATCTTGTAAAACCAATCCGACTTTTTTTCGTAATTCTTCGATCGTAAAATCGCGAATATCATGATCGTCAATCAAAATTTGTCCCTCACCAAATTCGTAAAAGCGCATTAAAACATTAATGATCGAGCTTTTGCCGCTACCAGTGTGTCCCACCAAAGCGACGGTTTCTCCTGGATAAGCAGTAAAGGAAATATTCTTCAATACATGATTTTCTCCATCATAAGAAAAACTGACATTACGAAATTCAATCTTTCCTTGTTCAATGACTTGATTCGCATCCGGATGTTGTTGTGGGGTAAATTCTTCATTATCCATGATTTTAAGAATACGGCTACCAGCCACCATGCCATCAGTAAAGACGCTGAGAAAATCCATCATCTGTGTCATAGGATTGAAGAAGCCTTGGACATAGGTGGTAAAAGCATAAATCAACCCCACTTCAATCGGAGAATGCAAAGCATCAAACCCAAACAACGTTAATGACATCGCAACTGCAATCGCATAGAGAAAATTGATGATCGGCGATAATAGCAACGAATTAGTACGAATCATTGCATACCTTGTCTTGAGGTATTCATCATTCGTTTCCTCAAATTCTCGGTTCAGACGTGCTTCTTGTCGGAACTGCTGGATAATCTGCATTCCCGAGATCGACTCGTTCAATTTCGTATTCAATTGACTTAATTTTTCTCGCATTTGACGATAGATTCGGGAGCTGAATTTTTGATAATACCAGATGACGATCATCAAGATAGGTAAGAAAATCAGATTCAATAAAGCAATTTTTACGTTGATCTGAAACATGGCGGCAAAAGAAGATAGGACTGCAAAAATACCAGTCAAAACCATCAAAAACACATACCAGAATTCATACAATGTTTCGGTATCATTGCTGACCCGCGACACAATCGAACCTGCTGGAGTCTGATCAAAATACCGCATACCTAAACTATGCAGCTTCTCGAATAACTTGGTCCGCACATATTGATACGTCTGCAAGGAAGCCATCGAGTATAGAAACCATTGAAAAAACCAGATGACTGCTTTGATGACTACCCCAAAGAAATAGAGACCCGCAAAGAAATAGATGATTTGATTGGTTGCTGACTGTTGTGTCAGATAGTTATCCATGAATGTCTGCAGAATTCTAGGCAGGAGAATGTTGACGATTGATAAGAGAAAAGCAAAGAAAATGGCTGCAAAAAATGTCTTCTTGAAGGGTTTTGCAAATTGTAACATCCGCTTGATGATCAATTTTTGCTCTTTAAATGGAATTGATTTTGACCATTCAGATTCTTGACGTTCCATTATACTTCACTCCCTTCAATTTTGGCTTCCAGTTGTTGCTTGTCCCACATTTTTTTGTACCAGCCATTTTTGGCTAACAGGGCTTCGTGGGTCCCTCGCTCGATGATTCTTCCTTCATCGATAACTAAGATCTCTTCGGCATGCTTCACACTACTTAGCCGATGCGCAGAAATAATCGTTGTTTTGTCTTTTCGATAGTCTCGCAATTTGTGCAAAATATCTTCTTCTGTTTTGGCATCGACAGCTGACAAGGCATCATCTAAGATCAGTAATTCTGGATCAACAATCAATGCCCGTGCGATGGACAACCGCTGTTTCTGCCCGCCAGATAATGAGACCCCTCGTTCACCGACCATTGTTTCGTATCCTTCTGGCAATGCTTTGATGTCATCATTGATTGACGCCAAATCAGCAGCCGCTTCAACCGCTTCTTGTGGTGCTTGGGGTACCGCAAAACGGATATTGTCTCGAATCGACATGGAAAAAAGAAAGTGATCTTGGGGAACATACCCGATAGAGCCCAATAACGCATTCAAAGTATAATCTTTGATGCTGTGCCCGCCAAAAAGAATGTCACCCTCATAATGATCATATTCCCGCATCAGCAACTTCAAAATGGAGGTTTTACCTGCACCGGTTTTGCCAACGATTCCTAATGTCTGTCCTTCATGTAAGGTAAATGCTATCTGTTGCAGCGTGATTTCTTCGGCATCATGATAGCGAAAAGCGTCTAACGCCACTTCAATTTTACCTTGAGCCGGCTCTTGGATCGCGTGTTTTTTTTCAACAATATGGGTTCTTTCCCCCAGCAATTCAGATACCCGATCATAGCTGGCATTCCCTCGTTCTAAAACATTGAACAGACGGCCAATGGCGAACATAGGCCAAACCAGCATACCAATATAACTAATAAATGAAACCAATTGGCCAATCGATATCTCTCCTGACATGACAAAACGACCACCCACAATAATCGTTAAGACATATGAGACACCGATAATCAATGTAATGAAAGGATCAAAAAGTGCATCTAAAAAATTGACTTTACGGTTCTTGATGATGGCATCATCAATTTTGGCTTGAAAATCTTGAATATCTTCTGTCTCTTGTCCAAACGTTTTGATGACTTTTATCCCAGTAATACTTTCTTGTGCTTTGTCATTAATCGCTGAAAAAGCTTCTTGCGAATCACGAAAAGCATCATGTAGTTTGCTGCCTAACACTCTAGCCATGACCGCAAGAAATGGCAAAGGAATCAACGCAATCAAGGTCAGACGCCAATCGATAAAAAGGATCATGGCGATGATCGTTGCTCCTCCAGAGATAAACGAATCCGCAAAGGTTAAAATACCCGCCCCAGCAACGTTTTGAATGGCGTTCAAATCATTGGTGGCATGGGCCATCAAATCTCCAGTTCGATGTTTTTGATAGAAAAGATGATCCATTTTGGTGAAGTGATCGAATAATTGACGACGTAAGCTTTTTTCCAAGCGTGCAGCACTCCCCCAAATATTTATCCGCCAGACAAAACGAAAAATATATTGTGCTAATGCAGCGGCAAGCAAAATACCTATCCAAAATAAAATCGTTTCTATCGAAATCTCTTTTTCTGCGATCTCATCAATAATGATTCCAATCACTTTGGGTGGCGCTAATTGAACGAGAGCCACCAAAACCAATGCGGCTACTCCTATATAATAATGTTTCCTTTCTTGTCTAAAAAACCAACCTAACTTTCTAAAAATCGACATAACACCCTCCTATTATTCACTCCTGTTGGCTACGATTTGAATCATCGAAATTTTCGGACTATTTTGGCAATGACTGACCTTCCGATGTAGTTACATTTCAATTCCTCGCGAAACACGTTTTGTTACCTACCCAACGATAGGCACAATTCATTTGCTCATCTACGCTTCGCTTACAGTTCTTCTAAGGGAAAATCACTAAGATGAACTTGCATGCCTCGCTGACGCGGTCAATCGCAGTGACTCGCAACACGAGGTATTCCTCCTCATTTGCTTATCTACGCTCTGCTTCGCTTACAGTTCTTCTAAGCGAAAAGCACTAAGATGAACTTGCATGCCTCGCTGACGCGGTCAATCGCAGTGACTCGCAACACGAGGTATTCCTCCTCATCTGTTTATCTACGCTCTGCTTCGCTTACAGTTCTTCTAGCGAAAATCACTAAGATGAACTTGCATGCTTCGCTGACGCGGTCAATCACAGTGACTCGCAACACCGAGTAGGTATTCCTCCTCATCTGCTCTGCCTCGCTGACGCGGTCAATCGCAGTGACTCGCAACAAAAAGCGAGCTGATGGGATCAGCCCGCTTTTTGCGCTAAAAAACCTATTTTTGGTTTTTCATTTGTTGCATCATTTGCCGAATCTTCTTCTCAGAAGGCTTTTGGCCCATTGACATCATCATCGAACGCAACATATCCTCATTAACGGGAGGATTTTTCTTCAGATAATCTTGCATATATTTACGCGCCAAAAAGAAGCCGCCGACAGCGCCTAATAATACCGCGATAACAACGATCACGATTACAATTCCTAAACTAACCATTTGAAATCTCTCCTTTCTCTTGTACTCTCAATGAATCATTTTACTAGAAAAAAATACAAAAAGAAAGAGAGAAAGCAGGATTTCTCCAAAAACATTCCCTCTATATATCAGCTTAATGCCACATCTCGTTTGTTGAACAACCAGTTTGTCAAAAAGTAGATCAATAAGCTGTATAACAAAAGTCCAATCGTCATTTCCCAATAATTCAAACCCGGATCAATTATTGCATTTTGCATATCCGTTTGATGCAATAATGTGGGAACCGTATCTTTGATATTCATAAAATTAAATGGATTCCACTTCAACCAAGGATATTTTTCTATCGCAAAAAGCATGATGGAGTTGATGATGCTGCTCCCGAACAACACAGCTACTCCTAATCCCACTGCCATACTTTGAGAGCGAATGACGGCAGAGATGAACAGAGTCATGGTCATATAAAATACAATCAACAGTAAATTCGTTGCTGCATAGACAAGAGCCACAACTATAGCTGGCAATTGATTATAATCCGTTGATGTGAAGGGAGATTCAGATACCAAAAACAAATTGCTGGCAAGAAAACTGCTTAGAAATAAAACCAGTGTGCCAAGCAAAGCAAATAAGAGTGTGTTGATGGCTTTTGCGGCTAATATCTGACTTCTTGAAAATGGCCGAATCAACAAAAACTTGATGGTCCCTCGACTAAATTCTTCTGCTACCGCTGAAGCTGCCACAATAACAACAAATAAATTCTAAAATGACGTCATGTCGCTTAGAAAAATAAATAGATCGTTGGCTTTAGTATCAGGCGAGCCTAAGCGGACCACATAGGTGAGTCCGAATGTTAAAACCACCAAAAGTCCCAACATGATCCATGTAGACTTTTTTTTCGTGACTTTGATCCATTCATTTTTTATTAGTGTCCTCATTCTAGAGCCCTCCCTCTTCCGTCCAAGCCAAAAATGTTTCTTCCAACGAAGATTGCTGCAATTTCATTTCCTTTAAACCAATCCCTGCATTAACGAGGGCAGCAGCGATCTCAGAACGATTATCCGTTTCAAGTGAAATCTGTAATCCATCCGTCAAAGCAAGCCCATCGATTTGGAATTTAGTCTTCAAGACATTTAATGCTTCCTGATCGTCATCTGTTTTGATGATCAGTAGGCTTTTTTCTGCCTTCAAGGTATCCATCGCGACTTGATGGGTCACTTTCCCTTTTTGGACAACGATCAGATGATCTGCAATCTGTTCGATATCACTTAATTGGTGACTCGATACTAAAACAGAAACACCCTGTTCTCTTAACATGAGAATCATTTCCCGAAACTCTCTCATACCCTTTGGGTCAAGTCCGTTCATTGGCTCATCTAATACTAAGAGAGTAGGACGATGGATTAATGCCTGTGCCACACCCAATCGTTGGCGCATCCCTAGTGAATACGTTTTGACTTTTTGATTGATATATTCTTCTAAATGAACTTGGCGAATCAAGTCATCCATCTCAACTGCCGTCATTTTTGTCTTCGCCATGCGCTGGTATTGCATCAAATTTTCGTAACCAGTCAGATAATTGTAGAACTCAGGATTTTCTACAATCGCTCCTACCGAGGCAATGGCTGCTTTAAAAGACGTTTCTAGGGAATTCCCCATGATCGTAATTGAGCCTTTATTGTGCTTCATTAAGCCAACGATCATTCGAATAATCGTCGTCTTACCCGCACCATTCGGTCCTAATAACCCGACCACTTGCCCTTGTTCCACTGAGAAAGAAGCATTATCAATGATTTGCTTGGTTCCAATCAGTTTCGATACATTTTTCAGTGTTAGTATTTCTGTCATTTCATCCCTACTTCCTATTCGCTATTTTTTTACTTTCATGCTAATAGTTATTACTACCATCCCACTAGAGTATTAAAAAGTCAACAGGAAAAAGAATGATCTTTTCAATTTGGTCTTCTTACTTCCGAATGAACTTCAAAGAATACGAGCCAGCTTCATCAAATTGGGATTTTAAATTAATGACATGATTTAATAAAAAATAAACGTAGTAGAAATCAAATTGTCATTTAACAAATGATGGAATTGGACTGAACATATAAATTTATAAAGAGGTGTTTTCTCCGAAATGTGAATAATTCATCTGCTGCTAGGAAAACTGATGGAAACTTAGGCTGTCAAAAACCTGTTTATGCTTTTCGCTCCGAATTTTATGAATCTTTTCTTTCAAACGTTCCCAGTCACTGCTGGTGGGCTGACCATTCCAATAAAAAATCTCCATTTGTTTGTTTGCCCCTAGCTGGCGATAGATTGGGTAATCACTGATTAGAATATCTGGTTCATCAACTGAAGGAACATGCTGGATTGCTCGATGGGAGGTGTTCAACAATCGATTTTTGATCCATAATTCTTGTGTCTTGCCAAATTTCGATTGAATAGAAAAAGTTACTGGACGCTCATATTTAATAAAGACTGTTCGAACGAGCATGCAGTATTGAAAGATAAGACGATCATTCTTCTTTGCAAACCCGACAAGTGGAGGGATTTCTCTTTTTATTGCGATCAAAAATCGTCTCATCGTTGGGTACATGACTGGGAAATAAGCTTCAAGCTCACTTTCCCTCGTTTGTTTTCCAAACCCATCTATTTTATGTTCTGTTCCAAAAACTGATGAGTAGGAATGAATCATGAGTAAGTTGACCAATAAATAATTTTTTTCTTTCGAAGTGAGTGCCAAATCAAAGTATGCAGACAGTTTGTCAATAATGATCTCCTCAGTCGAATACTGCTCATTATCAAACCAATCCTGATGGATTTCAGTCAGATCCTCTTCCAAATATGTATTCATTACTGCAAACATAAAATAAAGAAAACTGATTTCTTCGTCCGTGAGATCACTCACAGCGTAAACATTTGCCTGAAAAAAAGGTGCCAGTATGCATTCGGTGAACTTTCTTTTAGTCATCAATGGATGCTCGAAAGTCGTTATTTCATCAGGAATTTCTACGATAAAATGTCGCTGTTTGATTCGCTGCAATGAAATAGCCAGCAGAGATAAAAATTTATTGCAATCAATTTTTCGCATGTAAGGAGCGTGACGCTCAATTTGAGTAGCAATAGTTTGCTTGTCCCTTATCGTTGCTAAAAGATCTGAGTCCGTTTCATCAAACAACTGCCAATACATGACATGATAAAAATAACGTATGTAGTACTCTTTTCCTTCAAGTGGATTTCCTTTTCTTAAACTGTATGATAAATGATAATTTGCTAACACTTGATTCAATTCAGTCAATTTTCTTTGAATCGTCCGTAAACTGCTATATGTCTCTTGGCTTAATTGCTCTAATGAGTGGTACTTTCCCTTAAACAACAAATCAAGAAAGGTAAATCCGACAGTTCTTTCCACCAAGATTGCATAAACTTTGCTTAGCAGAAATCTAGGTGAAAATTCTATCTTGATAGTTTTTGATTCTGATTGATAATTAACCGTATACTCAGAATATTGCTCCTGAAATAATTCTACCTGTTGAATAACAGACAATAGCTTGCTAGTTTTATAGTTAAACACAGCCATCAGCTCTTTGGTTGAATAAGTTGTTTGATTCCTTTCATAACAATAGGTGAGAAACTGGTTGATTTGTTTTTCTGTTGTGTCAAATAATACATGAAACACTGATTGACCCTCGCTTAAATAGTTATTCAAACTTTGCCTTCATTTAAGTTTGATTTCATCTGGACAACTAAAAAGATCTTACAATATTGTAAGTTAGTGAATGTTTTGCGATCATACCACTTCAAAGGAACGATTGTCAAACTACCCGTCAAAGTCTTTTATTAAAAAATATCAGCTCAACAAATCTTGCGATTTGTTGAGCCGAATAAATTGTAACTGTTCATTTCTGGGGAAGAAATTTCCAATCATTTTGCTTGTTCTGCCTTTTTGCGACAATCTCTCAGGAGAGTTTACATGCCAATCTGACTATTCTTTATTTACTTCATTATCAGCAGCGACCGCTTTTTTATTTACAATATTAAATGAACTTCTTAAATGTCTTTTTCTGTTCTGAGTGTTTGTCCTGCCACAATTAATTTTCATCATTATTATCGTATGAGGAAAGACTATTGGGATTGCTCGTCTCCTTAAGTATACTAGTGTCAATGCTGGAACTCTCAGAAGAAGACGGTAGATCAACAATACTCCATTTACTTGGCTTTAAATTCTCTATAGTTGTAACGTCACCATCGTAAACAATCACTAAATCCACTTTGTTTTTACACTTGATCTCAGACATTGGTAAATCTCCACGAATTCTTAAAAAATTCTCAATACCGGAAACCCATTCTACATTCGTTAAAGTCGTTTCACCAATGACCTTTTTCTCAGTACCCTTACCATCCCAACCATAAGTTAACACTGCTCGAACCGATTTGGCTGATCGTGTTTTATTCGGACGAATAGGTATCGTGATCCACTTTGACTGCTCATCATAAATGATACGGTTCGTTCGTAAAGTCAAAGATAGTTTACCGGGAGCTCGTTCATTTGCCAAACTATCTATTTTAAAGAAAACAATAAGTAAAATAATAAAAAAGGCAATCAACAAGGGGATTTTATTCATTTGCTCACTTCCTAAATCTATTTCAGGTTAACTTGATAATGAGATTATAGTAGTTTTTTTAGTTAACCACGCGCCAAAAAAAAGACAGAATCAGGTGGAAATTGGCATTTTTCAGAAAACAACCAAAAAAGACTGACACAAGAAAGACAAAAAGTCGCAGCGAATTCTTCGAAAAATCCAGCAGCAAACTACCACTAACTAGATCAATATTTTGTCTCTTCTTATGTTCAGCCTTTTAAATCTGTAAGGATATTAGATTTGAAACGATATATTCACACGTTCATCCAATCTCCAATTCATTTTTTCTTTTTATTTTCGTTTATAGATAACGTAAGAAATCAAAAGCATGCCCCCGAGAATCATCCATTTATCATTGGTCATTCCGGTTTGCGGTAATTGAGGATTCCCTCCATTCTTTGGCGGTGCCCCACTCTGACTTACTTTAGGAGCGGATAATGAAGAGTTGTCCACGCTATTACCATTACTGTTGGAAGTCGCACTCTCGCTACTTAACTATTGGTCGTACTTTCGTTACTTGTGCTACTCATTGTACTCTCACTGCTTGCGGTCGTACTTTCACTACTTGTGCTACTTGTTGTACTTTCACTGCTTTCGGTCGTGCTTTCGCTTGAAGTGCTCGTTTCTCCGGTACCACTGCCCCCGCCTCCATATTTCGGCGTGTAGCCAGTAGTTGTGTGGACTGCTGCTGAATCATTGATCAATGCTTGAATGGTTCCCTTGTTTGTATATTGCTCCAAAGACCCATCAGTTTCTGTTTTATAGGTGATATAGATTCTCTCACTCGTATCCCGCAAAGGAATTTCAAAAGTGCCGTCTGAATTAAGCGTAATTGGGACTTGGTCAACATAAGTGGGATTAGTTACGCTTGGACCTTACACCACTCGTGCCGTGGTGCTGATCAATGCTTGATGGGGTCCAAGAGTATCAATGAATCTCCCATTTTTAATTGAAACCTTATTCGTATCATAAGAATTGATATAAATACGCCAATCAATCGTTCGTTTGGGTTCTTGTGTGCCTAGATAAAGCCCTTGTTTCGTAAGTAATGCACCTGTTCCAGTATCCTCAACCCCTCGAATAAATAAAGGAATTGTCTTAATTCCATTAACTGTTTCAAAATCGAGTTGATTGATCTGATCGACGGTAATGTCTTCACTAAATTTTGTCCAAAAGTAAAAATCTCCATGCACATTGTTGTTCTGCTCAACAAACTCAGTAAATACAAAAGTAAGCTGATTCCCAACTTGGGTGAGATTTACTACTAAATGACCGTTCTCATCATACAGTTCATAGCTATTATTGACACCTTCAATCTCTACTGGGAGGATAATCGTCGCTTTGTCCTCGGCCTTTAAGTCACCTAATCCTTCGAGACTCCATTTGAGATCAATTTTGAAAGATTCGTCTTCATCTAAAGTCGTCACTTCTTGATTCTGACTATTGACAACGGATACATCAGTGATTAAGTTTGCCCCCACATCCGTCTCTCCGTATACGATTTCCATACCGGTAAAAATGGGGATAGTTAGCAACAGAGCAACAAGTACTTTTGCAATCTTTGAAAGCATGTGATCCCTCCCTGATAGTTAATAGGTCACCGCCAGTATAATTTACGGAAAATTCAGAAGCAAGTCATACGAACTGTGCGAGTTATATCACAAGGCAGGGCTTCACTTTCAAATTAATCATCTGCTTTTCACAGAAAAAAACCTATCACTCAAACAAAGCGATAGGTTTTGGAAAAAGACTGACTGATTATTCTGTTGGATCTGCATAGCGATCAATTTGTTGATTATAACGTAGTTGACAACAAATATAAAAAATAACTTGGAACAATAAGTAAATACCTACGATTTCACCATAGAACTGCCAAACGGGCAATTCAACTAATAAACGCAGTGCGGTCATCGCAACAGCAAAATGAATCATTGCCACGATAGTTGGCAAAAAATACATAACTTGTAGCTGATGACGCAGAATTTTATGCCGTTCTTTTGGTGAAACACCAAGCACATGCAAAGAGCGATGGTAAGCGCCGTCCTTGTCAAGATCCGCAAACAGGCGGAAATAGATGATTGATGCAGAGAAAATAAAGAAAACGGAGCCCAGTAAAACAGTGATCATTAAAATGAGACCATTGCCTTGACGTGTTTCCTGGAAAACTTTGTATTTTGATTGATAACCAATATGAGACGGAATGCCTTCAAGTGCTTTTGACCACTCTTCATCGGACATCTCGTTGACTTTGTCTGCTCCTAATTCATCGTAGATAGCGGATACTTTTTCATCTGTTTCTTTATTTTCTTGATCGATTTGCTGATTGATACCATCAATTAACGTAGGATCGTCTGCCCACTCGGGGTAATCTAACCAAACAAATCCTCCCGAATCTTCAGAATCACCAATTTCTTTTTGCCACTTCTCAAAAGTTTGATCAGTTACAACACCAAGGCCAAAATAGTTCAACGAAAGCATTGAGGGACTATGAACGATCGTCATATCTTGCTGAAAATCGCTATCTCCGCCAATTTCCAGCGGATACACATGTTGTCGTTGGCTTTGGTCAACCGACAACAGTTCTTTACGTCTTGAATAATTGCTGCTAAGTTCAAGCACTTGATCATCCATAACAGGTTCAGCTTTTTCTCCGATTTGGCTCATCAATTTGCGATAATCACTTTCTCTCATCAATGAAAATGCATTGTTCATGTAATATGGATCAGTAGCAATCGCTGGATTTTCAAGATTTGTGTAGGTCTCAATGAGATCCACTTGTTCCATAACCGGATGATAGCCTTGCGCTTCCAATTTTTCTTTCACTTCAAACGCCTTCGTTTTACCTATTTCATCTTTTTCGTATTCCGAAAAAACATACGCTACACTAATTCCTTGAATCGAAGAAAACGAAGTGTTGCCAATCGCCATCATTACTGCTATTCCTACAAAAGCCACTGATGTACTAATGGCGATCAGACTGTACATTGCCGCATTGTCCCGCATACGAAAAATCCATTCACTAATCGTTAACAAGCGTGTTCCTTGTAAAAAAGAAGGACTTCTTTTAAGTTGTTTCAATAAGTAAACACTAAACTGATAGAAGGACAAGATCGTGCCTGCTACCGTCAACAAAACGCCTAATAAAAGAATCAAAAAACCGTCAGCTTTGAAAGAAAAATAAAACACACATCCGTAGCCGACAAAGAGCAAAAGCACCCCAAGGAATGCATAGATCCGACGACTCACAGGCTCCGGCCTGGGCTTCTCGTTTTCTTTGATCAATGATATGATCTTTTCCCCTTGTAAAGCACGCGTACTAAAAAATGAGATCAGCAGGAACATCAAAAGATACACGCCGATTGTTAATCCCAAACTAGTCAATGGAACCATAAAAGACAATCCGCGATTGAGATGCATTACATTCTGAGCAACAAGCAATAATAGCTTTGTTCCCAAAATTCCTAAGCCAACCCCTAGAAAGGTGGCCAGCGATCCTAATAACGCATTTTCAATAAATAGAATTCTTCGCAAATCCTTCTCTTCAATCCCTAAAATGAGATAGATCGCGAGATCACGTTTGCGACGTTTTAAGAAAACAACAAAGGTGTACCAAAGAAACATCAAAGATAAAAATGCAATTACTACTAAAGCAACCGCTAATCCCATCTTAGCTAGACTGGAAATGGTATCGCTCGCTGACAAGTTTTCTTTTAGTTGCGGATGGAACAAAAGCAGACTAAATATATAAAAAACCATGGCAGCAAATGTACTGCTTACGAAATAAGCAGCATAGGTGCGGAAGTTACCTCTTAAATTACGAATGATCAACTGTCTGAAATTCATGACGGCGACCTCCTAGATGTGCAAGAACATCAAGAATTTTTTGGTAAAATTGTTGCTGATCACTTCCGCGATAGGCCTCATTGTAAAGTTTGCCGTCTTTGATGAAAACAACACGATCAGAGAAACTTGCGGAATAGGGATCATGGGTAACCATCATCGTTGTCACTTGTCGCTGTTTGTTCATTCGGCTCAAAATTTCCATGACATCACGGGCTGCTTTAGAATCTAGATTACCTGTCGGCTCATCCGCAAGCAACAGTTCTGGCTGATGTATCAGCGCTCGAGCAATCGCAACACGCTGCTGTTCTCCACCGGACAACTGATAGATCCGTTTTTTTCTTTTGTCATTGATTCCTAACTCTGTCAAAAGCGCTTCACAGCGCCGTTTCATCTCATCAACCGGTACTCGATCCAATGTTAAGGGCAGCATAACATTCTCTGCCACATTTAGCGGAGACAATAAGTTATAATTTTGAAACACGAAACCTAACTGTCGGCGTCTAAACTCAGCAAGCTGTTGTTTTGGCAATGTCAGCGGTTGGGCGCCATTGATGATGACCGAGCCGGATGTTGGTTGATCCAGAGTCGCAACTAAATTCAGCATGGTGGTTTTACCACTGCCAGAAGGACCCATAATGCTAATAAATTCTCCGGCAGGCACTTTGAGATCAATTTGTTTCAACACTTCCACAGATACTTCACCAGTATACGTTTTAGTGATATTTTTCAACTCTAGTAAAGCCATAGCACTCACTCCTTTGCTGTCAGTGTAACAGGTTTTCTGAAACAAACTTATCGATTGTTTGAAAGATAACTTACAATTTTGTAAGTTTCGTTAGCTCTCGGGAAATTTTAATTGCAGGACAGTCCCTTGACCGACTTCAGAAGCAATCGTAACCGTAATCGAGAGTTTTTGACTAATGAGAGAGACTAAATAGAGTCCCATACCGGTAGCTTCTCCCCGCTGCCGTCCATTGTCACCGGTATAAAAAGGTCGGAACACCCGTGGCAAATCTGCCGCTGAAATGCCACAACCTGTATCTGTAATCGTCAGACTTCTGTTCGCATCATCTAATGCAAAAGTGACTGTTGCTTTCGGATTCGAGTATTTGATGGCATTACTGATCAATTGAAAAAGTAGAATCTGCAACCATTTTTTGTCTGTTGTTATCCAAAAATCAGTCTCATCCTTAATTTTCGGATAAATTTCATGCCGGATGAAATTGCGCTTCTGTTCACCGATGCTTTGCTTGATCAATGCTAATAAGGAGGTTGATTCAATCAAAAAGTCTTCTTCAAAATCTTCCAGACGAACAAAATTCAAGGCTGTGGCTAATCCGCTTTTCAAACGATCCGTCTCTGCTAAAAGATCGTAAGGGTCAATTTGACTACTCTCTGCCATCAGTTCTAGGACTGAGACTGGTGTTTTCATTTGATGGACCCAGATATTCATAAATTTGATATGGGTTTGATGATGGGCATCAATCGCTGCTAGTTGCTCTTGTACGTGATGATGGTCGTCATCTAAAAGCTTTTTGACTCTTCTAGCTAAGTAACCAGCGCTTCTTCCAGATGATCCTGTTTTTAGATAGTGGTAGAAACTGCGATTGGCGAGATAATCAATCGTGAAAACTCCTATCGCTAACAAGCCCACTAATAGTAAGCCATAGCCGATCACAAAACCATTGCGATACCCATCTAACCAAACGAGCAAAAGGATCAAAGCAATCGACATCCCAAATAAAGCAATTGCTGGTAATTGAACTTTCAAATATTCTTTCATTCTGGTCTCCCGGCAATAAAAAGAGCATAACCCTTTCCACGAATCGTTTGGATTGGTTCATCAAGACCGAGACTTACCATTTTTTTTCGCAGACGACCAACATTTACTGACAATGTGTTATCATCTACAAAACGTTCATCGTCCCATAATTTATTCAAGATCTGTTCTCTGGAGACCATTTCTGGATAAGCCATCATTAGTAAAGTAAGCAATTCTCCTTCACGAACAGTTAACACTTCTTCCTTTTCTAGATAATTCATCTTTAAAGCCTCAGGATAATAAATCAATTCCCCAGCTTTTAGTTGGCGAGCACAATTGCTCTGTGCATAGTCTCCATATACTCGCCGAATATGACTTTTTATTTTTGCTAAGAGTAATTCATAAGAAAACGGTTTGATCAGAAAATCATCTGCTCCATACTCAAGTGCCATCACTTGATCCATATTACCGTCACGAGCCGAAATAAACAAAATGGGTACCAAGGATTGCTCGCGGATTTTTTGACACCAATAAAAACCATCAAAAAAAGGTAAATTAACATCTAACAAAACCAAATCTGGCTCTATTCTATGAAATTCTTCCAAGATCTTTTCGAAATCCTGCGGAATAAAAGTCTCGAAGGCATAGCGAGACAGCTGACTTTCAATCATTTTGACTAATGACTTTTCATCTTCAATTAGAAATATTTTCACAGTGCACCTCCTAAAGTACTTCTAGTTTACCAAAAGCAACGGATCACTTCCTTAAAAAAATCAGAAAAAGATTGTCCACTTATTTATTGTAAGCAAAATGATTTTATAGTAAACTATTTCTCGTGACATGTTAAATATATCTAAAAGGTG
This sequence comes from Enterococcus sp. FDAARGOS_553, assembly GCF_003812305.1. NCBI lineage: Bacteria > Bacillati > Bacillota > Bacilli > Lactobacillales > Enterococcaceae > Enterococcus > Enterococcus sp. FDAARGOS_553. Next base: position 2,944,541 of record NZ_CP033740.1, read on the forward strand.
GAAAATTGATGAAAAATGTTTTAGTTGTAAAAGCAAATAACCGTCCTGACGGAGTATCTGCAAAAATGTTCGATACTTTTGTAGAAAATCTAGATCGAACAGCAGTAGATGTAGTTACTTTTGATGTTTACGCACAACCAATGCCTTATATCGGACAAACATTGTTCGAAGCATTCGGAAAATTAGCACAAGAACAAGATTTAAACCAAGAAGAACAAGAATTGATGACCGTCCGTCAAGACGTCATGAATAAATTTGCAGCAGCAGATACGATTGTCTTTGCATTTCCTATGTGGAACTTGACGATTCCTGCGGCATTGCACACATTTATCGATTATATTTTCCAAGCCGGTTTCACTTTCTCCTACAATGAAGATGGATCTATGAACCAATTATTGAAAGACAAAGAAGTTGTCTTGTTAAATGCCCGTGGCGGTGTTTACTCAGGTGAAATGAGCGGCATGGAAAGTGCTGTTACATTTATGGAAAAAGTATTTGGTGGTATGTTTGGCATGACGATCAGCGATGAAGTAATCATTGAAGGTCACAATGCAGACCCTTCAAAAACTGAAGAAATCATTGCAGCCGGCCTAGAAAAAGTGGCAGAAGCAGCAAAAAAATTCTAATAAAAAATTAAAAATCTCAGGAATGATAAGCGAACCAACAATGCGAACTAGCAGTTATGGGACAGCTTTATTCCTGAGATTTTTTTATTACTGTTAAACAAGACCGTCTTTCCAATCAAGTGGTAAAAGCTGAGCAAGCGGCAGACTGCCCGCCTTCGTCAAGACTTGCGCAGAAAGATTGTCTTCAGACAGCTGACTGAGAAACTCGCGGCAACGACCACAAGGTGAGATCGGATGCCCCTGCCAGTCCACAGCCACAACTTTTGCAATGTGATGTTCTCCCGCAGTGATCATAGCTGCTGCAGCTGCATGTTCTGCACAAAAACCCATAGAACAACTAGTGTCAATGCACACTCCAGTAAAAACGTTCCCTTCTCTGGTAAGGATGGCTGCTGCAACACCGCCTGATTCTGCCCAGGGAGACAGTTTTCTTGGTGCAATCTTCGCTTGGGCGAAAGTAATCAATTCATCAAACTCCATCTATTCCTCCTGCTAAACCCATTCTTTCTTCAATAATCGAAACAGTTCCAGACTAGGTTAGACTTTTTTTACGCCATAGGATAATGTGGTTCATTGCTCCATGATCTTAGTCAACAAGTCTGGATCAAACGTTTGTTGCTGCAGCATGGCGATTTCAAAACCATAAGGAGCTTTTTTATTCTTTTTGTCTTCTCCAACATAAGGAGTTTCTAAAATTTTTGGGAGTTGCTTCAATTGTTCATGATGGACGATTTTATTCAATGCTTCAAAACCAATCGTTCCAAAACCAATATTCGCATGCCGATCTTTATGGCTGCCTTGGGGATTTTTGGAATCAATGACATGGATTACTTTTAAACGTTCCAGTCCAATGACCTTATCAAACTCATTTAAGACACCATCAAAATCTTCTTTGACGTTATATCCAGCATCATTGGTGTGGCAAGTATCAAACGTCACCGAAAGCTTCTCATTCAGCGTAACACCATCAATAATTGCAGCAATTTCTTCAAAACTGCGTCCGATTTCCGTTCCTTTACCAGCCATCGTTTCTAAAGCAATCTGAGCCGTTTGCCCTTTTTCCAAGACTTCGTTCAATCCTTTGATGATTTGCTTGATACCTGCTTCTGGCCCTGCACCAACGTGAGCTCCTGGATGCAATGTGATTTGCGTTGCGCCCAATGCCTGTGCTCGTTGAATCTCCGCTTGTAAAAACGACACCGCAAAGCCAAAATTTTCTGGTTTGATGGTATTTCCCAAATTAATGATATAAGGTGCGTGGACAACAATATTCGAAATGCCTGCTTTCGTCATGAAATCTTGTCCAGCAGCAATATTCATCTCTTCAATTTTCTTACGACGGGTATTTTGTGGAGCCCCCGTATAAATCATAAAGGTAGTTGCTTGGTAGCTTGCTGCTTCCTCTGCCGCTCCCAGCAACATTTTTTTCCCACTCATGGAAACATGTGATCCAATTAACATTGATTGTCTTCCTCCTAAAAATAAGTCTTGTCTATTATGCGAAAAAACATTCATTCACGCTAGTTTTTTGCTTGCCGTTTTCTTTGACTTTATCCACTATATTAAGCCAATCCAAATAAAATCAGTACGAGTGTCATGAGAGGCAAACTAATCAAGAAACTGATAGAAGACACAAAGCCGACTGCCTCTTCCTCCATACCTGCCAATACAGAATTGATCACACCGAATAAAGGAATTGGAGCAAATACCAGTAAACACAACACGGGCTTCAAAAAAGCGGGAAGAGGTAAAAAGAAAAAGCAGAGAAATAATAGCAAACCGATTCCATAACGCAAACTCAAAATCTTTCCTACCGTTGCAGCAGCATGTTTCGGTAAACGAAAATCTAAAAACAAACCAATCATGAACATCGATAGAAAGGTATTGGCATTACCGATAGGTTGGACTAGCTGGATCACCCCTTGCGGTAATGAGAGCCCAAAGCTGCGGATCAGCAACATGAATAAATAGCAAGTAAAGGTTGGCGATCGTAATAAATTAAGAATGATTTTTCCTGGCTCAAAAACTGTCCGTTTCCCGATTAGATACTCAATCAAAATGGTGGTGCCTCCTGCCAACATAATACTGTTACCCATATCAAACAATGAAATCAAGGGGATTCCTAATGGATAAAAACTTTGTGCAAAAGGAATCGCGAAATTTCCGATATTGAACCCGGAGCCACAATACATCGAAAACTGACGTAACACATCATTCTCTTTTTTGGTTAGGAAAAAGGCAGTCATAATCTGCACGAACGTGATGATTACCGCAATTAAAATTAATGCCAGTGCGTCCATTTGGATCTGCATATCGGCAAGATTAAGAATGATTGCTGCTGGCAGAGTGACATTGAGGATCATCCGAGACAGAATAGATCCATCCGCTTTTGATAGGACCTTTAGCTGTTTAAGAAAATACCCCAAAAAGATCATTGCAAAGAGACCAGCGGCATTCAAAAATAATTGTCCCATAAACGATCTGTTTCCTCCTCTATTGATTTGAAAAAAAGCGAACCCACTCAGCGGTTCGCTTTTTACTCATTTCACTCTCTAGCAACTAGCTAAAATGTCAACAAGAAATATTTTTTCTTCCCACGGCGAATAACAACATATTTGCCGCCGATACGGTCTTCTTCGTTGATCACGTAATTTAAGTCTTGTTGGCGTTCGCCATTCACATAGATTGCCCCGTTTTGGATATCTTCCCGGGCTTGTCGTTTCGATGCTTCGATTTTCGAAGTAGTCAACAATTCTACAATGTTTAACTCATCATCATTCGAGACTTGATAGGTTGGGACCCCTTTGAATCCTTGTGCAATTTCGTCAGCAGACAGTCCTTTGATATCCCCATTGAACAAGCTTTCAGAAATATGAACAGCTTGCTCATATGCTTTTGCACCATGAACTAATGTGGTCACTTCTTTGGCCAACGCTTTTTGGGCAACTCGTGTTTCTGGTGCAGCTAAGAATTCTTTTTCAATTGCTGCAATTTCTTCAAGTGATAAGAAAGTGAAGTATTTCAAGAATTTCACAGCGTCACGGTCATCCGTATTGATCCAAAACTGATAAAATTCGTAAGGTGTTGTTTTGTCGGCATCTAGCCAAACTGCATTCCCCTCAGTTTTACCAAACTTGGTACCATCTGCCTTAGTAATCAAAGGCATCGTCAAACCAAACCCTTGGACTTCTCGTTCGCGACGTAGCAGTTCAATTCCTGACGTGATATTTCCCCACTGGTCACTGCCTCCAAGTTGCAATAGACAGCCATGTTCATCATAAAGATTTAGGAAGTCATAGGCTTGCAGCAATTGGTAAGCAAATTCGGTATAAGAAATTCCCGTTTCAATGCGGCGTTTTACGCTTTCTTTGCTCATCATGTAGTTGATGGTAAAGTTCTTCCCTACATCACGTAGGAAATCGATCAATTTTAATTCGCCTAACCAGTCATAATTATTGGCTAAAATTGCTGGATTCGTTTGATCCTCAAAGTCAATAAAACGAGACAATTGATTTTTGATACTTTGAGACCATTCCTTGACGGTATCTAATGTATTTAATTGCCGTTCTTGGTCCTTGAAAGATGGATCCCCAATCATCCCTGTTCCTCCGCCTACTAATGCAATAGGAACATGTCCTCGTTGTTGGAAACGGCGCAGCATCAAGATCGGTAAAAGATGGCCAATGTGCAAACTATCAGCGGTTGGATCAAACCCAATATATAGTTTCACAGACTCTTCGTTTAATTGTTTGATCAATGCACTTTCGTCAGTAGTCTGATGAACCAGACCACGACTTTTTAATTCTTCAAAAAAGTCTGAACTCATTTTTTTTCCTCCTAAATCATTACTCACTGTTCATATTAACTGAAAATCCGCCTAAAGAAAAGCCTTAATCCCATTTTGGATCAATCCCGTATTTGTTATAATTTGATTGTGATAACGAGCAAAACTATCCAAGTGCGTTGATTTTTGCTATAATACAACGGAATCTATTCTAATATCATTGAGGTGACCATTTTTGCCCCAAAATAAGAAAAAACAACCAAAATCTCCAAGTACGAAAAAGAGCTGGTTTTATTTCAATATCAGCTTGCGCGTGCTCCATTCGCTCTTTTTAGTCGCAATTTCCTTTTTGATTCTGGGCGGTTCACTCGCACTAGGTATCGGTGTTGGCTATTTTGCATTTTTAGTAGAAGATACCGCTGCCCCGTCAAAAGAAGAACTGCAGCAAGAATTAACCGACATCACAGAGACTTCACAGCTAGCTTATGCGGATGGTAGTAAAATCGCCACGATTCGATCAGATCTGATGCGTACATCGGTTTCTTCAGATAAAATTTCTGATTATCTCAAAAAAGCGATCATTGCAACAGAAGACGAATATTTCAATCAGCATAATGGCGTCGTTCCTAAAGCGGTCGTCCGTGCCCTCCTCTCTGAAGCAACTGGCTTTGGTGGTGGCGGTGGATCGACATTAACTCAGCAATTAGTCAAACAGCAAATTCTCTCAAGCGAAACTACTTTTAAACGCAAAGCCAATGAGATTCTCTTGGCGATGGAAGTCGAAAAGTTTTTCTCTAAAGATGAGATAGTCACAATGTACTTAAATATTTCACCATTTGGTAGAAATAATAAAGGGCAAAATATTGCCGGCGTGCAAGAAGCGGCCCAAGGAATATTTGGCGTCAATGCTGCCGATCTTACACTTCCCCAAGCTGCTTTTATTGCTGGATTGCCACAAAGCCCGATCGTCTATAGTCCGTACACGAATACTGGTGAAATCAAAGAAAATCTCAGTGCCGGTTTAGATCGAAAAGACTTCGTCCTCTTTAGTATGTATCGTAATCATGACATCTCAAAAAAAGAATACGACGAAGCAATGGCTTATGATTTGAAACAAGACTTCAAAAAACAAGAAGCCATTGAGCAGACCGATCAGAGTTTCCTCTATTATACGGTTCTCAATGAAGCCAAAGATATCATCGCTAAACAATTGGCGGACGAAGATAAAGTTAGCGCAGAAGAATACAGTAAAGAAGAAACCTATCAGAAATATTTAGAATTAGCACAACAAAAATTAGTCAATGGTGGTTACATAGTTACCTCTACCATTGATAAAAACATCTATAATGCCATGCAAGACGCTGTGTCCAAATATGGCTATATGCTGGATAATTGGGGCGATGCGCCCATTGAAGTTGGGAATGTCATGATGGATAATGCAACAGGCCGTGTGCTTGGGTTCATTGGTGGTCGCGATTATCAGCAAAATCAATTCAATCATGCGTTCGATGCCCAAAGACAAGCTGGATCAAGTATTAAGCCAATGCTCGTTTACGGTCCTGCCATCGATGAAGGCTTGATGGGTTCTGAATCAATGGTCTCTGATTACGCAGCTAAATGGCGCACTGGTGAAAATGCGGATGAACCAATCGTTAACGCGACAAATAAGGGAACCAATACCTTTATGTCGATTCGAGAATCATTAGAAGTCTCTAGTAATATCGCTGCGACAAACATTTTTCAAGACATTTGGGAGCAAGAAGGTGACCCATTCTTCTCTTATAAGAATTATTTGAGCAAGATGAACTATCCTGAAGACAATAGTTGGGCTTATGAGTCTGCTCCTTTAGGAGTCACCAACGTAACTGTTTTAACTCAGACCAATGGATTCCAAACGTTAGCAAACAAAGGCGTTTACCAGGAAGGTTATGTGATCGAATCGATCAAGAACAATGAAGGCGAAGTCTTGTATCAGCATGAACAAAAACCAGTTCAAGTCTTCTCTGAAGCAACAGCATCAATCATGAATGACATGATGCGCAGTGTAATTGACGAACAAAAGACGTCTAACTTTAAATCCGTTGTTAGTGGTCTGGATTGGAACCTTGGAAATGCCGATTGGGTCGGTAAAACAGGTTCGACAAACAATTGGTCCGATTCTTGGCTCGTGGTCTCAACTCCTTCCATTACCATCAGTAGCTGGTCTGGTCGTGATGACAACAAAGCCACCGATAGTAGTGCCGGAACACGTACCGCTCAATACATGGCTTATTTGATCAATCGCATTTATCAATCCGACCAGAAGGTCTTTGGAGTGGATAAAAAATTCGAGTTATCCGATGATGTCAAAAAGATCAAAGTGTCTAAGGCTACAGGAACACTTCCAGGCGGCACGGTCACAGTAGATAACACAAGAAGAACCAATCCAAGCGACACAGTTACTTCGTATTGGACAAAAGGCGGTCCCAAAGAAGCATCCTTTGAATTTGGGATTGGCGGATCGAATGCCAATTATGCAGATTATTGGAAGAAAATCGCCCCTAGCCGAACAACAACATCTACTTCTACCAATACAGCCACGAACAATGGCTCTAGAAGTACCAATAAAGAAGAAAACGCCACGAACAATAACAATAATCAAAAAGAAGCAGAAAAAACGGAAGAAAAGAAAAACGAGCAGAAAGAGGATGACTGATTACGTCATCACAGTCATTTGCCAAAATCTGTTTTACCTGAAGAACGGGAAGCACATCGTTGCTCCTGTTCTTTTTTATATCTATATGTAAATAAAAAAACCGCTCCTAAGAACGGTTTCTTCTTTTTTCTCACTTATTTCGTTGAACTCTTTTCAGAGATACCATATGGTAAAACAATTGTTTTTTGTTCTACTTCTTCTTTGTTCATCATTTTCGTTAGTAAACGCATCGCTACAGCACCCATGTCATATAAAGGCTGTGTCACGCTAGATAAACGTGGACGGGCAGCTTCTGCCAATAAAGAATTGTTGGCTGTAATGATTTCAAATTCTTCAGGTACTTTGACACCTCGGTCAATCAAACCGTCTAGAACACCGATAGCAAGTTCATCGTCTGTTACATATGCCGCTGTCGCTCCACTGTTCATGATTCGTTCAACTAATGCCAAGCCTTCTTTAAAGCTATAAGGCGCTTCAAAAATCAAGCCTTCTGAATAGTCTAAGTTGTTTTCTTTTAACGCTTCTTTATACCCTTTCAACCGGTTTTGACCGTTGATTGGATCAATCAATGCACCGCTGACAAAAGCGATCTTTTGATTGTTTTTGGCTAGTAAACTTACTGCATCTTTCGTAGCTGCTGTATAATCAATGTTCACGCTCCCCACTTGTTCATCGGGATCGATTGAGCCAGCAAGTACCACTGGTGTTTTTGAACGCGAAAATTCGCCACGGATTTCATCAGTGATCCGATGACCCATGAAAATCACACCGTCTACTTGTTTTGCCAAAAGATTGTTCAGTACGTTTACTTCCTTCATACTATCGCCATCGGAATTCGCCAAGATAATGTTGTATTTGTACATCGTTGCTACGTCATCGATCCCACGAGCCAATGAAGAAAAGAACATATTGCTGACATCGGGAATGATTACACCGACTGTAGTTGTTTTTTTGCTAGCCAATCCTCGTGCAACAGCATTTGGACGATAATCTAAGCGGTCAATGACTTCCAGAACCTTCTTACGTGTCGCTGGCTTAACATTTGGATTGCCGTTCACGACACGAGAAACCGTCGCCATCGAAACATTTGCCTCACGAGCAACATCATAAATCGTAATTGTTTGTTTTTCCATGATATATCTCCCTTTATTCTGTTTTCAGAAAATCTTATTTACATTTCTTTGATAGAATAGCAAACTTTTTGCGAATATGCAACCGTTTTAATTCCGCTTTCATGAAAACTTAGTCAATTTTACATATTTACGGACAAGCATTCTCCAGTAAAGCGTGCTAAAATGGAGAAAGAATACTTGAAAGAAGGTTTTTTCATGAATAAAGAAAAAATACAAGAAATGACAACGTGGTTAGCCAGCAATCAAGCTGAGGTCGCTTATATCTCAAATCCTTCAACGATTGCCTATTTTTCAGGTTTCAAGAGTGAACCTCATGAACGCGTATTAGCACTCTTTCTTTCACCTGATAAAGACCCTTTCCTATTTACACCAGCTTTAGAAGTTGAAGAAGCTAAAAATAGTGGCTGGCCCTACGATGTGATTGGTTATTTAGATAGTGAAGATCCTTGGAAAAAAATCTGTTCAGAGCTAGAATCTCGTTATCACCTCAAACGATTAGCACTAGAAAAGAATGATTTGACTGTTGAACGTTTCGAAGCATTGAATGGTTTCCTTCCAGGAACTGATTTTTCACTTGATATCACTCCTGTGATCCAGAAAATGCAATTAACCAAAACAGCAGCGGAAATCGACACATTGCTTGAAGCAGGTAATTGGGCAGACGTCGCTTTTGAGATTGGTTTTTCTGCTGTCAAAGAAGGTATTTCTGAAATGGAGATCGTTGCAGAGATTGAATATCAACTCAAAAAACGCGGCGTTTCCCACATGTCCTTTGATACGACGGTCTTAGCAGGTGCCAATGCTGCAAGCCCTCATGGGGTTCCAGGTAAACAACAAATCAAACCAAATGAACTAGTTCTCTTCGACCTAGGTGTGATCTGGAATGGCTATTGCAGCGACGCAACGCGTACCATTGCCTATCACGAGCCGACTGAATTGCAACGAAATATCTATGATATCGTCCTTGAAGCGGAACTGACTGCCCAAGCAGCTGTTAGACCAGGCATTACTGCGGGTCAACTGGACGAAATTGCTCGTGGGGTCATCGAAAGTCATGGATACGGTGAATACTTCAATCATCGATTGGGTCACGGGATCGGCACAACGGTTCATGAATTTCCATCATTGATTACCGGGAATGATTTGGTGATTGAAGAAGGCATGTGTTTCTCCATCGAACCTGGGATTTACATTCCTGAACAAGTCGGTGTTCGTATCGAAGATTGTATCTATGTTACTGAAACTGGTTGTGTGCCGTTTACAAAAACTGCAAAAGAGCTACTAGTATTGAATTAACAAAGGAGATGGATTATGACGCAAAATGTATTGGTTTTAGGTGGGACACGCTTTTTTGGCAAACATCTCGTCAATGAACTGCTTACACAGGGTGCGAACGTAACGATTGCTACTCGTGGAAAAACACCAGACTCATTTGGTCCAAAGGTAACTCGATTGATTTTTGACAGAGAAGATGAAGACAGTATCCGATCTGTTTTGACAAAAGAAACTTATGATGTGATTTACGATAATATCGCCTATACCTCCAATGATATTGATATTTTGATGCGTCATGTCACTACCGAACGCTATATTGTCACAAGCTCTATGTCTGTTTATCCAACTTTCCATGACAATCTGGTCGAAAAAGATTTTGATCCAACAGCACATGCTTATCGTCTTGTGACCTCAGAACAAGTGAACTATGCAGAAGGAAAACGCAGTGTCGAGGAGATTTTAAGCCAAAAATACTCACAAAATTCGGCATTTGTCCGCTTTCCTTATGTGGTGGGAATTGATGACTATACCAAACGGTTGTCTTTCTATATTCAATCCGTTTGTCAAAAAAAAGCCATGTTTATTGACAATCTTTCCCATCAAATGAGTTTTATCGATTCTAAAGAAGCAGGAAAATTTTTAGCATTTTTAGGAACCAGTTCCTTTACAGGCCCCGTCAACGCTGCTGCTAAAGGTACCCTCTCACTGGCAGAAATTTTAGCTTATGTCTCAAAAGAAACTGGCATTGACCCACTTTTATCACCTACCGGAGAAGCTGGAAAATACAATGGCACGCCTGAATATTCGATAAATGTAGCACTAGCTGAAGCAAATGGCTTTCAATTCTCCCAACTATCTGATTGGATCTACTCACTATGTGATCAAGAGATCAAAAACGCTTAACTATGTGCGCCTTCGCTAAAAAAAACACATCCAAACTAGAAATAAATGCGTCTGTGATCTGTTTGATCGCAGGAACCGTGTTGTCACGGCTCGGCATTTTATCTTCGTTTGGATGTTTTTTTGCTACCGATTAAAAGCAGCTCCTTTAACTTTCAAAAGAGAAAGATTATGCTTCTGGATTATTTTTTTCCATTTTATCTTTTAATTCTTCTTTGACTTCTTCAAAATCTTCTTTCGCATCTTTGGCTTCTGATTTTGTTGTTGCTTTTACATCAGCCGCTTTTTTATTTGCTTCATGTTTCAATTCGTTTGCTGCTGATTTTGTTTCTTTTGCAGCATCATCTACGATTGGTTTGGCCTCTTCTGCCCCTTCTTTTACCGTTTCCTTCATGTCTGCAGCGGAAGATTTTGCATCAATAAAAATGTCTTCTGCTGTTTCTTGGACGTCTTCATGAAGATCACTAGCAGAATTTTTGACTTCGTCAGCAGATTTTTTGAAGCGCTCAGATAAATCTCCTGCCTGTTTTTTTAATTCTTCAACTGTATCGCTAGAAGAACTAGCTGCATTATCTTTTAAGTCATCTACTTTTGCAGTCAATGAATCAGTAAAACCTGAAGCTTGTTCGCCAAGTTTAGCTGCTTTATCTTTAGCGATCTCCACTAAATCGGTACTTTTATCTTTAGCCATATCACCATAATCAGAAGCTTTATCCAATAAATCATCGGCTTGTTTGGCTAGTTTGTTTCGCAAGTTTTTACCTGACTCGGGTGCTAATAACAGGGCTGCTACCGCTGCTGCTGTCCCACCAATTACTGCACCTAATAGAAATCCACCTTTTTTACTCATTGAAATTCCTCCTCTTATTGTTGTTTGTTACGGTCTTTGAAAAATTTCATTGCTGTTTGACCTACTTTACCAGCAACAGTTGCTTTAGCCGTTGTTCGACCTAAACTGCCAACTCGCGAGACCAAGTTCTTTCCTGAACTATTCAATTCAGAGACGCTGGTACTTAAATCTGCTACTGCAGTAAAGAGCGGATCAATGGTCGCAACTTTGCCATTTACATCCTGCAGCAATTCATTGGTCTTAACCAACAATCCCTCCACTTCTTTTGAAAGGATATCTACGTCTTGGGTGATGACTCGAATCGTGGTATTGGCTTCTTCCACTGTTTTATCCACTTTGGTCATCGTTTTGCTTACTTGCATCAATAATCGTACAACAAAAACGACAAGTACGACGAATGCAATCGCAGCGATCAATGCTGCAATCTCTCCTCCTGTCATAAAATGTCTCCTTCCCCTTTTACTTATATTAAGAATAGCATTTCAAACGGCGTTCTACAAATAAAAGACTAGCGAATTTTGTTTTTTTACTAAAATCTATCCGCTTTCATACAAAACCAAAAAAATGCCGAACAACTTTGATTGATCGTCAGTTGTTCGGCAAGCGTTCTTTTTACTTGTTCTCTTTTGTTGGTTTTGGCTGGGTTGCTGTTTTTTCAGTTGGTGTTAATTCTTTACTCAATTCAATCAAGTATTCTTTTAGACTGTCTTTGACTTCTGGGTGTTTCAAGCCATATTCAATGCTTGTCTTCAAGAAACCAAATTTATCACCAACATCATACCGTTTACCAGTAAATTGGCGAGCAAATACGCGTTGTGTTTTATTCAACGTATCAATAGCATCAGTCAACTGAATCTCATTGCCGGCACCTGGTTTTTGATTAGCTAAGATATCAAAAATTTCTGGGGTCAACAAATAGCGGCCAATAATTGCCAAATCACTAGGCGCTTTGTCTGGAGCAGGTTTCTCCACAAAGTTCTTCACGTTGTATAATCCTTTATCAACTTGCATGCCAGGATCAATAATCCCATATTTTGATGTGTCTTCATGCGGAACATCCATCACAGCAATCGTTGAAGCATGCGTTGTTTCGTAATCATCGATCAATTGCTTCGTTAATGGGACTTCATCTTCCATCAAGTCGTCGCCAAGCATTACCACGAAGGGCTCATTTCCTACAAAGGCTCTTGCTTGTAGGACAGCATGCCCTAACCCTTTAGGATGTGATTGACGAATGAAGTGAAGATTAACATCTGTGGTTTCTTCGACCAATTTCAATAATTCAGTTTTGCCTTTTTCTTGCAGATTCATTTCTAGTTCTAAGTTTGCATCGAAATGGTCTTCAATTGGGCGTTTTGCTTTTCCGGTAACGATCAAAATATCTTCGATACCTGATTGTAAAGCTTCTTCAACAATAAATTGGATCGTTGGTTTATCAACGATCGGCAACATTTCCTTAGCCATTGCTTTTGTTGCCGGTAAAAAACGGGTTCCTAATCCTGCTGCTGGAATAACTGCTTTTTTTACATTCATTTGTCTCTCTCCTTATCGTTACTTTTCAAGCGTAAACTCGTTCTCTTCTTTGCCATCTCTCAGCATGATTTCTTTGGCTGCTTGTTCGATTGCTTTTCCTTCATAAAGAACAGAATAAATGGTTTCGGTGATCGGCATTTCAACACCTAAAGCTGCTGCCAGTTCTCGCGCTGCTTTTGTCGTCGATACACCTTCAACGATCATTCCCATGTTTTCTAATACTTCATCCAAACTGTGTCCTTTACCAAGTAAGTTTCCCGCACGCCAATTTCGTGAATGAACACTCGTACAAGTCACAATCAAATCACCAACACCACTCAAACCGATAAAGGTCAATGGATTGGCTCCCATAGCTACTCCTAGTCGGCTGATTTCAGCTAACCCGCGGGTCATGATCGCCGCTTTTGCGTCGTCTCCAAAGCCTAAACCAGCAATTGCTCCCGCACCGATTGCGATGATATTTTTTAATGCTGCACCAGTCTCAACCCCGATTACATCATTGTTCGTATAAATACGGAAATAGTCATTCATGAACAATTCCTGCACATATTTTGCTGATTCTTCATTTTCACTCGCTGCAGTAATGGTAGTAATATCATGGACAGCCACCTCTTCTGCATGAGAAGGCCCGGATAGCACAACAATATCTTGTCGTTTCTCTGTAGGAATCTCTTCTGCCAAAATTTCAGATATTCTCTTGTGACTTCCTTGCTCTAATCCTTTCGATGCATGGATGATCACGGGACGATTGGTTGCCTTTTCGGCAAACTCTTTAGCGACCGCCCGAATTGCTTTCGTCGGTACAACGAAAAGAATGGCATCTGCATCAATGATCGCTTCTTCAAGAGCCTTAACACCTAAAATATTTTCTGGTAGCTTCAAATCCGGCAGATAATGACGATTCGTATGGTACGTATTGATTTCATCGATTTGAGCTGGATTGTTGCCCCAAATTTTCACTTCATGACCATTCTCGGATAACACTTGCGCAAGCGCAGTCCCCCAAGAGCCAGGGCCTAATACGGCTATTTTTTGTTTCACGATGGAAACCTCCTCTGTTCATTTACAATAAAACTTCACTCAATCATTTTACCATAGTTGCCGAAAAATAACTGCTAGATTACATATTCATTTTCTCCATAGGAACGGTTGTAATCTTTTACTTTTGTTTTTTTACGGCGCCAGATCAAGACGATGATTGCACCAAAGAATAACACAGCTGATAAGACTTGCGATACTCGGATCGGTCCAAACAAGTACAAACTATCCGTTCTCATTCCTTCAATGAAGAAGCGTCCAAAACCGTACCAGATCAGATACCCTAGGAAGACTTCGCCTTCTTTTAAAAGTCCCTTTTTCTTACGGAGTAAGATCAAAACAATAAAACCTAAAACATTCCAGACAGATTCGTATAAGAATGTTGGTTGTCGATAAGCTCCATCGATATTCATATTATCAATAATAAAATTAGGTAGATGGAGACTTTCTAGAAAGGAACGGCTGACTTCTGCGCCGTGAGCTTCATGATTCATGAAATTCCCCCAACGTCCAATTCCTTGTGCCAACAACACGCTAGGTGCTGCAATATCCAAAAAGGTCACTGGTGAAATAAAATTGCGTCGGCAAAAGAAATACAGCCATATTCCTCCAGCGATCAAAGCCCCATAGATTGCCAATCCCCCAGAACGAGTATTGAAAATTTGAATTGGATCTTTCAAATAAGGTTCTAAATCAAATAGGACGTAATACAGTCTGCCCCCGATAATTGAAACTGGCAAGCCAATCAACATAAAGTCCGTTACATCATCGGCCTTCAATCCCACACGGACTGCTTCTCTCGTACTCAACCACATCGCAATGATGACACCGGAGACAATAATGATCGCATACCAATAGATCGGCAGACCGAACAACTCAAAAGCAACACGATTTACTAAAGCTAACATATAAACTGTTCCTCTCTAATTTCCAGAATTTTCTTCGATCAACTGTGTCAATCGATTCTCAAACGTTTGTGTCGCATCATAACCCATTGTTTTTGCCCGGAAATTCATGGCTGCAACTTCAATAATGATGGCGACATTTCGTCCGGTTTTTACTGGAATCTTGATTTGCGGGATATCTACTTCACCAATCTGAACAGTTGTATCATCCGTACCTAAGCGATCATATTTTTTATCTTTAGCCCACGCTTCAAGGTAAACTGCCAACTGCACTTGCATATAGCCTCTGACTGCACTGGCACCAAATAAGTTCATGACGTCGATAATTCCGATTCCGCGAATTTCAATTAGATGTTGGAGGATTTTGGGCGGTTCTCCCACCAGTGTCAGTTCATCTTGCTTATAAACATCTACTCGATCATCAGCAATCAGCCGGTGTCCACGCTTGATCAACTCTAATGCCGTCTCGCTTTTCCCGATGCCACTATCTCCTTGAATCAAGACACCTAATCCATAAACATCTACCAAAACTCCATGTACGCTTGTTCGAGCTGCTAATCGTCCATCTAAATAGCTCGAAAGTTCACCTAGCAATCGTGAAGTTGAAATAGGCGAACGCAAAATTGCGATATTGTGCTCTGCACAAGCTTGGATCATTTCCTCTGGGATAGCCAATCCTCTGGAAACAATGAATCCAGGTGTATCTTCTGAACACATTTTACGCAAGACCATCAACCGCTCTTCCGGCATCATTCGTTCAGCAAAAGTAATTTCTTTACTTCCAAATAGTTGTAATCGATCATGGGAATAATAATTGAAATAGCCGGTCAATTCCAACCCCGGTCGCGAAATATCCCCGGTGATGATTGTCCGTTCCAAACTTGTTTCATCCCCTTGGACGATCTCTAAGTTCAAAGCCTCAGCCAACTCATTGACCTTGACGGTTTCTGTCATAATAGTCCCTCTCTTCATCTCCATTGATTCTTCAGCTGCTTCTTTTTCGCAAACTGTTCCTCTCTATTTTATCATTCTATCTTAAAACTTACTACACGTGTTATTGGAACTACCTATTTCTTTTTATTTTATGCTATTATTTTTAAAGAGGAGGGATTTAATTGAAATTTTCAGACTATACTTACGTACGACCAGATTTTGATTCTTACAAACACAATTATTTGGAAGCGTTACACAACCTTGAGGAAGCAGCCAACCTTGAATCTGCAAAAACAGCCATCGATGAATTAAATTATTTGCGGGGAACGATCGACACGGCAGTCAACTTGGCTTCTATTCGACACTCAATTGATACGACGGATCCGTATTATGAAGCAGAAGATACATTTTGGAATGAGTACCAGCCTCATTTTGAATCACTGGATTTTCGTTTCTACCGTTGTCTACTCGC
Source organism: Enterococcus sp. FDAARGOS_553 (assembly GCF_003812305.1). Lineage (NCBI taxonomy): Bacteria > Bacillati > Bacillota > Bacilli > Lactobacillales > Enterococcaceae > Enterococcus > Enterococcus sp. FDAARGOS_553. The sequence continues at coordinate 2,960,685 of NZ_CP033740.1, forward strand.
TTCACCGCTAGTGGAAGAATTAAAAACTATCTATCCAGAAACGTTCTTTTTATTTGCTGAAAGTCGCGTGAAGTTATTTGATGAATCACTGATCGAATTATTCCAAAAAGAGAATCAACTGACTTCTGATTATGGCAAATTGATTGCTTCCGCCCAGCTGGAGTTCCAAGGAGACAGCTATACCCTTGCACAACTACGCCCTTTTACTGAACACAAAAATCGTGAAATTCGTTTGGAAGCAATAAACATTCAAACAGCATTTTTTGCTGAAAATGAAACGAAATTCGACACAATTTATGATGAATTGATCAAAGTGCGTACAGAAATCGCCCATAAATTAGGCTTCGAAAATTATGTTGCTTTTGCAGATGTCCAAATGAACCGCTGGGATTATGATCGCAAAATGATCGAAACCTATCGAAAGGAAATTTTAGAAAAAGTTGTCCCAATCACTCAAAAGCTGTATGCCCGCCAAGCAAAACGTAATCAGCTATCAAAAGCCACTTTTGCGGATTTGCCATTGGTCTATCCGAACGGAAATGCAACACCGAAAGGCACCGCAAACGAATTAGTGGAGAAAGCCCGTACCATGTATCATGAACTGTCTCAAGAAACAGGTGAATTCTTTGACTTCATGGTTGATCATGAGCTCTTGGATCTTTTAAGCAAAAAAGGCAAGCAATCTGGGGGTTACTGTACCTTTATCCAGGAATATCACTCTCCTTTTATTTTTGCGAATTTCAACGGGACTGCTGCTGATGTAGATGTCTTGACTCATGAAGCTGGTCATGCATTTCAAGCGTTTCAGTCTCGTTGGATCAAAGAGCCAGAAATTCTTTTTCCAAATTTCGAGTCTTGTGAGATTCATTCCATGTCAATGGAATTTATCGCTTGGCCTTGGATGGATGCTTTTTTTGAAGAGGAAACTGCAAAGTACAAGTTCGCCCATCTGGCTAGCAGTCTACTATTTCTACCTTACGGCGTGTTAGTTGATCACTTCCAACAAGAAGTCTACGAAAATCCTGATTGGACTCCAGAGCAACGAAAAACTTGTTGGAGAGACCTGGAACGCCGCTATTGTCCAGAACGTGACTACAGTGAATTTCCTGATTTGGATCGCGGGCTTTACTGGTTTAGACAAGGACATATTTTTGAGTCACCCTTTTATTATATCGACTATACGTTAGCTCAAGTTTGTGCCTTTCAATTTTGGTATCGTTCGATCGTAGCCCAAGATCCTACTGCTTGGCAAGATTATTTGGCCATTTGTCAAGTCGGCGGTACACAAACATTTCTTGAAATTCTCGAAACAGCTCACTTACGTTCGCCCTTTGAAAAAGGTGCGTTAGATGATACTCTGAAGGCTGTTGATGATTACCTAGAGAATGTTTCCGAAGAACAACTAAAATAGACCACACAATCCACGGAACGAACGAATCATCATTGATTTGTTCGTTCCATTTTTCATTGCAGTCCTTTAAATAAACGACATGCAGTCACGAACTAGTCAACCAGGTACGTTAAAAGAATAGTCAGCTCTTTTTTTGCCAGCTGCTAGGACTAACTTACTAAGGACCAACAAAAAAGCAACGAATACTCGCTGCTTTCTTGCTTGGCTATTGAGCCAATTTTATAAGCTTATTCGTTCGCTTTTTTCTTTCTTCTAAAGAAGAAGGTAACAACAAGACCAATGAATGCAATCCCCACTAATGGATAAACTTGATTGTCACTCGAACCAGTTTTTGGCAAAACTCGCTGTTGACGATCTTTAGCAGTTGCTTTGATCAGTTTACTTCCATCATTTGACTTTGGATCAACTGGTTTAGTTTGATCATTGTTGTTAGATTTTTTTCCATCGTCGGTTGCTGGTTGTTTTTCGATCACTTGAATCGTAGCCGTTGCCGTAACAGTCAATTGTTTGGTTGTCCCAAATATGCGCTCAAACAGCGCTGGATTTGCTACTTTCTCATTTGAAACAACAGAATAGTTCACCTGATAAGTACCGACCTTCCTGGTATCAACAGATCCTTCAATAAGAAGTCGTTCAATTGATAGGGTATTGCCCTCACGATCAGTTGCTGAGACAAAATTGTTCTTAGCCTCCCATTGATCGCCTACATACACTACTGAGTCCTTAACAACTACGCTTGTTTGATCTGCTAAAACTGTGATCGTAGCTATTGCTTCAACTTTACCATTGCGGTAGCTGATTTCATATTTGCCAGGTGTCGTAGTATCGACATCCCCTGTTATATCCAATTCAGCTACTGACAACGTTTTTCCCTCTTTATCCGTCGCAGAGACAAAGTTATCTTCTGCCTGCCATGTGTCTCCTACGTAGAGCGTACTATCTTTGGCTACCACGGTTGCTTGATCAGACACGACGGTGATCGTTGCCACTGACTCGGCGTTTCCATTTTTGTAGGTCACTTGATAACTACCTGCTTTTGAAGTATCAACATCGCCGCTAACAGTTACTTCTGAAAATGTTACGTTATTGCCTTGTTTGTCCGTCGCAGAAACAAAGTTGTCCTCAGCTTGCCATGTGTCTCCTACGTATAATGTGCTGTCTTTTGCTTTGACGCTTGTTTGATCTGCTAAAACTGTGATCGTAGCTATTGCTTCAACTTTACCATTGCGGTAGCTGACTTCATATTTTCCGGGTGTCGTAGTGTCTACCGTACCTGTGACGGTTACATTAGCGAGTGATACTGCTTTTCCGTCTTTATCTGTGACGGATACAAAATTGTCTTCCGCCTGCCAAGAATCTCCCACATAGAGCGTACTATCTTTGGCTACCACGGTTGCTTGATCAGACACGACGGTGATCGTTGCCACTGCCTTAGCTGTTCCATTGGTATAAGTCACTTGATAACTACCTACTTTTGATGTATCAACATCGCCGCTAATGGTTACTTTTGAAAATGTTACGTTATTGCCTTGTTTGTCCGACGCAGAGACAAAGTTGTCCTCGGCTTGCCATGTGTCTCCTACGTATAATGTGCTGTCTTTTACTGAAATACTGGATAAATCTTTTTCTGGTGTGATTCCAATAGATATCTGGTTACCCGTTCGATTGACTTTTACATCCATACCAGATTGAATATCTTCTGGAACAACATATCCTTCAGGAACTTTTGAAACGTATACCTTGTATTTACCTGTATAAATATCTGTCAACTGTGACTCGCCTACTTGATCAGTGGTGGTGTTGATCACAGTTCCAGTCAACTGATTGATTAACATTAATGAAACTCCAGCAATCTTTTTTGTCGGCCTTTCTGTATCAAAGACATCAAGTAAAGCAGACGTTTTATAGATAATCCCTTCCGAATCACCTGCTGAAAATTGCAGATTTGCGATAGTGGATGTCGCGGTGCGCTTTGCTTCGGACAATGTATCAATCGTCTCGGATGAAATGGTGGCTGATGCAGAAATTTGACCAGCGTTTTGAGAAAGGACGGTATAGCTGATCTCCACGTTCTCCTTAAGCACATAGTTTGCAAAAACCAGCTGAATCTCACCATTAACTTTCTCTACTTTATAACTATCATCAGGAACATTTGAGATTCTGATGGAGTTTGGATCGATTTCTCCATTGGTGTTGCCAATAGATTTTAAGCTGAACGTTGGATTTACAACTTTCTTTGTTCCATCATCAATGTTTTTCGTTTTCACAGTGACTTGGGTTACGTTTTTTGCGCTAGTAACTGTCCTTTGACTAATATCGATAATGTCTGTTGCGGTATTAGAGACAGTGACCGTCGATGACCCTTGTTGATTACCATACAGTGGTTCTTTAGCAAATCCCGGTATCAGAATTGATTTCGTTTCCTGCCAACCATTTGCATAATGATAGGCAATGATGTATCTGTGATCAGTTGTCCCAAAATCGAACGTATAATAATTCGTCGCTTCATCATGCGTGATGGTAGGGTAATTCGGATCTGATTCTTTCATGACTTGCGTATTGTATTGCCCCCGAGCCCAGTATTGAGGATAAATCCCTTCCACTTGATCATTGGAGACATCGATAATGGAAAATACGACATCTGTATTCATTGGTACATGTGTTTCTACCTTCAGATCTTTGATGGTATCTTGCCGGGCATTAACTAAAAATTGATTTTTGCTTCCTTGCAACGTTTGTTCTGAATAGTTTTTTCTTCCAGTGGTAACTGTTGTATTGACAGTATCCAAGCCATCCGCTGAGATACTAATCGGAATTTTATCTACTGGGATCCGCGTTGTAGAAGCGAGACTGTCTGGCACATAATTAAATCCAATGTCAAATTGAATTGAACGATTGATTGGCGTAATAAAAGTAACTAAGGACCCTCCCTCAACCTTCTCGATACGGTAATCTTGATCGATCTTGTAATAATAGTTCACTTCTGGAACTTTTCTAAGTGTCAAATAATCTGGATGTTCGACGAAGATTTTAAGATTTTCGACAGGTTGTGTTGTGCTTCCTTCAACGTTGACTGAAGTATCATTTGAATAGGCACCATTTTGGTTGTAGTTCCCCCAAGCTGTCTCAGCTGAATTAGGATATAAAACTGAGATTGGTTGTACATAATCATCCCCAATCACTTTGAATTTTTCATTGGGAATCAAAGGAGTCGTGACATTCATGACGATGTCTTTTTGATCAAAAGGAACCGTAAGATGAATCATGGAAAATGCTAGGTTACTGTCTTTGGTTGCCGTCAAGGTCAACATGCCGTTAGAATTTTCGACTTTAAAGTATTCATCTAAAGGTACATTTTGATAAAAAGCATCATTGACCATTAGTTGCTTCACTGTAAGTTCCTGTCCATTTTCAGCGGATATCGTTATCTGCTGTCCTTTTTTCATTTCAGTTGGCATGCCATGTAATGTTAAATAGTAGGATCCCTTTTCATTGGAATATAAATTTCCACCGGCAACAGCTGTATAATACCTTGATGAAATTTCTTTTTCAGTTTGACTTGTTTTTGCCACAAAAGAAATTCCACGGTACTCCCCAGCCGATGGTTCAAGATTTACTGATCCAAAACCGGTGGTTGGATAGTTTTTGTAATAAGAATACTGATGGTAACTAATTTCAGATATGCTCATCGTGAATTGATAGACAACACCATAAGCCTTTTGCTGATCCATTTGTTTGATCTCAACTGCTGTATTTTGTAAGTCATTAGCTGTAATTGTATAATCTGTGCCAGCGGCTAGCTCCGTTTGCGTTTCTGGCGTGATATTCCCTTTGATATCTACATCATAGCTATAAACCTTTAGTGGTTGCGATTCTATTTTTTTGAAAACTGCTCCTGGGGTGTCAATAAGTTGCAAAGAGAGTGTTTCCGTTCCCGAGAGCTTGCGGTCTAAATTATAATACACTGTACCATCTAGACCAAAAATGTTTTTTTGTTGCTCGTACTTCAATGATTCGACATCTTCATAAAGATCGATCGCATAACTGGTTTTATTTAGATCATCAATTGTCACTTTGATTTGCGGGGTACTTTCTGAATAAAGATAACTCTTTAATTCAAGGGAAAATGTTGCATCGTGGATAGCTTGATTAAAAGTGATCGTTACTTGACGATTGGCACTGTCTACTTGCCAAGTCGCATCGATGCCTTGAATCGTCCCTTGATTATCGGTAAATCCAAGGGTGTCCGGCAAACTAAAAACAACAGTTGTTCCAGCTAAGTAATCTTCGTCAATGATTTCAAAATCCAATTTTAGTTTAACTGGTGTATTATTTAGCACTCTTGTTTCCTGTGTTTGGCTGTACTCTTCATCAGCCATCGTAAGCAGTGTTCCTTTCTTTAAAAGTTCTTGCGCCTTTATTTGTCGATTGGAACGAGAAGCATTTTCTTCTTTCTTAACTATTTTGGGATCAGTAGAAGATTTGTTGGTTTCAGTTTCTGCAACACTAGAATCTTTTATACCTGATGTTTCCTCACTTTGATCCACTTCGTTCTCTTCACTGGAAGAAGTATCAACTTCTTCTTGACTACTAGCACTTGAAGTGAATGAGGAAGCTTCTTTTTCAGATGAAGCCAAGATAGGATCTTTTTCTTTGTCTATTTTACTAATTGTTTCAGCTGGCTGATCAGCCTCAGATGTTTCAGCAATCACCAGTATTGGCGTTGTGATCTGAGTAAGACTCAATGCAATAACAACCATACTTTGTTCTATTTTTTTAGTGATTTTCTTCATTATTCTCCTCCAATTTATATATGTATTTTTAATCAATCGCTTTTCTTATTTTCTTACCCACTTCTAATTCTTCACCGCTAAAAAAAGAAAGAATGTTGTTTGTTCGATCAATTTTCCTGATTTGTCCTGTATTGATAATGTAGGATTTAAACACTTTATAATAAGCGGGTAGGTCCAATTGCTTGATGACTTTCAAGGACATCTCAATGTATTCGATCGACTTCTTTTGGTGAAGAACGATTTGGTTGCGCTCTTCTTTGACCGTTGTGATATAGTTGATTGATTCTGCATCCATAACGATCAATTCTCGTTTGTTTTCAAGCTTTAATAAGTGCTTTTTGCCTAATAATGATTGCTTTATTTCTATTGCTTCAATTAATAAGTTTCTTAGTTGGTGTTTAAACGCTTCTTTTGTATCAATGATCCCTAATGGGCACAGGAGGTTCATTTTTTTCATCTGTATCTTTGAAGCATCTATTCCATAAAAAGCTATTTGACATTTTTTACATTGGCTTCTCAATCTTCCTGCTAATTGAAAACCTCGATCATATCCTTTCATATCAGTGGAAAATAAGAATAAATCATTGATATCGGTAAGGTGTTCATTAATAAAACGCTCAAATTGGTCCGGCAGGAAAATTTCTACTGAAGCACACGGAAGTTGGCATTCTTGGATCGCTTTTTTTAGCCACTCTCCATTAAAAAAATTATCATCTACTACATAAACAGCAAAGTTGCTTAAATTTGCAGACATCTAAGTTCTCCTTTTTTACATCATTTTTAATTGTATTATTAATCAAAAATGCCCGCTTGCACTTTCAAGCGCATTAAAAGAACCTTTGTGCAAAAATTCAGCTGTATTTAAGAACAATATAACTATTCACTTAGTTAGTAGTAGTGGATATTCAGCAAGAATTGTTTCCGTAGATTTTAGAATGGTACTCTAGCGTGGGCGGCTTAACTGCTTAGACTATTCGTTTTAGTGAATAGCTATTAGTCAAAAAAGTGGTGCGATGATACTGCTCGTATTCCCATCGATCCCCTTCATAAAATACTACTTCTATCAATATTTATCACTGCGAAACAATAACAAATGAAACTAATAGACACGAGTATTTTCACAGATTCTTCTACTCAATTTAACATGACACAGCTAGATGAACATGACAAAAAATGGTTATTTCGAAGAAATAATTGGCGGATTTGTCTTTCTTTTATAAAAAATTACAAAAAAAGATGTTTTGCTTTTCTTATTATTACAGTTTGTTTGTTCACATTGTTCTTTAATATTAAACAACAAAAACATCCACACGTTCTTTCAACATAGCTAGCTATGTATCAGAAACGTGTGGATGTTTTATTTTGTATATTTTTCGATATGGTGTTCAGTCACAATCATATTGATCACTGACATAATCAAAGCAACCAGAATCGCTGCACCAAATGAGGAAAAGCCAAAGTTAGCAGCTCCTACAAAAGTTGAAGTCAAATTCAGCATTAAAGCATTGATGACAAAACTGAAAAGCCCAAATGTCAACAGCGTTAATGGAAATGAGATGATACTCAAGATTGGTTTGATCAACGCATTTAAAATAGAGAGAACAAAGCTGGCTACTAATGCCATCATGATGCTACGTACATGGACCATGTTTGGCAGCAATACTGCCAGAGCAACAAAGGTGAGTGTATTCATTATCAGTCGTTGAAAGTAGGACATTAGAAGTCACTCCAGTCCTCATCCTCGACTTTATCTGCTTCTTTGCGCGGACGATTTGTTTCTTTGTTGTTCGCTTTGTAGTACTGATTGTCGTGTCCATATCCACCAGAGCTTTTGCGTCCAGAAGGGATCAAGATCGCCATGATGACATAAAGGGTGATCCCAGGGAAACCAGCTGTCACTAATGATAGAAAGACATAGATCACACGGATGATCGTTGGATCGATTCCTAAGTATTCTGCTAAACCTCCCAGAGTACCTGTAATCACTACATTATTGGTTGATTTCGTTAATCGTTTGTTCATTTACCTTCACCTTCCTTCTGACAATCTATCTATAGATCTGATGGAATCAGATTATTGTTCTGTGTCTTTGATAAAGACATTCCCAGTCGTTGTTGAAAGATCGACTTGTGCTACTTTATCAGCTACGCGGCGGAATTGCAATAATTGGTTCATACGTTCTTTTTTCTCACGCACGATTTCAAAATTGCTCAGCCGTTGATTGATACTTCCTAAGCTGGTTTTTGCCAAGCCTTCAAATCCAACTGATTGTGGTAATGCTACTTTGACATTTCCGTTGACTGAGCTAGCATTTAATTTTTGTAGTCGGTCTTCTTTGTAAGTGATTCGGATATTACCGTTCACTAGAGAAATTCCAGTATTTTGTGGTGTCGCGGTAAGAGTAACATCCCCATTGACAGTTTCAATGATAGCATCAAGGATATCTCCATCTTGAACCAAGATATTTCCATTGACACCTTCAATCTCCAACATCGTAGCATCTACTTTGCGGAAATCGATCGTACCGTTGGTTGATTTCGTATAAACATCTCTTGCCACCAATTCGTCAAATGTTACATTCCCGTTCAACAATTTCACTGCAACATGATCATAGGTACGTGTCGGCAGATAGAAAACCAGATCAGCGCGGATACGCTTGTTTGGAATTTGGAATGAAATGCGTTCATCGTCGACATCAATTTGGCTTCGTGCATCAAAAGCATCGAAAGGTGTTGCAGCATCCATTTTACCATAGAGTTTGATTTTAGCATCCACTTTCACACCCGGTTGATCCCACAAGCGGAATTCAACATTTCCGTTTGCTAGTTTCACATCGATCAATGTTGCTTCTGTTTCAGCATATTCAAAGGTATGTTCAAATTTCGTTGCTGCTACTCCTGGAACTTTCAGATTGATATCTTTCCATTCCATGTTGTCATTCACTGATTCTGAAACAGCACGAACTGTTTTTTTCAAGAATTGTCCAAATTGAGTACCTGCATCAACCATTTTTTCACTGACTTGAGTAAATGTATCAGAGGCTTGTTCTTTCCAGTCATCTGGAATATCAAGTTTTTGGCTGATTTTTTCTTTTGTTTGTGACCATTGGTCTTTGCGAATATTTTTCAACTTCGCATCCAATGTCGCTTTTTCTTCGCTCAAACTATCTAATGAATCTTCTAGAGAAGCGATTGTCGCTTCCGTCTCTTGCCGTGTTGCAAGTTCTTCTTCAGATAATTGATCCAATTCCTCTTTTGTGTTCAATTGCATGAGGACTTCTTGTGCTTCTTTCAGTTCCTCTTTTACACCTTGAATTTCTACATTGATCTCATCTAATTCAGCAGAAGCTTGGTTTGCCTCAGTTGCCAATCCGTCCAAGATTTTTTCAAGATTTTCTTTATCTTGTGCTTCATTTTGACGAAGTTTTTCTTCACCATCAAAAGAAGCTTCTTCTTTCTCGTGGGCTTCTTCAACTTCTTCAAAAAAGTCATTATTTGTCTTATCAGCGGATACTTCAGCTGCAGCTTTGTTGATTTGATTCTCGTCTTTGGCTTTTGCCATTCCTTCCAGCAAATCCAATGCTTCTTCTGTAGAAAGCACACCTTTTTTCACTAAATCCAATACACGTTCTCTTTCGTTCATGGAAATTGCCTCCTTCAGCAAATTTTTGTTTGCAAGTTTAGCTTACGAACCTATTATGCCTGTTTTTCCGCAAACTGTCATAGGTCTTAAGTACCAAGTTTTTATCAATCCGAAGTTCTTTCAATAAAAGAGTAATTGTTCTGCTTGAAATCAGAGAAGATGATTCTTTGTGAAAGGAAAACTTGTGCTTATCAGCTTTATCTAAAAAACTACAAAAAAACTGTACTACAGAAGAACCGAATAGCGCAAGAATAACCTCACACGTTTTCCAATAGTTTATCCATGATCCCAGATCAATGATACGCTATTTTTCATCTCTCTTCTTACAGTACAGTCCGTACAATAATAATATACATTCATGTGAAAGCTGATGAGCTAAATCTATATTTTGAACAAAGATATGCTCACTACATCAGCTCAGAACGATTACTATTTAACTCACTGATCTTACCAGTAGCCAAATAAACGATCCATTCGCAAATATTTGTGACATAATCACCAATCCGCTCGAGATATTGGGCCACAGAAAGATAATCCGTACCACTGACAACTGTCTCAGGATTGGCTTTCATGCTATCGATCGTTTTATAATAGATATCTCGATAGTAATCATTTACCCGCTCATCCATTTGTGCAATCATCCGGGCATCTTCTTGGTCCGTTTTTACATAAGCGACCAAAACATTGTCCACCATTTTTTTGACATAGTCAGACATATCGGAAATTTCTTTCTCAATCTCTGCAATTCGGGTCTCGCCTTTAACACGAATCGTTGACTTTGCGATAGATACCGCGTGATCTCCCATTCGTTCCAAATCGGAACTAGCTTTCATCACAGTGATGATCATTCGCAAATCAGTCGTTACAGGTTGTTGCAAGGCAATCATTTCGAAACTTTTCTTCTCAAGTCGAACTTCCATATTGTTGATTGCTTCATCGTTTTCTATTACTTCTTGAGCGATCTCTTTATCATGCTTCACATAAGCACGAACAGATTTATGGATCGCACTACTTACAAGCATCCCCATTTCATAAAATTGATTGTGAAGATTCAGTAATTCTTCTTCAAATTGTGTACGCAACATTGCTTTTTCCTCCTAACCAAATCTTCCTGAAATATAGTCTTCTGTTTCTTTCTCCCTCGGACTCAAGAATACTTTCTTGGTATCATTGAATTCGATCAAGTTGCCATCTAAGAAGAAGGCTGTTTTGTCAGAGATTCTTGAAGCTTGAGACATGTTATGAGTCACAATGATCATTGTGTATCGTTCTTTTAGTGTCAAAAGGGTATTTTCGATTTTACCTGATGAAATAGGATCCAACGCACTGGTTGGTTCATCTAATAAAATGATTTCCGGATCGACAGCCAATACTCGGGCAATACAAACCCGCTGTTGCTGGCCGCCAGACAAAGAAAGCGCACTTTGATGAAGCTTATCTTTGACATCATCCCATACTGAGGCAGCTTTCAAGCTTTCTTCCACGGTTTTATCGAGAATCTCTTTGTCTTTGACACCCTTTAATTTTAACCCATAAATAACGTTTTCGTAAATCGAAAAGGGAAATGGATTCGGTTGTTGGAAAACCATACCGATTTCTTTCCGTAAATCTACTGTATCTTGTTGCGGACTGTAGATGTCTTTTCCTTTATATACGACACTCCCTGTGATCGTGACACCAGGAATCAAATCATTCATCCGATTCAACGAACGAAGATAAGTCGACTTGCCGCAGCCGGAAGGACCGATCATTGCAGTAATTTCTCCTTTATTGATGGAAAGATCGATTCCTTTTAGTGCTTCTTTTTTTCCATAATATAAATGCAGATCTTTTGATGTGATAATTTCTTCTGCCATTTCTTAGCCTCCGTTTACTGATCGGATCAGATTAGCCAAAGTGACCTGATACATAATCTTCTGTTGCTTGGATTTTAGGACGCGTGAATATTTTTCGTGTGTGATCATATTCAATTGCATTTCCCAAGTAAAAGAACGCGGTATAGTCACTGATCCGTGCAGCTTGCTGCATGTTGTGCGTCACGATAATAATCGAATAATCTTGCTTTAAGTTGACCAATGTTTCTTCAACCGTTCCGGTAGAGATTGGATCTAGCGCACTCGCTGGTTCATCCAAAAGTAAAATATCCGGCTTCATAGCGATGGCACGAGCAATACACAGACGTTGTTGTTGCCCCCCGGACAATGCTAAAGCACTTTTATCCAGGCTGTCTTTGACTTGATCCCACAGAGCGGCTTGTTTCAAACTTGTTTCAACGATCTCGTCTAATTTCTTCTTGTTCTTTTCACCATGACGACGCAAAGCAAATGCGATATTGTCATAAATTGATTTACTGAAAGGATTTGGACGTTGAAAAACCATGCCAATCCGTTTGCGCATTTCATAGACATCGACTTCTTTCGTATTGACATCGACACCCTTGTACATAATTTGACCCGTTACTTTCGTATTCGCAATACCATCGTTCATGCGATTCAATGAACGAAGATAGGTCGATTTCCCACAACCAGAAGGTCCAATCAATGCGGTAATTTTGTTTTTTTCAAATTGCAGATCGATTCCTTTGATCGCTTCATTCGTTCCATACCATACGTGCAGATCATTTGTATAAAGAGCGACGTCTTCTGGTCGATCAAAGGTAATGATATTGCGTTCTTCCCAATTATAATCATTCATACAGTGATTCTCCTTATGCTGACGTCATTTTCTTATACAATCGTTTACCGATTGCACGAGCGCCAAAGTTAAACAATAGAACAGCGATGATCAGGACAGCTGAAGCGCCAGCTGAAACTTGGATTCCATCAGGCATCGTTCCTTCTGTATTGATTTTCCAAATATGGACAGCCAATGTTTCCGCTTGTCGGAAAATGCTGATCGGGCTGGAAACACTCAGCGGGTTCCAATTTGAAAAGTCTAACGCTGGCGCACTCTGACCTGCGGTGTAAATCAATGCTGCGGCTTCCCCGAAAATACGTCCTGAACTTAGGATCACACCAGTCAATATCCCTGGTGTTGCTTCAGGAACGATGATTCGCATGACTGTTTCCCAGCGTGACAATCCAAGCGACAACCCAGCTTCACGCTGTGTATAGTGGATGGCTTGCAATGATTCTTCTACATTTCTTGTTAGTAATGGTAAATTGAAAAACGTTAGTGCTAGGGCTCCTGAAATAATCGAGAATCCGTAACCGAATTGGATAACGAAGACTAAAAAACCAAAAAGACCGACTACAACTGAAGGCAACGAACTAAGAATCTCAATCGATGTTCTCACTACATCTGTAAACCAATTCTTTTTCGCATATTCGGATAAATAGATCCCGGCACCTAATGAAATCGGGAAACTAATGATCATTGTAACCAATAAAAGATACAATGAGTTGAATAGCTGAATCCCAATCCCACCACCTTCTTGATAAGCTTTGGAAGGTGAGGTCAAAAATTCCCAACTGATATGAGGAATCCCTCGTACTAAGATATAAAGCAATAAAGAAGCCAAAATCAAAACAATGATTCCTGCTACAGCATAAAGCACACCAGTCGCAATTTTATCTGAGCGTTTTGCATTCATTATTTCAACGCTCCTTTCTTACCAATCAATCGAATCACAATATTGAACAATAAAGACATTAATAATAAGATCAGCGCTAATGACCATAGCACGTTATTTTCAACAGTCCCCATGATCGTATTTCCGATTCCCATCGTTAGAATCGATGTCAATGTTGAAGCAGGTGTCACCAAGCTAGACGGCATCAATGCCGCATTCCCGATCACCATTTGGATGGCCAATGCTTCACCAAATGCCCGAGCCATTCCAAAGACGACTGCTGTTAAAATCCCTGGAACTGCTGCCCGCAAAACAACTTTGTAAATCGTTTGCCATCTTGTTGCTCCAAGAGCAAGTGAGGCTTCGCGATAGTGTCTTGGGACTGCTCGCAACGCATCGACAGTCATTGTCGTCACAGTTGGCAAGATCATGATAAACAGAACAAATGTCCCTGCCAGAATCCCAAAACCAGTACCGCCAAAAACAGAACGGACCGCTGGAACAATCACGGATAGTCCGATAAATCCGTAAACAACGGATGGGATCCCCACTAGTAACTCGATAACTGGCTGCAAAATCTTTTCACCGTTGCGAGGGGAAACTTCTACCATAAAGACAGCTGCACCAATCGCAAATGGTGTTGCGATAATCGCTGATAAGAAAGTTACCACAAATGAGCCGACGATCATCGGCAATGCGCCGACAAGCGGCTGTCCATCTGGACCAACAGCACTAGGGTTCCATTGTGTACCAAACAAGAAATCAAACACATTTACTTTATCAACGAAAAACGTGGCAAGCCCACGACTTGCTACAAAATAAAAAATTGAGATCACAACCAAAACGATCAATGCGATACAAAGAAAACTAATGAGCTTTCCCCGCTGCTCCATTTTTGCTCGCTTAGATTTTTTCGTTAACACTTCTTTTACATTTTCCACGAGGGATTCCTCCTCAAAAATCAAACTAAATTCACAAATATTAGTTTATCGCTCGAACATCAATTTCTGTTAAACCTTTTGTAAATTTTTCGGCAACATTGTAAATTTTGTGTAAAGGTTACTTGATGACATTTCCTTCCCAATCACGTTCAACTTGCATTCTTGAAATAGGAATATAACCAAGATCCCCAACAATGTGCTCTTGAACTTCATCCGAAAGGATATACTCTAGGAATTCTGCTGTCAGTGCTGTAGGTTCTCCCTTCGTATACATGTGTTCATACGCCCAGACTTTCCAGTCATTTGTCGTCACATTTTCGTCTGTCGGTGCTACGCCATCAATAGAAAGAACATTGACATCATCCGTCACATAAGAGAATGCAACGTAACTGATAGCTCCCGGCGTATCCGAAACAATCGAACGGACCATTCCACTTGAATCTTGTTCTTGCGATGGGATTGCTGTTTCTCCATCCATGATCCATTTTTCGAAGGTTCCTCTTGTTCCGCTTCCTGCCGCACGGTTCAATAGAACGATTTTTTGATCATTCCCCCCTACTTCTTTCCAGTTGGTAATTTCGCCTAGAAAAATCTTTCGTAAATTTTCTGTAGAGATATCAGATACACCGACATTTTTATTTACAATAGGAGTGATTCCTACTACAGCTACTTTATGATCCACAAGTGCTTTAGCATCGATACCAGACTTTTCTTCTGCAAACAGATCTGAGTTGCCGATATCTACAGCACCTGCTTGAACTTGGCTCAATCCTGTACCACTACCGCCACCTTGAACATTAATAAATCTGCCTGGGTTTTCATTTTGGAATTCTTCTGCCACAGTCTCTACTAACGGCTGTAATGCGGATGAGCCGACAGCGGTGATCGATTCCCCTTGATCGATCCATTTTGCACATCCTGATAATAGAATGACCAAGCCTAAAACTGGTCCCAAAAATTTCAATTTTTTCATGATAACGCTCCTTGTTCTCTCCAAAGTTAAATACAATTATTTCCATTTTACCATTTTATGGAATTGTTGAAAATTATTATTTGCTAATATTTCTCACTCCTGACAAAAATTTACTCCATTTCCTACAATCACTTACAGAAAATAACTAAAAGTAAAAAAGTAAAAATTTTTTTCAATTAGTAAAAAGAAGTATATTGTCAATTCTTACTGTGCTATACTGGATAAGAAAACAATTATTAAAAGAACATAATAACCTTTCTTGCTTCCCCAATCAAGAATAGCCCCAAATTATGTTCGACGTTTTCGTGATTTCATCAACATTTCCCCAAATGTATGTTGAATCAAAACGGCGGCAGAAGTGGTCATTTATGTACCAGCTTCTGCCGTCTTTTTTTGTCCAAAATAACGGATTATTGTGTTTTATCCAGGTTATCTAACCATTGTGTGAGTTTCTCAGCGATCTGTTGTTGTTGTTCCTCATTTGAAATCGAGGCAGCTCCGTCACCACGCTGTGAGCCGTAACTACCAAAACCAGCGTGATTGCCTCCTGAGATTGTTTCGAAAATAGCTGAATCCGGCAAATAGGTTTTTGCTGCTTGATAATTCCCTTGATTCAATACCTCGTCATTGCTAGCAGTGAGAGAAAGCACAGGCAAATTAGTCTCTGCTAAACTGCCTTTTTCATCTGGATAACTCGCTAAGAAAAAGACTCCCTTTAACCCATTCTTTTGACTAGCGGCATAACGGCTTGCAATCACGCCACCCAATGAATGCCCGCCAATCACATAGCCACTATGTGGAAATTCGTTTAAAATATTCTCTGCTCGATTTCCCCCAAGGACCGCCATATCAAAGGGCATCTTGACGATTGCAACCGAGTATCCTTTTTCAGACACCTCTTTTGCCCAAATACTGTAACTTTCTGCATCTACTAGTGCTCCCGGATAAAAAACAACGAGTGGTTTTTCAGGGTCTCCAGAGAAATAAAGCGCATCTCGTTTCTCTTGCCCTTTTGAAAGAGCTGCTTGAGCGGCTTCACTTGCCGGATAGTGTAATTTTTGCCAGCCCAACCATCCACCTGCACCGATCAGCAGTAGGCCGATCACTAGACCAAGTAGTATTTTTTGATATTTTTTCATTTTCCATCCTCCAAAATCAACAAAATGGAACCGCCTGAACCAAGCAGTCGCTTCTTAACTAGTTTGAAGGGAGCGGCACTTGCGTTCGCGTTTCCATTTTGTGGGTAACTTCTTTCAAGTATTTACTGATGAGCCAAGGCTAACAATTCACGCGCATGCTCTACTGTCAGTTCTGTGATTTCTGCTCCTGATAACATACGAGCAATCTCAGTCACTCGTTCTTCATAGGATAACTGACGAACTCGAGTCTCCGTCCGTCCTTCTTGGATCGCTTTTTCAATAAAATATTGATAATCAGCTACTGCGGCTACTTGCGGCAAATGAGTGATACACAATACTTGGGAATTCAACGCAATTTTTGAGATCTTTTCAGCAATTGCTTGCGCCACGCGGCCACTGACTCCGGTATCTACTTCGTCAAAAACAATACTCGTGATCCCTTGTTTCCGTGAAAAAATCGATTTCAATGCTAATAAGATACGAGACAGCTCACCCCCAGATGCTACCCGAACCAACGGCTTCATGCCTTCCCCAGGATTGGTCGTGAGATAAAAAGCCACACTATCAAATCCAGTAGCTGTCAACTGCTTGCCATTTGCAAAGCGAACTTCAAACTGTGCATGTTCCATATAGAGGTCGTTCAATTCTTGCACAATTTCTTTTTCTAATCGATGTGCGATTTCTCGCCGCTTGACATGGAGTTGTTCAGCAAGAGCCCAAACAGCATCGGCCTTAGCTGTCAATTGCTCTTCTAACTGTTCCAGCTGGCCTTCAGTATAGGCAGATTCAGAGATCTCCTTACTAATTTCTTCATAATAAGCTAGGATGACGGAGATGGACTCGCCGTATTTGCGCTTCAATTGACGAATCGTTTCCAGTCGGTTGATAACTTCTTCTAGACGTCCTTCATCAAGTTCAAGGTTATCTAATTGTCGTGAAATATCAGAAGCAGCATCCTGCAACAAATAATAAGCGCTCTGGATCGTTTCAGTGATTTTTTCATAGGCTTGATCTAAGTGGGCGATAGATTGGATCTCGGACAGTGCCACACTCACACCGTCGACACTGCTCATTTCTTCTGAAGAGAGCGCACCATAACTTTGCCCCAGTGCATCGACGATTTTCTGATAGTTGGTTAACTTCTCACGTTCTTCGATCAGATTTTCTTCTTCGCCCTCGATTAATTCAGCCTGTGCGATTTCTTCTTGTTGGAATCGCAGCATATCCATCCGTTGAACATATAATTGTTCATTTTCCTGAATATTGCGAACCTGTTTTTCTAAATTGCGGTATTCCTGATAGGCATCCTGATAGTGCAGCAGTTCTTCTTTGAAACCATCATCGCCAAACCCATCTACCAAGCTAAGATGCCTTTCCGGCTGTAATAACTCTTGATGTTCGTTTTGTCCTTGAATATCAACTAAAAAAAGACCAATCTTTCGCAGATTTGCCAAGGTGACCGTACGTCCATTGACACGACAGATTGTTTTTCCTGCTTGTGTGATATCCCGTTGGACGATCAGCACATCTTCTTGATCAATGCCTAATTCTTCTGTCAGTTCTTGAAACTCAGACTGCTGCGGCCATTCAAAAAGGCCTTCCAGTCGGCATTTCTCTGCTCCTTGACGCAAGTAGTCAGTAGATCCGCGTCCGCCGGCTAACAAGCCCATCGCATCAATAATGATTGATTTCCCGGCACCTGTTTCACCTGTCAAAGCTGTCATTCCTTCATGAAAAGAAAGGTGTAAGTGGGAAATAATTGCGAAATTTTGAATGGTCAACTCTAAAAGCATGGATTGCCTCCTCTACATAAATCGTTGAAAATCTTTAAACAAAGTTTCTGCATCTGCTTCTGTTTTAGTGATCATCAATACATTGTCATCATCATTTAAGGTACCAAACAGTTCCTTTGCATATTGTTTATCGATCAAATTTGCCAAAGCGGAAGCATTTCCCGGCAATGTGCGTAAAATAACGAATTTATCCATTCGATCAACAGAAACAAAGGCAGCTTTCAAAATCTTTTCTAATTTGGCAATGACATCTTCTGACGTTTCTTGAGGAATGCTGTAGCGGTAGCCACCTTTTTGTGAAGGGACTTTGACTAGCTTCATTTCTTTGATATCGCGGGAAATTGTCGCTTGTGTGACCGACACCCCTTTTTCCTGAAGCAATTCGACAAATTCTTCCTGTTTTTGAATATCTTGCTCACTAAGCAATCGTGTTATCAAACGATGACGCTCTTTTTTTCTCATCTCTCGTTCCTCCTGATTGAATTCCTACTAATTTTATCCTATTTTTAGACAGAAAGAAAGAGAGCCGGCATGTAAAATACCAGCTCTGCAAAATCAGTAAGTTTTTGGATGATGAAAGGTTTCATGTGCTTCAGCAACGATCTGAGGGACAGAGATTTCGGCTTTCCTTGTGCCATCACCATTCTGCACTTTCTGTAGATGAACCAAAAATTCAATGTTGCCTTCACCGCCCGTGATCGGTGAAAAACTAAGATCAAGAATATTAAAGCCATTCGATTGGGCAAAGTCCAAGATTTCTTCGAGAACCCTTTGATGGACTGCAGGATCACGAACAATGCCGTTTTTTCCGACAGATGCTTTCCCTGCTTCGAATTGGGGCTTGATCAGCGCTATGACTTCTCCTTGGTCTACGAGAATTTCATGTAACGGCGGCAAGATCAACTTCAAAGAGATAAATGACACATCGATGGTTGCTCTTTCTGGTAATCCTTCTAAAAAATCAGTAGGTTTGGCATAACGAAAATTCACACGTTCCATCACGACTACTCGCGGATCTTGACGTAGTTTCCACGCCAACTGATTGTAGCCAACGTCTAAGGCATAACTCATTTTTGCCCCATTCTGCAGAGCTGCATCAGTAAAGCCGCCGGTAGACGCACCAATATCCAGCAGAATTTGGTCTTTCACCTCAAAGTCAAAAATTTTCAAAGCTTTTTCAAGTTTTAAGCCACCACGGGAGACATAAGGTAGCTTTTTGCCTTTGATTTGCAACTGTGTCTCCCCGCTGATTTTTTCACCTGGTTTGTCTAAACGTTCATTTTTCTCTGTGTAAACTAATCCAGCCATGACACCGCGCTTCGCTTGTTCTCTGGTTTCAAAAAGTCCTTGTTGGACCGCTAAAACATCTACTCGTTCTTTTTTCATTACTTTCCTCTAATCTCGAATTGTTTGACAACGGATGTGATCAATCGTTGATCGAAATGTCCATAACTGCTCAGTTCATCTAACACAGCATACGCTTGATTCAATTCATCCTTCAACGCTTCACTAGCGCCATCAAGTCCTAGCAAAGCCGGATAAGTACTTTTAGCTAGTGCATCATCTCGATGGACAATCTTGCCCAATACTTCTGTTGTACTGGTGACATCTAAAAGATCATCGCGGATTTGGAAGGCTAAGCCCATATGACGAGCAAATTGATCGAGCAGCTGGATAACTTCTTCTGTCTGATCCGCTAAAATACCACCTGCAATCACTGCAAAACGAATCAGTTCACCTGTTTTGCGTTCGTGAATGCTGATCAGCTCATCAAGTGTGAGTTGCTGATTTTCCCCTTGGATATCTGCTGCCTGTCCAGCCACCATTCCCGCTGTGCCTGCCGTATGACTAAGCTGCTGCAAAAGCAAAATTTTCTTATCTGGTTCAAGATCAGCTAACGATAACAACTGAAACGCAGCAGTCAATAGACCGTCCCCAGCAAGGATTGCTAGTGCTTCTCCATAGACTTTATGGTTTGTTGGTTTGCCTCGTCGCAAGGCGTCATCGTCCATCGCCGGCAAATCATCATGAATCAGTGAATAGGTATGAATCATCTCTAGGGCTGCTGCAGTCTGGTATACTCCCAAAGTCATTGACTTATGGAAAGAAGCAACGGTCGCTGTCAACAGCAGTGGACGAATTCGTTTACCGCCAGCATGAATGGAGTAGAGCATACTATCTTTCAACGTTTGATCACTTGTATGCTCTTCTAGAAATCGAACAATCACAGCTTCGATCTCCGAAAGATATTTTTCTTGAAATTGTTGCATGTTATCCATTAGTCTTCCTCATCAAAAAGAACTTCTTCATTGTTTTCAGTCATCATTTTTGTTAATGATTTTTCTGCTTTAGCCAATGTATCTTTGCACTGTTTGCTTAATACCATTCCCTTTTGAAAAGCGTCAAGAGCTTCTTCTAATGGTACATCGCCTTGTTCC
The DNA here is from genome assembly GCF_003812305.1 of Enterococcus sp. FDAARGOS_553. Taxonomy (NCBI): domain Bacteria; kingdom Bacillati; phylum Bacillota; class Bacilli; order Lactobacillales; family Enterococcaceae; genus Enterococcus; species Enterococcus sp. FDAARGOS_553. The sequence goes on from NZ_CP033740.1 coordinate 2,981,386, forward strand.
AGCCGAGTAACGATTTGTTCTAATTCTTGTAATGATTCTTCAAATGTTGGATTTGCCATGATCTTCTCCTTCTGTTGCAATAACTTTAACAAGCGCTTGACCATCTTGATAATGGACGTTCAACTCATCACCAGCTTCAATATCTGCGATGGTTTTAACGACTTGCTCGTCTTTCGTCGTAAAACTGTAGCCTCGTCCCATGATTTTTAGAGGGCTCAAAAGATCTAACGATTGGAGAGCACTTAAAAATCGCTGTTCTTTTTTTTCAACGCTAAGTTGAATGGCTTTTTCTAGTCGTTGCGTTAAATAAGTAACTTCTTGTCCTGCAGCTGATAGCCGTGCCTTAGGTAGCTGTTGTTCCAAACGATGAATCAACTGACTGGCCACCTTCTCTTTATCATAGAGCTGTGTTTGCAACGATTGATTCATTCGTTGCTGCAACTGATCCAGCTTAATCGCTTGGGCCTCATATAAGCGCTCTGGTTGACGAAAAATATAAGAACCTACTGCCCGTTGGAAACGTTCTTGTTTCCGCTGGATTTGATACATAAATGCTTGTTCAAGCCTTGTTTGCTTCTCTTCGATCCGTAAAATTTCTTCTGAAAGAACTGGCACTGCTAATTCAGCAGCAGCAGTTGGTGTGGCTGCTCGTACATCAGCCACTAAATCAGCGATGGTGGTATCTGTCTCATGTCCCACAGAAGAAATGACTGGTGTCTCGGCAGCGAATATGGCACGTGCAACGCGTTCTTCATTAAATGGCCAGAGATCTTCGATAGAACCTCCGCCGCGGCCAATAATCATTGTATCGAAGGTGCCATCTGCTTCTACTCGTTGGATATTTTTTACTACATCATCTGCTGCCTTGTCTCCTTGGACTACGGTTGGAAGCAAGACGATTTCGGCAATCGGATAGCGCCGCTGCGCAGTGGTGATAATATCCCGAATCACTGCGCCACTGGGGCTTGTAAGTACCGCGATTCGTTTTGGAAATCGTGGAAGGATTTTTTTGGGAGCTGAAAATAGCCCTTCTTCTGCTAATTTTTTCTTAAGTTGTTCGTAGGCTTGATACAACGCCCCCACTCCGTCAGGTTCCATGTGTTCAATGTACATCTGATAATTTCCGCTGGCCTCATAGAGTGAAATGCGGCCAACAGCCAACACTTTCATTCCTTCTTCCGGCTGAAATCGCAGCTTGTCAAAAGCTCCCTTGAACATGACTGTCGAAATTTTTGCGCCATCGTCTTTTAAGCTAAAATATTGATGGTTTGGCCGTCTGCGAAAATTGGAGATTTCTCCAGTCAAATAGACCCGTTCCAAGTAAGGATCAGCATCAAACTTGCGTTTCAAGTATTTGGTCAATGCGGTCACAGTTAAATATTGTTGTGCCATGTTATCTCTTTACAGTCTCCTTTGCCGCTGCTAAGGTTTGTGCCATCAGCATCGTGATCGTCATTGGTCCGACGCCTCGTGGAACTGGCGTGATATAGCTTGCGATAGGTTCAACTTCAGCAAATTTCACATCCCCAATCAATTTTCCTGCCTCATCACGATTCATTCCTACATCAATAACGACTGCTCCTTCTTTCACAAATTCTTTAGTTACAAAATGACCGCGTCCAATCGCAACCACTAAGATATCGGCTTGTCTAGCCAATGCTGGTAAATTCTGTGTTTTTGAATGTGCGATCGTGACGGTAGCATTTTTACCGAGAAGCAAATGTGCCATCGGTTTGCCTACGATATTGCTTCGGCCGATCACTAATGCATTTTTACCTTCAAGTGGAATATCATACGCTTCAAACATTTTCATAATACCGTAAGGGGTGCAAGGGATTCGATCGGGAACACCAGCAAACAATTTACCAAGGTTGATAGGATGGAAACCATCGACATCTTTTTCAGGTCGGATAGCTAGCAACACTTTCTCTTCATCGATTTGTTTTGGCAGTGGCAGCTGGACTAAGATACCATGAAAGTCTGGGTCCTGATTGTACTTGTCGATTTCACTAAGTAGTTCTTCTTCAGTTATCGACTCGGGATAATGTTCAACTTTAGATCGTATGCCGATTCTTGCCGCAGCCAGTTCTTTGTTTCGCACATACGTTTGACTTGCTTTATCTTCCCCTACCAGTAGAACAACTAAGCCGGGAACAATTCCTTGTTCTTTTAAAAGGGCGGTTTCTGCAGTAAGATCTGCTTGCATTTTTTCTGCTAATTCTTTTCCATTAATCAAAATACCCATCTTGACAACTCCTCTGACTTTTTTCTATTCTAGCATAGTTCGCTTTGAAGAAAAATGATTTCTGGTAGGAAAATCATCGTTTCCCATCTCTAGTATCATAGCATTTTCTCATTGCAACTGCTTAACCAAAGACTCACACAGAACAATAAAGGCAGCCTCTTTTGCAAAAGGACTGCCTAGTTTTCACTATTTATTTGTAGAAACCTAATCAATTCAAAACCCGCAGTTTTGATATAATGAGTCTGATTGATCAGCTATTCTTCACTCATTTTTCACAAGGTTTCTGAGAGTCATCGGTGCCGCAAAAGTGTGATAGTTTAATCCTGAGATTGAAGGATTTTGTAACACTGAGTTTTGATTTTGGCTGATAACGATCATACCGGCAGTTGTTTCCATCAGTTCTTTTTCGGCTGCAATCATCGTTTCCCATCGCTTGTTCTCATCAAGAGCATAGGTAGTGCTGGCATCATCCAATAAGCGGTCATAAAAAGGATTCGAGTAATGGCGATTGTTTCCGCTATACATCATCTTAAGTGTAGAATAAGGATCTTGGTAATCGGGAGTCCAATAAATTAGGAACAAATCATAGTCGCTTTCACTAGCAAGATTCAACGCTGTTTCGGCTGGCAGCGAGCGCATATTGACCTTCAAACCAGTAAAGAGGTCCTCCAAACTCCATTGGATACTCTCACCCATTTTTTTGTAGGAACCATCATCAGTCGTTAACAGATCAAGCTCGATTTCATCGCCTAATTCTGCTTTTGCCTGTTCCCAATAGGCTAGCGCTTTTTCTTTATCATAGGCCATCAAATCACCGGCTTCCTCACGAAAGTCCACGCCAGTATCAGGATTAGCGACAAAGCCTTCTGTGATCGCGCCATTCAAGGGTTTGGATCCATCTGCCATAATATTATTGACAAGATTCTCTTTATCAATGGCCAATGCGAGAGCTTTTCGTAAATTTTCATTTTGTAAAGGTGTCGGTTGTCCCTTTCTTTCTTGATTTAACCGGATATAATTCATCGTTGCCGAAGGATAAGAGGCAAATTGGTCACTTGACTGCATTTGTTTGGCGATCTCTCCACTGATGATTGCGACATCCAACTGTCCATCTTCATAAAGATTTAGCGCGGTTGCAGATTCTTTTACCACATCATAATGGATCTCTTCTGCCAGAATAGCTTCTTGATCCCAATAAGATTCATTCTTGGCTAAATCCCAATTCATCTCAGTTTGCTGCCAGTTTTTTACAACAAATGGTCCATTATAAACAATTTTGTCGCTGGCTGTCCCATATTCCTGTCCAAATTTTTCGACAACCGATTGATTTTGAGGAAAGAAAATCGGAAAAACCATCAAGGAAGTAAAATACGGAGCTGGTTGTGTAAGACGGACTTCTAATGTATAGTCATCCTTTGCTTCAACACCTAGCGTATCCGCCGACTGATCACCACGGGCAATTTCTTCCGCATTTTCGATCAATCCATTCATCAAGAAACTATACTGAAATGCATTTTCAGGATCAATCATCCGTTTCCAAGCATATTCAAAGTCATTCGCTGTCACCGGATCCCCATTGCTCCATTGTGCATTTTCGCGTAACCTAAAGCGATAAGTTTTGCCGTCAGACGAAATTTCCGGTAAATCAACTGCTACACCCGGCTGCACTTCATCCTTTTCATCCAATAGATATAAGCCTTCAAAAGTGGCTGTTTGAATAATTGCATCTGGGAAGTCCAACATGGCAGCCGGATCCAATGAAGTTAGCTCTGTCATAGACATTAGTCGAATCACTTGAGAGGCTGAATCTTCTTTCTGCTTTGTTGTTGTACCTGCTGTACATCCAGTCAAAAATATCATTGCTACTATCAACCCCAACAATCTGTTAAATCCTTTTCTCATTCTTTTCCTCCTTTTTTATCGTTCCACCAAAAACCACACAACCTCAGCCGTTTCTGTGCCATCATTGTAGTTGATATGCCCTTCTCCGGCTTCGATCCATTGACAGTCTCCCGGATTTCCAGTGAGATCTGTTCCGTCTTCTAAAACTGTATGAGCGCTTCCTTTGATCACATAGGAAAATTCATCTTGTGTGTGACGTGCAAATCCCTCTAATGGTCTTTTCTCACCTGGAGCTAACCGAACCACTCCCATTTGAACCTTTCCGTTGGTTTGATTCAATGAATCAAATATCGTTTCAAATTCTTTCCCATTATCCGCTGAAATAATTTTCATTTTTTCTGACTCCTTTCAATTATTACTTTCAATTAAATCGTCAGAATATTCTAAAGTCAATACTTTTATTCAAAATATCGCTTTTATTTTTATTTTTCAGCTGTTTTTTTGAAAAAATTACTTTTATTAACACTTCTCTCTGTAGAAAGATCCAGTTTTTCACCTCAACCAACTTAATAACAACTATGGCATTGTATCGCAAATAACCAAAAAACAGCCTCAGCTTTTAGCTGAGGCTGTTTTGATTAACTAGTCATTCTTACTTTCAATTTCACTGTTCACATTAGACAAAATACCATTCACAAATTTTCTTGATTGGTCATCACTGAATGTTTTGGCTAATTCAATGGCTTCATTTAACGCGACTCGATTAGGAACATTGTCAACATACACCATTTCATATAATGCAATTCGTAAAATCGTTACATCCATTTTTGATAATCGTTGGATCTTCCAACCGGATTTTAAATGGGACTGGATCACTTCATCCAACGCTTCTTTGTACTGACATACCCCTGCTACAAGTTGATCCAAATACGCTGGAACGAAGTGTTCCTGTTCTTCATCAATCAGCTCATGGTGTTCCAACTCAATTGCATGCATGATCGCATCTTGTTTCGTTAAATCTTTATTAAAATCTAAAGGAAATAAGGCTTGCAGAGCCATTTTCCGAATCTCGTGACGTGATAATTCTTTACTCATTTTCTTCCTCGTCGTTTCCGAATAATTCTTCAATATCAGGTTGCTCAATCTTTTCTGGTACTACAGCTACCACATGTACATTGACTTCCGCTAAGTGAACATCTGTCATGAACAATACTTGCTGTTTCACTCGATCTTGAATTTCCATTGCTACTTTAGGCACAGAAACGCCATAGCTTAGATAGCAATAAAGATCAACCTTGATCCCAGTTTCATCGATTGTCAAGTAGACCCCTTTGCCATGCGCGGAGCGTCCAAGCAATTCAGTCACACTATTGGCTAATGTCCCCCGCATCCCATAGACACCTTCCACTTTAGATGCTGCGATACCAATAATGATCTCGATGACTTCTGGTGCGATCACAATTTCGCCTAATTCAGGACTTGCGTCTAAGACTAGATTTTTATCTTCATTCATAAGTTTTGCCTCCATTCTAAACTTCCACACATTGTTATCTATCCCTTCACGATATGTTTCGTCTCAATAAGTCATGACTTGGATAGACAGTTTCATTTGTATAGAGGTTTCTTCTCGCCCTAAGTTTATCATTTTCTGCACTGAGAATCTATAATAACCCACTATTCTCAATGAATTTTCTGAAATAAACGAGGATGTTGATTTACAAGATGATCAATTCTTTAGGAGAATGCGTCAAAACTTGATTACCAGTTTCTGTGATCAACAAATCATCTTCGATTCGAACGCCGCCGATACCTGGAAGATAAATTCCCGGTTCGTCTGTAATGACGTTGCCCGTAACAAATGCTTTGTCTGCTCGGAAAGAGACGTTTGGTCCTTCATGGATCTCTAGACCGATTCCGTGACCCGTTGAATGTCCGAAAGCTTCTCCATAGCCGAATGAAGCAATATGATCACGTGCGATTGCATCTAATTCAATTCCTGTCATGCCCGGTTTGGCTGCAGCTAAAACTTTTTCTTGAGCTTCAAGGACGATTCGATAAATTTCTTTTAATTTGTCTCCGGGATCACCTACGGCGAACGTCCGAGTCATATCAGAAACATATCCTTGATAGTAGCAACCAAAATCCAGAGTGATCAAATCTCCTTGTTCAATTACTTTTTCACTAGCTACCCCATGGGGCATAGCTGAACGTAATCCACTGGCAACGATTGTATCAAAAGAAACGCTTGTAGCGCCCAAAGAACGCATGAAAAAGTCAAGTTGATTGGCTACTTCTATTTCTGACATTCCGGGACGGATCATTTTCAAAATATGTTCAAATCCTTGATCCGCAATATGGCAAGCTTGTTGGATCAACGCGATTTCTGACTCATCTTTGACTTCCCGCAATGCTTCGATCATACCTGAAACAGGAGCCAATGAAGATTCTTCAATAATCTCCTCCAAGACCGAATAATCAGAAAAGCTGACGTAACTTTCTTCGAAAGCCAAAACATTGATCTCTTCTTTTTCGCAAATAGCCGCAACTTCTTCAAAAATCGGTCCGCTATTTTTTACGATTTCAAATCCTTGTGCTTGAGCAGCCGCTTGCTCTGTATAACGAAAATCAGTAACGAAAAAAGCTTTTTCCAATGTAATGACAGCTAAACCAGTCGTGCCGGTAAAATTAGTCAAATAACGCAAATTGTATGGGCTCGTGATCAAAAAACCATCAACGGCATCTTTTCTCATTGCTTCTCTTAATTTTTCAACTCTTAACATTCTTTCTCCCCACTTTCTTGTTCTGTATTATTATAGCAAACTTCCCAGAAAAGCGAAAAGAATGAAAAAAATTTATACAAAAAAAGACAGATTGCTTTTAGACATTCTTTAATCCTCGTTAATCTGGTCTATCAAAGAAAACAAATTCGTCTCCATCACACGCGCCGTTAAAATGTTTTCACCGCTTTCAAGAAGGGTAATCAGTGCATCTACGGACATGCGTGCTGAAATTCCATAGGTTTGTACACCGTTTTTTTGAATGTAGGTCAACGCTGTTTCAATTTGTTCAACAGATAGAATATCACGCGCGTCATTCGATTCCAAGGCTAAAAAGTCTTTCTGGGTTAGTAAGTATTTCAACATCGATTCAAAATGCGCAGCGGATTGTTCTGTTTCTGAATAGTCTGATTGTTGTTTGCTAGTTGCTTCTGATAAATCCAGAAAAGGAAAGTCTTTTAAAAAACTCTCTTCAAGTGTCTTTTCTTCTGGGACTACACGAGAAAAACTATTGGAAAACCCAAGCGGCTGAAAATCTTGATTTCCAGTTGCCCCCCCTGTTCGAACAGCTGTCCAGAGAATTTCTCCTTTGGGTATTTGATACATCTGCCAGTCTCTCAATTCTTCCAAAGATAAGTCTTTCTCAAAAATTAATGTGGTGATCAATGAAGTGCTTTTGGGCAATTTTTTTAAATTGTTCAAAAGGTTCTGCTTCATTGTCTGATTCTCAGAGAATTCAAGACTCGATGAATCTCTCATACGTGATTCAAAAAGAAAATCTTTTTTTTGCGAATTAGAGAGATAATTCTTCAGCAAGTGATTTTTATCGATCGTTACTGTCTGAATCGTAGAATGATTCTGATCGAGATTTTGATAAACTTCTGTCACCTCATAACTGCCAAAACCTAATGAACGTATTTCATACTTCGATAGAAAATGATTTTGCGTCGTTAACTCGTTATTGATTTGACGATTCATGATGTAACTATCTTGATTTACTTGTAGACTACTTTGCCGAGGATCATAGAAAAAGAGGTCAACAAATTTTGGCATTACAAGTAAAACTGCAATTGTCAGTACAACAGCTGCAAAAAGAAAGAAAATCCCTCGTTTGTAACGTTGTTGTTTGATTTTCCTTTGCAATTGTTCAAAGTGAAATGGTTCATTCATTTGTTAATTCCTCCTTAAGTAATTGTCTTCCTCGATACAAACGATTCTTCGCTTGCGTGTAGCTCCATTCTTTATACGTTGCAATTTCCTCAATTCGCCACTCCAAAAAATAGTATAGTAAAATCACTTCTCGCGTATCTTTAGGTAATTTCTCAATACTGCGATACAATGCTCTTTTTCTCTCTTGTCCTATTATTTCTTCCAATGGGGTAGACAACTGTTGGCTTTCTGCTTGAAAAACGTGTGAAGGAAACTTTCGCCATCGATGTGCCACCGTTTGTTTACGCGTCCAGTCAATGAAGCGATTTTTGATTATTTTTAGTAAAAAATAGTTGATTTGCTTTTCGTTTAGCTCATCGAGAGATTCCGCTATGACGAGAAATGCCTCACTGACTAAATCTTGGGCCTGCTCTTTATTTTTTGTAAAATAAAACGCATACAAATAACAGTCTTGCGAGTAATCTTTATATATTTTTGCTAACAGTTCATCTCCCAACTCAGTCACCCCTCCATACCTACTATACGAACTCACAGAGAAAAAGTCACAAAAAAAAAGCCATTCATTAAAAAATGAATGGCTGTAAGTTATTTTCTACGTCCCAAGAAGAACGAAACAACAGCGACAAAAATGACCGCTCCGATAATGGCAGGAACAATTGCCATTCCAGCAATCTGTGGTCCCCATGTTCCAAATAGTGCTTGACCAATCGATGCCCCAACTAGCCCGGCTACGATATCAAAGATACAACCGCGTTTCTCACCAGCGATTGCGCCTCCGATTGATCCGATGACCGCACCTACGATCAATGTCCATAAAAAATGCATAATACCCCTCCTAAACTTTCTAATAAAAGGGTACCACATCAATTATGGTTTGAACAAGAATATGCCTGCATGTTATTTTCTGCGAGTGAACGCCCGCTTTAGCACATCGAAAAAGCCAAGAGAATGAACCATATGATCCGGATCAACATAGACGCGAATCGCCCGCAAAACTTTCTTGGGCTCTTTCGAAGAAAAAGTATAGGTGCCATTTTTTTTCGTCCGAATAGCGTACCTTGGGATCCAACGACCTTTGAACATGACAGAGGCAATCACGTAATCTACATCTTCCCAAGGAATCTGGATAAACTTCCGCTGGTCACGGTCGTTGTAAAATTCAAAAGCCTTGTCGCCGATCATAATTTTGCCATATTCGTTGATACCCAAAAATGAGGTCGCATCGATCGTCAAATCAACTTTGGTGTTCAGGGATTGTACCATAATTTGTTTGCTCCATTTCTACGTCTTATTGTTTCTTATTATACTTGTTCTGATGATTTTTGGCGAATAGATAAAAAGTGCTTGGGTTTCCCCAAGCACTTTTAGTTGAAAGATTAGAACAATCCGATCAAGTGTCCACCGATACCGACTAAGAACAAACCGATAATGATGATGATTGGAGAAACTTTTTTCTTCAATAACCACATACATAACAGAGTAAGTAATAGTGCAGCCAACCCAGGAATCAATTGATCCAAGTTGTTTTGCAAGGTTGTTACTTTCGTATCTGTTAATGCACGGCCTTCAGCGACTTGTTGGAATGCTTGTTGTAACCCTTCTGGACCTGATGGCAATTTTGCCCAATCCACATATGCTCCTTCATCAAGAGGGACACGAGATACAACTGGTGCAAATGAAATTGATACCCAACGTTGAACAAGCGATCCTAATACGAACATCCCTAGGATTGAAGCACCTTTTGTTACGTCTTGCAGCAAACCACCTGAAAGGTCATCTGTGATTTTTGATCCGGCACGGTAGCCAAATTCTTGTGTATACCACATAAATGCCCAACGAATGATATTCCAAGCCAAGAAGAAGATGATTGGGCCTAAGATGTTTCCTCCTAACGCTAGAGAAGCACCTAGAGCTCCTAACATCGGACGAACAGTAAACCAGAATACAGGGTCACCGACACCAGCCAAAGGACCCATCATACCAACTTTTACCCCTTGGATCGCTACATCATCGACAGCGGCTCCATTGGCACGTTCTTCTTCCAATGCTAAAGTTACCCCTAGAATTGGTGAAGCAATATATGGGTGAGTGTTAAAGAATTCCAAATGACGCTTCAAAGCAGCGGCACGGTCTTCTTTTGTTTTGTATAATTTTTTGATTGCTGGAATCATTGAGAATGCCCAACCACCATTTTGCATACGTTCATAGTTCCATGAACCTTGAATGAAGGTAGAGCGCCATGCTACGGCTAAACGATCTTTTTTACTTAATTGAATTTTTTCTGCCATTTTTTTCTCCTCCTTCGATTCTAATAGTCATTCAAGATATCGCCTAGAGGGTCGCCAGTGTTGCTGCCGCCGCCTCCATTTGATGATCCGCCCATTTTGGTGATGTTCAAGTAAATCAATGCAATAGCTACTGCCAATGCACCGATCGCAATCAATGTCAATTCAGAAATCGCTGCAATCACAAAACCAATGATGAAGAATGGCCATACTTCACGAGTTGCCATCATGTTGATAACCATTGCGTAACCTACGGCAACAACCATACCACCACCGATAGCCATACCATCTGTTAACCAAGCTGGCATAGATTCTAGGAAGTTTTGAACAGTTGCAGCTGGAATTGCTAGCAATGCTGCTGCTGGAATCGCAATACGGATCCCTTGCATACATACGGCAATCACATGCCACATTTCGATTTTGCGGATATTACCTTCTTCAGCAGCTGCATCCATAAAGTGAACGATTGGTACAGCTAATGTACGTACGATCATTGTTAAGAACAAACCAGCTACAGCCAAAGGAATCGCAACGGCAATGGCTGTGTCAACACCGCCACGTCCTTGTCCACCTAAAACTAAAATAATTGCAGATGCAACAGATGCCAATGCAGCATCCGGTGCGACAGCGGCACCAATGTTTGCCCAACCTAACGCGATCATTTGTAATGATCCACCTAAAATAATACATGCTTCTAAGTTACCGGTCACTAGACCGATCAATGTACATGCCACTAGCGGTTGATGGAATTGGAATTCATCCAAGATCCCTTCCATACCAGCTAAAAAGGCAACGACTACTACTAATACCATAGATATAATAGACATGATAGACCTCCTATTTAGTTGTATACTTTTTACTTGTTCGACAATTCGTTTTTCGCTTTACGCAAAATTTCATCCATGTTGTCGCGTGAATCGTTTGGTACTTTACGCACATCAAATTTGATGCCCCGTGATTTTAGTTCTTCGAACGTTTCAACGTCTTCAGTACCCATAGACAATACTTTACTTACAACAACTTTTCCGACTGAGTGAGCCATTGAACCAACGTTGACTTCTTGAATGTCTACGCCGCCTTCTACTACTCGCAATACATCTTCTGGATTTTCAAACAATAGCAATGCTTTCGTATTACCAAAACGAGGGTCTTTTGACACTTCGATCATTTTTTCTACTGGAATAACATTGGCTTTTACTCCTGGAGGAGCTGCTTGTTCGATCAATTTTTTACGCAAGTCGTCTTTTGCAACTGCATCTGATACTACGATGATCCGTGATGGATTCACTGATTTTGTCCATGCTGTAGCTACTTGTCCGTGAAGCAAACGAGAGTCAACACGAGCCAATACAATTTTGATCTTGCCATCGCCCAGTACAGTACCTGGAGGAAGTGATCCTTTAGGTTGATCGTCAGCCACAACTGGAGCAGCAGCTTCTGCCGGTTCAAGTTCTTCTGGTTTCACCTTGACCCCTTCTTTAGCTGTTTCAATGATATGTGCAGCAATCTCATGTGCTGTATTCATTGAAAAACGTGAAGCGTAAGCCTCGATGACCATTGGTAAATTCATACCAGCTACGATTGCCCATTTGTCTTTGTGGTCTTCAAACAAGCTGTTTGCTTGGTTGAAAGGTGTACCGCCCCAAAGATCAACTAAGAATAACACTTCTTCTTGATCGTCGAATGTGGCGATTGCTTCTTGCATTTTTGCTTTGATATCATCTGGGCCTTCACTTGGCATCAATGTTACAGCTTTAACATTTTCTTGTTCGCCGAAAATCATTGAACCAGATTGCAAAATGCCGTTTGCAAATTCTCCATGACTTGCTAGGATAATTCCTACCATCTTTTTACCTCCTATTTCAAAATTGATAAATGTGACACTTAAATGAAAGAAAAAAAGCAACGACGAAAAATCAAGTGTGACTACCCTCTTTTTCCAAAATATCCATCAAATAGATTTTACGATCAGCAGGAACTTTTCGAATCTCGACTTCAATGCCCTGTTTCTGCAAATAAAGCAGTGATTCGAGGTCTTGATCATTGACAGAAACAAAATTAGTGATCATCCGCTTTCCTATCGAAAAGCTCATTCCTCCAATATTGATTGAATGAATCGGTAATCCGCCTTTGACTAGTGTGACAACATCTTGAGGATTGGTAAATAATAACATGACTTTTTGGGTATCAAATAATGCGTTATGTGCAACCTCAAGCATTTTCGCCACTGTGACGACATTGGATTTGATTCCTGGCGGAGCGGCTTCTTTCAAAAGAAATTTGCGAAGCTGATCATTTGCGACTTCGTCACTGACAACGATGATTCGGTTAATACCAGTCATTTTCGACCAGGCTGTTGCTACTTGACCATGAATCAAACGATCATCGATTCGAGCAAGACGTATATCCATTCCCATCGTAAAAACCTCCTACATCCATCGATCCGCTGGCTATTTGTGGATCCCTTACTTTTTTCATTCACCTCCTGTATCCACTTATATAGAAGCAAGAAGCGTGCCAACTTTTATACAATACACTAATCTTTGGAAAGGCTTAAGAATCGGCCTCTTGATGATACACTAAAAAGATACACTGAAAAAAAGTGTATCTTTTTTAGTGTATTCTATTCTTAATGTATTATTGATCAGCCAAAACCGTTTTTTCTTGATGATTTTTAATCAACTCTGCTAAGTAATATTCTTCGCTTTCTGGTATTTCTACATTTAACAAGCGCGAGAACGAGCGAACATGGATGTGAAGTTTTTTGTACATCGGCTCTTGCTTCAGTTCAGAAACAAGGGGTTCATCGACAGTTAAAGGTTGCTTTAATACGATCCGTTCGATCATTCCAGCAGAGTGGAGCACAAAATTGATTTGAAACCCTGGTATTGCATCCGTCAATTCTAAATCATTGATCAATTGATGGCCAAATTGCCACAATGGCTCGATAACTTTTCGCGGATTGACAAAAGTCAGGTTTTGCTCCATATATTTAAAACAAATTTCTTCTGCTTGTTCTTCACCAAGTTCAACGTCTTGTTCAAAACTCAGATCATTCTCTAACAAAATTTCTTCCAACAATTGATCTACATCTTGATCAATGAATCGTTCCAGAGAAATAAAAGGCGCATCGATTTTTGGATCTATGATCCCTGTCGTGGCGATCAGTTGATATTGTCTTTGTATGGGTTCTAACTCAGTCTTTAAATCAGCCACTGAAAGTGTCACAACCTCTACATTCTGATTTTGACGTTTCGAGAGGGAACTTTGAATTAGTTCTTTGATCCTCTGAGCCGTTCCTTTACCCGAGGCACAGATGGCTAAGATGGCTTTGCGATGATGATTGCTTAAGTGACCCTCCGGCTGTTCAACGGAACCATAGCCGCGAAATTTTCTAAGCGATTCATACAAACTATCGATGTCCGTGCCGATAACTGAGGCTTTTCGGACTGTTTCCAAAACGATTGATGTCGTCACCATATCGACAGTCCGTACAATCACACCTGTTTCCCTCTGAATCTCATTGTTGAAGGTAGCTAAAGATCCCATATCTACTAATAAAATCACGCCGCTACCATCATTAACTGCTTGAACACTTTCTTCGATCTTTTTCAATGCAACGGTAGGCGGCATGTCCAAAGGCATGTCTACTGCTGCCACTTGATCCACTTCTAAAAGTTGTTGAACCACTTGAACCATACTGCTTGCCGTGCTGTTCCCATGGGCTGCTACAACTACACCAATTTTTCCAGAGGAATGGGCAGTCCGCAAAGATACGAGTAAAACAGCCAAATAATAGGTTTCACTTTCAGGAATCGATACTTTGAAACTATCACCAATAAATGTACGAATTTCTTTAGCAACTTCAAACTCTTTCGGATAGTCGGCGACCATTTGACGAATATTGTCATTGGTATGCCGTTCTTCTCCCAGATGAATTTTTTTCAAAAAAGAACTAATGTGTAAGCTCATCGCATACACAAAATTTTGCTGAAATTCATAGTTCAGCCTTGTGCGTACCAGATCATAAATACGATTTGTCACTGTGATCACTTTTTGATCCACAAACTCGCTCAATTTGTTTTCTGAATTGAAAGAAAAGCCGTGATCTTTGTAAAATGATTTCAAATGAACATTGATATCTGTAGATATGAAATGATTGATGGCTTCTTGATCCAGCCCATCCGCTTTTAATAAAGCAGCTTTATCGCCGATAATATCGTAAAGATTATACGGTAATTCATAAGAATCGGATTGAATATTATTAAGATTTTGGTTTGGTTGAACACGCACAGTCGGCTCAAGAATTTTGGACAGCTCTGCTAACTCATCTCGGCGATTCCCCAAGACCATTAATCCTGAGCGGATTCCTTCGGGAAGTTCGTCCAAATCAATCTCGATTTCATCTTGTTGCATATGATTCAAGAACCCTCGTGCACAGACCAACTGAACGTTGGACTTCAATTGACCAATATTTCCGAAGCTGACACTGCCAATCAACGCTTTAACGACATCTTCAGTCAATGTGATCGTGCGTTGGATTCGTGTTGCTTCTTGTCCTACAAGTACCCGAACAAGATCCACTTTTTCTGAGGCAGGTCGTTTTTCAAAAAACGGCAGTTGGATATTGATCGGAATTCTCCGAGTAAAAGTGTCCAACAATGTCGAATTGGGATCCTCAGTAGTTGCTCCGACGATGCGAACATTGGCTTGATGATTTTTACCAGTCTCACCTAATCGACTAAAGGTTCCATGATCCATAAAGTAAAAAATCATTTCTTGTCCTTCAGGCGGCAATCGATGTATTTCATCTAGAAATAGCATACTTTCATCCGCCTGATCAATGATTCCGGTTTTCTCCTGATCCGCTCCGGTAAAAGCACCGCGAACATAACCGAACAAATGGCTCATAAGCAACTCTGGATTATTGGCATAATCGGCACAGTTGAAAACGATCAACTCTTTTTCCTCTTCGATCACCTGATTGCTTTTCGCAAACTGAAACATGGCGTGAGCAAAATACGTCTTCCCTGAACCTGTTGGTCCAGTGATCAAACAATTTAGCCCCTTAGGAGGATACAGAATTGCCGCTTTGGCTTGTTCGACAGCATTTTTCATGCTGCCGTTCACACCAATGATCGTTGAAAAAATATCACGGTTTCCCAATTTGACATCCACTCGCTGCGGCGTAGCTTTCTCTCTTTGGGGGCGGTTCTCTTTATAACTTGGAACATATTTCTCAGGCCCAGACCGTGCATCTTGAGCTACCCAATACCTCACTGGCCGGGTATCACTCTTTTGAACGCGGCCTTCTTTGACAAGTTGATTCAAATCTTTGCTGGCATTGCTTCGTTGGATCATCAATTGATCAGCGACCTCTGATGTCGTCGTTCCCTTTTCATTCAAGCCATTTTCTGTATTTTCCAATAAAAATTGATAAATACGCTCAATCCGTTTCCCCAACAGCTCCGCCTCCTTGAAAGTTTTATCCTTGAATACTTTAATGGGTTTGAATAAAAATTGCAAATCTTTTCTGAATACTTTCCCTACTCAAACCAGCCAATAACCTAGCCACCCTTAAACACGCCCCTTGAAAAATCTTGCTGCATACAGCACTAACCATTTTTTCATAGCACCTTTTGATTAACTTAAGAATAAAGCATTTAGCAAAAAAAAGACAATCTAATGCTATGATTATTGTGTCAATGGGTAGGGAATAAATTTTGGCACGTCACCATCAAACTGCTGCAACTCTTTTTGCATCCATAAAACATCGTGCCACTGCTCAAACTTATAGCCAATTTGTGGGAAATATGCAACTTCTTTGTAACCAAATTTTTGATGGAACCTCACACTGCTTTTATTCCCAGCCGTGATACAAGCGGTCAAATTTACGATATTTTGTTTTTTCAACTCTGACTCCAAATGATGATAAAGCATCGTTCCTATCCCTTTTGCTTTTACTTCTCGATCGATGTAAACCGTCACTTCCGCCGTCCAGTCATAGGCAGCTCGTGTTTTGTAAGCGGTGGCATAAGCATAGCCAAGAATGACACCATTTTCTTCAGCAATCAAGTATGGATAATGCTGAAGCGTTTGAGTGATCCGGTGCGCAAACTCTTCCTCAGTTGGTATCTCTGTTTCAAAAGTAATAGCCGTATGATCTACATAAGGCGCATAAATTTTTAACAATGATTTGGTATCTGCAACAGCAGCCTTTCGAATGTTCATATATTCCCTTCTTTCTTCAAATTTTTATCAGTATACCTTTCTAATAAAAAAAAGACAATCCTTGTCTAAAAACAAGGATCATCTTTACCCACTAGCTTACGCTTGATTTTTTTCTTGCCCGCAAAACACAGTAATATGTTGTGGTAATACTTGGATCTCAACCGGCAGACTTGGACCAGGGTCTCCATCGACATTGGTTTCGATCGTTGTATCATCCAGTAGTTTGATCTGCGCTTTCTCAAACGTTAGATATCCAAGGGATTCGTTGGATTCCGTTACTCCTTTTAGCAGTTCGGGAATACTCTTGATGGTTTCCCAAAGATTGCTGTCTTTAATGTAGATAAGATGCAATTTCCCATCATTCGTACTCGCTTCTGGTAACAGCGATTCAAAACCACCGATCGTATTCGACGATCCTACGATCAGTGTGCTGCTTTCAATTTTGGTTTCTGTTGCTTCCTGACCACTAGTGATAATTTCAAATTGATGACTTTCATTTTTGCGTACTTCCCGCAACCCGGAAAGGAAATAAGCCATTTTTCCAAGTTTCGTTTTTTCTTCAACTTCAACATTGTTGATAGCTGCTGGAATGATGCCGATCGCCACTACATTCATGAAATAGTCGTCATTGATTTTCCCAATGTCGATTTTGCGAGAATGATTCAACGAAAATGATTCGATTGCTTCTTCAGGATCAAGAGGAATGGCCAATGCACGAGCCAAATCATTGACTGTACCTAGAGGGAAAAAGCCAAAACGCGGACGCTCCTCATGACTAGCAATTCCGCTGATCGCCTCATTAACTGTACCATCACCTCCCATTGCAAACACGCTATCCACGGAGCCGACAGCTTCAGATGCGAACCGCTCGGCATCACCCGCTTTTTCTGTGTGTGCAACAGCCACTTCATCAAATAGTTCCTGCAATTTTTTTGTTGCTAATTCCTCGTATCCTGCAGCTTTTTCGCCTCCTGAACTAGGATTGACGATCAATAGTGCTTTCATCTCCTCTGCCTCCTTAATGCTACTTCGTTTCACATTTTAGTATAACAAAGAGCCACCAGATTTGTCTTTTGTGCAAACCACCGCGAATAACTCTGACCGAATCTCCAATTGAATCGAATAGAGCTGTGTGTAATTGCCCTATTTCTTATTCTTAGACCAATCGTTTGCGTAAACGCCCCGAAATAAAATCAATACAGGTAACTGTCAAAATAATACCAAGCAAAATGATGCCCACACGACTCCAAGATCGTGCATTGATAGCAAAAATCATCGGTGTACCAATCCCTCCTGCTCCCACTATTCCCAGAATCGATGCAGAGCGAACAGCTAATTCAAAACGATATAAAGTAAACGACAAAAACTCTGGAATCAACTGCGGTAAAGTCGCAAATCCTAAAACCGCCCAGCGATTTCCGCCAGCACTCACAACAGATTCAGAAGGTCCCTGATCCATATTTTCGATCGCTTCACTATATAACTTGGCCAACATACCTATGGAATGGACACTGACGGCTAAAACGCCCGCAAAAGATCCTGGACCAACAGTTTTAATAAACATGACGGCTAGAACAATCTCAGGAAACGTGCGAATCGCTGTTAAGACGACTTTTCCTGTGCCCGACAAGAATCTAGGTGTATTTTTGCTTCGAGCTGCCCAAAACGCAAAAGGAATACTTAATAAAGAAGAAATAAATGTACCAACAAAAGCGATGGCTACCGTTTCAATCATTAAACTGAACAAATCTTCGCCATCCCCGGTATAGACATAACTCCAATCCGGATGGATCAATCCGTAGAAAATTGCCCCTAAGATTTGACCAACGTTTTCTTTGATAGTAGCTAAGGGGATTCCTGCAAATGCCCAAATATAAATAGCAACCAGAACGAGCACGAAAAGCCATTTTCTTTTTTTCTGGGGTTCCGTTGGCAACATCATAGCAATCGCTCCCTTACTCTATTACTGATGGTATCTATAAGAAGAACAACGATAAAAATCGCCAAAACGATAATTGCCGTTTGGTCGTAGCGAAATTGACTCAATGATCGTTGCAAAAAGACACCGATTCCTCCCGCGCCGATATACCCTAAGATCGTTGAGGCGCGAACATTGATTTCAAAGGCATACAAAAGATAACTTAAAAAATGACTCGTTACCTGCGGAAGTACCGCGTAACGGATAATCGCCAGTTTTGATCCCCCTGAAGCGGTGACAGCCTCGATCGGTCCCGCTTCAATTGTTTCGATCGACTCATAAAATAATTTCGTAATCATCCCAAAAGAAAAGATGGAAATTGAAGTCACACCAGCTACCGGACCAATACCGACAACTGCTACGAACAGCGCCGCCAACATCAAATCAGGAATCGTTCGTACGATATTCAAAAGAAAGCGAAAAATCCCCGATAACCAAGGAATTGTTAGGATATTTCTGGCTGCCAGCAAAGAAAAAGGCAAAGCAATGAGCGCCCCAAACGTTGTTCCGACAATTGCCATTTGAATGGTTTGAAGAAGAGGCTCCACAATGATCGTACTATACGACCAATCTGGTCGCAGCATTTTTATCAGTATCACGTTCATTTGATCCGCATTTTCAAAAAAACGGCGAAGATCGACTCCCGTAATCGATCCACTCAAAATCAAGACGAGCAAAAAAAGCACCAACCAAAGAATATTCTTCCATAGTCCGCTTCGTTTAGGCAACAATTGAGTGGTCATTTTTCTGTGCCTCCTTGCTCTTCGATAATCTCATTGCCGTAGATTTCTTTTAATTTTCGGTCAGTGGCTTCGCTAACTGGTCCATCAAAAACAAGGCAACCATCACGTAACCCAATGATCCGTGTACCATACTCTCGCGCTAATTGCACGGAATGCAAATTGACAACGATCGTAATACCTAACTCTTGATTGATCCGCTTTAAATCACTCATGACCTTCTCCGTTGTCATAGGATCCAGAGAAGCTACCGGCTCATCCGCTAAAATGATTTTTGGTTCCTGAGTCAATGCCCGTGCAATCGAGACCCGTTGTTGCTGCCCACCAGACAATTGATCGGCTCTTGAATAAACTTTTTCGGCTAGATTCACTCTTTGTAGCGATTGATAAGCTAGTTCCTTATCCGCTTGTGGAAACAATCCCAAAAGCATCTGAAGAGTGGGGTGATAAGCGACTCTTCCAGTGAGAACATTCCTTAAGACACTCGAACGTTTTACCAAATTGAAGCTTTGGAAAATCATGCCAATGTCTCGGCGAATCAAACGTAATTCTTTGCCCTTTGCCTTTGTAATGGAGCGATTATCGATCAAAATTTCGCCACTGGTGATTTCGTGCAAGCGGTTGATGGAACGCAGCATGGTTGATTTCCCCGCACCAGACAACCCAACAACGATCACAAACTCCCCTTGATCGATGTCAATATTCAAATCTTTTAACCCCAGCACACCGTTTGGATATTCTTTTGTCACATTTCTAAACGAAATGATCTTTTTATTTGCTAACGCCATGGTTCTCCTACTTTCTCTCATTAAACTACTTTTATAAAATTGAAAAGGGTATCTGTTGATACGATACCCTTTCTCTGCCGCTTATTGTCCTACTTGTTCTGCATATTCACGAACGATATCAAAATTACTGTCTTGGGAGACTACATAGCCTTCATGAGAGTAGATATCTGAAATGATTTGATGACCTTCTTCATCTTTACCAATTTCGATAAAGGCATCTTGGATTTTTTTGTCCCATTCCTCACTCATATCACTGCGAACACTAATGGTGTCATTCGGGATTGGTTCTGTGAAATACATAGGTTCCACGTCATTCATGATTTTAGGATAATCTTTTTTCACTGTATTTCGCGCATCTTCAAAAACGAAAGCCGCATCTACATCTCCGTTCAAGACAGCCAAAACTGCTTGGTCATGACCTTTGACTTGAACTGTCGTTACATCTTTATTGATGTCTATCCCTTCTTTTTGAAGTTCCGCAACTGGCCAAACATACCCAGCCGAAGAGGTTACATCTTGTGTAGCGATCGTTTTCCCTTTCAAATCAGCTAATTCCTTGATATCGCTGCCGCTCTTGACCACAACCATTGATCGATAGCTATCCACCAATTCATCTGTCGCTTCACCACCAGGCTGCTTGATTCCATATCGCTGTGCCTGCAGTAATACTTTTACATTGCTTTGTTCATGAGCCAAAACATAAGCATTTGGAGGCAAAAAGCCCACATCCACTTGCTTAGAAGCCATTGCTTCGACGATCGTATTGTAATCTGTTGAAACACTTACGGTAACTGGAATTCCTAATTTATCACTTAGCAGCTTTTCAAGCGGTTTCGCTTTAGCCTCTAACGTTTCTGCTGCTTGCGAGGGCACAAATTGAACTGTCAACTTTTCTGGAACATATTGTTCCTCTGCACTCGAACTAGATTCTCCCGCTCCGCAAGCTGCTAATGCCAATCCAGTTGCTAACCCTAATCCAACGATTCCTACCTTTTTCCAAAGCTTCATTCTTCTTCTCCTTTGTGTTAAAAATCAGAACAACCAATTAACGAACTTTACCTTTTTGATTATAGAAAAACGTACATTTAATTACAACTATTTTTTCACTATAAATGGATATTTTTTAGTAAAATCAATCTAATCACGAACATTAACTTGTGTACCTTTTCTCAATCAAAGAGTATTTCACAGTCTGTCAATTGCTTTGCTCTACTTTAAAAAGAGTACCAAAGCAATTTATCGTTTGTATTTACAACACGTAAAGTTTCTGTTAATCCTCTCGAAGATAGTTGTGATCTATTGGACATGTCATCAATCAGGAAATTCTCTACTTTTGAGGCTATAATTCTCTCTTCACATCTACCGGTAACTAGTTTGACCAAGATTACCAAAACAAAAGTTTGAAGAGACAGATCGAAAAGACGATCGCCTATTCTTCCCCGGACTTACAACAGCAGTCTTTCAAGTGCAAAAAAACTCATGGCTGTC
The DNA here is from genome assembly GCF_003812305.1 of Enterococcus sp. FDAARGOS_553. Lineage (NCBI taxonomy): Bacteria > Bacillati > Bacillota > Bacilli > Lactobacillales > Enterococcaceae > Enterococcus > Enterococcus sp. FDAARGOS_553. The sequence goes on from NZ_CP033740.1 coordinate 3,002,930, forward strand.
GGCTCCTCACATCCAACACCACCATGAGTTTATTTTCAACCAGATTATCTCCATTCTTTCAACAACACGGTCTCATCATTTACAAACTCTCCAGTTGCAACAAATCCAAAACCTTCGTACATTTGTTTAGCGATCGTATTTTCTTTAACGGAAGAAATTCGTAGTTCTTTTGCTTGGATCGCCTGCCGGAACCATTCAATCGCTGCTTCCATTGCCTGTGATCCATATCCTTTTTGCTGAAAGCGATGATCAATCATAAAACGCTCGATCCACCATGATTCTTTTGCATAATCTTCATCCGCTTCGTAATAACTAAACAATAAGAAACCGATCATTTCTTCTTGATGATAAATCGCAAAAGCCTGCCGAGCTTCTTCATATACAGCTTCCAGCAAAGAATACCAATTAGGCGCAACAAATTTTTCTTGTTCTTTGGTTGTTTTTAGTTCAATACAGCCACGATAATTCTCTTTTGTGATTGGTTTTAGCCGGATCATTTCAGACCTCCTCTAATTAAATCGCTTTCAAACAAACCGAATAAAAAAAGATGACTTACTAAGGATATAGTAAATCATCTAACTGTATTATTAAGCTTCTTGCGCTACTGGGTATACAGAAACTTGCTTTTTGTCGCGGCCTTTACGTTCGAAACGAACAACACCGTCAACTTTTGCAAATAATGTATCATCTCCACCGATACCTACGTTTACTCCTGGGTAAATTTTAGTACCGCGTTGGCGATAAAGGATTGATCCACCTGAAACAGTTTGACCATCAGCACGTTTAGCACCTAAACGTTTTGATTGAGAGTCGCGTCCGTTAGAAGTAGAACCGCCACCTTTTTTGTGAGCGAAGAATTGCAAATTCATTTTCATCAACATGAGATGCACCTCCTAGTTTTCTTTGATTGTTTTAATTTGGATATAATCGCTGTATTCTTCTTGAACAGATTGCAGACCAATCAATAGATTCTCTAAAAGAATCTGAGAGATATTCGACTGCTCTTGGGTCAAACGAGGAACAAGTTTAACAAGAAGGTAGCCACCTTCTTCATTGTTCGCTTCAACGATTGGTGTTACACCAGCCAAAGCATCGATCCCATTTACCGCACTGATCGCTAATGCTGAAGCAGCTGCGCAGACGATGTCTTTGCCATATTCTCCTGCTTGCGCGTGACCGGTAAGTTCAAAAGAAACAATCCGACCAGAGTCATTACGCTTGAATGTCCCTTTGATCATATTCGTTACCCTACTTTTCGTAAGAATTATGCATTGATTGCGTCAATAACAACTTTTGTGTAAGGTTGACGGTGACCTTGTTTGCGGTGTGAATGTTTTTTAGGTTTGTATTTGAAAGTTACGACTTTCTTTTGTTTGCCGTGTTTTTCTACAGTTCCTTCAACAGTTGCACCAGCAATGATTGGGGCACCTACTTTTGTTGATTCGCCACCTACTAAGATCACTTCATCAAAAGTAACTTTTTGTCCAGCTTCTACATCTAATTTTTCAACATAGATTGCTTGACCCACTTCAACTTTTACTTGTTTACCACCAGTTTTGATAATTGCGTACATGCTCTAAAGCACCTCCTTCTATTATACTTAGACTCGCCATCCCAAGTGACTTTCGTACTTAATAACTTGTTCTGTGCGGTTGTAGCTGTGGAGTCCACAATTACAACAGATTAACTTTATCAAAATGTTTCCGTAAAGTCAATGAAAAATAATGATTTATTTTTGTCATGCCGCTTTACTATTTTTTTTAAGTAAGTTGTTTTACTATAGAAGAAAGAAACAAATGAGGTGTTAAAATGAACTACCCAAAAAAACTAGCTGAGCCAATCATTGAACAATCAAAAGCCTATCAGCTTGAAGGTTTTGTTCCTGGTCAAGGACCGCTTCATCCCAAATTAATGATCGTTGGTGAAGCACCTGGACGGACCGAAATCGAGAATTTTATTCCTTTCAGTGGCCAAGCAGGCAAAGAACTGATGGCCTCTTTGGCGTTAGTCGGACTGACACGTGAAGAGGTATATATCACGAGTGCAGTACGGAGCCGTCCCTATTCGATCAAAGAACGAATCAACAAACGAAGTGGCGCACATGAAGTAGTGCACCCCAATCGAACGCCAACAAAAAAAGAAGTCTTGTTGCATGCGCCTTTATTGGATTACGAAATCCAAAAGGTGGATCCGCCTTTGATTGCTACGGTTGGAAACATCGGGTTACAAAGATTATTAGGCAATCGCTATTCCATTACAAATGTTCATGGGCAGCCAATCAGAAGTGCGATTCAACAGTTGAATGCTGAAAAAAATGGTTATACGTGGTCTGACAAACAATACCTGATTGTTCCAATGTATCATCCCGCTGCCATTTTTTATAATCGAACATTGGCTGAACGGATCCATCAAGATTGGTCTGGCTTGAATCGCATCAGAGAGCATGGCTTGCACTAGCATCTCGCAATTCTGTCTTTTAGTTGCGGCGATAATGAGGGATTGTTTTTTCATAAGCAGTGATTTTTTCTTCTTCTTGCAACGTGATGCCAATCTCATCTAATCCATTGACCAGTTTATGCTTCCATGTTGCATCGATCTCAAAAGGATAGACCGTTTGTTTGACAGTTACGTGCTGTTTGGGAAGATCAATAGCGATCCTCTCATCAGGAGCCAATGCTGCCAATACTTGACGAGCAGAAAGCGATAAAACGATAGGCAGCAAGCCGTTTTTCGTTGCATTCATATAAAAAATATCGCTAAAACTGCCGGCAATCACTGCACGAAAGCCGTAGTCCATCAGCGCCCAAGCCGCATGTTCACGCGAAGAACCAGAACCAAAATTATCTCCAGAAATGAGGATAGATGCTTCTTTGTATTCTGGAAAGTTCAAAATAAATTCAGGATTTGAACGGCGATTTGATAAATAGCGCCAGTCATCAAAAAGGTATTGACCAAATCCTGTCTTTTCAACCCGTTTTAAATAATTTTTCGGTAAAATTTGATCCGTATCAATATTATCATTCATTAATGGGATCGTTTTCCCTTGATAGTAAGTGAAGGCTTCCATTAATTTTTCCTCCCGACGATTTCTCGAACATCTACAAAGCGTCCATAAACAGCGGCAGCCGCAGCCATTGCTGGACTGCATAAATGGGTACGGGCATTCTTACCTTGACGTCCAACGAAGTTCCGATTTGATGTAGAAGCACAATGGACGCCCGCTGGTACTTTATCTGGATTCATGCCTAGGCACATGGAACAACCAGGCTCTCGCCATTCGAAACCTGCATCTTTAAAGATCTGATCTAACCCCAGTTTTTCTGCCGCTTTTCTAACTGGACGTGATCCTGGAACCACGATGCCTGTGACCCCATCTTTGATTTTTTTTCCTTCCAAAATAGTTGCGGCTTCTTGCAAGTCAGAGAGTCGACCATTTGTGCAGGAACCGATAAAAATATATTCAATTGGAATATCTTCGGCTCGCTGTCCAGGGTGCAATGCCATATATTGATAAGCTTGTTCATCATTATGGTCACGAATTTCAGGAAAGACTCCACTGATAGGCACTCCCATCTCAGGATTGGTTCCCCACGTAATATAAGGTTCCAGCTGAGAGGCATCAAGAGTCAGTTGGGTATCAAAAACAGCATCTTCGTCGGTTTTTAGCGTTTGCCAGTCTGCAATTGCGTCAGCGAGCTCTTTGGGTGCATATTCCCGACCCGCGACATAAGCAAAGGTTGTTTCATCAGGGGCAATCAGCCCTATCTTCGCCCCACCTTCAATCGACATATTACAAATCGTCATGCGCTCCTCCATTGACAGATTCCGGATTGTTTCTCCATAAAATTCAATGGCATGACCTACTCCAAAATCCGTACCGTGAGTGGCGATCAGGGCAAGAATGATATCTTTAGCGTAGACGCCTGGTTGCAAAGTTCCCTTGATCTCAATCCCCATACGTTTTGGTTTCGTTTGCCAAATCGTTTGAGTTGCAAAAACATGCTCCACCTCACTTGTGCCAATACCAAAAGCGATAGCTCCAAACGCGCCATGTGTGGCTGTATGTGAGTCTCCACAAACGATCGTCTTCCCCGGTTGTGTCAGACCGGTTTCCGGGCCAACCATGTGTACGATTCCTTGTCGGGCTGAGCCATTGTCACATAACTGTATCCCAAATGCTTGGCAGTTGTTGCGCAGTGTATCTATCTGTTTCTTTGCAACCAAATCCGTGATCGTAAAAATATCTTTAGTCGGGACATTGTGGTCCATCGTTGCAAAGGTCTTTTCAGGGCAACGAACACGCCGGCCAGCTTGCCTCAGTCCTTCAAAAGCTTGAGGAGAAGTCACTTCATGGATCAGATGCAGATCGATATATAACAGCTGTGCCTCACCTTCTTCCAGCACTACATGACGTTCCCAGAGTTTGTCAAATAATGTTTTCCCCATTCAGTAGCCCCCTAATTTTTTGATTACCGCATTCGTAAATTCTGTTGTAGTAGTATTCCCTCCAAGATCACAAGTCACGACCCCATCTTCCATCACTTGATAGCACGCCTGCTCCATCTGATCAGCAATTGATTTCATCCCAAAAGAAGTTAGCATCATCCCCACAGACAGAATCATTGAAATGGGATTAGCAATATCTTTGCCGGCAATATCCGGTGCTGAACCGTGAATCGGTTCATACAGTGAAACCCCAGAAAGACTATGACTTGCACTAGCCAAAACACCTAATGATCCTGGTAGGACTGACGCCTCATCGCTGAGAATATCGCCAAAAAGATTTTCAGTCACAATCACATCGAATACAGTTGGCTGTTGCAAGATCTTCATAGCGGCAGAATCAACATATTGATGTGTTAACTGACAATCGGGAAATTCTTGCGCTACTTCATTCGCCACCTTTCGCCATAATTTGCTTGTTGCCAAAACATTGGCCTTGTCCACGGACACTACTCGCCGTTGTCTAGTTCGTGCGATCTGAAACGCCTTTCGTAAGATACGGCGAATCTCTTCCCTATGGTAATAATTCAGATCCGAAGCCTCTGTTGTCGATAGCTTTTTTTCTCCAAAATAAATGCCGCTCGTCAATTCTCTTACCAGTACCAGATCGGTTCCTTTAACGATCTGCTCTTTCAAAGGAGAAAAGGGTAAAAAAGCATCCGTTACTTTGATGGGGCGAATGTTGGCATAAAGATCAAGCGCGCGCCGCAAGTCCAATAAACCTTTTTCCGGTGTATAAGCTGCATTTTCCCACTTGGGATCCCCAATGGCTCCGAGCAAAATGGCATCCGCTTGCTGACAAGCTTGCAATGTTTTTTTTGGCAGTGGTGTGCCATACTGCTCAATGGCTTGTCCGCCAAATGCATAAGACTCAAAAGAGAAATACGGGTTGCTTGGCAAACACGCCTTTACAATTTGCAATGCACTGGTCATGATCTCCGGTCCGATGCCATCACCAGCAAGAACGACGATTTTCTTCATTTATTCTCGCCTCGATTCTTCAAAGCAGCGCTGGCTTGTACATAGGCTTTTGCAGAAGCTTGCAACACATCAAAATCAACACCGATCCCACTGATTTGTCGGTTTGTCTCTGCGCATTCGATAGCTACATGAACTTCTGCTTGCGCATCTTCTCCACTCGTAAGAGCCGTGATTTCATAATTTAGCAGTCGCGGTTGCTGATCAAAAATCTGGTCGATCGAATTATAGATTGCTTGAATGCTCCCAGCGCCAATTGCTGAGGCAACATAAGATTGATGATCTTTTGTGATCGATACCACGGCACCTTGATGACCATTGGAGACATATTGTAGCTGAACAGCCTCTAATTCAACGCCCTCTGTTTGCGTGCGACCTTGATCCGCTGCTAACGCCAGCAAATCCTGCTCCGTTACTTGTTTCTTTTTGTCTGCCAGTTCTTTGAATCGTTTGAACAATGCATTTGTTTCCTCAGAGTCAAACTGATAGCCTAATTGATTCATCTTTTCTATAAACGCATGCCGACCAGATAATTTTCCCAGCGGTAGCGAATTTGTTTGAACACCGACTAATTGCGGCGTAATGATCTCGTATGTCTCAGGATTCTTCAAGACGCCGTCTTGATGGATGCCCGATTCATGTGCATAGGCGTTTCCTCCAACGATCGCTTTATTCTTAGGAACAGCGATCCCTGATAGTCGAGCGACTAGGTCACTGGTTCGTTTGGTTTCGCCTAACTGGATATTCGTTGTGCAGTCATAGAAATCTTGACGCACATGCAATGCTAATGCCACCTCTTCCAACGCCGTGTTTCCGGCCCGTTCACCAATGCCATTGATCGTTCCTTCCACACGAGTGGCTCCGTTCTCAATAGCTGCCAGAGCATTCGCCGTTGCCATTCCCAGATCATCGTGACAGTGGGAGGAAAACATAATCGGTTCCTTGCTTTTGGTATTGGCAATCAAATAGGCAAATAATTCGCCATAGGCAGTGGGATTACTATAGCCAACGGTATCTGGAATATTGATGATGGTCGCCCCGGCATCGATCGCTGTTTGAACCGCTTCTAACAGAAAATCTTTTTCTGTGCGGGTCGCATCTTCTGGAGAAAATTGAACCTTGTCAAATAAGGTTCTAGCATAGGTAACATGTTCTTTGATTGCTCGGATTACTTCTTCTTTAGTCATGGCTAATTTATAACGGCGATGGACTTCACTGGTTGCCAAAAATACATGGATCTGGGGACTTACTGCTTGCTTTAATGCCTCATAAGCGCGATCAATATCTTTAATTTGACAGCGTGCCAGACCTGCCACTGTCATCGTGGATACAGCAGTTGCGATTGCTTGAACCGCTGCAAAGTCTCCTTCCGAAGCAATTGGAAAACCTGCCTCAATTGTATCAATTCCCCATTTTTCCAGCTGTAAAGCAAGCTGTACCTTTTCTTTCGTATTGAAATTCACTCCTGGAGTCTGTTCTCCATCTCGAAGGGTGGTGTCAAAAAACTGGATCTGTCTCAAACTGATTCCTCCTCTGGCTCATTTGTTCTTTTAGGGTATAAAAAAAGCACTCCATAAAGGTCTTCCCTTTATGCAATGCAAATAGGACTCTTCTGTTTCACGTCATCAGATCATGAAATACAAAAAAGAGTCCTCACGGTAATAATAAGTTGCTAGTGTTCATCGGCCTATTTCTATTCATTTTATTCACCTGTCACTTTCTGCTTCTCGTTACCTTATATAAGAAGATACCGAAAGACACTGCATCTGTCAATGCTTTTAATTGAATTTTCTGAATATTTAGATAGATAATATTAGAGAAAAAGAAATAAAAGTGTCCTTTTCTCTCTTCATATCTCTTAGAAGTAAGAAATTATTTTGAAATACGTTCCTTTAAAACAGATTTTTTTCAGCGAATACTGGTTATATCTTCACAGACTCTTAACACAATTTAAACATTGCTCTGTTAGTATCATTGTATACCAAAAATTATTTTTCAACCTTTCTCCCCTACCAGTCATTCGACTGGTTTTTTTGTCTTACTGAGCAAAAGATCTGTTCTTTTCCCAAGTAGAAAGGATTGAACTCAAAGAGAGTTATCCGTATAATAAGTAACAGAAATTATTTAGGAGGATCAGGATGCGTAACGAAATGATGCATCGTCCAGTAGTAAAAAAAGAACTAGTGGCGTTTATGCGGGAAAAACAAAAGCAATTAACTGGGAAATTAGGTCAAATCGAACAGGCAGCTCATGAAAAAGAAGTTCCTATTATTCCGCATGAGACAGTGGTGTTCCTGCAATTTTTATTAGGACAAATGAAGCCCAAGCAAATATTAGAAATCGGTACAGCAATCGGCTTTTCTTCAAGTTTGATGGCACAGTATGTAGGTGATGGTCACGTAACTACCATCGATCGCTATGATGTCATGATCAAAAAAGCCAGAGAAACTTACAAACAATTGGGCCTTGAGGATAAAGTCACTCTTTTAGAGGGACAGGCAGCAGACGTTTTGCCGACACTTGATGGCCCTTACGATTTTATTTTCATGGATAGTGCAAAGTCTAAATACATCGAATTTTTACCGGAATGCTTACGACTTTTACGTAAAGGCGGCGTGTTAATGGTCGATGACGTCTTTCAGGCAGGAACGATTTTAGATCCTATAGAAGACATTCCACGAGGACAACGGGCCATCCACCGTAAACTAAACCTTTTCCTCAATACAGTGATGGATCATCCCCAACTGACTTCTAGCTTAATTCCCTTAGGAGATGGCGTTATCCTTATTACGAAAGAAGCAGATCATGTGGACTTGGCTACAACTAGCGAGTAACGAGTCATTTTAAAGAAAGTTGGCAAAAATAGCGAAAAGCGATTGACATTAGGCGCTCCTTTTTCTATAATGTTATTTGTTGCTGACTTGTCATAGTAGCTCAGCTGGATAGAGCATCCGCCTTCTAAGCGGACGGTCGGGGGTTCGAATCCCTCCTGTGACGTTATTTAACCGTCGAGAACCCTTGTTCTTGGCGGTTTTTGTTTGTTCTTGTGCCAAATGTGTGCCAAATTGATTTAGTTTTTTTGAAATTAGGCTAACTAGAAAGTTGAATTATATATATAAGCGCCAAATAAGTTATAGATTCTTTACCTCTTTTTCTGATACAATTAAGAAAAAAGAAGAGGAGTTTATAACGAACATGAAAAAAGTTTAATTGGGTGTTTTTATTGGTATCAATTTATTATTCTTATCGGCTTGCTCAAGTCCCGAAGATAAGAAAACAGTTACTCAAGGTTCTGCCACTGCTCAAACCGAATCAATTGTTGAATCTTCTGCTGAAAATACTACTGAAAGTAGCACCGTAGAAAGCAATAGTGCCACCGTGGACCGTGCCGAATATTCAGCGAATTTTTCAGAAGATTGGAATGGCCTGACCACGAACATCAATAAAGTAGTGATTGTAGAACTATCCGATGATGAGATTGAAATGCAAGGTCTAGAAAATAAATACGCTGTTCAAGTATATTTCGAAATTACCAACAATTCGGACATGGATTTTGATACTTATCCAGACCAAGCAACAATGGTTGTGGAAGGTCAGCAAATCGAAGCTGAGATGTTTTTAAGTGATAGTATTGGTGGAGAAATCTTAAGCGGTGTAACAAAAGAAGGAATTGTGACATTTTCAGTACCTAAAATAGAAGATGTTAGCAACGTTTCTAATATTCGATTGAAATGGTCTGCTAGCTACGACACCGAAAATTATGACGAGGATAATTATAAAGATTTTGATGTTACATTCGATTTAACTAAATAATCGATGAGTGGCAGAACTTATACTAAGGTTGTTTGATATGAATAAAATCATTAAAATTGCTCCTACCTTATTTGGTAGAGAGCTTTTTTTATTTTCTGTTCGCTTTACAAAACGAACGTAAGTTCGTATACTTTCCGTAAGGAGTGAGCTATTATGGGAAGTTTTCGATACGAACTTGAGCCCAAACGTGACATTCTTTTTATTGATGTAAAATCATTTTATGCTTCAGTTGAATGTGTTCAACGTGGATTTCACCCAATGAAGACCATGTTGGTTGTCATGTCCCAATCTGATAATACAGGAAACGGACTGGTTCTTGCTGCTTCTCCATTGGCAAAAAAGAAATTGGGAATCTCAAACGTTACTCGTGCTGATAATTTACCGAACCATCCGCTCCTATTCAAGGTCCCTCCACGCATGAACTTATATATAAAAGAAAATCTGAAAGTAAACAATGTATTTAGAAAATATGTAGCCGATGAGGATCTACTCCTCTACTCTATTGATGAATCAATGATGGACGTAACTAAATCGCTGAACTTGTTTGTGCCAGACAAAAGCTTGTCTCGAAGCGAAAGACGATGGCGACTAGCTAAGATGATTCAACGTGATGTCTATGACACGACAAAGCTATACGTGACGGTTGGGATTGGAGACAATCCTCTTTTGGCCAAACTAGCATTAGACAACGAATCGAAGCATAATAAATCACTTATTGCGGAATGGACCTATCAAGACGTGGAAAGCAAGGTTTGGAACATCTCTCCTATCACAGAATTTTGGGGCATTGGATCACGCACACAAAAACGACTTGAGCGAATGGGTATAGAAACGATTGAGCAACTTGCGAAGGCTAATCCTGATTTGTTGCGAAGTCGAATGGGAATTATTGGTGAGCAGTTATATCATCACGCTAATGGAATTGATCGAACAATAATCTCTGAGCCAGCTCCTCAGACGAGAGACAAGAGTTATGGTAATAGCCAAGTACTAAACAGAAATTATTATCTCCAAGATGAAATCGAGATTGTTGTTAAAGAGATGGCTGAACAGGTTGCTGCACGTATTCGTAGACATCACTGCCAAACTTCTTGTGTTTCCATTTACATTGGTGTTGCTTTTGGAGAAACACAAAAAGGGTTCTCACGACAGATGACGGTCCCACCTACTGATAACACAAAGAAGCTAGTTGAACATTGCCTTTTTTTATTTCGTAAATATTATACTGGTCAAGTCGTCCGTCATGTAGGTATCACCTATTCAAAGTTAATTTACACATCAAGTATTCAGCTTGATTTATTTGCTGATGCTGAGGAGCAGATAAAGCAGATTAAACTGGATAAAATCATCGATAAAATACGTGAAAAGTACGGATTTACTTCTAGTTTTGATAACTTCTCATTTTTTGTTAACCCATCACCAATATCTAAATAATGTAAAATTCCTTGTTGTTTTTTCGATGTATCTTTAACCAAAATAACTATTGTTACTCCCGTCATGATATCAAAAATATTTCCTCCTTCAATTTTTGATTGTTCTTTAGTTTTCCCTCTAATGGCTCCTTTTAGGTTCAAAATATAAATAGCAGAAAATTCGTCTATCAAAGATTTACGCATTCCATCCATGGCATTTCCATCTATAAATGAATTATTAGTAATGAAACCAATAACCCCATTTTCTTTGATTTGGTTGCTAGCCCAACGAATTGCACGAATATACGAATCAATTATCCAGAAGGATAAAACTCATGAACTTCCTTAATTGAAATTACTTAGGTGAACCCGTATTCAAAAAACGTTGTTTTACCGCTAAGGACCCTTGGCCTTAGCGGTTTTTGTTTTGCTTTGTGCCCAATATAAATCAAAGATGCACTCTTTGTTCAACCAAAAAGTGCATCTTATCAAACTAGCAAGTTCTTTTATTTTTTCATCTCACGAATGTCCGAGTTATCACGAAAAAACTGTAACACACGGATTCATAAATCAATTATCTAAAGACGTTGGTCATTGCTGCTAGTCATCAATCATCTTCTGTCGTATTTCTTAGCAATAAAAACCAACTTCTCTTTCGATCACGTCATCCAAGCGATACGTACGCTACCGTTGTTCTCTGAAAGTTATTTACCGATTAATTAGCAACGTGTATTTGCTGTTGTTCAACTAACGGATAACTAATCAGTTTTTCACTGTCTAGGTCTTCTTTATGCATATCTACGGCGACGATTTGACTATTTTCATAGGTCCGATAGTAATAAATCCCTTTGTCGACATTGCAGCAAGAAGAATAAATGGTATATTCATATTTCCCGTCTCCCACATCACATAATCCTTTTTGCTGTTCGACAGACCCTAAAATATGGAAAAATTGGCTGATACTTTCTGATTCTGAATCACCAGATACAGAATTCAGTTTTGTGAATGCAGCCTTCACAAATCGAGACATCGAGGACAAATCCCCAGGCAACCCAATTCCGCCCATTCCTCGACTATACTCATTCAATTCGATTGCATCTGAGAAGGTATTGGTTGGCGTTTTACTAGATAAAGAACGATAGTTATTTAAATTAAACAAATGATAGTCAAAAGAAGGATTGTTCGTTAGGACACCAACAGGATTATCATAGATATGAAGTCCGTCTTTCATACTTTCTACAACGATTGAAGACTCTTTATCCGCTAATAACCAGTGTAAAGGCGACAGCGGAAGATTTTCGCTAAAATTGATATTAACCAAATTGATTTTATTCAACAATTCTTTTGCTTCAGCTACTGTGCTGCATTGCCCTAATATCCAGGGAATGAATTCAAATGGTGTGACATTGTCTTTATTCTCAACCGGTTCTTTGTAATCTGCAAAACCAGCAAAATTTAACCCAGCCATGCTTAAACCTTTTTCATTGGTAGCATCATAATACAGCGGATAATCCGCTATACCAGCAGCAATCCCGATCATCGCATAATGCTGTGATAACTCACCAACTTTTCGAAAAGACAGCTTATAGTTCCTAGGAGTAATCGTGACTACTTCTTCATAAGACAGCTCATAATCAAAGTTTCTACCAAAATAGTGATCTCGCGTTGAATAAGTAATTGATGTACACATATTTTTTCCTCCTAATGTTCTTTTTTTCACTTATATTTTACTCCTATTCACTTTTTTTTCAAAAGAAATGATTGTGTCTCGAACTCAGTTCTTTTATTGGTTATAATCATCTCTAGGAAAATGAACGTTAACAAGTACTCTATTCGTACTTTTCAATAAAACTTATCGTTGTTACACTAGATTTCATACCTATCGTAAAAAAGCATTAATTATCAAAAAACCTTCCAATAAAAGATGTATTCTACATACAAGGAGGCAGTGAGGTGATTATGGATTATACAAAAGACATTCAACTGGCATTACTCTACATTGAAAATAATTTGACTGGCGATCTCTCCTCAAAAGAAATTGCAAAAAAAGCCGGCATGTCAGAATTTCATTTTCAGCGTGTATTTAAAAAACAACTGGGCATGGGAGTATATAAATATCTTCAAAAAAGACGTATGGCCCATGCTTCCCTACTACTTTTGAAGAGCGAATTGAAGATTATCGAAATTGCTCTGATCAGCGGTTTTTCCTCACAAGAGGCGTTTTCCAGAGTTTTTAAGTCCTATTATCAACTCCCTCCTCGACAATATAGAATCCAATTTAAAAACTTTTTTAGGGGGAATCAAAAAATGTGTGAGACAAAAATAAATGGCTGGTTGCTTTCTGGAAATAATTTTGACAAATATGAAGTGACAATTGATCAAATGAATTTTCATAGTGGAAATCAGTCAGTAAAAATGAGCCAAACAGAGAGCTTATACACAGAGAATTTTGCAACTGTTATGCAACAAGTGAGTGCAAAAAATTACATTAATCAACGTGTGCGATTAAGCGCATACCTAAAATCAGAATCAATTGAAGGTTGGGGAGGAATTTGGTTGAGAATTGATGGCAAAAATTTTGAACAATTAGCGTTCGATAATATGCAGAATCGTCCAGTAACAGGCACAAATGATTGGAATTATTATTCTTCTGTCTTAGATGTCTCACAGGAAGCTGAAGTTTTAAATTTTGGGTTTTTGTTGCAGGGAAAAGGCACTTTGTGGGCTGATGATTTTTGTTTAGAAATCGTTCCCAATGATATTCAAACAACCGAATTTAATAGTGAACAGTATTACCCAACGGAACCCCAAAACTTGTCGTTTTCGGAATAAGAATAGTTAATAAATGAGCTACAGTAGAATTCAAGATGCCACAAGACCTTATGGAATACTACTGTGCTTGAAGGATCCAAGCAAAAATCCTGCTCCCCTCCTTTTCTTATACGAAAAAGAAATAGCATTCTGAATCAATGCGAGGTAAAATAAAAGAAAACTTTTTACCAATCAGCTTATTCTGAATCGGAGAGGAAGCTTTCTATGGATACAATGATGAAAAGTATCATTACAGAAAAAGATTTATTACGGCAGATCCTGCTTCTCGAAGAGTTATCCAATCACAAAACGATTACGGCAAAGGCATTGGCTGCTTCGATTCAAACTACAGAGCGGACTGTCTTTACAGATATTCAGTATATTCGAGAGCATTTGCCTGACGGATGGGAAATCGAAGCGACAAGTAATGGCTTTTCTTTACTTAAAAAAGATTCCCAACTAACCAATCAATTATGGGAAAGCTTCTTGCCGCTTTCAATTGGCGCTATGTTGATCAAACAGTTATTCTTTGCAAAAGGAATCTCAACACAATCTTTCTTGCATGACAGTGGTATCTCTTTTGAAACATTGAAACGTCATGTTACAAAAATCAACCGTGGCATTAAACCATACAATATTCGAATTCAGTTGAACGCCAAGCAAGTCAAACTGTCAGGTAGTGAGATCAGCATTCGAGTTTTCTTCCATCGTCTGCTGCTGCCTTTTACCCACAATAATTATTTCTTTGAAGATTATGCTATTCATGAATCACATTATCTTATCTTTTTACAGTCACTGAAACGTCAAGAGTTGGACGTTCTTTCTGAAGAAATTTTTGGCACTTGCTGGTTCTTCATCAATACAATCCGAATCAAAGCCAATTGTCGGGTCAATGCACTCGCTTTTGATCCTTTAGATCCGCTTTTTTTACAATATCATCAGTCGCTCCAGCAAGTTTATCAAAAAGAAGGCGTCTATTTGAATCAGGAGGAGTGTTTCTTTAGTTTCTATTGTTTTCTGGAAAGTTGGAATTACAACAATCAGTGGACAAGCAAAATTGCTGTCACACTAGATGCCTATCAGGAAATCAAACAATCCGTCCAGCGATTTGTTCAAGAACTTGGGCAAGAATTGGCGATTCCCCTACTTTCTGAAACCCAGTTAGCGGACAATTTGCTGCTTTTGGTCTTAAAATTCAATGAATCCGCAAAACTGTCTGAACAATTTCAATTAGAGTATCAAGAAATGATGCACATTCGTCAACACAACTATCAAGCAATTTTTGAACGATTACGGAAATTTATCTTAGATCCAAAATTTGCCATTGTAACCGATGAACCTAAGTATATCTTGAATATGGCTTCACTCCTCGTACAACAAGCTGTGCTTCAGGCACGACCAGTAACGACCCGAGCTTTCTTCTTCTTTCAAGGAGAACCAGCATGGAAAGTTTTCTTGCAACAGGAAATAAGTGATTATTTGGGTTCTAGGATCGAATTAGTCCCAGTCGAACCAGCTGAATTCGCAGGGATGACTACTCGAAATGACGACTTCATTATTTCGAACGTCCCTTTGGATGATCCCAAATTACCAGTCTTCTATCTTTCAATGCTGCCAACTAAAAATGAGCTCAATCAATTGACTGAGCTCATCCAAACCTATTATCTGATCAACCAATGACTTAGCTTAATTCATTGGTTGTTTTTGTATTTTGCCGATTGGCGCGCCGCTTCATTAGATGCTTTTCAACTTCAACCACCGCAAAGAGTAAGAAGCCATTTACCGCGATACTAAGATGCTGTACAAGCGTCAATGTAGTTGTCCCAATCAGTTGCTGCGCAACTGGCAACACCAGAACCATTCCTTGCAAGATCACCAAGATTCCTAGAGAAATGAACAGTGCCCGATTTTGGAACATACTCTTGTTCAATGCTGGCTCTAAAAGCTCCCGACAATTCAACATGTATACTGCTTGTCCTAATACGATGTTCTGCAGGAGAATCGTTTGCTGGACTGCTTGCCCTTCAAATTGCATGGACAAAAAGTAAGCAGGAATCATGATCAGTAGAGAAACATAGACGATTCGGAACATGCTGTACATGGAAAGAATTCCTTCATTGACTGGACGTGGCGGCCGATCCATCACATCTTTACTCGCTTTTTCGAATCCTAGTGCATAAGACAATGTAATTGTTGTTACCATATTGACCCAGAGGATCTGAACTGGAGTCAAAGGTAATGGGCGATTTAACAAGAGAGCAAAAATGACAATCAATCCTTGCGCTAATGCTGTTGGCAAAAAGAAGTTGATGGTTTTTTTCAGATTGTCAAAGATCCGTCGCCCTTCTTTGACTGCATTCGCGATTGTATGGAAGTTATCATCTGCCAAAACCATATCGGCTGCTTGCTTGCTTACTTCACTTCCTTTGATCCCCATAGCGATCCCGATATCTGCTTTTTTCAAGGCGGGAGCATCATTGACACCGTCTCCGGTCATACCTACGATCTCACCATTATTTTGTAGAGCGGTCACAATTCGTAGCTTGTGCTCTGGCGTCGTCCGAGCAAAAACATCCACGTGATTGACTTGCTGTGCCAACTCCTCATCGGTCATTTGGTCGATATCTAATCCTTCAAGAACTTTCTTCGTATGTTTCAACCCGACTTGCTCGCCGATGGCTGGCGCCGTTTCTTTGTGGTCTCCTGTGATCATTTTGACTCTGATCCCCGCTTGTAAGGACTCTCTCACTGCTTTGATTGCACTGTCTTTTGGCGGATCAATGATTCCTGCAAGACCTATGAAGACTAAATCAGTGACTTCTTCATGAGCAACTTGACTGGATGCTGGAACTGTCTTGTATGCGAACCCTAAGACCCGCTGTCCTTTCTGTGCTAGCTCAGAAGCCGCTTGCTGCCAATAGGATACTTGATCTTCTGATAGCTGACTTTTATTTAGCAAAACTTCTGGAGCGCCTTTTACATATAAGATTGATTGATCCTCTTGCAAAGGATGCAAAGTTGCCATGTACTTGTAAGTAGAGCTAAAAGGAATTTTTGCTGCAACTTGTTGCAAGGGTAATTCCTGAGTCTCCACAAACTGCAGCAGCGCCCGCTCAGTAGGATTACCTTGCAAATCTGCTGCCCGCTGAGAACTATCTTGTTTCAGATCTTGACAATTTGCCATGATATCGTACATGAGCGCTTGCTCTTTTTCGGTTACAGTGACAGTATCTACAACGGTCATTTCATTTTTTGTCAACGTTCCTGTTTTGTCCGAACAAATGACTGTCATTGCACCAAGCGTTTCCACCGACGGCATCGTCTTGATGATTGCTTGCTGATCTGCCATTTCTTTGACACCCATTGACAAAATCATGGTTAAAACAGCTGGTAATCCTTCCGGAACCATTGCTACGATTAACGCGATCACTGAGGAAAACAACACGTTTAGTTCTAGACCATACCGGAATGCGGTAAAGAAAATTAAGAAGAGAATCAGCGCGACAATACCGCGAAAAATCTGCTTGTTCAACTGATGCATTTTCTTTACCAACGGTGTCTCTTGTGATTTCACTGACTGCAAAGCTTGATTGATCTTACCGATTTCTGTCTCGTCGCCAGTTGCTACTACCACACCGATAGCTGACCCACTTTGAACACGTGTACCAGAGAAGACCATGTTCTTTTGATCTCCAATAATACTGTTTTCTGTGATGACGTGTTCTGTTTTCTTGACTGGCTCAGATTCTCCAGTTAAGATCGACTCTTCTACGACCAATCCATGATTTTCGATCAATCGCATATCCGCTGGTACGACATCGCCCGCCTTCAATGAGACTAAATCTCCTTGAACGATCGACTCTGCGGCAACAGTTTGCTGCAGTCCTTCCACAATGACTACGGCTTCTTGGCCCATCATTTGTTTTAAGCCGTCCAAAGATTCTTCCGCTTTTCGTTCCTGCCAGTAACCCACAATGCCGTTGATGATAACAACTAGAAGAATGATGCCACTTTCTACATAATCACCTGTAACAGCCTTTAAAGCTGCAGCAACCATCAACACGATCATCAACAAATCCGTAAAATGTTTTGCGATTTTTTGCCAAGTTTTGATTTGAACTTTTTCTGCAATGCGATTTGCACCATCTGCTTCTAACCGTGCCTGACGTTCTTTATTTGAAAGTCCCTGACGATCGGACTGTAGCTGCTTCATCAATTGTTCTTTTGAAATTTGATACCACTTCATTGTCATTCCCCCTAATGTCTTTTTAGCTTTCGCTTGTCTATAAGTATAGGGGGGATTCTTAAAAATAAACGGTCGATTATTTCAGTCTAATATGAAAAAAATGCCCATTAAAAAAATGCTCTATTAGAAAGATCCATTTCCTCCACCATCACCATGATTCGCTCTTGTGATTTTTTCATGAAACATCGCGATAGCCTGTGCGGTTTCTGCCATATTTGCGAGCGTTACACTTTTTTTCATTGCTTCATCAAGAAGAAGTGGGCCTGGTTGAATACTGAAAATACCAGCAAAATACTGACCGATCTCTCCTAGATCAGGCTCCCTTTGCCCACACAATGCAACAACTGGAATAGCATGGGGCTGTGCGATTTTGGCCACACCTAATGGCACTTTTCCGGCTGCAGTTTGACGGTCAAAACGGCCTTCACCGGTGATGATCAACGTAGCATCACTGATTCTAGTCTCTAATTTCAACAGTTTCGCAATGGTCATAAATCCAGGACAGATCTGTCCCCCTAGTAAGACCGTCGCACCGCCGATACCTCCAGCAGCACCCGTTCCAGCGATCCCATTTAAATCAATTTGGTATTCTTGCTGCACGAAATACGCTACTTTTTTTGCTTGCTGCTCCAATACCTGTACCGTTTGAGGTAAAGCACCTTTCTGAGGTCCGAAAGTAGTTGCAAATCCTTCAGCTCCAGTATAAGGATTAGTTACATCTGCTAAAACCAACAGTTCGATACCAGAAAGCAGTTTCTGCACTGCTGTTATCGAAAAATAATTTATGGTCAACAAAGGATTGCGCGCATCTGCCGCAGGTTGATACATTAGTTCCGCACCTAATGCTTCCAGTAAACCCAGTCCGCCATCTGTTGTTGCACTGCCACCTAACGTTACATAGATCTGTGCTACTTTTTCATTGATTGCATCTGCGATCAAAAGACCTAGCCCGTAGGAACTAGCCTGTCTGGTTGTTTGATCTGAAGGATCAAGTAATTGGATACCGATGATTGCTGCACATTCAATAATCGCTATTCGCTTTTGATTGATTGTTGTCAGTAAATACGAAACTACTCGTTCTTCTCCTAGGGGACCGACACTTGTTACGGATTTATACTGTCCTCCATAGGCAGCAAATAACGCAGCCATTGTTCCTTCTCCACCATCTGCGATGGGGATTGATTCTTTTTCCCATTGTACTGGAAACCCTTTAAGTGCTGCCTGATTTAATTCTTCCGAGGTAGCACTCCCTTTAAATGAGTCAATCATTGCTATCACTTTCATATCGAACCCTCACCTCGTTTTCTTTCATTAAACACTGAAATACGTCTTACAACAAGAAAAAAGAGTGTTGCTACTCTTTATCAACCCATGGTTAACTTTATCAATCAAAAGTTAACTTGTTCTCCATTGTGCTCCTCTCTTTCCTGTTCTACAATAAAGTTAGCCAATTCAATGGAGGTGCGTCATGGAATTACCAATTGGACAGGAAATAGCTAAGAGAAGAAAGGACAAACAAATCACTCAAACAGAGCTAGCTGATTTTATGAGTGTTTCTAAGGCCTCGGTTTCTAAATGGGAGACGGGCCAATCTTATCCAGATATTACATTGTTGCCACTCTTGGCTGCTTTCTTTGATTGCAGCGTCGATGATCTTTTAGTGATCAATTCTCAGCTAACAACTCAAGAAATCAAGCGGATTTACCAGTTGTTGAAAGACTCGTTTGAAACTAAATCCGCTGATGACGTGTTACTTATGCTGAGAGGATTCATTCGCCGTTATTATTCCTGCTATCCATTTCTGATGCAGATGGGACTTTTTTATCTGAATCATTGGGATCTGTTGCCTATTCCAGCTCAAGTTACTAGGACAGAACAAGTACCAAATAATGAGAAAACTGTTGAGGATCAACGAAAGTATTACTTACAAGAGGCGGTTAAATTATTTGAATTAGTCAAAACTAACGGTTCCGCTGACCTCCTGCAACAAGCTAGCTATTATGAAGCCTATTCAATGCTTATGCTTGGTCAGGCAGAGGACATTTTAGGTGTATTAGGAAATAAGACACCCGTTTTCTTGCCAGTGGAATCTTTGATTGCAGCTGCGCACCAACAAATGGCAGATGGCTCAGCCGCAGAAACTGTTCTTCAAAGTGCCATTTATCAATATGTCACAGTTTTACTCAGTCTGTTGACTAACTACACGCTTTTGCTGACCAAAAAACCCCAAGCTATGGAAGCAACTTACCAACGAGGGCTGGCCTTTTGTGAAACATTTGACTTATCCAGACTACATCCAGTCATTATGCTCAATTTTTTGGCTGCCTGTTTGACCACTTTTGCTGTACAAGGCAATAGTGCCCGCTTGCTTTGCGCTTTGACTCGTTATGTCTCATTGCTGGAAAAAACAGAAGATCCTTATCTCCTTCATGGTGATGCGTACTTTGATCAGATCGAAAGTTGGATTGATGAGTTGGAACTTGGAAATCAGATGCCCCGTAGTTCTAATATGGTAAAAAAACAATTGACAGGGCTGATTCTTGAATCACCCCTATTGCAGCCCTTCAAAGATCAACAATCATTTACAGAATTATTCCAGCGCTTGCAAGCAGTAGCCGCCCATACTGCAGATGACACTCATGGAAAGGAGGAAACACGATGATGACCACGAGCATTCCAGAAAATATTGGTGACTATCTACCCATTCTGATCCCATTAGCACTTTTGCAATTCGGGTTGATACTTGTTGCTGTTTTAGATATCGTTAAACAGAAACACTTTAAATTCGGCAACCGCACGTTATGGATACTTGTTTCTTGTTTGATTAGTATTATTGGACCAATTTTGTATTTCACTTTTGGGAAAGGAGAAAAAGAATGAACGTCATTGAGATCAATCAATTATCTAAGTCTTTTGGCGAAAGAAAAATTCTAGATGCCATTTCTTTTGTCGTTCCCAAAGGGAGTGTTGTCGGCTTTGTCGGGGAAAATGGTGCTGGTAAAACAACAACGATGAAGCTGATTTTAGGCTTGCTAAAGTCAGATAGTGGGCAGATCACGGTCTGCGATGAGCCAGTTGTCTATGGAAATGCTCAAACAAACCGTAAGATAGGCTACTTACCGGATGTTCCCCAATTCTATTCTTTCATGACCGCAACAGAATACCTGAATTTTTGCGGAAAAATAAGCGGTCTTGGCAAACAGCTGACTAGCCGAATCGATGAGATTCTTCAGCTGGTCAATCTTGAAAAAAACACCAAAAAAATCAGCAGCTACTCACGGGGGATGAGGCAACGGCTGGGTCTTGCACAAGCTTTATTGTCAAAACCAGAAATATTGATTTGTGATGAGCCGACTTCTGCGCTGGACCCGCTGGGACGCAAAGCCTTTCTAGATCTTTTACTTGCCATCAAACAAGAAACGACAGTTCTTTTTTCTTCACATATTTTATCGGATGTTGAACAAATTTCGGATTACGTGGCGATTTTACATCAGGGAAAGATCAAACTCTTTGGTGAAATGGAAGAATTAAAGACACAATTTCGCCAAGAAGATTATCTTCTTCAATTTGCCAGCTCACAAGAAACAGAGCATTTCTGTCAGCTCGCGAAAGGTGCGGCGATTAATTGGACGAGGGAAAAACATCAACTGATTATTCCAGAAAATCAAACTTTTCAACAAGGCCAAAAAGTGCTGCAACTCATGGCTGAAAATGAATTGGTCCCCTTACTCTTCCAAAAAAATGAATCCTCGCTAGAAAAAATCTATTTGGAGGTAGTTAAATGACGCAGCTAACAGTTTTTTTAAGAAAAGAAGTATTAGGCGGCTGGCGGAATAAAAAGATCATCATTTGTGGAGTGATTTTTCTGATGGTGGGCATGCTCTCGCCTTTTCTGGCAAAAATAATGCCGGATATCTTTTCTTCCATGGTGACAGATGGGATCCAAATCACTGTTTCCACGCCGACATCTGTCGATTCGTGGATGCAATTTTATGGCAATATCGGTTCATTGGGTCTCTTGGTTTTTGTGATACTCTTTGCGGATACGATTTGTGCGGAAATTGAGCAAGGAACTCTGATCAATCTAATCACAAAGGGATTGCCAAGACAAACGATTCTTTTAGCAAAAACACTTTATCTTTATTTCCTTTGGACACTTTTCTATGCTGCCGCTTTTCTCATTTGTCTTCTTTATACAAGAATTTATTTCAATGACTCTTTGACCCATCATCTTATCAGTGCGGGTTTTAGTTATTGGTTATTTGGGCTATTGTCAATCAGCTTACTGCTGTTAAGCTCCGCATTTGCTAAAAATGTTTACCAAGTCTTACTCTTTTTAGCTGCTTTTTATGGTATTGGCGTATTGGGCAGTCTCTTTGAATCTCTCCAAAAGATCAATCCTTATTCATTGTCCAGCCAGACAATTGCTTATATTCAAGGAAATTCAGAGCTGATGGACTTCTTACCAGCTGTTCTGATAGCTGTAGTCGGATCGTTTTTGTCATTAATCATTAGTCGTTCGATTTTTCAAAAAAGAAAGCTTTAGACTAATTTGATTATTTCTGGGAAGTAGTAAATAACAGCCTCTCTGACAATTGATGTCAGAGAGGCTGTTATTTTGAATAAGTGATATTTTTTAGTCCCGACAGTAATCTCAATCTCTCTTCGCGAACGCGATTATCAACAAAGGGAATCGAAGAGAGGTTCCCTCATCCAGCCGTTCTTTTTTCTTTGACAGGAGCGGATGCAAGTGTGGACTCCTTTGCTTCCTTTCTTTTGACAAATTGACGCTGCCCTTTGAGCAAGATATTCATAAAGAAAGCAATGAGATAGATCGAGCAAGCAGAAATGATCGCTTCTCTCAGTCCAAAGACCAGAAAGTTCAAAACAATGATCGTTGTATTGGTCAAGAAGATCCCGACTGCTTTTTTTATGCCGAAATATTTTTCAAAAATCAACGGTGGGATCGTGACTCCCCCATTGGATGCACCGATACAGTAAAGGGTAAATATCCCTAAGCTAAAGAAGAAGCTTCCTAGAATCAAAGAGGCTGGGTAAAATTCCCAAACCATCCATTCAGGAATCCATGCTAATATGACAGGAAACAACAGGCTTCCAAAGACGGTATTGATAAAGACTTTCCGCTCTAAAAAAAGAAACGCTAGTCCTAACATAATCAAGTTGATTCCCCAGACAATCAGATGGCGATCAATGGCTAATCCTGTTTCTATAAGATACCCGATTGAGCCCACCCCGGCCGAGGCAATGCTGTGAGGTAAAAGAAAGAAGTTCAATGCAATACAGATCCATAACACCCCTAATGAAATCAAGCCTATTCGTTTGATAGTCATCCACCTGTTTCCTTTCTGTATTTCAATCTATTGATCTTCTTGATATTGCTGCAATTTTAACAAAAAAAGCAGCAGAAAGAAGAGTCAAATTTTTCATGTCGCTATGAAAAATTTGACTCTTCTGGTAATCGCTAAAACGACAACCTTTATTTAATTCAACGGATTTTTTTATAACAAATGATTCGAAATAAACAAAGTTCTCTTAGCCAAGAAGGTTGGCTGCTCACTGATTTGCGCAAGTAGATCTGCTACTTGTAATTCGACTTCTCTTATCTGATTGTCCTTGCTCGTTTGCAGATCAGATTCAGGTGAACACTCATGCAAAAAAAGCAGGAAGATGCAAAATCGTATAGTCACACATCGCTTCTTCAATCATCCGAATAGATAATGTCATTTGACTGCTTCGAGCTTTCTTGTGCGTCGTTTTTGTTTCCGGGATTTGATCTGACAGGAAGCTTTCCTCTGGTTTCACCAGGCAAATGATTCGGGTTAAGTCAAGTAGTTTCATCGCTTCTATGATTCGCCAGGTGACTTGTGGCTCAGGCATCTCACAAAGGTAAACGATTTCACAACCAATCATTCCTCGCAAGATCCTGCCTAGATCTAGTAAATCACCTTGAAACATGCTTTCTCGTTGAGGATCAAGCAATGTCGTCTGATTCTTTTTTGGCACGTACAAAACAAGCGTCTCGTCTCTCGCTAATAATTGTTTTCTGATAACAGAAGAAGATCTTGGGTACCGAAAATCATTACTTTTGTCATACGATTTCTTTCCTATTTCGGCTGTATCCTAAAAGGGATTACGTGTAATTGCAAAATTAATTCGTAAACGTTTCTTTGCGTAACCGAGCTTCAGCAGGAATGATGTGGTCATCATAATGTTCCAATTTGTATTCCAATCGTTCTACCGCTTCTGTCATGGTTGCAATTCGTTCATGCAACGCTGCGATTTGCTCTGCTAGCAATTGTTTTCTTTGAGGAACTGTCTGACTCCCTTCACGAAATAACGCCAAATAGGTTGACAAAGCCTCAATCGAAAGTCCTGCTTTTCTCATCTTACTGGTAAACTCGATCCACTTGAGATCTTCTTCATCAAAGACTCGAACACCATGAGCATTGCGTTTGACTGGTGGTAGAAGGGCAATCTTTTCATAGTAGCGGATCGTATCTGCAGAAAGACCGCTAAGTTCACTTATTTTTTTGATATTCACATAGATTCCTCCTGCTATTCCTACGATATTTCTCTAGTAAAATCAATTGGCGCCTACAACCGCATGCGGAAGATAAGGTTCTTCTAAGTAAGCAACTTCTTCTGTGGATAGCTTCAACTCAATGGCTGGCAAAGCATCCAGTAAATGACTTTCTTTTGTCGCCCCAATGATTGGTGCCACGACTGATTCTTTTTGCAATAGCCATGCCAAGGCCACTTGTGCTCGTTTGACTTGACGTGTCTCAGCAATCTCTGCCACACGGCGAACGATCAATTGATCTTGTTCTTTAGTCTGATCATATTTTGATTGTGCTGTTTTATCTGTCGCAAAACGTTTCGTTTGTGCATCCCAATCACGAGTCAAACGACCGGCAGCTAATGGACTGTAGGGTGTGATCGCAATTTTTTGATCATCACAAAGGGGGAGCATTTCCCGCTCTTCTTCTCGATACAATAAATTCAAATGATTTTGCATGGAAACAAATTTGGTCCAGCCATGTTTATCTGCAACCGCCTGTGCTTTGGCAAATTGCCAAGCGTACATTGCTGAGGCACCAATATAGCGAACTTTCCCTGTTTTCACTAAATCGTGAAGTGCTTCCATCGTTTCTTCGATCGGTGTTGTATAATCCCAGCGATGAATAATGTAGAGGTCTACATAGTCCATTTGTAATCGTTCTAAACTTTGTTCAATTTCAAAAAAGATCGCTTTGCGTGAAAGCCCACCGCTATTGGGGGCTTTTTTCATTTTAGAATAGAGCTTGGTTGCGACGACGATTTCATCTCGTGAGGCAAAATCATTCAACGCTTTTCCCAATATTTCTTCGCTGGCACCATAGGAATAGATATTCGCTGTGTCAAAAAAATTGATTCCTAGATCAAGGGCTTTTTTGATGACTTCTCGACTTTCCGTTTCTTCCAATACCCATTCATGAAAGCCGCTTTTCGGATCACCAAAGCCCATTGCCCCTAAACAAAGGGGGGAGACTTCTAATCCAGTATGTCCAAATTTTACATAATCCATTGTCGTTCCTCCTTAAGATTG
The DNA here is from genome assembly GCF_003812305.1 of Enterococcus sp. FDAARGOS_553. Taxonomy (NCBI): domain Bacteria; kingdom Bacillati; phylum Bacillota; class Bacilli; order Lactobacillales; family Enterococcaceae; genus Enterococcus; species Enterococcus sp. FDAARGOS_553. The sequence continues at coordinate 3,028,299 of NZ_CP033740.1, forward strand.
ATACTTCTAGCATACGCCTTCGAGTGAACTCCAAGTCAACCCCTTTTTAATAATTAAAAAAATTCAGATTGATCGTCAGCTCACGATAATTCGTATCTTGATAATTTTCCCGCCAATTCTTGGCCCGCTTCTCAAAATAGTGTTCGGTTTCCTTCTGATAAAAAATTCTCGCTAAAGAAATTGCTTGGTCAAAGCATCCATTGCCCTGTTCTGGTTGTTTTTCCAGATAAAAAAGAATTCCTTGGTTAAAAATATAGGTGATTCTGGGGCGCAATAAAATTGTGCGTTCGTCCAGACTCTGCCGATACAGTTTCTGGATCTTTCTAGCTGCTGGAAGATTGCGGTGAAACACATATTTAGAAAAAAAGTTCTCCAACAGATCATAATAAAGGGCATTGGTTTGCGGAACACTTTGGTACAGCTTGGCTTTTTTCAAAATGCTTTTCAGTAATAGATCCATCTGTTCTGTGTCCAATGCAAAGGTAAAAATACTGATCAAACGCAACTCCATCTCACCCCAATTATTGACTTGCTGGAGATAGCTGAGTACTTTTTGAGAATGAATGAATGGACGATTATTTCCTGCATTGAGTACATCTTCAATGAAACAGCCTAAAAACTGCGGCCAATCATACGGACTCTGACTTTCAGCAAAAAAACGTTGTGCCAACGAACGAGCCGACTCTTCTTGATTCGTATTAAGATACTCCTGCATCTGCTCGATAGACTTTTCAAAACGGTCTTTAAAAGTCTGTTTCCCAACAAATTGAAACTCCTCGATCGTCACATTGATATTTTGCAAGCATGTAAAAAAATGATCGACCGTCAACATTGATTTTCCATTTTCAAAACGTGAAAGTTGTGCACTTGATATCCCTTGCTGACATGCTTCCTTCAAAGTAATCCCTTTTTCTAAACGCAGTTTCTTAAATGTCGCTCCATAGTCCATTCACAGCACCTCTTTACATATATGTAATTATTCCTTCGCTTTTACTTTACCCTTTTACAATAAAGGTATCAAGAAAGGTAATAAGAAAGGAGCAAAAAATAATGAAAAAGGTGTTATTGGTACATTGGAAAAATCAGGGAGTCGTCCTGCTTTTAATGGCAGGAGTCGCACTTTCACAAACGATAGCCAGCTTGCAAAATGTGCAGGTTCTAAACAGTCTCATCCAATTCGATCAAAAAGGATTTATCCAAGGTGTTGTAGGGATGGTCTTAGCCTATAGTTGTTTCCTGATGTTTATTTATCTGCAAATCCGTTATACAGCCTATACATCTCAGAAGATGTCCCTTTATTTGCGAGATCAATTATTGACTCGGCTACGATACAGTGATTATCAGACATTCCACAAAGTTACCGTAGGCAACTATGCATCAAAATTGAGTAACGATATAACCATGATCGAAACAGATGGCTTCGCCAATATCTATCAGGTCATGCAAGGTGTATTGTCTTCACTATTTGCCGTTATCGCATTAGCCCAATTTCATTGGTCATTGATCGTGCTCACCTTAGGTCAGTCCTGTTTGTTGCTTTTGTTGCCGAAAATCTTCCAAAAAAAGATGAAACAATCAGCTGTCGCTACCGCCCAGGCAAATGAAGCTTTTTTGAGTAAAACCAACGAACTGTTAGCTGGATTTGATACTTTCCTAAATTTCCAGCGTCTTGATTTTCTTAAAAATAAACTCTTGGGTTCCGCACAAAGAATCCAGTCTGCAAAGCTAAAACAAGCACAAGTGATGGCTGCTGTCTCTGTAACTGGCGGAATTGGCAATGTGACTGGTCAATTGAGTGTCTTAGGTTTTACTGGCTACTTGGCTTTTCTGCAAATCGTTCCCATCGGAGCGATTACAGCAACAGGAAATCTTGCTTCGACAATTTTTAATACATTAGGAAATATCAGTTCCTATCTGTCAAAAATACAAGGCACATTCCCTTTATTCGATGCATTTGCTTATGAGAAGCCAGCGCATGAGATTTCGCTACCCAGCAAAAAAACAAACGATGCAAAAGATCTTGTGTTGGCACAAGCTTCTTATTGTTATCAAACGACCGATGGAAAACCGCAACGAATGTTGTTCAATCTCTCAACCACTTTTAAAGCTGGACAAAAGTATGCCATCGTGGGGGAAAGCGGCTCAGGCAAGTCAACATTATTCAGTTTGTTGACTGGACGGCGCAAAGACTATAGCAGATCGATCCGCTTGGGAGAAACGGAAATAAAAGAATTCCCTTTAGAAGAATTGCAAGACAATGTGACAGTTATTGATCAACGTCCCTTTGTCTATCAAGCATCGATTCGCGAGAATCTGACATTAGGACAATTTTTTCCCGATGAAGAAATCGAGCAAGCGCTAAAAAAAGCGGAACTCTTTGCAGTTATTGAACAACTACCTGAGCAGTTAGACACAGTTCTTACCGAAACAGGTGGTAATCTTTCAGGGGGACAATTGCAGCGTCTTGCACTAGCTAGAGGCTTCCTATGGAAAAAACCTATTTTGTTAGTTGATGAAGGAACCTCTAATCTTGATCAAGAAAATGCTAAAAAGATCGAGAAATTACTGTTGCAACAACCGCAAACCGTCCTGTTTATTACCCACCACCTTCGAGACGAAATCGTCCAAAAGTTAGATGGTGTTCTCTCACTTACCCCCTCCTAGCAAATTGATCGCGATGACTCTTTTATCAATAGGTCCTATTTGCTAAACTGAAAGTAGCTGATTCAACAAAAATCAATGCTTTGATTCTTAATAAAGCATTGACTTTTGTTGTGATGACTTTTTGTCTGCTAAACAAGAAATGAGCCAATGGAGGTTTTTGATGGTCAACCCACAGCTAATGCATTATTTAGAAACAACAATCATTCCACAATACAAGCAATTTGACACAAGTCACTCCCCTGAGCACGTCTATCAAGTGCTCGAAAACAGTATAGAAATCGCTGCCCCATTATCGGTTGACTTAGACATTGTCTCTACTGTTGCTGTCTTTCATGATCTTGGTCTATTAAAAGGACGAAAAAATCATGAACGCGCTTCAAGATCTATGGTAGAATCAGATGCTTTTTTGGCGGATTACTTTACCAAAGAACAGCGTAAAATAATCGGAGAAGCCGTCGAAGATCATCGTGCTTCCCTCTCCTATGAGCCACGATCCATCTATGGCAAAATCATTTCAGAAGCTGATCGTGATCTTGATTTTTATCGGATTCTCGAACGCACGATTTACTTTGCCATCGAAAAAAAGAGTCTTTCTGATCCTGATAATCTTTGCCAAGAGGCATTTGAATACATTCAGCAAAAATACGGTCCCCACCATCACTTGACCTTTTGGCTCGGCTATTCAAAAAATATCGCAGGCTTAGCAGAGATCCATGAAATGCTCACAGATCCGATCAAATTTAACAGCGCTTTTTCTGATTGCTATGAACAACGAATGAAAAAGCCGACTTCTTGAGCTAAGACGTCAAGATCCGGCTTTGTTTCATTTTTCTAGTCGTTCGATCATTTCTTTCATCTTTTCAATTTCTTCTTTTTGAGTTTGGATAATATCATCCGCTAGTTCTTTGACCTCAGGATCTTTGATGGCCGCATTGGTACTGGTTAAAATGGCAATCGAATGATGAGGAATCATTGCTTTCATCCATTTCACATCATCAACAGCCGTTTGGGAGCGCACCATGAAAAGTGAACCACAGAATACGAGTACACTGACAGCTAAAATCGCTAGATTCCATTTCTTATTTTCGTACATTTTCCACATAAATAAGAGCATGATCATCGCCATCACGGCCCCCATCATCAACGCCATAAATAATCGAGTCTGACTATAAAAGATATGATCCCATTGAAAAACATTCAGGTACATCATCCCAAACATCACGACCGTCGTTACTAAAATCATCACACCAAAACGCACATACTGTTTCATTTCTATCTCCTCTTTCCATAAAAATATCCACTATTAGTCTATCAGGATTGATTGTTCCTACTCAAACGAAACGCTTAATTGTGATTAGGAGACGAAGCATTGTTCACTCTTGCAAGTTTTTTCCTGGTTCCTCTATGGATTGCCAGGTATCAGGATTTTTGTTCTATCGCTTTTCCTAGGCTTTTTTTCAGCTTTTCTGTCAGATCTTTGCAGGAAGGAAGAATCCATACCAAAGCAATAAATTTTGCAGCTGAATAAGAATGTGGTAACTTGATTTTATCACATGATAAAATTTCTAGGAGGAAGTTGTATGTTTTTAGCAATAAATGAAATCCGCCATTCTAAATTGCGGTATGCACTGGTTACCGGTGTCATGTTTTTGATCGCTTACTTAGTTTTTTTCTTGACCGGGCTAGCCTATGGTCTTGCCCAAGAAAACCGAACTGCTGTCGATAAATGGTCGGCATCAGAGATTTTATTAGCCGAGGAAGCGAATAACAATTTGAATATGTCCATGATCCCTCGTAATCTCTATGATGAAGTCAAAGCAGATGAGAAAGCTGTATTGGCTCAAACTGCGGGTGTGATCACCAGGGAATCCGGTGGTGAAAAAGTTGATGTCAGCTTTTTTGGGATCGAACCAGATCAATTCTTGGCTCCTAAACTCACGGAAGGCGAACTTTTCGCGAACGACGATGAGGCAGTTGCTGACAGCAGTTTGAAAGAGGAATACGACATTAAGATCGGCGATACCGTCAAATTAGCCGGCAATGAAAAGAAACTGAAGATCGTCGGCTTTACAGAAAATGCTCGCTTCAATGTCGCACCTGTTCTCTACACGACGATTGGTGCCTATCAAGAAATTCGCTTTGAAACAAAAGATACCAGCGATAAAGCCCGCATCAATGCCATCGTTACGCGAGGAACAGTTGAAGAAGTACCGGATGAATTAACAGCAACCAAAATTAGTGATTTCATCAATGAATTGCCTGGTTATAGTGCTCAAGTGCTAACCTTTGGGTTTATGATCGGCTTCTTGATCGTCATTGCTGCCATCGTTATCGGGATCTTTATTTATGTCTTGACTATGCAGAAATCTGATATTTTTGGTGTCATGAAGGCACAAGGAATTTCTAGTCGTTACATCGCATTTTCTGTCATCGCACAAACTTTCCTTTTAGCAATGGTGGGCGTATTGGTAGGATTAGCGGCGACGATCGGAACGGCGTTGGTCTTGCCGCAAGCTGTGCCCTTTCAAGTAAACAGCCTCTTTTTTGCAGGTATTAGTGTGTTGATGATTTTGATTGCGATTGTCGGTGCTTTCTTCTCAGTAAGAACGATTGTTAAGATTGACCCATTGAAAGCTATTGGATAGGAGGATAAAAATGAGTGCCATTGAATTTAAAGATGTGAAGAAAACCTTCAAAGATGGAGATACGATGATTGAGGCTTTGAAAGAGACAAACTTTTCCGTTGAAAAAGGAGAATTTGTCGCCATCATTGGACCCTCTGGTTCAGGTAAAAGTACTTTTTTAACTATTGCGGGAGGATTACAAGCACCTACAGCTGGTGAAGTTTTGATCAACGATCAGCCTTTTAGTGACCAGAAAGAAAAAAATCGGGCCAAATTACGATTCAAAGAGATCGGTTTTATTCTTCAAGCTTCCAATCTTGTCCCATTCTTGACCGTTAAAAAGCAACTGAAACTAGTCGACAAAGTCAGCAAAGAGAATAAAACCCAATCTGCCCAAGATTTATTTACCCAATTAGGAATCGATAAATTGCAAAACAAATACCCCGAAGATCTCTCCGGTGGTGAACGTCAACGGGTGGCGATCGCTAGAGCTTTGTATCATGACCCAACAATTATTTTGGCGGATGAACCAACAGCCAGTCTGGATTCCGAAAAAGCCTATGAAGTAGTCAAAATTCTTGCGCAAGAAACAAAGGAAAAAAATAAAGCGACGATTATGGTGACCCATGATACCCGACTAACTGATTATTGTGATCGGGTGCTTGTAATGGAAGACGGTGTCTTAAAGGAAAAAGAACACACAAAAACACAACACGATTAATCTGAAGCCAAGAAATATTTGATAAGGAGTTCTCATGAAAAAAATTATCGTTGTCGGCGGCGGTGTCGCAGGACTATCCGCCGCTGTCAGATTGCAACAAGCAGGTTATGCGGTCACACTATACGAAAAAGAAAGCCAGCCCGGTGGCAAAATGAACCAAATCAAGCAAGCTGGTTTTACATTTGATGTCGGCCCGACCATTGTTATGATGCCGGAGATTTATCGCGAGATTTTTGAACTATGCGGTGTCGATCCAGATGACTATATCCCGATGGAAAAGGTTGATCCTATGCTGCAGCTCTACTTTGCTGATGAAGCACCTCTCACCTTTTCCAATGATCTGATTGAACTCACTAAAACATTAGAAGGGATTTCTGAAGAAGATGCCCAAGGTTATTTCGCCTTTCTGGCAGATATTTATAAACGCTACGTGATTGCAAAAAAAGCTTTCATCACTAAATCGTTTCGAGGATTCTGGGATTTTTATAATCCTCAATCCCTTTGGGCAGGAATGAAATTGAAAACATTCAACGATGCCTACACTTCGATCTCAAAGTTTGTTAAAGATGACCGCTTGCGCAAGTCGCTAGCCTTTCAAACATTGTATATCGGGGTTTCTCCCTATCAAGGGCCCTCTCTTTATACGATCATCCCTATGATCGAGTTGTTCTATGGCGTCTATTTCATCAAAGGCGGTATGTATACATTAGCGACTTCGCTGGCTCGCTTATTTGAAGAATTAGGCGGCGTGATTCATTATGACTCACCGATCGAAGAATTGATCATTGAAAACAAGCGAGCAACAGGGATTCGTCTAAATGGGCACATCCATTCAGCAGATGCGATTGTCTGTGCGGCTGATTTTCCTTATGCGATGCAAGAATTGATTCCTAATGAAAAAAATCGGGGCAAATACACCAATAAAAAAATCAGCCGAATGGCCTATTCTTGTTCGTGTTTTCTCTTGTACCTAGGGCTGGATAAAAAATATGAAGCCAATGGCTTGCATAGCATCTACTTTGCCGAAGACTTCAAAAAAAATGTCGATGACCTTTTTGAGTTTGGTGTTTTGCCAGAAGATCCTTCCTTTTATCTCTATCGTCCCACATTGAAAGATGCCTCACTAGCACCCGAGGGTCACGAAGGCTTGTATGTGTTGGTTCCAGTTCCCGAGCTGTCCAAGTTTAATGATTGGCAACCTAATACAATCACGAATTACCGCAACAAAATTATCCACACGCTAAAAGAAAAAACGATTTTCAATGATATCGATGAGCATATCGTTTTTGAAACCTACTATACACCACAAGATTTCAAAGACCACTACAACGCTTATAACGGGGCGACTTTCGGATTGAAACCGACATTATCTCAAAGCAATTACTATCGTCCTCATAATAAGTTTGCTTACGCAGAAGGTTTGTATTTTTGTGGCAGCAGCACTCACCCAGGAGCCGGTGTCCCAATCGTGATGCAAAGTGCAAAGCTTGCCGTAGAGGAGTTACTAAAAGATGATCAATAAGGAAAGCACGCTTTTTGAACGATATAAGGAAGACTTTGCTTATTGCGAGCAAATCATCAAAAAACATTCGAAAAGTTTCTACAGTGCTTTTTCGCAATTACCCCCAGAAAAAGCACGTTCCGTGTTTGCCGTCTATGCCTTTTGTCGGCAAGCAGATGATGCCATCGATCGTTATCAAGACATCGTTAAATTAAATGAACTAGAACACGGATTACGACAAATGGCTTGCGGAAAGGTTCTGGATACCCCTTTATGGCGGGCTCTTTCTGTTGTCTTTGCGAAATATGATTTACAGTTCCAGCCATTTTATGATATGCTCGCAGGACAGAGGATGGATCTAAATTTTCAGCCACCTGAAACGGAGGCTGATTTGAGTAGCTACAGCTACTTTGTTGCTGGAAGTGTCGGGTTGATGTTGCTGCCGATTTTATCTAGTCAGGCAGGCAAGATCCAAGAACCGGCCAAGAAGCTAGGGGAAGCTATGCAGCGAACGAATATTCTCCGGGATATCGGGGAAGATCTTGCGATGAATCGAATTTATTTACCAAAAGAAACGATGCAGCGGTTTGAGATTACCATTCAACACCTCAGACAAAAAAAGGTCACTGAATCCTTTATCCAGCTTTGGGAGTTTGAAGCTCTGCTAGCAGAAAAACTGTACGATGAAGCCTTGTCCATGATGCCTCAGATCGATGAAGACTGCCAGGAAGCGCTTATGGCTGCTTTATTGATCTATCGCGAACTATTGACGGTCATTCGTGAGAAAAATTACCAGGTTTTTCTCAAAAAAAATGCTGTCTCTATCCAAAGAAAAGCTTTTTTATTACGTTCTGTAAAACAGCAGATAAAAACCAACCGGAGTGAAAATAATGCAAGATGAGATTTTAGACGTGGCTGAACAGTTGTTCATGCAACAAGGGTATAAAGGAACTTCAACAAGACAAATCGCGGAGTTGTTAGGCATTACTCAGCCTAATTTGTATTATCATTTCAAAAGAAAAGAAGATATTTATTACGGTGTTCTTGCGCGGTTAGCGATAGATGTATCTGAAAACTTATATCAGATCGTTAATGATCCCAATGACTCCTTAGCAGAGAAACTGCAACGGATGGCTCGATTTCTGCAAAAACGTCACCCTTTCAATTTCTACTTAATGATGGATGATATCAAACATACCGTCTCTGAAGAAACCGCCAGAAAACTCTACTTGATTTGGAAAGAAAACTATCAGCAACCATTTATTCGCCTTTTTCAAACAAGTGAACTACGATTACGAAACGAACTTTCCTACCAGTTTATTGTCAGCCAAATGTTTATTCTCATTGCTTCATACTTAGATTCAGCAGAGAAAGAAACTGAACTCTATCAGGCCATTGATTTATTTTTATATGGTGTTTTAGATAAAGAGTCTAACTAGACAAACGTATCCACTCATTCCTGATTACTAAATAAGGAGGAAGAATATGCCAGAATATACTGACTTGACTGCGTCTGCTGCTATCGTCAACGCCTTTATCACAAAATACAATCAGCTCAAATCAATTTATCCAGAAGCGGTGATTGAGCTTTGTGACGACCAAGGGCATCAAATCACTGAGGTCAAAAAAATCAACAGCGAATTGATCGAATTGATCATCGACGATAGCCAAGGACCAAAATTTCGTTACATCCATCCTTCTCAATTTGATTTGACATTCACTGTCAAACAATAATCCATTAGGACGATGAAATAAGATACTGCTAATGCTTCTCGCAATGAGAAGTTTCAGACACAAAGGCATACTCACCGTTGCCTTTTGAGTTAGCTTTGATCTTATATCACTGTCCTTTTTTTATTGCAATTCTCTTTGATAGACGAATCGTATCTATTGACGTAAACTAACACTGATTTACTATTCTGAAAGGAGCATGTTATGTCAAAGAACCGAATCGAGGCCTTTACAGATGCAGTGATTGCTATCGTGATGACTTTGCTGGTCTTAGAACTTCACCAACCAAAAAACGATACCTTTCAAGCGTTTCTAGGCATCGAACATCAGTTTATCATTTATTTGATCAGTTTTGTGATGCTGGCCATTTATTGGAACAATCATCATCATCTCTTTTAAGTTGCAGAAGATATTGATGGATGGACATTATGGGCCAATCATTTGCTGATACTCTCGTTGTCGCTTTTTCCTTTTGTTACTTCATGGGTCAGTCAATACCCGCTGTCCCTCGCTCCTCAAATGCTCTATGGTGCTGTGATTTTCTTGACTGATTTTAGCTATTATTTGTTAGGACGGGCATTAAGCCGGGAAAGCCAAAATAATCCAACCATTAGGAAACTATTTCAACGCTATCAGAAATTAACCTTTACTCTTTTTGTCAACATTGTGGCATTGCTCCTTGGCTGGTTGATTCATCCGCTTTTTGTGATCAGTCTCGATAGTCTCGTTCTACTTCTTTGGGTGATTCCTGAGAAGAAAGCCGAACGCTACCTGAATCAATAATCAATGAAAACGACTGCTTGATATCCCCCTCGACAATCCATTCACTTGTTGTTCGTCTTCTTACCTGTCGAATAAAACAAAAATCATCCAACAAAGAGCCCTTTTGACGGCAGTCACTGATTCGCCATCAAACGCACTTTGTTGGATGATTTATTATTGTTTACGCGTGCTTTGTATATCCTAGCGAATAATACTCAACGAAATAAATCTACCCCAGGATTCTTTAGCACTTGCTCTACTTGTTCCCGTGTAATCAAGGGAACATCTCCTAACATCGTATGGGCCAATACAGCATTGGTGATAGCAAAATCCGCGGTTTTTTTTAGTGGCCATTTCTCGGCATATCCTAAAAGAATACCTGCTGCATATGCATCCCCTGCACCGATTCGATCTAGCACTTGTAACAATTGAGGTGCAGTTTCAACAGTTTCTTCTTTAGTGTAGATCATCCCGCTGATAAACTGTTTGTCTTCACTGGCTATCCGTCTGGTTCCTGTAAACCATTCAATCCCGTACTGCGCCATAAAGGCCTGAACGATTTGCTGTTCCTCTAGTCCATCAATAGGCAGCTGCTCACCAAATCCCAAAAGACCGTGCAAATCTCGTACAGACCCAAATACCAAATCACAATAAGGCAGAATCGCTTCGTAACGTTTTTTTAAGATTTCTCGCTGTCCTTCTTCCAAATTCAGACTGGGACGAAAATTAAAATCGAAACAAACTTTGATGTTCTTCAAAGTAGCTTGTTTTGCCAATGTTATCGCGGTTTGCCACGTTTCTTCGGTCAAGCTCAACGAAATACCACAAATATGTAAAAGATCGATCGTTTCTAAATATTCAGCGATGGGATAAGTTGCAGGTCCGGAAACCCCAAATGAACTACCGCGGCGGTTCTGATACGTCACATAGGTGGGGCGAGCGCCAAAACCAACTTCAGCAAAATAACTGCCGATATGATTGTGTGCCTGACCAATAAATTCTGTCTTGATACCATAAGTTCGCAAATTCGCTTTGGCCGCATCACCCAAACGGTTTTTTGGTACTTTCGTCAATAGGGATGCTGAAAGATTGAAGTGCGCCAGATTTCCTAAAATATTTACGCCCGTTCCTGTAAAATCCATCCGCAGCGAATGGGTTTGTTCTAATGTCCGATATTCAGGCGGTGTCAAGCGCAGCATGACTTCACCGTATGCACCGATTCGCATCACAATTCCTCCTTCACTCTTACTTCAATGAATCTTTCATCATCTTCAGTAATCGTCTCACATCTTCCGGACGGGTATCGCCCGTCTCTGAATCAATGATCGAGCTATACACGTGAGGAATGATTTTCTTGACTCCTGCATCCACAGCAATCTGCAAGATTTCTGCAAAGTTATCCAAATCAATCCCACCGGTCGGTTCAAGATAAAAGTCATGAGCTGCACAAGCTTTTGCTACCGCTTGATATTCTTCTTTGTGCGCCAATCCTTTCATAGGGAAATATTTGATTGAACTAGCGCCCATATCCTTGAGTAATGCAATCGCCGTTTCAAGAGGAACCTCAGTGGGTTCTTCCTGTGAACTTAACGGGCCAGTGGCAATATTGACAAAGCCGACTTTGCCTGTCGGAGAAACTAATGCATTAACAATAGTTTCTTCTTGTCCTAACAACGCCCGAGATGTTGCAGCTCCCGTGAATACTTGATTGACATGTTGCGGCTGCAACACAGCAGAAATTCGAGAGACCATCTCGCTCTGATTCGGATCACCGGCACCGAGACCAACTGATAACGCATTTTCTATTTCTGCTTGGTATTTTTTCATGTCTTCAATCGCTGCTTCATCCGTGGAATAATTTTTGGAAAGAACGCCTAATAAGATTTTCCCTTCGGCTGCTTCAAAACATTCTTTGGCGTTTTCCACTGAGTTAGCTAAAACGTTTAAACAAATTCGATCTTCTAAATAAGTCGGGGATTTTTTCATTCTTTTGGTTCCTCCGGATTCATGATTTCTTTTAATCGATTGACAATCACATGCATTTCAGTTTCTGTGACTGCCCGAATATCAAATTCAATAATGCCGTGATTTGCTTGATATTCTCTCGTGTAGATGGCTGGTTCTTCTACTTTTAATTTCTGGATCACTTCCATCGCCGATGGCCCATTTTGGACCCGAACCCGGGCGCGATAAATGTCTCGCCCTGCACCATCTTGGACGATATCTGCAGACAAGCCAATAATTTGATTGAGCGCTGCGATGAAGGGTTCCAAACGATGCTTCATGGAAGCGCCAGACTCGCTTCCTTCAGCCAGATACTCTTCTACTGCTTGTGTAAGCCCCATCATATTTTCTTTACCGATCTTCATGGAACGCCCGATGCCTTTGGATTGCAGTCTCACCCATTCTATTAGTTCTTTACGACCGATCACTAAACCAGCACTTGGCCCAGACAAAGCCTTGGCTCCGGAGTAGATCACTAAATCGGCACCCTCCTGGATGTACCTGAAAAGATCCTCTTCCGCTGCCGCATCCACGATCAAAGGGATGCCCGACTGTTTTGCGACTTGAGCTGTTTCCTTTACTGAAAGCATACTTTTTTGTACTGTATGATGACTTTTGATATAGAGAATCGCAGCTGTCTGGGGACTGATCATCTGAGCAATATGGTCAACAGAGCACATATTGGCATAGCCTGCCTCAACAACTTGGCCTCCACCTTGTTGAACCATCACTTCAACAGGTGTGCCATAATCCACATTGTGTCCCTTCGGCAAGATGATCTCTCGACGCTGAATCTTTTCTGAATAAGGATGGTAAAGATGGAATGATGAGCCTTGTCCAATGACTGCTGCCACAGATTGAGCAATTCCAGCAGAAGCTGAAGAGACGATTTGAGCATCTTCAACTTGAAGTAGTTTGGCCAAATAGGCCCCTGTTTTGACTGCTAACTCGCTCATCTCAAAAAAGTGTTCCCCACCAAAGCGTTGGGCTGTTAAGACACCTTCGCTCACTTTAGAAACACCGAGAATCGTCATTTTACCAGAAGCATTGATGACTTGCTTCAAGCCAAGTTTAGTCAGGTTCAATGTCATATACTTGTCCTCCAATTATAGTCTTTAGCGGAATGATCTGTCGATCAATACTTCGCTTGTTCCCATTTGAATCAATCAGTACTTTGGCTGCTTCTTTGAATTCAAAGATCGTGAAATCAGCATCCATTTCTTCTTCGATCGCACCTTTTCCTTTTAGTTGAAACTGACGAGCTGGTGCCAATGTTACTTTCTCGATGATTTCTTGCCAACTATAACCGACAACGGCTAATTTCTCCATAGTAGTAGCCAAATCATATACCGGACCCTTCATACGGTTACGTATATAAATATCGGTGCTGATAGAAGCAGCTTTCAAATTGGCGGCATAGGCTTTTTCTGCCACCGAAAAATTGAAACTATCTGTACCATGACCAATATCAAAAGCAACACCTTTGCCATAAGCATCAAAAACAAACGATTTGATGGTATTTGACTGACGATCTAAAATACCATTTTCCTTGCCATTGAAACAGTGGGTCAGAACGTCACCTTTCTCTAAACAAGACAAAATGTCAGCTAAATCTGGTGGTGCTGAACCAATATGAACCATCAATGGTAGGCCTGGGTGTTCTTTTTGGATATTTTTGGCTAATTTCAATGGAGTGATGCCATTTTCACCAATCACCGTCCTGCTCATTCTCGCTTTTAACCCCACGATGAAGTCAGGAAATTCATTTAGGGCCTTTGTGATCAGATCCCCCTTGATCTTAGAAAGATCGGCTAATTCATCTTGTTCGACGATGCCCCATTTTGAAATATTGATAAGCGCAAAGACATTCGTTTTGGCTGCTTGTGCAAATTCGTAGAAACGATGGCTATTTTCGGCGCCAGTAGTCCCCGCATCGATTACTGTCGTTACACCTTTTGCCACACCGATCTGATCGGGATAATCATAGTACAAGCTCATTTCTTCAAAACAATGGACATGATCATCAATCCAGCCTGCCGAAAGATACTGATTCGGAAGAAGTGTCCACTCCTTTTGTGCGGATTCTTCGATCGTTTTTGCGATCTGGCAAATTTTCCCTTGCTTGATCCCGATATCGAAAATCTCTTCATTGAGTGTACGTGCCTGGCGGATAATCATATCCAACATGTTAATCATTCCTCTCGGTAAATTTAAATTTGGTCCACGGATGAATATACGACAACAACAGCCGTTCTTCCTCGACAATTGATCCAACTTTATTTTTTCGCGGATCGCAATGAGGGGTCAACACCACCTGTAATTCGTTTTTGTACTTGCCAAAATCATCGTTGCCGATCACAATATCTCCAGGTTGGAATTCCTCCAGATTATCGTGGGCTGGGTTATCAAATTGCTTGTATTTTTTTCGGACTTCTGTTGATCGAATCATCCGATCAGTAATGTCCCCTCGACGGTAATGCTGCTCTTTCAGAACGATCTTTCGTTCGCATGAAGTGCTCTCCGGTGTAAAAGTCACCGAAAATTCTGTTTGGTAACGATTGATTGCGCCAAGTGCTGCAAGTTCTGCTTCTGAGGCATAGGCATTCCCAATGATTACATCATCGATCAATCCTGTTGCAAAAAGATGTTTTGCTGCGATCTCTACAAGTAAATGCCGATGCATTTCTAATGTCGGTAATCCGTCATTGATATCCCATGGACCGATCGTTCCAGACTGTGAAGTGATAAAAGCGGCAGTTCGAATTCCTTTGGCTTTAAAACGCTGGCTGCATTTTTCGAAGAACTCATACGGTAATGCGGTGCCTTCCTGAGGATAAAAATTGTGACAGCCATATAAGAAAGGCAAGTTTGCTTGATACGTCAAAATATTGTCTAAATAAGCGACGTCGTTGCTCATATTTAGCTCGATCGCCAATCCAAACGGATTATAAGTCAGCATTGCTTCTTTGCTGCCGTCAAAACCTAAATCCAAGCGGATGCCATCCGCACCCAATTCGTGGAAAAACGTCAAATCATCATAAGAAATTTCCAGCTCTTCAAAAATTGCCGGTGCAACATCCAAAATCGTTTCGTAGCCAAGTGATTTGGCAAATCTTAATAATTCTGTGAATTTCTTGCGAACAATTTCTTTCCCTTCTGTCACTTCTAACATGCTCATAAAAATTCGACTAAATCCATAGCGTTGAGCCAATTCTAAATAAGCTTTGTCTTCGTCATTACTGCTGTGGTCTGGATAAATAGAGATTCCTAGTTGTCTTTTCATTTTGTCCACTCCTTCTGCGCACCAATTTGAGAAAATTTTGTGATCAGCAACGTACTGCAACCAACAGTCAGTGTTGTCAAGATCACCAGGGCAATTGTTGTCCTGCCAAATAGCATAACGGCAATGACTAATACTAATAAGGATTCGGCTATCAGTGTGCGGAAGCGAATCTGCTGGATAAATGCTCCATGTCTGGTTAGCCAAATTTGTAATCCGATAAATAATAAACATGCATACATCAGCATCATTTTATGCACTTAGTCTCCTTTCGATCATCAAACGCGGATCCTCGCGCATGCACCACTGTTTAAGCAACAAATGAACCCTAATTGCTTCACTCAAAAGAACCATCTAGAAAGCACTCTGGGATTGAGGTGTTTACTGGGATGATCCCGTAGAATTGTTTCTGTTCACCTAGAAGAACTCGGTATTTCCCAGAGAGCTCATTTGGTTGTCATTTATGGATCGTTCTTTGCTCCTATCCCATCGTCTCGTTTGACTTCTTGATAAAGAGACCCTTCATTCTTGAGTCGCTTGTCCTTCTTCACGTTCTAATTGCTGTTTTTCAAAGACTTTAAAGAATGGGTAATAGATCGCCAATGTAATCAAAAAGTTCACCACAACTAAGATTCCAGCGGCAACACTCCAATTTGTACTCATCCAAGCAGCAATGGGTGCTGGAATGGCAAATCCTAGACGGGCAGCCATCATTGGAACGATCCCTGTCGTCGTAGCAAAGTACGAAATTGTCGTTGTAATCAAAGGTGCTACAAGAAACGGAACCCCAAGAATCGGATTCATCACAATCGGAGCCCCAAATATGACCGGTTCATTGATATTGAAAATACCTGGCAAAATCGAAAGACGTCCTAATTGTTTCAAATAGTTTGATTTTGAGAATAAAAACAAGACAACCAGCGCAAGCGTCGTTCCTGCCCCACCAATCCAAACAAACCATTGCAGAAATTGTTCTGTAAAGATGTTTGGTAATTCATGCGCATTGCCGGTTGATTGAAAAACTTCCATATTTTCTGCAATCGAGATATCCCAGAAAGGACGGATCACCGGACCCATGATTGCTGGTCCATGAATTCCAAGAACCCAGAAGAAACAAATCAAGAAAACTGTCAATAAGCCGCCAAACAAACTGTTTCCTGCTAAAACATCTTTCAGCGGCATCAAAAGGTTACTTAAGAAGCCATTGATATCAAAACCGATGATATGACGAATGACCCAAAACAAAACAAGAATCGCTCCCCCGGGAATCAATGCCATGAAGGAATTGGTCACTTCAGGGGGTACACCATCAGGCATTTTGATCGTGATATTTTTGACAATAAAGAAGCGATAGATTTCCACTGACAAAATAGCTGTGACAATTGCACCAAATAGTGATCCAGAACCAAGGTTAGCAACATTGATGAAACGTCCAGCATCGATCACACCTTCTACCGATTCAAGAACCCGAATTGGTGGTGCTGCCGTGATCAAAAAGGACATTGTTGCCAAAATACCTGCTGTCAATGAGTCTAGTTTGTAACTTTTTGCCAATGAAGATGCGATACCAAAGGTCGCATAAAGTGCAAGCAGACCAACAGTATAGCGAAACGGAATGTCTAGAACTTCACGATATGGTTCAATAAATGCTGCAACTGACTCAATAGGAAAATTCAATAATATCGTGAAAAAGGAACCGACGATCGTCAATGGTAATGTGGCAATGATTCCTTTACGTATGGCCACCATATGTCGCTGCATACCTACCTTATTTGCCACTGGCATTAACTTTTGTTCAATAAACCCTACAAATCCATTCATTTTAGCGCTCCTAATTATAACATTATAATCTTTACAAAGACAATATAACACAGTTAAAAAGGTGTGTAAACGTTTTTTTAATAGGAAATAAGCTTTCTTCCCACAAACTGAGCGATGGAAAAAAGCTTATGTCTTTCATTGTTTGAATGTTTTTTCGTAGATATAGTCATCCATTACAAAACCTTGACCGATATCAACCTTTCGTTCCCCGACCCGGACAAAACCCCGGTGTTCGTAGATGGCAATCGCTTGTTGATTGCCTTTATTGACGTTCAAAAAGAGTGTTTTGCCAGCGGCTAAAGATTCAACCCAATCAAATACTTTGCTGGAGACGCCTTTTCCTCGCATAGCAGGTGTTAAATAAAGTTTACTCAAATACAGACGGTCTGCCTCTTCTTCGTAAGCTGTGTAGCCAATAATCTCATCTTCTAATCGAAGAATAAAATAAGCGGCGCCTTCTTTGATTTCTTGTTGGATCGTTTCTGGAGATTGATAAGTTTCTAGCATATAGCTGACTTGAGCAGACCCGATGATAGGTGTAAAGACTTCTGACCAAATCTCCTTAACGACAAGCTCTAATTCTTGAATCTCCTCTAAAGATCGGACTGGTTGAAATGTAATTTTCATGGTGGACTCCTTTCAAAGATGTATCCCTACATATCTTTATTATATCGGAATGTTTTTTAAATAAATAGAAAAGTCTTTCTTTGTCTTAACTATTGATAATGTTGTCTATCCGCAATTGAAAGAAAGATTTAGCACCATCAGAAAGTTCTGCTGATCGCATCAAGTTTGTTAGGAAAAATTAGATGCGATGACGAGAAACAGGACCAGCTCATTTTCTGGAACAGTTTCTCTTTCTTTCAATTTTTATCCGAAAGTGCTACCCCACATTTTTTCGATAAGTTTTTTTCATTCCCCAAAAAAATCCGAGTGTGCTATACTGGTTACAAGAAAATAGAGACTGCCACCGGGTAGTTAAAAGAGGACGATCATTCCAGTAGGTCTTAGAAGGAATGGTCTTCCTCTTTTTGTTTTCTAAATAATCAAAAAGGAGGGAAATAGAATGGCTTGGCTCGAACTATTTTTAGCTGGCGTACTGGAAGTATTCTGGTCCACAACGATGAAATGGAGTGAAGGATTTACAAAAATCAATTTTACGATTTACACCATTATTGGTATGATCGCCAGTTTTTTCTTTTTGTCGCAAGCAATCAAACAACTGCCAATGAGTTTCTCCTACCCTATCTGGACTGGGATCGGTGCGGTGGGTTCAGTCATCATTGGTGTGGTATTGTTCCATGACAAGATAAACCCAGCCACTTGGCTTTTTGTTGGATTATTATTGATCAGTATTGTAGGCATTAAAATGACTAGCGGTCACTAACCTCAAAAAAGTTTTTTTGAAGTCTTTTAAAAGACTTTTATAAAAATCGAATCACTTCTTTCTACCGAAATCTTTCTTATTTCTACTTTTGCTTTCCTCTAGGATATCATCAGACTACTGATCTTCTCTTACAAAAGAAAAGTTGGATTACCTTCATTCTTTCTTTTCTCAAAGGCTAAAAAAGCAGCAGTTTGATCATTGATGGATCAAACTGCTGCTTTTCTTTTTGTACTTGACTAAAACGAGTTGAATCTCAAACGAGTTCAGCTTTTTTTTCTGTAATTTGTTTCTGAAGAAGAGCTAGTATCTGTCTATCTTCTACTGATAAAATATAATTTTTACAAATTTCTAAAAGGACAGGTTGTCCCACTTCATTAATTTTCTTTGCTTGAAGGTCAGTGATATTTATCGTCTCCATACGATCCCTACTTTCTTTTTCTGATAAGAATAGTTTGCCATTCTTTCAATAAAAAAAGAAGCAACGGGATGTTTACATGCTAGAAACGTGGTGTTTACACTGTTTTTTTTAACTTACACAACACAAAATGACCCTTAAAAATAAATCGGCGATTAATCTGGTTCAATATGAATATCTGTATCATAGACATTGAAACGATCAGACAGCAATGCTTCTATGGCATCAGCTACTGCATGACTTTTTTCAACTGTCAAATATTTGTCCATCGTAATAACAATATCAAGAAACACATTTGCGCCATACATTCTGCCGCGAATACTCTTGACAGATTTTACTTCCGGAAAATCGGCTACGACTTGTTCGTACTCGTTGACCAATGTTTGATCAAAACCATCTGACAATGAGAAGGCACTTTCTTTGAAAATATCAATGGCCGTTTTTAGGATCAGAACAGCGACAACGATCGCTGTTAGACTATCAAGCCACCCCCAGCCAAAAGAAGCGGCAAAAATGGCAATGGCGGTTCCGATGCTGGTCCAAGCATCGCTGCGATTGTCTTTGGCAGCAGCAAGCAGTGCGGAACTTTTTACTTGTGCAGCCAATCTTCGATTAAAGGTATACACACCATACATGAGAATAGCCGAGACCACACCTATAATTGCCGCAAGCATATCAGGACTTTCTGTCTCCCCTTGGATCAAGGACCAGACAGAGGAATAAAGTACTTGCAGCCCTACAGCAAGCATGATCAATGACGTAATCAAACTTGCTACATTCTCTGCTTTCCAATGTCCATACTTATGTTCTTCATCAGCCGGTTTTTGAGCTAAGCGTAGACCTATCAAAACAGCCACTGAAGCGATTATATCGGTGGCATTATTTAAACCATCTGCCCATAAAGCTTCCGACCCAGCTATTTTACCGATCAATAATTTAACGAATGAAATCAATAGATAGGCGATGATACTAAGCAGAGCGCCCTTTTCTGCTCGCTTCAATTCTTCATATCTAGTCTCTCTCATTTATTTCCCTCCAGCATCAAGATAACAACTTGAAAATAATAACTGAATTCCTGAAACTTTGCAGTAATTATTGGAGAGATATAATCTTTTAGGAATAACAAACATTTGCTTTCTGCGCCACGAATGCATCTTGCAGGTCAAACTGAATGAAAAAAAAATTCAGAAGGCACCTTGTTGATTTCCTTTAGACATGTTAAACAAGCTTTAAATCATTCATTGTTCCCCCCGTTTAATGAAAACCATTGTCACTGAATGGGAGACACTATGGGGTGTCCTTGCTGCTTTGCGTAGTTCTCTTCTATAGTTCTCTTCTATAGTTCTCTTATATAGTTCTCTTCTATAGTTTCCTTCTAAAGAAATAAGAGGGAAAAATACGGGGGAAAATGTGAAAATTTTCTATTTTGGCAAAGTTTTCTGTTCCATTTCGAAGTGATCTCCTAAGATATGGCTAGAAATGAATCTAAAGAGCAGCATCTGTCTGATTTCTTAATATAATAAGATAGCAGTTTTCTAAGACAAAAATGAATAAACGATGATTATTTCTAGTGAAAAATCACCATTTGATTTTATCAATCGCGGGCTTCAAGGTATACTCAAAGAAAGTAGGTGAAAAAATGGAATCTGAAAAGTGTTATGCCAAAATGCAAGATGGCTCGGTCCTTTACTACGAGAAAATTGGAAAAGGCAAGCCATTATTCTTATTGCATGGCAATGGCGGGAGCAGTGCTTACTTTGCTAATCAGATAGCTGAATTAAGTCAGAAACATCAGCTGTACTTGATAGACAGCCGTGGGCATGGCAAATCAACGAATACCCGCAAAAAAATTGATTTTTTCTTGATGGCTGATGACTTGTATGCCATTATTCAAAAAGAACACCTGTCAAAGGTAGCTCTTCTAGGCTTTAGTGATGGCGCAAATTTAGCTATGGTGTTTTGTTTTAAATATCCGGAATTAGTGAGTTGTCTGATTTTAAATTCCGGCAATACGGATCCTAAAGGGGTTCGGCTGTTTGCACGGATCGGCAGTCTGATCCAATATGCAGTCGTTTGGCTTTGCGCGCCTTTCGATAAAGGCATGCGTGGTTTTTTACCGATTCTTGCACTACTCTTTCGTAACATCGGTTTATCAGCCACCGATTTAAAAAAAATTACTGTCCCAACACTGATTTTGGTAGGAAAAAGAGATTCAATCAAATTGTCTCATTCATTTTATCTAGCCAATCATATTCCGAATGCCAATTTCATGGTAGTAAAGGGACAAGGACATAGTTTTGCTCGCAAAAATCCAAATATATTCAATCAGAAAGTTCTTTCTTTCTTAGATAAGGTGGGACAATAAAATGAAACTTTTTACATGGATTCGTAACCATCTCTCCTTGTTCAAAGGACTCTTTTTGATCGCTGTAGCAGTGATCGTTTTAGGTGAATTGCTTTCCTTAAGCAAGACGATTTCCGTCGATCAATTGACGACACTGTTTTCCGAATTAGCGGTTTGGCGTGTTGCATTGATGCTTTTGATTAGTTTGCTTTGTATTGCGCCAATGATTGGTTATGACATTATCTTAAATCGGCTCTTAGGACAAAAGCTTTCTGCCCGTTATTTAAGTGAAACAAGCTGGATCATCAATACCATGAATAATCTTGTAGGATTCGGCGGTTTTATCAGCATTGGTCTTCGCTCCGAATTCTATGGCAAAGAAAAAAATGGCAAAGATGTTGCTCAAGCAATTTCGAAAATTTTTATTTATCTGATGTCTGGGTTATCGCTTTTATCATTACTGGCATTAGGGTTCGTCGTCTTTGGGCCAACAACTGATTATCTGCAGCAATATTGGATTTGGCTATTGGGAGGAAGTTTGTACTTTCCAGTGGTCTATGTCTTAAGTTTGTCGAAGAAGAATGGCTATTTAGGCGGTCTGACCCCTTCTGACCGCGGTCAACTGATTTTGGTTTCATTATTGGAATGGGTAGGGGTATTTACGGCCTTTATCACCACCGGTATGCTGATGGGGATCTCTGTGGATATTTTTCAAATACTGCCATTATTTATTGCTGCATCTGTGATAGGGATCGTATCAATGATTCCCGGAGAATTAGGAACCTTTGATGTCATGATGATCATGGGAATGGGTTCATTGAATATTCCCCGAGAAAGCGTCGTAGCGTGGCTTCTGCTATTCCGGCTATTCTATTACATCATTCCGTTTTTGATTGGGGTTCTTTTGTTCTCTAAAAATGTCAGTGTAACGCTCAACACACGCTTTTCTGGTATTCCTAAAGGATTGCTTTTAGAAGTATTCCATAAGATTGAAGTACTGTTGCTCTATTTGACTGGTACGATGCTGGTTTTGTCAGCAACGATTCCGGAAGCATTTGACCACATTCAATGGTTAGCCCATCTTAATCCGATACGGTTGAATTTTGTCATGCAATACCCAAGTATTTTCTTAGGCTATCTTTTCATCATTGCTGGTCGTGGGGTTTCAGCTCGTGTTTCGCGCGCTTATTTTCCAACATTGCTGTTGATTGCAGCAACGATCGGCTATGCGGTCTTAGCCGGTTTCCGCTTTTCAACCATGTGTTTCTTGCTCTTCTTATTGGCGATTATGGTCCTTTCCAAAAGTGAACTATTTCGTAAGCAACTGGTTTATTCTTGGGAATGGCTGACGATCGATGGCCTTTTGATGGGATCTTTGACTGTCCTTTATGTGATTATTGGGGTCTATAACATGCCCCATTTAAATCGTCATCCCGCCCATCGTTCCATTGATTTTCTTTTGTTTCCTTCTGAAAAGTTATGGTTGCAAGGCTTTCTGGCTATCATGATCGTCGCTATCGCGGTCTTGCTTTTCTCACGCTATTTAATGGGACCCAAACATCAAATTGGACAGAGACCTGAGAATGAAAAAATCTTGACTCTTTTAGAGACCTACGGTGGTACTAGTGATAGCCATCTTGTCTTTTTGAAAGATAAAGAAGTCTATTTCTATCCGAACGAGACCGATCCTACCGTCTTTTTCCAGTTTACGACCTATAACAATAAATGTTTGGTCATGGGGGACCCAGCTGGTAAGCAAGAGGATTTTGCTGCTGCACTAGAAGCCTTTATCACAGAAATGGATCAGTGGAATTATTTGCCTGTCTTCTATGAAAGCAGTGAAGAAATGGTCATGCTGCTTCATGAATTCGGCTATGACTTCATCAAATTTGGTGAGAAAGCCTTCGTGGACCTACAGAATTTCACCTTGTCTGGCAAAAAAATGAAGGGTCAACGGGCATTAAACAACAAAATCAATAAAGAAGGCTTTACTTTCGATGTCCTACAACCACCGTACAATGCGGAAACATTTGCCAAGCTACGAGATATTTCTGATCGCTGGCTAGATGGTCGCAAAGAGAAAGGTTTCTCATTAGGATTTTTCTCTGAAGATTACTTGAGCACCGTCCCAATCGCTGTCGTCAAGAACCAACAGCAAGAAATTGTGGCATTTGCTTCTTTTATGCCTACTTATCAGACAGGTTGTGGGTCAATCGACTTAATGCGTCATGATCCTGAAAAAGCACCTAATGGCACAATGGACTTTTTGTTCATCAATCTCTTCGATTATTTTAAAAACCAAGGATTCGAACAGTTCGACTTAGGGATGGCCCCGCTGGCGAATGTAGGGACGTTCAGAAGCAGTTTCATTCAAGAACGGATCGCCTATTTGATCTATAACTTTGGTTCTCACTTTTATTCCTTTGAGGGATTGCGGGAGTACAAGAGCAAGTATGCAGCTTATTGGTCTCCTCGTTATATTCTCTATTCCAGAGATAGTTGGATCGGTTATGTGATGATCGCATTGTTGATAGTAGACAATCGAACTATTACTACGTCTTCTCTTTAGGATAAAAAAAGACTGCGCCACAAGTACCAATAAGACAACAACTATCCAGTAATCAAACTATTGTTCAACAAATCAAAAACGAGCTCCACCCATGTTTATCAAACAATGGGTGAAGCTCATTTATGTTGGTTGATTCAGTTAGTTTGTTATTCGCTGGTTTTGTCTGTTTGTTCCCAGAGTTGTTTCACAACTGGAATATTGCCTAATTCTGTCATGTTTGATGGTAGAATGACTGTATTCGTCTTACTGTTGACAATATCTTTAAAGGCTTCAATGCCCAAGTAAGAGAGTGAACGTTCGTCTAATTGACTTTCTTTGATTGCTTCATTGATGGCTAAGATCCGTTTACGTTCTGCTTCAGTAATTTTAGCAATTCGTTCTGCTTCGGCGTCTGCATCGATCCGTACACGTTTAGCACGAGCTTCCGCATCAATCTGAGTTTGTTCCGCTCGGGCTTGGGCATCGATCGTCATTTGAGAAGCTTTGGCTTCCGCACTTAAGACAGCAGAAGATTTCTCCCCTTGTGCCCGCGTGATCATGGATTCTTTATCCCGTGAAGCAGTGATCAGTTTGTTCATTGATTCAATGATTTCTTGCGAAACTTTGATCTCACCAATATTGATTCGGTCGATCGCCAACCCATACCCCGCTGTGATATCTTTAATGGAAGTAAACAACGCCACGTTGATTTCTTCTGTTCCGTTGAGAACTTCATTTAGATCCATTTTCCCAATGATTCCTCGCAAATTGGATTGCGCATCTTGGATCATAGAAACGACCGAGTTTTCATTATCATAAACAAACGCCCGGACATCTGTGACATGGTATTTGATGGCTTCATCAATTTGAACGATAACATTATCCTTCGTGATAGCACTTTGCGGTTCAATTTCTAAAGGAATCTGTTTAAGTGATACTCGTTCTCTGACTGTATATAAAATAGGGACTAAAAAGTGTAGACCTGGTTCAAGTGTCTTAACATACTTCCCAAAACTCTCAACTACTTTTACTTCACCTTGTCGAACGATAACAGCAGTGCTTGCCAACAGCCAAATCGCGATCGCTATGACAAGAACGATTAAGATAATTTGTACGATGATCATTGAATATACCCTCTTCCATTTTCAAATAATGTATTGTTCACTTGTGTCAGCAAGATCCCATTTTCAACGCCGATGATCTCCAGCATCACATTCTCTGCTGGAATACCGGCAACAACCCGATATTCAGTATACGTACCAAAGATTCGAATGAATCCGGCATAATGATCTGTCGTGGAACGAAAATATTTCCCGACTGCGCGGTTTTCCATATATTCTACGATTTTAGTCACCCTCTTCACTAACCAACTATCCTTAGATTCTGTGCTATCATCATATCATGTTTTGCCTTGCTACACAGTAATTATTTAAACTTTTACTTTCAATTTAATGTAAAAACAAGTAAAAATAAAAAAACCTGCTTTTGCAAGCAACTTAATTGCTTTCCACAATTAAATTGCATACAATCTAATTGTACAAAATCAAAAAACAGGAGTGAAGTTAGATGAAAAAAATGTATTCTACAAAGATGATCAACACAGGTGGCCGTTCAGGAGAAGTTCATAGTCCTGATCATTCCTTCGAATTATCCATCGCAGCACCTGGTAAACGGGTCGAAAATGCCACTAACCCAGAACAACTTTTTGCCGCTGGTTTTAGTGCTTGTTTCAACAGTGCTCTTGAACTTGTAAAGCAAAGGAAAGGAATTGATGGCGCATCAACTGTAAGTGCACAAGTTTCACTTTATGCCGAGAATGAAAGTAGTTTTGTTTTAGGAGTAGAGATTGAAGGATTCGTAGAAGGTCTTTCATTAGATGAAACACAAGAATTACTAGAAATTGCTCATACCGTATGTCCTTATTCAAAAGCAACAGCCGGCAATATTGAAGTAACCGTCAAAGCTGTTAGTGAGTAGACTTTCCGATACAAAAAAGCTATGATAAGAAGCGTCAGTATAAAAAGGAGTGAGGACATGAATGACTTAGCACTTGAAAACCAACTATGTTTTCCTCTATACGCCGCTTCGAAAGAAATTATCAAGCATTATAAAGGATTACTGGACCCTCTGGACTTGACCTATACGCAATATCTCGTGATGCTCGTCTTATGGGAGCAAGGAACATTGACAGTAAAAGAATTGGGCGATTCCCTGTGTCTGGACTCTGGAACTTTGACTCCGGTTTTAAAGAAACTCGAAATGAAAGGCTATCTTTCAAGAACTCGCAATCAAGAGGACGAACGTTCTTTAAATGTGTCATTGACAGGAAAAGGGCAGCTGCTCCATGATTCTGCGGTGAATATTCCCAGTAAAGTCAAAGACTTCCTGCCATTGTCTCCTACAGAACTAGCTGATTTACATCGCTTGACGACAAAAATGCTGCATCAGTTTCAGAAAACTAGCTAAAAAAGATCCGACTTACCGGATTGCTCGAAACGTTAGCCGAAAAACTAACTTCTTAAGCGCAGTCCATAAGTCAGATCTTTTTTTGTTGGCTCTCTTTGGACAAGCAAGATCACTGATGGTCTTTTGGCATTGAAAGCTCTTGTTTTTTGGCAGTAATTTTGTCCATTAACATCGCTAACTGCTTTTCTTCGAGACGACCAATCGCCACCTGAAGCATAGCAAAAATCTGATCTTGATTAAGAATCGACTGCAGTACTTCTAATTCAGTCACTTTGGGTTGAAAACGACGTGCTAAAACCGAACCGCTCATTTTGATGCTCGCAACTTCCAGTATGCCTTTATTGAATAATTTTCTGATGACTGATAACGAAGTGTTGCGATTTAAGTTAAAACGCTCACTAAAATCACTGCAACATAGTGGTTCCTGAGCATTCCAAAAACAAATCAGAATCTCCCACTCTTTTTTTGAAAAATTCAAATAATCCATATATGCCCCTTTCTCTTTGCTCATTCCATGAACAATGTTATATAGCTAATTTCCTGAATCCAGTCTAACTGTAACGCTGAATTGAAAAGACATTTCAGTTATTCTTCATTCATATATCAATAATAATCTATATTTACCATTTTTTCAAAATATTTTTAAGATTATTGAATAAATAAAGCGTAAATTTAAACAAATAAACAGCCGACCACTGATGCTGGTCGGCTGCTCCTTACGATTTTAGGAAATCATTTATTTGATATTGAAGATAAGGCTTTCATGTTCCTGATCTTTCAAAGAATAACCGCAAGATTCTTTATTTAAATGAGTATAATCGGTTTCGATCATTTGGATGATTTCTTCTTCTGTCAAGAATTCATCTCTTACTAGAATCAATGAGTTCAATAAAACAAACCGTGAATCATACCCAAGTATTTCTGGAAAAAGTTCCCAAAAATTTGAACCATCTATTTGTTGGACAGCACATTTGAAAGAATCAATCAATTGGTGGATGTAAGTATATACCTTAGGGTACTCTACTTCCACAAGGTCAAGCACCTCTTTATCGATCACTTTCTCCAAATAGTCGGCTGTTTCTTTATAGAGCATTAAATCAATCACGCGAATTATCAATCCTTTCATGCGGACAGTTCACAGTCAATCTACTGAAACTTCCTACGTATATATATATCATAAAATCGGCTAAAATTATTCTCATTTTGAGGGAATAACGAAGAAAAAAATGAGAATAACATCACAAAGTATGAGTGAAGCTGAATTATACTCAACAAAACAATGATTTTAGCTAAGAAAAATTCGTTATATATAACGGTAGTATTATTAAAAAAAAGGAGGATTTTTACGGACCTGCTTTAAGAATCAAAAAGGCCCGTAACTTATAAGGCAAACATAGCCAGATAATCTAAGTGTCTTGCATCTGCTATCACAAAAATCACAGTTATCAGGTTTGTTTGCTCTTAGTCACGGACCTGCACCTATTAATGTGCCTGATGATTGACTGAAAGAGATGATGCTGTGCTAGTAGAATGATCATTCTTAGCACGAAGTGCAGATAGAATGGATACTGTATCGATCACTTCTTGTAACAAAGCGCCAAACAACGCTGGGATCACACCCGTGCTGGCAATCAACATTAAAACGATACAAATGAAGATTCCTAGCAACACGGATTGGCGGGCGATTCTCATCGTGTCTTGAGAAATCTGTACGGCTTGAGAGACCTTGCTGAGATCATCTTGTAGTATTACCGCATCTGCTGCTTCCGTTGCAGCACTAGTACCATGGGCTCCCATAGCAATGCCTATATCAGCTGCTGCTAAAGCTGGGGCATCATTGACCCCATCCCCCACCATGATGATCGGGCGTTCAGCTGGTTCTGTTTCTTTTATAACGGCAATTTTTTTTGCCGGCAAGCAGTCTGCTAGAACGGTTTCGATCCCTGCTTCAGCTGCGATCTTCCGAGCAACGAATGCTTGGTCACCTGTCAACATGATCGTCTTTTTCAATCCTTGATGACGCAACTGCTCAACCGTTTGTTTGGCTTCCTTGCGTAATGTATCTTCAAAAAAGATCGTTCCTATCCATTGGTCATCTTTCCCAACACAAACATTGGTTTTAGCTTCATCTACACCAACTGCTCCAACAAATTCAGGTTTACCGATTTTGATCTTGTGTCCAGCAACTGTTGCTTCGATCCCTTGCCCTACCACTTCTTTCAAGTTGGTGACTGGCAGCAAAGTCAGCTTTCGTTCCATAGCAGAAGCAACCAGAGAGCGGGCGAGAATATGAGTGGAATCCTGCTCAGCACTAGCCGCAATGCGCAAAAGCTCTTCGACCGATAGTTGATCAGCAGTCACAGTTATTTTTTCAACGTGCAACTTTCCCTCTGTCAATGTGCCTGTTTTGTCAAAAGCGATCGTTTTTGCTTTGGCTAATTTTTCGATCGTGGTGCCGTTTTTCATGACAATCCCATTGCGGCTTGAGCGACTCATGCCTGCTACTAAAGCTACTGGTGCTGCCAAGATTAATGGACAAGGTGACGCCACTACTAGGACTTCCGCAAAGCGGACAGGATCTTTTGATACAAACCAAGCAATCCCCGCAATCACATAGGCTGCCAACGTAAATGGTACGGCATACTGATCCGCTAAACGAACAAAGCGCGCAGGTTTTGCTTCAGATTCTTTGACTAAACGAACAAGAATTTGATATTGGCTATCTGCTGCTTTTTTCGTCACTTCAAAAGTAATCGCAGTTTCCCCATTGACTGAGCCAGACATCAATTCATCACCAGGATTTTTCTCTACAGGTCGTGACTCACCAGTCAAGGATGATTCATCGACAAGGGTATTTCCTTCAGTGACACAGCCGTCTACGGGAACGATTTCTCCCGGGCGGACGATGACCAGATCACCAATAGCTAGTTCTTCAACCGGAACATCTTTTTTATCATTCAGCCGATGGGCGGTCTGTGGAGAACGTTGCAACAGTTGCCGAAGTTCTCGGCTGGCTTGTTTGCTGGCGTATTCTTCCAAACTATCGCCGCCTGTCAGCATGATCAAAACCATCAAACTGGCCCAATATTCGCCAACAGCAAGTGTAGCAACAATGGCTGTGATCGCTAACAGATCCACGCCATATTTTCCTGAACGCAATGTTTGGATCATGTCGATCAACATCGTCAACGCTGTCAATCCGCCGATGATCGCGATCAAACCAAAAGCAATGGGAGGTCGATCAAAGCCAAATTCAGCGATCAACGCCGCAGCTCCTACGCCGATGGCAATCAAAAATTTACTTAAACGATTCATTTTATGCACCTCACCTTTCACCAAAAGCGTACCACTTGCAGGAATGAAATGAAACAAAAAACCGTTAAATGAGAAAGAGAATCGTTAACGTAGCAGGCTTTCAAGCCGTTTTCAAAGTTCATCCGCCTCATTGTAGATAAACCTACTGCTGGTGTTTTAAGGTAGCACGTCAAATCTCCCGAATCATTCATACCCAAGAAAATAGCCTATCCGCGTTCACTGATTGCTTTGCGAGGAGAACAGCGTTATCTCGGACATAAACCCGTTGTCCATGTATAATTGATAGTAAGAGATTGATGAAACATCGATAAAATTGTAAAGGAGACGGATCAAATGAAAAAACACTGTAGGTGCGGAAAAAAACTAGATGGTGCTGAAACGAAATGTGCTGCTTGCAAACAAAGCAAAAAACAAAAAATCGAGTCACTTGAGAAATTTGTCAAGTATGGCAGTTTTGCCTTGGCCGCCCTTTCTTTAGTACTAAAAGTAGTCAAAGATCGGGAAAGCTGAGTTCTTATCCTTAGACAGACAAAAAAACGCCGAAATGGCGTTTTTTTGTCTGTCTTTCTGACCAACGTGCATTAGTCTGTGATCGTGCTGTCTAACTGCCAATTGACTTTTCCTTGATAGGTTCCTGGGGAAAGGGTCTCTATCTTAGGGGCAAACCGTAAATAACAATCATACTGACTTAAATCGAGAGAGAGAGCTGTATCGCTAGGCGTCTGCTCAAAAAGTACTTTTTTATCTGAAGTAATGGTGCAAAACAATGAATTATCAGTAGAATCGTATAGAACTAGTTGGACTTCATCAGCCAATGAGGCGCCACTATTCATAAATGGGGTGGTTTGTCCCGATAATTTCCATGTACCTTCACTCGTATTGCTGATTGCGAGAGGCTTGCTGGTTGTTGCAATTGGAACTTTTATTGGTACCAAGCCATTAGAATCCATTGCTCGAGCCAACTCGTTGATTGTGACTGTTGTTCCTTTGAAAGATTCTGGGACTGATTTTAATTCGACGATTCCTCGAAAATCAATGGCAAAGTAATGGATTGCTGATGAATTGCCTTCTGTGTCGACGACATATGTTGCAAAATAATAGGTAGTCCCTGGGGAAAGATCACTCGTCTCTGACTCTAAAGTGTAGTGGAAGGGATCTGACAAATCTGTTCGTTCAAGAACTGTTTTTAGAGTAAAGTCTTCTTCCTGTAATTCCTTCTCTTGTGAAAATAAATCACTTATAAATAATTGCGCCTGCGTAGAATTACTATCTTCCACAGAGATGTCAGTATAGGCATTTCGATTTTGTCGAAGGATCGGCGCAGTTTTCTGCGCTTCTGACATTGTGGCTTGTCCGCTGGTCAATGTTGGTGGGAATTTGCCTTTTACCGTATAAAAATGGGTAGCGGCTCCTCCTGAAGTAAAACTGGATATAAAAGCATTTCCACTAAAGGTAGTCTCAACTGGTATTACTTCATCAATATTCGCATCTATAGGAGTCCCACTATACTTGACCCTAAAATGAACAATATAGGCATTCCCTTTTTCCAATTTCGGCAATACTACACTTATTTGTCCTGTCTCTCTTATATATTCGATTGGGGACCCCCCCATCAGGAAAACCGTTGATCATGGTATCTTCTGGTTTACCAAAATAGACAGTATCTTTCACAGATACATTATCTGGAAGTGTGAGTTTGAGTTTAATCCCTGGATTCAAACTTGATAGATCGCTTGTTTGTTTAAAATCAATATAGGTTGCATAAGTAATCTCTTTACTTGCATCCACTTCAATTGGTTTATCCATTACTGTTCCCGTGTCCAGCATAAACTGATCTGGCTCTCTTTGGAAGACGCCCGTCCGCATATCAATTTCGACTAGACCTTGAACATCGACGAAAGCGACTGCTTTGTTTTGGGCAAATCCGCCATTGGCACCGGTAAAACCAAAATAAACTGGCGCCGAATTTGTTAAATTAAGATTGTTTTTAAAAGTATCATCGACAGGAATCGATACATCTACATTAAAATCTGGAACAGCATAATGAAATTGTTGCGTAGATTCATTGTAATCCACGATAAAGGTATGCCAATTTCCATCGGAAATGTCCGTAACGCCAACCGTGTTATAGTGATTTAAGACTTTATCCACCATCAGCCAGCCGTCTGTCGTATAAGAAGCATCGGAACCAGGGTAAGACCAAGCAATATGGTGTCCCTTTGTTGTCACATCACGATCCATCATCCGATCAGTAGCAAGGATACCGCCATTATTGTTGTAATATGTATCAAATTCAATTGCGATACTATTTGCGATTGCACCTTGACTAAGTGGGTCTGATCCAGAAATATTCGACCAAACTCCAATTGTTGATCCAGCTTCTGAAGCTAGTGCTTGAGGCCCGCTACTTTGCAACACAAAAGCCAGTCCGTCGCTATCATTAGCCGTATTCTCAATATAGAAAGCCATTTCCAAATGGAAATCTCGTGTGAAAGAAGTCGGATTGTTGAACCAAACTGCCCCGCTAGAATTTATGGTTGTGTCATTGATTTGAACGTAGTTATGCCCTTCTACACCTTGCAATGAACCTGCTTTACCTGCAGTAGAGATCATTACTTGATTAATTGGTAAAGTAGCAAAGTCCGGCGCAGTGACCGCCGCAAAGACTGTTTGCTGTCCTTGCAACAGCCAAAAAGTTCCTATAAAAAGAAGCGATAAACAAAAAGATTTTAGCATTTTTTTCATTCTTCTCACTCACTTTCATCGGAGTTTTTACGCCGCTTCACTAACAAGAAAAGGATGATTGCAATCAATAGAATGATTATAGCAATCAATAGATAGAACAGAAAATTTCTTTGAGCGATAGCCGCTGCATATATCGTAGTTCGGTTGACAGCTTTTGCTGCTTGACGATCGATAACGACCTTATCATCAAAAACCCATGTGCCTCGCTGAGAGGATAATTCGATGCGAATCGTATAAGTGCCCGGTTTGAGTTCTTCTTGTTCAAATTCACTATAGAGATCTAAGACAGAGTTTTGTGCGAATTGAAAATTTTCTGACTTAAAGCCACCGACGATAGCTTGATTCTTGTCACGTATCGTCGTATTCACGGAAATATTCCCAAATGCGACGGGACGAATATTACTGATACTGCTTTTTAAAGTTGGCTTGCCATTTTTTTCGACTGCTTTAGTTTCAACTAGTTTTAAATCTGGCTTTGGCAGCTCTTGTAGACTTTGACGCATTCGTACCCCTAACTGCAACTGATAGTTTGATTCCAAACTTGCATCAGCTTCGTGAGCAGTTTCCTGAGGTTTGACTTCTTCGAACAAAAAAGCCCCTAAGATTTCTCCGTCAAACACTGTTTCCTTTAAATCAAGTGTAAAAATCACCTTTCGTTCCTCACCAGATTTTAGGCGTACTTCTTGAATGGGGTTTGAAACAAAGCTAGTAAAAGACTTACCTCCATAGTATTCGGCCGTTTTCTTTCGTTGATAACTGATGATTCCAGTGGAAGCAGAATAACTATTCAGTGCATCAGCGGTGATCGTTATCTCTTCGGAACTCGTATTGTGTACGGCGATAATCAATTCCTGAACAGTCTCTTTATTTACCAGCAAATCGAAATAAGTTGCTTCACTTGCTTGATTTTGGGGAAGTTCTGGTATAACAGTAAATCTGGGGGTCTCAGCATAACCACGAGTCACAGGAAAATAAACAAAGCTGATAAATAAAAAGATCCATACTGCATTCTGAAGAAGTCTTCTCATTGTCATCCATCCTATTACTGTGCTTGATAAGAATTAGATAATGTCCACGTAATCGTTCCTGTATAGTCACCACTATAAACATTTTGTTGGGGAACGGTCAACGTTGTGGTCGAAAAATCAAAGGTATTGATTGCTAACCCAGTTGCGCCATCTGCGGTTGCTACTGAAGTAGGATCGGTAGCTCCAGCAACCAATTCAGCATTTGCTGATAAAGCTGCATCTCCTGCTGTTTCGGTACCTTTTAGTGTAATCTTTGCATTTGCTAATTCTTTTTGATCGCATTCGAGATTTTTGATAATTTTGCTGTTAATTGCCAACCAACTGTGTTTGTGGACCACGAAAATCAGAAACAGATAACGTTTCATTTGATACCGTGGTGATCACTTTCTCTTGTTGAGCGAAATCTGCGATATTCCCAGTACCAAAATCAAAATTTGAAACACTATCAAGGGACAAAATCCCTGGATTGATGGTTAGTGATGCTTCACTGGTCATTGAAGTAGATGGATTTGCTTCCGCAGCTAAACCAGTCACTGGGACCCCTAAACTACTTATTCCTAAAATACCTAATGCCAACACCATTTTTTTCATAAGTCATTCCTTCTTTTTTGTTTATTAAACAAGATGCCAATTTTCTGGCAATACTTTCATTTTTTCAACCACAAAAAAATGATTGTTTCTTCATCGCCTCACATTAACTTCTCATTTGTACTTAGTATAATCAAAAGTACCAAAAAAACGGATCACAAAACCTTACAAATAGGCTTCATATTGTGCGTAAAAATGGAGCAAAAAAGGAGAATACTGATGTACCGAAAGTTCATTTCTCCCGCAGAGGAAAAAAAGCTTGATATATTCAAAGCAGTATGTAACACCAATGGAATCAGCTTATTAAAATTATCAAGAGTATTGAAAATCCCCATCAAAAGCTTGCAAAAACATATCTACTTTTTGAATGAAGACTTGAAATATCTGTCCGTCAACCTTTGTCTCGCCAAAAATTCCTACAACCAATATTGTATCGAAAGAAATGGAGATAGTGCCGAACCTTCTTATTCACAGCTGGTCTATCATTACTTGCTCAGTTCTCCACAATATCAACTGGTTCAGTACCTTATTGGGCATACAGATTCTTCAATGTCCCAGTTATGTTCGGATCTTCACGTTAGCCAATCTCACATGTATCGTCTGATAAAAAAAGTCAGTCTAATATTAAAGAAATTTCACCTCTCAATCTATTCCAATGAAGAAAATATTGTCGAACTTGCTGGAAGAGAGTTGGATATCCGCATCTTTATTTATAGTTTTCTTACGCAAAGTACACCAACCGAGTTTCAGCTTTTATCAGATCAATATATAACAGAATTCGAGCAATTCAACAGCTTTTTTGATGCTACTCTCTTAGATCAGTTGACTAAAAATAAATTGTTTGCCTTTTGGAAAACAATTACCATCCGACTTTCTCAAAAGAAATATTTGCCTGAAATCGAGAAAAAAGCTCAAGCACTCTTGAACTTTTACTCCTTTTTGCCGATGGAAGTTCTCGATTCGTTCTTTTTCTCCAAAACTAATTTAGATAAACGGATCGCTCAAGCCGAATACTTGTATTTAAATTTCTTTTTGCATATTTTCCTTCCTGCAGTTGTTGATCGCCAAAAGATTCAAGAGAGTATTGCGCTGGTTTACCAATCAAAAAAGCCTCTCGTTCATTTTTTTATTGATATGATCGAAGATTGGCGACAAAAATTTGTGCCGACTATGAAGCAAGATTCATTTGACCAACTTCTAAACAGTTGTCTCTTATTTTTTAATCTATCGATTTTTATCGATGTTGATTTGCTGAAAGTTTGGAATTTAGACTATAACTTGCCCGATGAAAGTTCGATTGACAACAATAGTCAAACTTATACAGCAATTGCTCACTTGTTAACAGAACATGTCAATACCTTTCCAAACAATGATTTAGACAAAGAATTCTTTCACCGTAAACAATTGCGTTATCTTGCCCAACTACTCTATCTGGAAACCACCATGCATGAAAGTCCAACTATTCGGATTTACATTCGAACAACGATTCAATATCGAACCAAAATGCTGATAGAAGCCCGTATCCGATCCATCTACTCAGAGAAGTCGGTCTCATTCACTAAAGATATCGAAGGGGCGGACTTGATTATTACCGACAATTACGAAGAAGTAGCGATAACGGCAAAGCTTCTGCTACTCTCAGATATACTTAATATGTATGAATGGGAATCTTTGTTTGCAAAAATCAATCAAGTAATTACCAAAAAAATGTTTGCCCTCACTTGCAAATCCTCTTGTTGAAACAAATTTTTTATCATGATTCCATAAAAAAAGCGAAGCTGAAATATCAGATGGGTTCCTTGCTAAAGCAATGCAAGGCCTCTGTATTTCTTACTTCGCATTTTTTATTGTCGTAAGCGTTTTTTAACAACGGGTTTTAAGCAAAGAAGCTTCCGCCTGTTACACTATAGACTTGTCCTGTGACATAGCTGGCTTCATCTGACGCTAAGAAAACATAAACTGGCGCTAATTCAACGGGTTGGCCAGCCCGTTTTAATAATTCTTTTTGTCCAAACTCAGGGATCGCTGATTGTGGTTGTCCTCCTGAAATTTGTAGTGGTGTCCAGATTGGTCCTGGTGCTACAGTATTCACGCGAATACCTTTTGAACTCAATTGTGCTGCCAATCCTTTACTAAATGAAGTGATCGCTCCTTTGGTTGCTGCATAGTCTAACAGATGAGCACTAGGTTCTGCACTTTGGATGGAAGTAGTGGTAATGATACTGCCGCCAGCCGGTAAATAATCCAGGGCTTCTTGAACTGTCCAATACATGGAGATGATATTCGTTGTAAATGTGTCCGTGATTTGTTGGGTGGTCAAATCTTTAATATCTTTGACCGCTTGTTGCATACCTGCATTCAAGACCAAAATATCTAAACCATCCAACGCTTTCGCTGCATCATGAACCAACTGACGCGCAAAAGATTCGTCTTTCAAATCGCCAGGAATCAATACAGCTTTTTGACCTGCTTCTTCGATGATAGTCTTCACTTCTTGGGCATCTTCTTCTTCAAAAGGCAAGTAGTTGATAGCCACATCCGCGCCTTCTTTAGCAAAGGCAATGGCTGCTGCACGACCGATGCCTGAATCCCCGCCTGTGACTAATGCTTTGCGGCCTGCTAATCGTCCTGAACCATTGTAGCTAGTTTCACCACAATCTGGTACTGGCTGCATTTTTCCTTGGACCGCTGGTGCTTCCTGTTCCTGCTTTTCAAATGTGCCGTTATAGTACTTCGTTAATGGATCATTGATTTTTTTTGACATGTTCATTTCCTCCTTATTTTTTTCATGCTCGTCATGTAGAACCATGACCTTACTTAAAAGTGTAGAGGAATGTTCATGAAATGAAAAACGAAACGCTCACTTCATGGAAAAATGCGTTTTTTTTGCAATTTTTGAAAAAAAGGACCACGAATCCTTAAGGATTCGTGGTCCTTTGATTTATTTTGCGGTTATTGTTAATAGCGCGTCACGGAGAGCCTCATAATCAGATGCTGTTTGTAGGAACAGATCTGGCTGACTTTGGTGACTATCTACCGTATTTGACGACTGAGTACAGTTCCTTTTTACTCTTCTTTTTGTGCGGCTTATGCGGGTTGCTCTTTTTAACCGGTTATTTATTGAATCACCGTTCTTTCCAAGGATTGGCTCATCTATTCGATGTTTCCGGTAAACTGGTGACAGACTTCGTCACGATTTTTGCATTAGGGGTCACACTGATGAACATGGCGATCATGGGGATGCTGCTGCTTGTATTCATCTACTTGCTTGGGGGCCAGCTATCAGGCCCATTACTTGGTGCTGTTCTGACAGTGGTTGGCTTTAGTGCTTTCGGAAATCACTGGAAAAATAGTCTGCCGATTTTGATTGGGGTCGTTCTTGCCACACGTTTAGGCTTTACCACTGAGACTTCGACCTTTCAATTGCTGTTGACTGCGATTTTTGGAACAAGTTTAGCACCAATCAGCGGCTACTATGGACCAATTGCAGGAATCTTTGCCGGTATTGCCCATGCGGCGTTAGTAAGCAATATTACCTACTTACATGGCGGGTTGAATCTTTATAATAATGGTTTTTCCAGTGGCTTTGTGGCGGCAGCTATGGTACCTTTGTTAGATGAGATCAACCAAATCAAAAGGCGGATGAACCAATGATAGAAAAGGAACAAGCACGGCGGATCGTGGATGAAGTGGTCACCTACTTTCTTTCCCACGACTGCCCTCATATCACTACTGAGATGTCTTTCGAAAAAACAGGATTTCGAGCCATTATTGCTGGGACCTGTCCAGAAGAGCCCAGTGATTTAGCCGTATTTGCGGAAATGTTGAATCCCCCACGAGACATTGCGCTAGAAAGTTATTATATTGAACTTTTAGGCGGGCACCAGTCGATTCATGAAGAAAAAGACTTTTATTTATTAGGATTGTTGATCGATGAAGCAACAATCAGTTACGAAAAGGATCGCTTGATCATTACATTGTTTCGAAAAAAATATTGAAGGCCATGGGATCTCTTTGATGAAGGAGGTCCCATGGTTTTTCGTTTACAACGGTCTCTTGATACACGGAATGCGTTGAAAAGGTGAACCTTTGGTTAACAGCTCCCAATACAAAGGAGGGCATCATGAAATTGTTTTCATGACAAAAATGAAAGTTTATTGATAGGTTTTTCACACTACAATTGTTTTTACGCCCGCTATAATTCTCTTTAGACTTTACAAATTAAAGGAAGTGAGAATAGATGAAGAAATTTTGGATCGGCCTGGGTATCCTAATGATCGTTTTGTTTGCCGGGTTACAAATTGCTGAGAAAGTCATCATGGGCGGCCAAAGTTACTATGTTCAGATCACGACCGATGGCGAAAAGATCGAAACCGAAGACGATCGAGGCAATCAAGTGATCGAATATAAATATGAACTACCTGGTTACGACAAAGACGCAAAGAAGAAAAATCTGGAATTCTTAGGGATGAAAGATCGTCCTTTGAAAAAAGACGCTTACTTAAAAATTACCTGGAATCAAAACAAGGGCGTGACTTCCTATGAAGAAGTGCAAAAGAATGCTATTCCTGAAAAAGCGTTGAAACAATTAGAAAGTGAACGGTGATAAACAAATGGCAAAAATTATTGAAGCAAACGAATTAACGAAAGTTTACGGCAAAAATAATGAGAAAAAAACCGAAGCCCTAAAAGGGATCAGCTTTGCGATTGATAAAGGCGAGTTTATTGGTATTATGGGTGCTTCCGGTTCTGGTAAATCAACGTTGTTGAATATTTTATCCACATTGGACCATCCATCTTCCGGAAACATCCGCATCAACGAAAAAGATATCACAAAATTACGCGGTGATGCATTGGCAGATTTTCGCAGTAGAGAAATCGGCTTTATCTTCCAAGATTTCAATCTACTAGAAAATCTAACGGCTTCCGAAAACATTGCTGTGCCTCTCTCTTTACAAGGCGTACGGCCGAAAAAGATCAAACAGCTCATTCAACAAGTCGCGAATCGCTTATCCATCAGCCAAATTTTGGATAAATATCCTTCCGAGATCTCTGGTGGTCAAAAGCAACGGGTAGCCGCTGCGCGAGCATTAATCACCGAACCAACGATCTTGTTTGGGGATGAGCCAACGGGTGCCTTGGATTCAAAAAGTGCCAAAGATTTATTAGACATGATGGATGATTTAAACAAAAATGACCAAGTATCGATCTTACTCGTAACACATGATCCCCTTTCGGCAAGTTATTGCAAGCGAATCTTATTTATCAAAGATGGTAAGATCCATCAAGAAATCAAACGAAATAATCAAACCCAAGAAGACTTTTATCGTCAGATCTTAGTCATCTTAGGAAATCTGGAACAGTAGGAGGATAATGGTATGCTTTGGAAATTATCACTTACTGGTATCAAAGGCCGCTTAAAAGACTACATCGTCTTGTTTTCTGGTCTGGTTATGGCTTCTGCCATCTTTTATATGTTTCAATCAATGGCTAGTAATGAAGAATTCTTGAAAAACAATTCAACGATTGGTGTCGTTGTCATTATCTTTCACTTTGGAACGGTCTTACTAGGAATCATCACATTTGCCTACATTCTCTATGCCAATTCTTTCCTAATGTCGATGCGGCAGAAGGATTATGCCATGTTTATGATGTTAGGAGCAAAAGGACGAAAAATCGCCCAAATGATCTTCATCGAAACATTTTTTGTAGGGATTATTGCAACCATTGCTGGTGCTTTAGCAGGTATCGGATTGACGAAAATTGTCAATGATCTTTTAGTACAACAGTTAAATATAAAGATTACTCATTTTTCGCCATTCAATGTAAAAGCACTTGTGATCACACTGGTCTTTTTTGCCATTCTCTTCCTGATCGCAGCAATCGTCAATGCTTCAGCCATTGCCAAAAAAGCCATCTTGGATTTGTTGAGAGAAACTAGTACACCTGCACAAATCAAGCAAAAATTCCCATTCTTATTGGTTCAAACCCTTTTGGGGATCATCTTTCTTGGAATCGGTTATTATGTTATGAGCGATCTAATGAAATTTCAAATTATGGGTATTGCGATTGCCCTAGTCACGATCGTTTTGGGAACCTATCTAGTTTTCCGCTCTGTGATCGTATTGATTTTGACATTATTAAAGAAATCAGATGCCATCGCACTGAAAAAATTGAATAATTTCACTTTGTCTCAGTTAAACTTCCGTATCCGTGACTATACGCAGATGCTTTCGTTAGTATCCATGCTGTTCGCATTAGCACTGGGCGCATTAACCGTTGGCCTTGGTTTCAGAAATGAAATCCCTAAAATGACCAAAGCGATGACCTCTTATGACTTGGTTCTGAATAATGCCCAAACTGTCGACCAACAAAAAATTGCGGATTTACACCCAACATTGAATGTCAGCTATCGCCAAAAAGAGGATGACACAGCCGTTTATTACATTCAAGAAGAATTTGACAAAGATCCTTTGATCGTTACAGAACAGGGAGATCTTAGTCAGAGAGATGGTTACCGCTCACTAAATGGCCAAGCGATCGCAGCTGATCTTGCAGAACAGGACCAGCTGCGCAGCTTTGAATTGCCAGAACAGCGAGGGAAAGAAGTCAAGCTGCTTTCTGCCAATGCCTTTGAACAAGTGAACGCACCCGAAACGATCTTACAAGTCATTCAAGTCAAAGACTTTGAAGCTGTCCTGCCAAAATTAACAGCACTTGCTAAGCTGGATCAAAAAAACAATCCATCCTTAGCAGGAGAAAGTAATCTTATGCAACGAGCGGATGCTTATGACACATTCAACGGCATTTTCTCAGGATTTGAATTCATGGGCTTCTTCTTAGGAATTGCCTTTCTAACAATGTTAGCTAGTTGCTTGATGTTCAAAATCCTTTCAGGGGCTAATAGTGATATTATGCGCTACACCATGCTTAGAAAAATCGGTGCTCGCAATGGGCTTCTGAAAAAATCGATCCGCAAAGAGATCGGCGTGCTTTTCTTAGTCCCAGGATTATTAGGAATCGTTCACGTACTATTCGGACTGCAAATGTTTAAAATGCTATTGAGTGATCCCTATGATCAGATCTGGTTACCATTTGCGATCTTTGTTGCCCTTTATGCCGTTTATTATCTTTTAACGGTATGGCTCTACACCAATATCGTTTTAAAAAATACCGGAAAACAATAAGCACCCGCAAAATGAACACAGTGAAATAGACAGCAAAAAACCTACGTCCAGTGTGAACTGACGTTGGTTTTTATTTTGATCTGAAGCACTTGTCTTTGTTTTCGAAAATGAGCTGATTTTCTCAGCAACATCCCTTTAACAGCTTCTATGTCAACACATGCTTTTTATTGGATTCAGTTGGTTGGTTTATATCCGAGATGCATGGCTACAGTACCTCCACTATAGCTTTTGACAACTATATTAGTCAGTCCTGCTGATTGAAAGTAGTGAGACAACTCTTCTTTGCCAGGAAAATCTCTAGCTGATTCTTGCAACCAAGAATATTCTTGGTAACTTTTAGCAAACAGTTTTCCTAACAGCGGCATAATGGATCGGAAATACGCATAATACAGCTGCCGCCAACCAATTAAAGTGGGCTGTGATGTTTCCAGACAAACCACTTTTCCGCCAGGTTTTACGACCCGCTGCATTTCTTTTAGAACGGTTACAAGATCAGGAACATTTCTCAGACCAAACCCGATCGTCACAACATCAAACGTATTGTCTGCAAAAGGAAGTGCCATTGCATTTCCTTGCATCCATTCGATCTTTGTCTTTTGCTCCGCTGCTTTTTTCTTTGCCACAGCCAACATATTCTCACTAAAATCAATGCCGATCACGTTCCCAGTAGATCCTGTTGCTTCTGCCAGTGCCAATGTCCAATCTCCTGTTCCGCAGCAGACATCAAGGATATCATTACCTGCTTGGACTTGCATCCGTTTCATCGTATCTTTTCGCCAGCGTTTATGTTGTTGAAAAGAAATCACGGTATTCATCTGGTCATAGTTCTCCGCAACACGCTCAAAAACGTGATGGACACGTGCTTCCTTGCCTTTGTCGCCTATCAACCTCTACACCATCCTTTTGCCTTCCAATCACGCAACCTGCGTAACCAAACGATTGAAAGCTTTTTCCATTTACTACAAAATTTAGTGTAGCATGGATAGTCAAAAAAGAAAAAATTCCTGTTTAAATCTGCATATTTTCTATTAGCGTCTCTATTCTTTTCGCTCTCAGTTTTCGTAACTCTTCAAACCATTAGTAGAATTGGTGGTAACGCAGCAGAAAGGCTATATAGATTCAGGAACATTTCTAAAAAAAGGCTCCTGCGACATGGACACATCGCAAGAGCTTTCTCTTATAGATCAGCAATTATTTGCTTTGGTCCAGTTTCAGCAGTTACTGATTTTTTTTCTTTCTTGATTTGAAGAAACCAAGACTACCGATCGCAACCAGTGCAGCACCGATCATTGATGCAAACCAAGTACTTTCACTGCCAGTTTCGGCAAGTATTTGCCTCCACTATTATTACTATTGATGTTGTTGCCACCGCTGATGTTCCCATTGCCGATGATATTGATTCCACCGTTATTGCCATTACCGATATTATTTCCTCCGGTATTGCCGCCACCAGTGTTACCACCACCAGTGTTGCCACCGCCAGTGTTACCGTCGTCAACTCCAGCAACCGGTACTGTGACTGTAGCAGCTGCACTGCGGTATTCTTTGCCACCAGCAACGACACTCGCAACAACATATAAATTATCTTTTGGTTCGACGCGATTGGCTGCTACTACGATCCGGTAATTGCCTTCACTGTCTGTCGTACCAGTGCCCACCACTTCTCCTTGAGCATTAGAGATTTCAATGGTTACATTTGGATCAGCTTTCCCCGTAACCGGATACCCAGATGATTCATTGCCGCTGATTGTTGCAGTAGGTGCGGCAACCGTCACGGGACTAACGACGATACTCATCGGATCACTGACATATTTCCCATCAGTTTGTGCAGTAGCCGTCAACACATCTCCTTCCGATAGCTCGGCTACATTGATACGCCAATTGCCAGCTTCATCCGCTCTTAATTCAAGTGGTGCGGCAAAGGCACGGGTGGTGTTCAACCCACCCAGAATTCGCGCCATCACTGGTGCTGCTTCATTGATGATCAGAATGACTGAAGAACCCGGCTCTGCGGTTCCGCTGACTGTTTCGTCCCCGGCAATCGCTGGATCAATGAGTGGCGTAGCCGTTTTTTCCATAGGTACTGTGATTGGTGTATTACCACTGCGGTAGTCTTTGCCACCAGCGGTTACGATCGCTGCGACGTTCAAGTTTTCTTCTGGAGCTACTTGATCTGGCGCAATCACGATCCGGTAATTGCCATCACCGTCGGCAGTACCACTACCTACGACTTCTCCTTGGGCATTGGTGATTTCAATGTCTGCATTCGCAGTTGTTCGACCAGCTACAGGATAACCATCTCTCTGGTTACCAGTAATTGATGCAGTTGGTGCAGAAACACTTATTCCGCTGACGATGACACTGACGGGTGTACTTGGCTCTTTGTCACCAACAGTAGCTACCACAGTCACTGTTTCGCCTTCAGAAACTTCCGGTACATTCGCAGTCCAATCACCTTGGTCATTCGCAACGACCGTCACTGGCTCTTCTCCGCTGACAGTTACCACTACATTGGCGTTCGGTTCAGCTGTACCGCTGATCGTTTGATCCCCGGCATTCACCGGATCGATCGACGGCGTTTCAGTTTGGTTTTCTTGAGTATCGGCTGGCACAACAACCGGTGTTGCTCCACTACGATAGTCTTGCCCTCCGGCAGTCACAATTGCTGTAACATTCAAGTTTTCTTCTGGGGCGACTCGATCGGGGGCAATTACGATGCGATAGTTGCCATCGCTGTCAGTCGTTCCACTGCCGACAACGTCTCCTTGAGCGTTCGTGATCTCAATCGCTGCATGCGGTGTTGCTTTCCCAATGACCGGATAGCCATCTGTTTCATTGCCACTAATGGAGGCTGTAGGTGCTGCAACGGTCAAACCTGCGACGCTCACTGTCACTGGCTCGCTTGGATCTTTGCCATCTGCTTCTGCCACAACGGTCACTGTTTCCCCTTGAGAGACTTCTGGTACCTCGGCTGTCCAGTTGCCTTGGGCATCCGCTACTGCTGTGACTGGCTGTTCATTTCCGATAGTCACTGTTACTGTTGAATCTGGTTCTGCTGTTCCGCTGATAGTGGTGTCACCAGCCGCAACAGGATCGATGGTTGGTGTTTCCGTTTGTTCTGCTGCAGGTTCTGCTGCTAACCAGATGGAATTATTGCCATCCTCATCTGTAAATAAATCAAGTGTGAGTAGATTAGATTGAGAAAAAGTACCTGCAAATCGAGCTTCGTATGGATTCGACGGATTCGTCACACCATTTGCA
The DNA here is from genome assembly GCF_003812305.1 of Enterococcus sp. FDAARGOS_553. Taxonomy (NCBI): domain Bacteria; kingdom Bacillati; phylum Bacillota; class Bacilli; order Lactobacillales; family Enterococcaceae; genus Enterococcus; species Enterococcus sp. FDAARGOS_553. The sequence goes on from NZ_CP033740.1 coordinate 3,072,691, forward strand.
ATCAGCTCTGAAGTCGTTGGTGTCGTCACGGTCGTTGGCATCCAACTGTCGTTTGACCTAAAACAGATGCCGATGCGATTTGATCAGCAAGATCTGTCGTTCCATTCAACACAGCTTGTGCAGCATCGACGGTAACATTCAGAGTGGCTTTAGCTGTGTTGACTGTTTCTTGGACAAGTGTATTGACGCCATCGATCAATGAGCCAATCCCAGGAATGTTACTTGCTCCGCCCAAGATGCTCACTTGGATTTGCGCCTGTTTCAAGTTCTCCAAAATGGATTGGATGCGTTGGTTGACCACAATAAATAAGCCGTCATTCACATTGGCAATCAAGGCACGTTCATTATCTGTCAATCCAGCAGGCACTTCAAAATCGGCTTGTCCAAATTGTCCTAACTGATTCAATAAATCCAATTGTTCATAGATGTCATCTAGATTGACGGATACTACTTGACTGATATCAACGATGGAAGCTGCTTGATACAATAAATTTGGAAAGCCATTAATCGTCTCTGGAATCCCTAATGCATCCGCTAAGTTCTGATTCACAAGAGCATCCACCGTTCCTACCAATGTGTCAACAGCAGGCGTAAGCGTTCCAATCAGTGTTTGGATAGCGGCAATATTTTCAAGTTGCAGAGTGATATTTGTTGATACCCGGGCATTGCCATTTGGTTGTACAAAGCCAGTCAGCCCTTTTGGCACACCAACGATTGCTACTTTATCACCGTTTAAGACGTCAAGCGTCACCGCATTCGATCCGCTGATGGTAAAGTTGACTGGGTTGGTATCTCCAGGATTTGAATATGGCGCTGCAGCACTTGTTGCAGAATCATTTGATGCTTGGACATTACTAAAAATCTCAGCAGAAACCAATGATGCTTCTGCGATCTTTGGTTCCCACAACAATGTAGTGGGAACAACCACAGAACTCGTCAGTAACATCCCGCTGACCGTTAAATTCGCTAGTAGCGATTTTTTGTTTATTGCGCGTCTTTTTCTCCTTGAATTCATTATTTTTTTATAGTCATTGCCCTTCATTCTTACTCCTCCTATTCAAATAAATACAACCAACAAAAGTGACCAACCAACTTTGGCATTCGTCTTTTGATGTTCGCTATGATCACATATTCGGAGAAAGAGATCACAAACAAAAAACGTTTACAAAATAAAAAAACACCCATTCAAATACTCGAAAAAATCTCAATTACATTTTTCAACATACCAGAACGATTTCCGTGCTTTTTTGTGATTAAATAACTAAAATATTCAGTTATTTAAGCAAATTCTAGCATTTTTATTTTTATACAACAAATTATTAACACCATGAAAAATTAAAAAAATTTTATTGGAAATAAAATAACAAAAACCTTTTACTTTTATCGCCATCGTTAATTATTTATTACCTGTGCTCCTCTTTTCGCAAAAAAATCATTAAAAAGAGATTTTTTTGATTTTACTCCTTTTTATTAACAAAAATTAGAAACTTTTTAATGTTCTCAGAATACGCTTCCATCTTTTCTTCTAATATTTATTTTGTAAAAAAGTGAAATAAGAATTATTTTCTGAACAGTATTCTGTTTTTTTTAAATCTTTTAAAAAAAACAGAAAAAAACTCCTTAAAAAAGGCGATTTTCACCGCTTTCTCCTTTTTAAAACAATTTTCAAACAAATAAGCCACCAGAAATCGTGAATGATTTCTGGTGGCTTAGACCATTTTATGAGCTACTTCTAAAGGATCAATCTTGTAATTTCTTATGCATAAACAACGTTGTTTCTCGATAGTCATAGAAGATTTTTGAGAAGGCCATCAAATCACCTTCTCGCAAGTAACTGTCGTCTCGAACAACCAAACTAGGGCTCCCCGCGTTCATGCCAAAAAAAGCAGCTTGTTTAGCAGTCAGTAATTCACAGCGGATAAATTTATCGATGAAACTGACAGTCACTCCCTTTTCTTGTGCAAAATATTCAAACATGGAACCGTACATAGCAGATTCTGGGATCTGACCAACGATATCTGCCAGATAATAGGATTTCTCAATCAAATACGGCTGATCATCCAGTGTGCGAAATCGTTCAACTTCAATAAAAAGCTGATTATCAGAAAATCGCTGGTGGCTTGGTGAAAAATCGATCTCAGCGTACGAGACCAAACGCTGTGTTGCTTGAACGGTTTGAATCAGTTTTCCTTCTCTAGCAAGATCTTCGGTAAACCCAAGATCACTTTGGACTGCTTTCTGCTCTTGCGTCAATTGATCATGGACATAGGAGCCTCTGCCTTGAATTTGGTAAATATAGCCGCGTTTACTCAATCTGCTTAGTGCTTGCCTTAAGGAATACCGAGAGACTTGATAGTGTTCCATCAATTCTTTCTCGCTAGGCAACTTTCCGTTGCGATCAGCTAAATCCTTTTTTTCGATTCGTGCGATTAAATCTGCAACTAATAAATCGATCGTCCATTGTTTTGTCATTTCACTTCTCCCCCAATGTTGTACTACTCCTATTTTACCGCAAAAGCTATTGCCTTAGTGGGAATCTTTATTTCTTTAATATCATGAAGACAAAAGAAAACCCAGCTAAGACATGTTTAGCTGGGTTCTGCTGATTCAAACTTACACTTTCGGTCAAGCTTTTCCTTGTTCTTCTGCAAATAGTTTGCCATCATACATTTTGATGAATGGGAACCAAATAAGAAAAGCAACCAAGGCGCAAATTAGCGCAAGGACAAATGCGCGCCAATCGCCACCTGAACCGATAAACCCTGAAAGACCAATTGGGGTTGGCCAAGCGACTTGAGCAATCGGTGGTTTGACAAACCCTAAATTGATTGCAAAATATGCCACCGACATAGAAGCCATTGGTGCCAAAAAGAAAGGAATTGCCGTATAGGGGTTATACACAACAGGCATCCCAAACAAAATTGGTTCATTAATGTTAAAGAATGATGGGACGATCGCGGCTTTACCTAATGCATTTAGTTGTGCCGATTTAGCAAAGAAGGCGATGAAGATCACCATGCCCAGTGTCGCTCCTGAACCGCCAATGGTCACGAAACTATTATTGAATTCACCGGCAAAAGCAATATTTGCACCGCTTTGGTTTTCAACCATGTTGGAAAGAACGATGGGCGTCAAGAATGAGGTCACGATCGTTGCTCCGTGGATTCCGACGATCCACAATGCATGCATCAAGAAATAGATGACTAACAACCCAACCCACGTACTCGTCAATTGCGAAACAAAACTAAAGGGAATCGCAATGACTTTGAAGATATCGGTCCCTAAAGCTACTAAAGCACCGTTGATCACGATCACGACTAAAGCAATCAACGCAGTCGGAATCAATGCAGTAAATGAACTTGAAACACCAGTTGGTACAGTATCAGGCATTTTGATGTAGATATTTCTCTTGACACAAAACGCGTAAATTTTCACTGCAATAATAGCCATAATAATTGCAGTAAAAATACCAGTCGTTCCTAAACGTGTCACACCACCCGCCATTTCCCAACCATCAATGATTTTTTGATCATCGGAAATAAGGGTCACAAGAGTCGCTACTCCGCCTTCAAATACTAATTGAGGTAGACACATGAAGAATGCCATCATTGACAACAAAGCCCCGTTTACAGGACTTAACGAAATTTTTTCTTCCTGCGCTTGGATCTTGGTATATTCATAACCAAAAACAATACAGAAATATAAGGCCAAGATCCCCATTGTTGCAGTATTTCCTAGCATATATAAACTTTGGATCTTATCAAAAGAAGCCGCCCAAATCGATGCTAAAGCTGGAAAACTTTGAGATAAGACACTAATAATCAGGAACATTGAACCAACGATCGTAAACGGAATCGAAGCCATCCCGGCCGCCATCACCCCACGGACGATTCGAAATTGCGAGATTCGCCCCATTGGTCCCATTAAGTACTTATCCAGAAAGGTAAACATTTTACTATTTTCTGTGTTCATCTATTTTTCCTCCTTTATTCTCAAATGTCCGCAGATAGTTCAAGTAACTATCCCGATCTTTTTCGATCAACCATGCTTTTCGTTCCATATATAAACAACAAATCAATCCCAGAGTCAGACTAACCAGTAAAATCGGTCTGGCCGCAAGATTCAAAAATGGGAAAAATCCGTCTTGCCACCCTAACAGGATAAAAAGGATACCAGTAATGTTGACCCCTGTTTGAATCCAATAACCAACTTTAGTCAAGTGCAATCGATTTGATGTCTGCCAATATTTTTGTGTCTGCTCAAAGATGATGGCGCCATCGACCAAAAGCAAGAACACCGGTACCAGACCCATCACTGTCCAATTTGCCAGACTAAGCAACGCCCAATAAAGATTGATAAAGAAAAAAATTGCTGTCATATAGCGAAAAATCAGATAGCGGTTAAATCGCATATTTTTTTGTGCGTACGCATTGGCACCGGACGACTGATTTTGTCCTCTCATAGTTATGATCCACTCCTCTCTCATCATTATTATCGCGAATAACAACCAAACTTGTTCGAACAAGTTAATTTTAGCATAAATCAAAAATCATGCAAGCGATTACTTTTTGATGTTTGGTTGTAAAAAATAAACTCCTGAAGAAAATCGTCTATATTCGCACAACTTTTTAAGGACTATTCAGGTATCTTCCAGCAAAGTTTTGCTCTTGTGAAAACGGGGATTTTATGTTAAAAATGAATAAAAGGAATGTTGATTCAACAAGATGTTCGCTTTTCAAGTTATAAAAAAAGGTTTTTGGTGTAAAATACTTACTTTAAAAGGAGAAAAACGAAAATTATGGCAAAAGAAGTAACCTACGAATTTATCAAAGAAATTCCCAAAGCTGAACTCCATCTGCATTTAGAAGGAACATTGGAGCCTGATTTGAAATTACGATTGGCACAAAAAAATCAAATTGATATTGGTCAATCAACAATCGAAGAGGTGGAAGCAAGTTATCAGTTCGACTCCTTGCCTTCTTTTTTGAACATTTATTATCCAGCGATGAATGTCCTCCAAACAGAAGAAGATTTTTATGAATTGGCAATGGCTTACTTCAAGAAAGCTGCCGAACATCACGTCACTTATGCTGAAGTTTTTTTTGATCCGCAAGCCCATACCTCTCGCGGTATTTCTTTTGAAACCGTCATCAACGGCTATTATCGAGCGACACAAGAAAGTGAACAAATTGGTGTACGAAGTGCCCTAATTATGTGCTTCTTACGGGATTTTTCTGCTGAATCAGCAGCAGAAACCTTAGAACAAGCACTACCTTTTAAAGATAAGATTTTGGGGATCGGGCTTGATTCGGATGAAAAAGGCAATCCACCACTGAAGTTCAAAAAAGTTTTTGAAAAAGCAAAAGCCGCTGGATTTCATTTGACGATGCACTGCGACATTGATCAGGAAGATTCGATCGAACACATTCGCCAAGTCATTGAAGAAATCCAAGTGGAACGAATCGATCATGGAACAAATATCGTAGAAGATGAACGGTTAGTCGATTATGTGCGGACGCACCAAATCGGATTGACGTGTTGCCCTGTCTCCAACAGTTTCGTCGTGGATGATATGAAAGGAAAAGAAATCATCGAGTTATTGGCAAAAGGCGTCAAAGTGACGATCAATTCAGATGACCCAGCTTATTTCCAAAGCTATATTTCTGACGACCTTTATGCATTGAGCAAAAATTATCAGCTAACAGAGGACCAAATCATTCAATTGGTCAGAAATGCCTTTGAGATTGCTTGGTTACCAGAAGAAGAGAAGAAGTTGTATCTAGCGGAAGTCGATGCTTTTGTCGCGGAGAAAAACAATTAATTTTTATTCTTATACAGGCAAAGCTGCACAAGGGTAAAACAAACAATCACTCCAAATACAGGATTGGAGTGATTGTTTTTTGCTTGTTCACTAAATATGAAGATCTTTCTTACAAAAGACCATGCCCGATGCCACGAACAGGATACACGCTCCAATCAATAGGACAAAGATTCCGATGAGACCACTACGATCTCCTGCGATCAAAGCATCTGGATCAAACAATGTAAAGAAAGTAAAATACTTTACTTTTTCTGCATTTCCGCCGGTGTTGGCAAGCATCTGTAAGACGTACATTAATGCAGGTATCCCACCGCCGACAGCAATACTGTATTTTGAATCATTAAAAACACAAGAAGCTAAGAAAGAGATTCCTGCGATAAACAACTGCAAACAAAGCAACCCACCATTCAGCAGCAACAGTTTGGGAATCTCGAGTTCTCCTTTAAATTGTAATCCGCAAAGGATCTCTAATGCAGTGCCATAGATGATCAAAAAGAAAATACCCGTTAAAAGAACCGACATCTGCGTCATGACAATCGTTCTCCGCTTGATGGGTGCTGCCAGAAGGGCCACCATCGCGTTGCTGTCCACATATTTGGCAATCAATGCATTCCCTCGAAGAATCGAGAATACCATTGGAAAAATGATCAAAATAAAACCATAGAGGTAAGAAGACATGAAACCCAATAATGAGTTAGCGCCGGCTTTCATGCCGACTGCCGACATCAATTCTGGCAGCATCTTGCGCATTTCTTCAAGAGACTGCATCATTTCTGGATTGTACATACTGACAATGATTGAGATGTAGAGGGTCATGACGGCACCAAAAATCACAAGCGTCAGGATGCTGCGGCGCAATTCGCGTTTGTAAAGGGTGAAATTGATCATTTCTCTTCACCTCCATAATAATCCATAAAAATCTGTTCCAATGTTTGACTCGTACTGACTTGAACTTGACTAGGTTGTGCCGGATCGATTTCTCCATTGAAATCTGCTGCAAAGGCTGCCGCCAGTTGTTCATTTGGCAGAGTGACGGTATAACGACGCAGATGTTTTTCTCTTAATGTGTCGGTGGAATCCAACGCAACTAATTTTCCGGCACGAATGATGCCAATTCGATCACAGGTCCGCTCAACTTCTTCAAACATGTGGCTAGACATGAGGATGGTTTTGCCGCGCTTTTTTTCTTCAGTAATTAAATCAATAAAACGTGACTGCATCAAGGGATCTAAGCCACTAGTAGGCTCATCTAAAATCAAGATCTCTGGGTCGTGCATGAAAGCCACAACGATGCCAATTTTTTGTTTCATCCCTTTACTCATTTTCTTGATCTTGCCGTTCGGATCTAACTCAAATCGATCAAGTAATTCTTTGGCCCGTCCATTTTCAGCATTTCCCCGATACTTTGCGATAAATTTAATAAATTCGCTTCCGGTCATATCATCAAAAAAAGTCATTTCGCCAGGGATGTAGCCTAAATTTCTTTGGATTTGTTCTCGTTGCTGCCAGCAATTCATCCCATTGATCAAACAGTTGCCGCTTTGAGGTTTGATGAACCCCATTAGATGACGGATCGTTGTGGTCTTCCCAGCGCCATTAGGACCCAGAAAACCAAACGCTCCTGCTTCCACAGAAAATGACAGGTCAAAAATTCCTTTGCCATTGCCATAATCTCGTGTCAGATTGGAAATATCAATTTTCCCCATCATTCATTCCTCCTATTGACCAACGTCTATTCACTAGCAAATCGTTTGCTGGTTTGCCCACTTGCTTTTTGATACTCCCGTTTTGCAAGTGATCAGTCAAGGCCCTCGGTCTTTGCCATACATATCGTATGATGATAGCCAAAGTATAGCCTATGTTGCTGTTTTTGACTACCAAAATATCCACCGTATTCTAGAAATAGTCTGACCAAAAAAAGCGCCTTTTTAAGTCGCGAATTGACGAAAAAAAGCGGCCTCTTCCATTCGAAGACCGCTTTATTCGACGATTGCTGTTAATATGATTTGGAAAAATGACGCTTCTCATTCAATTAGAACTTAAGGCACCAAATCATGGTCAACATAAAAGGAGTTTATCAAGTACCAAGAAAAACTGTCATTACCTGTCGATAATGCGAAAACAGTTTAGACAAAAGGTGCCTTTTGTTCCTTGATTTCAGTTTACAAAAAGAAGCTGCACGATACAAGAGGAACGAGTAAGAAAGCTCCTGTCTGGGTCCTTCACTTTTATTCTGACTAAATAGAACACCTATTTTTTGCTGCTTGTCGTCTCCTCGTGAATAAATTGCTGCCAACGGGCTCTCAACTTCTGACGATAATAATAGCGAGACTGTTTTGATCCCTCTTGATTGACCCAATCAAGCCACATTTGTCGTTCTTTCGGTTTCAGAAATGCCCAGAATTGCATCAGCAATAGATGATTGTCGATGTCTTCTTTCAGATCAATCGTTTCTTCCTGCTCTGATGCGATTGCTTGAATCAGTTGTTTTTGACGATTACTTTTTCGTTGTAAATCAATCACTCGCCATAGCAAAAAGCCAAATAGATAATTCACTTCATTTTCGTTGCGAAAGATCCCTTCATCAGGATACCTTCGTGCGCGCTCAAAGAGCATGAGTCGCAACTCTTGCAAATAATCTTCAAAATCTGGATGACTGGGGAAGATGCCCGCCCGAATCAGCACTTTGTAAAAGAGGCGCTCATAAGAAGCCATCAGTGTATGCCATTCTTTCATTGTATTCCTCCTTTTGCTTGGTGTTCCCGCGGGTACATTAACCATAGCAAAAAGAGGAAGTGACTATTTTTATCAAAAATCAATAAATCATTTGAATTATGCACTTTTTATTGCAAAAATAGTCAGATAATTTTATAGTTGAAGTATCTAAAATGAAGGAGTTTTTCTATGAAGAGATGCTACTCCCCTATAAGTTCGAATAAACTTGATCCTTATCGTCTGTCCTTTGAGCCAAAATGTAAACGATTCCTCAATTCTAGTGATCAGGCCACTTGCCAGGAACTTGCTGCTTTGATCCGTCCAACCATGACAATTGACTTCGAGAAAGAAATTTTTGCCATTCTGCCTTTTGTTCGTGATGATCGCACGCATTCTTTGATCATTTATCAAGACTATTGTTCACTTCTTCCACAGCCGCCATTTCCTATCATCAAACAGATTCTTCTCCATTTCCATTTTTATGAGTACGCGCTTTTCAAAGATACACTGTACCATTTATTCAGCCAGTCGAATATCAAACGTCAATACAAGATTCCTTGTGCAACTAGCGAATACAGCTTGCTACCACTAACAAACGCCACCAAAAAAGACACCATTTGGGTCAATCCTGGAAAAATCATGACGTTGTCCGCTTCTGGACCGCAGCTGTTCATTGAACTGCACAATCAGTTCTCTTTTCCCAGCTCGGTTGAATCCCGTCGTCTAAAGCAAACCATGCTGATCAGTTTCCTTGCTCATGGCATTATCAAACGGGAACATAGCTATCAACTGCCTCGGGCGAATACTAGCCTCACTGAATTTCTGGACCTTTCTTTTTCTCCTCTCACCAATCATTTACTAGGGGAGCTTCATTTTCACGATCTCCCCGGCAAACGAGGAAGTTTTAGTCTGATTTATCAAGATCTCTATGCAGAAGAAAGCCAACAAAAAATGCGCCAAAAATGAGTGCATTTGGCCAAATTTTACTCTTACCAACGCATTTGATCCAAAAAGGGGCAATTGCAATTAATTTAAAAGAAAATGCAAAAGAAAAAAATTTTTTGATCTTTTCGCGTATTTTATTTTTGAGAAACAAAAAGGTACTAGTTTAAGAAAATAGTGCTCTAAGAAGATAGTGCTTTAAGAAAGTAGTGCTTTAAGAAAAAATTACTTTAAGAAAATAGTGGCGGAATGCTGCGAAGGAGGAAAACTAGTATGCGTATTGTTAAAATTTCAGAGACAGAGATCTATGTCGAAATGACAGGGAAAGAATCATTTACAGTTACTTGCAGCAGTGAGCAGCTCGCTGAGCGATGGCTAGCGTTGTTAGAAGGTTTAGCCGAGTAGAGCAACTGATCTTCGAAGCAAGATCCGCAAGCGAAACCGCAAGTCAGCTGAACCCATTGGCAGTTGGCTGATGCAATGCCTGAAATGCCTTTCTTTTCTCAAAAGAGAACAGCAAGCAATGACCATAATAAAAAGCAGCGGCAAAAATGAAGTGTGTCCGAAAAGTTGACTTTTGGTCCAACTTTTCGGATCACTGCAAGCAGCCGCTGCTTTTTTTATTTAGAGGCCTAATTCAGACGCAGGGTCAAAGAAGCCTGACCATAGTCCTGTCGCCATTCCCAAATGTAGATGGACACCAGTCGAATTTCCAGTTGTTCCCATTCCACCAAGGTATTGACGTGCTGTGACATTTTGACCGCTACTAACAGCAGGCAATGCATTGAAGTGCATGTAATAACTATAGATGCCATTCGGATGCTTTATGATCACATAATTTCCTGTGGACGGACCATAACCGGCTTCTACCACTTTCCCACCTTGAATCGCATAAATCGGTGTTCCACTGCTGCCGGTAAAGTCGATCCCATTGTGCTGGTTGCCGGAAGAGCCCGTTGGATCTGTACGGTATCCAAAACGACTCGAGATATGGACAGAATCGACCGGTAAAGACCAACCGCTTGTTTGATTTCCACTAGCAAGCTCCGGTGTTTCTTGGTCAGTATCTTGATTGGTTTCTTTTTTACTTGTTTCTTCAATGTTGGTCTCTTCATTGATTGGTGTAGAAGCATTAGCGTATGTCGTTGCTTCTGTGCCGGTTTCTTTTGCCGACTCTTTTTCTTGAGAGACCGCTGCTTCAGCGGCTACTTGTTTTTTCGCTTGTTCCTGAGTTTTTTTTGCCTCAGCTTGTGCCTGTTTCTTAGCTTCTGCAGCTAACGCTTTTTCTGCTGCTAATTGTTTCAGTGTTTCTTCCCGTTTCTTTTTAGCAGCCGCTTTTTCTGCTTCCAAATCAGACTTTTTGCTCTCTTCTTGATTCAGAGACAATCGTAAGTCGGCCAATGCCACATCCTGATTCAATCGTACATCTGCAAGCTCTTCTTGCTTTTGTTGCAGCTCGCTCGCATGAGTTTCAATTTCGGATAGTTTTTCTTCTAGTTCTTTTTCGAGCTTGATACTTGTCTCGATGTCTTTTTGCTGTTGCTCAACGATACTATTGCTGGCATTCATGATGGTGACAGAAGCAATGGCTCGTTGAATTGCTTCACCTAGTGAGTCAGCATCAAGCAATGTCGTCATCATGGCATTCGAAGGTTCTGAAACTTGAATCTCTCGTGCTTGATTCGCCAGTGTTTCTTTCCGTTTGGCGATTTTTTCCTCCAATTCCTTGATTTCACTTGCGATTTTGTTGACCTTTTGCTCGGTGCTGGCCTTTGACGCCAAAATCGAATCCATTTCAGATTCAAGTTGTTGGATCTCCGCTTCCGTCTTTTGTTTGAACGCTTCTATTGAAGCAGATTCCCCTTTGATTTCATTGATTCGCTGGGTTTGTTGTTGAATTTGACGATCGACATCCTCTGCGTTTGCAACCAATGGGAAACCTATCAACATCAACGAGCTTGCGACTATCAATTTTTCCAGTTTTTTCATGCTATCTCCTTTTGAATCCTACTTTTCATTTCTACTAGCATACCGAATATTTTGCTGCTTTTGGGCAGAATCACAGGAAAAACATCTGGATGCAAAATTCTGACATCTCGTTGCAATCAACTTGTTAGATTCCCGCATGAATCGTAAATTGCTTTTTGATTCTTTTCAGACTAAATAAATCGGAGGTTTGTTACACAAAGAGATAGAGGCATGCTCACTCATTGCGCACGCCTCTATCTCTGTTTGATTTTCATTGAATGATCGACACCACAGTCAATTGAATCGTCCAGTTGCCAAATCAGCTGCAGCTACTACAATCGCTTCTTCAGGAAAAACCATTCCGGTGGTAAAAGCATTGGGATAGTCATGTTCCTACTAGTGCAAAATTACTGCAAGCGCCCGACAGCCGATCCAATCGCATTCCCTGCTAACAGCCATGCCTTCGCTGCTTTTTGTAAGGTGGTGTTTTCGGAATACTTGCTGACATCGTTAGAAATAGTATTGAAGAGCCAGAGTACGCTGTCATTTTTTTCTGGTTCTGTCAACAGCAGTTCGTAGTCATTTCCAAACAAAACGAGGTTGGAAGTTGCTGGCAGCCATTCTTTCAACTTGGGCGAAAGCAGCCAAGTATCCGTCACAATTGGTGCTGAAGCGTATGCAGGAAAGTAGGTTTCAAAAAACATTCTGGCTGACTGATAATTTTCTTGGACTTGCTCATGAACCAGTTTTGCATCTGAAGGGATGTGAAGAGAAAGATAGGTTTGACCTTCAAGTTGTGGTGCTTTACTCTTATGATCAGCGGCGATCATTTCAAATTCTAGCTGATCGATCCTAAATTCTAATCCGCACAAATACCGCCATGTCCAAAATCCACGATCAAACACATCCTGATTACCGACTTGTTTCGTTTCTTTTAAGAATCGAGTAAATGCCCTCATCGTAGCCAAATAAATCTCATGAGGAATTTGCAGCGGTTGATAAATATGTTTCCAGCTGATGGTCGCTGCATACAAATGGATCGCCAATTCCTTCATCGACTCCTCTTTGTACAGTTGGGATAACCACTTGGCTTCTGCTGAAGCTGTTACTGGATCGAGCAATTTATGTACACTAGTAATCATCTCTTGTTCTTGCAGCTCCTCTAAGGCTGCGTTCACTTTCTCTTGGACTAAAACGGGGATTTCAATTAAATCCATCAATTGCTGTAATGGCTCACTGTTAGCTAACATGTTGTTCCTCCTATTATCAACGTGGAATCTTTCTTTTTGATCAATGACATCAAAGCTTGTTTGTAACCGCTTCATCCAATTATAAAAAGTTTAGGGCTTAAATGATACTAAAATATACCGGTTTATACTAAAATCCTAACCCATTTATTGCTTCAAAGAAGATAGACTCATTTGGGTCGTCTCTCTAGACAATTTTTTCACGAAGAAATCCGTCCTCTATCCGAAAAGGCACTCTCACACGTTTCTTCAAGAATCTATTCGTAAGAGAGCGCCCTCTATAGGATAGCTGAAACAGCTAACTTTTAGAGGGGGCTACATCGTTTTTCGATAACAGTTCTTTCTTGATTGTACTTTCTTAATATTTCTTTTTTATTGCAGTAATGACGATTGTTAAAAGTGACAGTTTTTCAAAAGTACGATCGGCTTAATAGCAACTGCTAAATCACCTAGATAGGATGTTTAGCAGTATTTAGTTGGGGCTGTTTTATAAATCACAGCCCCAGACTTCATTGTTGCGATAAATCGCTAGCTCCTGAAAGCCTAATTTCTCCGCTGCAGTTCGTTTTCCATTTGCCACTGCGATCATCTCAGAAAGGATTCTTTCGCCACCTTCCTTGATGGACATTTCGCCGGTAATGATTGCAGATAACTCAAGATCCATATGTTCGGTCATTCGTTGATACGTCTCATGATTACCGGTAATCTTGATCATTGGTACGATGGGATTTCCAATGGGCGTGCCTCTCCCCGTTGTAAAGACACAGATCTGGGCGCCACCAGCCACCATCCCCGTTACAGATTCAATATCATATCCTGGAGTGTCCATGATGATCAACCCTTTTTCAGTGGCGATCTCTCCATATTTGACGACTTGATTGATCGTGGCGTGTCCTGCTTTCATGATTGCGCCTAACGATTTTTCTTCAAGTGTCGTCAAACCACCTTTTTGATTACCAGGTGAAGGATTTGCTCCTCGAATATCTACTTGGAGACGTTCAAATTGTTTTTCGAGACCGCCAATGATAGTCTGAATATCCCGTTTGACTTGTTGGTTTTTGGCACGACGGATCAAGATATGCTCTGTACCGATCAATTCTGTCGTTTCTCCTAGGATCGATCGACCGCCTGCAGCTACCAAAAGTTCTGTCGCAACTCCCAAAGCAGGATTGACGGATAACCCACTGGTTGCATCACTGCCGCCACAATTGGTCGCTAAAGTAAGAGCAGATAGTTCAACGGGTTCCCTCACAATCCGGGCAGCCGCGCCTACCAGTCTTTCTAATAAAGGAACGACTGTCGCGATTGTTTTTGTTGTCCCGCCTTCTTCCTGGATGCTAAAAGAGTAGACCGGTTTGTCTGATACCTTCTGAACCCGAGCCACCATTTCGTGAGGCTGAATCGTCTCACAGCCTAACCCGACAAAGACTGCCCCATAGACATTGGGATTTAAGACAAATCCCGTCAACGTTCGTTTGGTGATTTCTACTGCATCTCCAATTTGACCACAGCCTTTTCCAGCTGGGATAAAGACCGTGCCGGCAATTCGTTCAGCCAGACGGCGTGCAGTTTCATTGGCACAGCCCACTGTCGCAATGACTAAAATTTTGTTGCGGATTCCATATTGCCCATCGGATCGTTTATAACCCATTATTGGTTTCATTAGACTCTGATGCTCCTCACATTATGTGTATGCACATGTTCACCTTTGGTAATCGCTGCTGTAGCAATCCCTATCACTTCGCCATATTTGATAATCTCTTCGCCAGATTCAATATCTTTTACAGAAAATTTATGGTAGCTGTCAATAGACTGGACAATCAGGAATTCATTTAAGGTCGCTTGATTAACAATCTTCACGGATGATTCCGCCGGCGTTGGTTGCAAAACCACGGCAACATTGTCCTCGGGACGCATCATTAATGACGTATACATAGACTGCCTCACTTTCTCTTCACTCATATTTGTCTTGAAAGACAATCGTGTCGATCGCTGCCTGACGCAAATGTGCGACTAATTGTGACAAAGACATCTGTTCACGTTGCATGATTGCTTCAATCACTAACGGCAGATTGAACCCGGCAACGATCTGATAGTGGTTAGGGTCAAAAAATTGTGAATTATAATAAGCACAGTTGTAAGGCGTTGCTCCAAACATATCGACAAATACCAAGACCCCATGCCCCCTATCCAGCTTGCGGCTTTGATCTAAAATTTTTTGACGGAAACTGTCGACCTCTTCATTTTCAGCAAGTGTGTCGAACGCCATCTGCTGTGTCTCACCAATGATCATTTGTAACGAATGAACGATCCCTTGGCTGAATTCGCCATGAGAAATAATTTGCATACCAATCATACCGACCAACTCCTTTCATTCACCAGACCAAAGGGTTCTAAGTGCGCAAAAAAGCGCTCAATATTCGTCACTACATGATCTCCCATTCCGGCTAAACTTTCAGAAGTATACGCACCGATATGAGGGGTCAATGTGACATTTTCAAAAGCCAGTAATGGATGCGCAGGATCTAACGGTTCGTGGCAAAAGACATCGGCAGCATAACCGGAAATTTCTTTTCTAGCCAACGCACGGATCAAAGCTGCTTCATCCACCAATTCCCCACGTGCAGTATTGATCAGCAAGACATGCTGCTTCATTTGATCAAAAGCTGCATCAGAAAGCATCCGCTGGTTTTCATCTGAAAGATTGCAGTGAAGTGTGATGACATCCGCTTCTGACAATAATTCCGGCAAAGATACTTTTTTTCCTTTTGCTTTGTGAATGTCTTCAACAGACTTATAAGGATCATAGACTAGCACTTCAGCACCAAAGCCTTCATGCAGAATCTGGCCAACCTTGGAGCCGATATTGCCATAGCCAATCACACCGACCGTTGCGTGCTTGAGTTCAAAACTATTGCAACTCGACCGCAAGTGCCACTCATCATTTTTGATCAGCCGCTGCCCTTTATTGATCTTACGAAGTTCGTTCATTAACAAAGCAATCGCATGTTCTGCTACCGCTTGCCGTTCGATTGGTCCTAAAACTTTGGTCACCAGTACCTGATTTTCGGTTGCAGCACTAAGGTCTACATTATCGACCCCTAGACCATGACGGCAAAGCAGTCCAAGATTTGGTGTATTCTGAAAAAACGTACGATCGAAAGTTGGCGTGACACTAGCGATAATGCACTGATAGTCCCTGAGTGCCTCAGCCAGTTGTGCCCCTTTAATCGTTGGTTCAAACAGATGAAAGTCCACTTCACCAGATGCTTGCAGTCGTTGGATATGTTCCGGAAAAAACTTACCAAAACTTTTTGAATTGACTACTGCAATTTTTTTCATCGACATCCCCCCTAGATCGATTTCTTCGCTGCTTCGGGAACCGTTTGCGCATAAATCTTGATGCCCTTTTCAGCTGATAACTGCTGCAATTGTTCCAACTCTGTCTCGGTTAGGGCAACATTTTTGATAAAGAACTCGGCCGCTTGTCTTTTTGGCGTGCCGCCTAGATTCAAACAAGGTAACGGTAACCCCAACTCCAAACACTTGATCGCTGTTGCTACCGTTTTGAACAAAGCAAATACTTTATCTGCACCGAACTGATTGGCTTCCCAAGCTGCCAGTACTTCCGCTATGCTGTATACCTTCACTTGAAAACCGTAACGTTTTCCTGAAGCCATATAAATATCCATCGAAAAATCATCGGAACGCACCGCGTCATCGATAATATAAATTGTATTCGCACCCGAAGACTTGGCCCACTTTGTCACGATCTGGCCATGAATCAAACGACTATCTACTCGAGCAAAAGTAATTTTCCCCATTTGTGACACCCTCTTTCTGATTTATAAAATTCCGATCGCTGCCAGCAATCCAACGATAACAGTCAACAATAACATCCCTTTTAGTACATTCAGACCCTTCTTTTCAAAGTAGAAGTACAAGCCCATGACTAGTGAAAGTGGTAAGATGCCTGGCAAGATAGAGTCCAGAATACTCTGTAAAGCAAATTCTCTTTCTGACAGGACAAAAGATAATGAAGATTGAATCGTCACAAACCGTGCCGCCGTCACTCCCATCATGAACATACCAAGAATCGTCAACGCTTTCATGATTAAATTGGCTCTTGTCCCAGCAATCAGTTCTCGAGCCGCTTGCCTCCCTAACCGATAACTAAAGTGGACAAATGCACGGCCATAGAGATACGTCACAACAGAAAAGACGATCCAGGGAA
Source organism: Enterococcus sp. FDAARGOS_553 (assembly GCF_003812305.1). Taxonomy (NCBI): domain Bacteria; kingdom Bacillati; phylum Bacillota; class Bacilli; order Lactobacillales; family Enterococcaceae; genus Enterococcus; species Enterococcus sp. FDAARGOS_553. The sequence goes on from NZ_CP033740.1 coordinate 3,089,618, forward strand.
TAACCGCACCGAACCATAAACCATCTGCAGCCCAAGGCAGTGCAATCGCAATCAATAGATACTGCAACGTGCCATTATTAATGGAATCCCCGATCCCTGCCATTGGTCCCATCAATCCGACTTTCGTTGCTTCGATCAATTCTGTTGAAACGGTCTGCTCAGAACCTGTTTCTGTCAACTCTTTGGCCCGCTGTTCTTCCAGAGATGCAGTAATCCCAGAAATGGTACTACCGCCCCAGATCGCATCAGTGTTCCAAAAGGTCAAGTGCCGATTGTAGGCATCCCTCAAGTCTTCAGGATCTTTATAGATTTTTTTGAGCAAAGGCGTCAATGCATACATCAACGCTGGTGCGACTTGTCGCTCATAGGTGCGAGGGATCTCGTTCATCCAGTACCAGCGATTCCAAATCTGGTTCAGTTCCTTTTTAGTCAGTCCATTGTTTTCAGTCGAAGTATTCTCTGCATCCATCTAGGCTGCCTCCTTTGCATTGATCATAATCATGGTGTAAATGCCTGCAGTCACGATACCCAGTACAGCCCAAGTAACCATGGTGATTCCTAAATCTTTCAAAATAATCGTTAAGAAGAATGCCAAAAAGAAAAAGAACATATCGGTCTTTTGACCAATGATCCGAATCAAAATCGCGATCCCAACAGCTGCTAACGCACTGGCGACAACATCCAGTATATGAAAGACAACCGTGCCTTCCAATTGTGTCACAACATTAGCTATCGAATCTGCCCCGAAATATAAAGCGATAAACAATACCGGCACATGAGTCAGCATCGTCAATAGGGTTGGCAACAGACCGATTGCAAAAGTAAATTTCTTGTCCTCCAGATTATTGACCACCCGATCAATGTATTTGGTCACAAAAGAATTCACGATAATTTTTAATGTATATAAATAACTTCCTAGAATTCCGACGGGAATCGCGATTGCTACTGCCGCTGTCGGCTCTAGATTACCCAAGATAGCGACTGCTGTAGCCACAGTTCCCGAGACAGCCGGTTCTGTTGCCATCTGGCCGCCTGGCGCAATCTGACCCATAGAAATCAATTGGATAGCTGCACCAACCGTTACCCCTTGGGCAACATCTCCCAGAACGACACCGACAAATAAACTCGTCATAAGCGGACTAAACCGCAAATTCAAGCCTGCATACCCGAAGAAGCGGGCTTGAATCAACGCCACCCAAATTGAGATGATCAACGCCTGGATCACTGACATATGTTTTCCTCCGTTTCTAATTCTATCAATGCCAACAGTGAAAAATGAAAGGCGAATAGAAACCAACTCTTGCTTTTTACCTAGGATGAAAGCATTTCTTGATCCGCCAACAAAAGCAGCTTCCAATAACGAAACAGCGTCCCATTCCCATGAAAACCACTCGATCAAGAAACAGCAAAAAAGGCATCAGACCAGCGTGTCCAATGCCTTTGACATAGCGAAATAAACCTCAGGAAAAACGTGAAAATTTCAAAAAATTGCACAAAGCGACTAGTAATCGCTATCAACTTTCGGTAAAATAAACACGTTGGTTCCTTCGGGAAACAACTATGGCAACTTGATTGGTCAGCTGTGTAAACTTGGTGACTGATCAGGGCTTTCTACAGGTGCGCCAACACCCGTAGAAAGTGCCTTTTTTATTTGGTTTCTATTCCATTTCATCATATAGAAAGCGTTACCTTTTGGCAAGAGGGAACATATGTTTTCGCGGCGTTTTTTTGAGGGGATTTTTTGGGAAAGAAAAAGAAGATACGGAGTATCTTCTTTGGGGTGTTATAGGTTTTCGAGTTAAAAGAAAATACGAATGAGTGTAGCTTAGCCGTATACATTATTTTAGCTAGTCGTTTCTATTTACCTAGTGTGTCACTTAAAATATTAAATATATTTTATTGAACAGAACTGAAAATATAACAAGAAGCCATTTTAGCTGTTAAATTAAAACTTTAAAGTTTAACTCTATTATTGAAATTTTTTTAGTTCATTTTTTGTTTTGAAATTGATAAGGTAAATCCAGCAATTGTAAAATTATCAATTATTTTTTTTTCGTTGATCAATTTACTAATTTTCTTTGAAGTTAAAAGTTTATAACCAATTATTTGCTCACTTGATTGTAGTGAAACATTGTCTAAGTTTTGCAGGATAACTTCAAAGCATTCTATATTATCTTCGATTAGCCCTGAATCAGTCATTAACTTTCCCAAATTAGTGATTTGATTACGGGTTACTTGAATACCAATTTCTTCATTTATTTCTCTTCTAGCCGCTTCGATAAGCGGTTCATCCTTCTCAGAAAATCCACGTGGAAATTCTAAGAATTCTTGACCATTTCGTATGATGTTGATTAAAAGAAATTTATCTTGGTACTTTGGAACAAGAATGACACCACCTGTTTTTTGTTTTAGAAAAATCTTCGCTTTACTCAACTCTTTGACTTCAAAATACGGGTTATTTAATCCTTCATTAAAAACAGTTGTGATTCCCCATAAAATCCACGGTGTACGAGATCGAGCTTTCTTAAGTCTCCATGCATATTGTAAAATAAACAGGAGCAAAAAGAGCAACCCGCTACCAATAACTAAAAGGCTATCATACTTAGCCTGTACTAAACGCATAATGCCATTGAAAAAATAAATTGTTGTTCCAACAATAAAGAAAAGTGCCGTCATAATTTTGTTATCTGAACCTGAAAAGAACTTGCTATAGTTAAATTTTTCTTTTTTAAATGAAGAATAATAATTATCAATTGTTGCTTTCACATCATACACCGTTTGATAATTTTCTTTGTGCGTGAGTAAGTAGGTAGTAATTTTCAATGCATCCAAGTATATTTGATGCCAAACGCGAAATTCAACAATAACAAAACAAACAATGATTCCAATAAAAAAAATCATTATACCCAAGCCATTATACAAAGAAAGAGAACTATCAAATTCTTTCAATGTAGTCAGATTTGTTATATAAAAAGAAATCAATATAAAATATGCCGCAAGTACTTGATCTCTTTTAGTTGTTTGTTCCCGTAGATGATTATTTCCCTCAGAGTATATCGCTTTTAATTGTTCTTCTAATGACTCATTCATTTTGTTCTCCTTTTTCCCACCAATCAGTACTATTGAACTACCTAATTGAAAGTATATTTAAAATAGAAAAATTTTTGTATAAACAAAATCAAAATTTTTAATTAATTTCTGCTTTATTATACCATGACACTGTCTTTGCTAATCCCTCGTCCAGAAAAATGTTACCTTGCCATCCTAGCTTTTCAATTTTTCTTGTATCTACACCATAACGAAAATCATGACCTGGACGATCATTTACGAAAGTGATTCGTTTTTCATCGTGTTGCATCAAATCACATAGCTTTTTGACTAATGATAAATTATCAATTTCTTGATGAGAACTAATATTATAGATTTCTCCGTTCACACCTTTACGTAAGATTAAATGAATGGCTCTACAAAAATCTTCCACATACAACCAGTCTCTGATATTTGTTCCATCACCATAGACTGGTAAAGCTTCGTTGTTCTGCATTCTCATCAACATCTGTGGGATCATCTTTTCATAATGTTGATTGGGTCCATAATTATTTGCCGCACGCACGATGTTAAATGGTAAGCCATACGTTTTATGATAAGCACATACAAACTGATCAGCACTCGCTTTTGATGCCGAATAAGGAGAGCTTGGATTTAACGGACAATTTTCATCTGCATAACCTTCAGACAGCGATCCGTAAACTTCATCTGTGGAAATTTGGATAAACCGAATATTGGCTTCTTTCGCACAATCCAGTAAACAAGTTGTTCCTAGAACATTTGTTTGTACGAATAAATTTGCATCTTTAATCGAATTATCAACATGAGATTCTGCGGCAAAATTTATTAAACAATCAATTTTATAATCCTTCAACAGTCTTCTAATGAGCTGCTTATCTAAAATATTGCCTCTTACAAATCTATAACGGTGATCAGGGGAAATCTCCGATAAATACAAAATACTTGAAGCATAGGTCAAAATATCTACATTTAAGATAAAACAATGATCATCCTCTTTTAACATATGTCGAATAAAATTGCTGCCAATAAATCCTGCTCCACCAGTAATCAACAAATTCATAATATCCCCCCTAAATGACCTTCATCCGAAGTCTAAGAAATTTACATAACTCATAGCCTATGAAACATCCTAACCAATTTAATAGAATATCACTGACTGCAAAAGTTCCTACATAAAAAACATATTGCAGAGTCTCAATACCTAAAATTGTTAGCAGTGAAGTAAAAAGAAACTCATTAAATCTTTCTTTCAATCCATATAAGCCACCTAAAGGAATAAAATACAGAACATTCAAGATAGCTTCTAAAATCACTCGCCTATCTTTTACCAAAAAGTCAAAAGGATCTAAAACCAGCGCTCGATAGTGTGAAGCTTTTGCAAATAAAACAACAAAAAGCAAAAACAGATAAACACTATATACTAAATACAAATAAACAATAGATATTTTCTTTCTGGAAAACTGAATATAAAACAACCACACACTGAGAGATAGAAATGAAATTAGTGTTAACTCAGTATACTCAAAACGATTCATTGCTCTTACTAGTTTAGGATAATGCATCAATGTTGGGAACGCAACCCAATGAATGATTCCGTAGCTCGATACACAAGATGCCACAAAAGTTATTATATATTTCATCAAAGTTCTCATGAAAATGCCCGCCTTTTAAAAAAGTGATCAGCAAAATTGCTGATCACTAAATCTTTTTATAATTTTAAAGTTTTTCCGCTAGTCTCTTAAGATAAGATCGTAAATCATCTTTAATCTCTGCATGTTTCAAGCCATATTCAATATTTGCTTCGATCATGCCCAATTTATCCCCTACATCGTATCGCTTACCTTTAAACTCATGGGCAAATACACGTTGCGTCTTGTTCAATTCATCAATAGCATCTGTTAACTGGATTTCATTACCCGCCCCCCGTTTTTGATTTTCTAACACATCAAAAATTTCCGGTTTAAGTAGATAGCGACCAATAATTGCTAAGTCACTAGGGGCATCTTTAGGAGCAGGCTTTTCTACAAAATGACTAACATTGTATAGGCCTTCAGCGATTTCTTCACTTGGATTAATAGTGCCATACTTTGATGTCTCTTCATGAGGAACTTTCATAACTGCTAATGTAGAAGCTAATGTTTTATCGTAGTTATTAATCAATTGTTTAGTCAAAGGTATCGAATCTTCCATGATGTCATCCCCAAGCATTACTATGAAGGGTTCATTTCCCACAAATGCTTTTGCTTGCAAGACGGCGTGACCTAATCCCAAAGGTCGTTTTTGACGGATGAAATGCAGATTAATTCCTGTTGTTTCTTCGACAAGTGCCAACAACTCTTTTTTTCCTTTTGATGAAAGATTTGATTCTAACTCAAAATTTGAGTCAAAGTGATCCTCGATCGGGCGTTTGCCCTTACCCGTGACAACCAGAATATCCTCTATTCCTGAAGCAATAGCCTCTTCCACAATAAATTGAATCGTTGGTTTGTCAACAATTAGTAACATCTCTTTAGCTATTGCTTTAGTTGCAGGTAAAAAACGAGTTCCCAATCCTGCTACTGGAATAACTGCTTTACGAACTTTTTTGGTTATCAATATTATCAAAAATAAAGTTTAATTATCACCAAAAATATCTCTAGTGTATACTTTGTCTTCTACATCTTTTAGCGACCGTTCAAAGCGATTACTTACAATAATGTCAGAAATCCTCTTGAATTCATTAAAATCATTTATAATTTTAGAATTGAAAAAAGTTTTATCAGCAAGGGTAGGTTCATAAACCACTACCTCAATTCCTTTTGCTTTAATACGTTTCATGATACCTTGTATTGAAGAATATCTAAAATTATCAGAATTTGATTTCATTGTTAATCGATGAATACCTACTACTTTAGGCTTTTTGGAAAGGATTTGTTCCGCAATAAAATCTTTTCTGGTAGTGTTCGAATCTACAATAGCACCAATAATATTGCTAGGAACATTTTCATAATTCGCTCTTAACTGCTTGGTATCCTTTGGCAAGCAATAACCACCATAGCCAAATGAAGGATTATTGTAATGAGAGCCAATACGCGGATCTAATCCCACTCCTTCAATAATTTGACGACTGTCTAATCCTCTTGTTTCTGCGTAAGTATCTAATTCATTAAAATAAGCAACTCGCAAGGCAAGATAAGTATTTGAAAACAATTTAATAGCTTCTGCTTCTGTTGAATTAGTCAATAGAACTTGTACGTTATCATCCAAAGCACTTTCTTTAAATATATTCGCGATATCATTTCCTCGATCAGATATTTCTCCAACTACAATTCGAGATGGATGCAAGTTATCGTATAGAGCTTTCCCCTCTCGAAGAAATTCTGGTGAAAAAATAATATTATTTGTATTAAATCTGGATTTGAGCTCTTCTGTATACCCAACGGGTACTGTTGATTTAATAATAAAGACCGCGTCAGATTTAATTTTTATTGATTTTTCAATAATATCTTCTACCGTAGATGTATTAAAGTAATTTTTATCTTCATCGTAATCTGTGGGTGTTGCGATAATTATTATATCACCAAAGTTAACCGCGTCTTCAAAATTACTAGTAAACTCCAGATTCAAATCTTCTCTTTGTAAATATTCACAAATTTCTTTATCTTCAATAGGTGAAACATGTTGCTGTAAAATATTAATCTTTTCTTCAACAATGTCAAAAGCTTTTACATTTTGTCTTTGTGATAATAACAATGCGTTCGCTAGGCCAACATATCCTAGACCAAAAATGCTGATGTTCATAAACACTACCCCCATACTTAAAATTTTAAAAATATTTATTTTTTGATTCAACCAATATCATTAAGTAGGAAAAAATTAAAAGTTATTCATTATTTGGATTTTTATCTATCTTTCTCGCATTTACATAACTAAATAACGGATTTGCCCTAAAAAGTGAAGTTAAAGCAAAATAAATTGGGACAGCAATTACCACTTGTATTGCATTAGTTATCATAGTAGCTTTCAAGGAATTTGTTAGATATCTAGTAAAAGCACACATAATTACTCCTGATATAAAATAAATCCCTATTTTTTTAAAATCAAACTTAAATTTGGTACTTTTACAAAAGGATAAGACTCTAACTAAGGTAACAAATGCTTCTGCCAAAATATTTGATACTACTACACCAAAAAATCCTATGGAAGGGATAAGCAAAACATTAAAAAGAATATTAATTACGGCACCTATCAAAACTGATTTATTATATACATTGATTTCGCCAATGGGCATAAGATATTGACGTGAAACAGACATTCCTAAGGGTATAATAACTACTAGTATTGAAAATAGTGGTATTACCTTATTAATAAATAGAAAACTTTCACCAAAAAACCATGGAACTAATTTATCAAAGACAGTTAGTATCCCAAACATTATAGGAATAGAAAAAAATAGTTGGAGATTAATTGTTTTCCTAATTAATTTTATGATTTGATCAATATTATCTTTCGCAAATAAACTACTCATATGCGGTAACAAAACAATATCAAGCGTAGTAATAACAGTGATAAATACATTATTTATTTGTAAAGAATTGGTGTAAAATCCTACTGCAGTCGTTCCCAAAAAGACCCCTAAAAGGGTTTTATTTATATTTGTGTAAAACATAATAGCAATTTGAGGTATAAAGAATTTAATTGACCCATTAACATGTTTAAAACAATCGCTGAATTTTATTTTTTCAATCCGAATATAATCTTTCAGAAATGCAAGTATAAAAAATTGAGATAATAAATTGGACATTGACTGAAAAAAAGTGTACATACCCAAATCATCTGGTGTTTTTATAAAAATTATTATCAGAACAAAGTTAACAATTTGGATCGATAAGCTTACTATACTAGTTTTTTTAAAATCTTCAATCCCCATAAAAAACCAGGATACATCGAAGATAACTGAAATAATATTTATACCTTGTATAAGAAAAATAATCTTATAGGGAAGGAATAATATCAATATAAAGTAAATAGCCACTAATAAAATTGCTATAACAGCTTTAAAAATAAAAATTTCAAGAAATGTTTTTGAAAAATTCTCTTTTTTTTGCCAAGATATAGCAATTTCTCTATTGCCGTAAGTTGCTACACCTAGTCCAGCAAATAATACAAAGTACTGAACAATAGAGAAAGTATAATTATAGGCTCCAATACCACCTGGACCTAATGCTTTCGAAATAATAGGAATCGTTATAATTGGAATCAAAATTTTTACTAGTTGAAATAACGATTGATAAAAAAAATTTTTTTTTAAAGTACTCATATTAAACCTTTCTATTATTCATAATTAATTATTTCTTATACAAGATAACTCTCTTGCTCAAAAAATTATTCACTGAATTATCTTTGGTTACCAAAGAAATTATTTAGGTTTGTACATCCGTGTTTTTTTATCTTTTATATTATTATACAAATTATTCTTACGCAAACAGTTATTACAACACTCTCATTGAATGATTTGAACTAAATATTTCGTGTTTTTTTATTTTGAGAAATTTATTTACAAACAAAAAACGAAGTCAAACATAAGAAATTAAATTTGACTTTATCAAAAATAGTTTGATTTTGTCCTTAAGTGTTGAAAGCTCACTATACTTTATGTTCAACACATCTTTATACACTCCATTTTTTAAAATATGTGAATATCCTACAATGTCACTTCTTTTTATGCTCTTAAACTCATTTCTAATGATATTTATTTTATAGCTATTAACTATGAAGTTAAATTTTTCTTCACATCTCCAATTATTCACAGTATCTTCCATAGTTTTCAGCACTTCTATTTCATTAAAAAAAGTATTAGAACTATATTTTGTACGAGCCGAGCCTTCTCTATTCAAATAATACATATAATAACTATTATTATTTATAATTGCTCTCTTTACTTTTCTAAAAATTTCCCAGTTGAATTTAGCATCTTGAGCAGTAGAAAGGTTGGAAAACAAAAAATCATTTTTTTGTAAAAATTCTTTTTTATAAATCTTATTCCAAACAGCATGAATGCTTGTTTCTAAATATATATCATTTAGACTTTTTTGAAAATCAGCCGAGTTTATAGCATATTTAAATTCAGTAGGTATAAAATTAGTTATTTTATTATTATTTAAATCAAACTGTTGATAGCCAAAAATCAATATATCTGCATTTTTATTTTTAATTAAAGGTATATTTTCGCTTAATAAGTTTTCATTAATCTGATCATCAGGATCCATGAAATAAACATACTCACCTTGACTAATATTTAAACCATAGTTTCTTGCAGGGCCGCTCCCCTCATTTTTCTTAGTATATAATTTAAATCTTGTGTCTAATAAGAGTTCCGAAAAAGTTTTATTTGTCAAATCTGTAGATCCGTCGTCTATAAATATAGCTTCATAATTAGTAAACTTTTGTGACTTTATTGACTCAACGCATCTTTCTACGTAATCTTCCACGTTATACATTGGTATTATTATTGAAACATCTATTTTTTTACTCATTTTACGCCTCTCCTTTATAATATATACTAGATATAATCCATAAAATACTTATTTCTGGATGTAAAGGTGTATTTTCTGTTATCCCAAATATAAGGTAACAAACAACCACTACTAAAAATATGTATTTTTTATCTTTAATAGCTTTACTCAGTATACTGAAAATTATTATGCCAGAGAGTGAAATAGCTACGATGCCATAATTAATAAGCAATGTGAGATAAACATTATCTAATATATGATATTGTAGAAAATATCTTTCTGCAAACTCTTTTGAAAGAGTCGGTAATTGTTGTCCAAAAATATCTACCCCATAATAATTATATATAGATTTATAAAGGCTAATACGTCCAGAAGACAACAAATTAAGTTTATCAAAGTTTAGTGGCCCTATCTTTTCTTTAGTAACAATGAGAAGAATTATACTTATTATTATAAAAGGACTGATTAACAATATTTTTTTTACAATTGAATTGTTCAAAAATGAGGGGAAAGTTTTAATCAAGAAAATAAAACATATAATTACAATTCCTGTAAGTAGAGAACTCCTAGAATTATTAATATAATTATTAAGAAAAAGCAGGCTTATACTAATAAAGTAGTGTTTGAAACGAAGATTGTTCCAATTCACTAATAATATTTCGAAACAGATCAAAAAGATAAATGCCCCCAGAGTGTTTGGATGCCTAAAACCTAGAGAGTGTCTAATAATGTCACCTCGGTAAGAAATCATATCTGGAAAAACACCAATAAGAAAAAGACTAAAAATTAATAATAGCATAAAAATTCTTATTTTGAGATCATTTTTAAGAAAACTATGAATATCTATATTAAATGCTCCAATAAAAAAAAGACTAAAAAAGAGAAATGTTGATGTTCCAGAAAAAAAAGTAGAAAGCATAACGATCGATATCCCAAATATAACAAAGATCCATTGGTATATCATATGTTTTCCTACAATAAAATTACAGAAAAGAATTACAAGTACAAAGATTTGTAATATCATACTCAAATTATTTACTATTGCATTTGAGTTAAAAGAGGGATTGCCTAGTATCAACATTGCTATCATATATAAAAATGAACACAAATTAAGTCTTTGAGTTGAATCTAAATACATTTTCAATTTATATCTCCTTCTATTTGGATTTCATTTTCGTATTCCATAAAAATGTAATTAAAGAAATCCATATATTTAGAATAAAATTAGGAAGAAATAACATTGATCCCATAAATTTGAACATCAAAGATACTTCCTTCAACTGCTTAATTGTTATCTTATTTTTCATAAGCTGGTTACTTTTTCTTATTTCCTTATCCAATTTGTTTCGTGATATTTTTCTCGAATGATTATTAAGCATTATCAAGTTTGAATACATTGCTTTAATTTCTTCTTTTTTTAAATCTCTAGAGGTAATAAAACTCGATGTACGACTCCTTCTAATAGAATCAATTAGTAAAAATCTTTTCTCTAAATAATCCTCTCTAAAAGAAAAGGTTAATGACTGAAAATTTATTCTATAGTAATAATATACCTCGTCAAGAACAATCCATGTTTTTATATATGGCAACAATGATATATTAAACAATAAATCTTCTCCCATATCTAGGTCTGTATTGAACCAAATATTATTTTCTCTAATCAGATTTAAGTTATACAACTTGTTGGAGGCAGAGTTAAAATAATACTTATTGAAAAAAGGGCGAAAATAACTGCAAATATTGGAGTTACCTGCAATAGTTTTCTTCTCAAAGGGATTGTTCTCAGTAAAATCGATATTCTCTTCTTGAACGAACCTTTTCATATTGGTAGACACTACGCTATAATAATTTTTCATATTATCTGAGAGAGCTTTAATATATGTGGGAGGAATAACATCATCGCTATCTAAGAAGAAAATATTCTCTCCTTTAGCTATATTTATACCTATATTTCTTGAATTTGAAACTCCAGAGTTATTTTTTTTAATTATTTTTGAGTATATTTTAGTATCTACATGGCTTGCAAAAAATTGATTCACTATATCTATAGTTCGATCATTTGAACCGTCATCAATGATAACAACTTCAAGTGGTCTATAAGTTTGCTTATAGACACATTCTAGGGTTCTACTAATGTATAACTCAGAATTATAGCAAGGGATCACGATGCTAATTAATTTTGATTTCATTTTATCTCCTTATAGATTTAGAACAACTTATTTTTGTAGATTTTCCATAGTACATTAGTTACCTGTTCTAAGTCATATTTATTAATTTCGTCATTACTTGTTTCAATAAATTTATTAGTAATTTCTAATTTATTAACAAATTCATTCAAACTTTGCACAAAATTTTCTTTTACATGTTGATCCAAAGCAATTATTTTACCATTAGAATATCCTTCAATTAAATCAACATTTCCTCTACAACCTGTAACCAGACATGGAATATTTGTAAACATTGCTTCAATTATATTTATCGGCAATCCTTCCTGTAATGAAGTAGATATGTATATATCAGCTGCTTTTAAATATTCTGAAACGCTAGTTGTATATCCAGTCATTATAATTTCATTGTTTAAATGCTTTTCTTTTATTAACTCTCGAATTTCTGGAAAAAGCAAACCTTCACCGAGTAAAAATAATTTTAAATTAGGAATATTATTTACAGCATCCGACATAATATCTATAATTAATCGTTGATTTTTTCTTTCAGATATTTCTGCTACATATAGTAGCACTATATCATTATCTTTTATACTTAATCTTTTTCTTGCACTTAGGTATTCTTGCTTAGTGGTTTTATGAAACTTTTTTTTATCTACACCAACACCGTTAATTTGTATAATTTTTTCTTTTCCAAAAAATTTTTTTGCAATCAAAGTATCTTCTCTGTTCATAGTAAGGATTACATCTGTGATTTTTGCTAGTAAATATTCTATAGGAAAGAAAATAAGCCAAAAAGATAATGGCGCTCCTTGAAAGAAATGGAAGCCATGAGCTGTATATATTATTTTAGGGCTTTTCCGCAGAAATGATATAGCTGCAAGTCTCCCAATAGTAGCACCAACGGGTGTATTTACATGAATAACATCATAATTTTCTTTCTTTATAATTTTTTTTAATAAAAAAAACGATTTAATATTATTAAACTTAAAAGGACTTCTTTCAAAAGGTATAGAGTATTTTTTCGATACCTTAGCAAATTTCTCTTCTCCTCTGGCAGCAACATGAATTTCTGTTCCGTTTTCTGAAAGTTTTTTGATAAGTGGTAAATGAAAATGTCTTATATGCTGGTCTACAGTAGCAACCATTAGAATCTTCTTGCACATTTATCTTGCTCCCTCACCAGTAAATATAATTTTGATTGTTTTAAAAATAATCTTCAAATCTAAAAGGAATGATCGATTCTCTATATAATACATATCAAGTTCTAATTTTTCTTGAGGCGTTATTTCGTAACCTCCATTAACTTGTGCCCATCCAGTTAAACCAGGTTTAACAAGTAATCTATCATTAAAATCTGGTATTGCTTTTAAGAACTCATCAATAAAGATTTTTCTCTCTGGTCTTGGTCCTATGAAACTCATTTCACCTTTATATACATTTATTAATTGAGGCAATTCATCAATTCTAGTTTTTCGAATAAACTTTCCAATACCGGTAATTCTTTTATCATTTTTATCTGCCCACTGTGCTCCATTAATTTCTGCATTGTTTCTCATTGATCGTAATTTGTATAGCGTGAATTCTTTACCTTTTAATCCTACCCTTTTTTGCTGATAAATTGGGGACCCAGGACTTTCAATAAGTATTAAAATACAAAAAACAAAAACAATTGGAAAAACAGTTATACCAATAACAATTGAAAATAAAATATCAAAAATTCGTTTACTTATTCGATATACTATTTTTTTATTTTTTATTCTTCTCACACTTTCACTTTTCCTATTACACTCCACAATTAGTTCCCCTTTTTTAATTTGTTTTCTGAATAAAATCTTTTAATCCTTCGAACGTTGAAAATTGACAAGAAAAACCGAGTTTTTTTAGATTCGATATATCTGCTACGGATTTTTCAATATCTCCTATTCGTTTATTCATATATTCTATTGGAAGGTTTATTGAGTAAACATTATCTAAAAAATTAATTATCTGATTTAGAGATGTTTCTTTCCCAGTTCCAATATTATAAACTTGACCTACTGATTCTTTGTGCTGTGATATCAACATTAACGCAGTTATAACATCTTCAACATAGATAAAATCCCGACTCTGATTTCCGTCTCCATAAAGTTTAAAATGAGATTCTTTTCCATTTAAACAATCAAAATAATTCTTCATTAATATTGAAATAACCCCAGAATATGGTGAATTTGGATTTTGATTTTTACCAAAAACATTAAAAAAGCGAACAGCTGAAGTTTTTATACCATATAATTTATACGCATTAATGACGGTTCTTTCTGAAGCAAATTTATCAATTGCATATTGGTTTAACGGTATAATTCGAGAAGTTTCCTTTTTAGGTAATATAGGATCATCTCCGTAAATTGCAGCTGAGGAAGCAAAAACAACTCTAGAAATATATTTTTGATATTTCTTTAACAGTTCTATATTCCTCAACACACTAATGTAATTTACTTCATGTGTTTCAATAGGTCTCAAAATTGAATCAGCTACACTAGCTACTGCTGCTAAATGGAAGATATAGTCAAATTTAAAGTCCTTATATATTTTTTCCATTAAATCATAGTCAGTCACCGAGCCTTCAATAAAAGTTAAATTTTCATGTTTCAACAAATTAGATTTCTTCCCCATTGAAAGGTCATCAATTACTACCACTCTTTCACCAATGGATAGAACATAATTTGCTAGTGATGAACCAATAAACCCAGCTCCACCTGTTATAAAATAAGTCATAAACTAAGCCCCCTAAAATAACCCAAACTTTTTCTTTTTTATCATTGTGTATTCTGGATAATCGATTTGATCTCCATTTATCAAATCTTTCGCCACTTGTTTCATTAAAGCCACTTTATTTGGATCAAAATCTTTGGCGATTTGCTCATAAGCCTCTTTCATATAAAAAGTCCGTTTCTTGACTCCGTGAGCATCTGAAGCTACCATCTGAACCAAATTGTATTCAACCATTGATTTGGCCGTTTTTTGAATGTCTTTTCCAAAGACTCCCATATAGCTTGGAGCTGTCAATTGTGCTATACACCCCATTTCTAGGAATGGAATCAAATTATTTGGATTTTTTCTAAAATAGGCGTTTCGCTCTGGATGCACGATAACTGGTGTCTTTCCAAGACTCTTCAACTCAAAAAAGACTTGTTTGGAATATGTTGGTACTTCCATGGTAGGAAATTCTATCAAAATATACGTATCGTCCAGATCCGTAAATAAAATCTCATCATTACGAATATCCTCAATTAAATCTCCTGTTATCCGTACCTCTTGTCCTTCTAATACGGTCAACGGCAAATTTCGCTGGTCTAATTCTGATTGCAAAGAAGAGACCAACGAAATAACGTCAGATTTTGGATTGTGATATTTCCCGTTATTGTGATGTGGGGTACACAGGATGTGAGTGATTCCTTGACTGATGGCTTTCTCGGCCATCGCAATACTTGCTTCCATCGTTTCGGCACCATCATCGATACCAGGTAAAATATGACAATGTAAATCAATCATTTCGTTCGTCTCCTAATTCATTAATTCCCGTAATAATAGTAATAGCCTGAATCTTTGTTATTCTCTGCTCCGTTGTAGACTACCCCTAATACGCGAGCTTGCACCATATTCAATAATTCTTTTGCCTTTGTTAATGGCTCTTTGCGGGAAACATTTTCGCGCACAACGAGAATCGTCCCATCTGCTTTGGACGCCATGATCTGGGCGTCCGTTACTGCCACTACTGGCGGCATATCAAAAATCACGATGTCATAGAGTTTCTTTGCTTCCGCCATCACTTGGTTCATTCTAGATGATCCCAATAATTCCGAAGGGTTTGGTGGTTTAGGACCACTTGGTAAAATGGAGAGATTGTCGATCACTGTTTGTTGGGCTGCCTCAGCTAGATTCGTTGAAGTGCTCAAAACTGTACTAACGCCCACATTATTCAGTAAATTAAACGTTTTGTGGACGGTGGGTTTCCGCATATCTGCATCCACTAACAATACTCGTTGTCCTGATTTTGCAAAGACCACTGCTAGGTTAGCAGATGTGGTCGATTTGCCTTCGCCTGGTCCCGAAGAAGTGACGACTAATGTTTTTATTTGTTGATCCGCTGAAGACGCAAATTGAATATTGGTTCGAATCGTCCGATATTGTTCTGAAATAGGAGAAGAAGGATCCACTAAAGTGATCAGACTTACTGCATGGGTTTGGATCCCTTTACGTTCTTGTTGTTTAGCCATGTCTCTTCCTCCTATACTCTCGAACGGCTGCGACGAGATTCCGTCGTTTTGTCATTCGTTGGTTTCTTCAAAGTTGGTCTTGTTGGTTTCTTTTGGATCGTCGCATTTAATTCTTTTTGCGACATTTGAGGTACAGTCCCTAAAATCGTATAGCCAATCGTATCGGTAACAAATTTGTCGTCTTTTACGGTACGATCTAATAATTCAAATAAGAAAGCAAGTCCGACACCGACCATCAGCCCCAGCACTAATCCAATAGCCAAATTTAATTTATTATTTGGCGATACCGGTGATGTGCTGGCAACAGCACTTGAAATGATGGAAATTTTGTCCACATTCATGACGTCTTTGGCATTTTCCTGAAAGACTAGTGCTGTGGTGTTGGCAATTTTTTGGGCAGTCACCGCATTCGGGTTGGTTGCTTGAATCGAAAACATTTGGGAATTTTGTGACTGATTGACGGCAATCGCATCTTTGATCTCTCCAGCCGTCATTTTGACATTGCTTTCTGATTCCAGACGATCTTTGACTTCGTTCAATACTAAGTCACTGACGATCATGTCTTTATACGTATTGATCATTTGCAGATTGGTATTGACATCATTGACATTTGCGGTTTCCGATTGCGGCAGTGTCACGATCAATTGGGCTTGTGAACTATACTTTGGTGTGATCACAAAGAACGTTGCAATTCCTGCAAGTGCCAAGCCGGCAAACATGGCAATAATGATTGAAGCCAAGTGTTTTCGCAAGACTTCAAATATCTCTTTTAAGCTAATTGTTTCTTCCATTTCTTCTCCACTTTCTTATTCATTCTCAAGATTTAATTGTTCTTTCAGTTCTGTTTGAACTCGATTCAGTTCTTCCTCACTAACCCGTTGGTAGGAAATGCCATCTTGCATGAAGCCTTCCCCTTTAAGTTGATCTTGTTTGATCGTTTTGAAAGCATCCCGATAATCCAATGCAATCGTCCGCATATTATCAAAACTCATATCTGTCTTCATATTGCTTTCGACAGCACTCAAGATATCTTGGTATTTGCTGACGCCATCAAAGCTCAACACTTTCTTAGCAATTCCCTCAACGATTTTGCGTTGTCGTTCTTGACGGCCATAATCGCCATTGGGATCTTCATGCCGCATACGGGAATACGCCAATGCTTGATCGCCATCTAGAGTGATTTTTCCAATCGTGAAATCATAATTGTCTTGACTAAAAGTCAGGTCGTTATTGACCTCAATGCCTCCCACGGCATCTACCAATTCTTTCAGACCGGCCATATTGATTGAGATGTAATGATCTACTGGAATATCTAAATATTTTTGCACGGTATCCATCGACATTGCAGGACCACCAAATGCATAGGCATGATTGATTTTGTCTTTCGTACCATGACCGACAATGTCCACATAAGTATCCCGAGCAATACTAACGATCGTTGTTTGTTGATCTTCTGGACTAACCGTCGCTACCATCATCGTATCTGAACGGCCTTGATCGACACGTCCCAAGTCCCCAGTATCGATCCCCATCAATAGAACTGAAAAGGACTCTTGTTTTTTTAAATCAACAGGATTTTCCCGTTTCTTTTCATCTTGTGAACGCTCCACTGATTCATAGGTCTTTTGGATCGAACCGGATAGATCCATGTATAACTTGGCGCCGATTCCTACCACACCGATCACGAGCACTGCAACGATTCCAAAAATAATCAAAAAAATCTTTTTTCCTTTTGACATAATTATTCCTCCAGTTGGCTCTTCCTATCAATAATAGGATTCTGAATCTGTCTCTGAACTATCCGTCATACTATCTGAATAGCCATCACCAGTCGTTGCCGTATCTGTTGTATTACCGTAATAACCAGCATAGCCCATTTGTGAAGCAACGGTTTCTGCAAGCTTGGTATATTTTTCTTTCAAGTCTTTATTGCGAATTTTGCTGATGCTGTCAACGGCTGATAAGTAGTTCTCGTAGGTCACTGCATCCGTCACTTTATCGTCTTTGAGCATACGATCAAATTCTTTTTGCAGTTTTGTCACGCGATCAAGCTGCGCATCTGCAAAACCAAGGTATTCTTTCACTAACGCTGTCCATTTGTCATCCTCAAAAAAATTCAAGTTTTCACGAATGCTGCCAACGTCAGTCTCTTTCAGATCTTTTTTGATGATGACGTCATTTTCGGCTTTCTGCCAGTTGGAGACGCCTTTCTTGAAGAGCTTATCGGTTGCTTCTTGGATTTTTTGCTTTGCTTCGATATCCTTCAATTCATCGTCAATGGCTTGTTTCTGCTTTTGGATCTCTTTGGCATCTGCCGGCAATGCATTCTCTTCGATGCCGTATTCTTCACCAGATACTTTGATCATGGACAACTTTCCGACGAGCTGGCTGATATCATCAGCGGTGATGCCCGCTTTTAAGAATGTTCGATCCTCATTGAGATAAAGGCTTGCGACCTCCTTCTTCAATGATGCAATACTGTCGGTCTCACTGGCGATCGCAGTTTGCGCATATTCTACCCGCTGCTGGTATTGTCGCTGATTGTTCTGGCGATATCCAACCAAACAGATGGCAACGGATCCAACACCGACTGCCACAACGGTCAAAGTCTTAAGTAACGGCTTTCCCATGAACACACTCCCTAAATTATTTGTGCTTTATAAATTTATCTTTTCAATCAAGAAAAGCAAATTTGCTCAATTCTAGTTAATTATAAGAGAAAATTGAAATTAAATAAAGGTAATTTACCAAGTTTTTACATCATTAAGAACAATGTTTTTGCAAAAATTGTGATTTAACTTGAATAAAACAGCGATTTCTTTTATATAAAAAAACACTAAAAACTATATATTTTGTTATTTAATTTCTGACGATCAATTTTTTCATTAAAATAATTTCATTCTCTTTTTCATCTTTATTTAGGCATTCGTTAAGGTGTATCCCTTGTAATAAAACTAGCATCATGAACAACGAGAAAATCACGATTTTGTTTCTTAAAGGATTCTTGGATGTTTGCAATTATTTTTGAGTCTTTTTTCAATCTAGTAATTAAATAATTTAAATAGTTGAAAAAACCATTTTTTACTCATTTAATTTTCTATTTTTAAGTGCTCGCTTTGATCTGTTTTTATAAACCACCTTATTTTTCAATATTCTATTCTTTGAAATGGGAAGGTGTTTGTTCTTTTTCATCTGGTTTTTTGCCAATAAGTGACTGCAAAAGAATGGTTTATCGGCAATTCATGTCAATTTTTTCACCGCTTGATGAAATACGTGATTTGTTATTGCGATTCTAACTTCATTAAGATAGCTATAGACAGATTCAATTCTTTAATTGGAAAATGAAAGGAGCACACCAGTGAGAGAGCTTCAGATGAAATTCGTTACGAATACTGCAACGATCCGTTGGATGCGCATTCTCGACTTATTTGAGTTAGAGCCGCTTTGCTCTACTCGTGCACTGGCAAAGGCTTCCTCAAGTACGACGCGAACGATTGTGACTGATATCACAGACATGAAGTCCCATTTCAAGGATGCCCTCCATATCGATTCGTCCCACAAGGGTTATATTTTCACCGTATTGAACCCGGCGAAGTACCTCGCAGCGAAACGAGCACTGATTACTGACGAGATTCTTTTCCATATTGTCGAGAGTATTTTTCAGCATGAAGAAATGCGTTCTTCAGAATGGGCAGAAAGGTATCATATCTCTGAGAGTACGGTTCTTCGTTACTTGAGAAAAGTACAACCTGTTCTTCGCGACTACCACTTGCAGCTAGATTATAACCCAATCACATTCATTGGTGATGAAATGGATATCCGTAAATTTTTTCATGATTTTTATTATGAATCAGAAATCACGGCACACACGATCTTTCCCCCTATTGCGATTCACGACATCACCGTCAAAGCTTTTTCTGACTGCCAGCGAACCAACAAGCAAGCCTGCTCATTTGGAGAGCTCAATTATTATTTGTACATAACCCTTGAGCGCTATTGCGGGGGACACACAGTGAAACTACCAAAAAAAATCAGCAAACTGTTTTCAACTAAAGAAGATTTCAAAGAATTTGCGGAAATCAATCAGCATATCTTTGAACACTACCAACAAAGACTTCCCCAAGAAGAGATTCTCTATCTCTTTCTGTTGGTTTGGAGCCGGCGTTCGATTAATGACGTTACTGGTGAGGAAGTCTTCTGCCAAAAATACAATCAGTGGGCAGAAATCACTCAGCTGGCCAGTGATTTTGTAGCTACCTGTATTCCTGAAACCAAAAATTCCTCCCGCGATCATATCTTGATCGAATCTTTTTTTACCGTAGCCAAAATCAAACAGTTGCTCTCCCCTTTGTTGAATCATAATATTGCCGATGTCAATCTTTACGCCCAGCGCTTGTTTCCTGAGTCTTATCAAAAATGTCGGAATTTTCTCACAGAAAATCCATTAGCTGTTGCTACTTGGAATAAAAAGAGTTTATCCCATTTAAGTGCCAGTCTGACGATCTATTTGGAATCTATCAAATCGCTTTATTGGCATACCAAAAAAAATGTTGCTTTCTTATTTGAAGGCTCATATATTCTCTGTCAGTATTTAAAAAGCAAATCGATGCATTACTTGCATAGCTCAAAAAACTTTTTCTTTCCTGATTCAAATGAATTGTCACCTGATTATTTAATGATGAATCACATTGATCTCGTGGTAACAAATTACACAGAATATGTTTCCGATTATGCTAATGACATTGATTGTTTGATTTTTAAAACTTTCCCTGACAAAAATGACTGGAATAAGCTAGCCAAATGTCTCAATCCTCATATGAATGCTTAAGAGCACTTCCGATTATGACAGGGGAAGTGCTCTTAAGCGTCTATTGCTTCCCTAATTATAAGACAGCAACGCCCCTGAGAACGTATCAATACTCTTTTTTCTGGTTCTTTGATACAGTTTAGGTGTATTTAAGTCGAATCAAATTTGGGAGGATCTTTCATGGAGAAAATCATTCTGATCGGAAATGGGGATGTAGGTTCGAGTTACAGTTTTGCATTAGTCGCTCAAGGGATTGGCAATGAAATTGGTATTATTGATTTAGATAAGGCAAAAGCAGCGGGTGATATTCAGGATTTAAATCATGGCTTGGCATATGTTGGTCCAAAAACACTATACGTTGCTGATTATGAGGATTGTCGAGATGCAAATCTTGTAGTGATCACCGCTGGTGCAGCACAGCTGCCCCATGAAAAACGACTGGATTTGACGAAAAAGAATGCTCAGATCATGAAAAAGATCGTGAAATCTGTTATTGCTAGCGGTTTTCAAGGGATCTTCTTGATTGCTAGTAATCCAGTAGATGTTTTGACTCACTATGTCAAAAAAATCACTGGCTTTCCCGCTCACAAAGTGATTGGTTCTGGAACTTCTCTCGATAGTGCGCGCTTGATAGTGCGCGCTTGCGTAATGCGATTGGCGAGCAGTTGACCATTGATCCACGGGATATTCAGATTTACGTCTTAGGGGAACATGGTGATACCCAATTTCCAGTCTGGTCCCATGGCAATATTGGTGGCTTAAGTGTTCACGAGTGGCTGGAAAAACACCCAAGTTTTTCGGAGCAAGATCTCGGCCTGATTGCAGAAAAAGTGAAAAATGCCGCTTATGACATCATTGCTGCCAAAGGTTCGACACATTATGGGATAGCAATTTCGCTGGCTAGGATCACCCGCAGTATTTTAAACGATGAACATGCAGTTCTGCCGGTTTCTGTACACTTAGAGGGACAGTATCAAGCAACCGATGTCTGTATTAGTTCCCCTGCAATCGTCAATAGTCAAGGCATTCGCGAAATTATTGAAATGCCTCTCAATGAGTCCGAGCAACAACAAATGTACGATTCCATCCAAACATTGAAAACGATGCAGGCACAGTTGCAGGAATGAAACGAGCTTTTCTAGATGATGCTTTTACCCACTAAATAAAAAAGCGTATCTTGTCCACCATCAATCATGAATGATGGTAGGATTACAAGATACGCTTTTTCGTTTATTAGTCTAGAATCGTTACTTTTACTTGACGTCGGCCCCATTGCAGACATTTGGCTACATTATCAAAGTGGACATCAATGATATTTCCTTTGATCGCGCCTCCTGTATCTAGCGCTAGCGCCACGCCATATCCTTCAACATTCACCAAGGTACCTAATGGGATCACACTTGGATCGACTGCGACCGCCATTGGATTGCTGCGAAGATCTGTTCCGCTGGCAGTCAGGTGGCTAGCACCTTTCTCTGCATAAGAATATGCGGTTGATTCCATGATCATTGTCTTGCCGCTGGAAGGTGTGCTGCTACCCGAATTGTTGGAGCTGTTATTCGAGTTGTTTGAACTATTATTCGTCGAACTGCTGCTCGTATTGCTTGAAGCTGAATTGCTGCTTGAACTGCTGTTTGATTGCGCGCTCTCACTTGAAGATGACGACTCTTGACTTGAGCTTTCACTCGCTGCTTTTGCCGCTGCCTTCGCTTCTTTTTCTTTAGCTTCTTGTTCGGCCGCTTCTTTGGCTGCTCTTTCTTTGGCTGCTTTTTCAGCAGCTATCCGAGCTTCTTCTGCTTCTTTGCTGGAAGCAATCTTTGCTAAGGTCGATTCGTTTTCTTTCAACTGTGTCTGCAAGTTGGCGATCTTACTATCCAACTCTTGCGCCTGTGCTTCCAAAGAGGATTGATCCTGCTGTAAGGATTCTTTGGTAGACTCGGCTTTTTCTTGCAGAGACTCTAATTTTTCTTTTTCAGATGTCAACGAGTCGATTTTTTCTTTTTCTAGATTTTGGAGCATTGTCATGGCGTAAGCCCGGTTGATGAAATCTTGGATATTGGAAGATTCCAACAAGACTGTCCAATCTCTAGTTACTCCACCGTTGACCTGAATGTCTTTCATTCGTTCTGCAACTACAGCTTCACGTTTTTCAATCGTTTCTTGAGTTGCCTTTATTTCTTCTTTGGTTTGTGCCAACGTTTCTTCATTGTTAGCGATTTGTGCTTTTAATGCTTCAACCTCGCTGTATTTATTATTGACATCGGTCAAAGCGATTTGTACTTCTGTACTGATTTGCTGACTTTGCTGCATAACGGCACTTTCTTTCTCCTTCAATGATTCCAGAGATTCAGCCTGCGCAAAGATCGGCGAAACGATACCTGCCGCAAAGACTGCGACGACCATGGTACGTAATTTCTTTGCCTTCAAAAAAATTCCCTCACTTCTCACTAAGGTTTCCAACGCTTATTATTATACAAATTCTGGGGGCAAGATATATTGCAACTCTTTTACAATTTATTACAATTTTTAGCCAAAGTGGGAGAAATAAGAGTCTATTAAAAAATAATTCACGTGAAAGTGGGAAATCAGAGCCTTGAAAAGGCTTTTTTTATTGTAATACTTTTGTAATATTACTCTCTCTTCTTACGTAATTCTTCCACAAACCGCCTTAAGTCTTGAACATTGGTAATCTCATTGATTTGCAGTTTTTGAAAGTTTTTTAAAAGTCTTCGCTGATGAAAATTCAGCTTCGGTAACGTTTCACGCAATTGCTGCCAATCGATTGGCAGTTCAGAAATACGTTCCTGCCAATTGTTTTTCTTTTGTTCCAAACTTTCTGATAAAGTGGCTTTCTGCTGTTCAATAGCACGGTCCAGTCGTTGAACCGTTCGTTGAAAAGCAGCAAGATTAGCCAATGTATAGCCCATATCCAACGACATCGCCATCAACAATCCAACAGGTAGATAAAAACTGAATCTTTCAGCCAACATTTGGACAATGATCAACATTTGCGGATGAACAATGCGGACGATCAAGACACAGCAAATGCCCCAAAAGATTGAAATTGGGACAGCCACGCGACCATTGATATTCAAAAAAACATTGTGGTAATCCCACCATGAAGCATGAAACAGTTTTTCTAATAAAAAGCTCGTCACGTACTCTAATAAGGTCACTAAAACAGCTGCTGCAAAAAAGAGCAGCAGCAATTGGTTATGTAACGGTCGCAGTAAATACAAGACACCTAAAATTCCAAAGCCATAAATAGGAGTGATCGGTCCTACCAAAAATCCTCGATAAACAAAATGTCTGGCTTTTATCGAGCAGTAAACCGTTTCCCACAGCCACCCCACAAAAGAATACAAGAAAAACAGCAAAACGATCTGAGTAAATTCAGTCATGGAAATCTCTCCTAACGAATGGTAAATAACTATTTTTGGAAAAGCATTATAAAAGAGCATTATAATAGTAGAAAACTTTTCTTTCTTATTCCAGTATACGCTTCGTTTGTCGGTAAAGAAAAGATTTGCGTTAATCTGATCGAGTCATCTGCCCTTTCCAAAAAGGATCGAGGGATGTCCTGTATCTGTTAAATTGTAACCGCACAATTCTTTTGTATAGGTGCTATGATCTAGTTCGATATTCTCGATGATTTCTTCCTCTGAAAAACCTTGGAAATCAAATTCGCTGATATAGCTTCGCAAAAGGACCAATTTGGCATCGAGTAAGATGATTTGTTGTACACTTGTCCAGAAATCTTCCTCAGATTCTTCGCGAACAATTCTTTCTACTTCTGCTTCCGTCACTTGCCAGTATCTATGGACCAATGGCAGACGTTCCTTCATCACTGCAAAATCAATATTCCCACGCATCTTTCGCAAATACTCTTTGACATCTGGATAAAACATCCACTCACCTCTGTTTTCTAGCATTTCCCTGCTTAGGAGACTATCAATGGATAATCGACAGCTAACAAAAAGTTCTGATTGCCAATGACAGCACAAGTGTACCTTTCCGACAATAATCATCCTGAGCAGCGAGGGATGCATTCACTTTTTATATAGCATAGCAAATGATTTGTGGGTTTTATAATCAATTTTTGCATCATGTAAGGAAAAATGTGTACAATCTCCTATACTATCCAGACTTAGCCAGCAGATAAACGAAACTTGAATTTTTAAAATTCGATAAACTACTTTCAATAGTGCTCATTTAGAAAGATTCTTCTATTCCGACAATAATCATCCTGAGCAGCGAGGGATGCATTCACTTTTTATATAGCATAGCAAATGATTTGTGGGTTTTATAATCAATTTTTGCATCATGTAAGGAAAAATGTGTACAATCTCCTATACTATCCAGACTTAGCCAGCAGATAAACGAAACTTGAATTTTTAAAATTCGATAAACTACTTTCAATAGTGCTCATTTAGAAAGATTCTTCTATTGCCTTATTTACGAGCTTATTATAGGATAAATAAAATAAGTTTTTTAAAAAAACTAGAAGGAGTAAAAAAATGAAAAAGCACATGGTTTTAGGTTTAGTTGGGTTTGGGTTATTTTTAGCAGGATGTACAGAAAAACCATCGGGATCGGTTGATTCTTCCACAAAAGAAAAAGAGCGTACACAATTTTCTTCCACTGTAGGATCTTCTGAAACAGCCAGCACTGGCACTTCAGAAAATGTGATTCCTGTTGAGAAGCAGACGATCACTGGTGTAAGCGGTTATTCCTATTCGCTGGAACTGCCGACAAATTGGCAAACTGTAGCCGATTTTGAGTCACTAAATCCAGATAATGATTTTATGCTTTCTGATTCGTTACAAACAAAATTTCTGGCGGCTGTTGTGGAGTCTAAACAAGACTTTGCAGATTTCGACAGTTATCTTGCATTGGTTCAAGACAGTTTAGCATCGAATTTTGGTACCAACGCGACATTTTTACCGGTTCCTGGTACTCAAACCCAAATGGTTGATTTTGCTGCAACTGTAGAAGGGTTGAACATACATTACTTATATTATGTAACAGAAACCGACAATAATTATGTTCAATTATATGGTTGGACCTTAGCAAGTCTTTTTGATTCCTCAAAAGATGAACTAACAAAGATCATGGATAGTTTCCAAGAGAGCCCTCAATAAAGGCATGATTGCAGAACAGCCGTTGCTTTAAACTCAAACGAACAAAAGAAGGAGACCAACACAAAAATTGTGCGGTCTCCTTCCTTCGTTTGGAAATTATTTACATCTGATTTTTTTCTCATATTTCTTTTATCTGGCAGCTATTCGAATATTGCCCTCTTGTGCTTTCATCATTGTACTTTCATCTTAATGTTTCTATCTAGTGCCTATTATTAGGGTCATTTGCTGACGATCAATCGTTGTCCCACAAAAATCAATGAGCCGCTGATATTGTTCCATTGCATCAGCTGATTGATTGAGACCCCATAGCTCTGTGCAATTCCCCATAAGGTATCTCCTGATTTTACGGTATATGTCTTAGAACTAGAGGTACTGCTGACTTCTTTCACATAGGCACCACTGACCCAGCCTTTGCCTTCCACCCGATACCAGGTACTATTGCCATTAACACTGGTTCCTTGTTTTTGGGCCACTGCCTTAAAAGTCGCATTGTTGGCTAATGACCCTACGACACTGGCACTGGTTGATGGATTGGAACGGATATTCAAAACTGCGGTGGTTTTGAATTGCTTGTTGATGGTTTGCTCTGAATTATTACTGTTATTGTTGGACCCTGCCTCAGTAACATACGCGGCGCTGACCCAGCCTTTGCCTTCCACCCGATACCAAGTACTGTTGCCATTAACACTGGTTCCTTGTTTTTGGGCCACTGCCTTGAAGGTCGTATTATTGGCTAATGACCCTACGACACTGGCACTGGTTGAAGCATCTGAACGAATATTCAGCGCTGCCGTGGTTTTGAATTGCTTGTTGATCGTTTGCTCTGAATTATTGCTGTTATTGTTGGATCCTACTTCCGTCACATACGCAGCGCTGACCCAGCCTTTGCCTTCCACCCGATACCAAGTACTGTTGCCATTAACACTGGTTCCTTGTTTTTGGTCTACTGCTTTGAAGGTCGTATTATTGGCTAATGACCCCACTACACTGGCACTGGTTGAAGCATCTGAACGAATATTCAGCGCTGCCATGGTCTTGAATTGCTTATTGATCGTTTGTTCTGAATTATTGGTGTTGTTGCCATTCCCGCTGCCGCCACCGGTCGCGGAATCAAATTGTGTCAAATTGTAGGTTTCGATCAAATTATTCAGCTTGCCGGCATAAGTCGTATCTGTCGCATACCTTCCTTGAAGCCATTGTGTGGCATCACGATAGGAAGAGGTATTGGATTTCCAAGCCCCACTGTAAAAATAAACGCCTGGTGAAAAAGAAGTCGTTTTTAAGACATGGGCATTATCTTCAAATGATTCCTTTAAAGACGGATATTTGCGGAATTTTGCAACGATCTCATAAAGATTGCCGTTGCCATCATCTTCCATTGTTCGCATCTCAACATATTGACCATTGTATGAACCTTTGATCCCAAACATATTGTTTGCTTGCGTCGTAAGTGTGGATTGTCCCCATCCTGATTCAAGGATCGCTTGTGCCATCATGACGGAGGCATAAAGATCGTTGACACTTGCTACTTGTTGCGCCATTGGTCCTACTTGCTGGATGAAGGCTTGTTGTGTATTAGATCTTGCCATCACACGATCGATATTAGGCATAATCTTTGTTTCTAATGCAATTCGCTCTGCCTCTGACAACATTGGGATCTCACTTGACGATTCTGCAGAATCAGCGTCACTGGCAGGCTCCGTTCCTAGAGGTTCTTCTGAAGACTCGCTGGTTGCTGACTCACTTGATGATACTGTGGAATCTGTGTCCTCAGTCAACGATGTTTCGGTTCCAGTATCCTCGGTGGTTGTTGCTTGACTCGCTTGTGATTCATTTACTAAATCGTGTAAATCGGCTGTATCATCCGACGAAGCTACCGTAGGCTGTTCAACCACTTGTACACCCGTGTCATTCGATTCTTCAACAGAAGTTGCGAGCACACTAACCGGTACTAAATTCAGCGAACTAACGAGAGCGGTAGTGGTAGCTGCTCCTTTTCGGTACAATTGACTGCGTTTTTGCCGTTGCAACTCTTTGTGGATTTGTTTTCTGCTTTTCATTTTTCTCTCCTTCTACTAGCGCTGATTCATTCTGCCCATTGGGTCCAATGAGAATCAGTCCACTGGATCAAGTGTTTATAAAGATAAAATAATTAATTGACTCTAACTGCAAAGCTCGGAGTGTAGTATGCTGTATTCCCCACAGAAACTGTCTGTCCTGGACGAGGGGCATGAATGTACTGGTTGCCTCCTAAAGAGATGGCTACATGGTGGGTACTGCCGGCAGCACCCCAGAACAGTAAGTCACCAGCTTGCGCTTGACTAACAGAAATCATTGTACCAGCAGTTTCTTGCGGTACTGTCCAGCCACCG
Source organism: Enterococcus sp. FDAARGOS_553 (assembly GCF_003812305.1). Lineage (NCBI taxonomy): Bacteria > Bacillati > Bacillota > Bacilli > Lactobacillales > Enterococcaceae > Enterococcus > Enterococcus sp. FDAARGOS_553. The sequence goes on from NZ_CP033740.1 coordinate 3,117,925, forward strand.
ATATCTTTTCCGGTTACTTGTAAATAGACATAACGGGTAAATCCTGAACAGTCAAAACTATCTGGTCCTTTTGCTCCCCAGACATACGGCTTATTGAGATGATGGTAAGCTTCTGCTACGATCGCAGCTCCAACGTTCCCAATTGGCGCAGATGGTGTCGGAGGTGCAGGCTCAGAGCTAGGAGCAGGCTGAGGAGCAGGATTTCTGCTGCTTTCCGTACTTGCTGCCGTCGAAGAAGAATCTGGAGTAGTTACGGGGCTTGTTTCATTATTTGTTGGTGTTTCTTGGATATCCCCTTGAACATCAGTGGATTCTCCTTGAGCAGAACGTTCGGTTTCAGAAGAATCAGCTTCAGAAATCGAAGAATTTTCAGAAGACTTGGTAGTCGTTGGTATGAGCTGATCTTCAGCTGCTGCCTGCTGTCTTGCTGCGACCCGCTCTGATTCTTCTCTTATTCGAGTTTGTTCTGCCTCATAGGCTTCTTTTTGAGCGAGCAATGCTTCCTTTTCACTTTCTTTATTTGCTTGCCGTAAAGAAAGGTTTGTCTGCAAGACATTCAGATCTGCTTGCTTGGACGCCAGCTTCCTTTTTGGGCTTCCAGCTGGCCTTGCATTTGCTGCATTTCCGCCATTTTGGTTTCTGCTTCATTTTTCTTTGTCTTAACAGCTGCTTGGTCCGCTTGTTGCTGTTGGATCATCTGATTATTGGCATTGACGATCGTCGTCATTCCGTGGAACCGCTGAACAAAGTCACCGAAAGATTCGGAATCCAAAAGCACGGAAATAAAGCGATCACTTTTCCCATTGACTTGAGTGTCTCGTGCTTGATTCTGGATCGCTACTTGTCGTTTCTCGATCCGTGCTTCCAAATCAGTCACTTCTTTTTCTAAATCATTGATTTCATTCCCTAGTTTTTTCTGCTGAGCGATTAATTCAGCTGCTTGTTCATTGATGTCAGACACTTCATTTGTTAACTGATCTATTTGTGTCTGCACCGATTGATGCTGTTGTTTCAATTCAGCTACTTCGTTATTTTTTTGCTGAATTAATTGATCGTAATCATCGGCGAACACGGCGGTTGGGATGACAGGACTTGTCAGCGCTATTGCACAAATGCACAAAGATGATGCAAGTTTCTTTTTCATTTTCTCCTCCAATTCGTCAATTTTGATCATCAAATTACATTTATTTGACATTTATCATTTTAACATACTCCTATTCACAACCCAATTGATTTCCCGTTTACATTTTCATTACAAGTGAAATCACTTGTTTTTTAATTCTCGATAGTTTCTTAAAAAACACTCAACCTTCCATTATGATCACTTTTCGAAAAGACATCTAAGTTGGTGAGTTTATGAAATCAAGCAGTATCTGTAAGATACAAACCGTTCTTGATTTCAAAAAGATTACAAAGCCGTAGAAAAAAAGCCGTAGAAAAAAGCCGTAACAAAAGAATTCACTACAAAAAAGTCCAGAGATCGTTCGATCTCAATCGAACTTGAGAAAGGCTATTTCTCCATTTTTTGTATTATCTTCTATCACAGCTTCTAAAATCTTTTATTGGTACGGCAACAGTGTTCGCATCACTTGAATTTGATGATCGATTTGTTCTTCTTGAATATGACCCGTCAAAGCTAAAATACCCAGACCTTCTATAACAAACATATAGTTTTCCGCGATTGCTTCCAGATTCCGATCGGCAATCACACCTTGCGCGACCCCAACTTGAAAAATCTCTTGGATCGTGCGTTTCGTCTCAGTCAACTGCGTTTGCTGCAACGAACTCGTCTCAACTGACTTATGCGTATAATAATACTCATACGTCGCTCGCAGCATGCTGTCGGATATGCTATGAAGCAATCGGTATTTATGATCTTCAAAATATTTCGTCAAGATAGTCTCGAAAGAAGCATTTGCTTTGATCATTGCTCGAACTTCATTAAACCGTCGTTGCGAACGTTGTTGCAGCACTTCTAAGAAAATCGCATCCACCGATTGAAAGTACAGATAGATCCCGCCGCGACTGATGCCGCATTCTTCGATGATGTCTTGCATCGTCGCATCGATCAATCCTTTCTTGCTGAATACTACTTTGGCACTTTCCAAAATCGCTTCTCGTTTTTGCCGTTTTTTTTCTTCGATCGGCTTTTTCATGCTTCCACCTCACTTTATTAATGACACCTGTGTCATTTTATTGTATAATCATCCTAACATAAAAATGACACGAGTGTCATTCTATAAGAAAGGGTGTTTTCTCATGAACACAAAAAACAAAACGTATCGTTTAGTGATCCGTGCAATTCTAACCGCAATCATTATTTTACAAACGATGGTGCCTTTCCTTGGCTTTATTCCTATCGGCATCACTAGTCTGACGATCATTCATATCACGGTCATTGTTGCTGCCATTGTTTTAGGAACGAAAGATGGGATGTTTATCGGCTTGGTTTGGGGGATTTTCACGATTATTCGGGCATTCACTTCCCCTACGACCCCTTTGGATATCACAGTATTCACTAATCCGATCATCTCAGTCCTGCCAAGGGTCTTAGTAGGTCTCGTCGCTGGTATATTGTTTACTTGGCTCTATCGTAAAACAAAGAAAGTCGTCCTTGCTTCTATTGTTGCAGCCATCTTTGGTACCCTTACCAACACGGTTCTCGTGTTAACGTTGATGGGAACCCTGTACACTAGTTTGGTGGCCACTACCTATGGTGTTGATGCTTCCGCTTTGTTTGTCACATTAGGAGCTATTGCAGTGACTAACGGCGTTTCTGAAGTGATCACAGCAGTGATCCTGACACCAATATTAGTCAAAGCGCTTTTCGCAGCCACCAGTTTACGTCCAGAAAACCGCTGAGTAAAAGTCCGATTCTTTTAGGTTTGTATCGTTAGCTTTATCCTATCATTTTTTACGACAAGTGCAAACTTGTCCTCTCATTTAACAAATGAAATCAACAAAAAAACCTCTCACTAGCAACGGTTCCATCATTTAATGGAACACATAACTGTGAGAGGTCATTTTGATTATCTTTCAAAAATCAGAAAAAAGTTGCTATCAATGCAAGGATTGCTAAACCGCCTTGTGTCAATATAATTTTTTTGTCACTAGTGATGCTGCCATACAGAGCAACTAAAATGATATAAATCAAAATCAGGCGACTCAATTCGACAGGAGAAGCGGAAAGAAACACGCTATAGAGCAAGCCGATGCCGATTAACCCATTATAGATTCCTTGATTTTTGAACAATGTATTCAGTGAAGGGCGTTCTAATTCTTCTTTTGATAAATTGAAAACCCGTTGTGTTCTCTTTGAAGTAGTCGCAAAAGTTTCCAAATACATGATAAATAGAAATTCAAGTGCAACGAACATGATTAAACCTATAGTAATAGTGGACATTTTGCTTCCTCCTTTTTTAAATCTGGTTTTCTTTATTATAAAGTAAACCAAGCAATCTTCCGTCCTTCATGCTTCTAGCGAACACAAAGACAAACGGAAGACCACATAGAAAGTAAGAGTAGATTTATTTAAATGTCGTGATTTTTTCTGCATCCAAACGAATGGATTCATAGCCTAATTCTTCAGCTTTACCAATTGATAGAATCATAACTGGAACGTAGCGTTCTGGATCGACATCAAAAGCCTCTGCTAATTGGTCTGCTTCAAAGCCACCAATTGGATTCGTTTCGTAGCCATGGGCACGCGCGACTAACATCAGCTGCATTGCCGCTAAGCTGGCGTCAACTTTTACGATGGAGGTCATTTGATCTTTCGTGAAGCTCTTGTAGTAAGGAATGATCGTAGCCAATTGTTGGTCTCTGACTTCTGCCGGCATTTTTCCTGCTTCAACTGCTTGATTGTAAATTTCTTCCCCGTATTCATAACAAGCTAAATCACCAAAAATCAAGATCATGGCTGCCGATGTGTCGTTTTGGCGTGTGTTGAAGCGGATCAGTGGTTTTAGTTTTGCTTTTTGCTCAGCACTTTCAACAACAACGAAACGCCATGGTTGCATGTTAACAGATGAGGGGGCAGTCGTTGCTTCTTGAATCATCGTTAACATTTCCTCATGAGAGATTTTGACCGTCTCATCATAGACACGGACGGATTTTCTTCCAAAAGTGATAGCTGAAAAATCGTTGTTTACTCTATTGGTTGACATATTAGTAGCCTCTTTCATTTCATTAATTTATTCAACAACTGCAAAAACGCAGCTGCTTCTTCTTCGGTCAGCGATAGGGCGAATGCTTCCTTCTCTTGGTGTTTCTCGCAAGCAGACAGCTCTTGTTTGGCTTTAGGTGTTATTTCCACAAAGACTTCACGATTGTTGTCTTTGTTCCTTTCCCGCACTACATAATTCTTTTGTTCTAAAATTTTTAGATGTCTTGTAACTGCTGCACTATCAATCTTCAATTCAGTCTGTAACTCAGATTGCGAACAACGGCCATTTTCATTAATGAACATCAGCAATTCATATCGGGTCAGACTGAACCCGGTGCTTTTTTCAAAAGTTGTCGTCAATTCTTGATTGGCAATTTTCAACTGATAAAGCAGGCGGCTGATTTCTCTTAGCTGCATGGAATACTCCTCTCTAATAATTGACTCATCAATCGTTGACTCGTCAATAATAACTTTTTTTCTTGCTTTTGTAAATAATTTCCTGCGATAGACAAAAAGCAAACAAAAAAACCAACATCATCGTTGGTTTTCTTGCTGTTTTTTTCACTTCAACTGAAAGGCTTTTTTTAATCCCATTACAACCAGTGTGGAAAGACTAGCCGCTAAGAAAATGATTCCCCATGTGCCAACTTGCAATGGTGAAGTCCCTAATAATTCATTCATGAAAGGGAGATAAACAGCTGACAACTGCAATCCCATCGAAAGGATCAGTGCGCCGATCAACGGTTTATTCTTGAAGAAAGACTTGTCTAATCCAAATCCGCCTTGCTTGCGAACATTAAAAATATGCATCAGTTGTGCGATCGCCATAAAGGTAAACGTAGCGGTCTGGGCATAAGCTAATTCATGATTTGTTTGTATCAAAAAACTAAAAAAACCAAATGCCGTCAATCCGATCACTATCCCGCTTAAAATAATTCGACCTAAGAATCGTTTATTGACCAAACTGTCTTCTTTGGAACGAGGCTGACGTTTCATCAGGTCCTCTTCTGCAGGTTCAAAGGCCAACGCCATCGCAGGAGCGATATCGATCACTAGATTCAAGAACAAAATATGCAGCGGTTGAATCGGCATGGGAAGAAGAAAAATGACACTTAGAAAGATTGTCACGATTTCGACCATATTACAAGAAAAAAGGAAAGAAACGTATTTTTTGATATTGTCAAAGATGATTCTTCCTTCTTTGATTGCGTCGACGATCGTCCCAAAGCGATCATCAGTCAAGATCATATCAGAAGATTCCTTAGCTACTTCCGTGCCGCGAATGCCCATCGCGATCCCAATATCGGCACCATTAAGAGCAGGAGCGTCATTCACGCCATCACCGGTCATCGACACGATCTCTCCTTCTTCCCGCAGTGCTTTGACTAGTTGAAGTTTATTTTCCGGCGAAACCCGAGCAAATACAGCCACTTCTTCGATCCGTTCATTAAACGCTTCTTTACCTGCCAAGGCGTCGATCTCTTTTCCCGTCATCGTCTTATCAAAATCGATCAAACCAATTTCTTGTGCGATCATGGAGGCAGTTTGCGGGTGATCACCTGTGATCATTTTGACACGAATCCCCGCTTCTTGAGCGACTTTGACAGCTTCTTTAACATCTGTTCGTGGGGGATCAATGATGCCAACAAAACCTTGGATCTCTAAATTATCCAATGATTCTGTCAGCTCAGACTCCGACAAACCACCCTGATAGTTACTGATTTGTGCCACCGCAATCACTCGTTGCCCATTGGAAGCTAGTGTATGATTGATGTCTTTCAACTGCTCTTTCACAGACGGATCGACGGCAGCTTTCTCGATCAAAACATCCGGTGCACCTTTCATGATCAACGTTCGCTGTTCTTTTTCATAGACGGTGATCATAAATTTGTTTTCTGAGTCAAAAGGAAGCTCAGCGATTTTTTCAATGCCTTGATCCATCAGTGTTTGACGATCGATGCCTTCTTTTTTTCCTAATACAACAAACGCTCCATCGGTTGGATCTCCTAGGACCTCAAACTGGCCATCCGTTTCTTTCAAAGAAGCGGACGTACATAGTGCACCGTTTTCAATCATCGCTTGAAGTGCTGGCTCTTCATTAACTGAGATTTCTTGTCCTTCTTTATGGAAGCTCCCCGTCGGTTCGTACCCATTACCGGTCACAGTGTATTGCTCTCCATTACTTAGAATGATCTCAGCGATCGTCATCTGATTTTCTGTCAATGTCCCGGTTTTATCACTGGCAATGATACTCGTAGCGCCCAAAGTCTCAACCGCTGAGAGGTTTTTGACTAATGCTTTGTGTTCAGCCATGATCCGCATGCCGCGAGAAAGAGTAATGGTTGAGACAGCGGGCATCGCTTCTGGAATGGCTGCTACTGCAAGGATAATCGAGATATGCAGCATTTCTACCAAAGGCTGATCCGTTAGAAGACCTGCAATTAGGACCGTCACGGCGGCAAAGAGTGCCGCAATAATGATAGCTTTCCCTAATTTATCCAGCTCGATATCCAAAGGCGTTTTCGCGCTTTTGTTTCCAGTCAGCATATCGCTGATTTTTCCGACTTCCGTTTTCATCCCGGTGGCTGTAACGACGGCATAGCCATTTCCTCTTGTCACTGCTGTTCCTGCAAAAACAACATTGCGGCGATCACCTAAAGGGACGTCTTCATCATATTGTTCTGCCGCATTTTTTTCGACAGCTTCGGACTCGCCCGTCAATGCGGACTCAATACAGGCTAAATTGCGGCTTTCCAGCAAACGTGCATCGGCAGCGATCGCATCACCTTCTGCCAAAACGAGAATATCCCCTGGAACGATCGCAGCAGATTCGACTTCCATCACTTGCCCATCACGAATCACTTTTGCGGTAGTGTAAATCATTTCCTGAAGGGAATCAATTGACTTCTGTGCACGCAACTCTGTCACAAAACCAGTCATCACGGCAATTACCACCGCAATCAACACAGCAATTCCTTCTATCGTTTCTCCCATCGCAAAAGAGAGCAATGCGGCGGCTAGTAATAAATAAACGATCAGATTATTTAAATTGTGCCATAACAATTTCCAAGGGGAGGTCGATTCTTGTTGCTGAATCGTATTTTCACCATAGGTATCTAGCGCCTCTTTTGCGCCTTGCTTACTAAGCCCTTTCGTCTGATCTGAATGAAAGTATTCAAGTGTTTCTGTCGGTGTTCGCTGATAAAAATTTTCCATCTATTCTCCTCCTTGTATAAGTATCTTCTATGTCTATAGCTCTGTTTTTATAGTGAGATTTTGTCCATGACAAATTATGGCTTCAAGTAAAGTTGTGTCACTTGTGCTTGGAGTCAGGGCGTATGATTGACAAAACGGAAAAATCAAGCAAGGATTGCTTCTTTCGTATGTTGTGAGGGTGTCTGTAATCTTGATCGAATGCGAATACAGATGGGAAAACGCCTCCACAAGTTTTTTACGAGTTGATTGGAACACAGCAATTGAAAATCATTGGTTTTAGAAAGGGAGATCTGGGTACTTCGTAAAAGGGTGTCTGCAGAAAAGGATGTTTACTTTGTGAAAAAAACTATCTTTCCATCTTTAAGTTATCATGGATTAAAAGACAGGTAAATTATTTTGCTTGAAAAATATCAATATCATTAAGATAAAGAACAAAATTTATGTAAATTTGAATTTAAAACAAAGAGAATCAAGATTTCCGATTTCTTTTCACAAATAAATCTGATAGAGCAATCCCTTTCCTTGTGAAATAAATAAAAAATAACAACTTTTTTTAATAAGAAATTTCTTTCGCTCGCGCTTTTCCACCTGAATTTATTCGTTTTAAGTCAACCCAATTCAATCCAAGTCAACCCAGAAAAAGAAGTGATCCTCTTGAAGAAATCAGCTTACCGCAAGTATTCATTTGAAATACTACGAACGTGTTTGAGAGTAGCAGAAGATCATTTAACCCCAAATATTTATCATCTAGAGGAAAACTAACCACTGCTTAGTAAAAAAACCAATTCCTTTGAGGTCTTCTTCCCCTCATGGAATCGGTTTTTTTACCTGTTCTTGCTGCTGTCTTTCTGTCTCTAAGTAAATATATGTTTTTTTCGGAGCTAATACCGTGCGAATTTCTTGTTCCAATTGATCGATCACCTCATAGTCACTCGAAGTTGCTTTAGGAGAAATCGTCAATTCAGCAACGATCAGTAATTCATCTGGACCTAAATGCAGAGTACGCAGGTCAATCACTTCAGCTACTTCCCTAGATGATAATACTTGACGAATTTTTTTCAGATCACTTTTCGAAGCACTCTCTCCGATCAATAAACTATAAAATTCTTTCCCTAAAAAACCAGCTACGATCACTAGAAGGACCCCACCAATGACGCCCCCTAAAGAATCAAAGATGGGGTTGTTGGTGATTGCTGTCAATAAAATACCCACCAATGCAATGCTCACACTGATCAATGCAAACAAGTCTTCTGTAAAGCGTAAAAGGATCTCGCTCTCTCGGCTTTCTTTCAAAAAAGCGATCAACGGCTGTTTATCCGTGTTTTGCTCTTTGATTTCTTGCCATCCACTTTGGACTGCTGAACTTTCAATAAAAATACCAGCAAAAAGAATGGCTGCAACTAGTTGGATGTTCTCCACTTCGTGGGTAGGATCCAAAAGATCCTGACTTGCCTCCATGATTGCCAACAGGCCGCCACCGAAAAAGACCGTCATTGCCACAACCGTACTAAAAAAATAAGTCGCGCGCCCCTCACCAAATTGGTAAAGTTCACTTCGGCCGCGCCGTGCTCGTTTTTCGCCGATTGCTAGTAATCCCTGATTGAGACAATCAATGACACTATGAATACTTTCATTCATCAACACCGCACTGCCGCTGAAAAGAAATCCAATGATTTTGACCACTGCTGCAATAATATGCGTGACTAAGACAATCCCTCGTGCCTGTCGTTTTTCTTGATCGGCCTCTTTCATTTTCTATGTCTCCGTTCTGTCCACTTTTATCAAGTGTTTCCTTCTGCTTATTTAAGAATAGCACCTTCCAATAGAGGAGGAAAACAATTGCGCTTAGCGCTGACGAGACCCAGAAATAGAATTTAACTTTTTTAATACAAAAAAAAGAGACAAGTGAGCGTTGCATTCTCCTTCGAAAGCTGGCTACAAGTGAGAGGATTGCGACAGTAACTGTCATTCTCTGGCTTGTCGTTCCGAGTGAATCGCGTTGCTTTTTTGTCTCTGGTTGATTCTGTATTCATTTGTTCCATGCTTGTTCGTGCCGAGAGGCAATGGTGGTCAAGCATTGGTGATGGGCATCGTCGCCGCTAGTCGATATATTTTTCTAAATGATGAATCAACTGTGTGGCTTGCTCTTTAGATGGCGAGAGAATCAATAATACATCAAAGCCAGCCATCGTGGCAACAATCCCTTCAAGATCCATTTCATCTAGATAATTCGCAATAACATCTGCCCCATTGCTGACAGTATGGATCACTGTGATGAACTCCACTTGTTCAATTGATTTCAAGTATTCATTCATCGATAGCTTCAGCTTTTCGGTCACATCTGCTTCCGCCGTAGCAATCATCGTATACTTCGTTTTGCCTTCTTTCGTATAAGTTTTTGCGATATTCAACTCCCGCATATCTCTTGAAATGGTCGCTTGTGTGGAACACACGCCTTGTTCGTTCAATAAGCGCATCAATTCTTCTTGTGTCTCTACTTCTTGGTTGAGGATCAAACGCTTGATAATCGCTTGTCGCTGGTTTTTCTTCAAAATGATCACCTGCTTCTACTCTATCCATTATCTGCGGATACGTCATGTATCCGCATTCAAAAAATTATCACTGATGGACACTCGAGTCATTTAAAAGTAAGCGAGATCGATCATCCGTAAATCAGCTGCTTGCCACAGTAGTTGTTTGGAAAATCGATCCCACCCTTTAATGATTGTCATCACAGTGCTTTTATTATTCATCTAATTGGAAAAACGCATCATCGATAAATATCAATTCTTTATATTGGTAGGAAATTTTTTTCTGTTTGATCAATTGTTTCAGCACTTGACTAACCGTTTCTCTCGTCGTACCGCTGAATTTCGCAAGATCGTTGATCATGATCGGATAAGGAATATACCAAGACTCATCTAGCTTTCCATGCTTTTTCATAAGGATCGCTAGTGTATTGATGACACGATCATGGGCACTGGAAGTAATACAGTATTGCATTCTGGTCACTTGCTGTTCCAGTACTCGACCTTGTTTCTTAACGATCATTTTCAATAATTCTCGATCCGCTACCATCAATTGTTCCAAAACAGCAGTTGCCACATACGCGACTTCGATCTCTGTCACCGCAATGGCAGAAAAGTCATAACACGCTGCTTCAAAAAGGCCATTTACCGGAAACAGTTCACCTTCACTGATGAAATCCGTATAAAAGAAAGAATCGGTTTGATCATTTTTTTCGATACGAATCAGTCCGCTACATAGAACAAAAATACGATCACGCAAATCTCCATCGTTGAATAGAATCTGCCCTTTAGGAAAGGTTCGGTAATACATATTTTCTTCCAATCGTTCCCTGTTTTCTTGCGTCAGCACTTTTAGACAATCAAAATTGTCTTTTACGTATTCTCGCATGTTTCCACTAATATCCATCACTCCAATACTTTGTTTGCCAGTTAATCAGAAATGATACGAGTCCCTGTTTCGTGATCAAAATCAGCTAGGTCTTCTAACGAGGTAATGATCGCAACATTGTTTTTGCTAACCTGCACAAAATCCATCGCTGCTTGAACTTTTGGCAACATACTTCCTGGCGCAAAGTGACCTTCCTGGATGTATTGTTCCAGTTCTGTCAAATTGACTTGGTCTAACCATTGCTCATTGTCTTTTCCATAGTTTAAGGCAATTTTAGAGACACCTGTCAAAATAATCAACTCTTCAGCCTCCAAGACCTCTGCCAGTTTCTCTGAAGCAAAATCTTTGTCGATCACGGCTTCGACTCCTTGTCCTGATTCAGTAACGGGTATCCCTCCGCCACCTGCACAAATGACAATAAAATCGTTGTCGACCAATGCACGAATGCTGGCTTGGTCATGGATTGTGATCGGTTTCGGGCTGGCAACGACTTTGCGCCAACCGCGACCGGCATCTTCTTTAAAGATCGCATTGGTTTCTGTCATCATCTGCTGGGCTTGCTCTTCAGTCAAGAAAGGTCCTACTGGTTTTGTCGGATCGGCAAATGCTGGATCCTTTTCACTGACTACTACTTGAGTGACCAACGTTGCTACCTTTGTTGGTAAGCCTTCTGCTGCTAATTCTTCTTCTAATGCATTCTGCAACCAATAACCGATACTTCCCTGAGTCATAGCGACACAGGTATCTAATGGCATCGCAGGATTTTTGGGAGAGTTTGCTGCTTGTTGCTGTAATAAGAGATTCCCAACTTGCGGTCCATTTCCATGGGTGATTACTACTTGGATCTCTTGTTTGATCAAAGATACTAAATGTTTGGCTGTTTGTCTAAGCGCCTGTTGCTGCCCTCTTGCGCTAGGATCATCGGTCAAGATCGCATTTCCACCTAATGCGATGACTACTGTTCTTTTATTCGTCATGGTATCCCTCGTCCTCTCACACTCTTGGAATAAATAGATTTCCTAAAGTAGCGGCCATGATTGCTTTGATCGAATGCATCCGATTTTCAGCCTCTTCAAATTGACGGCCATATTTGCTGCGGAAGACTTCATCAGTGATCTCCATTTCTTTGATCCCGAATTCTTCTTCGATTTTCTTTCCGTAGACAGTATTCGTATCATGGAAGGCAGGCAAGCAATGTAAAACAATCAAGCGGTCGTCTGGTGTACCTGTCGCTTTGATCAAATCCATATTGATTTGATAGTCTTTTAGCAAATTGACCCGTTCGGTGAACTTGTCTTCTTCACCCATTGATACCCACACGTCCGTATAAAGGACATTCGCACCACGAACACCTTCAGCAGTGTCATCTGTGATCATCAATTGGCTGCCAGATTCTTTGGCAAATTCATTGGCATAACGAACGACATCGTCTTCTGGGAATAAGGATTTAGGTGCGCAGATTCGAACATTGACCCCAAGAATCGCACCAGTAACTAACAAGCTATTCGCCATATTGTTACGGCCATCTCCCACATACACCAACGTGATGTCTTTCAACGTGCCAAAGTTCTCTTTGATCGTCATGAAATCAGCGATCATTTGGGTTGGATGCCATTCATCTGTTAATCCGTTCCATACAGGAACACCAGAATACTTCGCTAAATCTTCGACGACTTGCTGGCTGAAGCCGCGGAATTCGATTCCGTCAAACATACTGCCTAACACTTTCGCTGTGTCTTCAACAGATTCTTTTTTACCTAGCTGAATGTCATTGGCGCCCAAGAATTCTGGGTGAGCACCTAGATCGATGGCAGCTGTCGTAAAGGCCGCCCGTGTCCGAGTCGATGTTTTTTCAAAGAGCAAGGCAATATTTTTTCCTTCTAAATAGCGGTGCGGGATATTTTTTTTCTTGAGCCCTTTTAAGTGAATCGAAAAGTCAATCAGATACTCGATTTCTTCTTTCGTAAAATCTTTTTCTGCTAATAAACTTCTTCCTTGAAATACTTGTTCCATTATTCATTCCTCCTATGATACCGTTAGTCTTTATTTTTGTAAATTTCAGGTTGCTCAAAGATCTTCTCTGATAAATGGCATGCTCATACAACGAGGGCCGCCACGTCCGCGAACGAGTTCACTTCCTGGGATGTAATTAAGTTTGACCCCTGCTTCGACTAGTTTTTCATTCGTAATCAAGTTCCGGTCATAGACGACTACTTCTCCTGGTGCAATCGTCAACGTGTTCGAACCATCATTCCATTGTTCTCTGGCAGCTGCTGTGATATCTCCACCTCCGCAACGAATGAGTTCCACTGCATCTAAATCAAGATAGCGGCAAAGAATCCGTTCCAATGTTTCTTTTTCTTCATAGATTTTGATTTGGTCATTTTGTTTGGAGATGGAATAAACCGTTAACTCGCCTTCGATTTCCGGATGGATAGTGAACTTGTCATAATCCACCATTGTAAAGACCGTATCCAAATGCATGAATTTACGCTCTTCACCGATATTGAAAGCTAGCACATGTTCAAAAGTCGGTTCTTTCTCAAATAATTTTTTCGCCAATTTTTCAATTGAAGCGACATCTGTACGTTGTGAAATCCCAACAGCTAACACTTTTGATGACAAGACTAATTCATCGCCACCTTCGATTCGTGTGGATTCATTCCGATTGTATAAAAGATGCTCGGCTTCTTTTTTGAAAATTGGATGATAGTTAAAGATATACTTGCCGTACAATGTTTCTCTTCGTCTCGTTTCTGAATACATTCGGTTCAAGGAAACACTATTTCCGATCGTAGCAAATGGATCGCGGGTAAAGTACAAGTTCGGCATTGGATCGATCAGAAACGGATACTGATCGTCTACAAGATCGGTCAGATTCTGATGGCCAGCGATCTTCATTTCATTTTTTCTCAATCCTGCCATCGTTCGGTCGATCAGTTCACGATTATCAGAGATTGATAGTAAATATTCTTCAATCACTTTGCGGGTGTTTTCACTTTGGATGTTTGCTTCCTGCAAGTACTCTGCAACAAATTGTTCCTTGAGTCCTGTAGAGGTCAAAGATTCAGCTGCTAAATCTTCCAAATAAAGCACATCAACCCCTTTATTTCGCAATGTTTCGGCAAAGAAATCATGTTCTTTTTGCGCTTGCTGTAAAAAAGGAATATCATCAAACAGCAATTGTTCCAAATAATCCGGCATTAAATTTTCCAATTCTTTTCCTGGACGATGAAGCATCACTTGTTTTAATCGTCCAATCTCTGAAAAAACGTGAATAGGTTCATTCATTTTTTCATCCTCCTCATTCCTATACAATTTGTTTCCCGTTTTCTATGAAACTTTTTTTAAATAGTCTGAGAGTAATCTCAAACCAGTTTCTAGCGTCTCTTTCTTACAGCAATAACCTAAGCGGGCGTGCCCTGGTACCCCAAAAGCTGTTCCCGGAACAAGCAAGACCCCAGTTTCTTCTAATAGATCCACACAGAATTGATAGTCCTCTTGTTGGATCTTCAACTTGATAAATGCCGTAGAAACATAATGGGGAACGATTAATTCCACTTTCGGTTCTTGGTCTACCCACTGCTTGACGATGGCAAGATTCTCTGCGACGATTTTCTTGTTTCGTGCGATAATCTGCTCTTTGTTTTCCAATACTTGAATCGCTATTTCATCAGCGATAACACCGCCACAAATCATCGTATAATCTCGGTATTTACGAAAATGTTCCGTGAGTTCTTCACTAGCGGCAGTCCAACCGATACGAATACCTGGCGTTGAGTAGGTTTTTGACAAAGAGTTGGTAGCAATTCCCTTCTCATAGCAATCGACGATGGAACAAAATGTGCCTTCTTCTGTTAATGGTGCATAGACTTCGTCTACTAAAATGTAGGCATCCGCTTCTTTAGCGATGGCGACAATCTGCTGTAATTGCTCTTGATCAAATAGCGTACCGGTGGGGTTATTCGCGTTATTTAAGCAGATCAATTTTGTTTCAGGTTTCACTTTGGCTTTCAAAACTGCTAGATCAAGCTGCCAGTTTGCTTGATTTAATTCAACAAAGTCTACTTCTGCCCCAAATGCTTTTGGCAAATCATAGAGTTGCTGATACGTTGGCCGCATGGAGACAACATGATCCCCGCTTTCGATCAAAGCGAATAGTGCCAGGAAATTTGCTCCTGTAGCTCCGTTTGTCTGTAAAATATTCGCTGGTGTCATGTGTTGGTATAATGAAGCGACGAGTTCTTTGAATCGATCCGATCCTTCGATCCAGCCATAATCTAAAGGCTGCTGCGCGACACGTTTCAAAAAATCTGTACTCGTTTTGCCACTGAAGGCCATGATTTCCTCTAGCGTCAGTGCTTCGATAGAACTTTGGGCAATGTCATAGGTTGCTTTTTTCTCCCAGATATTCAACCATTCCTCGACACCAAAATTAGCAATATCCATAATCAACCCCCTTATACTGAGATCATTCCAGTAGCGATTGCTACGATCGACAATACTGCTGCTAAACTGACCACAGCCATGACCATTTTTTGCCTATTGCTGATTTGATAGTTGTTCTCTTTACATGCCCGTAAGTAGAAATAGAATCCTGGTAAATAGGCGATGCTGCATAAGAGAACATAGGCAAAGCCTGCTAATGTGATCCCAATGATCTGAAAGGCCGTTGCGACTGCACCAATAAACAATTGTTTATTGTCTTTTTGCTGATAGGAATAAATCATTTGATAGATCCCCACGAGCAAGTAACAAATCAAAATCGCTGCGGTACACATTGAATAAGCAAATTGATACGCGTAATCGGTCACAAGGAACGTTAACAAGAACACGTTCGTCAATGCAGCAGTGATAAACAATGAATAACTTGGTGCTTGTTTTCGATTGACCTTGCCCCAACTTTTTGGCAGCATCCCATCGCGGGACATCAATAAGGTTGTTTCTACTGGTAACATCGTCCATGACAGCCAGCAACCAATGATGGAAATGATCAGACCGATATTGATAAAGGCTGCACCCCACTCTCCAACCATATAGCGCAAAATGTTGGCCATTGCTGGTTGTGGTAACGCCATCAATTCAGCTTGCGACATGACGCCGTATGGCAATAAGGAAGCTAGCACATAGATGACTAGCAAGGAAAGCAAACCGATGACTGATGCTTTTTGGGCATCCGACCGTTTTTCCGCACGATTGGCTAAAACACTTGCCCCTTCAATCCCAACAAAGACCCACATCATCACCATTAGACAACCTTTGATCTGTGACCAGAGACTGACAGAAGCACCACTTTGTAGTGAGCTGCTGACATTTCCCCAGAAATCTGCTGAGAAAATATCGACATGAAAACTAACCAGTGCGATAACCATAAATAAAAACAAAGGAACTAATTTACAGATCGTAACAATTGTGTTGATAAATGAAGCGCTCTCAATTCCGTTATTCACCAGAAAGGTCAATACCCAAATAAAAACACTTGCTAGTAAGATTGACGGAATGTTTTGTCCTCCCTTGAATGCGGGTATAAATTCACCAATTGCACTCATGAGCATTGTCGCAAAGGCGACGTTTCCCAGCCAGGCAGAGAGCCAATAGCCCCAGCCACTGATAAAACCTCCTAATTTCCCAAATGCCGCTTCTGCATACCCAAAAATACCGCCGTCTAAATCTGGTCGTTTGGCGCCTAAATTATTCAATGATAAAACTAATGCAAGAATGCCAATTCCGACGATGATCCAGGCGATGATTGCAGGTCCAGGAGCAGCGGACATCGCTAAGTCATTCGTGATACCGAAGATTCCACTACCAATGGATGAACTGACTACTAAGGCAATCAAGCCGATTTTACTGATTCCTCTTTTCTTTTCCATTGTTCTCCAACTTTCTTTAGTATTGTGTAGTAACTTGCATAAATCCCACTTGCAAAAAAAATCACAAAAAGCATTAAAACCAATCTAGCTAAATGAAATACTCTCTCGCCTCTTTCCTTTTATTTATTGATTTTTTCAGCTGAAATCAATCACTCTTCTTCCTGATAAATAACAATTATTTATCAGGTACATGTATATGATAACGAGTTAAAAACGCTTACATTGTAGTTCAGTTATCATTTCCAATGCCAAAAAATTGGCATTATTCATCCGTAATGAATAATCGCTTTTATCCTCTTTTTTTACCCATTTTTTTCTCCTCTAGCTCATAATCATTCAGATATTTTTTTCTAAGAATTTCATTAGAAAAATTGAATAGTGTCTATTTTTTGAAGAAAATCAATCAATTTCGAGCGAAAGAAAAAAGCAGCACACTACTCAAACATTCATGCATTTAATGTATACGGCCCCTTACAAGCGCTCTTACGGGGACAAAAAAAAGAAACGCCGCAGCGTTTCTTTTTTTATTATTTCCTATTATAAAAGAACATTACTTCATTAATAGTTGGTACTTGTCTCCGTAGTCGTCCCTTGATTTTCTGGTGTCATTTCATCTGATCTACCCAATGCTTTTAGCATATCATTACGGATCTCATTATAGGAGTAATCTTGAATATAAACGATTGATTGGCCATCATAAGATTCACCATCATACCATTCATAAGTATGTTTATCGATAGTAAAACCAGAAAGCATATTCCCAGCTAGTGAAACCAAGTCTTCAAACTTAAAGTTGGTATTGACATTGTCACTGACAGAGTCAAGAATCTCCTGATATTTTGTGACATTATTGATTTTCAATGCTTGACTAATGGCTGCTTCAATGACTTCTTGCTGCCGATTGCCACGGTCCACGTCAGTATCCATTTTACGGATTCGAGCAAAAATCAATGCTTGCTCTCCATTCAACGATTGTCGGCCCTTTGGAATCAGTGTTTTACCAGAATTGTCCGAAGTATACTTTTCATTAATGTCATAAGGAACATCTACGGTAACACCTCCGATTGCATCAATGATCTTCTCAAAACTTGTAAAATTGATATTGACATAATAATCAATTGGCAAGTTCAAATAGTTTTGCACCGTTTCAATCGTTGCATCTTCCTCACCAATCGCAAATGCACTATTGATTTTTGCCGTGTTGACGACCGTCCCGTTTCCGGTACCATCGTAGATATTTGTCCAAATATCTCGAGGTAAACTCACCATGTCGATCTTTTTATTTTCGCCATCATAGACCATATAGATCAAACTGTCTGCTCGAGTCGTATCCAGATGCTCTTTCTTTTCTCGTTCGGCATCATTGTCGACCCCCATTAACAGGATCCCAAATTTAGAATCAACATTTGCTGATTTCAATGAATTGTCTTTTTCTTTATTGGATTTGATCACAGCGGATTCTTTAAACATTTTATCCACAGAATTTTTTGCAGCATAATACGTATATCCTGCAAATAAAAAGACTCCTGCAATCGCAAAAAGTACGACGCCTCCTATGATTCGGCGCTTATTACGAGCTTTGCGGGCCCGCTGTTTGCTAAATTTCGACTTTCTATCCATAGTGCCTCCTTCATGTTTCCTACTTCACTCTCCCCGATTGTACCAGATTTTGTTTTCGGCGCCTATTTTTTTAAGATATTTTATATTTTTGCTGTGAATTTTTATGCTAATGCAAATTTGTTCGAAAAAATTTTCCTATGATTTTTCCTTGAAAAAATCTAAAAAGATCATAGCCAAGTAAAGTATCATACGCAGTATTTATCGTATAATTATCAAAAAAATTGAAAACTAATTGTTTGTTTCTGAAATAAAAATGAAACTTTCTTTTCTTTCTTGATTGCTCCCCCTCAGTTTGGAACTATGGTAAGATATGCTAGAAACGAAAGATTTTTTATTCGTAAATTCACAGTGGAGAATTCCTCTCCTGATGCATTTTTTCTTTCATTGACTATTTTATTTTTACAGGAGGTTTTTATGATTGGATTATTACGCTATGCCAAAGACTATCGTAAGCAGATCGTCTTAGGTCCTTTTTTTAAGTTTTTAGAAGCTGTGTTTGAACTGGTTTTGCCACTCCAAATGGCTGCACTCGTGGACCAGGGAATTCGCCAAAACAATTGGTCGAAAGTAGTTGAAATGACCCTCTGGATGATTGCGATGTCCGTCATCGGGATGATCTGTGCGGTCATCTGTCAATACTATGCAGCCACTGCTTCTCAAGGTTTTGGCACGGAATTACGTAATACATTAATGAAAAAAATCAATTTGTTGTCCCACAATGAATTGAATCTATTTGGAACAGATACGTTGATCACTCGAATGACCAATGATATCAACCAAATGCAAGTTGCATTGGCTATGTTGATCCGTTTAGTCGTCAGAGCACCTTTTTTGAGTATTGGTTCAGTGATCATGGCGTTTGTCATCGATTGGCAAGCGGGCTTGATTTTCTTATGTGTGCTGCCACTTTTTTGTATCATTTTATTTTGGATCATTAGCAAGACAGTGCCATTATATAAGAAAGTCCAGATCCGCTTGGACGAACTAAATGAACTAGTCAGCCAAAATTTGAGCGGTATTCGCGTGATTCGTGCTTTTGCTCGATCAAAAACTGAGACCAAACGTTTTGACCAAGCCACAGATGATTTGACCAATGTCTATATTCGTGTGACCAATCTTTCTGCATTATTGACCCCGGCTACAACCATGATTATGAACTTAGGAATTATTGCACTCTTTTACTTTGGCGGTTTCAAAGTGAACATCGGAAACTTGGAACAGGGGGAAGTACTGGCGTTGGTCAATTATATGAACCAAATGCTGTTGGCACTGATCGTTGTATCGAATCTCGTCATCATTTTTACTCGCGCTGCTGCTTCGGCTTCACGGATCAATGAAGTTCTTGATACAGAACCGTCGATTGATGATAGTTTATCTGAGGTTTTTATGGATCAACAAAAACAGGCAGGTGCCCTTCGTTTCGAACATGTGGACTTTCGCTTTTCACCTAACTATGGCTTAGCATTAAAAAATATCGATTTTGAGATTGCTCCTGGCACAACCTTGGGCATCACTGGTCCAACTGGCAGTGGGAAATCGACATTAACGCAACTGATCCCGCGTTTTTATGACACAGCTGCTGGTAAAGTGATCGTTGATGGACAGGATGTACGCAAGTGGCCGCTGAAACAATTAAGACAAAAAATTGCCATGGTTCCTCAAACGGCTGTTCTGTTCACTGGTACGATTCGTGAAAACTTACAATGGGGAAAAAAAGATGCGACAGACGAGGAATGCTGGCAAGCATTAGAGATCGCCCAAAGTCGCGACTTCGTCGAAGCACTACCGCAAAAGTTGGATACGCCGATTTTTGAAGGAGGCAAGAACTTTTCTGGTGGGCAAAAACAACGCTTAACGATTGCTCGAGCAATTATTGCTAAACCTGATATATTGATTTTGGATGATTCATTAAGTGCGCTAGATTACCAAACAGATCTGGATCTGCGGATGGCTTTAAAAGAAAAAATTCGCGGAACGATTATCATCATTTCTCAGCGTGTTCGTTCGATTCAAGACGCACAGCAGATCTTAGTGTTAGATCAGGGAAATCTAGTCGCCAAAGGCACCCATGACGAGTTGATGATCACTTCCAAAGCTTATCAAGAAATTGTGGCATCTCAAGAGGAGGAAGAAGAATGAAAAAGAAATCATTTGATTGGTCTGCCTTCCGCCGCTACCTCCCCTATCTCGCTGTGTATGCCAAAGAAACTTGGACTGCTGTCGTTTTAGGAATCGCTGCTGGCATCTCAACGGTTTTTATGACTTATGAAATAGGTCAGGCTGTCGATAAAATGATTGGTCCTAGCAAGGTTCATTTCGAAGAACTTTATCGCATTCTCGCGTTGTTTGGCGGTGTAGTGATCGTTACTGTTGTCAGTCAATGGCTGATCCAACGATTAGGGAATCGAGTGGCCTATCTGTCTGTCGCTGATCTGCGCAAAGAAGGTTTTGCTCATTTAAATACACTACCCTTGCGTTATTACGATCAAACGTCTCACGGGAATATCGTCAGTCGTTTTACCAATGACATGGATAATATCTCAATTGCGGTTGCTGCTGTCTTCAACCAATTATTCTCCGGTATCTCTGTCGTGCTGATTGCCTTGGTAGTTATGGTTAAGATGAGTGTGCCACTGACTCTCGTCGTTCTTGTTTCAACACCGATCATCTTTTTAGTCAATTGGATCGTGGCACGAACATCACAAGCAGATTTTGCGCGTCAACAAGAGATCGTCGGTGAAATTTCTGGATTCGTTACCGAAATGATCGGCAATCAAAAAATTGTCAAAGCATTTGAACGAGAAGCAATCAATCAAGAACAGTTTGAAATGATCAATGACGAATTAAACCTTCGTGGCCGAAAAGCACAGTTTTCTTCCTCGTTGACCAATCCGCTTTCCCGTTTTGTTGACCATCTTTCCTATCTGTCTGTCGGGTTCGTCGGTGGTTTATTGTACTTTTCAGGCTCGGGGCTGGTAACAGTTGGGATGATTTCAAGCTTCACGATCTATTCTAGCCAATTTTCAAAACCATTTATTGAACTGTCAGGCATCACCACTCAGATTCAGACTGCATTAGCTGGTTTGGCACGAACCTTCCAGTTATTGGATCAAGTGCCAGAAAGTGCGGATGACACAGCAACACAAGCGATGAAGGAAATCAAAGGTAAAATCGACTTTGAAAATGTGGCTTTTGCTTATGATCCAGGACAAAAACTGATCGAAAACTTTTCTTTTACAGCTGAACCAGGTGAAACGGTGGCAATTGTCGGAAAGACTGGTGCCGGTAAATCGACACTAGTCAATTTGCTGATGCGTTTCTACGATGTTGATCAGGGAACTATCCGAGTAGACGGCGTCGATATTCGTCAATTGCAGCGAACAGCGTTACGAAAGAGTTTTGGTATGGTCCTTCAAGACACGTGGCTGTTCGATGCTTCTTTAAGAGAGAATCTCCAATATGGCAATGACACGGCTACCGATGAAGAAATATACGATGCTTTAAAAAATGCATATATGTATGAATACGTTATGCGGTTACCAGATAAATTGGATACGCCGATTGGGCAACAAGGCATCAAGATTTCCGATGGGCAGCGGCAATTACTGACCATTGCTCGTACTATGATCAGTAATCCCCCGATGCTGATCCTCGATGAAGCCACCAGTTCAGTCGATACACTGACAGAAAAGAAAATTCAGGATGCCTTTTTGAAAATGATGGAAGGAAAAACCAGTTTCGTCATTGCCCACCGCTTATCAACGATCCGTGCAGCTGATAAAATTTTGGTTATGGATGCCGGACAAATCGTCGAACAAGGTACTCATGAAGAATTGTTAGCGGAAAAAGGGTATTATTACCGTCTCTACCATGCTCAATTTCAACATTAACAGTCACATGTTGATAGATTAACGCTAAAAGAAGTGGTTCCCTAAAAGAACCACTTCTTTTTTTAAAATTGAGAATTGTTATTTACTCCAAACATCGCTATATTCCGGTTTACGTTCAAACTCTTTTTTTGCAAATGGACAGAGTGGAATGATTGTTTTCTTTTCTGCGCGCGCTTTTTCTACCCCTTTTGCCACTAACTTTTCTGCCAGTCCTTGACCACGATAGGCTGGATCGACAAATGTATGATCAATGATTATTCGTTTTGTTCCTGCATTCGACCAAGTCATTTCGCCGATCTCTTTCTCGCCGTCTAATAAGGCAAAACGATTTTTTTCTTCCTTGATTTCCATTAGTTTTCTCCCCTTTGAATAAATTTTAATGCGCCGCTTGGACAAGATTGGTTCACTTGAGCAACTTGTTCTTTTTGAGCATTATCGGGAATGACCCACGGTCGACGTCCTACCTCAAAAACAGTTGGATTACCTCAAACACACTTCCCACTGTGAATACAAATGTCTTTGTGAGAATAAACATCGAATGCTGAGCCATGATATTTGCGATACCCATCAGCAAGCAACTGTTCCTCTGCGTGTTCTTTTAAGTGCTCTGTCGTTGTTTTCCCTCCGTCACTGCTTGACTTTTATTGACCCCCTTCATCATAAGCTAAATCAACAAAAAAATAAAACAATCGCCATTTATACGTAAAAGATTTAGCAGAAAAAACAACTCTACTAGAAAAAACTGCAACATAAGCACTTCAACAAACAAACGATCCGAAGATACATCGAATCCTCTCTTCAATCCGATCCTCGTCCCTAGTCACAGAGAGAAGAATTCTTTCTCAAGTCCAGTTTGGATCATTTCGTCTGCTTTTGCTTCTGTTACAGCTCTATTCGTTTGATTTCATTTGATAGTGATTACTGAAAAGAACCTTAGTCATTATTGATCGCTGTTAGATGAACCATTTGTGTTGCATAGTCGCCGGATAAAGCAGGATCAATATAGAAACCGATCTGCATCAATTCATCGCCGCCGATTTTATATCCCCCCATTTGATACACTGTATCTGCCGCTAATCCCGCCAATTTGAGAGTGATTAGCGGTGCAGATGCTTCGGCTAATACACGGAAATAGAAAACAATCGCTTCTTGTTTATCTTCAGAAACGTACATCCACGCAGTATCATTTCCTGCAAAAGGACTCAACAAGCGAATAAACGTGCCATATTGGAAGAGTTGTCGATGTTTTTTATAAAAGGCAACTTGCTCTTTGATGGCTGCTTTTTCTTCATCAGTCACTGTCGACAAATCCAGCTCATAGCCCAAGACACCAGACATTGCAACGTTTCCGCGGATCGCTAAGTCAGTGATCCGCTGTGTTTGATGGTTAGGCACTGCTGAAACATGCGAACCCATGCTAGAAGCCGGGTATGACAGGCTGGTTCCATATTGGATTTTCAAACGGGCTATCGCATCGGTATTATCACTCGTCCATATCTGCGGCATGTAATACAAGAAACCTGCATCAAAACGACCACCCCCGCCAGAACATCCTTCAAACAAAATAGTGGGATGAGCAGCTGTCAATCGTTCTAAAAAGTCATACAGACCTAAAATATAGCGATGGAACACCTCCCCTTGCTGGGTAGGATGTAACAACAATGAATAGACATCCGTCATGTTGCGATTCATGTCCCACTTAATATAATCAATGGGTACTTCGTTAAATAGAAGGGCTAACTGATCAAAAATATGTTTCCGAACATCTTCTCTAGAAAAGTCCAGTACAAACTGACTGCGACTTAATGCGGGAGAACGTCCAGGTACTTTTAAGGCCCACTCGGGGTGCTGACGATACAACTCGCTCACTTCTGAGATCATTTCCGGCTCTAACCAGAGACCGAATTTCAAACCCTTCTGATGGACTTTTTCCGCAAACCCTCGCAGACCAGAAGCTAACTTTCCTTCATTCTCATACCAGTCACCCAGAGAAGTCAAATCATTTTCTCGTGCACCAAACCAACCGTCATCCAAAACAAACAATTCAATTCCCAATGCCTTCGCTTCATCGACGATCTGCTCCAGTTTTTCTTCATCGAAATCAAAATAAGTGGCTTCCCAGTTATTGATCAACGTCGGACGTTCAGTCAGCTGATACTGTCCACGAATAAGATGACTATTATAAAAGCGATGATAGGTTTGTGACATTTGGTTGAGCCCTTGATTACTATAAACTGTAACCACTTCTGGTGATTGGAAGCTTTCCTGAGGTGGTACTGTCCAGGCAAATCGATAACTACTGATGCCCATGATGAGCCGCGTTTGATCATAAGGATCTTTTTCGATAATCGTTTCGTGATTGCCGCTATACAGTAAACTAACGCCATAACATTCTCCCGAGAATTCTGTTGTAGCGGGATCTGCCAAAATAACAAAAGGATTCTGTTGATGGCTGCTGGAACCTCGCTTGCTGTCCAATTTCTTGATACCTGTCTGAACTGGTTCTCGACTGATTTGCCGTTCTTTCGCCCATGCACCATTCAATTGGATCAAATCAAGCGGCCGGTTGGGAAAATCCAGTGATTGACTGGCTAGTTGATGGATAACGATTGGTTCAACACCGTCATTTTTTAAGGCACTTGAACGAATGATTGCTGATGTATCAGTAAAAATACTATAATTCAAAACCAATTCAAGCGCGGCAACTTCATCTCGCAATATGATTTGCAACGTTTCGATTTCTTGCGGAGCACCGTGAGTTTGAGTCAACCCCGCAAGTGCTGGTTTGCCTTGACTGATTTCATGGCTTTGATAGATAAAATGCGCAACATGACTGCCATTTGGCAGTTGGATATCATATGCCGCTTCACGAAAATCACCGAACCCATTCCCAGGAAATTCCATCATCAGCGTATCCAGCGAGAATAAGCGATCCTTGCTGCCTGCTGGATTCGGCGAAAAAGAACGATCTAATCGCGGGTAACGATAATGGCCAGAATAATGGGTAATTTTCTTTCCAAAGTAGATATGCGCTAAATTTCCACCTTCTTCGATCTGCATCACATAACTGATTTTGTTGTTGCTTAAATGAAAAATTTGGTTTTTTTTATCAAAATGGATCATTTCATTTCCTCGTTTTCTCTTTTCTTTACTTCACAGAACCTAACATGCCTTGTACGAATTGTTTTTGTAATACGAAAAAGATAATCGCTGTTGGCAAAGTGGCGATCACGATCCCGCACATCATCATGCCGTAATCCGGTGTATAGGAAGCCCCCATCGCAGATAAAACCAACGGAACTGTCCGTTTATCCGGTGATTGCAAGGCAACTAATGGCCACAGGTAGTTGTTCCAGCTATTCATAAAGGTAATGATCGCTGCTGCTGCATACGTATTTTTAGCAGTAGGCATATAGACTCGGAAGAAAATACTTAACTCATTCAGCCCATCAATGCGAGCTGCTTCTACTAATTCTTTAGGGAAAGCTTTGATATTTTGGCGGAAAAAGAAAATCAGGAACGCTGTACAAACAGAAGGTAAAATGACCACTGCAAAAGTATTGATTCCGATTGGGGTTCCGCTAAGCTGACTAAACATGCGGTATAACGGAATCATCAAAGCCGCAAAAGGAACCATCATCGATAAGAGTAAAATATTGAAAATGCGATCTTTTGTTTTGGTTCGATAGATCTCAAACCCATAGCCCGCCATGGAAG
The DNA here is from genome assembly GCF_003812305.1 of Enterococcus sp. FDAARGOS_553. NCBI lineage: Bacteria > Bacillati > Bacillota > Bacilli > Lactobacillales > Enterococcaceae > Enterococcus > Enterococcus sp. FDAARGOS_553. The sequence goes on from NZ_CP033740.1 coordinate 3,143,823, forward strand.
AAAACAGCAACGCGAAGACGGTCGTAATGACCGCAATCACTGCAGAGTTGCCCAAAGCACAAGTAAAGTTCAGTTCAGAAGCAAATAAATTTTGGAAATTGATCACCAGCTGATCACCGATCATGATTTTTCCTGCCACAATGTCAAAGGTTTGATTGGTCATTCCCAATACCATCCAGACAAATGGAAAGACGGAAATAAAGGCCAAAAGACCTAAGAAAAGATACTTTAAGCTTAAAGAGAGTGTTTTCAATTTTCTTTCCCTCCTAATTTTGTTTGGATGACGGATAAGACCACAATAGCGATCACGATCACAAAGGATACTGCCGCCGCATAGCCAAAGTTCGGGGTGAATTTATAACTTAAATTATAAATGTACTGCGAGAGCGTGGTGGTTGCATTGGCAGGTCCCCCACCTGTAATATTTTGTACTTCGTCAAATAATTGCAATGTTCCGATCGTTGAAGTAATTGTCGTGAATAAAATGATTGGCCGCAAATTAGGAATAGTTATCTTGAAAAGTTGATCCCATTTAGTCGCACCATCAATTTCAGCAGCTTCATAGATGCTAGGATCAATGTTTTGCATACCAGAAATAAAGAAAATCATATTATAGCCTGTCCAGCGCCAAGTAATGGCAAAAATAATCAAGACTTTTGCCCAGAAAGGATCCGTTAGCCATTGAATCGGCACCTCAATCAAATGAATTTGCATTAAAAAATTATTGACTAACCCATTCGCTGAGAATAAACTTTTCATGATCAACGAGTAAGAGACCAATGAAGTGATACAAGGTAAAAACAAGGCCGTTCGGAAAAGACCTTTGAATTTTAATTTTTTGTCATTTAGTATGTTCGAGACGATCAAAGCCAAAAACAGCATGATCGGTACTTGGATCAATAAGTATAAAAATGTATTACCAAAAGCTTTCTTAAAGGTTGAGTCACTCAGCATCCGCTGATAGTTTCCCAAACCGTTGAATGACATCGTTGTCGGCGGTCCCGACTGGAAAGACGTAAAAAGAGCTGAAATCATAGGAACAAATACTAATAGTGTAATCAAGATCACAGGCAAAGAAATAAACGCGTTTCCATTCGCAAACCAATTTTTCGATTTATTTTTCATGGTGATTCCTCCTTCAAACGACACTATGGCACCAATCTAATGACTATACGAACGATTGCTGCTTAACAATCTCCTCTAATGGGAAATTATTGGTACCAGCAGCTATCGTTCGTATCTGATTTGTTGATTATGAAACCATAGCTAAATGATTTGCTTAGTTTGCGATTTGTGCTTCTACTTGTGTTTGTGCATCTTCTAGTACTTTATCGATATCTTCCCCATTGATTACTCGCTGCAAGCTTTCTGTCAATACAGATTCGATCGCATAAGTATGATTGCCGTAGTTGACGGCCGGGATCTCTTGTGACCATTGAGAGAAGTCTTGGAAAACTTTTTGTCCTCCATAAAAATCAAGTCCTGAAGTATATTCTTTTGTCTCTTCGGCAGCATTCATCGTTGAAACCAGCCCAATTTCAGTTGCCAATGTTCCCATCAATTCTTTATTTGAAGCAAACGTTTTCGCTAAAAAGTCTTTCGCATTCTCTTCACCAGCTACGCCTTTAATGACATACCATCCTGCTCCGCCAATACTTGATGCGTTCACTGAATTGCCACCAGCTAGTGCCGGAATCGGTGCAATCGCCCATTTGCCGCTTTGATCTTCAGCCCCTTGAATCGTACTAGAATACCAAGCGCCTGTTGGTGCTGCAGCAACATTTCCGGATTGGACTGCATTGACTCCGCCATCCCAATCAGAGACTTGTTCAACTAATCCTTCATTCAGTAGTGTCGCCAATACATTCAAGCCGGCTTTGAATGATTCGTTGTCTTTAATCGTTACTGTGGTGCCGTCTTCACCGGTATACCATTCACCAGCTGACTGCATGATGATCCTTGCCAATCCCAAATCGCTTGGATCCAGAGACATCATGGCATGTTCCGTTTTCTCCTTGACATCTTTGGCAATTTGAATAAAGTCATCCCAGGTAATATCTTGGAGATCAGCAGCTTCATATCCTGCATCTGCTAAATAATCTGTACGATAAAACAGCCCTGCTACCCCACTATCAAAAGGTACACCGTAGATCACATCATCGATTTTGTTGACGGCGAATTTGTAGCTGGAAAAGTCATCTTCATTGACAATATCAGTTAAGTCGCTGAAAGCATCCGGATAGGAAGATAAATAGCCTTGAATACGATAGTCTTCGATCAAAACGATATTTGGCAAGCCATCCGTATTGCCTGATGCTAGACTAGTGTTCAACTTTTGAACGATGTCATCCTGTGACATGGTCACTACTTCCACATCAACATCCTTGTTTTCGTAAACCTTTTTCGCTTCATTGACAGCTTTGATATTGAAAGTCTCATCCCAAGCCCAAACTGTAACCTTATCAGAAGAATCTCCAGTGTCACCAGTACTTTCGTTGTTGCTGCCACAAGCTGTCAATGTCAATACAGTAGCGGCAGTCACAAGTGATGCAAGCAATTTTTTCATTTTTCTCCCTCTTTCCTTTTAATTACATTTTTACTATACACTGGAGTTGTAAACGGATACAACACGCGTGGAAGAGCTTACTAAAATAGTCCAAAAATAGAAAATTTTTACTAATACCTTTCTTTTATGAAAGCGTTTATACTAGAATAAAGAAATAGGGGGGATACCATGCATCATTTACATACAGTCTTGCTTGTGGATGACGAGACCACTATTCGTGATGGTTTAAAACATATGATTCGTTGGGAGCAAGAAGGTTTTCGCTTGCTAGGAGATGCAGCAAACGGACAGGAGGCTCTAACCCTGATCCAGCAATTACAGCCAGAGATCGTGATCACAGATTTAAAAATGCCGCAAATGGACGGCATCCAATTAACAACCATCATTCAACAACAATACCCATCTATCCATTTTCTGGTATTGAGCAGTTATGATGATTTTCACTATGTCAGTCAGTCTTTTAAGAACGGCGCCATTGATTACTTGCTAAAGCCAACATTGACGCCTGCTTTGTTGCTGAAAGCCCTAAACACCATCCGCGAAAAAAAATCTGATACCCGCCAAATAACCGCTGAGGTCCCATTACAAGAATCTTTGAATCGCTATCTGGCTGGGTATGAAGAACCACTTACTCCTTTTGCTGACTATCTTGAAATAGCTATGAAACAGCAACTATGTTTTCTTTATACGAATGTCAGTTATTTTCGTTCTACTGAACAGCTTTTTCATGCATTGACAGAATTTTCGCAATCGAATACTCACTTAAAAACATTAGCTTTCAAGATCAGTAACAATGATGCAGGGCTATTGATCAGTTATTCAGCAGAATATGATTTTTTTTCCTCTTTGAAAAAATGTTTGGACCAGTTGACCTATACCGAACCAAATGCCTTTTTTACCCTTGGCTGCTCATTTGAATCGATTGACGACTTACGCACAGCTTTTCTGACTCTCAAAGATAAAAGTCGGGAACAATCGTTTTTTTACAAACAGCAGCGGCTTGTTTTTGAGCATGAACTTTTTATGTACATGGAAAGTGATCGTTTTGATACAAAAAAATTTTTGCGGGCATTATTAGACAATAATTTCCTGTTGGGGATTACGCGTATCGAAGACTATTTCAATGAGATGATTCTATCAAATGTTGATCCGAACTTTCTAAAACAGCAGGCCAGCAGTATTTTTTATACGCTATTATCCCGGTTAGAAGAAGAATTTCCAACAGCCCCCCGCTTTAGTCGCTTGCGAGCGGAATTTCTTCATGAGATCGGCCATGTCTTATATTTGGAGGATTTCTCCGATTTGTTGTTGTCAACGATCGATGAGATACGACTGCAACTGACAGCCCTCTCCCCTATGGATGAAGATGACTTACTGGTCTCGATCCAGCGCTTCATTCAAGACAATTATATGAAGAGCCTCTCACTATCTGAGTTGGCAGAAACGTTCCACTTTAGTTATACCTACTTGTCAGCTTTCCTTTCTTCAAAATTAAAAATGAGTTTCTCTGATTATCTAAAAAATACACGTCTAGAAAAAGCCAAAGAGTTGCTGACCCAATCTGAGTTGAATTTGTCAGAAATCAGTGAAGCAGTTGGTTATTCCGATATCAGCTATTTTTCTCGAATCTTTAAAAAAGAATTTCAAGTCACTCCTTCTAAGTATCGGCGGTTGAACCAATTATGAGAATCCAACAGTGGCTCAAAAAAAATGAATTGTTCAGCCGAATCTTTTTGTTTGTTGTGGTAGGAGTAATCAGTGTTTGTTTACTGACAGTGATCGTTATCTATGGACGGTCCAAAGATGCTTATGTGGCTTCGTATCAGAGCTCGAACCGCTTGCTTTTGGATAAGATCCAGGAAGATTATGAGCGCTTGAATGAGAATATCAATCGTATTTTTGATGTCGTCGATGAGAGCAAAGCCGTAGAAAATTATTTAAAAGGACAGCTAAATCAGGGAAGAACGATTTTAGAACTCAATGAACAGTTGAAAGATACTCGCTCGCTTTTTCAAACGATTCCTTCCAACTTGGTATTGATTGGAACGAACGGACGATCATTCTTTCAAAATGATGCTGTCCGAAACCAGTCGGTTGAAACTTTTTTGGCAAGTGAATTTACGCAGCAAATCAATGAAAATGAGGCTATTAGTCAATACTATTTTCTGGAGCAAGGGTTGAGCACTTCTACGAGCCATTCACCAGGACTGATGTATGTACGTAAGTTGATGAAAGATGATGCTTTATTCGGCTATGCATTGATTTTTTTGAAAGAATCTGATTTTTCTTCCATCTATCGGCAATTGTTAGACACAACGCTGCATACCATCTATGTGGTCAATGATCAGGGACAGATCTTATCCACTTCTGAAGAACAAAAATTAGGCACAGCTTTTGATTCAGCTATGATCGAAGTGAAAAATGATTCAGTGAATCAGATGCCTCTTTATTCTTATCAGTTTACTTTTTATGATCTGCTGGATGAATCGCATTTAGTACGCAACATGAATCTGATCAAGCCTGCCGTATGGATCGCTTTTCTCAGTATCTTGCTCTTTAGCCTGTTTGCTTTCTGGATCATTCGTACGATCACACAACCAATTTATCAGTTGATCGACAAATTACCGGCAGTCACACAGGGTGATTTCAGCAACAAGGTCTCGATCAACGGGACCTATGAAACACAGGAACTAGGACGTGCCTATAATTTGATGCTTGAGGATTTAGAATCGTATGTCGATCATTTGATGATTACTGAAGCGGAAAAACGCAAATTTGAAATCCGTTCCTTGCAAATGCAGATTCAACCTCATTTTGTTTACAATACACTCACCGCAATCAAATTTTTGATTTGGCAAAATGAACAGGAGAAAGCAACACAAGCCATCGATAGTTTCGTCCAATTGCTTCGCCATACCTTCAACCGCAAAGAGATCGTTCCATTAAAAGATGAACTCGCCATCGTAGAAGAATATCTAATCTTGATGAACGTTCGTTATGGTGACCGGATTCAATCAGCGATTTTCTCAGCAGAAGAATGTGAAAATTGTTTGGTTCCAAAAATGATCTTGCAGCCAATCATCGAAAATGCTTATCTGCATGCGTTTCCTGAAGAAGAGAAAGGTTACATTCAAATCTTCTCTCGTATCAGTAAATCAGGGCTAGTCATCGAAATCATTGATACAGGTATCGGCTTTGATGAAGCATCTTCGGTGATTAGGAACCAGACAAGCGAACATTATTCTGGTATCGGATTGGAGAATATCGATCAACGAATCAAATTACTCTACGGGGAAAAATATGGCCTGACAGTTGACTCTCGTGTCAATGAAGGAACGACTGTGCGCTTATTATTGCCAAAACAGTAAGTAACATAATTCTTAAAAGAGCCAAAAAAAATCCAGCCATTCGCACTCCGGCTATTTTTCTCAAATCTAAGAAAATAGCTTCCCCAGAGAGGCCATGGGTGGATTTCTTAATCTTAATCGCTTACGTTTTTTCCATTGGAGGCAATGACTTGTTGATACAAAAACTAACCATCAATGATCCGTCTCCCATGGAGATACTGGATTGATGATTGGTCACTCACTACTATTTTCGTGTTTGTCTTTTTCCTTTAGATCCGATTTTCATGATCGGCAGTTTTGACTAAGTTCGCACCGACCATGCCGCCGATTGATGTTAAAACTAGTCCTAAGACCATTGCTACAAAGCCCCAAATTGATGCTTTAGCAGTAGCATCACTTATTTCATCAGCTTTTTTACGCGCATCTTTGACTGCTTGATCGATATCTTGTTTTGCTTGTTCAAGATTTTGCTGTGCTGTTTCAATTTGTTGTTGTGCTTCATCAGAAGCTTTTTGTAAGCCATTGACAATATTTTGGGTTGCTTCTTGTGCTTCTTGTTGATTTAAATCGGTATTTTTCGCAACCGCATTTGAAATGGCTTCTTCGTCAACAGAATCGCTGATTTTTGTTGCCCGATCTTTGAGCTTCGTTGAAAGATCATCGATGATTTCGTCAGCTTTATTTGGATCCGTAGCAATTTTCTTCCCTGCATCGGTAATATCGCTCGTTGCATCAGAAACTTGATCTTGCAAGTAGTTTGGCTGTAATTCAGGAACGTCAGTATCTTTTAATACATCGCGGACATCCGTTTCCAATTGATCTGTATTAATATCTCCCATATTCCCTGTGATCTCATCAAAGGCCTTTGATGCGACATCTGCTGTTCCCGATGCGACATTCTCTACGCCACTTCCGACAGCTGAAGCAATGTTGCCCAGTAATGAGCCGACAACAGAAAATGCCCCAATTGTTACATATGATAACAT
>NZ_CP033739.1:0-68599 GCF_003812305.1 Enterococcus sp. FDAARGOS_553
CATGTTTTACTATTCGTTCAACAATGTCTTTCCCAAACTCATCTTTTAAAAAATCTGTTAGAGGAATACAAGGTCTATATGCTCTTGCTAAAACGTTTTTAGAATATTTAATTTCTCCTATTTCCAAATATCCTTTACTTAATAAATTACTTATTACAGAAGCTGTTGTGTTTCTATTTAAATTTGGTACTAATTCTAACAACTCATGTTTCGTTATCGATTGATTGAACTCATAAAAATAATAAAGAACTTGATACTCAGACTTGCTTAATTCCGACAAAGTAGACATCCTCTCCCGTTATAATCAGTAATCATATCCTTAAGATGCGTTTTGATTATATTAGTATTATTAACTAATCAACTCTTTAATTAAATTATAGTCTTAAAAAATATTTAATTAATAAATAGAAAACATCGCAGATTTATTTATAAGTCTATGAATTCATTTCTAAAATGGATCAACCCAAAAACATACATATAAAAGCGATCGTTTATAAACATGAAAAAGCAAATGATCATTCTATAAAAATAATTTTCATTAAATGAAAATCCAAACAAAAAAAAGAATCAAAAACTTTTAAGTTTCTGACCCTCTGTTTTTTATATTAAACTCCTGAAATTATTTTTAAAGTTATGATTTTTATCAATCCTATTTACTTTCATTGATAATAGAATTGAAATCTAAAACATGTAAATTATCAAGGGAAAGGTTCTCATGGGCTGTCAATATAAAATTTGCTTTCTTTTCTCTACTCATTGTTTTTATTATAATCATTAGTATGTCTCTTGTTTCTTGATCAAGATTGCTAAAAGGCTCGTCTAGAATATACCATTTTCTTTCTATACTGAGAATTGAAAGGATGTATACTAGCCTTCGTTCCCCACCTGACAATAAACCTAATTTCTTTTTCTTATACTTTTCAAAATTTATATCAGGAAAGTATGTATCTAATAAATTCAGGAAATTTTTTTTTGATTCATTGGTCAACCCCTCAACAAAGTGAATAAACTCATCTACAGTTAATCGACTATAAAAAGTAAAGTTCTGGCGCATATAAATACAACTATTATTATTAATTATTTTACTATTTTTCGGAAGTGGATTTCTTAGACCACTAATATAATCTAATAATAGCGTTTTTCCACTGCCATTTTTCCCTTTCAAATAAGTAATTCCTTCTTCAAACTTACAATTTATTTCCTTTTCAATCTCTTTTATGAATAAATTTTCTATAACAATCACAAAATCATCTACTTTCTCTAGATAACGGTTTAAAGAAAATAATACTAGGTATACTTACTATAATCAGTATTATACAAATCAGGAAGTAAAACAGTGGAAAATCACCTGATATTAAATCATTCATAACATCTCCAATAATAATAAAGGGATTAATGTAATTTACTGGTGTATCTATTCCTATCAATACGAAAAATAAAAATATTACCATATTACATATGGATGAAACGGTCGACGAGTAAAGATTTCTTAAGTAGGTTATATTATATCCGATGAACGCTACAGGTAAAACTACTATAATTGTTATCAATGATAACACTGTTAGATGAATATAATTTAAATTGAAAAATAAGGCAGGTATGAGGTTAAACATAGTTAAGCAAACAATAGAATAAATTATTTGGGTAAGTAGTAGTCCAAAAAAGAATTTTACAGGTATCCACTTTATAGAAAATATTATGGATAGTGCACCAGTATCTTTCTCATTTAAAGCAAACAATCCTACACCGTAAACAAAAGCATTGAATACAATATATATCCACCAGTAAGTTAAATCATAAACGGTTGTTATATTCCTACTGTTAAAAAATAGCATTATACTAGGCAACCCTAGTGACCAAAAAAAAGATAGTTTGTCTTTTAATAGTAATGATATATTTAGTTTGCAGATAGTAATGACATTTGACATAATATTCTCCTTCGATGAATTTATGGAAAAGGAATATACTCTATGCTTTTATCTAGTTCTTTTCCACAAATTGACTGAACAAAAGCATACACACTCTCATTATATAAAATAGGATTCATGTGTGGAAACCAATTCTCATCAACCACTTTTACCACCTTCAAATGAGGAATGGGCTGATACGAGTGAAACAAACTTATAACTGGATCCATTTTTAATTTTTCTCTACATTCTTTTTGCCATAATTTAAAATTAAATTTAAGTTTACTTTCAAATTGACAATCTTCCATATTTTTTAGTTAATATGAATAGTTTCTACAAAATTCATTGGTCGATAATTGATCAAAACGTGAATGATATAAATCTTTTTTTCTATCATCAAAATCTTTTAAAGTATTGGATTTAGCAGTCTTACTAAAATCCGTTGCAAAATACTGCAAAGCTTCAATCTGACTTTTTTTTATAGCTTCTTCTAATACATTTGAAGTACCTAAACCTATACACTTAGAATTTTCACTATATCCAATACATAAAATCACATAAATCTTATCTGAGATAGATACATTGAAGTAGTTTGTGTTATCTACATAATTTTTTAAATAGTTGTCTACTGACTTTATTTCTGTAAAATTACTGATAGATATTTTTGGAGCTGAAGTTTTAGTCAAATAATTTACTATGAATGATTGCCTTTCAAAGAACTCGAAAAATGCTGTTCTTATTACAGAGTTTGAATCTGTATGAGATGCCATCCCATTTGAATCAACAAATCGATCTCTAGATAAAAATAAGCCTTTAGGCATCATTTTAGGCATGTTTTTACTCAAATAATTTACGTGTGTATGGTTTTCGAATGAATCGTTGGTATTTATCAACACTTCTCTTTCAAAGAACTCTCCAAAAACTTTTTTTAAATTTGATGATCTATTGTCAAACCCAACTTCATAAGCTTGTACATGTTGCTTATCTTCTCTAACTATATAATTATTGAAGTGGTGGTTTAAAAATAAGCCTTTTTTCGAGAAAATTCTACTATCATTTAATAGGAATCCATTCATTTTTATCTTCCCTTTCAAACTAAGAAACAATCAAATTCTGTAGCATTATAATCTATATTTGAAATAATTTTTTGTTTCTTCGATAATCTTATAAGTCTCTTTGAAGGCAAGCAATTTAGCAGATGCTTAGAAACTAATTTTATTGTTTTGACATTATTTTTATGACTATTTTTTCCATTTAAAATAACCACTTCTGGAAAAGGAATGTCCTTGTTTAGCATTAGTTTTTTTTGAATAAGATTATCAATACCTTCTTCACAATGATAACTATTGCTTTTTTCTATTTTAGAAAAAATAAAATCATAAATCTTTTCTTTATCTTTAGGAACCGATTGATAAAACCGTGAATCTTCATTCTGATAATTTTGCCACTCGATTATTTTATTCTCGATTATTGACTTTTTGACAGCTTCCTCAATGGTTTGATCACAAGATATTCCGCACCCAGTGATTTGTCTTTTATATAAACTGATTGTTATAACGGTTCTGTTGCAAAGTTTCCCCTCAGATCCATTATAGGGTAAACTGAGTTTAATAGGAACTAGGAGGAGTAACGAAGATGAACCATTTTAAAGGCAAACAATTTCAGAAAGATGTGATTATTGTCGCTGTAGGCTACTATCTTCGGTACAACCTGAGTTATCGTGACGTCCAAGAAATTCTGTACAACCGTGGTATTAACGTGTCTCACACCACTGTCTATCGTTGGGTACAGGAATATGGGAAACTACTTTACAACATTTGGAAGAGGAAAAACAAACAGTCCATTTATTCGTGGAAAATGGACGAGACCTATATTAAAATCAAAGGAAAATGGCATTATCTTTATCGCGCCATTGATGCAGATGGTCTCACTCTGGATATATGGTTACGGAAAAAGCGAGATACACAAGCAGCTTACGCCTTTCTCAAGAGATTAGTTAAACAGTTCGATGAACCAAGGGTTCTGGTGACCGATAAAGCTCCCTCTATTGCCAGTGCCTTCAAAAAATTACAGGCACACGGGTTTTACCAGCGAACAGAACATCGCACGGTGAAATATCTAAATAACCTCATTGAACAAGATCATCGTCCCATCAAGAGACGAAACAAATTTTATCGAAGCTTACGAACAGCCTCAACCACGATTAAAGGCATGGAAGCCATTCGAGGATTATATAAGAAGAACCGAAAAGAAGGCACTCTCTTCGGGTTTTCAGTCTGCACGGAAATGAAGATATTATTAGGAATACCTGCATAAACTATAGCTAGTGTTAGACTAGTATTGTTCATTTTGGAACTTTGCAACAGAACCATTTAAAGTACAGAGCATTTTTGGGCGCTGTACTTTACTTTTCAAGTCGACATAGACACAGTCATTGTCTACCTCAATCAAAATAATCAAATAATCAGCTCCAACTAATTCAGCAAGTTTTGCTACTGCAAAATCCCACAACTCTCCCTTTCTACTAATGAGACAGGTACTACATTTATAGATGGCTTCGTTTCACCTTCAATCGATGCAACAATCGACTTTGTGGCGATATCAGCCATTTCTCCTAACTTCATTTTCATAGAAGTCAATGGAGGATTAAAATATTTAGACGATTCAATATCATCAAATCCTATAACAGAGATGTCATCTGGAACTTTGAGACCTCTTTCTTGAATAGCTTTGATTGCTCCAAATGCTATCTTATCATTACTGGCAAAAATAGCCGAAAACTCACTATTTCCATTAAATAATTTTTTCACAGCCTCATATCCAGCATTTTCCACAAATTCGCTATTTACAATCAAGTTCTTATTTACTTCTATCCCTGCATCTTCTAATGCTTTTTTGTATCCTCTTATCCTGTCTTTAGAAGAGAATTTGACCGTACCGCCTGTAATATGTGCGATTTGTTTATGTTTTTTATCTATGAGATATTTTGTCGCACAATAAGCGCCGTTGTAATTGTCCGCATTCACTATCATGCACTGGTTATAGGTGGCATCTTCAGGTCTGATTGATTGATCGATCAGCACAACTTTATACCCTCTATCAATGATTGTTTTTATCGATTCATCGTCGTCATTCTGGCCTATGAAAATCCCACCAGAAATTGTCTTATTATAAAAACTCTCTTTAATTTTTTCATAGCCTGCGACGCTATGTATAATATGGACAAGAACCAGGTAATCCATCTCACTTGCTGTTTCTATCACTGAACTAGTAAATTCTAGATAATACGGACTTTTGGTAATTCTATTTTTTAGTCCAACTTCTTCATGTATCAGGTCTATAATAAATAAGCCGATCACCTTATTTTGGCTTCCTGCAAGCATCCTTGCTGAAGCATGTGGCACATACTCATGTTCCTTAATTACTCTTAAAACCTTTTCTCTTGTTTCTTCTGAGACATTTGAATAATTATTTATCACTCTGGATACAGTACTGCGTGATACTCCGGCAATTTTTGCAATTTCAGTACTATTCATCATAAAGGCATCTCCTTTCGTTCGTAAACTCGTGTTCATACTGCAACACTATATTATTTGTCCATTTTTTTCAATCTTTTTCTGTTTTTCGAAAAACTCTGCCTGCTTCAGGATTCCAGCAAAAGGAGACTTTTGGCAATACCTTTCATGCAGAAACCATCAGCAAATGCCTTCAACCGCAGAACAAACCACCACCCCGGTGTTTTGTTCTAAAAATAAGGCACCCAGGATTATATTTCATCCTGGGTGCTCTATGTTTTGCTGCTGGCATCAGATTCTGCCTGTAAAGTAAGCAAGCAATTCTAGTTCGTCTAATATTTTCTCTTTCATGTTCACTTATTTATTGTTTAACTGTTTGAACATTTCTATCATTTCTTCGATTAATAATTTAGTTGTCTCCGTCGACATCAATTGATCTTCTGCGTGCATGATTATTAACGAAAGTTCAACTTTTTCGCCAGCAGCTTCTTTTTGTATCAAAGAAGTATGTGCATGATGGCCTTTCACAAAATATTCCGATGCTTCAGCCATTTTCTTTTCTGCTTCATTGTACTTTCCTTTTCTGGCATCTCTTAATGCTTCAATAGCCAATGATTTGGCCATTCCAACATTACTGATTATACTAAAAGCAGTTAATTCAATTCCTTCCATGTGTAAATCTCCTATCTTGAATCTTTCGGTTTGTTCTCAGCGTACTGCAGCTTTTTTAAATCGATTCTACTACTTCTTATGACTGTATTTCATTCTCCATTTCATCTTCAATAATCGCTGCTTTATTCGCTGCGATTACAAACGGCGAGTAAATCAATACACTCACCGCAAGACAGATGAATCCGACAAACAGTGCGACGATATTTCCGCCTGTACCCAAGAAAGGCATCAATGGTCCTGGTGTTGTCCAAGGAATACCAATCGTTACCGGCGGCATAATCTTAAGAATCATAACTGCGGTATAACCAATCATAATGTTAACCAGTGGCGCAATAATAAATGGAATAATGTAAATCGGATTCAGAACAATCGGTAAACCAAAGATAACCATTTCGTTTATATTGAACAAACCGGGTGCCAAAGAAAGTTTGGCAATACTTTTTGATTCCTTATTTTTCGAGAAAATCAATATAGCAATGATTAGACCCAATGTCATTCCTGAACCGCCATATTCAGAGAAAGCAGTAGCTAAACCACTGTACGTTATCGGAAAAGGCGCTCCCCATGTAGTACCGCTTTCAGCATAATCTAAGAGGTTTGCGTTTCCGGCTTCCGAGAACATGGTATCTCGAATAGCTGCAATCGTATTTGGTCCGTGTATTCCCATAGCCCATAGCGATTGAGATAATAATGCTAAAATAAGCACTGAGAATAAACTTTGACTCATTCTGGTCAATGGTGTTTGAAGGATGTTATAAATTAATTCATGTAATCCGCCCGGTGCAGCCATTTTTACAAAGTAGTTGAGGACGGAGAAGAAAATCGTCGTGATGATAATCGGGATCAACACTTTGAAGGATCTTGCAACTGCTGAAGGTACTTGTTCTGGCATTTTAATTTCTAACTTATCTGATTTTGCTAATCTAGACATTAGTTCGCCGACCAAGAGCCCAACCAAAATTGCTACAAACAACCCTTGTGCGCCCATATATTGATTTGTTAGATAATTTACTCCTTCATTATCGAAATAATCAGGATAGATGATGAAATAAACAGAGATTGCGGTCAAACCTGTCAACAAATCATCGCCTTCCATTAGTTTCGCAAGGTTTCTGGCTATCAAAAACACAATCAAAATCGAGAAAATATCAGCTGAACCTTTAACAACTGGAGCGAACACTGCTTGGAATTTAACAATACCCGGAAAAAGTTTATCGAATTGCAAGATTTTAAACATGAATCCATCTGCTGACAAGAAAACATTATTCAATAACACCATCAATGATCCTGCCATCGTTAATGGGAATGATAAAATAAAAGCATCTCTTACTGCGCATATGTGTCTTTGAGCGTTCAACTTTGTAGCTAAAGGCACTAACAATCTTTCTATAGCACTTTGAAATTTGTCCATAAAACTCATTTTTTTTAGCCTCTTTTCCTAGTTTATTTTTTGTAAAGCATCTTCTAAAATCGCTTCTCCATTCATCATTCCATACAGCCGCATGTCCATCACTTCTACGGGAATTCTGCCTTTTACAAGTTTTTCAACGGTCTCTTTCTGGAAACGCACTTGTGGTCCTAAAAGAACGATATCGACATTATCAACGGCCGTACTTGCCTCTGCAACTGGAAGAGCATCTATTTCTACTTCAATTCCTTTTTCCTTTGCGGAGTTTCTCATTTTGGTCACAAGCAAACTTGTGGACATTCCTGCTGAACATACTAGTAAAATTTTTTTCATGGTCTATCTCTCCTTGTTTTTTCATATTCATTGATTGTGAACGATTCTTATAACTCTTCTCCATTGGTGCGAATAACATTTTTGTACCAATAGAAGCTGTTCTTTTTGATTCTTCTCAAATCTTTTTGATCATTTTCATCTCTGTCCACATACACAAATCCATAGCGTTTTTGATAACCATTCAACCAGCTTAACAAATCTGTAAATGACCACGTGCAGTAGCCTAGAAGATCAACACCATCTGTTATTGCTTCTTTACAAGCCTTGATATGTGCGCTCAAGTAATCGATTCTGTGAGCATCATTGACAGTGTCGTCTTCTTCAAGCTTGTCGAATTCTCCAAGCCCGTTTTCTGTAATAAGTATTGGAAGATTATATTTGCTGGTCAATCTTCTTAGTCCAATTCTTAAACCAGTAGGATCAATTGCCCAGTCCCAATTTGTTGTTTCCAGATGTGGATTTTTTGCATTTTTATAAACTCCGGGTAATCCGCTTTCTTTAGCGGTGCCTTTTTTACCTGTGTTATTGATACCTTCCGATTGCCCTACTCCATCAAGCGGATTGAATGCAACTGTGCTTGTTTGGTAATAATTTATTCCGATAAAATCTGGTTTTACTCTTTCCAACAATTCAAGATCTCCATCTTCAATAGTGGGTGCGATTCCAAGTCTTTCGTAATATTTAAAAGCGAACACTGGATATTTACCTTTGCAATAAACATCGAGCCACCAATTGCAATTTAAATCCTCTGCATTTTCTGCGGATAAAACATCTTTTGGATCGCAACTGAATGGATAAACTGGTCCAAATGCAAAGCTTGGTCCAATCATACCGTCTGGAACATATTTTTTGAAGGATTCAATTACGGTAGCATTAGCTAAGTTCGCTATATGATTCGCCTCAAGCATTCTCTTTTGATCTTTAACAGCTGGCGGGTGCATAGCGGTTACGTAACCTAGTGTTACAAATATATTTTGTTCATTCAATGATACCCAGTGCTTAACTTTATTCCCAAATCTCTTGAATAACGTTACACAGTATTCATTAAAATCATGAATGATTTCTCTTGATTCCCATCCGCCGTACAAATCTTGAAGATGTTGAGGTAAATCCCAATGGTACAACGTAATGATTGGTTGGATATTGTTCGCGATAAGTTCATCTATCAAGTTTTCATAAAATTTTAAGCCTTCTTCATTTACTTCATTTCTTCCATTGGGATAAATACGTGTCCATGCAATTGAGAATCTATAAGCTTTCAATCCCATTTCAGCCATTAAAGCTACGTCTTCTTTGTATCTATTGTAATGGTCGACCGCGATATTCCCGTTTGTATTCTTAAATGTTGTCCCCGGTTGGCGGGTGTACACATCCCATACACTTTCCCCCTTTCCATCTTTGTCCCATGCTCCTTCAACCTGATACGCTGCAGATGCCGATCCCCATAGGAAATCATCTTGGAATTTGTCTAATTCTTCGTATATCACTGAATCTTCTCCTCCGTTTTCAATATAAATTTATTTTCAAACATTCTTTCTTGAAACAAAACTGTTGTGTATTTTAGATAGAAGCTTTTATAACAGCACCCAGTATGTTGGCATCGTTATTATGCTTGCATCTATTGATTTCGGTAGTAATAAAATCCGCTTCTAAATACTCCCTACAGGTTTTCTTATACGTTTCTCTTACTTTATTGATGAACCAGTTTTCTTCGGATATTCCTCCACCGATGCATATCACTTCAGGATTATAAAAAACGGTGATTACTATTAATTGAGCCACTATGTTTCCTATCCATTCATCTACTGAAGACACAGCTGATTCATTTCCGTTTAGGTACTTCTTGCAAACCTCATTTCCATACTGAACCTGCTCCTCCCGATTAGCTTTTTTATTGTATAAATTAACCAATCCGGTTATCGAAGCATAATCACCCATCTTATCAAGGCCGCCTATCTCAGCGTTTACAAAAGGCATATTATGGAATTCCCCCGCAAACGAATCTTTTCCATACACAACTCCGTTTTCGTCGCATATGCATCCGCCTGTTCCTGTACCTATAATCAAAAACGCTGAAGATTTGTATCCCTTTGCATTTCCAATTTTAAACTCACATAAACCTGCCGCTTTTGCATCATTGATTGCGGACACTTTTTTATTTGTCCTTTTGTTGATTTCATTATTGATATTTGTGCCGTACATTATAGCTACGTTAGGAGCAGCATAGGATTTAACATTCGAATCTTCATCAATAAGGCCGGGTGCGCTTACACCGATTTTGTCAATTTCATCTACATTTCTTATATTTGAACATATATAATCGTAAAATTCGTCAGCTGTATTGTACTTAACCGTTTCGACTTTCCACTTCTCTTTGATGCGATGTTGCTTGTCTATTAATGCATACTTAATGAACGTCCCTCCTATGTCTATTCCTAAACTTATTTTCCCCATAACACTTCTCCTTAAAATGAAGGTCTTGCAGTTTGCCTTCTTATATTGCAGCTTGATTCAAACTCATAAACGCGCGTTCATGATTTGTTAAAAAGAAAAACGATACGCTCATTTCCACCTTTTTTTATACGATGAACATCCCATGAACGCGCGTTTATGGATATAGCATATACTGAAAGCAATTACATTTCAATACTTTTTTTATTTTTTTTATTTTTTATGTGTAGTTTTTGTTTAAAAAGTACCTTTTAATTCCACCAATACTAAAAAATAAGGGAGCGATTTCATCTTCATTTAACCAGTTTTTTAAAGTACAGAGCAAATTTCTGGGCTGTACTTTATTTTTTTGACTTCAAAATTGATAGAAATGAACATTTTGATTTTCATTATCATTTTTCAGAAAAAAATACCTTCTCAAGTTAATAAATCAACTTAAGAAGGTATAGATTTTTATCACGCTAAACTGTTAAAGCAATTATTTTATTACCGTTGTTACATCACCGTTACCATCAAATAATTTACCAGCATTTTCTAATGATGTAATAATCGCTTTTCCATCTTTCGCATTTTCAACAAATTCAATTGCTGCTTCTACTTTTGGTAACATGCTGCCAGGAGCGAATTGGTTTTGTTTTATATATTCTTTTAATTCATCGACCGTTACGTCGGTTAATTTTTTTTGGTCTGGTTTATTCCAATTGACATAGACATTGTCTACCCCAGTCAAAATAATCAAATAGTCCGCTCCAACTAATTCAGCAAGTTTTGCTGCTGCGAAGTCCTTATCAATAACCGCTTCAATTCCTGTAAATCCTTCCTCAGAGGCGATTACCGGAATTCCACCGCCACCGGCAGCAATCGTAATCACACCGTTATCTGTCAATGATTCTACAATTGGGTATTCTAAAATACTCTTTGGTTTTGGTGAGGGTACAAATTTACGCCAACCACGACCAGCATCTTCAATAAAGGTCCCGTTCCCTTTTTTCATTTCAACCTTTGCTTCTTCCTCGCTTAAAAATGGACCAATCGGTTTTGATGGATTTTCAAAAGCCGGATCATTTTCATCCACTTGTACTTGAGTAACTAAAGAAACAACTGACTTTTCAATATTATGAGCAATCAATGCTTCACGTAAAGCATTTTGCATCCAAAAACCGGTTCTGTTGCAAAGTTTCCGATAAGCTCATTTTGAGGTAAAATAATTGAAAAAGATAGCTTGGAGGAATGAAGATGACTCAGTTCAAAGGAAAACAATTTCAAAAAGACGTGATTATCGTAGCCGTCGGCTACTATCTTCGGTACAACCTGAGTTATCGTGAAGTGCAGGAAATTCTGTATGACCGAGGAATTCACGTTTGTCACACCACAATTTACCGTTGGGTGCAAGAATACGGAAAGATTCTTTATCAAATTTGGAAAAAGAAAAACAAACAGTCCTTTTATTCATGGAAAATGGACGAGACTTATATCAAAATTAAAGGAAAGTGGCATTATTTATATCGCGCTATCGATGTAGATGGCTTAACCTTAGATATCTGGTTACGGAAAAAGTGCGACACACAGGCTGCGTATGCTTTTCTAAAACGACTGAAGAACCAGTTTGGAGAACCAAAGGTTCTAGTAACGGATAAAGCACCCTCTATTAAGAGTGCCTTCAGAAAGCTTCAGAAAAATGGACTGTATATAACAACAGAACATCGAACAATCAAGTATCTGAATAATCTGATTGAACAAGATCATCGTCCAATTAAGCGAAGAAACAAATTTTACCAAAGTTTGCGAACAGCCTCAACCACGATTAAAGGCATGGAAGCGATTCGAGGAATTTATAAAAAAAGCCGAAAAGAAGGGTCTCTTTTTGGCTTTTCCGTCTGTACAGAAATCAAAGGACTATTAGGAATCCCTGCTTAAATAAGAATCATCTTGAAAAACTAATGACCTTTTTGAGACTTTGCAACAGAACCCTTTGGTGTATCAGTCTTTAGACCTGAAAACGTAAACTCCAGTTTGGCAATTTTATTGCCTTTTTTTGCTTTGATTTTTGCGACCTTTAGGTCACTGAAATAGTTTTGTAATTCCCTTAGTGCAGGCTGTAAAACTTTTTGATCGATTTGTCCCATTTGGCGATAGCTCTCAGGAATATCCATTCGTTCTTTAAAATCTTCAATTCTCACAATATAATAACCAGTAGAGCGATATTGCATAAGCAATCGGAATAATGTTTTTGCATAGGTAGAGCGAATCGAAGTGAAAGCAGATAATTTAAACCTAGAAACCTCAGTAGTTAAACCATTGATAATGTAGTCCAGTTTTGGATTAACACTCACATCGACAAACATTTTAGAGACATTAATTTCAAACCCTGTAAACAATACGAAACGTTTGATAACTCGGTCGCCATCTTCATTGATCTCATCCGTACGGTAAGACATAAACAGATGTGTTATATACAAGATTTGATAAAAACTATACATTGAGACTACCAAAGGAATAGGAGAATTTATTTATGAAAAAAATTATTAGAGCAGTTCTTGTAGGATTGACCTTAACAGCTTTTATGGTTATTGCATTTGGAGTAAATGTTCAAGCTGAGGAACAGGTTATTGTAGAATCGAATTCAGCAATATTTGAATCTGACAGTATAATCAATAACAATGATATTTTCCAAACACAAGCTCAAGCTAAGGCTGGTCCAGTTTGGTCTACGACTTCTTTTACGGTGACAAAAAGTGGAAGAAAGGTTACAGCTGTTTGGAAATTGAAAACAAATGCTATAATTAACCGAGTGAACGCTGTTTATAATATTGGAATTTTGGGACAAACGACTTCTCCGGGAAGCTATTCCCCAAAATCTGGTGGTGTGACTATTTCTCAAACTTGGACGTATAAAAAAGGAGGAACTTATAGAATAAATGGGGTTGCTCAAATTTATACTTCAAAGGGAAATGCAAGTTGTTTTTCTCCTGTACGTGTGGTTTCAATTAATTAATATTTTTGGAGGATATGAAAATTGTACGCGATTGAATTAGCTATTACCTTAAACAAAAACAGTGAAAACTACTCTGAAAAATTTGATATTGTGGCGCTACCATTTATTCCAAGAAAAGGGGAAAAAATCCTATGGAATGGGCAATTGTATAAGATTTCAGACGTTATGTATGGTTTTGAAACAAGTGAAGAAGAGTACGGATTCATAGTTAGTCCTGAAATACAAACGTCAATTGCTTCGGATCTTTCATATAAAGTTTGGCTAGAAGAAGTTATTTAAACCCTTAGTTAACATAATCTCGATTAACACAAGACGCCCGTCAATCAAGCGATTGACGGGCGTTCTTTGTGATTTTCAATTGGTCTAGCTATGTTGGGAACCTAAAATACTGGTAAATCAAGCTTCTTCTCTTTGGGTCGTTTGTGAAGAAACCGGGGGGGCGAGTAAAGACGGTGTTATGTTCCACGCTGGATTCTTCGCAAGATAAGCAAAATGTTGCTTTTCTAACAAGCGTAAAATGCAGCGGACTTGTTCCGCTGTTTTGTCGGACGCAATGGCTAGGCACTCCACAAAGTCAGCGGGCAAGGAGAAAACGGAACGATTCGCTGTTTGCCACCCCGTGACGATCGTGGGATCGAATTCATACCGTCGACAAAAATCACCCACTGATAAACCAAGGTGCCCCACGATATACGCAGTCACAGGATAGCTGTCAACATAAGCTGAAAACGACATACACCATTCATCCTTTCAACGCTATCTTAGGGTTCACGGAAAAAGTGCCACCACTTCTTCTGTCTTTCTTGTTTCGGTCGCACGACTTCATTTTCAGGAGCAAAGTTTCCTTTATGTTCTGAGGGGCTCTCATAACCGATCTGAGGCGTTTTAATTTTTTTAGTATTATTATTCGATTCTTTGTTTAAATCGTCTGAGAAGCGTTCCTGTGACGTCAGAAGCAGTATTTGTTTGTTTGCTTGCAAAGTTAGTTGTTGTTGCTGATCAAGAAGTTTCTGTTGTTGGGCTAATAATGACTGCAGCTGATCAATTTGTACGTCCTTTTGTTGCAATTGTGCAAGCAACTTCGTTTCTATACTGTCAGAGCTTGCTGTGTCAGGAATTTCGAACGCTTCAAGCAACTCGGGACGTCCTAGCTTGTCAGCAAGGTGCAACACTCCCGACCATAGCACTGTCTTGTATCCTAGGCTATTTTTGGCAAGGAACGTTGGCTCTAGGTTGTCAACATGTTTCCTCATGGCTTGTCTACTGATACCAAAAAATTCTGCAAGTTCTTTTACTGTCAACATTTCTTTTGGTTGTCTATCCGTTGTCAAAAGGTTGTCACCTCAGTTGCTTTTTTCTTTTAGTATACATGAATTTGATTTGATTATCGATTTCTTTTAAGGCGTCTTAAAAGTGGTCATGTAAAGTCCTAACACCTTAAATTAAACGTGGGACAAACTTTTTATTACGAGGGGGTCGCATATAGGATCTGAGTGCTATATTAAAATATGCAAGGATCAAAATAGTCTATAGGGGCGGGTATGCTATACTCATTTATGGCAACTGCCCCGAGAGGGGGTGTAAATATGTTTGAGACCTTGATATCACTGATTATCGCACCACTTCTTGTGGGAATAGTATTAATACTATTTGATCGCTGGCTAGACGATTAGCCGATAATCGAAGCAGTTGCCTTCTGGCACCAACGCTGAGTCGCAACAGCGCAAAAAAAAGCCCTCCTATTCGCAGTAGGAGGGCTTTTTGGTGTAAATATGCTTTGTTCTTGATATCACTTCGCACGTTTATTATAGCAAGGAAGGATTAAAAAATCAAAATCAAGAATCTTAAGTAACTAAATACCATCGGCTTCAAAGGCTCGATACAAGAGCGCATTATTCGTGTCAATGTATTGTTGTAAAATGTGTTTGAAGTCCTCCAAACTATCTTTAAGCATATCGACTTCTCTATTTTGAGATAAAAAATTTTTCATATCATCTTCAATAATCATGTTAATTAATTGATTCCTTGAGATTTTTTTCCCTGACCGTTCGGACAATTCTTTTGCTCTTCTAGTAAGATACGTTAATGTTTCATCATGCTCGAATCGAACAACAATTTCTTTCATAGTTTCCTCCTTCAGTAAGTTCTTAATCGGAACTTAGATCATTGATTATAGATTGCAAGTCCGATAGAATAGCTCGAAATAAAGAAGAGCATAAGGTAGATACCCCCACCTTCTAGTTAGAAGGAGGAAAATAGGCTGTGCCTATTGGGTTTTAAGAGATTTCAAAGTGATATCATTACCTCGTTTTTAGTATTCTCACATGAATACTAATACGACTACTCAGGTAGTCATTTTAGCTATTTTGACTACTTCATGACTACTTTCAACATTACTTTTTCCTTTAGAAAAAATACCCGAACACTATTAGTTTTTTGGAAGGTATTGAGCAACAATTTCGTTGAAACTGAGTCCTTTTTTTGTATCTTCTTGTACGATATTGTTGTCTTTTGTTTCTTGATTAGTCTGAATTTTTTTCTTATTCTTGAACCGATAATTTTCATTTCGCACAGTTTTTTTGCTCATTGATACTGCCTCTTGGTATACGTTGGAAGAAAATAAATCTTGTATTTTGGTGTGATCTTGTTCCAATTTTGCGTTTGTCATTACGGTCAAAACAGACAATGAATCTAATATTTTTTTTTCAAATAATTCTTCTTTTCGTATGCGATTAAGCAAATCGATTATGATAAATCGCATCAGCGCACTATCATTTATTGTCTCTTCGACAGGTAAATAGGTTTTCAATTCTTCCAAAGCGTCCCTATGTTCAATGTCGATATATACTTGTAATTTTTCCTTTGTCAAAGAAATTCCTTCTTTCCTCACGTTGTTTTTCTACTCTTTCATTCGTCAGATAAAGTCTTCAGCTTTCACTTTATCCATCGATTGGTAAATATCGTAATAAGAGTTATCTGGCTTCACACTAGATTCGGTCAATAATTTATGAGCCACTTCTTCAGGTGAAGAAGGCTCTTTGATTTTCGATTCCAACGTTGGCATTTGATAGTTTGACGTAGTTGCCTTTTGTGACGTTGGTTTTCTTGTAGTCGATTCTGGAACGTTTTGTTTCCTTGGTGTCGCAATTGATTGATCAAGCCCTCGACTTGGTGTTTGTGGCATTGTTTTGTTGCCAGTGTTAGCAGCCGATTGGCTATTTTTTTGTACGATACCACTTGTAGAAGTGCCGTAAATCGTTTTAGGTGTCGAGCGTTTCACAGCTTGATCATTGGTTCTTTGACTGCTGGTAGAAGAATTTCCTCCAGATACAGTCGGATTGCTTAGTCGTTGCGATTGATCAGCAGCCTTACCTTTTTCTACCGCTGTTTGGATCGTTGGGCTTTTACTTGGCGTTGTAAGAGGTGGAATCGTTGCTTTTTGTCATGATATGACCTCCAAAAAAATAATTTATTTTAGAAGTCCGCACGCATATGTTAGAATAAACTAACAATCTTCGAGGGTTGCGTACGGACTTGCCTAACTTGCTTAAATGTGAGAGGGCAAGTTCTTTTTTTACTTTGTCCAGTCATGCATTGGAATCTTTGGTGGGTTCTGTTGCAAAGTTTCCGATAAGCTCATTTTGAGGTAAAATAATTGAAAAAGATAGCTTGGAGGAATGAAGATGACTCAGTTCAAAGGAAAACAATTTCAAAAAGACGTGATTATCGTAGCCGTCGGCTACTATCTTCGGTACAACCTGAGTTATCGTGAAGTGCAGGAAATTCTGTATGACCGAGGAATTCACGTTTGTCACACCACAATTTACCGTTGGGTGCAAGAATACGGAAAGATTCTTTATCAAATTTGGAAAAAGAAAAACAAACAGTCCTTTTATTCATGGAAAATGGACGAGACTTATATCAAAATTAAAGGAAAGTGGCATTATTTATATCGCGCTATCGATGTAGATGGCTTAACCTTAGATATCTGGTTACGGAAAAAGTGCGACACACAGGCTGCGTATGCTTTTCTAAAACGACTGAAGAACCAGTTTGGAGAACCAAAGGTTCTAGTAACGGATAAAGCACCCTCTATTAAGAGTGCCTTCAGAAAGCTTCAGAAAAATGGACTGTATATAACAACAGAACATCGAACAATCAAGTATCTGAATAATCTGATTGAACAAGATCATCGTCCAATTAAGCGAAGAAACAAATTTTACCAAAGTTTGCGAACAGCCTCAACCACGATTAAAGGCATGGAAGCGATTCGAGGAATTTATAAAAAAAGCCGAAAAGAAGGGTCTCTTTTTGGCTTTTCCGTCTGTACAGAAATCAAAGGACTATTAGGAATCCCTGCTTAAATAAGAATCATCTTGAAAAACTAATGACCTTTTTGAGACTTTGCAACAGAACCTTGGAAAGCGTTCATTTTTGAAACTCCGTTTGTTTTACTCCGTGTATTACCATTATTTTTCTTTCTGTTTTTAGGTATCTATTACCTCATACGTTCACTTATAAATGACGATTCAAAATTTAAAAGAAAATAAGAATAAAGAAAGAACCTCTTCTAAATTGTAGTGACCCCCAAAATATAGATTTGAAAAGTCTATATTTTGGGGGTCACTATAGAATCGACAAATGACGATAACGGTTATTTTTTAACAAACTTTTTATTTTAGTATTCGCCCCAATATTTAGACATTGTTTGTTTACCAATGCCAGGGTTGAAACTATTAGTTGGATCATTTTTCCTATAGTGCTTGATTAAGGCCGGTGCTGCCAAATATAGATGCCCAACATTGTGTTCGGCTGGATAAACAGCGTGACGCTCATCCAAAATTTTAAGCATTTCTTTTTTAAGTTCATGCGCATCGACGCCAGGTTTTAGAATATAATCCTGGTGCATAACGTGATCAAGTAAGTGACCATAATAAATTTTGTGTTCTATTTTGTCTTCAATCTCTTTAGGCAAATGCTCGAACCACTTATAATCATTACTTGCCAACGCGATATCTAGTGGCAAAATGTCAATACTATCCTGTTTTAATTCTTGATATCGAATCGCAACCCCAGCTGTTACATAGCGGTGAGTTGCCGCTTTACTAGTCTCATTGGCATCGGCTTCAAAGTAGTCGCCACTGGCTTTGTCAAAATAAGATTTGAGATACTCTCGCGCTTCTTCAATACCATTATCAGCCATTTTCAATTGTAGGTAATGGTCGTACTTTTCGTAATAATCATCTAACCGCTTTGGCATTTGATTAGGAAATAAATTACTTAATGTTTGAAGCAAACGATCTGGGAAATAAGGTTTGAAAAACGGAATGTGCTTCAAAAAGCGTTCGCCCCATGCTTTTAGCGCAAACATTTGGGGCAAATGACCCGTACCAATTTTTTCAATCACAATTAGTGAGTCTTTACCATATTTCTTGGCCAATTTATAAGCATTTTTATGCATATATTCACCAGAAACAGGCAATTCTTTGAATGTCGTCATAATATGGCGACGAATATCTTCCAACTCATCGGGATTATTCGTTCCAATGTAAAACATTTGTGTTTTTTTATCCATTGGGAATGTATCTAAGCGGACAGCCAATGCCGCAACGTGACCGGACGATCCAGATACTTCATACAATTCTTTAGGATTTGCATTGTATCGAATAGGCTTATCAGATTCAACGTCACGCACAACCTGTTCATGATGGAACATTGAACCATGATGTTCAGTAGCTGGTACTTGATTCAAATCAAAATTGCGGTTCTGCAAATTAGTAATAATCTCTTCGGGCGTTTTGCCCAAATCAATGCCTAAATGGTTAACTAAGTGCATTTCGTCATGTTCATCAATCCAAACATACAATGATAGCTCTGTATAAGCTGGACCTCTTCTGATCAAAGCACCACCAGAATTGTTGTTAATACCACCAATGACCGATGCACCCAAATTAGATGAGCCAATGACTGAATGTGGTTCACGTTTAAGTGGTCGCAATTCATTTTCTAAGTGAAACAGTGTCGTACCGGGGAATGCTAGTACTTGTTCCCCATTATTGATTAACTGTAAATCTTTAATTTTCATGCCGTTCACAACAACTGCAGAACGGTCATAACCTGGGGCTGGTACGGATCCCTCAGTCAAACTAGTGTTGGCTGCTTGCATAATAATGATAATATTGTTATCATGCAAAACATTAAGCACACGCCACATTGCCATTAAAGTGGTTGGAAATACGACTGCAACTGCATCGCCCTTACCTGAGCGGTACCCTTTCCTAAAACGTAAAGATTTTGCTTTGTTAGTAATAACATTTTTTTTACCAACAACATTGACTAGTTCTTCGACTAAGTTCATATTAACTTTTCCCCTCTATAACGTTTGTAAAAAACGTTTTAATCATTATGCTTTCAATGATACACTTTTTTTGATATTTTGGTTAATAGTTAGATTGTAAAATTAATCCGACGCTGTTCGGACAAAAAAGATCAGCTTCCCTTAAAATGGTGTTTACCACAAACACATCTTTTAGGAGCTGATCTTTTGTCTAGTATAACCTATTCTGAACGAATTAAAATCGAAACCTTTTGTGGTTCTGTCGCAAAGTTTTAAATCTACTATCAAATAAGGTAGAATATTAGAAAAAGATAGCTTGGAGGAATCAAGATGGATCATTTTAAAGGCAAGCAATTTCAGCAGGATATGATTATTGTAGCCGTGGGCTACTATCTTCGTTATAACCTTAGCTATCGTGAAGTTCAAGAAATCTTATATGATCGTGGCATTAACGTTTCTCATACGACGATTTATCGTTGGGTGCAAGAATATGGCAAACTACTCTATCAAATTTGGAAAAAGAAAAATAAAAAATCCTTTTATTCATGGAAAAACGTACATCAAAATTAAAGGAAAATGGCATTATTTGTATCGAGCCATCGATGCAGATGGTTTAACCTTGGATATTTGGTTACGTAAAAAACGGGACACACAAGCAGCCTATGCTTTTCTTAAGCGGTTAGTGAAGCAGTTTGATGAACCGAAGGTTGTAGTCACAGATAAAGCCCCCTCTATTACAAGTGCCTTTAAGAAACTAAAAGAATACGGCTTTTATCAAGGGACAGAACATCGTACCATTAAATACCTGAATAATTTGATTGAACAAGACCATCGTCCAGTAAAGAGACGCAATAAATTCTATCGAAGTTTACGCACTGCCTCTACCACGATTAAAGGCATGGAAGCCATCCGAGGATTATATAAGAAAACCCGAAAAGAAGGCACTCTCTTCGGGTTTTCGGTCTGTACTGAAATCAAGGTATTATTGGGAATCCCAGCTTAAATCATAGATACCGTAAGGGATTTTATTCTTTATTTAAAACTTTGCAACAGAACCGAATAATCCAACAGTAATAAAAGATAAAGTCAAAATCCCATAATAAATTTTCAAAAGAACCGACCATTCTTTGATCCTATTAAGAACAGCTATCTCCTCCTCCGTCATCAATCAATTCACCTGTTCTTTCTTCTTTTTTGGATCCATACTCTTTAAGAACTTCTCCTCCAACACCAGTAAATGACGATAAACACCATCCATTGACCAGCCTGAAGAAAGACTAAGACAATATAAAAAATCACAAGGTAACGTTTTTACTGCACGGTTTCTAGTTACCCAGCTTGCTACTGTACTCTGCTTATATCCATGCAACTCACAAAACTGCTCTACTGTCATACCTAACCGCGAAATAATAAACACATTGATCGGGTAGGGATATACAAAGGGGTTCTGTTGCAAAGTTTCCCCTCAGATCCATTATAGGGTAAACTGAGTTTAATAGGAACTAGGAGGAGTAACGAAGATGAACCATTTTAAAGGCAAACAATTTCAGAAAGATGTGACTATTGTCGCTGTAGGCTACTATCTTCGGTACAACCTGAGTTATCGTGACGTCCAAGAAATTCTGTACAACCGTGGTATTAACGTGTCTCACACCACTGTCTATCGTTGGGTACAAGAATATGGGAAACTACTTTACAACATT
Organism: Enterococcus sp. FDAARGOS_553; assembly: GCF_003812305.1. Taxonomy (NCBI): domain Bacteria; kingdom Bacillati; phylum Bacillota; class Bacilli; order Lactobacillales; family Enterococcaceae; genus Enterococcus; species Enterococcus sp. FDAARGOS_553. The sequence continues at coordinate 21,322 of NZ_CP033739.1, forward strand.
TGGAAGAGGAAAAACAAACAGTCCATTTATTCGTGGAAAATGGACGAGACCTATATTAAAATCAAAGGAAAATGGCATTATCTTTATCGCGCCATTGATGCAGATGGTCTCACTCTGGATATATGGTTACGGAAAAAGCGAGATACACAAGCAGCTTACGCCTTTCTCAAGAGATTAGTTAAACAGTTCGATGAACCAAGGGTTCTGGTGACCGATAAAGCTCCCTCTATTGCCAGTGCCTTCAAAAAATTACAGGCACACGGGTTTTACCAGCGAACAGAACATCGCACGGTGAAATATCTAAATAACCTCATTGAACAAGATCATCGTCCCATCAAGAGACGAAACAAATTTTATCGAAGCTTACGAACAGCCTCAACCACGATTAAAGGCATGGAAGCCATTCGAGGATTATATAAGAAGAACCGAAAAGAAGGCACTTTCTTCGGGTTTTCAGTCTGCACGGAAATGAAGATATTATTAGGAATACCTGCATAAACTATAGCTAGTGTTAGACTAGTATTGTTCATTTTGGAACTTTGCAACAGAACCTTATCCCCCTCTTCCTTTCAAACTTACTAAACTTTAAATCGATTTTTTCTCCTTTTTAGGATCCAAACTTTGTAAAAATTTCTCCTCCAACAGTAATAAATCCTGATAAACCTTATCCATTGACAAACCAGAAGCCAAGCTCAAACAATACAGAAAATCACAGGGTAAGACTTTTACAGGCCTATTCCGATAAGCCCAAGTTGCTACGGTACTTTGCCTATAACCATGTAACTCACAAAATTCCTCCACAGTCATACCTAAACGCTGGATAATGAAAACACTGACGGGATAAGGATAAACAAAAGTATTCACTCCCATGGACGGTAACCCCCTAAGAAATATAATCACATATGCGATAATAGTACCTCACTTATCCAAACATTGCAATCAAGGGAATTCCCTAAGACCTGTAAAACCTCTGACTCGGAGAGCGTATCAAAGATATAATGTAAAAGGCAATTTGCGGGTTTTATTTTTATCCGGTATCCACTTCAAACAATTCCATTTGTTCAGCCTTTTTAGGTGCCTCTATGAGTTGTTCCAGCGTTGAGTAGATAAATGTACGTGCCAATCCAAAAGCCTCTGAAATAGCACTAAAATACGCCTCTTGGACTTCCTTCTTCACTCGAATGATCGATCGCATCAAGCCATGCACTGAAGCCAAAGTTATCCCCCCATTGCGACCGGAACGAACACGATAGTAGATCTTATTTTCATTTTTCAGCTGTTTCAATACTTTATCCAAGGAGCGTTCAGGAATTTTAAGCTCTTCTCTTAACTCTTTCTTGGTTGAAACGATATAAGGTTTATAAGTGTATGATTGTTGGTTCAAATAAGCTAAGAGATCTTGCGCCCACTCATGGCTGTGCGAATACTTGCGCACTTTACGCTCTTTTTTGAATTTCCACCAGCCTTTTTTCTTATTAAACAGCTGTTCTTCAGATAAATTTTCATCGATCCATTCCTGGCATAATAGAATAATTTTTTCTCTGTGCGCTGCCTGGTACTTTCCTGAATAAGCCGATCGGATAATTCGTGTCAGTTCCCGATCAGTAAGAGGATAGGCTAATCGATCGTTGAACTCTAACATGGCCAACTCGCACTCTTCGATTTCGTATCCGGAAGAAAAGTATGCTAAAGACAGGGTAAATATGACGTTATTTCGACCATATCTTCCCTTCTCTCCCTTAATCTTTTCACTACGCATCAATAGACGGAACCAGGGTTCGTCCACTTGGCGAAAATCCTGATTTGACGGTAATTCAAAAACGTTTCTGTAGGTTGCTGCTTTATCCGCATCGACACGCATTGACCAGTTGATCCAGTCCGCAAAGCTATAACGATATTGGGGCTCAAAGAATAAGGTATTGTCTTCATTTGGCATACGAGTGATTCCAAAATGATTGGCATTGACGTCTACAGGAAAATCTTTGGCTAATGTCTTTCGCAAGTTGTTAGAAATCATTTTGGCCACATTGATCACTTTAAAATTGGATTTCTTTGTCACAAAAGCTGGCTGATCCAGTACATAAAACGCTTGGTAACCATGGGGAGTCCGCAAAACCATTGTTGGCATAAATCCTAGCTCATGGCTTGCCAACAAAATCTCTCCATAATCAAAATTTGGGTCTAAGGTGTCAAAATCAACAAAGAAAGTGTTGATTTGCCGTAAATTGTCCTCAGAATGCCCTTTTGTAAACATTCTGCCTTCATCAGTATACGTGCCATAGCGGAAGACGTTTGGGGTCCAGTGACTAAACGCATTGTTATTCTCGATAATGCCCTCTTCAGACGTGATCACTAAGCCTATTCCCTCAACCATATGCTCTTTTGAACGGTACGCAAAAATAGCCCCTTTCCCCGTCTGTTCGCTAAAAGAGACCGGTTTAAGGCGGCTATTTTTATATTTAAATTTACGGATACCATTTTGTAAGATCGTTGAATAAACGACGTCTAAAGAAGCTGTCATGCCTACTTATCCTTTCTAAACAAAAAGAGAACACAAATAATTGTTCGATCTGTGTTCTCTCAATCGCTAGAAATATCAAAACAATCTAAAGAAAGCATGACAAATAAGCGTTTATCTATTGAGTTGCCCGTCTAAAAATGGTAAAATAAACCTACAGGTTCGGATTGGTAGTCCGAACAGATTTATTCAAATCACATAAGTGGTTGGCTACCACTTACATAATTTCCTTGAGACGAGCGAGAACACATAGTTGCTTTATGTGATTCAGATAAATGAGTGAGGTCCAATTCACTTGTTTATCCGTCTCTTTTTTATATATTTTTTTATCTTACCGAATCTGTTGAAAGTTGTAAATATAATTTACCAAATCAAGTAGAAATTATCTAAATGTCTAATACGTTAGCTCCCTTAAGTCTGAACAACTCAAGTTCCTCTTCAGAATCAATTGATTCTATCATTTCCTGTACTTGATTTAATTCAAATGAATGATTCTCTAGCAAAGGTTTATATAAGTTAAAAATTGTTGATTCTAGTTTTTCTAATGCCTCATTTCCAAAGCTACGAGATCCATTATAAAATTCTCGCACATAACTAGGAGCTAATCCAATAGCTTTAGATAGATCAATTCGGCTTATATAATAATTATCAATCAAAAACTTAAGAACGAATCTGTCATATTCGTTTCTAAACTCTTTAGAGTTTTTTTTCATGAAATCTTACCTCTTCGTTGTTAATTATAGCAACATCCTCGTTTATAATATTACCATCAAAAAAATTTATATACAATCCTTTTTTTAATATAATTCTTCAAATTCCCTATCTATCAGTGTTTAAAAGGTAACATAATAGTAATATAATATATTACCTTACTATTATGTTACTATTATCAATAGTAACATAATATAAAATCTGCTGTTTTATTTTTTGATTTATTGTTGATTTCGACAACGTATTATGCTAATATGAGAAAGTAATATAGTATATTACTTTCTCATATTGTTACGATTAACAAAATATTACTTTATATATTACTATCTATATTACTTATCTATTACCAAAAATATTACTATTATATTATTTAGGGAGGAATTGAAAAATGGCAGTAGTTTTGACTGTTGCAGCAAACAAGGGTGGCGTTGGTAAAACTCTTATTACAATCAATCTCGCAGGAGCTATCCGTAGGAGTTTTCCTGAAGCAAAAATTCTTGTCGTTGATACTGACGCTCAAGGAAATAGTACAAAGTCTTTTCGTGTGAAAGTAGCTAAGGATCAAAATACGATTTATGATGTCTTCATGGATAATGCAACAGTTGAAGAAACTATTGTTCAAACATATGACGATCATATAGACGTTCTTCCTGCGAATTCTGATAACAACTATTTAGAGTTTGATAAAATGGAACAATTTCGTGATACCATATTAGAATGGTTTGTATCTTTACTTAAAAAATTTAAGGATAACTTAACTGAAATCATGACTGTTTCAGGATTAAAGAAAAAAATGAATAATATTATTGATCCCAGCGCGAACTATTTTAATGCTCTTGATGGTAAATTTGATAATGTGAGTGATAAATACGATTACATCATTTTCGATACACCACCAGAGTTAAAACAAGTTACCTCATCTGTTCTTTCAATTGCAGACGTAGTTATCGTCCCTTATGAACCTGATTTAAATGGGGTTGATGGAGTTACACACTTAATATCTCGTGTGAACACATTGAAAGAAAAATACAATCCAAATTTACGCATTGGAGGCGTACTTGCCAACAAAGTCTATAATACAAATCTACATGCAAAAATGATTAACGCAATGATGAAATATACTAATAGAAACAATTATCATTATTTTGATTCTGAACTCCCAAGATCAATTACCTTTGCTGATAAATTAGTTCGAAACGGAATGCCGATAACAATGAGTTCACCTGAAAACAAATTTGCTCAGCATTTTTATAAGCTGATTATCGAAATGAACAAGTTAGGTTTACTTTCTAAAAATGGTAAAGAACTAGAAATTCCTCATAAGTTATATGTTGAAAGTGACGGTGAAGAATAATGCCAAGAATAAACAGAAAAAAACCAACAGGAGATTTTGAGTCTGTATTCGATGAGGAGCTGGAAGAACTAGAAACACCTAATGACACTATCGATAGCATACCTGAGACTGAGGTAACTGTTAGCAATAGTTTTCCCTCAGATAAAGAAACAATTACCGAAAACTTTAATGAAGCAAACAGATTTGGCTTAAGCAAAACTTCGAAATCTACAAGTTCTGAACTAGTTGCACGTACATTTAAATATAAAAAAGAAACTATACAGCGAGTTGAAAGTTTAGTGTACAAAGACCAAAGACATTCTAAAAAAATTCCTGGGACTAAGGGATTTATTTCAGATTTTATGGACAATGCAATTTGGCAACATTTATTACAGCTGGGACTTGCCACTGAAGAAGAAGTTCAAAAACATCTAAACAGCTATAGTAAGTATCCACTTAACTTCGATAATTATGAAAAGAAGTAGCTTATCGCTATTTCTTTTTTTATAGGGCGAAATTTTTATATCACTATTTGTATTACCACAATATTACGATATATATTACTATGTGTATTACCATAATATTACTATTTATATTACTTTAAATATTACTATCTATATTACAAATAATATTCATACTATAAGCGCTTATACAATCACCTTTCATAAAGTAATATATTATATTACTTTATATATTACTATCTACGTGCTGTGCTTTATAACTACCTTTTTACTGAAAACCCTATAATTTAATAATACTATAAATAAAAAGACCGAGTAGTTCTCTTGACACCAAAAGCGAACACGTGTTCTAATATGTATATAAAACGTATCGTTATTTTGAAAAGGGGATTTATTATGGTCATGCAGTTTGGTGTGAATCCTACCTTCGACTATTCGAAGGAACCCTCACGCGATATTCTTTGTATCGACTGCAAAAGTTTTTATGGCTCGGTTGAATGTGTTGAGCGTGGACTCAATCCATTACAAGCAAAGCTAGTTGTCATGTCCTATCCATCAGACGATCCGCTCTTAAGGGGGAGTGGTTTAATCCTGGCTGCAACTCCAGCTGCAAAAAAAGCATACGGAATTTCAAACGTAAGCAGGGCAAGGGATTTACCGTTTCCTTATCCGGAGGATCTAATAATTGCTCCACCGCGAATGTCTTTGTATATGCGCAAAAACATGGAAATCAACAATATCTACAAAGAGTACGCAGACGAACAAAATCATGCTGTCTATAGTATCGACGAGAGCTTTTTAGACGTCACAGACTCATTGCGATTATTTGGTGCTAAAGACGCAAATGAGTTGGCTAGAATGATCCAAATTGACGTTTATAAGCGTACCGGAATCTATACAACAGTCGGAATAGGTGACAACCCTCTTTTGGCCAAGTTTGCTCTGGATCTCGAAAGTAAAAAAAATCCTCATATGAGGGCAGAGTGGCGTTATGAAGACGTCCGAGAAAAACTTTGGATCATTGACAATTTAACTGACGTGTGGGGTATAGGACGTAAAACTGCTGTTAAACTGTACCGTATGGGCATTTTCAACATGTATGATCTTGCTCATGCGAATTACTATAAGCTCAAAGATAAATTTGGTGTTTTAGGTACGCAATTATTTGCAAGTTCCTGGGGAATAGATCGCTCCTTTTTAGGTCAAAAATATTCACCTAAATCAAAATCGATAGGCAACAGTCAGGTTTTGAATCGTGATTATACTAGAAGAAATGAAATCGAAATCGTCATAAATGAAATGGCTGATCAAGTAGCAACCAGGTTACGACGTGCAGGAGCCAAAGCTGAAGTCGTATCTTTGTGGATCGGCTTTTCTATGGGCTACGTCGATCGAGCTGGCAATCGTGGTTTTAGTCAGCAAATGAAGGTGCCAGCAACCAACAGCAGCAAACAAATCGCAAGCTATCTACTTCAGATATTTAATCGTCATTACAAATATCAGGATATTAGACATGTGGGCGTAAATTGCTCAAAGCTAGTATTTTCTAATGCTTTACAGCTGGACATCTTTGCTGATCCTGACGAACAAGTAAAAGACTTGAAAATCGATTATGTGGTTGACACTATACGAAAAAAATATGGTTTTAAATCAATTGTTCACGCGAATAGTCTCCTGGAGGGCGGACGTGCAATCGCTCGATCATCATTAGTCGGCGGCCATGCAGGAGGCATGGCTGGAATCGAAGGTGGTTCTAGTGGTAAAGCGAACTAAGAAAGCTTTTTTAAATTACAATGAGTACCATGATCGCCCTTTCGGTTTAAAGTGGGGGACTGCTTATGCCATGGACGAATTAATGAAAGGCGTAAAAGAAAATGAAGCCTGGGCAACAAAAGAAGTTGCTGCTCTCGAATTAATGAATCGAGAAGAAATTGACGTTATTCTCTCAGAATCATTTCTTTATCACAAACCGGTTTCTATTCAACTCAATACGAAAGACGAATTTGGACGCTTATTAGATCCGATTGAGGGCTTATTCGTAGGTGAAGCATACGAAGACTACTTTGTCATCAACGATCAGCAAATATTTTGGCCGGACGTCCGTCATATTGAAATAAAAAAGGAACAAAAATGGTTCGATATTGCTTACTTTCGAAATAAAGGATCTCCAGGTAAAATTGAAGAGAAGAACAAAAAATACGATTCCGAAGTTGAACTAGTAAAAAACGAGTATTATCAGCCCTTTTTAGAAGACGATTGAAGTGGATTCCTTATCGTTGGTATTTTAAAACGGCTTAGAAACGCTCTGTGGCACACATTTTTATCATTGGATTAAATACTGGAGGCGAAAAATATGTGTGGACGTTATTCTTTTGATCTATCATCAGAAGAGTTGAAAAATTACTATGAACAGGTAACACCAAACGCTACAAAAAAAAATATTCGAATTGCAGTCAAAGAAGTATTTCCTTCAAATCATGTGGTGACTCTAGGAATTAATCAAGAGTCAAAGATTGTCCCTGGAATCACCCGTTGGGGATTCCAGGGATTCAAAAAAGGGCAGCTTATGATCAATGCTCGTGCAGAAACAGTAGAAGAAAAGAAGACTTTCTCAAAAGCCTTCAGAGAAAACCGTTGCGTTTTTCCTCTATCCGGATTTTACGAATGGGATTCTGAAAAACGAAAACTATTGTTTACTTCAAGAGAAAGTGACGTTTTTTATTTAGGTGGATTCTATCGTATCCATAAAACAGGTGCGGGTTTTGAAACCGAGTCTATTATTATGACAACAAAACCCAATGAATCGGTTTCGCCTATCCACGATCGCATGCCGCTGATCATTCAAAAAGATCACATTAAAGAGTGGATCACTGATTTAGATTTTGCACGAAACTATCTTACAGCGGATATGCCGGAATTAATCAGAGTGTCAACAAAAATATAATAAATGAAAAGGGAAGCGAGTTAAAATAACTCACTTCCTTTTATTTGTTATTAAACCGTTAGAGTAAAAACGTACAAAGTATTTTTAACTACCAGTTTGACTGTAATTTAACCCTTTGATTTGGAAAAAATTATTAACTTGTGAGGATCCACCACCTTTACCAGTGTTACTCAATTTAATCTGGTGACCAGCATAGGCTCGTGCATTAGTAGAAGACTGTGCTCTGAATATTTTAGTGTAAGTAGTCCATGAATAGTCATAATATCCATATGTTTGAATTTCTGTTCCATAGACTTTATTTATTTTTCCTTGTCTAGAGGATTGATTCAATTCAAAATTTACTTTGAAAGAAGACTTATAGGCATTAAATATAGAAGCAGTTACTTTCATACCAGTACAAACAGAATACCCGCTACCAGTCTGCCATGACCCTCCAGAAACACCTCTTGGTGATATTTTTGGTCTTTCGACAAATTCTGGTTTTTCTTCAAGTTCGTTGCCATCAGCATCGTAAAAGTTAGCTTCTGAAGTGTCAATTGAATATTCAATAAGATAGCCATCTTCATTTAAATACGTTTGTACAAATTCTTCCGGAGAACGTACTTCTTCATTGACTAGCCTAAGTTGGTCGGCACCGTTTTCCGAATTATCGCTCATAAGACTAAACTCAAGAAAATTTGTACCTGTCTATGAAGCAGAAACTTCAGTTGTACCACACACACCTAAAGCAAACAAACCGATTGAAGCAACTCCCAACATCAAACTAACTCTCTTCATATACTTACCTCCTAATTTATATTAAATGCAAGAAGTGGTAATAGACCATCTAATAAAATATAGATTAGAGAAACGGTGATTGCACACTTCCTCATTTTTTCCTTTGGAACTAAAGAATCAGGTATTAAATAAAGTAAAGAGAAAACTAGCAAAAAGAAGAAAATAGTTCGTGGTAATAAAATCCAAGATAAAAATTCCATATAAATCACTCCTATTTTAAACTTAATATTAATCCTTGAAAACGTTTGCTTTGTCTATATTTTAAGTATAAATTCAGTGTATATAAAAATCAACACAATTCTTATTGTTTTTAACATTAATTTTGTACTCTTTAATAGTTTTCGGTTTTATCTCCTATTAATGAAATACTAAAAGAGCGAATCTCTTATAAGTTCGCTCTTTTGTCGTTGCTATGTTTAATTTTGTTCAGAATCACTTCGAAAGTCTCAAATGTATCTATATCCAGCTGACACAACCAGAGTAGATATGGATTTGAGTCAATACCTCGGACACGATTTGTGAGAGTTTTTTCGAGATTCCGGCGGGCGATCGTCTCATCGTTTCGACCAGCCGTTAAACCAAAACCGTTTGACCGCTAATCAAAGCGATGAAGTTAAAGCCCTATGGAAATCTCGCCAAAAAAATGTGAGTGGCTGGCAAGGCCTAAACCTGTATAGTCAGCTCCTCCATTTGATTGGGTGTTAAATAATTTATACTGCTGTGGATTCGTTTACGATTGTAAAATCCCTCAATGTACCTAAACAAAGCGACATGCGCGACTTCATAATCTTCATAGGGTTCTGTTGCAAAGTTTTAAATAAAGAATAAAATCCCTTACGGTATCTATGATTTAAGCTGGGATTCCCAATAATACCTTGATTTCAGTACAGACCGAAAACCCGAAGAGAGTGCCTTCTTTTCGGGTTTTCTTATATAATCCTCGAATGGCTTCCATGCCTTTAATCGTGGTAGAGGCAGTGCGTAAACTTCGATAGAATTTATTGCGTCTCTTTACTGGACGATGGTCTTGTTCAATCAAATTATTCAGGTATTTAATGGTACGATGTTCTGTCCCTTTTCTTTAATGTACGCTTCTTGTCCTTGAGTCAGGATGATTTTCTTTCCCTCGCAGCATTTTCTTGTAGCTTTGCATTACTTGTAGTAATGAAGAGTAGGTTACTTCGGTTTCAAAAAGTAGATGATATTGTAAATGGGTGAACGTCCACGCTTCAGTGACGATGCAATAGGGGCAATTTTTGTATATTGGTAATCCACAGCCTCTATCATCACTCGTTCATCCGTGGTAAGATGAGGATAAAACATTCATGATCACTCTCTTATGTATTCTCTGGACGGAATTACATCTGGAGTGTACTCCGAATGACTCTTTATTTATCTAACTTAATTTTACAATTCGCGTAAAATAAGGTTATAGTTAACATAAATATTTAGCACGTATATAACAGTTTGATTTTAAGCTGTTTAATATCTTAATCTTTACATAATATATCTTATGTAAACTAAAAATAAAGTGATTTTTTATTAAAATCACTTTATTGTAAGTACATCCTTCCAATTCTCTGTGAATCCTATTTTCTTTAATTGTATCGTCTCAGGATTTTCTTCGATCCAAATTCTTATCCCCTCTAAAAATCCATTCCAATCACTTTGTACAGATAACGAATGAAATAATAATATATTCTTTATTGCCAACATATATGCAAAAAGATCTCTATTATATGTTTTTTTCTTCCCATACCTTTTTATTTTCCGAAAATCCTCCGAAAAAAAACTAGGTGATCCCACATTGAAGTTACTACCGTACAGTCTTCCATAATGGGCACAAACATTCCTCATATACCAAGTTGAAGAAAACCATCCGAACATTTTTTTAATAATCTCGTCACCATAGATATTTGTATTTATCCTATTTAAATCTAAAAAAGACTCCTTTATCCATTGAATCTTTATTTCATCATCCAAGGAAGAAATAAACCCAGTCATCTCTCCAAACGTAAATTCAGGAACAATAACCCACAATGGTATTTTTCCATCTTTGTGTTTAATATGATGTGCGATAGGAAGCGTCTTTATTCTATCTTGTATACGGCGATCAATCACATTTATTTCATCCTGGTAGACTCGTTTAGATGTATAAATGGTGCTATCCAAATAACATTCGCCTTTTTGCAAATCACCAGAATAATTTTGGCACAAGCTTTTAACAAAAGTTGATTTTAGCATCAACTCTATCCTACCGGTAATTCTACTGATTTCTGATCGTAAAAACATATTAAAATCATACAATATCATACAATCAGAAAATGAATACTTTTTTTCATCATTATCTGGCAAATGCTTTCTATAAATAGAGAAAGAGTAGTAATTAGTATACGTAAAAAATTCTTGCGCAAAAAGAATTTCATTTGCATCAAAAGATAATGGATTAATTTCAGCTGTTTTCAATTTATTAATCAACTCATCAATAGAACAAAATGGTTTCATAACTTTATTATGATCAATTGATGACTCAAAAACTGTTTGAATATCTCCCATAAATTTCTCCTAAAAAAAAAGACTCATAACGCTATGTTAAAAAACAGGGAACGATACAAGTGCTGGTACATTAAATATACCATTGGCTTTAATATACGTCAACAAATCAAACGTAAAAATATCAAATTTTAAGTGAGCTTTTTTATTTAATCATTCCAAATTTTCATACCGCAAATTTAGAATTATTTATGGTCAGATTCTAATAATCAATTATAGAAAAAATAAATAGCATTAATGAATTAAATTCAGTCACTATTTTATAGTTAAATAAATAGTATTTTCATAACTATAAAGGTAGATTTAATAAACTAGCTTTTACAGAGTTGTTTTAACTAAATATAACGTATTTAACTGATAGTTTTTCTACAGATTTTTAATTTCGTATTCATATTAATTTTAATTAACATTTGGAAACCTTCATCGGATGTATTCTTTAACCAATATCTTTCGAAATATTTAAAGTTAAAGCATGAGTGTTTTAATTGCTGGTTTGAGGTGTACACACACAACCCTATTGAAGCTCAAATCAACAGTGCATTCCAGCACACCAAAAATTATCACAGCTAAAGTAGATACTCAAGTTATCTACAATCTTATATTCTCATCTTTTTTTCTGTTTTATCAAATATTTCTTATGAGTTTTCGATAATTACTTGCTTTAAAAGCGAATAGCTAATTAAATTGATAGAAACAGCTGCTTTGTAAATTTCATCAAAGCTTATACCTCTCAAAACATGTCTCAGAAGTTAATCATTGGTCGACCAATTCTTTGAATGCAGAATCATATTCGATTAAAGCTTGATAAGCAAGTATTTCAACTTCATATTCTATGCCACTTTCCTCTTCTATATCAGTTTTAAGATTACTTCCTTCATTATCATAAGCTTCTGCGAATTCTATATCCTTTTTCTTTTCTTCAATCAAGTCTTTAATTAACACTAACAAACCACTCCTCTACGTGTTCTTATATATCCATCAGATTCATCAAAAAAAATAATTTGCTCTTTTTGTTCATTTTCTGGGGTTGTATTTTTCTGATGTATCTAAAATCATAATTTAAGTTATTTGATAATAATTAATACCGAAGATACATTGCTCATACATAAATGATAAGATTGCCCCCTCATCACTAGCTTGACTTCTATTAAAATACATGGATAAAAGTATATTAAATTTTTCGAGAACAGATTCAGGTATCGATAATAACCCAGTACCGTTTCTTAACATAATCTTATTAGCTGTTAACAACGCTGTTCTCTTATTCCCATTACAAAATATTTGATATTTTGTAATAAATAAAAACAGATACAACGCTTTTTCAGTTTCTGATATACTTTGATCCATTAATTCTTGGTATCGATCCCTTATCTCAGCTTCAGTTAAAATTGGTGGAATATATCTTACTTGAATAGTCGATGCTGCGACCCCACCTATTCGTATTTCATCAGGAAAAAGGGACTCTTCTGCTGCAATAACCCGATTAATCCGCTTACTTGTCTCTATTAAGGGCTCCTGTACGTCGTTTAAAAGCAATTCAAAGCCTCTTTTTAAGTTAACGACGGTCAGGACATCATCTACAGCCACGTTATTGGCCCGATTATGCTTAATAATCTCTTCTGTTTGTAATAATGTTGTATTCAGCCCTTCAAATTTTCCCGCATTATACACCAGCTCTACAATGTTCTTCTTCAATAAATACACAGACTCTTTGCGAGATAAGTGGTATTTGTCAGGAAATTTCGGATGCTTTTCTTCGTTCATTTTCTCTCCTCTTGAATTTTTCCTTCTATTATATAGGGCGTTATTCTGTCACAGATCCAAACTCTTTACGGCAGTATCTTTATCTTCCTGAGTGATCCCAATATAGCGTAAGGTTTCCCGCTGCGAAGAATGGTTGAGTAGTGACTGAATGATCTCGGTTTTGGTCCCTTGCTTATATAAAAAATAGCCGAAGGTCTTACGCATCGAATGCGGGCCAATTTCTTTCAACCCAACCGCCGTGCCAGCTTCATGAATGATCCGCCAAAGGCTTTGTCGGGTTAAAGGCGTATCTGCTCCCTTTCGACTTGGAAACAAATACTTGCTGAAGTCATGTACTTGCAGCTGCTCAGGAAATTCGGATTGAACATAATCGAGAATCACTTTTCGTAATTTGTTCGAAATGAAGACCGAATTGTGTTTGGCCGTTTTTTGTTCCTTCATGGCCAGACGTTCTTTGACAATCACCCGTCCACGGGAAATTTCTAACACGTCACTTAATTTCAACTGTCTCAAATCGGAGATTCGATACGCCGTATTGATCCCGATCGAAAAAAGCACCAAATTTCGTTGCCCATATTTTCCGGAAGCCAAAATGGCCTTCATGGCATCGATCTTTTTTTTGTCGCGAATCGGTTCCACGCTCTTCATTTTTAGCCCCCTCTCAAATGTTACTTAATATGATTATACCAGATAATAAGTCACATTTAAACACGCTATAGAAAAAAGGCTCTCAAAGAAAAGTGATTTCCTCTTAGAGCCTCTAAGGATGGAGCGATTTTGACGAATGTGACAGAATCAGTTTGTGTCACATTGGACTTTTGATATTTTCGGTAAGATTTGATTATCTCAGAACATTAATATTGCCCCTTTAAAAAATTTTGTCAGTACTTTTAAGTTATTCTATTCTGAAAATTCAAAATTTTCAGTCTATATAATTAACTTATATTCAGTTTTACCAAATGATAAGCTTTAAAAAGTATTCAGAATTTAGTCATGTTATGGATCCAATAAAGTAGATAGGGAGCGTCAATAATTTTGTGTAAATAACTCGTCCTTCTGCAAAATAATGGGTTACTCAGTAAACATTGAAGCTAATGTATCCGTCACTTGTTGGAAGCCTTTATGGCTTCTATTTAAGAATTTTTGATTGTATGTATCAAAGATGAATACTAGGAAATGCTCTAGTGATTCTTAGTTTCTCAATTCAACAACTATAATCAGAAGTTTTTGTGTCGGATTCATAAAGGTTTTAAAGAAATACAAGATACATTAGAATCAATGTTTTAACTTAACCGACAGAATGATTTTTTCCATTTACACATAATTCTTGACGCAACCGAAATTACTAATAACCATATTTTATATTAGATATAGACATCAATTCTTTTAATTTTTTTGATTGCTTTGCATTTAAAGATACACCGTCTTTTTTTATTGCATTTGATATTTCTAAATTCATACGACTTAAAATTAAAGGTACTGAAGTTCCTTCATTTTTCAGATTTCCAAGGTAGGTGTGCAATACCATTCGAAGGGAATCATTTCCTGAATCTGTCTCTAAATCATCTAATAATTCAGTAATAATTATTTCTGCTCTTTTGCTTCGATCATCTCCGCCAGAAAACCATTTTAAATTACTCATTTATTAATCCTCCTTAATTTTAATTTACTTTTAAATAATTTTATTATAATTTCTCGAAGTCACTTTTTATCTAAATCAATTATCAAAAAATCGAGTCAATTACACAAGATTGTGGACTTGACTAATTCTTATTGTGACAAACTCATATTTTTTAATATGTAACTATTTTTTCCTCTTAAATATATTATACCACTTAGTTTCTTTTTCTTCTTTCTCTTCTTCTAATTCTGACTCTAACATTTTGATATTATTTATATCATTTAAACTTAATCTTTGTTGCTGATCTAATAATGTTTGATTTTTATCTAACTGAATCAATAAGTTTTCATTCAGTTTTGATAGTTTTTTATGGTTCTGTTGGCTCATTTGGGATTAAATCCACTACTAGCGTTGAGTTAGTTAACTTTGCAATTTGTTCTAGTGTTTTTATGGTTGGATCTGATTTTCCTGATTCTATTCGTGAATAATTTGATCTACTCATTTCTAATTCTTGGGAGAATTTTTCTTTTGATTTGGTACCTCTCATCTTTTTTAAGCTTTCTCTAAATGCTAGTTCCAAGTTTCTCCCCCCTCTTTTTGTGTAATAAAATTCACGCTTTATTTAAATTATAGCTTTTAATATCTTAATAAACAAGTGATTAATCACTTGTGATTTGTGATAGGTGATTTGTGATAAGTGATTTTATCTTAATTTATCAACTGTTTAGAATATTAAGTATGCTATACTAATTAACGGCAACTTGCCCCGTAAGGGGGTGTTGTTGTGTTTTACCAAATCTTATCGTTAATCGTTGCGCCAGTACTTGTTGGCATAGTCACTGAACTATTTTCTCATTGGTTAGAAGAGAAGGACAAAGACAACGATTGAAAGCAAGTTGCTACCTAACCCACAACGCTAGCCATCGCAACTAGTGCAAAAAAAGCCCAACCTACTCGACATAGGTTGGGCTTTTGTGTTGTTGTGCAACAACAAATCTTATCGTTTCGCACATTTATTATAGCATGATTTCAAAATGAAGCCAAGTTACGGTTTCAAACGAAATTTTTTTCATTATTTATCCTTTCTGCTTACAAATCTATTAAAGCAATACCAATTGAACAACAAACCTAGTATCAGAAGAATACCACCAATAATATATAGACTATAGTTTCCATTCTTATTAAATCCCAAAAATACTATACAAATCGAAAATAGCAACATAACGCAAAATGCAACATTAATTATTATTGAAAATTTTTTCAAATTCGTTAACCTCCTTCCATTCGAGCTTCTTCATATGCTTTACAATTTGTACAGTAAAAATGATAAATCTCATTATTATTTTACATAGAAACCGCTTTCAACGCAATTATTAACTGTTTTATTATAGCCTGGTTTTGAAATGATTCCAAATTGCTTATTCTACGGTTGTTACTGGTGTTGCCTAGAACGATTCTAAGCGCTTGTTTAATTTTAAAGTATAGATTCCCCTTCAAAACGTACTACAATGATCCAATAAAAGCGTGGCTGCTAGTGAAACTTGCGACCATGCTTTTATAAATACTTAATTAGATTCTCTTTTTAAAAATGAATGCTGATCCTAATACTATTAATGACCCTAGGACAGACAATGCAATATTTTTTGTTTCTCCTGTTTTTGGTAAAACTTTCATTTTTCCGTCTGAACCTTTAACCGTTGTATCTGTATTAACTGGGTTTTCAATTGGGTTTGTGTCTACTGGTTTGTTTGGTACTGTTGGTTTACTTGGTTCTGTCGGCTTGCTTGGTTCCGTTGGCTCTGTTGGTTCCGTTGGTTCTGTTGGTTCTGTTGGTTCCGTTGGCTCCGTTGGCTCCGTTGGTTCCGTTGGCTCCGTTGGCTCTGTTGGTTCCGTTGGTTCCGTTGGTTCCGTTGGCTCCGTTGGTTCCGTTGGTTCCGTTGGTTCCGTTGGTTCCGTTGGTTCCGTTGGATCAACTGAATCAACACTGGATCCTCCTAATTCAAGCTCACCAAAGACCATGGGGTTTTGATACCCTTGGCCACTTAAATCATTCCATATAGCTACACTTTCTCTGTTTCCAGATGTCGCGTCATTTATTTGTAAGTCAAAACCAATGGCATCTCCTTCTTCAGGGTCTAAAACCTGCCATTTAATAGCCATTTGCACACTGTATCCTGTAGCCGTTTGGGTCACAAGTGAACGCTCAATGGCCTGAGCCGTTGTTTCTCCAACAGTTTCTTCACCATCTGCATTCACCCGGTATTGACCATCTCCTTCTTTATATGAAGAGTCAGAATGACGAGTCTCACTAAGAAATACTTCTATCGAATCTTGCGCCCAGTCTTCTTCACCAGTCGTATCAATAGTGCTATCATCGACTTCTACGAGAACGTATAGATAATCTTCATCCCAAAGAAGTCTCCCCACACCCGTGGCTCCTTGCCAAGCCATTTGATAACGATTCACGTCTATAGAATCCGCTGCAGACCAAAGTTCATCTAACTCTTCACTTATTTCAGGGGTCCCATAAGTTGCTACAGTCCGCCTATTTTCCACTGGCACATCCTCTGAAGCATAGGTTGCTAAAAAGCCTTCCGGGTCAATAACTGCTTCAAAGGCCTTTTTGGGCTGTAAGTCCCTATCAAAAAGAAGAGGACTATTTTCCGATCGCCAACTTGTAGAATCGTTTAACCCCCAAAACGTTACTTTTGAGATTACGTCAGAATGCTCTTTGTACAATGAAAATAGCTTAGCGTACCGAATTCCCTGAGCAATTTCTTCTTTTTCTGTTAATTCCGAAGTAGTGTTTGCTGCAATATCCAACTCTGTAACACCTATTTCTACATCTAACTCTTTAAATCGCTCTATAGATTTCCTGACATTATCTATAGAGGTTCCCATATTGTAATGTCCTTGCATTCCCACGCCATCAATTAAACGTTCACCAGGATGGTTTTCTGCATAATTTTCGTTAATTTCTTTTATCATATGATAAATAGCTGTGGCTTTATTTTGTTTATCCTCATTGAAGTCATTGTAGTAAAGTTTGACATCGTGCCAACCGTTTTCATCTAGCACTTCCCTAGCTTTCATAAAAGCCAATTCAACATAGTCATCTCCAATGGCTTCAGCCCACTCTGATCGTCTTAACATGGAACGCCACATTTCAGGGTCACTTGGATTATCATCCATTGCTTCGTTTACTACATCCCATGAAATAACGCTGTCCCCGTATGCTAAAATGGTTTTTTCTATGTGACTTTCCATATTAGCTAAAGCTTCTTCCCGCGACAATCGTTCTCCATCACTCGTATGTAGCCATTCTGGTGATTGCTTGTGCCAGACTAATACGTGTCCGTGAAGCAGTAATCCTTCCTCTTTCACTCTATCTACCAATCTTATTTGATCGGTAACGTCAAATTCCTGATTAGCGTTGTAAGATGATTCCGGCTTCATCGCATTTTCAGCAGTTACCAAATTATGATGCTTTTTAAGAAGCTCTAATCTCTGCCCACCCAAATCTGACATAGATACAGCATTACCTATTAAGAAGTAATCCTCATACACTTCCTTTATTGACTGGACATCCGATTGAGTTGGTGTTTCTATTTTGTTGCCAGTGGGGGTTAGAGTGAAATCGTCAATCATGTAAGAAACGGAATCATTCCCTGAACTTTCAACGTAAACACTAATAAAATCATCGACTATAGAGTCGTATCTATAAGTCCCTTCTAAAAGCTTCCATGTATGAGAATCAACCCTTTGATTATCAATGGTCTGATAGCTAGCAGTATTCCCCTCTCCAATTTGAGTGGATAACTGTAATTCAGCGGATCCTTCGTCTACAAGTTTCACCCTAACGGAAAAATGATATTCCATAGATTCTTCTACTAATTCACTAATTTGAAGCGATGGCCCGTTCCAAGCTTCTGTTCTACCAGTGACTTTTAATGCGTGCTCTCCTTCATATGCATCCTCATTTGTTTGTTCGACTGTTTCATTCTCACCTCTTGGTCCAAACTCTTCTGGCCCGTCTTCAAAAGTGATATGATAACCCTCATCTGATTCAGCAAGGGAAACAGATGGAAAAGCTAATCCTACAAGTAAAGTGCTCAGTACAATGAACGTTAATAATTTAATTTTCATAAAATCCTCCTATGTTACCGCTTTCAATACTTTAGGTGTATTTTACTTTATTTAAGAAAAGATGTCTATAATTAATTTATCAGAATGGTTTTTTACTTCAGCCGGAACACTAATTCAAGGGATCTGTAGTATATATCTGCTATTAAATGAAACATATCAGATATATTGAATATATTAAGTATATCTTATACTCTCTATAAAGACACTCCTCTTAATATACAGTTCCATTATATAAAGCTTAACTATATACATAGTATATGAATTGACAGACATCGGTACGCCAATCGTCAAACAGCATAATGGTATCAATGAGATCACCTTATATTATGACTTGCCGCTCTTCTTTTATTTCATCATCGGGTTGACCTTCATTGGTTGGCTGATTTAATTCATCATGTTTATTAGAAGTCGGATACATTCATAAAAAAATGAGGTCGAGACAAAAATCGTTTATGAGAAATTAGAGAAAAAACGAACAATACATTTTTTGTATTGCTCGTTTTTTTTAAATTTCCGAAAAACCTGCCTTTCGGACGTCGTTTATTTGAGAGAGGTTAGCACAGAAGTGTTTAACTCCGAGAAATAAGAAGAAATGAACGAAAATTGCTTTTCAAATTTTTGTTCATTTCGGCTTATTTAAGAAGGAGTTGCTTCTGCTCCCGTCGTTTATTCGAGAGTCTGTAGCAAACCTGGTTTTTAGATTTGTCCCATATTCTTATTGTGACAATATTCCTTCGTTTCTCTTCACTCCAACGTGACTGCTACCCCATAATGATCACTGACAATCGGGCCATTTTCCCCGTCAAAAATACGTTGATAACTTGTAACAAAGCAATCTTGTGGTACATAAATATAGTCGATACGTAGCCCCTCTTTATTGTTTTCCCAGCCATCGATTCTCTTTTCGATCGTTGCTTCAGCTTGTTTTTTTTGCGCGATTGGATAAGCATCACGAATAGGCAACTGACTTTTTGCCACTAAATCGTACCCGCTGCCTTCAGCAGGATTGTTGAAATCCCCTAATAGATACAGTGGTGTTGTAAGAGGCGCTAAACTTGCTTCTAATTCTTTCCACTCAAATGCAAATCCGCTTTTTTCATCTGCCCACCAAGAAAAATGACAGCTTGCTACAGTAATACATTGTGTTTTGACAGAGGTTTGACCTACTAATATTTTTCGAGTATGGTAATCCTCTTTTTCTTTTGTTTCGGAGACTAGGTGCGTTTGACTAGTTAGTGGTTGTTTGGAAAGAAGCGCATTGCCTTCCTCATAGATAGCATAGCCGATATGACTCATTTCCCAACTCCAATAGTAAGTTTCACCTTGTTCTGCTAAGAGCTGAATCAAGCAATAGGCAAAGTTATCCGAGCGGACAGGCGTTTGTTCCTGCACCTGACTAAAATTCTTCAGCTGCTCACTGGTTAGTCGTTTTGCGTCCATCGTTTGATTGACTTCTTGCAATGCGATCACATCATATTGTTCATGACAGATTTTTTGAGCGATCTGTTTTAATTTTTCTTGTGGTTCCTCTTCTAACCAGCTATGCGTATTCAACGTCATTATTTTCATATAATTCTCCTTCTTAATGGGACGGGTCGAAACATTGCTCCCACCTTCTGGATCCATATAGGTAAAGACCCCAAAGTAGTTTATTCAAAAAATAAGCCAATAATCCCTGAAATAGGAAAAGCAATTTCGGGATTATCGGCTTACTTCTAGGAGTTACACACATCGAACACATTCTTTCGATATGAAATACACACATGAACTTCTGTGATTCTTTACAAGTTTATTTTCCCGATCACTGTTCCTCGTTCAGTGTCTCCTAATTTATTGATGGTCAGCCCATTGACTTTGTCATCTGTAAAGACTACTATGATCGTCGTTTCTTTCCCTTCGTTCTTGATTGCATCTAGATTCATCTGAGCAATCGTTGTTCCTGCTATTACTTCTTGGCCTTCAGAAACTAAGATCTCAAACGCTGGCTGGCTCATCTGAACAGTATCCAGTCCCATATGGATCAAAACTTCTGCTCCTTCTGCTGTTTGCATGCCAATTGCATGCTTGGTTGGGAAGACACTCACGATTTTACCAGAAAGTGGTGCCGTCACTTCTCCAGTGGCAGGAATGACAGCAAAGCCATCACCCATCATCTTTTGTGAAAAGACTGGATCATTCACATCTGTTAAAGCAATTACCTCACCAGTTGCTACAGTGAATAATTCTTTTTCGATACCTAAAACATGTTTCTCTTCATTCTTCTCATTTTTATTTGTTGCCTCAACTGTTGGCTCTGGAATATCAGCGCCTGATTGTAGTAAATCTTCAATATCCGATTTCAACACATCCGCTTTTGGTCCATACACGGCTTGCACACCTTTGTCCTTAACGATCAAGCCCATCGCTCCAGCACGTTTCCATTCTTCTTCTGAACCGACTTTCCCAGGATCCTCGACGCTGACACGTAAACGAGTCATACAAGCATCTACATCCTTGATGTTTCCTTTTCCACCTAACAAATGGATGATCTTAATGATTTGTTGATCTGCATTAGTTGCAGAACCTGATGGCGTTTCTTCACTGTCGTTATCATAGTTCCCGTTACGTCCTGGTGTAGCATAATTGAATTTTTTGATCAAAAAGTTTGCCACAAAATACGTCAATACTCCAAATAATATGACACAGATAACAAAATTGAGCAAGTCTTTACCTAATCCTGCTTTGATCGCTAATGGTGTACGTGTCAATAGTTCAATGTTCCCAAATGAATGGACACGTAAAGGTAGAATATCTGCCATTGCAAAAGCTGCCCCTTGGATCAGAGAATAAACAATGTAAAGAGGTACAGCTGCAAACATGAACATGAACTCTAATGGTTCGGTTACACCTGTTAAGAAAACTGCAAGTGCTGCTGAAAAATACATTGATTTATATTTAGACTTTTTGTCTGGATCAACATTACGGTACATCGCTAGTGCTAATCCCATCAAGATACCGGAAGCACCAATCATTTGTCCCACTTTAAAACGAGCAGGTGTCCAGTTCGTCAATACGAATTCATATTGCGACATGTCGCCGGCGCCTTTCAAGTTGACCAAATCAGTCGCCCACGCCAACCATAAAGGATCTTGTCCAAATACTTGTGTTCCCGCTTGCGCACCAGATAATATCTCATAGGTACCACCCAGCTGCGTATAATTGATTGGGATCGTCAACATGTGATGTAAGCCAAATGGTAACAATAGACGTTCCAATGTACCATATAGGAATGGTGCTAAAATCGGAGCGTTTTCTTTTGACTCTGCAATCCACAATCCAAAGTTATTGATTCCTGCTTGGACATTCGGCCATACAATAGCAAGAATCAATGCAACAATCGTTGACCACAAAATAACTACAAAAGGAACAAATCTTTTTCCATTAAAGAACGATAATGCGTCAGGTAATTTACGATAATTGTAATATTTATTATATGCCATCGCCCCAACGAACCCTGCAATAATCCCAACAAATACCCCCATATTTAGTGCTGGTGCTTCTAATACACTGGTAAAGAACCCTTTAACCATGATTTTCGTGCCAAACAAGTTATGCGTAAATGCGTCTTCATTTGCCAACATCTCATTAGTCACACCAAAAATTGCTCCTGTGATCCGATTGATCAATATAAATGAGATCCCCGCAGCGAATGCTCCCCCTGCTCGTTCTTTTGCCCAACTACCACCTATCGCTAGTGCAAATAAAAGATGTAAATTTCCGATAATTGCCCAACCAATATTTTCGATCACGCCACCCGTTGTAACTAAAGGTGCAAGATCAGGATTGATCAACGGAATCGATTTACCGATACTGATCATCAAACCTGCCGCTGGCATAACTGCCACAACGACCATTAAAGCCTTTCCAAATTTTTGCCAAAACTCAAAGCTAAATATTTTTTTCATTTCCTCGTCTCCTTTGTGCAATCGGTTTCGTTGTTAGTTATTATAGCGTGTGTTTCTTTTTTTGTAAATGCTTTATTTCGTATTTTTATGCTTTTTCTGTAAGTACCCAATCGTTCTTTATACATTATTTCTGTTCATATTATAGTAGTAAATATTGATACAATCGCTTTTATTTTGTTTTTTCATCCACTTCAAAATTTAATTTCACTTTTCTAGTTGACTTACGCAATCGATTGCGTTTATTATGGACGTATAAACGACAACGTCTAGGAGGAGAACAATGAAACAAATTAAACGGTTATTTCAGATCGACCCTTGGAAAATCAGCACGAATAAATTAGATAAAGAAAATTTACGCTTGCAAGAATCATTGACCAGTATCGGTAACGGATATATGGGTATGCGCGGAAATTTTGAAGAAGCATATTCTGGTGATCATCACCAAGGAACCTATTTAGCAGGTGTTTGGTACCCTGACAAAACACGTGTTGGCTGGTGGAAAAACGGCTATCCTGAATATTTTGGAAAAGTAATCAATGCAGTCGATTTTATCGCTATGGATCTTTTTATCGATGATCAGCTGATTGATCTAGCTACACTTACTACTGAAGATTTTTATTGGGAATTAAACATGAAAAACGGTGTTTTGACACGTAGTTATACAGTCACTACCCCATCAAACAAAGTTCGTCTTTCATTCGAGCGCTTTTTAAGTATTGTCAAAAATGAAGCCGCTTATATTCGCTTAACCATTGAAATGTTGGAAGGAAATGGAACTGTAAAAGTTATTTCTAAGCTAGATGGCAATGTCCAAAACGAAAACAGCAATTACGATGAACACTTTTGGAATGACATCGATCATGGCGTCAAGGAAGAAATAGCGTACTTAACGACTAAAACGATCCCGAATAATTTTGAGATCGAACAATTTACAGTGACCGCTGGGATGCGCCACTACGTTGATGGAAAATTATATACGCCAAGATACCAAGAGGGCACCTTAGCAATCGAAGGTTCATTCACCTTTGACTTAAATGAAAATGAAACACTTCTTATCGACAAAGAAGTATTGATTTTCACAAGCCGAGATATCCCTGAAGCGCAACAAGCGACACATCTCTTTAAAGAATTCAACGAATTGAACGTTCACTATCCCCAAGCAAAAGAGGAGCAAACAGCCGCTTGGTCTAAACGATGGGAATTGGCAGATGTAGTCATTGAAGGAGACGATGAAGCACAACAAGGAATCCGTTTCAACCTCTTCCAGCTATTTTCTACTTATTATGGCGAAGATGAACGTTTGAATATTGGACCAAAAGGCTTCACTGGCGAAAAATATGGTGGTGCAACTTACTGGGATACTGAAGCCTATGCAGTGCCTCTGTACCTCGCTTTAGCGAAACCTGAAGTCACTAAGAATCTCTTGAAGTACCGCCATAACCAATTGCCACAAGCAATCCATAATGCACAACAGCAAGGGCTAAAGGGCGCGTTATATCCAATGGTCACTTTCACAGGTGTCGAATGCCACAATGAATGGGAAATCACCTTTGAAGAAATCCATCGAAATGGCGCAATTGCCTACGCTATTTATAATTATACTAACTACACTGGCGACATCGACTATTTAAAAAATGAAGGTTTAGAAGTCTTAACAGAAATCGCTCGCTTTTGGGCAGACCGGGTCCATTTTTCTAAACGAAACAATCAATATATGATCCACGGGGTTACAGGACCGAACGAATATGAGAATAATATCAACAACAATTGGTACACGAATACGATTGCTTGTTGGGTACTACGTTACACACGAGAAAATTATTTGAAGTTCAAAGAAGAGAGCACTGCTAAAATCAGCGACGATGAATTGGCACATTGGCAAGAAATTGCTGAAAATATGTACTTCCCAGTAGATGAAGAATTAGGGATTTTTGTTCAACACGATACTTTCTTAGACAAAGATCTCAAACCAGTAGCGGAACTATCCGCGAGTGAATTGCCATTGAATCAGCATTGGTCATGGGACAAGATCCTTCGTTCTTGCTTCATTAAACAAGCAGACGTTTTACAAGGTATCTACTTCTTCAATGATTCATTTACAAAAGAAGAAAAACAACGCAACTTTGATTTTTACGAGCCAATGACTGTCCATGAGTCTTCCCTATCTCCTAGTATCCATGCTATTTTAGCTGCTGAACTAGGCATGGAAGACAAAGCCGTTGAAATGTATCAACGCACTGCTCGTTTAGATTTAGATAACTATAACAATGATACAGAGGATGGCTTACACATCACTTCAATGACCGGAAGTTGGCTTGCTATCGTACAAGGATTCGCGCAAATGAAGACAGATCATGAACAATTAAGATTTGCACCATTCTTACCTAAAACATGGTCTGCTTATTCATTCCATATCAATTATCGCGGCCGCTTGTTATTTGTCGCCGTTTCAAATGAACAGGTAACATTGAACCTCTTATCTGGCGAAGCTTTACCGCTAGAAATCTACGAAAAAGCGTATGTGCTTACTGATCATTTGACTATTCCATTACGAGAAGGTGAAGCGAATGTTTAAAGGTGTATTATTCGACTTAGATGGCGTTATTACAGATACCGCTGAATTCCATTACCTTGCTTGGAAAAAGCTAGGTGATGAGATCGGTATTCCCTTCGATCGGTCATTCAACGAACAATTGAAGGGTGTAAGCAGAGAAGATTCTCTGACTCTCCTTCTTGCTCATGGAAAAAAAGAAGAGCAATTCTCAAAAACAGAATTTCTCGAATTAGCGAAAAGAAAAAATGATTATTATCTTGAAATGATCCAATCGATCACACCAAAAGATGTTTTTCCAGGGATTTTAGAATTATTAAAAGACTTACGGGCAAACAATATCAAGATTTCACTAGCATCTGCAAGCAAAAATGGCCCTTTCCTACTTGCCAAGATGGATTTAGAAAGCTACTTTGACGCGATTGCTGATCCGGCAAAAGTCGCTAATGGAAAGCCTGAACCAGATATTTTTCTACTTGCTGCGAAAGAAATCGGTTTGACCCCTCGTGACTGCATCGGGATCGAGGATGCAAAAGCTGGAATCGCTGCGATCATTGCTAGTGGTGCGCAACCTATCGGCGTAGGACGTTCAGAAGATCTTGGGGAGGATATTCCAATCGTACCTGATACAGCTTCATTGACTTTCGATTACTTGAAAAAAACGTGGCAGCCAAATGCCTGAACCTTCTATTTCAGTGACTCCTATCCCCAACACTGAGTTAAAAAAAATCACATTGAAGAACGATGAATTGACCGTCGTTCTTCTAAATTATGGCGCTAGACTTCACCAAATCTTTGCTCCAGATAACAAAGGACATTTAGAAAACGTCTTACTTTCTTATGATGAACTTTCAGATGTTTTAACCGATGAAAGTTTCTTTGGAGCCACAGTCGGTCCCGTAGCAGGCAGAATCCGAAATGCTACATGGGGAAATCATCAACTTGAAAAAAACGCCGGCAACCACCATATCCACGGAGGAACAAATGGATGGTCTTTCCAATATTGGGATGTCGAAGTGTTCAAAAATCCACAGTCGATCGGCGTTGTCTTTTATTTACAAGACACTTTTTCCGATTATCCTGGTCCTATCACAGCAACGATCACGTATCAGCTAACTGCGAATAGCCTGGAAATGATCACAAAAACGAACAGTCCCGTCGAGACGATCTGCAATCCAACCAATCATGCCTATTTCAACCTTTCTGGGAATGGTAAATGTGACATTGATACACATGAACTGGCTGTCCAAGCAGAAAGTCTATTGGTATTAGATGAAGATAAACTACCAACAGGCGAACAAATCACTCAAGCGGATTTACCGATCAATTTCAAGAAACCACATACAATCGAAGAAATTCTCAACGCTTATCCAGAAGGACTTGATGACGTTTTTGTTCTTACTACACCGAAACGTTCAAAAAAGGTGCTGTGTCTTTCAGAAAAACAATCTGGACGCCAGTTGTCTATAGCAACAACAAATAGAAGTGTGGTATTATTTTCTACGACTGGTTTTGAAGCTGATTTTATGATCAACGGGAAACATATGCATTCAAACTATGGTTTAGCCATCGAGCCACAAGAATTTCCGGATCTAGTCCATTTACCTGAACTCGGTTCGATCGCTTTGTACCCTGGTCAAGAAAAGGTCAACCATACGACCTATCAGTTTACTATTTTACCGAATGAACAGATAGCAAATACTCAATAGTTGCTTGTTTTGATTACGAATAGCTCAGAAAAGAAGAGATTTTTATTTAGAAGAACGGTGTTTAAATTATGGCAATTACGGTAAAAGATGTTGCAAAAAAAGCGGGAGTAGCTACCTCTACTGTCTCACGCGTCATCAATGACCATCCAAGTATTTCCGAAGCAACCAAAAAGAAAGTCCGAAAAATCATGGATGAACTTGGCTATGTACCGAATATGACTGCTAGAAATTGATGAGATTGAGACAAAAGTGTTTCTTACTTCTGTCTCAACCTCTTTTTTGAAATTCCCGAAAAGCCTGACTTTTGGACACCGTTTATTTGAGAGAAGCTGGGACAGAAGTGTTTAACTCCGAGAAATAAGAAGAAATGAACGAAAATTGCTTTTCAAATTTTTGTGAATTTCGGCTTATTTCCGAAGGAGTTGCTTCTGCTCTCGCCGTTTATTCGAGCGTCTGTAGAAAGACTGATTTTTAGATTTGTCTCGACCTCATTTTTTATTTTATCGCAAAGGAATATTCCTTTGTAATGATTGATTTTCTTTTGCTTTTGTTTGCTTAATCAATTTGTCTAAGTTTCGTTTTTTCTGTGGTTGGTTACCACTCAACAATCGATTAATTGATTTCGCAAATTGGAACATTTTTACATATACTTCATTTTTTTCAGGTTCATTTTTTTCCAATTCTTGGGATTGATCTTTATTAGTATTTTCAATTTCCTTACTTAATTCAAGTTTATCAGAATCAGGTAAATAAGCATTGCGATTAACGACCTTTTTCAGATTTTGTTTTGCTAATGGGCTTAGTTCAGCAATATACTTCATGCTATCTTGAACAAAAAATACACCTTGACAATCATTAGGAATTTTCACCGTCTGAATGTTAGTTAAGAAGCCTTTTGATTGTTCCAACATGGAATTAATTTCCTCACTGTTGAATCTAGCAACTCCTTCGACTTTAGAAAAATCAGTTGTTTTATAATAGTCAGATTTTGCAAGTAACATTTCGCCTTCTATGACTGAATCTATCGAAACATTTTTATCAAATTTTCTTTCAACTTCTGATTGAACATATTCTATCAATCCTTGTTTTATTCCTATTAGTTTTTCTTTTTTAATTGATAAAATTTCTTTTCTTTCAGGGTTGTTCTCTTTTGTTATACTATCTTCAACTTGTTTAATTTTTGAATCAATATAACGGCTAGTTTGAAATGGTTTTTCTTTAAAAATCTTTTTACTTTCTTCTTTTTCTACTACTCTTTCATTGTAAATGACCTCTGCTAACTGGTCTTTATTCAATAACTGTTTTCTAAATATGGTTTCATTAACCATTGCTCTAACTTCGTGATTTGAAAATTTATCAATATTCAAACTTGGATAAGATTTTTTGAAGAATCTTTCTGCTTGTTTATCTAAAATTTCATTTGCCTTTGTAAGCATATCTCGTTCACTACTAATTTTACTTAACATCAAACGTTGTTTTTGAATTTCCATTTTGTTGTTAAATATGAGTGAATTTTCCCACCTTTTTAACTCATTAATTCTTTTATCAATGTTTTCATCATTAATAAAAATTTTTAATTCTTGAAAAAGATTTTTTAGTTCTTTTTTCTCTAAAGGTGAAAAAGTTTTTTCAAATTTTAAAGTGAAGTTTTGGTCTTGTTTTAATACTTTATTTTGACTTTCAAGTTTATCAAGTTCGGCTAGAATATCATTGTAACTTTGAATCTCTAAATTTTTTCTTTTTAACTCACTTATAACTCCTTTTTCTTCTAATTTTTTTGAGTAAAAACCTTCATGAATTGTTGGTAGTTCTTTTTTTCCAAGTTCCGCATGAGATTTTTCTGTAATTTGTTGATCGATATTTCTATCTTTTAAATATTGGTTGACTTTATCAGCCCAATCTTTACGAATTTCGGAAACAAGAGATTTTCTATCCCAATCATTTGTTTTAATTGAAACGGTTACTCTTTGCCCTTTTTCGTTAAAAATCTGATTGCCATTTTCATCTAGTTTAGGTATTCTTTTTCTTTTATTTAGAATATTACCTTCACTATCTACTTCTCTCATTGTTAACATAATATGAGCATGAGGATTGTTTTCATCATCTCTATGAATGGCTACGTCTGCAATCATTCCTTCACTGACAAAGTTATCTTTTACAAAATCTTCAATCAACATTTTTTGGTCTGAATTATTTAATTCAATTGGCAATGCTACATTTAATTCTCGACAAAGTTGAGCATTTGGACTTTTTTCTGCTAATTCCATTTTATTCCATAATGTCTGTCTATCTAAAAACTCATTAGGTACATAATCAGGTTTTAAAATAAAAGCTTCTGGTTGAACAGTTCTATGGTTGTATAGATTAGTTTTTTCATATAGTTCACTATACAATTTTTCACCACTTCGATAAGAAGCCATTGCGATTAAACTTCTTTTTCCGCCTTCTCTTTTTGCTATTGTCATAGATAAATGGAAGATTGCCAATTGTATCACCTCTCTTTCTTTTCAAACATGAGCGTAGCGAATTTTAACAAACACGCTTGACGATAAAACTAAACGAAAGTTAAGTTTTATAGCACATTACCCACAAACTTAAGTTAGTGGGTATAAGTGCGCCCTTAGTAAATCATCTAAGGGAATCCTTAATAAATTAATTTTACCACTTATCATTATAAAAGTAAGTATGTTTATACTGACATTCCCATTTATATTTATTGATTTTAGAAAAATAATATAATATGATAGATTTACACAATATATTAGGAGGGATATTTTATGGAAAACCAAGATCAAAACATCAAGACAGAAAATGAACAAATCATTCCAAAAACAAAACCAAAAAAGAGAAAGAAAAAAACTGTTTCTGATATTGAACTTCAAATTAAAGAATTACAAAAGAAAAAAGAAGAATTAATTCTAAAATCAAAAGCAGATATTGGTGATTTTGTCCTTTCTACTCTTTCAAAAAATGATATTTCTATTGAATCGATTGAAGAAAAAAAAGAATTATTCTATGACGAATTAGAAACTTTATTAAATGCGAATAGTCAAAATTTTTCTGAATTACTTAAATAGTTATGGTAAATAATGATTTAAATGACATCAACAAAAGAATAGAAAAACTAAAAATTCAAAAAAATATTTTGCGAGCGAATAGCGAGCAAAATATTAACAGAAAAAGAAGAACAAAGCGTCTAATTGAAAAAGGTGCTTTGTTAGAAAAGTATTTTGAAATTGACTATTTAAATGTAGAAGAAACAGAAGAATTTTTAAAAATTTTTTCTGAGTATATTAAAGCAAATAAACCTAAAAAGTATCAAAAAAAGGGAAAATAATTTTCCTTTTTTTGATACTTTTTTAAATAAAATTGATTGTTCTTAATATTTGTTCTTCCTTTTTTAATTGCTTTAATATTTCATTTACTGATTCTATATCCAAATCGTACCAATCACCAAAAGCGATAATATCACCTGATACTTTTTTTTCTATAAAATCAACTGTTAAAGTTATTTCTCTTGTTGACATTGGCGAACGTGCTTCTATTTGATATAAATCAAAATCATATTTTTGATGATTGTTTATTCCTCTCATTTCTGTTACTGTCGCTTTTATAACTTTTAAAATATTACCTTCAAAATTTATTTTTTTTATTTTAATATCCACTTTAAAACTTCCTTTCTGATAAACTTACAAGCCTTAATTGGCTTGTAAGTATTTTTTTTCTTCTTTATCTTCCTTCACCTTTTGACTTCCATACATTCCCCTTATTGTGTCCATATCATAATTTTTTCGACTACGTTTTTTATAATCGCTTGGTGCTTTATACCATGCGTATTTTTTTGGTGAATAACGAAATTCTAGGGCTTTTATGTCGTCCTTATAAGGTTTTGTGTTGCCTGTTAACCATATAAAAGTTCCCACGATTTCAATTGATACACCGTCCATTTTCAGATTGAAAAGTTGATTTATAATGTCCTTAAATTGTTCGGGCGTTTCAGTCGTTTCTTTTGTATAGGTTTCGCCGTCTTTGTTCTTGTGAGTGTTTTTAAGTTTGCTAAACAGTTCGTCATATTCATTGTTCAAAATTTTCATTTCTTCTTCATTACCGCCACAATCGGGGTGTAACTTCAAAGCTAACTTTTTGTAGGCTTTTTTCAATTCTTCCAATGTTTCAACGTTTTTAATGTATTTCATTTTTATCATTCCTTTTCTTTTTGATTTTTGGCTTTTTGACAACCATTTTTGTTAGGCGTTTGAGGAAGTGAAGCTGTTTTCCTCGAATGGTAAAAGCTGTGAATGTTCTACATATCTTGTTCCTTTCTTTTTTCGTTTAGGTGGTTCATTTTCGCCAGTGTGTTCGTGTCGTTTGCTGTGACGAGAACGCAACATAGACACAAAGAAAACACAAGGGCGAGCTTGCTCGTTTATATACCCTTGTGTTTTCGACTGGATATGTTAAGGTAACAAACAGTAAATGACACGTTACAGACTGCAAAATGTACCAACTGAAAAAAGAAAGAATACCGTTGTGTGCTTTATTTCTCGATCAGCTTTTAACACATGAGGAAATGTTTTTATAAAAAAAGAGTAGTTACCGTTTTTTGGTAACTACTCTTTTCCTTTTTTAAGGTTTAAATACCTGGAAGTTTAGGTGTTTTGGGTATTGGTGGTGTAGGTGGCTGCAAGCTTTCCATTTTTTGTTGAATTGCTTTAAATTCAGGGGTTTCTTGGTGTTGATTTTGAACCATTTTTTGCTCTATTCTCTCCAAAGTCGGTTGAATTTCTTTACCTGATACTTTACGATTTAATTCTCTTTCTAAGGTCTCTTTCGGACTAATGGAAGGCGTTTCTAAGCTTGAATAGAGTTTCACTCCTTCTCTATTGTAAAGCCTTATATCGCTAAATAAGCCCGTTTTATGAAGGGTTTCTAAATTGGTCGGTAAGTTTTTGACAACAATATCATGCGCTTGTTTTGGTGTTGCCCTAGCTGTCATTGGATCATCTGCATACATGGTTTCATATCGTTCAATCGTTCCTAAGTATGATTCAATTTTGGGTACTGCCATGGCGTACATTTTTGTTTCATAACCTTTGGCTTGTAGCATTGTTGCGGTTTGAATAGGAACGTCTGTTGTTCGTCCTGTGCCTTCAATCACTAAATTATAGCCTTGATCGCTTAAACGGCTAATAAGTGCTTCTGTCATACGATTAGAATAAGGGGTAACGTGTTTTACTACGTCTTTTTCATAGAGTTTCACTAATTCGTCAAAATTTGGGTGCTGTTGTTTGAACGTATCATTATCAATGATAACAACATTTCCTTGTGTCTCTTCGGAAATTGCCGATCGCAAACTAGTTTTCCCTGATCCTGGTTGCCCACCAAGTAAAAAAGCGGTTGGCGATTCAACCGCTAGTCTATTTTTAGTTAGTCGTTCAACATTCTTTTCTAAACGATCTTCAAATTGCTTTTCGGTGAAGTCAGTAATATTCACCATATCTCTCAATCCCACCCTATACTTATTAATAAAACTAACTGGAAGCCATTGAATATTTTTTGTATTATTTAAAACTATCTTTTCCCCTTGACGTTCATAAATTGGAACAAAAATTTTCGTATTATCGTATAGCATAACATTATCACAAAGAGGGGCTATATATTCTAGATTCTTTAATGACTGACTATAACGCTTTTTTATGAGTTCATCAGGTATGCCATGACCGCCCTTTTCAACCCTTTGTTTGACACGTTGTATTGCCAAATCAGCATTGTCTATCCCAACATAAAATAAATTTACCTCATAACCCTGTGCCTTGGCTTTTTCAATCCATTTTTTCTGTCCTTGTCCAGATAATGTGGTTTCTTGGTGAAAAGACCTTTTAGATTCAATTGCTTGATTCATTTGTTTTACAACTTCACGCATAGCCTTCATATTATCTGATTTTTTTCGCCAGTCACCACCATTTTTATTTAGAATTTCATCAGCATTAATTCGTTGTGTATCTTGAAAGAGTTGCGGTACTGTTTGATAAAGTGTTGATTTCCCTGCTCCATTGACGCCCGCAACAATAATATATTGTGGTCTATCCTTCATATTAAATCACAAAATCTTTCTGCTTGATAATTAGTTTTTGCTTTTGTTGCAATTGATAAGTAAATAATTCCTTATAAAACTCAAATTCTTCTTGTGTTTCAGCCAACTCATACGCTTTTTTTAGTTCCATAATGTCCATTTTTGACACAGTGTGATAGATTTCTTTTAATTCCTCTTGAGTTGTCATATTAGATCACTCCTTTTAAAGAAGGTGACATTTCAACAATTTGTTTTGAATATTGATTCATTGACCGCCAATACTCATGAATAGCTTGTAATTCTTCAAATGGTTGTTCAAATAAATCAACTTCTTGTGCCACTTCTAATTGATTTAAAAGATTCACTTCTAGTAAACGAGTATTTTTAGTATCTAGTTCATGATTCAAAACATAATTTAATACCCGATTATAAACACTTGCCGATAACTCATTAATGATTTCAATTTCAAATGTTTTTTCATACGTAACTGCCATTTCATGTTCACTCCTTTTAAAGTTTGTCAGGTAAATATTTCCGTATATATTCTTCTAAGGCTTGATCCATAACTTCTTTTACGTTTCCGCCATTCTTTGCTGTTTCGATTTTTATGATATGGTGCAAGTCAGCACGAACACGAACCGTCTTATCCCCCATTATATCTTTTTTTGCGCTGATTGGCGTATCATTTCGTTTTGCTTTCTGTGCGCCTAAGTTTCCCACAATCACTCACTTCTTTCTATTTCTTCTTATTCTTATTTTATCATCAACAATCACAAATCACAAGTGATTTGTGATTCTATTATTTTTCATTTTCTAACTGAATGATTCGCTCAACCATTTCAAAAAATACATTCTCATACATAGATAAAACTTTTTTGTCATAGCCTTTATGTTCTGTAATGCCGTTCTTAGACCAGGTACTTACTTTATTACTTCGCTTGATAATATTTTGGAAAACCAAATTATCTTCTTCATGTTCTTTGTACAGTTCTTCCAGGTTTGATTTTATCGTTGCGCTGTCCGTATCAACTAAATAAGGAACAAAACCGATCATATCTAGTCCAGGGTTAAACTGTTCTTGTAAATCAATCAAATAGGAAATATAGTTTTGAATGTTGTTTGTACTTTCTTCTTCTGCTTGTAAAGGGATCATGACGTAATCACTTGCCACGATTGCATTATTTGTATAAACGCTTGGCGTTGGTACAGTATCAATAATAATGAGATCATAGTCACTTTTTAAAGGTTCCAACAGAGTAGCAAGCAATCTACTTTCATTTTCAAAAGTCCATGAGTGAGTTAATTTTGGCAGTAACATCAAATCAAACGTGCCAGGGATCAAGTCTAAATTATCAGTCAACTGAACAATAGAAGAACCAAGTTTCCATTTTTCAAGCCTTCATAAAAATTAACACGTGGCAATTCTACCTTAAAAGTTTTTGCTAAGTCTTTTGTCAATGTTGCTTGTAAGTCTTTATCGATCATTAAAACTTTTAAATTCAATTTGTCTGTCAAGTAAGCAAACATAGTCGATAATTTTGACTTTCCAACACCACCTTTAAATTAATTATTCAAGATAATAATTGCTTCATTTTTATTGTTTAAAATACGTCTTAATTCTTCAAGTATTTTTAGTTCTTTCTTATCCATAACTATGCCCCATTCTTTTTTTGTATAGTAATATTGTATCATTAAGAATCACAAATCACAAGTGATTAATCACTTGTGATTTGTGATTAATATATAAAAGCCCTATTTAAAGGGCTTTATTAATTATTTTGAGAATGAGATAAAATCAATATATCCCTTTTCTCCAATTTTAACAACGGCATTGTACGTCTTTTTATCTTTGTTTTTAATTCCCTTAACTAAAGTTTCTTTACCGTTCAATAACTCTTTTAGGTTTGTTTTCGTTAGTTTTTTCTTTCTGAAATTATCAGCCAAAGTAAACTTGCATTCAGGATAATTAGAACAACCATAAAACGATTTTTTTAATACAATATTATTTCCACACTTAGGGGTAGCGTCAGGAAAATGCGGATTTACAACGATAAGGAATTTCCAATATAAAAAGCCTGATTTCCCATCACCTAAATTGAGAAATTAGGCTCTTTTTTCGTTACTCCATAAACAGCATTCTATTACTGAATATGTAATTTACTTCGGGATAACAGGGACCCAGAGTTCGTGTCTTGGTTTATGCTTCGGACCGTAATAACATTCTATACACGGTAAATTTGCAAGTTCATACTCGGAGGTAGGGACCCACTCGGAATATAAACGTTTCCATGCATCCACTATGTTCGGAAAAACTGCCCATGTACTTGCGGGAATAATAAGCGTCTCCATATTTTCTGGGGATTCCCCATCGTATCTTACGCCCATGAAATAGGAAAATTGTTCATCTGTTATGGCAGCTTCTTTTCCGCAAACCCCCAGAAGGCTTTCAAGCGTGCATTTTGGATTTTCCCATGACATATCTACTAGTTCTTGCATAAATCCATCTTTTTTCGCAGTGTTCCAAAGCGTAGGGATTGTTTTAAATGCTCTGCTTGTTTTTACTGGCTTACTTTTTCCAACAATTCTTAATTCAAAATCAAGGTTTTCAATTCTGTACTCCATCTCGGTATCTCCTTTAATAGAAATTTGAAAGGAAATTCTGGGAAAGGCTTTTAACTGTACCCCTCTATTACGAGCATTGGAAGGGGTTACTCCATGCATTTTTTGAAAAGCACGTGAGAAAGTATCAGAAGAAACATAACCATATTTAATTGCCACATCAATGATCCGAATATCACTTTTTTGAATTTCAAATGCTGCGAGTGTTAACCGTCTACGTCTAATATATTCTGATAGCGATATACCTGAGATTGAAGAGAACATTCTTGAAAAATGAAACTCAGAACAATTAGCTGCTTTTGCAATCTCTTTGTAGTCTATTTCTTCATTCAAGCTATTTTCAATGTAGTTTAACGCATTGTTCATTCTTTCTAGCCAATCCATAAGTTTACTCCCTTTCAATATTTACTTTAAAACAAAATAGATAATAATTGCCGACATTTCATGCCTAAAAATGTTGGTATCAAAAAATAAACCTTTTGATAGAATCAGGACAAACTATTTGTTTCCTTCCGATAGCCTTCTATAACCGTACTCATTAACTATCCCTCTTTTCTTTGTTTTTTCTTTGATCTACTGTCACGTTATATCTTGTACGATACCTTCTAAACGTTCGGCGATTGATTCCAGTTTGTTCTTCCACTTCTTTATCGGAACAACCGTTCAAAAATAAATCAAAAGCATGTTTTAAACGTGGATCATTTTTTTTAAATTTATGCTGACGACCTTTGAATT
Source organism: Enterococcus sp. FDAARGOS_553 (assembly GCF_003812305.1). Taxonomy (NCBI): domain Bacteria; kingdom Bacillati; phylum Bacillota; class Bacilli; order Lactobacillales; family Enterococcaceae; genus Enterococcus; species Enterococcus sp. FDAARGOS_553. The sequence continues at coordinate 57,781 of NZ_CP033739.1, forward strand.
TTCCTTTTGACTTAGCTATTTCAATCCCTTGGGCTTGTCGTTCTTTAATACGTTTACGTTCAGATTCAGCTTGATACTTATATAATTCAATCACTAAATTATTAATCAAACGCCTTAAATTTTCATCTTCAATCCCATTCATAGAGGGCAAATTTAAAACCTCCAGGGTTGCCCCCTTAATTTGAATTTGATTCATCAATTCTGTTAAATTATATATGTCTTTTTGACTATCTTTTTATATCTTCTTAAATGTCCGCAAAGCCTTATTTTATAGGCTCTACGGGCATTTTGCTTTTGTGGTAAACCTCACATATCTAGGTCTATCTTCTTATATTTTCGCTATCAAGCGTGGTTAAAATCGTGGTAACTACTTCTTATGCGATTAGACGCTGAACCTCTGATTTTGCGGTATCTATGGACGCATGAGCGTACCAGTTCATTGTGATACTGATGTTTGAATGTCCCATGATATACTGTAAATCTTTTGGGTTCATGTTCTTGCTAGCCAGCCTTGTGCAGAATGTATGGCGTAGCGTATGCGGTGTGATATGTGGCAAGGGATTATCCTTGTGGTGCTTGTTGTATTTCTTTATCATACGAACAAATAAGGCGTTATAATCAATCGCAACTTTGGGCTTCCCTTTATGATTGACAAACAGAAAATTGCTCCGTCCGTCTATCACAAATGGTTCTGCTTTTGGGTGTTTCTTCATAACCCGTTGAAATGCCTGTATTGTTTCTCTGCTTAATGGCACTTGCCTTATTCCGCTCTTTGTTTTAGGCGTTTCAATATAATAGCCCTGTTCCTTGCTCTTTAATAACTGGTGGTCGATAATCACAACTTCATTCTTGAAATCAATATCGGCTACTGTCAGTCCGCACAGTTCCGAGATACGAAGTCCTGTTTTTAACAGTATCAGCACATCATCATAATGCTTGTGATACACATTGTCCGTCTTAATAAATGACAATAAGGCTTGTTCCTGTTCCTCTGTCAATGCGACTTTCTCTTTGGTATCATTTTCTAGGACTTCATTTAACTTGAAATCAAAAGGGTTCTTCCTTACGCAATCGTCTTGTATGGCGATATAGAATGACGCTTTTAACGAGCGTTTATGGTTGTTAATGGTATTGTAGGAAAAGCCTTTGTCTTTCATGCGTAACGCCCATTCCTTAGCGTCAGAGGGCTTGATTGTATCAATGCTCCTAGCACCTAACTTATCCTCTTTCAATAACCGCATGAGTTGTTCCCGTTGTTTCATTGTGCTTTTCTTCACGTTTGCCCTCTGTGCGTTCTGTTTGGCATAGAGTTGGCAAAGCGTCATTTTCTTGCCTGTGCTGTCGATACCGTCCTCAATATCCCGTCTTATCTGCTGTTCCAGTTCTCGAAGTGAGGGTTTTTCCCGTTTTCCCTTTGGTGTTGGGTCTGTGGGTGTCAATCTCCAAGCATACACATATTTTGTGTTTCCAAATGCGTCTACATATTTATATAAGTATTTCCCGTCTGTTCGTTGGCTCTCTCCAGTATGCAGGATACGTCCTTTACTATCCCGTCTTTTTTCTTTCATGGTGTCTGCTCCTTTCCTTGTTGGAAAGAGCCTTGATATGACTTGTGTTCATCATAACACATACAAGGCTCATTTGCATTAGATTGCGTCCAATTTGTCAATGACCTGTTCAAACTGTCGGCGTTTAATCTGTATGCGGTTGCCATTCATAATGAGCCAGCCAGCGTCCTTGTTTTCCTCTGCCAATCGTCTTAACTTGTTTTCTCCGATACGGAAATACTTTGACGCTTCTTCAATGGTAAGGGTGTATTTTTTCCATACAGGAATATCGTTGTTATTCATCAGATACCCCCTTTCCCATGTTTCGTGTCATACTGGATATAGGGGATAAGGTCGGTGCGGTCTATCCTCTGTAAGTGGGCGGTTAGTTTACTGGAAAGGGAATTGCTGTATCTTGCTTTATCAAGCATAGTTCCCACTTTTTCCAATCCACCTAATGCGTCATGTTCTTCTAAAAAGTAAAAACTTTTGACAGCGGAAATCACGCCACCCTCTGTGAGCCATTGCTGTGTTTCTTCAAGAGAATTATGTAGTTTCGGTACTTGCAGTTTTAAGACTTTCACAGCCCCTAAAAAGCGTTCCCAAAACCGACACGTTTTCCATCTGCTCTTATTACTTTCATTTCTGTTTGGCACGACAAAGCGTAGGTTGCTTGCCAGCAGTCCGAAAGCCAGTTCCCCAAGTTCCAGCGGTCTGTCTTTGAATGTCATGGCAAAAGCATGAGCCTTATCATCACGTAGTTGCATTTCTGTCCGTTTCCAACTGCCGACTTCATCAAGTGTCTTATTATGTTTTGAACAGACTTCCTTATCTTTATCATAAAAGCGGTAGGACAATCCTGATTTACCAGCACCGATATAAACGGTCTTTGCGGTGTCGAAATCATCAAACTTGCTTTCGTCAAAGTGGTAGCCCTCACTATTCGAGATAAATTCCTCTTTTTTGCATTTCTTCTTTATCTGCTCTATGGTAAAGAATGGCTTTTCGTTCTTATCATCAATGGCAATATCCAGTCTTGTGAAATGGAAATTATCCAGTCCGTATCTTCGCTCACAGCGTCGGAACATATCCCCAAAAGTATAATTCCTACTGTCGAGAATACGGAAAATATCATCACAACCTCTGCCAGTCATAACAAGATAACAGCCTAGCCCCTGTGGGTTGTCCTCTGTCTTTCTTGCGTCCCCCGATACATAAATATCTCCAATCTGCCAGCGTGCTTGATACGTCTTGAATTTAACGCTTGCCGGATAGACATTAAAAATATCAGTTGGTAAACCTAAAATGTGCATGATTACATCTTCAGCGGTTACAGTATCAAATACAATGCTGATGTAATCAATCTTAACGGATAAATTTTTGTGTGTAGTTATAGTGCATTTCTCCTTTCGTATGCCCCGTTTTTTTGCGGGGTAAAAATTGTGTTTTTTCCTTTATTTATCACAGTTTCTAGGTACTATGACATGTATACGCAGGGCGGTGTTACATATACGCCCTTTACGAACGCCTAAAGGCGTTCCCTTTCTTCCTGTGTCTGCCCCGTTCTTAACGCTCACGAGCCTTGTAAGGCTCGTGGCTAAACGGAACAGCCCCAGTCAGAAACCTTATTTTCGGTCTGATAGTCCATGCTTATTCATGCTATCAAAGTGAAAATATATATTTTATATGCTTACTCAAGCGTGTGATTGACCCTAGCGTGCTTAATCACTCTGTCTAATACGATAATAACTCCATTAGAATTACTTGTCAAGAAGTTTTTGTTGACTTTTAGATATAGATTAAGTATGATATGCTTATAAATACCAAGAAAAGCAACGAAAGGAGCGGTTATACTAAGTTATGGAGCATTATGAAAAGAAAATCAGTTTCTTAGGAGAAAACATACAGACCATAAGAAAACACAGAGGAATGAAACAACAGGAACTTGCGGACAAAATCGGTATCAATATGCAGAGCCTTTCCAAGATTGAACGTGGCGTGAATTATCCTACCTTTGATACGTTAGAGAAGATAATGGACGTGCTGGGTGTAACGCCCAATGAATTATTGTCGGGAGAATGGAAGTATATTGACCACACCGAGCCCTATATCATGGATATTATCAAACGGGAACAAGACTTCAATGTTTCCTTAGATTACCTGTCTGAAAATGAATTTTTCGATGATGAAAAAGAATGCACATTTTACAAGGCATATAAACTCATACAGTATATCCATAACTACATTACCAATGAGGTTACGGAGTTGGAAGAACTTATGGAAATCAAGCAGTTGATACAGCGTCAAAAACTGGAACGCATGATAAAAGTGCATAAGGAAATGCGAGGGTTAGACCGATACAGAGAACAGCCCAAAGAGTATAAATACCATGACCCTTATGATGATTGGATATTTCGTCAGCTTGCGGATATAGACAACAGAAACAACATTCCCGACACTTCTCCACAAGTAGACTTCAATGAAGCAGACTATGAAGATTATCTAAAGGCGAAATGGAACAGAGGTCTTTAATTTCCTCTTGCATGGAAGATACAGCAAACAAAAAGCCCAGTAAAGAGTGCAAAGCACCACCAATGGTGGCAAGGCTCTTGACAGGGCTTTTTCTTTTCTGTTGTGGGGTAATCAAGAGGAAGAAAGAAAAAGTGTGCATTTTTGTTCCATAAATGCTAAGGGTATGCTGATTTTTATTGTGGCGGATATATGGAACTGTTATAATATGGATATGAAGAAAGCGACAAATTTGAAAGTGTTAATAATTTTCAAACAGCCTCATTGCATGGAAATAAGAAACAGACTATCCTTAAAGTAGGAGGTGGCACAAATGGCAAATGAAGATAAAAAAGATTTTAATGCTATGTTGCATGATAGTAAGGATATGCCAAAATTTCAAATTATCATAGACCAGAAAAGTATTGAGAAATATGGTGGAAACAAAATGTATTTTGCTCCCCCGATTGACTATGACAAAGTAATGAAAAAAGTTCCGTATGGTAAAGTGATTACGGTTGGAAAAATACGAGAACACTTTGCAAAATTGAGTGGTGCAGATTTTACAGAGCCGATTACAGCGGGTATATTTGTTTCTATTGTAGCGTGGGCGAGTTATCAGCGTTCCGAAGATGAAACACCCTATTGGAGAACATTAAAAGCAAACGGAGAATTAAATGCTAAATATCCAAATGGTATTGAAGCACAGAAAGAAAAATTAGAAGCAGAGGGACATACCATTATTCAAAAGGGGCGTAAAAATATACGATACTATGTAAAGGACTATGAAAATTCTCTTTTTGATTTGAAATAGGCAAATTCTATTTCACAATTTCATATCTCTATACACAAAGCAGTTAGTCTTAGGATTGACTGCTTTTTTCATACCTAAATTTCAGATTGGAGTGATGAAATGGTGTTTGTTAGAGCTGTTCACTAAGATTATCGGTGCATAAAATTTTATTGTGGTGCAGATATGAAAATGATATAATGTGGATATGAAGAAACGGACAAACTAGAATTTGTCGAGCTGGTTAGTTCGAGATAATTTTGAGTTTGTTAAGATGTGGTGCACTTGATGGAATCACAGGTACGACATCATATTATGGAGGATGAAATAGATGATAGGTTTGATTGTTGCGAGGTCAAAGAATAATGTTATAGGCAAGAATGGTAATATACCATGGAAAATAAAGGGAGAACAAAAGCAATTTAGAGAGTTAACAACGGGTAATGTGGTTATTATGGGGCGAAAGTCTTATGAAGAAATCGGTCATCCGTTGCCTAATAGAATGAATATTGTTGTTTCCACCACAACAGAGTATCAAGGAGATAATTTAGTTTCAGTTAAATCATTAGAAGATGCATTATTATTGGCTAAAGGACGAGATGTATACATATCTGGTGGATATGGACTATTTAAGGAAGCTTTGCAAATAGTAGATAAAATGTATATCACAGAAGTAGATTTAAATATTGAAGATGGAGATACATTCTTTCCAGAATTTGATATCAATGATTTTGAAGTTTTGATAGGGGAAACACTTGGTGAGGAAGTGAAATATACGAGAACATTTTATGTAAGGAAAAATGAATTGAGTAGATTTTGGATTTAGGGTGTTTTCATAAATATATTGCTTTTTATGCATATATAAATTGTTGTAAGACAAATCCCAGTTTGACAATTTCATATCCATACACACAAAGCAGTTAGTCTTAGGATTGACTGCTTTTTAAAAAGACACCATTTAGGTGTAATGATGTCTTTTGGGTGTTATTTTATAGGTCATATCAAGGCTCATTCAATCGTGGTAAATTCGTGGTAAAATGAGTTTTTTCTATACTTCAAAATACTTGAAAGTATAGTGTTTATGCGGATAATCGAAAATTAGATATAAAATTTAAATCAATTCTTTATTATTCCGTGCTAATCGATCTAATTCAGTAACAATAACAATATCCCCTTCACGAATATAGTTAAGCATAGCTTGTAATTGTGGGCGTTCGACCGATTGACCGCTTAATTTGTCTGAAAAGACCTTAGAAACGCCCTGTAACGCTTGTAATTGCCGATCTAAGTTCTGTTCTTTGCTACTTACTCGTGCATACCCTACTTTAGTCATGTTAAAAAACACCTCCCTTGTTAAGAAAAAAATAAATTGGATATGAATTCTATTTAATCACTTTGACTAGCAAATACTAACAACAAGACACACACACCAAAAATCAAAAATTCACTACTTTTAGTTAAAAACCACGTAACCACAAGAACTAATCCAATCCATGTAATCGGGTTCTTCAAATATTTCTCCAAGATTTTTCTCCTCTAATATGCTCAACTTAAATGACCTATTCAATAAATCTATTATACTGCTAAATAGTTTATAGGACAAATAAGTATGCTCTAATGTCCTCTAAATATATTTCTAAATGCTCCTAATTAAGTGAGCTACTGAATATTCTATGAAATGAGCAATAATAAGGACCCAAAACTTAAAAATTTGTATAATTTATAAGCATATTTCTGAGATGCAAATACCCCCGCCAATAAATTTAATCTGACGAGGGATATTTATTATTATAACTAAATAATTTTCATGTAATTACAGATTTAGTGCTGCTTCCAAGAACAATCTTCCCATACCACTGATACTGGTATAAGCAGACATGTATGCACGTCCATTTCCAGCTGTATTTTGGGAAGCATATCCCCATCCAGTATTATAAGAGAAGGTATTGCTAGTAGGATATTTCCAGGCAGTCTGTTGAGCATTTGGTCCTCTATAAGTTACATAACGATCGGAGACGATAATTGATGAGGTAGAAGCTTTACTCCAAGATCCATGACATTTTTCAACCTTGATAGTATTACCAGAAATCCAATAGGTCAACGTTATACTCGATTTCGCAACACCATTATTAGCTGAACCAGTATTAGTAGATAATGGAGAAATATTAGTACTATCAGATTCCTCAGGGGTAAAGTAATAGTCGACTTCTATAGTAGTCTCATACTTCTTTTCTTCTAATGCAGGAACCATTGAAAATTTACTTAAATAAGTTAATTCCTTATGTTCAATAACTTTTGTTTGCGTACTTCCTTCTCCGACAATACCTTCAGCGGAAGTAATCTTTGCCTCAACTGTAGGAATAGTTGCTAGAGAATCGGCTTTAGCCTGTAAAGTATTTCCAAACAATATCGCCAATGAAACAAATCCGATTAGAGTTATAAGTATTCTTTTCATTTTAGTTCTCCTTTTTATAATCTTGAGGCTGTTGCAGACACTCTATAGCTAGCCATTCCGGACATTGTTACTGTTCCTGATACAGTAGTTTTTGCAGTAGCTGCTCCACCATAATTGTAAACATATCCCCATCCAGTATTATACGTGGTTAATGAATTAGAAGTAGGTGTTCTTTCTAAGGAATTGGTAAAACCCTGTTGAACTTTCAAGTTTCTACTTGAAACACTGGCGAAGGAGCTGGTCAATGTAAATCTGGAAGAAGCGCTAGTTACTTTAATGTTGTCTCCAGATTTTGTATAAGTAATTCTTGCAAGTACTTTCACAGCTCCGGTTGAATTAGTTTCATTATCATTACTAGCAAATGGCTTGATCGTATTGCTGTCAGTTTCATCTTCAGGAGTAAACTCAATCTCAAATTCAGAAACGTAGCTCTTTTCTTCGCCAATATTACCATCAGTTATCATACTTGATCTTAAAGAAGGTACTTCATACGTTTTATTAGTTAGTATCTCAACATTTTCATTTACGTATTCTCCAGTATCAATATTTTGAACTGAAAAATTTATTTCGTGAGGATTCTCAATTTGACTAGCTGAAACTTTATCTGACAACAAAAATACACTACCAACAAATACGGATAACGCAAGAACAATTTCCTTCATGATAACCTCCAAATGATTTTATTAGACTAATTTAATATAGCCTTAACCTATTATACATCATTTCTTCTGCACGGTAAATAATTAACACAATATACCTAATTTAATTTCTTATTTTTTTTCAACCTTGAAAATTCGAAATTTATTTGTTTGCATAATTAGAATTCAATCATATATAATGAGATAAATAAGATTTATATTGTAAAATGAGGAGGGATTTATAATGAAAAAAATCAGTTTAAGTATTTTAGCATTAGTAGCACTTGTTGCTATAGGAGGATGCGCTTCCGAAAACAACGACAGCGGAACGAGTAATTCCAGTATCGAAGTGAGTTTTACAATCGACTCCACTACTAAACCTACGGATGATACAGTTGATATTGTGAGGACTGAAGGCAATAACACCAATTTTAAAATAAAGCAAAAAGAGGGACAATCCATTTATATCATGTCTACTAATCTAAAGACAGAAGAAGCAACAGAAATAGTTACTTCGGATTTTGTTAATGACTCCCAAAGCAGAGAATTAGAGTTAATTTTTACCTCTCAAAACAATAAATTTGAAGTCTCTTTATCTGTTTCTGGTAGTGAAGAGTTAGCGGATACCAGTACTTTTACAACTGATCATAAATATGTTGAATTCATCCCTTACAGTTCTGAAGAAAAAAATAAGTTGGGTGTTTTTGTAATGAGTAATGATCAGAAGGTTATTACTGATATAAAAAATGATTTGGATAATATAACCAAGTATTTAGATAGTGATTCGGATTTTTACGAACAATCTATAGAGGTAAAATAGATTAACATCTCTCTTACTATAATTGATCTTACCAACAAAAGATCACCCAATTTCAACACACAGAAATCACAAGCAAAGAAACCATAAGCATATGATTCATGTTTAGATATGGAAAATTTAATCGCCCCTACTAAGAAAAAACTAAGATACAATCGGTGCTCTATATGACCTCATGAACGCAGGGAGATTTTCCCCTCTCTTCGCTCATGAGGCCTTTAAGGGATTATCTATTCGAAAAATGATTTAGATAGTCCTTTTTTGACCATCATTAATTGAGCTATCGAAAAGCTTTTAAATTTAGTGAAAAAATAAGGATCAAAAACTTTTAAGTTTCTGACTCTTTTGTTTCTAAACCCTAATTTCTCAAAAATTCTTTCATAAAATAATAAAATTTTAATTTGATTTATTTTTAATATACCATATAATTAATTTATTAATAAAAATATTTTTAAAGAGTGTTTAATTTTAAAAATATTATAAGTGTTGGTTTATTGTGTCTTTCCTTGTCTAGCGTTGCTTTATCAACAGTATCCTCAACCCTACCATTAGGTACTACCGTTGCTTATGCACAAGATGATGGACTAGGAACATGGGCAGAATTTGCTTTAAATCAAATACCTAACGCAAAAATTAGAAAAGAAGCCCGCTCAAAATATTACTCTTTACAAAAATCACATAATCAATGTGTGGCCAAAGCATTTTTAAGTGGTGTAGCATTTAGTGGTCTTTCAATCCAAGCTGCTATACAAGGAGCTTACAATTCCTTGTCTTGCAAGTAATCCTGATAATAGATCAAGTGAAAAAACACCCTAAACAAAGAAAATCGTTGTTTAGGGTGTTTTTTTATAGAAATATTAACTAGCGGATATCAAAATAGCCACTGTATTATTTACTTTTGGCAATAAGTTTCGAAAAAAGTACCCTTTTGGTTAGACTATTCAAGCAATTATAAATCTAAGGTGTTTTCCCTTTTTTTAACATTAATAGTGTCATTATTGTAGGACCGGCTATAGGTATTAAATTTACTAATACAATCCACCTAGAAAAACTTAAGTCATTTAATCTTCTGATCTGAAATACCCACAGCATTAGATTAAGCAAAGTAAACAGTAAAAATAGTATCAAGTGTAACAAACTCGTATATTTGAAATAAAAACTTTGCTGAATTAGCGATATTCCAGTCATCTGTCTTGAGATTACTTCTAGAATAAATCCAACAACAAATACAACGAAAAATATCTGCCAATACTTTGCTCTTGAAGTTTTTCCTTTCCAATTTGTAATATTTGAGACTATATAATTAAAAATAGCTATCATATCATCACTCCATATCAACTTTATTTGTTAATTTATTTTACCACATACATATTATTCTACTGTTTCATAAATTCTGCTAAGTTCTCTTCATCAGAATTAAAAACAGAACTAACTTTTTTCTCGAATTTTATGAACGTCGGTACGAACTCTACTTGATACTCTTTTCTTATACGTTGAATTGAAGAATCTATATCAGTGTTTTCAGTATCAATATAGTAAACCATATTCTCTTTATTCAAAGTATAATATTTGAGATCTTTTACAAATTCTCTACAGTAAGGACAAGTAGCACGTCCAAAGTAAACATAAAAAGTAGCATCTTTACTTCTTTCCAATTCCTTCTCTAATTCATCTGGTGATATTTTCAACAAGTTTTTAATGTTATCTTCATAAGTTGATTTATCTTCTTTTGATACTTCACTTGTATTGGTATTATCAATTTTTTCTGTAGAATAATTATTAGATGAACATCCTGATAGAAGTATTCCGACAAGAATTAAAAAATTTAAAAAGTTTGTTTATTTCCCATAGATGGCACCTCTTTTATATAATATAAATTCCTATAAATACAATATTAACACAATTATAATATAAAAACATATAGCTATAAAATTAGTTTATCTCATATAGAAAATTTTTTTATGTTAGCAACGACCTAGTTTTTTCTTTTCAAAGTATTTTTCCTTCTGGCTATAAGGCCTAATAATTTTTCTAATTGTTGTTGATCTTCTAATATATCTAGTT
>NZ_CP033741.1:0-64163 GCF_003812305.1 Enterococcus sp. FDAARGOS_553
TTATATAGCATTTACTGAAGTAAAAATAGTTTCCACCCCAAAAATAAACCATTTAAGTTTAAAAATACATCATAACCCATAATAAATCTATAACCATCAATTATAAATTACTATTAATTTTTTTGTCTGTAACTAATTTTAGAATTACCTCATAAAGTTAAGGGGGTATTATCTATGTATACAGAGATTAATCCTTTTGGTTAGTTTGAAAGGGGGTGGTTACTTGGACGGGTTGGAGTTATAGGTGATATGGTTGCAAATATTGGCTTTCCAATAGTTTTATCTATTTTTTTGATTACAAAACTTGAGAAGACAATAAATACTTTGCAAGAGTCAATAAACGAATTATTGAAAACCATAGACAAAAAAAACAAAGACTAGCCTTCTGTGGTTAGTCTTTGTTTTATATTATAAAGAGGAGTGTCAATCATATGTATCAAGAAATAATAGGCGCTACACTAAAAGAAATACGCAAAGGAAAAAAGTTAACTGTGAAGTATTTAACTAAAGGTTTAATATCCCCTCAACATTATTATAAGGTTGAAAAAGGAGACGCATTCCTAAGTAGTAACTTTCTATTTGAAATATTAGATAGAATGAATGTTTCATATAAAGAATTTTCTTTACTTATTAACTCAAATATATCTATTAAAAAAAAATGTTTTCGTTAAACTCTATAGAAAATAGTAGTGGGCAAAATGAAGATATCTTCTTTAAACACTATACTGCGGAAAATAAGGTAAGCGTATCCAATTTAATCATTGTTAAAAAGTACTTATTCGAAAAAGTGGATAGGCTACAATTAACTAGACAGAAAAATTAAGGTGTGTAGACTAGAAGAAAACATACCAGGAGGAATTTTTATGTCTAAGAGAACACGAAGAACTTTTTCACAAGAATTCAAGCAACAAATCGTCAATCTTTACTTAGCTGGAAAGCCACGTGTAGAAATCATTCGAGAATATGAACTAACGGCTTCAGCATTTGACAAATGGGTAAAGCAATCTAAAACGAGTGGTTCATTCAAAGAAAAAGATAATCTTACGCCTGAACAAAAAGAATTGTTAGAACTACGTAAAAGAAACCAGCAATTAGAAATGGAAAATGATATTTTAAAGCAAGCAGCGCTGATATTCGGACGAAGAGACAAGTAATCGATGCGAATAAGCATCTTTACCCTATATCAGCGATGTGCAGAATATTAGGTCTATCACGTCAGTCCTATTATTATCAATCAAAACCAAAGAAAGATGAATCAGAACTTGAAGAAGTAGTCGCTGAAGAATTTATCCGCAGCCGAAAGGCCTACGGCTCAAGAAAAATAAAAAAAGCCTTATCAAAACGAGGCATTCAGATCAGCCGACGAAAAATTAGTAGAATCATGAAAAATAGAGGATTAAAATCGAGCTATACTGTTGCTTATTTTAAAGTACATCATTCTACTTGCAATGAAGCCAAAACGACAAACGTATTGAATCGTAAATTCTTAAGAGACAACCCATTAGAAGCGATCGTAACAGACTTGACTTATGTACGAGTCGGGAAAAAATGGAATTATGTCTGTTTCATTTTGGATCTGTTCAATCGAGAAATTCTCGGCTATTCTTGTGGAGAACATAAAGATGCCGTTCTAGTAAAAAAAGCATTTAGCCGTATCAAACAACCTCTGACAGAGGTTGAGATTTTTCATACTGATCGTGGAAAAGAGTTTGATAACCAAGCTATTGATGAATTATTAACAACTTTTGACATCAATCGATCATTAAGTCATAAAGGCTGTCCTTTTGATAATGCCGTAGCTGAATCAACTTATAAGTCGTTGAAAGTAGAATTTGTCTATCAATACACATTTGAAACCTTACAACAATTGGATTTGGAGTTATTTGACTATGTCAATTGGTGGAACCACCTTCGGTTGCACGGTACACTTGGCTACGAGACACCGGTTGGTTACCGTAACCAGAGATTGGCGCAGCGAATCCTTGATAATGAGCTCGGATGTGCTAACGCTAGCGAGGCAGTCTAACTTTAACTGTTAGCTCCTGCCGAAGATCGTCACATCCGAGGAGGCTCATTGTCAAGGACAATCGGAATAGCATACGGAAAGAAGTTCTGCACCTTATAAAATTTGTCAAAAAAACTGTTGCCATTCCAAAGAAACTTTTTATCACTATGAGTTTGCTCTTTTTAATAACTACCTTAGATATTTTGAATACAGTTATGTGATTAATATGCTTTCAATAGTACAAAAATATACTGTAAGTATCCAAGCTCGACAAGAATATGAGGTTGAAATCATTTCGTTCTATACAAATCTGTCTTATTATTTTTTAGAGAAAAAATCATTGATATTATCAAAAAAGTATTTCTGCATTTTAGATAAAATGATCAGTAGAAACATTCAAAATATAAGCGTATCACAACTGCTAAAGTTTAAATTCTTAGAAGCTGTCATACAAAGGAAACCTCTAGATCCATTACTCGAAGAGTCAAAGAAGTTCGGAATGGAATGGCTTTATGAAGATTTTAAAGAATTACAATAGCTAAACACTATCAATTATACTTTACACATAAGAAAATTTTCTCTGCCTACCTTCATACTAAACGTATCAAATAAATATTGATCAATAAAATTTGATACTAAAATAAAGGGAGAGATTTAAAATGGCATTTCGTTCAGAATCATGGATCACCGTTCAATTAACAACAGCAGATTTAGAAAAAATGAGAACTTTTCAACAGGCTTTTCTCGATAATTTATTAAAGTCATCTAGTTCTTATCAAGTAGTACTTAACTATTTGAAAAACCAAGCTACTACACAACTTACAAAAGCAGCTTTGAAGAAAATTTTCTTTCTTGGTGGCGTTGTTACTAACCCTGCACTTACTACTATGGCCAATGTTTGTGTAGCAATGATTGATTTAATCAATGAGGGTGCAGCAAATGACGAAAAAAATTATTTAACTGCTGGTCGTAAAGCAATCGAAGAAGTAAAAAACTATATGAGCAAAAATAAGGATTATAAATTAGTTGAAGTTACTTTCCGTCGCCGAATCTATACTGATCCTAGCAACGGTGTTCAAATCGGTATGATTTTGGGTAACCCAAGCAAAATCAGCGCAGCGTATGAGATCAAACGTGTCCAATTAACAAACGGTAAATGGCTAGAAAAATAATCTGAATTAAACACTACAAATAGAATGGCTGGAAACTAAACTTCGTCTAAGAAGAGTTTAAAAAACACATGATTAAAGCTTAAAGCTTAATATCATGTGTTTTTTTATTTTTAGTAGAATTGCAACCTTATATCGATCGCATTTTTAGCCAACTGATAACCAGATTCATCAACACCAGAAAAGATTTCTAACGGAGATATATTGTACCTCTTACCATCTTCAAATTCATAAAAATCTTGATTGGTAAACAAGTTATAGGCTAAAGCAACCAGTCGTTGCTCTCCACCAGATAACGTGCCGTCAAACCATAGGTCACTATTGATTTCTCTTTGGACAAAGTTAACTAACGATCCACGTTGATTAAACAGCCTATCATCACCGGAAAAAATAAAAACCAAACTACGCCAATAAGGATCTCGAAGATCTGTAAAGCTCAATTCATCCATCATAAAATTAAATCTGGCAATATGTTCCTTGTTTAGAAATAATTCCTCCATTGTTGTTCCTCCTCTAATTGGTTTTGACCATTCCTTCAGTGATTATTCAAACGTTACTTTTGCAATTTCAAAATCAAAATACGTTCCAGATACCCAGTCTATATGACCGCTATCTGTAAAAGTTTTGCGGATCACATCCTCTTCATCTTTTAGCGCAAGTATGGCATCAAGGATTGCCTTTGCTTCGTTCTCCTTAAAAAGACCTAACTCTTCTTTTCTTTGCGTAAATTGCAAATTTTCAACCGTCGCAGCGTTACTCAAAAAGCCCATCAATTCCTTAGAAAAATGGTTGAAAACAATCACTGTCTAAACCTTTTCTCTTCTATCTTCAATAGAAGATAGTTTACCACCTGCATCATTCTTCATTTGGTTTGACCAGGATAAAGTGATCTCTTCCATCGACCTTCTGATACTCTCGTTGACACGCTTTACATAAATAATGACCATTAGGATAAAGAACGTCCCCTTTTCTGACACGAACTTGTTTTGCTAACTCACCACAATCACATTTGATCCAGCTAGGCGGCCAGTATAAGCGTCGATTGTAGGGCGTTATTGGTACTTTCCATTGCCCACCGTAACATTGTCTTTCTTCAGCCATCTTTATAAGTCCCCTTTCAACATACGATTAAGCACCTAATCGATCCTTATCCTTAAAACGGACACCTTCTGCATAACCGGAGTAAAATGCTTCCCGATCCCTCACGGTGTGAGAGGTATCTTTACCAGGTACCAGTCCAATTTTTTCGACTTCAGCCTGAACCACTTCAGGTACTTGCAAAGCCAATTCATAGCCGTTTGTCAGCACTTGTTTTCGAAATGTTTGCGACAAACCTTTCAAGTATCCTTCCAAATAGTCTTGTTTTAACTGCCATTTCCGTTTGTATTTTCGTCTGATCTCTGGCAACTGAAGAAACTGCCTTGCACAGTAGCTGGAACTACCACGAGCATACTCAAACGTGATTTGAGCAATTTGTACATCGGACATGATCCCAACAAAGTGAAGTTCAATCGGTTTTCCGGACTGATAATAATACCGGACACGAAAATTTTTAGCAATGATCCTCGCTAATCGGTAAAGCCATTTTTGTGGCCGGCCTTCATAAATCACCGTATTGATCACTGCTTCTGACTTTTGTTCTTGCTTATAATGAAACACGTCTGATTCATCGATATTATGCTGAAGCATCAACTCTTGTGCTTTTGTTAAAGCTGACATCGATTCCTCGTCATTGGCATCATTTGCAAGAGCTAATAATTTTACGATTTTCTTTTTGGCTTTTTCATCCATTGGATCTCACCTTTTGTCTGATTTTAGTTTACCACGTATTGGATAACGGTTTCACTGATAAGTGATAGCACTTCAATGAAATAGAAAATAAAGTGCGGTCACTTTCTGAGCGCAGGAATCTCAAATCCCGCTTTTTCTTGCTCAAGCAACATATATAAAGCGATACACATTAATTTCGATTCACTTTTCTTGTACTTGGTGTTCAAGTGCTTCAGCCCCTGCTTCCTCTTTTCATTAAGCGTTACAGGAAGACGTGTATTTCCTTTTGCAATGGCCATAACTCGCTCTCCTTCATTGAAACGATCGTAGATTTGATAAAAGACGCAGCGAGCGTAAATCACACTCGCCGCAGCTTTGAACGGACTCTTTTCTACTGATTGTTTTTCATGACTTCCTTTGCTTCTTCTGTAAGCGGAAAGACTTTTGCAACAGCCATGCCACAAGGAATTGCCCCTACAGCTTCCTCACAAATGACACCAGCTGCTATCAGTACATCTTCAATGCCCGTATTTTCAGACCACCCTTTGATTGCGACGAAATCTTGTTTGATTCCGATACTCGTGTTCACCGTGGCCGTGGCAACCAGCTCTTCTTCAGACTGACCTCTTCTTTTCTTAATCAGTTGAATCGCTACATTGTTATTATCTTCATAGTGATCAAATATCACAGTACATTTTTTCTTATTTAAAACGGCATTCATTATTTTTCCTCCTAGAGATAAGGAGTTGCATTATCAAGCTCTGATTATTCAGTGGCTTCTTTTTTTAATTGATCCGCAAGTTTTGTAAGCTTGGCGGCATTATCAAATCGCATTCTTTCTATAGAAGACCTTTTATGAGCAAGATCTGCAACAGTTGTTGCGGCAACTCCTGATTTTTTTTGAATTTCATACAATGATTTTCCACTTTCAAAAAGCAACCATTCTATCTTATCTTTATCTGCGTACATCTTTTTTCCTCCTGAAAGGAGTATGACAATTAAAACTTGCCACTACTCACAATTATGGTATATTTTGAGTAGTAGCATTCCCTGCACGGTTTTGTTACTTGCGCTTGTTCTGACCCACTCAGAATAAGTGCTTTTTTTTTATTTTGCAGTAGTGATCCCTCCCTTTTTTTATCCGTATACCGAATCTTCAGATAGTTGTAGATCCTTTCTAAAAATTAAATAAATCGGTATACCGTTGCATTTATTATACCACGGTATACCGATAATGACAATCTATTATTGCCTTTTTTTGAATTTATTCGAAAGATCTAGCTGAGTCACATTGTTTTGAATCAGATCGATTGCTTTCGTGTAATACTCGGCATTTGTTTCAAAACCGATAAAGTGACGTTATGTATTTAGACAAGCAACCGCCGTCGTGCCACTTCCCATGCAGTTATCTAATATGAGATCTCCTTTCTTAGTGTATGTTTTAACCAGGTATTCCAAAAAACTCACTGGTTTTTGAGTTGGATGGAAAATGTTCATTGATTTTTTAAAATTAGAATAAGTACTCAAAATTATTCTATAGTAAAAAAGTCCAATCTATTTTTAATTAGGTTGGACTTTTTACTTCTTATTTATAAAATTTGCTTATTTCTTATATTAGTAAATGTTGGATTTTCCATAACTCTCTTATTCTTATCTATACAAATAGATTTGGAAAAATAAATGTTAAGATAATATAAACAGGAAATAAAAAGGTAATAATAGTGTTTATTATAAGTATACATGTTCTAAAATTTCCTTTTTCTATCCGTAATGCTAAGACAATTCCAACAATTCCTACGATAGGTGTATAAGCTGCTAGAGGAATTCTTAAAGAAAACATGTATTGTTGCAGAAACATTAATAGTGATATTACTATGGTTATGAGGGGTAAGACTTTTTTAATTGATACCATTATCCAAATACCACATATGCACCTGCAGCAACTGCATACTTATAACTCAATTTACTTGTGTTATTCATAATAGCTTTTAATCTTGCTCTAAAGTTTTTGTTACACTGGGTATTGTTTCCACCATGAACATAGCAATAATCATGATACATACATGCAGTGTCTAGATCATCTGTAGGCATCTTTCCTTTACCACTATTTCCATAGCCACAGTAATTACCATAAATTAGAAATGTTGCTCTTGCATACACGTTTTGTGTGCTTGAATCAAAAGATTCAATTATATAGCCAATTTCAATAATGTAGTCTTCAACACCATCAGCTTGCGCACCTTCGATATTAAATCTTTTATTTCCTTCATCATCTAAGTACGTATAGCTTTCAACAATATCTATCACGTCTTCATTTTCTTGAGTTAACTCTTCCTCTACTACATTAGCATTCACATCTGTATTTACTTCTGCACTTACATTTGTAGATCCGAATGATAAAGAAATTCCAATTAATACAAATAGTGACAATAATAAACCTTTAATCTTCATAGTTACTCTCCTTTACTATTCTTTAATAAATGTTGCAAGACCTTCCTTTTCTGGTTCAAATATATCTTTGGTGTTATTTGAGTTGTTAATCCGTAATAAAGTTGGTACTTTTGATACTTCATATTTTTTGATCAAATAATCATAGTTTTCATTCTCTTTATCATTTGTATCAAAATAATAAACTTTTGAATCATTGTAATTTAATATTGGTGTTAAAGTTTGTATAAATCCTTGACAAGACGGGCAATCATTTCTTCCAAAATATAACAAAACATCATTTTCTTCTAGCAAAGATAATTCTTCGTGGTTTATTATTATCAATTTTTCAGTTTTAACCAAGTTAGAAATTTGTTTATCGTAATTTTCCACCTGAACTTGTTCATTATCTTCACTCGCAGTAATATCTGTGCTTTGAACAGTGTTACTTCCTGAGGATGATTTTGTGTGAACAAATCCGAAAATAAAGATAAATATTAAAACAACACCAATCAAGTAAATTGCTCTCTTTTTATTATTACTTATTATTTCCACCCTTTCAGCATAAAAAAACAAAAGCTAATAAATAAACTAAAGATATTTATTAACTTTAAATTTATTTTAACACACTTAAAATTTTTCGCAAAAGGTTTCTTTAAATTCTCGGACTACTATTTAAGTAGATTTTACTTAGGTAGTTTTAAATAAATTTAGTTACTGTAAATTTTGAAGTGTTTTGCAATGAAGTAAATGACGGATACAGTAACCGAATTTCCAGCTTGCTTGTACAGCTGACTGTCCGAAGTTTTTTGATTATATATGCAGTCATAGTGATCAAGCCCGTTATCGATTATCTTTTCAGCAATCTGCCTACTACCGAATTTCGCTGACAAAAATGCCCAGTTAGGAAACGACTGCAGTCGCCAACATTCAAGTGGTGTTAGTTTCTGGATCTGAAAATCATCGGTTACTACGGCTTGCTGATCACCTGTAACGACGGTATTTGCTTGCTGATTTCCCACACGTCCCCGACGTTTTGTAGATTTAGGATAAGCGAAATTAATACTATCGCCTGGTAGTGCTGCAGTATAGCCTTTTTTCGTGGCTTCTTTCACCATTATTTTGGGTTCGTGGCCGCCACCACTCATGGTGGTAAGTGTAGGGCATAACCCTTTTACGAAATGGATCGCTGCAGCTGATAGGAACCATCGATCGACCCTGCCACGATAATTCCGTGACGATCTTGTGTGGTTAAAGTAAACATAGGCGCTTCATTTTCCTTCATTCTACGGCCGTTTTGACGAATAGTAGCTTTATCTGGCGTTAGGATCGGGATCGCAATTTTATTTCCTTCTCCTTTGTTTGTGGTGATCGTAGGACTAAGTCCTGAAGCGTCATACACTTGGCCATTCATTCCTCCACCGCTTGGATTGACGTTGCCAACAACGATTTGTTTCGGTGTTTTGTAGTCCGTTGCGGTCAAAGTCCCCATCAGACCGTCCGTATAGTACGTTCTTTCTCGTGTAAAACGACTTAAATCATTCGCTGCATGTGTCGTTCCAGCTAAATGGATCCTTCCTGATTTTTGATCAGCTGATCCTTCTTCTCTTGTGAGAGGAAAAATCTTTTTGGTACCTGCTCCTCTAAGATGTCCGATAATAAATACACGCTCTCTGTTTTGGGCGACAAACTCTTTGCTGTTAAACAGTTGCCATTCCACGTCATACCCCAATTCATCCAGGGTTCGGAGGATCGTCTCAAACGTAGCCCCTCGTTCATGGTTGAGGAGTCCTTTGACGTTTTCAAGGTATAAAAGCTTAGGTCGCAAGATAGATGCGAAGCGTGCAATCTCAAAAAAGAGAGTTCCTCTAGTATCTGAAAAACCTTTTCTTTTTCCTGCAAGGCTGAAAGCTTGGCACGGAAATTCTCCCGTGATAATGTCCACACGTCCGATTCCTCGAATAAATTCATCTGAAAGTTTTGTGATATCATGCATTTCTACCTCCTGTTTTGTGTCAAAAATTGATTGATAACTTTTTCTGGCATGGCCATCGATCTCACAATACCCAACACATCGAAAGCCAGCTTGTTCCATCCCTAAACGAAATCCTCCGATTCCTGAAAAAAGATCTAAAAAGGTGCCTTTATTTTCTGTTGTACCATTTTCCATTGTTCACTCAGTTTCTTCATGCGCATGAAAGGTATTTCAAGTACCTGATGGATTAAGAATACCGAGAAAATGGATGGTTAAATTTCGGAACAATGGTGGTACTTAGACCTTTTTTAAGAAAGAAAAGCGATCTTTTTTGCCCTCCACGTTCCAGCCGCCTCCACCACTTAGGAGGGCAAAAAAAATAGACGTGCAAGGCACGTCTGTAGAGGTTAGTATTATAAATGTATTTTAAAGAAAACAAGTGTCTTCTTCATAACTATTACATCTCCTCCATCCTCAAAAATTTATACCAAAAAATAAAAAAACAAATGCAATATAAAGGAGGATTCCCCCTCCCAAAACAATAAAAAAGTAGAAAACATATTTAGTCGTTTTGCTAATATCATTCGCATTTCTTATCTTAATACTAATAAAAATATAAAACCCTATGAGTATTAAAAGTGGTAGCATTTTGATCAACAATTTTTATCCTTCCTTTGAGAAAATCATTTTGGAACTTTTTTTTTATGTTAACCGATATTATAATTTAAATTTTAATGATTATTCATACACATTATATGCGTCAAGTAAATCGCTATAATAGTCAAGTCCATAATCTTGTGTAAAATACACTACAATGTTCAACCTTCTCTCACTGATCAAATTTAAGATACTTTCTGGTCGAGCCAAGCCATTCTTCGTGGGTATCTATCAATAAAGCACCAACCAATCGGTTGGCAGAAGCACGGTTAGGAAAGATGCGAATGATTTTCTCTCTTCGACGAACTTCTTGGTTTAAACGTTCAATAAGGTTGGTGCTTTTCAGTCGGTTATGCCCATGACCGCTGACAGTGTACTGAAAGGCATCTTCGAAGCCGTCATCCAGGGTTTCACAGGCCTTTGTATATTTTGTTTGGCCAACATAGTCATTAACGAGACGGTTTTTAGCCTCTCTCGCACTGTCAATATTTGTCAATTTAAAGATGGCTTTTACGGCTTCTCTAAACGGTTTAGAATTTTTCTTAGGGATAGTTTCAAAGATATTCCTTAAGAAGTGAACTTGACATCTCTGCCAACTCGCGTTGGTAAACGACTGACGTATGGCAGACACTAACCCATTATGGGCATCCGAAATGATGAGCTTGGTTCCCTGTAAACCGCGTTCTTTGAGAGAATCAAAAAAAGTCGTCCAAGTGTGGCCACTTTCTCCATCTTGAATCATAAAACCAATCACCTCGCGGTTACCGTCATCTGTTATACCAATCGCAATATGACAGCTTTTAGAAAGCACACGGTGATTCTCACGCACTTTAAGATAGAGAACATCGGTCATCAGATAAGGATAATCGATTCCTGTGAGAGACCGGTTTTGCCAGTCGTTAACTAACGGGTCTAACTGTTCAGTAAGACTAGACACAAAGGATTTTGAGACCGATTTCCCGCAGAGTTCTTCAACAATGTTAGAAACTTTACGGGTAGAGACACCCGAGACGTACATTTCAAGCATAGCAGCGAGTAGCGCTTTCTCGTTTCGCTGGTAACGTTCAAACACCGATGGTGAAAATTAGCCATCTCGGGTTCGAGGGACTTTTAAATCCAAAGTTCCAACACGCGTGGTAAACGTTCGCTCATAGTAACCATTTCGCTGACTCTGACGTGTTTCTGAGCGTTCATAGCCCTCAGCTTGAATATAATCAGTCCGTTGGTTTTCCATCAATTGGTTAAATACGGTGGTCAAAATATTTTTTGCGGCATCTCCTTGGACAGAATAGTCAATAATGCTTTGAAGCTCTTCGCTATTCAGTGTAAAATGTACTTGGGTCATGTAAAGTCCTCCTAGGTATGTTTTTGTCGTTAAAAACATTGTACCGTAAAAAGGGCGTTTACATGGCTCTTTATCTTTTACACAATTATATGGACTTTATCCTACTACGTAATCACCAACTTTATACGCCACCAAGGGGGTATGAAGATAAATAACAAAAAGTTATTTACGCATTCACTTGGATTCAGTCTGTGAAAACGCTTCATTTGGCTAGTCTTATTTAAGTGCGCTCAATTTACGATACATAGGGAAGAATTATTTCAACTTTTCTGTTGACTTATTACCACTATGCTTTAAATAGCAGTTTTAAATTGATATTTCGTCTTTATGAGGATAAGCATTAGAATCATAATCATCCATATTGATTGAATACCTATCATCAGAAAAATGTCACTATTGATTAATCCAATCAAACTAGCTAGAATAACTCCACCCGACATCGCAGAAAGCGAAATACTGAAACATTCCTTCAAGCTCGAGATTACTGAGACTTTCTTGGTAAAATATAAAAAGATACTTACTCCAGATATCAATAGTAGAGTCATCATTGTTAAAATAATTAGAAAAGAGAATACCATGGAGAGCAGAATAGAAAAATAGTTGATTTCTATTAGATTAGTTTTTAAAAACTTTTCAGTATCACTAGATGTCTTAATAGCACCAAAATTATCAGTATAAGTATTCTTAATTGTCTGCCTTTTCTCTTCATCATTAACGGCAAGAACCCACTCTGCTTTATTAAAACTAATTTGTGTTCGTCCTTCTTTTGTATCACTTTCACTTAAATTGGTTCCAATTACCGTATGCTCATTCTGAAAGAAAATTTTTCTGTCTGGTGTATCGAGCTGATTATTACTAAAATTTAGTTCTCTTATTTTTTTAGAAGTCCCTTTACTTAATGTCGGAACCTTAGATGAAATACTCTCATAGTACACGTTAAGAGACTGATGATTAATATTCAAAATTAGCGGCACTATCAAAAGAGAATTTAAGAATATAAAAATCAAAACTAATTTTCCCAAACCATATTCGGCTCTATTTTTTAAAATCTTTTTTGGTGAAAGAACACTACCAAAAAAATTCAAAGGAAATGTTTGTTTCATATCAATAACCTACCCTTTCGTACCACCTGATGTCAGTCCAGATACAAAATTCTTTTGTAAGAAGAAAAACAGCACTGCGATTGGTACAGAAATCAATATGGCACCAGCAGCAAATAAAGTGACACGCTGATTTCGACTATCCGAAATAAATGTCTGCAAACCGACAGCTACTGTAATTTTTTCAGGCGATCTTAACAAAAATCTTGCTAGCATAAAATCAGCAAATGGTCCCATAAATGCCCACAAAGCTTGTACCGCAATCATTGGTCGAACTAGAGGAGTGATAATTTGGATGAACGTTCGAAAATGACCAGCTCCGTCCAATTTGGCTGACTCATCCAAATCATAAGGAACTGTATCGTAATATCCTTTCATCAACCAAGTATTCATAGGAATTCCTTGCCCAACATAAATCAGAATCAAGAACCAGAAGTGATCCAATCCGCTCGATAATAAGCCCATTACATAAAATGCTGTCAATGCTGCCATTGTTGGAACCATTTGAATGACCAAGAAAAGCATCAGACTCTGTTTTCGACCATAAAAACGATAGCGGCTATACGTATAGCCCGCCAACGTGACGATCATTACCTGAATAATCATGGTTACAACGGCAATAAAAAGCGTATTTCCATACCATTTTAAAAACAGTGTTTCATTAAACAAACGCTTAAAATTATCTAAAGTCCAGGCAGTGTTAAAATCCAGTTTAAAGGCGATTGTATTTCCAGGTTTAAAAGCGGAGGTTACAGTAATCAGTAATGGGTAAATAATAATTACTGCGGTGAATAGCAAGACGAAATACGTAACCAATTTAACTAGAAATCTTTTTCTTTTTTCTGAACTGTATCTTTTCTTTTTCATAATTAATCCTCCATATTAAATGCATTGGTTCGTTTAAAGGCAATTAGTGAAATTGTTATTACGATAGCTGAAATAATCAGAGTAATTGCGGAGGCTATTGCATATTGCGGAGATCCACCTGTAGTCAACTTATAAATCCATGAAATTAAGATATCTGTTGAACCTGCATTGTTTCCTAAACTTCCTGGACCACCATTATTAAAAAGATAGATCAAGGAAAAATTGTTGAAATTCCCTGTATACTGAGTAATAAATGTTGGCGCAGCAACCAAGAAAATCGAAGGCAATGTAATGCTTTTAAATTTCTGAAAAGCATTAGCACCGTCAATATCTGCTGCCTCGTATAGGCCTTCAGGTATTGATTGTAAAATACTTGTCACCATGACATATATATAAGGAAAGCCGACCCATCCTTGAACTAATATGATTGCTACTTTGGTCCAAAAAGGATTCGTTTTCCATGCGATACTACCGATTTCGACAAAAGGAAGCTGGTTGATTAAAGGAATTACCTGGGTGTTGATCGCTCCTGCTGTATCGTTAAAGATATTAGAAAAACTCATAATGGTTATAAAAGCAGGAACTGCCCAAGGAAGTAGAAAGACAACGCCAAAAATCCTTCTGAACTTTAGAAATTTTTGATTACACAAAATTGCTAAGAAAATTCCTATAGATATTTGTAATGTCGTTGATAGCAAAGTCCAAATAATCGTCCAAGAAAAAACTTTTCCAAATGTAGCCTTATAAGAAGTCAGAGTAAAGATATTAGAGAAATTTTGCATTCCAACCCAATCCAAAAGATTGGCTGGCGGAATATTTTTAAAATCATAATTAGTAAATGCCATGAAAAGAGTCACCAGTACTGGAAGTACAATTGCAACAATCATGACGATGTAAGCTGGAATCGTTAGCAAATATGGAAAACCGTTTTCATACAAATCTAATAGATTGTCTTTCAATTTCGTATTAATTTTTTCACCAGCATTTTTCTTTTCCGCCACTATTTTTGCATCACGCAAATTGATTAGCCAAAAGAGTATGAAAATAACGGTAAAAACCATCTGTAAAATACCTTGAACTAACAAAAAGAGTGAATGATCCACCATAGGCACTGATCCAAGCGTGAAGAAATTATAAAAGGCGCGATTTCCCCACAAAATCATTTCTCCAATAAACAGTAGAAATACTACAAAAAAGCACACACCTTTGATGACTTGCCCATTATAAAATTGTCCTAGGCCAGGAATTATTGAACGTAACATTGCTTGATTCATCTTTTTCGTTTCAACCTTCATTTTTGTCCTGCCTTTCTTCAAACCAAACGATAGTTAATGATTTAAAAACCACTAACTATCGTTTGATTAATTTTCGAACTTATAAACTAATATTTTTGCTCAATTGATTCTTTGATCGTCTTAACTGTGTTATCAGCAGCCTCTTGAGGAGTCATTTTATTTGATCCTGCATCGAATAACATGTTTTCTGCACCTGACCAAACTTCAGCCATTTCTGGTATATTTGGCATTGGTTCTGAAACAGTGTACTGATCAATGACAGCTTTTGATAACTCATCGTCTGATTTCTGTACTTTCTTTTGTGATTTAAGATTCGCTGGTACATCGGCACGCATTTCATACAGTTTATCTTGATTTTTCTCATTTGTAAGGTACTCTAAAAAATCATTCGCCACATCTTTATTCTTAGAAAAATTACTTATTACCCACGCTTTGCCCCCGCCAAAAGAAGCATATTCATTTCCATTATCTAAAGTAGGAATTTTCGAAACACCATAATTGACCCCAGAGTCCTTCATATTTTTAGCATCCCAAGGTCCACTGATGATCGCAGCGGTTTTCCCTTGATTAAAATAATCAGAAATCAAATTAGAATTTGCAGTAGTATCAAGCATTCCTTCTGGCCAGATATTTTTAAACCAATTTGCAGCATAAGTTATCCCTTTTACGGCTCCCTCATTATTTAAACCAATATCAGACGCATCCGTTCCCTTGTCCCCAAAGATATATCCCCCGTTACCAGCAATCAAACCGTAAGTAAAATACAAATCAGTCCAACGAGCTAAAAATCCAATGTTCTTGTCGCCTTCTTTATATTTATCATCCTTAGCAATTTTTTCTAAATCTGAAAATGATTTTGGCGCTTCTGCTATTAAATCCTTATTGTAATATAGTAGCAATGCCTCAACCATTGCTGGTTGACCATAAGTCTTTCCATCTAAAGAAACTTGCCGCTGATCTTTTTCATTGAAACGATCATCTTTAGGTAGTTTAACTTCACTTAAATATCCTTGAGAAGCCCCTTGGCCCACTCGATCAAACGGAGCCAGAGTTACATCAGGCCCAATTCCTGCAGAACCATCCAATGGTAAAGCATCTAATTGTTCAAAAGTATCTTTCTCGATCACCTTAACAGAAATTCCTTTGTCCTTTTCAAACTCTGATTTGACATCGTTAATGTACTTAACATACTCTGTAGGAACCGAGACTTCTAAGCTTTTCTCCGAAGAACTGCTGGCTTTCTTTTCAGAATCTCCACCACAAGCTGATAATCCAATTACACCCAAAGAAACGATACAAACTGCACTAAACTTTTTCCAATTAAATCTCATTTTCTTTCTCCTCCATTTCAGGTTTTAAAATAAGGTAACTATATTCTTCTAATTGAACGTGGCTTTTGACATTAACTTTTTCGTTACTAATCAAATTTAGATAATTCTTTTCTTTCATCTTTTCAGGTAATTCAATGCATTGACGAGCTTGAGTATTAAATAGGAAATAAATAACCGAGTTCCGAGATTTTTTTTCAAAAATTATTGAGTTTCTATTCACGGATAAAAACGAATACTCACCGTAGGAGCCAAATTCAGGATAGCGTTTTCTTAAAGTAGCTAATAATTTGATATTACTTTTTTCTCGATTAGAATCCCAATCCATACATCGGCGATTATCAGGATCATCTGCCCCATTTAAATAAACCTCACTCCCGTAGTAAAAACAGATGGAACCTGGAATTGTTGCTAATAGTGCAAAGCACATATCCACTTTTCGATGATCGCCTCCAGCCCAATTTGTTATTCTAGGAGTATCATGACTATCCAGAAGTGTAAACATGCTCAGGTTTTGATTTTTCGGATAGCGCGTATATGCATGAATAAATTCCTCGAGAAATTCCATGCCATCAATTCTTTCAGCTGCAATCCATTCTTGTATGGGCTTTGCGAGAGGATAGTTCATCACTCCGTCAAATTGATCTCCGTGTAACCAAGCCTGACTGTCATGCCAAACTTCTCCACAAATGTATATATCTGGCTTTATTTGCTTGACTGCTTGCCTAAATAACTTCCAAAAGTTATGATCAACTTCATTAGCAACATCTAAGCGCCAGCCATCAATATCTGTTTCCAAGATCCAATATCTAGCAACTGAAAGCAAATAATTGATTACTTCTGGATTACTCGTATTAAGTTTTGGCATGTTTGGAGAAAAATTTCTATACTCCTCATTTTCAAAATAGAACCAGTCATAATATTTTGACTTTCTTTTATTAAGTATAGCATCTCTGAATTGATAAGAAGTGATGCCTATATGATTAAAAACTGCATCAAGCATGACCTTTATCCCTAAATCATGTGCCTTACTAACTAACTCTCGTAAATCTTCTTTCGTACCAAATCGAGAATCAATTTCATAGTAATCTTCTGTGTCATACTTGTGTGCTGTCGGTGCCTTAAAAATTGGCGTTAAATAAATCCCCGTAATCCCTAAATCTTTGAGGTAGGACAGTTTATTGATGATTCCTCTTAAATTACCTCCATGAAAGGTATTTTCTCCTAGATCACTTTTCCCATCTTGTTCTATTGATAAAGAAACTGTTTTTCCCGATGAGTCTGCTTTTGCATATCGATCTGGAAAAATTTGATACCAGATCGTATCCTTCACCCAATCAGGTGCGGTAAACAAATCACTCTTATGAATATATGGAAATGAGAAGTAGCTGTTTATATCATTCTCTAAAAAGCTGTCGTTTGGATCAAAAAAACCTCTTTCCACGAATAAAATTTCTTGTTTACCATCATTCAGCATAAAACCATATCTCATTTTGAAGTTTGATGGTTGAAACTCAATAAACCAGTAATCAAAAAGCTCTGTAGAGAATTCTTTTTTCATTTCTAGATTTTGTTTTTTCCAAACCCATTTACCAGATTTAGTTTCCACCCATCCATCTTCATGATCCGTAATCAATGTAACCGATCGTAAGTCATTTTTTTTACTTCTAAGTCTCAAATGAATTGTCGTTTCATCATACGCATAAGCATAATTGCTTTTTGTTTTGTGTAGAACGGCTTGTTTTTCCACGCTATTTTCACTCCGATTATTTTATTTGCATACCAAATGCTCTCATGCTTCTCATATTGACTTTATGAAATTTATCTATTGGTTGCTCGCCCTAAAATCCATCCGAAACCAGATAAGTTTTGCTGGTTAGATTTTTGATCTGAAAAAATAAGTGTTTCTATTTCAAAAGATCGAGTCGGTATTTCTTTAGCACTTTGATTAAAAAATGCAATTATTTTATCCTCATCAAGACTCCTTTCTACCTGAATCAGATCATTTTCTAAGAGTGTGAAACGAACATCTCCTTTGCTTAGCAGTTCTGAGTACTCCTTTCTAATATGAATTAATTTTTGAACCATCTTAAATGAATCATTTGCAGAAAAATCTACTTCCCAATCCATACATCTACGGCAATCTGGGTCAGGTCCACCCTCCATCGCAATCTCTGTGCCGTAATAGATACAAGGTGAGCCAGATTGAAGAAACATGAAAACCAGCATTTTTTGCATCAACTCTTGATTTCCTTCACATACCGTAAGTATTCTTGGAGTATCATGCGAATCGAGCATATTCATCATTGAACTATTCGTTTGTTTCCGGTGCATGCTCATTTGTTCATTCAGAGAGAAAATCATTTTTTCTGCTGAAATAACTTTCTCAGCAAAATACTGAGTCATAATTTCAGTATAGGCGTAATTCATTGAACCGTGGAATTCATCCCCTTGCAACCATGGTTGTGCAGAATTCCATACCTCCCCCAAAATGTAGAAGTTATCTTTCAAATCACAAATTTCTTTGTGAAATAGTTTCCAGAATTGATGATCAACCTCATTTGCTACATCTAATCGCCAAGCATCAATGTCGAATTCTTTTACCCAATATTTAGCGATATCTAGCAAATAACTCTGTACTTCTTTATTGGCTGTATTCAACTTTGGCATGTGTGGCGTAAATGCGAAGGTGTCATACGTAATGTTTTCGGCGTATTCAAAGTTTTCAGTCTGATCATACGAAACTGGAAATTTTTGGATGTGAAACCAATCAGCAAATTTTGAATTTTCACCGTTCTCTAAAACATCCTGCCATTGTGGCGATGTATCACCGATGTGATTAAAAACTGCATCCAACATAATCTTGAATCCTTTTTCATGGGCAAGTTCTACAAACTGCCTAAATAATTTTTTATCCCAAAGTGCGGATCAATCTCGTAATAATCTAATGTGTCATACTTGTGATTCGATGGAGAAGTAAAGATAGGACATAGATAGATGCCATTAATTCCAAGCTCTTTCAAATAGTCTAATTTTGATAGAATACCTGCTATGTCACCTCCAAAAAAATCATCCCACTCTGGAAATTTTGAATTCCATGGCAAAGCATTTTTGGGGTCATTCGCTGTGTCTCCATTACAAAACCGCTCTGGGAAAATTTGATACCAAACTGTGTCACCTATCCAATCGGGGATCTTAAAGCGATCAACTTCATGAAAATAAGGAATTTTGAAATATAAGTTTGCGGATTTCAAAAATTCCTCTCGATAAGGATAAGTTCCCTTATCTCCATAAAAGATTTCCTCTCCGCTCTTATCGATCAAATGAAATCCATACTGTAGTCTCCTGTGTTCTGGAGTCAGTGAGATAAACCAATAATCATGGCAATCCGTTGAAAACAGATGGGTAAGTGGTATTTCATTTGACTCCCATCTTTTAGTCCCAAAGTTATAAGGATCTCCAGCTAAAAGAAAAATACTCTCAATATCGCTTTTTTCAGTTCTAATCCTTAAATGCGCAGTATTTGCATCATACAAATAAGCATACTCACTTTCAGGTCTATGGTAAATTGAACCTTTAATCATATTAACCTCCACTTAAGCGCTTAAGTTAAAGTGCAAAATTTTAAGCGCTTTTTTGCTTAAGCGCTTAAGTTAAGGTAATAATAGCATAAAAAAAGAGATTGTCAACACTTTTTTCAAGCGTTTTCATACTGTTGAAATTTAATGGGCATTACTCGAAGTTTATTATCATCTTCAGAATTATCCTTCATATTCATAAAAGTATGGATTCTTTCCAACACTTTTTCGATAATTTCATTATCATCTATAACAAATTTTTTTGTATCATTCTTTAACAATGACTTACTTTTATCCCTTACTAAAGCAAACAACTCTACTTTAGAAAGTTCAGTCATCCTTTCCATCTGCAATGCCTTTATCTCGTTATAGACGAAAATTGAAGATGGAGTTTCTTCCTTTATTACTCCACTAATTTGTTTAATATCCGTACTAAAGACAACTGATTTTTTACTAAATATAGAGACTGCAAAATTGGAAATATACTCTGGAAGATTATCACTTAAGATAATTATTGGATTAGGCCCTTTTGCATTCCTTTTATATTCCTTGAATATCTCCTCGTGACAAATAGATATATTATTAAATAATGGGTCTTCGATTTTAGAGCCTAAAAACAAAATAGGAATATAAAAATTGGAAGTGAAATCACTAACACTCTCTTTTTGAAAATCCATCACTATCAAAAAATCCAATGAATGCTTTTTTATTTCTGGAATATTTTCACAGTAGTCTTCTACAACAATTGGAATCATGTCTATACTTGCATCTATCATAGCAATTTGCAATTTACTGAAAAAATCAAAGAAAACAAGTCGATCAGCTTCATCTAGGAGTTGTTTTCGTTCATATACGAAACCAGCAACTCTGTTTTGTATAGTCGATGAAGCTAAAGATTTAGCCTGCATATTTGGTACATAATTCATTTCTTTCGCAATCTCGAAGATTTTCAGCCTAGTTTCGTTACTTATTTTTTGTTTATCTGAATAGTTTAAAACATACGACACAGTCGCAGTCGAAACCCCAGCTCTATCAGCAATATCTTTCAAAGTAGTCCTTTTCATCAATATCCTCCGTTTCTTTGCTCACAAACTGGATAAAATCTTCTTTATCATTAAAGTATGAAATGTAAATATTATCGAATGTTTGTTGACAAAGCAATCTTTCTTTGTTTTACTCAAGGAAATTATACAAGATATTCATTCTTAATGAAATTACGATAGCTCTAAACTTTAAAAATGGGGTGAAAAAATGGATTTAGAAAATTTAAAAAAACAATTCCCTTGTTTACAAGCTCAGAAAGAATTAAGTAATGGTTTGCCCACAATTGACGTAAAAATTGACTATGAGACTTTACGATTTCCCATAGCTGATCTCACTGAGCGCGAAAAAGCTCTAATAGATTTGTGTATTCAAAAAAGAACAAAGAATATAGATAAAAATTCTCGCTGGTATCAAATTCTTTTTGAAAAGAAAAGACTAGTAGATAAAGGTAGTTACAGGATAATTCACATAACCATCCACTCTAGTCAATCCTTTAACGAAAAATCTTGGAAAGCTGAACTTTGCCAAATGTTTACTGGAGCTGTCGATCTGTTTAGCATTGGTAAACTAGATTATGTTTTAATTGAACAACAGCTAGATAGTTCATTTAAAAAAAGAGAAATAGAAGGAATTTGTACTGCTTTAGATAACGATTTTGATATTTAAGTCAAGTCCATAATCTTGTGTAAAATACACTACAATGTTCAACCTTCTCTCACTGATCAAATTTAAGATACTTTCTGGTCGAGCCAAGCCATTCTTCGTGGGTATCTATCAATAAAGCACCAACCAATCGGTTGGCAGAAACACGGTTAGGAAAGATGCGAATGATTTTCTCTCTTCGACGAACTTCTTGGTTTAAACGTTCAATAAGGTTGGTGCTTTTCAGTCGGTTATGCCCATGACCGCTGACAGTGTACTGAAAGGCATCTTCGAAGCCGTCATCCAGGGTTTCACAGGCCTTTGTATATTTTGTTTGGTCAACATAGTCATTAACGAGACGGTTTTTAGCCTCTCTCGCACTGTCAATATTTGTCAATTTAAAGATGGCTTTTACGGCTTCTCTAAACGGTTTAGAATTTTTCTTAGGGATAGTTTCAAAGATATTCCTTAAGAAGTGAACTTGACATCTCTGCCAACTCGCGTTGGTAAACGACTGACGTATGGCAGACACTAACCCATTATGGGCATCCGAAATGATGAGCTTGGTTCCCTGTAAACCGCGTTCTTTGAGAGAATCAAAAAAAGTCGTCCAAGTGTGGCCACTTTCTCCATCTTGAATCATAAAACCAATCACCTCGCGGTTACCGTCATCTGTTATACCAATCGCAATATGACAGCTTTTAGAAAGCACACGGTGATTCTCACACACTTTAAGATAGAGAACATCGGTCATCAGATAAGGATAATCGATTCCTGTGAGAGACCGGTTTTGCCAGTCGTTAACTAACGGGTCTAACTGTTCAGTAAGACTAGACACAAAGGATTTTGAGACCGATTTCCCGCAGAGTTCTTCAACAATGTTAGAAACTTTACGGGTAGAGACACCCGAGACGTACATTTCAAGCATAGCAGCGAGTAGCGCTTTCTCGTTTCGCTGGTAACGTTCAAACACCGATGGTGAAAATTGGCCATCTCGGGTTCGAGGGACTTTTAAATCCAAAGTTCCAACACGCGTGGTAAACGTTCGCTCATAGTAACCATTTCGCTGACTCTGACGTGTTTCTGAGCGTTCATAGCCCTCAGCTTGAATATAATCAGTCCGTTGGTTTTCCATCAATTGGTTAAATACGGTGGTCAAAATATTTTTTGCGGCATCTCCTTGGACAGAATAGTCAATAATTCTTTGAAGCTCTTCGCTATTCAGTGTAAAATGTACTTGGGTCATGTAAAGTCCTCCTAGGTATGTTTTTGTCGTTAAAAACATTGTACCGTAAAAAGGGCGTTTACATGGCTCTTTATCTTTTACACAATTATATGGACTTTATCGCTATAATTAAAAACTAAGAGATATACTGTAACAACTATACATAAAATAGCAATACATTTTGAAAATGGATCAACTTCAACGTTAAAGACACTTTTAATTATGTTAGATAAATTAATCGCCACAGTAACTCACATGGTTTCTTGAAAACTAAAAATGCGGCCGCAATCCTTTAGGAATTTACTATAGATCTACTCTAAAAAATAAAATAACTTCATTAAATTGAATTAAAACGTTTCTAAATAACACAATTTATTACACTTAAATCTTTTGATAAAGGTCTACATAAAGATTTACACCATTTTTCTGACAAAAATACTACCTGTCCAAATAATACTCATATTCCACCTGTATACATTTTAAAAACATAAGAGAAAGCCTAGTATTCTTTACTCAGCTTTTATAGATACATATATCTATACCTTCAATTCCTTCTTCCAACATTCATAAGACTCAACAGTTGCACTTTTTTTCATTCTCCTACAAATTCCACTAAACAATGACCACTTATAATCATCAAGAATGGCAGTACCTACTCCCCCTAATCCTAAGAAAAACAGTAAAAGTAAAGACAAAAATAGCATCATATTCGTCCATAACGATAAAAGAACCAATAAAAGAGAAACTAATCCGGCCGTAATAAAAGAAAGAATCAGAATACCATAATAGATTTTCAAAATAACAGCCCATTCTTTGATCCTATTAAGCTCAGCTATTTCCTCCTCAATCATTCATCAATCCACCTGCTCTTTCTTCTTCTTGGGATCAATACTCTTTAAAAACCTCTCCTCCAACACCAATAAATGACGATAAACATCATCCATTGACCAGCCTGAAGAAAGACTAAGACAATACAAAAAATCACAAGGCAACGTCTTTACGGTACGGTTTCTTGTTACCCAACTTGCTACTGTACTCTGCTTATATCCATGCAACTCACAAAATTGTTCTACTGTCATACCTAACCGCGAAATAATAAATACATTGATCGGGTAGGGATATACAAAGGTATTGATACTCATAGTCAGAAAGACCTCCCCCCATATTATTACGTTTGCGATAATAATACTACTCTTTCTTAAGACCAGCAAGCAAAGCGGAGAAAAGAAGGAACGTATCATAGATATAATGTAATAGGCAATTTGCACCTTTTAATTTCAACCTGTATCAATCATGAACAGATCTGTTTGCACGCCGATCTTATTGGGTTCTATCAAGCGTTTCAGTGCTGTCTGGATAAACATGTATTCTCTTCCAAAAGCTTCTGAGATCGCAGCGAAATAAGCCCCCTGGCTTTCTTTTTTTAGCCGGATAACAGAGCGCATCAATCCATGTATCGAAGCTAGCATAATACCTCCTTTACGACCAGCACGAACACGAAAATGAATTTTGTTCTCTTCTCTCAACTGCTTCAGCACTTTGTCCAGGGAACGTTTTGGGATCTTTAAACGTTCAGTTAACTCTTTTTTTGTAGAAATAATGTATGGTTGTTCTTCATAGGATTGCTCATTCAAATAGGACAGTAGATCTTCTGCCCATTCATGACTATGTGAATACTTGCGAACAGCTCTTTCTTTCTTGAATTTCCACCAACCCCGTTTTTTGTTGAATAGCTGCTCTTCAGAAAGATTGGCATCGACCCACTCTTGGCATAATAGGACAATTTTTTCTCTGTGCGCTGCTTGATATTTTCCACAGTAAGCGGATCGAATGATTCTGGTTAATTCTCGATCAGATAAAGGGTTAGCCAAGCGGTCATTGAATTCTAACATCGTCAATTCACATGCTTCTACTTCGTATCCTGACGAAAAGTATGCCAAAGACAAGGTGAATATGACATTATTTCGACCATATACGCCCTTTTCACCTTGTATTTTTTGACTTTTTAGCAACAGCTGGAACCAAGGTTCATCAACTTGACGAAATTCTTGAGTAGATGGCAATACAAAAACGTTCTTGATCTCCGCTTTTTTGTCCGCATCTTCTCTCATTGACCAGCCGATCCATTCTTCGAAACTATAACGATACTGTGGTTCAAAGAATAAAACATTCTCTTCAGAAGGCATTCGTGTGATCCCAAAATGATTGGCATTTACATCAACAGGAAACCGATAATCATTTGAAAATTTGTTTCTTAGATTTTTTGAGATCATTTTAGCCACATTGATCACTTTAAAATTTGATTTCTTCGTCACGTATGCAGGCTTGTCTAGTACATAGAAAGCTTGAAATCCATGCGGTGTACGTAAAATCATTGTCGGCATAAAGCCGCTCTCGTGACTGGCTAAGATAATTTCTCCGTAGTCAAAGTTTGGATCCAATGTGTCAAAATCAACAAAGAAAGTATTGATTTGGCGTAAATTGTCCTCCGAATGACCTTTTGTAAACATTCTGGCTTCATCAGCATACGTTCCATAGCGAAATACATTTGGTGTCCAATGAGTGAATCGATTATTGTTTTCGATCACCCCTTCTTCTGAAGTGATCACTAGTCCAATCCCCTCGATCATGTGTTCCTTTGAACGGTACGCAAAAATAGCCCCCTTTCCCGACTGATCACTAAAAGAGACCGGTTTTAAGTGGCTGTTTTTATATTTAAATTTACGAATACCATTTTGTAATACCGTCGAATATACGACATCCAAAGAAGCTGCCATGACTGTTATTCCTTCCTAAACAAAAAGAGAACACAAATAATCTTAAAGATTTGTGTTCTCTCAATGGCTTAGAACGTCAGCATCTCGTTAAATCGCATGACAAAATAAGCATATATATATTGAGTTGCCCGTCAAAAAATGGTAAAATAAACCTATAAGTTCGGATTACCAGTCCGAATAGATTTAATTAAATCACATAAGTGGTAACCAGCCACTTACATAATTCTGAGACGAGCGAGAACACATAGTTGTGTATGTGATTCAGATGAAAGAGTGAGGCCAAATTCACTTTTTTATCCGTCTCTTTTTTTTTTGATTTATTTTCATATTAAGAATATATGAAAACGCCATTTAATTCAAGCGCTATTTTCTCAGAAATCCATTACATACTACCTTAAATATAGTTTTCCTATTATTATTTACTACTCTAATTAAAGATTAACAACTACATTTGTAGAGATAATTATTATAATATGTACTACTTAAATCATTAATTATCTACTACGATTTTGTCTCATATTTTATATTATATACTACCTTAAAAATTAATTATCTACTACCTTATAACAATACCATTGATAGGTAGTAATTAATATATTGTTCTTTAGGTAGTAGGTAATAAAATTAAAATACCCTTATCTAACTTATATTATCCTGAAATCATAACTACATACTACCTTAATAGAATTGGTTACTACCTTTTTTAAAAAATTTCTAAAATTACTTACTACCTTTAATGAGAGTATTATTTACTACCTTATTCCTTTGTTATATACTACTTTTATTTTAAATAGATACTACCTAAAAAATATATTATATACTACCTTATTCCATTTTAAAAATTATTACTTACTACCATATTTAGAAGTTATCTACTACCGTTTTATGCTTTTAATTACTACCCAACTAATTGAATTTCAATTGCAACAATTCGCTTTTATTTAAGTACTACCTTAATGAACTAATTTTACTCGATCATAAGCTTTATGAACTAACCAAGTAAAACTGACATCTCTTCCAAATTAAGTTTTCCCTCTTAAGATATATTTAATACAACTAGCGTCTTAATAACGTGTAGTGACTAATAGAGTAGTCTTGTTTTATTATTTATTACAGTAGTATATAAATATTGTTTTTAAAGTAGTAACTATTTTATAATATCAAAAACATTTATACATAGAATTTATTTTGGGTAGTATGTAATTTACATAGCATTATTTATAGTAGTATGTTACTATTATTATAAAGGTAGTAGATAATAAAAGGAGTGAGTTAGCTTGTCAAAGAAATTTGTGATAGGAAATTTCAAAGGTGGAGTAGGGAAGAGTACGTGTGCACAGATGTTAGGTTTCGAAGCAGCTGTTGCAAAAAATCAAAAAACTCTGATCGTCGATCTGGATATGCAAGGGAATACCTCTGACGTAATGAGCTTAACCCATATGAACTTTTCTTTAGAAGAGGGTGGTGGAGGCGGTAAGCCTCTTGATTATGAAAATACAATAACCGATGTATTGATTGGAAAAGAACCTATTGATTTAAATCTTGAAACCTATGGGGAAGTTGACTGGAATAAGGTAGTAGATAATGATACTCGTGTAGATCCAAAAGATGCTATATATAAGGTAGTAGATAATTTATATATATTACCCGCAGATATGAGCTTTGAACTTTATGATGATTGGATCAAAGACCAATTCTCAGATTCTGCCGATAAACTTATCTATATGCAGAAACGTTTAGGACCGCTGCTTGAAGAATTTGACATTGTATATCTAGACGTTCCACCTTCCATTTCAATTTATAGCAAATCTGCAATGTATCTAGCAGATTATGCGATCGTTGTTCTTCAAACACAGGTTAAGTCCATGCGAAATGCCATGCAATACTTAGAATATATGGATTTCTTTGTTGAAGGATTTGATACTTCATTGAAGGTTGCTGGTGTGATTCCATTTATGTTAGAGAGTGGGGACGCAGTCGATCAGGAAATGTATGCCCAAGCACAACAAATTTATGGTGATCATTTGCTCAAAAATGTTGTACTAAAAAATGCACGTTTAAAGCGATATGATGGATCTGGAATAACAATGGAGTTAACTAAGGCTGGGAAATTAAAGCAATGGGATAGGCGTTGCCACCATCTATTTATTAATATCTACGAAGAGCTGCTTGAACATGAAGCTTGGTATGAGTAGGAGGTTCTTTAAATGGCTGATATAAAAGATTTAGGTATTTTTAGAAGCAACAAAGGATTAGATAAAATTAGGGCAGGGAACTCAGCTAGAAAAAGTAGCAAGAAACCTCAAACCACGTCTCCATCTAATGATATAGGTACCACAAAGTCACAGGAAGATACAATTAATAATAAAGAAGTGATCCACGAATCTCCGACTCCTTCTTCTGAAGATATTGGACAAACGGTCATTCAAACTAAGAAAAAAAACAGTCTATCTAAGAAAGTAAAAGGGGTAGGGGCTCCTATAAGGAAATTTGATCGATCTTTCTCTGCTCAAATGCCTTTGAAACTTTCGCCTATTTTAAACGCTACTTCAAGAGTGATGGTTGAAAAATATGAAACAAATCTTACTAGAGACGAGATACTACGAAAAGCACTCGATGAATACATCAAACAGCACTTGACACAAGAAGATAAACAAGACCTTTTTAATAATGTTATGAGGGAAGTAGAAATGTTTAGGGAGAAGAAACCCACTATCCCAGAAACAGATGTAGATGGAAATATAATTCGTACAGTCAGTGAAATAGAAGAAGAAACTCAAATGATTTTACGAACTAATTGGGGAATGAATTATAAACATTAAAAATCTACTACCATAATTAGCCATTATGGTAGTAGATTTTTAGTTTATTATAGATACCATAAAAGTAGTACGTAATAAAATTTCAAATAAAAGTATTCATTCTGATAAATTTTCAGGAGTCATGGGAAAGATGACGAAGAAATTAAGGTAGTATATAACCTTTATCTACTACCTTAATCATTGAACTTTCTTCACTATTTGTTACCATTCACATTCACCTTCTCTTTATTATGTAATCATAGTTACAATCTAATTTATCCAAGTCTAACTAAAAGATATATCAAACAGTAAAATGATTAATATTACTGTGCAGGGCAAAAAATTAATAGTTATTGAGCGATATCTATTTTTTTATCAACTCATATAAAATCGCTTCAGATTTACTATAAATTTAAATAATCTTTCCTAATTTACAATTCAGAAATAAGAAACTAATATGATCATCTGGATAGGTGATTATATTAGCTTTTTAAAAGAATAGATAAACATCTGGTGATGAAGAGGACTACTTATCAGTATGATGAAAAGCTATTAGTTAACATAAATATTTTAAAGACGTTATATAGCTTGATAATTATCTGTTAAACGCCTTTAACTTTGTATAATATATCTTATGTAAACTAAATAAAAATTATGATGTCCCTTTATTTTATAATATGTTTGATCTAAAAAATTTATCATTATATTTATATGACTTAAATCAAATGAACCGCTTCATGTGATTAATTAATTATTGATAATCATTTTAAAAATTGGTATTCTATCGTATTGTTATATTTAATATATAATAGAATCCAAGTAGAAATCTTTTTTTGTGAAATTTAGCACAACGGGAATTTTTTTTACTCATTTTCTCTGAATATTTCCCTAAATCTTACAAAAAAAAGCTATCAAATCAATATTCCCTTCAAAATTAGAATTGTATAAAATAACCAAACACACTATTTATTGTGTATTAAGTAATCACAAGCACAAGATATAGTGTTTTTCCGTTGACTTTTTTTTTGATTAATTTATACTTGGAGTGTAGCAGAGTACAACAGATATATTTTTTAGTTAAGTAATTATATATCGGTTGTTATATCTAATCGCCAAGCGGTAGCTGTCAAAAATCACGTATGTGATTTTTATGGAAAAATTTTTTTCATGAGGAGATGGTGAAATGGTAGATTTAGATGATATTCTTAAAATCGCAACTATTGTAAAAATTATTGCAACAGTTGCACCAGTAATTGAAAAACTGGCACGATACATTAATAGTCTAGTAACAAACAAAAAGACCAACCGTTAGAAGCCTGGCAGCATTAAACGGTTAATCTATTTGTTCTTGGATTTGTTGCTGTAACTCGCTACCGCACAGTAAATTAGTAGCTACTCTTTGAGTACGGAGATACTACAATATCTCTGTACTCTATTTTTATACTTTAAAATCAATAGAATTTCAAGTGTTAAACACAGTAAAAATATTTTTCAAGATATTTTTTAATTAAAATGTAAAAGATAATAATTGATATTTTTTACTTCTCAATTAACACAACCAAATTATACCATCATCCTATAGCAAATGACAGTGAAATGTTTACATTAATTGTGCAAAGATTTTTATCGTTGTTTGGAGCATGAAATAAAAAGAAAAATGAGTACTATTTTTCTCTTACTTTTATACATCTTTTTAATATGCGCTGTTTTTTACTAACTTAACTTTTAAATTAATTTTAGGTCGACGAAATAATACAAAACTTCATCGGTCATACATGTATCTATTAGTTGACTTATTAAAATGATTTTCCATACCTAGGATTTGTAAGTTATTCCAAAAATACATTCGTCATACATAAATGATAAAATTTTTGATTCATCACTAAATTGGTTGCTATTATAATACATAGATAACAATTCATTAAATCTTTCAAATACAGTTTCAGGAATGGACAACAATCCCAAACCTTGGCTAAACATAATCTGATTAGCAGTTAATAACGCAGTTCTCTTATTACCGTCCCAAAATATTTGATTTTTCGAAATGAATAGAAACAGTCGCAATGCCTTTTCTGTCTCTGATATCTCTTGATTCATTATCTTGTCATATTGATTCTTTACCTCATCTTCAGTTAACATTGGAGGAACATACCTTCCCTGAATAGTCGATACTTCTACTCCGCCGGTTCTTATTTCACCAGGAAAAAGCGCATCTTCCGCTGCAACGATCCGATTAATCCGCTTACTTGTCTCTAGCAATGGTTCCTGTACGTCGTTTAAAA
The DNA here is from genome assembly GCF_003812305.1 of Enterococcus sp. FDAARGOS_553. Classification (NCBI taxonomy): domain Bacteria; kingdom Bacillati; phylum Bacillota; class Bacilli; order Lactobacillales; family Enterococcaceae; genus Enterococcus; species Enterococcus sp. FDAARGOS_553. The sequence goes on from NZ_CP033741.1 coordinate 30,288, forward strand.
GCATTTCAAAGCCTCTTTTTAAGTTAACGACGGTCAGGACATCATCTACAGCCACGTTATTGGCCCGATTATACTTAATAATCTCTTCTGTTTGTAATAACGTTGTATTCAATCCTTCAAATTTTCCCGCATTATACACCAGTTCCACAATATTTTTTTTCAATAAGTACACCGACTCTTTGCGAGATAAGTGGTATTTATTAGGAAATTTCGGACGCTTTTCTTCGTTCATTTTCTCACCTCTTGAATTTTTCCTTCTATTATATAGGGCATTATTCTGTCATAGATCCAAACTCTTTACTGCGGTATCCTTATCTTCCTGGGTGATCCCAATATAGCGTAAGGTCTCCCGTTGCGAAGAATGGTTGAGCAGCGACTGAATAATCTCTGTTTTGGTCCCTTGCTTGTACAAAAAATAGCCGAAGGTCTTGCGCATCGAATGGGGACCAATTTCTTTCAACCCAACCGCCGTTCCTGCTTCATGAATGATCCGCCAAAGGCTTTGTCGGGTCAAAGGCGTATCTGCTCCTTTGCGACTTGGAAACAAATAATTACTGAAGTCCTGTACTTGCAGCTGGTCAGGAAAATCCGATTGAACATACTCAAGAATCACTTTTCGTAATTTGTTCGAAATGAAAACCGAATTGTGTTTAGCTGTTTTTTGTTCCTTCATGGCCAGACGTTCTTTGACAATCACCCGTCCACGGGAAATTTCTAACACATCACTTAATTTCAACTGTCTTAAATCGGAAATTCGATACGCTGTATTGATCCCGATCGAAAAAAGCACCAAATTTCGTTGCCCATATTTGCCGGAAGCCAAAATTGCTTTCATGGCATCGATCTTTTTTTTGTCGCGAATCGGTTCTACGCTCTTCATTTTTAGCCGCCTTTCAAATGTTACTTAATATGATTATAACAGATAATAAGTCACATTTAAACAAGCTATAGAAAAAAGGCCCTAAAAGAAAAGTGATTTCCTCTTAGAGCCTCTAAGGATGGATCGATTTTAACGAAAGTGACACAACCTGCTTGTGTCTCATTGGTTTTTAAATATCTAAATTCTAAGTTTTCTTTTTTTTCCCCTTTTTATCAGGTATTTTAACCAAAGATACCTCAAATCCTTCTAAGGATAATGCATTCACTAACGCTACCAAGTTTAGAGAAAAAAGGACAGGAAATACTTTTGAGTTTTTAAAATGAACTTTTTTTTCTGGAATAATAATTCCTAGAATTATTTTGGAACGTTTAAGGTTTGTTTCATTTAGAAAAATTGCTCCTGACTCAGACGATTCAGTTTTTATTGCTGAATTAATATGATTTACAAAGTCTTCCGATTTTTTCAATAAGATGCACGAGGCTCTCGCCTGTGATAACAAGTGTGAGAGTCCTGAAGTCGCTGTTCCTCTTTTTACATGACAAAAAAATGCGCTATCTTCATTTACTTTGAGAATATCACATGGTTCGATTTGACTCCTCCCATTTATTTCGTATAAGCCAAATCCACCATCCAGATTTTGGTTTCCGAAATTTTCTTTATCAAGGCATATCAACCCCTTATTTGAATCTATTTTGGAAATCTTGATGTTGTAATCACCTTCATTAGCATCCTCATTATTAAACTCATTAAAGTCTATACCATGAGCCTCGGAAGATAGACTATTAACAAAATCTCTAGTTTCACGCCAAACGTTCTTATTTACACTAAGCCAATCTCCTTGATACAAAATATATTTATCAGAATCATGATCTAACTCCATATATAGACAGGAAAATAGATTTCCAATAGATGTGTCTTTCGATGAATCGGATTTCCGATTCTTTATAGATACTTTTATAGATTTTAGTTTATCAGCAAATTCTTGAACGTTGTATTTTAAAAAAAATGAAAATATTTTAGAAAATATTTCTTCCTGAGTATTAGCGAAAAAATTGAAATACTCATCTGGCCTAAAAATACTGTGAACTCTAAATTCTAAATCTTCAATTTTAAACTTCACTTTATTTAAGGGTATATCTATAAATAATTTATCTAGATCATTTACTTTAAATTCATTGCTATTATTTTTGAAAGTGACCATCAACTTGGATAGATAATCATCAAGATTCTTATTAAGATACTCTTTCTTTCTAGGTGATACTGCTAGGATCTCTTTATCCAAAAACGTTCTTTTTGATCTCCTTTGTCTGTATGTATTACCTAATTGTTTTAAAATTGGAACGAGATCGTCTTCTATAGAAAAATTACCATTAATCTTAATTGAATCTTTACTACTCGCAAATATATTTAATGCTTTTATATTATTATTTCCATCTGTAAAACTAATTGTCATTTCCCCAAAGATTTCATCAACTATATTGGGAGTGGATTGTGAAGTGGAAATTTCATTTAAATTAATCTTATTATTGCTAGAAAAATTACTCACATATAGTGTGTCTGAGAAGTTCGTGTTCTTTACACGCTTTATAGTATGTAACTTTAGTTCTTTTCTAGCGATATTTAATCCAAAATCAGGTACTACATGTTCTCTATTTAATAGAGTATATCCATAAGAATATGAAATAGCATAGATACTACTGCTGGTACTTTTAATAATAATTAATGGTTTATTAAGTATATTAGGCGTAGTAAAATCTATCTGCCTTTCAGAAAATAAATTGACGCTCTCTAACCACCTTACTTCTGCTTGTTTCTCTTGCAGTATAAATATTTTCCCGGTTACATTATGATTTCTTCTCAACTGATCATCTAAAGGAAATATAGCTAAATTAAACTCATTGATATCTTCTGCATTTTCGAATAGATCCTCAGAAGAATATCTGAGGTATTTCTCGTCTATAAAACTGTTTATGCTACTACTTTTTTTATTCTTAAGCATAAAAATACTCAATTCAGTCATTCTATCCTCCAAATATTTAAATTAATTTAGAATAAGGAATATTGCTGCGTCTAAGGTCATATAATTTTCCCATGAAAATATATTTATAAACAACGTTATTATACCACTAATCTATTCATTAGTTTGAAAATCAATGCGATTACTTGATTTCTGTCGGCAGCTCTTTTATTGTTTATTTTTCATTTAAAACCTTTGATATATCTATCAGTCTGATCACCAAAAGCATACAGATAAGAACACTATAATGATCCAATATCTTATTGAACATAATTAAGTGAGCCAATGAATGATCTATGAATTAAGGAAATAAACAAAGGATCAAAAACTTTTAAGTTTCTGACCACATCCAAGATTTGTCCTAATACTCATAAATTTAAATATTAATTGAACAATGATTTAGTTACGAGTTTATGAACATAAAAATAGAGCAATATACATCAATCGTTGTATCTAAAAAGAGTGTCCAGAAATTAGTCATTTTATGAACATTCAAACATTCACTTGAATATAGATGGATGTTCTGATACAATACATTCAAACAAACATTTGAATGTAAAGGAATGATCGTATGAATAATGAAATTTGTGAAATAACTTGTATTCATGAAGACAAAGTTAATCGTGCTAAATCTAAACTAGCAAACTTTGATACTCCGTCAGTAAGTGGTTTCTTTAAAATATTGTCAGATGAAAATCGACTTAAAATTGTACATGCTTTAGTTCATGAAGATGAGCTATGTGTTTGTGATATTGCTAATATCATTGATGCTTCGGTCGCAACAACTTCACACCATCTGAACTCCTTAAAAAAATTGGGAGTAGTTGATAGTCACAAGGATGGTAAGTTAGTCTACTATTTTATTAAAAATATCAAAATCTTAAATCTTATGGAGCTTGGCGTAAATTTTAAAGAAGAGGTGCTAGCATGAGTGAGAAAATGACCGAAAAAACCTATCGAATAGAAGGATTAAGCTGTACAAATTGTGCAGGTAAATTTGAAAAAAATGTAAAACAGTTGCCAGGAGTTACGAGTGCAACAGTAAACTTTGGTGCAAGTAAGATTTCAGTAGAAGGCCAAACAACAATTGAAGAACTCGAAGAAGCGGGAGCCTTCGAAAATCTTATCATTCGTGATGATCAAGAAAATGATGAACAAGTTAGATCAAAAGAGTCTTTTATTAAACGGAATATCGCTTTAATCATCTCTCTTGGTTTTATACTTGTTGCTGTGATTTCCCAACTATCATTGGGCGAAGATCATTTATTAACGAAAGCTCTTTATATATTGGCAATAATAATTGGTGGATTTGATTTATTTAAAGAAGGGTTCTCTGATTTGATCAAATTGGACTTCTCCATGGAATCTTTAATGACTATTGCAATTATTGGGGCCGCATTTATTGGAGAATGGGCCGAAGGTTCTATTGTAGTAATACTATTTGCTATTAGCGAAGCTTTGGAACGATTTTCAATGGATAAAGCAAGACAGTCGATTCGTTCTCTTATGGATATAGCTCCCAAAGAAGCTCTTATCAGGAGAAACAATATAGAGCAATTAGTCAGTGTCGATAAAATCGATATCGACGATATTATGATCATTAAACCCGGACAAAAAATAGCCATGGATGGGCTTGTTATCAACGGTCATTCTTCAGTAAATCAAGCAGCAATAACAGGAGAATCGGTTCCTGTTGAAAAACAGTTAGATGATGAAGTGTTTGCAGGAACACTAAATGAAGAAGGTGTTCTTGAAGTCAAAGTAACAAAAAAAGTAACGGATACAACGATTGCCAAAATCATTCACTTAGTTGAAGAAGCGCAAGGAGAACGAGCTCCTGCACAAGCCTTTGTAGATAAATTTGCAAAATACTATACGCCATTCATAATTATTATGGCCCTTTTGATAGTGGTTGTTCCTCCGCTATTCTTTGGTGGTGACTGGAATAAATGGCTTTACCAAGGGTTATCCATTTTAGTTGTCGGATGTCCTTGTTCATTAGTGATCTCAACACCTGTTTCAATTGTTTCGGCTATTGGTAATGCAGCAAAAAATGGTGTTTTAGTAAAAGGCGGAGTCTATCTGGAAGAAATTGGTCATTTGAGAGCAATTGCTTTCGATAAGACTGGAACCTTAACAAAAGGAAAGCCTGTCGTAACGGATTTCATTGCAACCAGTTCTGAAACTGATATAAATTATCTATCGATTATTTCATCGTTGGAATCTCTTTCTCAACACCCATTAGCTTCTGCTATTTTAAACGAAGCGGATAAAACTAATGTGGATTACAAGTCAATACAAATCGAGGATTTCCAATCTATCACAGGTAAAGGACTTACAGGTATACATCAAAACATACGTTACTATATTGGAAGCCCTAAACTGTTTTCTGCATCAGTAATCGAAGAAACAGCGGTCAAAGTACAATACAGACAATTTCAAGAACAAGGGAAAACCGCCATGTATTTCGGTACTGACGAACAAATTTTAGGAGTAATTGCTGTCGCGGATGAAGTAAGAGATTCAAGTGCTGCCGTTATTTCTGAACTCCACAAGTTGTCAATTGAACACACTATTATGCTTACTGGTGATAATACTAAAACCGCTGAATCTATTGGTAAGCAATTAGGTGTGACTGAAATAAAAGGAGATCTAATGCCTCAAGAAAAATTAGATTCGATTAAAGCGTTGCGGACAACTTATAATAAAGTAGCAATGGTGGGCGACGGCATTAATGATGCACCAGCATTAGCTGCATCGACGGTTGGTATTGCAATGGGCGGTGCAGGAACAGATACGGCTCTCGAAACTGCTGATGTTGCTCTAATGGGCGACGATTTACAAAAATTACCGTTCATTGTTAGACTTAGCCGCCAAACTCTAAAAGTAATTAAGCAAAATATCACCTTCTCATTAGGTATAAAACTATTAGCTCTACTACTAGTCATACCAGGTTGGCTAACACTATGGATTGCTATTGTAGCAGATATGGGAGCAACGCTTTTAGTAACATTAAACGGATTACGATTGATGAAAGTTAAATAACACAACAAATAAAAGAAGGCATGTTTATAAGCGTGCCTTCTTTTTATGATACATTTTTAGTTTTTTTGAACGCTAGTTATGAAGCAAACTATGCGCCATTTAAATATTAAAATGACAAGGCCCTAAAAGAAAAGTGATTTCCTCTTAGAGCCTCTAAGGATGGAGCGATTTTAGCGAATGTGACATAATCTGATTGTGTCACATTGGACTTTTGAGATTTTCGGTAAGATTTGATTATCTCAGAACATTAATATTGCCCCTTTAAAAAATTTTGTCAGTACTTTTAAGTTAATTAAATTCAGTTTTACCAAATCATAAGCTTTAAAAAGTATTCAGAATTTAGTCATGTCATGGATCCAATAAAGTAGATATGGAATATTTATTTTCTCTTGTCTAATTTATAAGAACTAAATGATTTCATCATTGTTTTGACACTTTTAGTTGGGAGCGTCAATAATTTTGTGTAAATGGTTCTTCCCTACTGTAGATTGTTTCTAATTCTCCATCGGTTGACTCAGCATTTGTTCAAGCTCGCCTTCGGCCTATTGGAAACCTTTATGACTGCGACCTAGGAATTTTTGGTTGTGAGTATCAAAAGACGAGACTAAGAAACGTTCCATCGACTCTTCATTTTGGAACTGTTCCTTGCGGTGGCTGTATTTCTTGATTTGCTTATTAAAGGATTCAATCAAGTTCGTAGAGTAAATAGTCTTGCGTATGGCTAATGGGAAATCATAGAAAGTGAGCAGGTAATCGTTCGAAAGGATCGATTCCACCATTTTTGGATAGCTGGTTTTCCATTTTTCCGCAAAAGCACCACGTGCTTCCAATGCCGCCTTTCTAGGTGACGCTTGATACACCATTTTAAAATCATCACAGACTTCCTTACGATCATCGACACGCACTTTGTGACTGATATTACGGGAAACGTGCACACAACAATGTTGAAAACGGGCTTTGGGGTAGAACCGCTGCACGGCCCCCCTGCCATCTCCTTTAAGCCATCCGTGATGAAAAGGAGGACGTTTTTCACGCCACGTTCCTGGAGGTCTATTAAAATCTCTTCCCAAATCGTGATAGATTCAGTTGGTGCAATCGCATAGCTCAACACTTCCTTTGAACCGTCCGGGCGAATGCCAACTGCGATATGAATGGCTTCCTTCGAAACAGTCTGTCGCTTCACAGGGATATGCGTCGCATCCATAAATATAACGGAATAATTGGCTTCTAACGTTCTTTCTTTAAAAGCTAAAACATCTTCAGACACCAATTTACTCATGTTGGAGATCGTTTGTGGCGTATAGTGGTGACCATACATTTTTTCAATTAATTCGGAGATTTCAGCCATAGTAATGCCTTTTTGAAATAATTGGATAATGGTCGTTTCTAACGAATCATTGGTTCTCTTATATGCTGGTAGTGTTTGTTGAGAAAATTCGCCATTCCAATCTCTAGGAATAGTTAAATTCAACTCTCCATATTCTGTTTTAAATGTACGTGAATAATTCCCGTTACGGGAATTTCCTGAATTGAATCCATTTCGATCATATTTTTCGTAATCTAAAAAAGCAGTTAGCTCTGCTTGTAGGAGCGAGTTAATCGCTCGTTCTAAATGCTCCCGAAATAATTCATCTAAATCCCCTTTATTGAGTAGAGTTTGCATAATTTCTGTAGTAAAATTAATCATGAGAAAGTCCTCCTATAAAATTTCTGTGTGGTAACTTTAATTTTACAGAATGGACTTTCTTTTTTTCTACCCTAAATTTCTATTTACACAAAATATTTTACGCTATCGGAAAAAATCTCAGAGTAAATTATATTAAGTTATGCTATTATCAAAATATGGAAAGCGCTATTTATTATTTTTGACTATTAAAAAGAGGTGTTGAAATATGTCATGGTTAACTGATTTATATATTTTCGGTAAAATTATAGACCGAACAGAAAGAAAAATGAAAGAAAAAAACGATCAGGCTGCTAGAAATCTAAAAAGGCTTTATGATGCGGAAAAAAATTTTTATGAGAAGCAACATATTCAAAAGGAAAACGAACGAAAAGAACAAGCTGAAGAAGAGAAAATTAAATATTTAACAACAGGGATCCCAGAAGTCATTAAGAAAAAGAATGAAGCTTTTTTTGCTAATTATTTAAATCGATTTAATGCTTTAATTGAAGAAACTGAATATTTTGATTTAATATTATTAATGAATGAGGCATTGTTTCGTTTAGGTGAAATAGAGGGAATGTATTTTTCTAGATCAATGCAAGGATGGAAGAAAGAGTCTCCAATATTTAGTTTTTTTACTGAGGATGAATGTTTAAATCAATCTTTTATTGATTTGTTGATTAATAGCATTACTCTTAATATTACCATTATTAAAAAAAATGAAGATGTTGTGGGTGGTTTTGATAGCTATTATTTGAAATATTTTTCTAGTGAAGATACATTAAAAAAATGGCAAAAATACACAAAGGTCATAACTCGCGTAGTGTCAGAGGTTTCAGCTATTGAAAGTATTTATTTTTCTAAAAGTATAGAAAAAGTAGTTCTGAATAATTTTGAAAAAGTGTTTCAGATAAACGGTGATATTTTTTCATATTCTAATATAAGTGCTGGTTTTAGCGAAGAACATGACAAACAAGTTCGTAGGTTTATCGTAGAAAACTTTGATGAGAAATATGTATCTATTAGTAAAATCGAAAGTGATGATGGTGAATCAGAAAGAATTGAATTGAATTTACCTAATAATATTGAGTTTGCTATTTCTGAATCGACAAAAAAAGCCTCTTCACTCTATTCAAATTGGGAAGAATTCATTAAAAAGATAAATAAAAATCAAAAAGAATTTCAGAACCATATGTATTCAAATGGAGGTGATAGCGAATATTGGACGTCTTTGATTAGCTATATAGAAGATACTTTTAAATTTAATCCTTTTGAAATGGGAACTAATAGAAGTATGTCTTCTTATTTACAAGATAATTTTGAAAAAACTACTATTCAATATAAATTATCTGAAAAAACTGATCAAATAATTTATATTAGTTCATCCTCGCAATTGGATTGTATCCCAACTTTGCAGCAAATGACTGAAAAGTTTTATGATCCCAACTTGGAAGAGATTGAATATGCTAAAGACATGAAGAAATTAATGGAAAAATTTGAAAGAAATAAAGGGATAGAATGGATACAGGAGAGGCCTGGGATGTATGAGAAATATAAAAAATATGTTTTAAAAGAGTAAAATTTTAGCCCCATAAATACTTAATAAATATTTATAGAGTGTCTGCTTTATTCGTGAGTAGGTTTATTATAAATATCTAATAGATATTTAAGTAAGAAGTGGATAGGCTACAATAAACTAGACAGAAAAGATAAGGTGTGTAAACTATAAGAAAACACACTGGAGGAATCATTTCATGTCGCAAAGAAGAGAACGCAGAACCTACACGCAAGAATTTAAACAACAAATGGTCGACTTATTAAATTCGGGGAAACCGAGAGCCGACATCATCAGAGAATATGAACTAACACCATCGTTCTTTGACAAATGGGTCCGTCAGGCAAAAAAGACAGGTTCATTCAAAGAAGTCGATAATCTTACTCCAGCGGAAAAAGAGCTTATAGCCTTACGCAAACGAATCAAAACAAGGTACTATTACAACCTTTGCATTACCCGCTCTACTAATACTAGCTATTAAGGCGGTTGGTGTCATTGCTGGTACAGCAGTTGTTACTGAAATAACTACCGCTTTCACTAAATGGGGTATGTCAGCTGGCTGTAAGAAATTTAAAAAATATGGACCAATCAAATCATTCTGTGAAGCAAATGACTACCTATAAACATTTCTTGATCTTATTGTTTTTAATACCCATTCTTTCAGCATGTAATTCCCCTTCAGACAATGGTACAAAAAGTAGTTCTGAAACTTTGAATAGTTCTAATTTTGAGCAAGTAATAATCGACAAAGAAATTGGTTTATACGAGAAGGCACTAGAAAGTGATAATGTAGAAAAAATTGATCTAGTCAAATTTAAAGACATTACAGAACCAACTCAAAATGATGAACTAATATACTTTGGAAGATCCACTTGCATATATTGCAGAAAATTAATAATAGAAAATGAAGAAGCTATACGAAAATCACCTATAAAAATCTTTTATGTGGATACAGATTTATTAACTTCTGAAGATAAGAAGGAATTAGCTGATTTTCAAGTAACAGAAGTACCTTCATTTATCGAAGTCAACGAAAATTTAGAGTATGTAAAAGTAGACTTAGAAGAATTTGAAAGGAGGATTCATAATGAATAATAAGACAATTTGGTTATTACTTATTATCGTCCTTTTAATAGTAATTGCTTTTCTCTACTATTTTTCAAATGAAGAAATACGAGCTAGCATAATATTTTTTGGTTCGATTATACTAGTGTGTTTAGTTGCTGGACTGTTAGTTGCGTCAGGTATTAAATATTTTCTGTCTAACAAATAATACTGCATACAAAAAAGCATAGTATAGAGAAGCAACCTCTATACTATGCTTTTTCATTAAGTCGATCTTTATTTTTTTTTATATTTTGAAGCGTATCTTCAAAATATTGTAGGCTAGAAAAATCAAAAACCCTATTTTCAGTTTCAGTACGTTTCTCTTTTTTCTTTTCATAAATAGGTATAAATGTATCAAAAATAAATTCTTTATATTTCCTAGAAATCAATGAATGGTTTTTTTGAATTTTGGTATACTCTGCAAAAGAAATCCCTGTCTCACGAATTAGATATTGTTGAATCTTTTTGGTTTCAACGATCAAAGATTTCGTATAATCTAGTCCGCTTCTTTGTCTGCCTGTTCCTTTTGTAATAAAACCATATTTATGAGTAAGATTTGTTCTGATTGGAACAAAAGCTGAATAATCGTTATTCAAAGAAATAGAAACATAATAAGGTCTATTATCCTTTTGAATGATATTTTTGTTATCAACTGCAATCGATATATTATTATCTTTTAATATTTTTGAGGTATTGATCACATATACAAATTTATCTGAACTCAAAGCGCTTTCCTCATTTCTCAAACTGTATAAAAAGACACCTTCTCTTAATTGCTTAAAAGAAGATGCCTTTCGTAAGTTTGATTTCATCTCGTCATATCATTATTTCATGTGGCTTAGACGTTTCGACCACTCAACGCGTCATATCATTATTTTATGTGGCTTAGACGTTTTAACCACTCATCTATCATCTTCTATTATAAGCTATTTAATTAAATTGTCAACTTCTGTTACTTAGCTTTTGGCTCTATCCCTTTTGTTAAGTCTAAATAGGGAAAATCCACCTGTGAGGGTCATAAAGATACCAGCGATAGATAATGCAATAGTCTCTTTTTCGCCTGTTTGTGGCAATACTTTCATTTTTCCGTCTGAACCTTTAACCGTTACTGTTCCGTCTTTTCGAACGTCTGCTCCAATTTCTTTAGCTTCAACTTTTTTTGTTGTTCCGTCTGCTAATTGAATGATTTGTTTACTATCTTCAACTGCGACAATCACAACGCCTGTATCTGTATTAACTGGGCTTTCAATTGGGTTTGTGTCTACTGGTTTGTTTGGTACTGTTGGTTTACTTGGTTCTGTCGGCTTGCTTGGTTCTGTCGGCTTGCTTGGTTCTGTCGGCTTGCTTGGTTCCGTTGGCTTGCTTGGCTCCGTTGGTTCCGTTGGCTCCGTTGGTTCGCTTGACTCCGTTGGTTTGCTTGGCTCTGTTGGTGTACTTGGTTCTGTCGGCTTACTTGGCTCCGTTGGTTCGCTTGGCTCTGTTGGTTCGCTTGGATCAACTGGATCAACTGGATCGACTGGATCGACTGGATCAACTGGATCAACTGGATCAACTGGATCAACTGGATCAACTGGATCAACTGGATCAACTGGATCAACTGGATCAACTGGAGTAGTCGGGTCTGTCGGCTCTACTGGAACGACTGGATCATCATCGGCTAAGATAGTAACATCACTGCTACTTGCGGTTTCGTCTGCAAAACTGACAATCGGTGCTGATACCAATAGCGCTGTACTAAAAAGTGTTAAAAGTGCAAGTTTTTTCATTTTATAATCTCCTTAAAAATTAGTATTTGTGTACATAAATAGTATATCACAAATATGCTTTATCTGACATTTTTGTTCATCTTTTTTTTAAAAACTTCTAGCGATTCTTTCGTTAAGAATAATGTTTTACCTGTATAAATGTGATCGATTCCCTCTAGTCTATGAGGAAACCGTTTATAAATGTGGGCAAAGTATTCATCATTCTTTCCTAACAACTGGCTTGCTTTTTTTGCTGTAATCAATTGCGATAAATCATTATTGGGATTATCAGAGAAAATAATTGTTCCACCAATTTTTCGATAATTAAAATTTTTAAGTATTTCATGTTTGTTGTTACGGTAAGCTTGGGATAGGTAATTTCTATTCTTACCTATCCTTTCACTCATTTCTTTTGCTGTGTAAATTTGATTTAAATTAATTTTTCCCATTGTTTAAGCACTCTCTTTTTAGCGTATTTCAGTTAAAAGAGAAGTCTGTAAGTTTTGGTTGAGTTGTCACAAGAAAGCCGTTTTTAGTTGGTTCAACCTCAAAAGTGATTTTTTGCATTTTACTACGATTGTCTACTGAAACATTTAGAAGGTATTCAACTCTATACCCTTTTTTTGTTTGTTCGCTACCGTAATAATTAACACTTTTAAGCGTTTTCCCTAACGCTTCCCAATCAGCTATATCTACTTTTTCTGATACATAATTTCTTAAATTAGATTGATAATTTTCTTTATTTTTTTCTTGTGAAAAATAATAAGTTAAAAAGTATCTACCAAATGTATCTATTTTTGATTGGGAAATATCCGTTTCTTTGACACGTTCAATTTGTTCTTTCAATGATTCGCTCTCTTTTTTTACTGATTGAAGTTGTACTTGTTGAATAACACTTATTCCTATCAATAATACAATAAAAAGAGTCAAAATAGATATGAACAAATGAATTCTGGGAACATTTTTCTTGGTTATGGATTCTGATAGTGATTCTTTTCTACTATTCGTTTGTTTTGCTTGGTTCTTTTTCGATATTTCCTTAATAACACTAGGTTCATTTACTGTTTCAGTTGGAATTTCTGTCTGCGGTATTTCTTGGCGTTCATTACTCGTTTTTAACTCCTGACGATTTAATTCTTGCGTATTAAGCGTTGGTTCTATTGGTTCATTCAAGTAAACTAAAACGTGTTGATCTGTTACTCGATTTAATAACAAGTTAATTACGTCCGTTTCTTTGGTATTTTTTGTATTCAGCGTAACAGACATAATTTTTGTTTGATCTTCTACTCTAAAAATACCTACACGAAATTTAACTGGAATTCCTCGACTTGTCTTTTGTTGTAAATAGTGTGTAACTTCGGATAATTCGCTCTTACTTAATTTTCGATTCAAAAATTGATTTTCTTCTTCGGGAAGAATAATTCGTATTTCAAAATAATAAGACAATCGTTATCCCCCTCTCTTATTTTCTAAACATAGCCATCATAGCTAAGTTTCCTAGTCCGCCACCTTTTGAAACTTTGGTTGAATACCACATATTTTGTAGGGCTGACGGTGTTTTAATAATCAACAAGCCACAACCAACCATTAACATAAAGTTTGGTAACGTGTATTTTTCAGCAATCATGAGTGTAATCATGAGTAAGTACAAAATAAGCTTAATAAGCATTGTGAGTGCTTCGGATAACAGTTCTTTGATCCATATTTGAAAGTAATTTTGTTCGTCTGTTAAAAGCGATAAGGCAACTAATGGTGTTAACATAGTCAGTACCAAGAAATCAGCATAAAAGACACAGATCGCTACAAAATACTTGGCAATGGAAAAGGCAAAGAAGATCACGAAAACAAAGAGAACAACGGCACTAACGCCACCATTAAAGAAATTGGAAACTAAGAAATTACGCAATCGTTCGCCGATCGTTTCCACGTTCAAATCATTAGCGACTTGTTGAATCACATATTCACCGATTGGTGCAACAATCTTTTTGATAAAAAAGTTCATTGCCCAGGGCAACGTTGCTAAGGCAATAGACGAGTAAAACAGCTTTTGAACAATATTAGCGGTCAATGCGTCACCACTCCCATTAGAAGCTTGTATTTGCGCTTCAATGACCTTATACAACACAATACAAATCGCAAAGGTTGTCGTTGCAAAGACAAACACGTTGGTAATGGTACTAATCAATTCGATATTGGGAATATCAAAGGTCGTCTTATTAGCAATTTTCATACTGGCTTCTAAAAGGTCACTGCCCCAATTGCCTAACAAGGTATCGATTGGGTGCAACACACTATCAACACTCTCTTTTACGCCTTCAAACACATTAGAGATAGCCTCACCAGCAGAACTTAAAATATCCGATCCTGTATCTTTTATTTGGTCTATTACGTCCATATTACATTACACCACCAATCGTTCCACTAACTTGCCACTTTCCAATTTTTTCGTTGTATTGCATAACTACAAATACTCCACCAATGTTTTCAATATTCTTCTTTTGTTTGCTAGTTACTAGCCCTATAACCTCATATCTCAAATCATTATCCCAATCAATTTGTGAAAACATTGATCCTACTTTTTCATCATGTTGCCCTTTGTTCCGCCAATCTGCCCACTCATAAGGGAAATCATTACGCAAAACAATTTTCGTATTTTGTTCTGTTTTTTGGGTATCTAAGAACCAGGTACGCAACCATTGGCTTTTATCGTCATTTTGTTTAGAAATGGTTAGCCCTTTGGTACCGTCAACGATCACTGGATTGAAATTGAAGCTTGCTTGTAGCCCTGTATAAAAATCATCTGATACCTTATCGCCAAATTTGGCTTTTAAGTTATCAATCAGTTTGGTTTGTAATTCAATCGGACTTGTACCGCCTGATCCTTCTTTCAATAATTCTTTGTTGATTTCTAAAATTACGTCACCATTAGAGAAAGACTTGTACCAACTCTCAAAAGCTTCTGTCGCTTCGTCTGCTCGCTCTTTCGCACTTAATTTGAGTAAATGGTCGCTTGAACCTTGAACGGCTTGTGAGCTGTTTTCTGTGGCTTCTCCGCTTGTTTCTGACTGGTTGCTTTCTTTGCTTGCGGTGGTGGCGGTTGGTGTCACTGGTGGTTGATTTTTATTGTTAAAATAAGAAATGCCCACAAAAGCAAGAATACCGACAACTAAAACGCCAATCACTACGTTACGGATCACTTGACGGCTAAATTCCATTTTTTTAATACCCTCACTAGGTTCAATCCCTTTTTCTTCAATTTCTTGTTCTACTTGCTTTTGAAACATTGGGATATTCCCAAAAAATTCTTTCAATCCATTCATTTGATTTCCTCCGATCTTTAAAATGGTAATTCGCTGTTGTCATTGTTGGTTGTGTTTTCCTCTATACCTTCATCAAAACTACTTAGAATATCACTCATTAATAGTTCTTTTTCTTCCTCTTCTTCTGTTACTTCTGATTCGATCGGTTGTTCAGGTAGATTTATTTCTTTTTTATTCAAATCATCTTCTTGTTTCTTCTCGTGAAAAATTGGGGCGCTTGCTAGTTGCACTTTTCGTTGTTTGTGCTGTTTTTCCAACTCCTCAATGTATTCTTTGGCAAATTCTGTTTGACTGCTTATATAATCTTGCTGTGAAATTTCATGCTTTTTAAGAAGATTTCCGAACAATTCAAATTGTGGCGTTTTTCTTAACATGTAAGGTTTACCGTCAATTAACACAATACTTTTTCTTCCATTTTCTTCTTGTTGTAAATTGATAACTTCCCCTTCGGTAATCAATCGCCTTTTTTGGTAACCGTAGCTTTCTGACTTACTTCCGCTTCGGTTAGTTGTTTTTGCGGACGTTTTACTTTCACTTGTTCCGCCTGTATATACTTTGATTGTTGTATCATTTACTTGTCTTGAAAAGTATTCGGCGGTCGTTTCCTCTACACCACCTAGACATATTTTAATGGCATGATTCCCAATGATCGCTTTAAATTTCTTATCTCCGTAAAGTTCAAAGCCCTGGGGCAAGGATTGCAATATGGTACTAACTGAAATACGATACCCTCGACACGTTGCAAGAAAATTCTCGTATGTTGGAAAGTAGCCCAAATTGACAAATTCATCTAGTAACATAACTAAAGGTACTGGCAATTTTGCGTTGTGCTTATCCCCTAAAAAATATAACTCTGTAAACATTTGTTGGAAAAAGAGATTCACTAAGCCGTCCCAAGTTCGATCTAATGGGGAAATTAGCACGTATAAACAAATTTTTGACGTTCCTAATTCCTCAAAGAAAAAATCGTTTGTACTGGTAAATTCTGATACTTCTTTATCAACAAAATCTTGTAAAGTCGTCAATAGACTAATAACAATGTTTGGTCTTGCTTCACTTTGTGCTTGTCGGAAGCCTAAATAGTAACTGCGTTTTGCTTCGTGTCCGTCTGGCAAACGCTCAAATTGTTCATCAAGTTCTGATACACCTTCTTCGTTATAGCGTGGATCAAATTCTTCTAAAAAGTCTAAAATACCCTCAATTGTTCTTGCGCTTGGTTCATATTCAAAATAAACATATTTAATCAACGTATTTAATAAGTTTAATTGTGCATTGAACCAAAAATCTTTCCGTTTGGGATCATTCTTTGCTGATACTATGACGTTTGCAATCTTGTTTGTATCATTTGATTTGCGGATATAGAGTAACGGATTGTACCTAGAACTTAGCAAGAAATCTTTAAAATTTATCACAACTGTTTTGAAGCCCTGGGCTTTTTTTATTTCATTGGTTAACTCGTAAATTTCCCCTTTTGGATCGGTTACAACAATTGATGTACTGCGATTGTTTACAACATTAGGCAAAACATAACTTTGTGTTTTAAATGATCCTGGACCACCTACTACAAAAATATTTCGATTACTTATTTTGCTATCTTCGGGTTGGATCACAACATTTCCGCTTTGAAATTTCCCTAAGATTAAACCGTCTGATTCTGCTAACAAACTACTCATTTTTCCCCCTCCTCATTGACTTTTCTAATATCTTTTTCATTGACTTTTCAGGGATCAAATGAACATTTTTGGGTGCGTTTATTTCTGATTCTTCCCCCCAATAAGCCGATCCATGAACAGGGTTTGTTTTCCCGACAACCTCAAACGGTTGGCGTTTGGTAGGGTGAAGAAAGACAAATAAAATAATTAAAACAATGATTTGTACAATGAAGAACGGAATCATGTAAGTAGATTGAATGATCTCTAAAAAAGTATTGATCGGGTGCTTTAAAATAGTTGTAACAAAGGTACTCAATTCAATATTTGTATCATTCGCAATGATAAAAGGTAATAATTTAAACACAATCAATGTTACTGGTAATAATAGTAGATAGAGTATAACTAGGATAATCAGTTTTACTTGCTCTTGCTTTTTCTTTGCCATGCTTCTACTCCTCTCCTAATTGAATGGTCGTTCTTTGAGTAATTTGTTGGTTTTTAATTTGGATAATTTGGTTTATTTCAAAATCATTTTTTGTACCGTTAAAAACCTGGTGAATCGGTGCTGTTACTAGATATTGCTGTGAATTATCCTTACTTGCATAAGCAAGAATTTTTATTTCATTTTCGTTTACTGAAGACTTTTGAATCGTGTTTTGTTGTGGGCTATATGAATTGTTTACGTTGATCTCGTTTTGTAATTCTTGATAAACGTTGTCTGTCGCTAATTCTTTAACCGTTGTCATAGATATTTCTTTTTGGCTTTTTTCGTAGTTATAAACGGTCTTGTAAAATTCTTTGATAATTTTTTCCGATTCGCTTTGGTTAGTGTTTTGTTCCGCTTGTTTGTCTGCTAGTTCCGTCTGTACGCTTTTTAAATCACTTTTTAAGTGACGGATCTGTTCGCCTTGCCTTATTCCAAAAACAATCATGCCTATGGTAACCACAAGTAACACAAGCGTTGAGATAAACAAACCAACTTTTATTTTGTCAAACTCCATTTCTTCCTCTCCTTATTCAACATAACTTGCAATGTTTGCAATAGAAGCTGGCACTACTCGATAACTGATTGTTCCGCTTCCTGGGTTTACTACGTTACACTCTGATACAAGAAGCGTACCGTCTGCATTTACGACTTCTACAAAGGCAACGTGTCCGTAAACTGGATCAGAGCCAAAAGAACCAGGTGGGAAAGAAATTGCCGTACCTACTTTTGGCTTATTTGTTACTTTATAGCCTAAAGCTTTCCCTTTATAGCCCCATTCGCCACCATTGCCCATAAAATCATCAACTGGTTTTCCTATTTGAGCCATACGATTAAAAGCGTACCAGGTACATTGCCCAAATGGATAACTACCGCTTGTATTATAGTTGTGTCCGTCATATCTTGGATAACGTAATTTATTTTTGTATTCGCTGGGTACATCAACTTGAACAACGCCAGTATTATTAGAATTGTTTTGAACGCCCTCTGCGCTTGCCTGGCTTTCGTTAACGTATTCAAGTAATTTTGGCACATAGAACATATTTCCGTAGTTATAGCGGTAATTGTAGCCCATTGAAGTAGATAAAGCATTTACATAAGCTACCTTTTCGCCACCTGACATATTAATAGAAAATTGTTTAGCCAACTCAAAAGAATACGTTCCGCCATTCCTCACTACAAAATCAACAAAACCACCGCCATAATTATACGCTTGAAGAGCTGTTTTTATATCTGATCCTCGGTTTATAGCGCTTTTCATATTTTCTACAAAAAACTCTACTCCTCGTTGTATGCTTCGTTCGGGGTCTTTAATAGTGTTCGGGGGCAGTCCTAAACTTTCGCTTGATTGCATAGGGTCGCCACCTTCACCACCTGATTCAATTTGCATAAGGGCTAAGATATAAGGTACATATTCCATACCGTCATATTGTCTAGCGTACTTTTCAACGGTACTTTTGTACCTCAAAACAGATTCACTTAAATTTTTGTTTTCTGTTGCTAGTCCGCCACTAGGGGCGGTTTGATCATTATTAAAAATAAGAAGGAAGATTACAATGATAAAGACGAAAAAGCCTAAAATTGCTTTCGCTATCGGTTTTCGATAACGAATAAGCAGTTTAGCAGCTGTTGCTCCCATGATATGAAATCACCAACCTTCCTAATCTTTTTCAGCGTTTGTTAATTCAATCTTTTCACTAAGCAATGTGTTGTTTTCTTCTAACAAGTCATTGGTTTGTTTTTTCTTCAAGTCCTCATTTAAAGAATTATCCTTATACATATTTTCTAATTCTTCACTGTTATTTTCAATCAATAAGTCAATCATGCTGATTTGACGTTTAGGATCGATTGCTAATTTCTTTTGTGTAATTGATACTTGACGAATATTTTTTACTGTTGGAATGTCTTTTTCTTTTACTGATTTATCGATTAAAGCTTCAACAATTGTTGTATCGGTACTAGTTTGAACCAAATACTCAGTATCTGTTGAATTGTCATATGCTAAAATCTTTTTGAAGTCTGCTAAATAGTCGCTTCCTGGCAAATCAAGGGCTTCTATTTTTTCGGTTTCCCCTTGTTTGTACAGACTTTGAATAATTTTTTTATCTGACTTTTTATCAAGTTCATAAGCCTTAGTGTAGTCACCAAGTTTCACGTAAATATCAACTTGTTTTTTCTTAGGATAGTTGAGTTTTTGCATATCTTCTTCGATATTCTCACTATCATTATCAATAATCTTATTTAAAATAGTGATCTCTGTTTCTGCGCTTTGCTGTGTAGCCGTAACTTGTTTTTTCTCATTTACTTTCATAAGAAAAACCGTACCGCCATATAACGCAATAACACCTACAACTAACGCAATTTTTAAGCTTTTATTTCTGCGAATTTTTCGGACGTCTGCTTTCTTATCCTGTAATTCAGCAGAAAAGAAATTCTTTTGTTCTTCGGTTAGTCGATTTTTTATTAAATCTCTTAATGATTCCAAACTTTCAACTGCTTCTACATCATTTAAAAATGAATTTTTTTCTTTTGTTAGAACCTCAATACGGTTCTTCTCATACTTCTCAAGTGAAAATTTACCAAAAAAACTACAAATAAAATTTTTCCACTGTTCTAATTCTTCTTTAGTTGAGTAAGGCAAATTATCAAAATGATCTGCTTTATAAATAAATAGCAAGTCACGTGTATCTTTGAGTAGAATATTTTGCATTGCTAGATAGGTGTTTGTTTTTTCTAGTACATTCATTTCAAGTAATCGATTCACTATATCCAATTTATAAAAATCAGCATATTCTTTTAAATCTAGTAGTGGTGTATAGCCATTAGGTCGGTTATAAACAATTTCTAGCTTTCCGTCTTTGGTCAAAATCTCCTCGACATCAACAAAATATTGTTCACTTTCTTCTACATCAAAAATATGTTCTCGATTCGTCAAATATTTTTCGTTTATTTGAACGACAATCACGTTCTCTTGATAGTAAAATTGTAAATTGTTCAAGATTTTGTATTTCATTTGCTTCTCCCTTCTATTGAATTTTCGATCTTAACAACCAGTTGATCTCTTTCTTCGGACTAACGCCGTAAATATCTTCATATCCGCCTGGGTTAAGCAAACGCATTTCTTCCTGGGTCAAATCGACTTTAATTTTAGCCCTCTTTGTTCCATGAAAGAGTAAAGCTTCCCCTTGACGTTTTGAGGTAATGAAAGATAATTCTTTTTTTGTAAGTTTAAGTTTCAACTCGTTTGAGATACCTTGCGCTTCCGTTTCATCAAGTCCAAAGAACACTTTTGTAAAGCTATTCCCAATAATTGCTTTACCGATATTATCAGGTGCTTTTAATACATCATCAATCTGTTGGGTTGATACGGTACAATCGGCGTTATATTTTCTAAAGCGTTTGTAAGCCTGGAAGAAAAAATCTGCACTAATTTTATTTTTCAGTAAAAAGTGAAATTCATCTGCATAAACAGACGTTACAATTTGCGGATTGTTGGTTATTTCTTCAAATAGATAACTAAAGCTGTTGAGGTATGCTAAATCTCTGATTCCTTCTTCGGTCTGTAAATCTCGCAAAGAGAAGCAAATTAACGGATTATTTAAGTCAATATTTGTATGACCGTTAAATATGGTACGGCTTCCGATTGTAAAATCTTCTAATGAATAAATAAAATCTTCAATTCGCTTGTATCGTTTGGGATCAGTTTCTTCTAAAGCTTTCAATCGACTTTCTAAGTCTGAAAATGTTGGAAAATCGGTGTTTTCCATTTTCGACAAGTTTTTCTTTTCGTATAAATTCGTATAGCATTTTTTAGCTTCTAACTTAATAATAGATAATTGACTGTCAGTCAAAGAGTGATCCACCATTAGGAAATATGGCGTTAAAATATTCATTCGTTTACTGATTTCTTTATCAATATCATTTTCAGTCATTTCAAAATCTTTGTGCTTTATTTCAAGATTTTCTACAAGTTCGTCCTCTTCAAAATCGGATAACGATTCTTTTAAATCCACATCTGGTGTATTGCGTGAGTAGATTTGAAACGGATTGATACGAACATCTGACATAGACGAAAGATTGATTATTTCGCCCCCTAGAGAACGTACACGTTCTGTTTGTTCATCTTCGGGATCAAATAAAACAATTCTGTGTTTTAGTTCTGTCGAGTTATCAGCAAAAGCATATTTTTTCAAATAGTCTGACGTTAGGTAAGTGGTCTTTCCCCCACCAGATAAACCAAAAACGAATTTATTACGATTGACTACTAATTTTCTGTTGGTGTAATCAATACTAACGATATTTTCAGTATCTTTATTAATTCCCTCAATAATCATATTTTTAGTAAATACACTTAATTCATTATCATCAAAAGGAAAAATACTGCTTGCACTGATTGAATTAGCGATTGTGTACGTGTATTCAGGCACTTCATTAGATTGCAAAGGTAAGGCACTCCAATACGCTTTATCAATCATAGTATATGGAATCAAGGCTTTTACTCCACTTGCGATACAACGTGTTTCAAAATCTTCACACAATTTTTTCAGCTTATCTTCGGACTTACTTTTGATCAAAACATAGGTATATAAATAAAGATAAGAAGTGTTTTCGTCAACGGCTTGTTCTAACTGCGTTTGTGCAATTTTCATTTCACGTTCTAAACGGATAATCGTCAACGGATCATGCGAACGATCGATCTCTGCTTGCTTGTTCTTAATGGTTCTGTTGTAATAATCATTCAATGAGTTACCGTTTGCTTTAGTGTAATAATGAGATATGGTTATATCTCCACTCATTTTACGAATACGATTAAACCAATTTCCTCTTGGTTTATTATTGTATTTTGTAATGACATAGGGAACTGCGTATGAATCATCAATCAATAATTTGTCACGTTCTACTGTAAAGTTAAATGGTGCTAAATCAGATACAACGTCCGTATCAACTTCGGGTATTACAATAATTTTCTCTTTTGGTATCTTCTCCATTTTAACGCTCCTAACTATTCAAAACCTTTTTCATCTCGCCAATCGTACAAATTTCAACCTGACAATCATATTTACTTAAAAATGCAATTAAAGCTGTTCTGATTGTTCTTGTCTTATCACGTAACACTTGATAGGACAATTCTAAACTATCATATGTTTCCTTTGAAATTGGTTCAGAATTAATTACAAAATGTTGTTTCTTTGAAGTTTCCATGTTACTTGCTAAATTTCTATAATGATAATAGTAACTAGCCTTTAGTTGTAATAAAGCTTCGTTATGCCCTGGCATTTTGCGATAATTTTCTACTGTATTCCCCCAGGCTTCTACAAAATCGTCAATTTCTACTGGTACATTCTTAGAAGTGATCTGCGGTTCATATAGAACGTTTTGAGATAGAAAGACACCAAAATCTTCGTTTAACCCTTCTTGTTCTGATACTGGCAAGGTATCAACGTTTAAGCCGTCAACTTTTAGCATACTCACAATGACTGATCTTGCGTACTGACACGAGCATATCCAAATTTCAATACGAATCCCCTCTTTCTTAACACTTTAACTATACCAAAAAGGGGTTTGAAATAGATATATTGGTCTTTTGTTTTTGGTTATATTTTTGGTTATAGGTTTTATGTAGTTTTTAAGATTTTTAGAACAGTTCACTTGTCATAGCCAAAAACGGTCGTTTTCGGTACTTGCTATTACCACCGAATTTTTGTGAAACGATTATTTCTACAAAACATTCAAATAAGTATTTTAATGTTTTGAAAAAAGGGGTATAATATATTCAAATGAATATTTGAATGATAATGGAGTGATGATGTTGAGTAATAAAGATAGTTGTGAAATTTATTGTTATGACGAAAAAAAAGTCAATCGAATACAAGAAGAGTTACAAAAAGAAGATATATCTAGTGTTTCCCAATTATTTAAAGCACTTGCAGATGAAAATAGGGCAAAAATTACCTATGCCTTATGCCAAGATGGGGAGTTATGCGTGTGTGACGTTGCGAATATCATTGGTTCCACTGTTGCAACAGCGTCCCATCACTTACGAACCCTTCACAAACAAGGGATTGTGAAGTATCGAAAAGAAGGAAAATTGGCGTTTTATTCACTAGATGATGAACATATCAAACAGTTAATACTTATTGCTTTAGCTCATAAAAATGAGGTGAAAGCCAGTGTCTGATCAACAAGCAAAATTATCTGAAGAAGAAATGAAAACCTATCGTGTTCAAGGATTTACTTGTACCAATTGTGCAGGCATCTTCGAAAACAATGTGAAACAATTACCAGGAGTTAAAGACGCGAAAGTGAATTTTGGAGCCTCTAAAGTTTATGTTCAAGGAAATACAACAATTGAGGAACTAGAAAAAGCAGGAGCATTTGAAAATTTAAAAGTTCGGGATGAAAAAGAACAAAAGGTAGAGCGTGAACCTTTCTGGAAGCAAAAAGAAAACATTAAGGTCTATATTTCAGCGTTATTACTTGTGATTAGTTGGTTTTTGGGCGAGCAATTAGGAGAAGAACATCTTCTTCCAATGATCGGCTACGCAGCATCCATTTTAATTGGTGGATATACACTGTTTATTAAAGGTCTTAAAAATCTAAGCAGATTAAAATTCGATATGAATACGCTCATGACGATTGCTATTATAGGTGCTGCGATCATTGGTGAATGGGGTGAAGGCGCAACAGTTGTTATCCTATTCGCTATCAGTGAAGCGTTAGAACGTTATTCAATGGATAAAGCTCGTCAATCTATTGAATCATTAATGGATATTGCCCCAAAAGAAGCATTAATTCGGCGTGGAAATGAAGAAATGATGATTCACGTTGAAGATATTCAAGTTGGAGACATTATGATTGTAAAACCTGGTCAAAAATTAGCAATGGATGGATTAGTTATTAAAGGTACATCTACACTAAATCAGGCTGCTATTACTGGGGAAAGTGTTCCAGTAACAAAAACAATTGATGATGAAGTGTTTGCAGGAACATTGAATGAAGAAGGGTTACTTGAAGTTAAAGTAACAAAACGAGTTGAAGATACTACTCTTTCAAAAATTATTCATCTTGTAGAAGAAGCTCAAGCAGAACGAGCACCTTCTCAAGCATTTGTCGATAAATTTGCGAAATACTATACACCAGCTATTGTGCTTTTAGCTCTTTTAATTGCAGTTGTTCCTCCATTATTCGGTGGAGATTGGAGCCAATGGATTTATCAAGGTTTAGCTGTGTTAGTAGTTGGTTGTCCGTGTGCTTTAGTTGTTTCAACTCCAGTTGCCGTAGTTACTGCAATAGGGAATGCGGCAAAAAATGGTGTGTTAATTAAAGGTGGTATCCATTTAGAAGAAGCAGGACACTTAAAAGCCATTGCTTTTGATAAAACAGGAACATTAACAAAAGGTATTCCTGCTATAACAGACATCGTGACGTATGGTGGAAATGAAAATGAATTGCTTACAGTTACAGCAGCCATTGAAAAAGGATCACAACATCCACTTGCTTCAGCCATTGTAAGAAAAGCAGAAGAAAATGGATTGAATTTAAATGGTGTTTCGGTTGAAGAGTTCCAATCTATTACAGGTAAAGGTGTAAAAGCAAAAGTAAATAACGAAATGTATTATGTAGGAAGTCCAAATCTGTTTGAAGAATTACATCAAACAATTGAAAGTACCATCAAAGAAAGAATTACTCGTATGCAAACAGAAGGAAAAACCGTAATGGTTTTAGGAACGGAAAAAGAAATTCTTTCGTTAATTGCCGTAGCAGATGAAATGAGAGAAACATCAAAAGAAGTTATTAGTAAATTGAATCATATCGGAATTGAAACAGTAATGCTGACTGGTGATAATCAAAGAACCGCAGAAGCAATTGGAAAACAAGTCGGTGTTTCGGATATTAAAGCTGATTTATTACCAGAGGATAAGCTGAATTTCATTAAAGAACTTCGTGGAAAACATCAAAGTGTAGGAATGGTTGGAGATGGTGTTAATGATGCACCAGCACTTGCAGCTTCTTCAGTTGGTGTCGCAATGGGTGGTGCTGGAACGGATACTGCATTAGAAACGGCTGATATTGCTTTAATGTCTGATGATTTAAGCAAATTGCCATATACTATCAAATTAAGCCGTAAGGCTTTAGCAATTATCAAACAAAACATTACCTTCTCTTTAGCCATTAAATTAGTAGCATTACTATTAGTTATGCCTGGTTGGTTAACTTTATGGATAGCGATTTTTGCCGATATGGGAGCAACATTACTTGTTACACTAAACAGTTTACGACTATTGAAGGTTAAAGAATAAAAATGATTTTTAAGAAAAAGAAGATATAAGTAAAAATGGAGGATTGTTGTTCCAAGTCGAATGAAAAGGAAAAGTCTAATGTTTGCCCCTCTTGTAAAAATAAAGGGAAGCAGATGAAATTAATAACGCTTAAAAGTTTACTTCTTCCTAAAGCCTTAGCAAATTTGCAACCAGATACCAGTTATCAATTTTGCTCTTTTTCAGAATGTGATGTTGTGTATTTTAACGAAAAGGAACAGATATTTACTAAAAGTGATTTAAAAATACCAGTCTTTCAAAAAGACGTGAAAGAAAATACGCCAATTTGTTACTGTTTTGGATGGACAAGAAAAATTGTTTCTGAAGAAAGTAATAAAACCGAAGAAAATACCATTGTACAGAACATCTCAATGCACATAAAGGCAAATCGATGTGGATGCGAAGTAAACAACCCTCAAGGTTCTTGTTGTCTTGGTAATGTAACTGGTTTTATAAATAGAATGACACGACAAAAATAATGACTAAAAAGCCGATAATTCCTTAGCGTAGGAAAAATCGGCTTTCTTCATGTCGACATTTGCTTAGCGTATGTTTTCCACGTTTTGTTGGTAGGACCCCAAAAAGAGTAGTTACCGTTTTTTGGTAACTACTCTTTTCCTTTTTTAAGGTTTAAATACCTGGAAGTTTAGGTGTTTTGGGTATTGGTGGTGTAGGTGGCCGCAAGCTTTCCATTTTTTGTTGAATTGCTTTAAATTCAGGGGTTTCTTGGTGTTGATTTTGAACCATTTTTTGCTCTATTCGTTCTAAAGTCGGTTGAATTTCTTTACTTGCTACTTTACGATTCAATTCTTTTTCTAAGGTTTCTTTTGGACTAATAGAAGGTGTTTCCAAACTTGAATAGAGTTTTACTCCTTCTCTGTTATATAGCCTTATATCGCTAAATAAGCCCGTTTTTTTAAGTGTTTCTAAATTGTTAGGTAAATTTTTAACAACAATATCATGTGCTTGCTTTGGTGTTGCCCTGGCTGTCATTGGATCATCTGCATACATGGTTTCATATCGTTCAATTGTTCCTAAATATGAGTTGATTTTAGGTACTGCCATGACATACATTTTTGTTTCATAACCTTTGGCTTGAAGCATTGTTGCGGTTTGAATAGGAACTTCTGTTGTTCGTCCTGTACCTTCGATCACCAAATTATACCCTTGATCGCTCAAACGGCTTATGATCGCTTCTGTCATGCGATTAGAATAAGGGGTAACGTGTTTTACTACGTCTTTTTCATAAAGTTTCACTAGTTCATCAAAATTAGGGTGCTGTTGTTTAAAGGTATCATTATCAATGACAATAACATTCCCTTGTGTTTCTTCAAAAATTGCTGATCGCAAACTGGTTTTCCCTGACCCTGGTTGCCCACCAAGTAAAAAAGCGGTTGGCGATTCAACCGCTTTTTTTCCTTGAATCAATTCTTCTAAATTATCATTTAAGCGATTCTCAAATTGTTTGTCAGTAAAATTGACTATATTTGCCATATTAAGCCACTTTCTCTTTATTCAAAACTTGTTTTGAGTAACGATTCATTGACCGCCAATACTCATGAACGGCTTGTAATTCTTCTAAAGAATAATCAAAAAGATTTACACGTTTTGCAAGCTTTAATTGGTTTAATAAATTGACTTCCAATAATTGAGAGTCATTTTTATTTAATTCATGGTTCAAAACATAGTTTAATACTCGATTATAAACGCTTGCCGATAATTCGTTAATGATCTCTATTTCAAATGTTTTTTCATACGTAACTGCCATTTCATTTTCACTCCTTTTAAAGTTTGTCAGGTAAATATTTCCGTATATATTCTTCTAAGGCTTGATCCATAACTTCTTTTACGTTTCCGCCATTCTTTGCTGTTTCGATTTTTATAATATGGTGTAAGTCAGCACGAACACGAACCGTCTTATCTCCCATTATATCTTTTTTTGCACTGATTGGTGTATCATTTCGTTTTGCTTTTTGTGCGCCTAAATTTCCCACAATCACTCACTTCTTTCTATTTCTTCTTATTCTTATTTTATCATCAACAATCACAAATCACAAGTGATTTGTGATTAATCACTTGTGATTTGTGATAAGTGATTTGTGATTAATATATAAAAGCCCTTTAAACAGGGCTTTTATGCTTATTTTGAGAAAGATATAAAATCAATATATCCCTTTTCTCCGATTTTTACAACGGCATTGTAGGACTTTTTATCTTTCGTTTTGATTCCTTTTACCAGGGTTTCTTTTCCCTCTAGTAATTCTTTTACATTTGTTTTGGTTAGTTTTTTCTTTCTAAAATGTTCAGCTAAAGTAAACTTACATTCAGGATAATTTGAACAACCATAAAACGATTTTTTTAATACAATATTGTTGCCACACTTAGGACATTTTCCAACAATATTTTTTTCTGCTTCTTTTTCTTTCTGTACCTGGTAATCAGCAAAACTTAGTTTCTCTATATCGGTAGGTACATTTTTTAATAAATGAACGATAAACTTCTTGATATTATCAATAAAGTTTTCTTGATTACCTTCTCTTTTACCAATCTTCTTTAAATACGTTTCCCATTTAGCCGTCATTTCAGCACTCGTTAAGAGGTGCTGACTTTCGACTGCCTGGCACAATAATTTACCTTTTTCAGTCACAACAAGTTTATTTTTAATGACTTGGATATATTCTTTTTGTTTCAAGGCTTCAATAATGCTTGCTCTTGTCGCTTCTGTTCCGATCCCCTCGACTTCTTGTAAAATCTTGATTGCTTCTTCATCATCAACCGTTTTATTAGCGGTTTTCATAGCAGTTAATAATGTACCCTCTGTAAAAGCTTTCGGTGGTTGTGTTTCTTTTTCGGCACTCTTAACGTCAACCTCGGCATGTTCTCCAATGATAACCAAGGGTAACGTTTGAACGTCCTCTTTTTCTTCTTTATTTTGTTGTTTGAAAAGAATTTTCCACCCTTCTTGTTTTGGTGTCTTTCCGATCGATTGAAACAGCAAATCAGCTACTTTCGTTTGTATCTTGGTTTCTTCATACAAGTAATCAGGTAAAAACATGGCAACGGTCGTTTTAACGACTAAAGCATAAATTTTTCGTTGTAAATCGTCCATTTTCGCTAATGCAGATTCGGTAGGTACTTGTTTTGTTGGGATAATGGCGTGGTGTTCCTGTACCTTACTACCGTCCACATAACGCTTTCTAGGCTCTGTTTGAACCATTTCAAGATCAAGTCCTAAAAAACCGCTATATTTGCCAAAATTCGCTTTTAAATAAGCAAATTCGTTCTCTGTAATAAATGGTGTATCTGTTCTTGGATAACTCAATAATTTTGCTTCATACAGTCCTTGCATAGCTTTTAAAGTTTGGCTCGCTGTCGCTTTATAAAGCTGATTGACTTTTGATTGCAAACTACTTAAAGAAAACAGACTAGGACTATTCGTTTTTTTCTCTTTGGTTTGCACGTCAGCGATTCTGCCCTCTTGATTGCCTATTTTAGCTTGTTTAGAAGAAACAAAAGCTAAAAGCTCCTCTTGGGTTTTAAAACGCTGTGTGGGGCTTAGAACGCCCTTAAACGACCCTTGGTTTACTTTTATACTAGCTTCCACCTCGAAAAAAGGTTCTTTTTTAAAATTCTCTATGGATTCCTGGCGCTGAAAAATAAGGTATAAGGTGGGCGTTTGAACACGTCCTAGTGAAAATGTACCTTGTACGCCCTTCTGTTGTAAATTTAACGTATACAAAGGGCTTGCGTTCATGCCGATCAACCAATCGGCAATTTGGCGTGTTTGCGCTTCTTGATAAAAGGGATA
Organism: Enterococcus sp. FDAARGOS_553; assembly: GCF_003812305.1. Taxonomy (NCBI): domain Bacteria; kingdom Bacillati; phylum Bacillota; class Bacilli; order Lactobacillales; family Enterococcaceae; genus Enterococcus; species Enterococcus sp. FDAARGOS_553. The sequence continues at coordinate 59,885 of NZ_CP033741.1, forward strand.
GTAATTCATTCCTGGTTGCAAATTTTGAAAACCGCTTCGAATCACATCTTTTTCTAAGCTATTGATCCATAGTCTTTTAAATGTTTTATCTTTTGAAAAGGCATTTGCTTTATGGATAATCGACCAGGCGATATTTTCACCTTCTCTGTCGCTATCTGTTGCAACAATAATTGTATTTGCCTTTTTGAGAAGTTCAGCAACAATTTTAAACTGCTTTCCCTTATCTTTTGCGACTTCAAAATCGTATCGATCAGGAAAAATCGGCAAAGATTCAAGTTTCCAATTTTGCCACTTTTCGTCATAATGCCCTGGTTCTGCTAATTCCACTAAATGCCCAAAACCAAATGTGATAAACGTTTCATCTGTAAATAGTGGGTCTTTGATCTCAAAATATCCGTCTTTCTTATCACTCTGTTTAAATGCCTGGGCATAGGCTAACGCCTGGCTTGGTTTTTCAGCTAAAATAACTGTACTCATTCATTCTCTCCTTTTTTCCTAATTTTAGATAGCTTTAGTTATTGTTGCTTCGTGTCACCTGAATAATCGCCATAGTAATTTTTCAGTCCTTGTCTAATACCAATGACAAAAACTACGATTCCTAAAATAATCATTGAAACAACCTTGATTAAATCTCTTATGATTTCAGGTTTGTTTATATAAAGGTCTTTGCTTGGAACAATCCAGTAAGCAATATCTTGCCATAAACTCGCAAAATTAAATACAAAAACAATAAACGCAATTAAAGACAGCAATAACCAAAACACAACGATAAAATAGTTCCTAGAAGTTGATCCCAAAAAACGTTGTAAAAAAGAAACCATACAGACTTGCGATAATGCCAACTATTCCCAATAAAAGCAAAAATAAAGCCGTTCCCCTACTTTGTTTCCTTATTTTAAAACTACCAATGATTAACACCACACTGACAATCAGAACCAACAAAAATATAACCAAAAGAATCTTTCGATCTTGAATAGCTTTGAATACTTCCACTTGGATCATCTCCTTAAAAAACTACTTTCTCATTTCAAATTCTTTTCCAAACTGTTTAACATACATTTTTTCTAGGGTGTCCTCCAGTAAGTATAATTTTTTTGAAGAAATATACGCTTTATCCCAGTTCCAATCACTTAAATCATATCTACCAATGTCGGCAATTTCCCTTACTTCTTCAATGGATAGGTTTAACACTTTTCTTAGTTCATCTATTTTTTTATACTGTTTTTTCCTTCGTAAAATCGTTGGTAAGTTGAAGCATGCTATAACAAACACTCCGATAAAAGAAATAACCCATTCAGAGTGAAAATGAAGCAACTTACTGATAAGTAGGAAAATAATCCAAATTAAAACTAAAATAATTGAATATAAAAGGTCTATCTTCTCATTTGCAAACAATTTCTTCATAATGTCTACCCCTCATTTCTATTACTATTACTTTCTTGTTTTCTCTTTTATGTTATCTTCACCACGTTCATATTAATCTAAAGGTCTATCAGCTACTGAAATGCCACACCGCTGTCGGTATCTTCTAAACGTTCGCCGATTGATTCCAGTTTGTTCTTCAACTTCTTTATCAGATAAACCGTTCAAAAACAAATCAAAAGCGTGTTGTAAACGTGGATCATTTTCTTTGAATTTAGGTTGTCGCCCTTTGAATTTTCCTTTTTTCTTAGCAATTTCAATTCCTTGGGCTTGGCGTTCTTTAATTCGTTTGCGTTCAGATTCCGCTTGGTACTTATACAATTCAATCACTAAATTATTAATCAGCCGTCTTAAATTTTCATCTTCAATCCCATTCATTGACGGTAAATTTAGAGCCTCCAGGGTTGCGCCTTTGTTTTGAATTTGATTCATCAGTTCTGTTAATTCTTTGTTGTTTCGTCCTAAGCGGTCTAATTCAGTAACAACAACTATATCCCCTTCACGTAAATAGTTAAGCAAGGCTTGTAATTGCGGACGTTCGACCGATTGACCGCTTAATTTGTCTGAAAAGACCTTAGAAACGCCCTGTAACGCTTGTAATTGCCGATCTAAGTTCTGTTCTTTGCTACTGACACGTGCATAACCAATTTTAGCCATTTTCAACCAACCTCTAAAATTCTCTCGGTTGCAATAACCAATCTGCAAGTGCTACTTGTTCAATTTCAAATTGTTTATCAGAAATTGTCTTTTCATAAGCGATAAAATCTTGCGCATATTGTTGCTCATTAAAAATAGCCACCACTTCGTCATTTTCTAAAACTCGATAAATAAATTTTTTCATTTTACTCCTCCTATTATGCCCAACTTAAATGACCTATTCAATAAATCTATTATACTGCTAAAACCATATTAGGACAAATAAGTATACTCTGTTGGCCCACAACAAATAAAGGAAGCGCCCTTGTTCAAAAGGCTACTTCCTTTATTTTTATTTTTCTTTAAATTTTGAGTCATCATTTATAAGCGAACGTAAGAGATAATAGACACCTAAAAATAGAAAGAAAAATAAAGGTAATACACGTATTAAAACAAATGGAGTTTCAAAAATAAATGCTTTCCAAAACCACATACCCTTCATTTCCCATAAACCTTGGGTGAAATACCATGATTTAATGTTTAAAATATTATTTAAACTCCATGAATTACTGCTAGAAAAAATATAAAAATACAATAAAAATATAGATCCATATGTGTAACCATATTTCACATATCTTTTCTTTACACTTTCTTGAGAATCAGTATCAGAAAATATCTCTCTTGTTACATCTGGATGTTCTTGCTGAAAGTACTGAGCGCCACCGGAACGACTGCCCTTTATTAATTTCCAACCACTATCAGAAAACAGTGTTACGTAATCTTCGTAATTTGATTTCCTCATACTTTTTTCTCTAAAATCAATGCGTACATACGGAATGAACATTTCTTTATTAGCCATTTTTTCAAAAGTATACATAGGCACCAGAGAATTAACAGAAACTAACCTATATCCCTCTTCCTGTATAGAATTGATCCATTCTTCTTCTTTTTTCAAGGATAAGAAAATTCTAAATTTCTTCATGTTGTCCCCTCCTAATATCCAAATTCAGAAGATAGTTTAATCAGGCTTCTTAGACGTTCTATTTCTAGTTTTAAAACTTCTTCTCCTATATCAGTAATTTTGTAAACTCTTCTTCTTTTTTCCCTACTTGGAATTTCTTCTATCCAATTAAGCTTAAGTAAATTTTCAATCGCTCCATACATAGTTCCTGCTGCTACCTTAACTGCCCCTTCACTTAACTTATCAATTTCTTGAATAATAGCATATCCATGAGCGGGTGTAGTTAAAACTAAAAGAATATAAAAAGTTGTTTCAGTTAAAGGTAAATATGGATTTCTAGTCATATAAAGATACTCCTTATTTTACTATAGTTAAGCTATATACAGTTGAACTATATATAGCTTAACTGTATATAAAAAGAATGTCAAGCATAAGAAAAGGTTTATTATGTTACTCTCTGTTGTCCCTTATTTTTATATCTAACTGATCCTAACTAACTGAGCTATTGAACGAGCCATAAAACGGGAGAACAAAAAAAGATCAAAAACTTTTAAGTTTCTGACCCTTTTATTATTTTCTGAACAGTTCACAAAATATGAAGAACTCAACTATTCTTATTTATAGTATTTTTCCTTTCAATTATAAGATTAGAAAAATATTCCGCTTGTTGCTTAGTCTTTAAAGATCTGATTGCGTGATTCACCAATTTTTTTACAACCGCTTCTCCGTACTCCTTTTTTAAAAAATCTATAAATGGAATACTAGTCCTGTAAGCCCTCGCTAAAACTGTCTGAGAATATCTAATTTCTGATATTTCCAAATATCCTTTATTTAACAGACTCCCTATCACAGCAGCAGTTGTATTTTGGTTTAGTTTTGGAAGTCTCTCTAATAACTCATGTTTGGTCAAAGACTGATTGAATTCATAAAAGTAGTAAAGAATTTGATATTCAGTCTTGGTTAATTCTGACATTTTAATATCCCTCTCTTATTAAGCACTGATAAAGAAAAACGGATTAGATCATTTATATTTCCTATCTTTAATTTTTTTGGGAAGCCAATCAAAGAGCAAATCACACAGTACAAAAATCACTATTGATACTAAATAGTAGATTATAAAACTTTTAACTGTTAAATGGGATCTAAACTCTGGAGTCTGATATTGCACATAAAAGAAAATAATGTTGAGTATTAAAGGAGTGAAAATGTACCAAATAAATATTTTCATTGAAGGTCACCTCTCATAAAATTATACATATA